>NZ_BMTU01000005.1 GCF_014649835.1 Streptomyces pilosus | reverse complement strand
CGACCGGGGTGCCGGTCGGCACGGCGTAGTCCTGGCCGGAGTGCTTGGAGGCCCACATGCCACCGCTCGCCGCGTAGCTCGCCGACAGCTTGTAGCTCTTCACCGGGGAGACCCAGGACGCCTGCTTCTTCGCGGCGGCCTTGGCTGCCTGCTTGGCCGTGACGGCCTGCGTCTTCGCGGCCTCGGCCTGGGCGGCGGCCTGCGCCTGGACGGCGGTGGCGCTGCCGGACACGGCCGTGTTCTCGGCGGCGGCGACCGCGACCCCGGCTCCCAGGACGACCGTGGTGCCCAGGCCGGCGGCCAGGACGCCCGCACGGGTGCGGGTCAGGGACGTACGGGGGAGACGGGACGTGACGCGCTCGAACATCGAAACCTCATGGGGGAGGGGGCGGGGGAAACCATCCGCGGAACGGGTCCGTGCCGCGCTGGCTGTTCCTTGGTAGCCCGCCCCGCCCAAAAGCCGCAAAGGTGTGACCTACGACGAAAGGCCGTAGACCGGGCGTGAGACCCACGTCTCTTGACGAAGCGCTCCCCGTGGGGCGAAACCCCCCATTTCAAGCTGATCGATCGGCCTTGCGTACCAAATGTCCGATTTAGGGGGTGCCGCTTCCCCACTATTCCGGGTAGTAGGCGGTGTGCGGCCTGTGCAGCATGTCACCGGGCGCCCGGTCCGGGACCGCGGTGGATGTGGTGTGGGTCTCCGGTTCCCGGCCACCGGTCAGGCGCCCAGCACCTCCAGCGACACCCACAGCGCCACCGTCGACGCCGCCAGCGTCAGCGGGACGGTGGCCAGGCCCAGCAGCGTGAAGCGTCTCAGGCTCACCTCGTGGGCGTGGTGGTGGACGATGCGCCGCCACAGGAGGGTGGCCAGCGAGCCCACATAGGTGAGATTGGGGCCGATGTTGACGCCCAGCAGGACCGCGAGGACCGCGCCCGGTCCGGACGGGGCGGCCAGAGGGACGAGGGCGAGGACCGCCGGCAGGTTGTTCACCAGGTTGGCGAGCAGTGCCGCGATCCCCGCGACGGCCAGCAGGGCGGGGAGCGTCGTGCCGTCGGGGAGCACCGCGCCGAGCGCGTCGTCCAGGCCGTGGTCCAGGACCGCCCGGACGACCACGCCGAGGGCGAGGACGAACGCGAGGAACGGCAGGTCGGCGGAGCGGACGATCGCGACCGGGGTGGTGTGCCGGCGGGCCAGGGCGCGCACGGCCAGCACGGTCGCGCCGGCCGCCGCCGCCCAGGCCGGGTCGATGCCCGCCGCGGACGCCACGGCGAACCCGGCGAGCGTCGCGGCCACGGTCAGCAGCGCGAACCAGGGCATCTCCACGGGCTCCTCCCGCGCCTCGGCGGCGGCGGGCGGCGCGTCGAGGTCGGCGGCGAAGAAGCGGCGGAAGACGGCGTACTCCACGGCGATCGCCACCAGCCACGGCAGGGTCATCAGCAGGGCGAACCGGGTGAAGGTGAGCCCCGTCGCGGCGAACGCGAGCAGGTTCGTCAGGTTCGACACCGGCAGCAGCAGGGACGCCGTGTTCGACAGGTGCGCGCCGGCGTAGACGTGCGGGGCCGGGCGGGCTCCCATCCGGGTGGCGGTGGCGAACACCACCGGCGTCAGCAGCACCACGGTGGCGTCCAGACTGAGCGCCGCGGTGATCAGCGAGGCGAGGGTGAAGACCGCGCCGAGCAGCCTGCGCGGCCGGCGGCGGGCCCAGCGCGCCATCCAGGTCCCGCAGGCGTGGAACAGCCCCTCGTCGTCGCAGAGCCTGGCGAGGACCAGCACGGCGGCCAGGAACCCGATCACCGGGCCGAGCCGGGCGGCCTCCTCGCGCACCGCCTCCAGCGAGATCGCGCCGGTCGCGACCACGACGCCGGCCGCGGGCACCGCGAACGCCGCCTCCGGCCAGCGGAAGGGACGGGCCACGGCACACACCAGCACCACGGCCAGGGCGGCGACGGACAGCGATTCGAGCAGCACGGCACCGATCATCCACAGGGGGGCGGCGGACGCCGACACCGCCTCGCCAGGCGGGGCGGTACCTTCGTGCTCACGCCGATCAGGGCGGCCGATGAGGAGAGTCAACGTGAGCAAGTACGTGCGGCCCGCCGCCGAGGGTGCCGATCCGTTCGGGACGGCGCGGCTGCGGCGCGGTGTCCTGGACGCCTGGGCCACCAGTCCCGCCCGCTTCCGTGAGGACGCCAACGCCGAGGAGGACCTGGTCCTCGGCGGGTACCGGGACCGCCTCGTCGTCGAGCTCGCGCAGAACGCCGCGGACGCCGCCGCCCGGGCCGGCGTGCCGGGACGGCTCCGGCTCACCCTGCGGGACGGGGTCCTCGTCGCCGCCAACACCGGGGCGCCGCTGGACGCGGCCGGCGTCGAGTCGCTGTCCACGCTGCGGGCCTCCGCCAAGCGGGACGCGCCGGACCGGGCCGTGGGCCGCTTCGGCGTCGGGTTCGCCGCCGTGCTCGCGGTGACCGACGAGCCCGCCGTCGTCGGGCGGCACGGCGGGGTCAGGTGGTCGCTGGCCGAGGCGCGGGACCTGGCGAACGAGGCCGCCGGGCAGAGCGCCGGCCTGGGCGACGAGATCCGCCGGCGGGACGGGCACGTACCGCTGCTGCGGCTCCCCTTCGCCGCCGAGGGCACCGCGCCCGCCCCGTACGACACGGCCGTCATCCTCCCGCTGCGGGACACGGCCGCCGCCGACCTCGCCGAACGGCTGCTGGACGCCGTCGACGACGCCCTGCTGCTGGCGCTGCCCGGCCTGGAGGACGTCGTCGTCGAGATCGGGGACGCCGCACCGCGCACCGTGCGGCGGCGCGACGAGGACGGCCTCACCGTCGTCGAGGACACGCGCGACGGCGTGACCCGCTGGCGCACCACCGCCGCGCACGGACCGCTCACCCCCGACCTGCTCGCCGGCCGGCCCGTCGAGGAGCGGCTGCGCCCGCACTGGTCGGTCACCTGGGCCGTGCCGGTGGACGCCGACGGGAGCCCCGCCCGGCCCCGCACCCGTCCCGTCGTGCACGCGCCCACCCCGAGCGACGAACCCCTCGGCGTGCCCGCGCTGCTCATCGTCTCCCTGCCGCTGGACTCCACCCGCCGGCACGCCGCCCCCGGCCCGCTCACCGACTTCCTCGTGCAGCGAGCGGCCGACGCCTACGCCGAGCTGCTCGCCGGCTGGCGGCCGGTGACCGACGGGATCATCGGCCTGGTGCCCGGCCCGCTCGGCAAGGGAGAGCTGGACGGTGCCCTGCGCCGGGCGATCCTGGACCAGCTGCCGCGGACCTCCTTCCTGCCGCCGGCCCTCCCGCCCGGCGGGCAGGAGGAGGACGAATCCGGCCTGCCCGAGTCGCTGCGGCCCCGGGACGCCGAGGTCGTGGAGGGCGCGGGCGCCGACACGGTGCGCGTCCTGGCGGAGGTGCTCCCCACGCTCCTGCCCGCCGGTCTCGAACGCCGGGCCGAGCTGCGCACCCTCGGTGTCGCCCGGGTGCCGCTCACCGACGCGATCGACCGGCTGGCCGGCCTGGAGAAGTCCCCCGACTGGTGGCGGCGGCTCTACGACAGCCTCGCCGGCATCGACCCCGACCGGCTGTCCGGGCTGCCGGTGCCGCTGGCCGGGGACACCTCCCGGGCTTCCGGTACCGGCGCAGGACGGACGACGATCGGGCCCCGGCAGGTGCTGCTGCCCACCCCCGACTCGGCCTCCCTGGACGCCGGACTCCTCGTCCGGCTCGGCCTCAAGGTCGCCCACCCCGACGCCGCGCACCCCCTGCTGGAGAAGCTCGGCGCCCTCCCCGCCACCCCGCGCGCCGTCCTCACCACCCCGCAGGTGCGGGCCGCCGTCGCCGCCTCGCTGGACGACGACGGCGCGTCGAACTGGGAGGAGGACGCCTTGGACGCCGAGGAGCTCGCCGACACCGTGCTGGGGCTGGTGCGCGACGCCGCCCTCGAACCGGGGGACGAGCCCTGGCTGGGCGCGCTCGCCCTCCCGGACGAGGACGGCGAACTCTCCCCGGCCTGCGAACTCGTCTTCCCCGGCGGACCCTTCGCGCAGGTCATGCGGGAGGGCGAGCTCGCCGCCGTGGACGCCGAGCTGGCCGCCCGGTGGGGCGCACAGCCGCTCGCCGCGTGCGGGGTGCTGGTGGACTTCGTCCTGGTCCGCGCCAACGACGTCGTCCTGGACCCCGACGAACTGGAACCCCGGGAGAGTGACTTCGCCGAACCCGACGACGCCGGGCTGCTGGACGCCGTGGACGTGTGGAGCGAGGACGTCCTGGACCGCTTCCCGGACAGTCCCGTGCCGCCGGTCGCCACCGAGATCGTCGCCGTGCGCGACCTCGACCTGGTGGACGACGACCGCTGGCCGCAGGCCCTGGCCCTGCTGTCCCGGCCCCCGCTGCGCGACGCGCTCGTCCAGCCGGTGCGGATCCTGCTGCACGACGGCACCCACGAGGTGGTGCGCCCCTACACCGCGTGGTGGCTGCGCGGGCACCCGGTGATCGGCGGGCGCCGCCCGGCCGGACTGCGGGCCGCCGGCGGCGATCCGCTGTTGCGGGGCCTGTACGAGGAGGCCGACGCGGCCGGCTTCGAGGACGAGCAGGTGCTGCGCGCCCTGGGCGTACGGACGTCCGTGGCCGCCCTGCTCGACGAGCCCGGCGGCGCGGCCGAGCTGCTCGACCGGCTCGCCGACCCCGCCCGGCCGGTCACCGCCGCCCAGCTGCACGCCCTGTACGGGGCGCTGGCCGAGCTGGACCCCGAGCAGGTGACGCTGCCGGACGAGCTGCGGGCGGTGGTCGACGGGCGGGTCGAGGTGGTGGACGCGGCGGACGCGGTGGTCGTCGACTCGCCCGACCTGCTGCCGTTCACGGCGGGGGTCCCGCTGCTGCCGGTCCGGCCGGCGCGGGCCGCCGAGCTGGCGGAGCTGTTCCAGGTGCGGCGGCTGAGCGAGTCCGTCAGCGGGCGGATCGGCTCCGAGGGCACCGAGTACGACGTGCCGGAACCGGTGCGGGTGCTGCTCGGGCCGGGGACGCCGGCGTCGTACGTGGAGCACGAGGAGCTGGTCGTCGACGGTGTGGAGATCGACTGGCGGCTGGCCGACGACGGGGTGCCGCACGCGGCCACGCTGGAGGGGGTGGCCGCGGGTCTCGCCTGGGCGGCGGGGCAGTGGCCGCGGCGCTTCGAGGTGGCGGCGCTGCTGGAGGACCCGTCCCGCACGGAGGAACTGGCCCGCGACCGCTGGTTCGACTGAACCCCGGCCGCGGGGTACGGGCCCCGGCCCCCGGAGGGTGCCCTGGCCCCCGGAGGGTGCCCCGGCCCCCGGGGGGGTGCCCCGGCCCCCGGAGGGTGCCCCGGGTGTCCGGTGCCTCCCCGGGGTGGGTGGCCGGACGGGGGTACTGCGCAGCCCGGCGCCCGAGGGGGGCCGTCACGCCCACCCTCCCCCACTCCCGGCTCCGCTCGAGCGGGGGGACCCCCATCGCCCAGCGGCACGCCTGCCCGCGGTGGGCGGGGTGTGGTCGTGCCGTGCCCGCCCGTGCCGTGTCGGCGGCACGCCTGCCCGCGGTGGGCGGGGGCGGCGTTCGGTGCCCACGACCGGCGGGTCCGGGCAGGCACCGGGTGCCTGTCAGTCCGAGGGGGCGCGGGTCGCGCCGGAGGGGGCGTCCACGGAGGCCTCCAGTTCGCGGGCCAGCGTCTCCGCGTCGTACGGGCCGGTGTGGCGGCGGTTGCCGATGAAGAACGTCGGCGCGCCCCGCACTCCGCTCGCCTCCGCGCTGGCCGCGTCCGCGCGGACCCGCTCGGCCGTCTCCTCGGCGTCGAGGTCACGGAGGAACTTCTCCACGTCGAGGCCGAGCTCGGCGGCGTACCCCGCGGTGTCCTCGTACTCCAGCTCGTCCTGGTGCTGGTAGAGCAGGTCGTGCATCCGCCAGAAACGGCCCTGCGCGTCGGCCGCGACGGCCGCCCGCGCGGCGAGCTCGGAGTGCGGGTGGACGTCGGGCAGCGGCAGGTGCCGGAACACGTAGCGGAACCGGTCGCCGAAGCGTTCCCGCAGTTCCTTGGTGACACCGGTGGCGCGGGCGCAGAAGGGGCACTCGAAGTCCCCGTACTCCACCAGCGTCAGGGGCGCCTCCGGGGGCCCGAGGATGTGGTCCTTCTCCGGGTCGACCGGGCGGTCCAGGTAGCGGGGCAGGTCCGCGTCCGTCTGGCCCTTCAGCACGGCGGCCAGGTGGAACACGATCCAGCCCAGCACCGTGGCGAACACGGCCGCGAGCAGCACACCGACGGTCGCCTCGGCGCGGACGCCCGGGTCGTCGAAGGCGAGCTGGACGATCAGCAGCGAGACGGTGAAGCCGAGCCCGGAGAGGGCGCCGCCGCCCAGGACGTGGCCCGGGGCCACCCCCGTCGGCAGTCTGCCGAGGCCGAACCGGGTGCCGAAGGCGGCGCCGCCCCAGATGCCGATGGTCTTGCCGGCGACGAGACCCACGACCACGGCCCAGGTGAGCGAGGAGCCGAGCGCGTTGGTCAGCACGCCGTCGCGCAGGTCGACACCGGCGTTGGCCAGGGCGAACACCGGGACGATCACATAGCTGGACCAGGGGTGGAGGACCGTCTGGAGCCGTTCGTTGACGGAGACGGCCTTCTGGAGTCCCTTGCGTGCCGTCTTGCCGACGTCGGCGCGGGGCGACTGGCGGAAGGCGCGGAAGAGCCGCGCGGCCTGCTCGACCCCCTCCCGGGAGGGCTTGCGGGCGGGGATGAGGAGACCGCCGAGCATGCCGGCGATGGAGGCGTGCAGTCCGGCGTTGAGCGTGGCCAGCCACATCACCAGCACGATCAGCACGTACGGGGCGGCCCGCCAGACGTCGAAGCGGGTCAGCGCGGAGAGGACCACACCGAGGAGCAGCGCGGCGATCAGCTCCGGCACGTTGATGCTGCCGGAGTAGACCACGCCGATCACGGTGACGGCCACGATGTCGTCGATGACGGTGATGGCGAGCAGGAAGACCCGCAGCTGGGTGACGAACCGCGGCCCCACCACGGCCAGCGCGCCCAGCATGAACGCCGTGTCGGTGCCGATGACCACACCCCAGGCCCTGGCCGCGTCGCCCCCGGGCGCGATCGCCAGGTACAGCAGGACGGGCACCAGCATGCCGCCGATGCCGGCGAGGCCCGGGATCACGATCCGCCGGCGGTCGTTCAGCGAGCCGACGGACACCTCGTGGCGCACCTCCAGACCGATGACGAAGAAGAACAGGGCCATCAGTCCGTCGTTGACCCAGTGACTCAGGTCCATCGACAGGCGGGCGTCACCGAGTGTGACGGACGCCTCGGTGTGCCACAGGGATGTGTACGCGTCCGACCAGGGCGAATTCGCCCATATCAGGGCGACTGTCACGGCGACCAGGAGCAGGCCGGCGCTGCCCGCCTCGGTCGACATGAAGGCCCGCACCGGCGCGGACAGTTGGGCCGCCAGTTCGCTTCTCCGCGACTGGGACTGGGCGTTGTCGGTCTTCTTCCCGCGCAGTTTCATCAGGTCTTTCGTCTCCGATCACGTGGGTCGGCAGACTCCATGGTCGCGCACGTCGGGGGTGCGGTGCGGAACGCGCCGGCCGCCGGCTTCATGGAAAGTTCACATTCCCCTACAACCATTCACACGAGCGGTGTATCTGACCGGACGAGTCAGCAGACTCACGATCACCCGGGGCCCCGCGCCGACGACGAGCCGTAGGAAACGACCAGAGCCGGGGCCCCCTTCCGTACTTGGGGAACACATGCGCATGCGTGCCACCGTGGTCGCCGTCTCCGGCGCCCTCGCCCTGTCCGCCCTCGCCGTGCCGGCCGCGCAGGCCGACGGCGGGTGGGGAGACACCAGGATCACCAAGGTCGTCGTCGACGGGGACAACAAGGTGTCCGTGGGCACCTCCGGGACGAAGACCATCAAGGTCAGCGTGACGGCCAAGGACGACTCGGGCATCGCGGGTGCCGACAGCTTCACCCTGTACGGCCCCGGCAACGGGTACCTCACGACCTCCCGGCCGACCTGCAAGGCGTCCGGCACCACCTCGACCTGCACCGCCTCCGTGCTGGTGGACCCGAGGACCGACTACCTCTCCAACAGCAACGCCGGCACGTGGTACGTCGACGCGTGGATCGACGCCAGGGACGACGACTTCGTGTGGAAGCAGAAGGCCGGTTCCTTCGCGTTCCAGCGTGCCGCGCAGCTCACCGTCAACGCCTCGCCCGAGCCGGTGAAGAAGGGGAAGACCCTCACCGTCGCCGGCAAGCTGACCCGGGCCAACTGGGAGAACCTGAAGTACGGCGGCTACGCGGGCCAGCCGGTGAAGCTCCAGTTCCGCAAGAAGGGCGCCGCCGCCTACAGCACGCTCAAGACCGTCAGGACCAACTCCAAGGGCGAGCTGAGGACCACCGTCAAGGCCTCCGCCGACGGCTACTACCGCTACTCCTTCGCGGGCACCTCGACCACCGCGGCCGTCAGCGCCACCGCCGACTTCGTCGACGTGAAGTAGCACGTGCGGCGGTCCGTGCCCGCGCGCCGCGACGGGCGCGGGCCGCCGGTCACGCGGGGATCCGCCGGTCCACCCACCGCCACAGCAGCTCCAGCACCCCCGCCGCGACGACCGCGATACCGGCCGCCGTCCACGGCATGGTCATACCGACCAGCTTGAGGGCGAAGAAGTGCTGGAGCCACGGCACCACCAGCACCAGCAGGAACGCCCCGGCCATCGACGCCACCAGCGCGATCCGCCACCAGGTGTACGGCCGGGCGATGATCGCCAGCACCCACACCGAGATCAGGAACAGCGTCAGCGTCGCCGCGCTCGTCTCCGCCTCCAGCGCTCCCTCGCCGCTGTAGTGCTCCCGCGCGATCAGGTACGTCGTGAAGGTGGCCGCCGCGGCCAGCACCCCGCCCGGGATCGCGTACCGCATGACCCGCTCGACGAAGTTCGGCCGGGCGCGCTCCTTGTTGGGGGCGAGCGCCAGGAAGAACGCCGGGACGCCGATGGTGAGCGTGGACAGCAGCGTCAGGTGGCGCGGCAGGAACGGGTACTCCACCTGCCAGAGCACCACCAGCACCGCCAGCAGCACCGAGTACACCGTCTTCACCAGGAACAGCGTCGCCACCCGGGTGATGTTGCCGATCACCCGGCGCCCCTCCGCCACCACCGACGGCAGCGTGGCGAAGCTGTTGTTCAGCAGCACGATCTGCGCGACCGCGCGCGTGGCCTCCGAACCGGAGCCCATCGCCACGCCGATGTCCGCGTCCTTCAGCGCCAGCACGTCGTTGACGCCGTCGCCGGTCATCGCGACGGTGCGGCCGCTCGACTGGAGCGCGCCCACCATGGTCCGCTTCTGCTGCGGGGTGACCCGCCCGAACACCGTGCCCTCGTCGAGTTCCCTCGCCATGGCCTCCCGGTCCTCGGGCAGCCGGCGCGCGTCCACCGCCGTACCGGACAGGCCCAGCTTGGCGGCGACCGCGCCGACCGACACCGCGTTGTCGCCGGAGATCACCTTGGCGCGGACGTCCTGCTCGGCGAAGTAGCGCAGGGTGTCGGCGGCGTCGGGCCGCAGCCGCTGCTCCAGCACCACCAGCGCGACCGGCCGCACCCCCTCGGCGGCGGCGGGGTCGTCGACGTCCACCCCGTCGGGGGCCCGGCCGAGCAGCAGCACCCGCAGCCCCTGCTCGTTCAGGTGCGCGGTCTCCGAGAGCGCGGGGTCCCCGGCCGCCAGCAGCACGTCCGGGGCGCCCAGCAGCCAGGTGACGGCCGGCCCGCCCGGCTCCTCCTCGAAGGTCGCACCGCTGTACTTGCGGGCGGAGGAGAAGGGCAGCGTGTCGGTGAGGCGCCACTCGGTGGTGTCCGGGAAGGCGTCGATGAGCGCCTGGAGGGAGGCGTTCGGGCGCGGGTCCGCCGAGCCCAGCTCGCCCAGCACCCTGCGCAGGTACGTCTCGTCGCCGTCGCCCAGCACCCGCAGCTCGGTGACGTCCATCCCGCCCTCGGTGAGCGTGCCGGTCTTGTCCAGGCAGACCGTGTCGACCCGGGCCAGTCCCTCGATCGCGGGCAGCTCCTGCACCAGGCACTGTTTGCGGCCCAGCCGGATCACGCCGATCGCGAAGGCGACGGAGGTGAGCAGCACCAGCCCCTCGGGGACCATCGGCACGATCCCGCCCACCGTGCGCGCGATCGAGTTCTTCAGCTCGTTGTCCTTGACCACCAGCTGGCTGATGATCAGACCGATCGCGGTCGGGACCATCATCCACGTCACGTACTTGAGGATCGTGGAGATGCCGGAGCGCAGCTCGGAGTGGACGAGGGTGAAACGGGACGCCTCCTCGGCGAGCTGCGCCGCGTAGGCCTCGCGCCCCACCCGGGTCGCCTGGAACGAGCCGCCGCCCGCGACGACGAAACTGCCGGACAGGACCTGGTCACCGGGCTGCTTCACCACCGGGTCGGCCTCGCCGGTGAGCAGCGACTCGTCGATCTCCAGGCCGTCCGCCTCGACGCACACCCCGTCGACGACGGCCTTGTCACCCGGGCCGACCTCGATCAGGTCGTCCAGCACGATCTCGGACGTGCCGATCGCGGCGGACCTCCCGTCCCGGCGCACCGTGGGCCGCGCCTCGCCGATCACCGCGAGGGAGTCCAGGGTCTTCTTCGCCCGCCACTCCTGGACGATGCCGATGCCGGTGTTGGCGAGGATCACGAAGCCGAAGAGGCTGTCCTGGATCGGCGCGACGATCAGCATGATCACCCAGAGCACGCCGATGATCGCGTTGAACCGGGTGAAGACGTTCGCGCGGACTATCTCGGTCAGGGAGCGACTGCTGCGCACCGGCACGTCGTTGACCTGGCCGCGCGCCACCCGGTCGGCCACGTCCGCCGAGGTCAGCCCGGTCGCCGCGACCGCGGCGGAGGGCACGGCGGCGGTCCGGGCGTCCGCGTCGAGATGCGTCATGCATTCGACGGTACGTGCGGATCCGGGGCCGCACCCACCCGAACGGCGGAAGATCCGACCAGGGGAGGACGGCCGTGGAAGGCCGTAGTGCCGTGGTCGTACGGCGCCGGCGGGAACGGGGGTCGCAGCGGTGGGGAGCGGTGAGGGGGCGGGCGTGACGGGCGCGACGCCTCAGGCGGCCCGCTCCGCCTGCGCCCGCTTGATCGCGGCGTCGCGCCTGCGGACGTACCAGATGCCGATGAAGCCGAGCCCGCCGCCGGCCAGGCAGGTCCACAGCCACCAGGTGTGGCCGTGGTCGTCGAACCAGCCGTAGAAGGGGAGCTGGACCAGGAAGAGGACGAACCAGACGATCGTGCCGCCGGTGATGGTGGCGACCACGGGGCCCTCCAGGGGCTCCGGCGCCTCGTGCTTGGGGGTCCACTTCGCCATGCGGACAGCTTACGAGGGCCGCCGGCGGGCGCGGCGCGTGAGGTGCGCCGCAGTGGGCGCTTCCCCGGCCACACTCGTCTACGCGCGGAGATAGCATCGACGTCGTTATATGTTCATACTGAATCCGTTTGCCTCTGACCGCTTTCATTCGTAGAAAACACCAAAGGGCTTCGGGGAAGCCCACCGGTGATGAGGTCCCCTCCATGTCCACGTCGGCCCCCGCCAAGGTGCCCACCCCCGAGCAGCCGGGGTCCGGCTCCGGCGCCCTCGACCGCTACTTCCGGATCAGCGAGCGCGGCAGCACGCTGTCCCGCGAGGTCCGCGGCGGCTTCGCCACCTTCTTCGCGATGGCCTACATCATCGTGCTGAACCCGATCATCCTGGGCAGCGCGAAGGACATGTACGGCCACCAGCTGGACAACGGCCAGCTGGTCACCGCGACGGCCCTGACCGCGGCGTTCACCACGCTCCTCATGGGCGTCATCGGCAACGTCCCGATCGCGCTCGCCGCCGGCCTCGGCGTCAACTCCGTCGTCGCGCTCCAGCTCGCCCCGCGCATGTCCTGGCCGGACGCCATGGGCATGGTGGTGCTGGCCGGTTTCATCGTCATGCTGCTGGTCGCCACCGGCCTGCGCGAGCGCGTGATGAACGCCGTCCCGTATGGGCTGCGCAAGGCCATCGCCATCGGTATCGGCCTGTTCATCATGCTGATCGGCCTGGTCGACTCCGGCTTCGTCGCCCGCATCCCGGACGCCGCCCAGACCACCGTCCCGCTCCAGCTCGGCGCCACCGGGCACCTCAACGGCTGGCCCGTCCTCGTCTTCGTCCTCGGCATCCTGCTCACGCTGGCGCTGATCGTGCGCAGGGTGCCCGGCGCGATCCTCATCTCGATCGTCGCCATGACGGCCGTCGCGCTGGTCATCAACGCCGTCGCGGACATCGAGTCCTGGGGCCTGACCACGCCGACCTGGCCCGGCAACCCGGTCGCCACCCCCGACTTCGGCCTGATCGGCGAGGTCAGCCTGTTCGGCGGCTTCGGGAAGGTCGGGGTGCTGACCGGCGTCCTGTTCGTCTTCACCGTGCTGCTGTCGTGCTTCTTCGACGCGATGGGCACGATCATGGGCGTCTCGGACGAGGCCAAGCTGACCGACGGCGAGGGCCAGATGCCCGGCATCAACAAGGTGCTGTTCATCGACGGTGTCGCGGTCGCCGCGGGCGGCGCCAGCTCCTCCTCGGCCACCACCGCGTTCGTGGAGTCCACGGCCGGTGTCGGCGAGGGCGCGCGGACCGGCTTCGCCAACGTGGTCACCGGCGGCCTGTTCGCCGTGGCGCTGTTCCTCACGCCCGTCGCCACCATGGTCCCGTCCCAGGCCGCCACCCCGGCCCTGGTGGCGGTCGGCTTCCTCATCCTGGCGGGCTCGATCAAGGAGATCGACTGGGCCGATCACACGATCGCCATCCCGGCCTTCGTGACCATGCTGATGATGCCCTTCACCTACTCGATCACCAACGGCATCGGCATGGGCTTCATCACCTTCGCGGTGCTGCGCCTGGCGGCCGGCCGCGGCCGGGAGGTCCCGCCCGCGATGTACGCGGTCGCGGCCGTCTTCGCCTTCTACTACCTGATGCCGGCCCTGGGCCTCACCTGAGGTGAGGACGCGGGTCCTCAGGTGACCCCGTAGAACCTCTCCGTCTCCCCGACGGTGGTGCCGAACCGCTGGTCGACGTCATCGCGCATGAGCGTCCGGACGACATGGTCCGGACGCTCATCCGCGTTCCGCGGCGTGTTCCCGGAGCCAGGAGTGGCAGGTCTCACTGGGCGAGGGGCGGCATCCCGGTGGTCTTTAGAGAGAGTAATGAGTTACTCTAACGAACATGCCGGACTTCAGCCATGGCGACGACGCAGCCGCCGTGAACGCCCTCCGCTCCGCCGTGATGCGGCTGTCCCGTCGGCTCAAGCACCAGCGCGTCGACGAGTCCCTCAGCCCCACCGAGATGTCGGTGCTCGGCACGCTGGCCCGCTGCGGCCGCGCCACCCCGGGCGAGCTCGCCCGCAAGGAGCACGTCCAGCCGCCGTCGATGACCCGCATCGTGGCGCTGCTGGAGGCCAAGGGACTCGTGCGACTGGAGCCGCATCCCGACGACCGGCGCCAGAAGGTCGTCACCCAGACCGAGCAGGCCGAGACGATGCTCGAGGAGAGCCGCCGCAAGCGGAACGCGTTCCTCGCGACGCTGGTGGAGGACCTCGACGAGGACGAGTGGGCGAAACTGCGCGCCGCCGCCCCCGTGCTGGAGAAACTCGCGCACATCTGAGCACCCGAGCGCGCCGCGGGCAGCGGCCGTGGCAAAGGAGGCGAACCCTTTTGAGTACGGGATCCGGAGCAGCTTCCGCCCCCGCACCTGACCACCGCGACACCCAGGCCGCCCTCGACACCCCCGCCCGCAAGAACTCCATGTTCTCCTCGCTGCGGATCAGGAACTACCGCCTGTTCTTCCTCGGCCAGGTGGTCTCCAACATCGGCACCTGGATGCAGCGCATCGCCCAGGACTGGCTGGTGCTGAGCCTCACCGGCTCCTCGGCCGCCGTCGGCATCACCACGGCCCTGCAGTTCCTGCCGATGCTGCTGTTCGGCCTCTACGGAGGAGTCCTCGTCGACCGGCTGCGCAAGCGGCCCGCCCTCATCGTCACCCAGACCGCGATGGCCCTCACCGCGATCGCGCTCGCCGTCCTCACCCTGACCGGACTGGTCGAGGTCTGGCACATCTACGTCGCCGCCTTCGCCCTCGGACTCGCCACCGTCGTCGACAACCCCGCCCGGCAGGCCTTCGTCTCCGAGCTCGTCGGCCCCGGCCAGCTGCAGAACGCGGTCAGCCTGAACTCCGCGAACTTCCAGTCCGCCCGCCTGGTCGGCCCCGCCGTCGCGGGCCTGCTGATCACCGGTGTCGGCACGGGCTGGGCGTTCCTGCTCAACGGACTGTCGTTCGTCGCGCCGCTCACCGGCCTGATGCTGATGCGCGCCCGCGAGCTGCACCCCGTCGAGCGCGCCCCGCGCGGCAAGGGGCAGCTCCGGGAGGGCGTGCGGTACGTCACCGGGCGGCCCGAGCTGCTCTGGCCGATCGTCCTGGTCGGCTTCATCGGCACCTTCGCCTTCAACTTCCCGGTCTACCTCTCCGCCTTCGCCGACGACGTCTTCGACGGGGGAGCGGGCGTCTACAGCATGTTCAACACGCTGATGGCGGTCGGCTCCGTCTCCGGCGCCCTGCTCGCCGCCCGGCGCCGCACCGCCCGGCTGCGGCTGCTGATCATGGCCGCCATCGCGTTCGGCGCGCTGGAGATCCTCGCCGCGGCGTCACCGCAGCTGTGGATGTTCGCTCTGATCATGGTCCCGCTGGGCCTGTTCTCGATGACGGTCAACGTCACCACCAACACCAGCCTCCAGATGGCCACCGACCCGGTCATGCGCGGCCGTGTCATGGCCCTCTACATGATGGTGTTCCTCGGCGGCGCCCCGGTCGGCGCCCCGATCGTCGGCTGGATCACCGACACCTACGGTGCCCGCGTCGGCTTCGCGGCCGGCGGCGCGGTGGCGGTGGCCGCGGCGTCCGTCATCGGCCTGATCCTGGCCCGGCTCGGCGGCCTGCGGCTGTCGGTGGGCTGGGACCGGGGCCACCCGCGCGTGCGGTTCGTGCCCCGGGAGCGTCAGGAGGCGCTGGCGCCGGTGGCGTGATCACCCTCGGGCCGCGCCCCCGGCCGGTCGCGGGGGAACTCGTCGGTCTTGAGGACGAGACCCACGGCCGTCCGGACCAGATCGATCTCGGTGCCGAAGCCGAAGCACACGCTGCTCTCGGCCATCGCGGTCCTGTCTTCGAGGACGGTCATCGTGGCGTTCCTCCCCGGCCGCCGCTCGAAGCGTGCAGCCGCGCGGTACAACGATACGCACGGCGTCCGGGACACGCGGGAACGTACACGCGTTCCCCTGTGAGACTGGGGGCATGAGACTCTTCGCCGCCGTGCTGCCCCCCGAGGACGTGGTCCGGGCTCTTGCCGTCGAGGTCGGGCGGTTGCGGAAGCTGCCCGGGGCGGACCGGATGCGGTGGACCGAGCGGGCCGGGTGGCACTTCACGCTCGCGTTCTACGGGGAGGTCGGTGAGGAGCTCGTGCCCGGGCTGACGGACCGGCTGGCACGGGCCGCCGCCCGCACCGAGCCGTTCGAGCTGGCACTGGGCGGCGGCGGCCAGTTCGGGCGGGGGAGGGCCCTGTGGGCCGGCGCGGAGGGTGACCTGCGGTCCCTGCGGCTGCTCGCGGAGCGGGCCGAGGCGGCCGCGCGGAAGGCGGGCGTGCCGATGGACGAGCACCGCCGGTACCGGGCCCATCTGACGGTGGCCCGCAGCCGGGACGCCGTCGACGTGCGGCCGTATCTCGACGCGCTGGCGGACTTCCGCGGCCGGACCTGGACCGTGGACGAACTGGTGCTGGTGCGCAGCCACCTGCCGAGGTCCGGGGTCCCGGGCGAGCAGCCCCGCTACGAGGCGGTCGCCCGCCGGCCACTGGGCGCGGCCGGTTAGGCTCGACGGCGTGGACCCGAAAACCCGGAACCGGATCATGGCCGGTGCGCTCGTATTGATGTTCGTCGTCGTGGGGCTGGCGTCGGCGCTGGGCAAGTAGCGCCGACGCCGGCCCGTACGGCGTGCCCGTGGTTACCAGGCGAAGGCCTCGGGGCTCGGCCCCGGCCCCGGGAAGATCTCGTCCAGCGAGGCCAGCAGTTCCTCGCTCAGCTCCAGCTCGGCCGCCCGCAGCGCGGACGCGAGCTGCTCGGCCGTGCGCGGGCCGACGATCGGACCGGTCACCCCGGGCCGGGTGAGCAGCCAGGCCAGCGCCGCCTCGCCGGGCTCGATGCCGTGCTTGTCGAGCAGGTCCTCGTACGCCTGGATCTGCGCACGTGCGGTCGGATCGGCGAGCGTGTCGGCGGCCCGCCCGGAGGCGCGGCGACCGCCCTCGGCCTGCTTCTTCAGCACACCGCCGAGCAGTCCGCCGTGCAGCGGCGACCAGGGGATCACCCCGAGCCCGTAGTCGCGGGCGGCCGGGATCACCTCCATCTCGGCGCGGCGCTCGGCGAGGTTGTACAGGCACTGCTCGCTGACCAGCCCGATGGTCCCGCCGCGCCGGGCGGCGATCTCGTTGGCCTGGGCGATCTTGTAGCCCGGGAAGTTCGAGGAGCCGACGTAGAGGATCTTGCCCTGCTGGACCAGGACGTCGATCGCCTGCCAGATCTCCTCGAACGGGGTGTCCCGGTCGACGTGGTGGAACTGGTAGACGTCGATGTAGTCGGTGCCCAGCCGCTTCAGCGAGGCGTCGACGGCCCGCCGGATGTTCACCGCCGACAGCTTGTCGTGGTTGGGCCAGGCCTCGCCGTCGGCGCCCATGTTCCCGTAGACCTTGGTCGCGAGGACCACCTTGTCGCGGCGGTCGCCGCCCTGCGCGAACCAGCTCCCGATGATGCTCTCGGTGCGGCCCTTGTTCTCGCCCCAGCCGTACACGTTGGCGGTGTCGAAGAAGTTGATACCGGCGTCCAGCGCCGCGTCCATGATGGCGTGACTGTCGGCCTCGTCGGTCTGCGGACCGAAGTTCATCGTCCCGAGGACGAGCCGGCTGACCTTGAGACCTGTGCGTCCGAGCTGCGTGTACCTCATGTTCATCAAGCCAACGGCTTGGAGTGCGCTCTATGCAAGGGGGCGATGATCAGTCGGCTGAGCCCGCCGGAACGACCCAGGCGGTCCGCTGCCCGGTGACCGAGGCGATCATGTCGAAGTCTCCGTCGTAGTGGAGCACCACGGCTCCGTGGCGCTCCGCGGTCGCCGCGACGATCAGGTCGGATACGGACAGCGCCTGCCAGTTGCCCTTCTTGATGAGGAGCGTCCGCACTTCGATTGCCCGGTCCCAGGCCTCGTCCGGCGAGGGGAGCCAGTCGAAGCCGCGCATCTCGTCGCGGATGCGCTCGGCATCGGCCTTGGACCGGGCACTGTGCAGAACTTCGAGTTCCACCGCACCGCACACCGCGAAACGCGTCGCTCGATATCTTCGCTCGCCCGTCGGGCGCCTCACGCCGCCCCGTACGGCCCGCCCAGCTCCCACTCCTGCCACAGCGCCTCCGCGAAGGCGGCGGCGATCTTGTGTTCGCCGGTCTCGTTGGGGTGGGTGCCGTCGTAGGTGTCCGTGTGGAAGTCGTACGACCGCGGCGGCGGGACGAGCAGCAGCGGGGAGCGCGGTGCGTCGAGGTCGGCGACGGTCTTGCCGAGGAGCTCGTTGAAGCGGGCGACCTGGTCGGCGAACGAGGTGTCCGCCTCCACCCGGATGTTGCGGATCACCGGCATGACGGCGATGCGGACGCGGGGCCGGGCCGCCCGCGCCTCGGCGACGAACGCCCGCACGTTGCCGGCCGTCTGCTCGGCGTTGGTGTAGAAGCCGAGGTCGATCAGGCCCAGCGACACCAGCAGCACGTCCGGGCGGCAGGAGCGCACGGCGTCGCCGATCAGCGGGGTCATGTGGTGCCAGCCCTCGCCCCAGCCGGCCAGGTGGGCGCGGGGGAAGTCCGGGTCGGCGTACGCGTAGGAGGTCGGGGCGTCCGCCGAGGGGTCGTGGAGTGCCTCGCGCGGGCCCACCAGCGTGAAGGGACCGCCGTACGCCGTGCACAGGTGCTGCCACATCCGGTAGCGCCAGGTGTGTTCACCCGCGCTCCCGATCGTCATCGAGTCACCTACGGGCATGAACCTGAGCACACGCTCATCATGGTCGATCGGTCCGGACGCCGCGATGTGAGACCGGACACCCGCCGTGAAGTCCGCCGCGCCGTGGCAGTCTTGGCCCATGCGCAGACCTTTCGCCCTGCTCGCCGCGACCGTCCTCACGGGCGCTCTCGCCGTGCCCGCAGCCTCCGCCGCCGACGGCAACGAGGGTTTCACGGTCAAGGACCCGCGCATCACCGAGTCCAGCGGGCTCGCCGCCTCCCGCCTCCACCCCGGCGTCTACTGGACCCACAACGACAGCGACGACGGCCCCTACCTGTACGCCGTCGACAGCGCCAGCGGCGAGACGGTCGCCCGGCTCACCCTCACCGGCGTCGGCACGCCCCGGGACGTCGAGGCGATCTCCGTCGGGCCCGGCAACCGGATCCTCGTCGGTGACATCGGGGACAACCTCGGCGGCACCTGGCCCTACGTCTGGATCTACGAACTGCCCGAGCCGAGGGAGCTGGGGGACGCCACCGTGCGGGCCACGCAGTACGTGGTGAAGTACTCCGACGGCCCCCGGGACGCCGAGGCGATGGTCGTGCACCCGAAGACCGGGCGCGTCTACCTCATCGACAAGAAGGAAGACGGCGGACACCTGTACGAGGGGCCCGAGAAGCTCTCGGCGTCCGGGGACAACGTGTTCCGCCCGCTCGCCCCCGTCGAACTGTGGGCCACCGACGCCGCGCTCTCCCCGGACGGCGAGGACCTCGCCGTGCGCGGCTACTTCGGCGGCATCCACTACGCGTGGAACGGCGGGAAGCTCCGGCGCGAGGGCCGGCTGAGCGTGCCGCTCCAGGGGCAGGGGGAGTCCGTGACCTTCAGCGCCGACGGCACCCGCCTGCTGTACGGCACCGAGGGCGCCGAGAGCCCGGTCGAGTCGCGCGAGGCGCCCGGCGCCGGCGGGGGCGGGGGCGGAGGCGGGAAGGGCGCCCGCACGGAGGACGGGAAGAGCACCGCGGACGGCGGCGACGGGGCCACCGTCAGGATCGGCGCGGTCACGCTGGCCGTGGCCGTCGCGGCCCTCTTCGGACTGGGCCGCCTGCGCCGGCGCCGCCGCTGAGCCGGGAGCCGGTCAGGCCCCCTCGCCCGCCGCCCGCCGGGCGACGAACTCCTCCAGGCCGTCCAGGATGCGCTGGAGCCCGAACTCGAAGTGGTCGAAGTCGGAGCCGAAGGTGTCCTCGGAGAGGCCGGCCAGGACGGGGTAGCGCCCGCTGGTCATGGCCTTCTCCAGGGCCGGCCGCTGCGCCTCCCAGAACTGCGCGTCCGTCAGCCCCGAGCTGCGCTCCGCCTCCTCCTGGTACAGCTGCGTCCGGGCGGCCCCGACGACGTACCCGTCGATCATGATGATCGCCGACACCAGTTCCGGGTCGGACAGGCCCATCGGCTTGATCCGGGCGAGCACCCTCTCCATGCCGTCCAGCGCGCTCGGGCCGAGGATCGGGCGGGACTGGTTGACCTCCAGCAGCCAGGGGTGCCGGCGGTACAGGGCGAGGGCGGCCCGGCCCAGGGCCTCCAGCGCCGCCCGCCAGCCGTCACCGGGGTCCGCGGGGTTCTCCGCGGGCCGCTGCACCCGGTCCAGCATCAGGTCGAGCAGTTCGGCCTTGCCGGGGACGTAGCGGTACAGGGACATCGTGCCGGTGCCCAGCTCCGTGGCGATGCGGCGCATCGACAGCGCGCCGAGTCCGTCCCGGTCGGCGACCTCGATCGCGGCCTCCACGACGCGCTCCAGGGTCAGGCCGGGCTTCGGCCCCCGGCTGGGCCGTGGTCCCGTGTCCCACAGCAGGTCGAGGGTGCGCGCGATGTCGCCGCCGCCACTGGTCTGTGCACCGCTCCCGCCACCGCTCATGAGGGCAGTCTAGATCCGCGCGGAAAAACTGGGTACGGCGTACGCGCAATCAGGTACGGTGTACCCAGTTGAGGAGAGGGGGACCCATGCACGACGACGGTTACGCGGTCCGGGCCGAGGGCCTGGAGAAGCGCTACGGCGAGAAGCGCGCCCTCGACGGCTTCGACCTCGCCGTCCGCGAGGGCACGGTGCACGGACTGCTCGGGCCGAACGGCGCCGGCAAGACCACCGCCGTCCGCATCCTGTCGACGCTGATCCGGGTCGACGGCGGCCGGGCGACGGTGGCGGGACTCGACGTGGCCCGCAGCCCGCGCGAGGTGCGGGCGCGGATCGGGCTCACCGGGCAGTACGCGGCGGTGGACGAGGTGCTCACCGGGCGGCAGAACCTGGAGATGTTCGGCAGGCTGTTCCACCTGGGGGGCCGGCGGGCCAGGGCGCGCGCGACGGAGCTGCTGGAGCAGTTCGACCTGGCCGACGCCGCCGACAAGGGCGTCGGCGACTACAGCGGCGGCATGCGGCGCCGGCTGGACCTGGCGGCCTCGATGATCCTCACGCCGGCCGTGCTGTTCCTGGACGAGCCGACGACCGGCCTCGACCCGCGCAGCCGGGGCGAGGTCTGGGACTCGGTGCGGGCGCTGGTGGCCGGCGGCACGACCGTGCTGCTGACCACGCAGTACCTGGAGGAGGCCGACCGGCTGGCCTCCCGGATCACCGTCATCGACCAGGGCCGGGCCATCGCCGACGACACCCCGGACGGACTGAAGAACCTGGTCGGCGGCGACCGGATCGAGGTCGTGGTCGCCGACCGGGCCGACATCCCCCGCGCGGTGAAGGTGGTCGCCCGGGTCGCCGACGGCGAACCCGAGTCGGACGACACCGAGTTGCGGGTGCACGCCCCCGTGACCGACCGGGTGGCCGCGCTCACGGACGTCGCCCGCACCCTGCAGGACGAGGGCGTACGGGTGGAGGACATCGGGTTGCGCAGGCCCAGCCTCGACGACGTGTTCCTGCGCCTGACCGGACACCGCACGGAGAAGGAGGAGACGGCGGCATGAGCGCCCTCGACCTGACCGGACCGGCCCCCCGCGGCCGCCTGTACTGGGCCCTGGCGGACTGCTGGAACCTCGTCCGCCGCAGCCTGACCCACTACCGGCGCCAGCCGGTCAACATCGCCTGGCAGCTCGGCTTCCCCATCCTGTCGGTGCTGCTGTACGGCTACGTCTTCGGCAGTGCGATGCAGGTGCCCGGCGGCGGTGACTACAAGGACTTCCTGATGCCCGGGATGTTCGTGATGACGATGGCGTTCGGCTTCATCAACACCGCGACCGTCGTGGTCTACGACTCCACCAAGGGCGTCATCGACCGCTTCCGCTCGATGCCGATGGCGTCGTCGGCGGTGGTGGCCGGGCGCGGGGTGACCGATCTGATCGTCGCCTGCGCCGAGCTGGCCATCCTGATGCTCACCGCTCTGGTCATGGGCTGGCGCCCGGACGGCGGCTGGGGGTTCCTGGCGGCGTTCGGACTGCTGCTGTGGCTGCGGTTCGCGCTGATCTGGCTCGGCGTCTGGCTGGGCCTGCTGGTGCCCAACCCGGAGGCGGCGGGCGGCCTGTTCGCGGTCGCCTTCCCGCTGACGATGATCTCCAGCATCTTCGTCGCCCCGCAGCTCATGCCCGACTGGCTGGGCTGGGTGGCCGCCTGGAACCCGATCTCCTCCACGGCGGCCGCGGCCCGCGACCTGTTCGGCACCCCGGTCGGCGGCGGCGACTCCTGGGTCGAGCAGCACGCGCTGCTCATGGCGGGGGTGTGGCCGCTCGTCCTCACCGCCGTCTTCCTGCCGCTGGCGGTACGCAGGTTCCAGCGGCTGAGCCGGTGAGGTGAACCAGCGGCCCGCGCACGGGCCCGTACGCGGGGGCGCCCGGTGGACGGGATCCACCGGGCGCCCCCGCTCACGTACGGCCGGCTACAGCCGCTCGATGACGTGGTCGACGCACCGCGTCAGCGCCTCGACGTCGGCCGGGTCGACCGCCGGGAACATCGCGACGCGCAGCTGGTTGCGGCCCAGCTTGCGGTACGGCTCGGTGTCGACGACGCCGTTGGCGCGCAGGACCTTGGCGACGGCGGCGGCGTCGACCTCGTCGGAGAAGTCGATGGTGCCGATGACCTGCGAGCGCTTGGCCGGGTCGGTGACGAAGGGGGTCGCGTGCTTGGACTCCTCCGCCCACGCGTACAGACGGCTCGAGGAGTCCTTGGTACGGGCCGTGGACCAGTCGAGACCGCCCTGGCCGTTCAGCCACTCCAGCTGCTCGTTGAGCAGGAACAGGGTGGCGAGGGCCGGGGTGTTGTACGTCTGGTTCTTGCGGGAGTTGTCGATCGCCGTGGGCAGCGAGAAGAACTCCGGGACGTGCCGGCCGGAGGCGTGCACGCGCTCGGCGCGCTCGATCGCGGCGGGCGAGAACACGCCGATCCACAGGCCGCCGTCGGAGGCGAAGGACTTCTGCGGGGCGAAGTAGTAGACGTCCGTCTCGGCGATGTCGACCGGGAGGCCGCCCGCGCCGGAGGTGGCGTCCACCAGGACCAGGGCGCCCTCGTCGGCACCGGCCACGCGCCGGATCGGCATGGCCACACCGGTGGAGGTCTCGTTGTGGGTGAACGCGTAGACGTCCACGCCGGCTTCGGCGACCGCCTCGGGGTGCGTGCCCGGGTCGGCGGAGACGACGGTGGGCTCGGCGAGCCACGGGGCGAGCTTCGCGGCCTTGGCGAACTTCGAGCTGAACTCGCCGAAGGTGAGGTGCTGCGACTTGTTCTCGATGAGGCCGTGGGTCGCGATGTCCCAGAAGGCGGTGGAGCCGCCGTTGCCCAGGACCACCTCGTAGCCCTCGGGGAGGGAGAACAGCTCGGAGATGCCCTCGCGCACCTTGCCGACCAGGTTCTTCACCGGGGCCTGGCGGTGGGAGGTGCCGAGCAGGGACGTGCCGGTCGCGGCCAGGGCGTCCAGCGCCTCCGTCCGCACCTTGGAGGGACCCGCGCCGAAACGTCCGTCGGCGGGCTTGATGTCAGCGGGAATCTGGATCTCAGCCACGGACGGAGCCTAGCGGCTGAGGGAAACCCGGGCGAAACATCGTCCGTCCGCTGAGACGCGCCGCGGACGGTGCCGGACGACGGCGGGCGGGCGGCGGGAGACGCGCCGGGAGGGGCGGCGGACAGTGCGGTGGGACGGGCGGCGGACGGCCGGGAGGAGGCCCGTCCACCGCCCGCTCGGGTCAGCCGCCGAGCCTCACCGGCAGCTCGAACAGGTCGTTCTGGGTGACCACCGGCTTGTTGCGCAGTTCCTCCGCCGGGACCGCCAGGTCCAGGCCGGGGAAGCGGGCGTACAGGGCCGGCAGCGCCACCCCGGCCTCCAGGCGGGACAGGGCGGCGCCGGGGCACACGTGCGGGCCGTGACCGAAGGAGATGTGCCGGCTGGCGCTCTCCCGGGTGATGTCGAAGTCGCCCGCCGTCGGCCCGTGCGCCTGCTCGTCCCGGCCGATCGCCGCGTACGACACGATCAGCGCGTCCCCGGCCGGCAGGACCTTGTCGCCCACCGGTACGTCCTCGGTCGCGAACCGGATCAGCACGTGCGACGTCGGCGTGGCGTACCGCAGTGTCTCCTCGACCACCGCCGACCACTCGGCCCTGCCGGACAGCACCAGGTCCCGCTGCTCCGGGTGGAGGGACAGGTTGACCACCGCGTTGACGATGAGGGAGATCGTCGTCTCGTGGCCGGCCGCCACCATCAGCTGGAGGGTGGAGACGATCTCCTCGTCGGTGAGGTGGTCCCCGTCCTCCGACGCCTGGACCAGCGCGGAGGTCAGGTCGTCGCCCGGGTTCGCGCGCTTGCCCGCGACCGTCTCGGCCATGATCCCGGCCAGCTCGGTCAGCGTGGCGAGGACCTCCTCGGGCGGGGTCTGGGTGGAGAAGAACTTCTCGAAGAGCTCCTTCAGCCGCGGCAGCCGCTCCTCCGCCAGACCCATCAGGTCGGCGATCACGTACATCGGCAGCGGGTAGGCGAACAGGGCCTTGAGGTCGACCGTGTCGCCCGGCTGGGCGGCCACCTGGTCCAGCAGGCCCTCGGTCAGCTCCGTGATCCGCTCCCGCATCCGCTCCACCCGGCGCGGGGTGAGCGCCTGCGCGACCAGGGTGCGCAGCCGGCGGTGGTCGGCACCGTCCACGGTGAGCATGGAACGGGGCGGGTTCGCCAGTCCGATCAGCGGCCAGTCGGGGGCTATCTCGCCGCGCTGCCAGGCGCCCCAGACGTTGATGTCCTTCACCAGACGCGGGTCGGTGAGCAGCTTCTTCGCCTCGGCGTGGCGGGTGACCGCCCACACCGGTACGCCGCCCGGCAGCGTCACGGCGGCCAGCGGCCCCGCGGCCCGCAGCGCCGCGCTCTCCCCGTCCAGGTCGGAGACGAAGGGGTCGAGGGCGATGCGGGTCTGTCCGGTGTCCGGCGTCGTGGTGTCCGTAGCAGCCGTCATGCGCGCGTGCCTCCAAGGGCGGGAGTGGGTGTGAACGTGACCGGGAGCTCGGACAGTCCGCGCAGCCACGGAGACGGGCGGCGGGTCAGCCGCGCGGCCGGTACCGCGAGGTCGATGTCCGGCAGCCGGTCCAGTACGACCTCGATGCCGGTCCTGGCGATCACCTCGGCGATCTCCTGCGCCGGGAACGGGCAGCGGTGCTCCCCGTGGCCGAAGGAGAAGTGGGCGCCGTTCCCGCCGGTCAGCGCCGAGCCGTCGGTACGCACCTGGGGGTCGGAGTTGGCGCCCTGGAGGCCGAGGAGCAGCATGTCGCCGGCGCGGATGCGGCGCCCGCCGAGCTGGGTGTCGCGGGACGCCCAGCGGGCGGCCACGTTCTGGGTCGGCGTGTCCTCCCACAGCACCTCGTTCATCGCCTCGGCGATGCTGTTGCGGCCGCCGAACAGCGAGGCCGCGAAGCGGCTGTCGGTGAGCATCAGGTGCAGCGAGTTGCCGATCCAGTCGGCGGTCGGCTGGTGGCCGGCCGCCATCATCACCATCAGGTCCTGGCAGATCTCCTCCTCGGTGAACCCCGAGGCGTCGGCGAGCATCCGGGACGTGACGTCCTCGGCGGGCTCCTTCCTGCGGGCGGCCACCAGTTCCGTCATCGACGTGAACAGGTGGATCTGGCCGGCGAGGGCCCGCTCCCGTCCGTCGATCATGTCGTTGAGGGCGGTGACCAGGGCGGGGCCCGCCTCGTCGGGGAAGCCGTAGAGCCGGGCCAGCACCCGCACCGGCAGCAGCATGGCGAACTCGCCGATGATGTCGGCGGTGCCCTGGGGGGAGATGCCGTCGATTAGTTCGTCCGCGAACTTCTCCGCGTAGCCGCGCAGTTCGAACGGGTCGACCGCCTCCAGCGCGTTCACCAGCATCCCGGCCCGCTCGCGGTGCCGCTCGCCGACGGTGTAGAGGATCGACGGCTGCCTGCGGCCGATCATCGGCAGCAGCGGCCAGTCGTCGGGGATGTTCTCCCACTGGTTCCACAGCTCGGAGTCGCGGCTGAACAGCACCGGGTCGCCGGTGATCTGGTGCAGTTCGCGGTAGCCCAGCACCAGCCAGGCCGGTGCGTCGCCGTCGAGCACCACCGGTACGACGCTGCCGTGCTCGCGCCGCATCTCCCGGTACACCCGGGCCGGGTCGTCCTGCAGCAGGGACCCCTGGAAACGGACGGCGTTGGGGAGGGAGGCGGGGCTCACACCAGCTCCTGACGGGGGGCTCGGGCCGGGTCGGCGTACAGGTTCTGGATGTGCTCCACCAGCGTGATCAGCACGATCTTGCTGGACTCCCGGGACCGCGCGTCGCAGTTCACCAGCGGCACGTGCGGGTCGAGGTCGAGGGCCTCGCGGATCGCCTGCGGGGTGAAGGTGGCGCCGCCGAAGTCGTTGCAGGCCACGATGAACGGCGTGCCGTGCTTCTCCAGCCGGTCGATGGCGTACCAGGAGTCGTCGATGCGCCGGGTGTCGACCAGCACGACCGCGCCGAGGGTGCCGGAGAACAGCCGGTCCCACAGGAACCAGAAGCGCTCCTGGCCGGGCGCGCCGAACAGGTACAGCACGTTGTGCGCGTCGAGGGTGATGCGGCCGAAGTCGAAGGCGACGGTGGTCGAGGTCTTGGCGCTGACCCCGCTGGTGTCGTCGACGGCCTCACCGGCCTGGGTCATCGTCTCCTCGGTGTTGAGGGGACGGATCTCGCTGACCGAGCGGACCATCGTCGTCTTGCCGGCGCCGAAGCCGCCCACGACCACGATCTTCAGGCCGTTGTCGGCCGACGCGCCCAGCGGTGCACGGCTCTCGGTGACCGTGTCCGTGCGCGGGTCAGAGGTTGCGGAGTCCAACGAGCACCTGCTCCAGGATGTCGGGGTGGGGTACGGCGGCCTTGCGGGGGTGGCGGGCGCTGACCCGGCCCGCCGCGAGGAGGTCGGAGAGCAGGATCCGGGTGATGCTGACGGGCAGCTTCATCTCGGCCGCGATCTCCACGACCGCCGTGGGACGCTCGGTCAGCCGCAGGATCGCCGCGTGCTCGGACTGCATGCCGGGCACCGGATCGCATTCGGCGACGACGAGGGTCACCAGGTCGAAGGGGTTGTCGGGACCGGACCGGCTGCGGCCTCCGGTGAGGGTGTACAGCCGGTCGGGGGCGTCGTCCCTGCCGGGCCGGCTCATGAGGTGCGGGGCAGCGCGGTCAGGTGCTCACCGAGCTGTTCCACGAGTTCGCTCATGTTGTGCCCGATCAGACCGGCGTCCGCGTCCTCGCTGGTGACGACGGCGAGGTGGGCGCCCTCGCCGGCCTCCACGATGAACAGCACGCCCCCGTAGAACTCGGTCATGGCCGAGCGCACCCCGCCGCTGCCGTCGCCGAACTCGATCGAGGCGCCGTGCGACAGCGACTGGATGCCGGCGGCGATCGCGGCGAGCTGGTCGGCCTGGTCGGCGGACAGCTCCGGGGTCCGGCACAGTTTCAGGCCGTCCCGGGACAGCACGAGCGCGTGCCGGGCACCCGGCGTGCGCTCCAGCAGCCCCTCCAGGAGCCAGGTGAGCTTCTCGTCGGCGGTCGTCGTGCCGGTCATGAGGTGGTGTCGCCTTCCGGGGTCGCGGGGGTGGGCTGTGCTGCGGGGGTCGGTTCCGAGGTCGTGGGCGGGACGCCGGGGTCGGGGGCGTCCGCGGTGGTGCCGGTGTCCGGGTCGGCCGTGTCGTCCGGGGTGGGGGTGCGGACGGCCTGGCGGAAACTGCTGAAGCGGGCGGTGCGGGCCCGGGTCTCCTCGGCCGTGGGGGCGGGCCGGGGAGCGGCGGGACGGCCGCTGCCGGAACGCGAGCGCTCGGCCTCGGCGAGGGTCCGGCCCCGGCGGCGGCGGGGCAGCACCAGGGGTGGCGCGTCGCCGTCGGGGGACGGGGACTCGTGGGTGGGGACCGGGTCGGGGTCGAGGTCGGACCCGGCGCGGGACGCGGCGTAGGAGACGGCGGCGCGGTCGCCGTCGCGGGACGCGGACCGCTCGGCGGGCGCGGTGCCCGCGTTGGGGCCGGCCGGGGTGTCACCGCCGTCCGCGGTGGCGTGGGCGGTCTCCGGTTCCGTCCGCTCCGGGGCGGCGCCGGCGGGGGCGGCCGGGGTGGCGGACGGAGCGGCGCCCGGGACGCGGTCCCGGTCGCGGACGCTGCTCCGGCGCTGCGGCAGGCCGGTGTCCGCGGGGTCCCCGCCGTCCGCGGGAGACGCGGCCGCGAGGGACGCGGTGTCCGCGGGCGGGGCGGAGGAGACGGCGGAGGCCTTCGGGGCCTGCGGGGCCGTGGCGGCCCGCGGGGTGGGGCGGGCGGCCGTGGCGGCTGCCGTCAGCGGGGCGGCGGGGGCCGCGTCCGCCGGGACGAGGATGTCCTGCGGGACGAGCATCAGCACGCCCGTGCCGCCGCGGGCCGAGGGACGGTAGGACACCCGCAGCCCGTACCGCCGGGCGAGCCGGCCGACGACGGCGAGGCCCAGCCGGGTGCCGGTCAGGCCCCCGAGCCCGGCGGACTCGCCGGAGACGGCGCGCTCGGCGCGGCGCAGCTGCGCCTCGCCCATGACGAGGCCGCTGTCCTCGACGGACACGATGACGCCGGCCGGGACCTCCTCGACGTACACATGGACCTCGGCGGTCGGCGGCGAGAAGTTCGCGGCGTTGTCGAGGAGTTCGGCGAGCGCGTGCATCACGCCCTCGGCGGCGTGGCCCGCGACCGCGGTGTCGCTGGCGGAGTGGACACGGACCCGCTGGTAGCCGCTGATCCGGCCCATGGCGCCGCGCAGGATCGACTCCATGGCGATGGGCCTGGCCCAGCGGCGGCCGGAACGGGCGCCGGTGAGGACGGCGACGGAGTCGGCGAGGCGGCCCGCCTGCGCGGTGCGGTGGTCGAGGTGGAGCAGGTCGGCGAGGACCTCCTCGTCGTGGTGCTTCTCCTCCATCGCGCGCAGGTCGGCGAGCATGCCGGTGGACAGTGCCTGCATCCGACCGGCCGCGTTGGCGGTCGCGGACACGGCGGCGGCGCGGGCGCTGTTGGCCTCGCGCAGCTCGGCGGTCAGCCGCGCGTTGCGTTCGCGGAGCCCCGCGGCCTCGGACAGCAGCCCGGCCCGCTCCTCCTCCAGCCGCTTCAGCTCGTCGACGTGGTCGCGGGCCGTCCGGGCGGTGTGGGCCGTGTGTTCCTCGGTGATGAGGCGCAGCTTGGCGGCGTGCTCCTCGGCCAGGCGTTCCAGTTCGGCGGTGTGCGCCGCGGTGAGCCGGGACCTTTCCTCGGCGTGCTCCCGCGCCGAGCGCGCCAGTTCGTCGCCGTGCTGCTCGGCGAGCCGGTCGCGCTCGGCGGCCAGGGTCTCGGCGAGGTGGGCCCGCTCCTGATCGAGTTCGGCGGACAACCGGGCCCGCTCGCGGGTGAGTTCACCGGTCAGTCGCTCGTGCTGGCGGCGGGAGTCCTCCACCGTCCGGGCCCGTTCCTGGAGCAGCCGTCCGACGTCCTGGGTGACGGACTCCAGGCGGGCGCGTGTCGCCCGTGCCGAGAGCACCGCGTACGTCGCGACGGCGGCGGCCGCGCAGAGCAGTACGGCGGCGACGGTGCCGATCACCACCGTGGCGCCGATGGCCTCGTCCGGGACGAGGAAGATCGCGGCGACGACGGCGAGCGCGGCGAGTGCCGCGGTGATCAGGGGGACGGGCACCAGGCTGCGGGGGGTGGGGCGGTCGCCGGGGAGCAGGGGGGAGGTCATCAATCAGGGTCCTCGGTCGGGTCCTCGGTCGGTCCGCGGGCATGCGCCGTCGTGTCTGCGCGGCCCTCGGGGGGTTCGATGGGGACGCCGGACCTGAATTCGGGGTCGCTTTTCCGAACGAGGTCCGACAACTGCGCGCAACTCGCGGTCACTATATGAGAGTTCGTGATCGCCTTGGGAAGATTCCGCAGTCGCATTCGGTAAATCACGTGTTTCAGGGGTGGCAGGGGTGGCGGGGCGCCGTGTGCGCCGTCGTCCGCTCCCGGCGACGCGGGGGCATCCTGAGGACATGACGGATCACCGGGAACTGCGCGCGGGTCTGCGGTCCGCGGTGCGCGGCGAGGTCGACTTCTCCACGACCGCGCGGGCGCTGACCACCATGGACGCCTCCAACTACCGCCGGGTGCCGCTCGGTGTGGTCGCCCCCCGGGACGCCGACGACGTGGCGGCGGCGCTGTCGGTGTGCCGGACGTACGGCGTCCCCGTGGTGCCGCGCGGCGGCGGCACGTCGATCGCGGGCCAGGCGACCGGCACCGGTGTGGTGCTCGACTTCACACGCCACATGAACCGTCTGCTGGCCCTCGACCCGGAGGCCCGCACGGCCGTGGTGCAGCCGGGCCTGGTCCTCGACCGCCTCCAGGAGGCCGCCGCCCCGCACGGCCTGCGGTTCGGCCCCGATCCCTCCACCCACGGCCGCTGCACCCTCGGCGGCATGATCGGCAACAACTCCTGCGGCTCCCACTCGGTGGCCTGGGGCACGACGGCCGACAGCGTGCGCGAGCTCGCGGTCCTCACCCCGCGCGGGGAGCGCTTGCGCCCCGGCCGGGACTGGTCCGGGGCCCCGGCGGGACTGCGGGAGCTGGTGGACGGCGAACTCGCCCGCCTGCGCACGGCCTTCCCCGACCTGCCGCGCCGCATCTCCGGCTACGCGCTGGACGCGCTGCTGCCCGAGAGGGGCGCCGACGTCGCCCGCTCCCTCTGCGGCTCGGAGGGCACGCTGGGCGTGCTCACGGAAGCGGTCGTGGACCTCGTACGGGCGCCGCGCTCCCGGGCGCTCGCCGTGCTGGCGTACGCGGACGAGAGCGCGGCGGCCGAGGCGGCGGCGGGGCTGCTGCCGCACCGGCCGCTGACCGTGGAGGGCATGGCGGCCGATCTCGTACCGGCCGGCGCGGACCTGCCGCGCGGGGGCGCCTGGTTGTTCGTGGAGACCGGCGGGGACACGGAGGCGGAGGCCCGCACGCGGGCGGAGACCGTCGCCCGCGCGGCCGACGCCCTGGACGTCCTCGTCGTCACCGACCCGGCCCGGCAGCGCACGCTGTGGCGCATCCGGGAGGACGCGAGCGGCACGGCGACGCGGATGCCGGACGGGACGGAGGCCTGGCCCGGCTGGGAGGACTGCGCGGTGCCGCCCGCCCGGCTCGGCGCCTACCTGCGGGACTTCCGGGCGCTCATGGCGGACCACGGCCTGCGCGGCACCCCCTACGGGCACTTCGGGGACGGCTGCATCCACGTCCGCATCGACTTCGACCTGCTCACCGCGCCGGGCGTCGCCCGCTTCCGGCACTTCTCCGAGGAACTGGCCGACCTGGTCGTCTCCCACGGCGGCTCCCTCTCCGGCGAACACGGCGACGGACAGGCGCGGGCCGAGCTGCTGCCGCGCATGTACGGCCCCGGGACGGTCGCCCTCTTCGAGCGCGTGAAGGCCCTCTGGGACCCCGACGACCTGCTCAACCCCGGCATGCTCGTCCGCCCCGCGCCCCTGGACGCGGACCTCCGCTTCTCCGTCCTCCCGCGCGAACCGGTCGACGTCGCCTTCGGCTACCCCGCCGACGCCGGGGACTTCTCGGCGGCGGTGCGCCGCTGCGTGGGCGTCGCCAAGTGCCGTACGACGTCCGTGTCCGGGCCGGCGGTGATGTGCCCGTCGTTCCGCGCGACCGGCGAGGAGGAGCACTCCACGCGCGGGCGCGCCCGGCTGCTGCACGAGATGCTCGCGGGCGAGCTGGTGACCGGCGGCTGGCGCTCCCCGGAGGTGCGGGACGCCCTCGACCTGTGCCTGTCCTGCAAGGGCTGCCGTTCGGACTGCCCGGTCGGGGTCGACATGGCCACGTACAAGGCGGAGTTCCTGCACCACCACTACGCGGGCCGCCGCCGCCCCGCCGCCCACTACACGATGGGCCGGCTGCCGCAGTGGCTGGGCTGGGTGGCACGCACGCGGTCCGCCGGCGTGGTCAACGGGCTGGCCTCCGTCGGCCCGTCGGCGCGTCTCGCGAAACGGCTGGGCGGGATTGCGCGGGAGCGGGATATCCCCCGGGTGGCGCGGCAGACGTTCACCCGGTGGTGGCGGGGACGGGATACGCCCCCGCCCCACGGCGCACTGGTCGTCCTCTGGCCGGACACCTTCACCGAGCACCTCTCACCGGCGGTGGGCCGGGCGGCCGTACGGGTCCTGGAGGCGGCGGGCCTGCGGGTGGCGCTGCCCCCGACCCTGCGCCCGGGCGGACGGGTCGGCGACGCCCGCACCCGCTCCGCCCTGTCCCTGGCGACCGTCCGCGGGGCCCGGGTCTGCTGCGGCCTCACCTACCTCTCCACCGGCCAGCTCGACCGCACCCGCACGGTGCTGCGCCGCACCCTGGACCTGCTGGAACCGGTCCTGGCCACCGACGCCCCCCTGGTCGTCCTGGAACCGAGCTGCGCGGCGGCCCTGCGCACGGACGCCCCGGAACTCCTCCACGACGACCCCCGCGCGGCGCTCCTCGCCACCCGCGTCCTCACCTTCGCGGAAGCCCTGGAGCGGCACGCCCCCGACTGGACCCCACCCCAGGTGAACCGCCCCGTCACCGGCCAGACCCACTGCCACCAGCACGCGGTCCTGGGCGAGGACCCCGACCGCCGGCTCCGCGCCGCGGCCGGCCTCACCGGTGACCTGGCGGGCGGCTGCTGCGGCCTGGCCGGCAACTTCGGCTTCGAGAAGGGCCACTACGAGGTCTCGGCGGCCTGCGCGGAGGACCGGCTCCTGCCGGCGGTGCGCGAGGCCCCGGACGAGGCGGTCGTCCTGGCCGACGGCTTCTCCTGCCGCACCCAGCTCGACCAGCTCGCCGGCGTACGGGGCCGCCACCTGGCGGAGGTCCTGGCGGCGGCCCTCGACGACGAGCCCCCGGCGCCCGGTCACCCGCGCTGACCCGGCCCGCGCGGCACCCGCACCACCTCCGGGCCCGCGGCACCGGCCGTGCGGCCCCTCCCCCGGGGGCCCGCACCGGGGGCCCCGCACCGGCGGCTCCACGTCCGGGCGTCGCCCGCCGACGCGGGGGCGCCGGTGCCGTCAGGGTGTCGTCTCGCCCCGTATCAGCGGGCCGCACACCGGCTGTACGCCCTCCGGGAGGTCGTCCGGGCGGCACCAGCGGGCGTCGAGGATCTCGAAGGGGTCCAGGCGCAGCTCACCGCCGAGCAGGCGGGCCTCGAAGGCGACCTCCGTGCGGGTGCGCAGGCCGCTGTTCAGCATGACGAGGCGGCCCACCTCGACGTCGAGGCCGGTTTCCTCCCGGACCTCGCGCACCACGGTGTCCCGGAAGTCCTCGCCCTTGCGGGCGAAGCCGCTCGGCAGGCCCCACTGGCGGCCCGGCGGCCACATCCGGTGCCGGAGCAGCAGCACCCGTCCCTCCTCGTCGCGCACCACGCCGGTCACGCCGACCACGAACTTGGCGTGCAGCAGCCACATGACGCGGGGCTGCACGGGGCGCAGGAGTCGCCAGAGACGGACCAGAACTCGTCGCACGGGGCCTCGGAGGGGTGGGGGACGGACGCGGGTGGCACCTGGGGGAACGGTACCCGCCGGTGGTCCACGTGACGGACGGAGTTGACCGGGGCGGGCCGGCGGCCGCATCGTCAGGCATATAACCGTTTCACGGTACTGACGGAGTCCAATACTCTGGACCGGACAGTGCACCGAACTCGACGTCCCGGAAGGCCCGGCCCGTGACCACGCCCAGCGCCGCCACCCCGTCCACCGCGCCCGTGACGGGCGGCCCCGCGTCCGCGCCGGCCGGCGTCCCCCGCGGGCGCGGCTCCCTGGGCCCGGTCGGGCTGGTGCTCGCCGGCGGGGTCTCCGTGCAGTTCGGCGGGGCGCTGGCGGTGACGCTGATGCCGCGGGCCGGCGCCCTCGGGGTGGTGACGCTGCGACTGCTGGTGGCGGCCCTCGTGCTGATGGTGCTGTGCCGGCCGAAGCTGCGCGGGCACTCGCGCGCCGACTGGGGCACGGTGATCGTCTTCGGTGTCGCCATGGCCGCGATGAACGGGCTGTTCTACCAGTCCGTCGCCCGCATCCCGCTCGGCCCGGCGGTCACCCTCGAGGTCCTCGGCCCGCTCACGCTGTCCGTCCTCGCCTCCCGGCGGGCGATCAACATCGTGTGGGCCACCCTCGCCCTCGCCGGCGTGTTCCTCCTCGGGGGCGGCGGATTCAGCAGCCTCGACCCGGTGGGCGTCGCCTTCGCGCTGGGCGCCGGCGCCATGTGGGCGGCGTACATCGTCTTCAGCGCCCGCACCGGCCGCCGCTTCCCGCAGGCGGACGGGCTCGCCCTCGCGATGGGTGTCGCGGCGGTCCTCTTCCTGCCGCTGGGCGTCGCCGAGTCCGGCACGAAGCTCCTCGACCCCACGATTCTCGCCCTGGGCGCGGCGGTCGCGGTGCTGTCCTCCGTCCTGCCGTACACCCTCGAACTGCTCGCCCTGCGCCGCCTGCCCGCCTCCACCTTCGCCGTCCTGATGAGCCTGGAGCCGGCCCTCGCCGCGGCCGCCGGTTTCCTCATCCTCGACCAGGCCCTGAGCGCCACCGAGGCCGCCGCCATCGCCCTGGTCATCGCGGCCAGCATGGGGGCGGTGCGGACGCAGGTGGGGCGGGGGAGGGCGAAGACGGCCGGGACCGGCCCCTGACGGCCGCACTCCGGCCCGCGACGGCGGACCCGGGTAGGGTACGGGGCACTCACCGGGGGGAGCGGCATGCTGGCGGGGGCGTTGGGTGATCTCGTACTGGGGCTGCTGGCCAGTTGTCTGAGCGGCCTGGCGGTGTGGCTGTGGCAGCGGGGCCGGCACAACCGGGACCTGCGGCTGCGGATGCGGGTGGTCGGCGCCCGTCCCGGCGACACCTGCCTGATCGTGATGAACAACAAGTACGGCGCCCCGGGCACCACGCACCACCACGACGTGCAGGCCATGATCGAGGCGGCCGTGCTCAGCCACGGTCTGCGGTGCGAGGTCGAGGTCGTCCGCAGTGACGACTTCCGGGGCGGCAACGGCGAGAAGCCCGAGTTCTGCATCGGCGGGCCGCTCGGGTCGAACGTCCGCAGCGCGGGCCACGTCGCGCACAGCCTTCCCGGCGTCACCTTCCACCCCTACGACCACCCGGACCACCCGCTGGCCATCGAGGCGGGCGGGGTGTGCCACCGGCGGGACAGCGGCAACGAGGAGTACGTGCTGCTCGCCAAGTTCACCGCCCCGGGCGGGGAGCGCCCCGTCGTCCTGATCTGCGGGCAGACCGCGCTCACCAATCACGCCGCCGCCTACTTCCTCCGCCGCTCCTACCGCCGGATAGCGGACACGGTCGCCTCCACCGACCGCTTCTGCCTGCTCCTGAAGGTGCCCTCGATCGGCACCTACGGCTTCCAGGGCGTCGTCCTCGAACGCGACCTCACCGACGTGGCCTTCACCCGCGGGGCGTGAGCCCGCTCCGCCTCCCGGCCCCCGCCGGACGTGCCGCCCCGCGCGGGGCGGCAGCTCACCGGGAGAGGTGTCGTCCGGCGCGGCCGACCGGGTGACGACGCCCGTGCGACGGCCCGTCCACCGGCCGGTGTGCCGCCCGGTTCCCCTGCTCGTTCCACCGCTGCCGCACCGGTAGGAAAAAAGCCAGCAAGCACGCTTGATTGTTTTGTGGGCCGCTGCCATGCTCCCGACATGGCCGACCCGACGCGTGTCATCGACGACCTGTGTGCCGAGAGCGACGAACTGGACCGGCTGGTGGCCGGGCTGGAGACGGAGCGGTGGGCGCTGCCGACGCCCGCCGCCGGATGGACCGTCGCCCACCAGATCGGCCACCTCGCCTGGACCGACCGCTCCTCGCTGCTCGCCGTCACCGACGCCGACGGCTTCCGGACGCTGGTGGAGGGCGCCCTGAACGCCCCGCACACCTTCGTGGACGACGGAGCCGAGGAGTACGCCCGGGCCGCGCCCGCCGACCTGCTCGCGCGCTGGCGGGAGGGACGGGCGGCGCTGGAGAAGGCGCTGCGGGAGGCACCGGCCGGGGCGCGGTTCCCCTGGTACGGGCCGCCCATGTCGGCCGCTTCCATGGCGACCGCCCGCCTGATGGAGACCTGGGCCCACGGACAGGATGTCGCCGACGCGCTCGGCGTGACGCGGCCCCCCACCGGCCGGCTCCGGCACGTGGCGTGGCTCGGGGTGCGGACCCGGGACTTCGCCCACGGCGCGCACGGACTCACCCCGCCCGCCGAACCCTTCCGCGTCGAACTGACCGGGCCGGACGGCGAGATCTGGGCCTACGGCCCCGACGACGCGCCGCAGCGGGTCACCGGCCCCGCACTCGACTTCTGCCTCCTGGTCACCCAGCGCGCCCACCGCGCGGACCTCGCCCTCACCGCCGACGGGCCCGACGCCGACCGCTGGCTGGACATCGCCCAGGCCTTCGCCGGGCCGCCCGGCGGCGGACGGCGGCCGAAGGAGGAGGACGCCCGGTGACCCTGCGCGTCGGGAACTTCTCCGGCTTCTACGGCGACCGCTTCGACGCCCCGCGCGAGATGCTCACCGGCGGCGAGGTCGACGTCCTCACCGGCGACTACCTCGCCGAGCTGACCATGCTCATCCTCGCCCGCGACCGGCTGAAGGACCCCACCGCCGGATACGCCCGCACCTTCCTGCGGCAACTGGAGGAGACCCTCGGCCTCGCCCACGAGCGGGGCGTCAGGATCGTCACCAACGCGGGCGGCCTCAACCCGGCCGGCCTCGCCGGCGCCGTCCGGGCACTCGCCGGCCGCCTCGGCATCCCCGTCCGGGTCGCCCACGTGGAGGGCGACGACCTCACCGCACGCCACCCCGGCAGCCTCGCCGCCCACGCCTACCTCGGCGGCTTCGGGATCGCGGAGTGCCTGCGCGCCGGGGCCGACGTGGTCGTCACCGGGCGGGTCACCGACGCGGCCCTGGTCACCGGGCCCGCCGCCGCCCACTTCGGCTGGGCGCCCACGGACCACGACCGGCTCGCGGGGGCCGTCGTCGCCGGGCACGTACTGGAGTGCGGGACCCAGGCCACCGGCGGGAACTACGCCTTCTTCGGCGAGCGCGACCCCCGGCACCTGCGGCGGCCCGGATTCCCGCTCGCCGAGATCCACGCCGACGGCGGCAGCGTCGTCACCAAGCACCCCGGCACCGGCGGCTTCGTCGACGTCGGCACGGTCACCGCGCAACTGCTCTACGAGACCGCCGGCGCCCGCTACGCCGGTCCTGACGTCACCGCCCGGCTGGACACCGTGCGGCTGACCCAGGACGGACCCGACCGGGTGCGGATCGAGGGGGTGCGCGGGGAGGCCCCGCCGCCCACGCTCAAGGTCGGCCGCAACCGGCTCGGCGGCTTCCGCAACGAGGTCGTGTTCGTGCTCACCGGGCTCGACATCGAGGCCAAGGCCGACCTGGTGCGGGAGCAGATGGGCGACGCGCTGGCCGCGTCGCCGCCCGCCGACGTGCGCTGGGAGCTGGCGCGCACCGACCGGGCCGACGCCGGCACCGAGGAGACCGCCAGCGCGCTGCTGCGGCTGGTCGTGCGCGACCCCCGGCAGGAGGCGGTGGGCCGGGTGCTGAGCGGCGCCGCCGTCGAGCTGGCCCTGGCCAGCTACCCCGGGTTCCATGTGCTGGCACCGCCGGGGAAGGGCTCCCCGTACGGGGTGTTCGAGGACGGGTACGTCCCCCGGGGCGACGTGCGGCACGTGGCCGTCCTCCACGACGGGCGCCGCGTCACCGTGCGGGAGCCCGCGGACACCGCCGTACCCGACGGCGTACCGGAACCCGCGCTCCCCGAGCCGCTGCCCCCGGGACCCACGCGACGGGCGCCCCTCGGCCTCCTCGCCGGGGCCCGCAGCGGCGACAAGGGCGGGAACGCCAACGTCGGCGTCTGGGTCCGCTCCGACGACGCCTGGCGGTGGCTCGCCCACGAGCTGACCGTCGAGCGGCTGCGGGAGATGCTCCCCGAGGCCGCCGGCCTGCCCGTCACCCGGCACGTCCTGCCCCACCTGCGCGCCCTGAACTTCCTCGTCGAGGGCATCCTCGGCGAGGGCGTCGCCGCGCAGGCCCGTTTCGACCCGCAGGCCAAGGCCCTCGGCGAATGGCTGCGGTCCCGGCACCTCGACATCCCGGAGGCCCTGTTGTGACGGTCCTCGCATCCGCCCTGAACACGGCCGACCCGGAGTACCGGGAGCACCGTGAGGCCATGCTCGCCAAGCTCGCCGCACTCGACACCGAGCACGCCAAGGCCCTCGCGGGCGGCGGCGAGAAGTACGTCGAACGGCACCGCGGGCGCGGCAAGCTCCTCGCCCGCGAACGCGTCGAACTGCTCCTCGACCCCGACACGCCCTTCCTGGAGCTGTCCCCGCTGGCCGCCTGGGGCAGCGACTACACCGTCGGCGCCTCCCTCGTCACCGGCATCGGCGTCGTCGAGGGCGTGGAGTGCCTGATCACCGCCAACGACCCGACCGTCCGCGGCGGCGCCAGCAACCCGTGGAGCCTGCGCAAGGCCCTGCGCGCCAACGACATCGCGCTCGCCAACCGGCTGCCCGTGATCAGCCTCGTCGAGTCCGGCGGCGCCGACCTGCCCTCGCAGAAGGAGATCTTCATCCCGGGCGGCGCCGTCTTCCGCGACCTCACCCGGCTCTCCGCGGCCGGCATCCCCACGATCGCCGTCGTCTTCGGCAACTCCACCGCCGGCGGCGCGTACGTCCCCGGCATGTCCGACCACACGATCATGGTCAGGGAGCGGGCGAAGGTGTTCCTCGGCGGCCCGCCCCTGGTGAAGATGGCGACCGGGGAGGAGAGTGACGACGAGTCCCTCGGCGGCGCCGAGATGCACGCCCGCGTGTCCGGCCTCGCCGACCACTTCGCCGTCGACGAACGCGACGCGCTCCGCCAGGCCCGCCGGGTCGTCGCCCGCCTCAACCACCGCAAGGCGCACGCCGATCCGGGACCGGCCGTGCCCCCGAAGTACGACGAGGACGAACTCCTCGGCATCGTCCCCGGCGACCTGAGGACCCCCTTCGACCCGCGCGAGGTCGTCGCCCGGATCGTCGACGCCTCCGACTTCGACGAGTTCAAGCCCCTCTACGGCACCAGCCTCACCACCGGCTGGGCCACCCTGCACGGCTATCCCGTCGGCATCCTCGCCAACGCCCGCGGGGTCCTCTTCAGCGAGGAGTCCCAGAAGGCCGCCCAGTTCATCCAGCTCGCCAACCAGCGCGACATCCCGCTGCTGTTCCTGCACAACACCACCGGCTACATGGTCGGCAAGGAGTACGAGCAGGGCGGCATCATCAAACACGGCGCCATGATGATCAACGCGGTCAGCAACTCCCGCGTCCCCCACCTGTCCGTCCTCATGGGCGCCTCCTACGGCGCCGGCCACTACGGCATGTGCGGCCGCGCCTACGACCCGCGCTTCCTCTTCGCCTGGCCCAGCGCCAAGTCCGCCGTCATGGGCCCGCAACAGCTCGCCGGCGTGCTGTCCATCGTCGCCCGGCAGTCCGCGGCGGCGAAGGGGCGGCCCTACGACGACGAAGCGGACGCGGCGCTGCGCGCCATGGTGGAGCGGCAGATCGAGTCCGAGTCGCTGCCGATGTTCCTGTCCGGGCGGCTGTACGACGACGGCGTCATCGACCCGCGCGACACCCGCACCGTCCTCGGCCTGTGCCTGTCGGCCATCCACACCGCCCCCTACGAGGGCGCGCGGGGTGGCTTCGGCGTCTTCCGGATGTGAGGGTCATGATTACTTCCGTACTGGTGGCGAACCGGGGCGAGATCGCCTGCCGCATCGCCCGCACCTGCCGCGACCTGGGCATCCGCACGGTCGCCGTGCACTCGGACGCCGACGCGAACGCCCTGCACGTCCGCGAGGCGGACACGGCGGTACGCCTCCCGGGAGCCGCGCCCGCCGACACCTACCTGCGCGGCGACCTGATCGTGAAGGCCGCCCTCGCGGCCGCTGCGGACGCCGTGCACCCCGGCTACGGCTTCCTCTCCGAGAACGCCGGCTTCGCCCGGGCCGTCCGGGACGCGGGCCTGGTCTGGATCGGACCGCCCCCGGAGGCGATCGAGGCGATGGCGTCCAAGACGCGCGCCAAGGAACTGATGGGCATCGAGCCCCTGCGCGAGGTCGCCGAGGCCGACCTGCCGGTGCTGGTGAAGGCGGCGGCGGGCGGCGGCGGGCGCGGCATGCGCGTCGTACGGCGCCTCGCCGACCTGGACGCCGAACTGGCCGCCGCCCGCGAGGAGGCCGCGAGCGCCTTCGGCGACGGCGAGGTGTTCACCGAGCCGTACGTGGAGGGCGGACGCCACGTCGAGGTGCAGGTCCTCGCCGACACCCACGGCACCGTGTGGGCGCTCGGCACCCGCGACTGCTCCCTCCAGCGCCGCCACCAGAAGGTGATCGAGGAGGCCCCGGCCCCCGGGCTCCCCGCGCGGCTCACCGGGGAACTGCACGCCCTCGCCGTACGCGCCGCGCGCGCCGTCTCCTACGCCGGCGCCGGCACCGTGGAGTTCCTCGTCGCCGACGGCCGGGCGCACTTCCTGGAGATGAACACCCGCCTCCAGGTCGAACACCCCGTGACCGAGGCCGTGTTCGGCCTCGACCTCGTCGCCGAGCAGATCAGGATCGCCGAGGGCCACGTCCTGGACCCGGAACCCCCGCCCGCGCGCGGACACGCCGTGGAGGCCCGCCTCTACGCCGAGGACCCGGCCAGGGACTGGGCGCCGCAGACCGGCCGGCTGCACCGCCTCGCCGTCCCGGGTGCCGTGCGCCTGGACACCGGCTACACGGACGGCGACGACATCGGCGTCCACTACGACCCCATGCTCGCCAAGGTCGTCGCCCACGCGCCCACCCGCGCCGAGGCGATCCGCCGACTGGCCTCCGCCCTGGACCGCGCGGAGATCCACGGCCCCGTCACCAACCGGGACCTCCTCGTCCGCTCCCTGCGCAGCGAGGAGTTCGCCGCGGCCCGGATGGACACCGGCTTCTACGACCGCCACCTGCCCGCGCTGACCACCCCCGCCACCGACCCCCACGCCCCGCTCGCCGCAGCCCTCGCCGACGCCCGCGGCCGCTCCCGCTTCGGCGGCTGGCGCAACCTCGCCTCACCACCGCAGACCAAGCGGTACGCCGTGGGCGGCGAGGAACACGAGGTCCGCTACCGGCACACGCGCGAGGGCCTGACCGCCGACGGGGTGCAGGTCGTCCACGCCGACGCCGCACTGGTCGTCCTCGACGTGGACGGCGTGCGGCGCAGGTACCGGGTCAGCCGCTACGGCGACCGCGTGTACGTGGGCGCCACCGCCCTCACCGCCCTGCCCCGCTTCCCCGACCCCGCCACCGAGCACGCCCCCGGCTCCCTCCTGGCCCCCATGCCCGGCACGGTCGTCCGCGTCGCCGAGGGCCTGACCGAGGGCACGCCGGTGGAAGCCGGACAGCCCCTCCTCTGGCTGGAGGCCATGAAGATGCAGCACAGGATCACCGCCCCGGTCACCGGAGTACTGGGCGTCCTGCGCGCGACGGCGGGCGAGCAGGTGGAGGTCGGCACCCTCTTGGCAGTCGTGGAAGCGACACCGTAGGCGCGCGGGGCCGTGCCCGGTGGGCGGCTGCCGCCGCGTGGGCGCGAGCCACCACAGCGAACCCGCACCCTCCGCATCACGCGAAGCCCTTTCCCCTCAGGAGCCCCCATGCCGTTGATCGAATCAGAAGAGCACAAGGCACTCCGCGAAGCGGTCGCCTCGTTCGCGAGGAACCATCCCCGCACCACCACCGGCGCCGACAACCGCCACTTCTGGCAGGAAGCCGCCAAGCTCGGCTACATCGGCGTCAACCTGCCGGAGGCGTACGGCGGGGGCGGCGGCGGCATCACCGAACTCTCCCTCGTCCTGGAGGAGATGGGCGCCGCCGGCAACCCCCTGCTGATGATGATCGTCTCCCCGGCCATCTGCGGCACCGTCATCTCCCGCTTCGGCACCGAGGCGCAGAAGCGGGAGTGGCTGCCCGCCCTGGCCGACGGCAGCCGGCTGATGGCCTTCGGGATCACCGAACCCGACGCCGGTTCCAACAGCCACCGCATCACCACGACGGCCCGCCGGGACGGCGGCGACTGGCTCCTCACCGGCCGCAAGGTGTTCGTCTCCGGGGTCGACATCGCCGACGCCACCCTCATCGTGGGACGTACCGAGGACGCCCGCACCGGGAAGCTCAAGCCCTGCCTGTTCATCGTCCCGCGCGACGCCGAGGGCTTCCAGCGGCGGCCCATCGACATGGAACTCACCTCCGTGGAGAAGCAGTTCGAGCTGGTCCTCGACGACGTACGCCTGCCCGCCGACGCGCTCGTGGGTGGGGGCCCCTCCCACGCTTTCGGCAGTGGGGGAGAGGACGCCGGGCTGCTGCAGCTCTTCGCCGGCCTCAACCCCGAGCGGATCATGACCGCCGCGTTCGCGATCGGCATGGGCCGCCACGCCCTCGCCCGCGCGGTCGAGTACGCCCGCGAACGCATCGTCTGGAAGGTCCCCATCGGCGCCCACCAGGCCATCGCCCACCCCCTCGCCCAGGCGCACATCGAACTGGAAATGGCCCGCCTGATGATGCAGAAGGCCGCCCACCTGTGCGACGCCGGAGACGACATCGGCGCCGGCGAGGCCGCCAACATGGCCAAGTACGCCGCCGGGGAAGCCTGCGTGAAGGCCGTCGACCAGGCCGTGCACACCCTCGGCGGGAACGGCCTCACCCGCGAGTACGGGCTCGCCCAGCTGATCACGGCCGCGCGCGTGTCCCGTATCGCGCCGGTGAGCCGGGAGATGATCCTCAACTACGTCTCCCACCAGACCCTGGGCCTGCCCAAGTCGTACTAGGGGCCTGTCCGACCCTTCCCATCGTCGCCCGGCCGTCCTGGAGGAACCATGTTCCGAAGCGAGTACGCAGACGTCACCCCGGTCGACCTCCCCATCCACGACGCGGTCCTCGCCCGGGCCGCCGAGTTCGGGAGCACCCCGGCACTGATCGACGGCACCGACGGCACCACCCTCACCTACGAACAGCTCGACCGCTTCCACCGCCGGGTCGCCGCCGGGCTGGCCGAAGCGGGCGTGCGCAAGGGCGACGTGCTCGCCCTGCACAGCCCCAACACCATCGCCTTCCCGACCGCGTTCTACGCGGCCACCCGCGCCGGCGCCTCCGTCACCACCGTCCACCCCCTGGCCACCCCCGAGGAGTTCGCCAAGCAGCTCGAGGACTGCGCGGCCCGCTGGATCGTCACCGTCTCCCCGCTGCTGCAGACCGCGCGCAGAGCCGCCGAACTCGCGGGCGGCGTCCAGGAGATCCTCGTCTGCGACAGCGCGCCGGGACACCGTTCCCTGATCGACATGCTGGCCTGCACGGCACCCGAACCGGTCGTCGGGATCGACCCGGCCGAGGACGTCGCCGCACTGCCGTACTCCTCCGGCACCACCGGCGTCCCCAAGGGCGTCATGCTCACCCACCGGCAGATCGCCACCAACCTCGCCCAGCTCCAGCCCGCCATCACGGCGGGCCCCGGCGACCGCATCCTCGCCGTCCTGCCCTTCTTCCACATCTACGGACTGACCGCCCTGATGAACGCGCCCCTGCGGCAGGGCGCCACCGTCGTCGTCCTCCCGCGCTTCGACCTGGAGACCTTCCTCGCGGCCATCCAGAACCACCGCATCACCGGCCTGTACGTGGCACCGCCCATCGTGCTGGCCCTCGCCAAGCACCCCCTGATCGCCGAGTACGACCTGTCCTCCCTCCGGCACGTCATCAGCGCCGCCGCACCCCTGGACGCGCACCTCGCCGCCGCCTGCGCGCGACGGCTCGGACTGCCGCCCGTCGGGCAGGCGTACGGCATGACGGAACTCTCCCCGGGCACGCACGTCGTCCCCCTGGACGCCATGCACGAGGCGCCCCCCGGCACCGTCGGCAAACTCGTCGCCGGCACCGAGATGCGCATCGTCTCCCTCGACGACCCCGGGAAGGACCTCGGCCCCGGCGAGTCCGGCGAGATCCTCATCCGCGGCCCCCAGGTCATGAAGGGCTACCTCGGCCGCCCCGACGCCACCGCCGCCATGATCGACGAGGACGGCTGGCTGCACACCGGGGACGTCGGACACGTCGACGGCGACAACTGGCTCTTCGTCGTCGACCGGGTCAAGGAACTCATCAAGTACAAGGGATTCCAGGTCGCCCCCGCCGAACTCGAAGCCCTGCTCCTCACCCACCCCGGCATCGCCGACGCGGCCGTCGTCGGCGCCCACGACGAGGACGGCAACGAGATCCCGCACGCCTTCGTGGTCCGCCGGCCGACCGCGCCGGACCTCACCGACGGCGACGTCATGCTGCACGTCGCCGAGCGCGTCGCCCCGTACAAGCGGGTCCGGCGCGTCACCTTCATCGACGGCGTCCCGCGCGCCGCCTCCGGAAAGATCCTGCGCCGCGAACTCCGCGCGGCGCCCGAGGAGCCCTCGTGACCCTGATCGGCCGCACCCGCGCCCGGGGCGTCGAAACGCTCTCCCTCGACGCCCCGGAACGCCGCAACGCCCTCTCCGCCGCCCTCGTCGCCGAACTGGCCGAGGCGCTCGCGGACGCCGGGAAGGACACCGGCGTCCGCGCCGTCGTCCTCACCCACACCGGCAACACCTTCAGCGCCGGCGCCGACCTGCGCGACCCGCCCGCCCCCGACGCGCTGGTGGCACTGCTGCGGCAGATCGTCGAGCTGCCCCGACCCGTCGTCGCCCGGGTCACCGGGCACGTCCGGGCCGGGGGCCTCGGCCTCCTCGCCGCCTGCGACGTCGCCGTCGCCGCCCACACGGCCACCTTCGCCTTCACCGAGGTCCGCATCGGAGTCGCCCCCGCCGTGATCTCCCTGCCCCTGCTGCCCCGCACCGACCCCCGCGCCCTGGCCCGCTACTACCTCACCGGCGAACGCCTCGACACCACCGAGGCGACCCGCGCCGGCCTGCTCACCGCGGCCGCCGAGGACGTGGACGACGCCCTCGCCCCCATCCTCGACGGACTGCGCCGGTCCGCCCCCGAAGCCCTGGCCGAGACGAAACGGCTGCTCACGGCTAGGGTGCTGGAGACCTTCGACCGGGACGCGGACACCCTGACCGCGCTCTCGGCACGCCTCTTCGCCTCCGCCCACGCGCGCGAGGGGATGACGGCCTTCCTCGAACGACGGGATCCGGAATGGGTGGTGTGAGCACGGCCGACCGTGCGGAACGAGTCCCCAAGCAGGACCGCAGCCGGGCCACCCGGCAACGGCTCCTGGAGGCCGCCGTGGCCTGCCTCGCCGAGCACGGCTGGGCAGGCTCCACGGTCACCGTCGTCGCCGAACGCGCCGGCGTCTCCCGGGGAGCCGCCCAGCACCACTTCCCGACCCGCGAGGACCTCTTCACCGCCGCCGTCGAATACGTCGCGGAAGAACGCTCCAGCGCACTGCGCGCCCTCTTCCCCGAGGGCGCCGCCGCGAGCGACCGCCGCGCGGTCGTCGGGGCACTGGTCGGCCTCTACACCGGACCCGTCTTCCGGGCCGCGCTCCACCTCTGGGTCGCCGCCTCCAACGAGGAACAGCTCCGCCCCCGCGTCACCGAACTGGAACTGCGGGTCGGCCGCGAGTCCCACCGCATCGCCGTCGAACTCCTCGACGCCGACGAGTCCCGCCCCGGCGTCCGCGAGACCGTCCAGGGCCTCCTCGACATGGCCCGCGGTCTGGGCCTGGCCAACCTCCTCACCGACGACACCGCCCGCCGCGAACGGGTGGTGGCCCAGTGGGCCGCACTGCTCGACGAGGCGCTGGACCGGGACGCACCGGCGCCACCGTCCGGGGCACCCGCGGTCACGGACTGAGCCGCTCCACCCGCCAGCCGCCACCCGCCCCGGCGACGTACCGCAGCCGGTCGTGCAGGCGGTTCTCCCGGCCCTGCCAGAACTCCACCGTCTGCGGGGTCACCCGGAAACCACCCCAGTGGGGCGGCACCGGCACCTGCTCGCCCTCCGGGTAGCGGGCCGCCAGACCGGCGTAGGACGCGTCCAGCTCCTCGCGGCCGGCGATCACCGACGACTGGCCACTCGCCCACGCCCCCAGCTGGGAGCCGTGCGGGCGGGTACGGAAGTAGGCGGCCGTCTCGTCCCGGCCGGTGCGGCGCGCGGTACCGGTGACGATGACCTGCCGGGCCATCGGATGCCACGGGAACAGCAGCGAGACGTGCGGGTTCTCCGCCAGGTCACGGCCCTTGCGGGAGCCGTAGTTCGTGTAGAAGACGAACCCGTCGTCGTCGAAGTGCTTCAGCAGCACCGTGCGGGAACTGGGCCGGCCCTCCGCGTCCGCCGTCGAGACGATCACGGCGTTCGGCTCGAACAGGCCGCCGTCCGTCGCGGCCTGTTTGAACCAGCGCGCGAACTGCTCGACGGGCGTGGCGGCCAGGTCGGTCTCGGAGAGCCCCTCGGTCCGGTACTGCTTGCGCATCGCGGCGAGATCGAAGGCAACGGCGTCTCGGTCGGTCACGCCGTCATCCTGCCGTACGAACACCGCCGCCGGGGACGGTGTCCTGCATCACGTGGTGGCACTGAGTGCCGCGAACACTCCCCAAAGATGGCACTCAGGGATATCGTGCAGGCACTGATCCGGTTGGGTGACCACCAGCCGGGGCACCACAGGGATGACGTCCCGGACCGCGAGTACACCCAGCGTGACCGCGGATCCACCGGACGCGTCCGCTTCGCGCCGACGGACCGGCACATGGTCGTTCCACCCACAACACCATCTGTCACCCACCTCACCAAGGAGCCGCCAGATGTCCGACTTCGTACCCGGGCTCGAAGGAGTCGTCGCGTTCGAAACGGAGATCGCCGAACCGGACAAGGAGGGCGGCGCCCTCCGGTACCGGGGCGTCGACATCGAGGACCTGGTCGGGCACGTCTCCTTCGGCAACGTCTGGGGACTGCTCGTCGACGGCGCGTTCAACCCCGGGCTGCCGCCCGCCGAGCCGTTCCCCATCCCCGTCCACTCCGGCGACATCCGCGTCGACGTGCAGTCCGCGCTCGCGATGCTCGCCCCCGTCTGGGGCCTCAAACCCCTCCTCGACATCGATGCCGAGCAGGCCCGCGACGACCTCGCGCGCGCCGCGGTGATGGCGCTGTCCTACGTCGCCCAGTCCGCCCGCGGCCAGGGCCTGCCCATGGTCCCCCAGAGCGAGATCGACAAGGCCGACTCCATCGTCGAACGCTTCATGATCCGCTGGCGCGGCGAGCCCGACCCCAAGCACGTCGCCGCCGTCGACGCCTACTGGACGTCGGCCGCCGAGCACGGCATGAACGCCTCCACGTTCACCGCCCGCGTCATCGCCTCCACCGGCGCGGACGTCGCCGCGGCCCTCTCCGGAGCCGTGGGCGCCATGTCCGGCCCGCTGCACGGCGGCGCCCCCTCACGCGTGCTCGGCATGATCGAGGAGATCGAGCGCACCGGGGACGCCGAGGCCTACGTCAAGCAGGCCCTCGACAAGGGCGAACGCCTCATGGGCTTCGGCCACCGCGTCTACCGCGCGGAGGACCCCCGCGCCCGCGTCCTGCGCCGCACCGCCCGCGAGCTGGGAGCGCCGCGCTTCGAGGTCGCCGAGGCCCTGGAGAAGGCCGCCCTGGCCGAGCTGCACGCCCGCCGGCCCGACCGGGTGCTCGCCACCAACGTCGAGTTCTGGGCGGCCATCGTGCTGGACTTCGCCGAGGTCCCGGCGCACATGTTCACGTCCATGTTCACCTGCGCCCGTACGGCGGGCTGGTCGGCGCACATCCTGGAGCAGAAGCGCACCGGCCGCCTGGTCCGCCCGTCCGCCCGCTACGTCGGCCCGGGCACCCGCGACCCGCGCGAGATCGAGGGCTACGGGGACATCGCCCGCTGAACCGGAAGCTCCCGGGAACGCAGACGACCCGCGAGTCGGGTTCCTCCCTGGGGAGGAGCCGGCCGGACGATACCGGCGACTCGCGGGTCGGGTGACTGCGATGGATTGGGCCGGCTGCGCGCATCACACACACGCTGGTCCGGCACCGAACCGAGTACGGCGACGGGCCACTAGCCCGCAGCCACCTCTTCCGTCCGGTCTGCATACATCTGCCGAACCACCTCCCTTCTGAAGTGGTTCCCACACTAGGAACCGATCGCCGGGTCATCAACCACTTTTTTCCCGGCTCTCGTTTCCGTCGCCTCCTCCGCCCGCGGAGCCCCGGCAGGTGAGGAGCGGCGTACAGCGGCGTACAACGGTTTTCACAATCTTGCGGGAACCCGATGTGCGCTGAGTCACGTTCAAGTTGAATGATGGTGAACGAGCGAACCGTCGTGCCGTACGTGCGGACGCAGCCTGCAGGGGGTCCAGGTGAGTGCTTCCCGGCGTAGTGGGACCACCGACGAGCTGGGGCCGGACGAGTCCGGGCCCGGGCGGGAGGGGTCGGACGGCTCCGACCTCCTCGCCGCGCTGCTCGACGGCATGGACGCCGCGCTGTGTGCCTTCGACGCGCACGGGACGGTCACGCACTGGAACCGTGAGGCGGAGCGGATCCTCGGCTGGAGCGCGCGGGAGGCGGTGGGCCGGGCCGGTTTCGCCGGGTGGGCGGTGCGCAGCGCGGACGCCGAGGAGGTCGAGGCGCGGCTGCTGTCGGCCATGGACGCGCCGGGCCGGCAGGTGAACGAGTTCGCGCTGCTGACGAAGGACGGCGGCCGGGTGCTGGTGCGGACGCAGTCCGCGGCGGTGCCCGGGCCCGACGGGAAGCCGGCGGGGGTGTACTGCGCGTTCAGCGAGGTGCACGCGCAGATCGACCTGGAGCGGTCGATCGCGCTGAGCGAGGCGCTGCTCGACGACGCCAGCTGGGGGGTGGTCCTGGTCGACGCCGACCTGCGGCCCGCGGTGGTGAACACGCACGCCGCGCGGGCCCTGGGCACGGGGCGTACGGCCGTCCTGGGGCGGCCGCTGGGGGAGTTGCTGGCGCAGGGAGCGGAGGAGCTGGAGAGCGCGCTCGCGCATGTTCTGGCCGAGGGCGCGCCGCCCGCGCCGGCCGAGCTGTGGGTGAGTGTGCGCACCCCGGAGGGTGAGCGGCGGCGGTGCTGGCGCAGCGGGTTCGTGCGGCTGGCGTCGCCGCTCGCGGAGGAGCCGGTGCCGCTGGGGGTCGGCTGGTTGTTCCAGGACGTGACCGAGGCCCGGCAGGGTGAGCAGGAGGCGTCGCTGCTGCGGTTCCGGGCGCAGCAGTTGCACCGTGCGGCGCGGGCGGCGGCGGAGTGCGAGGACCCGGCGGAGGCGGCGACGGTGCATCTCGACTTCGCGCTGGCCGGGTTCGCCGACCATGCGCTGATCGACCGGGTGGCGGAGTGCCCGGAGGGCGCCGGAACCGTGCGGCTGGTGCGGATCGCGGCGACGCCCTCGGGCGCGCCGGGGCCGAGCAGGCTGGACGGGCGGGCGGGGCTGCCCGTGCGGTACGGGGAGTCGCATCCGGCGGTGCAGTGCGTGGAGCGGGCCGGGTCGGTGCGGGCCGGGGCGGGCGCCCTGAGCGCGGAGGACGCGCGGGTGTGGGCGCTGGGGCGGCAGTGGCCGGAGGACGCGGTGTACGCGCTGTGCACGGTGTTGCGGAGCAGGGGGCGCACGCTCGGTGCTGTGACGTTTCTGCGGGGGGCGGGGCGGCATGCGTTCGAGCGCTCCGACGCGATGTACGCGGAGGACGTGGCCGTGCGCATCGCGGTGGCACTGGACCTGGCGTCCCTCGTCCCCCCGGAGCACTGACCGGGGGTCGTCCCAGCCGCCCAGCCGCCCAGCCGCCCGGCCGCCCGGCCGCCACAGCGCCCCGCCGGCGCCGGGGGCGGCCGTCAGTGGCGGTAGAAGATCCGGTCGGCGTACTCCTCGAACACCCGGGCGTTCCACTCGAGCCCGCCGTCCACGTTGCCGGAGCGCAGCAGGGGCGGTTCCACGCCCCGCTCCGCGAGGACGGCCGCCGCCGTCGCCATGACGGCCTGGAGCAGCGCCGTCGTGACCACCGTGGACGCGGGAGCGAACGGTGCCGGGACCCCCTCGTGGGTCAGCTCCGCGTCCCCGACCGCGATGCCGGAGTCGAGCACGAGGTCGCAGTGGTCCTTCAGGAACGTCCCCGAGGAGTGCCGGGACGTCGTCTGCGCCGCGTACGCCACCGACGTCACGCCGACGACCCGCACGCCCAGCTCGCGTGCCTTCACGGCCATCTCCACCGGCAGCGCGTTGCGCCCGGACAGGGAGATGATCACCAGGGTGTCGCCCGCGCGGAGCGGCGAGGACTCCAGCACCACGCTCGCGAGCCCGTCGACGCGTTCCAGGGCGGAGCCCAGCGTGGCGGGCCGCACGTCGACCCCGACGACGCCGGGGACGGTGAGCAGGTTCATCAGGGCGAGTCCGCCCGCGCGGTAGACGAGGTCCTGGGCGGCGAGCGAGGAGTGCCCGGCGCCGAAGGCGAAGAGGCGGCCGCCGTCCGTGACGGTGTCGGCGATCAGCGTGCCCGCGGCCTCGACGGACTCGGCCCGCTCGTCACGGATCCGCCGCAGCAGACCGATCGCGGCGTCGAGGAACTGACCGGCCGGCGTGCGGTCGCTCATGCGGCATCCCTTCGCGGGTCGAGTGCTGCGGATCACCGTGCGGTCTGGACCAGTGCCGTGTCAATACGGCGTCCGTGAGGCCGGAATTCCCGGGTCATGGCCCGTCGTTTCCGCGGCGCGGCCCGGTTGTCGGCCGTATGCGTCAGAATTGAGTCCGGGGCCAGCGCACGCGCCGGTGTGCGGTCCAGCACTCCGGCAGAGCCAATCCGCAGATCTCATCAAGGGGCATGAATGTCCGGACTGATCGACACTACGGAGATGTATCTCCGCACCATCCTCGAGCTGGAGGAGGAAGGTGTGGTCCCCATGCGCGCCCGGATCGCCGAGCGGCTCGACCAGAGCGGGCCGACGGTCAGCCAGACGGTGGCGCGCATGGAGCGCGACGGTCTGGTCTCCGTCGCCCCGGACCGGCACCTGGAGCTGACGGAGGAGGGCCGCCGGCTGGCCACGCGGGTGATGCGCAAGCACCGCCTCGCCGAGTGTCTGCTGGTCGACGTGATCGGCCTGGAGTGGGAGCAGGTGCACGCGGAGGCCTGCCGCTGGGAGCACGTGATGAGCGAGGCCGTCGAGCGCCGTGTGCTGGAGCTGCTGCGGCACCCGACCGAGTCGCCCTACGGCAACCCGATCCCGGGCCTGGAGGAGCTGGGCGAGAAGGACGGCGCCGATCCGTTCCTCGACGAGGGCATGGTGTCGCTGGCCGAGCTCGACCCGGGGGCCGAGGGCAAGACGGTCGTGGTGCGGCGGATCGGCGAGCCGATCCAGACGGACGCGCAGTTGATGTACACGCTGCGCCGGGCGGGCGTGCAGCCCGGTTCGGTGGTGAGCGTCACGGAGTCGGCCGGCGGCGGGGTGCTGGTCGGCAGCAGCGGTGAGGCGGCCGAGCTGGAGACGGACGTGGCCTCGCACGTCTTCGTCGCCAAGCCCTGACGGGGTGGCCGGTGCGACGCCGGCCGGCGTCGCGCGTCCCGCTCACCGGGCGGACGCCCCGCGCCCCGGTGTGAACGCGCCGAATCGGCGGTCCGTTGCGTGGAATCGCAGCGCCCGCCGGGATCGCGTGCGAGGCTGGGGCGTGAGGCATATGACCTGAGGGGCTCTTGGCCGGACCGACAGCGATGTCATCCCGGCCGGGGAGGGGCGGGACGATGTGCCGTGACCACGTGAGGAGCCCCGGCGCCGCACGGCGCCGGGGCCTGTCCTCCCCTGTGCTGACCCGGAGCCCCGAGCTCTCAGGGTCATTCCCCTCGGACCGTTTTCCCCGAGCGGTCCGCCTCCCGTTGGACATCTCCCCTGGGCCGCGGCGATCAATCCCCGCCGGGGGTCACTCGAACGAGGGGTGTTGCCGGGCAAGAGCGCATTTTCGAATACTCATTCGATAGCCTGCGGGTGTGGTTGCGGGTGCGGGTGGCCGCGGGCGGGGCCAGGACACAGGCAGTGGGCAGGCAGCGAGCTTGGGGGGTGCCAGGACCATGGCGCGACGCATCGACGTGACCGGGACGGACGGCGTACGGCTCGCCGCCTGGGAGTTCGGCGACCCGCCCAAGAACCGGCCGGACCCGGCGGAGCACACCGCGCAGGAGACGCCCGGCGTGCTGTTACTGCACGGCCTGATGGGCCGCGCCTCGCACTGGGCCTCCACCGCCCGCCGGCTCTCCGGGCGCTACCGCGCGGTCGCCCTCGACCAGCGCGGCCACGGCCGCAGTGACAAGCCCCCGCAGGCCTCCTTCACCCGCGACGCCTACGTCGACGACGCCGAGGCTGCCCTGGAGCAGCTCCGCCTCGGCCCCACCGTGCTCATCGGCCACGCCATGGGCGCGCTGACCGCCTGGCAGCTCGCCGCCAAACGCCCGGACCTGGTCCGCGGCCTGATCATCTGCGACATGCGGGCCTCCGCCCTGGGCGCCGCCTCGCAGCGCGAGTGGGCCGAGTGGTTCAAGGCCTGGCCGGTGCCCTTCGCCACCCTCGCGGACGTACGCAAGTGGTTCGGCGAGGACGACCCGTGGGTGGAGCGGCCCAACCCGGCGCGCGGCGAGTTCTACGCCGAGGTGATGGCCGAGTCGCCCGACGGCTGGCGCCCCGTCTTCGACCCGGACCAGATGCTCCGCTCCCGCGAGACCTGGGTGTTCGACGCCCACTGGGAGGAGCTGGCCCAGGTGCGGTGCCCCGCCCTGGTGGTCCGCGGCCTCGACGGGGAACTGGGCCGCGCGGAGGCGCAGGAGATGGTGCGCGTCCTGCCCCGCGGCCGGTACGCCGAGGTGGCCGACGCCGGTCACCTCGTCCACTACGACCAGCCGGAGGCCTGGCTGGCCGCCGTCGAGCCCTTCCTCGACTCCCTCGGCGACTGAACGCCCGCGCGGCGAGGCGCAGGACGATCTCCCCCTCCGCAGCCGGAAGCCGACGGGCAGCACGGCGCCCGTGCCCCTCCCGGGCGGGGGACGCCCGAGGGGGTCCATGGAACCGCGGTCGCCGGACGGCACGGAGTCGCGGTCGCCGACCCTGCGGAACGGCGGTCGCCGGCCACTACGGATCCGCGGTGGCCGGACGATCCGGATCCGCGGCCGCCGGGCGGCGCGGGCCCGGCGCGGGCCCGGCGGGAGGGCGGCCGGCGCGCGGCGGGAGGGGGTCGCGGGCCCGGTCGGAGGGTGGTAGGTGGCCTACCGGTCCCGTCCGCACGCGTAGGCCAGTGGCGGGACGATCTCCTCCACGTCCGGCAGCCACCGGTTGGCCGCGGACGGCCGGCAGGCCCACTGCACGGCGCCCCGCGACCCGACCCGGGTGGGCGGCGCGGCCACGAAGTCGCCCTCCCCGCGCACCGTCAGGTCGATCGACGACAGCGACCAGCCCAGGCCGCGCAGCAGCTTCGGCACCTTCGCGGCGGCCCCCGGCAGCACGAAGAACTCCGTCCGCCGGTGCGGCGTCACCGTGACCGGCCCCGGCGTCAGCCCCAGCCGCTCCATCCGCGCGAGCGCCAGGAACCCGGCCGACTCCGGCACGGACACCGCGTCGAAGGTCAGCCCGGTGGGCAACAGGACCGAGGCGTCCGGCCGCTCCCGCCACATCCGCCGGGCGACGGTCGCGCTGCCGGTCGCCCGCACCGCCCAGTCCTCGCGGGCCGGATGCGCCCCGGGCGCGGGGCACGCCGCGTCACCGCACGAGCAGCCCTGCACCCCGCTCCGGGTCTCCAGCCAGGTGCCCGGCACCACGTCCCAGTGCCGCTCCTCCGTGTAGCGGACGGCGGCGTCCAGCAGCGATTCCCCGCGCTGCTTCGGGATCTGTACGGCGTCGGCGCCCGCGATGGTCTCTTCCACGATGAACACAACTACGGGTGTCACCAGGGGTTACGCCCGCCCGTATGCGCGGGGGGAGAGCACCGGGTCCCGGTCCGGGGCGCACGGGTGCATCCGCGGGGGCGCGCGGGGGAACCGCGTTCGCGGATGGGTAACCACGAGGGGGGCCGGCAACCGCCGTTACCCCGGCAATCCTCACATGCTTCGCATTGTCGGCACAGCGGCGGGGCATTGATCTTCACGGCCGGTTCGTCTCGCCGGGACGTGAGAAGTACGGCCGCGGAAGAACGTCAACCCGGTGCGTGGGCAGGCACCGCAGCCTCAGGGGGTACGCCATGGCCGCAAGGCCTCTCGTCGCGCGGCAGCCGAACGAACGGCTGCAGGCGCTCATCCAGGAAGCCGGGTGCTCCAACGCCGGACTGGCCCGCAGGGTCAACATGTGCGGCGCCGAGCACGGCCTCGACCTGCGCTACGACAAGACGTCGGTGGCGCGCTGGCTGCGCGGGCAGCAGCCCAGGGGCCGGGCGCCGGCGGTCATCGCCGAGGCCCTGGGCCGCAAACTGGGCCGTACGGTCACGATCGACGAGATCGGCATGGCCAACGGCAAGAACCTCGCCTCGGGGGTCGGGCTCCAGTTCTCGCCGACGGTACTGGGCGCCATCGAGCAGGTCTGCGAGCTGTGGCGCAGCGACGTGGGGCGGCGGGACTTCCTGTCCGGCTCCTCCGTCGCCGCCTCCGCGCTGGTGGAGCCGAGCCGCGACTGGCTGATCTCCGCACCCGACGGGCAGGTGGCGCGCTCGGCGGGACCGCGGGTGGGTCAGTCCGACGTCGCGGCCGTCCGGTCCATGACGCAGGCGCTGGTCGACCTGGACCACCAGTACGGCAGCGGGCACGTCCGCCCGGTCGTGGTGCACTACCTCAACAGCGTCGTCTCGGGACTGCTGGCGGGGTCGTACCGGGAGGCCGTGGGCCGCGACCTGTTCGCCGCGGTCGCACGACTGACCGAACTCGCCGGGTACATGGCCGTGGACACCGGGCAGCCGGGGCTCGCCCAGCGCTACTACATCCAGGCGCTGCGGCTGGCGCAGGCGGCCGGGGACCGCGGCTACGGCGGCTACGTGCTCGCCGCCTCCATGAGCCACCTGGCCGCGCAGCTCGGGAACCCGCGCGAGATCGCCCAGTTGGCACGGGCGGCGCAGGAGGGCGCGCGGGGGCGGGTGACCCCCCGCGCGGACGCGATGTTCCTCGCGGCGGAGGCACGCGGGCACGCGCTGATGGGCGACACGCACGCCGCGCACGCGGCGGCGGGGCGCGCCCTGAGCGCGATGGAGTCCGCCGCCGCGGACTCCGGCGACGACCCGGTGTGGATCACGCACTTCGACGAGGCCTATCTGGCCGACGAGTTGGCGCACTGCCACCGGGACCTCGGGAACGCCGAGGCGGCGGCGCGGTACGCCCGCCAGTCCCTGGACGGGCATCCCGCCTCGCGGGCCCGGCGGCGGGCGATCGGCTACGTGCTGCTGGCCACCGCGCAGGTGCAGCAGCGCGAGATCGAACAGGCCTGCAGCACCGGCCTGAAGGCGGCGGAACTGCTGGGCGGGCTCCGCTCCAACCGGGGCGCCGAGTACCTGGAGGACCTCCAGCAGCGCCTCGAACCCTTCCGGGAGGAGCCGGTGGTACGGGAGTTCGGGGCGCGCATGGAGCTCCAGACGGCCGCCTGAGGGCAGTTGGGCGACAGGGAGACGGGGGAGAGGGGACATGATCAGCGAGCGGTGACGTGGTTTTGTTACCGCGCTCACAGGGCAGGAGGTCAGGTTCTGTGCTGCGTGGCACCGTGCTCCGGGGACCCGGTAGCGTGAGCCGACGATTCACAAGGTCCCCCATTGGTAGGAGTCCCGGTGACGCAGAGTGGACAGGGCGAGGAGCCCTCGGCGCGCCCCGCGCGCGAAGGCATCGTGCTGCCCTCCGACGGTGGTGAGCCCCTGCTGCCGGGCGCGGCGGCCGGACCGGTCGCCCCGGGCGGCTCCGGTGCCGACGGCCGGCCCCCCGCGGGCGGGTTCCCCGCCTCGGCCCCGCCCGGCGGCCAGACCTGGGGCACACCGTGGGGTCCCGGCCCGCAGGAGCCCGGCCCGTCGTCCGGCCAGAACTGGCAGGCCCCGCCCGACGGTTCGTGGGGCGGCACTCCGGAACAGTCCTCCTGGAACGCCCCGGCCGCGTCCCCGGGCGGCCAGGGCCCCGGCCCGCTGCCGCCCGAGGGTGCCCGTCCCGCGTCCCACGGCGCCGACGCCGGCTACGGCGGGCACCCCGGTGCCGCGCCCCTGCCGCAGCCGGACGCCGGGTACGGCGGCCACCCGGGCGCGCCGCACGGCGGCGGCGACCCCTACGGCGCCCCCCACGGCGGCGGCGACCCCTACGGCGCTCCGCACGATGCTCACCCCGGCGCTCACGGCGCTCACGGCGCTCACGGCGCCTCCCAGGCGTACGGCGCCGCGCCCGCACCCCACGCACAGCCGGGCGCCGGGTACGGCGGCCACCAGGGCCCGGACGCCGGCGCCTCCGACCCGTACGGCTCGGCCTACGGAACCCCCGCGCACCAGGCCCCCCACCAGGGCTACGGCGCCCCCCGGGCCGGCGGCGCGCCCCTGCCGCCCGCCGCACCCGACGGGTCGGAAGGGGCCACCCAGTTCCTGCCGCCGGTGCCCGCCGCCGGCGCCGACGAGGGCGCGACGCAGTACATACCCCCGGTGGGCCCGGGCGCGCTGCCGCCCGAGATGCCCGCCGCGCACCACTCCGAGGACACCCGGTACCTGGGTCGCCCGCAGCAGCACGCGCCCGGCGCCGGTCCGCTGCCGTCCGCCGGCCATCCCGACGCCGAGGCCACCCAGTTCATCGCCCCCGTCACCGACCAGCCGCCCGGCGCGTCCTACGGCGCACCGGCCGGTCCGCCGCCCGGTGACGCCGGCCGGCAGCCGCCCGCCGAGTTCGACAACCTGTTCCGCAGCGACGACGGCGGCCCGGCCGGCTCCACCCAGCAGCTCCCGCGCGTCGAGTACGGCGGCCCCGCCCCGGCCGCGCACACCCCGCACCCGTCCGGCCGCTCCGGCGGACGCGGTGGAGGCGCCGGACGCGGCGGGGGCGGCGGACGCGGCGGGGGCCGCAGCGGCACCCGCGTGCCGGTCATCGCGGCGGTCGGCGTCGGCATCGCCGTCCTCGGCATCGGCGCGGGCGCCCTGCTCGGCAGCGGGGGCGACGAAGACGGCGGCGCCAAGGAGACGGTGTCCGCCACCGCGCCCGCGAGCCAGGAGGCCGAGGCGTCGCCCTCGCCCACCGTGGACCCCGTCCGCGAGCAGGCCGTCGAGCTGGACAAGCTGCTGGCGCACAGCGGCGACAGCCGGACCGCCGTGATCAACGCGGTCGCGGACGTGAAGTCCTGCCGCAACCTGGAGCAGGCGGCCAAGGACCTCCGGCAGGCGGCCGGGGAGCGCAGCAAGCTGGTCACCGACCTCTCCGCGCTGTCGGTGGACAAGCTGCCCGACCACGAGGCCCTGAGCGCCGCGCTCACCAAGGCGTGGCAGGCGTCGGCCTCCGCCGACAACCACTACGCGGCGTGGGCCGACCAGGCGGCCGGCAAGAAGGGCTGCCGGAAGGGCCAGGCCCGCACGACCAGGGAGACCCAGGCCGGGAACCGGGACAGCGGTACCGCGACCGCCGAGAAGGGCAGGGCGGCCACGCTGTGGAACAAGATCGCCCAGCAGTACGGGCTGACCCAGCGCCAGCCCACCCAGCTCTGAGCCCGGCCCGCCCGGGACCGGCCGGCCGCCGTTCACCGGTGGCCGGCGGACCCGCTACAGATCCGCGCCCCGCAGGGTGTCCGTCACGTCCGTGAAGCCCTTGCGGGCGGCCACCAGCCGGCCCTTCTCGACCACCTGGAGGGTCACGTTCGCGTTGACCAGGCGGGGATAGCCGACGGCGGCCAGCTCGTCCTGGAACTTCCACTCCAGGGTGGGGGTGAGGTCGCCGGTGGTGACCTTCAGCCCGCCGTCCAGCGCGCCGCTCACCGTGTCGGAGTTCACCTCGCCGTCCCCGAGCGACTCCACGACCTGCCGGAACACGGTGTAGGCGATCCAGGTGGTCTGCACCCCGGCGTCCGCCGCGTCGACCCGGTTGTCACCGAACGCCTCCTTCTCGATCACCTGCTTCATGGCGTCCCAGCGCGGGTCGCCCGCCGCCGGGTACCAGCCGGTCACGTACGACCCCTCGTAGGGACTCGACGGCCCGCCGGACGCGTCCACGGCGGACTGGTCGACGCTGCCCAGCACGGTCGCGGTGCGCACCTCGGGGTAGTCCGCGCGGGCCCGCCGGAAGGAGTCCATGAAGGTGCCCGTGCGGTCACCGAGCGCGGGCACCACACAGCCGGGTCGGGCGGGATCGGTGGTCGCGCGCTCCAGGGCCCGCCTGGTCTGGCTCTCGTACGAGGTGTCCGCCTCCACGGCCCGCTGGTCGCCGGCGAGCGCGTGCCCGCCCGCCTTCAGGCCCGAGTCGAGCAGCGGGGGCAGCTGGTCGCCCGCGAGGGTGTCGGGCCGGATCAGGGTGACCGGGCCGCAGGTGTCGGCGAGGGTGCGGCCGAGGCCCGCCAGCAGCGCCGGCTGGCCGCCGTTGACCGGGTAGGACAGGGGACTGGTGAACTCGGCGGTGGTGATGCCGTAGCCGCCGATGTAAGGGATGCCGGCGGCCTCCAGGGTGGGCAGGAAGCCCTCGGCGTACTGGCTGTAGGAGCCGACGACCGCGACGACCTCCTCCTCCACGGCACGCCGGGCGCACCGTGCGGCGCTCACCGAGTCGTTGCGCTCGTTGCAGGTCAGCACCTCGACCCGGCGGCCGTCGAGGCCGCCCTCGGAGTTGATCCAGCGGGCCCAGGCCTCCGCGAAGGCGGGCATCCCGGGCTTGTTGGTGGCGTCGGTGTCCTGCGGCGCCCAGGTCATCACCGTGATGGTGTCGTCCCCGGAGCCCCCCGTGGCACCGGGGACGACACCGCACCCGGCGGCGATCGGCGCACACGCCGCCAGCGCGCCCGTGGTCAGGGCGGCGGCTCTGACGCGCCGGGTGAGGAGGCGGGGGAGGAAGGTGCTGCGGTTCTGTCGCCTGCCGGTCATGTCCCCGCACGATTCCCCCACACGGCCAACCCCGGAGTGACCCTCGGTCAACGGACGGTGACGGCGGGGTGAATTGCGGGGTCCCGTGCGACCCGCGGCGGGCGGAAACGTACGATCGACGACCGTGCAAGGTTCGGAGAACTCTTCCCGTCGCGGCCGTCGCTCCTCCACCATGGGCGGCATGCCACTCAACGACATGCCGTGGTGGCGCTGGCGCAGCAATGTGCGCTCCGCGCTGCACATGCTCTCCGACCCCGGCTTCCAGCGGGACGTCTGGCTGGCCGGCGTGCCCGGCTACGGGGACGTCACCGACGCCGTGTACCGGCTGGTCGAGGACACCTGGCTGGACAACTGGTCGGCGGAGAAGTACGTCGGCACGATCTTCCGCGACTCCCAGGAGGCGGCGCTCGTCGACACCGCGGTGCTGCGCGTGCTGCGGATCATGCACCAGGTCGGGCCGGACGCGCCGGTGACCGCCTACCTCGAGCACGAGGGGTGGCCGGAGGCGGTGCGTGCCGCGCGGGACGCGCACGTCCGGATGGCGACCAGCGACGGCGAGGACCCGGACACCCCGCCGAGCAGCCTCGACGTGCTGCGGATCGTGACGCGGTCCGCGTAGCGGAACGACCCCCCGGCCGTGACGCCTCGTGTGGGACCCTTTTCTGCATGAGCGAGCAGTCCACCCGAGCCGCGGCCCCGGCCGACCAGTACGTCCTCACCCTGTTCTGTCCCGACAAGCAGGGCATCGTGCACGCGGTGTCCAGCTACCTGTTCATGACCGGCTGCAACATCGAGGACAGCCAGCAGTTCGGCGACCACGACACGGGACTGTTCTTCATGCGGGTCCACTTCTCCGCGGAGGCCCCGGTGACCGTGGAGAAGCTGCGGGCGAGCTTCGCGGCGATCGGAGACTCCTTCCGCATGGACTGGCAGATCAACCGGGCCGACGAGAAGATGCGCATCCTGCTCATGGTCAGCAGGTTCGGGCACTGCCTGAACGACCTGCTGTTCCGCGCGCGGACGGGCGCGCTGCCGGTGGAGATCGCCGGCGTGGTGTCCAACCACACCGACTTCGCCGAGCTGGTGTCCTCGTACGGCATCCCCTTCCACCACATCCCCGTGCCGAAGGACGGCAAGCCGGAGGCGGAGGCCAGGCTGCTGGAGATCGTGCGCGAGGAGGAGGTCGAACTCGTCGTCCTCGCCCGCTACATGCAGGTCCTCTCCGACGACCTGTGCAAGCAGCTCTCCGGGCGGATCATCAACATCCACCACTCCTTCCTGCCGAGCTTCAAGGGCGCGAAGCCGTACCACCAGGCGCACCTGCGGGGCGTGAAGCTGATCGGCGCCACCGCGCACTACGTCACCGCCGACCTCGACGAGGGGCCGATCATCGAGCAGGAGGTCGAGCGGGTGGGGCACGACGTCACCCCCGAGGGGCTCGTCGCGATCGGCCGTGACGTGGAGTGCCAGGCGCTGGCGCGGGCGGTGAAGTGGCACGCGGAGCGGAGGATCCTGCTGAACGGCCGCAGGACCGTGGTCTTCGCCTAGTTGTTCGGTCAGCCCCTCCGGCCGCCCGAGCCCGAGCCCGCGCTACATCCTGCTCATGCTCGCCGCGGCGAAGAGGACGTCGCGGATCGCCGTGCGGTCCCCCTCCTGCCCGGCGGCAGCCTCCCGCGGGGGGAGGTGGCCGGCGGCCAGGCGGCAGAACTCCGCGCCGTCCAGCGCGACATGCGCCACCTCGTGCTCGGCGGAGCCCTTCGCCGCGGGGGAGTCCAGCGGGATCAGCCACTCCCCGCCGCCCGACCCCTCGATCTCCAGCCGCAGGCTGCGCCCCGGCTCCCCGGCGGCGACCAGCCGGCGCTCGACGGGCGAGGCCAGCCCGTGCAGCCTGCGGTGCTCCAGGACGGCCGGGAGCATCCGCGCGGCCAGGTCGACCAGGCGGTGCAGATGCCGTCCCGAGGGTGGTTCGTAGGGGTAGTCGACCGCCTCGGCGATGTCCTCGGCGTGCACCCAGCACTCGAAGGCGCGGTCCAGCATCGCGTCGGACAGCGGCAGTTCGAAGTCGCCGTAGGGGACCGTCGTCCGCCCGGTGCCGCCGCCGGTGAAGGACACGGTCCGCACGAGGGCGTGGCTCTGCTCGCGCCAGGGTCCGCGCACGGAGCGGGTCGGCGGGAAGCGGGCGGCCCGCCAGTACGCCTCGGTGCGCTCCGCGGGGGTGGGCCGGGCGGCCGCGACGGTGCCGAGCGGGTCGTCCAGGCCGAGGGCGACCGCGACCAGCCCGTCGACCGTCAGCAGGTGCGCGATCACCCCGGCGACGGTGGTGCGGCGGCTGCTCGCCTCGTCGGCCTCGTACCAGCGCAGCCGTACCGGCGCGTGCCACTCGGAGACACCGAAGTCCTGGAGCAGGGCGTCCAGCCGCGCCGTCTCGGCGTCGTAGGCGGCGGCCCACTCCGGTACGGGGACCCGCGGCGGGCGCCGTTCCAGGCAGGACTCCAGCACGCGGGTGCGCAGCCCCGGGTCCAGGTCGAGGCTCTCGGGCCGGTGCAGGAGGCCGACCGCCTCCCGCAGCCGCAGCGCCTCGTCCGCGCAGGGCCCGCAGTCCCCGAGGTGCTCCTCGACGGCCTCCGCCTCGGCCGGCGCGCAGGCGGCCAGGGCCCAGGCGCCCAGCAGGGACTTCAGCACGCCGTGCTCCGGGACGAGGGGCATACCGTCCGGCCCGTCCGTGCCGGGCGGGACCGTGGCGGGCCGCCGGCTCACGCGGCACCCCCGATCCCGGGCGGGGCGCCGGGGGTCTCGGCGTCGTGGGCGGTGGCGAGCAGCTGGAGGCCCAGGCGGAGCCGGCGGCGGGCCTCGTCGTCGGTGACGCCCAGGTCGGTGGCGGTCTGGTGGTAGTCGCGGCGCTGGAAGTACGCCAGTTCCAGGGCGGCCCGCAGCGGCGCCGGCATGGACTGGACGATGTAGTCGGCGCGGGCGGCCACCGAGGCGTGCCGCAGCTTGCGCTCCAGGTCCTCGGTGGTGCCGTGGCCGCCGCGGGCGAGGGCCGCGGTCTCGGTGGTGCGCAGCCGCTGCACGGCCAGCCGGTTGGTCAGCGCGGCGAGCCAGCTGCGCAGGGGGCCCTCACCGGGGTCGTAGGCGTCCGGGTGCTGCCAGAGGTGGGCGAAGACGTCGCGGGTGATGGCGTCGGCCGCGTGCTCCTCGCCGACGACGCGGTGGGCGAGGCCGTGGACGAGGGAGGCGAACCGGTCGTAGAGCTCCCCGAGGGCGGCCGCCTCCCCGCGCGCGAGCCGCTGCTGCATCCTGCGGTCCCAGCGGGGCGGTGCGTCCCGTTGCGGCATGCGGCCCCTCACCCCCTGTTCTCCCGGCGCCCCGGGCCGGTCGGTGCCCGGGGCCGGCGTATGGCCGGTGACTTGTTGAATGTAGTCGGCACGAACGAGGGCGCACGCCCCTTTGTGGCAATGTGCGCCCCCGACGGAGCCGCAGGTGGTAAGGGGCCGCCCTCGCACGTCGGACGTTGTCCGGCTCACGCCTACCCCACACCGCCTCGATCGGAACCGATCGAATCGGATCGAATGCGACCAGAACAAGCCCTTTCCGATCGGTAACGGTTTTCTGGACGGCGTTTCCGGGAACGGCCGGTGGGCAGCCGCGCTGCAGGGAAGCGTAGGCATTGCTTCCGTTTCGGCGAGCGAGGGGCGTGGTGGTGACCTTCACAGTGACCGATCAGGAGCAGGACGCGTGGGCCGTGCTCCACGTGTCGGGCGAACTGGACCTGGTGACGTCCCCGGTGCTGCGCCAGCGGGTGCACGACGTGGTGGCCGAGGGCCGGCACCGTCTCGTCCTGGACCTCTCCGAGGTGTGGTTCTGCGACTCCAGCGGGGTGGGCGTGCTCATCGCCTCCCGCCGGCTGCTGCGCTCCTGCGGGGGCAGCCTGCGGCTGATCCTCCCCGCGCGGGGGGCGGCCGAGGGCAGCCACGTGAACAAGGTGCTCGGCGCCCTCGGGGTCCGCCGGCTCTTCGAGATCCATCCGGACGTCCCCTCCGCGGTCGACGAGGACGCCCGTCCGCTGTCGGCGTGAACCGCCGCCCCGGACGTCCGTCGTGGAACCGCTCACACGTGTCACGCCGTTGTTCCGTTATTCCCCCGGTCTTGGTCCGGGCGACGCTTTCCTGCTCCCGGACGCCCGCTGACCACGTACGCTCCCTGCGAGACGACCCACTGACCTAAGGCGGCCTGAAAGAGACATGGTCACCAGCGAGTACGAGCGCAGGATCGCGGCCCGGTTCGCCACCTTCGACCAGGACGGCAACGGCTACATCGACCGCGAGGACTTCAGCGGAGCGGCCAAGGCGCTGCTCGCCGAGTTCGGCACCGCCGCCCGCTCCGACCGGGGCCAGGCGCTGTACATCGGCGCCGAGGCGTTCTGGCAGGGCATGGCGGGCATCGCGGACCGGGACGGCGACCAGCGCATCACGCGCGAGGAGTTCGTGCACGGCGCGGTCAAGCGGCTGCGGGACAACCCGGAGCGCTTCGCCGAGATCGCCCGCCCCTTCCTGCACGCGGCGCTCGCCGTCGCCGACACCGACGACGACGGCGCGGCCGGTGTCGAGAACACCGCGCGGGTGCTCAAGGTCCTCGGCGTGGCCGAGGACGTCGCCCGTACGGCCGCCGCCGCCCTCGACACCGACGGCGACGGCAGGATCGGCGAGGAGGAGATCGTCCGGGCCTTCGCCCGCCACTTCACCGTTCCCGAGTGAGGCACCCCCGCGCCGATGTCACGGATCGTGGCATTTTCGTGATCACCGAGCGTGGAGTCCGGCTCGCACCCTCCGCGTGACTCGTCACGTTCCGGAGTCGGACGTCCCCTCCGGTACCTTGTGTGGGATGCGAGTCGTTCCGAGCGCGCACCGCGGCGGAGTCGCCCCCGAGGCGACTCCGTCCGGGCTGGTGCCTGCGGTGACTCGCCGTGCCACCGGCCCCGTCGCCGCCCCCTGTTCGACTCCCCGTGACGGGCGTCGCACAGTATGCCGTACGTGTACTCCTTCGCGCGGGAATATGCCTGAAGCGCTTGTTGACGTGACTGTACGTCAACCATGCTGTCCCACAAGGGACTCACGTTCCGTGACCCCTGTCCCGGCCGTTGTTCTGGCCATGCAGAAAATGGCTACGATCGTGGCCCTCGTGAGGCGCGAGTCCAAGTGTCCGCCGGTTCGGATGGTGTGAGCGGTGCAGGTGCTTCAAGTGCAGTTGGAGATCCGGCCCGACCCCGCTGAGGTGGGGCGTGCCCGTCGGTGGGCCCGTTCACGGCTGGCCGGGTCCGGGATAGGGGCCGACGAACCACTGGCCGAGACGCTGATCCTGCTCGTCTCGGAACTCGTCACCAACGCCGTGGTGCACACCGGCTGTCCCGCCGTGCTGCGCCTGTCCCTGCCGGGCGCCGGGGCGGCCGCGGAGGCCGTGGTCCGCCTGGAGGTGGCCGACCGCAGCGACCGGGCGCCGGTGCCGCGCTGTGTGGACGGCGAGTCGACCGGCGGCCGCGGACTCGCCCTCGTGGACGGTCTGGCCGACCGCTGGGGCTGGAGCGCCGAGGGCGCCGGCAAGCGCATCTGGTGCGAACTGGACCGCTGTGCGGGCCGTTCCACGGCCGCCGCGCCCGCCTGCGGCGGGAGCTCCCCGACGGCGTACGAGGGACGGGCGTACGAAGCGGTCTGACCGCGCGGGGCCGCGGGCGGGCGGGCCGCCGGGGGCCGGCACCGCGGCCCTCGCCTGCTTCCCCGGAGGGGCACGGGAGCACGGCGGGCCGGTCCCGGGGGGCGGTGTGTGAAGCGGTGCGCCGGGCGTGCTTCCGTGCGCGGTCGCAACAAACAGGCCTTATGCCGCATCCCTCCCCATCTCACCCGAACCGGTGTTGACGCCTCGTGATGGTTTGATCACGCTGTCGTCAGCGATTCGCCGCGAGGGGACGGCGAGGGCCCGGCGACGGGAGCCCTCGACGAGTGTGGGTCGTCAGTCGGCGCCGGCGCCCCCAGGGCCGAGGGGGAGCCCGGGCGGGAGCGCCGAGCCGAAGAGCGGTGCGGCGCTGCCGTGCTCGGGGCGCGCAGCGTCGCACCGCCGCCATCCCTCCACTCGTCCACAGGCTGTGGACAACGCGCGCTCACCGGGCGGCGGCGGGCGTCGCCGTCCCCGCCCGCAGACCGCCGGCCCGGAAGGTCCGCCGGTAGGCCGTCGGAGTCACCCCCAGCGCCGCCTGGAGGTGCTGCCGCATCGACTGCGCCGTACCGAAACCGGCGTCACCCGCCACCCGGTCCACGGACAGGTCGGTGGACTCCAGCAGGTGCCGGGCCCGCTCCACCCGCTGCTGGGTCAGCCACTGTCCCGGACTGACCCCGGTCTCCTCCCGGAAGCGGCGTGTGAAGGTGCGCACCGACATCGCCTCCCGTGCGGCCATGTCGCGCAGCTGGATCGGCTCGTGCAGCCGGGCCAGCGCCCACGCGCGGGCGCCGCTCGTCGACGCCTGCTGCGGATCGGGCACCGGCCGCCGGATGTACTGCGCCTGCCCGCCGTCCCGGTGCGGCGGTACGACCGTGCGCCGGGCCACCTCGTTGGCGACGGCGGCGCCGTGGTCGCGCCGCACCATGTGCAGGCAGAGGTCGATGCCGGCCGCGACACCCGCCGAGGTCAGGATGTCGCCGTCGTCGATGAACAGCACGTCCGGATCCACCCGGACCCGCGGGAAGAGCCGCTGGAGCCGCTCGGCGTCCGCCCAGTGCGTGGTCGCGCGCCGCCCGTCGAGGTGCCCCGCGGCGGCCAGGACGTAGACGCCGGTGCAGATGGACGCGATCCGGGCGCCGGGACGGATCCGGGCCAGGGCGGCGGCCAGTTCGGCCGTGAGCTCGCCGCGCTCGTGGACCGGGCCCAGCTCGTAGGAGGCGGGGATGATCACCGTGTCGGCGGTGGCGAGCGCCTCGGGGCCGTGGGCGACGTGGAGGGTGAAGTCGGCGTCCGTCTCGACCGGCCCCGGCGGCCGCACCGAGCAGGTGACGACCTCGTACAGCCGCCGTCCGTGCCCGTCGCGGGGGCCGCCGAAGATGCGGTGCGGGATGCCCGTCTCGAAGGGCAGCAGCCCGTCGAGGGCGAGGACGACGACCCGGTGCGGCCGGAAGCCGTCGGGGGCGGGGGAGCGCTCGGCCGGATGCATGGCCCGATCCTAGTGAACACTGTCCTGCGGGCCACTCGCCGCGGGGTCCGCGCCACCCGAAGCTCTATGACGTGACCCAGACAAGCGAGACAGCCGCCGCCGTGGAGCCGCCCGCGAGCGGCCGCACGCCGCACCGCACCCGTGTCCACCGGGCGTGGTTCGTCGCCGCCGTGACGTTCGTGACGATCATCGGCGCCGCCGCCTTCCGATCCGTACCGGGCCTGTTCATCGACCCGCTGCACGACGAGTTCGGCTGGTCGCGGGGCACCATCGGCGCGGCGGTCTCCGTGAACCTCGCGCTCTACGGGCTCACCGCGCCGTTCGCGGCGGCCCTGATGGACCGTTACGGCATCCGGCGGGTCGTCGCGGCCGCCCTCACCGTGATCGCCCTCGGCTCGGGGCTGACGGTGTGGATGACCGCGGCCTGGCAGCTGATCCTCTGCTGGGGCCTGCTGGTGGGGCTCGGCTCCGGCTCCATGGCGCTGGCCTTCGCCGCGACCGTCACCAACCGGTGGTTCACCGAGCGGCGCGGTCTGGTCACCGGCATCCTCACCGCCGCGGCCGCCTCCGGACAGCTGATCTTCCTGCCCGTGCTGTCGTGGATCGTCGCCACCCACGACTGGCGGCCGGCCGCCGTCACCGTGGCGCTCGCCGCGCTCGCGGTGGTGCCGTTCGTCTGGCTGCTGCTGCACGACCACCCGGCCGACGTCGGCCAGAAGCCCTACGGATCGCAGGAGTTCGTGCCCAAGCCCGCCCCGGTGCCGGGCGCCGCGCGGCGCACGCTGACGGTGCTGTCCTCGGCGGTGCGCACCGGGCCCTTCTGGCTGCTCGCCGGTTCCTTCGCGATCTGCGGCGCCTCGACGAACGGGCTGATCCAGACGCACTTCGTGCCCGCCTCCCACGACCACGGCATGCCGATCACGACGGCGGCGTCGCTGCTGGCGGTCATCGGGGTGTTCGACGTCGTGGGGACGGTCGCCTCCGGGTGGTTCACCGACCGGTACGACTCCCGGCGGCTGCTCGCCGTGTACTACGCGCTGCGCGGTGTCTCGCTGCTGTTCCTGCCGATGCTGCTGGCACCGGGCGTGCACCCGCCGATGGTCTTCTTCATCGTCTTCTACGGCCTCGACTGGGTGGCGACCGTGCCGCCCACGCTGGCGCTGTGCCGGGAGCACTACGGCGATGACAGCGCGATCGTCTTCGGGTGGGTGCTCGCCTCCCACCAGGTGGGCGCGGCCGTGGTCGCCTTCGCGGGCGGCGTGGCGCGGGACGCGTTCGGCTCGTACGACGTGGTCTGGTACGGGTCGGGGGCGCTGTGCGCGGCGGCCGCGCTGATGGCCCTGGTGATCCGGCGGCGGGCGGTGACGGCCGGCCCCGTGGCGGGCGTCTGACGCACCGGACGGCGGCCGGTCCCGCGGGGGCGGGCCCTGCGGGGCCGGCCCGGCGGCGGTTCAGGCCGTGGGCAGCCGGGAGACCCCTCGGGCGCGGGCCACGGCCCTGGCGATCCGCTCCGCGTCCAGCGCCAGTTCCCGCAGGTTCCCGCTGATCGGGTTCGTGTAGCCGGTGAAGTGCAGTCCGGGGGCGCCGGGTGCGGTGCGGGGCCCGTGGGCCACGGGTCTGCCCCGCTCGTCCAGCACGCCGAGCCCGCCGACCAGGGGCTCCAGCCCCCGCAGGTAGCCGGTCGCCGCGATCACCACGTCCGGGGTGATCCTCGCCCCGTCCGCCAGCACCACCGCGCCCTCGTCGAACCCCTCCACGGCGGCCACGACCTCCACCGTCCCCTTGCGCACCGCGTCGATCAGCCCGACGTCCTGCACGGGGATGGCGCCCTCCCGCACCCGGCTGTAGAGACCGGCGTCGGGCCGGGGCAGGCCGTGGGCCGTCAGGTCGGGTATCGCGACCCGCGCCTGCACCCGGGAGACGCGGTCGACCAGGCCGACCGGCAGCCGGCGCACCAGGACGCCCGAGTACTGGGCGGGCCAGCCGGCGGTCGACCGGCGCACGATGTGCGGCGGCGTGCGCACCGCCAGCCGCACCCGGGCCGCGCCCCCCTCCGCCAGGTCCACGGCGATCTCGGCGCCCGTGTTGCCGACGCCCACGACGAGCACGTCCCGGCCGGCGTAGGGCTGCGGGGCGCGGTACGCCGAGGCGTGCAGGAACTCGCCGGTGTAGGTGTCCCGGCCGGGCCAGTCGGGGACGCGCGGGGTGTGGTTGTAACCGGTGGCGACGACGACCGCCGCACCGGTCAGCTCCCGGCCGCCGGTGGCGTGCAGCAGCCAGCCGGTGCCGTCGGGGGTGCGCTCGATGCGGGAGACCTCGACTCCGGTGACGATCTCCAGCCGGTGGTGCTCGGCGTACTTCTCCAGGTACCTGACCACGTCGTCACGGGCCGGCCACCGCCCGAACCGGCGGGGCATCGGCAGTCCGGGCAGGGCGGACAGCCGCCGGGTGGTGTGCAGGCGCAGCCGGTCGTAGTGGCGCCGCCAGGACGCGCCGACGTGGTCGGAGCGTTCCAGGACGACCGCCCGTATCCCCCGGGCGCGCAGGGCGTACGCGGCGGCCAGCCCGCCCGGTCCGCCGCCGACGACGTAGACGGGGCGGTCCGCCGGATGCGGCGCGGTGGGCTGCGCGGACGTGGTGGAGTCGGTCATGGGCGCGAGCCTAATTCCGCACCTGGTTGATGGGTATCGGTCAAGACCGGAATTGGTTGCGGATTGATCACGTCGTTTCGCCGCGGACGACGACCTGCCCGGAACCCGCCGGCGTCCGGGGCTCCCGGGTCGCCCGCGCGGCGGACCGGGGTCAGGGCCAGAGGAGTTCGCGGGTCCAGCCCTCGGGGCCGTGCCGGTAGCGCAGGCGTACGTGGCGGCGTCGGGCGTCGCCCTGGAAGAACTCGACCTCGTCCGGTCGCAGGCGGTACAGCGTCCAGGACGGGACCGGCGCCGCCGGTTCCCGCCGCGCCCGTTCCCAGGCCCCCTCCGAGGCCCGTGCCAGGTCCTCCACCGAGTCGAGGACCTCGCTCTGGCTGCCGGTCAGGGCGGCGGCCAGCGCCCCCGTCGAGCGGGCGTGCAGGTCCGCCTGCGCCTCCTCGGGCGGCGCGACGCCGACGGGCCCGCGCACCCGCACCTGACGGCCCAGCACCGGCCAGTAGAAGGCCAGCGCCGCGTACGGGCGGCCGGCGAGCTGACCGCCCTTGCGGCTGTGCGCGTGGGTCGCGAAGGACCAGCCGTCGTCGTCCGCGCCGTGCAGCATGACGATGCGCACGTCCGGCCGGCCCTCCGCGTCCGCCGTGGCCAGCGACATGGTGTGCGGCTCGGCCTGCCCGGCCGCCGCCGCCTCCGCCAGCCACCGCGCGAACAGCGGCAGCGGCGCGGCGGGCGCGGTGTCCGGGGCCAGCGGCGGCAGCGAGGTGACCGCCGGGTCCCACACCCGCAGCGACCTCAGCACCTCGTGAAGATCGGGTTCCATGACCCGATTGTCGGGCGTGCGGCCCGCTCAGACCGACCCGAGGTCCGAGGAGACCCACCGTTCGGGTCGCATCCGGACGACGACCTGCTCGCCGTGGTCCTTCCAGGCGAAGTCGACGTACCCCTCCACCTTGTCGGCCGGGAGGTAGCGGGCGGAGATCTCCCGGAGCAGTTCGACCGTGGCCGGCGTGGTGCCGACGACCGGGCCCTCCACGGAGACGTAACGGATCGTGGGTTCGACGCGGTCCACCAGCAGCGAGAACCGTCCCGCCGCGCCGATCAGCCGGTTCTTCCGCGAGTCGAGGCCGGTCATGATCCAGACGTCGCCGCCGGGCGCGTACTGGTACCAGATGGGCACGGTCAGCGGCGCGCGGCCGTCCCCGGCGTCCACGGCGAGGGCGGCGACATGGGGTTCGGCCAGGAACTGTTCACGTTCTTCGCGGGTCAGGGCCATGGCGGGTTCCTCCTGCGACGGGTGGGACAGGGATACGGGCGGGTGCCGGTGTACGGCGGACCCCGGCGGCTTCAACGCGGGCCGCACGGGAGGTGTTCCTTCCCCTTCCGTCCGGCCCGCGCTGCCCCGCCCCACGCGACAGGCGGCGGTCCACCGGAGTGAACCGCCGCCCGGATGACAGGACTTGCGTGATCGCGCGGGGGGTGTGGGAGGCCGGGCGGCTACTTCGTCGGCTTCCTGCCGGTGACCCCCAGGTGCACCAGCAGCGCCAGGTTGGGCTTGAGCTCGGCCTGCTTGACGCCCCAGGAGGAGAAACCTTTCTGGTGGGAGGCGACGGCCGCGAGCATGGCGACCAGGGCACCCGCGATCGCCCCCGGATTCACGTCCTTGTCGAGGCGTCCCTTGGACTGCAGTTCGGCGACGGAGGCGGCCAGTGACGAGTTCACCGAGTTCAGGATCTTCATGCGGAGCTTGTAGAAACGCTTGTCGCCCTCGGCGGCGCCGAGGTCCACGACCCGCAGGATGGCGTCGTTCCTCCGCCAGAACTCCAGGAAACCGTCGACGAGTTCCTGCGCCGTCTGCCAGCCGGCCCGCCCGGTCCAGGAGCGGCCCTCCAGCAGCTCGGTCAACGCGCCGCTCTCGGCGGCCATTTCCTCGGCGAGCTCCAGAACGGCGCCCTCGACGTCCGGGAAGTACTGGTAGAAGGTGGCCGGCGAGGTTCCCGCGCGGCGGGCGACGTCGATGACCTTGACATCCCGGTAGGGGGACGAGCTGAGCATCTCGCTGAGACAGTCGAGCAGCTTCTGCCGGGTCGCCTGCCCACGCTTTCCGGCCACCCGGCCGTCGACGGTACGCACTTGTCCTGTCATGCCGTCAGCTTACCGACGGGCGATCCGGGCGCGATTCGGCCGACTGCAAATGGGGTGCGCGGCCACGGACGCGCTGGTGTGCCTGGTCTGCGCGGTGCGGGCGGCGCGGCTAGTTTGGCGGCATGGCCGAAAACAAGGCATCGCAGTACTCGGAGGGCACCCCGTGCTGGGTGGACGCGCAGCTCCCCGACGTGGAGGCGGGAAAGCGGTTCTACGGCGACCTCTTCGGCTGGACCTTCGAGGACCAGCCCCAGGGGACCGTGCGGGCGCTGAAGGAGGGGGAGCCCGTCGCCTCCCTCGCGCACAAGACGGACGGCCGGCTGCCCACCGTGTGGACGGTGTCCTTCGCCACTCCCGACGCCGAGGCGACGTGCCGGCGTATCCGCGCGGGCGGCGGTCAGATCGTCTCCCCGCCGCTGCCCTTCGGCGACCTGGGCGTCACCGCGCTCGTCACCGACCCCGAGGGCGCCGTGTTCTCCCTGTGGCAGGGCGCGCGCACCCCCGGCTTCGGCCGCCGGCGGGAGCCGGGCACCTTCGCCTGGGTGCAGCTCTACGCGCGGGACACCGAGGCGGCCAACACCTTCTACGGCGACCTCTTCCACGAGGCCCTGTTCGGCCCGGACGCCGACCCCGCCTTCGGCCGGGCACCGGTCACCGACGTCTTCGCCGCCGAGATGCCGCCCCATCTCCTGGTCCACTTCGCCACCGGGGACCTGGCGGCCGCCCTGGCGGAGGTGGCCCGGCTCGGCGGCCGGGTCCAGGTCCCGCCCTTCGAGACGTCCTACGGCACGGCGGCCGTGGTCACCGACAATCAGGGGGCCTCCTTCGCCCTGCTGCACCGCTAGGGGGTGTCCGGCCGGCCCGCGCGACGGGCCCGGCCGTTTCCGGTCCCGGTGTCATATGTAAACCTGGACACCCGATTTGTCGGCCGGTTCGCAACCCGGGGCCCGGACAGGAAGAATCGGGGTGCGTGCCGCCACGGCGGTGCGGTGGTGAGACGCTGCACTACGGTCGCGCCCAGGTGGTGGCGCGACGCGTACGGGGAGGTGGCAGGCAAGTGGTGGATCAGCTGACGCAGCACGATCCGCGGCGAATCGGGCCGTTCGAGGTGCTGGGACGGCTGGGAGCCGGCGGCATGGGGCTGGTCTATCTCGCGCGCTCGGCGTCCGGCCGGCGGGTGGCGATCAAGACGGTCCGGACGGAGCTGGCCGAGGACCAGCTGTTCCGGGTCCGCTTCACGCGCGAGGTGGAGGCGGCCCGCGCGGTCTCCGGTTTCTACACGGCTGCCGTCGTGGACGCCGACCCGCGCGCCGCCGTGCCGTGGCTGGCCACCGCCTACGTCCCCGCGCCCTCCCTCGAGGAGATAGTGAACGAGTGCGGGCCGCTGCCGGCCCAGGCGGTGCGCTGGCTCGCCGCGGGCGTCGCGGAGGCGCTCCAGTCGATCCACGGCGCCGGGCTCGTCCACCGCGACCTCAAACCGTCCAACGTCCTCGTCGTCGAGGACGGACCCCGGGTGATCGACTTCGGTATCGCCTCCGGCGTCTCGAACACGCGGCTGACGATGACGAACGTCGCCGTCGGTACCCCGGCCTACATGTCCCCGGAGCAGGCCAAGGACTCCCGCAGCGTCACCGGCGCGAGCGACGTCTTCTCCCTCGGCTCGATGCTGGTCTTCGCCGCCACCGGCCACCCGCCCTTCCACGGCGCCAACCCCGTCGAGACCGTCTTCATGCTGCTGCGCGAGGGCCCGGACCTCGACGGCCTCCCGGACGAGCTGCGGCCGCTCATCGAGGCGTGCATGCAGATGGAGGCCACGGCCCGGCCCAACCCCGCCGACCTCCAGGCGCAGCTCGCCCCGCACCTCTTCGGCTCCGGCTCGGACGACAGCGGTACGGCCTCGGCCTGGCTGCCCGAGCGGGCGGTGAGCCTGATCGAGACCCGCCGGGGCGGCCGTCCCGCGCCCAAGCCGGCGCACACCACGGGCCGCAGCGCGGGCGGTGCCCGTCCCCCCGTGCCGCCCCCGCCCCCGCACGACCCGGTCGTCCCGCCGCCCCCGTCCCGGCCGGCGCCGGTGGGCGCGCACGCCGGTGCGGCCGTGGGTGCCGGGGCCCCCGACACCGGCCCCGTGCGGCTGTCCGGCGCCGCGGTGCCCATCGGACCCGGCCCGCGCGTCGCCGACACGCGCGCGGCCGCCGTGAAGGCACCCCCGCCGGAGGCCGCCCTCGCCGCCACCTGGTCCCGGCCCCGCCCCGGCGTCAACGGCGCCGACCCGGCCGTACCGGCGCCCGCCGCCCCACCGGAGCACCCCAGCGGCTGGCGGCCCTGGCGCTTCCGCATGTCCAACGACGTCTGGGGCACCCCGGCCGTCGACGGCGACCTCGTCTACGTCACCTCCTTCGAGGTGCACGCCCTCGACGTCGCCACCGGCCGGCGCCGCTTCAAGACCCGGGACGTCGCCTGGTCGATGGCGGTCGCCGACGGGCGCATCCACGCCTCCGACGGGCCCACCCTCTTCGCCCTCGACGCCCGCGAGGGCGGCGACCTGTGGCGGATCTCCACGGACGCCTGGGTGTACTCCCTCAAGGCCGACCGCGGCACCGTCGTCACCGGTACGCGCGGCGGCGGCGTGCAGGGATGGGAGGCGGCCACCGGCCAGAAGCTGTGGGAGGTCACCGGCTGCCAGACCGACTTCGAGTCCCCGGAGGCCGGGCCGTCCGTCCACGACGGCACCGTCTTCCTCTGGCAGGACGCCCGGCTGCGCGCCCTCGACGCCCGCACCGGCGGCGAGCGCTGGTCCTATCCCATCGGTGACGCGGCCTCCTGCGGCGGCGTCCCGCTCCGCCTCAGCCACGCCCCCGACGGCTACGTCTACGTCTCCGCCGGCACCCGCGTCCTCGCCCTGGAGGTCACCTCGGGGCACGTGCGCTGGCACTTCGAGGCCCCGGCGGTCTTCCTCTCCCCGCCCGCCTTCGTCCCGGGCCCCGCGGTGACCGGCGGCGGCGTGTACCTCGCCGACTACCTCGGCACGGTCTACGCCCTCGACGCCACCGACGGCCGCGACCGCTGGCGCATCGCCACCGAGTCCCGCGCCTCGACCGAACCGGTCCTGGTCGCCGCCGGCCACGTCCACGTGGGCAGCGGCAAGGGCCTCTACACCCTGGACGCGGTCACCGGCACGCCCAAGTGGCGCTTCCAGTCGGGCGGCGAGATCGTGGGCGCCCCCGCGGTCGCCGAGGGCCGCATCCACTTCGGCTCCAGCGACCACCTGCTGTACACCCTGAAGGCCGACGACGGACGCCTGCGGTGGAAGCTCGCGACCGGCGGCGAGATCACCGGCTCCCCGGTGGTCCGGGACGGCGTGGTGTACGCGTGCAGCAAGGACCGCTGCGTGTACGCGCTGGACGCGGAGAAGGGGACGGGCACGGCCCGCACGACGTGAGGTCCCGGGCCCGGGGCGGCCCGGTGCGCCGCTCCCGGGGCCGCCCGCACACCGGGTACACGAAGACCGCCAGGTGGTGACATGGCCGTGACACCCGGGTCGCTAGCCTGGCCCGCATGACTCCACGGGGGAACACACTCAGGCTCACCGCGGTCTCGGCGCTCGTCGTCCTGACCCTCACCGGCTTCTCGACCGGCCGCGGCAGCGGCGGCGGCGACGGGGGAGGGGGCGGCGGCTGCAGCAGCTCCTCCCAGGACCACGACTCCTCGTCGGGCTCCGGGAGCGGCTCGCACCGGGACGACGACGACACGGACGTCGACGCCGGCGCGGACGGCACGGGCGGGGGAGGCGGCGACGGCGGCGGCACGTTCTCGTCCCTGCGGGACGCCACGGTGGAACTGCTGACCTGCGTCTCGCGGAAGGCCCCCTACGCCACCGTCGAGGTCACCAACCCCAACACCGTCGACGGCACCTTCACGGTCGAGGTGACCTTCGACAGCAGCACCGGCGGCTCGGTCACCACCCACACCGCGACGGTCGACGTCCCGGCGGGCGGGACGGCGACGGCCCGTGTGGAGGTGGAGAACACCGAGGACGTCTCCCGCATACACGACTGCGTCCCGAACCCGTACGCGACGGCGGCCCGCTGACCCCGCCGGGCCGGACGCGGACACACGTCGGCCGCGACGGCTCCCCCTCCGCGCCGCCGCGGCCGATCCCCCGTGCGTGAAAGACGACTACCTGCCGCCGCGGTCCAGGTCCAGGGCGGGCGGGGCCGGGGCGTGCTGGTCGAGCGTGGTGACCTCGCCGATGCTCGGCGGCGCGGGCGCGTGCTGGTCGAGCGTCGTGACCTCGGGGTCCTTGCTCGGCGGCGCGGGCGCGTGCTGGTCGAGCGTCGTGATCTCCGGGTTCTTCTCGGCTTCCGTCATGATGTGTACCCCCAAGAGGTGGACAGGGCTGCGCGGTCCGAACCGCCCGCTCGGCGACTCCCCCGTGGGTCACCGAACGGGCGGTTCAGCGGATCCCGTACCAGAAGGACCCTGAGGACCCGCCTGCCCCCCGACGCGGCGGATCCGTTCCACGAAGAGTGGCAGCCCGCCATAAACGTTCGATGAACGCGACGCCTGGGTCAGGCCGCGGAGAGCGGCGCGAGCAGTCGGCGCACCTGGGCCGCTTCGGCGGAGCCCGCCTCGTCGTAGAGGACCAGGGCTTCGCGCCAGCACGCGCGGGCCCGGTCCGGCTGGTCGAGTGTGTCCAGCGCCTTGCCGAGCACGGTCAGGGCGTTGGCCCGCATCCAGTCGCCCCCGATGCAGCCCGCCGCCAGTGCCTGTTCGGCGTGCTGAGCGGCCCGCGCCGCGCGGCCGGCCCGCAGATGGACCTCCGCGATGCGGTAGTGGGTCGTACCCTCCCAGAGGAACTGCCGGTTCTCCGCGAAGATGCGCAGCGCCTCGTCGAGCTGGACGAGCGCCTCGGCCGGCCGGTCCGCCTGGGTGAGCACGATGCCGGAGGCGTACCGGGCGTTCGCCAGCCGTACGGACAGCCCCAGCTCGTCGTAGATGTCGATGCCCCGCTGCGCCAGTTCGACGGCTTCGGGACTGCGGCCCATCGAGGCGAGGGCGCGGGAGAGGTTGCAGACCGCGCTCGCCTCACCCGGCGTGTTGTCGTCGGCGCGGAAGGCGTCGACCGCCCTGAGGAAGTACTCCTCCGCCTCCGCGTAGCGCGCCGTGCACAGGGCGATGATGCCGAGCTGGTTGGGGGCGGCGCTCCTCGCCCACGGGTCGTCCGCGTCGCGCAGCAGCACGTCGGCGCGCCGCGCCTCGTCCTTGGCGGCCTCGAACCGGCCCGCCTGGCTGAGCACTTGGGCCAGGGTGACCCGCGCCCGCGTCTCGGCCCGCGCGTCCCCCAGGGCGGCCGCGGCCTCACAGGCGGCGATCGCCGTCTTCCGGTACTGGCGCGAGTCGGCCCCGGACTCCGCCAGGTCGATGGTGACGACGAGCAGATCGACGGCACGCCGCAGCATGGGAGCCTCGAGAGACTGCTGCACGCACGCCAGGAGCGGCCCGGCCTCGGTGTGCAGCCAGTCCAGCGCCTTCGAGGCGTCCGGGAACTCCTCGCCGGCGGACCCGACCTGCTCCAGGTGCGCGACGGTGCGGTCTCCCGGCCGCTCGACGGCGTACACCCGCGCGGCCGTCGTGAGGTAGAAGTCCAGCATCCGCGACATCGCCGCCCGGCGCTCCCGCGGCGGCTGTTCGTCCCGTTCCGCGCACGCACGCGCGTAGAGCCGCACCAGGTCGTGGAAGCGGTAGCGGCCGGGCGCCGCCGATTCCAGCAGGGACGTGTCGACCAGGGACTCCAGCAGGTCCTCGGTGTCGTCCACCGGGAGGTCGAGCACGGCCGCGGCGGCCGCCAGGGAGATGTCGGGGCCGTCGGCCAGGCCCAGCAGGCGGAACGCGCGGGCCTGGGCGGGTTCGAGCTGGCCGTAGCCCAGCTCGAAGGTCGCCTTCACCGCCAGGTCGCCCGCCTGGAGTTCGTCCAGCCGGCGGCGTTCGTCGGCGAGCTTCGCCGCCAGGACCGAGACGGTCCAGGTGCGCCTGGAGGCGAGCCTGGACGCCGCGATCCTGATCGCCAGCGGCAGGAAGCCGCAGGCCGCCACGACGTCCAGGGCGGCCTCGCGTTCGGAGGCGACGCGCTCCTCGCCCACGATCCTCATGAAGAGCGCCAGCGCCTCGTCCGGTGACATGACGTCCAGGTCGACCAGGTGCGCGCCGGCCAGGTCCACCATCCGCACCCGCGACGTCACCAGCGCCGCGCAGCCCGCCGTCCCGGGCAGCAGCGGCCTGACCTGCGCGGCGTCCCGGGCGTTGTCCAGCAGGATGAGGACCTTGCGGCCGTCCAGGACCGAGCGGTACAGCGCCGCCCGTTCCTCCAGGGTGTCCGGGATCGCCGAGTCCGCCGTGCCGAGCGCGCGGAGGAAGGAGCCGAGGACCGTCTCCGGTTCCGCGGACCGGGCTCCCGCGCCCTGGAGGTCGACGTAGAGCTGACCGTCCGGGAACGCGGAGCGTGCCGCGTGCGCCACATGCACCGCCAGCGTGGTCTTGCCGACGCCGCCGATGCCCGCCAGCGCCGACACCGCCATCACCTGCGCCTCGGGGCCGGACGCCGCGGTCAGGACCTCGCTCAGCTCCCGTACGAAGGACGCGCGGCCCGTGAAGTCCGGGACGGTGGCGGGGAGCTGGGCCGGACGGACGGGGGCCGCCGCCGGCTCGGCGACGGGGGCGGACGGTTCCGCCAGGGCCGGGTCGGCCCGGAGGATGCGCTGCTGGAGGTCCTGGAGGCCGGGGCGGGGGTCGACGCCCAGCTCGTCGGCGAGGAGGCGGCGGGTGTCGGCGTACACGGCGAGCGCCTCGGCCTGGCGGCCGCTGCGGTACAGGGCGAGCATGAGCAGCTCGCGCAGGCGCTCGCGCAGGGGGTGCGCGGCGGTGAGCGCCGTGAGCTCGGAGACCGCCTCCGCGTGGCAGCCCTGCTCCAGGTCCATGTCGAGCCGGGACTCCAGGAGTTGGAGGCGCCACTCCTCCAGGCGGACCCGCTGGGCCTCCGCGTACGGTCCCGGGACCCCGGCCAGCGTCTCGCCGTCCCACAGGGACAGGGCGCGGTCCAGGACCTCCCGCGCGTGGCACAGGTCGCCGCCGCCCCGCGCCTTCTCCGCCTCCGTCGCCAGTTCCTGTGCCGCCGCGAGGTCCAGCGCCCGCTCGCCGAGCCCGCGCACCGCGTAACCGCCGGACTCGCTGACCAGGACCCCGGGGTCCAGCACCTTGCGCAGCCGGGAGGCGTAGGTGCGCACCGCCGCGAGGGCCTGGGAGGGCGGTTCCTCGCCCCACAGCGCGTCGATCAGCTCGGCCGCGGTGGCCGTCCGTCCCTCGCGCAGCAACAGGGCGGCGAGCAGAGCGCGTTGCTGTGGGCTCCCGGTGGCGACCGGCTCGTCGTCGCGCCAGGCGCGCACCGGGCCCAGCACGCCGAAGCGCAGCCCCCGGAGCTCCGTCGAGGAGCCGGGGCGCCGCTGCTCCGGTCCTCGCGGCACACCGTCCATGCAGTCCCCCTCATGCATCCTGAGCAACTACGCCAGTCTGCCTGCTCCCGGCGAATGAGTCAGCCGTGCGAGACGCCCGTCACACGGGGAGCGACGGGCCGTCACGTGGCCCACACATACGCGAACTCAGTCGTCCAGATCCACCCGTACCGTCAACAGCCCCGCGCCGAGGGCCCGTACGGCGACACTGTTGAGGCGGGGCAGGGTGCGCAGCCGGGCCACGGGGTCGTCGTCGGGCAGCAGGACGGCCGTGCCGGTGTGCCAGCGGCCCCGGACGCGCACCCGCACCCGGGGGTCCGCGGTGATGTTGCGGACGTACTGCGACCGTTCGCCGAACTCCGAGACCAGCCAGAAGGACCGGCCGGTCCGCCGGCCGCCCACCGGGGTGCGGCGGGGCAGGCCGGAGACCCGGCCCGTGGTCTCCAGCACCGTCTGCAGCGGCAGCCGGCGCAGCACCGGATTGATCCGGCGCTGGAACGCCGTGGCGGCGCGGTACTTGCGTTCGGCGCGAGAAGTCATGGTGCGCCCGAGCCTACCGGCGGCCCGGGGGAACGGGACGGCCGAGGCGGGCCGCCGGCCCGCATGATGCCGACCGGTCGGTATGGACAGACGGGGCGCGTCCGGGTATGCATGGGTCGTCGTCCGCGTACGAAAGGCCGCTCATGCGCATCGCCGTCACGATCTTCCTCACCGACGAGACGATCACCCCGGTCCGGCTCGCCCGTGAGCTGGAACAGCGCGGGTTCGCCGGGCTGTACCTGCCGGAGCACACGCACATCCCCACCGAGCGGACCAGCCCCTACCCGGCGGGCGGGGACCTGCCCCGCGAGTACGGGCGCACCCTGGACCCGTTCGTCGCGCTCGGGCAGGCCGCGGCCGTCACCGAGCGGCTCGGTCTCGGCACCGGCATCACGCTCGCCGCGCAGCACGACCCGATCGACCTGGCCAAGCAGGTCGCGACCCTGGACCACCTCTCCGGGGGCCGCTTCACGCTGGGCCTCGGCTTCGGCTGGAACGTCGAGGAGGCCGCCGATCACGGCGTGACGTGGCGGACCCGGCGGGAGCTGGTGCGGGACCGGATGGGCCTGATGCGGGCGCTGTGGGCCGAGGAACCGACCGGCTACGAAGGCGAGTTCGCCCGCGTGCGGCCGAGTTTCGCGCACCCCAAGCCGGTGCAGAAGCCGCGCGGCCCGGTGGTGGGTCCGCGCACCCTGGTCGGCGGGGCGGCCGGGCCCAAACTGTTCGCGCACATCTGCGAGTACGCCGACGGCTGGCTGCCGATCGGCGGGCGCGGCCTGACGGAGGCACTGCCCCGGCTGCGCACCGCCTGGGCCGACGCGGGCCGCGACCCGGGCGCGCTCCAGGTCGTCCCGTACGCCGTCCTGCCCAGTGCGGGCAAGCTGGCCCACTTCGCCGAACTGGGCGTCGAGGAGACCGTGGTGCAGCTCCCGGCGGCGGGCGAGGCGGAGGTGCTGCGGGCCCTGGACGCCTGCCGGCAGTTCGTCGAGTGAGCGCGGCGGAGCGGACGGGCCAGGGACCTGACCACCCCGAACGTATGCTCAAAGGATGACGACTTCCGTGACCTCCGGAACGGGCGGCCCGACCGAGAACTCCCTGCGCCGTGCGCTCAGACGCGCCCGGGACGGCGTCTCCCTGGACGTCACCGAGGCCGCCGTCCTGCTCCAGGCGCGCGGTGAGCACCTCGAGGACCTCTCCGCGTCGGCCGCCCGGGTCCGCGACGCGGGCCTGGAGGCGGCGGGACGGCCCGGGGTCATCACGTACTCCAAGAGCGTCTTCGTGCCGCTGACCCGGCTGTGCCGGGACAGGTGCCACTACTGCACGTTCGTCACCGTGCCCGGCAAGCTGCGGCGGGCCGGGCACGGGATGTTCATGTCGCCGGACGAGGTGCTGGACATCGCCCGCAAGGGTGCCGCCGCCGGCTGCAAGGAAGCCCTCATCACCCTCGGCGACAAGCCCGAGGACCGCTGGCCCGAGGCGCGCGAGTGGCTCGACGCGCACGGCTACGACGACACGATCGCCTACGTGCGGGCCGTCTCCATCCGCATCCTGGAGGAGACCGGGCTGCTGCCCCACCTCAACCCGGGCGTCATGAGCTGGACGGACTTCCAGCGCCTGAAGCCGGTCGCCCCGTCCATGGGCATGATGCTGGAGACCACCGCGACCCGCCTGTGGTCCGAGCCCGGCGGTCCCCACCACGGCTCCCCGGACAAGGAGCCGGCCGTGCGGCTGCGGGTCCTGGAGGACGCGGGCCGCTCCTCGGTCCCCTTCACCTCCGGCGTCCTCATCGGCATCGGCGAGACGTACGAGGAGCGCGCGGAGTCCCTGTTCGCGCTGCGCAAGGTCTCCCGGGCGCACCACGGCATCCAGGAACTGATCATCCAGAACTTCCGCGCGAAGCCGGACACCGCGATGCGCGGCATGCCGGACGCGGAACTGGACGAACTGGTCGCCACCGTCGCGGTGGCCCGGCTCGTCCTCGGCCCCTCCGCCTGTCTCCAGGCCCCGCCGAACCTGGTCGACTCCGAGTACGGGCGGCTGATCGCGGCCGGCATCGACGACTGGGGCGGCGTCTCCCCGCTCACCATCGACCACGTCAACCCCGAACGCCCCTGGCCGCAGATCGAGGAACTGGCCGAGAAGTCCCGGGCGGCCGGCTTCGAACTGCGCGAACGGCTCTGCGTCTACCCGGAGTTCGTGCGCCGCGGCGAGCCCTGGCTGGACCCGCGGCTGCGCCCGCACGTGGCCGCCCTCGCCGACCCGGAGACGGGCCTGGCGCGCCCGGACGCGCTCCCCGGGGGGCTGCCCTGGCAGGAGCCGGACGAGGCGTTCACCGCCACCGGCCGCACCGACCTGCACCGCACCATCGACACCGAGGGCCGCAGCGCCGACCGCCGCGACGACTTCGACGAGGTGTACGGCGACTGGGAGGCGCTGCGCGAGGCGGCCGCCCCCGGGATGGTCCCCGAGCGCATCGACACCGACGTCCGCGCGGCGCTGCGCACGGCGGCCGACGACCCGACTCGGCTCACCGACGCGGAGGCGCTGGCGCTGCTGCACGCCGACGGCCCGGCACTGGACGCCCTGTGCCGGGTGGCGGACGACGTGCGGAAGTCCGCGGTGGGCGACGACGTGACGTACATCGTCACCCGCAACATCAACTTCACCAACGTCTGCTACACCGGCTGCCGCTTCTGCGCCTTCGCCCAGCGCCGCACGGACGCCGACGCCTACACGCTCTCCCTGGACCAGGTCGCCGACCGCGCCCAGCAGGCCTGGGACGTCGGCGCGGTGGAGGTCTGCATGCAGGGCGGCATCCACCCCGACCTGCCGGGCACCGCGTACTTCGACATCGCGAAGGCGGTCAAGGCACGCGTCCCCGGCATGCACGTGCACGCCTTCTCCCCGATGGAGGTGGTGAACGGCGCGAGCCGCACCGGCCTGTCGATCCGCGAGTGGCTGACGGCGGCGAAGGAGGCCGGCCTGGACACGATCCCCGGCACGGCCGCCGAGATCCTCGACGACGAGGTCCGCTGGATCCTGACCAAGGGCAAGCTGCCGGCGGCGACCTGGATCGAAGTGGTGACCACGGCCCACGAACTGGGCATCCGCTCCTCCTCGACGATGATGTACGGCCACGTCGACCAGCCCCGGCACTGGCTCGGGCACCTGCGCACCCTGGCGGACATCCAGCGCCGCACCGGGGGCTTCACGGAGTTCGTGACGCTGCCCTTCGTGCACACCAACGCCCCGGTCTACCTGGCCGGCATCGCCCGCCCGGGCCCGACGGTCCGCGACAACCGCGCGGTCACGGCGATGGCGCGGCTGCTGCTGCACCCGCACATCCCGAACATCCAGACGAGCTGGGTGAAGCTGGGCGCGGAGGGCGCGGCGGAGATGCTGCGCTCCGGGGCCAACGATCTCGGCGGCACCCTGATGGAGGAGACCATCTCGCGGATGGCGGGCTCCTCCTACGGCTCCTACAAGTCCGTCAAGGACCTGATCGCGGTCGCGGAGGCGGCGGGCCGTCCGGCGAAGCCGCGCACCACCCTGTACGGCGAGGTCCCCGAGGAGCGCCGTCGCGCCGCGGAGGCCTCGGACGGTCACCTGCCGGAGCTGCTGCCGGTGCTGGACTGAGACGGGCGCAGGCCGGGGAGGGGCGCCGGACGGAGGCGGGCGCCCGCCCCACGGGCAGTAGGATGATCCGACGCGCGTTCGGGACCCGCAGCTGAGGAGATACGTACCGGTGTCTGCCCGTCTTCCTTCGTGGGCCTGGGTGACCGGGCTGACCACGGGGGCGATAGCCGTGGTGGCGGTCCTGGCCGTCCAGGCGGACCGGGGGACGAAACCCACCGCCGCCACCAGCCGGCCGAGCGCGTCGGCGACGGCGGACGCGAAGCCGTCCGCCGAACCGCGGGAGAAGAAGCCGGCGGCGGTCCCGGCCGACTCCGGCACGGGCCGCCGGATCGTGTACTCGCTGGACCAGAAGCGCGTGTGGCTGGTCGACGCCAGCGACGCCGCCCGCCGCTCCTTCACGGTGTGGCCGGGCACGGTCTCCCCGGACCCCGGCTCGTACACCATCGGCACCCGCACGGAGGCCACCACCGGCAGCGACGGCGTGGCGGTCGAGCACATCGTCTACTTCGCCGCGAAGTCCGGCGTCTCCGTCGCGTTCTCCAACGCGGTCGACGGCTCCTCGCCCCCGCCCGCCGCCCCGGACGCCAGGACCGGCGGCATCCGCGTCACCAAGGCCGACGGCCAGGCCCTGTGGACCTTCGGCACGGCGGGCACGCCGGTACGGGTGGTCGAGTAGCGGGTTGCACAGGGCGCATACCCGCCCGCCCCCCTGAACCGGCCGCCCGCGTTCGATTACAGTGCTCCGCGTCGTACGTACGGACGGTCCCCGGGAGGTCTTGGTGGCTGGTACTGCCGGGCCCGTGTGGGGGCGCCGTGAGCAGCAGGACTTCCGCAGCAGGGTGCGCGGAACGCTGCTCGGGGTGGCCGTCGGCGACGCGCTGGGCGCGCCGGTCGCCGGCCTGGGGATCGACGCGATCCGTGAGGCGCACGGCGCGGAGGGCGTCACCGACCTCGCCCCCGCCTTCGGGCGGCGCGGCGCGGTCACCCACCACACGCAGCTCACCCTGTTCTCCGTCGACGGGCTGATCCGTGCCCAGGTGCGGCGCGACACCGGCGCCTGGCACCCGCCGACCGACCTGCACCGGGCGTACCTGCGCTGGGCCACCACCCAGCGGGACTGGGGCCCGGACGAGCGGCGCAAGGACGACGGCTGGCTGGCGCGGCAGGAGTGGCTGTACGCCCGCCGGGACCCCGCCCGTACGCTGCTGCTCGGGCTCGGCGACGAGACCATGGGGACGCCGGAGGCGCCCAAGAACCCCGGTGAGGCCGGCCCGGAGGCCGCCGCGCGCTCCGCGCCCTTCGGGCTGCTCGTCGGCTGGGAACCGCAGCTCGTCGCCCAGCTCGCCGTGGAGTGCGCGGCGCAGACCCACGGCCATCCGGTCGGCTGCCTCGCGGCGGGCGGGTACGCCGTCATCGTGCACGCGCTGGCCCGCGGGGAGAGCCTGGACGCGGCCGTGCAGCGCGCGCTCGCCCTGCTGGCCGCGCGGCCGGGACACCAGCAGGTCACCGACGCGCTCCAGCGGGCGCTGGGCGCCGTACGGCAGGGGTTGCCCGGCCCCGCACGGGTCACCGAGCTGGTGGGGAACGCCACCGCCGAAGGACTGCTGGCCGCCGCCGTGTACTGCGCGCTGGTGGGGGAGGACGTCCGGCACGGGCTGTGCCTCGCCGTCAACCACGACGGGCCCAGCGCCGCCGCCGGCGCGCTGACCGGCGGGCTGCTCGGGGCGCTGCACGGCGAGACGGCCCTGCCGCCGGCCTGGCTGGCCGAGCTGGAGGGCCGCCCCACGATCCTGGAACTCGCCGACGACTTCGCCATGGAGATGACCCAGGGCCCCGCCCTCCACGGCCCCACCGGCTCCTCCCCGGCCTGGCTCACCCGCTACCCCCGGGGCGCCTAGAGAAGGCGCCCAAGGGGCGCGAGGAACTGCGCGAACGGGGGTCCGGGGGCGGAGCCCCCGGGGACGGGACGGGACGGGGCGGCGGGGGCGAGATCCCCGAAGGCCCCCCACGTCCGGCCGCCCCCCGGGACCCCGGCCTCAGTCCCTGGCGGGAGCCGAGACGTGCTCCTCCCCCCGGGACGGCACCGCCGCCCCCACCGCCCCACCGTCGTCATCGGTGTTGACCCGGTCGATGATCGCCAGCCGTTCCGGCGTGTCCTCCGGCTTCGCGAAGCCGATCAGCACGTACAGGATCAGCGAGACCGCCAGCGGGATGGAGACCTGGTACTCCAGCGGCACCCCGCCGTCGACGGCCCAGTGGATCGGGTAGTTGACCAGCCAGAAGGCGAACAGGCCCAGCGCCCAGCTGACGAGCGCCGCCGTGGGGCCGGAGCGGCGGAACGGACGCAGCAGCCCCAGCATCATCGGGATGGCGATGGGGCCCATCAGGCCGGCCACCCACTTGATGACGACCGTGATGATGTCCTTGAACGTCGGCGAGTTGACCTGGGTGGCGACCGCCATGGACAGGCCGAGGAAGACCACCGTGGTCACGCGGGCCGCGACCAGGCCCGACCGCTCGCCCCACGCCCGCGCCCGTGCGGACAGCACCGGCGCCACGTCACGGGTGAAGACCGCCGCGATCGCGTTGGCGTCCGAGGAGCACATGGCCATCGTGTGGGAGAAGAAGCCGACGATGACCAGGCCCAGCAGCCCGTGCGGCAGCAGCTGCTCGGTCATCAGGGCGTAGGAGTCGGAGCCGTCCGTCTTCTGCGACTCCACCAGCAGGGGCGACATCCACATCGGGAAGAACAGGATCACCGGCCAGACCAGCCACAGCACCGCCGACAGCCGTGCCGAGCGCTCCGCCTCGCGGGGGGTGGGGGTGGCCATGTAGCGCTGGGCCTGGTTGAGCATGCCGCCGTTGTACTCGAACAGCTTGATGAAGAGGAACGCCAGCAGGAAGACCGTGCCGTACGGTCCGACCAGCGGCTCCCCGTGGCCTTGGAGTTCGGGTTCGTCCCAGGCGCCGAAGAAGCCGCCGTGGTCACCGAGTTCGAGCAGCACCGCGACGAACATCGTCAGGCCCGCTAGCAACTGGATGACGAACTGCCCCAGTTCGGTCAGCGCGTCCGCCCACAGGCCGCCGATGGTGCAGTAGATCGCGGTGACGACACCGGTGATGAGGATGCCCTGGTTGAGCGAGACGCCGGTGAACACCGACAGCAGGGTGGCGATCGCGGCCCACTTCGCGCCCACGTCCACGATCTTCAGCAGCATGCCGGACCAGGCGAGCGCCTGCTGGGTCTTCAGGTCGTAGCGGTTCTTCAGGTACTCCAGCGGCGAGGCCACGTGGAGCCGGGAGCGCAGCCGGTTGATGCGCGGGGCGAACAGCTTGGAGCCGATGGCGATGCCGAAGGCGATGGGGAAGGACCAGGTGACGAAGGACGTCACCCCGTACGTGTAGGCGATGCCGGCGTACCCGGTGAACATCACCGCGCTGTAGCCCGACATGTGGTGGGAGATGCCGGAGAGCCACCAGGGCATCTTGCCGCCGGCCGTGAAGAAGTCGCTGACGTTGTCCACCCGCTTGTGCGACCAGACACCGATGGCGACCATCACGGCGAAGTAGCCGATGAGAACCGCCCAGTCGAGACCGTTCATGTCCCCCCTTCCAGGGTCCGCCTTGTGAACACCGCTCAGCTGGTTGGCACTTCGCCTGAGCGGGGTAGGGACATGGAGGGCCGCGAAGTGCCCGCTCATCGTGGGGGTGGTGGCGCGGGCACGACAAGAAAGCGTCGGGTCAAGAGAAGGCAAAGTTGTTCTCTCGCCTGAATGTCGTTCATCTACATGAACAGCCGGGAGTCGTGCGGGAACGGTGCCGGGAGGGTCGTCGGATCGTCCGGGCCGGCCCGGTCAGCGCAGCTCGTCGGGGCAGGGCGTGCCCCGGTCCCACTGGTACGGAGCCGCCAGGCGGTACGTCCCCGGCTCCGGCGCGAGCAGCATCGTCCACCGGTCGCCGTGGCTGTCCTCCTCCGTCTCCCTCAGGCAGCCGTGGACGTTCTCGTACGTCTTCGGCTCGCCCTCGGGACGGTCCTCGGACCCCTCCGCCTCCTGCGGCGGGTCCAGCGCCTCGCCGTCGGCGTCGACGAGGCCCAGCCACGGCGAGTACGGCACGCGGATCAGGATCCGGCCCGCCTTCTCCACCCGCAGCGTCCACTCGCCCTGCTCGGCCCGCTCCACCACCGTGTGCGGCTCCGCCAGCGGCGTCGGCTCGTCCACCGCGAACAGCTGCCAGTTCGCGTCGCCCCAGATCTGCTTCAGGTACGGCAGCCCGCGCTGCACCAGTTCCCGTTCCCGCTGGCCGCCGTCACCGTCCGGCTCGTCCTTGGGCAGCACCACGAAGTGCACGCCCCAGCGCTTCAGCCACTCCCGGTAGTTCGCCGAGTTGAGGGTGTCGTCGTAGAAGAGCGGGTTGCGCTCCATGTCGGCCTGCCGGTTCCAGCCGCGCGCCAGGTTGACGTACGGGGCGAGGGCGGACGCCTCGCGGTGCGAGCGGGCCGGGACGACCTCCACCCGGCCCCGCCCGGCGCCGACCTCCTGGAGCTCGTTCACCAGCGGCGCCAGCTCGCGCGCCCATGACGCGCGGGGGGTGGTGTGCACGACGTCGTCGACCGACTTGAAGCCGATCCAGCCGGTGAAGCCGACGATCGCGACGACGATCGCGTACCACTTGCGGGACCTCGGCACCGCGAACGGCAGCGCCGCCACCAGTGCCACCCCGCCGAACAGCATCGCCAGCCGGGTCATGTTCGACCCGATCTGCGAACTGATCAGCCACACCAGCACGATCCCGAGCCCGTACACCGCGGACGTGATCCGCACGGTCTTCCACTCCGCGGGGACCAGGACGCAGACCAGGACCGAGTACAGCAGCGGCAGGATCACCGAGCCGACGCCCATCGGCTGCGTCCCCGAGAACGGGAACAGCCACGCCGACACGGCCACCACCGCGGTGGGCGCCAGGCCCAGCGCCCACGCGCCCGGCCGGCGCTTCTGCAGGAACAGCGCGACCGCGACCAGCCCCACGAACAGGCCCGCGACCGGCGAGGCCATGGTCGCCAGCGCCGCCAGCGGGGCCGCGCACAGGGCCTTCGCCCAGCGCTTGTAGCGCCACCGGTACGGCCAGCAGAAGACGACGGCGACCGCGCCGAGCGCGAACATCGTGCCGAGCCCGTACGTCACCCGCCCGGAGGCGGCGTTGCACAGCAGCGCGAACACCCCGGCCAGCGCCGCCCAGAGGGGGTTGCGCACCGCCCGGCTGCGCATCAGGACCAGCGTCAGCAGCCCCGCCGACACCGTCCCCGCGATCATCATCGTGGTCCGCACGCCGAGGAGCGACATCAGGTACGGGGACACCACGCTGTACGACACCGGGTGCATCCCGCCGTACCAGGCGAGGTTGTACGCGGAGTCCGGGTGCCGGCCGACGAACTCGGCCCACGCGTCCTGCGCGGCGAGGTCGCCGCCGCTGTTGGCGAAGGTGAAGAACCAGACGACGTGCAGCGCGCCGGCGAGCGCGGTGACGGACAGCACGGGGTGCCGCAGCATGCGCGCGCGCACGGCGAGCACGGCCGTCATGAAGGCGCCGCGGGCGGCCTCGGCGCCGTCCCCACCGCCGTCCGGGGGCACCTCAGGGCCGCCCGGGGACGGACGCCGCGTCCCGGCCGCGGGTATTCGCGGGCCGGAGGACCGCCGGTCCGCGGAGTCCTGACGCGTGGATCCCGGACCCGGGTCGGCGTCGTCGGCGCGTGTCGGCTCCGCTGTGGCCACCTGAAGGCACTCCCCGTGTCCCGTTCCCTGCCCGATCCTGCCCGTTTCGTGACGCTAGCACGCACCCCGCCGACCGTCGCCCGGGTGGGCGTGGGCCCGCGGGGTGCGGGTGCGCTGCGCCGGTTCCGCCTCAGGTGAGGCGGGTCAGCCTGTCCGCGAAGGCGGGCTCCACCAGGTCCTCCTGGAGGGCCACCGGGACCTTGACGGCACTGCTCGTCCCGTCGCCCACGGTGAGCGTGCCCACCTTCGTGCCCGCCTCCGCCGTGCGCGGCAGCTCGTCCGCGGCGAACGTCAGCTTCACCGACAGGCCCGCCCAGCCGACGGCCTTCACGTCCTCGGTGACGGCGACGGGCGTACGGCCGCCGAGGCCGTCGTCCACGTAGCCGACGACGGTGCCCTTCTTCAGGATGCTCGCCGACTCCAGCGCGCCCTGCGCGGCCCGGATCAGGTCGTCGCCCGCGGTGAGGGCGGCGGACAGGATGGTGTTGTCCTTGCCGCCCGCGGGCTGGCGGACCACGGCGCCCACGACGGTCCGGGTCTCCCCGTCGACCTCCTTCTTCGCGGCGAACACCAGGTTGCCGAGCGCGGAGGTGGTGGTGCCGGTCTTGATGCCGACGACGTTGTTGTGACCGACCAGCTGGTTCCAGTTGGAGTGGTTCACACCCTTGTAGTCGTCGTACGACATCATCGCGGCCACCTCGCGGAACGCGGGCTGCTTCATGGCCTCCTTGGCCAGCTTCACCTGGTCCACGGCGGTGCTCACGGTGGTGTCGTTCAGACCCGAGGGGTCGGTGTACGTCGTGTTGGTCATGCCGAGGTCCTCGGCGGCCTCGTTCATCTTCTCGACGAACGCCTTCTCGGACCCCGCGTCCCAGCGGGCGAGCAGCCGCGCCACGTTGTTCGCGGACGCGATCAGGACGGACTCGACCGCCTCCCGCTGGGAGATCTCGTCGCCCGCGGTGACCTTGACGGTCGACTCCTGACCGGCGTCGGACTGCTGCTCGGCGAGCTCGTCGATCTTGAGCATCGGACCCTCGGCGCCGCTCTTGAGCGGGTGGTCGCGCAGGATCAGGTACGCGGTCATGACCTTGGCGACACTGGCGATCGGAACGGGCTTCTGCTCGCCGGAGGAGCCGAACGTGCCGATGCCCTGCACGTCGAGCGCGGCCTGTCCGGCCGCCGGCCAGGGGATCTCGGGCTTGCCGCCGTCGAAGGTGTAGCTCTCCTCGGCGGTCAGTTCGAGCGTGGGTGCGGGAAGCGGACGGAAGTTCTGCACGACCGCGAAGACGATCACCAGCAGGAGGACCAGCGGCGTCCAGATCTTCACCCGCCGCACGGCCGTGCGCAGCGGGGTCTGCGGGGGTGGCGGGGTGTTCGTCAGCTCCGCGAGCAGGTCCAGCGGCGGCTTGGGCGGCAGCGGCTGCTGCGTCGTCCGCTCCGGCCCGACCTGCGGCAGCGAGGTGGTGGCCTCGGCGGGCGCCACGGTGCGCAGCGCGGCGGTGGCGTCGGCGGCGGGCGGGGGCTTGCGGACGGCGGGGTCGTCGAAGTCCTTCAGCGCGACGAACTTGCTGGTCCGCTCCGCCTCACGCTCGGCCTCGGGCTTGGCTCCGGGCTCGGGCTCAGTTTCGGGCTCGGTGCCCGCGTCGCCCAGCTTGAGCATGGTGGTGGGCTGGTCGACGGCGGGCTTCCGGGTCCGGAAGACGGCGGTCGGCTGGTCGACGGCACGTTTGCCGCCCTTGCCGCCCTTGCCGCCCTTGCCGACGCCGCCGTCGCCCCCGGCCTCGTCCCGGCCCCCGTCGGCGTCCCCGCGCTCCCGCGACTCCGCCTCGCCGTCCGCGGACGCGCTGCGCGCGGCCGGCACCACCCCACCGGCTCCGCCCGCACGACCGCCCCCGGCCACGGCGTCCGCGCCGTCGTCGGCCCGGTCCCCGGGCCCCTCCGAACCGCCGTCCTCGGCGGCGTCGGCGTTCTCCTCGGCCCGGTCCTCGGACCGCTTCGTACCGCCGTCCCCGGACACGGCGTCCGCCGCCGCACCCGCTCCGGCTTCACCGGAGGCGCGGCCCGCCCCGGCGCTGTCGGCAGCCCGGTCCCCGGACATGGCGTCCGCCGGCGCACCCGCCCCGGCCTCCCGGGAGTCGCTGCCCTCGGGCAGGTCTGCCCCGGTGCCCTCGCGGGAGCCACCTTCAGCAGCCGGCGTTCCGGCGTCCTCGGAGGCACCGCCGTCGGCCTCGTCCGCACGCGGGTCCTCGCCACCGCCGTCGGCGGCCGGGGCCTCGGACGAGCCCCGGGAGGCGCTGCCCCCGGCGGGGCGGGCGTCCTCAGGGGCGCTGCTCGTGTCCGTGGGGGTGTTCCCCGAGGCGCCGACCGAGGCCGGGTCCGTCCCGGCGTCCTCAGGGGTGCTGTCCTCGGCCGGGTCCGTCCCGGCGTCCTCGGGGGTGCTGTCCTCGGCCGGGTCCGTCCCGGCGTCCTCGGAGGGGCCGTCCGCCGCCGTACTCGTACCGGCGCCGGCGTCACTCGCGGCGGTGTCGGCGTCCCCGGAGGCGCTGCCCCCGGCGGTGTCCGCGTCGTCCGAGGCGGCGCCCGTCTCCTCCGGGGCCGCGGCAGCGGTGTCGGCGGTGTCCCGTGCGGCGTCGCCCTTCAGGTCCTCGCTCGGCTCCGCCGAGCGGACCCAGGCGGCCACGGCCTCACGCAGCCGGCCGTCCCCCTCCACGGGGGAGCCGCCCGCAGCCCTCGCCGGCGAACCGCCGTCGCCCTCGGCCGAAGTGCCGCGCCCACCCTCCGCCCGGGAGTCGTCGTCACCCCCGGCCGGGGACCCGCCCTCGCCCTCGGCAGGAGTCCGGCCCTCCGCAGGAGAACCGGCGGGTGCCGACAGCACCCGGGTGGCCGTGTCCGCGGTGCCGCGGGTTGCGGAGGGGGCGGCGTCGCGCGCCACCGAAAGCCGGGGATCCCGCTTCCCGGGAACCGGACCCGCGCTCCCCGACGTCGGTTCTGCCGACGACTCGCGCTGCTTCGACCTGTCGGGGGACTCGCCCGCCACCGATGCCTCCTCCATGCGCCGCACGCCCCGCGTGCGCCATCCGAACCGTGTACCGCCCGCCCGCGACAACGCTCCGCGGCGCTGTCCGAACCATGTACCAGTGTCCTGTGTGCGGGCTTACCCCACGTGGTAGACGAGAACGACATAGCTACCGGTTCCCTTACGAACCGGTCACGCGCCCTCGACAGACCAATGTGAGAGGGGTCACCCTGTCAGACATCCACGCGGGGAGGCATGGATGGGCAGGAGCCGCAGAACACTTCCGGAGGAGCTTCTGCTGCTGGCACTGGACCCGACCACGGGTACCACTGCGCAGCCGCAGTCGCTCGACCTCGGTCTGGCCGGAGCGCAGCTAGTGGAGCTGGCGCTGGCCGGACGGATAGCCCCAGACGGGGATCGTATCGCCGTGGTGGTGCCACGGCCGACTGGAGACCCAACACTGGACTGCGCGCTGGAGTTGCTGCGAAGGCGCGGCGCTCCGGTACGGGCGGTCCACTGGATCGGCGGGCCGCGACTCGGGCTCCGCCAGACCTACCTCTCGCATCTGGAGCGGTGCGGCATGGTGCACGCCGTGGCCGGACAGATGTGCGGGGTGCTGCCGACGACTCGCTACCAGGCGACGGACACCGAGATCAGCCGGGAGATCAGGGCCCGGCTGGACTCCGCGATCCGCACCGGCGTCCCGCCGGACCCGCGGACCGCGGCGCTCGCCGCACTGGCGCACGCGGTCGGCCTCGGCAAGCACCTGTACCCGGGGAACGAGGGACGCTCCTCGCGCTCCCGGTTGCGGGACCTGATCCGGCACGACCCGATGGGCGGACTCGTCGCGCACGCGGTGATGGACGTCCAGAACGGCGCCGCGGCCCAGCCGCGCCGCAGCTCCGCACCGGCGGGCCGGCAGGCCCCCGCCGGCGGCAGGGGCGCACCGGAGCCCGCCCGAGGCGTTCCGGCGCAACCGCACCGAGGATCCATGGCACGCGCCGTGGCCCACTGAGTCGTACGTCCCCAGGGCCGAACGGCACGGCGACCACGGATCCGAGGCACCGCAGACCCGGTCACGGGAGCCGCTGTCCGAGCGGGGCGGAGAACGCACCGGCGTTCTCCGCCCCGCTCGGCGTGCCCCCGGCCGGTCCAACTCCCGCCACCGGGAAGCCCGGTGGCGTGTACTCGTCGTATATCCACCGTTTCCCAGCGGTAGGAAGCGCCTTGGTGGCAGTCTGCTCATCAGCAGACACGCAAAGTGGTAAGTACGAGGCACACAGCCGGAGGTGCACGTCCCGTGGCGTCCAATGTCAATCCCACCGTCAGGCGGCGCCGGCTCGGCCAGGAGCTGCGCAGGCTCCGTGAGCTCAAGGGCATGACGGCCGAGGAGGTGGCCGAGCGGCTGCTGGTCTCGCAGTCGAAGATCAGCCGCCTGGAGAACGGCCGGCGCAGCATCAGCCAGCGCGACGTGCGCGACCTGTGCGGGGTGTACGAGGTCGAGGACAGCCGGATCGTCGAGTCGCTGATGCAGATGGCCAAGGACTCCCGCCAGCAGGGCTGGTGGCACGCCTTCGGCGACATCCCCTACAGCGTCTACATCGGTCTGGAGACCGACGCGGAGTCGCTGCGGGTCTACGAACCGCAGATCATCACCGGTCTGCTGCAGACCCGCGCCTACGCGGAGGCGATCGTCCAGGGCGGCTCGCCCGAGTCGACCGAGCAGGAGAACGACCGGCGGGTCGAGGTACGGCTGCGCTGGCAGAGCCGGATCACCGCCGACACCGACCCGCTGCGGCTGTGGGTGGTGCTCGACGAGGCGTCCCTGCACCGGGTGGTCGGCAGCCGCCAGGTGATGCGGGAACAGCTCGAGCACGTGATGGAGCTGAGCCAGCTGCCGCACATCACCGTGCAGGTGCTGCCGTTCGAGGTCGGCGCGCACGCCGGGATCAACGGCCAGTACTCGATCCTGGAGTTCGCCGACGCGGCCGATTCCAGCGTGGTCTACATCGAGGGCGTCACCAGCGACCTGTACCTGGAGAAGCCGCACGACGTGCAGAAGTACACGGTGATGTACGAGCACCTGCGGGCGCAGTCGCTGAACGTGGAACAGTCCCGTCAACTGGTGGAACGCCTCGCGAAGGACTACGCGCGCTGAGGCGGGGTCAGGTGTGGGGCGGGACCTTACACCGCTGGCATCCCTGACTGGAAGTACCACCTGGAATATGCCATCCAGACGAGTGAACGACCGGTCCGACGCCCGATGCGGGCGAGTAGCGTCGATCACGCCAGCCACCAGTCGGGGTTGGCGCAATCCGTTCTGCGGGTCCTTGCCGGAATGCGCAGGTCGGTGACAGCAACTCAGCATCTGGCTACGGAGCGAACATGGCAATTCGTCTGGGCGCCACGGAAACGTGGACGACGTCCTCCTACACCAACAACAACGGCGCCTGCGTGATGGTCAGGTCGACCACCGACGCGGCGCTGGAGCTCGGGGACACCAAGGTCCCCGAGGGCCCCAAGCTGGCCTTCCCCGCGGACGCGTGGAGCGCCTTCGTGGCCACGGTCAAGGGCTGACGGCACCGGCGCCCGGCGCCGGCACCACCACGGAGCCCTCTCGACCTGTCCGCCGTCCTCGCCGAGAGGGCTCGGCCGGTGCTCCTCGGGCCGGCCCGCACAGGGCCGCCGAGGGGGCCACCGGCCGCACCCCACGACCCGCGGCCGGGCCTACCGGAGAGACACCGGGAACGCCACGTCGCACACCGGGTCCTGCGGCCCCGCGGCCTCCCAGTCCGCGAAGTACACCTCACGGCACGGGCCCGTCGGCGTCAGCCCCCGGCCCTCCATCCACCGCTCCACCGCCTCGAACGCGGCCAGGATCTGCGGATGCGCCACCTGCGCCTTGGTGATCCGGGTGCGGGCCAGCCGCAGCGCCGGCTCCACCCGCACCGTCGTCCCCCGGGCCCGGCCCGCACCGGCGGCCCAGGCACGTGCCGCCGCCTCGTCGGCGACCGGCACGCACGCTTCCGCGGGACCGTCGCTTTCCGTCGACACCTCGGCGTGGTACGCCACGAACGGCACCCCGGCCACGCCCCCGCACTCCCCGGCCGCCGCCTCCAGCCGGCCCAGCGCCGCCCCGATCCACGACGGCAGCTCCTCCGCGAGGAGGTGCCGCGACTCGGTGATCAGCACCTGCGCGGGCACCTCGACCGTCTCGACCGTGAACGTTCCGTACATCTCGGAGCTCCTCCCCGACAACCGTCCACGGAGGTACTCGGCGAGCGTCCGCTGCCGGGCGTGCCGCGCCTCGACGTCCGCCCAGTAGGCGGCGAGCCGTTCGGCCCCGGCCGCGGCGTCGTCCGCGTCGACGACCTCGGCGATCCGCGCCAGCGGCATGTCGAGCTGCCGCAACAGCGCCACCAGCCGGGCCCGTTCGACCTGGTCCGCCCGGTAGAACCGGTAACCGGTGTCACCGTCGACCCGTGCCGGGGCCAGCAGCCCCAGCCGGTCGTACAGCCGCAGGGCCTTGGCCGACAGCCGTGCCCGCGCCGCGAACGCCCCGATGGCGAGCAGTTCCTCGTCCACGCCGACATCCTCCGTCACCGGGCGGCCGATCCGCCCGGTGACGCAGACGCTCCACCCTGCCCTAGGGGCAAGGTCGACGCTCAGCCGAGCGCCGTCGGCCCGGCGCCGTCAGCCGATCGCCTTCTCCACGGCCGCCACCAGTTCCGCCGACTCCGGCTCGGTCTGCGGCGAGAAACGGGCGACGACCTCGCCGTCCCGCCCGATCAGGAACTTCTCGAAGTTCCAGCGGACGTCCCCGCTGTGCCCCTCACCGTCGGCGACACCGACCAGCCGCTCGTACAGCGCGTGCCGCCCCTCCCCGTTGACCTCGACCTTCTCGGTCATCGGGAACGTCACCCCGTACGTCGCCGAGCAGAATTCGGCGATCTCCTCCGCACTGCCCGGCTCCTGCCCGAGGAACTGGTTGCAGGGCACGCCGAGCACGGTGAAACCCCGCTCCGCGTACCGCTCGTGCAGCCGCTCCAGCCCCGCGTACTGCGGGGTCAGGCCGCACTTGGAGGCCACGTTCACCACGAGCACGGCCCGGCCCGCGTACTGGGCGAGGTCCGCGGGACCGCCGTTCAGGGCGCCGATTCCGACATCGAGGGGGGAGGTGCCGTTGTTCTCTGCAGTCGTCATGAGCCGACCCTAGCCCCGGCGGACGGCGCACCCGCGCCCGCCCCGCGCCCCGCCTCGGCGAGGACCTCCCCGGCCGCCGTCCGCACGTACAGCACGGACCGGCCCGTACGGCCCGCCCGCTCCACCAGGCCCGCCTCCCGCAGCACCCGCAGGTGCCGGCCGACCGAGCCCAGCCCCTGCCCGGTCACGGCGACGAGCTGGCTGGTGCTCATCGGGGAACCCAGCAGCATCAGCACCCGGGCCCGCGCACCCCCGAGCAGCGCGCCCAGGGCCGCCGGCACGGGCTCCCGGCCGCGGTCACCGGCCAGCGCCCCCGCGCACGGGTACACCAGCGCGTACCGGCGCGTCCCCTCCCACGACACCCAGCCCGTCCGCTGCGCGGTCACCGGCACGAACAGCAGCTCGGCCCCCGAGATCTCGCGCGGGGGCAGCTCGTGCCCGTTCACCTGGAGCCGGTCGCCGCCCAGCCAGCGCGTCCCCGGCCGCAGCGCGTCCAGCGCCGCCGCCCAGCCGCCCCGCGCGACCTGCGCCGTGCGGGCCACCACGTCGGCCTCCAGGACCCGCCGGCGCCGCCCCCAGTACGGGCGTACGGCGTCCTCCCAGACGTGGGTGAGGACGCCGGCGGCGCGGTCCGCCAGGTCGTCGCGGTCCAGGAGGGCGGGCAGCGGGCCGCCCACCGCCCTCCGCAGCTGCGTGCGGGCGGCGGCGGCCGGGACCGCCCGCACCCGCTCGACCTCCTCCTCGAAGCTCTCGCCGCCCCGCGGGGTGACGGTCAGGAAGTCCGCGATCCACACCGTGCCGAACGCCGACGGCACGAGCAGCGCCGTCACCGGATCGGCGGCCGACAGGGCGCGGTAGGCGGGCAGATGGGTCCCGAGCCAGGCCCGCTCGCCCGGGTGCGCGGCCCGCGCCGTGTGCAGCAGCCGCAGCGCCGCGGCGGTCTCCGCGAGCGGCGAGAGCACGAAGCGGCTCCCGGCGAGCGTGTCCGCACTGATCCGCCACCACCCCACGAACGGTCCCCCTCCCCGCCGACGTTTCGCACCGGCGCGAAACGATAACGGCCGCACCGGCGCCCTCCCCAGACTCCGCGCATGCGCAGCTACCGGGACCTCTTCCGCACACCGGAGTTCACTCCGCTCTTCCTCGCCGCCTCCGCCCAGACCCTGGCTCGTACGGCGAGCGGCCTGGCCCTGGCCACCCTCGTCCACCGGGAGACCGCCTCACCCCTGCTGACCGCCCTCAGCATGTTCGGCCCGTCCCTCGCCCACGTCCTCGGCGCGACGCTCCTGATGTCCGCCGCCGACCGCCTCCCGCCCCGGGCCGCCACCGCGGGCACGGCACTGGCCTTCGCGGCGGCCACGGCCCTCCTGGCCCTGCCCGGCCTCCCCCTCCCCGCGGTCTTCGCCGTCCTCCTCCTCCAAGGACTGGTGGCCTCGGTGGGCGGGGGAGTCGGCTGGGGCCTGCTGAACGAGATCCTCCCCCGGGACGGCTACCTCCTGGGCCGTTCCGTCTTCAGCGTGATGCACGGCCTCACGCAGATCACCGGCTACGCGACGGGCGGGCTCCTGCTCGCCCTCCTCTCCCCGCGCGCCACGCTGCTCCTCGCGGCGTCCCTGTACGGCACGGCGGCGCTCGTCGCCCGCCTCGGCCTGACCCGCCGCCCCCCGCGCGCCACCGGCCGCCCCTCCGTACGGGCCACCCGGCTCGCCAACGCCCGGCTCTGGGCGTCCCCGGCCCGCCGCCACGTCTACCTCGGCCTGTGGATCCCCAACGGCCTGATCGTCGGCTGCGAGTCCCTCTACGTCTCCCACGCCCCCGACTCCGCCGGCGTCCTGTTCGCCTGCGCGGCCGCGGGCATGCTGGCCGGCGACGTGACGGTCGGCCGCCTGGTCCCACCGGTCCGCCGCCGGCGGCTGACCACCCCGCTCCTGCTGCTCCTCGCCACGCCCTACCTCCTCCTCGTCCTGCACCCGCCCCTCGCCGTGACCGCCGTCCTGGTCGCCATGGCCTCCGCCGGCTTCGGGGCGAGCCTGGTCCAGCAGGAGCGGCTGATGGCCCTCACCCCGCCGGACCTCTCGGGCCACGCCCTCGGCCTGCACTCCTCCGGCATGCTCACCATGCAGGGCGTGAGCGCGGTTCTGGCGGGCGGCCTCGCCCAGCTCACCTCACCCGCGACCACGATGACGGCCCTGGCGGCGGCGTCGACCGCCGTGACCCTCCTCCTGGCCGCCACGAGACCCGCCACTGCCGTGCGGGGCACCTCGCACCCGGCCTGACCCCCCACCCCACCGGGGCCCCGCGGCCCGCCCCCCTTCGGCCCGGCCCCTACTCCTCCGGGGCCCCGCCCTCCACCAGCCGCTCCGCGATGTCGTCCGCCCAGTCCTGGGCCCAGCGCCGGAGCGCCTCCACCGACGGGGCGTCCAGGCCGTGGGCGCGGAACTCGGCGTCGTCGAGCCACTCCGTGCCGGACAGCCGGGACTGGAGCTCGGCGAGGTCGAAGGTGTCGGGAGCGTGCCGGCGCCCGAGCTCCTCCAGCTCCGGGTGGCTCCAGCGGTCCGCGGCGGCGTGCACGTCGACGAGGTCACGGGGGAGTCCGCGGTCCGCCAGCGCGCGCACCGTCGTACCGACCAGGTCCTCCAGGGAGAGCGCAGGTCCGGCCGCCGTCTCCGCCGCCGGCCGCCACAGCACCTCCTTGCGGAGGTCCACCCGGTGCTCCGGCCCGGTCGCGGCACCGCCGACCAGCAGCCGCGCGGTCAGCGGATCGAGGTCAGGCCCCGCGACCGCCCACCCGCGCGCCTCCATCCCGGCCCGTACCGCGCCGGCGATCTCCGCCATGGCCGCGGGATGCCCGGTGGCCAGGTCCACGCCGCGGCTGACCCGGCCGTCCACCAGCCCGTGCGCCCGCACCGCGTCACCGCCCGCCAGGAGCAGCCCGTACGGCATTCCGGCGGCGAGCAGATCGCCCACCAGCCGCTCGTGCACGGCGTCCACGCCGACCGGGGGTGAGGTCATGCCCCGATTATCGCGCGGGCGGCGCACGCCCTACGCCCGCCAGTAGCCCCGCCGCAGCAGGACCGCCAGGGGGACGATCTCGATGCGGCCGAGGAGCATCAAGGCGGTGAGGGCCGCCTTCGACAGAGTCCCGAGCGGCGCGTACGAGCCGAACGGGCCGAGCTCGCCGAACGCCGGGCCGACGTTGCCGAGGCAGGCCGCGGCGGCACCGAGCGCCGTGAAGGCGCCGTTCCCGGGCGCGCTCCCCCCGGCGTCGACGGCCAGGCACAGCGTGCCGAGGGCGAGAGCGAGCACGTAGAGGAGGGCGAACACGAGCGCCGAGCGGAGCGCGCGGTTGTCGACCACCCGGCCGCTCACCCGCACCGGGAGCACGGCGTCGGGGTGGACGGCCTGCTCCAGCTCGTGCCGGGTGAAGCGGAAGAGGGTGAGATGGCGGACGACCTTGACCGACCCGCTCGCCGACCCCGCGCACGCCCCGACGAACATCAGCGCCAGCAGGGTGAGCGCGGCGAGCGTCCCCCAGCCGGACCAGTCGAGCGTCGCGAAGCCGGTGGTGGTCATCACCGACACCGTCTGGAAGACGGCGTGCCGGACGCCGCCGAACCCCTCCACCACCCCGTCCGCGAACAGCTCGACCGCCAGCACGGCCGACCCCGCCACCAGCAGCGCCAGGTACAGGCGCAGTTCCTCGTCGCGGACCCCGGCCCGGAACTGGCGCAGCACGGCGAACCGGTACAGCCGCAGCAGGTTCACCCCGGCCACCACCATCAGCGCGCACAGCACCCACTGCGTCACCGGCGCCAGGCCCCGGGCCGAATCGCCGTCCGGGGTGAACCCGCCGAGGGCCACGGCGGACGTCGCGTAGGAGAACGCGGTGAACAGGTCCATGCGCCGGTCCAGTCCGGTCCACCCCAGACCGGCCAGGACCAGGACACCGGCCGCCGTCACCGCGAGGTAGATCTTCCACAGCCGCCGGGCGGTCCCGCGCACCGTCGCCCCGAGGGACTCCATCTCGACCGGCCCCGGCAGCTCCGAGCGCAGCAGCTCGCGGCCCCCGATGCGCAGCCGCGGCAGCACCGCCAGCGCCAGCACGATGATGCCCAGACCGCCCAGCCCGTGGGTGAGCTGCCGCCAGAACAGCATGTCGGTGCCGAGCGCGTCCACGTCCGTCAGCACCGTCGCCCCGGTCGCGGTGAACCCCGACATCGCCTCGAAGTAGGCGTCGGCCGGCCGGTCGAGCTGCGGGACCCGGCCCAGCAGGAACGGCAGCGCGCCGAAGGCGGGCACGAGCAGCCACACCGCGACGACGACGAGGAACCCCTCCCGGACGCCCAACGGCGGCCGCTCGCCGGTCAGCCGCCGGAGCGCCAGACCCACGACCGCCGACCCTGCCCCGGCGACGAGGAAGGGCCACGGGGGCTCCCCGGTCGCCAGCGCGACGGCCGCCGGGGCGAGGAACGCGAGCGCGAACCAGGCGAGCAGCGCGCCCACGACCCCCAGCGCGGTCCGCAGGTCCACGCCGAGCCGACCGCGCGCCGGCCACCGGCGCGCACGGCCCGGCGCCGTGCGCGGGAGCGTCACAGGTCGTGCTCGATCGCGGGCACGCGACCGGGCTCGCTGAGCACGACGGCGCGGTCCCCGGGCCGCAGTTCGTCCTTCCCGCCGGGGAAGAACACCGCACCGTCCCGGACGATCGCCCCCACCCCGGCCGCGGGCACCGCGTCCACCGGCCGGTGCGCGTACCGGCTGTCCGCCCGTACGGTGATGTCGAGCACCTCGAAACGGTCGTCCCCCAGCATCGCCACCTGCCGGGTGCGCTCGCCGAAGCCGAAGCGGGCCATCTTCTCCGCCGTCTCGTCCCCCGGGTCGATCGTCACGTCGACTCCGGCCGCCTCGAACACCGCGGCGGCGGCGGGATCGTCCAGGACCGTCAGCGTCAGCCCCACCCCGTGCAGCCGCGCCAGCACCGCCCCGTGCAGATTGCGCGAGTCGTCCCCGCCCGCGAACACCGCCGCCCCGGCCGTACCGACGCGTTCCCGGCGCAGGAACTCCGCGTCGAGTCCCGAGGCGTGGTAGACCCGCGCCCGGTCCAGCGCGTCCGCGGCCGCGCGCGCCCGTTCCGCGTCCGGCTCGACCACCCGTACGGAGATCCCCGCGTCCAGCAGCACCCGGGCGATGGCCGTCCCCCTCCGTCCGGCACCGAACAGCGCGACCTCGCCGACCGGGTCCGCCCCGCTGACCAGCCGGCCCCACGCGCGCGCCGCCGCCGGCGACGCCATCACGATCACCCAGTCGCCGGGCCGCACCACCTCCCGCCCGGTCGGCCTGATCCACTCCCCGTCCCGCACGACGGCGACCACCCGGGAGTTCCCGGGCAGGCCCGCGTCGGACAGGGGCCGCCCGGCGAACCGCGGCGGTCTCGCCCCGTGCACGTCCATCCCGAGCACGACCACCTCACCGCCCGCGAAGAAGTCCACGTGCCGGGCCCCCGGCACGTGCAGGACACGCGCGACGGCACTGGCGGTCTCGTACGCCGTCGAGACGAGCAGGTCCACGTCGAGATCACCCGCGCGCCAGGCCGCCAGGTAGTCCGTTCCGGTGGCGCGCACCACCGTCCGCGCCGACGACAGCCGGCGGGCCAGCATGGCGATCACCAGGTTCACCTCGTCCCGGGAGGTGCACGCCAGGACCAGCTCCGCGTCGGCCACACCGGCTTCGAGCAGCGTCTCGCGCCGGGTGCCGCTGCCCCGCGTGATCCGCACGTCGTAGGTGTGGGACAGGGCCTGCAGGCGTGCCTCGTCGATGTCGATCACCGTGCACTCGTGCGTCTCGGCGAGCGACTTGACCACGGTGTGCCCGACCTGGCCCGCACCCACCACGATGACCCGCATACCGGCATCGTGACACGCCCGGTCCCCGGCCGCCGCGCCGCCCGCGATCGCCGGGCGTCACCGCGCCTCCGGTGATCCGGTCACCTGTACGGAGGGAAATCTGTCGCCGTCACTGTAGACATTCACGGAAGGGAGGGGTACCTTCTCTCTTGTAGCCGAGAAGTCTTCGAGAAAGAGAGAAGGAGGCGGACGCCATCAGGATCGCCCGGGCCGGCAGGGTCCGCCCGGGTACCGCAGGCCCCGGAACGGAAGGTGGTCCCACGGTCACGCATCCGCGATCCCCGCACATCCCGCCCCGCAGACGGGGCCGGTGCGGAAACAGAAGGCCGACCGTGCAGTAGGTCGGCAGATGGTGTTACAAATCCCTCGGGGCCTTGGTGCCGGTACGGCACCAAGGCCCCTCGACGTATGAACCCGACAGAGGTGCAGATGACCGCAGACACACCGCTCGACCGACTCGACGACGACGACTACCCCGCCTACACCATGGGCCGTGCGGCGGAGATGCTGGGCACCACGCCCGCCTTCCTGCGGGCACTCGGTGAGGCACGGCTGATCACGCCCCTGCGGTCCGAGGGCGGCCACCGCCGCTACTCCCGCTACCAGCTGAGGATCGCCGCCCGGGCCCGCGAGATGGTCGACCAGGGCACCGCCATCGAGGCGGCCTGCCGCATCATCATCCTGGAAGACCAGCTGGAAGAGGCCCGTCGCATCAACGACGAACTGCGCCGGAAGGCGGACGCCTGAGCCGGACCTCCACCGCGAACACCGTCCGCGCCGCCCTCGCCGGCGGCCGCGCGGGACCCGGCCTCACCCTGCCGGACGAGCCGCCCGGTGACCGGGCCGAACGCCGCGGCCGGGCCCGGAGGGGGCACCGCGCATGTCACCCGGACGGGCCGGTGCATAGAATCCGTCGTCATGATGAAGCCCGACGAGCTGATCATCAAGATCGCTACCCTGGTCGAGTCCGGACACAGCAGCCAGATGTCCCTGACCGTGGTCACCGGTGGTGCCGTCATCACCGGCCGCCTGGCCCCCGAAGCCGTGTGGCGGCAGCGGGTGGCGGAGGTGCTGACGGACTCGGCCCAGCTGAGCGGTTTCTCGACCGTGTTCGACGCCCCCGCGGCGGGCGACGGCCCGCCCACGCACCTGCACTTCCACGTCGCCCGCATCCTGCAGGGCGCGGTGGGCATCCCGGAGACGGGCGGGATGTACCGCGTCGCCATCGAGGACGTCAGTGCCTGGACCGTGGGGGATTTCAGCTACTCCGACCACTGAAGGCCCCGTGCCGGGCCGCCGACCCGGCGGCGCCGACATCGCGCAGACGCATCCGGTCCGTGTAGGCGAGACCGTCCCGCACGGCCGTGAGTCCGACCCGGGTGACCACGTCGGTGCACCGGTCGTCCTCGTCACAGACGGCGAGGTGACCGGTCCGGGCGGCGGCCATGACGGACAACGCCACCTCGACGGTCATGCCGTCCCAGACCCGGGGCCAGGCGGCCGTCACGGCGGTGTCCACCGTCCCGGTGGCGCTCGTCGCCGTCGCGGGGAGGGCGGAGGCGTCCGCCGGACCGGAATACGTCTGAACCAGGGACAAGAAGTGTCTCCCGCTGGATGGATCGGTTTCCTGACCGCGTCGGTGCCCGCTCGATCCGAAAGGAAGAGCGGCGCGGAAACGCCGTATCAGGAGACTCGGAGAAAGGGAAAAGGGTCCGACAGGATGCGAAAACGCCGTCGGACCGGAGGGAAATCTGCCGGAATCCGCAGAGCGGAATACGGCAGCAGCTGGGGCCCGCACCCCGAAGGATGCGGGCCCCAGCTACGTGGTGCGCGTCAGGTCAGGCGGGAACGATGTTCTCGGCCGTCGGGCCCTTCTGGCCCTGCGCGATGTCGAAGGACACCTTCTGGCCCTCGAGCAGCTCGCGGAAACCCTGGGCGGCGATGTTCGAGTAGTGGGCGAACACGTCGGGGCCGCCACCGTCCTGCTCGATGAAGCCGAAGCCCTTTTCCGCGTTGAACCACTTCACGGTTCCAGTAGCCATGTCATATCTCCTTCGGGGGCAGTGCGTCGGTATCCGCCGTGTGCGGGCACCGTGTCGCCGCGATGATCACCCCGCCGGAAAACCGGGATTGCACAAGCACCCCTCCGGTACGCATGCCGGACGAGAGCGCTGTAAATTTCGGGAACCACAACTGCAACTGCGATCGACAGTAGCACGCCGAGGCGCTCTGTGTATTTTGCCTGAATTCGCTCCGGTCGGCGCCGTAGCGAATCTGTGGACACCTCCCGCGCAATTCTGATGTCGCGGATACAGATAAGACGTGGCACGGCACACCCCCTGAAGGCGGGGACCCGGACACGCCTTCCGGACGATGTGCTCCCCGCTCCGCGAGTCCCGTCGCGAGAGCGGTCGGCGGCTGGTCGCGTGGACGCAGGTCGGGGCCTCACGCCGGAAACCTGCCCGGAGGTGTCATCCGGGGCGGTGACAGCGGGAGTTGGTAGGGGTGGAGAGGCGCCCTCCACCCACCAGCCCGCGTGGACCTCGAGAAGGTCCGTGTTCCCGCAAGGAGTTGCCCGTCCATGAAGCGGACGCTGAAGTACTACCTGACCGGCGCGGTCGTCACGGCGGCCGTGGCCGGCATGGCCACGATGTCGTACGCCGCACCCGCGGCCCCCTCGCACGGTGCGCCGGCCCAGGCGGAAGCGGCGCAGCTCCAGGCCGCCGCCCCCGCCGGGAAGGACGGGGCCGCCACGGCGATCGGGCGGACGACGGGGAAGAAGGCCCCGACGCCCCGCGTCGTCGCGCCCGGTGAGCGGGTGACGGCCGCCCCGGGCTTCCAGCTCTGGCTCACCGCCGAGGGCAAGCACTGGACCACGCCCTCCCTGCCCGGCCTGGAGCAGTTCCGCAGTGTGGTCGACGGCAACATCGACCTCGGCACACCGGGTGTCTCCGTGCAGTCGGAGATCTCGGACGGCCGCGCCTACCTCTCCGGCCTGTACTACGGCGGCAGGGGCACCGCGTCCACCGTCGAGATCGAGACGGCCTCCGGCACCGTCCGCGGCAAGCTCATCGAGCTGTCCGGCAAGCCCGGATGGGGCGTCTGGTACGCCACCGCCGACGTCACCCCCGACGGCGGTCCCCTCGGCTTCGTCTCCGAAGTGACCGTCCGCACCACCAAGGGCACCCTGTACGCCCAGCTGACGACACGGTGACCCGCGGGCGGGGGCCCCACGGGGCCCCCGCCTCCGGCACCCTCCCCCTCCTCCCCCCGCACCCGACCCAGAGGAACCGCGTCCGTGCCGCAGGACGAGACAGCCGCACCCTCCCCCCTGAGCCCCGACTTCGCCGTCTACGCCGGCGCGGCCTGGAACCGTCTGGTGCGCACCGCCCTGCTGCTCACCGGGGACTTCCACGAGGCCGAGGACCTCGTGCAGACCACCCTGGCCAAGGTGTACGCCCGCTGGGGCCGCATCCCGCCCGACGAGGTCGACTTCTACGTACGGCGCTCCCTCGTCAACAACAACCTCAGCCGGTTGCGCAGAAGACGCGTCACCCACCTGCTGATGCCGTTCCTCCCTGAACGCGTGCACCAGCCCACCGGCGGTCACGCCGAGTCCGTCGAGCACCGCGCCGCGATCATGGACGCCCTGGCCACCCTCTCCACCCGCCAGCGGACGGTCCTGGTCCTGCGCTACTGGGACGACCTCACCGAGCCCGACATCGCCGAGCTGCTCCACTGCTCCCTCGGCACCGTCAAGACCCACGCCCGGCGCGGCCTCGCGGCCCTGCGCGCCCACCCCGCCTTCGCAGCCTCCGGAGCCCGCCGATGACCGACCGCGCACCCGCAGCAGACGCAGGCCCGGAGGGCGCCGGGGCCGGACGGCTCCGCGAGGCACTGGCCGAGGCGGCGCACGACGTCACCCCCTCCCGGGTGCCGCTGGCCGCGGTGCAGCGTCGCGGCCGGCGACTGAGGCACAGGCGGCGAGCGACCGTGCTGGGCGCGGGAGGCGCCCTGCTGCTGCTCCCGCTGGTCCTCGTGGCACGGCCGGGCACGGGCCCCGGCCCGGCTCCCGCCACACCCCCGGCGGCCTCCGCGTCCCCCTCGCCCGCCCCCTCCGTCCGTCCGGCGCCCCGCGTCGTCGCGCCCGGTGAGCGGGTGACGGCCGCCCCGGGCTTCCGGCTCTGGCTCACCGCCGAGGGCAAGCACTGGACCACGCCCTCCCTGCCCGGCCTGGAGCAGTTCCGCAGCGCGGTGGGCGGCAACATCGACCTCGGCACCCCGGGTGTCTCCGTGCAGTCGGAGATCTCGGACGGCCGCGCCTACCTCTCCGGTCTGTACTACGGCGGCAGGGGCACCGCGTCCACTGTCGAGATCGAGACGGCCTCCGGCACCGTCCACGGCAAGCTCATCGAGCTGTCCGGCGACCCGGGGTGGGGCGTCTGGTACGCCACCGCCGACGCCGCACCCGGCGCGGGCCCCCTCGGCTCCACTCCCGACGTCACCGTCCGCACCACCGAAGGCGGGGTCTACGCCCGGCTGGCGGCTCCCTGAGGCGGCCCGACGTCACGGGACCCACCGCGCCTTGCGCCGTACCTCACCCACCCGTAAGTTACTGGCGAGTAGACCATCACGTCGTAGGAGTCGCCATGCCGTCGCTCGACCGCCATGAGAACGTCTTCGTCCTGGATCTGGGTGACGGCGAGAACCGCTTCCACCCCGACTGGATCGACGCGGTCGGCGCCGCACTCGACGAGGTGGAGAAGGCGGAGGGCCCCCGCGCGCTGGTCACCGCCGCCACCGGCAAGTTCTACTCCAACGGACTCGACCTGGAGTGGCTGTTCGCCAACGCCGACCACTACCACGACTACGTCGTCTCGGTGCACGAGCTGTTCGCGCGGCTGCTGTCGCTGCCGCTCGTCACGGTGGCCGCCCTCCAGGGCCACACGTTCGCCGCCGGCGCGATGTTCTCCCTCGCCCACGACTTCCGTGTGATGCGCGCCGACCGCGGCTACTGGTGCCTGCCCGAAGCGGACATCGACATCCCCTTCACCCCCGGCATGTCCGCCCTCATCCAGTCCCGGCTGGCCCCGCAGACCGCGCACGAGTGCATGACGACCGCCCGCCGCTACGGCGGCGCCGACGCCGCCACCGCCGGCATCGTCGACCGGGCGGTCCCCGAGGACGCCGTGCGCTCCACCGCCATCGAGATCGCCCAGTCCCTGGTGGGCAAGGCCGGCGACACCCTCGGCACCATCAAGGCCCGCATGTACGCCCCGGCCCTCGCCACCCTCCGCGACACCGCCAACCCCCTCGGCTGACCCGGCACCGCACCGGGGGCCGACGGCGCGGGCGGGCCCGCTTACCTGTCAGGTCATCGACCCCGGGGCGGCGGGCCTGCCATGCTCACGGCGTACGGAGAAGCCCGTCGACCGGAAGGACGTCATGCCCGCCTACGTCATCGCCCACCTGCAAGAGGCCGCCCCGCACCCGGAGATCGCCGAGTACATGGAGCGCATCCCGGGCACCTTCGAGCCGTACGGTGGACGCTTCCTCGTGCACGCCACGCAGCACGAGGTGAAGGAGGGCACCTGGCCCGGGCACGTCGTGATGATCGGCTTCCCCGGGATCGCCGAGGCCCGGGCCTGGTGGGACTCGCCCGAGTACCAGGAGATCGCACCGCTGCGTTCGCGGCACATCGCGGGCGACATCATCATGGTCGACGGCGTCCCGGAGGGTTACGACCCGTCCACCACCGCCCGGGCGGTACGGGAGGCCGTGCCCGCCGAGTAGCCCACGGCCGAGCGAGGGCCGGGCGACGGCTCAGCCGACCAGGGCGATCAACCCGTACACCCAGATCCCCACCATGCCGAGCAGCACGGTCAGGCAACCGGCTCCCACCAGGAAGCCGCTCAACCCGCCCCCGCCGGCCTCCGGTCCGTCGTCCCGGGCGGACGGTACCGAGTCCCAGTCCACCGGGCGCCCCAGAGCCTCGGAGCAAGCGGCCCGCACCGCCGTCAACTGCTCCACGGCGAACCCGGACGGGGCGAGACCCTCGGCACCACGCCACGCGAGCGCCCGCATTCGCTCCGGGGGCGTCCGGTACCTCGCCTCGAAGGCGGCGGTCTCGCCCTCGTCCCGGTCCTCCTCCAGGTACATCCAGCGCCCGGCCTCCGCGGGCTCGCCGTACAGCCGGTACACCTCCGCCAGGCGACGGCGGAGCGCCAGGTCGGTGGGGTACGAGGAGACCAGTCCGCGCAGACGCTGACGCGCCACGGGCACGCGCCCGGCCGCCAGGTCGGCGTCCACTCGGGCCAGGGTGACTGTCAGGGGCATGCTTGCATGATCAGCGAGAGTCCGGTTGTCTCTCGACCCCTTTTCCACCGTCCACCCCTCACCGGGGCCTCGGCAGGAGGACACGACAGCGGTTGTCCCCGGGCTCGGGAGGCGGTTGGATCGCACGCGGGACGTGTCCGCGGGTGCGGGGGGCGCCCGGTCCGGAGTCTTCCCCGGGGGTGGTCGTGGAGTGGTCGACGGGGTTGCTCGGTGTCGCCGCCGGGTTCCTGATCGCGGTCGCCACGGCACCCGTGGGCGTCTCCGGAGCGGTCTTCCTGCTGCCCGTGCAGGTCAGTGTGCTGGAGGTGCCCAGTCCCTCCGTGACCCCGACGAACCTGCTCTACAACATCGTGGCAGGACCCGGCGCGCTGGTGCGCTTCCGGCGGGCCGGACGACTGGGCGGACCGCTGACCCGCCTGCTCGTCGCCGGCACCGTCCCCGGCGTGGTCGTCGGTGCCGTGATCCGGGTCTTCGCCGTGCCCGGACCGCGCGTCTTCCGGCTCCTCGTCGCCGCGCTGCTGCTGCCGCTCGGGCTGTGGCTGTGGCTGCGCACCGTGCGCCCCGCCCCGGCCCGCGCTCCGCACCCACCCTCACCCCGTACGACGACGACGCTGGCCCTGGCCGTCGGCGTCGCCGGTGGCATCTACGGCATCGGCGGCGGCTCCGTACTCGGCCCGATCCTCGTGGGCCGCGGAACACCGGTCGCCACCGTCGCCCCGGCCGCCCTGGCCTCCACCTTCGTGACCTCCGTCGTCGGAGCCGTGACCTACGCGCTGCTCTCCTTCACCGCCACGGGCGACGTCGCCCCCGAATGGCTGCTGGGCCTCTCCTGCGGGGCCGGCGGCCTCCTGGGCGGCTACCTCGGCGCACGCCTCCAGCCGCGCCTGCCCGAGACCGCGCTCCGCCTCCTGCTCGGCACCCTCGCCACAGGCGTGGGCGCCCTCTACGCGGTGCAGACCCTGCGCTGACCCTCCCTTGTCCCTGGCCCGTGGTTCACTCACCGGCCATGGACGAGAAGGAACTGCTCGAAGCCGTGACCTCCCTGGTCCGCCCGGGCGGGCGGGAATTGGTGTGCGGCCGGCCCGGGCACCCGGCGGGGCACGCATGCCTGGCGGTGTCCGGCGGCATCAGCCTCCCGGCCCTGTCCCGACAGCTCAGCCGTCGGTACGGGCAGCTGCGCAACCTCGCCATGGGCGGTTACGTCGATCCGACGGTGACCGGCCGAAGCGGGCTGCCGCTCCTGGCTCCCTTCACCGGGGAACTGGTCGAGATGCGCGGCTGGGCCTCCGGCACTCGATGGATCGGCTGCGGTGCGGTCCGCGCCGGAGACGGCGAACACCTGGTGGTGCTCGTGGCGGAGCGGCCCGCGCCACCGCCGGAGGAGGCTTCCCGGGAGGACGCGCGCGACGCCGCACGGCCCCGGGCGGCGACCGCGGCGGAAGTGGTGACCGCACTGCCCGAGGATCCCCGTACGTGGGCTCGGCGAGTGATCGACCTGACCGGGTGGGAACCGCTCGGGATCCCCGTCGACTGGGCGGCGGTCGAAGGGGAGCTGGGGGTCACGCTGCCGGCGGACTACAAGGAGCTGTGCGAAGCGTTCGGCGGCGGAGTCTTCAGCGACTCCGTGTACTTCCTGGGACGCGACGAGGGCGTCTCGTTCGACCTCATGGCACAGTGGCGCGCCTGGCTGTCGGCCGACCGGGACAGCACGGGGGGAAACGCCTCCGCCGTCGAGCCCTACACGGTCTACGCACCGGGCGGCACGGGACTGCTCGGGTGGGGATCCACCGAATGGGCCGACGGGTACTTCTGGCTCATCGATGCCGAGCGGCCCGGCGAGCACCCCGTCCTCGTGCGCTCCGACGACGGCGAACAGTGGCACCGGTACGACATGTCCACCTCCGAGTTCCTCTACCGCGTCCTCGCCGACGCCGATTTCCGGCCCTTCGGCATCGCGCGGTACGACCTCGGTGTGACCTTCCTGCCCCCTTCCGGCGGCATCGTCGACGGCCGGCCGCTCTGACGAGAGGCCGGCCGTCCCACCTCCGGGGGCATGCGGTCGGTCAGTCGCCGGTCGTGCGGTCCAACAGCGCGCCGTACGTCAGCTGGAGGGCGTCCGCGCCGGCCAGCGCGGTCAGTGCCCCCATGGCGGTGCGGGTGGCGCGCGGCCAGAGCAGCTGCCCCGCGGTGAGCGTCGAGGCCACCCAGACACTCATGCAGAACGGGCACGTCACCAGTTCGCCGACCGTGTCCTTCGCGCCCTCGGACCGCGCCTCCTCGTGCAGCTCCGCCGGTCCCTGCGGGCCGTGGAACGTGGTGAAGGGGGCCCGCAGGGGGCTGGTCACCGACGCCTTGCTCAGCAGCCGGCTCAGCCGGAAGGTGGCCACCGCGGTCAGCGCCACGTCCCAGGGCACGGGCCGGTCCGGCAGCGGGCGGCCGCGCAGCCCGACCACCGCCGCCCACCCGGCCGTGTACACGCCGAAAGCCGCCATGGCGGTCAGATAACCGCGCAGCGGGCGGTCCTCCCCCGCCGAGTACGTGCGTTCGGTGCGTCGCCACCGCCGCCGCAGACCTTCCGCGAACCGGCCGTCAGACGGTGCGCCCATGTCCTTCGTCCCCTTCCCGGCGCGGCGGCCGTGCCCCGTCCGCCCCCGCCCATGTCGCCGCCGCGTCCGCGCCACGCCCGGCCGGTGTCTCCGGCCCGTCCGCACGGCGCAGCCCGATCTCCACGTGCCCGTCGACGACACGGGTGTCGAAGGCGGGCTGGGGCGCGGTGGCGGGGCCGCGGACGTTCCAGCCGTCCGAGAGCCGGAAGACGCTGCCGTGCCAGGGGCACGTGACGCAGCCGTCGGAGACCGTGCCCTCGGACAGCGGACCCGCCAGATGACTGCACCGCTCGGCCAGCGCGTGGAAGGTCCCGCCGATCTCGCGCACCACGAGGACCGGCACGTCGTCCACGGCACGCCGCACGGGGCGGCCCGCGGGGAACTCGTCCACCGTGCCGATCCGGCGCCAGCCCCCGCCGACGACGTACGGAACCTCCTCGGCGTGGTTGGCGCCGGAAGCCTGCCGGTAGGCCAGGTGGCCGCCCAGCATGCCTGCCGCACCGACCGCCGTCAGCCCGAGGAAGCCGTACGCGCGGCCCGCTCGGGCCCGTCCGGCGAGACGGCAGACGAGGGAGGCGCCGTACAGTCCCACGGCCGTCGCGTTGGCCACGGCGTGCACCAGGCCCACCCGGGTCTGCGGGCGACGCAGCTCGGCCCAGTCGACCGCCCCCGCCAGCGCGGCGGGACCGGCCGCCGCCAGTCCGACGCCCACGAGGAGACCGGCCTCGCGGGACCGGCCGGGCCACAGGTCGAGCACGGCGGCGGACATCCAGCTGCCGATCGGCACCTGCACCATCAGGGGATGCAGGGGATGACCGAGCCACCTGCCGTGCAGGGCGTCCCGGGCGCGGCCCAGCGGGAGGGCCCGCACCCCCCTGATCAGCTTGTCGATCGCCGCGTCCGCCCTGGGATCACGCTCGATGGTGTCGAGCAGCCACAGCATCCGGTTCTGGCCCGTACGGCGGCGAGCCGGCTTCTTGCTCATGCGACGCTGGGTTTCCCCGGCGGCGGGGGACAAACACCGGCCCCGGGCAACCGGGCCCGCGTCCCGGCCCGGCCCGGCCCGGCGGGTGTGCCGCCCGGCCGGGGGGAAAGCGCCGTCAGCCCTTGCCCATGGCCTTGCGGACGGTGTCCTTGGTGCGGTCCATGAGGGCGGCGACCGGTCCCAGGGCCATGTTCTTCGCGCCGGACTCGACGCCCGGGTGCGGCCGGGTGGGGGCCATGGCCTCAGCGGCCTTGATCGCCTTCGCCATCGCGGCCAGCCCGGTGACGTCGGCGCTGCGGCGGATGTGGGTGAACTCGTAGCGTTCCTCGGCGCGCGCGTGCTCCTGGACGTCCCTGCGCAGCTTGAGCAGCTGGGGCATGAACGTCGGGTCGTCGGTGTCCAGTTCGTCGAGGGCGGCGAGTGTCTCCTTGGCCGCCTTCTCCTCGGCGAGCCGGTCCTTCACCACCTGCTCGCCGCCGGGGAAACCCTTCCGGGCGAAGGGGTGGACGACCTCCTCCTCGGCGGTCTCGTGCACGGCCAGCAGCCGCACCAGGCGACGGAACGCGTCACGGCGTTCCTCACCCGTGGCCGCCTCGACCTCGTCGAAGAGGTTGCGGATGTCACCGTGCTGGCGCATCAACAGCGCGACCACGTCGTCGTCCTCGGCCATGTCGTCCCCGGCGTGCGGGGTCCGCAGCTCGGACATGTCGGTCCTCCCCTACTTCTCGCGCTGTGCGGGGTCGGGGTGTTCGCCCTCGGTCTGGACGCGGTACTCGCGGCCGAACATCTCGTCGTGCTCGGTCATCACCCGGTCGCTCGGCGGCGCCTCCCCGCCGTGGATCTGCTCCTGCATCCGCTCGAACCGCTCGTGCGCCTCGCGCACGTAGCCGGCACCCAGCGTGGTCAGGTCCATCTGGGTGTCCAGCAGCTCACGCAGGTAGCCCTTGTTCGGCTCGAAGGTCAGCACGTCGGGCAGCTCGGGGGCCAGCACCGAGGCGGGGTCGCGCCCGTCGTGGCGGCGCATCAGGTCGCAGGCGGCGTGCAGGTGTTCCAGCTCCATGTTCAGGTGCAGCTCCCAGATCGCCTTGACCTTGGGGTCGCTCTCCTGCTCCATGAAGGAGTAGTACAGGTAGCACTCGTTGTACTCGTGGTTGACGAGCTGCTCCCACCACGTCTCACCCGGGTCCACGAGGGACTCGTAGTGCGTGACGTGTTCCTCCTCGATCAGCCCGATCTCCTGGTAGAGCTGACGGGCGATCGGCTCCATGTAGGTGGGGCCGGTGTTCATGTAGAAGTTCATGGTCTGCTGCTCCGCCGACATGATCGTCAGCGCGTGCAGCTTGGACAGCGGGTTCGTCTCGTCCTTGGCGTACGGGTCCCGCACGTTGTCGACCGGGTCGCGGTGGTGGAACCGCGTGGGCCGGCCCGGCATGACCTCGGTCAGGTTGTCGACGATCGACTCCGCCTTGCGGTGCTCGATCATCTCGTACAGGTTCGCGTACCGGTACAGGTGGTCGAAGTCCTCCAGCACACCGAACTGGTACGCCTGCTTCAGGTACGGGTCCGGTTCCATCCGCGCCACCCACGCCGTCAGGTCCACCGCGACCTGCTCGTAGGCGATGGTGGTCTCCAGCACCGAGGAGACGCCCGGGAGCAGCCAGTTGACGACCTTCTGCTGCTGCGCCTCGATGTAGCGCACCCGGGCCAGCTGCCGCTTGATCTCGGGATCGGGCGTGTGCCGGGCGAGCTGGTGGCTGAACAGGATCGCCTCGACCTCGATCCCGTTCATCGTGATGATCCGGCACCGGGTGTACGGGTCGCAGTGGTCCGGGTCGATCGGGTCCACGTTCAGCTCGCGCCAGCTGCGCAGCTGGCGGTCCAGTGGGATGCCCCGTTGTTCGAGGGGATTGAACGTCATGGGGCTGCCTCCTGGGGGTGAGGGGGACTCGCGCGCCGCTGGGGTACCCCGTGTCGGGCGACGAGCACGGACGCGACCCTCAGTCTGTTCACGAGCGGCCTTTTCCGGCCACCGCTCACGGCCCCGGGCCCGCCGGTTCCCCCGGGTGGCTCATCGAAGGGGGCGGACGCCGGGCCGGCCGGCGGGATCGTCCGCGGCCGACCGGGGCGGACGGCGCGGGAAGAGGCCTCTCCCGGCACACGACGAGGGCGGGTCCGCCCACCCCGCCCGGAACGAGCGCGACCCGACGCCGGGACCGCACCAGATAGGGAGGCAGCTCAGGGCCACACCAGGCAGTAGGGCTGGTGCCCCGCCTCGTGCAGCCGGTGCGAGAAGTCCTGCCACTCGTGCAGCAACTGGTAGACGTTGAACGCGTCCCTCGGACCGCCGCGGTCCGGGACCGTGGACCAGATGAACGCCGCCGCGCCGACCGCCTCCTCGCCTATGCCGCGCAGGGGGTCGACGACCGTCATGGGGAGCTTCACGACCGCGTAGTCGGGGTGCAGGACGACCAGTTCCAGGGGCGGAACCTTGTGCAGGGGGACGCCCTCGATGCCCGTGAGGACCATCGCGGCCATGGTCTCGGGCTTGATCTTGGTGAACATGCCGTTCATGCCGAGCTCGTCGCCGCCGAGTTCCTCGGGGCGCATCGAGATCGGGACGCGGGCCGCGGTGGCGCCGTCCGGTGCGCCGAAGTACTTGTACGTCACCCCCACCCGACCACCATTCCTGCTCCCCGCCCCGCTCAGGGGGCCGATCCGCTCCGGCTCGCCGTGGGTGCGACGTGTCTCGTCCGTGTCCTCCGCCTCGCGTCGGTGCCTTCCCCGCCGGGCACGTCGAGGACCCAGGTCGTCAGTCCCCTCGCCCAGTCCGCCACCGCGATGCATATCTCCACCCGACTGCTTTTCTAGGACGCGTGGCCCCCGCCGCGCAACCCGATCATCGTGACAGTGACCTCCCCCACGGCCGCCCGCCGAAACGTACGGTCGGCATTGTGTCCGGGGGATCCCTCGCCGCCTCCCGCCGCCGGCCCGTGTGAGCTGTGTGTATCAGACGACAGTTTCGCAGATCACGGCGGATCGGGGGCCGGATGCCGCGGGCCGCCGCTGGCCTACCCTGAAACACGTCACACGCACCCGCAGCCCGGCGAGAGTCCGGGACGTCGGAGAAGGTCGGAGAAGTCGCAGGTCATGAGCGAACTGCCATATTCGTACGAAGCCCAAGCCTCGCAGGCGCTGTTCGATCGTGCCGCGGCCGTCACTCCCGGTGGCGTGAACTCACCGGTGCGTGCCTTCCGCGCCGTCGGCGGCACCCCCCGGTTCATGGTGTCCGGAACCGGTCCCTATCTCACCGACGCCGACGGGCGCGAGTACGTCGACCTCGTGTGCTCGTGGGGGCCGATGATCCTCGGACACGCGCACCCCGAGGTGATCGCCGCCGTGCAGGAGGCCGTCGCGCGCGGCACCTCCTTCGGCACGCCCGGCGAGGGCGAGGTCGCGCTCGCCGAGGAGATGGTCGCCCGGATCGAGCCGCTGGAGCAGGTGCGGCTGGTCTCCAGCGGCACCGAGGCCACCATGTCGGCGATCCGGCTCGCCCGCGGGTTCACGCGGCGCACCAAGGTGGTCAAGTTCGCCGGCTGCTACCACGGGCACGTCGACTCGCTGCTCGCCTCCGCCGGGTCGGGGGTGGCCACGTTCGCGCTGCCCGACACGCCCGGCGTGACGGGCGCGCAGGCCGGCGACACGATCGTGCTGCCGTACAACGACCTCGACGCGGTGCACGCCGCGTTCGCCGCGCACCCCGGTGAGATCGCCTGCGTGATCACCGAGGCGTCGCCGGGCAACATGGGTGTCGTCCCGCCGCTGCCCGGGTTCAACCAGGGGCTGAAGGACGCGTGCGCGGCGAACGGCGCGCTCTACATCTCCGACGAGGTGATGACGGGCTTCCGCACCAGCCGCGCCGGGTGGTACGGCGTCGACGGGGTGCGGCCCGACCTGATGACCTTCGGCAAGGTGATGGGTGGCGGCTTCCCGGCCGCGGCCTTCGGCGGGCGCGCCGACGTGATGGCGCACCTCGCCCCCGCCGGGCCCGTCTACCAGGCCGGCACCCTCTCCGGGAACCCCGTCGCCACCGCCGCCGGCCTCGCCCAGCTGCGGCTGCTCGACGACGCCGCGTACGAGAAGGTGGACGCCGTCTCCGCGCGGATCCAGTCCCTCGTCACCGAGGCGCTGACCAAGGAGGGCGTCGCGCACACGCTGCAGAACGCCTCCAACATGTTCTCGGTGTTCTTCACCGACCGGCCGGTGCGCGACTACGAGGACGCCAAGGCGCAGGAGTCGTTCCGCTTCACCGCGTTCTTCCACTCGCTGCTGGCGAACGGCGTCTACCTGCCGCCGTCGTCGTTCGAGTCCTGGTTCGTGTCGACGGCCCACGACGAGCGGGCCGTCCAGCGCATCGCCGACGCCCTCCCGGCGGCGGCCCGAGCGGCCGCGGAGGCCACGGCATGAGCGCGCCGGAGAAGGACGACGTCACCGTCGTCCACCTGATGCGGCACGGCGAGGTCGAGAACCCCGACGGTGTCCTCTACGGCCGGCTGGCCGGCTACCACCTCTCCGAACTGGGCCGGCGGATGGCCGACCGGGTGGGGGAGCACCTCGCCCCCCGGGACATCACGCACGTCGTCGCCTCCCCGCTGGAGCGGGCGCAGGAGACGGCCGAGCCCATCGCCAAGGCGCACGGCCTGGACATCGCCACCGACGAGCGGCTGATCGAGGCGGAGAACGTCTTCCAGGGCAAGACCTTCGGCATCGGCGACGGCGCGCTGCGCCGCCCGGCCAACTGGAAGCACGTCGTCAATCCGTTCAAGCCGTCCTGGGGCGAGCCGTACGTCGAGCAGGTCATCCGGATGATGGGCGCGCTGAACGCGGCGAAGGACGCGGCACGCGGTCACGAGGCGGTGCTGGTGAGCCACCAGCTGCCGATCTGGATCGTGCGGTCCTACGTCGAGAAGCGGCGGCTGTGGCACGACCCGCGCAAGCGGCAGTGCACGCTCGCCTCGCTGACCACCTTCACCTACCGGGGTGACCGGATCGTCTCCGTCGGCTACAGCGAGCCGGCCCGCGACCTCGTGCCCGCGCATCTGCTGGCGGGCGCCAAGCCGGTGAAGGGCAAGGGAAAGGCCTTCGGGGCGTAGCCGCGAGACATCCGGTGTGCAACGGACGTACGTCCCGGGAGGCACGGCCTCTCGGGACTTCGTTGCGAAACCTCCGCATCCGGCGGGAACCCCCCGCCGCGTCGTGTCCTCTGAGTGAGTGACCACCCAAGGACGTGACGAAGGGGGACGCCGTGCGCGCTCTCTCCCGCAGGGGAATGCTCGGGCTCGGTGCGGGGGCCGGTGCGGCCGCCGCCGTCTCGCTGGCCGGCTGCGCCGGCCACACGGGCTCGGACGGCGCGACCCCCGGCCGTTCCCGCTCCGGGGACGGCGGCCGGCCCGGGACGGCGAAGCCGGAGCCGACCAGGACGGCCCGTCCGATCGGCGACGGTTCCACCTCCTTCACCGGCGCCCAGCCCCACCAGCCGGACCGGCCCGTGCCGCTGGAGCCGGGTCAGACGCCCCCGCAGTTCGTCGTCTTCTCCTGGGACGGGGCCGGCGAGGTCGGCAACGGGCTCTTCCCGCGCTTCCTGGACCTCGCCAAGGAGCACGGCGCGGCCATGACCTTCTTCCTCTCCGGCGTGTACCTGCTGCCCGAGTCGAAGAAGCGGCTCTACGACCCGCCGAACAACCCGCGCGGCGCTAGCGACATCGGCTACCTCACCGACGCGCACATCAAGGACACGCTGAAGAACCTCCGCCGCGCCTGGCTGGAAGGCCACGAGATCGGCACCCACTTCAACGGCCACTTCTGCGCCGGCTCCGGCAGCGTCGGCAACTGGACCTCGCGGCAGTGGCGCAGCGAGATCGAGCAGGCCAAGTCGTTCGTGCAGCGGTGGCGCACCAACTCCGGCTGGACCGACCTGGAGCCCCTCCCGTTCGACTACGACAAGGAGCTGATCGGCGGCCGCACGCCCTGCCTCCTCGGCCAGGAGAGGCTGCTGCCCACGGCCCGGGAGCTCGGCTGGCGCTACGACGCCTCCTCGCCCGGCGGCCGGCAGGTCTGGCCGGCGAAGAAGCGGGGCATATGGGACCTTCCGCTCCAGCAGATACCTTTTCCCGGACGTTCCTTCGAAGTCCTGTCGATGGACTACAACATGCTCGCCAACCAGTCCCTCAACACGACCAAGGCGCCCGCCCACAACTACCCGGCCTGGCGCGAACAGGCCGCCGGCGCCTACATCTCCGGCTTCGAGCGCGCCTACGGGTCGAACCGGGCGCCCTTCTTCGTCGGCAACCACTTCGAGCAGTGGAACGGCGGCATCTACATGGACGCCGTGGAGCAGGCGCTCCGGCACATCGCACGGAAGAAGGAGAAGGGCGGCGACGTGAGACTCGTCTCCTTCCGGCAGTTCACCGACTGGCTGGACGTGCAGCGGCCCGAGGTGCTGGAGCGGCTGCGCACCCTGGACGTGGGGCAGGAACCGGCAGGCGGCTGGAAGGCGTTCACGAAGAACACCGCGGGCGGCGCCGGGAACACCGGGGGGACCACCGGGACGGGCGCCCCCGACGCCGCCTGACCTGCGGGACTCACCCGCGAGGGGACCGTGCAGGGGGGTGCGCAAGATCCCCAGAACGGGCATGCGAAACTTTTCACATGAGTGCCGCCAGCCGTGCCCCCCAGCGCTCGAACCGAGCCCCGCAGAGCCGCGCCGGCCGCGTCCGCCGCCGCGTCACCCTGGCCGCCGGCGCCGCCGCGGCCGCACTGCTCGTCCCGGCGTGCACGTCGGGCGGCACGTCCGGCGGGGGAGGCAACACCAACTTCGTGGTCGGCAAGGACGGCATCTCCACGGTTCCCGCGGGCAAGCGCGTCGCCGCGCCCGAGCTGTCCGGCGAGACCCTGGAGGGCAAGCCGCTCGACGTCGCCGACCACCAGGGCAAGGTCGTCGTCCTCAACGTGTGGGGCTCCTGGTGCAACCCGTGCCGCGCGGAGGCCAAGTACTTCGCCAAGGTGTCGAAGGACTACGCCGACAAGGGCGTGCAGTTCGTCGGCATCAACACGCGCGACGGCAGCACCACGGCCGCCCTGGCCTTCGAGAAGGACTTCGGCATCCCCTACCCGAGCCTGTACGACCCCACGGGCAAGCTGATGCTGCGCTTCGAGAAGGGCACCCTCAACCCGCAGGCCGTCCCCTCGACCCTGGTCCTGGACCGGGACGGGAGGATCGCGGCCCGCTCGCTGACGGCGCTCGACGAGAAGCGGCTGCTGAAGATGCTCGAGCCGGTCGTCGCGGAGAAGTGACGTGACGGCCCTCCACACCCTCGCCGCCGAAACGGGCTACAACGGCACCGTGCTCAACGGCGCCCTGCTGGTCGCCCTGCCCCTCGCGGTACTCGGCGGGCTCGTCTCCTTCTTCTCGCCCTGCGTGCTGCCGCTCGTCCCCGGCTACCTCTCCTACGTCACCGGCGTCTCCGGGACCGACCTGGCCGAGGCCCGGCGCGGACGGATGGTCGCCGGCGCCGCCCTGTTCGTCGCCGGCTTCACCGTCGTGTTCGTCTCCGGCGGCGCCTTCTTCGGCTACTTCGGGCAGACCCTCCAGGAACAGTCGGGCGTCCTGTCGAAGGTGCTCGGCGTCCTCATGATCCTCATGGGTGTCTTCTTCATGGGCCTGATGCCCTGGCTCACCCAGCGCGAGTTCCGCTTCCACAAGCGGCCCGCGGCCGGGCTGGCCGGCGCGCCCCTCCTCGGCGCCCTGTTCGGCATCGGCTGGACCCCCTGCATCGGCCCGACCCTCGCCTCCGTGCTGACCCTCTCCGCCCAGCAGGAGAGCGCCGGACGCGGCGCGATACTGACCGTCGCGTACTGTCTGGGGCTGGGCGTCCCCTTCGTGCTCGCCGCCGTCGCCTTCCGCAAGGCGCTCGGCGCCTTCGGCTGGGTCAAGCGGCACTACGTCTGGGTGATGCGCATCGGCGGCACGATGATGATCCTGACCGGTGTGCTGCTGCTGACCGGCGCGTGGGACACCCTCGTGGCGGAGATGCAGACCTGGTCCAACGGCTTCACGGTGGGGATCTGACCCGATGAGCGACACCACTACGGACAACACCCCGAAGGCCGGCGACGACCAGGACCTGGGTGCCGCCGGCTCCCAGCTGTCCACCGCGCCCCGGGAGGAGCCGCCGAACCTCCCCGCGCTCGGCGTCGTCGGCTGGGCCCGCTGGTTCTGGCGGCAGCTCACCTCCATGCGGGTCGCGCTGCTGCTGCTCCTGCTGCTGTCGCTCGGCGCGATCCCGGGCTCGCTCATCCCGCAGACCGGCATCGACGAGACCAAGGTCGCCGACTTCCGCGAGCGGCACGACGTCCTCGCGCCGATCTACGACAAACTGGGCCTGTTCAACGTCTACAGCTCGGTGTGGTTCTCCGCGATCTACATCCTGCTGTTCATCTCCCTCATCGGCTGCATCGTGCCCCGCACCTGGCAGTTCGTGGGTCAGCTGCGCGGGCGCCCGCCGGGCGCCCCCCGGCGCCTGACCCGGCTGCCCGCCCACACCACCTGGCGCACCGCGGCCACACCCGAACAGGTCCGCGGGAGCGCCCTCGCCCTGCTGAAGAAGCGCCGCTTCCGCGCCCACGCCGTCGGTGACGCCGTCGCCGCCGAGAAGGGCTACCTGCGCGAGGTCGGCAACCTGCTCTTCCACATCGCGCTGATCGTGATGCTGATCGCCTTCGCCTGGGGCCAGCTCTTCAAGTCCGAGGGCAACAAGCTGATCGTCGAGGGCGACGGCTTCGCCAACACGCTCACGCAGTACGACGACTTCAAGTCCGGCAACCTGTTCAGCAACGAGGACCTGGAGCCGTTCAGCTTCGACGTCGAGGAGTTCACCGGCACCTACGAGCGCACCGGCCCCAACAAGGGCACCCCGCGCACGTACGAGACCGAGCTCACCTACACCGAGGGCGCCGACGGCGAGGAGAAGAAGGCCCTCGTCAAGGTGAACAAGCCCCTGCAGATCGGCGACGCCAAGGTCTACCTCGTCAGCCACGGCTACGCGCCCGTGGTGACCGTCCGCGACGGCAAGGGCGAGGTCGTCTACCAGGACGCCGTGCCGCTGCTGCCGCTCGACGCCAACGTCACCTCCTCCGGGGTGGTCAAGGTCCTCGACGGTTACCGCAACCCGCAGGGCAAGAAGGAACAGCTCGGCTTCAACGCCTTCTTCGTGCCCACCTTCGGCGGCTCCGCCAGCGGCACGATGCTGTCCCAGTTCCCGGCGCTGGACTATCCGGTGCTCGCCCTGTCCGCCTACCACGGCGACCTGAAGGCCGACTCCGGCATTCCGCAGAGCGTGTACCAGATGGACAAGACCAAGATGAAGGAGTTCAAGGACGCCGACGGCGAGCTGTTCAAGCAGCTGCTCATGCCCGGCGAGACCATGACGCTCCCGAACGGCGCCGGTTCGGTCACCTTCGAGAAGGACATCCGGGAGTGGGCGGGCTACCAGATCGTCCAGGAACCGGGCGGCGGCTGGGCGCTCGGCGGTGCCGTCGTCGCGATCGCCGGACTGGCCGGCTCCCTGTTCATCCAGCGCCGGCGCGTGTGGGTGCGCGCGGTGGAGGGCCCCGACGGGGTGACCGTCGTCGAGATGGCGGGCCTCGGCCGCAGCGAGTCCGCGAAGGTGCCGGAGGAACTCGGCGAACTCGCCGGTCTCCTGTACGACGAGGCGCCGGGCGTGCCGGACCCCGACCCGGACGGGACGCCCGCCAAGACATCCGCATCATCCGATTCCGAAGCCGTGCCTGCCGAAGGGGCTGAGCAGCAGTGACTCTCGCCGCCGCGACCAACGAGAGCCTCGCGGAGATCAGCAACGTGCTGATCTACTCCGCGATGGCGGTCTACACCCTCGCCTTCTTCGCGTACATCGCCGAATGGCTGCTCGGCAGCCGCAGCAAGGTCGCCCGCACGGCGGCGGCCCTGACCCCCCGGGCGGCGGCGAGGACGGCCGGGCCGGCCGTCACCGTGAAGCAGTCCGGCGGCACCGCCGTGATGGAGCGGCCGAAGGTCACCGTCCGCGCCGCGTCGGGCTCGCGCGACGTGCCCGACGGGCCCGGCGCGCACGGCGGGGACGTCAAGGGCGACCTCTACGGGCGGATCGCCATCTCGCTCACCGTGCTCGCGTTCGCCCTCGCCTTCGGCGGCGTGCTCACCCGCGCGCTGTCCGTGGAGCGGGCGCCGTGGGGCAACATGTACGAGTTCAACATCACGTTCTCCACGACCGCGGTCGGCGTGTACCTGCTGCTGCTGGCGCTGAAGAAGAACGTGCGCTGGCTCGGCCTGTTCCTCACCACCTCGGTCCTCCTCGACCTCGGTCTCGCCGTCACCGTCCTGTACACCGAGAGCGACCAGCTCGTCCCCGCCCTCCACTCGTACTGGCTGTACATCCACGTCTCCACGGCGATCCTGTGCGGCGCGGTGTTCTACGTCGGCGCCTTCGCCACGGTGATGTACCTGTTCAAGGACTCGTACGAGAACAAGCTGGCGAACGGCGGCAAGCCCGGCAGCTTCGCGACCTCGTTCCTGGAGCGGCTGCCCGCCGCCGCCTCCCTGGACAAGTTCGCCTACCGCGTCAACGCGGCCGTGTTCCCGCTCTGGACGTTCACGATCATCGCCGGGGCGATCTGGGCGGGTGACGCGTGGGGCCGCTACTGGGGATGGGACCCCAAGGAGACCTGGTCCTTCATCACCTGGGTCGCCTACGCGGGCTACCTGCACGCCCGCGCCACCGCCGGCTGGAAGGGCCGCAAGGCCGCCTACCTCGCCCTGGCGGCGTTCGGCTGCTGGCTGTTCAACTACTACGGCGTCAACATCTTCGTCTCCGGCAAGCACTCCTACGCGGACGTCGGCCTGGGCGCGCTGCGCGCGGCCGGTTTCTGAGACCGGTCCGGTCCCGGGACGGGGCGGGCGGGGGCGACGGTCCCGCGCCCGCCCCGTCTCTGTACCCTGGCCCGATCATCGCCGCACGGGCGGCAGTTGGGCCTGGGAGGAACGTCATGGGTGCTCCGGCACTGGAGGAGCTGCGGGAGGTCTGCCAGCCGCAGGCCAAGATGGAGAGCCGCAACGGCGAGCACTGGGCCGGCTGGCTCTACATGCGCAGGCTCTCCCTGCGCACCACCCGCCACCTGGTCCGCACCCCGGTCACCCCCGACCAGCTCACCTGGACGATGGTGGTCTGCGGAGTGGCCTCCGGCGCCGCGCTGATGATCCCCGGCCTGACCGGCGCGATCCTCGCCGTGATCCTCATGCAGCTGTTCCTCCTCTTCGACTGCGTCGACGGCGAGGTCGCCCGCTGGAAGGGCCAGAACAGCGCGACCGGCATCTACGTCGACCGGCTCGGCGCCTACCTCGCCGACGCGGCACTGCTGGCCGGCGCCGGCTACCGTGCCGCCGAGTCGGGCGTCGGCGGCTGGCTGTCGGTCGGCATAGCCACCGCCCTGGGCGTCGTCCTGCTCAAGGCATCCACCGACCTGGTGGACGTCGCCCGCGCCCGGCGCGGCCTGACGGTCGCCGACGACGAGTCGACCCGCCCCCGCTCCCAGGGCGTCGCCACGGTCCGCCGCATCGCCGCCGCCTTCAAGATCCACCGGGTCACCAACGGCATCGAGGCGTCCCTCGTCCTGCTCGCCGCCGCCGTCGCCGACGCGCTGACCGACAGTATCGACCCCACCCGCTGGGCCCTCGCCGCCCTCGCCGTCATCACCTGGGTGATGGTCCCCGCCCACCTCCTCTCCATCCTCTCCTCCTCCCGCCTCCGCTGACCCGACGGCTCACCCGCCCGGGTGAACACCGCCGGTCCGGCTCTCCGCAAGGGCCCGGTTCCGCCGGGCCGTTGTCGTCCCGGAGGCCGGGGAGATCTTCGCCGGGGAGTGACGCGGCCGGGCCGCGCTCAGCTCGCGTTCGCGCCGATCGACCGCCAGATCCGGTCCGGCAGGACCTCCGCCGCCTCGTCGAGGTCGACGTCGCCGAGGGTCAGCCAGCGGCGGCTGACACCGATGACCGGGCCGAGGACGAGGGACTCGAGGAGCGGGACGGGCAGGGGCGCGACCTCGCCCGACGCGACGTGCCGGCTCACCCACGCGGACAGCGGGGTGAGCCGGGCCTCCTGGGCGTCACGGAGCCGCTGCGCCTGCCGCATGCCGATCTCGTCGGCCCGCGAGGAGTGCAGCAGGAGGCCCGCGTCGCGGTGGTCCCGGATGAAGGTCAGGTACGCCCGAACGAGGGCCTCGACACCGGTGCGGGCGGAGTCCGACCGCTCCAGCGCCGTGACCATCTCGCTCAGCAGCCGCTCCAGCCAGCGCGTCAGCAGAGCGGTCAGCAGCCCGTCCATGCTGCCGAAGTGGTGGTAGAGACTGCCGGGACTGACCCCGCTCACCCCGGTCACCGCGCTGACCGTGAGGCCCTGTTCGCCCGACTCCCCGTAGACGCGCAACGCGGCGTCCAGGAGCTGGTCGACGGTGACCTCACCACGGTGCTGCTTGGGGCTCATCGCGGGGTCGCCGTACCCTTCGGGCTTTTCTGGAGTGAATTTCTAGAATTCTCTTCCAATCCTAGCCCGCGCTGGTTCAGACTGACCCCTGCCGACGTGCGGTCCGCCCGTCGCGGGGGAGCGGGGCGGACCGCACCCGGCGGACCGGGCGAGGGAACACGACGACGGGGCGCACGGCATGGACCGCCCGGTCAGCCGGCTCCGCCGCGGTCGCCGTCGCCCGGCTTGTCGTCCTTGTCCTTGTCGTCGTCCAGCGACTTCAGGAACTCGGGGTTGTCGTCCGGTGCCACCCACTGGCGGCGGCCGCCGCCCCACGCGGAACCGCCGGTGCCCGCGGGGTGCCGCTTCTTTCCGGCGATGAGCCAGGAGATCGACCCGACCAGCGGGAAGAGGAGCACGAGGATCGCCCACAACGGCTTGGGCATGTGCCGGATGTCCTCGTCCTTCGTGCTGATGCAGTCGATGAACGCGTACACGCTCAGGGCCAGTGGCACGAGGAACATCAGCACCCGCAGCATGGGGCCTCTCCAGCTAAAGCACGAAAGCGGTGGGCGGTACAGGGCCAGGGTAACCGCTCGGGGATACTTGACCCCATGGCTTACGACGATCTTCGCTCCCTGCTCAGGGCGCTGGAGCGCGAGGGCGACCTCAAGCGCATCAAGGCCGAAGTCGACCCGTATCTGGAGGTCGGTGAGATCGTCGACCGGGTGAACAAGGCCGGCGGTCCCGCCCTGCTCTTCGAGAACGTGCGCGGTTCGAGCATGCCCCTCGCCATGAACGTGTACGGCACCGACCGCCGCCTGCTGAAGGCGCTCGGACTGAAGTCGTACGCGGACATCGGCGAGAAGATCGGCGGGCTGCTCAAGCCCGAGCTGCCGCAGGGCTTCATCGGCGTGCGCGAGGCCTTCGGGAAGCTCGGCGCGATGACGCACGTCCCGCCGAAGAAGGTGAAGTCCGGTGACGCGCCCGTGCAGGAGGTCGTGCTCACCGGCGACGACGTGGACCTGGAGCAGCTGCCGGCGCTGTTCACCTGGCCGAAGGACGGCGGCTCGTTCTTCAACCTGGGGCTGACCCACACCAAGGACCCGGAGACCGGCATCCGGAACCTGGGCCTGTACCGGCTGCAGCGGCACGACAAGCGCACCATCGGCATGCACTGGCAGATCCACAAGGACAGCCGCAACCACTACCAGGTGGCCGCGCGGCGCGGCGAGCGGTTGCCCGTCGCCATCGCGTTCGGCTGCCCGCCGGCGGTGACGTACGCCTCCACCGCCCCCCTGCCCGGGGACATCGACGAGTACCTGTTCGCCGGGTTCGTGCAGGGCAGGCGGATCGAGATGGTCGACTGCAAGACCGTCCCGCTCCAGGTGCCGGCGCAGGCCGAGGTCGTCATCGAGGGCTGGCTGGAGCCCGGTGAGATGCTGCCCGAGGGACCCTACGGCGACCACACCGGCTTCTACACCCCCCAGGAGCCGTTCCCCGCGCTGAGGATCGACTGCGTGACGATGCGGAAGCGCCCGATGCTCCAGTCGATCGTGGTCGGCCGGCCGCCGACCGAGGACGGTCCGCTGGGGCGGGCGACCGAGCGCTTCTTCCTGCCGCTGCTGAAGATCATCGTGCCGGACATCGTGGACTACCACCTGCCCGAGTCGGGCGGCTTCCACAACTGCGCGATCGTCTCGATCGACAAGAAGTACCCCAAACACGCCCAGAAGGTGATGCACGCCATCTGGGGCGCCCACATGATGTCGTTGACCAAGCTGATCGTGGTGGTGGACTCCGACTGCGACGTCCACGACCTGCACGAGGTCTCCTGGCGGGCCCTCGGCAACACCGACTACGCCCGCGACCTCACCGTCGTCGAGGGCCCCGTCGACCATCTCGACCACTCCTCCTACCAGCAGTTCTGGGGCGGCAAGGCCGGCATCGACGCGACGCGGAAGTGGCCCGAGGAGGGGTACACGCGCGACGGGGGCTGGCCCGACATGGTGGAGTCCGACCCCGACACGGCGGCGAAGGTCGACCGCCGCTGGAAGGAGTACGGACTGTGAGTTCCCTCGCCGAGGGCGGACCGGCGCTCTTCATCGGCACCGACACCGACTACGTGGCCCTCGTGCGCCCCGAGCTGGACCCGGCCGACGAGGGGGTCCGCCGGGCCGCCGCGGAGGCGGGCGTCGCGCCCGAGGAACTCGCCGGCTCCGGTGACACCTGGGCGGTCCTCTTCGAGCAGGGCGGCGAGGGCGACGGCTTCGAGCTGCCCGGCGTGCGGGACGCGGAACCCGCCGAGTTCGCGCGGCGGCTCCGCGACGAGCTCGCCGCCGCGGCGGGCGAGCCCTTCACGGTCGACGGCGGCGCGGTGCTGCGGCTGGACGGACACCCCTCCGGCGGCGACGCGTACGTCTTCACCGCGCACCTCACCCCGCCCGACGACACCGGCACGACGCCCGCCGTGCGGACGGGCCCGCAGCCCGTCGACGCGCTGCTGGCCGACCTCGACGCGTTCCTCGGGAGCCTCGCATGATGACCACCGCGGACGGCGTCGTGGGCCGGGGCCCCGCCCCGCAGCCCGGGCGCACCAAGGCGTTCCTGCGCCTCGTCATGATCGAGCACTCGGTGTTCGCGCTGCCCTTCGCCTACATCGCCGCGCTCACCGCGATGTACGAGTGGGACCAGAACATCCACTGGGGCAAGCTGCTCCTGGTCACCGTCGCCATGGTCGGGCTGCGCACCTTCGCGATGGCCGCCAACCGGATCATCGACCGCGAGATCGACGCCCGCAACCCGCGCACCGCGCACCGCGAACTGGTCACCGGCGCGATGTCGGTCAGGCACGCCTGGACCGGCGCGCTGATCGCCCTCGTCGTCTTCCTGGGCGCGGCGGCCCTGCTCAATCCCCTCTGTCTGGTCCTCGCGCCCGTCGCCGTGATCCCGATGGTGGTGTATCCGTACGGCAAGCGGTTCACCGACTTCCCGCAGGCGATCCTCGGGCTGGCCCAGGCGATGGGCCCGGTCGGCGGCTGGCTGGCGGTGACCGGGTCCTGGTCGTGGGACGCGGTGGTGCTCGGTCTGGCGGTCGGCATCTGGATCGGCGGCTTCGACCTGATCTACGCCTGCCAGGACGTCGAGACCGACCGCGAGATCGGCGTGAAGTCCGTGCCGGCCCGCTTCGGCATCCCGGCCGCGGTGTGGGGCGCCCGGATCTGCCACGCCGTGACCACGGCCCTGTTCGCCTGGTACGCCGTCCTCACCGACGCCGGTGCCTTCTTCTGGCTGGGCCTGCTGATCGTCGCCGGTGCGTTCGTCTACGAGCACACCATCGTCCGCCCCACCGACCTGACCCGCCTGAACCGGGCGTTCTTCAGCGTCAACGGCTTCATCGGCATCGCGCTGTTCGTCTGCGCGCTGCTGGACCTGCTGGTGCGCGGGCTGACCGTCTAGGCAGCGCGGGCTGACCGTCCAGGCGGCGCGGGCCGGGAGCGGGGGCAGGGGCGGGGCGTCAGGCCGGCAGGTGCCGGTGCTCGGGTGCGCGGCGGAACAGGAACGCCGCCGTGACACCCGCCACCAGGCCGATCAGGTGCCCCTGCCAGCTGACGCCGGACTGGGTCGGGGCGAGGCCCGCCAGGATCGAGCCGCCCCAGACCGCGGCGATCAGCACCCCCACGACCACCCCCAGGGGGCGGCGCTCGACGAAGCCGCTGACCAGCAGGAAGCCGAAGAGGCCGAAGATCAGACCGGAGGCGCCCGCGGTGTTGCTGTCCGCCGGGGAGACGAGCCACACCCCGAGACCGTCGGCCACCACGATCAGGGCGCAGACGGCCAGGAACCGGCGTATGCCCCCGAGCGCCGCCAGGAAGCCCAGCACCAGCAGCGGCACGCTGTTGGCGGCCACGTGGGCGAAGCCGAAGTGCAGGAAGGCGGCCGGGAGGACGTCGGCCAGCTCGGACGGGACGCGCGGCACGATGCCGTGGTCGTCCAGGGCGTGCCCGGTGACCGTGTCGATCACTTCGAGGAGCCACAGCAGGGCCACCCAGCCCACCATCAGCTTGGCCGCGGTCCCGACCCGGTCGCCCCGCGACCACTGCGGACGCGAACCCGACATCGTCCACCCCCCGCCGTCGGTCCCTTCTCCGGTAAGAACGCCCGGCCCCCCTTGCCCGGTTCCCACCCTCCGACTCCCGATAGGCTCGGTGTCGTGAACCCAGTCAAGCCAGGAGAGACGCGGCGTACGCCTTGGATCGTAGGGGTCTCCGGTGCCTCCGGCACCCCGTATGCCGCCTCCGTGCTGCGGGCGCTGCTCGCCGCCGGTGAGAGCGTCGACCTCGTCGTCAGCCGGGCCTCGCGGCTCACCCTGCTCGACGAGACCGGCCTCTCCTACCGTGACGCCCATTGGCGCGACGACCTGCGGGAATGGCTGTCCCGGGGTGCGGACGGCAAGCCGGACACGTTCACCGTCGACCTCGACGGCGTACGGCACTGGGCCGCCGGTGACCTCGCGGCCGGGCCGTCCTCGGGGTCGTATCCGAGCAAGGGCATGATCGTCGTGCCCGCCTCCACGGCCTGTGTGGCCGGGGTGGCGCTCGGCCTCTCCAAGGACCTGCTGCAACGGGCGGCGAGCGTGACCCTGAAAGAGGGACGCAGGCTGATCGTGGCCGTGCGGGAGACCCCGCTGAACGGCCAGACCCTGCGGCACCTGGTGACCCTGGACGACGCGGGCGCCGCCGTGGTGCCCGCCTCACCGGCCTTCTACGCGGGCGCGACGCACATCCAGGACCTGGTGGACTTCGTCGCCGGCCGCGTACTCGACGCGGCGGGCGTGGAGCACGGGCTCTACCGCCGCTGGAAGGGCGAACTCGGCGGCGGATCCCGCACCGACTGACACCGGCGGTCACGGCAGCACGGCACGCACCACCTTCTCAGCACCACCCTCTTCAGACACGTTCGTACCTCTTCAGTGGAAGGCTCGATTCGAATGGACGCGGTGGACAGGCAGCTCATCCAGGCCCTGAGGGAGAACGGCCGGGCCTCCTACGCGGAGCTGGGGCGCCTCGTCGGCCTGTCGGGACCCAGCGTCACCGACCGCATCAACCGGCTGGAGGCGGCCGGTGTCATCACCGGCTACCGCGCCACCGTGGACTCCGCCTCGCTCGGCCTCGGCGTCACCGCGCTGATCGGCATCTCGCTCTCCGACGCCGCCGACCACGAGGACGTGGCGCAGCGGCTGAAGGACCTCGGGGAGATCGAGGACTGCTGGTTCATCGCCGGCGACGACTCCTTCATGCTCAAGGTGCGGGCGAGCGACGTGGACGGCCTGGAGAAGATCATCCGCCGGCTGTCCGGCACCAAGGGCGTCTCCCGGACCCGGACGACGATCGTGCTCTCCACCAAGTGGGAGAACCGCGTCGGTGAGCTGCCCGAAGAGGCGCAGTGAGGGAGGCGCGGAGCGCCGTCCGGGGGTCCTCCCGCCCCGAAGGCGGGGGAGTACGGTTGACGCGGCCTGTCTGAAGAGGTCGCGAGTCGAGGGAAAGAGGGACGGCATGGACGTCGGGCTCAAGCGCGAGCTGGAGGAGAAGGTCGGGGCGGGCGAACGCCTGACCCGTGAGGACGGCATCGCGCTGTACGAGTCGGACGACCTGGCCTGGCTGGGCGGGCTGGCGCACCAGGTGCGCACGCGCAAGAACGGCGACGTCGTGCACTTCAACGTCAACCGTCACCTCAACATGACCAACGTGTGCACCGCCTCCTGCGCCTACTGCTCCTTCCAGCGCAAGCCGGGGGAGAAGGACGCCTACACGATGCGCATCGAGGAGGCGGTGAAGCTCGCCAAGGCGATGGAGTCGGAGAACCTCACCGAGCTGCACATCGTCAACGGACTTCACCCCAACCTGCCGTGGCGCTACTACCCGCGCTCGCTGCGGGAGTTGAAGGCCGCGCTGCCGGACGTCTCGCTCAAGGCGTTCACCGCCACCGAGATCCACCACTTCGAGACCATCTCCGGCCTGTCCGCCTCGGAGATCCTCGACGAGCTGATCGACGCCGGTCTGGAGTCCCTCACCGGCGGCGGCGCGGAGATCTTCGACTGGGAGGTGCGGCAGCACATCGTCGACCACCGCACCCACTGGGAGGACTGGTCGCGCATCCACCGCCTGGCGCACGAGAAGGGGCTCAGGACCCCGAGCACCATGCTGTACGGGCACATCGAGGAGCCCCGCCACCGGGTGGACCACGTGCTGCGGCTGCGTGAACTCCAGGACGAGACCGGCGGCTTCCAGGTCTTCATCCCGCTGCGCTACCAGCACGACTTCGTGGACATGAAGGACGGCAAGGTGCGCAACCGCCTCCAGGCGCGCACCCAGATGGCGACCGGCGCGGAGGCGCTGAAGACGTTCGCGGTGTCGCGGCTGCTGTTCGACAACGTGCCCCACGTCAAGGTGTTCTGGGTGATGCACGGCGTGCAGACGGCGCAGCTCGCCCTGCAGCACGGTGCGGACGACATGGACGGCTCGGTCGTCGAGTACAAGATCACGCACGACGCGGACAACTTCGGTACGCCGAACAAGCTGACGCGCGAGGACCTGCTGGACCTGATCAGGGACGCCGGGTTCCGGCCGGTGGAGCGGAACACGCGGTACGAGATCATCCGGGAGTACGACGGTCCCGACCCGGCGCGCCGGGACGCGCCGCAGCCGATGCGCGTCTGAAGGGCCCGTCGCTCGGGGGCGAAAGCCGGTGCGGGACCTCAGGGGTAATGGCTACTATCGCTTCATGCCCCTTACCTTCACCTTCGATCCCGTGGTCACCCCCGAGCTCCGTGACGGCATCCTCGACCTGTGGGCGGACGTCACCAACGCGGGCGGGGCGGTCGGCTTCGTGCCACCCGTGACGACGGACGAGATCCGGCCCGGGCTGGTGCGGCAGCTGGTGGCGATGGCCGAGGAGCGCTCCCGGCTGCTCGTCGGCCACGACGAGCAGGGGCGGGTGGCCGCCACGGCGTTCCTCACCCTCAACACCCACCGCCTGATGACCCACTGGATCTGGCTCTACACGGTGATGGTCCACCCCCGCCACCAGGGCAAGGGCTACGGCCGTGACCTGCTCGCCGCCGCCGAGGAGGCCGCCCGCACCCTCGACGGCGTCGAGGCGATCCGGCTCACCTGCCGCGGCGGTCTCGGCCTGGAGCACTTCTACGCCTCCTGCGGCTACAAGGAGGTCGGCCGGGTCCCCGGCGCCATCCGCGTGGCCCCCGGTGACGACCGGGACGACGTCGTCCTGCTGCTGCCGCTCGCCTGAGGCCCCCACCCCGCTGAAAGATCGACGTCCGGCCGTGCTTCACTGGACTCCGTCCCTTTGGGGCGTTCTGACCGTACGCAGGGAAGAAGTGGATGAGATGCTCCGCTACACGCTGATGCGCCTCGGGATCTTCGCGGGCTGCCTCGTGGTCGTCTGGGGTCTCGTCTACTCCGGCCTCGCCCCGCGCGGCCTCGGCGACTCCAACGGCCTGTGGATCATCCTGCTCGCCATGCTGATCTCCGCCCCGATCAGCCTCGTCGTGCTCCGCAAGGAGCGGGACCGGGCCTCCGAGGGCATCGTGCGGCGGGTGGACCGGGCCAAGGCCAAGCTGGAGGCCGACCGCAACCAGGAGGACGCGGCCGACGACTCCGCCCGCGCCCAGCAGGGCCAGGCGCAGGGCCAGACCTCGTAACGTCCGTCACAGCCGCGCACCGCACGCCGGCGCCCCGGGTTCCAGAATCCCCTGGAAATCCGGGGCGCTTTGCGTTGTACGGACGGTTTCGTGCTCCCGCCTGCCAAAGCAAGGCTTTGAGGATCTCAAAGTTCAGGTGTTACGGTCCTCTGGTGAAGTCAGCAGCCGTGTTCCCCACGCCCCGGAGTGTTCCGCTGGTGGCGCGCCTGCACGTGGACCTCTGCCGGGTCGCCTCCGCGAACTGTCGTCACTGACGCCGCACCACGCCCCGAGTCCCGTCACATTTCCCCACGCGTCCCCTTACCGGAGCATCTCCGTGTCCACGAACACGCAGTCCAAGCTGCCCCTGCGCGCGCCCTTCTGGGCCCAGATACTCGCCGGCCTCGTCCTGGGCGTCCTGCTCGGCTGGCTCGCCCGCAGCCAGGACGTCTCCTGGCTGGTCACCACCCTGGAGAAGGTCGGCGGCACTTTCGTCGGCCTGCTGAAGCTCGCCGTCGCCCCGCTGGTCTTCTTCGCGATCCTGGTCTCCATCACCAACCTGCGGAAGGTGAACAACGCGGCCCGGCTGGCCTCGCGCACCCTCCTCTGGTTCATGATCACGTCACTGATCGCGGTGGCGATCGGCCTGGTCATCGGCCTGGTCACCAACCCCGGCGCGGGCACCGGCCTCACCCCGGCGGACGGTGCGGCGCCGGAGAAGACGGGCTCCTGGATCGACTTCCTCACCGGCATCGTGCCGACCGACGTCATCACGCCGTTCACCCAGCTGAACGTCCTCCAGATCGTCTTCATGGCCGCCGTCGCCGGTGTCGCCGCCCTCCAGCTCGGCGAGAAGGCCCAGCCGATCCTCACCCTGAGCGAGTCCGTCCTCGAACTCCTCCAGAAGGCCCTGTGGTGGGTCATCCGCCTCGCCCCGCTCGGCACGGTGGGCCTCATCGGCAACGCCATCGCCACCTACGGCTGGGACCTCATCGGCAAGTACGCCACCTTCACCGCCGACGTCTACGTCGGCTGCCTCCTCGTCCTCTTCGGTGTCTACCCGGCGCTGCTGGCGACCGTCGGCAAGGTCAGCCCGGTGCAGTTCTTCAAGGGCGCCTGGCCCGCGATCCAGCTCGCCTTCGTCTCCCGCTCGTCCGTCGGCACCATGCCGCTGACGCAGAAGGTCACCGAGCGCCTCGGCGTGCCGAAGGAGTACGCCTCCTTCGCGGTCCCGTTCGGGGCGACGACCAAGATGGACGGCTGCGCCGCGATCTACCCGGCCATCGCCGCGATCTTCGTCGCGCAGATCTTCGGCATCCAGCTGGGCGTCGGCGACTACCTGCTGATCGCGTTCGTCTCGGTCGTGGGCTCCGCCGCCACGGCCGGCCTCACCGGCGCCACCGTCATGCTGACCCTCACCCTCTCCACCCTGGGCCTGCCCATGGAGGGCGTCGGTCTGCTGCTGGCCATCGACCCGATCGTGGACATGATCCGCACGGCGACCAACGTCGCCGGGCAAGCCCTGATCCCGGTGATCGTCTCCGCCCGTGAAGGGCTGCTGGACCGCACGGCGTACGACTCCGTCCACGCCTCCCCGGTCGACGAGACCCCCGCCGGGGAGACCCCCGCCGACGAGTCGCGGCGGGTGCCCGCGGCGGCCTGACGGCTCCCGGAGAACCGGCGAAGGGGCGTTTCCCGGCAACCACCGGCAGGTGACCGTTGCTGGGAAGCGCCCCTGACCGCTGCCCGTGCCGTGGTGTGCAATCACAGCAATCACATCAGTCACAGGGGTGATCCGGCAGGGATCAGCACCACACGCGAAGGGGGAACCCGTGGCACGGACGCGGGCGCAGGGCCTACGCAATGTCGCCGGGGCGGTCGCCTCCGGCACCGATCCGCGCGCGGCGGCCCAGGAAGAGCTGCGCCGCCGCGTGGGCGGCGGACGCTCCGGCGGTGAGCAGGACGGGCACCGGGCCGTGGAGGGCGAGGGTATGGATCCCGCCGACTTCCCGGCGGCCCGGGAGCAGGACGGCAGTTCCGTCGACACCGTCATGCGGCAGAAGACGGTGCCGCTGGACGAGGCCGGGGAGGCGCTCGGCCGCAGCGAGCAGCTGCGTGAGAACGGCGAGGTGGTGCACGCCATCTGCCCCATGGTGATGCCGAGGGGCCGCTCCCTGCTGTCCATGCTGCCGGTGCTGTCGCTGCCGGTGATCGGTGTCGTGGGTACCTCGGTGGTGTCGGCGACCGGTGGCGACGGGCTCACGAACCCGCTGTTCGGACTGCACTACTGGGTCGTCGCGGTCGCCGCCGTGGCGTTCGTGTGGTGGCGGCAGGGCCTGGTCATGGTGCCGGACGGCTGCCAGGCGATGATCACCCGGTTCGGCAAGCTGGAGAAGGTCGTCGGGCCCGGCCGGGTGACCCTGCTGAGCCCGTGGAAGCGGGTGTCGTACATCGTCAACACCACCCGTGAGTACCCGTTCAACGCGCCGGTGCGCGAGGCCCCGACCAAGGGCGGGGTGAAGGCGTCCATCGACCTGTTCATCCAGTTCCGGATCAGCGACCCGGTCGAGTTCGTCTACACCCTCGGGGCCGTGCGCGGCTTCGAGGAGAAGCTCGGCAACGCCGTCAGCGAGACCATCCGCAGCCTCATCTACGAGCAGGAGGCGGCCGGGATCTACGACATGGTCGGGGAGGACAGCGGCCGCCTGCTGGAGCAGCTCAACCAGCAGTTCCGTCCCGCCGTGGAACTGACCAACGCCAACATCACCCACGCCGAGCCGTCGGACCGGCGCTACCGCATGGACCTGGCCGCCCCCGAGATGGTGCGCATGGCCAAGGAGGCGTACACCCACGAGTACGCGCTCCAGCTCCGCAAGGAGCAGGACGAGGGCGACCTGAGCCGCGAGCTCGCCTCCAGCCAGGAGACGCTCTCCGCGATCCAGGCGGACATCGCCCAGTACCAGGCGCAGATGGACACCGCCGTGGAGCGCGAGACCAACCGCGCCGAGGCGCTGGCCCGCCAGCGGTACGTGCAGGCCGAGTCGGAGGCCAAGGCCAACGCGGCGCTGCTGGAAGCTCAGGCGCTCGACATCCGAGCGGTGACCGCCGCGCAGGCCCCGGAGATCCTGGAGTACCGCTACCAGCAGCAGGTGCTCGACACCCTGGAGCAGGTCGCCGACCACCTGCCCCGGCTGGTGCGCGTCGGCGGCGTGGACGGCACCGGCGCGGCCGGCATCGACTTCCTCGAACTGGCCCGGGAACTCGTCGGCGAGCGTGGGGCCGAGCTGTTCAGCGAGGCGGACATGGACGCCGTACGGGGCCGGCTGACGGAGGTGTCGGAGCGGATCGCCTCCCGTGAGGAGGAGATCGGCGCGCTGCTGGCGGCCGAGCGGCCGACGGTGCCGCGGATGCCCGGAAGCGCGGAGACGGGCGAGAAGCCCGGGGTCCCCGCGGCCGCGGTCGTGACCGAGTCCACCGAGGAGGCCCAGCAGTGAGCTCCACCCGTTTCCACCGCCGTTCGGTCATCTCCGAGGCCGTCGCCCCCTGGAGCGACATCGCCCGGCTGCTGCGCGGCGGCGAGGCCGACACCCTGATCCCCGTGATCATCCCGCGTCACCGGCAGCGGCTGTGGTGGATGCTGCCGCTGTGGCTCGGCGCCTACGCCCTGCTGACGGGCGCGATGCTGACGCTCGCGGGGACCGGCTCGGGCGGGGCCGCCGGCCTCGCCCGCGGCGCGTTCGCCGGCCTGGCCTACGCGGGCGGCGCGGTGCTGCTGCTGATCGGCGCCCTGTGGTGGTGGCGTTCGTCGATCGTCGAGATCGAGCAGGGCACCCACGGGGTGCTGACCCGCTACGGCGCGGTGACCCGCACGCTCGACGCCGGCCGGCACTACCTGTGGCACCCCTGGTCGCGGGTCGACTTCGTCGTCGACACGGCCACCGAGATCCCGTACTCGGCGCCGGTCATGGCCTGCCCCACGCGGGAGAACGTGCCGCTGCGCTCGATCGAGTTCTTCCTGAAGTTCCGTATCACCGACGCCGTGCTGTTCGTCCGCACCATCGGTGCCGGCAACTTCGACCTGGTGCTCTCCAGCGCCGTGCAGGACGCGATCCGGCAGCGGGCCCGGCAGATGCGCACCGAGCGCGCGTACGACCTGCGCGGCTCGGACGTGGCCGACATGCAGGAGCTGCTCAACCGGCAGCTGTCCGGCTACGGCGTGCGCATCACCGGCTGCAACATCCCCGACGTGCAGCTGCCGACGCAGTACCAGCAGCACCTGGCCACCCGGGAGCGGATCGCCAAGGAGCGCACCGCCTACGAGCAGGAGTGGGGCCTGACCCGCAAGCGGCGCATCGACAGTCTCGGCATGGACATCGAGCGGGCCAAGAAGGTGCGCGACGCCCGGATCGTCGAGGTGAAGGCCGCGCTGAACCGGGCCCGTGAGGAGGTCGCGCAGCTGCTGGAGCGGCAGGAGACCGAGGCCCAGCGGGTGCGGTTCGAGATCGAGACGCGCGGCCGCAGCGGACTCATCGCCGCCGAGAACGAGGCCCGCGCCCAGCGCGCGCTGTCCAAGGCCTACCGGGACAACCGCGCGGTGCTCCAGTACGAGCTGGCCCGCCGCCGCCTGGAGGTGGGTGCCGGACTCGCGGGGAAGGCCCCGCGGCCGGTGGTGGTGCGCACCGACGGCGGCACCGACACCTCGGCGCTGTCCACCCTGTTCACCGCGCAGCTGCTGCCGCGGCTGACGGCGGGCGACCGGCCGGCCCTCGGCGACCTGGTGGGGCGGGCGGACGACGGCGGCCACGACCCGCGGTAGCGGAGGACCGTACTCTGTTGTCCCATGGGTGCCGTGAAGACGAAGCGGATGCCGCGTGCGGTCCGTGAACAGCAGATGCTGGACGCAGCCGTACGGACCTTCGGACAGCGTGGGTACATGGCGGCCTCGATGGACGAGATCGCCGAACTGGCGGGCGTGTCCAAGCCGTTGGTGTATCTGTACCTGAACTCCAAGGAGGACCTGTTCACCGCGTGCATCCGGCGGGAGGCGCGGGCCCTCACCGAGGCGGTCCGCGCGGGCGCCCGGCCGGAGCTGCCGGCGGACCGCCAGCTCTGGTCGGGCCTCACGGCGTTCTTCACGCACACCGCCCGGCACCCCGACGGCTGGGCGGTGCTGCACCTTCAGGCGCGGACGCACGGCGAGGTGTTCGCCGGCGAGGTCGCCGCGATGCGCGCGGAGATCGTGGCGTTCGTGACGCAGCTCATCCTCGCCGCCGCCCGTGAGGCCCACCGGGACCCCGACTTCCCCGAGCGTGAGGTCTCCGGGCTCGCGGAGGCCCTGGTCGGAGCCGCCGAGTCGCTCGCCGACTGGGCCAACGCCACGTCCGGCGTCACCGCCCGGCAGTCGGCGGCCACCCTGATGAACTTCGCCTGGGCGGGGCTCGGCGACCTGATGGCGGGCCGCCACTGGTCGCCGCCCGAGGACGGCGACGCCCCCGGGGTTCAGGCCGGGCGGACCTCGCCGGTGAGGTGAACGCGGTCGCCGGGCCCGCGCAGTTCGAAGCGTCCGTCCCGCGCCCCGTACGTCACCGTGCCCGGCAGCAGCACGGGCTTGCGGAAGTCCGCCCGGATCTCCGCCGCGTCCGGGGCGCCGTGGGCGGCGAGGCAGCGGGCGACGGTCCACATGCCGTGCGCGAGGGCGCGGGGGAAGCCGAACAGGCGGGCGGTGAACGGGTACAGGTGGATGGGGTTGCGGTCGCCGGAGGCGGCCCCGTAGCGCCGGCCGAGGTCACCGGCCAGCCGCCACTCGGCGAGCGCGGGCAGGGGAGTGGCCTCCCGCGGTGCCCCGGCCGGGACGGCCGGGTCCCCGGGACGTCCCGCGGGAACCCGGTGCCGGGCCAGATAGGTGCTCCGTGACTCCCACACCGGCTCCCCGCCGGACCGCAGCGCGGTGATCACGGCGGCCTCCGTGCCGCGCCGGTGCGGGACCAGGCCGTCGACGTGCACCGTCAGGTCGTAGGCGCCGGCGGAGGGTGTCGCGCGGTGCCGGGTGATCCGGATCGACGTGTGGACGAGGCCCAGCAGCGGCAGCGGGAAGTCCCGTGCGCTCATCAGCCGCATGGCGAGCGGGAAGCCCAGCACGTGCGGGTACGTCACCGGCAGCACGTCCGCGCCGGTGGGGAAGCCGCACACCCGCTCGTAGGCGGCGAGCCGGCCGGGGTCGGCAGTCAGGCCGGTCAGCGCGAGCCGGGCGCGGGGGTGGGCGGCGCCGGGGCGCGGCCGCTTGAGGGGTGACAGGAGGGCGCCCCGGGTGAGGAGCGGCGCGAGGGCGGGAGGCCCGGAGAGTTCGAGCGTGGTGGGCGGGGGCGTGGACGTCATGGGGTGCTCACGCCCCCAGCAGGCTCTGGCCGCAGACCCGTACGACCTGCCCGTTGACCGCGCCGGAGGCGGGGTGGGCGAGCCAGGCGGTGGTCTCGGCGACGTCGACGGGGAGTCCGCCCTGCGCGAGGGAGTTCATCCGGCGTCCCACCTCACGGATGAACAGCGGGACGGCGGCCGTCATCCTCGTCTCGATGAAACCGGGCGCCACCGCGTTCACCGTCACGCCGTGCGCGGCGTGCGCGTGCGGTGCGAGGGTGCGGACCAGGCCGGTGATGCCGGCCTTGGACGCCCCGTAGTTGGTCTGCCCGGCGTTCCCGGCGATGCCCGCGATGGAGGCCGTCGCCACGATCCGCCCGCCGCGCTTCAGGGCCCCGGCGGCGAGCAGCGCGTCGGTGGTGCGCAGCACGCTCGCCAGATTGACCTCCAGGACCGAGGTCCAGCGTTCGGCGGGCATGTTGACCAGCCGGCGGTCGCGGGTGACGCCCGCGTTGTGGACGAGCACGTCGATGCCGTCGGGGAGGGCGCCGGCGATCCGGGCGCCCGCGTCGGCGGCGGTGATGTCGAGGGGGAGCGCGATGCCGTCGAGCCGTTCGGCGACGCGCCGGGCGTCCTGTTCCGCCTGCGGCACGTCGAGGACGACCACCCGGGCGCCGTCCCGGGCCAGGGTCTCGGCGACCGCCTCGCCGATGCCGCGCGCGGCGCCGGTGACCAGGGCGGTGCGGCCGGCGAGGGGGCGTTCGGCGGCGTGCGGGGCGGCGGGTTCGTGCGCGCCGGTCGTGATCACCTGGCCGCTGACGTAGGCGGACTTGGGGGAGAGCAGGAAGCGGAGGGTGGATTCGGCGGCGTCGGCGTCGGTGAGGCGGACCAGGTTCACGGTCCTGCCCCCGCCGGTCTCCTTGCCGAGGGAGCGGGTGAGGCCCTCCAGCGCCTGCTGGGCGGCGGCCTGGTGGTGGTCGGCGGGGTCGAGGGGGGCGCCGAGCACCACGATCCGGCCGCTCTCGGCGACCGACCGCAGGACGGGGTGCAGCGCGGCGTGCACCTCGGTGAGCCCTTCGACGTCGCGCACCCCGCTCGCGTCCAGGACCACCGCGGCGGGCCGGCCGGTGGTGTCGTCGGGGTGGAGCCCGGTGCGGGCGAGCACGGGGGCGAGGCCGAGCCCGGACTTCCCGGCCGTGAGGTGGAGCAGACCGCCGTCCAGGGACGGCCGCTCTGCCGACCAGCGGCGCAGCGGCGCGGGCCGGGGGAGGCCGAGGCGGCGCGTCAGGAAGCGGCCGGGCGGGGTGCCCGTGAAGCTCAGATAGCGGTCGGCCATGAGCGACTCCTCCGTGCGGTGCGGTCCTTGGTGCGGTCCTTGTCCTGCGGGCTCCCAGCGGCCTTACTCTGGAGTAAGGTTACCGGAGGTAATCCTATGTCACCGGTGAGGAGCAGGTCGAGATGAGCACCCTGAAGCCGACCGCCGTCCGGCGCGTCGCGGTCATCGGCGGCAGCCGTGTCCCCTTCGCCCGGTCGGACGGCCCCTACGCCACCGCCTCCAACCGGGAGATGCTCACCGCCGCACTGGACGGCCTGGTCGAGCGGTACGGACTCGACGCGCCCGGTGCGGTCGGGGAGTTCGTCGCCGGGGCGGTCCTCAAGCACAGCCGTGACTTCAACCTCGCCCGGGAGACCGTCCTCGGCTCCCGGCTCGACGCCCGCACCCCCGCCTACGACATCCAGCAGGCCTGCGGCACCGGCCTCCAGGCGGTCGTCGCCGCCGCCAACAAGATCGCCCTCGGCCAGACCGAGGCCGCGATCGCGGGCGGCGCCGACACCGCGAGCGACGCACCCCTCGGGGTCAACGACGACCTGCGCACGGTGCTGCTGGAGGCGCGCCGCGCCAGGTCCCTCGCTGCCCGCCTCAAGGCGCTGGCGAAGGTGCGCCCCGGGCACCTCGTGCCCGACATCCCGCGCAACGCCGAGCCGCGCACCGGTCTGTCCATGGGCGAGCACGCGGCGGTCACCGCCCGCGCCTGGGGCATCACCCGCGAGGCCCAGGACGAACTGGCGGCGGCCAGCCATCAGCGGCTGGCGGCGGCGTACGAACGCGGCCTGCTGGAGGACCTGGTGGTGCCGTTCCGGGGCCTGGACCGCGACCAGAACCTGCGCCCCGGCTCCACGGTGGAGAAACTCGCCGCGCTGAAGCCCGTGTTCGGCCTCGACCGGCCCGGCGCGACCATGACGGCGGGCAATTCCACCCCGCTCACCGACGGCGCCGCCCTCGTCCTGCTGGCGAGCGAGGAGTGGGCGCGGGAACGGGGCGTGGAGCCGCTCGCCTACCTCACCGCCCACGAGACGGCCGCCGTGGACTTCGTGCACGGGGACGTGACCGACGGCGAGGACGGCCTGCTGATGGCGCCCGCGTACGCGGTCCCGCGCATGCTGGAGCGGGCCGGCCTCGGCATGGCGGACTTCGACCTGGTCGAGGTGCACGAGGCGTTCGCCTCCCAGGTGCTGGCCACGCTCGCCGCCTGGGAGAAGCGGGGCCTGGCGCCCGTCGACCGCGCCCGCCTGAACGTGGCCGGGTCCTCACTGGCCACCGGTCACCCCTTCGCCGCCACGGGCGCCCGCATCGTGGCGACCCTGGCCGCCCTCCTCGCCGAGCGGGACGCCCCCGGCCGGGGCCTGATCTCCGTCTGCGCGGCCGGCGGGCAGGGGGTGACGGCGATCCTGGAACGCCCGTGACCGGACGGGGCCGTACGCGGGTGACCCCCACGCGGCCCGACCTTGCACACGCCCGGCCCGGGACCACCCCCGTACCCGCACAGACTCCCCACGTCACCGCCGTACGATCCCGGCACCGACCGGTGCCCGTCCCCTCGCCGGCAGCCACCGATGAGCGCCTCGGCGTGCGAGGCACGTACGTCGGGGCACCGAGCAGTCGCACTGCACGCCCCAGGAGCCGCCCGTGTCCCCCGCGCATTCCTCCACCGCTCTCGACGACGACGTCTACGGAGCGCCCGTCCTGGTCGAGCCCGAGATCCGGCGGCTGGACGGAGCCGTCCGGGAGGCGTCCGTGGCGCCCTTCGCCCCACCGGTGCGGCACGGCTCGCTCGCCGACCTGCCGTTCGACAACGCGGCGGCGGCACCGGACGCGGTGGTCCTGAGCCGGAAGACGGCCGACGGCGGCTGGCGGGACGTGACGGCGGAGGCGTTCGCCGCCGAGGTCCTGGCCGTCGCCAAGGGCCTGATCGCCGAAGGGCTGACACCGGGGGACCGGATCGCCGTCATGGCCCGCACCGTCTACGAGTGGACGGTCCTCGACTTCGCCGCCTGGGCGGCCGGACTGGTCACCGTCCCCGTCTACCCCACCTCGTCCGTCTTCCAGGTCCGCTGGATCCTGCACGACTCCGGCGCGGTCGCGCTGATCACGGAGACCAGCGGCCAGGCCGCCGCCCTCGGCCCGGAACTCCCCCACCTGCCCGACCTGCGACGGGTGTGGACCATGGACAAGGGGCACGTCGACGCCCTGGCGGACGCGGGCGCGCACCTGCCCGACGCCGAGGTCGAGGTGCGCCGGGGCATGCTGGTCCCCGACACCCTCGCCACCCTCGTCTACACCTCGGGCACGACCGGACGCCCCAAGGGCTGCGCCCTCACCCACGGCAACTTCTTCGCCGGGGTGGACAACGCCATCGAGCTGCTCTACCCCGTCTTCAGGGCCCGGACCGGCGAAGAGGCATCCGTGCTGCTCTTCCTGCCCATGTCGCACGTCTTCGGCCGGATGGTCGCCGTCGCCTGCGTGCGCGCCCGGGTCCGCCTCGGCCACGCGCCGAGCCTGGCCGCCGAGGACCTGCTGCCGGACCTGGCGAGCTTCCGGCCGACCTGCCTGCTGACCATCCCGTACATGCTGGAGAAGGTCTTCAACTCGGCCCGCGCGAAGGCCGAGTCGGGCGGACGGGCCGCGACCTTCGACCGCGCGGTGTCGGTGGCCCGCCGCTACGGCGAGGCCCTCGAGGAGCGGCAGGCCGGGACGGGCCCCGGCCCGTCCCGCTCCCTGAAGGCGGCCCGCGCCCTCTACGACCCGCTGATCTACCGCAGGATCCGCAACGCCATGGGCGGCAGGGTCCGTTACGCCATCTGCGGCGGTTCCCCGCTCGGGCGCCGCCTCGGCGCCTTCTACGCCGGCGCCGGGATCGAGATCTTCGAGGGGTACGGCCTGACGGAGACCACCGGGGCCTCCACGGTGACGCCCCCGCTCAAGCCCCGCCTGGGCACGGTGGGGTGGCCGCTGCCCGGCACGCGGATCCGCATCGCGGCCGACGGCGAGATCCTGCTCGCCGGCGGGCACGTGCTGCGCGGCTACTGGGACCCCCAGGCGGGCGGCGTCGTCCCGGCCGCACCCGACGGCTGGCTCCCCACGGGCGACATCGGCGAACTGGACGACGAGGGCTACCTCACCATCACCGGCCGCAAGAAGGAGCTGATCATCACCGCCGGCGGCAAGAGCGTCGCCCCCGCCCCGCTGGAGAACTGGCTCCGCTCCCACCCCCTGATCTCCCAGGTGATGGTGGTCGGCGACAACCGCCCCTACGTCTCCGCCCTGGTCACCCTCGACCCCGACGGCATCGCCCACTGGCGCCGCATGAACGGCAGGCACCCGGTCCCGCCGGAGCTCGTCGCCGACGACGGGGAACTGCTGGCGATCGTCCAGCGCGCCGTCGACGAGGCCAACAGGATGCTCTCCCGCCCGGAGTCCATCCGCCGCTTCACCGTCCTCCCGGCGGACTTCACCGAGGAGGCGGGCCATCTGACCCCGTCGATGAAGCTGCGCCGGGAGGCGATCCTGCGCGACTTCGCGCAGGAGGTGGAGCAGTTGTACGGGTAGCTCAGCGGGGTGTGCGGGCGATGAGGAGGGCCTGCGGCGTCGTCTCGCCGTGATCGGTGTCGGCCGGGCGCACCGCCTCGTAGAAGGTGCGGGTCGCGGCCGTGTGGTGGGCGTCGGTGGGCGTCATGGGCGGGGACCCTATCCGCCGCCACCGACAGCCCCGGCCGGCGCCGTGGCCGCCCCGTCGCACGGGGGTCCTCCGCCCCCGGTCACGGGGTGCGGCGACCGGGTGAACGACACGCCGGGGACGCCGCCGGGCCGGACCGGCGGCAGGCACGGTCCCGGGCGGGCCGGGGCGGACCGGGGCGGATACGGGAGCGCGACGGGGGCCGGACGGGTGAGGCGCGGCCGGCCGGTCACCTGCCGTGCACGCGCGCGTACGGAGACATTCACCGGACGGCCGGCCGGACCCCGGAAAGGCAGGAGCCCCGTCGCCTGACGGCGCGGGGCTCCTTGGGTACTGCTAGTCGTTCCCGGATCGGAGGATCAGACCGGGGTGACGTTCTCCGCCTGCGGGCCCTTCGGGCCCTGCGTGACGTCGAAGGACACCTGCTGGTTCTCCTCGAGCGAGCGGAAGCCGCTCGCGTTGATCGCGGAGTAGTGGACGAAGACGTCGGGGCCGCCGCCTTCCTGGGCGATGAAACCAAAGCCCTTTTCGGCGTTGAACCACTTCACGGTTCCGGTAGCCATAAGCCCTCCTTGGGCCCAAAGGGTTGCCCTGCTCCAGAACCAGCAAGTGTGAAGACCAATTCCGCACAACTGCATCCGTCTGAGAACGACGAGAGCCCGCGGTCACATGCTCCGCAGGCTCTGTACTGCAAGGGAAACCAAACTGCAACTTGCGATGAGCCTAGCACGCGGGGGGCCCGATGCAATAGAGGTCAAGATCACGTCACCCGAATGTTTGCATGCCCCTTCCGTCACACCCGTGGGGTTCGTTCAAGGGTGAACAAGGGGGTGAAGGGTTTCCCGGTGAGGGTGAGGGCTAGCCTCACGATGTGGACAATCCTCGCACCCGGCCGCGCGTCGGCCACATCCAGTTCCTGAACTGCCTGCCCCTGTACTGGGGGCTCGCGAGAACGGGCACGCTCCTCGACTTCGAGCTGACGAAGGACACCCCCGAGAAGCTCAGCGAGAAGCTGGTGCGGGGCGACCTCGACATCGGGCCCATCACCCTGGTCGAGTACCTCAAGCACGCGGACCGCCTCGTCGCCTTCCCCGACATCGCCGTGGGCTGCGACGGCCCGGTGATGTCCTGCGTGATCGTCTCGCAGGTCCCGCTGGACCGGCTGGACGGCGCACGGGTCGCCCTCGGGTCGACCTCCCGCACCTCCGTGCGCCTCGCCCAGCTCCTCCTCGCCGAGCGGTACGGCGTCCGGCCCGACTACTACACCTGCCCGCCCGACCTGAGCCTGATGATGCAGGAGGCCGACGCGGCCGTCCTGATCGGGGACGCGGCGCTGCGCGCCAACATGGTCGACGGCCCCCGCTACGGCCTGGACGTGCACGACCTGGGCGCGCTGTGGAAGGAGTGGACGGGCCTGCCGTTCGTCTTCGCGGTCTGGGCGGCCCGGCGCGACTACGCCGAGCGCGAGCCGGTCATCACCCGCAAGGTGCACGAGGCCTTCCTCACGTCCCGCAACGTCTCCCTGGAGGAGGTCGACAAGGTCGCCGAGCAGGCGGCGCGCTGGGAGGCCTTCGACGAGCGGACCCTGGCCCAGTACTTCACCACCCTCGACTTCAGCTTCGGCGCCCCGCAGCTCGCGGCGGTCGCGGAGTTCGCCCGCCGGGTGGGGCCGACGACGGGTTTCCCCGCGGACGTCGAGGTGGAACTCCTCCGGCCGTGAGGCCGGCCGCCCCGCGCACTACCCTGCTGGAAGGTTCCGGCATCCGGGCGTGACGGGGGAGGGGTGGCGCCATGCGGCCGCTCGATGTGGACGAACCCACGGTCGTGGGTCCCTACCGGCTGCTCGGACGGCTCGGGTCCGGCGGCATGGGGCGCGTCTACCTGGGCCGCAGCGCCGGCGGCCGCACCGTGGCGGTGAAGATCGTGCACCCGCACTTCGCGCTGGACGAGGAGTTCCGCGCCCGTTTCCGCCGCGAGGTCGACGCCGCCCGCCGGGTCGGTGGCGCCTGGACGGCGTCCGTCCTCGACGCCGACCCCGAGGCCCGCGTCCCCTGGGTCGCCACCGCCTACGCGGCCGGCCCCTCGCTCGCGGCCGCCGTCACCGACGCCGGCCCGCTGCCCGCCCACTCCGTACGGACCCTGGGTGCGGGTCTGGCCGAGGCCCTGACGGCCGTGCACGAACTCGGCCTGGTGCACAGGGACGTGAAGCCGTCCAACGTCCTCCTCACCCTCGACGGCCCCCTGCTGATCGACTTCGGCATCACCCGCGCCATGGACGGCACCGCCTCCCTCACCTCCACCGGCGTCTCGATCGGCTCCCCCGGCTACATGTCGCCCGAGCAGATCCTCGGCAAGGGCGTTACCGGCGCGGCGGACGTCTTCTCGCTCGGGGCGGTCCTCGCGTACGCGGCGACCGGCCGGCCGCCCTTCCCCGGTGACTCCTCGGCGGCCCTGCTCTACAAGGTCGTCCACGAGCCGCCGGAGCTCGGCGAGCTGGGCGGTGACGTGCGCGACGTCGCCGAGGCCTGCCTGCACAAGGACCCGTCGGCGCGTCCGGCCCCCGCCGAGGTGGCCCGGCGGCTCGCCCCCGGGGGCGCGGCGCCTCTGGTCGCGGGCGGCTGGCTGCCGGGGCCGCTGGTGGAACAGGTGAGCCGGGCCGCGGTGCGGCTGCTGAACCTGGAGGCGGCGGGGGACGGGCCGGCTTCGGGGCCGCTCGGGTTCAGCAGACCGTCGGTGAGCGGGCCTCCGGGGACGGGAGCCGCGGGGCCGCCCGCGGCGGGGGTGGCGAGCGGGGTCTTCGGGCCGCCGCCGGTGATGCCGGGCCCGCAGGAGAGGAGCGGGACCGTGGTCCCGGGACCGCGCGACGCGCCCGGCGCCCCGGGCAACGGCCCGGAGGCGAACCCGTACGTCACCCCCCGCCCCACGGCCGGGCCGGCCGGCGCGGGCGAGGGCCCGGACGGTGCCCACCGCCCCGGCAGGCTGTCCGTGTCCGTGGCGGCCACGGCCTCGCCCGGTGCCGGCGGCAGGGGCCGGCGGGTGAGCTGTACGGTCGCCCTCGCCGTCGCGGGCGCCCTGGCCGCCGTGACCGTCGGTTCCGCGTTCGTCCTGGACTGGCTGCCCGGCACGTCCACCGGCGGCGGCGCGGGTGCGGACGACGGCGCCGACCCCCAGGCACCGGCCCCCGTCGTCCCCGCCGGCTACCTCGGCACCTGGGAGGGGCAGGCCACCTCCCGCGACACCGTCGCCCTTCCGCTCGGCACGTTCCGGGTGACGCTCCAGCGGGCCGGGGTGGGGGAGAAGGTGGGCACCCTGCGGCACACGGACATCTTCGGCGGCACCTGCGACGACGTCCTCACCCTGAAGCAGGTGACGGAGAAGCGGCTCGTCACCACCTCCGTCGGGGCGGAGAACAACCGCGGCGTCTGCGACCAGGAGGCCCACACGGTCCTCCTCACCCCGGTCGGCGACGACCTCGTGTACGAGTCGGACAGCAAGCCCTCCGGGCGTCCGGAGGCCCGGCTGTCGAAGATCGGGGAGTCGCCCGCCGCCTCGTCGTCCGGATCCTTCTCCGGGACCGTTCCCGGAACCTCCCGCGGATCTGCACAGGTTGCCCGGCCCACCCCTCCCGACCGCCGGGGACGGCGTGCGAAAGGGCCCGTGCCGGGCCGTTCCGCGTGAAGGACCGGGGCCGACGGGTGACCGTCGTGTCAGGGTCGTGAACGCGCCGGGCCGGTCCCGCCCCGCGCGCCGTGGGCCAGGCCGGCCGCCCCTTCCCGCCCGTGCTTTGATCGGACCTCCCCCCACGTGATCCGGTCCTCCGAAGGGAAACGCGCCCATGCACCTCGCCCCCCACCTCCCCACCGCCGAACTCTCCGAGGCCGACCTGGACGCCGTCGCCGGCGGCCGGGCGGGCGCGGGCGCCGCCTTCGACCTCGGCGTGCACGCCGAGGCGGGTGCCCTCGGCGTCCACCTGGAGGCCGGCGGCGTCGGCCTCACCGCGGGCGTGGGTGCCTCGGTCTCGCCCCAGGGCCTCGCCGTGGACGGCCACCTGCACGCCACGCTGTACTGACGGCACCGCGCTCGCACGGGCACCGGATCCGGGACGGGTCCGGTGCCCTTCTTCACGCCGCGGGAAGTCCCTAGGATCTGAGGGCCCGGCAGATCCCGCTCCCCTCGCGCCCCAGGACCCCCGCCATGCCGCGACGCCACCGTCCCCGCCCCGCCACCGTCCCGCCGGTGACCGGATGAGCGACGGCTCGTACGTCTCGCTGGTCGCCGTCGCCGCGCTGTGGGGCGCGGCGGCCGGCGCGCTGCTGCCCCGGGCGGCCTACCGGTTCTCCGTGCCGTCGGGTGAGGCCTGGCGGACGGCGTGCCCGGCGGGGCACGGGGTGAGGGGATGGCTCGGCGGTGCGCGGTGCGGGCGCTGCGCGGGGCCGCCCTACGGTCCGGGCGCCGCCTCCGTCGTCGTCACCGCGCTGGTCTGCGCCGCCCTCGCCGCCGCCACCGGGACCCGGCCCGAGCTGGGCGTCTGGCTGCTGCTGGCCCCCGCCGGGGTGCTGCTCGCGGTGATCGACGTCCGGGTGCAGCGGCTGCCCGACCCGCTCACCCTGCCGTTCGCGGCGGCCGCCCTGATCCTGCTGGGCCTCACCGCGCTCCTCCCGGAGCACGCGGGGGAGTGGACCACCGCCCTGCTGGGCTCCCTCGCGCTCGGCGCCGGCTACTTCGTGCTGTTCCTCGTCAATCCGGGCGGCATGGGCTTCGGCGACGTGAAGCTCGCGCTCGGCGCGGGAGCCGTCCTCGGCTGGTACGGCTGGCCGACGGTGATGCTCGGCACCCTCGCCGGGTTCGTCTCCGGGGCGCTGTACGGGGGCGCGCTGGTCGTCGCCCGGAAGGCGGGACGCAAGACCGCCGTCCCGTTCGGGCCGTTCCTGATCGGCGGCGCCCTCGTGGGACTGCTGATCGGCGCGTACACGGCCTGACGTCAGCCGCCACGGACGGCTGACGTACGCTGGATCGGTCCGTCCACACCCCTGCGAAAGGGACGCCGGTGACCGAGAAGGCCGACCTTCAGACCGTCCTCGACCGTGCCGCCGCCGGTGGGCGGATCACTCCCGAGGAGGCCCTCGACCTCTACCGCGACGCCCCGCTGCACGCGCTGGGTGCCGCCGCCGACGCCGTGCGCAGGCGCCGGTACGCCGGTACGGAGCACATCGCGACGTACATCATCGAGCGGAACATCAACTACACGAACGTGTGCGTCACGGCGTGCAAGTTCTGCGCCTTCTACGCGGCCCCCAAGGACAGGGCGAAGGGCTGGACCCGCGACCTCGACGACATCCTGCGGCGCTGCGCGGAGACCGTCGAACTCGGCGGCACCCAGATCATGTTCCAGGGCGGCCACCACCCGGACTACGGCGTCGAGTACTACGAGAAGCACTTCTCCGCCATCAAGAAGGAGTTCCCGCAGCTCGTCATCCACAGCCTGGGGGCGAGCGAGGTCGAGCACATGGCGCGGATCTCGAAGGTGTCGGTCGAGGAGGCCATCACCCGGATCCACGCGGCCGGGCTCGACTCCTTCGCCGGTGCCGGCGCGGAACTGCTGCCCGCGCGCCCGCGCAAGGCCATCGCTCCGCTGAAGGAGTCCGGTGAGCGCTGGCTGGAGATCATGGAGATCGCGCACACCCTCGGTGTCGAGTCCACGTCCACCATGCTGATGGGCACCGGCGAGACCAACGCCGAGCGGATCGAGCACCTGCGGATGATCCGGGACGTGCAGGACCGCACGGGCGGCTTCCGCGCGTTCATCCCGTACACCTACCAGCCCGAGAACAACCACCTGAAGGGCCGCACGCAGGCCACGCTCTTCGAGTACCTGCGGATGATCGCCATCGCCCGGCTGTTCATGGACAACGTCGCCCACATCCAGGGTTCCTGGCTGACCACCGGCAAGGAGGTCGGCCAGCTCTCGCTGCACTACGGCGCGGACGACCTCGGATCGATCATGCTGGAGGAGAACGTGGTCTCCTCCGCCGGCGCCAGGCACCGCTCCAACCGGATGGAGATCATCGACCTGATCCGCAGGGCGGGCCGCGTCCCGGCGCAGCGCTCGACGACGTACGAACACCTCGTCGTGCACGACGACCCGGCGGACGACCCGGTCGACGACCGCGTGGTCTCCCACATCTCCTCCACGGCCATCGAGGGCGGTACGGCCCACCCGGAGCTGAAGCTCCTGTCCGCCAACTGACGCCCCGGTGCTGACCCTTCACACCGCCGACGCCTCGCCCGGGACCGCCGTTCTGGTCGAGGGCGCGCACATCGCCGCCGTCGGCCCGTACGAACGGCTGGCCGCCGGTCATCCGGACGCCCGGCTGCGGCGGTGGCCCGGCATCCTGACGCCCGGACTGCTCAACCCGTACGGGCCGGAACTGCTGGAGCAGGCGTACCACCCCGACCCGCGTGAGGCGGACCGGCTCGGCAGCGAGCCGGTGTTCGGGGAGCGCGCGCGGGCGCTCCTCGGTGCCGGCCCGTCCGCGCGGGCCGCCAGCGCCCGCCGCGGAGTCCAGCGCATGCTGGCGCACGGAACGGTCGCGGTCGCCGGCGAACTGCGCACCCGCGAGGCCCTGGACGCGGTGCGCAGGGCCGGGCTCGCCCGGGCGGGCCGTCCGGCCGCACTGCCCGGGCCCGCGGCGCTCTCCCCGGTGCCCCTGGTGCTGCTGCCGGGCCTCGGCGCGGGCAGACCCGCGCGGTTCGCGGTGTTCGACGTGCCCGACCGCGACGCCCTCGTGCGGGACGGCGCGGCCACGTGCGTGGTCACGGTGGTGGGCGGCCGCCTGGTGTACCGGCGGCGCTGACCGGTCCGCGGACGGGCCGGGACACCGCCGGGGGCGGGCCGGGACGGGGCTGCAAGAATGGGCCCGTGACCCGCGCATCCCTGGACAAGCAGCCGCACGAAGTCGCCTCGATGTTCGACGACGTCGCGGAACGGTACGACCTGACCAACGACGTGCTGTCCCTCGGGCAGGACCGGCGATGGCGCAAGGAGGTCGCCCGGGCCGTCGACGCCCGGCCCGCGCAGAAGGTCCTGGACCTGGCGGCCGGCACGGGCACGTCGTCGATGCCCTTCGCCCGCAGCGGCGCCTACGTCGTGCCCTGCGACTTCTCCCTCGGCATGCTGCGGGTGGGCAAGCGCAACCACGCCTGGCTGCCGTACACCGCGGGCGACGCGACCCGGCTGCCCTTCAGGGACGACGTCTTCGACGCCGTCACCATCTCCTTCGGGCTGCGCAACGTGCAGGACACCGACGCGGCGCTGCGCGAGATGCACCGGGTCACCCGGCCCGGCGGGCGGATCGTCATCTGCGAGTTCTCCCACCCGACATGGGCGCCGTTCCGCACCGTCTACACCGAGTACCTGATGCGCGCGCTGCCGCCGGTGGCCCGCTCGGTGTCGTCCAACCCGGACGCGTACGTGTACCTCGCCGAGTCCATCCGCGCCTGGCCCGACCAGCCCGGGCTGGCCGACCGGCTGAAGGGCGCCGGCTGGTCGCGGGTGGCCTGGCGGAACCTGACCGGCGGAGTGGTGGCGCTGCACCGGGGCTTCAAGGAGAGCTGAGCACCACCGCGGGGGGCGGGCCGGGCTCCCGCAGTTCCCGCCGCGGACCGCCCGGGGGCGGCACCGGCCCGCGCCGCTCGCGCACCCCTCCGCCGCCCTCGCCCGGGCCGAGGTCGAACCACACGTGGACCACGGAGTGCCGGGGCACCTCCGTGCCGGGCTGCGGATACTGGCGCACGACGTGGTCGACGACGGCGGAGGGGAAGTCCGGCCGGTCGGGGGCGTCCACGGACAGGCCGAGTGCGCGGGCCGACGCGCGCGCGTCCACGGCCATCAGTCCGACCAGGCGCGGCACGCGCACTCCGGGTGTTCCGGGACCCTCGGGTGTCACACGCACGGACGTCACCCCCCAGCGGTACCGGCACCGTAGACCGGTGCGGCGTCCGCCGGAAGCTCCGTGTGGCGTTCCGTGACAAACGGTTACCCGGCGTTACCGCGGTAGGGGTGGCCGGCCGGAGGTCGAGGCGGTGGCAGTGGGCCTCGCGCCGTGAGACCGGGGTCAGGAAGGTCTCGGCGAGGCGCATCCCGAGCCGCCGGGTGACCGCGGCGGAACGGGCGTTGCGCGCGTCCACCATCGCCACCACGCCCCGCACGCCCGCCGCACCCACGCGCTCCAGGGTCTCCCGGGCCGCAGCGGTGGCGTACCCCTTGCCCCAGTGCTCCCGCCCGAGCCGCCAGCCGATCTCGATCTCGCCCGTCGGGCCCCAGTCGCGCTCCCACGGCTGGGCGCCGGTGAAGCCGATGACCCGGCCCGACGTGTCGGTGACGGTCCACAGGCAGAAGCCGAGCTGGGCGTCGTGCCGGCGCTGGCGGGCGGTCAGTTCCTCGTAGACCGACAGGTCCGCCGCCCTGCCGCCGTGGAACTCCATGACGTCCGGGTCGTCGAAGAGGTGGTGCCAGGTGAAGGCGTCCTCGTGCGTGGGAACACGCAGCCGTACAGCGGGGAGAGCTCGGTCCACGGGGCAGCCCTTCAGCCGGGTGATCGATGCCGCTGAATAGACTGCCCGTGTCCAGTGCCGGTCGGCACGCAGATTTCGAACCTTGGGGAGATCCCGCCGTGACCGAGCCCCTCTCCGACAACACCGCCGATGTGATCGTCGTCGGCGCGGGGCCAGCCGGCTCCACCACCGCCTACCACCTGGCCCGGTCCGGACTCGACGTGCTCCTGCTGGAGAAGACCGAGTTCCCGCGCGAGAAGGTGTGCGGCGACGGCCTCACCCCGCGCGCCACCAAGCAGCTCGTGGCGATGGGCATCGACATCTCCGAGGAGGCCGGCTGGCTGCGCAACAAGGGCCTGCGCATCATCGGCGGCGGCGTCCGCCTCCAGCTCGACTGGCCGGAACTCGCCTCCTTCCCGGACTACGGACTGGTCCGCAAGCGCGACGACTTCGACGAGCAGCTCGCCCGGCAGGCCCAGAAGGCGGGCGCCCGGCTCTACGAGCGGTGCAACGTGGGTGCGCCGGTCATCGACGACCGCACCGGCCGCATCACGGGCGTGAAGGCCAAGCTCGGTGAGGACAAGCGGGAGGTCACCTTCCACGCCCCGCTGGTGGTGGCCGCCGACGGCAACTCCACCCGGCTGTCCCTGGCGATGGGCCTGCACCGGCGCGAGGACCGGCCGATGGGCGTCGCCGTCCGCACCTACTTCACCTCGCCCCGCCACGACGACGACTACCTGGAGTCGTGGCTGGAACTGTGGGACCGCCGCGGCCCGCAGGACCGGCTGCTGCCCGGCTACGGCTGGATCTTCGGCATGGGCGACGGGACCAGCAACGTCGGCCTCGGCGTGCTGAACACCTCCGACTCCTTCAAGGAGCTGGACTGGCGCGAAGTCCTCAAGGCCTGGTGCGCGTCCATGCCGGAGGACTGGGGCTACACCCCGGACAACATGACCGGGCCGATCCGCGGCGCCGCGCTCCCGATGGCCTTCAACCGACAGCCGCACTACACCCGCGGACTGCTCCTCGTCGGGGACGCGGGCGGCCTGGTCAACCCGTTCAACGGTGAGGGCATCGCCTACGCCATGGAGTCCGGGCAGATCGCCGCCGACGTCATCGTCCAGGCGCACGCGCGGGCCACACCGGCCCAGCGGGAGATCGCGCTCCAGCGCTACCCCCGCGTGCTCAAGGACACCTACGGCGGCTACTACACGCTCGGCCGGGCCTTCGTGAAGCTCATCGGCAACCCGAAGGTCATGCAGATCGCCGCCCAGCGCGGGCTGACCCACCCGATGCTGATGCGCTTCACCCTGAAGCTGCTCGCCAACCTGACCGACCCCACGGGCGGCGACGCCATGGACCGCATCATCAACGGGCTGAGCAAGGTGGCGCCGAAGGCATGAGGCGGCGCGTCCGCCCGAGCGGCCGACGCGCCTGACGCCGACGCCGTGAGCGGCGCTGTGGGCGGCCGGGGTCCCGTGTGCGGGCTCCGGCCGTCGGCGTGCGTGCGGGGCGCCGTGAGGGGCCGTCACGGCGCTTCAGGGAGTGCCGTCGGGGCATGGGGGTGCCGTCAACGCGTCGCCCGGGTGGGATGATTCGGGCAATCGGGTGATCTCGGCCCGGTGTGCGGGGCGTGGACGCGGACTGCGGGGCGTGGACGCGGACCGCGGGACGCGGTCGACGGGGGAGGGCCGCCGCCGGCGTGCGGCGGCGGCCCTTCAGCCCGTGCGGGCGCGGCTCAGAGCACGCGGACGGCGCCCGAGGCGGGGTAGCCGGAGAGGTCCTGGATGACGACGCCCTTGGACGGGTTGGCGGCGTCCAGGTACTGGCCGTCACCGATGTAGACACCCGTGTGGTACGCGGAGCCCTTGCCGCCCCAGTACAGGATGTCCCCGACCTGGACCTGCGACAGCGGGATGTCGGTGCCGACCGTCGACTGGTCCTGCGAGACGCGCGGCAGGTCCACGCCGACCTGCTTGAACGCGGCCTGCACCAGGCTCGAGCAGTCCCAGGCGTTGGGGCCGGTGGCGCCCATGACGTAGGCGTCGCCCACCTGCGCCTTGAGGAAGGAGATGACCGCACCGACGCTGCCGCTGGCGGGCGCCGACGCGGTCGCGGTCGAGGCGGTGGTGGCCAGGGTGGTGCGTCCGGCGTCGCGCGAGGCGCGCTCGGCGGCGGCCTTGCGGGCCTCCTCCGCTGCCTTCTTCTTCGCCTCGGCCTTCTCCTTGGCCTCGGCCAGGTCCGCCTTGGCCTGCTTGGCGGCCTGGGCGGCGGCCGCGTCACGCTCGGCCTGCAGCTGGTAGTTCGCGGCGGCCTGCTGGGTGGCGTCCGCGGACTGGGCGACCTGAGCGGCCAGGTCGGCCGTCAGGGTGGGCAGTTCGAGGGTCTGCGTCACCGGCTCGGCGGCGTTCGCCGAACCCGAGGCCCCGGCCACTGCCAGGGTGCTGAGGACGCCACCGGCAACTCCGGCCCGCATCGCCATCGTGGACGAGGCGGTACGGCGGGGTTTCCGGTGGCTGCGTATGTGAGCGGTGTGGGACATGGGAACAACCGGTACCAGGGGCTGCTTCATATCTTCAAGAAACGTGTGCTGCGCCACAGTTGTTCAACCGGGGCTCCGAAAACCCGGCGCGGAGCTCTTTATTGACGCCGTAACGGACATTGCGGGCGTCCGTGATCGGCCCGTGATCACGTACTTTCATCGTTACGTCCGAATTGCCCCGCGCCTACCACCGGTTCGGGTGGTTGGCCAAGCCCTCCTCTCCTCCGGCTCTCATCGATGTGACGCACGTCACGGAACGGTTGCCCCGTCCGCCGCGTCCGGCGGGCGGGGCGGTCCGAAGTGGGCCGGAGCGGGCTACTGACCGTGCGTGTCCGGATCGTGACGCCCCGACTTCGTGAACGCGTGCACACGTCCACATCCCGCCCCGCATCCCCTCCGACGTGTGAACGCGGCTTCTATCAAGAGATCAAGTCCGGCGCCAATTTGCATGCACGGGAAGCATCTTGATATGGAGACGGACCCTCTGAGCTGCGCTGACCAGTCAAAATGTCACCTTTGGTGATCACGCGAACGCTTGGCGTATGAAGATCACCGCTCATCCGACTTCATGATCGTTCGTCAGGTGGTGGAGATCACAAAGGTTGTGGAATACCCCGTGTCGCAGATCACAGACCCTCGGGCATAGGATGCGGAGCGGTTGGGCTTGTGACCTGCTTCACATGTTCTCGATCTTCGCCGGGGCGGGCGTGGTTCGTGGGGCAGTTGGGGCTGACGGAGCCCGCCGCACAAACGCCAGCAGTCAATGCCGACTGAGAGGAGCGAGGAGCGGTGAACGCGTATGCGCCCATCCTCGTACTGGGAGCCCTCGGGGCAGGCTTTGCGATCTTCTCCGTGGTCATGGCCACGCTGATCGGTCCGAAGCGGTACAACCGCGCCAAGCTCGAGGCCTACGAGTGCGGTATCGAGCCGACCCCCACGCCGGCCGGCGGCGGGCGCTTCCCCATCAAGTACTACCTGACGGCGATGCTCTTCATCATCTTCGATATCGAGATCGTCTTCCTCTACCCCTGGGCCGTCAGCTTCGACGCCCTGGGGATCTTCGGGCTCGTGGAGATGCTGCTCTTCGTGCTCACCGTCTTCGTCGCGTACGCGTACGTATGGCGGCGCGGCGGCCTGGAATGGGACTGAGGGGCCACAAGTCATGGGACTCGAAGAAAAGCTGCCGAGCGGATTCCTGCTGACGACCGTCGAGCAGGCCGCGGGCTGGGTGCGCAAGTCGTCCGTCTTCCCCGCCACGTTCGGCCTCGCCTGCTGTGCCATCGAGATGATGACCACCGGCGCCGGCCGCTACGACCTGGCGCGCTTCGGCATGGAGGTCTTCCGCGGCTCCCCGCGGCAGGCGGACCTCATGATCGTCGCCGGGCGGGTGAGCCAGAAGATGGCGCCGGTGCTGCGCCAGGTCTACGACCAGATGCCGAACCCCAAGTGGGTGATCTCCATGGGGGTCTGCGCCTCCTCGGGCGGCATGTTCAACAACTACGCGATCGTGCAGGGCGTCGACCACATCGTGCCGGTCGACATCTACCTCCCCGGCTGTCCGCCCCGCCCCGAGATGCTGATGGACGCGATCCTCAAGCTCCACCAGAAGATCCAGTCCTCCAAGCTCGGCGTGAACGCCGAGGAGGCGGCCCGCGAGGCGGAGGAGGCGGCGCTCAAGGCCCTGCCCACGATCGAGATGAAGGGGCTGCTGCGATGAGCGACGCGAACGACACCGCGGGTGACGGCGTCAACCCCGAGAAGGACCTCTCCGCGGAGAACCTCCCCGGTCAGCGAGGCCGGGGCGGCGAGGAGATCCGCGTCCAGCGCGGCATGTTCGGCGCCGACAACGGCGGCGACACCTCCGGCTACGGCGGGCTGGTCCGCTCGGTCCGGCTGCCCGGACCGGCGAGCCGCCCCTACGGCGGCTGGTTCGACGAGGTCGCCGACGAACTCGAGGGCGCGCTGGAGGAGCAGGACCTCCTTCCGGCGAACGCCATCGAGAAGACGGTCGTCGACCGCGGCGAACTCACCTTCCACATCGAACGCGAGCACCTCGTCCGCGTCGCCCGGACCCTGCGCGACGACCCCGCCCTGCGCTTCGAACTGTGCACCGGCGTCAGCGGCGTGCACCACCCGAACGACCGGGGCCGCGAGCTGCACGCCGTCTACCACCTGCGCTCGATCACCCACAACCGGCTGATCCGGCTCGAGGTCAGCGCCCCCGACAGCGACCCGCACATCCCGTCGCTGTTCTCCGTCTACCCGACGAACGACTGGCACGAGCGCGAGACGTACGACTTCTTCGGCATCGTCTTCGACGGCCACCCGGCCCTGACCAGGATCATGATGCCGGACGACTGGCAGGGCTTCCCGCAGCGCAAGGACTACCCCCTCGGCGGCATCCCCGTCGAGTACAAGGGCGCCCAGATCCCGGCTCCGGACCAACGGAGGTCGTACTCGTGAGCGCCCACCCGTCTCCCGGCCCCCACCCCTCAACGACTCCCTTCGGGAGGCAGCGATGACCAACGCATCCCCTCGTGAGACCACCGAAGGCACCGTCTACACCGTCACCGGCGGCGACTGGGACGAGGTCGTCGAGAGCGCGGCCCGCGCCGACGACGAGCGCATCGTCGTCAACATGGGCCCCCAGCACCCGTCCACCCACGGAGTGCTCCGCCTGATCCTGGAGATCGACGGCGAGACGGTCACCGAGGCCCGCTGCGGCATCGGCTACCTCCACACCGGCATCGAGAAGAACCTCGAGTACCGCACGTGGACCCAGGGCACCACGTTCGTGACGCGCATGGACTACCTGACGCCGTTCTTCAACGAGACGGCGTACTGCCTCGCGGTGGAGAAGCTCCTCGGCATCGAGGACCAGGTACCCGACCGCGCCTCGATCATCCGCGTGCTCCTGATGGAGCTGAACCGGCTCTCCTCCCACCTGGTGTGCATCGCCACCGGCGGCATGGAGCTCGGCGCGACCACGATCATGATCTACGGCTTCCGCGACCGCGAGCTCGTCCTCGACATCTTCGAGCTCATCACGGGCCTGCGGATGAACCACGCGTTCATCCGCCCCGGCGGACTCGCCCAGGACCTGCCGCCCGGCGCGGTGGACCAGATCCGCGAGTTCGTGAAGAAGATGCGCAAGAACCTGCCGGAGTACGACAAGCTCGCCACCGGCAACCCCATCTTCAAGGCCCGCATGCAGGACGTCGGCTACCTGGACCTGGCCGGCTGCATGGCCCTCGGCGCCACCGGCCCGGTCCTGCGCTCCACCGGCCTGCCGCACGACCTGCGCAAGGCGCAGCCGTACTGCGGCTACGAGACCTACGACTTCGAGGTCCCCACCGCCGACACCTGCGATTCCTACGGCCGCTTCCTGATCCGGCTGGAGGAGATGCGCCAGTCGCTGCACATCGTCGAGCAGTGCCTGGACCGGCTCCAGCCCGGACCGGTGATGGTCGCCGACAAGAAGATCGCCTGGCCCGCCCAGCTCGCCCTGGGACCGGACGGACTGGGCAACTCCCTCGACCACATCAAGAAGATCATGGGCACCTCCATGGAGGCCCTGATCCACCACTTCAAGCTGGTCACCGAGGGCTTCCGGGTCCCGCCGGGCCAGGCGTACACGGCGGTCGAGTCGCCCAAGGGCGAGCTCGGCGTGCACGTCGTCTCCGACGGCGGCACCCGCCCCCACCGGGTCCACTTCCGCGACCCGTCCTTCACCAACCTGCAGGCCATGGCGGCGATGTGCGAGGGCGGCCAGGTCGCCGACGTCATCGTCGCCGTCGCGTCCATCGACCCCGTGATGGGAGGCGTCGACCGGTGACCACCTCATCTTCCGAGCGGTCCGAGCGGGGCGTCAGCCTGGGCATGCCCGAACTGCCCGCCCCCGCCTACCCGGACGACGTCCGGGCCCGGCTGGAGACCGACGCGCGCGAGGTCATCGCCCGCTACCCGGACTCCCGGTCCGCCCTCCTGCCGCTGCTGCACCTCGTGCAGTCCGAGGAGGGGCACGTCACGCGCACCGGGATGCGGTTCTGCGCGGACATGCTGGACCTCACCACCGCCGAGGTGACCGCGGTCGCCACCTTCTACAGCATGTACCGGCGCCGCCCGAGCGGTGACTACCAGGTCGGGGTGTGCACCAACACCCTGTGCGCGGTCATGGGCGGGGACGCGATCTTCGAGGAGCTGCAGGAGCACCTCGGCGTCGGCAACGGGGAGACCACCGACGACGGCAAGGTCACCCTGGAGCACATCGAGTGCAACGCGGCCTGCGACTTCGCCCCCGTGGTGATGGTGAACTGGGAGTTCTTCGACAACCAGACCCCCGAGAGCGCCAAGCGCATGGTCGACGACCTGCGCGCCGGCCGTCCGGTCGCGCCCACCCGCGGGGCGCCCCTGTGCACCTTCAAGGAGACCGCCCGCGTCCTGGCCGGTTTCCCCGACGAACGCGAGGGGGCCGTCGAGGCCACCGGCAGCGCCGGACCCGCCTCCCTGATCGGCCTGAAGCTGGCCAAGGGGGAGACCGCGCCGGCGCGCGTGGTGCACCCGCGCGGTGAGGCGCCCCGGGACACCCCGCCGCACGAGCCGTCGCCCACCGAGCACCTCAGCTCGCACGACGCGCCGAAGGACACATCGGCCTCCGACCCGAAGCACCCGTCGGGTCCCGTCGCCGAGGAGGGGGAGTGATGACCTTGGCACCCGAACTGAAGGACATGAGCCCGGAGAAGCTGCTCGCACCCGTGCTGTCCGCCTTCTGGGACGAGGACAGGTCCTGGACGCTGGACGTCTACAAGAGGCACGACGGCTACGAGGGGCTCCGCAAGGCGCTCGCCATGTCGCCGGACGACGTCATCGCCTACGTCAAGGAGTCCGGTCTGCGCGGCCGCGGCGGCGCCGGATTCCCGACGGGGATGAAGTGGCAGTTCATCCCCCAGGGGGACGGCAAGCCCCACTACCTGGTGGTCAACGCCGACGAGTCGGAGCCCGGGACGTGCAAGGACATCCCGCTCCTCTTCGCCAACCCGCACAGCCTCATCGAGGGCATCGTCATCGCCTGCTACGCCATCAGGTCGTCCCACGCCTTCATCTACCTCCGCGGTGAGGTCGTCCCCGTCCTGCGGCGCCTGCACGAGGCCGTCCGCGAGGCCTACGCGGCCGGACTCCTCGGCGAGAACATCCTGGGCAGCGGACTCGACCTGGAACTCACCGTGCACGCGGGCGCGGGCGCCTACATCTGCGGTGAGGAGACCGCACTGCTCGACTCGCTCGAAGGCCGCCGGGGCCAGCCGCGGCTCCGTCCCCCCTTCCCCGCCGTCGCGGGCCTCTACGCGTGCCCCACCGTGGTGAACAACGTCGAGTCGATCGCGTCGGTTCCCGCCATCATGAACCGGGGCAAGGAGTGGTTCCGCTCCATGGGGAGCGAGAAGTCCCCCGGCTTCACGCTGTACTCGCTCAGCGGCCACGTCGCGAGCCCCGGCCAGTACGAGGCGCCCCTCGGCATCACCCTGCGCCAGCTGCTGGAGATGAGCGGCGGCATGCGGCCGGGCCACCGGCTGAAGTTCTGGACGCCGGGCGGCTCCTCCACCCCGATGTTCACCGACGAGCACCTCGACGTGCCCCTCGACTACGAAGGGGTCGGCGCCGCGGGCTCCATGCTCGGCACCAAGGCCCTGCAGTGCTTCGACGAGACGACCTGCGTGGTGCGCGCCGTCACCCGCTGGACCGAGTTCTACGCCCACGAGTCCTGCGGCAAGTGCACCCCCTGCCGCGAGGGCACGTACTGGCTGGTCCAGCTGATGCGGGACATCGAGGCGGGCAAGGGGCAGATGGCCGACCTCGACAAGCTGAACGACATCGCCGACAACATCAACGGCAAGTCCTTCTGCGCCCTCGGCGACGGCGCCGCCTCGCCGATCTTCTCCTCGCTCAAGTACTTCCGCGAGGAGTACGAGCAGCACATCACGGGCCGTGGCTGCCCCTTCGACCCGGCCAAGTCGACGGCCTGGGCCGACCGTACGGAGGTGCACGCATGACGGTGACCACCAACGCCCCCTCCGGCGGGGGCGAGGCGGCCCTGCCGCCCGAGGACCTCGTCAGCCTGACGATCGACGGCGCCGAGATCAGCGTGCCCAAGGGCACCCTGGTCATCCGGGCCGCCGAGCAACTCGGCATCGAGATCCCCCGGTTCTGCGACCACCCGCTCCTCGACCCGGCCGGCGCCTGCCGCCAGTGCATCGTCGAGGTCGAGGGCCAGCGCAAGCCCATGGCCTCCTGCACCATCACCTGCACCGACGGGATGGTGGTCAGGACCCACCTCACCTCGCCGGTCGCGGAGAAGGCCCAGAAGGGTGTGATGGAGCTGCTGCTCATCAACCACCCGCTGGACTGCCCGGTCTGCGACAAGGGCGGCGAGTGCCCGCTGCAGAACCAGGCGATGTCGCACGGCAACGCCGAGTCCCGCTTCGAGGGCAGGAAGCGCACCTACGAGAAGCCCGTACCGATCTCCACCCAGGTGCTGCTGGACCGCGAGCGGTGCGTGCTCTGCGCGCGCTGCACCCGGTTCTCCCACCAGATCGCCGGCGACCCGATGATCGAGCTGATCGAGCGGGGCGCGCTCCAGCAGGTCGGCACCGGTGAGGGCGACCCCTTCGAGTCGTACTTCTCCGGGAACACCATCCAGATCTGCCCGGTCGGCGCGCTCACCTCGGCCGCCTACCGGTTCCGCTCCCGCCCCTTCGACCTGATCTCGTCGCCGTCGGTGTGCGAGCACTGCTCCGGCGGCTGCGCCACCCGCACCGACCACCGGCGCGGCAAGGTCATGCGGCGGCTCGCCGCCGACGACCCCGAGGTCAACGAGGAGTGGATCTGCGACAAGGGCCGCTTCGGGTTCCGGTACGCGCAGCTGCGGGACCGGCTGGAGACCCCCCTCGTGCGCAACGCCGAGGGCGACCTGGAGCCCGCGTCCTGGCCCGACGCGCTGCAGATCGCGGCCCAGGGGCTGCTCGCCTCCCGGGGCCGCACCGGTGTGCTGACCGGCGGCCGGCTCACCGTCGAGGACGCCTACGCGTACAGCAAGTTCGCGCGGGTGGCGCTCGACACCAACGACATCGACTTCCGGGCGCGCGTGCACAGCGCCGAGGAGGCCGACTTCCTCGCCGCCCGGGTCGCGGGCCGCGGCCGGGACCTGGACCGCACGGGCGTCACGTACACCTCCCTGGAGAAGGCGCCCGCCGTGCTGCTGGTCGGGTTCGAGTCCGAGGAGGAGGCACCCGGGGTCTTCCTGCGGCTGCGCAAGGCCTGGCGGGGACACGGGCAGAGGACCTTCGCCCTGGCCACGCACGCCACGCGCGGGCTGGAGAAGGCCGGCGGCACCCTGCTGCCGGCGGCCCCCGGCACCGAGACCGAGTGGCTGGACGCGCTGGCCGGCGGCGTCGGCCTGGAGGGCGACGGGGCCGCGGCCGCCGAGGCGCTGCGCACCGAGGGCGCGGTCGTCGTCGTGGGCGAGCGGCTGGCGGCCGTACGGGGCGGGCTCACCGCGGCCGTCCGGTTCGCCACCGCGACCGGCGCCCGGCTGGTGTGGATCCCGCGCCGGGCCGGGGAGCGCGGCGCGCTGGAGGCGGGCGCGCTGCCCGCCCTGCTGCCGGGCGGCCGCCCGGCGACCGACCCGCGCGCCCGTGAGGAGGTCGCCGCCGCGTGGGGCGTCGCCGAACTGCCGCACCGCTACGGCCGCGACACCTCGGAGATCGTCGACGCCGCGGCCCGCGGTGAGCTCCAGGCGCTGCTGGTGGCGGGCGTGGAGGTCGCCGACCTGCCCGACCCGGCCCGCGCGCGGGCCGCGCTCGCCGAGGCCGGGTTCGTGGTCTCGCTGGAGCTGCGCCCCAGCGAGGTCACCGCACTCGCCGACGTGGTCCTGCCCGTCGCCGCGGTCGCCGAGAAGGCCGGCACCTTCCTCAACTGGGAAGGCAGGGTCCGCCTCTTCGAGGCGGCGCTCAAGCCCGACCAGATGACCCGCCGGGTGGCGCCCACCGACGCGCGCGTGCTGCAGATGCTCGCCGACGCCATGGACGTCCACCTGGGCCTGCCGGACCTGCGCACCGTCCGCGCGGAGCTCGACCGGCTCGGCGCCTGGGACGGCCCCCGGGCCACCGACCCGCTGGAGACCGCGGGCGGCCTGCCCCGGCCCGCCGCCGGGGAGGCCGTGCTCGCCGGGCACCGGCTGCTGCTCGACGAGGGCCTGCTCCAGCGGGGCGACGAGGCGCTGGCCGGCACCCGGCACGCCGCTTGCGCCCGCCTGTCGGCCGCCACGGCCGCCGAGGTGGGCGTCAAGGACGGCGACCTGCTGGCCGTGACCGGCACCGCCGGGACGGTGGAACTGCCGCTGGCCGTCACCGAGATGCCCGACCGGGTGGTCTGGCTGCCGCTGAACTCCGTGGGCGGCGGCGTCGCCTCCGGCACCGGGGCCCTGCCCGGTTCCCTCGTCCGTATCGGCCCGGCGACGCTCGCCGGTGAGGCCCCCCAGGAGGTGGAGGCATGAGCCCGTACCTCGCCGCTGAAGACCTCTCGATGTTCGGCCGCGACCCCTGGTGGCTGATCGTCGTCAAGGCGGTGTTCTGCTTCGCCTTCCTGATGGTGACCGTGCTGCTCTCCATCGTCATGGAGCGCAAGGTCGTCGCCTGGATGCAGCTGCGCATCGGCCCCAACCGGCACGGCCCCTGGGGCATGCTCCAGTCGCTCGCCGACGGCGTGAAGCTGATGCTGAAGGAAGACGTCGTCGTCAAGCGCGCGGACAAGGTCGTCTACGTCCTCGCGCCGGTCGTCGCGGCCATCCCGGCCTTCATGGCGTTCGCCGTGATCCCCTTCGGGCCGGCCGGCAACGAGGTCTCGATCTTCGGCCAGCGCACCACGATGCAGCTCACCGACCTGCCGATCGCGATGCTGTACATCCTCGCGGTGGCCTCGGTCGGCATCTACGGCATCGTCCTGGCGGGCTGGAGCTCCGGCTCCACCTACCCGCTCCTCGGCGGCCTGCGCTCCTGCGCCCAGATGATCTCCTACGAGATCGCCATGGGAGCCGCGTTCGCCTCGGTGTTCCTCTACTCGGGGTCGATGTCGACGTCGACGATCGTCGAGCAGCAGGCCGACCGCTGGTACATCCTGCTGCTGCCGGTGTCCTTCCTGATCTACATCGTGACGATGGTCGGCGAGGTCAACCGCGCCCCCTTCGACATGCCGGAGTCCGAGGGCGACCTGGTCGGCGGCTTCAACACCGAGTACTCGTCGATCAAGTTCGCGATGTTCATGCTCGCCGAGTACATCAACATGGTGACCGTCTCCGCCGTCGCCGTGACCCTCTTCCTGGGCGGCTGGCGGGCCCCGTGGCCGATCAGCACCTTCTGGGAGGGCGCGAACCACGGCTGGTGGCCGATGCTCTGGTTCACCGGCAAGCTGCTGACGCTGCTGTTCTGCTTCGTCTGGCTGCGCGGCACCCTCCCGCGTGTGCGCTACGACCAGCTGATGAAGCTCGGCTGGAAGGTGCTCATCCCGGTCGCCCTGGTGTGGCTGATGGCGGTCGCCACCGTGCGGGCGCTGCGCAACGAGAACTACGACTTCGCCGACATCGCGCTCTACATCGCCGGGGGCGTCCTCGCGCTGCTGCTGCTCTCCTTCGTCGCCGACATGTTCCGCGGCAAGGGCAAGGAGGCCGAACGGCCCGGCGAGGAGCCGGGCTTCGACCCCATGGCGGGCGGGTTCCCCGTGCCGCCGCTGCCGGGCCAGGAGGTGCCGCCCGTGCCGCGCCGGCGCCCGCGCCGGGAGCGGGAGCTGATCGCCAGCGGCGGTCCCGAGACCCGGAGTGACGAATCTCCGGGCGGATCTACGGATGGAAAGGAGGCGTCCGATGGCTGAGGAACCCAAGGACACCAAGCCCGGTTTCCTGAACCCCGTGGCCGGCTTCGGCGTGACCTTCAAGGCCATGTTCAAGAAGCGGCTGACCGAGCAGTACCCGGAGCAGCAGAAGACCACCGCTCCCCGCTTCCACGGACGGCACCAGCTCAACCGCCATCCGGACGGCCTGGAGAAGTGCGTCGGCTGTGAACTGTGCGCCTGGGCCTGTCCCGCCGACGCGATCTACGTCGAGGGCGCGGACAACACCGAGGAGGAGCGCTACTCGCCCGGTGAACGGTACGGGCGCGTCTACCAGATCAACTACGCCCGCTGCATCCTGTGCGGGCTGTGCATCGAGGCGTGCCCCACGCGCGCGCTGACGATGACCAACGAGTTCGAGCTGGCCGACTCCAGCCGCGCCAACCTCATCTACACCAAGGAGCAGTTGCTCGCCGGTCTGGAGGAGGGCATGGTCGACTCCCCGCACGCCATGTACCCGGGAACCGACGAACAGGACTACTACCGGGGCCTGGTGACCGAGGCCGCGCCCGGCACGGAGCAGCAGGCCGCCCACTCCGAGGGCGAGGTGGTCCAGGAGGCCGACTCGACCTTCGGTCCGGAGGAACCGGCGTCGGGGAAGGTGGTCGGGCGATGACCGGTCAGCTCGCCGCCGCGGTGACTCTCTCCGCCGGCACCTCCACCGGAGAGGCCGTCCAGTTCTGGATCCTGGGCACCGTCGCCGTGATCGGCGCCCTGTGCACCGTGTTCATGCGGCGGGCCGTGCACAGCGCGCTCTGCCTCGCCGGGACGATGATCATCCTCGCGGTGTTCTACCTGGCCAACGGCGCCTACTTCCTGGGCGTCGTCCAGATCATCGTCTACACCGGCGCGATCATGATGCTGTTCCTGTTCGTGGTGATGCTGGTCGGCGTCACCGCGGCCGACTCCCTGAAGGAGACCATCAAGGGCCAGCGCTGGCTGGCCCTGCTGTGCGGTCTCGGCTTCGGCGTCCTGCTGGTCGGCGGGATCGGCAACGCCTCGCTCGACGAGTTCAGCGGCATCGGCGAGGCCAACGCGGGCGGCAACGTGGAGGGCCTCGCGGCCCTGTTGTTCACCAAGTACGTCTTCGCCTTCGAGATCACCGGTGCCCTGCTCATCACGGCCGCGGTCGGCGCCATGGTGCTGACCCACCGGGAGCGCACCGAGCGGGCCAGGACCCAGCGGGAGCTGGCCGAGCAGCGGGTGCGCGACGGCAAGTACCTGCCGCCGCTGCCGGCGCCCGGTGTCTACGCCCGGCACAACGCCGTGGACATCGCGGGCCTGCTGCCCGACGGCACCCCGTCGGACCTCACCGTCAGCAAGACGCTGCGGGACCGCGGCCAGGTCCGCGACGTGTCGCAGGAGGCCATCAACGACCTGCGGGCGATGGAGCAGCGCGCCGAGGAACGCCTGGAGCGCAAGGCGATCGATCCGCCGATGTCCGAGCGGGCCGAGGAGGCGTCGAAGTGAACCCCGTCAACTACCTGTACCTGGCCGCGCTGCTGTTCACGATCGGCGCCACGGGTGTGCTGATCCGGCGCAACGCGATCGTCGTGTTCATGTGCGTCGAGCTCATGCTCAACGCCTGCAACCTCGCCTTCGTCGCCTTCTCCCGGATGCACGGCAACCTCGACGGGCAGGTCATCGCGTTCTTCACGATGGTCGTGGCCGCCGCGGAGGTCGTGGTCGGACTGGCGATCATCGTGTCCCTGTTCCGTTCCCGCCACTCGGCCTCGGTCGACGACGCCAGCCTGATGAAGCTGTGAGGGGCTGCTGAATCGTGGAGAACCTGATTGCGCTGCTGGTGGCGGCGCCCCTGCTCGGAGCGGTGGTCCTGCTGTGCGGCGGACGCCGTCTTGACGCCGTCGGCCACTGGATCGGCACGCTGCTCGCGGCCGTCTCCTTCGCGCTCGGCCTGGTGCTCTTCACCGACCTGCTGGGCAAGGGCGAGGCGGAACGCACCGTCACGCAGCACCTGTTCAGCTGGATCCCGGTGGAGGGGTTCCAGGCCGACGTCGCCTTCCGGCTCGACCCGCTGTCGATGACGTTCGTCCTGCTGATCACCGGCGTCGGCTCGCTGATCCACCTGTACTCCGTCGGGTACATGGAGCACGACGAGCGGCGCCGCCGCTTCTTCGGCTACCTGAACCTGTTCCTCGCGGCGATGCTGATCCTCGTCCTCGCCGACAACTACCTGCTGCTGTACGTCGGCTGGGAGGGCGTCGGTCTCGCCTCCTACCTGCTGATCGGCTTCTGGCAGCACAAGCCCAGCGCCGCCACGGCCGCGAAGAAGGCCTTCCTGGTCAACCGCGTCGGCGACATGGGCCTGTCCATCGCGATCATGCTGATGTTCCTGTGGTTCGGCACCTTCGCCTTCGGGCCGGTGCTCGGCGGCGCGGGGGAGGCCGGTCTCGCCGGTGAGGCGGGCGAGGGCAAGCTCACCGCCATCGCCCTGATGCTGCTGCTCGCGGCGTGCGGCAAGTCCGCCCAGGTGCCGCTGCAGTCCTGGCTCGGGGACGCGATGGAGGGCCCGACCCCGGTCTCCGCCCTGATCCACGCCGCCACCATGGTGACGGCGGGCGTGTACCTCATCGTCCGCTCCGCGGCCGTCTTCAACGGCGCCCCGGACGCCCAGCTGGTGGTCACCATCGTCGGCGCGGTCACGCTGCTGTTCGGTGCGATCGTCGGTTGCGCGAAGGACGACATCAAGAAGGCGCTGGCCGGCTCGACCATGTCGCAGATCGGCTACATGGTGCTGGCCGCCGGCCTCGGCCCGATCGGCTATGTCTTCGCGATCATGCACCTGGTGACGCACGGCTTCTTCAAGGCCGGACTGTTCCTCGGCGCCGGCTCGGTGATGCACGGCATGAACGACGAGGTCGACATGCGCCGCTACGGCGGCCTCAGGAAGTACATGCCGGTCACGTTCGTCACCTTCGGCCTCGGCTACCTCGCGATCATCGGCTTCCCGGGCCTGTCCGGCTTCTTCTCCAAGGACAAGATCATCGAGGCGGCGTTCGCCAAGGGCGGCACCGAGGGCTGGATCCTCGGCGCCTGCGCGCTGCTGGGCGCGGCCATCACCGCGTACTACATGACACGCGTGATGCTGATGACGTTCTTCGGCGAGGAGCGCTGGCGCGACGCGCCGACGCCGTCCCCGGCCGCCCCCGGCGTGGAGCCGTCCGCCGCGACGCGCGGCACGTACGAGCCGCCGCACCCGCACGAGTCGCCGCGGTCCATGACGATCCCGATGATCGTGCTGGCCGTCGGATCGGTCGCGGGCGGTGCGTTCTTCAGCATCGGGGACCGCTTCGTGCACTGGCTGGAGCCCGTCACCGGGTACGCCCACGGCCATCCGCCGGTCAGCGCCCTGACGGTGACGCTCTCCACGGTCGCCGTGATGGTCGTCGGCGTGGCGATCGCCTGGGCCCAGTACGGGCGCCGTCCGGTGCCGGCCGTCGCCCCGCGCGGATCGCTGCTCACCCGGGCCGCCCGGCGCGACCTGCTCCAGGACGACTTCAACCACGTGGTCCTGGTCCGCGGCGGTGAGCACCTCACCCGCTCGCTGGTGTACGTGGACCACACCCTGGTCGACGGGGTCGTAAACGGCACGGCGGCCTCCATGGGCGGCCTGTCCGGGCGGATGCGCAGGCTGCAGAACGGCTTCGCGCGCTCCTACGCGGTCTCGATGTTCGGCGGCGCCGCGGTCCTCGTCGCCGCGACCCTGCTGATGAGGGCGGTCTGATACCGATGTCCTTTCCTCTGCTGACAGCGACGGCGGCGCTCCCGGCCATCGGGGCGATCGCCACGGCCGCCGTGCCGGCCGCGAAGCGCACGGCCGCCAAGTGGCTGGCCCTGCTGTTCTCGCTCGCCACCCTCGTCCTGGCGATCGTCGTCCTGGTGCGGTTCGAGCCGGGCGGCGACCGCTACCAGCTCACCGAGTCGCACGCCTGGATCGCGGACTTCGGCGTCCGCTACGAGCTGGGTGTGGACGGCATCGCGGTGGCGCTGATCGCGCTGACCGCGCTGCTGATCCCCTTCATCGTCCTGGCGGGCTGGCACGACGCCGACCCCCTGGAGACGGGGAGCAGGCGGTGGCGGCCGACACAGGGCTTCTTCGCCCTGATCCTGGCCGTCGAGGCGATGGTGATCCTCTCCTTCGAGGCCACCGACGTCTTCCTCTTCTACATCTTCTTCGAAGCCATGCTGATCCCGATGTACTTCCTCATCGGCGGCTTCGGGGACCGTGCCCACGAGCACGGCGAGGAGAAGGCGGCGACCCAGCGGTCGTACGCGGCGGTGAAGTTCCTCCTCTACAACCTGGCCGGCGGTCTGATCATGCTGGCCGCGGTGATCGGGCTGTACGTGGTCGCCGGGAACTTCTCGCTCACCGAGATCGCCGCGGCGCGGGCCAGCGGCGAGCTGGAGATGTCGACGAACACCGAACGCTGGCTGTTCCTCGGCTTCTTCTTCGCCTTCGCGGTGAAGGCGCCGCTGTGGCCGCTGCACACCTGGCTGCCCAACGCCATGCAGGAGTCCACCGCGCCGGTGGCCGTGCTGATCACGGCGGTCGTCGACAAGGTGGGCACCTTCGCGATGCTCCGCTTCTGCCTCGGGCTGTTCCCGGAGGCCAGCAAGTGGGCGACGCCGGTCGTCCTCGTCCTGGCGGTCGTCAGCATCATCTACGGGGCGCTGCTCGCGGTCGGCCAGCGCGACATGAAGCGGCTGATCGCGTACGCGTCGATCTCGCACTTCGGCTTCATCGTCATGGGCATCTTCGCGATGACCAGCCAGGGCCAGTCCGGCGCGACGCTCTACATGGTCAACCACGGCATCTCGACGGCCGTGCTGATGCTGATCGCCGGATTCCTCATCTCGCGGCGCGGCTCCCGGCTCATCGCCGACTACGGCGGGGTGCAGAAGGTGGCGCCGGTGCTCGCCGGGACGTTCCTGATCGGCGGCCTGGCGACCCTCTCGCTGCCGGGACTGGCGCCCTTCGTCAGTGAGTTCCTGGTCCTGGTCGGCACGTTCACGCGCTACCCGGTGATCGGGATCGTCGCCACCTTCGGCATCGTCCTGGCCGCGCTGTATGTCCTCGTCCTCTACCAGCGGACGATGACCGGCCCGGTGAAACCCGAGGTCTCGGCCATGCCCGACCTGCGGGTGCGGGAGATCGCCGTGGTGGCGCCGCTGGTGGTGCTGCTGGTCTTCCTGGGCGTCTATCCGAAGCCCCTCACGGACGTCGTGAACCCGGCGGTGGAGCACACCATGTCCGACGTACAGAAGAAGGACCCCCGGCCCGAGGTGGAGGCGGCCAAGTGAGCGCAACAGCAGCCGTCCACAGCCTGTGGACAACGGCGGCGGCCGCGGCCGAGCCGATCGCGAAGATCGACGCGCCGAAGATCGAGTACGGGCAGCTCGCCCCCATGCTGATCGTCGTCGGCGCGGCGATCGTCGGGATCACGGTCGAGGCGTTCGTGCCGCGCAAGTCCCGTTATTACGCACAGATGTTCGTGTCGGTGGTCGCGCTGGCCGCCGCGTTCGCCGCCGTCGTGGCGCTCGCCGCGAACGGCTACGCCACGACCAAGGCGGGCATCGCGGCGATGGGCGCCATCGCCGTCGACGGACCGGCCCTGTTCCTCCAGGGCACCATCCTGCTGACCGCCCTGGTCGGACTGTTCACCTTCGCCGAGCGCCGGCTCGACCCGGAGGTGCACGGCAACCGCGTCGACTCCTTCGCCGCGCAGGCCGCGGCCGTACCGGGCAGCGAGAGCGAGAAGAAGGCCGTCAGGGCCGGGTTCACGACCACCGAGGTGTTCCCGCTGCTGCTCTTCGCGGTGGCCGGCATGCTGGTCTTCCCGGCCGCCAACGACCTGCTGACGCTGTTCGTGGCGCTGGAGGTCCTCTCGCTCCCGCTCTACCTGATGTGCGCGCTGGCCCGCCGCAAGCGGCTGATGTCGCAGGAGGCGGCGGTCAAGTACTTCCTGCTCGGCGCGTTCGCCTCCGCGTTCATGCTGTTCGGCATCGCCCTGCTGTACGGCTACGCGGGCTCGATGTCGTACGCGACCATCGCGCAGGTCGTCGAGGGCACCGTGCCCGAGATCACCCCGGCGCTCGCCGCCACCACGGGCAACGACGCGCTGCTGCTGACCGGCGCCGCGCTCGTGGTCATGGGCCTGCTGTTCAAGGTCGGCGCCGTGCCCTTCCACATGTGGACGCCCGACGTCTACCAGGGCGCCCCGACGCCGGTGACGGGCTTCATGGCGGCGGCGACCAAGGTGGCGGCGTTCGGAGCGCTGCTGCGCATCCTGTACGTGGTCCTGCCGGGCCTGCGCTGGGACTGGCGGCCGGTGATGTGGGGCGTCGCCATCGTCACCATGCTGGCCGGCGCGATCGTCGCGATCACCCAGACCGACATCAAGCGGCTGCTGGCGTACTCGTCGATCGCGCACGCGGGCTTCATCCTCGCGGGTGTCATCGCGGCCACGCCGTCGGGCATCTCCTCCGTGCTGTTCTACCTGGCGGCCTACTCGTTCGTGACGATCGGCGCGTTCGCCGTGGTCACGCTGGTGCGGGACGCCGGCGGCGAGGCGACGCACCTGTCGAAGTGGGCGGGGCTCGGCCGCCGCTCCCCGCTGGTGGCGGCGGTCTTCGCGGTGTTCCTGCTGGCCTTCGCCGGCATTCCGCTGACCTCCGGCTTCTCCGGGAAGTTCGCCGTGTTCAAGGCGGCGGCGGAGGGCGGCGCGGCCCCGCTGGTGGTGGTCGGTGTGATCTCGTCGGCCATCGCGGCGTTCTTCTACATCCGCGTCATCGTCCTGATGTTCTTCAGCGAGCCGCGCCCCGAGGGCCCGACCGTCGCGGTGCCCTCACCGCTGACCATGACGGCGATCGGGGTCGGCGTGGCGGTCACGGTGGTGCTCGGCGTGGCGCCGCAGTACTTCCTGGAGCTGGCCGGCGACGCGGGGGTGTTCGTGCGCTGACACCGCGTGCCGCGGAACGGGCGGGCGGCCCGGCATCCCCTGGACGGGGTGCCGGGCCGCCGCCGTTCCCCCCGGGGCTGTGGACAACTCCGGGGGCTGTCGGTGCGGGCGCCTATCGTGGACGCAGTGGTCGAGGTACGACGCACGGGGGACGGGACGATGCAGGGACGGGCGGTGTCGCCGGGATGGCAGTGACGGATGGTGAGGCGCTGGCAGTGCTGCACCGGGTCTTCGGGTTCGAGGCCTTCCGGGGTGAGCAGGAAGCGGTCGTCGACCACGTGATCGCGGGCGGCGACGCCGTCGTGCTCATGCCGACCGGCGGTGGCAAGTCGCTGTGCTACCAGATCCCGGCGCTGGTCAGACCGGGTACGGGAGTCGTCGTCTCCCCGCTGATCGCCCTGATGCAGGACCAGGTGGACGCACTGCGGGCGCTGGGCGTGCGCGCCGGGTTCATGAATTCCACGCAGGACTTCGACGAGCGGCGGACCGTCGAGGCGGAGTTCCTCGCCGGCGAGCTGGACCTGCTCTACCTCGCACCGGAGCGGCTGCGGCTGGACAGCAGCCTGAACCTGCTCTCGCGCGGCAAGATCTCCGTCTTCGCGATCGACGAGGCGCACTGCGTGTCCCAGTGGGGGCACGACTTCCGGCCGGACTACCTCAGCCTGTCCCTGCTGGGCGAGCGCTGGCCGGAGGTGCCCCGGATCGCGCTCACGGCCACCGCCACGCACGCCACGCACCGGGAGATCACCGACCGGCTGAGGATGCCGGACGCCCGCCACTTCGTGGCCAGCTTCGACCGGCCCAACATCCAGTACCGGATCGTGCCCAAGGCCGACCCCCGCAAGCAGCTGCTGACCTTCCTGCGCGAGGAGCACGCCGGGGACGCGGGCATCGTGTACTGCCTCTCGCGCAACTCCGTCGAGAAGACCGCCGAGTTCCTCTCGCGCAACGGCGTCGAGGCGGTGCCGTACCACGCGGGCCTGGACGCGGGGACGCGCGCCGCGCACCAGGCGCGGTTCCTGCGGGAGGAGGGGCTGGTCGTGGTGGCGACCATCGCCTTCGGCATGGGCATCGACAAGCCGGACGTCCGGTTCGTCGCCCACCTCGACCTGCCCAAGTCGGTCGAGGGCTACTACCAGGAGACCGGGCGCGCCGGGCGGGACGGACTGCCGTCCACGGCCTGGATGGCCTACGGACTCAACGACGTCGTGCAGCAGCGCAAGCTCATCCAGTCCGGGGAGGGCGACGAGGCGTTCAGGCGGCGGGCGGGCGGACACCTGGACTCGATGCTGGCACTGTGCGAGACGGTGCGGTGCCGGCGCGGGCAGCTCCTCGCCTACTTCGGCCAGGAACCCGGCGCGCGGGGATGCGGCAACTGCGACACCTGCCTGACCCCGCCGGAGACCTGGGACGGCACCGTCGCGGCGCAGAAGGTGCTGTCGACGGTGGTGCGGCTCCAGCGCGAGCGCGGGCAGAAGTTCGGCGCGGGCCAGATCGTGGACATCCTGCTGGGGCGGCGCACTGCCAAGATCATCCAGTTCGACCACGACCAGCTGTCGGTGTTCGGCATCGGCGAGGAGCTGAGCGAGGCCGAGTGGCGGGGCGTGGTGCGCCAGCTGCTCGCCCAGGGGCTGCTCGCCGTCGAGGGGGAGTACGGCACGCTGGTGCTGACCGGGGAGAGCGGGGCGGTGCTGCGGCGGGAGCGGGAGGTGCCGCTGCGCAAGGAGCCGAAGAAGCCGGCCGCGGCGCGGAGCGCGGGCGGCCGGGGCGAGCGCCGGGCCAAGGCCGCCGCGGCCGAGCTGCCCGAGGAGCTCCAGCCCGCGTTCGAGGCGCTGCGCGCCTGGCGCGCCGAGCAGGCCCGCGAGCAGGGCGTCCCGGCGTACGTCATCTTCCACGACGCCACGCTGCGGGAGATCGCCACGGCGTGGCCGGCGTCGGTGGCCGAGCTCGGCGGGATCAGCGGGGTGGGGGAGAAGAAGCTGGCGACGTACGGGGAGGGTGTCGTGGCGGTGCTGGCCGGGATGACGGCGCCGGGAACCGCTGCCGCGCCCGGCGGCCCCGAGGGCCCGGACGACTGGCCGGACGAGGAGCCGGAGCCCGACGACTGGGCGTAGGCGGCCGCGCGTCGCCGACCGGGCGTGGGTGGCTGCGCGTCGGGCGGGGGCGGCACGCGGGCCGGGGTCGCGGACCCCGGCCCGGTGGTGGTCACCTGGGCAGAGCCGTCAGGCCGGGAGCGAAGGTGATCAGCAGCGGGACGAACGGGACCAGCGCCGCCGCGGTGGTCGTCAGGGCACGGTCACGGCGGCCGAGGCGGGGCGGCGGCTCCAGCAGGCGGTCGACGCGCTCGCCGAGCAGGCGGTGGCTGGAGGAGCAGGACAGGACACCGCGGTGCTGGTTCAGCTCGATCAGTGCGAGGGCCGTGGTCAGGTGGCCGCAGCGGCGGGAGGCCGTGTCGTCGGCGGACAGCTCCACCAGGCGGTGGGTCTGGTCGCAGAAGTGGGCGAACAGCGGGATCCGGGGGAAGCCGGTGGCCAGGGCCGTGGAGAGGTGCAGCAGCCAGTCGTGGCGGGCGCGGGCGTGGCCGCGCTCGTGGGTGAGGACGGCGTCGACCTGGTGGTCGGTGAGGCGCCGCAGCGCGCCGGTGGTGACGATCAGCTGGGGCGGGCTGCCGGGCATCCACCACGCGTCCGGGTACTCGTCCTCCAGCACCAGCAGGGGGCCGCGGGCGGCGGGCAGACCCGCGGGCAGGTCGGGGGCGCGCTCCCGCAAGTGCGCCCGGGCCTGTGCGCGCCGGCGGCGGGCCTCGGCCAGCTCGCGTCCGAGCATCGCCGTCGTCCAGGCGGCGCCGCAGGCCAGCAGCACGGTGAGGACGACGGTCCAGGGCGAGGCGGCGGACAGGTCGTAGGCCGCGGTCACCGCGGGCGGCGCCGGGGCGAAGAGCTGGGCGCGGACGGTGCCGAAGACGGCCGCGGCACCCAGCGCGAGTGCCGTCAGACAGCACAGCAGGACGGTGGCGACCAGGCACTGCCACACCCACAGGGCGACCACCGGTTCCCGTTCCGGCCACTTCGCCCGGGTCAGGGCCCGGGGGACGGGCACGGCGGCCGTCACGGCGACAACGCTCAGCAGGAGCAGGCAGACGGTCATGCCACGGGCTCCGGTTCCTGTCGGAAGGGGCGGCTCGGGGGCGTGCGGGTCGTGCGGGTCGTGCGGAGGGGCGCGGTGCCGGTACGCGCACACCGCCCGACGCCAATTATGACGGCGAAGGGCGGTGCGGGCCGGGGATCGGCGGAGATCGGACAGGGCCGGATGGGTCAGGGCGCGGGGACCACCCGTCCCGTGACCTCGCCGAGGCCCACGCGCACGCCGTCCGGGCCCGGCGCCCAGGCGGACAGCGTCACCACGTCGCCGTCCTCCAGGAAGGTCCGCTTGCCGTCGGGGAGTTCGAGGGGATCGCGGCCGTTCCAGGTCAGTTCCAGCAGCGAGCCGCGTTCCCGTTCGGTGGGGCCGCTCACCGTGCCGGAGCCGTACAGGTCACCGGTGCGCAGGGACGCGCCGTTGACGGTCATGTGGGCGAGCTGCTGGGCCGCCGTCCAGTACATGGTGGAGAAAGGAGGCTCGGAGACGACGTGCCCGTTGAGGGTCACGGTGATCCGCAGGTCGTAACCCCCGGGCTCCTCACCGGTGTCGTCCAGGTACGGCAGCAGGGGGTGGGTGCGCTCCGGCGGCGCCACCCGGGCCTCCTCCAGGGCGTCCAGCGGGGTGATCCAGGCCGACACCGAGGTGACGAAGGACTTGCCGAGGAACGGGCCGAGGGGCACGTACTCCCACGCCTGGACGTCGCGGGCGGACCAGTCGTTGAGGAGGCAGAGGCCGAAGACGTGGTCGCGGTAGTCGCCCAGCGGCACCGGCCGGCCCCGCTCGGACGGCGTGCCGACCACGAACCCGACCTCCGCCTCGATGTCGAGCCGGGCGGACGGCCCGAACACCGGGGCGGCGTCGGCGGGCGCCTTGCGCTGGCCGGAGGGGCGGACGACGTCGGTGCCGGACACCACGACGGTGCCGGACCGGCCGTGGTAACCGATCGGCAGGTGCTTCCAGTTGGGGGTCAGGGAGTCGGCGGCGTCGGGGCGGAACATCCGGCCGACGTTCCGTGCGTGGTTCTCGGAGGCGTAGAAGTCGACGTAGTCCGCGACCTCGAAGGGCAGGTGCAGGGTCACCTCGGACAGCGGGTGGAACAGCGGCTCGACGGTCTCCCGGTGCGCGGGGACGGTCACCCAGGCCGTGAGCGCCCGCCGTACGTCCGACCAGGCCGTCCGGCCCGCCGCCAGCAGCGGGTTGAGGGTCGGGCGGGCGAGCAGGGAGGCGTAGGGGGAACCCAGGGCGTGTGCCGCGGCGCCGGCGTCCAGGACGTGGTCGCCGAGCCGGACACCGACGGTCCGCTCCGACGAGCCGGGGGGCGAGAACACGCCGTACGGCAGGTTGTGCGGGCCGAAGGGGTCGCCCTCGGGAACATCGAAGGGGGGCATCGGGTGCTGCCTCGCTTTCGTGTGCGCAGGTGCTCCACGTGTCCGTGGCCGTGCCACACGTTACGGGCCGCGCGGAGGTCTTGTGCAGAGCGTCGGGCACGGCGTCCCCTCCCGTACCGGAAGTTATCCGCAGGACGCGACGCAATCTTGACGGAGCGGTGCGAACGGGGCGACTCTGGGCGGGTGCCGGAAGGCCTCGGGGAGGGGGCGTTCCGACGGCACACTGGGGGGCTCATGGCCATAGGGGAGGCCGGCCCGCGCCCGGCGCGCTCTCAGTCGCGGCCTCAGCGGCTGGAAGAGATGATGCGCGGCCGGCTCGGCCGGGAATGCGTGTACGTGCCGTCGTGCAGGCTGGGGCTGTACGTGGCGCTGCGCCACTGGTGCCCGCCGGGCGGCAGGGTGCTGATGTCGCCGGTCGACGACGACGTCGTCCTCTTCGTGGTGCTGGCCGCCGGACTGCGGCCGGTGCAGGCGCCGTTGCACCCGTTCGACGCGTCCATCGACGTCGACGCCGTGCCCGAGGAGACCTGGGGCTCGCTCTCCGCCGTGCTGACCACCAACCTGTACGGCAACCCGGACCCGGCACCCCGGCTCCGGGCGCGCTGCGACGCGCTGGCCATCCCGCTCATCGAGGACGCGGCGCACGCGATCGGCAGCGAGGTGGGCGGGAGGCCGGTCGGCACCTGGGGCGAGGCCTCCGTCTTCAGCCTCTCCAAGCACGTCGGCGCCCGGGCGGGCGGCGTCCTCTCGCTCGCCGCCCCGGACCTGGGCGACGCCGTGCGGCGCACCTGCCGCGACCTGCTCACCCCGCCCCGGGCGGCATCCGAACTCGGCTACGCCGTCCGGCCGTACGCGGAGGCGGCGGTGCGCGGGCTCGGGCTGCGCCGGGCGGCCTGGGCGACGATGGGGCTGCTGGGGCTGACGGAGCGCGAGGGGATCCGGATGCCGCTGCGCCCGGAGGCGCTGGCCCGGGCCGTCGGCGCGGCCCCGGACCTGACCGCGTTCGACCCCTGGGTCCGCGTCGACCTGCACGGCTACCGGCGGGAGTCCGGTCCGCTGCGGCTGCGGCGGGTCCGGCGCGGCCTGGGGCGGCTGGAGGGGGTGCTTCAGGCGTACCGGAACGGCACCGAGCTGCTGCTGTCGACGCGCTGGGCCCGGCCGCGTGCCGGGAGCGGGACGCCACCGCTGTTCCGGGTGCCGCTGTTCGTGGCGGACCGGGACGCGGTGAGGGCCGCGCTGGCCCGCCGGGGCATCGTCGTCGGCTACCTCTACGATCCGCCCCTCGACGACTACGCGGGGGAGGGCTTCACCGACGTCTCGCCCGCGCCCGCGGCGGCCCGCTGGTTCGCGCGGCACGCGCTGCCGGTGGACCCCCTGCGCGCGCGGGAGGCCGTCGAGGTGCTGGAGCGGTCCGGCGCGCGGCCGGCCGTACCACCGCGGGCACCGGCCCGGCCGGGGACGGCGGCCGGCGGGGCGGGGCCGTCGTCGTGACGGACACCCGGGTGCACGAGCCGGCCGCGCCCCGCGCCGGTGGGCGGCCCCAGCCCGCCGAGGACCGGTCCGGCGCCGACTCCCTGTTCAGGAACGCCTACTTCCTGATGCTCAGCACGGGTGTGTCGGCGGTGCTCGGGCTGGGGTTCTGGCTCGTCGCCGCCCGCTACTACTCCGAGGAGGCCGTCGGGCAGGGCTCCGCCGCGATCGCCGCGATGCGGCTGCTCGCCAGCATCACCGCGACCACGATGATCGGCGCGGTGGTCCGCTTCGTCCCGCGTGCGGGCCGCCGGACCGCACGCCTGGTGTGGGGGGTGTACGGGGCGAGTTCGGTGGTCGTGGCCCTGGCCGCGGGCGTCTTCCTGCTCACGCTGGAACGGTGGGGAGCCTCCTACGAACCGCTCGGCACACCGGCGGCCGGCGCGCTGTTCGTCGCGGCGTGCGTGGCGTGGGCGCTGCTCACGCTGCAGGACGGGGTGCTCACCGGGCTGCGCAGGGCCGCCTGGGTGCCGGCCGGGAACGCGGTGTTCTCCGTCGGGAAGCTGGTCCTGCTGGCCGTCCTCGCGAGCGCGCTGCCCGTCCTGGGCATCTTCGTGTCGTGGGCCGTCGCCATCGCGTTCTCCACCCTGCCGCTCGGCTGGCTGATCTTCCGCCGGCTCATTCCGCGCCAGGCCGCCGCGGACCGGGACGCGGAACCGCCCGGCCTGCGGAGCATGGGCCGCTTCCTGGCCGGTGACTCGCTCGGCGCGCTGTTCAGCCTGGCGATGATCAACCTGTTGCCGGTGATGGTCGCGGTCCGCTTCGGCGCCGCGGAGAACGGCTACTTCTACGTGGCGTACACCGTCGGCGGCACCATGGAGTTCCTGGCCATCAACATGGCCTCGTCGCTCACCGCCCACGCCTCCCACGATCCGCGCCGGCTCGCCGACGGGCTGCGCGGGGCCCTGCGCCGCATGACGCTGCTGCTGGTACCGGCGGTCCTGGTCCTGGTCGTCCTCGCGCCGTGGATCCTCACCCCGTTCAGCCCCGGCTACGCCGAGCACGGCTCGACCGTGCTGCGGCTGCTCGCCCTCGGGGCGCTGCCCCGGGTGGTCGTGGAGCTGTACATCGGGGTGCTGCGGGTGCAGGGACGCACCGGTGTGCTCGCCGTGCTCCAGGGGGCGATGTGCGCCCTGGTGCTGGGCAGCGCGACGGTGCTGTTCACCCCGGCGGGGATCGCGGGGGCCGGGTGGGCGGTGCTGATCGGCATGACGCTGATGGCGGCCGTCTCGGCGCCCGGGCTGCGCGCGGCGCTGCGTGACACGGGCGGCGTCCCCGCCGGCCGGCCCGCCCCCGCGCCCGAGTACGGCACGCGCTGGGCCCGGCTGAACGCCACCGCCGGGTACGGCCCCGGCCGGCCCCGCCCCCCGGCGTACGACGGGGAGGGCGCCGAGAAGGGCGGCGAGGACACGGTCACGCTGTTCATCGGCCACCCGGGGTACGAGCGGGAGGCGCTGCAGGCGGACACGCTGGCCCTGATCGTGCGCCCCCACGGTCCGGACGCGGCACGGGCACCCGCGGACGGCTCCGCCGCGGACGGCCCCGTCGCCGCAGACGGCCGGGCGGCCGGTCCGGGGACCGACCACGCCCCGGAGCCCGACCGTCAGGGGGGAACCGTCATGCGTCCGCCGGCCACTCCACGAGAGAGATCCGCGCCCGAGCCCGTGCCCGAGGGCACCGCGGCTCCGGCCACCCCCGACGGCACCGCGGCGGGACGCACGGCCGGGCCGCCCGCTCCGCGCGCCTCGCAGTCGTCGAGTCCGGCCGGTGAACCGGTAACGGACCTGTCCGCCCTCCCGCCCGTACCGCGGGGCCGGCGCGGCCCGCGCGCGGCCCTGCCGGCCGTGCCGCTGCTCGCCGCACTGGCCCTGTGGGGGTACGCGGTCCGGCACACCGACGTGTCACGGCTGGACGACTTCGGTCTGGTCACCGCGCTCCACCCGGCCTTCTGGGCGGGACTGGCCGTCCTCACCGCGGGCTTCTGGCACACGGTCCGCGATCCCCGGCGTCCCGGCGGCTGGGCGGCGGCGTACGTCCTCGGGCTGCTGGTGATGGAGCGGGCCACCCAGGCCCTGCTCTACCCGACGCCGCTGTACGCCTGGGCGTGGAAGCACGACGGTGTCGTCGACCACCTGCTGACGGCCGGCGGGCTGCAGACGGCGGACCAGGTCGGCGACATGGCCGTCTACGACCAGTGGCCCGGCTTCTTCGCCGCGCAGGCGGCGCTGGTACGGCTGCTGGGCGTGGAGTCGGCGGCCATGTACATGGCCTGGTGGCCGCTGGTCTCCAGCCTGATGCTGCTGCTCCCGCTGCTGCTGGTCTACCGCACCTTCACCGAGGACCGGCGGCTGATCTGGACCGGCGTCTGGCTGTTCTGCGTGGCCAACTGGGTGGGCCAGGACTACTTCTCCCCCCAGTCGGTGGCCTTCGCGCTGCACCTCGGTGTGCTGGCCGTCGTCCTGCGCCGGTTCGGCCGGTCCGGCGGGACGCGCGGCCGGCAGGGGCAGGCCGTCTGGACGGTCGTGCTCAGCGTGCTGGTGGTGGCGATCGTCATCTCGCACCAGCTCACTCCGGGCATGCTGGTCGTCTCGCTGCTGGCCCTGTGCCTGGTGCGCCGTCACCGCGACCGGGTCCCGGTCGTCACCACGGTCGTCGTCTTCCTGGCCTGGTGCCTGACGGCGGCGCTGCCGTTCCTGTCCGCCGCGCTGCCGGACATGATCCGTTCCGCCGGCGACCTCGGCGGCAACGTCGCCACCGGGTACGGGGCCACCCCGACCGGCACCGGGGCGGTGACCACCTCGTGGGCGGCCCGGCTGCTGACGGCCACGGTGCTGCTGCTCGCGGTGGCCGGGGTGTGGCGGCAGCGGGTGCTGCGCCGGCGGGCGCTGCCGCTGCTGCTGCTCGCGGCGGCCCCGCTGCCGATGCTGGTGGCGAGCGGCTACGGCAGCGAGATGCTGTTCCGGGTGCTGCTGTTCATGCTGCCGGGCGTCGCCTTCTTCGCCGCCGCGGCGCTGGTGCCCCGGGTGCGCACCCCCGCCGCCGGGGACGGTCCGGACGGCCGTGCCGAGGGCCCCGCCCGGGGCAGGTGGCGGCGTGGTGCCGGCACCGGGGGTCCGCTGCTCGTGCTCCTCGCCGCGACCCTGGCGTTCGTGCCGAGCTACTCGGGCAAGGACAGGATCAGCTACTTCCCGCCGGCGGAGGTGGCCCTGGTCCAGCGGCTCTTCGACGAGGCGCCCGGGGGTTCGACGGTCGTCGCCGCCAACCGCAACTACCCGCTGGCGTACGCGTCGTACGGGAGCATCGGCCACTACTGGTTCCTCGAGGACGACCGGCGGCACGTCGACGAGGTCGTGCGCGACCCGGCCGCCACCCTCGCCGCCGACATGGCCGGGGTCGAACGCCCGGGCCGTGCCTACTTCCTGCTCACCCGGGGCCAGTTCGCCAACTCCGAGATGAACGGACAGCTCACGGAGGACCAGTTGAACCGCATCCGGGACTCCGTCGCGGGCTCGCCCCGCTTCCGGCTGGTGGCGGAGAACGACGCGGGCGTGGTCTACGAACTGCGGCACGAGGACGCGGACGAACCGGCGGGAGAGGGAGAAGGACCGGCGGGAGAAGGAGAAGGACCGGCGGGAGGGGCGGAGCGGTGACCCCACAGGACCTCGTCGTGCGGATGGTGCCGCCGTTCGCCGGCTGGCTGGCCCTCGGCGCGCTCGCCCTGCCCGGCGGTTCGCCGCTGCGCGGCGCGGCGGTCGCCGTGTTCCTGGCGGCGGGACCCGGCGCGGCCCTGCTCGGCGTCTGCGGACCGGCGCTGGGTTCCCGGCCCGCGCGGGGGCCGTCCGCGTCCCCGGACCCCGCCTTCGCCCGCCGCTCCGACCTGCTGGAACGACTGATGCTGGTGGTCCTCCTCAGCGTCGGCGCGGTGATGACCGTCGCCACGGCGCTGATCGCCACCCATACCTTCAGCGCGCAGCGGGTGCTGCTCGCCCTGACCCTCCTGACCACGCTCGCCGCCTGCTGCCCGAGGCTGCGCGCCTCCCCGCCGGCACCGAGGACGCCGACGACACGGAAGGGCTCCCCGTTGTGAGGTTCCCCCGCCCCCTTCGCCGCCACGGCGGCCCGGGCACCCCCGGGGCCCGGCACCGCGGGTCCCGCCGGCCGCGGGCACGCGGGCCCGTGTCACGGCGCCGCCGACTGCTGCTCACCTCCGTCACGGTGGTCGGCGCGGTGCTGTTCGCCGTACTCGCCCTGCGGGAGGCCTCCGGTCCGGGGCCGTCCGGCGCGGGGGAGGAGTGCGCGCCCACCGAGCTCCTCGAACCGCCCTGCGGCGCCTGGTTCGGCGCCTTCGTGCCGCACACCCGGGACGACCTGGAGGACAGGGTGGAGGACTACGAGGAGCGCGTGGGCCGCCCGCTCGACATCGTGTACACGTACCACGACATGTCGCTGCCCGAAGGGACCCGCCGGGAGGGGCAGTTGCTGAGCCCGGAGGAGCAGCGGGTGGGCGAGGACCGCATGCTGCTGCTGTCCTGGGAGAGCAAGTGGTGGGGCGGCACGAGGGCGCAGCAGCCGACGTGGAAGCAGATCGCGGCCGGTGAGCTGGACCGGACCGTCGTCGACGTCCAGGCCCGGCGGATCAAGGACTACGGCGAGCGCACCGGCAGGAAGGTGTTCCTCTCCTTCGACCTGGAGATGGACACCCGTACCCCGGACAACGGCACCCCGGCCGAGTACGTGCGGGCGTACCGGCACATCCACGACCGGTTCGGGGAGCTGGGCGTCGACAACGTCGTGTGGACGTGGATCATCACCGGCTACCTGGACCACGCCGAGCTGTTCCGGAGCATGTACCCGGGGGACGCGTACGTCGACTGGATCGGCTACAACCAGTACAACTACTACCGCTGCCACGAGACCGGGTGGCTGTCCTTCGAGCGGACCCAGACCGCCACCCACGCGTGGATCCGCGCGCACCTCTCCGACGACAAGCCGCTGATGCTCTCCGAGTTCGGCACGGCGGCCGACCCGGCCCGCCCCGGGCGGCAGGCCGAGTGGTACGCGCAGGTGCCGCGGGTGCTGAAGGACCTGGACGGGGTGAAGGCCGCCCTCCAGTGGAACCACCGGGACCCGGGCCCGCACTGCGACCTCGCCCTGGCCGACGACGCGGCCTGGGACAGCCTGCGCGAGGCGGTGGCCGACCCGTATCTCAACCCGCCGCGGAAGTGACCCGCCGGGCCTCCCGCCCGTCGCCCGTCAGCCCGCGAACTCCGGGCCCCTGAGGGCCGCCCGGCCGCGCCGGTACCAGCGCCAGGCGACCGTCCTCGGGCCGTCCCGGTACGGGGCGACGCGCGCCCCGTCGCCCGCCAGCCACGCCCGGACCTCGGCGACGGTGTGGCCGCGGCGGACGATCAGGCGGGCGATGCGGTGGCGCTCGTCGCGCTCCGAACTGAGCGCGTGTCGCACGGCGGTCGCCGTCTCGTAGCCGGCCCGGGCGGCGGCCGCGCGCACCCGCGGGCTGTTGTAGCCGTGCGGATAGGCGAGGTGGGGCACGGGGTGACCGAGGGCGTCCTCCAAAGCGGCCTTCGAGTCGAGCAGTTCGGCGCGCAGGCGGGGTGCGGTCAGGGTGTCGAGCTGGGCGTGGGTGACGGTGTGGCTGCCGACCTCCACACCGGCCTGTTCCAGCCGTGCGGCCCCGTCCAGGGTCATCATCGGGGCGGGCGGCAGCAGACTGCGGCCGCCCGGCACGACGGCACCGGTGGTGAGGTAGGCGGTGGCGGGCATCCCGCGGGCGGCCAGCAGGTCGGCGGTCGGGCCCGGCAGGTCGGCGAAGCCGTCGTCGAAGGTGAGCAGCACCGGCCGGGGCGGCAGCGGCGCCCGGCCGGCGAGCCGGTCGGCGAACGCGCTGATCGTGACGGGCGTGCGGCCGCTGTCCGCGACGGCGTCGAGGTGCGCCGCGAACGCCTTCGGTGTCACGGTGAACTCGGCGATCCACGCCGGCGGGTCGTCCATCACGGCGTGGTAGAGGAGGACGGGCACGACCGGGCTCATCCCACCCCCCTCCCCGCGGTGCCCCATAGGGCCCGCCGCGCCCGCAGGTAGCCGAGCGGTCCGTGGACCATCCCCCTGCGCTGGAGCCGTGACAGCCGGCGCGGCCACGGATGGGTCCGGGTGCCGTGGGCGCCGGGCGCGCCGCCGCCGTCCGTGTCGCGCACGGCGGTCAGCGCCCGGGCGTGCGCCAGACCGCGCGGCAGCCGGGCGAGGAACGCGGGCAGCAGCGCGGGCCGGCCGGCCAGGATCGCGGTGAGGTAGGCGGTGAGGCCGGCGCCGTACCCGTACGCCTGGGTCTCCAGGTCCGCCCAGGTCTCCCGGTGGTGGTGCCAGACCAGCGCGTACGGGGTGTAGTGCAGGCGGTGCCCGTGGGTGAGGACGCGCACGAAGCCGTAGAGGTCGTCGCCGCCGCGTGCGGGCGTCCCGGCGCCGGTGGCCGGGTCGAAGCCGCCGACGGCGCGCAGCACCTCCGTGCGGAAGGCCATGTTCGCGCCGGAGCCGAAGCGGCCGGCGGTGAACGGGAACAGCGGTTCGTCGCGGGGCGGGTCCCCGGGGTCGTACGTCGTCGGGGTGAAGCCCTTCGCGAAGCCGCCGTGGCTCTCCAGCAGGACCTGGGCGGGGGTGTGCAGCCGGGCGGGCAGGATCAGGCCGGTGGCGCAGCCGAGCCGGGGGTCGGCGGCGAACGGGGCGGCCAGTTCGGTGAGCCAGCGGGCGTCGGCGACGACGTCGTCGTCGGTGAACGCGATCAGCTCGCCCCGGGCGGCGGCCAGCCCCGTGTTGTGGGCGGCCGCGAGTCCGGGGACGGGCTCGCACACGTACCGCACGCGCTCGCCGTACGCGCCCTCCACCAGCGTGCGCGTCGCCGTGGTCGCGGGCGCGTTGTCGACGACGACGACCTCGAAGCGCGGATGCCGCTGCGCGAGCAGCGAGTCGAGCGCGCGGGCGAGCTGCCCGGCCCGCTCCCTCGTGGCCACGACCACGGAGACGAACGGCGGCGCGCCGCCGTCCCCGCCGCCGTCACCGGTTTCCGTCGGTGCGTCCCGCGGCCCGCCCGGGACGGCCGCGTCCGGGTCGCCCCCACCGGCGGGGACCCGCGGCACGCCGGACGGCGCCCGCGCGCCGGCCCCCCGCAGCGCGATCGCCCCCCGGGGCGCGGCGCCTCCGCCTTCCTCCGTCCTCCCGCCACGCTGCCGGGGCGTCCCGTGGTCCGCGCGGGCCGCCTCCCACAGCACGGTGCGTGGGTCCGATCCTTCCGGCACCCGTGTCAACAGCGTGCCCACCGGTCGTCCGGCGCGTCTGACCAGCAAGAACACCTCGCCGTGGGTCACCGGCGGGCTGCCGGGGCCGGGTCTGAGCCCGCTCCCGCCCTCGCCCTCCAGGTCCAGCTCGGCCACCTGCACCGCGCCGATGGCCAGGAACCGCCGTATCTCCTCCTGGGTACGCGCCCGCGCTCCGCCGGACATGCGTCCTCCCCTCCCCCTCCTCACGGGCGGCGCAGCCGGGCCGCGCCCGTCAAGGTCCGTGACGCCAGCGACGCCAGGCGCGGACGGGCGCGGACGAAGCCGTGCGCGCGGCGCGCGGGCTCGCGGCCCAGCCAGTGCAGCGCGGCGCCCGCCCCCGGACGGGTCACCGCCCCCTCGTGCACGGCGAGTTCACCGGTCTTCAGCGCGTCCTTGTACTCGGCCGGACCGCGCCCCATGTCGAGCAGGCCGATGCCCTCGGCCGCCGCCGCCTCGGCCATCCGCAGGTGCAGCACCAGGCCGGGCGAGTACCTCGCGAACGACGGGTCGTACGCGGGGAACCAGCAGGCCAGCACGGAGGCCGACCGCAGCCCGAAGTGCGCGGCGACGGGCCGTGCACCGGCGTAGAGGACCGACAGCGTGCCCGCGCACTCGGGCGCCCGCGTCTCGGCGAGCCGCCCCACGAGCCGGGCGATCCACTCCCGCGCGAACCGGTCGCGGCGCCCGGTCCGCCGGTACTGGGCGGACTTCCAGCCGATGAGCGCCCGCAGCGCGGCCGGGTCGCGCTCGTCGAAGACGAACCGCACGGGGCCCTCCCGGCGGTCCAGGCGGCGTTCCTTGGCCAGCGTGGTCCTCAGGAACTTCGGCGACTGCGTGCGCAGCACCGACTCGTACCCCTCGTAGCCCTTCTCCACGTCGATGACGTAGGTGGCGTGCTCCTCGGCCGCGTACGGCAGGAACAGCTCCTGGCCGGCCTCCAGGTTGTCGAAGGCGAGGCTCGACACCGAGCAGGCCCGCAGCAGTCCGGCGGGGTCCGGGGCGAGGCCGGGAGCCAGCACCGCGCCCTGGCGGTCCGACACCCCGAGCCCGATCGCCCGGCCCTGCCCCAGCACGCCCCGCTCGTGAGGCAGGAAACCCGCCGGCTCCGCCCCCTCGTACAGCACCGCCACCCGGGCCCGCGGCCGCACCCGGCCCACGGCGGCGGTGAACTCCGGTTCCATGAAGGGGCTGCGCGGTGCGTCCGCGGCGGCGCGCAGTTCCCGCCAGCGCTCCCGCTCCCCCTCGCCGAGCTCGTCGGGCCTCAGCACGCGCACGCGTCCCCTGCTCACCTGACCCCCCGATCAAGTCCCCCCTGGACTCTTGGGACGGTACCGCCCCATCCCGGGCGGACGGTAGAGAGCGGACGATGTTCTCGCCAAACGGTGAAAGAGTGCGGAACCGGTCCGTACCCGGCGCCTACGGAAGGGGAAGCGCACCGAAGCGAGCGGATCCGGGCACGGTGAATCGGACGGTCGCGTTGTCCGTATTCTCTGATCATGGCCGCACCCACCGATTGTTCGCTCATCGCCACCGACCTGGACGGGACGCTGCTGCGCGGCGACGACACCCTGTCCGACCGGTCACTCGCCGCGCTCGCGCGGGTGGCGCAGACCGGTGCCCAGCACCTCGTGGTGACGGGCCGCCCGGCCCCCAGAGTGCGGCCCCTCCTCGACGACCTCGGCTGCACGGGGCTCGCGGTGTGCGGGCAGGGCGCGCAGGTCTACGACGCGGGCGCGCACCGGATGCTGTGGTCCGTCCGGCTGGACCGGGAGCTGGCGGAGACCGCGCTCGGCAAGATCGAGGCCGAGGTGGGGGAGGTGTACGCCGCGGTCGACCAGGACGGGGTGGACGGGCTGACGCTGATCGAGCCGGGCTACCTGATGCCGCACCCGACGCTCCCCGCCGTGCGGGTGGAGCGCCGGAGCGACCTGTGGGAGCGGCCGATCAGCAAGGTGCTGCTGCGTCACCCGCTGCTGTCCGACGACGCGTTGGCGGCGGCGGCCCGGTCGGTGGTCGGTTCGCTGGCGACGGTCACCATGTCGGGGCCGGGGACCGTGGAGCTCCAGCCGTGCGGGGTGACGAAGGCGACCGGGCTCGCGCTGGCCGCCGAGCACCTGGGGCTGAGCCCGGCGCGGACGGTCGCCTTCGGCGACATGCCGAACGACATCCCCATGTTCGACTGGGCGGCGCACGGCGTCGCCATGGCCAACGCGCACCCGGAGCTGAAGGCGGTGGCCGACGAGGTCACCACGTCGAACGAGGACGACGGCGTGGCCGTCGTCCTCGAGCGACTGTTCGGTGGTGCGGCCGTGCTCGGCCGTCAGCGGTCGGCTCAGTACGCGCCGAAGACGTTGTCGATGGAGCCGTAGCGGTCGGCGGCGTAGTTGCAGGCCGCCGTGATGTTCGCGACCGGGTCGAACGGGTCGAAGGCGGTGCCGGGCACGTGGTACGCCTGGAAGGTCGGGTCGATGACCTGGAGCAGGCCCTTCGACGGGGTGCCCTTGGCGGCGTTGGAGTCCCACAGGTTGATGGCGGCGGGGTTGCCGGAGGACTCGCGCATGATGTTGCGGTGGATGCTCTCGTAGGAGCCCGGGATCCCGTGCTGCGCCATCACGTCCAGCGACTCGCGGATCCAGCCGTCGAGGTTGTCCGGGTACGCCGTGGCCGAGGCGGTGGTGGACGTCGTGGTGGCCGCGGCGGCGCCGGTGGCGCCGAACAGCGGGAGGGCGACCACGGCGACGCCGGTGGCGGCGACGGCGAGGGAGCGGGCGAGGCGGCGACGGCCGAAGCGGGACTGACCGGAAGCGGGCATGTCTGGGTTCCTCTCCTACGCCTGCGAGGTGAGCTGTCGGGTTCGGGCGGGAGAGTGCCCGGCCGTGCCCCTGCGGGCACGGCTTCACCCCCAGCCGTCCCGGTGCGATGCCCGGTCCGGCGACTTACCTGGGTCCCCCGCTCCTGCCGTGCGTGAGTTCGTCGATGGGTGTGGTGCGGGCGGTGGCAGGATTCGGCGTCCGCCCGGCAGGCCCGGAACGTATGCGAGAGCGGATGTCGGGAACAAGTGAAGGCATCACACAAGCAGCCGTTTGATCTTCGAATGGGTGATTTGAGGCGCTTGATCCATTGCGGTCGCCGAGGGTCAACTCCGGTCCGGGCGGCGGGGGTACGCCGATGCCGGGACGTGACGGGCGTGACGGGTGGCGCGTGACTCACTTCACTGGCCGCGGAATGCGAGAGCATTTACCGCCAAGAGGAATTAGTTCGCCAAGTGCGGCAAATCGGACGCATGTCCGGAAGGGGTGATCCGGGCGTCGATATGCCCCCCGGAGGGGGGAATGTCCCTCACTGCCGACCGGTCGCGCACCCCCCGCTCGCGATCCCGGGCCGCCCTGCCTGTAACCACGGGTGCCGGTGGTGATCGAAAGGTGACCGGATACGCTGACTTGAGTGAGGGCAGCGACCTATCGACATTCCGTGTGATCGCCAGTGGACACCAGCAGACAGGAGACCCCTCGTGACCGTCGTCGGGCCGTTCGGGCTGAGCGTGCGGGACCAGGCTCTGGAGGCCGATGTCCAGGCCGGGATGACGGCTGTCGAGGAAGGGCTGATCGAGGCCACCAAGAGTGAGGTCCCCTTCATCACGGGCGCCGCGCAGCACCTGGTGCGGGCCGGCGGCAAGCGGTTCCGCCCGCTGCTCGTGATGCTCGCCGCCCAGTTCGGCGACCCCTACGCGCCCGGCGTGGTGCCCTCCGCCGTGGTCGTGGAGCTCACCCACCTGGCCACGCTGTACCACGACGACGTGATGGACGAGGCCGACGTGCGGCGCGGCGTGGACAGCGCCAACACCCGCTGGGGCAACTCCGTCGCGGTCCTCACCGGCGACTTCCTCTTCGCCCGGGCCTCGCACATCCTGGCCGACCTCGGCCCGGAGGCGGTGCGGGTGCAGGCCGAGGCGTTCGAGCGGCTGGTCACCGGGCAGATCCTGGAGACCGCGGGACCGCAGGACGGCCGCGACCCGGTCGACCACTACCTGGACGTGCTCGGCGGCAAGACCGGTTCGCTGGTCGCCGTCTCCTGCCGGTTCGGCGCGATGATGTCCGGAGCCGACGAGACGGTGGTCGACGTGCTCACCCAGTACGGCGAGCGGCTCGGTGTCGCCTTCCAGCTCGCCGACGACGTCCTGGACATCGCCTCCGACACCCACGAGTCCGGCAAGACCCCCGGCACCGACCTGCGCGAGGGCATCGCCACCCTGCCCGTGCTGCGGCTGCGCGAGCGGGCGGCCCGGATGGGGCTGCCCGAGGACGTCGCCCTGTGCGAACTGCTCGACTCCGACCTCACCGACGACGCCCGGCACGCCGAGGCGCTGCGCCTGCTGCGCGCCCACCCCGCGCTGGAGCAGGCCCGCCGGGACACCGTGCGCTACGCCGAGGAGGCGCGCGCGGTCCTGGCCCCGCTGCGCGCGTGCGAGGCCAAGGCGGCCCTGGTGGAGCTGTGCGACGCGGTGGTGCACCGCGCGGGCTGAGCGGGCCGCGCCCCCGCGACCCCTACGGGGCGGGGGAGGGAACCACCCCCCGTGTCATACCCCAGCAGTACACGGAGTTGCGTCCGGGGGCTGACGCGCCCGGCTGCCGGATTTGGTCGGATGGACCATGACGGACAACACCACTTCTCACCGGTTCGGGTGAGAATGGCGGCTCAGGGCGAGACTGGTGCGAGGACACGAGACGGAAGCCGCCGCCGACCACGGAGGGCACACATGGCACCGTACGAATCCGACGACACGACCACCGCGGGGGAGGTCGACGAGCCGCGCACGGGACGGCGCAGGGCCGCGCGGTACGTCGTCCCGGTCACGGTGATGGGAGTGGCGGCCGCGACCATCGGGCTCGTCCCCGCGATCGCCAGCTCCGGCGACCCGGACCTCCCGGAGATCACCGCCGCACAACTGATCGAGAAGATCGCGAAGTCGGACGTCGAGCAGCTGTCCGGCACCGTGAAGATCACCACCGACCTCGGACTGCCGGACCTCGGCGGGCTGGAGAGCGGTCTGATGTCCGGCGCGGTGGAGCGGGGCGGTGACGACGGCTCCTCGGCCGATCCGTCCGCCAGGCTCACCGAGCTGGCGTCCGGCACGCACACGCTGCGGATCGCGGCCGACGGCCCGGACCGGCAGAAGGTGTCGATCCTGGAGAACGCCGCCGAGTACAGCCTGATCCACAACGGCAAGGACGTCTGGGGCTACGACAGCGCGTCCAACGAGGTCCACCACGGCACGGTCGACGCCGGCGGCGAGCACCGGGAGCAGCAGCCTCCCACCCTGCCGAAGGACTTCGCCGAGGAGGCGCTGAAGTCGGTCGACGACACCACGTCCGTGACCGTCGACGGCACCGCCCAGGTGGCCGGCCGGGACGCGTACAAGCTGGTCGTCGAGCCCAGGCAGTCCGGCTCCACCGTGGGCGCGATCAGCATCGCCGTCGACCACGAGACCGGTGTGCCGCTGAAGTTCACGCTCACCCCGTCGAGCGGCGGTTCGGCCGTCGTGGACGTCGGCTTCACCAAGGTGAGCTTCGACCGGCCCGACGCGTCGACGTTCGCCTTCACCCCGCCCAAGGGCGCCAAGGTGACCGAGGAGGGCGAGGCGGAGCACGGCCGGGAGGACTCCGGGAAGCCGGAGCGGGCCCCGAAGTCCGAGGAGGACCTGGCCAAGGGCCTCGACGGGCTGAAGACGCTCGGCAAGGGCTGGAACACCATCGCCACCTTCGACAGCGGCGCCCCGGGCGGCCTGCCCTCCGGTGACGCCGGCGGGGACCTCGGCGGCTTCGTCGACTCGCTCGGCGACCGGGTCAAGGGCGGGTTCGGCACCGGCACGGTGTTCAGCACCCGCCTGATCAACGCCCTGGTCACCGAGGACGGCACGGTCTATGTGGGCGCCGTCACCAAGGACGCGCTCGTGAAGGCGGCCGACGCGGGGAAGTAACGCCCCGACAGCGCGGCACGTGACAGGACGGGGGAGCCGATGGGCGAGGCGCCCGCCAGGGAGCAGGAGAGCGCGCACCCGGGTGACGGAGTCGTCGTCACCCGCGCGCTCACCAAGCGCTACCGCGGCGGACAGCTCGCCGTCGACGGTCTGCACCTGACCGTCCCGGAGGGCAGCGTCTTCGGCTTCCTCGGCCCCAACGGCTCCGGCAAGACCACCACCATCCGCATGCTGATGGGTCTGATCGAGCCGACCTCCGGCACGGCGCGCGTCCTGGGGCTGCCCATGCCCCGCTCCGCGCGCGCCGTGCTGCCCCACGTCGGCGCCCTCATCGAGGGCCCGGCCCTCTACGGCTTCCTCTCCGGCCGCGACAACCTGCTCCGCCTCGACGCCGCCGACCCGACCGCCGATCCGCGCACCCGGCGGGCCCGGGTCGCGACCGCGCTGGACCGGGTGGGCCTGACGGCCGCCGCCGGGAAGAAGGCGAAGGCGTACTCCCTCGGCATGAAGCAGCGCCTGGGCCTCGCGGCCGCCCTGCTCCGGCCGCGCCGGCTGCTCGTCCTGGACGAGCCCACCAACGGCCTCGACCCGCAGGGCATGCGGGAGATCCGCACCCTGGTGCGCGAACTGGCCTCCGACGGGACCACCGTCTTCCTCTCCTCCCACCTGCTCGACGAGATCGAGCAGGTGTGCACGCACGCCGCCGTGATGACCCGGGGGCGGCTGATCACCCAGGGTCCGGTGGCCGAGCTGTCCGCCGGTGCCCGGGGCCGGCTGGTGGTGACCACACCGGACCCGGCCGACGCCGCCCGGGTCCTGAAGGAACAGGGGGTCGCCGACGTCGTCGCGGCCGGGGACCGGGTGACCGGCGAGGCCCCCGAACGCGACCTCGCCGAGGTGAACGCCGCGCTGGTGAGGGCAGGCGTCCGGGTGCGCGGCTTCGGGGTGGAACGGGCCTCGCTGGAGGACGCGTTCGTGGCGCTGACCGGGGAGGGCTTCGATGTCGCGGGCTGAGGCGGCGCGCGGGGCGAGTCCGCTGTGGACCCTCGGCCTGTTCCGCAGCGAACTGCTCACCACCTTCCGGCGCTGGCGCACCCTCGCCCTGCTCGGCGTGCTGGCGGCCGTGCCGGTCCTGGTCGGCGTCGCCGTGCGGATCGAGACCGGTGACGGTTCGTCGGCCGGAGGCGGGGGAGGACCGGCGTTCATCTCCCAGATCACCAACAACGGGCTGTTCCTGGTCTTCACGGCCCTCGCCGCCACGCTGCCGTTCTTCCTGCCCATGGCGGTCGGGGTCGTCGCGGGCGACGCCCTGGCCGGCGAGGCGAACGCCGGCACCCTGCGCTACCTCCTCGTCGCCCCCGCGGGCCGCACCCGCCTGCTGGTCACCAAGTACGCGACGGTGATGGCCTTCTGTCTGGTCGCCACCCTCGTGGTCGCCGTCTCGGCCCTGGTCACCGGCGCGCTGCTCTTCCCGCTCGGCGACCTCACGACCCTCTCGGGCACCCGGATCGGCTTCGCCGAGGGCCTGGGCAGGGCGCTGCTGATCGCCCTGGTCGTCGCCGCGTCACTGACCGGTGTGGCGGCGCTCGGCCTGTTCGTCTCCACGCTGACCCACAGCGGCATCGCGGCCATGGCGACCACGGTGGGCCTGCTGATCACCGTCCAGATCCTCGACCAGATCCCCCAGCTGCACGCCCTGCACCCCTACCTCTTCTCCCACCACTGGCTGTCCTTCGCCGACCTGATGCGCGACCCGGTGTACTGGGACGACCTGACCAGGAACCTGGGACTCCAGGCCCTCTACGCGGCCGTGTTCGGCTCGGCCGCCTGGGCGCGCTTCACGACGAAGGACATCACCGCGTAGGAGGAGGGGCGGCCCGGGCGGCCCGGGCCGTCAGGCGGCCTCGTACGCGAAGCGGGCGAGGGGTGCCTCGCGGGCGAAGAACGTCTTCGCCCGGGCCAGGGCGCCGGCGTCCCGGCGTACGTCGCCCGGCTTGCTGCCGTTGCCGAGCAGCACCCCGCCGAAGCGCATGCCCATGTAGGCGGCCGAGTTGTTCAGCGTGCCGATCAGCGGGTCCGCGACCACCTCTTCCTCGTGCGCGAGCACGGTCACGCCCCACAGGGTGCGCTCCGCCATGGTTGCCTTGAAGTCCAGGCCGGGGGTGCGCAGCCAGCCCGCCCAGTGGTCCAGGTAGCGCTTGGTCTGTGCGGACACCGAGTACCAGTACAGCGGCGAGACGATCACCACGTCGGTCGCGTCGAGGGTGGCGTCCAGGAGTCGCGCCACGGGGCCCTCGGTGGGGCGGACGTGGTCGCTGTCGTGACGCAGGTCCTCGTAGTCGGGCAGGGGGTGGTCGGTGAGGTCGATCCACCGCTGCTCCACCTCCGGGGGGAGCTGTTCGGCGGCCCGGCGGGCCAGCAGTTCGGTGTTGCCGTCGGGGCGGGCACTGCCCAGGACGAAGAGGAAACGGCGCGTCATGATCATCCCTCGAATACTCGGCGTACGCCAGTTGCAGGCTTCTGCATCTTATGCGCATGCATGTAAATCTCCAAGGGACGTACGGCGCAAAGGAATCCGCAAGGGCGTCCGTGAGGGATCCGTGAGGGGATCAGGCGGTGGCCCCGCGCCGTTCCGCCTCCCGCGCCACGGCGAGCAACAGGTCCTCCCGGCCGTGCCGCGCCACCAACTGGAGCCCCGCCGGGCAGCCGTCGGCGCCGAAACCGGCGGGCACGCTGAGCGCGGGATGCCCGCTGACGTTGAACGCCCAGGTGAGCGCGGTCGAGTAGCGGTCACCCGGGCCCTCGTGGCCGTGCGGCGCGGTGGGTGTCGTGGGAGTCAGCAGCAGGTCGGCGCCGGCGAAGAGGGCGTCCAGCCTGCGGTCGTTCCCGGCGCGGACGCGGCCGGCGCCGGACCGGTCCGCCCCCGGGGTGCGCAGGGCCGACCAGGCCGGGGCGGGATCGAGGAGCGCCGGCGGCCGCGAGGGCCGCACCAGCCGCACGGTCCCCGCGTCGGCGAGCCGCCCGGCCGCCGACCGGGCCAGGGCGACCTGCTCCGGGTCGGGCCGGGCGAAGCCGAGGTCGGGGGACCAGACCGCGGAGACCGGCAAGGCCGCGGGCGCCCGGTCCGCGCCGGCCGGCCGCACCGCCGCCCACCAGGCCGCCGCGTCCGCGGCCGTACGGGCCAGAACACCGGGTGCCGCCAGTCCCGTACGGTCGCGCGACGGGAGGCTGCCGCCGGTGATCTTCAGCCCCACCACCGCGCACCACGCCGCCGGGATCCGCACCGAGCCCGCCCCGTCACTGCCCGTCGCCAGCGGCACCAGCCCGGCCGCCACCGCCACCGCGGCCCCGGCCGAGGAACCGCCCGGGGTGCGGTCGGCCCGCCAGGGATTGACCGTACGGCCGTGCGCGCCGAGTCCCCACGTCTGCCAGGGCGTCCCCGGCCCGGGCACCGAGGTGGCGCCCACGGCGACACCGCCGGCCGCGAGCAGCGGGCCCGCCGCCCGCAGCCCGTGCCGCCCCTTCACCGCGACCGGCACCCCGGCCAGCGGCAGCCGCTCACCGGCGGCGACCCGCGCGTCCACCTCGCCCGCCCGCCGCAGCGCGTCCTCGGCCCACACCTCCAGGAAGGCGCACAGCACCGGGTCGGCCCGCCCGATCCGCTCCAGCGCCTCCGCGACCACGTCCACCGCCCGGAGCGTGCGCCCGCGCACGGCGGAGGCGATTTCCCGCGCGCCACCCTCTCCGCTCAGCGCGTCGCCCCCGTCAGACGCGCCGGCGAGTCCGCCCCGTGCGGTGGCCGGCCGCTCAGGTCGCCCAGGCGCCACTCGGGCACCCACGGCACCCGGTACACGTCGATCACCGACTCGACGAGCCGGATCCGCTGTGCCAGGGGGCGGGGCAGCCGTCCCGGAGCGTCCGCCACCAGGACGACGGCCTCCAGGTCGAGTCCCGGGGGCGCCTCACCGCGCCGGAACAGCTCCACCGCCGGGACCACGGCGTCGAGGCCGGCCGCGTGGGTCCGGGCGACGAGCAGCACCGAGCGCGGATCGGCCGGCCCGGGCCAGGCGCGTCCGCCGTCGTGGCCGCCGTAGACGGCAGCGAGCGTGGAGACGCCGGCACCGCCGTGCAGGCCGACCCAGGAGAAGCGCCGGGCCGCCGCGTGCGCGCGGGGGGCCCCGGGCGGGGCCGCCGCCTCCGCGTCCGGTGCCGCCACCGGCCCCCGGATCCAGATCTCCGGTCCCTGTCCCATGCCTGTCCGCATGCCCCCTCTCCTGCTCGTCACCTCGATCTTCATGCCGCCGGGTCAACCGGGAACCGGCGCCGACGGCCGTTGGGACGAGCCTGTGACAACGCGGTGACGTGAGAATCGCGGGCGAGCGGACAGACTCGACGGCAGGTGTACGACCCGAATGAGGGAACGATGTCTCGACTCAGCCGCGGGAAGCAGCGGGAACAGCAGCAGGCCGCCGGGGCGGCGAACCCAGCGGCAGCGCCGATCGACGTCCATGTCCCCGCCGGCGCGGCAGCGGCGTCGGTGGGCGGGGTGGCGGTGATCGCGGGGCCCGGGGAGGAGATCCAGCACGCGGTGCTGAACCGCCTCCACCGCCTCGCCATCGCCTCCGGGCACGCCGTCCTCGCCACCGTGCACGACGAGCGCATCGGCTACGTCGTCCCGCTCCAGGTCGAACCCGACGGTTCCAGCCGGTTCACGGCCCAGCCGGACCGGCTGCGCACGGTGCGGGACCGGGACCCGGAGCAGGCGGCCGAGCCCGCGCGGGACCCCGACACCGACCGGCCGACGCACCTGCTGCGCCCCGCGTCGCGCCCGCGGGCCGCCGAGCAGCCCGCCCCCGTGCGGGACACCGCCCCGACCTTCCCGCTGCGCCCGGTCGCGGAGACGCGGGCGGTGGCCCGGGACGCCGTGCCGACCTTCGAGCTCCGGTCCGTCCCCGAGCCGGCGGAGGGCACGCCGCCCGGCACGGTCGCGCCCCCGACAGGTGCGTTCGGCCCGCCCCCGTCCATGGACGCCGGCCCGCGCCCCGCCCAGCCGGCCCCCGCGCCCGTGCCGGGCCCGCGGCAGCAGCCGGACCCCGGGTCCGAGGCCCTGCTGGACCCCGACCCCAAGCCGACCCCGCCGCGGGGCTTCGACGCCGTGGCGGAAGCGGTGCTCGGCGACGACCCCTCCGCCTCGTCCGGCCAGTACCACCTCGCCGAGCCCATGGCCCGCGTCAACGAGGCCGTCCGTTCCGGCCGGATCGACACGGCCGCCCGCCTGGCCGAGGAGACCGTGGCCCGGACGTCGGCCACCCTGGGCCCGGAGCACCCCGAGGTGCTGCGGCTGCGCGAACTCACCGCCTACATCGCCTACCTGGCCGGTGAACCGCTGCGCGCCTTCCGGCTCTCCCTCGACCTCGCCCTGATCTGCCGCCGGGCCCACGACGCGGAGGCCGCCTACGGCAACGTCCGCAGCGCCGCCACCGCATGGCGCGGGGTGCGCGATCCGCTGCTCGGCCTCGACCTCGGGCACGAACTGATCGCCCTGTGGACCGAGCTGGCCGCCGAGGGCGGTGCCGCCGCCGACGAGATCGAGGAACTGGAGTCCGCCCGCGCCCGCATGGGCCGCCTCACCGAACGGGCCCGCGCGTCCCGGACCTGAACGGCGTTCCCGCGACCGCCGACCCGCCACCCGGAACACCCTGAACACCCTGAACACCCGGGCCGTCCCGGTCTCCCGGGCGAACTCCGCGGAGCCCGGGCGCACCCGGCGCCGGGGGCCGTCGCCGCGGAGGAGCGGCCCCCGTGGCTGTCGGCCGGCCGGCGGTTCCGCCGCCGCTCCGCCCGTCCGGCCGGTGCCGGGCGGGGTGCTACGGCCTGGCCGCCGGCGCGTCCGGCTCCGGGGCGGCGGCCACGGCCTCCGGGCCGCGGTCACCGCCCGCCGCGTCCGCCGTCGTGGCGCTCGCGGCCGCCTGCCGCGCGCCGGACCGTCCGGCGGCCAGCGCGAGGGCGGCCCGGCGGGCGGTGCGCAGCGCGTCCCAGGTGAGCAGGGTCAGCGCCACCCACACCAGGGCGAATCCGGCCCAGCGCTCCGGCGGCATGGCCTCCTTGAAGTAGAGGACGCCGAGGAGGAACTGGAAGACCGGCGCCAGGTACTGCAGCAGCCCCAGCGTGGACAGTGGCACCCGGATCGCGGCGGCACCGAAGCAGATCAGCGGGATCGCGGTGACGAGCCCGGTCGCGGCGAGCAGCAGCGCGTGTCCCGTCCCCTCACCGGTGAAGGTGGACTCGCCGCGGGAGCCCAGCCACACCAGGAAGCCGAGCGCGGGCAGGAACTGGATCGCGGTCTCGGCGGCCAGCGACTCGACACCGCCGAGGTTGACCTTCTTCTTCACCAGACCGTAGACGGCGAAGGAACAGGCGAGGCAGAGGGAGATCCACGGCGGCCGGCCGTAGCCGACGGTGAGGACGAGCACCGCGGCGGCGGCGACCCCGACCGCCGCCCACTGCGCGGGCCGCAGGCGCTCCTTCAGCAGCAGCACGCCCAGCGCGATGGTGACCAGCGGGTTGATGAAGTAGCCGAGGGAGGCCTCGACGACGTGGCCCGAGTTCACGGACCAGATGTACAGGCCCCAGTTCACGGTGATGACCGACGCGGCGACCGTGATCAGCGCCAGTTTGCGCGGCTGCCGCACCAGCTCGCCGAGCCAGGCCCAGCGGCGGACGACGAGCAGCGCGGCGACGACGAAGAACAGTGACCAGACCATCCGGTGGGCCAGTATCTCCACGGCGCCCGCGGGCTGGAGCAGCGGCCAGAACAGCGGCACGAGCCCCCACATGCCGTAGGCGGCGATGCCGTTCAGCAGTCCTGTGCGTCCCTCTGCGGCCGACTTACCGGTCACGGGTCCTCCTTCATGCCTGACGCGTGTCCTGTCCTCCGCGAGGCCCGCCGAACGCGCGCGCGATGCTCGCCGGACGACGGTAACGCCGGACACCCCCGCGTGTCATGTCCGTACCGGTATACGGTCATGACCTACGGGGGTGGAGGGGCGGCGGTGCCCGGGTCAGCCCTTCAGGGCGGCGGTGACGGCCTCGGCGAGCGGAGTGGTCGGGCGGCCGGCCAGCCGGGACAGGTCGCCGCTGTCGACGACGAGCTCGCCCTTCTCGATCGAGGCGTCCACGCCCGCCAGGACGGCCGCCATCGGCTCGGGCACGCCCGCGCCGGCCAGGATGCCGGTGAGCGCCTCGGGCGTGACCTGGGTGTAGACGATCTCCTCGCCGGTCTGCCGGCTCAGCTCGGCCGCGTACTCGGCGAGGCTCCACGCCTCGTCGCCGCCCAGCTCGTACGTCCGGTTCTCGTGCCCCTCGCCGGTCAGTACGGCGACGGCGGCGGCCGCGTAGTCGGCGCGGGAGGCGGAGGAGACGCGGCCCTCGCCGGCGGCGGCCAGGACCGCGTGGTGCGCGAGGACCGGGGCGAGGTTCTCGGTGTAGTTCTCGTGGTACCAGCCGTTGCGCAGCAGGACGTACGGCACGCCCGCCCCGAGCAGGATCTCCTCGGTGGCGCGGTGGTCGTCGGCGAGCGCGGCGGTCAGGGGACCGGGGGCGCTGGTGTAGGCGAGCAGGGCGACACCGGCGGCCTTGGCGGCGTCGATCACCGTCCGGTGCTGGCCCACCCGGTCCCCGCCGACCTCGTTGCCGGAGATCAGCAGGACCTTGTCGCCGGCTGCGAACAGGCCGTCGAAGGTCTCGGGGGCGCTGTAGTCGGCGACCGCGATCCGCACCCCGCGGCCGGCGAGGTCCGCCGCCTTCCGGGCGTCGCGGACGACGGCCGTGACCTGCTCGGCCGGGACCTTCTCCAGCAGCTGTTCCACGACGTGGCGGCCGAGGTGTCCGGTGGCTCCGGTGACGACGATGCTCATGGTTGAGGCTCCTTGTGGGGTGGGTACGCCACTAACCATAAGAAATGCGCTAACCAAAAGAAAGTACCCACCTTGAAGTAAGGTACTGGCGTGGAGGTAAGTGAGAGTGGGCGGGGCGGCGACGCCGAGGCGATGTGCCCGCAGCGGCTGGTCCTGGAGCACGTGACCAGCCGCTGGGGCGTGCTGGTGCTGATCCGTCTCCTGGAGCGCCCGTACCGCTTCAGCGAACTGCGCCGGGCCATCGGCAGGGTCAGCGAGAAGATGCTCACCCAGACCCTGCAGACCCTGGAGCGCGACGGCATGGTGCACCGCGACGCCCGGCCGGTCATCCCGCCCCGCGTCGACTACTCCCTCACCGGACTGGGCCGGGAGGCCGCCGAACAGGTGCGCGACCTCGCCCGGTGGTCGGACGAGCGGCTGGACGACGTGCTCGCCGCCCGGCAGGCGTACGACGAGGCCCGGGCGCCGTAGCGGCACCCGGGCCTCGTACGCGGCCTGCGGCCGGGGCGTCAGCCCACGACGGTCCAGGTGTCGCCGCCGGCCAGCAGCGCGGCCAGGTCGCCCTTGCCGTTCTGTTCGACGGCGGCGTCGAGCTGGTCGGCCATGAGGGTGTCGTAGACCGGCCGGTCGACGGAGCGGAAGACGCCGATCGGGGTGTTGTGCAGGGTGTTCGGGTCCGCGAGCCGGGACAGGGCGAACGCGGTGGTCGGGGACGCGGAGCGGGCGTCGTGGACCAGCACCTCCGCCTCGTTCTCCGGCGTCACCGTGACCACCCGCAGGTCACCGGTCCGCCGGTCGCGCACGACACCCTTGGCGTCGTCGGCGCCGAAGCGGATCGGCTTCCCGTGCTCCAGGCGGATCACGGCCTCCTCCGCCTGCTGACGGTCCTTGAGGACCTCGAAGGCGCCGTCGTTGAAGATGTTGCAGTTCTGGTAGATCTCCACCAGCGCCGTGCCCGGGTGGTCGGCCGCCTGGCGCAGCACCTCGGTGAGGTGCTTGCGGTCCGAGTCCACCGTGCGGGCCACGAACGTCGCCTCCGCGCCGATCGCCAGCGACACCGGGTTGAAGGGCGCGTCGAGCGAGCCCATCGGCGTCGACTTGGTGATCTTGCCGACCTCCGAGGTGGGGGAGTACTGGCCCTTGGTCAGACCGTAGATCCGGTTGTTGAACAGCAGGATCTTCAGGTTGACGTTGCGGCGCAGCGCGTGGATGAGGTGGTTGCCGCCGATGGACAGCGCGTCGCCGTCACCCGTCACCACCCACACGCTCAGGTCACGGCGGGAGGCCGCGAGCCCGGTCGCGATGGCCGGCGCCCGGCCGTGGATGGAGTGCATCCCGTAGGTGTTCATGTAGTACGGGAAGCGGGAGGAGCAGCCGATGCCCGAGACGAAGACGATGTTCTCCTTCGCCAGGCCGAGCTGCGGCATGAAACCCTGCACGGCGGCGAGCACCGCGTAGTCACCGCAGCCGGGGCACCAGCGCACCTCCTGGTCGGACTTGAAGTCCTTCATGGACTGCTTGCCCTCGGCCTTGGGGACGAGCTGGAGCAGCGTGTCGGCGTCAGTCATCGATGGCCTCCTTCAGCGCCGTGGCGAGCTGCTCCGCCTTGAACGGCATGCCGTTGACCTGCGTGTACGAGCGGGCGTCGACCAGGTACTTCGCCCGGACGAGCGTGGCGAGCTGCCCCAGGTTCATCTCCGGGACCATCACCTTGTCGTACCGTCCGAGGACCGCGCCGAGGTTGCGCGGGAAGGGGTTCAGGTGCCGCAGGTGCGCCTGCGCGACGGACTCCCCGGCGTTCCGCAGCCGGCGCACCGCCGCCGTGACGGGCCCGTACGTGGAACCCCAGCCGAGCACCAGGAGCCGCGCGGTCCCGTCCGGGTCGTCGACCTCCAGCTCCGGCACGTCGATGCCGTCGATCTTCGCCTGCCGGGTGCGGACCATGAAGTCGTGGTTGGCCGGGTCGTAGGAGATGTTGCCCGTGCCGTCCTGCTTCTCGATCCCGCCGATGCGGTGTTCGAGACCCGGCGTGCCCGGGATCGCCCAGGGCCGGGCCAGGGTCCCCGGGTCCCGTTTGTACGGCCAGAACACCTCGGTGCCGTCGTCCAGGGCGTGGTTGGGGCCCTGCGCGAACTGCACCCTCAGGTCGGGCAGCTCCTCCGGGTCGGGGATCCGCCACGGCTCCGAACCGTTCGCCAGGTAGCCGTCGGACAGGAGGAACACGGGGGTGCGGTAGGCCAGGGCGATCCGGGCCGCCTCCAGGGCGGCGTCGAAGCAGTCGGCCGGGGTGCGCGGGGCGACCACCGGGACCGGCGCCTCACCGTTGCGCCCGTACATCGCCTGGAGCAGGTCCGCCTGCTCGGTCTTGGTCGGCAGTCCCGTCGACGGGCCGCCGCGCTGGATGTCCACGATCAGCAGCGGCAGCTCCAGCGACACCGCGAGACCGATCGTCTCCGACTTCAGCGCGACCCCCGGACCGGACGTCGTCGTCACCGCGAGCGAACCCCCGAAGGCCGCCCCCAGCGCCGCCCCGATCCCGGCGATCTCGTCCTCCGCCTGGAAGGTCCGCACACCGAAGTTCTTGTGCCGGCTCAGCTCGTGCAGGATGTCCGAGGCCGGAGTGATCGGGTACGAGCCCAGGAACAGCGGCAGGTCCGCCTGCCGGGCCGCGGCGACCAGCCCGTAGGACAGGGCCAGGTTCCCCGAGATGTTGCGGTAGACACCGGGCGGGAACGCCTTCGCCGCCGGGGCCACCTCGTAGGACACGGCGAAGTCCTCGGTGGTCTCGCCGAAGTTCCAGCCGGCCCGGTAGGCCGCGATGTTGGCGGCCGCGATGTCGGGCTTCTTCGCGAACTTCGTCCGCAGGAACTTCTCCGTACCCTCCGTGGGCCGGTGGTACATCCAGCTCAGCAGGCCGAGCGCGAACATGTTCTTGCTGCGCTCGGCCTCCTTCCGCGTGAGGTCGAACTCCTTCAGCGCCTCCACGGTCAGCGTGGTCAGCGGCACCGGGTGCAGGTGGTACCCGTCCAGCGAGCCGTCCTCCAGGGGGCTGCTGTCGTAGCCGACCTTCTGCATCGCCCGCTTGGTGAACTCGTCCGTGTTGACGATGATCTCCGCACCGCGCGGCAGGTCGCCGATGTTGGCCTTGAGCGCGGCCGGGTTCATCGCCACCAGCACGTTGGGGGCGTCACCGGGGGTGAGGATGTCGTGGTCGGCGAAATGGAGCTGGAAGGACGAGACACCCGGCAGGGTGCCGGCGGGGGCCCGGATCTCGGCCGGGAAGTTCGGCAGTGTGGAAAGGTCGTTGCCGAAGGACGCGGTCTCCGAGGTGAAGCGGTCACCGGTGAGCTGCATCCCGTCACCGGAGTCCCCCGCGAACCTGATGATCACACGGTCGAGCCGGCGGACGTCCTTCGCGCCCGCCGCCTTGCGCTGCTCTCCTACGACTGATCCGTCGGCCTGCTCCGCAGTGCTGCTGACCTGGCTGGTCACTGAACTGGACCTCCTCGAGGCGGCTGTCCGGGACGGCCTTCCCGCAGGCCTTCCCCGCATAAACCCTACGTCCGTGAGGGTCGCCTTCCCCGGGTCATTCGCATCTTGGACACGAGGTCGCGGTGCCCCCGCCCGCGACCTCGGGGTCCTCCCCTCAGGAGTTGAGGTAGGTGAGCACGGCCAGGACCCGCCGGTGGTCACCGTCGCTCGGGGACAGCCCCAGCTTCAGGAAGATGTTGCTGACGTGCTTCTCCACCGCGCCGTCGCTGACCACCAGCTGCCGGGCGATCGCCGAGTTGGTCCGGCCCTCCGCCATCAGGCCCAGCACCTCCCGCTCGCGCGGGGTGAGCCCGGCCAGCACGTCCTGCTTGCGGCTGCGCCCCAGCAGCTGCGCCACGACCTCCGGGTCCAGCGCCGTACCGCCCCCGGCCACCCGCACCACCGCGTCCACGAACTCGCGCACCTCGGCCACCCGGTCCTTCAGCAGATAGCCGACGCCCCGGCTGGAACCGGCCAGCAGCTCCGTGGCGTAGCGCTCCTCCACGTACTGCGACAGCACCAGCACCCCGATGTCCGGATGCGACTTGCGGAGCTGCACGGCGGCCCGCACGCCCTCGTCCGTGTGCGTCGGCGGCATCCGCACGTCCGCCACCACGACGTCCGGCAGCAGGTCCTGCCCGTCCAGCTCGGCGACGGTCTTGATCAGCGCCTCCCCGTCGCCGACACCGGCCACGACCTCCAGTCCGCGGTCCGTCAGCAGCCGCGTCAGACCCTCCCGCAGCAGCACCGAATCCTCGGCGATGACCACCCGCACCCTGATGTCCTCCACGTTCCTCGGCCCCCACACACCTGTTTCCGGGCCCGCCCTCCTGGCGGGCCCGGTCGACAGGTCCAGCATTCCAGCTTCCGGCCGGGGACGGGCCGGGGCGACGCGACCGCGGCGCCGGCGGGACGCGTTCCCCCCGCCGGGCCCGACGGCGGCGGCACACGGCCCGGCGGGTGCGGACCCTCAGGTCCGCACCCGCCGGTCTCGGCCCGCGTCTCAGCGGGACGGGATCACCGGGACCGCTCCGCGCGCCACGGCAGTTCGGCGGTCACCCGGGTCGGGCCTCCGGGCGGGGAGTCCACCACCAGGATCCCGTCCACCGCGTCCAGCCGCTCCGCCAGACCCGCGAGCCCGGAACCCCCGGAGGTGTCGGCGCCGCCCACCCCGTTGTCCACCACCTGGAGCATCAGCCGGTTCTCCGCGCGCCACACCTCCAGCGCGGCCCAGGTCGCCCGCGAGTGCTTGCTGATGTTCTGCAGCAGCTCCGAGGCGGTGAAGTAGGCGATGCCCTCGATGGCCGGCGCGGGCCGCTCCGTCAGGTCCACCTCCACCTGCACCGGGACCGTGCAGCGCGAGGCGACCGAGGAGAGGGCGGCGTCCAGGCCGCGGTCGGTCAGCACCGCCGGGTGGATGCCCCGGGCCAGGTCCCGCAGCTCCTGCAGCGCCGTCTTCACCTCGCCGTGCGCCTCGTCCACCATCCGCGCCGCGACCTGCGGGTCCTCCCGCAGCTTCTCCTTCGCCAGGCCCAGATCCATCGCCAGCGCCACCAGCCGGGCCTGCGCCCCGTCGTGCAGGTCGCGCTCGATGCGCCGCAGGTCCGCCGCCGCCGTGTCCACCACGACCCCGCGGTCGGACTCCAGCTCCACCACCCGGGTGGCCAGCCGGGACGGCCCGAGCAGCCCGTGCACCATCACCCGGTCCACCGTCGTCAGCGCCCGCACGATCCACGGTGTGGCGAGCGTGACCAGCAGACCCACCCCCGCGGTCACCGCGATCTCGAACGGGTTGTCCAGGTAGATCTGGCGCTGCTCGTCGCCGTACAGCTGTATGCCCGCCTGTCCGCCGTACGCCGGCAGCACCCAGAACCACAGCGGGTACGTCACCAGGCCCCAGCCCACCGACCAGAGCGTCACGGTGACGACGAAGGAGAAGACCGACCACGGCAGCTGCAGCACCGCGTACAGCAGGGCCCGCCAGGAGGCACCGCTCTTGAGCACGGCACCGACCCAGGCCATCAGCCCCTGCCCCTTCGCCCGCAGCGGCTCCGGCTCACCCACCTTTAGGTCCAGCAGCCCGCGCGCCCGGGCCCGCTCCACCGACCCGAACCCGCGGCAGCCGGCGAGCGCCGCCGCCAGCACCGGCACACCGAGGAACGTCACCAGCAGGCCCGCCCCCAGCGACACCATCGTGACCGCGTAGGTGAACAGCAGGATGCTGACCGGCAGGCTCAGCAGGACGTACACCAGCTCGCGCCAGGTGCGTCCCTCGACCGGCGCCCGCAGCGCGGCCGGCAGCCGGTGCCGTCGTCCCTCGGCGTCACCGGGATGTCCGGGCTCCGCGGGGAGCCCGTAGCCCTGTCCGTACTCCGTGGCCATCGGTGTCGTCCTTCGTCTCGTCCGGAGGCTGTGCCGTCGTATCCCCAGACTCCTCCGCCGCAGGTCGACGGACCATGGAGTCCGTCGCAGTCTTGGACGGGGGGTTTTCCCTACCGTCGGCGGCGGGCGGACGCCCGCTTCGCCGTGCGCGGCTGCCCGGCCGGGACACCGGCACGGTCCCGCCACGGCAGCTCCGCCGTCACCGTCGTCGGACCGCCCTCCGGCGAGTCCACGACGAACAGGCCGTCCACCGCGTCCAGCCGGTCGGCCAGGCCCCGCATGCCGGTCCCGCCCTCCAGCCGGGCACCGCCGCGCCCGTCGTCCCACACCTGGAGGAACAGCCGCCCCTCCGACAGCCACGCGTCGACCGCGGCCGACCGGGCCCCGCTGTGCTTGCTGACGTTCTGCAGCAGCTCCGAGACGGTGAAGTAGGCGATGCCCTCGATGGCGGCCGCCGGGCGTTCGTCCAGGTCGACCGTCACCTTCACCGGCACCGTGCAGCGCGAGGCGACCGAGGACAGGGCGGCGTCCAGGCCGCGGTCGGTCAGCACCGCCGGGTGGATGCCCCGGGCCAGGTCCCGCAGCTCCTGGAGGGCCAGCTTCACCTCGCCGTGCGCCTCGTCCACCATCGACGCCGCCGCGTCGGGGTCCTCCAGCAGCTTCTCCTTGGCCAGGCCCAGCCCCATCGCCAGATTCACCAGCCGGGCCTGCGCCCCGTCGTGCAGGTCGCGCTCGATGCGCCGCAGGTCCGCCGCCGCCGTGTCCACCACCACGCCCCGGTCGGACTCCAGCTCCGCGATGCGCCGCTCCAGCTCGTCGGAGGGCGACAGCAGTCCGCGCACCATCGCCCGGTCCCCGTCGGCCAGGGCCCGCACGACGAACGGCAACACCGGCCACAGCACGAACAGCCCGGTCAGCGTCACGGCGAAGGTGAGCACCCCCCACGGCAGCCGTATCAGCTCGTACAGCACCGTGCGCCAGCTCACCGGGTCCTTCAGCACCATCCACAGCCGCGGCCAGAAGCCGCCGGCCGACCGCGGCAGCCGGCTCGGCTCCTCCACCCGCACCCCGAGCAGCCTCCTGGCCCGGGCGCGCTCCAGCCGGCCCAGCCCCCGCGCACCCATCAGCCCGGTGGCCAGCAGCGGCAGCCCGATCACCGTCACGGTCAGCCCGACACCGGTGAACAGCACGGTCACCGTGTAGGTGAAGCCGATCAGCGACACCGGGAGGTTCGTCAGCAGGTGGACGATCTCCTTCCAGGTGTGCGCGTCGAAGGCGAAACGGGCCGGCGGCGGACGGTCGCCGGGGCCGGCCGGCGCGGGAACCGCCGTCACGGGCGTGCCCGCGGGCGGGAAGGGTTCGGTCATGCGCTCAGCCTGCCGGGGGCAGGGGGGCCCGCGCCATCAGGCGGACCGCCGGGGCACCCTGAGGAAAACCCCACCCCGGGTGTCCCGAGTGGTGACGGGCCGCTTACGGTGGCTTTATCAGGGCCTAGACTCCCGTGCGTACAGATCTCCGAGGCAGTGAGGGGCGGACGTGCGGGAAACGACCGTCGTCGCGGCGGACTACTTCCAGTCCTACTCGGTCGTCGGACTGCTCGCCGTCGTCGGCCTGCTGTTCGTCGCCGTGGCCTTCGGGGCGGGCCGCCTGCTGCGGCCGGTGGTCCCCACCCCCGAGAAGCTCATGACGTACGAGTGCGGAGTCGACCCCGTCGGCGAGGGCTGGGCCCACACCCAGGTCCGCTACTACGTGTACGCCTTCCTCTACGTGATCTTCGCCGTCGACTCGATCTTCCTCTTCCCCTGGGCCACCGTCTTCGCGGCCGAGGGCTACGGCGCGACGACCCTGGTGGAGATGTTCATCTTCCTCGGCTTCCTCGCCGTGGGCCTGCTGTACGCATACAAGAAGGGCGTCCTGACATGGACGTGAACCCTGCCGCCGCCGAGAACCCCGCCGCCCCCGAGGGCACGGCCGCCCCCGGGGACCCCGCCGCCCCCGAGCCGGTCCTGCTCCCGGAGCCCCGGCGGCTGGGCGCCCTCGCCCGGCTGGCACCCGAACCGATGAAAGTGGTCCTCAACTGGGGCCGCCGCTACTCGCTCTGGGTCTTCAACTTCGGCCTGGCCTGCTGCGCGATCGAGTTCATCGCCGCCTCCATGGCCCGGCACGACTTCATCCGCCTCGGCGTCATCCCCTTCGCGCCGGGACCGCGCCAGGCCGACCTGATGGTCGTCTCCGGCACGGTCACCGACAAGATGGCACCCGCGGTGAAGCGCCTGTTCGAGCAGATGCCGGAGCCCAAGTACGTCATCTCCTTCGGCGCGTGCAGCAACTGCGGCGGGCCGTACTGGGACTCCTACTCCGTCACCAAGGGCGTCGACCAGATCATCCCGGTCGACGTCTACGTCCCCGGCTGCCCGCCCCGCCCGGAAGCGCTGCTCCAGGGCATCCTCAAGCTCCAGGAGAGGATCGCCCGCGAGTCGCTGGGGGAGCGGTACGGCTCCGGCGGCGGCGCACGCCCGTCCGCGGCGGCGCTGCAGAGCGGCCTGGTCCGGCCGCCCGCGCCGCCGGCCGGTGAGAGGGAGGGCCGATGACCGCGACCGGCTGGCTCCCCGCCGGCACCGAGGAACTCTTCGGTACCGGGGCGACGGCGGAGGAGTCGTACGGCGTCCTCACCGTCGACGTCCCGCCCGCCTCCTGGACCACCGCGCTGGAGACCGCCCGCGACCGTCTCGGCTGCACCTTCTTCGACTGGCTGAGCGCGGTCGACGAACCCGGCACGGGCTTCCGCGTCACGGCCCACGTCGCCGCCCTGTCCCCGGTACGGCGGCTGCTGCTGCGCACCACGGTGCCGCACGAGGCCCCGGTCCTGCCCTCCGCCGTCGGCGTCTACGCCGGCGCCGCCTGGCACGAGCGGGAGACGCACGAGATGTTCGGCGTCGGCTTCACCGGCCACCCGGGACTGGACCACCTCCTCCTGCCGGACACCTTCGAGGGCCACCCGCTGCGCAAGGACTTCGTCCTCGCGGCCCGGGTCGCCAAGGCCTGGCCCGGCGCCAAGGAACCGGGGGAGTCCGAGCACGGTGGCGCCAAGCGGCGCCAGATGCTGCCGCCGGGCGTCCCCGACCCCAACGAGTGGGGTCCCCTCAAGGGCCAGCTCCCGCCCGCCCCCGCCCGCCCCGCCCGCCGCGCGGCCACCGCCGCGGGCCGGCCCCCCGGCGAACGCCCGCCCCGCCGCACCCGCACGGCCTCGGAGGGCTCGGCGAGCCAGACGGGCGCGGACGCGGGTGCCGCTGCGGGCGCCGGTGCCGGTGCCGGTGACGGCGGGGACCGGCCGCCGGTCGCGCCACGCCGGGCGCGTTCGGCGGCGGAGGGTTCCGCGAGCCAGGCTGCCGCGCCGGAGTCCCCGGTCGCGCCGCGCCGCAACCGTTCCGCGTCCGAAGGCCCCGCCGGCCGGACGGCGCAGGAACGCCCGGAGCAGGCCGCCCCTCCCGCCCGACGTGCGCGGAGTGCGAGTGAGGGGTCGGCGTCGCAGCGCCCCGCTCCGTCTGCCGCCGGAGACGGCCCCCGCCGGGCGCGCAGCGCGTCCGAGGGGTCCGCGAGCCAACGCGCGGTGCCGGAGGAGACCTCGCCGGCGGACGACGGGCCCACCCCTGGCCCCACGCCCACCGGGACCGGCCGGCCGGACGACAGTCCGCCCGCCGCCCCGCGCAGCCCGGACGCCCCCTGGCACCACGCCCGCCCGGCCTTCACGGAACCGACGACGGAACCGGCGACGGAACCGACATCGGAGCCCGCCGCCAGGCCCGGAGCGGAGCCGGACGCGAAGCCCGGAGCGGAGCCGGACGCCGAGCCGGGCACCGAACCCGGAGCCGAGCCGGCCGCGGAGCCCGGAGCCGAGCCGGCCGCGGAGCCCGGAGCCGAGCCGGCCGCGGAGCCCGGAGCCGAGCCCGAGACCCAAGCCGGGACCGGAGACGGAACCGGTACCACCACTCCCGAAGACCCCGCAGGAGGCCCGCGGTGAACGACGTGCTCGACGTCGCCCTGCGACTCCTGGTCGTGTTCGTCGTCTTCCTCACCTTCCCCCTGATCGTGGGTCAGACCGAGCACAAGGTGATGGCCCACATGCAGGGCCGTCTCGGCCCGATGTACGCCGGCGGATTCCACGGCTGGGCCCAGCTCGTCGCCGACGGCGTGAAGTTCGCGCAGAAGGAGGACGTGGTCCCGGCCGGCGCGGACCGCCGCATCTTCCAGCTCGCCCCCGCCGTGGCCCTCCTGCCCTACCTCCTCGTGCTGCTCGCCATCCCGATCGGCCCGGGCGAGGGCGCGGTCGGCCAGGTGATCGACGCGGGCGTGTTCTTCGTCCTCGCCGTCATGGGCGTCGGTGTCCTCGGCTCGCTGATGGCCGGCTGGGCCTCCGCCAACAAGTTCTCCCTCCTCGGCGGCCTGCGCACCGCCGCCCAGCTCCTCGCCTACGAACTGCCGATGCTGCTCACCGCCGCCTCGGTGGCGATGGCGGCCGGCACCGTCTCCCTCGTCGGCATCCTCGACGCCTTCGAGTGGTGGTGGGTGCCCTGGCAGATCACCGGCGCGCTCGTGTTCTTCATCGCCGGTCTCGCCGAACTCCAGCGGCCCCCCTTCGACATGCCGGTCGCCGACTCGGAGATCATCTTCGGCGCGTACACGGAGTACACCGGTCTGCGCTTCGCCCTCTTCCTCCTCGCCGAGTACGCCGGGATCGTCGTGCTGTGCGGCCTGACCACCGTCCTCTTCCTGGGCGGCTGGCACGGCCCCTGGGGCGCCGACGGACTCGGCTGGGTCTGGACCCTGCTGAAGGCCGCGGTGCTCGCCTTCGTCGTCATCTGGCTCCGCGTCACCTACCCCCGCCTGCGCGAGGACCAGCTGCAGAAGTTCTCCTGGACCCTCCTCGTGCCCCTCTCCCTCGCCCAGATCGCCCTCACCGGCATCGTCAAGGTGGTGATCTCCCAGCCATGACCGAGCCCCTCCCGCCCAAGCGGCCCCGCATCCCCGGCTCGGGCCTGGCCAAGGGCCTGGCCGTCACCCTGCGGACGATGACGAAGAAATCCGTCACCGCCCAGTACCCGGACACCCAGCCCGGCCTCCCGCCCCGCACCCGCGGAGTGATCGGCCTGTTCGAGGAGAACTGCACGGTCTGCATGCTGTGCGCCCGTGAGTGCCCGGACTGGTGCATCTACATCGACTCGCACAAGGAGACGGTGCCGGCCGCGGCCCCCGGCGGCCGCGAGCGCAGCCGCAACGTCCTCGACCGCTTCGCCATCGACTTCGCCCTGTGCATGTACTGCGGCATCTGCATCGAGGTCTGCCCCTTCGACGCCCTCTTCTGGTCTCCCGAGTTCGAATACGCCGAGACCGACATCCGCGACCTCACCCACGAACGCGACAAGCTCCGCGAGTGGATGTGGACGGTCCCGGCCCCGCCCGCGCTCGACCCCGGCGCCGAGGAACCCAAGGAAGTCGCCGCCGCCCGCAAGACCGCCGACAAACTCGCCGCCGCCCAGGCCGAACCGCTGGAGGAGTCGTGACCCTCGCCGCAGCCGCGGCAACGGCCGCGCACGCCACGACCACCACCGCCGCCGAGACGCACGGCTTCCTCTCCCCGACCGGGGTGGAGATCGCCTTCCTCCTCGTCGGCCTGGTCACCCTGGGGGCCGCCGTCGTCACCGTCACCACCCGGCAACTGGTGCACGCCGCCCTGTGGCTGGTGGTGGCCCTCGGCGGCCTCGCCGTCGAATACCTCCTGCTCACCGCCGAGTTCATCGCCTGGGTGCAGGTCCTCATCTACGTCGGCTCCGTCGTCGTCCTCCTCCTGTTCGGGCTCATGCTCACCCGGGCCCCCATCGGCCGCTCACCCGACGCCGACTCCGGCAACCGCTGGGTCGCCCTCGGCGTGGCCGTCACCGCCGCGGCCGCCCTGGTCTGGGTGGTCGTCGACGCCTTCCGGACCACCTGGATCGACCTGGACGGCGCGCCCGCCGGCTCGACCGAGGTGACCGGCGCGAGTCTCTTCCAGCACTGGGTCCTCCCCTTCGAGGCCCTCTCCGTCCTCCTTCTCGCCGCCCTCGTCGGCGCGATCGTCCTCTCCCGCAAGGCCAAGGCCGAACGGGCGGCGGCCACCGCCCCCACCCCCGGCACCCCGGGGCCCGGGCCCACCCGGCGCGAGACGGAAGGGACCCGCTGATGCACCTCGCCTATCCCGCCGTACTGTCCGCCCTCCTCTTCTGCACCGGCCTGTACGGCGTCCTCGCCCGCCGCAACGCGATCCTCGTCCTGATGTCGGTCGAGCTGATGCTCAACGCCGTCAACCTGAACCTGGTCGCCTTCGACGTCTGGCTCAGCCGGGCCGCCGAGGAGACCCTGCACTCCGGCCAGGCCCTGGCCCTGTTCACCATCGCCATCGCCGCCGCCGAGATCGGCATCGGCCTGGCGATCGTCCTCGCCGTCCACCGCAACCGCGGCACCTCGGACATCGACCGGCTCCGCGACACGGCCGAGGGCCACGAACCCGACGGTCCCGACGGCGACGCGTCCGGCGGTGCGGCCTCCGCGCCCCGGTCGGCCACCGAGAAGGCCGAGGCCACCGCGTGACCACGACCACCCTCGCCGTCCTCGTCCCCCTCCTCCCCTTCCTCGGCGCGATCGCCGGACTGCTCCTGGGCCGCACCGCCCCCGGCTTCGTCCGCCCGCTGGCCGTCCTGCCGGCCCTCGCCTCGCTCGGGCTCGCCGCCGCGGTCGCCGCCCGCCAGGGCGGCGGCGGTCCGGTGGACGCCGCCACCGAGCTCACCCCGACCGGTTCCGTCCCCGTCGAACTCGCCCTGCACGTCGACGGTTTCGCCGCGCTGACCGCCGTACTGGTCACCGTCGTCGCCACCTGCGTGCAGATCTACTCGACCGGCTACCTGCGCGACGACCCGCGCTACCCCTCCTACGCCGCCCTCGTCTCCCTGTTCACCTCCGCGATGCTCCTGGTCGTCTACACCGGCGACCTGATGGTGCTGCTGGTCGGCTGGGAAGTCATGGGCATCTGCTCCTACTTCCTCGTCGGCCACTACTGGGAGACCCCCGAGGCCCGCGCGGCCTCCCTCAAGGCCTTCCTGGTCACCAAGCTCGGCGACGTCCCCTTCCTCATCGGCCTGTTCGCCCTGGCCACCGAAGCCGGGTCGTTCCGCATCACCCGGATCCTCGGCGCCGTCGGGAACGGCGGCATCGAACACCCCACGCTCATCGCCCTGCTGCTCCTGGCGGGCGTGGCCGGCAAGTCGGCGCAGTTCCCCCTGCACACCTGGCTCCCCGACGCGATGGCGGGCCCCACCCCCGTCTCCGCGCTCATCCACGCCGCGACCATGGTCGCCGCCGGTGTCTACTTCGTCGCCCGCCTCCTCCCGCTCTTCGAGGCCTCCCGGGCCGCGATGACCGTCCTCGCCGTCATGGCCGCCGTGACCATGACCGGCTCGGCGCTCGCCGCGCTCGCCCAGGACGACATCAAACGCGTCCTCGCCTACTCGACGATCGGTCAGCTCGGCTACATGACCGGCGCCCTCGCCGTCGCCGACCGCGGCGCCGCCGTCTTCCACCTCCTGTCCCACGGCGCCTTCAAGGCGCTGCTGTTCCTCGCCGCCGGTGTGATCATCCACGCCGCCGGCACCAACTCGCTGGCCGCCATGTCCCGTATGGGCCATCTGCGCGACCGCGTCCCCGACGCCTACTGGACGACGACCGTGGCACTCCTCGCGCTCGCCGCGATCCCGCCGTTCAGCGGTTTCTTCTCCAAGGAGACCGTCCTCGGGGCCGCCGAGCACGTCGTCACCGGCCACACCGGGAACGCTCCCGCCGCCGCGGGCTGGATCGTCCTCCTCGCCGGCCTGGTCACGGCCGTGCTCACCGCCGCGTACGCGACCCGCCTGTGGCTCCTGGCGTTCCGCGGTGACGGACCGGAGGCCCCCGACCACGGCAGGCAGCCGCTCTCGATGACCGTGGTGCTGTGGGTGCTCGCCGTCCCGTCCCTCGCGCTCGGCGGCCTCGCCTTCCGCGTGCTGCCCGACTGGTTCGACGGCCACGACCTGACCCCGACCCTGACCACCTCTGTACTCGGCACGGGCGTCGCGCTGGTCGGCGGCATCGTCACCTACGCCGCCTGGCGGCACACCACCGCGCACGCCGCCCGCATCCCCCTCGGCGCCGTCGCCGCCCACCCCGGTGGCGACGCCGGGCGGGTCGAGGCGGAGGCCATCGCCAGCCACGAACCGGCCTACGGCGACATCGCGTACGCCTCCGACCCGTCGGACCCCGGACGGCTGCTGCTCGGCCCGCTGCACCGGCCCGCGGCCGCCGGCTTCCACCTGGACGCCCTGTACACGGCGCTCTTCGTCCGCCCGGTCCGGGCCGGCGCGCGCCTGGTCAGGTTCCTCGACCGCGAGGTCGTCGAGACCTACGTCCGCGGCGCGGGCACACTGCCCCGCTGGCTCGGCGCAGCCGTACGACGGGCCCAGACCGGCAATCTGCAGACCTATGTGAGCGCGCTGCTCGCCGGCACCGTCGTCCTCACGGTCGCCGTCGTCCTCGCCGCCACGGGAGCGTGAGCAGGCGTGATCGATATCAGCGAGTCCGTGATGCAGTTCCTTCTGGCGTTCCTCGTCGTCGGCCCGCTCCTCGGCGCCGCCGCCGCCCTCCTGCCGGCCCCGCCCGGACTGAAGGGGAAGTCACCCGAGCAGGCCGTGCTCCGCCACGGCGTCACCGTCACCGGCGCCGTCCTCGCCGCCGCGATCGTCCTCGCGCTCGGCTTCGACCACAGCCGGCCGGCCACGATGCAGGCCACGACCGACATCAGCTGGATCCCCGCACTCGACGTGCGCATCCACCTCGGCACCGACGGCATCTCCCTCCCCCTTCTGGTCCTCACCGCGCTGCTGACCTTCCTCAGCGCCCTGTACTCGTACTTCAAGCCGCCCGCGGGCCCGTCCCCGAAGGCCTTCGTCGCCCTGCTGCTCGTCCTGGAGTCCGGCACCCTGGCGACCTTCGCGGTCCTCGACCTGGTCCTGTTCTTCCTCGCCTTCGAGACGGTCCTCATCCCGATGTACTTCCTCATCGCCCGCTGGGGCAGCGAGGGCAGGGCCGAGGCCGCCTTGAAGTTCATCCTCTACACGCTGCTCGGCTCCGTGGTCATGCTGCTCGGCCTGCTCCTGATCGGAATCAAGGCGGGCACGTTCGACATGGTGGCACTCGCCACTGACAACGGCCGGTCCCTGACCGCGTCCGTGCAGGTCATCGCCGTTCTGGCGATCGGGATCGGCCTCGCGGTCAAGACCCCGATGTGGCCCCTGCACAGCTGGCTGCCGGACGCCCACACCGCCGCGCCGACCGTCGGCTCGGTCCTGCTGGCCGGCGTCCTGCTGAAGATGGGCACCTACGGGTTCGTACGGATCCTGCTGCCCGCCGCGCCGGACGGCTTCCGCACCTTCGCGCCGTACCTGGCCGCGTTCGCCGTCGTCGGCATCGTCTACGGATCCCTCGCCTGCCTGGCCCTCGCCGGACGAGGCGCGAACGGCGACCTCAAGCGCCTCATCGCCTACTCCTCCGTCGGCCACATGGGCTTCGTCCTCCTCGGCATCGCCACCATGACCCCGACCGGCGTCAACGGCGCCCTGTTCGCCAACATCGCCCACGGCCTCGTCACCGGCCTGCTGTTCTTCCTGGTCGGCGCCCTCAAGGACCGCACCGGCAGCACCGACCTCGACACCCTCGCCCGCCAGTCACCCGGCCACCACCCCGCAACGAGCGGCTCCGCCGCGCCGGAACATCCCGAGACCGGCGCCGCCCTCTACGGCCGGGCCCCCCGCCTCGGCGGCCTGTTCGCCTTCGCCGCCGTCGCCTCCCTCGGACTGCCCGGCCTCGCCGGGTTCTGGGGCGAGATGCTCGCCCTGTTCGGCGCCTTCGAGCCCGCCGCGGGACTCAGCCGGCCCGCCTTCCTCACCTTCATGGCGATCGGCGCGTTCGGCACCCTCCTGACGGCCGCGTACCTGCTGATCGTGGTCCGCAGGGTCTGCATGGGAGCCGCGCCCCAGGACGCCCCGCGCCTCACCGACGTGCGCGCCTACGAGTTCGCGGCCTGGACCCCGCTCGTCGTCCTCACCGTCGTCGCCGGCCTGTGGCCGAAGGCCCTCCTCGGGCTGACCGACCCGGCCGTGCAGCAGCTCCTCACAGGAGGCACCCGATGAGCTCCCTCGTCCAGTCCGTCGACTGGCTGGCCATCGCGCCCCCCACCATCGCGGCGGTCGTCGGACTCGCCGTGCTCGTCGCCGACCTGTTCGTCGACGAACGCAGGAAGCCGCTCCTCGGCTGGCTGGCGGTGGCCGGACTCGCCGCCGCCACGCTCATGCTGCTGCCCCTCCTCGACGCCGACCGCAGCACCTTCTGCCTGGTCGGAGACACGAGCGTGTGCAGCTACACCGCCGACCGCTTCACCCTCGTCATCCAGTTCCTGGTCCTCGGCGGCGCCCTCCTGACCGCCCTGCTCTCCGTCACCACCCTGAAGGACGACCGCGCACGGCTCCCCGAGGGCGAGTACTGGTTCCTGTTCCTCGCCTCCGCGGCCGGCGCCGCCCTCCTGCCCGCCTCCCGCGACCTCGCCACCCTCGTCGTCGCCCTGGAGGTCGCCTCCCTGCCCGCCTTCGCCCTGGTCGGCCTCCGGCACGGCGACCGCAGGTCCTCCGAGGCGGCCCTGAAGTTCTTCCTGTCCTCCGTCACCGCCACCGCGGTCAGCCTGCTCGGCATCGGCTTCGTCTACGCCGCCACCGGCACCCTGCACCTGACCCGCGTCGCCGAGCGGATCCAGACCGTCGACGGACAGCTCCACACCCTCGCCCAGACCGGTGTCGTCCTCACCCTCGTCGGCTTCGCCTTCAAGACCGCCGCCGTGCCGTTCCACTTCTGGGTCCCCGACACCTACGTGGGCGCCCCCCTGCCGATCGCCGCGTACCTGTCCGTCATCGGCAAGGCGGTCGGTTTCTCCGGCCTGATCCTCGTCACCGTCGTCGCCCTGCCGTCCTACGCCGACGTCTGGGGCCCCGCCCTCGCCGTCCTGGCCGCGCTCACCATGACCGTCGGCAACGTCGGCGCCCTCAGACAGCAGGCCTCGCGCGCGCACAGTGCCGTACGCCTCCTCGCCTGGTCGTCCGTCGGCCAGGCCGGCTACCTCCTGGTGCCGATCGCCGCCGCCGCGTACTCCGGCGACCCCGAGAGGTCCATCGGCTCCACCCTCGCCTACGCCCTCATGTACGCCGCCGTGAACCTGGGCGCCTTCGCGGTGGCCGCCCTCGTGGGCCGCGCGCACCGCCTCAACCGCGTCGCCGACTACCGCGGCCTGTACGCCTCCAGCCCGCTCACCGCGCTGCTCCTCGGCTTCTTCCTGCTCTGCCTCGCCGGGCTCCCGCCGGGCATCATCGGCCTCTTCGCCAAGGTCACCGTCTTCGCCGCGGCCGTCGACGCCGGACTCGGCTGGCTCGCCGTCGTCATGGCCGTCAACGTCGTGATCGCGCTGGTCTACTACCTCCGCTGGACCGCCCTGCTGTTCCGTGCCCCCGCGGGCGAGCCGGTCCGGCACCGCCTGCCCGCTCCGCTCACCGCCGCCCTCGCCCTGACCGGGGTGATCGGCATCGTCCTGTCCGGCGCCCCCCAGCTGGTCCTCCGCTTCACCGACACCGGACTCTTCTGAGGCCCTCCCGGGGCCTCCCCGCCCGTCCGTCACCCGGACGGTTCACACGTGCCACCGCGCGCACAAGGGAACTAGTGCCCTTCGCCTCGCGTTGACCGGTACGGGAGGGTCCACTGGACGTGACACCACGAAACCAGTGGCAGCGCAGGTCACAAGGAAGATCAGCAAGCGAGGGTCCCCTGCCGCACGACTTGGAGGGCGTACCGTGCACCGCCGGCACAACGGGCTCAGGACAGCGGTCCTCCTCGGGGGACTGTCCGCACTCATCATCGTCATCGGCAGCTTCTTCGGCCGCACGGGCCTCGTCGTCGCCGTCGTGGTCGCGCTCGGCACCAACGCCTACGCGTACTGGAACAGCGACAAGCTGGCGCTGCGCGCGATGCGGGCCCGCCCGGTGAGCGAGTTCGAGACGCCGGGCCTGTACCGCATGGTCCGCGAGCTCTCCACGCAGGCCCGCCAGCCCATGCCCCGCCTGTACATCTCCCCCACGGAGGCCCCCAACGCCTTCGCCACCGGCCGCAACCCGCGCAACGCCGCCGTGTGCTGCACCGAGGGCATCCTGCGCCTGCTCGACGAGCGGGAGCTGCGCGGCGTCATCGGGCACGAGCTCAGCCACGTCTACAACCGGGACATCCTGATCTCCTCGGTCGCCGGAGCCCTCGCCTCCGTGATCATGTTCCTGGTCAACTTCGCCTGGCTGATCCCGATCGGCCGCTCGGACGACGACGACGGCCCCGGCCTGCTCGGCATGCTGCTGATCATGATTCTGGGCCCGCTCGCCGCGTCCGTCATCCAACTCGCCATCAGCCGCTCCCGGGAGTACGAGGCGGACGCCTCCGGTGCCCAGCTCACCGGCGACCCGCTCGCTCTCGCCGGCGCCCTGCGCAAACTGGAACACGGGACCAAGCAGCTGCCGCTGCCTCCCGAGCCCCGCATCGAGACGGCCAGCCACATGATGATCGCCAATCCGTTCCGTCCCGGCCGGGGGCTCTCCAAGATGTTCTCCACCCACCCGCCGATGGCGGAACGCATCGCCCGGCTCGAGAAGATGGCAGGTCATCACCAGTGAAGACCATCCTGAACGTCATATGGCTCGTCTTCAGCGGCTTCTGGCTGTTCCTCGGCTACCTGCTCGCGGGCGTGCTGCTCTGTATCACGATCATCGGCATCCCCTTCGGCGTCGCCGCGTTCCGGATCGGCGTCTACGCCCTGTGGCCCTTCGGGTACACCACGGTCGAACGCCGGGACTCGGGAGCCCCCTCCTTCCTCGTCAACGTGCTGTGGCTGCTCCTGGCCGGCTGGTGGCTGGCGCTGGGTCACGTCCTCACCGGGCTCGCCCTGTGCGTGACGATCATCGGAATCCCGCTGGGCATCGCCAACTTCAAGCTGATCCCGGTCTCGCTGTTCCCGCTGGGCCGCGAGATCGTGCGGACGGACCAGGCGTTCACGTCCACCTCGCGCTGGTAGGCGGGCCCGCCGGTCCGTCGCGGATCGGCGGTCGTCCACAGTCCGGGAGTCGTCCACAGTCGGGGAGTTGCCCACAGTCCTGGGGTTGTCCACAGGCCCGCACGCGGTCCGGCGGTCACCCCGCACGATGCACCCATGACCGAGCACGAGCGGGCCCCGCCCGGGCCGAGGACACGCCCCGGCGCCCATCCGCCGTTACCTGCCTCCGGATACCTGCCTCCGGATACCTGCCTCCGGATACCTGCCTCCGGCTACCTGTCTCCGGCCGCCCTGCGCACCCCGTAGGCGGCCACGCCCACCGCGAGCACCCCCGCGCCCACGGCGACCGTGACCCGCGGCAGCGAGAACGCCAGCACCAGGCATCCGGCGAGCCCCACGGCCGGCACCAACCGCACCACCGGCCTCGCGTCGAGCGTCCACGCCGAGGCGTTGGCCACCGCGTAGTACGCCAGCACACCGAAGGAGGAGAAGCCGATCGCGCTCCGCACGTCCACCGTGGCGGCCAGTACGGCGACCACCGCGCCCACCACGAGCTCCGCCCGGTGCGGCACCCGGAACCGCGGATGCACGGCGGCCAGGGCACCGGGGAGATGCCGGTCCCGGGCCATGGCCAGCGTGGTCCGGGAGACCCCCAGGATCAGGGCGAGCAGTGAACCCAGCGCGGCCACCGCCGCGCCGGCCCGCACCACCGGCGCCAGCTCGGGCACCCCGGCGGCCCGCACCGCGTCGGCGAGCGGCGCGGTGGCATCGCCCAGCCCGTCCGCCCCCAGCACCGACAGGACGGCCACGGCAACCGCCGCGTACACGACCAGCGTGATGCCGAGGGCCAGGGGAATGGCCCGGGGGATGGTGCGCGCCGGGTCCCGGACCTCCTCACCGAGGGTCGCGATACGGGCGTACCCCGCGAAGGCGAAGAACAGCAGACCGGCCGCCTGAAGCACCCCGCCGGCCCCTTCGGACACCCCGATGTCCAGCCGTCCGGCATCGGCCTGCCCCGACGTCACGCACGCGACCACCACGGAGGCGAGGACCGCCAGCACCACACCCACGATCGCCCGCGTCAGCCACGCGGACTTCTGCACACCGCCGTAGTTCACCGCGGTCAGCAGCACCACGGCGGCGACCGCGACGGCGTGCGCCTGACCCGGCCACACGTACGCGCCCACGGTGAGCGCCATCGCCGCGCAGGAGGCCGTCTTCCCGACCACGAACGCCCAGCCGGCGAGGTAGCCCCAGAACTCCCCGAGCCGCTCCCTGCCGTACACGTACGTGCCGCCCGACGCCGGGTAGCGGGCGGCGAGACGGGCCGACGAGGCAGCGTTGCAGTAGGCGACCACCGCGGCGACCGCCAGTCCGAGGAGGAGACCGGAGCCGGCGGCGTGCGCCGCGGGCGCCAGCGCGGCGAAGATCCCGGCGCCCAGCATCGAACCGAGCCCGATGACCACGGCGTCACCGACGCCGAGCGTGCGCCGCAGGCGGGGACCGGAGGTGTCTGTCATGGGGCCGCACCCTACTGATCACGTGCAACCGGCACATGGACGCGTGGCGTCTTCCCGGGTGCGAGCGACCGGAAAGGGGCAGGTGCACCGCATGACGTTCATCAGCTGGATCATCCTGGGGCTGCTGGCCGGAGCGATAGCGAAGTTCCTGCTCCCCGGCCGCGACCCGGGCGGCCTCGTCGGCACGACCCTCATCGGTGTCGCCGGTGCCTTCATCGGCGGCTGGATATCGGCCCGTTGGCTCGACCAGCCGATCACCAAGGACTTCTACGACGGCACCACCTGGGTCGCCGCCATCGGCGGCTCCCTGGTCCTCCTGATCGCCTACCGCATCCTGTTCGGCCACTCGCGCGACTGACGCACGCGGGACGCGGGCGGGGCGGGCACCGCCCGGTGCCCGCCCCGCCCGACTCCTGCGTCCTGCGTCCGCGGTCCTACCGGTAGTTCACGAACTGGAGCGCGAAGTCGAAGTCCTTGCCCTTGAGGAGGGCGATGACGGCCTGGAGGTCGTCGCGGCTCTTGGAACTGACCCGCAACTCGTCACCCTGCACCTGGGCCTTGACGCCCTTCGGACCCTCGTCGCGGATGATCTTCGCCACCTTCTTCGCGTTGTCCTGGGAGATGCCCTCCTCGATCGACGCGAAGATCTTGTACTCCTTGCCCGAGAGCTGCGGCTCGCCCGCGTCCAGGGCCTTCAGGGAGATGCCCCGCTTGATCAGCTTGGACTGGAAGACGTCGAGGACGGCCTTGACCCGGTCCTCGGAGTTCGCCTCCATGAGGATCTTCTCCCCGGACCACGAGATCGAGGCACCGACGCCCTTGAAGTCGTAGCGCTGCGAGATCTCCTTGGCGGTCTGGTTGAGGGCGTTGTCGACCTCCTGCCGCTCGACCTTCGAGACGATGTCGAAACTGGAGTCGGCCATGTCCTGTGGCTCCTTGAATCGGGGTGCGTATCGGGCTGCGCACCGGATGCGTACCGGCATACGGGGGACGGCCCGGAGCCCGGCATCGGCTCCGGACCGCATCCGCACCAGCCTAGTCACCCCCCGCCCTCACGGTGGCGATCAATCGGGTGGCGAAGCACCCCTCCGCATCGGGTATTGTTTACGTCGTTGCCACGGAGCACCGCCGCAAGGCGGGCCAGGGCAGCATCCCAGGCGGTGTGGCTCAGCCTTCCCAGGTTCGAATCCTGGCGCCGCCACTCTGGGGAACGAGGGGCCCGTCACCTACACAGCAGGTGACGGGCCCCTCGGCGTTCCGGTAGTCAGGGCCCGGACGGCGCGAAGCGCCCGCCTGCGGGCCCGCGACCTGGTACTACGGGTCGTCTTGCCCCTGGCGGGCGCCCTTCCGTTTTCAGGCGGTGTCCGGACGACTGCTCAGACGGTGCCGCCGCCGGTTTGTTCGGCGCTTTGGGGATTGCCGTCGACCGGTGTGCGGGCGGCGGGAACTTGTTCGGCCGGTTGTTGCGCCGGTTGCACCTGACGTGCCAGTGAAGCGAGCGCCTTGAAGTCGGGAAGTTTCTTCACGACGAAAATCGCCGCGATGGAAGAGGCGGGTAGCCCGCAGAGCAGCACGCCATATCCGGCTTCTTGTGCTTCGACCATGCTGTGAGCCACCCAGATGAATGCGGCGACCACTCCGCCGGCCACCAGATTCCCGAGCACGGTCGTGGCGTGCCCGAGGTACATGTTGATGCGTTGGGTGCGAGCCGTGTAATTGATCTCTTTCAGGACTCGCCGGAGAGTGGCCTTGTCGGCGTTCTCCAATTTCCCGACCAGTTCGATGAGTCGGTCGACGTCCACTTTCGAACCGGTTTCTTCCCCCGCGTGGTGCATTCTTACAGTGCCTCCTGCACATCTGATGCAAGACGACGCAGCATCTGCACCACGGGGTGATCCTCACTTGCCGTTTTCATGACCTGTTCCACGCTCATTTTCGGGGAGTGGCCGGCGGAGGCGAGATGGCGTTCGCGTCCCACCTCGTACTCCGAGATGATCTCCATGAGCAGCGCGTGGGCCAGCTCCGGATCCCCTTTGCTGCGCCGGATGAGGCTGCGGGCCTCAAGGGACTCGACCTGGTGCTCGGCCATGCGCCGGAGCGCCTCGTGCACGTCCTCCACCTCCACCGCGCGGCTGTGCAGCGCCCGCTGCTTCTGCTTGAGCGAGCGCTGCAGCGCGGTGAAGAAGGCCGCGATCCCCAGGGTGGCCAGGACGGAACTTGTGGAGAGGACGGCCACAGGCCAATTCGTCCCACTGGCCAGGGAGAGAAGCCCCAGTGTCGATGTCAGGACGGCCGAGAGAAAACTGGCGGTCACTGCGACGAGCCGCAGGCGGGAAAGGGAAAGGGAAGGTTCCGGCCGTTTCCGTAAGCCGGGGCGTCTTTCCGGCTCGACGGGGGAACTTTCTTCGGCGTCCAGTGCCGCGATGAGGGCCTCCACGCCCTCATTGAACGGACGAACGTCGAAATCGGTGTCCGCCGCCCGTGCGGGAAGTGCTTTTCCCGTGGGATCCAGGACAGCGCGTGCACCCATGGCAAGATTGTCCCAGCGCACGACAACCACCCCCGAAGAGTTGCCTCAACCCCGACTCTTGTACCCAACGTAGCAGATCGATAACCGGCCGTGACCGCGATGTGCCGATCCCGCACTTCGTGCACCGGGGGGCGGTTGATCCATCCGATCGATCGGATGGGACTGACTATTTCCGAGGTGGTGCGGAGGTCATCCGAGGGACGATCAAAGATCTCCGTGCCGAGAGGCAAAGACGGCACCGCGAAAATGTGTTCTCCGTACAATTCCGTAGCGCTGAGGCGGCGGTCCGTTCCACGGGCGCGGGCGCCGGGGCACACTGACTGCATGTCGTCGCGCCGTCGTGCCTGCCCCGAGTGCCGCCGTGAGATCGCCGTCGTCGCCGGGCGGTACGCGCGGCACGATCCGCCCGGCGCGCGGGGGAGCGGGGAACTGACGTCCTGCCCCGGATCGCGAAGGCCGGCTCCGCTCGGGGCGGAACAGCCGTCGCTGGACGGGCACGTGGTGCCGGAGTTCCCGGGGCAGATGTCCCTCTTCTAGCGTCCGCCGCCGCTCAGTTGCCCGCCACCGACTTGACGGCCACCGACACCGGGGCGTTGCCGCTGATGAGTTCCAGCGTCAGCCCGGCCGTCGCGGGGGTGTCCACCAGCTCCGCCAGGACGGCGGCCACGTCGTCGCGCGGCACCGGGCCGCGGCCCGTGTGGGCCTCCAGGCGGACCAGACCGGTGCCGGCGTCGTCGATGAGCTGGCCGGGGCGCAGAACCGTCCAGTCCAGGGCGTCCAGGCCGCGCACATGGGCGTCCGCCTCGCCCTTGGCGCGCAGGTACACGTCGAAGACCTCGTCCCCCTCGTGTTCCGGGTCCGCGCCCATGGACGACACGATGACGAAGCGCCGGACGCCCGCGCGGACGGCCGCGTCCGCGAAGAGGACCGCCGCGGCCTTGTCCACCGTCTCCTTGCGGCCGACCTCGCTGCCCGGGCCGGCGCCCGCCGCGAACACCGCCGCGTCCGCGCCCTCGAGCCGCTGGGCGACCTCCTCCACCGACGCCGACTCCAGATCCAGGACGATCGGCTCGGCGCCCAACTGCTGCAGGTCCTCCGCCTGTTCGGGTTTGCGGATGATGCCCGCCACCTCGTCCCCGCGCGCGGCGAGCAGCCGCTCCAGCCGCAGCGCGATCTGACCATGACCACCAGCGATGACAATGCGCATGTCTCCGACCGTACGCCCGGCCGGCCCCATCCGCCGCGCGACTCCGGCGGCGCGCCGCGACACGCCGTGACACGCAGGGGACGGCCACGCGGTCGCCCCGCGCCCGCACGGCCCCGCGCCCGCACGGCCCCGCGCCTGCCCCGGACCCGCCCCCCCACACGGCCCCCGTGCCCTACGCGGGTCCGCGCCCCTGCCGGGGCAGTCCCGGCGCCGCTCCGTCCGCCGAGTCGCAGTACTCCCGCACCGCGCTCGTCCGCGCCACCACCCGCCCCCCGTGGACCACGATCCGGCTGTACGCCAGCGACAGCACACCCGGCAGCGCCTCGCCGCGGACCGCCAGCAGTTCCGCCGGGAAACCGGCCTCCACCCGCACCTCCGGCAGCCCCAGGGCCGCCCGGGCGGACGTGCTCACCATGGCGTACGCGTCCCGCGCGGACAGCCCCTGGCACGACGCCAGCAGATAGGCCGCCTCCAGCGGGTCGCCGCGGCCCACCGGGTTCGACACGTCCCGCAGGGCGCCGCTCCCCGCGACCACCCGCACCCCCGCCGCGCGCAACAGCCGTACCGGGGCCGCCGAGTGGGCGTCCACGGCGCCGCAGCCGCCCTGGGGCAGGCACACGACCGTCACCCCGGCCGCCGCGAGCCGGTCCGCGGTACGGGCGGCCAGGTCGGCCGGCAGCGCCGCGAGGCCGCCGCACGGGCCGAAGGCGACCCCCGGCCGCAACCCGCCCGCCATCGCCGCGAACCGGGCCAGCCGGGCGGGATCGGTGGCGTCGGTGTGCAGGTCGACGGGACAGCCGTGCTCCGAGGCGACCTCCAGGGCCGCCTCCACATAGCCGATGGGATCGGGGTCGAGGTCCGGGCAGCCGCCCACCACGGCCGCCCCCATCTTCAGCGCGTCGCGCAGCACCGCGCGCCCCTCCGCCCCGGCCGCCCCGGTCAGCACCCGCGGCATCGCCACGGTCGTCAACTCGGCCAGCCCGCGCAGCGATCGCCCCGCCTCCAGTACGGCGGTCAGCACACCCAGCCCGGCCAGGTCGCCCACCCGCACGTGGGCCCGCAGCGCCGTCGCGCCGTGCCCGAGCTGCAGCAGCGCCGCCTCCGTCGCACGGCGCCGGACGTCCCTGGGTTGGTGGGAGACGGGTCCGTCGGTGTCGGCGGACAGGGCGGTGTCCGCGTGGGCGTGGGGTTCGACGGGCGCCGGCAGCAGCAGGTAGCCGGTGAGGTCGACCCGGGTGCCGCACGCGCGGGTGCCGTCCGCCGTCAGGCTGCCCGCCGTGCCGACCGCCTCGATGCGCCCGCCCCCCAGCCGTACGTCCACGGTGCGGCCGTCGGTGAGCCGCGCTCCGCACAGCAGCAGGGGAGCCGGGGCGGCCGGAGGTGAACCCGAGGGCGTCGGCCACGAGTCGGACGGTGGCTGCGGCCGGCTGTCGGGCATCACACTCCTGGGGCTCCGGCTGCGGCACGGGGACGCGCAGCACACGGGGGCAAGATCACACAGAGTGAGACGAGCCTAGGACGGTCCCCCACCGCTCGCCGGGAGGAGCGCAATAGTCGTACCGGCGTGGTCCGCGTGGTCCCCCATGAGGGGACAGGGGGGCCCGAAACGGATTTGGGCGAACGGCTGCGGACCGTGTAATGTCTTCCTCGCTCGCCCCAATAGCTCAGTCGGCAGAGCGTCTCCATGGTAAGGAGAAGGTCAACGGTTCGATTCCGTTTTGGGGCTCTGGTGTGTGAGGTTCCCGCCGCGAGGCGGGGCCCGATCGCATCAAAGCGGTGTAGCTCAGTCGGTAGAGCAAGCGGCTCATAATCGCTGTGTCACCGGTTCAAGTCCGGTCACCGCTACAGACAGTAGCCGATTGCGGGGTCGGTCCTTCGATCGGCTACTCTTCTTGCGTAAATACAGTCAATCCGTTCGTCAAGGAGCACTCACGTGGCTGCCACCGACGTCCGCCCGAAGATCACGCTGGCCTGCGTGGAGTGCAAGGAGCGGAACTACATCACCAAGAAGAACCGGCGTAACAACCCGGACCGTCTTGAGATGAAGAAGCACTGCCCGCGTTGCAATGCGCACACCGCGCACCGCGAAACGCGATAAAACAGGCTCGTACACGAGGCCGTCTCCCCACCCGGGGGGCGGCCTCGTGTCGTTTCCCCGCCACCGGCCGGACGCAGGCGGACGGAGACGGCCCGGACCGGCCGGGACAGTCCAGAGACAGGCAGACACAGGAGGTGCCGCGCGCATGGCGCTCGACCAGTCCTTCGCCGGGCGGAGCTACCCGCCCACCGAGCCCTACGAGGTGGGCCGGGAGAAGATCCGTGAGTTCGCCGAGGCAGTGGGGGACGCCAATCCGGCGTACACGGACGCGGAGGCCGCCAAGGCGCTCGGCCACCCCGACGTGATCGCCCCGCCCACCTTCGTGTTCGCCATCACCTTCAAGGCCGCGGGCGAGGTCGTCGCCGACCCGCAGCTCGGCCTCGACTACAGCCGGGTGGTGCACGGCGACCAGAAGTTCGCCTACAACCGGCCGGTGCGCGCCGGCGACCGGCTCACCGTCACCTCGACCATCGAGACGATCAGGTCGATGGCCGGCAACGACATACTGGACATCCGCGGCGAGGTGCACGACCAGGACGGCGAACACGTCGTGACCGCCTGGACCAAGCTGGTGGCCCGCGCGGCCGAGGAGGCGTGAACCACACCATGACGGCGAAGATCTCCTACGCCGACGTCGAGGTCGGCACCGAGCTGCCCGCGCAGACGTTCCCCGTGACCCGCGCCACGCTCGTCCGGTACGCGGGCGCCTCCGGCGACTTCAACCCCATCCACTGGAACGAGAGGTTCGCCAAGGAGGTCGGCCTGCCCGACGTCATCGCGCACGGCATGTTCACCATGGCCGAGGCGATCCGCGTGGTGACCGACTGGGTGGGCGACCCGGGCGCGGTCGTCGAGTACGGCGTCCGCTTCACCCGCCCGGTGGTCGTCCCCGACGACGACCTGGGTGCCGTCATCGAGGTCAGCGGCAAGGTCGCCGCCAAGCTCGACGACCACACCGTGCGCGTGGACCTCACCGCCACCAGCGCGGGACAGAAGGTCCTCGGTATGTCGCGGGCCGTCGTCCGGCTCGGCTGAGCCGGACGGGCCGGGGGAGCGGGGCCGTCGGTGCCGTCTCGTAGTCTTGAGCCCGTGCAGGAACTCCACGACGCCTCCCTCGCCCCGCTCACCACCTTCCGGCTGGGCGGCCCCGCGACCCGGCTGGTCACCGCGACGACCGACGACGAGGTGATCGCCGTCGTCCGCGACGCCGACGACAGCGGCACCCCGCTGCTGATCATCGGCGGCGGCTCCAACCTGGTCATCGGCGACAAGGGCTTCGACGGCACCGCCCTCGTCGTCGCCACCCGGGGGTACACCCTGGACGGCACGCACCTGGAGCTGGCGGCCGGCGAGGTGTGGACCGACGCCGTCGCCCGCACCGTGGAGGCGGGCCTCGCCGGTCTCGAATGCCTGGCCGGTATCCCCGGCTCGGCGGGCGCCACCCCGATCCAGAACGTCGGGGCGTACGGGCAGGAGGTCTCCTCCACCGTCACCGAGGTCGTCGCCTACGACCGCCGGGCCCGCGAGACCGTCACCCTGAGCAACGCGGAGTGCGCCTTCTCGTACCGCCACAGCCGCTTCAAGTCGGACCCCCAGCGGTACGTCGTCCTGCGCGTGCGCTTCGCCCTGGAGGACGCCGGCGGCCTGTCCGGTCCCGTCAGGTACGCCGAGACGGCCCGCGTCCTCGGCGTGGCGCCGGGCGAGCGGGTCCCGCTGGCCACCGCCCGCGAGACGGTCCTGGGGCTCCGCGCCGGCAAGGGCATGGTGCTGGACCCCGACGACCACGACACCTGGTCGGCCGGTTCCTTCTTCACCAACCCCATCCTCGACGACGAGGCGTTCGCCGCCTTCCGCACGCGCGTCCGCGAGCGGCTCGGCGACGGCGTCGAGGCCCCCGCGTACCCGGCGGGCGAGGGACACACCAAGACCTCCGCGGCCTGGCTGATCGACAAGGCAGGCTTCTCCAAGGGCTACGGCCACGGTCCCGCCCGCATCTCCACCAAGCACACCCTCGCCCTCACCAACCGCGGCGAGGCGACCACCGAGGACCTGCTGGCGCTCGCCCGCGAGGTCGTCGCGGGGGTCCGGGACGCGTTCGGCATCACTCTGGTCAACGAGCCCGTGACGGTCGGCGTCAGCCTCTGAAGGCAGTCGGCAGTCGGCAATCGGCAGCCGGCAGTCGGCAGTCGGCAGTCGGCAGCCGGCAGCGGCGGAATTCTGTTGCCCGCCGGCCCGCGATCCTGGGCCGGTGAGGCCGACCCCATGCGTCTGAGACTGCGCCAGTTCCGCCCCCGCACCGGTCCGGTCGAGCACCGCGTCGTCCAGCCCCTGCACCCGCTGCGCCACACCTCGCTGCGCGCCCCGGAACCCATCGGCCTGCTGCTCGGCGACCACGACGGGCTGAACCGCCTCGCCCGCCTGTTCTCCTTCGCGGCCTGCTCACGGCACACGATCGTCCACCTGCCGCTGTGCGACAGCGCACCGCCCACCGAGGGCGTCGGCGAACCGGTGGACCTCCTCCTGGTCCACCACTCCTACGGACTGCGGCCCAGCCGGTGGCCTCGGCTGCGCCGCACGCTCGGCCGGGGCACGCCCCTGACGGTCCGCACCGACGAACGGCGCACGGACCGGGACGCGGCCGCATGGCGCCGGCGCGCGGCGCGAGCGGACTGCCGGGACGAGCTGCGGCACGTCACCCACGCCCGCACGCTCTTCCTCTTCGGCAGCCGGGACGTCTTCGCCGAGACGGCGATGTCCTTCGCCCGCGCGGCGGGCCGGGGACCACATCAGAAGGGCGTCTCCCGGGGGCACCCGGCCATGGTGGCGGCGGTCCCCGGACTCACCCAGCGGCCCGGCGGCGGCCACCCCCACGAGGTGCTGATCTGCTTCAAGGCGTATCCGCCCTACGCCCACTTCAGGCGACCGGGGCGTTGAGCCAGTCGTCCACGCCCGACAGCAGCTTCGCCTTCACGTCCTCCGGGGCCGCCGAGCCCCGCACCGACTGGCGGGCCACCTCCGCGAGCTCCGCGTCCGTGAAACCGTGGTGGACACGCGCGATCTCGTACTGAGCCGCCAGCCGGGAACCGAAGAGCAGCGGGTCGTCCGCGCCCAGCGCCAGCGGCACGCCCGCCTCGAACAGGGTCCGCAGCGGTACGTCCTCGGGCTTCTCGTAGACCCCCAGCGCCACGTTGGACGCCGGGCAGACCTCGCAGGTCACCTGGCGGTCCGCGAGCCGCCGCATCAGCCGCGGGTCGTCCGCCGCCCGCACACCGTGCCCGATCCGGTGCGCCTCCAGGTCGTCCAGGCAGTCCCGCACCGACGAGGGGCCCGCCAGCTCGCCCCCGTGCGGGGCGGACAGCAGCCCGCCCTCCCGGGCGATCGCGAACGCGCGGTCGAAGTCGCGGGCCATCCCGCGCCGCTCGTCGTTGGACAGCCCGAACCCGACCACGCCCCGGTCCGCGTACCGCACCGCCAGCCGGGCCAGCGTGCGCGCGTCCAGCGGATGCTTCATCCGGTTGGCGGCCACCAGCACCCGCATCCCGATCCCGGTGTGCCGCATCGCCGAGTCCACCGCGTCCAGGATGATCTCCAGCGCCGGGATCAGCCCGCCCAGCCGGGGCGCGTACGACGTCGGGTCGACCTGGATCTCCAGCCAGCCGGAGCCGTCGCGCACCTCCTCCTCCGCCGCCTCCCGCACCAGCCGCTGGATGTCCTCCGGCTCGCGCAGGCACGAGCGGGCGGCGTCGTACAGCCGCTGGAAGCGGAACCAGCCGCGCTCGTCGGTGGCGCGCAGTCTCGGCGCCTCCCCGCCGGTCAGCGCGTCGGTCAGCGCCTCGGGCAGGCGGACCCCGTACTTGTCGGCCAGCTCCAGCAGGGTGGCGGGCCGCATGGACCCGGTGAAGTGCAGGTGGAGATGGGCTTTCGGCAGCTCGGAGACATCACGTACACGCGGGGGGTTCGGGGGGTGCCCCCCTGAAGAGCTCAGCATTCCAGGATCCTGCCGCACGTCCCGTCCGTCCCGGTAGCGCTTTCCCCTTTCGTGGTCTTGCTCGCACAAACGAACAGGGGCGCCCGGGGGTGAATCCGGGCGCCCCTGGGGTGACGGGGGAGGTCAGTCCCGCGCCTCCGCGAGCAGCTTCTGGATCCGGCTCACGCCCTCGACGAGGTCCTCGTCGCCGAGCGCGTACGACAACCGCAGGTAGCCCGGGGTGCCGAACGCCTCACCGGGCACCACCGCGACCTCGGCCTCCTCCAGGATGAGCGCGGCCAGCTCGACCGAGTCCTGCGGGCGCCTGCCCCGGATCTCCTTGCCGATCAGGGCCTTCACCGAGGGGTAGGCGTAGAACGCGCCCTCGGGCTCCGGGCAGAGCACGCCGTCGATCTCGTTGAGCATCCGCACGATGGTCTTCCGCCGGCGGTCGAAGGCCTCGCGCATCGTCGCGACCGCGTCCAGGTCGCCGGAGACGGCGGCGAGGGCGGCGGCCTGGGCGACGTTGGAGACGTTCGACGTGGCGTGCGACTGGAGGTTGGTCGCCGCCTTCACCACGTCCTTCGGGCCGATGACCCAGCCGACCCGCCAGCCCGTCATCGCGTACGTCTTCGCGACACCGTTGACCACGATGCACTTGTCGCGCAGCTCGGGCAGCAGCGCGGGCAGGGAGACGGAGACGGCGTCGCCGTAGACCAGGTGCTCGTAGATCTCGTCCGTGAGGACCCACAGGCCGTGCTCCACGGCCCACTTGCCGATCGCCTCGGTCTCGGCCTCGCCGTAGACCGCGCCGGTCGGGTTCGACGGGGAGACGAACAGGACGACCTTCGTCTTCTCCGTGCGGGCCGCCTCCAGCTGCTCCACGCTCACGCGGTAGCCGGTGGTCTCGTCGGCGACGACCTCGACCGGGACACCGCCGGCCAGCCGGATCGACTCCGGGTACGTCGTCCAGTACGGCGCCGGGACGATGACCTCGTCGCCCGGGTCGAGGATCGCGGCGAAGGCCTCGTAGATGGCCTGCTTGCCGCCGTTGGTGACGAGGATCTGGGACGGGTCCACCTCGTAGCCGGAGTCGCGCAGCGTCTTGGCGGCGATCGCGGCCTTCAGCTCCGGCAGACCGCCGGCCGGCGTGTAGCGGTGGTACTTCGGGTTCTTGCAGGCCTCGATCGCGGCCTCGACGATGTAGTCCGGCGTCGGGAAGTCGGGCTCACCGGCGCCGAAGCCGATCACCGGTCGCCCGGCGGCCTTGAGGGCCTTGGCCTTGGCGTCCACGGCGAGGGTGGCGGACTCGGAGATCGCGCCGACTCGGGCGGAGACCCGGCGCTCGGTGGGAGGGGTTGCAGCGCTCATGGGCCCATCGTTCCAGACCGGAAACCCGGCGGGCACGGGGGTTTCACGGACTGAACATCACCGGGCAAACCGCTGAACACCAGTCCGGATCCGCGGCGCGGGGGCCACGTCGTGGGGGCGGTCGCGCGCCGTTCCCCGGCCGGGACGGTTTCCCACAGGCACTTTCTGTTCGACGCCCGGCCCAGGAACACGTACACTCTCACCTCGTTGGCCTTCAGCGGTCCGCGCCCGTCCGGTGCACACCGAGCATCCGGGGGGATGCGGTACGTTGGGGGACACACAAAGGGTCGTAGCTCAATTGGTAGAGCACTGGTCTCCAAAACCAGCGGTTGGGGGTTCAAGTCCCTCCGGCCCTGCTACACACACCATCGCCAGGATGTGTGCGCATGTACGTACAGCAATGCACCGCCGTGCGGGCTCGGACCGGGCGCGGCACGGCCACGACCCGGAATCAGGTGAGGACGAGTGACGGACGCCGTGGGCTCCATCGACATGCCTGATGCCGAGGACGAGGCTCCGGACTCCAAGAAGAAGACCCGCAAGGGCGGCAAGCGGGCCAAGAAGGGTCCGCTGAAGCGCCTCGCGCTCTTCTACCGCCAGATCGTCGCGGAGCTCCGCAAGGTCGTCTGGCCGACCCGAAACCAGCTGACGTCGTACACGACCGCCGTGATCATCTTCGTGGTCGTCATGATCGGCCTGATCACTCTGATCGACTATGGCCTCAGCAACGCCGCCAAGTACGTCTTCGGCTGATCCCCGAGCGAAGAGCGCCGAGGTACCCGGCGCTCCTTTCGCATGTTCCACCCCTATGTATCCAGGAAGAAGCAGCCACCGTGTCTGACCCGAACGTGAACGACGCCGTCGAGCCTTACGGCGAAGGGGCCGAGTCCGCCGAGGACGCGCCCGTCGCCGTCGAGGCGGCGGACGTCGAGGACACCGAGGCCTCCGCGGCCGAGGCTGCCGATGACACCACCGCGGACGAGACCGCCGAGGCGGACGAGACCACCGAGGCCGCGGAAGCGGCCGAGGAGGCCGACGAGCCCGAGGACGACCGCGACCCGGTCGAGAAGCTCCGCGAGGAACTGCGGACCCTGCCCGGTGAGTGGTACGTCATCCACACCTACGCGGGCTACGAGAACCGGGTGAAGACCAACCTGGAGCAGCGCGCCGTCTCGCTGAACGTCGAGGACTACATCTTCCAGGCCGAGGTGCCGCAGGAAGAGGTCGTCCAGATCAAGAACGGCGACCGCAAGACGATCAAGCAGAACAAGCTCCCGGGTTACGTCCTGGTCCGCATGGACCTGACGAACGAGTCCTGGGGCGTCGTCCGCAACACCCCCGGCGTCACCGGCTTCGTGGGCAACGCCTACGACCCGTACCCGCTGACACTGGACGAGATCGTCAAGATGCTCGCCCCGGAAGCCGAGGAGAAGGCCGCCCGCGAGGCCGCCGAGGCCGAGGGCAAGCCGGCGCCGCAGCGGAAGGTCGAGGTCCAGGTGCTGGACTTCGAGGTCGGCGACTCGGTCACCGTCACCGACGGCCCGTTCGCCACGCTCCAGGCGACCATCAACGAGATCAACCCCGACTCCAAGAAGGTCAAGGGCCTGGTGGAGATCTTCGGCCGGGAGACGCCGGTCGAGCTCTCCTTCGACCAGATCCAGAAGAACTAGCCCTTCTGGAACGGCTGGTACACAGCTTCCGCGCAGGTCAGGCGAACGCTCGCGCGTTTGTCTGACCTGCTCGGTTTTGGCCGCGCATCTATACCCGTTATCGTTGTGCGGTATGCCTGCGTCCGGGTTGTCCCCATGACGTGGGCAGGACCCGAATCGAAAGGACCCGGAGAGCCATGCCTCCCAAGAAGAAGAAGGTCACGGGGCTCATCAAGCTCCAGATCCAGGCCGGTGCCGCCAACCCGGCCCCGCCGGTCGGCCCCGCGCTGGGCCAGCACGGCGTCAACATCATGGAGTTCTGCAAGGCCTACAACGCCGCGACCGAGTCGCAGCGCGGCTGGGTCATCCCGGTGGAGATCACGGTCTACGAGGACCGTTCCTTCACCTTCATCACCAAGACCCCGCCGGCCGCCAAGATGATCCTCAAGGCCGCGGGTGTGGAGAAGGGCTCCGGCGAGCCGCACAAGACCAAGGTCGCGAAGATCACGCGTGACCAGGTCCGTGAGATCGCCACCACCAAGATGCCCGACCTCAACGCCAACGACCTGGACGCCGCCGAGAAGATCATCGCCGGCACCGCCCGTTCCATGGGCGTCACGGTCGAGGGCTGACCTCCACCCCCGTAAGCCAAGCAGTAGTGGAAGGGCCGGCTCGGCCCGGACCACGACTCCTCAGATTCCACAGGAGCTTTCAGTGAGCAAGCGCAGCAAGTCTCTCCGCGCTGCGGACGCCAAGATCGACCGGGAGAAGCTGTACGCCCCGCTCGAGGCCGTCCGTCTCGCCAAGGAGACGTCCACGACCAAGTTCGACGGCACCGTCGAGGTCGCCTTCCGCCTGGGTGTCGACCCGCGCAAGGCCGACCAGATGGTCCGTGGCACCGTGAACCTCCCGCACGGCACCGGCAAGACCGCCCGGGTCCTGGTCTTCGCGACCGGTGACCGTGCCGAGGCCGCGCGTGCCGCGGGCGCCGACATCGTCGGCGCCGACGAGCTGATCGACGAGGTGTCGAAGGGCCGTCTGGACTTCGACGCCGTCGTCGCCACCCCGGACCTCATGGGCAAGGTCGGCCGCCTCGGCCGCGTGCTCGGTCCCCGTGGTCTGATGCCGAACCCGAAGACCGGCACCGTGACCCCGGACGTCACCAAGGCCGTCAACGACATCAAGGGCGGCAAGATCGAGTTCCGCGTCGACAAGCACTCGAACCTGCACTTCATCATCGGCAAGACGTCGTTCGACGACACCAAGCTGGTGGAGAACTACGGTGCGGCCCTGGAGGAGATCCTCCGTCTGAAGCCGTCCGCCGCCAAGGGTCGCTACATCAAGAAGGCCGCCATCACCACCACGATGGGCCCCGGCATTCCGCTCGACCCGAACCGCACCCGCAACCTCCTCGTCGAGGAGGACCCGGCCGCCGTCTGAGCCGGGTGACCGCTCTGCCGGTCCGCGCACTGTGAAAGCCCGCCCCCGAGCCTCCCAGAGGCCCGGGGGCGGGCTTTTTCGTACGACAGTGTCACTCGGGTGGGTTACCGTTCCCTTGACTTCACAGACGTAGCACAGAGAAACAACCAGGGGTGGGATTCATGGCCATGGCCGCTTGGAAGCGCGCGGGTGTCTGTCTGACGGCCGCGGCCGTCGTCGCGGGTGTCGCGGGATGCAGCGGGGACGGGGACGAGGGCGGCAAGAAGAAGGCCGCCGGCTCGGCACAGTCCGAGGCGCAGACGCAGAACGAGATGACGAAGGTCCTCCAGGCGGCCTTCAAGAAGACCTCGGAGGCCAAGTCCTCCAAGGTGCGGATGACCATGACGATGCCGGCCGGCCTGGACGGCGGCGGCACCATGGAGATGTCCGGCGTGCAGGGCTGGGACCCGGCCGTCATGGACGTCACCATGAAGGGCTCCGCCCTCACGGCGGGCGACCCGGAAGCGCCCGAGCAGATGCGCATGATCATGCTGGACGGTGCCATGTACATGGACATGGGCGCGGAGCAGGCCGCCGAGATGGACGGCAAGCGCTGGATGAAGATGGACTTCGGCGCCATGGCCGAGGCCTCCGGCGACCCGGAGATCCAGAAGCAGATGACCGGCGGCATGGAGAACATGAACCAGGACCCGGCGCAGCAGCTCGCCCTGCTGCTCGAGTCCAAGAGCCTGAAGCACGTGGGTCCTGAGAAGGTCGACGGCGTCCAGACGCAGCACTACAAGGGCACCCTGACCATCGAGGAGATGCTCGACGCCAACAAGGGCCTCGACGGCGCCTTCACCGACGAGGAGCGCGAGCAGCTCGTCGCCAACATGAAGAAGACGGGCCTGAAGGGCTACGACACCGAGGTCTGGGTCAACGAGGACGACTACCCGGCCAAGATGGTCGTCGGCATGCAGATGGACCAGGGCACGATGAACATGACGGCGCACTACTCCGACTACGGCGCCGCCGCCGCGGTCGAGGCCCCGCCGGCCAAGGACACCTTCGACTTCATGGAGATGATGAAGGAGCTGGAGGAGCTGGGCGCGGGCGCGTAAGGCCCGCCCGGCACCACGGGCCCCGGTCCCCCGGGGCCACCCGGTCGGCCGATTTGCTCCATGCCGATCCGTTCGCGTACTCTTCCACAGAAGCCAAAGACCGCTGGTCGTTGCCGTGCGCTCGTCAGAGGGCGCGGTGGCCGAAGGATCCGCTGAACTGCGGACGACCCGCGCAGGTGTCAGTGGAAGAGTTCCCGGAGTTCGCTGCCGCGAGCATGCGAAAGACCGGTCGAGCTGAGCCCCGTGCGCCTGCGCCCGGGGCGTTTCGTTTTCCCCAGTCCTCCTTCGGGTCCGCGCGGTCCGAATCACCCGGAAGGAGGCCGAGGCTCTATGGCGAGGCCCGACAAGGCTGCCGCGGTTGCCGAGCTGACGGACAAGTTCCGCAGCTCCAACGCCGCCGTGCTGACCGAGTACCGCGGTCTCACCGTGGCGCAGCTCAAGACGCTGCGTCGTTCGCTCGGTGAGAACGCCCAGTACGCCGTGGTGAAGAACACGCTGACCAAGATTGCGGCCAACGAGGCCGGGATCACGCTCGACGACCAGCTCTTCGCTGGCCCGACGGCGGTCGCCTTCGTCACCGGTGACCCGGTGGAGTCGGCGAAGGGTCTTCGTGACTTCGCCAAGGACAACCCGAATCTCGTCATCAAGGGCGGTGTCCTTGACGGCAAGGCGATGTCCGCCGACGAGATCAAGAAGCTCGCGGACCTCGAGTCCCGCGAGGTTCTGCTCGCCAAGCTGGCGGGTGCCTTCAAGGGCAAGCAGACGCAGACTGCTCAGCTCTTCCAGGCGCTCCCCTCGAAGCTCGTCCGCACCGTGGACGCGCTCCGTGCCAAGCAGGACGAGCAGGGCGGTGCCGAGTAATTCGGCTCGCTTCCTGACCCCGGCCGCCTAGCGGCGGGGGTCGCAGCGGGCCCGACGTACGCCCGCCTCACCCCGTACATCCGGCACCTGCCGAATTAGTGGAAGGACCGCCATCATGGCGAAGCTCAGCCAGGAAGACCTGCTCGCCCAGTTCGAGGAGATGACCCTCATCGAGCTCTCCGAGTTCGTGAAGGCCTTCGAGGAGAAGTTCGACGTCACCGCCGCCGCGGCCGTCGCCGTCGCCGGCCCCGCCGGCCCGGGTGCCCCGGTCGAGCAGGCCGAGGAGAAGGACGAGTTCGACGTCATCCTCACCGGTGCCGGCGACAAGAAGATCCAGGTCATCAAGGTCGTGCGTGAGCTGACCTCCCTGGGTCTGAAGGAGGCCAAGGACCTCGTGGACGGCGCCCCGAAGCCCGTTCTCGAGAAGGTCGCCAAGGACGCCGCCGAGAAGGCCGCCGAGTCCCTCAAGGGCGCCGGCGCCTCCGTCGAGGTCAAGTAAGACCTCGCGGGTCCCACGGGATCCGCAGCGCGTCCCACGGGACGTGTAACGCTCAAGCACCGAAGAGCGATCATCCATCCGGGTGGTCGCTCTTCGGCGTACGAGGGGCCCGGTGGCGGCTGCCTTGCCCCCGGGACGGCGGGGGGTAGGGTGATCTTCGTTGTGCCTCCCGGGGCCGCGAGGAATCGCCCCGTGGCAAGCGGCTCGGGCAAGGGGGGCCTTGACGAACCGCACGCAGCGCGCAATTCTCAGGACGCGTCGTCACAAGGATCCGAATCCGAGGCATGGATCGACGGCAAAGAGGGCAGTATCACGGTGCGTTGAGGGCAGCGCCTTGTCGCAGGAGTTGATGACAACGAGGGCCACTACCCGGTCTCGTACACCGCACTGGACATCAGTGTGCCAAGTGGCTACACTGACCCTTTGCGCTGCCTGTTAGCTGTCCCCTGCCCGTCACCAGGGGCATGCCCTCACTCGAGCACCGATGACCAGATGATCTCTGACCTGGGCTTTTGGACCCCATCAGACGAATCTGTCACCGCGCACAGTGGGGGGCCGGTACGCGCGTAGTGAGTCCGAGCCCTCGGAAGGACCCCCTCTTGGCCGCCTCGCGCAACGCCTCGACCGCGAATACGAACAACGGCGCCAGCACCGCCCCGCTGCGCATCTCCTTTGCAAAGATCAAGGAGCCTCTCGAGGTTCCGAACCTGCTCGCGCTGCAGACCGAGAGCTTCGACTGGCTGCTCGGCAACACCGCCTGGCAGAGTCGGGTCGAGGAGGCTCTCGAGAACGGGCAGGACGTCCCCACCAAGTCCGGTCTGGAGGAGATCTTCGAGGAGATCTCCCCGATCGAGGACTTCTCCGGGTCGATGTCGCTGACCTTCCGCGACCACCGCTTCGAGCCGCCGAAGAACTCCATCGACGAGTGCAAGGAGCGCGACTTCACGTACGCCGCCCCGCTCTTCGTCACCGCCGAGTTCACGAACAACGAGACCGGCGAGATCAAGTCCCAGACCGTCTTCATGGGCGACTTCCCGCTCATGACGAACAAGGGCACCTTCGTCATCAACGGCACCGAGCGTGTCGTGGTGTCCCAGCTGGTCCGCTCGCCGGGCGTCTACTTCGACTCCTCCATCGACAAGACGTCCGACAAGGACATCTTCTCCGCCAAGATCATCCCCTCCCGGGGTGCCTGGCTGGAGATGGAGATCGACAAGCGCGACATGGTCGGTGTGCGCATCGACCGCAAGCGCAAGCAGTCCGTCACCGTCCTCCTGAAGGCGCTCGGCTGGACCACCGAGCAGATCCTCGAGGAGTTCGGCGAGTACGAGTCCATGCGCGCCACCCTGGAGAAGGACCACACCCAGGGCCAGGACGACGCGCTGCTCGACATCTACCGCAAGCTGCGCCCGGGCGAGCCCCCCACGCGTGAGGCCGCGCAGACGCTGCTCGAGAACCTCTACTTCAACCCCAAGCGCTACGACCTGGCCAAGGTCGGCCGCTACAAGGTCAACAAGAAGCTCGGCGGGGACGAGCCGCTGGACGCCGGCGTGCTCACCACCGACGACATCATCGCCACCATCAAGTACCTGGTGAAGCTGCACGCCGGTGAGACCGAGACGGTCGGCGAGTCCGGGCGCTCGATCATCGTCGAGACCGACGACATCGACCACTTCGGCAACCGCCGCATCCGCAACGTCGGCGAGCTGATCCAGAACCAGGTCCGTACGGGTCTCGCCCGTATGGAGCGCGTCGTGCGCGAGCGCATGACCACCCAGGACGTCGAGGCGATCACGCCGCAGACCCTGATCAACATCCGGCCGGTCGTCGCCTCCATCAAGGAGTTCTTCGGCACCAGCCAGCTGTCCCAGTTCATGGACCAGAACAACCCGCTGTCGGGTCTGACGCACAAGCGTCGTCTCAACGCCCTTGGCCCGGGTGGTCTCTCCCGTGAGCGGGCCGGCTTCGAGGTCCGTGACGTGCACCCCTCGCACTACGGCCGCATGTGCCCGATCGAGACGCCCGAAGGCCCGAACATCGGTCTGATCGGCTCGCTCGCCTCCTACGGGCGGATCAACCCGTTCGGCTTCATCGAGACGCCGTACCGCAAGGTCGTCGACGGCCAGGTCACCGACGAGGTGGACTACCTGACCGCCGACGAGGAGGACCGCTTCGTCATCGCGCAGGCCAACGCGCCGCTCAGTGACGAGATGCGCTTCGTCGAGAACCGCATCCTGGTCCGCCGCCGCGGCGGCGAGGTCGACTACGTCCCCGGTGACGAGGTCGACTACATGGACGTCTCGCCGCGCCAGATGGTGTCGGTCGCGACCGCCATGATCCCGTTCCTCGAGCACGACGACGCCAACCGTGCCCTCATGGGCGCGAACATGATGCGCCAGGCCGTGCCGCTCATCAAGAGCGAGTCCCCGCTCGTCGGCACCGGCATGGAGTACCGCTCCGCCGTCGACGCCGGCGACGTGGTCAAGGCCGAGAAGGCGGGTGTGGTCCAGGAGGTCTCCGCGGACTACATCACCACCGCCAACGACGACGGCACGTACATCACGTACCGCCTCGCCAAGTTTTCCCGGTCCAACCAGGGGACCTCGGTCAACCAGAAGGTCATCGTCGCCGAGGGCGACCGGATCACCGAGGGCCAGGTCCTCGCCGACGGTCCGGCCACCGAGAACGGCGAGATGGCGCTCGGCAAGAACCTGCTGGTCGCGTTCATGCCGTGGGAGGGTCACAACTACGAGGACGCGATCATCCTGTCGCAGCGCCTCGTGCAGGACGACGTCCTCTCCTCGATCCACATCGAGGAGCACGAGGTCGACGCCCGTGACACCAAGCTCGGCCCCGAGGAGATCACCCGGGACATCCCGAACGTCTCCGAGGAGGTCCTCGCCGACCTCGACGAGCGCGGCATCATCCGCATCGGTGCCGAGGTCATCGCCGGCGACATCCTCGTCGGCAAGGTCACGCCCAAGGGTGAGACCGAGCTGACCCCCGAGGAGCGCCTGCTCCGCGCGATCTTCGGTGAGAAGGCCCGTGAGGTCCGTGACACCTCGCTGAAGGTGCCGCACGGCGAGACCGGCAAGGTCATCGGCGTGCGCGTCTTCGACCGCGAGGAGGGCGACGAGCTTCCCCCCGGTGTCAACCAGCTGGTGCGCGTCTACGTCGCGCAGAAGCGCAAGATCACCGACGGTGACAAGCTCGCCGGCCGCCACGGCAACAAGGGCGTCATCTCCAAGATCCTGCCCATCGAGGACATGCCGTTCCTCGAGGACGGGACCCCGGTCGACATCATCCTCAACCCGCTGGGTGTGCCGTCCCGAATGAACCCGGGACAGGTCCTGGAGATCCACCTCGGCTGGCTCGCCAGCCGCGGCTGGGACGTCTCCGGCCTCGCGGAGGACTGGGCCGAGCGCCTCCAGGCCATCGGCGCCGACAAGGTCGAGCCCGGCACCAACGTCGCCACCCCGGTGTTCGACGGTGCGCGCGAGGACGAGCTCGCGGGCCTCCTCCAGCACACCATCCCGAACCGCGACGGCGAGCGCATGGTGCTCCCGTCCGGCAAGGCGCGGCTGTTCGACGGCCGCTCGGGTGAGCCGTTCCCGGACCCGATCTCCGTCGGCTACATGTACATCCTGAAGCTGCACCACCTGGTCGACGACAAGCTGCACGCCCGCTCGACCGGTCCGTACAGCATGATCACCCAGCAGCCGCTGGGTGGTAAGGCTCAGTTCGGTGGTCAGCGGTTCGGCGAGATGGAGGTGTGGGCACTCGAGGCGTACGGCGCCGCCTACGCGCTCCAGGAGCTGCTGACCATCAAGTCCGACGACGTCACCGGCCGCGTGAAGGTCTACGAGGCCATCGTCAAGGGCGAGAACATCCCCGAGCCCGGCATCCCGGAGTCCTTCAAGGTGCTCATCAAGGAGATGCAGTCCCTGTGCCTCAACGTGGAGGTGCTGTCCTCGGACGGCATGTCCATCGAGATGCGCGACACCGACGAGGACGTCTTCCGCGCAGCGGAGGAGCTTGGCATCGACCTGTCCCGGCGCGAGCCGAGCAGCGTCGAAGAGGTCTGACGGGAGTCCGGCGGCCTTCCGCGTGAAGGCCGCCGGCCCCAGGACCCCCGTTTCAGACCCCATGACTTACAACCCTGAGAGGGATTGACGCATAGTGCTCGACGTCAACTTCTTCGACGAGCTCCGGATCGGTCTGGCCACCGCTGACGACATCCGTCAGTGGAGCCACGGCGAGGTCAAGAAGCCCGAGACCATCAACTACCGCACCCTCAAGCCCGAAAAGGACGGACTCTTCTGCGAGAAGATCTTCGGTCCGACCCGGGACTGGGAGTGCTACTGCGGCAAGTACAAGCGCGTCCGCTTCAAGGGCATCATCTGTGAGCGCTGTGGCGTCGAGGTCACGCGCGCCAAGGTGCGCCGTGAGCGGATGGGCCACATCGAGCTCGCCGCCCCCGTCACCCACATCTGGTACTTCAAGGGCGTCCCGAGCCGTCTGGGCTACCTGCTCGACCTGGCTCCCAAGGACCTCGAGAAGGTCATCTACTTCGCGGCGTACATGATCACGTACGTCGACGAGGAGCGCCGCACCCGCGACCTGCCCTCGCTGGAGGCCCACGTCTCCGTCGAGCGCCAGCAGGTCGAGAACCGCCGCGACGCCGACCTCGAGGCCCGCGCCAAGAAGCTCGAGACGGACCTCGCCGAGCTCGAGGCCGAGGGCGCCAAGGCCGACGTGCGCCGCAAGGTGCGCGAGGGCGCCGAGCGTGAGATGAAGCAGCTGCGCGACCGCGCGCAGCGCGAGATCGACCGCCTCGACGAGGTGTGGAGCCGGTTCAAGAACCTCAAGGTCCAGGACCTCGAGGGCGACGAGCTGCTCTACCGCGAGCTGCGCGACCGCTTCGGCACGTACTTCGACGGTTCGATGGGTGCCGCGGCGCTGCAGAAGCGCCTGGAGTCCTTCGACCTCGAGGAGGAGGCCGAGAAGCTCCGCGAGATCATCCGCACCGGCAAGGGCCAGAAGAAGACCCGTGCGCTCAAGCGCCTGAAGGTCGTCTCCGCGTTCCTGCAGACGTCCAACAGCCCCAAGGGCATGGTGCTCGACTGCGTGCCGGTCATCCCGCCGGACCTGCGTCCGATGGTGCAGCTGGACGGTGGCCGCTTCGCGACCTCCGACCTGAACGACCTGTACCGCCGCGTCATCAACCGCAACAACCGCCTGAAGCGGCTTCTCGACCTCGGCGCGCCCGAGATCATCGTGAACAACGAGAAGCGCATGCTCCAGGAGGCCGTGGACGCGCTCTTCGACAACGGCCGCCGCGGCCGCCCGGTGACGGGCCCCGGCAACCGTCCGCTGAAGTCGCTGTCCGACATGCTCAAGGGCAAGCAGGGCCGCTTCCGCCAGAACCTCCTCGGCAAGCGCGTGGACTACTCCGCGCGTTCCGTGATCGTCGTCGGTCCTCAGCTGAAGCTGCACCAGTGCGGTCTGCCGAAGGCGATGGCGCTGGAGCTGTTCAAGCCGTTCGTGATGAAGCGCCTGGTCGACCTGAACCACGCGCAGAACATCAAGTCGGCCAAGCGCATGGTCGAGCGCGGCCGCACCGTCGTGTACGACGTCCTCGAAGAGGTCATCGCCGAGCACCCGGTGCTGCTGAACCGTGCGCCCACGCTGCACCGCCTCGGCATCCAGGCCTTCGAGCCGCAGCTGGTCGAGGGCAAGGCCATCCAGATCCACCCGCTCGTCTGCACCGCGTTCAACGCGGACTTCGACGGTGACCAGATGGCCGTGCACCTGCCGCTGTCCGCGGAGGCGCAGGCCGAGGCCCGCATCCTGATGCTGTCCTCGAACAACATCCTCAAGCCGGCCGACGGCCGCCCGGTGACGATGCCGACCCAGGACATGGTCCTCGGTCTGTTCTTCCTCACCACCGACGGCGAGATGCGCGACCTCAAGGGCGAGGGCCGTTCCTTCGCCTCGGTCGCCGAGGCGATCATGGCCTTCGACGCGGGCGAGCTGTCGCTCCAGTCGAGGATCGACGTCCGCTTCCCGGTCGGCACCATCCCGCCGCGCGGCTGGACCCCGCCGGCGCGCGAGGAGGGTGAGCCCGAGTGGCAGCAGGGTGACAGCTTCCGGCTGAACACCACCCTGGGCCGTGCGCTCTTCAACGAGCTGCTGCCCGAGGACTACCCGTTCGTCGACTACGAGGTCGGCAAGAAGCAGCTCTCGGAGATCGTCAACGACCTCGCCGAGCGCTACCCGAAGGTCATCGTGGCGGCGACGCTCGACAACCTGAAGGCGTCCGGCTTCTACTGGGCCACCCGCTCCGGCGTCACCGTCGCCATCTCCGACGTCGTCGTTCCCGAGGCGAAGAAGGAGATCGTCCGCGGCTACGAGGCGCAGGACGAGAAGGTCCAGAAGCAGTACGAGCGCGGTCTGATCACCAAGGACGAGCGCACGCAGGAGCTCATCAACATCTGGACCAAGGCGACCAACGAGGTCGCCGAGGCGATGAACGACAACTTCCCGAAGACCAACCCGATCTTCATGATGGTGAACTCGGGCGCACGAGGCAACATGATGCAGATGCGTCAGATCGCCGGTATGCGTGGTCTGGTGTCGAACGCGAAGAACGAGACGATCCCGCGTCCGATCAAGGCGTCGTTCCGTGAGGGCCTGTCCGTGCTGGAGTACTTCATCTCCACCCACGGTGCCCGTAAGGGTCTGGCGGACACCGCTCTGCGTACCGCCGACTCGGGTTACCTCACCCGTCGTCTGGTCGACGTCTCCCAGGACGTCATCATCCGCGAGGAGGACTGCGGCACCGACCGCGGTCTGCGCCTCAAGATCGCCAGCCGGGACGAGACGGGCGTGCTCCGCAAGGAGGGCGACGTCGAGACGTCCGTGTACGCGCGCTGCCTCGCCGAGGACATCGTCGTCGACGGTCAGGTGCTGGCCCCGGCCGGCACCGACCTGGGCGACGTCCTCATCGAGGAGCTCGTCTCCCGCGGCGTCGAGGAGGTCAAGACCCGCTCGGTCCTGACCTGCGAGTCCGCCGTCGGCACCTGCGCGATGTGCTACGGCCGTTCGCTGGCCACCGGCAAGCTGGTCGACATCGGTGAGGCGGTCGGCATCATCGCCGCCCAGTCCATCGGTGAGCCCGGTACCCAGCTGACGATGCGTACCTTCCACACCGGTGGTGTGGCCGGTGACGACATCACCCAGGGTCTGCCCCGTGTCGTCGAGCTCTTCGAGGCCCGTACGCCGAAGGGTGTCGCCCCGATCTCCGAGGCCTCCGGCCGCGTGCGGATCGAGGAGACCGAGAAGACCAAGAAGATCGTCGTCACCCCGGACGACGGCAGCGACGAGACGGCGTTCCCGATCTCCAAGCGTGCCAAGGTCCTGGTCGGCGAGGGCGACCACGTCGACGTGGGCCAGCAGCTCACCGTGGGTGCCACCAACCCGCACGACGTGCTGCGCATCCTGGGTCAGCGTGCCGTGCAGGTCCACCTGGTCGGCGAGGTCCAGAAGGTCTACAACTCGCAGGGCGTGTCGATCCACGACAAGCACATCGAGATCATCATCCGGCAGATGCTGCGCCGCGTGACGATCATCGAGTCGGGCGACGCCGAGCTGCTGCCCGGCGAGCTGGTCGAGCGTTCGAAGTTCGAGACCGAGAACCGTCGTGTGGTCCAGGAGGGCGGTCACCCGGCCTCCGGTCGTCCGCAGCTGATGGGTATCACCAAGGCCTCGCTGGCGACGGAGTCCTGGCTGTCGGCCGCCTCCTTCCAGGAGACGACCCGGGTGCTGACGGACGCGGCGATCAACGCCAAGTCCGACAGCCTCATCGGCCTCAAGGAGAACGTCATCATCGGTAAGCTCATCCCGGCCGGTACGGGTCTGTCCCGCTACCGCAACATCCGGGTGGAGCCGACCGAGGAGGCCAAGGCCGCGATGTACTCGGCCGTCGGCTACGACGACATCGACTACTCGCCGTTCGGCACGGGCTCCGGCCAGGCCGTTCCGCTGGAGGACTACGACTACGGTCCGTACAACCAGTAAGCGGGCAGCTCGATCCGAGGGGCGGTCACTCCGTACGGGGTGGCCGCCCCTCGGCGTCGCGCGCGGGGGCCGGTGGAACCAAACTCCCGGTACGGTGCGTTCAAGTGGGTGAAAGACTGATCAGGGACATCTGTCCGGGCCCCCGGGAGGCAGCCGTGTCGTACCCGACTCCGTGGCAGGGCAACCCGTTGCAGGGGCCCGGCGCTCCGTCGATGCTGGCCTCCCACGCCGACCGGGAGCGCGCGGTGGACGTCCTGCGGGCCGGGTACGGCGAGGGCAGGCTGGAGCACCCCGAGTTCGAGAAGCGCGTCGCCCGGGCCTACGCGGCCCGTACGGTGGCGGAGCTGTCGCTGCTGGTCGCCGATCTGCCGCAGGGACCGATGCCCCAGCCGGTGGCGGTCGCCGGGCCGGTGCCGGCCACCTTCCTGCCCCGTCCGGTGCCCAGGACGAACGGCAAGGCGGTCGCCTCGATGGTCTGCGGCATCCTGTCCGTGGCCACCGGCGGGCTCACCGGGCTCCCGGCCGTCATCCTCGGTCACATGGCGCAGTCGGAGATACGCCGCACCGGCGAGGCAGGGGACGGCTTCGTGCTGACCGGCCTGGTCCTCGGCTGGCTCTCGGTCGCCGGATGGGTCCTCTTCCTCAGCTTCTTCGTGCTGCTGGCGGCCGTGGTGGGCGGCGCCTGACCGCCCTCGTGACGGGCGCTCGGGACGGCTGTGGGAGCCGCTGGAGCGAAGAGGGAGAAGTCCGGCGTGTCGGGCCGGGCTCCATTTGTTTTGACCGGAGTCCGTGAGGTAGGTACGCTCAGACCTTGTGCCTGGGGTGTGCCCTGGCCTTCGTGCGTGCCATCACACCGCACCGGGGGTCGACTACGGCCGCCGTAATTCAGCGCTTTCTTCTGCCTCGCGGTGGGAGTCCGCAGGATTCGACACACCCGACCGCGTGGGTCGGTGACGTTCCAGGTTAGCTTCACCAATCGGCACACAGAAACCGGAGAAGTAGTGCCTACGATCCAGCAGCTGGTCCGCAAGGGCCGGCAGGACAAGGTCGAAAAGAACAAGACGCCCGCACTCGAGGGTTCCCCTCAGCGTCGCGGCGTCTGCACGCGTGTGTTCACGACCACCCCGAAGAAGCCGAACTCGGCCCTGCGTAAGGTCGCGCGTGTGCGTCTGACCAGCGGCATCGAGGTCACGGCCTACATTCCGGGTGAGGGACACAACCTGCAGGAGCACTCCATCGTGCTCGTGCGCGGCGGCCGTGTGAAGGACCTGCCGGGTGTTCGCTACAAGATCATCCGTGGTTCGCTCGACACCCAGGGTGTCAAGAACCGCAAGCAGGCCCGCAGCCGCTACGGCGCCAAGAAGGAGAAGTAAGAATGCCTCGTAAGGGCCCCGCCCCGAAGCGCCCGGTCATCATCGACCCGGTCTACGGTTCTCCTCTGGTGACCTCCCTGATCAACAAGGTGCTGCTGAACGGCAAGCGCTCCACCGCCGAGCGCATCGTGTACGGCGCCATGGAGGGTCTGCGCGAGAAGACCGGCAACGACCCGGTCATCACGCTGAAGCGCGCCCTCGAGAACATCAAGCCGACCCTCGAGGTCAAGTCCCGCCGCGTCGGTGGCGCCACGTACCAGGTGCCGATCGAGGTCAAGCCCGGTCGTGCCAACACCCTGGCGCTGCGCTGGCTGGTCGGTTACTCCCGCGCCCGTCGCGAGAAGACCATGACCGAGCGTCTGCTCAACGAGCTTCTCGACGCCTCCAACGGCCTCGGTGCCGCTGTGAAGAAGCGCGAGGACACGCACAAGATGGCCGAGTCCAACAAGGCCTTCGCGCACTACCGCTGGTAGTCGCTACCCACATCGAGACCGAGAGAAGACTGAAGCCTTATGGCTACCACTTCACTTGACCTGGCCAAGGTCCGCAACATCGGGATCATGGCCCACATCGACGCGGGCAAGACGACGACCACCGAGCGGATCCTGTTCTACACCGGTGTGTCGTACAAGATCGGTGAGGTCCACGACGGCGCCGCCACGATGGACTGGATGGAGCAGGAGCAGGAGCGTGGCATCACGATCACCTCCGCTGCGACCACCTGTCACTGGCCGCTCGAGGACAACGACTACACGATCAACATCATCGACACCCCGGGGCACGTCGACTTCACCGTCGAGGTGGAGCGTTCCCTGCGTGTGCTCGACGGTGCCGTGACCGTGTTCGACGGTGTCGCCGGTGTCGAGCCGCAGTCCGAGACGGTGTGGCGTCAGGCCGACCGTTACGGCGTTCCGCGTATCTGCTTCGTCAACAAGCTGGACCGTACCGGCGCCGAGTTCCACCGCTGCGTGGAGATGATCTCGGACCGTCTGGGCGCCCAGCCGCTCGTCATGCAGCTCCCGATCGGTGCCGAGGCCGACTTCAAGGGCGTCGTGGACCTGGTCCGCATGAAGGCGCTCGTCTGGTCCGCCGACGCCGCCAAGGGCGAGATGTACGACACCGTCGACATCCCGGCCACGCACACCGAGGCCGCCGAGGAGTGGCGCGGCAAGCTGGTCGAGGCCGTCGCGGAGAACGACGAAGAGATCATGGAGCTGTACCTGGAGGGCCAGGAGCCCACCGAGGAGCAGCTGTACGCCGCGATCCGTCGCATCACCATCGCCTCCGGCAAGTCCGACGAGACGACGGTCACCCCCGTGTTCTGCGGCACCGCGTTCAAGAACAAGGGCGTTCAGCCCCTGCTCGACGCGGTCGTGCGCTACCTGCCGACCCCGCTCGACGTCGAGGCCATCGAGGGCCACGACCCGAAGGACGCGGAGAAGGTCGTCGCGCGCAAGCCGTCGGAGGACGAGCCGCTCGCCGCGCTCGCCTTCAAGATCATGAGCGACCCGCACCTCGGCAAGCTCACCTTCGTCCGGGTCTACTCGGGCCGCCTGGAGTCCGGCACCGCGGTGCTGAACTCCGTCAAGGGCAAGAAGGAGCGCATCGGCAAGATCTACCGCATGCACGCCAACAAGCGTGAGGAGATCGAGTCGGTGGGCGCCGGCGACATCGTCGCCGTGATGGGTCTGAAGCAGACCACCACCGGTGAGACGCTGTCCGACGACAAGAGCCCGGTCATCCTGGAGTCCATGGACTTCCCGGCGCCGGTCATCCAGGTCGCCATCGAGCCCAAGTCGAAGGGCGACCAGGAGAAGCTCGGCGTCGCGATCCAGCGCCTGGCCGAGGAGGACCCGTCCTTCCAGGTCCACTCGGACGAGGAGACCGGCCAGACCATCATCGGCGGTATGGGCGAGCTGCACCTCGAGGTGCTGGTCGACCGCATGCGCCGTGAGTTCAAGGTCGAGGCCAACGTCGGCAAGCCCCAGGTCGCCTACCGTGAGACGATTCGCAAGGCCGTCGAGCGCGTGGACTACACCCACAAGAAGCAGACCGGTGGTACCGGTCAGTTCGCCAAGGTGCAGATCGCGATCGAGCCGATCGAGGGCGGCGACGCCAGCTACGAGTTCGTGAACAAGGTGACCGGTGGTCGCATCCCGAAGGAGTACATCCCTTCGGTCGACGCCGGTGCGCAGGAGGCCATGCAGTTCGGCATCCTCGCCGGCTACGAGATGACGGGCGTCCGCGTCACGCTCATCGACGGTGGCTACCACGAGGTCGACTCCTCCGAGCTCGCGTTCAAGATCGCCGGTTCGCAGGCCTTCAAGGAGGCCGCGCGCAAGGCTTCGCCCGTGCTCCTGGAGCCGATGATGGCCGTCGAGGTCACCACGCCCGAGGACTACATGGGTGAGGTCATCGGCGACATCAACTCCCGCCGTGGCCAGATCCAGGCCATGGAGGAGCGGGCCGGTGCCCGCGTCGTGAAGGGTCTCGTGCCCCTCTCGGAGATGTTCGGTTACGTCGGCGACCTGCGCAGCAAGACGTCCGGCCGTGCCAGCTACTCCATGCAGTTCGACTCCTACGCCGAGGTTCCGCGGAACGTCGCCGAGGAGATCATCGCGAAGGCCAAGGGCGAGTAAGGCACTCCGTTTAACGGACCCCCCTTCCACGCTTTAGGCTTGACCCCGGAGCCTGCAACTGGGCATTCCGCCGCCACCCTGGCGGAATGCCCCGGGCCCGGGTTTCCCAGCAAAGATCACCTGGCGCCGATGAAGTAAGGCGTACAGAACCACTCCACAGGAGGACCCCAGTGGCGAAGGCGAAGTTCGAGCGGACTAAGCCGCACGTCAACATCGGCACCATCGGTCACATCGACCACGGTAAGACGACCCTCACGGCCGCCATTACCAAGGTGCTGCACGACGCGTACCCGGACCTGAACGAGGCCTCGGCCTTCGACCAGATCGACAAGGCTCCCGAAGAGCGCCAGCGCGGTATCACCATCTCCATCGCGCACGTCGAGTACCAGACGGAGACCCGTCACTACGCCCACGTCGACTGCCCCGGTCACGCGGACTACATCAAGAACATGATCACGGGTGCGGCGCAGATGGACGGCGCCATCCTCGTGGTCGCCGCCACCGACGGCCCGATGCCGCAGACCAAGGAGCACGTGCTCCTGGCCCGCCAGGTCGGCGTTCCGTACATCGTCGTCGCCCTGAACAAGGCCGACATGGTGGACGACGAGGAGATCCTGGAGCTCGTCGAGCTCGAGGTCCGTGAGCTGCTCTCCGAGTACGAGTTCCCGGGCGACGACCTGCCGGTCGTCAAGGTCTCCGCGCTCAAGGCCCTCGAGGGCGACAAGGAGTGGGGCAACTCCGTCCTCGAGCTGATGAAGGCCGTGGACGAGAACATCCCGCAGCCCGAGCGTGACGTCGACAAGCCGTTCCTGATGCCGATCGAGGACGTCTTCACGATCACCGGTCGTGGCACCGTCGTCACCGGTCGTATCGAGCGTGGTGTCCTCAAGGTCAACGAGACCGTCGACATCGTGGGCATCAAGCAGGAGAAGACCACCACCACGGTCACCGGCATCGAGATGTTCCGCAAGCTGCTCGACGAGGGTCAGGCCGGTGAGAACGTCGGTCTGCTGCTCCGCGGCATCAAGCGCGAGGACGTCGAGCGCGGCCAGGTCATCATCAAGCCGGGCTCGGTCACCCCGCACACCGAGTTCGAGGCCCAGGCCTACATCCTGTCGAAGGACGAGGGTGGCCGTCACACCCCGTTCTTCAACAACTACCGCCCGCAGTTCTACTTCCGTACGACGGACGTGACCGGCGTCGTGACCCTCCCCGAGGGCACCGAGATGGTCATGCCGGGTGACAACACCGAGATGAAGGTGGAGCTCATCCAGCCCGTCGCCATGGAGGAGGGCCTGAAGTTCGCCATCCGTGAGGGTGGCCGGACCGTGGGCGCCGGCCAGGTCACCAAGATCAACAAGTGAGCTTGCTGATCTGACCTGGTAGCTCCTGCTTGCGAGCACCTGAGAGGGCCCGCACGACTTCGGTCGTGCGGGCCCTTTCGCCGTGCCGGCGTCCACTCCGGCGGCGTCGCGTTCACTCGTTGGTGCGAAGATCCGGGCACATGCGGTCGGCACATGCCGTGCTGCCCATGGCTTCGCCTCATGGTCAGCTCATCCCATGAGGCCCTGCACCGGATCTTCCAGCAGGAACCGGGCCTCTTCTCGCGCGTCGCCAGGAACCTCGGCGTCGCCTTCCCCCCGCCCGTGTCCACCTCGGAGCTCTCCACCGACCTCACGGAGATCCAGCCGCTGTGGCGCCGGGTGGACACGTTGCTGCGCATGGACACGGAGGACGGCAGTTTCGTGCTCGCCGTCGAGTCACAGAGCCGGCCGAGCGCCGACAAGCCGGCCAGCTGGGCCTACTACCTGTCCCACGTGTACGCCAAGTACGGCGTGCCGCCGGTGCTCCTCGTCGTGTGCCCGGACCGGAAGACGGCGGCCTGGGCAGGTCGGCAGTTCGAGATCGGCCCGCGCCAGTGGCCCTCCCTCACGTTGCGGCCCCTGGTGCTGGGCCCCGACGACGTGCCGGTGATCGACAGCCCCGACGAGGCCGCACGGGACATCCCGCTCACCATCCTGTCGGCGGCTCTGCACCGCTCGGAGCCGGCAGCCGATGCCATACTGAACGCGCTGGCCAAGGCACTGAAAGGCCTGTCGGCCGACGACGAGAGCAGCGCGGGCACCTTCATCGAACTCATGGAACAAGGCCTCGGCACGACGCGGGCCGCGGAACTCTGGAGGCATCTCATGGCCGTCGACCTCTCCTTCTTCCAGTCCCAGACCGCTCAGCAGCTGCGAGCCGAGGGGGAGGCGAAGGCGCTGCTGCTTCTGCTCGGTCACCGGGGTGTCGAGGTCGGGGAGGGGGACCGGGAGCGGATCGTCGGCTGCGGGGATCCCGAGGTGCTGGACGAGTGGTTCAAGCGGGCGCTCACCGCCGGGTCGATGGCGGAGGTTTTCGCGCCGGCCGGAGAGTCCGGTCTCGCGGACTGATGGACCTCTCCTTCTTCCAGTCGCAGACCGCTCAACAGCTGCGAGCCGAGGGCCGGGCGGAGGGCCGGGCGGAGGGGGAGGCGAAGGCGCTGCTGCTTCTGCTCGGTCACCGGGGTGTCGAGGTCGGGGAGGGGGACCGGGAGCGGATCGTCGGCTGCGGGGATCCCGAGGTGCTGGACGAGTGGTTCAAGAGGGCGCTCACCGCCGGGTCGATGACGGAGGTCTTCGAGGGCGGGGTGGGCTGAGGGGTGCCGAAGCGGCCCCGGGAGCGCCGTGGAGGCGTGCCCGGGGCCGCTCGGTTCCCCCTGGGTGGGACGGTCAGGTGCGCTGCCACAGGGCAGGGACGTTCGGGGGCTCCCAGCCGGGCTGTGCCTGGTGGGCCTGGAGGCAGCGGTAGGAGGCGCCGCCGTAGGTGACCGTGTCGCCGGCCTGGTAGACGGTGCCCGTGGACCAGGTGCCGCCGGGCTCCTCACCGGGCGGGTCGTCGTCGCCGGTCGTCTTCAGGGTGAGGCCGTAGTTCTGGAGCAGCGGGTTGATCGGCTGGTGGAAGGTGGTGCCGCCGCTGCTGCAGTTGCCGGAGCCGCCCGAGGTGACGCCCTGCGCCTGGCTGCCGGAGATGTAGGAGCCGCCCGAGTCACCGGGTTCGGCGCACACCGTGGTCCGGGTGACGCCGCTGATGGTGCCCTCGGGGTAGGTCACGCTGGTGTTGTGCTGCTCGATCCTGCCGCAGTGCCAGCCGGTGGTGGAGCCGGAGCGGCAGATCGAGGCGCCGACCGCGGCCTGCGCGGACCCGGTGACCTGGACGTTCTGGCCGCCGGCGCCCTTCACGTACGGCGTGGCCGTCCACTGGGCGTTGGTGGCCACCCACGCCATGTCCCGGCCGGGGAAGGTCGAGCCCTGGAAGGTGCCCTGGGCGACCCGGTTGTGGCCGCTGGTGCTGTTGCCGGTCCGTCCGCAGTGGCCTGCCGTGGCGTACCCCTGCTGGGTTCCCTTGGTGACGGGGAAGCCGATGGAACAGCGGCCGCTGTTGTTGATGTAGTACGCCTCGCCGCCCCGCAGGTCGTACAGCGGGCGGGGCCGGTCGGCGGACTTCTCGACGCGCGCCAGGGAGGCGTCGACGCCGGCCGCCGCCAGCAGGGCGCGGGCCGCGGCGGGGCGTACCGCCCGGACGACGACCTGGTTGGTGCGGACGTCCACGTACCAGACGGGGGCGTCGGAGCTGTCGTGGTGCCGCGCCGCCCGGTCCACGCGGGCCTTGGCCGCGTCCAGCTCGGCCAGGGTGTGGCGCACGACGGCGGCCCGGGCGCCCTGGGCCTCGACAGCCCGTACGTCGGCGGCGTCCGTGGTCGCCACGGTCAGGGTGCCGGACTCGGCGCCCTGCACCCACGCGCCCGCGAAGTCGGCGCCCAGTGACGCGCGGAGGCGGCCGGCGGTGGCGCCGGCCTCGGCCTCGTTGGCCAGGCGCCGCTCCGCCTGACCGCGGTCCAGGCCGAGATCGCGTTCCATGGCCCTGAGGAGGGCGGGCGGGGCGGCGTCCGTGTGCAGGGTCCGGGCGGCGGAGGGGCCGGCGGGTCCCGCGCTCGCGGAGCCGCTGAGCCCGGCCCCGAGCAGCGCGGCCGTCGCCGCGACGGCGGCACCCACGGCTCTGGTACGTCGGGACAGGCGTCGGTGGGGCATGGGGCATCTCCTCGGTTCGGGTGGGGAGGTGCCGAAACCGTAGGGAGGGCCGCCCGGGGGCCGTAAGCCGTCGTCCGGCCCCCTCCCCGGCGTTATGGAACGGCCCGGGCGGCGCGCCAGCGGGTGTAACTGCCGCTGCGGGCCGCCACGTCCGCGTGGGCCAGCCGGGCCTGCTCCAGCACGGTGACCGTGGTCTCCGCCCGCTGTGTCTGCCGGTGCCAGCCGAGCAGGTGCCGCCAGGTCAGCGGGGTCCCGGTGAGCGGCCGGGTGACGATCCCGGGGGTGTCCGGGAAGGTCGCCCGGCACAGCCCGACCGCCCGGCCGACCTGTACCAGGTGGACCAGGGAGGAGGTGTCCGTCTCGTACATGCGGTGCGGGGTGAAGCCGGCGCGGGCGCAGGCAGCGGTGAAACAGTCCCCGAAACAGCCGTCGCCCGGGACGCAGGCCCACTGCTCACCGGCGCACGCGGCCAGGTCCACCTCGCCGGGGCGGGCGAGCGCGTGCCCCTCCGGCACCATGACGAACACCGGGTCGGTCGCCACCTCCTGCCAGACCAGGTCCTCCGCGCCGGGCGGCGCGGCCGAACCGCAGGTGCCCGCGAGGGCGAAGTCCAGCCGGCCCTCGGTCAGCAGCGCGGCCAGTTCCCGCTCGGACCAGGAGGCGCAGGTCGTCACCCGGGCGTCGGGGGTCACCTCGGCCAGCCGGTTCACCACCGCCCCGAGCAGGGGGCCGTGGGTGCCACCGAGCCGGAAGCACGCCGTCGCGCGGGACGTCCGGGCGAACCGGGCCGCCTCCTGCTGCAGTTCGGTCACCGCCGGCAGCACGATCCGGCTGCGTTCCAGCACGAGTTCACCCAGCGCGGTGGCCCGTACGCCGTGCCGTCCACGCTCGAACAGGGTCCCGCCCAGGGCGCGTTCGATCCGCTTGAGCTGGGCGCTCAGCGCGGGCTGGGCGAGCCCCAGGTCGGTCGCCGCCCGGGTGAGGCTGCCCGCGTCCGCGATCGCGCGGATCGCCTTCAGATGCCGCAACTCCAGCTCCATGAGGGGAGCTTGCGGGGTGGAAGGGGCGGGGGCAAGGGGTTGGTACGGACCTGGTGCGCGGGGCGGGTCGTCAGTGGGGCCGGCGCAGGCCGTCGACGAGGACGCGGGTGAGGCGGCGGGCGTCGTAGTCCGGGTCGCTCTCCGCGCCGATGCAGAGGTTGCCCACGCCGCGCATGAGGGTGAGGGCGTCGATGTCGGCGCGGATCTCCCCGGCGGTGACCGCGGCGTCGAGCAGCTCGGCGCAGACGGGCAGGAGCCGGTCGAGGAAGTGGTCGTGCAGGGCGGCGAAGCCCGCCTGGTCGGAGCGCAGGACGGCGGCGAGGCCGTGCTTGGTGACCAGGAAGTCGACGAAGAGGTCGATCCACTGCCGCAGCGCGTCGTGCGGGCTCGGCGCGGCCGCCAGGAGGGCCGGGCCGGCGTCGGCGCAGGCCTGGACCTGGTGCCGGTAGACCCCGATGATCAGGTCCGCCCGGGTCGGGAAGTGGCGGTAGAGGGTGCCGAGGCCGACTCCGGCGCGGGAGGCGATGTCGCGCACCGGGGCGTCCACGCCCGAGGTGACGAAGACCGTGGCGGCCGCTTCGAGCAGCGTCTCCTTGTTGCGCCGGGCGTCCTTCCGGCGTGACGGGGCCGCGGACCCGCCGTCCGCGTCGCCGCACCGGTCGCTCTGGTTCACCGCGTCGTCCCTTCCCACTGTCGCACGCTCCCGCATGGTCTCACGCGCGCCCGCGCGCCCGGGCACCCTCACCCTTGCCAAAGCGGAACGATGTTCCGTATCGTCCCAGGAGTACCGGAACGGTGTTCCGTTTCGGCTTCCTTCCGTCATGACGTCATGAGGAGACACGACCATGCAGTACCGCACCCTGGGCCGCACCGGCGTACAGGTCAGCACGCTCGCGCTCGGCGCGATGAACTTCGGGGCGATCGGACGCACCACCCAGGACGAGGCGACCGCCCTCGTCGACGCGGCCCTGGAGGCCGGCGTCAACCTCATCGACACCGCCGACCGGTACAGCGGCGGTCAGTCGGAGGAGATGGTCGGCAAGGCCATAGCGGGCCGCCGCGACGACATCGTGCTGGCCACGAAGGCGACCATGCCGATGGGGGAGGAGCGCAACCACAAGGGCGGCTCGCGCCGCTGGCTGGTCACCGCGCTGGAGGACAGCCTGCGCCGCCTCGGCGTGGACCACGTCGACCTGTACCAGATGCACCGCTGGGACCCGGAGACCAGCGACGAGGAGACCCTGTCCGCGCTGACCGACCTGCAGCGCGCCGGCAAGATCCGCTACTTCGGCTCCTCCACCTTCCCCGCGTACCGGATCGTGCAGGCCCAGTGGGCCGCACGCGACCTGCGGCTCGGCCGGTACGTCACCGAGCAGCCCGGCTACTCGATCCTGCAACGCGGGGCCGAGACCCACGTCCTTCCCGTGACCGAGGAGTACGGGCTCGGCGTGCTGGTGTGGAGCCCGCTGGCCTCGGGATGGCTGTCCGGCACGGTCCGTGCGGGCCGGGACATCACCACCAACCGCTCCAAGATCCTGCCGGAACGCTTCGACCTCTCCCTCCCGGCCAACCAAGCCCGGCTCGACGCCGTCGAACGGCTGGCCGCGGTCGCCGAGGGGGCGGGGCTGACCATGATCCAGCTGGCGCTCGGCTTCGTCACCGCGCACCCGGCCGTCACCAGCGCGCTCATCGGCCCGCGCACGACGGAGCACCTGCGGGCGCAGCTCGCCGCCGCCGACACGGTGCTCTCCGCCGACGTCCTCGACGCGGTCGACGAGATCGTCGCCCCGGGCGTCGACCTGGCCCCGCACGAGAAGTTCGACACGCCGCCCGCGCTGCTCGACGCGTCACTGCGCCGTCGCCGCTGACCGCCCGGAGGTCCCTGCCCCCATGTCACCCGCACCCCGGCCCCGCTTCGGCATCATGACCGCGCCCACGCAGGTCGGCTACGACGACCTGCTGCGCGTCTGCCGCGAGGCCGACGCCGTCCCGGAGATCGAGCACGCCTGGCTGTTCGACCACCTCATGCCCATCTTCGGCGACCCGTGGGGCCCGGCCTTCGAGGGCTGGACGCTGCTCTCCGCCCTCGCGGCGCAGACCCGCCGGCTGCGGCTGGGGGTGATGGTCACCAGCAACCGGTTCCGGCCGCCCGCGATGCTCGCCAAGATCGCCACCACCGTCGACATCGTGTCCGGCGGACGGCTGGACTTCGGCATCGGCGTCGGGTCCCGCCCGAACCCGCCCGAGGCCCGGCGTGAGTACCCGGCGCACGGTCTGCCCTTCCAGCCCCCCGCGCAGGCCGTGGAGAGCCTCGCCGAGGCCTGCGCGCTGATCCGGCGGCTGTGGACCGAGGAGGAGCCCTTCGACTTCCACGGCACCCACCACCACCTCACCGGGGCGTTCGGTAACCCCAAGCCCGTGCAGCGTCCCCACCCGCCGATCCTCGTCGGCGGACGCTCCTCGGCGACGCTCCGGGTGGTCGCGGAACACGCGGACCTCTGGAACATCCCCGGCGGCGACATGGACGACGTGGCCCGCCGCAGCGCCCTGCTGGACCGCTACTGCGCGGAGATCGGCCGCGATCCCGACTCGATCGTCCGCTCGATCCACGTGCCCGTCGACACCGTGCGGCCCGGTGTCACGCGGGAGGCGATCAGCGAGGCGCTCGACGCGGGTTTCCGGCACATCGTCCTCGGGCTGCCGGCGCCGCACCCCGAGGGCGTCGCGCGGTGGGCCGCCGGCGAACTGATCCGCCCCTCGGTCTGAAGCACCGCCGCCGAGAGCCCGGTGGCGGCCGAGGGGGAGCCGGCCGTCACCGGGAACGCCCGACCCGTGCACGGGTATTGACGGGCCGCCCGGCCGAACCGTAGCGTCCGCCCATCCCTAATGTTTCGAGATCGATTTCGAAACATTCGAGACCGACGATGGGAATGAGACTCCCCGCATGAGATCCATTCGTTTCGCCACGGTGGCCCTCGCCACCGCCGCCCTGACGCTGCCGCTCGTGACGGGCTCGGCCGCCGCCGGTCCACCGGCCGGCCGCACGGCCGCGCCGCACTCCCACGCCCAGCACGACCGGCTGCGTGAGGCCGCCCCGGAGGGCTTCGTCGTGGGCTCCGCCGTCGCCGGCGGCGGCCACCACCTGGAGCAGGACTACCCGGACCCCTTCACGTACGACAGGGAGTACCGCAAGGTCCTGGCGCGCCAGTTCAGCTCGGTCTCCCCCGAGAACCAGATGAAGTGGGACCACATCCACCCCGAGCGCGACCGCTACGACTTCCGGCAGGCCGACGCCATCGTCGCGTTCGCCCGCCACAACAAGCAGGTGGTGCGCGGCCACACCCTGCTGTGGCACAGCCAGAACCCCGAGTGGCTGGAGCAGGGCGACTTCTCCAAGGCGGAGCTGCGCGCCATCCTGCGCGAGCACATCACCACCGTCGTCGGCCGCTACGCCGGCAAGATCCAGCAGTGGGACGTCGCCAACGAGATCTTCGACGACCAGGGCGAGCTGCGCACCCAGGACAACATCTGGATCCGCGAACTGGGGCCGGGCATCGTCGCCGACGCCTTCCGCTGGGCCCACAAGGCCGACCCCCGGGCGAAGCTGTTCTTCAACGACTACAACGTCGAGGGCGTCAACGCCAAGAGCGACGCCTACCACGCCCTCGTCCAGGACCTGCTCCGGCAGGGCGTCCCCGTCGACGGCTTCTCCGTACAGGGCCACCTGAGCACGCGCTACGGCTTCCCGGGCGACCTGGAGGACAACCTGAGCCGGTTCGACGCGCTCGGCCTGGAGACGGCCGTCACCGAGCTGGACGTGCGCATGGACCTGCCGGAGACCGGCGAGCCCACAGCGGAGCAGCAGCGCAAGCAGGCCGAGTACTACCAGCGGACCCTGGAGGCGTGCCTGGCCGTCGACGGCTGCAACTCGTTCACCATCTGGGGCTTCACCGACAAGTACTCATGGGTCCCGGTGTTCTTCGAGGGCGAGGGCTACGCGAACGTCATGACCGGTGACTATGAGCGCAAGCCCGCCTTCTACGCCCTGCGGGACACGCTGAGGGAGGCGGCCCGCGAGGACGACTGCGAGAAGCGCGGCACGCGCCACGGGCACGGCCGGACCTGAGCGGGCCGGACGGGGCCGCCCCGGAGCCGGGGCGGCCCCGTCGGCTCGCTCCGGCTCCGGGGCGGCCCCGTCGGCTCGCTCCGCACGTGCTCAGGCCTTGCGGGCCACCGCCACGTAGGCGCCGCTGAGGACACCCTCCTGGCCCGGCACCGGCTCGCCGAGCTCGGGGTGCCACGCCTCCGCGGCCACCATGCCGGGGTCGACCACGTCGAGCCCCTCGAAGAACCGGGCGAACCGCTCCCGGCTGCGCATGTCCATGGTGAGCCCGCCCGCCCGGTAGAGGTCGACGACCTTCTTCGAGGCCTCCTCCGGGTGGAAGTCGGGCGTGAGGTGCGACATGACCAGGTAACTGCCCGGCGCCAGTTCCTCCTTGAGCCGCTCCACCAGCTCGTACGCCCCGTCCTCGTCGCTGATGAAGTGCAGCAGCGCGATCAGCGACAGCGCGACGGGCCGCTCGAAGTCCAGCGTCCTGCGCGCCTGTTCGACGATCGCGGCGGTGTCGCGCGCGTCCGCCTGCACGTAGTCGACCACCCCCTCGGGGGTGCCCCGCAGCAGCGCCTCGGCGTGGACGAGGACGATCGGGTCGTTGTCGCAGTAGACGACCCGGGCGTCGGCGGCGACGTCCTGGGCCACCTGGTGCAGGTTCGGCTCCGTCGGTATGCCCGTCCCGATGTCGAGGAACTGGCGCACCCCCTGGTCCGCGACCCAGCGGGTGGCCCGGTGCATGAACGCCCGGTTCATCCGCGCCATGACCGGAATGACCGGCGCGAACCCCACGAGCTGCCGGCCCAGCTCCTCGTCCACCGGGTAGTTGTCCTTGCCGCCGAGGAACCAGTCGTACATCCGCGCGGGATGCGGCTTGCTGGTGTCGATCCGCACGGGAGCGTCGTCCCCGGCGGCGTTCTGCTGTTCCACCCTGAATCCCCTTGTCATACACGGGAGTTAGCCGGCGAAGGCGCCGTGGGACGCCACGATATCCAGGCCCCGGACGCCGGGGTGGACGGGGCGCCGTCGGCCCTGTTCCAGCCGGACGCCTACCGGGCGCGGCGCAGTACGCGTCCCCGGGACTGATCAGCCGGCGGAAGTGATCGACCAGGGGTTCCAACACCACCCGTCCGGCTCCGGCTGGATTCCGATCACCGACGTTGGCAGCGAATGTGACGCTCGTTACTCTGCGCTCCCTGGAGGGTACGAAGCGCGTGCGCCGTCGTCGGCGCAAGTGGCGAGTCCGGTGAAGGATCGGGGCACGCGGGGGACGGATGGCAGACAGTACGACCGGCGGTGGCCCGCACCAGGTGCCGTACCCGCACTTCAGCGTGGAGCTGGAGCCCGTCCCGGTACCGGACTGGGTGGAGCACTCCACGGGGTTCGGGGACAACAGGCATCGCGGCCACTTCGGCGAGCAGTGCGTCTGGTCGGCTTCGTCGTCCAGGAGGAGTGAGGCAGCGGCCGGACACGACCGCGTGAGCCCCACCGCGACGCCGGTGATGCACTGCTGCGCCCGGCTCCGCGCTCGTCCGGTGACCGGACGATCGCGTCCAGACCCCGGTGTCCCGCGGGGGAAACCGTGAGCATCTCGACGTTGCTCGTCCTGGGGGCGGCGGGTGGTCTGCTGCGCGGGGCTCTGGACGTCTACACGCGGTTCGTGTCCTGGCAGGCCGATCGGCGTGCCCATCGGCAGCTGACCGCGATGGGGGCGGGACAGGGGGAAGCCCCGCGGTTCCAGGTGTACTTCGATCCGGCCGTCGACATCGCCGCGGCCGTCGTGCACAGCCTGATGGGTGCCGGGGCGGCGGTGTTGTTCGGTACCACAGGGCAGATCAGTGGTCAGTACGCGGCCGTCGTGGTCGGTATGTCGGCGCCCATGCTGCTCACCCAACTCGGCCGCATCCAGTCGGTGAACGACGTGGTGACGGGCGACCGGCCGGCCGGGGCGGCGGACACGGCCGCGGACACAGGGGCACCGGCCACCGGTGCCGTGGAAGCGGGCGGTGCGGGCGGCTCTAATGCCGGGGCCGCCGTGCCACCTGTTGCCCCCCAGCCCGGGACGGCAACCCTGGCCGCACCGTCCGCGGATCCGGTCCGGCCCAGCGAACCGGCCGGCGAACCGACTTTCCCCGTACGGCCCACGCTTCCGCCCAGGCAACCCACCACCGTCGCGGGCGACCTCACCCGTGAGCCGATGGGCGAACCGGACCCGGACCGTACTCGGTCCGCGGGATCCGTCCGTCCCGGGGACACTCCCTTCCCTGTGAGCCCGGCCGACAGAACTGGATCTGGCGTCGACGACCGGGGCACGCCACGATGGCGACAAGGGCGGGCGACCGGGGAGGAGGGACGGTGAGCCTCACTCCGAACCGACTGCTGGACGAGGACCGCGCGGACTACGAGCGGACCCTGGACGCTGCGTTGCGCGCCGCCCCTCACACTCCGGGGCTGGCAGCCGTGGGCCAACGGCTCTCCGTCGAGCAGCTGCGCACCATGGCGTTGGGTGCCACTTCCCTCATCACGGCAGCCGCGACGACCGAGTACCACCATTACGTGCGGCTCCGCGAGGAGCTCCGTGGCCGGGCATCCGCTCCTGCTCCGCGCGCCTCGTCCCGCTCCGACGTCCGTCCACGGGCCGCCACCGGGCCTGCTCCGGCAGCGGGTCCGGGCCGTCGGTTGGGTGCGGCTGTGCTGGGTGCCGTACGACGGGGTGGCCCTGGGACCGACGGCATGGTTGCCCCACAGCGGTGGGCCCGGATGTCCTACCGCCGTCGGCTGCTGGCAGCGCTGCTGGGCCTGAGCGTACGTCCGGAAGCACCGAGGGCGGTGGGGCGGGCATCACGCACCTCGGGGCCGCCGAGGTCCGCCGGCACTCCGGCCCGCCGGCGTCCGATCGAACTCGGGGCGCTGGCTGGATCCGCAGGGATGACAGAAATTCCCGACGAGGAGAGCGCCGGTTGGTTTGCCGTCCTCGCCGTCCTCACGGTCTTCGTCTCCGGAGCCACCGCGGTGCTCTCTCTTCTCAGCGGCTACTTCCTCAGGCAGCTCGGAGTCGAGTCCACGTTCACCCGGGCCATGCTCGTCGTCGGCTGGTCTGCCGGAGCCGTGACGGTGATCTCGGTTCTCGTCTGCACAGTCCTCCTGGTGGTCACGGCGCTGCGCGCTTCCGGTCGGCTCACCCGGGAGACCGTGGACCGTTACGAATCGAGCGCGGAAGTGGTCCGGGCCAGAGAGGCATGGAGGGAAGCCCTGCTGGAACGCGGCATCCTCCCTTTTCTGCGCAATGCCCTGGACGATTCCGCCACGCCACCCTCGGCCCCGGACGCCCCCTACGCTCCCACCGGCAGAACTCCGCTCCGGGCCTCCGGGTGGGGCCCAGCACCCACCCTGCCCCCGAGGCCCCCCAGAGCCCGCGATACCGCCGGTCCGGAAAAGGAGCGGGAGTAGGACGTGGAAGGCGGGCGGGGCGGTTCGGGCGGCTTGCTCCGCGCCGATGGCGTACTCACAGGTCCAGCTCAAGCGTGGACTGCCTTCATGGCCTCGTCGAGGACGGCGCTCAGCTCCCGCAGCGCCTCCCGGGCGGTCGCCGCGTCCTCGTGCTCCGGATTGCTCCTGGCGCGGGCGTGACGTGCGGCGAGGTCGGGGCGGCGGGCGATCTCGATGTCCCGCGCCCAGGCCAGGACCCAGCTCCGCACCGGGCTGAGGGACTGCCACTCCACGGCCTCGGCGAAGGCCTCGTCCTTCGTCCGCTGCATCTCGGGCAGGCGCCGCGGGTCGACGACGGCGAGGGCGGCCCGCAGGGCGTCCGGGGTCTGTTCGGGGCGGGGCACCAGCTCGTGTCCGTGGTCGGCCTGCGTGCTCATGGAGTCCTCCCGGGAGTGCACTGGCCAGGGTGGTCGTCCGGGGCGGCTGGGGTGCTCGGGCGCGAACATCGGGGGCCCTTCCCCGGTCAGTGAGGGGGCTGAGCGGCCGTGCGGCAGTCGCGGCAGTGGGTTTCGGTTTCGGGGGCGCGGAAGGCGTGGTCGCAGCCGTCGCAGTTGCGCAGCCGGTGTCGGGTCGGTGATGGGGGTCCGGCCGGGGTGCGGTACGGCGGCAGGGGTGGGAGCTGTGCGGCCAGGCGATGGGCGAGGAGGGCGGCGGCACGGCGGAGGGGTTCGTCCGGGAGGTCGGTGGTGAGGGCGTGGCGGACGGCGGTGGGGGTGACCTCGCGTTCCAGCCAGGCGATGACTCCGGGGGCCAGGTGCTCGGTGTCGGTGGCGGAGAGCAGGAGGCGGGGGTCGTGGCGGCGCAGGCCGGCCAGCAGGTCGGTGGCCTGCTGGTGGAGTGCGGTGGCTGCGATGCCGGAAGGCTGGGGGACGGCGGGGAGGGCCTTGCGGGGGCGGGGGCCGCGCGGGTGGGGCGTGCGCTCCGGCGCCGGTAGGGGCTGCGGGGCGGGGCAACCGGTGTCGGCTGCGCGTCGCCGGTGGCTGGGCTGATTGCAGGAGATCGTGCGGGTCACGATGCGGCCGGCGGGGGTGCGGACGCGTTCGCGGCGGAGGTAGCCGTGGGCCTCCAGCTCCCGCAGTGCGTCGCTGATGCGTTTGGTGCCTTCTGCGAAGCGGGCGGTGAGGCTCTTGATGTCCACGGGGGTACCGGTGGGCAGCGACTGGATGTGGCAGCCGAGGCCGATCGCCAGCAGGGAGAGGTCCGGGTGCTGGGTGAGGTGGTTGCCGATCACCACGAAGCGGGCGGTGTGGCGGGTGTTCTCGTGGATGACGCCGCCGGTGCGGTGACGCGATCGGGTCGGATTGCCGGCGACGGCTGACTGGGCGCGCGGGGGCGCGCTAGGGTTTTCGGTACCCATCGGGAAGCGCTCTTCTTCCTTGGTGGTCAGGCCCTCGCACTGGGATTGCCGTCCCGGCGGGGGCCGAAGTCTTTTTTCGGTTGTGTGCGCTGAGCGTAGGGGTGCCCGGGGTTCGGAAATCCAGCTGAGCCGGTGATGTTCACCCGCCCGAGTGACGGGCCGCCTCGGGCGGGAGGGGTGGGGCTTGGTGGGGTTTCTCTGCCCCGTTTCTTGTCTTTGGGAGGCGCCGACGGTACCGGAGCTTCAGTTCTCGGGTTCCGGTGGTGTGAGGCGCAGTTCGGCCCAGACGGTCCTGCGACGCGGGAAGCGGTCCTCGGACACACCCCAGCGGTCCGCGAACGCGTCCACAAGGAGCAGGCCGCGGCCCGACTCGGCTGTAGGGGCGATTTGTTGGCGCCGGGGCAGTCGGTCGCTCCGTGTGTCGGTGACCTCGATACGGAGTGTGTGGTCCACCACGTAGAACGCGAGCGGTATGGAACGATCCGGGCGCAGGCTCTCACTCCTCGGGAGTCGCTGGCCTTCATCGAGCAATTGCTGGGAGAGACATGACCCGTAAGGCTTCTGCCGGGGACGCTTCCGAACTGGTCTGGTACAAGAGCAGCTACAGCGACGGCCCGGACGGGAACTCCTGCGTGGAGATCGCGACAGCACCCGTTGCCGTCCACGTCCGTGACTCCAAGAACGTGGCAGGCCCCCGGCTCACCCTCACGCCCGGCGCATGGGCGAGCTTCGTGCGGTACGCGTCGGAGCGCTGACGCCGACGGCGGCTCGCCTCACCGGACGCCTTCGGTGGTCGCCGCCGGCATCCGGACTGCGTACGGTGTGTCCAGATAGCGGACATTCCGGCCCGCCTCTTGGTATCGCGTTAACACGCGGGTAACACTGGGAGGGTCGGCCGTCCTGTCGTATACGAACCGGACGGCCCTGTCCCGCGGTCGGCAACGGCGCCGAGCGCCCTCCACCGGTCCCCGCACCGGTGTACGCCGTGCCAGAAAGGGACCCCGTGACCTCACGCCCCGACCCCAAGTCCTCGCTCGAACTGCTCCGCGCCGAAGTGGAGCGCCGCAACCCGGCGGAGCCCGAGTTCCACCAGGCCGCGCGCGAGGTGCTGGAGACGCTCGCTCCGGTGCTGACCGCCCGGCCCGAGTACGCGGTGCCCGGCCTCGTGGAGCGACTGGTCGAGCCGGAGCGGCAGATCATGTTCCGGGTGCCCTGGACGGACGACGCCGGTCAGGTGCACGTGAACCGCGGTTTCCGCATCGAGTTCAACAGCGCCCTCGGCCCCTACAAGGGCGGCCTGCGCTTCCACCCCTCGGTGAACCTCGGGATCATCAAGTTCCTCGGCTTCGAGCAGATCTTCAAGAACGCCCTCACCGGGCTGGGCATCGGCGGCGGCAAGGGCGGCAGCGACTTCGACCCGCAGGGCCGCAGCGACGCGGAGGTCATGCGCTTCTGCCAGTCCTTCATGACCGAGCTGTACCGCCACATCGGCGAGTACACCGACATCCCGGCCGGTGACATCGGCGTCGGCGCCCGCGAGATCGGCTACCTGTTCGGGCAGTACCGGAGGATCACCAACCGCTGGGAGGGCGGCGTCCTGACCGGCAAGAGCGCCGGCTGGGGCGGCTCCCTGATCCGCCCGGAGGCGACCGGGTACGGCAACGTGCTGTTCGCCGAGGCCATGCTGCGCGCCCGCGGCGAGGACCTCGAGGGGCAGACCGCGGTCGTCTCCGGCTCCGGCAACGTGGCGATCTACACCATCCAGAAGCTGGCCGCCCTCGGCGCCAACCCCGTCACCTGCTCCGACTCCGGCGGCTACGTCGTCGACGAGAAGGGCATCGACGTGGAGCTGCTGCGCCGGATCAAGGAGGTCGAGCGCGGCCGGGTGAGCACCTACGCCGAGCGCCGGGGCGCCTCCGCGCGGTTCGTGCCCGGCGGGCGGGTGTGGGACGTCCCGGCGGACGTCGCGCTGCCGTCGGCCACGCAGAACGAGCTGAACGCGGCCGACGCCGCCACCCTGATCCGCAACGGCGTGAAGGCGGTCTCCGAGGGCGCGAACATGCCCACCACGCCCGAGGCCGTCGACCTGCTCCAGCAGGCCGGTGTCGCCTTCGGCCCCGGCAAGGCGGCCAACGCCGGCGGCGTCGCCGTCAGCGCGCTGGAGATGACGCAGAACGCGTCGCGCACCTCGTGGAAGGCCGACCAGGTCGAGCACGAGCTGGCCCGCATCATGACCGACATCCACACCACCTGCGCGCAGACCGCCGAGCGCTACGGCGCCCCCGGCGACTACGTGACCGGCGCCAACATCGCCGGCTTCGAGCGGGTGGCGGACGCGATGCTCGCGCAGGGCGTCATCTGACGCACGGGTGAACGCGGCGCCGGCGGGAGGGACACGGCGACCCTCCCGCCGCCGTACGGCCCCGTGGCCCATACGTCCCGGGCGCCGGCCTCACGGCTCGACGACCTGCTGCGTCCCGACCACCGTCAGCAGCTCCAGCAGCCCCGCGCTGTCCGTACCGACGGCCGGGGTGAACCAGAGCAGCCGCTGACGCCCGTCCTCGCTGAACAGGTGCAGACAATTGACCTCGACGGGACCGAGCACGGGGTGGATCAGCCGTTTCCGGTCGTCCCGCCGGACGGCCACGTCGTGAGCGGCCCACAGCGCGGCGAACTCCGGTGAGACGTCGAGCAGCGTACGGATCATCGACGTGGCCTCGGCGTCCTTCGCGTCCCGCCGCGCGGCGGCCGCCCGCAGATCCGCGACGAAGGAACGGGACTGCCTCGCGTGGTCGGCCTCCGGATACAGCTCCCGGGCCGCCGGCTCGGTGAACCACCGGTGGACGAAGCTGGCCCGGGGACCCCGGAGACCGGACTGGTCCCCGAGCAGCGCCACCGCGAGCGGATTCTGTACGAGGGTGACGTGCAGGTCGGTGATCACCTGCGCCGGTGTCGAGGTCAGACGGCCGAGGAGGTCCAGCATGCCGGGGTGGACGTGCGAGGCGGCCCCGCCCTGCACGGGCACCGGGCGGTCCGCCAGGCGGTACAGGTAGTCACGCTCGTCGGCGCTCAGCCGCAGCGCCCTGGCCAGCGCGGCGATCATCTGCTCGGACGGCTGGGACCCGGCCCCGCGCTCCAGCTCGTTGTAGTAGTCCACCGAGGCCCCGGCGAGCTGGGCCACCTCCTCGCGGCGCAGTCCCGGCACCCGGCGCCTCGGTCCGGCCGGAAGGCCGACGTCGGCCGGGCGGATGCGCTCCCGCCGCGAACGCAGGAACGTCCCCAGCTCGGCGTACTTCGCAGCGCTCATGGCGTCCATTGTGGGCGGTGCCGGGCCGGCGACCCAGGGGACGACATCCCCTGGATGCGCCGTCGGCCCCGGCACATCGTGGAGCCATGACCTCGAACCAGCACCAGAACCAGGACACCACCGCACCGGAATCCGTACGCGTCGCCGTCGTCACCGGCGGATCGCGCGGCATCGGCCGGGCGGTCGCGCGCAGGCTCGCCGGGGACGGCCTGGCCGTCGTCGTGAACTACGCCCGCGACGCGGCCTCGGCGGAGGAGACGGTGGCGGCGATCACCGGGGCCGGCGGACGGGCGGTCGCCGTACCGGCCGACGTGGCGGAGGAGAAGGAGGTCGCCGCGCTGTTCGACCGGGCGGAGGCGGAGTACGGCGGCGTCGACGTGGTCGTGAACTCGGCCGGACGGATGGAGCTGTCACCCGTCGCCGACCTGGACCTGGCGGTACTCGACGCCGTGCACCGCACCAACATCCGGGGGGCCTTCGTGGTCGCCCAGCAGGCGGCCAGGCGGCTGCGCGCCGGGGGTTCCCTCGTGGCGTTCTCGAGCTCCGTGGTCGGTACGCAGTTCCCGGCGTACGGGGCGTACGCGGCGAGCAAGGGCGCCGTGGAGGCGATGACCCTCATCCTGGCCCGCGAGCTGCGCGGACGGGACGTCACGGTGAACACCGTCGCCCCCGGCCCGACGGCCACGGACATGTTCCTCACGGGCAAGACCCCCGAGCAGATCGACCGGCTGGCCATGACGCCGCCGCTGGAGCGGCTGGGCACGCCGGACGACATCGCCGCCGTGGTCGCCTTCCTCACCAGCCCCGCCGGGCACTGGGTCAACGGCCAGGTCCTGCGGGCCAACGGCGGCATGGTCTGACGACGGCGCGACCGCACGACACCGAACCCGCCGGCATCCACCGACAGGAGACATCCATGCCTTTCGCCCACTTCAAGGTCCCCGCGGGCACCCTCGGCGCCGACGACAAGAGGAAGCTCGTCGAGCGCACCACCGACCTCTACGCGGAGATATACGGGGAACGGGCCCGCGCCACCACCGTCGTCCTCGTCGACGAGGTCCCCGACGGCGGCTGGGGCGTCGCCGGGGACGTCCTCACGGCCGCGATGCTGAACGGCACCGCCTGACCGGCCCGGGAGCCGAGGCCCCGCGTCCGGCCCGCCGCCCCGCCGTCACGGTGTGGGGAGGCCGGCCGGACGGGCCGGTCTCCCGAAGCGGGCCGGGACGCCGGGGGAGTACAGCACGCTCACCGGCTCCCCGGCCGGCGCGGGCAGACCGGCCGCCGTGACCAGGTCCTCCTCGCACTCCACCAGCTCGGCCCGGTGCAGCGCCCAGCGCGGATGGGCGTTGGGCAGGTACAGCGACCGCCCGAAGAACGCGCCGTGCATGCCCCAGCGGGCGGTGAGGAAGTGCTCCAGCGCGGTCGGCTCCCCGACCGGCTCGCCCCGGCGCACGGTCAGCCGGCTGCCCGCCCCGCGCGGACCCGGCCACCTCCGGGAACCCGTGTACCTGACCGTGGCCCCGTCCAGGTGCTCCACGCGCATCCGGGACCAGACGTACGGCATCCCGAAGCCGAGGCGGCCCACCGCCACCGGGATCAGCCGGGAGGCGTCCAGGGACAGGAAGACGACCCCGCGCCGCCCGTGCGCGTCCACCGAGTACAGGCGCACGTTGGTCTCCGGGAAGTTCCCCAGGTACGGCACCCCCGGCAGGCGCAGCCACCCCACCCGGTGCATCCGGAAGGCGACGAGACCGACGTAGGTGACCCCGCCGACGGTGTCCGGCCGGGTGCCCGGCGGCAGCAGCCCGGCGACGTCCGCCGGGTCCACCGCCCAGTGCACGAACGTCAGGTCGAGCCAGGACTGGGTGAGCAGCGGACGCGCGATCGCCTCCGGCGGGTCGGGCGAGATCGGGTCGGGCAGCGGCGGTGTCGACGGCACCGGGCCAGTATCACGGAGCGGCCGGGGCACGGCAGGGCCGTCCGGGTGGAGGGGGCGGACACCACGGTGTGCCCCACATGGCCCTGGTGACCGCCCGGCGCGCGCGGGAACACTGGAGGCCATGCAGAAGCTCTCGCTCGACGCCCTCGCCCGCGAACACCTGGAGCTCGCCGCCGGCTCGTCCAGCGGCCGCAGCGCTACCACCGTCCACGGCGGCCACGAACACGTCCTGCGCCAGACGCTCCTCGCGCTGACCGCCGGCACCAGCCTGGCCGAGCACGACAGCCCCGGCGAGGCGACCCTGCTGGTGCTCCGCGGCCGTGTCCGCCTCACCAGCGGCGGCACCGAGTGGGAGGGCCGCACCGGCGATCTCCTCGTCATCCCCCCGGCCCGGCACGCCCTGGAGGCACTGGAGGACGCGGCGGTGGTCCTCACCGTCGCGAAACGGAGCTGACCGGCGCCGGACTGTTTGATCTGCGTCACTCTGGGGGTACTCTCTTCCGCCCGATTGGCCAGGGCACCGCCCGCTGTGGCAGACTGTCCGAGTTGCTCGGTCGAGCGTTGATGCTGCGCGCCTCCCGCCGGGAGGGCCGGAAGCGAGTCCCACAGTACTCGTCGCCCCTGATCAGGGGCGGAAGTACGGGAATCTTCCGGGAAGCGTATGTGCGGCGCCGGCCAGGCGCCCGGTGGGCTTTCGCCCCCGGTCCGCGGTTCTGGTAGGGCCGTGTCAATCCCGCAGGGATGTTCGAACAAGGGACATCTGTGTCAGCGGGAGCGCGACACGCCCGACCGCGTGGGTCGGAGGAGGAAGGGAATGTGCCGGGCTCCGGAGCGTAAAGAGAGACAGGACTACGGAGTAGCCATGGCGGGACAGAAGATCCGCATCCGGCTCAAGGCCTACGACCACGAGGTCATCGACTCCTCGGCGAAGAAGATCGTCGAGACGGTGACTCGCACTGGTGCGTCGGTCGCGGGCCCGGTGCCGCTGCCCACTGAGAAGAACGTGTACTGCGTCATCAAGTCGCCGCACAAGTACAAGGACTCGCGCGAGCACTTCGAGATGCGCACGCACAAGCGCCTGATCGACATCCTCGACCCGACCCCCAAGACCGTTGACTCTCTGATGCGACTCGACCTCCCGGCCGGTGTCGACATCGAGATCAAGCTCTGAGGCCGGTGATCTGAAGAGATGGCAAAGCAGATCAAGGGCATCCTGGGCGAGAAGCTCGGCATGACGCAGGTGTGGGACGAGAACAACCGTGTTGTTCCGGTCACCGTCGTCAAGGCCGGCCCCAACGTCGTCACCCAGGTCCGTACGAACGACGTCGACGGCTACGAGTCGGTCCAGATCGCCTTCGGCGAGATCGACCCGCGCAAGGTGAACAAGCCCCTCAAGGGCCACTTCGCCAAGGCCGACGTCACCCCCCGTCGTCACCTCGTCGAGATCCGCACCGCGGACGCCTCCGAGTACACGCTGGGCCAGGAAGTCACCGCCGAGGTCTTCGAGTCCGGCGTGAAGGTCGACGTCACCGGCAAGAGCAAGGGCAAGGGCTTCGCCGGTGTCATGAAGCGTCACAACTTCAAGGGCCTCGGCGCCGGTCACGGCACCCAGCGCAAGCACCGCTCGCCGGGCTCCATCGGTGGCTGTGCCACCCCGGGCCGCGTGTTCAAGGGCCTCCGCATGGCGGGTCGCATGGGCAACGAGCGGGTCACCACCCAGAACCTGACCGTCCACGCCGTTGACGCGGAGAAGGGTCTGCTGCTCATCAAGGGCGCGGTTCCCGGTCCGAACGGCGGCCTCGTCCTGGTCCGCACCGCGGCCAAGGGGGCCTGAGGTAACCGATGAGCACTGTTGACATCCTTTCGCCTGCCGGCGAGAAGACCGGAAGCGTCGAGCTCCCCGCGGAGATCTTCGGCGTGGAGAAGGTCAGCATCCCGCTGATCCACCAGGTCGTCGTCGCGCAGAACGCCGCTGCCCGCCAGGGCACGCACAAGACCAAGCGTCGCGGTGAAGTCCGTGGTGGTGGCCGCAAGCCGTACCGCCAGAAGGGCACCGGCCGCGCCCGTCAGGGCTCGACCCGCGCGCCGCAGTTCGCCGGCGGTGGCGTCGTGCACGGCCCCGTGCCGCGCGACTACTCGCAGCGCACGCCCAAGAAGATGAAGGCCGCGGCCCTGCGCCACGCCCTCACCGACCGGGCGCGCAACAACCGCATTCACGTCGTCTCCGGCGTGATCGAGGGTGAGACCCCCTCCACGAAGGCCGCCAGGACGCTGTTCGGCAAGATCTCGGAGCGCAAGAACCTGCTCCTGGTCGTCGACCGCGCCGACGAGGCCGCGTGGCTGTCCGCCCGCAACCTGCCCCAGGTCCACATCCTGGAGCCGGGCCAGCTGAACACGTACGACGTAATCGTCTCGGACGACGTGGTCTTCACCCAGGCCGCTTTCGAGTCCTTCGTCGCCGGCCCGAACAAGGCCAACGACAACGAAGGGAGCGAGGTCTGATGGCTGCCCGTCACCCCTCGATCGCCTCGAAGGCCGCCAAGGCGGCCAAGGCCGCGCGCGTCGCCAAGGCGCGCCGCCACGAGGCCGAAGGCAAGAACACCGTCGTCACCCCGGTGAGCAAGGCGTACACGGACCCCCGTGACATCCTGCTGAAGCCGGTCGTGTCGGAGAAGAGCTACGCGCTGATCGACGAGAACAAGTACACGTTCCTCGTCGACCCCAACGCGAACAAGACCCAGATCAAGCAGGCCGTCCAGGCGGTCTTCGAGGTCAAGGTCACCGGGGTCAACACGATCAACCGCATCGGCAAGCGCAAGCGGACCCGCACCGGCTTCGGCCAGCGTGCGGCGACCAAGCGCGCGATCGTGACCCTCGCCGAGGGCGACCGTATCGACATCTTCGGCGGTCCGACCGCGTAAGCGGTCAGGATCGTTCGATATCGGACGAGGACTGAGAAATGGGTATCCGCAAGTACAAGCCGACGACTCCGGGCCGTCGTGGCTCCAGCGTCGCCGACTTCGTCGAGGTCACGCGGTCCACGCCGGAGAAGTCGCTGGTCCGTCCCCTGCACAGCAAGGGCGGCCGTAACAATTCCGGTCGTGTGACCGTCCGCCACCAGGGCGGTGGCCACAAGCGCGCCTACCGAGTGATCGACTTCCGTCGTCACGACAAGGACGGCGTGCCGGCGAAGGTCGCGCACATCGAGTACGACCCCAACCGCACCGCGCGCATCGCGCTCCTGCACTACGCGGACGGCGAGAAGCGCTACATCCTCGCGCCGCGTGGCCTGAGCCAGGGCGACCGCGTCGAGAACGGCCCCGGGGCCGACATCAAGCCGGGCAACAACCTTGCCCTGCGCAACATCCCGGTCGGTACGACGCTGCACGCCATCGAGCTGCGTCCCGGCGGCGGCGCCAAGTTCGCCCGCTCCGCCGGCGCCTCGGTGCAGCTGCTCGCGAAGGAGGGCCAGATGGCCCACCTGCGCATGCCGTCCGGCGAGATCCGCCTGGTCGACGTCCGCTGCCGCGCCACTGTGGGCGAGGTCGGCAACGCCGAGCAGAGCAACATCAACTGGGGCAAGGCCGGCCGTAAGCGGTGGCTGGGCGTCCGCCCGACCGTCCGTGGTGTCGTCATGAACCCGGTTGACCACCCGCACGGTGGTGGTGAGGGCCGGACCTCCGGTGGTCGTCACCCCGTGTCCCCGTGGGGCAAGAAGGAAGGCCGTACTCGTTCGCCCAAGAAGGCGTCGAACAAGTACATCGTCCGCCGCCGCAAGACGAACAAGAAGCGCTAAGGACGGGTTGAGATGCCTCGTAGCTTGAAGAAGGGACCCTTCGTCGACGACCACCTGATCAAGAAGGTGGACTCGCAGAACGAAGCCGGTACCAAGAACGTCATCAAGACCTGGTCCCGTCGCTCGATGATCGTCCCGGCGATGCTGGGCCACACGATCGCGGTGCACAACGGCAAGACCCACATTCCGGTGTTTGTCACCGAGTCGATGGTCGGCCACAAGCTCGGCGAGTTCTCGCCGACCCGCACCTTCCGGGGCCACGTCAAGGACGACCGGAAGTCGAAGCGCCGCTAGTCGGCGGGGTGCAATCGACCATGACAGACACTGAAGGGACAACCATGGAAGCCAGGGCCCAGGCGCGGTACATCCGCGTCACGCCCATGAAGGCCCGCCGCGTGGTGGACCTCATCCGTGGCATGGATGCCACGGAGGCTCAGGCGGTCCTGCGTTTCGCCCCGCAGGCCGCGAGCGTGCCGGTCGGCAAGGTGCTGGACAGCGCCATCGCCAACGCCGCGCACAACTACGACCACACCGATGTCGACAGCCTCTTCATTTCCGAGGCCTACGTCGACGAGGGCCCGACCCTGAAGCGGTTCCGTCCGCGCGCCCAGGGCCGCGCCTACCGGATCCGCAAGCGGACCAGCCACATCACCGTGGTCGTCAGCAGCAAGGAAGGAACCCGGTAATGGGCCAGAAGGTTAACCCGCATGGGTTCCGGCTCGGTGTCACCACGGACTTCAAGTCCCGGTGGTACGCCGACAAGCTGTACAAGGACTACGTCAAGGAAGACGTCGCCATCCGCCGGATGATGACGTCCGGCATGGAGCGCGCCGGCATCTCCAAGGTCGAGATCGAGCGCACCCGCGACCGTGTGCGTGTGGACATCCACACCGCTCGTCCGGGCATCGTCATCGGCCGCCGCGGCGCCGAGGCCGACCGCATCCGCGGTGACCTCGAGAAGCTCACCGGCAAGCAGGTCCAGCTGAACATCCTCGAGGTCAAGAACCCCGAGACGGACGCTCAGCTCGTGGCCCAGGCCGTCGCCGAGCAGCTCTCCTCCCGCGTCTCCTTCCGCCGCGCCATGCGCAAGAGCATGCAGTCGGCGATGAAGGCGGGCGCCAAGGGCATCAAGATCCAGTGCGGTGGCCGCCTCGGTGGCGCCGAGATGTCCCGCTCGGAGTTCTACCGCGAGGGCCGCGTGCCCCTGCACACGCTCCGCGCGAACGTGGACTACGGCTTCTTCGAGGCCAAGACGACCTTCGGCCGCATCGGTGTGAAGGTCTGGATCTACAAGGGCGACGTCAAGAACATCGCCGAGGTCCGCGCCGAGAACGCCGCCGCCCGCGCCGGCAACCGTCCGGCCCGTGGTGGTTCCGACCGCCCGGCCCGCGGTGGCCGCGGTGGCGAGCGTGGCGGTCGCGGCCGCAAGCCGCAGCAGGCTCCCGCTGCCGAGGCCCCCAAGGCCGACGCTCCGGCTGCCGCTCCGGCTGAGAGCACCGGAACGGAGGCCTGACCGACATGCTGATCCCCCGTAGGGTCAAGCACCGCAAGCAGCACCACCCCAAGCGCAACGGCATGTCCAAGGGTGGCACGCAGGTTGCGTTCGGCGAGTACGGCATCCAGGCGCTGACCCCGGCGTACGTCACGAACCGCCAGATCGAAGCGGCTCGTATCGCCATGACCCGTCACATCAAGCGTGGCGGCAAGGTCTGGATCAACATCTACCCGGACCGTCCCCTGACGAAGAAGCCGGCCGAGACCCGCATGGGTTCCGGTAAGGGTTCTCCGGAGTGGTGGATCGCCAACGTCAAGCCCGGACGCGTGATGTTCGAGCTGTCGTACCCCAACGAGAAGATCGCCCGTGAGGCGCTGACCCGTGCGGCCCACAAGCTGCCGATGAAGTGCCGGATCGTCAAGCGCGAGGCAGGTGAAGCGTGATGTCGGCCGGTACCAAGGCGTCCGAGCTGCGCGAGCTGGGCAACGAGGAGCTTCTTGCGAAGCTCCGCGAGGCCAAGGAAGAGCTGTTCAACCTCCGCTTCCAGGCGGCGACCGGTCAGCTCGAGAACCACGGTCGGCTGAAGGCCGTCCGTAAGGACATCGCGCGGATCTACACCCTGATGCGCGAGCGCGAGCTGGGCATCGAAACGGTGGAGAACGCATGAGCGAGAACAACGTGACCGAGACGAACACCGAGGCGCGCGGCGACCGCAAGACCCGCGAGGGCATCGTCGTCAGCGACAAGATGGACAAGACCGTCGTCGTCGCCGTCGAGGACCGCAAGAAGCACGCGCTGTACGGCAAGGTCATCCGCAGCACGAGCAAGCTCAAGGCCCACGACGAGCAGAACGCCGCCGGCGTCGGCGACCGCGTCCTCCTGATGGAGACCCGGCCGCTGTCCGCGACGAAGCACTGGCGCATCGTCGAGATCCTCGAGAAGGCCAAGTAGGCGATTCCCGCAAGGGAATCCCCAAGTACGTTCCTGCGAGGCACCCCTCGCAGGACAGTTCCGCCAGGCTCCGGGGGCCGTTCCTGAACGGCCCCCGGGGAACCGGCAGACAATCAGGAGATAGACGTGATCCAGCAGGAGTCGCGACTGCGTGTCGCCGACAACACTGGTGCGAAGGAAATCCTTTGCATCCGTGTGCTCGGTGGCTCCGGTCGCCGCTACGCGGGCATCGGTGACGTCATCGTCGCCACCGTCAAGGACGCGATCCCCGGTGGCAACGTGAAGAAGGGTGACGTCGTCAAGGCGGTCATCGTTCGCACCGTCAAGGAGCGCCGCCGTCCGGACGGCTCGTACATCCGCTTCGACGAGAACGCCGCCGTCATTCTGAAGAACGACGGCGACCCTCGTGGCACCCGTATCTTCGGCCCGGTCGGCCGTGAGCTGCGCGAGAAGAAGTTCATGAAGATCATCTCCCTCGCGCCGGAGGTGCTGTGAGCATGAAGATCAAGAAGGGTGACCTGGTCCAGGTCATCACCGGCAAGGACAAGGGCAAGCAGGGCAAGGTCATCGCCGCTTACCCGCGCGACGAGCGTGTCCTGGTCGAGGGTGTCAACCGGGTCAAGAAGCACACCAAGGCCGGTCCGACCGCTCGCGGTTCGCAGGCCGGCGGCATCGTGACCACCGAGGCCCCGATCCACGTCTCCAACGTCCAGCTGGTCGTGGAGAAGGACGGGAACAAGGTCGTCACGCGCGTCGGTTACCGCTTCGACGACGAAGGCAACAAGATCCGCGTTGCCAAGCGGACGGGTGAGGACATCTGATGACGACCACCACCACTCCGCGTCTGAAGACGAAGTACCGCGAGGAGATCGCGGGCAAGCTGCGCGAGCAGTTCTCCTACGAGAACGTCATGCAGGTGCCCGGCCTCGTCAAGATCGTGGTCAACATGGGTGTGGGCGACGCCGCCCGCGACTCCAAGCTGATCGAGGGCGCCATCCGCGACCTCACCACGATCACCGGTCAGAAGCCGGCCGTCACCAAGGCCCGCAAGTCCATCGCGCAGTTCAAGCTGCGTGAGGGCCAGCCGATCGGTGCCCACGTCACGCTCCGTGGCGACCGCATGTGGGAGTTCCTGGACCGCACCCTGTCGCTCGCGCTCCCGCGCATCCGCGACTTCCGCGGCCTGTCCCCCAAGCAGTTCGACGGCCGTGGCAACTACACCTTCGGTCTCACGGAGCAGGTCATGTTCCACGAGATCGACCAGGACAAGATCGACCGTGTCCGGGGTATGGACATCACCGTGGTGACCACGGCGACCAACGACGAAGAGGGCCGCGCCCTTCTCCGTCACCTCGGCTTCCCGTTCAAGGAGGCGTGAGCGAGATGGCGAAGAAGGCTCTCATCGCGAAGGCTGCTCGCAAGCCCAAGTTCGGAGTGCGCGGCTACACCCGCTGCCAGCGCTGCGGTCGTCCGCACTCCGTGTACCGCAAGTTCGGCCTGTGCCGCGTGTGCCTTCGTGAGATGGCTCACCGTGGCGAGCTGCCGGGCGTGACCAAGAGCTCCTGGTAGTCCGGGTAATTCCCGGCTCCCAGGGCTCTCGGTAAGCAGTGGGGACGGCGGGAGGCCCACTCCGCATGGCTTAGGCTTGTGGGGTTGGGCACCTGCCGTGCCCATACGCACGCGGGCTCAGCCCGCTCATGTTTGCTTACTACGCCGTAGGTCCACCGCGCCGCACCCGTCCCGTCTCGGATCGGGGAGAGGGATGGCGCACCAGGAAACCCCGGCGAGAGAGGCCGAAGGCCAATTCATGACCATGACTGATCCGATCGCAGACATGCTTACGCGTCTGCGGAACGCGAACTCGGCGTACCACGACACCGTGGCGATGCCGCACTCGAAGATCAAGTCGCACATCGCGGAGATCCTCCAGCAGGAGGGCTTCATCACGGGCTGGAAGGTCGAGGACGCCGAGGTCGGCAAGAACCTCGTCCTGGACCTGAAGTTCGGTCCGAACCGTGAGCGCTCCATCGCGGGCATCAAGCGGATCTCCAAGCCCGGTCTCCGGGTGTACGCGAAGTCCACCAACCTGCCGAAGGTGCTCGGCGGCCTCGGCGTGGCGATCATCTCCACGTCGCACGGGCTCCTCACCGACAAGCAGGCCGGCAAGAAGGGCGTGGGTGGGGAAGTCCTCGCCTACGTCTGGTAGCGGAAGGGAACGGAGGAAACAGCTATGTCGCGCATCGGCAAGCTCCCCATCGCGGTTCCCGCCGGCGTGGACGTCACCATCGACGGCCAGACGGTCACGGTCAAGGGCCCCAAGGGCACGCTGAACCACACCGTCGTGTCGCCGATCGAGATCGCCAAGGGTGAGGACGGCGTCCTGAACGTCACCCGCCCCAACGACGAGCGTCAGAACAAGGCCCTGCACGGCCTGTCCCGCACGCTGGTGGCGAACATGATCACCGGCGTGACCCAGGGTTACGTGAAGAAGCTCGAGATCAGCGGTGTCGGTTACCGCGTTGTCGCCAAGGGTTCCAACCTGGAGTTCTCCCTGGGCTACAGCCACCCGATCACGATCGAGGCGCCCGAGGGCATCACCTTCAAGGTGGAGGCCCCCACCCGCTTCTCGGTCGAGGGCATCGACAAGCAGAAGGTCGGCGAGGTTGCGGCGAACATCCGCAAGCTGCGCAAGCCCGACCCGTACAAGGCCAAGGGCGTCAAGTACGAGGGCGAAGTCATCCGCCGCAAGGTCGGAAAGGCGGGTAAGTAAGCCATGGCATACGGGCAGAAGATCCTCAAGGGCGACGCCTACAAGCGTGCTGCTATCAAGCGTCGTCACATCCGGATCCGCAAGAACGTCTCTGGTACTGCCGAGCGTCCCCGCCTGGTCGTGACTCGTTCCAACCGTCACATCGTGGCGCAGGTGATCGACGACCTGAAGGGCCACACGCTGGCCTCGGCGTCCACGCTGGACGCGTCGATCCGCGGTGGCGAGGGCGACAAGTCCTCGCAGGCCCAGCAGGTCGGCGCCCTGGTCGCGGAGCGCGCCAAGGCCGCCGGTGTCGAGGCTGTCGTGTTCGACCGCGGTGGCAACAGGTACGCGGGGCGCATCGCCGCCCTGGCGGACGCCGCCCGCGAAGCCGGACTCAAGTTCTGAGTCGGTTCCGTAGCTAGCGGAAACAGAGAGAGGTAATTCCAATGGCTGGACCCCAGCGCCGCGGTGGCGGTGCCGGTGGCGGCGAGCGGCGGGACCGGAAGGGCCGTGACGGCGGCGCAGCTGCCGCCGAGAAGACCGCATACGTTGAGCGCGTCGTCGCGATCAACCGTGTCGCCAAGGTTGTGAAGGGTGGTCGTCGCTTCAGCTTCACCGCGCTGGTCGTGGTGGGCGACGGTGACGGCACCGTGGGTGTCGGATACGGCAAGGCCAAGGAGGTGCCGGCCGCCATCGCCAAGGGCGTTGAGGAGGCCAAGAAGCACTTCTTCAAGGTCCCCCGCATCCAGGGCACCATCCCGCACCCCATCCAGGGTGAGAAGGCTGCCGGCGTCGTGCTGCTCAAGCCTGCGTCGCCCGGTACCGGTGTGATCGCCGGTGGTCCGGTGCGCGCCGTGCTCGAGTGCGCCGGTATCCACGACGTGCTGTCGAAGTCGCTCGGCTCCGACAACCAGATCAACATCGTGCACGCGACCGTGGCGGCCCTCAAGGGCCTGCAGCGTCCCGAGGAGATCGCGGCCCGCCGTGGTCTGCCCCTCGAGGACGTCGCCCCCGCGGCTCTTCTCCGTGCGCGTGCCGGGGCGGGTGCGTAATCATGGCGCAGCTCAAGATTACGCAGGTCAAGTCCTACATCGGCAGCAAGCAGAACCACCGTGACACCCTGCGTTCCCTTGGTCTCAAGGGCATCAACACGCAGGTCGTCAAGGAGGACCGCCCCGAGTTCCGCGGAATGGTGCACACCGTCCGCCACCTCGTGACGGTCGAGGAGGTCGACTGATCATGGCGGAGCAGAACCCGCTCAAGATCCACAACCTCCGTCCCGCCCCCGGCGCCAAGACCGCGAAGACCCGTGTCGGTCGTGGTGAGGCGTCGAAGGGTAAGACGGCCGGTCGTGGTACCAAGGGCACCAAGGCCCGTTACCAGGTTCCGGAGCGCTTCGAGGGTGGCCAGATGCCGCTCCACATGCGTCTCCCGAAGCTGAAGGGCTTCAAGAACCCGTTCAAGACCGAGTTCCAGGTCGTCAACCTGGACAAGCTGGCCTCCCTCTACCCCGAGGGTGGAGAGGTCACGGTCGAGGACCTGGTCGCCAAGGGCGCCGTGCGCAAGAACAGCCTCGTCAAGGTCCTGGGCCAGGGCGAGATCTCCGTGGCGCTGCAGGTGACGGTCGACGCCGTCTCCGGCTCCGCCAAGGAGAAGATCACCGCCGCCGGCGGTACCGTCACCGAGCTCGTCTGATCCGTCAGGTGTCTCGATGACGTAGAACGATCCCGACCGGGGATACCCCACAAATGGGGTATCCCCGGTTGGTCGTTCCTAGGGTGGCAGTCTCGCCGGTAAGGTGGCCTGCGCTGCCCATTGACCTCGGGAGCCCCATACGGGGCACTCACCGCGGCAGTTGACCGTTACGTAATCGTCCTTAGTCGGAATCTCAAGACCGTCACCCTTGACGCAGTTGCGCGGGGGGTCGCAGGAGGCACCGTGCTCACCGCGTTCGCCCGGGCGTTCAAGACGCCCGACCTGCGCAAGAAGCTGCTCTTCACGCTCGGCATCATCGTCGTGTACCGCATCGGTACGAACGTCCCGATCCCGGGTGTCGACTACCGCAACGTCCAGGCCTGTATCGACAACGCAGAAGCCGGCCAGGGCCTGCTGGGTCTGGTCAACATGTTCAGCGGCGGCGCACTGCTCCAGATCACGATCTTCGCGCTGGGCATCATGCCGTACATCACGGCGAGCATCATCCTGCAGCTGCTGACCGTCGTGATCCCGCGTCTGGAAGCCCTGAAGAAGGAGGGCCAGGCCGGTACGGCGAAGATCACGCAGTACACGCGTTATCTGACGATCGCGCTGGCCATCCTCCAGGGCACCGGCCTGGTGGCCACCGCCCGCAGCGGCTCCCTCTTCCCGGGCTGCCCCGTCGCCGGCCAGATCGTGCCCGACCAGTCGATCTTCGTGACCATCACCATGGTCATCACCATGACCGCCGGTACGGCCGCCGTGATGTGGCTCGGCGAGCTCATCACCGACCGCGGCGTGGGCAACGGCATGTCGATCCTGATGTTCATCTCGATCGCCGCGACCTTCCCCTCCGCCCTGTGGGCCATCAAGGAGCAGGGCAGCCTGGCGGACGGCTGGATCGAGTTCGGCACCGTCATGGTCGTCGGGTTCGTCATGGTCGCCCTGGTCGTCTTCGTCGAGCAGGCACAGCGCCGGATCCCGGTGCAGTACGCCAAGCGCATGATCGGTCGCCGTTCCTACGGCGGCACGTCCACCTACATCCCGCTGAAGGTGAACCAGGCGGGTGTCATTCCCGTCATCTTCGCCTCGTCGCTGCTCTACATTCCCGCGCTGATCGTCCAGTTCTCGAACTCGGACGCCGGCTGGGCGGCCTGGATCACGAAGAACCTCGCGGACACCGGAGCGACGTTCCACATCATCCTGTACTTCCTGTTGATCGTCTTCTTCGCCTTCTTCTACGTGGCGATTACCTTCAACCCCGAAGAAGTCGCCGACAACATGAAGAAGTATGGTGGCTTCATCCCGGGCATCCGGGCTGGCCGACCGACCGCTGAGTACCTGAGCTACGTACTCAACCGGATCACCTGGCCGGGTTCGCTGTATCTGGGCCTGATCTCTCTCGTGCCGACAATGGCGTTGGCTGGTTTCGGGGCAAACCAGAACTTCCCGTTCGGCGGGACCAGCATCCTGATCATCGTGGGTGTCGGTCTCGAGACCGTGAAGCAGATCGAGAGCCAGCTCCAGCAGCGCAATTACGAAGGGTTCCTCCGCTGATGCGAATCGTCCTCGTCGGGCCGCCGGGTGCCGGAAAGGGTACGCAGGCCACCCGCCTTGCCGAGAAACTGCGCATCCCGCACATCTCCACGGGTGACCTGTTCCGCGCCAACATCAGCCGGCAGACGGAGCTGGGCAAGCTCGCGAAGTCCTACATGGACGCCGGCAACCTCGTCCCCGACGAGGTCACCATCGCCATGGCCAAGGACCGCATGGAGCAGCCCGACGCCGAGGGCGGCTTCCTGCTGGACGGCTTCCCGCGCAACGTGTCGCAGGCCGAGGCGCTGGACGAGCTGCTGCAGACCGAGGGCATCAAGCTGGACGCGGTGCTCGATCTCGAGGCCCCCGAGGACGAGGTCGTCAAGCGGATCGCCGGGCGGCGGGTGTGCCGCAAGGACTCGGCGCACGTGTTCCACGTGACGTACAGCCCGCCGAAGCAGGAGGGTGTCTGTGACATCTGCGGCGGCGAGCTGTACCAGCGCGACGACGACTCGGAGTCGACGGTGCGGACGCGGCTGGAGGTCTACCACACGCAGACCGAGCCGATCATCGGCTACTACCGGGCGCAGGGCCTGGTCGTGACGATCTCGGCGATGGGCCCGGTGGACGAGGTCACGGGGCGTGCCCTGGAGGCGCTGAAGAGCGCCGGGTAGTCAGGTCCCGCCTCCCACAGCCGCGGTCCCCCTCGTGCGGGGCCGCGGCTGTGGCATGGGACGGGGTGGACGCCCGTGGAACCGAAGCACCGCGGGCGCCCGTATCGTTGGAAGAGTTCGTATCCCTGGTCCAGGAAAGGCCCTCGTCCCCATGGTGCAGATCAAGAGCCCCGAGCAGATCGCCAAGATGCGTGAGGCGGGGCTGGTCGTAGCGGCCATCCACGCGGCCACCCGTGAGGCGGCCGTGCCCGGGGCGACGACCAAGGATCTGGACCAGGTCGCGCGCAAGGTCCTCGCGGAGCACGGCGCCAAGCCGAACTTCCTCGGCTACGGCGGTTTCCCCGCCACCATCTGCACCTCCGTGAACGAGGTCGTCGTCCACGGCATCCCCTCCGACGACGTCGTCCTGAAGGACGGTGACGTCATCTCCATCGACTGCGGCGCCGTCATCGACGGCTGGCACGGCGACGCCGCCTACACGGCGTTCGTCGGCTCCGGGCACGCGCCGGAGCTGGTCGAGCTGTCCCGGGTGACCGAGGAGTCGATGTGGGCCGGCATCGCGGCCATGAAGCAGGGCAACCGGCTCGTGGACATCTCGCGGGCCGTGGAGACGTACATCCGCCGCCAGCCGAAGCCGGGCGGCGGCAAGTACGGGATCATCGAGGACTACGGCGGCCACGGCATCGGCACCGAGATGCACATGGACCCGCACCTGCTGAACTACGTCGACCGCAAGCGGGGCAAGGGCCCCAAGCTGGTCCCGGGCTTCTGCCTCGCCATCGAGCCGATGGTCTCCCTGGGCACCCCGAGGACGGAGGTCCTCTCCGACGACTGGACCGTCATCACCACCGACGGCACCTGGTCGTCCCACTGGGAGCACTCCGTCGCCCTCACCGAGCAGGGCCCGCTGGTCCTGACGGCACCCGACGGCGGCAAGGCGAAGCTGGCGGAGCTGGGCATCACGGCGGCCCCGGACCCGCTGGCCTGACCGGTCGGCCGGGCGCCCCGGGTTAAGGATCTCCCCCGTGGGGCAGGATTTCTCGATTCGTGTTTCCGGGTGCGCTGACGTAGACTGACTCGTCGGCTCTTGTGCACCCGCATGTCTGCATGTACTCACGCGGTGCACGTCGGAGTCGATCAAGGTAGTCGATTCGAAGGGCGAAGCGTGGCCAAGAAGCAAGGTGCCATCGAGATCGAGGGCACTGTCGTCGAGTCTCTTCCGAACGCCATGTTCAGGGTCGAGCTCCAGAACGGCCACCAGGTCCTGGCACACATCAGCGGCAAGATGCGCATGCACTACATCCGCATCCTCCCTGACGACCGGGTCGTGGTGGAGCTCTCCCCGTACGACCTGACGCGTGGCCGGATCGTCTACCGGTACAAGTAGATCTTGCCCGCTCCCCGGTCCGCCGGGGTGATGGCACTGACCCGGAGAACCTCACACCCATGAAGGTCAAGCCGAGCGTCAAGAAGATCTGCGACAAGTGCAGGGTGATCCGCCGTCACGGCCGGGTCATGATCATCTGTGACAACCCGCGCCACAAGCAGCGCCAGGGCTGACCGCAGCACGATCGACCCTCTGCGACTTTCCGCAGAACTTCGCGCGACGCGAGCAACACACGTTCATACGCAGGTCCCGAGCCGACACGGCTCGACACCCCCGGCTCGGAGGCCGGGGACCCGGTCCGTACCTCGTACGGCGGACAGGGATCCGGTCCTGTGGAAGACCTCCGACAACTAACTGGAGCCATTGAATGGCACGCGTTTCCGGTGTTGACATCCCGCGCGAAAAGCGCGTGGAGATCGCCCTCACCTACGTGTTCGGCATCGGCCGAACCCTTTCGCAGCAGACGCTGGCCGCCACCGGCGTCGACCCGAACACCCGCGTTCGCGACCTCTCCGAGGAGCAGCTCGTCGCGATCCGCGAGTACGTCGACAACAACATCAAGACCGAGGGTGACCTCCGTCGCGAGATCCAGGCCGACATCCGCCGCAAGGTCGAGATCGGCACCTACCAGGGTCTGCGTCACCGTCGCGGTCTGCCCGTCCGCGGTCAGCGCACCAGCACCAACGCGCGTACCCGCAAGGGCCCGCGTCGCGCCATCGCCGGCAAGAAGAAGCCGGGCAAGAAGTAGTCCGCAGCGGACGCCTGTCCACGGTCTTCGCTGTAGGACCGACCACCTCCCGTAGGAGTTAAGAGATGCCCCCCAAGGGACGTCAGGGCGCTGCCAAGAAGGTGCGCCGCAAGGAAAAGAAGAACGTCGCTCATGGCCACGCGCACATCAAGAGCACGTTCAACAACACGATCGTGTCGATCACGGACCCCTCGGGCAACGTGATCTCCTGGGCCTCCGCCGGCCACGTCGGCTTCAAGGGCTCCCGGAAGTCCACGCCGTTCGCCGCGCAGATGGCCGCCGAGTCGGCTGCCCGCCGCGCCCAGGAGCACGGCATGCGCAAGGTCGACGTGTTCGTCAAGGGCCCGGGCTCCGGTCGTGAGACCGCGATCCGTTCCCTGCAGGCCACGGGCCTCGAGGTCGGCTCCATCCAGGACGTCACCCCGACCCCGCACAACGGCTGCCGCCCGCCGAAGCGCCGCCGCGTCTGAGACGCCGGCCGCCTCGATCGGCTTCGGGTTCCGGGCGGTACGGCTCGCAAGGGCCGTGCCGCCCGTACCCTTGCAGTACCCGCACTTCTCACCGGGTGCGGTTTCCGTCGGGCGTCAAATAGCGGGCGTCCACGAAAGAAGGATCTGATCCACACATGCTGATCGCTCAGCGTCCCTCGTTGACCGAAGAGGTCGTCGACGAATTCCGCTCCCGGTTCGTGATCGAGCCGCTGGAGCCGGGCTTCGGCTACACCCTCGGCAACTCCCTGCGCCGTACCCTCCTGTCGTCGATCCCCGGTGCCGCCGTCACCAGCATCCGCATCGACGGCGTCCTGCACGAGTTCACCACCGTGCCGGGCGTCAAGGAGGACGTCACCGACCTGATCCTCAACATCAAGCAGCTGGTCGTCTCCTCGGAGCACGACGAGCCGGTCGTGATGTACCTGCGCAAGCAGGGTCCGGGTCTGGTCACCGCCGCCGACATCGCGCCCCCGGCCGGTGTCGAGGTGCACAACCCCGACCTCGTCCTCGCCACCCTCAACGGCAAGGGCAAGCTGGAGATGGAGCTGACCGTCGAGCGCGGCCGCGGCTACGTCTCCGCCGTGCAGAACAAGCAGGTCGGTCAGGAGATCGGGCGCATCCCGGTCGACTCGATCTACTCGCCGGTTCTCAAGGTCACCTACAAGGTCGAGGCGACCCGTGTCGAGCAGCGCACCGACTTCGACAAGCTGATCGTCGACGTCGAGACCAAGCAGGCGATGCGTCCGCGTGACGCCATGGCCTCCGCCGGCAAGACCCTGGTCGAGCTGTTCGGTCTCGCCCGCGAGCTGAACATCGACGCCGAGGGCATCGACATGGGCCCGTCCCCCACGGACGCCGCCCTCGCCGCCGACCTGGCGCTGCCGATCGAGGAGCTGGAGCTCACCGTTCGGTCGTACAACTGCCTCAAGCGTGAGGGCATCCACTCCGTGGGTGAGCTCGTCGCGCGCAGCGAGGCGGACCTGCTCGACATCCGCAACTTCGGTGCGAAGTCGATCGACGAGGTCAAGGCGAAGCTGGCCGGTATGGGCCTGGCGCTGAAGGACTCGCCCCCCGGGTTCGACCCGACCGCCGCCGCCGACGCGTTCGGCGCGGACGACGACGCGGACGCGGGCTTCGTGGAGACCGAGCAGTACTGAGCGCTCCGCGAGGAGGCCGGTTCCGCGGCCGCCGGCCCGTTGGGGCCGGTCGCGCCCACGCGACGGAGTCGCATGTCGACCCCGCCCCGCGCCCCTTCGGGGGCGCGGACCCTCCGGGCGTCTGTGAAGGCGCCCGGATCTCCGACGGGCAACCGCTCGCTCGGATACTGACTCCGGTACCTGGTACGGCCGGGGCAGACACCTAGGAGAAACACCATGCCGAGGCCCACCAAGGGTGCCCGTCTGGGCGGCAGCGCCGCGCACGAGAAGCTCATGCTCGCGAACCTCGCGAAGGCGCTTTTCGAGCACGGCCGCATCACCACCACCGAGGCGAAGGCGCGCAAGCTGCGTCCGTACGCCGAGCGTCTGGTCACCAAGGCGAAGAAGGGCGACCTTCACAACCGCCGTCAGGTGCTCCAGGTCATCACGGACAAGAGCATCGTCCACACGCTCTTCACCGAGATCGGCCCGCGGTACGAGAACCGTCCCGGTGGCTACACCCGCATCACCAAGATCGGCAACCGCCGTGGCGACAACGCGCCCATGGCCGTCATCGAGCTGGTCGAGGCGCTGACCGTGCAGCAGACCGCTGTCGGTGAGGCGGAGGCCGCGACCAAGCGTTCCGCGAAGGACGCCGAGGGCGCCGAGGCCGCTGAGCCGAAGGCGGAGCTGTCCAAGGACGAGGCCGCCGAGGCTCCGGCCGAGGAGTCGAAGGACGCGTAAGCGTTCGCCGGGGCTGCGCGGCTGTGGCTGCGGCGCTGTGTCGTGGCTGGTCGCGCAGGCCCCCGCGTCCCTTCGGGGGCGCTGCTGCGGGCCCGTCCCTTTCGAGGGGCGGGCCCGTTTTCTTGTGGCTGAGAGGATCTCTGGGTGAGTGACGAAGTGCGACCGGGGTTCGTGCGGGTGCGGCTGGATCTTTCCTATGACGGGGCCGGGTTCTCCGGCTGGGCCAAGCAGGCCGGGGGGCGGCGTACCGTCCAGGGGGAGATCGAGGACGCGCTGCGGACCGTGACGCGGTCCGGCGGGACGACGTACGAGCTGACCGTGGCGGGGCGGACGGACGCCGGCGTGCACGCCCGGGGCCAGGTCGCGCACGTCGACCTGCCGCGCGAGGTGTGGGCCGAGCACCACACCAAGCTGCTCAAGCGGCTCGCCGGGCGGCTGCCCAGGGACGTCCGGGTGTGGGCGCTCAGGGAGGCGCCCGCCGGGTTCGACGCCCGCTTCTCCGCGATCTGGCGGCGCTACGCCTACCGGGTCACCGACAACCCGGGCGGGGTGGACCCGCTGCTGCGCGGGCACGTGCTGTGGCACGACTGGCCGCTGGACGTCGACGCGATGAACGAGGCGGCACGCGGACTGCTCGGCGAGCACGACTTCGCCGCGTACTGCAAGCGGCGGGAGGGCGCGACGACCATCCGGACGCTCCAGGAACTGAGCCTGGCGCGGGGGGAGGACGGGATCGTCACCGCCACCGTCCGCGCGGACGCCTTCTGCCACAACATGGTGCGCTCGCTCATCGGCGCCCTGCTGTTCGTCGGCGACGGTCACCGTCCGCCGGACTGGCCGGGCAAGGTGCTGGCCGCCGGCGTACGGGACTCGGCCGTCCACGTCGTACGCCCGCACGGGCTGACCCTGGAGGAGGTCGGCTACCCCGCAGACGACCTGCTGGCGGCGCGCAGCAGGGAGGCCCGCAACAAGCGGTCCCTGCCGGCGGGCGGCTGCTGCTGAACCCGGCCCGGCGGCGGCGCTACTCGTTCGCCGCCGCCGACGCCTGCGCCTCGCCCCTGCGCCGGATCTGACGGAACGTGAACTCCTGCAGGTCGTCGCCCGTGGCGAAGACGGCCTTGTCCTTCTCCGTCACGTTCTTGCCGTTGGTGAAGCCCGCCAGGGTGAAGTAGGCGTAGCGCCCCACGGTGTTGGTGGTGGAGCGGCAGACCGCGCCGGAGCAGAAGTCCTTGACCCCGCCGCCCGACAGCGACTTGATGATGCTCTTCTTGTCGGCCTGCTGCCGGGCCTTGGCCGCCTGGGCCTGGGTGTCGAAGACGGCCACGCCGACCGTCACCGCCACGCCGTCCTTGGTGTAGGTGACCCGGATCAGGCGCGTGCACCTGTTGTCGGAGAGCGCCTTGGGGAGCGTCGCCTTCGCGGCCGAGGCGCAGTTCCCGGTGTCCGCCGTCGGGCCCTTCTTGTACACCGTGTCACCCATGGTCAGCTGCGTGCCCGGGAAGAGGATGTCGGGGCTCAGCGGCGCCTTGTCCTTCACCGCGCTGGCGATGAAGTCGTTCGGGTCCAGCGGTGGCGGGGCGCTCGTCGGGGCGAACGACGGGACGGTGCCCGTCGGGCTCGGCAGGTCGGAGGCGCCGGGCAGCTGCGAGGACGCGCCCGGCGAGGCCTGGTTGCCGTCGTTGGCCGACACCACGGCGACGGCCACGGCCGCGCCTATCGCGACGGTGGCGAGCGCGCCACCGCCTATGAACAGCAGCCGGCGGCGCTTGGCGCGGGCCTCGGAGGCGTCGGCGAGGGCGGCCCAGTCGGGCGACTGGCCGGCACCGCCGCTGCTCCAGGGCTGCTGGGAATTCGGTTTCCAGGGATCCCACTGCTGTGAAGGTCCCCCCTGCCCAAAACTCATGGGGCGCATCTTAGACGGGGCAAGGGGTGTGCTGGTCCGCCTCAACGGGTGCGGAAGGCCCTAGCGTTGCGCTCATGGTGACGGGCAAAAGCGACATCTCCGGGTGGTTGGTGCGTCCTGCGGGTGGCTGGTGGTGGACCGGACTCGCGGCCGTGCTGGGCGCACTGACGATCCATACGGTGCTGGTGACCTCGGACGGAGGCATGGACAACCGGATCGTCGTGGACGCCGCGCGGACCTGGCTGGACGGTGGATCGCCGTACGACGACCGGCACTTCCTCTATTTCCCGAGCGCGGTGATGGCCGCCGTCCCGCAGGCACTGCTGCCGCGCTCCGTGCTCGACGTGCTGGTGCCGGCGGGGGCGATCCTCGCGCTCACCCTGGGCTGGGCCTGCGCGCTGCGACTGCACCGGGTGCCGCTGCGCAGCCGGCTCGCCGTCCTCGGCCTGCTCGCCCTCGCGGCCGGGTTCGCGCCGTTCGGCCAACTGGTGCGGCTGGGCAACTGGACGGTGACGGCCGTGCTGGCGCTGCCGCTGTGCCTGCTGCTGGCGAGCCGGGGCCGGTGGGTCACGGCCGGCGCGGTCGTCGGGGTCGCGGTGGCGGTGAAGCCGCTGCTCGCGCCGATGGTGCTGCTGTTCCTCTTCGCCCGCCGGTGGAGGGCGCTGGCCCTGGTGGTCCTGGTGCCGGCCGTGACCTCGGTGGTGGCGGCGCTGTTCCTGCCCGACCCCACCGGCTTCCTCACCCGCACCCTGCCCTTCCTGCTGACCGGCGACGACGCCTTCCTGCGGCTCTACGAGGCCGGTCCCGCCGCCGTGCTGCCCCGGCTCGGCGTGCCGCAGGCGCTGGCCACGGTGCTGGCGGTGCTCGCGGCCGCCGTGGGGGTGGGCTGCGCGTACCGGCGCTGGCGGGGGCCGGGGCCGGCGGGGCTGCGGCTGGCGGAGACGTCGGCGGGGCTGATGCTCTCGGCGTTCCTCGTGTCACGGCCCTCCTACAACCACTACCTCCTGGTGGTGCTGCCGCTGCTGCTCGCCGGGCTGCCCCACGCCGGGTCGGTCACCCGGCGCCCCTGGTTCTGGCTCGCCCTGGTGCCGCAGCTGCCGGGGGTGACCTGGCCGTGGCTGGAGTCGGGGAAGCGCAGGGCGTTCCGGGACTCGGTCACGCTGTGCGTGCTGGCGGTGACCGTCGCCTGCCACTGCGTGCGCACGGCGGTCGGGGACGGCGGGACCGGCGGGGCGCGGGAGACGCCGGAGGGGCGGCGTGCGGCCGTAGAATCCGTGTAGTTCATCGGCGACGTCACCGACGGCGGTCTCGTTTTGACCCGTCCGGCCGAGCATGGGTATTCTGCATGTTCGTTGTGTGTAGTGGCTTGCTCATTCTCACGTGAGGGGCCCTTACACCGGTCCACCGGACCGATGACCAGCGACCAGCACGCGGTTTGCGTCACCGCTGTGCGGTCAGGGCTGTCGTGATCGTCTTCGGTGACCTTGTCAGGACCATTCACTGAAGAAGCGAAGGCTACGAACCGTGCGTACGTACAGCCCCAAGCCCGGCGATGTGACGCGCCAGTGGCACGTCATCGACGCTCAGGACGTCGTCCTGGGTCGTCTGGCCTCCACTGCGGCCTCCATCCTGCGCGGCAAGCACAAGCCGATCTACGCGCCCCACGTCGACACCGGTGACTTCGTCATCATCATCAACGCGGACAAGGTGCACCTCTCCGGCAACAAGCGGACCCAGAAGATGGCGTACCGCCACTCGGGTTACCCGGGTGGTCTGCGCTCCGTCCGCTACGACGAGCTGCTGGCGAAGAACCCCGAGAAGGCCATCGAGAAGGCCGTCAAGGGCATGCTCCCCAAGAACACCCTGGGCCGTCAGATGCTCTCGAAGCTGAAGGTCTACTCGGGCGACCAGCACCCCCACGCTGCGCAGCAGCCGGTGCCGTTCGAGATCACCCAGGTCGCGCAGTAAGTCCGGCCACCCCCTAAGACTGAACAGAATCTGAGGAGAATCGTGGCCGAGACCACTGCCGAGCAGCCGCTCGAAGAGCTTGACATCGACAGCTACACCACCGAGTCCGAGGTGCCCGTCGAGGGCGAGTACACCTCGGAGTCCATGGCGTCCCGCTTCGGCGAGCCCCAGCCGGCCGCCGGCCTGGGCCGTCGCAAGAACGCCATCGCCCGCGTCCGGATCGTCCCGGGCACCGGCAAGTGGAAGATCAACGGTCGCACCCTCGAGGACTACTTCCCGAACAAGGTGCACCAGCAGGAAGTCAACGAGCCCTTCAAGGTGCTCGAGCTCGAAGGCCGCTACGACGTCATCGCCCGCATCGCGGGTGGCGGTGTCTCCGGTCAGGCCGGTGCGCTCCGTCTGGGTGTCGCCCGTGCGCTGAACGAGGCGGACGTCGACAACAACCGCGGCCCGCTGAAGAAGGCCGGCTTCCTCAAGCGCGACGACCGTGCGGTCGAGCGCAAGAAGGCCGGTCTGAAGAAGGCCCGCAAGGCCCCGCAGTACAGCAAGCGCTAAACACAGGGCGCTCGCGCGTACTCCGAACGCCCCGGCGGCACGCCACAGTGCCGCCGGGGCGTTCGTTTATTCAGTGCCGTGGGCGTATAACGGCACAAGGCGCTCAAACGCTAATGTGATCGGATGGTCGGGCGTCGGGCGTCGCCGTCGCGGTGCGTGCCCGGAGGCATGGAGCCGCATGCGAGCCGCATTCGCCTCACGGCCGTCGAACACATCACAAGCTTCGTCAGTGGCACGACCGTCGGCCGTACGGGCGGGTCCCACGCCTCGGCAGAACCGGGGAGGCGGGGCCCGGACCCCGGTCCGGGCATCGGTGCTGGCGCATCATCAGGTCATCAGGAGGACAAGTGGGACGACTCTTCGGCACGGACGGCGTGCGCGGTGTCGCCAACGCGGACCTGACCGCGGAAATGGCGCTCGGCCTGTCCGTGGCCGCCGCGCACGTACTGGCGGAGGCCGGCACGTTCGAAGGCCACCGGCCCACCGCCGTGGTCGGGCGCGACCCGCGCGCGTCCGGGGAGTTCCTGGAGGCCGCCGTGGTCGCCGGCCTCGCCAGCGCGGGCGTGGACGTCCTGCGCGTCGGCGTGCTGCCGACGCCGGCCGTGGCACACCTCACCGGCGCCCTCGGCGCCGATCTCGGCGTCATGCTCTCCGCGAGCCACAACGCCATGCCGGACAACGGCATCAAGTTCTTCGCCCGCGGCGGCCACAAGCTCGCCGACGAGCTGGAGGACCGCATCGAGTCCGTGTACGAGGAGCACCGCACCGGCGCGCCCTGGGACCGGCCGACCGGTGCCGGAGTCGGCCGCGTGCGGGACTACGAGGAGGGGCTGGAGAAGTACGTCGCCCACCTCGTCGGCGTCCTCCCCAACCGGCTGGACGGCCTGCGGATCGTCCTCGACGAGGCGCACGGCGCGGCCGCGGCGGTCTCGCCGGAGGCGTTCACGCGGGCCGGGGCCCAGGTCGTCACCATCGGTGCGGAGCCGGACGGGCTCAACATCAACGACGGCTGCGGCTCGACGCACCTCGACAAGCTGAAGGCCGCGGTCGTCGAGCACGGGGCCGCGCTGGGCATCGCGCACGACGGTGACGCCGACCGGTGCCTGGCCGTCGACCACACCGGTGAGGAGGTCGACGGCGACCAGATCCTCGCGGTGCTGGCGCTGGCGATGCGGGAACGCTCCGCGCTGCGGTCCGACACCGTCGTCGCGACGGTGATGTCGAACCTCGGGTTCAAGCTGGCGATGGAGCGGGAGGGCATCCGGCTGGTGCAGACCGCCGTCGGCGACCGGTACGTGCTGGAGGAGATGAAGAGCCAGGGCTACGCCCTCGGGGGCGAGCAGTCCGGGCACGTCATCATCCTCGACCACGCGACGACCGGCGACGGCACGCTGACCGGGCTGCTGCTCGCGGCGCGGGTCGCGGAGAGCGGGCGGCCGCTGCGGGAGCTGGCGTCGGTGATGGAGCGGCTGCCGCAGGTGCTCGTCAACGTTCCGGACGTGGACAAGTCCCGGGTGAAGACCTCCGCGGAGCTCGCGGCCGCGGTGGGTGAGGCGGAGCGGGAGCTCGGTGAGACGGGGCGCGTGCTGCTGCGGCCCTCGGGGACGGAGCCGCTGGTGCGGGTCATGGTCGAGGCGGCGGACATCGACCAGGCGCGGTCGGTGGCCGGGCGTCTGGCCGACGTGGTGAAGTCGGCGCTGGGGTAGCCGACGGGGTGCCTGCGGCGCGGTGGGCGGGATGTCTGCGGCGCCGCTGTTCCTTCGGTGGGGGTGCGCGTGGCGCCTGTGGTGGGTGGATGCCTGCGGGGTGCCTGCGGCGTGGTGGGTGGGGTGCCTGCGGCGCCGCTTCGCCTTCGGTGGGGGTGCGCGTGGCGCCTGTGGTGGGTTGGTGCGGGGCCGGGTCGGGGGTGTCCGTCCTCGGACCGGCGCGGGAGTGTCGCCCGGTGGTGGTGAGGGTGTGGACGCGCCGGCCACTGCGGGCGGCCACCCCCGCCCCGTCCCCTCCCCGCCGCGGGCGGCCGCATACGCCCACCGCGGTCCGCAGAGCGCGCCGTGGGCGGCCGCTCCGCCCACTGCGGTGCGCACAGCGCGCCGTGGGCGGCCATATTCGCCGCCGCTCTCCGCGGGCAGTCGTGCCGCTGGGGCGGCACGGGTGGGCGCGGCGGCACCCGTCGTTGCCGGGCTGCGCAACGAGGCACCGGCCCACCCCGGGTGGTGCGGGGCCCCCGGTCAGGCGGAGGCGCGTTTGCGCAGGCGGGCGTGCTGGCGGGACCAGAGGGCCTTCTGGGTCAGCAGGGTCAGCGTCCCCGCGAGGGTGATGCCCAGCAGGTTGAGCAGCAACTGCTCGGAGGAACCCCACGTCTGCACCGTGTCCCCGTAGCTCAGCGCCACGGCGGCGTTCGCGGCGGCCGGCACCGTCGTCACCGAGATCGCGACCCCCACCAGCGCACCCGACTTCGCGGACGTCAGCGACAGCGTGCCGGCCGCTCCGGCCAGTACCGCCACGACGAAGGAGAACCAGTCGGGCGCGTACACGAAGCCGGTCTGCGGCCGTTCGCCCTCGAGCTTCTCCTCGGTGAACAGTCCCACCGCGTCCATGAAGAGGCTGAAGCCCACCGTCAGGGCCATCGCCACCGCGAACCCCACCAGCAGCGCCAGCAGCGAACGGGCCGCGAGGCGCGGCCGCCGCTGCACCACCGCCGTGGAGATGCCGGCCAGCGGGCCGAACTCCGGACCCACCGCCATCGCGCCCACGATCAGGACCGCGTTGTCCAGGACGACACCGCACGCCGCGATCATGGTCGCCAGCGTGAGGAACGCGAGGTAGGTGACCGAGAGGGTCGACTCCTCGTGGGTGGCGTCGCTCAGGTGCTCCCACAGCACCGCGTCCGCGCTCTCGCCCGGCGCCTCCTTCTCCGCCTCGGCGGCGCGCCGTGACAGCGAGAGGTCGACGTTCTCCACGGCGATGGAACCGGTCGTGTCCAGTCCGAGCCGCCGCAACCCGTTGAGCAGGTCGTCGCCGGCCTCCCGGGCCACGTCGCACAGCACGACGTCCCCGGCGGGGTCGCGGGCGGCGCCCGGCAGGACACAGAGGTGCGTCGTCCCGACCGTCCCCTCGATCAGCCGGACCACCTCGTCGGTCTGTTCGGCCGGTGTGATCAGACGCAGGTGCAGCATGGCGGCAGCGTAGCGGCCGGCGTCCGGTTCACAGCTTGCGCAGGCTGAGGCGCTGGACCTTGTGGTCCGGGCCTTTGCGCAGGATCAGGGTGGCCCGGCCCCGGGTGGGGGCGATGTTCTCGACCAGGTTCGGCTTGTTGATGGTGCGCCACATCGTGCGGGCGTAGTCGAGGGACTCCTCCTCGGAGACCTGGGTGTACTTGCGGAAGTACGACGACGGGTCCTGGAACGCCGTCTCCCGCAGCCGCTTGAAGCGGTTCAGGTACCAGCGTTCGATGTCCTCCGTGCGGGCGTCCACGTACACGCTGAAGTCGAAGTAGTCGGCCAGTCCGACGCGCGTGCGGCCGTCCTGGCCGGGCAGCGCCGGCTGGAGGACGTTGAGCCCCTCGACGATCAGGATGTCCGGCCGGCGCACCGTGAGCTTCTCGCCGGGGACGATGTCGTAGATGAGGTGGGAGTAGACGGGGGCGGTGACCTCGCTCTTGCCCGCCTTGATGTCGGCGACGAAACGGGTCAGCGCGCGGCGGTCGTAGGACTCGGGGAATCCTTTCCGCGACATCAGCCCCCGCTCCTGGAGCTCCCTGGTCGGCAGCAGGAAACCGTCCGTCGTGACCAGCTCCACGCGCGGGTGCTCCGGCCAGCGGGACAGCAGCGCGCGGAGCAGCCGGGCCACCGTGGACTTGCCGACCGCGACGGAACCGGCGACCCCTATGACGAAGGGCGTGCCCGACTGGGAGCCCTGTTCGCCGAGGAAGGTGTTGAGCGCGCCCCGCAGCCCGTCGGTGGCGCCGACGTAGAGATTGAGCAGCCGGGACAGCGGGAGGTAGATGTCCCGCACCTCGTCGAGGTCGATGACGTCACCGAGCCCGCGCAGCCGTTCGACCTCCGCGGCGGACAGCGGCAGCGGCGTCTTGTCGCGCAGCGCGCTCCACTCGGCGCGGGTGAGGTCGACGTAGGGAGTCGCCTCCGGCCGCTGCCGGTGGGCGCTCCGGGGCATCGAGGGGACCGGAGAGATCACAGTCCATTGTTAACGGAGTTCGAACGGGGCGACAGGTGGGCTGTGTCACGCTCGGCGCGGGCCGATCACGTGGTGATCACGGTCGGGACGCGACTGGGTCATCGGTGATCATCTGTGTGCCCGCTGTGCCTAGGGTGCGGCCAGCGTGTTGTGGATCTTCTCCACACCTTCGAGAAAGAGTTCCGTCGTGAGAACCAGCCCCGTCCGCCGTACCGTGCTCGCCGCCTCCGCCGCCGCGTTCGCCCTGCTCGTCACCGCCTGCGGTGGCTCCGGCGACGAGGACAAGGCCGGCGACGGCAAGGGCAAGGCCGACTCCTCCGCCTCCGCCGCCCCGGCGGCCAAGGCGCTCACCGCCGCCGAGCTGGAGGAGGCCGTGCTGGCGCAGGCGGACGTCAAGGACGGCAAGGTGACGGCGGTGCCCGCCGAGGACGACGCCACCGCCGACAAGGTGAAGTCGAAGGACGCCGCCTGCCAGCCGCTCGCCCAGCTCCAGATGGGCGTGCCCGCGGGCTCGCCGGCGGCCACGGTGAAGCGGTCCTGGGCGAGCCAGCCGGAGAAGCCGGCCGCGGACGCGGCCCCCGAGGAGGCCCTGCTCGCCGGTCTCGACGTGGAGCAGATGGTCGTCACGCTCGCCTCCTACGAGGACGGCGGTGCCGAGCAGGTCATCAAGGACGTCGAAGCCGCGGCCGGCGCGTGCGCCGGCGGCTTCGCCTACGACGCCATGGGCGAGGCGCTCACCATCGAGTCGGTCGAGAAGACCGAGGCGCCCGGCGGCGGCGACGAGGCGGTCGCGATCACGGCGATGCTGGCCGCCGAGGAGGACGTGAAGGCCCCGATGAAGCTGGTCGTCGCCCGCAAGGGAGCCACCGTCGCCTCCTTCACCGTCACCAACTTCGCCTCCGCCGCGACCGGCGAGGACTTCGCGTTCCCGACGGCGGTCTCCGACGCGCAGCTCGGCAAGCTCGCCTGACGCGACCCGCGTGCCGTTCCCACCGGTGCTTCGTGCACCGGTGGGAATTTCCGATTTCGGGCACGGAGCGGCCGTTTCCGGTGGCTGACGGATCGTAGGCTGCCGGTCATGTGCGGAATCGTGGGTTACGTGGGGCCGCAGTCGGCGCTGGACGTCGTGACGGCCGGACTGAAGCGACTGGAGTACCGGGGCTACGACTCGGCGGGTGTCGCCGTGCAGGCCGACGGCCAACTGGCCACGGCCAAGAAGGCCGGGAAGCTGGTCAACCTGGAGAAGGAACTGGCCGACCGGCCGCTGCCCGCCGGGACGACCGGGATCGGCCACACCCGCTGGGCCACGCACGGCGGCCCGACCGACGCCAACGCCCACCCGCACATCGACAACGCGGGCCGCGTCGCCGTCGTCCACAACGGCATCATCGAGAACTTCGCCGCCCTGCGCGAGGAGTTGACCGAGCGCGGCCACGAACTCGGCTCCGAGACGGACACCGAGGTCGTCGCCCACCTGCTCGCCGAGGAGTTCTCCGGCTGCGCGGACCTCGCCGAGGCGATGCGGCTGGTGTGCCGGCGCCTGGAGGGCGCCTTCACCCTGGTGGCCGTGCACGCGGACGAGCCGGACGTGGTGGTGGGCGCGCGGCGGAACTCCCCGCTGGTGGTGGGTGTGGGGGAGGGGGAGGCCTTCCTCGCCTCCGACGTGGCCGCCTTCATCGCGCACACGCGGGAGGCCGTCGAGCTCGGGCAGGACCAGGTGGTGGAGCTGCGCCGGGACCGGGTGACGGTCACCGACTTCGACGGCGGCACGGCCGACGTCCGCGCCTACCACGTCGACTGGGACGCCTCCGCCGCCGAGAAGGGCGGCTACGACTACTTCATGCTCAAGGAGATCGCCGAGCAGCCGAAGGCCGTCGCCGACACCCTGCTGGGCCGCATCGACGCCGCGGGCTCGCTCACCCTGGACGAGGTCCGCATCCCGGCGAACGTGCTGCGCGAGGTCGACAAGATCGTCATCGTCGCCTGCGGCACGGCCTTCCACGCGGGGCTCATCGCCAAGTACGCCATCGAGCACTGGACGCGCGTCCCGTGCGAGGTGGAGCTGGCGAGCGAGTTCCGCTACCGGGACCCCATCCTCGACCAGCAGACGCTGGTCGTCGCGATCTCGCAGTCCGGCGAGACCATGGACACGCTGATGGCGCTGCGGCACGCCCGCGAGCAGGGCGCCAAGGTGCTCGCGATCTGCAACACGAACGGCTCGACGATCCCGCGCGAGTCGGACGCGGTGCTGTACACGCACGCCGGGCCGGAGGTCGCCGTCGCCTCCACGAAGGCGTTCCTGACGCAGCTGGTCGCCTGCTACCTGGTCGCCCTGTACCTGGGACAGGTGCGGGGCACCAAGTGGGCCGACGAGATCCGCGCGGTGGTGCGGGACCTGTCGTCGGTCTCCGGTGCGGTGGAACGGGTCCTGGAGACCATGGAGCCGGTGCGGGAGCTGGCCCGGTCGCTGGCGGAGAAGAACACGGTGCTGTTCCTCGGACGGCACGTGGGCTACCCGGTGGCGCTGGAGGGGGCCCTGAAGCTGAAGGAGCTCGCCTACATGCACGCGGAGGGCTTCGCGGCGGGAGAGTTGAAGCACGGGCCGATCGCGCTCGTCGAGGACGACATGCCGGTAGTGGTGGTCGTCCCGTCGCCGCGGGGCCGGTCGGTCCTCCACGACAAGATCGTCTCCAACATCCAGGAGATCCGGGCGCGGGGCGCGCGCACGATCGTCATCGCGGAGGAGGGCGACGAGGCGGTGGTGCCGTACGCCGACCATCTGATCCGGATCCCGGCCACTCCCACGCTCCTCCAGCCGCTGGTGGCGACCGTCCCGCTCCAGGTGTTCGCGTGCGAGCTGGCGACGGCCCGGGGCAACGAGGTGGACCAGCCGCGCAACCTCGCCAAGTCGGTGACGGTGGAGTAGGCGGCCGTGCCGCGGGGCCGGCTCCGGTCCGCCGTAGGGTGCCGGTATGAGCATCATCGGAGTCGGGATCGACGTGGCCGAGATCGACCGGTTCGCGGCCTCGCTGGAGCGGACACCCGCGCTGGCCCGGCGGCTCTTCCGGGAGAGCGAACTGCTGCTGCCCAGTGGGGAGCGGCGGGGTGTCGCCTCCCTCGCGGCGCGGTTCGCCGCGAAGGAGGCGCTGGCCAAGGCGCTCGGGGCGCCCGCCGGGTTGTACTGGACCGACGCCGAGGTGTGGTGCGAGGACAGCGGGCAGCCGCGGCTGCGGGTGACGGGGACCGTGGCGGCGCGGGCCGCGGAACTGGGCGTACGGGCCTGGCACGTGTCCCTCAGTCATGACGCCGGGGTCGCCTCGGCGGTCGTCGTCGCCGAGGGGTGAGGGCGAGCCGGGGGGTGAGGGCGACGCCCGCGTTCCCCGGGGCCGGGGCCGGGGAGGACCTGCGGTGCGGGGCGAGGTCCTCCTCGTCCCCGCCGCCGGGCCCACCGTCGTACCGGCCCTCGTGGGACTGCTCCGGGACACCGCCGGCGAATCCCGTACGGTTGTTCCGGAGAAGCGATGCGTGCATCGCGAGAACGGGGGTAAACGGCAGGAGCCGGTGCCCGGGACCGGGACCGATCGATATGGGAGGGCAACTGTGACGTCGACGATGGCGCGGACGGACCGAGCTCAGAGCGTGACCGAGCTGCCGGAGGTCGTCGATCCCGGCCAGGTCGCGCCCCAGGACGCACGCGAACTGTCCAAGCAGTTCTTCCGCCGGCTCACCGAGCTGGAGGAAGGCACGCACGAGTACCAGTACGCGCGCAACACGCTGATCGAGATGAACATGTCCCTCGTCCGCTACGCGGCCGGCCGGTTCCGCAGCCGCGGCCCGGAGGAGATGGAGGACATCGTCCAGGTCGGCATGATCGGTCTGATCAAGGCGATCGACCGGTTCGAGCTGTCCCGCGAGGTGGAGTTCACCTCCTTCGCGATCCCCTACATCGTCGGTGAGATCAAGCGGTTCTTCCGCGACACCTCCTGGTCCGTGCACGTCCCGCGGCGTCTCCAGGAGGCCCGGGTGCAGCTCGCCCGCGCCACCGAGGAACTGCGCAGCCGCCTGGGCCGTACTCCCACGACCGCCGAGCTCGCCCAGCTGATGAGCCTGACCGAGGCCGAGGTCAACGAGGCCCGGATCGCCTCCAACGGCTACAACTCCTCCTCGCTGGACGCCACCATCGGCAGCGAGCCGGACGGCGAGAGCGTGCTCGCCGACTTCATCGGGGCCGAGGACGCCGCCCTGGAACTGGTCGAGGACTTCCACGCGCTCGCCCCGATGATCGCCGAGCTCGACGAGCGCGAGCGGAAGATCGTGCACTGGCGGTTCGTGGAGGAGCTGACGCAGGCGGAGATCGGTGAGCGGCTCGGCTGCTCCCAGATGCACGTGTCGCGGCTGCTGTCCCGGACGCTGAAGAAGCTGCGGGCCGGCATGCTCAGCACCGACTGAGGCGATCGCGGCGGAGTGTCGTGATGCGGGGTGCGGCTCGGTGAGCCGCACCCCGCGGTCGTCTGTCAGCAGATCGACTGACTGCTGTTCACCAGGCGGTTGTTGCGGAACGTGGTGTTCTCCCCGCAGGGGCTCTCACGGATCGAGGAGTTCGTCACCGTCAGGTTCTGCACCGTGATGTCCCGGTTGTTGGCGAACTCCGCACGGGCGGCCAGGCGGATCTCGCCCCCGCCGGTGACCGTGCCGCTCTGGGCGGCGAGGTGCACGTTGTAGCAGTTCTCGATCAGGATGGCGTTGTTGCCGGTGTTCGAGAGCGTGATCCGGTCGATCGTCGCGCCGCCGCTCTCCGAGACGCAGAACACGCCGCGTCCGCCGCCGCGCGCGACCACCTCGCCCACGCGGATGTTGGTGGCGTACGAACTGCCGACGCGGCCGTTGCGGTTGGCCATGCGGAAGGCCGCGTAGCCGGTGCCGGTGCCCGCGTTCTCCGCGTCGACCCTGGTGATCGTGGCATTGACGGTCTGGTTCAGCAGCAGGCCGGACTCGCCGACGTTGCGGGCGGTCACCGTGCCGATGGTCAGGCCGTCGACGCCGTAGGTCTCCACGGCGTGGCTGGACGCGCCGGAGACGTGGACGTCGTCGATGCGCACGTTGCGCGTCCACTGGCTGGTGTCGCCGCGGTTGTCGATGCGGACGCCCAGGCCGCGCGTCAGGCGCATGTCGATCTGCCCCAGGACCACGTTCTGCACGTTGCGCAGGAAGACGCCGTACAGCGGCGCGCCGGTGACGTCGAGGTGCTGCACCTCGATGTCGCGGGTGCCGCGGGAGTAGACCGGGGCCTGGTCGCCGGAGCCGCTGCCGGTGACGTGGATGGTGCCGCAGACGTCGAGGACCGTGTAGCTCGGCAGGGAGATCCGGGATCCCGCGGAGATCGACCCCGAGCCGCGGACGACGACCCGTTCCTTGCTGGTGCGGCCCGGGGACAGGCTGCCGATCGCCGCCTGGACCGCGGCGCGCATGTCGGTGCCGGTGTGGACCGTGCTGCCGCCGCGCCGGGCGGTCCAGGTGCCGCCGTTCAGGACGGCTTCGGCCTGGTAGGAACCGTCGCCGCAGGCGGCGGCGCGGGCGGGGGCCGCGCCGGTGGTGGGGGAGGTCGCCGCGGTGGCCGGGGCGGTGAGGGTGCCGACGGTGGTGAGGAGTGCGGTGGCGCCGGCTGCTGCGAGAAGTGCGGCTCTGCGTCGCATGGGTCCTCTGTCTCTGTCGTCAGGTGTCGTCGAAACGATTCGACTGAATCGATTCATACGGTGGGGGCCGGAGAGTTTGGCAAGGGCATGGCAAGGAGTCAAGCGGGGTGCCCGCCCGGTTACGGGAGTCGGACCCGCCCGTGCGGGAAACTCGGACGCATGCGGACTGCGTACGGCGTGGAGACGGTCAGGGCGGCGGAGCGGGAACTGATGGCACGGCTGCCGGAGGGCGCGCTGATGCAGCGCGCCGCCGCCGGGCTCGCCGCGGCCTGCGCGGACGCGCTGGGCCGGGTGTACGGCAGCAGGGTCGTGCTGCTGGTGGGCAGCGGGGACAACGGCGGCGACGCCCTGTACGCCGGTGCCCGCCTGGCCCGGCGCGGCGCGGGCGTGAGCGCGGTGCTCCTCGCGCCGCGGCGTGCCCACGCCGGGGGACTCGCGGCCCTGCGCCGGGCCGGGGGCCGGGTGGCCGGGACGGCCGGTGCGCGGGAGCTGATCGAGGGGGCGGACCTCGTCCTCGACGGCATCGTCGGGATCGGCGGCACGGGCGGACTGCGCCCGGACGCCGTACCCCTCGCCGAGGCCGCGGAGCGGTCCCGGGCGGTGGTCGTCGCGGTCGACCTGCCCAGCGGCGTCGACGCCGGGACCGGGGAGGTGCGGGGCCGGGCGCTGCGGGCCGACCTCACGGTGACGTTCGGGACGCACAAGCCGGGACTGCTGATCGATCCGGCGCGGGAGTACGCGGGGGCGGTGCGGCTGGTCGACATCGGCCTCTCGCTTCCGCCCCGGCCGGAACTGGAGGCGTTGCAGCACGCCGACGTGGCACGGCTGCTGCCGGTGCCGGCCGCCGAGAGCGACAAGTACCGCAGGGGCGTCGTCGGTGTCGCGGCCGGGTCGGGCCGCTACCCGGGGGCCGCGGTGCTCGCGGTGGCGGGCGCCCTGCGGGGCGGGGCGGGGGCGGTGCGGTACGTCGGTCCCGCCGGGCAGGCCGTCATCGCCCGCTTCCCCGAGACACTGGTGTCGGACCGGGGGCCGAAGCACGCGGGGCGGGTGCAGGCGTGGGTGGTCGGACCCGGGGCCGGGGACGACGCGGCGACGGTCGCCGAGGTGCTGGCGGCGGACGTCCCGGTGCTGATCGACGCGGACGGGCTGCGGCTTGCGGAGGCGCCGGCGGTACGGGCCCGGCGGGCGCCGACGCTGCTCACCCCGCACGCGGGGGAGGCGGCGGCACTGCTCGGCGTCGAACGGCACGAGATCGAGGGGGCCCGGCTGGGCGCGGTCCGCGAGCTGGCGGGGAGGTACGGGGCGGCGGTGCTGCTGAAGGGGTCGACGACGCTCGTCGCGGACGCGGGGGGCGAGGGGCCGGTGCGGGTGAATCCGACGGGGACGCCGTGGCTGGCCACGGCGGGCAGCGGGGACGTGCTGTCGGGGCTGGCGGGATCGCTGCTGGCGGCGGGGCTGGCGGCGGTGGACGCGGGCAGCGCGGCGGCGTACCTGCACGGGCTGGCGGGGCGGTTCGCGGCGGACGGGGCGCCGGTGGGGGCGCAGGACGTGGCGGAGGGGATCGCGGGGGCGTGGCGGAGTGTGGTGCGGGGGTGAGCGGGTCGTGCGCGGGGCGCGGGCGGCGCGGGTAAGGGGCGGGTAAGGGGCGGAGAACCTTCACGCGCGCCGCACCCCGGCCGCGGGCGTGCCTCGCCCCCGGCGCCCGGCGGGCCGGCCGCGGTGCTCTGAGAGACTGTGCGGGATGAAAGAGACAGTCGCCCCGTCCGGCGCGGAGCTGCGGGCCCGCGCCGAGATCGACCTCGCCGCCCTGCGGGCCAACGTGCGGACCCTGCGCGAGCGCGCGCCCGGCGCCGCCCTCATGGCCGTTGTCAAGGCGGACGCCTACGGGCACGGCGCGGCCGCCTGCGCCCGGGCCGCCGTCGGGGCCGGCGCGACCTGGCTGGGCACCGCCACCCCGCAGGAGGCGCTCGCGCTGCGCGCGCCCGGTGCCGGGGTGCCGGACCACGTACGGGTCATGTGCTGGCTGTGGACGCCCGGCGGGCCCTGGCGGGAGGCGATCGAGGCCGACGTCGATGTCTCCCTGAGCGGGACGTGGGCGCTGGAGGAGGTCACCCGGGCCGCCCGTCTCGCCGGACGGCCCGCGCGGGTGCAGCTCAAGGCCGACACCGGTCTCGGACGCGGCGGCTGCCAGCCCGAGGACTGGGCCGGACTGGTCGCGGGCGCGCTGCGCGCCGAGGCCGAGGGGCTGCTGCGGATCACCGGCCTGTGGTCCCACTTCGCCTGTGCCGACGAGCCCGGGCACCCCTCCATCGCCGCCCAGCTCTCCCGCTTCCGGGAGATGGTGGCGTACGCGGAGGGGCAGGGCGCCGACCCCGAGGTGCGGCACATCGCCAACTCGCCGGCCACGCTCACCCTCCCCGAGAGCCACTTCGACCTCGTCCGCCCCGGCATCGCGATGTACGGCGTCTCGCCCAGCCCCGAGATCGGCACCCCCGCCGACTTCGGCCTGCGCCCGGTGATGACCCTGTCCGCCTCGCTGGCCCTGGTGAAGCACGTCCCCGGCGGTCACGGCGTCAGCTACGGCCACCACTACGTCACCCCCGGCGCGACCACCCTCGGCCTGGTGCCGCTGGGCTACGCGGACGGCATCCCGCGGCACGCCTCCTCCGCCGGGCCGGTGCTGGTCGAGGGCAAGTGGCGCACGGTCGCGGGGCGGGTGGCGATGGACCAGTTCGTCCTCGACCTGGGCGGGGACGACCCGGGGCCGGGCGCCGAGGCCGTCCTCTTCGGCCCGGGCGACCGCGGTGAGCCCACCGCCGAGGACTGGGCACAGGCGGCCGGGACCATCGCGTACGAGATCGTCACCCGGATCGGACACCGCGTCCCGCGCGTCCATGTGAACGAGGGGAACGACCCGGAGGAGGGGAGCGGCAGGTGAGCGAGGGCATCGCGGAGGCGGCGGCCGCCGCGGCCGAGGTCTCCCGCGGGGGCTGGCGCCGGGCCACCGGTGTCGCGGGCGTCGCGCTGGGCGTGCTCGCCACCGGGGCCGCCGCGGGCGTCGCCATAGAACGGATGACGGTCGGCCGGGGCATGCGGAAGAAGGCCAGGCTCGCCCTCGACTCCGCCGGACCGTACGGCGCGCTGCGCGGCACCCCGGGCAGGGCGTACGCCGACGACGGCACCGAGCTGTACTACGAGGTGGACGACGTCGACCCCGACCCGGACGTCACGCCCGCCCGGCGGCGCCGGCTGTTCGGGCGCCGGCCCCCGGCCCCCGTCACGGTCGTGTTCAGCCACGGCTACTGCCTCAACCAGGACTCCTGGCACTTCCAGCGGGCCGCGCTCAGGGGCGTCGTGCGGACCGTCTACTGGGACCAGCGCAGCCACGGCCGCTCGGCGCGGGGCGCGGCGCAGGCCGAGCGGGGCGAGCCGGTCACCATCGAGCAGCTGGGGCGCGACCTGAAGGCCGTCATCGACGCGGCGGCGCCCGAGGGACCCGTGGTGCTCGCCGGTCACTCCATGGGCGGGATGACGGTGATGGCCCTCGCCGACCAGTACCCGGAGCTGATCCGGGAGCGCTGCGCGGGGGTCGTCCTGGTCGGCACGTCGTCGGGGCGGCTCGGCGAGGTCAACTTCGGGCTGCCGGTGGCCGGTGTCAACGCGGTGCGGCGGGTGCTGCCGGGCGTGCTGAACGCGCTGGGGCAGCGGGCCGAGCTGGTGGAGAGGGGGCGCCGGGCCACCGCGGACCTGTTCGCGGGCATCATCAAGCGCTACTCGTTCGCCTCACGGGACGTGGACCCGGCCGTCGCCCGGTTCGCCGAGCGGATGATCGAGGGCACGCCCATCGACGTGGTCGCCGAGTACTACCCGGCGTTCCACGACCACGACAAGACCGAGGCCCTCGCCCACTTCGCCGGGCTCCCGGTGCTCGTCCTGGCCGGGATCCACGACCTGGTCACGCCCAGCGAGCACAGCGAGGCCATCGCCGGCCTGCTGCCCGACGCGGAACTGGTGCTGGTCCCGGACGCCGGGCACCTGGTGCTCCTCGAACACCCGGAGGTGGTCACCGACCGCCTCGCCGACCTGCTGGTCCGTGCGGGCGCGGTGCCCGCGGGGACTACGGTGGACGGTTATGGAAGCAGCAGCACCGCACACCCCCGCTGAACCGGGAACGCCCGAGCACTCCGTCGAGCTGACCGTCACCTCCCCCGAGCAAATGCGCGAACTGGGCCGCAGGCTCGCCGGCCTGGTGCGCGCCGGCGACCTCGTCCTGCTCTCGGGCGAGCTCGGCGCGGGCAAGACGACCCTCACCCGCGGGCTCGGCGAGGGACTCGGCGTCCGGGGCGCGGTCACCTCCCCGACGTTCGTGATCGCCCGGGTGCACCCGTCGCTGGGGGACGGGCCGCCGCTGGTGCACGTCGACGCGTACCGGCTGGCCGGCGGGCTGGACGAGATGGAGGACCTGGACCTCGACGTCTCGCTGCCCGAGTCGGTGATCGTCGTGGAGTGGGGCGAGGGCAAGGTCGAGGAACTGGCCGACGACCGGCTGCGCGTCGTCATCCACCGGGCGGTCGGGGACACCACGGACGAGGTGCGGCACGTGACCGTGTCGGGTCTGGGCGAACGGTGGGCGGGGGCCGGGCTGGGCGTGCTGGCCGCCTGAGCGCTCGCGCTCCCGTGCGTGCCGGGGAGGCGCGCTCCGGTGCGCTCCGGCGGCGTTCCGACATGGTGTCGGCAAAGTGTTGCGTTCGGAGTCTCCGGCGTGGTCACATGGTATCCAGTGCGTGGTTAGGTGTGCCTAACTACGTCCGGCCCCCGGCCCTCAGGAGGCGTCCATGCCGGCCACCCAGAGCTCTCGTGAGTCCACGGCCCAGCCGCAGTCGCTTCCCGGGGTGTCCATGCGTGACCTGCTCGCCGCCTGTGCCGCGGCGGCGGCGGTCTCCACCCCGCCCCGTGCTCCCGAGCCCCGGCACTCCGAGCCGGTCCGGGAGCACCGCGACGCCGCCTAGCGCCTGGCCGCGGCGCCGCGTAGCCCCGGGCCCGCGGCGCGCCGGCGGTCCGTCGGCATTCCCTGCGGCGCGCTGCCGGTCCGTCTGCATTCCCCGCGTCGCGCCGGCGGTCCGCTGTCATCCCTCACGCTGCCGACGCGCAACCGAACCGCGGTTCCACCTGCGCGGACGCCGCATGATGGGGTCCGTGTCCTCGCCGGCGCCGCGCGGCCGGGCGGGCTCACCGGACGACGACGACCGTCTGTCCGATCGTCGCGAACTCCCACATGGCCGCGCCGTCCGCGCGCGTCTCGCGGATGCCGCCCGTCCGCTCCCGCGGGTCGAGCACCGGAGCCGAACCGTCCTTCGCCGCGCTGAACCCGATCGCCGTGCCGTCGACGCCGGTGAAGCGCACGACGTGCTCGATCGGCACCCCGTCCGACCCGGTGACCTCCTTGGACCGGGACGTGACCCGGTAGGAGCCCGGCGCCGGGTCCACCGTGCCGGGGCTGACCCCGAAGGTGCGCCGCACCTTGCCGCTCTCCTCCACCAGCCACACCCGGTCGGCCCTCAGCGCGTACACGACCCGCTCGCCGACCCCGGACCTGGCGGGCAGCGCCGCGGGATGGCCCCGGTCCGGCAGCGCCTCGCGCACGCCCCCCGCGGCCCCGGCGGCCGGGTGGCGCAGCTCGGGCGGCACGTTCGCCGCGGCCTGGTGGCCGAGGAAGCCGACCGTCGCGAGGGCCGCCGCGGTCAGCCCCGTCACGAACATCGAGCTGCTGCCTGACACCGCCGCCACCTCTGTCCCGTTCCGCTCCGTTATGTACGCATGACGTCGCGACCGTAGCAGTACGTGACCGTCCGGCCGGTGCGGCCGTGGCGGGGGCGCGGGAGCCGTAGGCTGTTTGCGTGCTCTTGCTCGCTCTGGATACCGCAACCCCCGCCGTCACGGTCGCGCTGCACGACGGCGACGACGTCATCGCCTCGTCCAGCCAGGTGGACGCCCGCCGCCACGGCGAGCTGCTGCTCCCGGCGATCGACCGGGTCCTCGCCGAGGCCGGCCTGCGGCTGGACGCCGTCACCGGCGTCGTCGTCGGCATCGGACCGGGCCCCTACACCGGGCTCCGGGTCGGCCTGATGACCGCGGACACCTTCGGACTCGCGCTGGGCGTCCCCGTGCACGGTGTGTGCACGCTGGACGGCCTCGCCTACGCGGCCGACCTGGAGAGCCCCTTCGTCGTGGCGACCGACGCCCGCCGCAAGGAGGTCTACTGGGCCCGGTACGCCGACTCCCGCACCCGCCTCACCGAGCCCGCCGTGGACCGTCCCGCCGACATCGCCGGAGAGGTCGCGGGCCTGCCCGCGGTCGGCGCGGGCGCGCTGCTGTACCCCGACACCTTCCCCCGGGCGCACGAACCCGAGCACGTGTCCGCCGCCGCCCTGGCCCGGCTGGCCGCCGAGCGGCTCGCGGCGGGGGAGGAACTGCCCGCGCCCCGGCCGCTGTACCTGCGCCGGCCCGATGCCCAGGTCCCCAAGAACTACAAGGTGGTCACCCCCAAGTGACGGGATGCGAGACGGCCGTGCTGCGCGAGATGCGCTGGTGGCACATCGACTCCGTACTGGAGCTGGAACGGGACCTGTTCCCCGAGGACGCCTGGTCGCGCGGAATGTTCTGGTCCGAACTGGCCCATGCGCGCGGCCCCGGGGCGACCCGGCGTTACTTCGTCGCCGAGGAGGACGGCCGGATCGTCGGCTACGCGGGTCTGACCACCTCCGGCGCCGAGTCGGACGAGGGCGGCCCCGCCTCCTGCGCCGACGTCCAGACCATCGCCGTCACCCGGGACCACTGGGGCACCGGCCTCGGCTCCCGGCTGCTGACCGAGCTGCTGCACGCGGCGACCGCCTTCGAGTGCACCGAAGTGATGCTGGAGTGCCGGGTGGACAACGTCCGCGCCCAGAAGCTCTACGAGCGCTTCGGCTTCGAGATCATCGGCGTCCGGCCCGGCTACTACCAGCCGGGCAACGTGGACGCCCTGGTGATGCGGCTGACCGACCCGTCCACCTCCGTGAACCCGGACGACACCGGGAACGGCGTACAAGGAACCGAGACCCATGGCTGACGAACCCCTGGTGCTGGGGATCGAGACCTCCTGCGACGAGACCGGCGTCGGCATCGTGCGCGGCACCACCCTGCTGGCGGACGCCGTCGCCTCCAGCGTCGACGAGCACGCCCGCTTCGGCGGTGTCGTCCCGGAGGTCGCCTCCCGCGCCCACCTGGAGGCGATGGTCCCCACCATCGAGCGCGCGCTGAAGGAGGCGGGCGTCAGCGCCCGCGACCTCGACGGCATCGCCGTCACCGCCGGACCCGGACTCGCCGGCGCGCTCCTGGTCGGCGTCTCGGCGGCCAAGGCGTACGCCTACGCCCTCGGCAAGCCCCTGTACGGGGTCAACCACCTCGCCTCGCACATCTGCGTCGACCAGCTGGAGCACGGGGCGCTGCCCGAGCCGACGATGGCCCTGCTGGTCTCCGGCGGCCACTCCTCGCTGCTGCTGTCCACCGACATCACCTCCGACGTCCGGCCCCTCGGCGCGACCATCGACGACGCGGCCGGCGAGGCCTTCGACAAGATCGCCCGGGTACTGAACCTCGGCTTCCCGGGCGGTCCCGTCATCGACCGGTACGCCCGCGAGGGCGACCCGGCCGCGATCGCGTTCCCGCGCGGACTGACCGGCCCCCGCGACCCGGCCTACGACTTCTCGTTCTCCGGCCTGAAGACGGCCGTGGCCCGCTGGATCGAGGCCAAGCGGGCGGCGGGCGAGGAGGTGCCGGTGCGTGACGTGTCGGCGTCCTTCCAGGAGGCGGTCGTGGACGTCCTCACCCGCAAGGCCGTACGGGCCTGCAAGGACGAGGGCGTCGACCACCTGATGATCGGCGGCGGCGTGGCCGCCAACTCCCGCCTGCGCGCCCTCGCCGAGGAACGCTGCGAGGCGGCCGGCATCCGGCTGCGGGTGCCCCGCCCCAAGCTGTGCACCGACAACGGCGCGATGGTGGCCGCGCTGGGCGCGGAAATGGTCGCCCGCGACCGTCCGGCCTCCGGCTGGGACCTGTCGGCCGACTCCTCCCTCCCCGTCACCGAGCCCCACGTGCCGGGCCTCACGCACACCCACGACCACGTGCACGAGACCGCCAGGGAGAACCTGTACTCATGACGGTCGCGCTGATGTGGGAGGCCCGCGCGGTCCCCGGCCGGGGACCCGACCTGGTGGCCTGGACCGAGGAGCGGGTCAGGGAGCTCACCCGGAGCCCCCTGCGCCACGAGTCCTTCCGCGCCCCCCAGGACCGCGTCCTGGTCATCACCTGGTGGGACGCCCCCTACGACGCCGATCTCCCCGAGCTCCCCGACCCGGACGGCGATCTGGTCACCCGTCCGGTGCACCGGTGGCGGTTCGAGTCGCTGGGGACCGGCTGAGCGCCGTCCCGGACCTCCGGCTCCTGCCGGCGCGCGGGCGCCGGCAGGAGTGAGGCGCAGGGTGGCTACGGGGTGTGCGGAAAAGGCTCCTCCGTGGCGCCCTGGCCGAATGATGCGACGGATGGAGCGAACATTTCGACGGGGCATGGTGGAGCGAGGTCTTCGTCAGACGGGTTCGCGGCGTTACGATCGCGCGCATGACTTCCCCGCAGCCCGCAGAAACCCGGACGCAAGGGCGTAGCGCCCAGACCGCGACGCTCGCCGAGATCGCGCGTGAGGCCGGCGTCTCCGCGCCGACTGTTTCGAAGGTCCTCAACGGGCGGGCGGACGTCGCTCCCGGTACCCGGAGCCGGGTCGAGGGGCTGCTGCGCGCCCACGGTTACCGGCGACGGCGGGCCGAGGCGACCCGCTCGCCGCTGATCGACCTGGTCTTCCACGAACTGGAGAGCGCCTGGGCGATGGAGGTCATCCGGGGCGTGGAGAACGTGGCCAGGGACGCGGGGCTGAGCGTGGTGCTCTCCGAGAGCGCGGGACGGCTCACGCCCGGCCGGTCCTGGGCCGACCAGGTGGCCGCCCGCCGCCCGCACGGCGTGATCCTGGTGCTGTCCGGCCTCGACGAGTCGGGGCGGGCCCTGTTGACCAGCCGTTCCATTCCGTTCGTGGTGATGGACCCGGCCGGCGACCCCGGCACCGACGTGCCCTCCATCGGCGCCACCAACTGGCAGGGCGGGCTCGCGGCGACCCGGCACCTCGTCGAGCTGGGGCACACCAGGATCGGTGCGATCAGCGGCCCCTCGCGGATGATGTGCAGCCGCGCCCGCGTGGACGGTTACCGGGCCGCGCTGGAGACGGCGGGGCTCCCGGTCGACCCGGGGCTGATCGTCGCGGGGGACTTCCACCACGACGCCGGTTACCGGCAGGGCCTCGCCCTGCTGCGCCGCGAGGACCGGCCCACCGCGATCTTCACCGGCAACGACCTCCAGGCGCTGGGTCTGTACGAGGCCGCGCGCGAGCTGGGGCTGCGGATTCCGGAGGATCTCAGCGTGGTCGGGTTCGACGACCTGCCGGTGGCCCGCTGGGTGGGGCCGCCGCTGACGACCGTGCGGCAGCCGCTGACGGAGATGGCGGAGGCGGCGGCCAAGCTGGTCCTCGACCTCGGCAAGGGGGAGGACTCCGCGACGGCGACCCGGGTGGAGCTGGCGACCAGCCTGGTGGTGCGGAGCAGCACGGCGGCGCCGGGCGGAGCGTGAGCGGGGGCGGTGGCACCGCGTCGGGCGGGGACCGCTTCGAAAGTTTCGAGTAGTTGGAAATCTGAGAATTTCCCAAGAAAAATGTCCGGGAGTCGTCGCTCGTCATAATTCGGACTTATGTTCCTGCTCGTGACGGGACATCAGGGGAGCGACGGCGCCGGAGACACCGAGGACGCCGGTGACGCCAAGGGCGCGGGCGGCGACGGGGACGCCGGGAGCGACGGGGACGAGGCCGGCGGCGCGGGCATATGGTCCGGCCGGCGGGCGCGGGTACTGAGGATCACGGGACTCTCGCTGGCGGGCCTGCTGCTGCTCGGTGCCGGAGCAGCCGGCTGGGTGTACTGGCAGCTCGACGACAACATCAGCAGCGTCGACATCAACGGCGCCCTGGGGGACGACCGCCCCGCCAGGCCGCTGAGCACCCCGTCCGCCGGCGAGCCGCTGCCGACCGGGTCGCTGAACGTCCTGGTGCTCGGCTCGGACTCGCGCAGCGGCGAGGAGAACCGGGAACTCGGCGGCGGCGAGGACGGCGGAGCCCGCTCCGACACCGCCATGGTCGTCCACCTCGACGCCGGACGGACCGCCGCGACGGTGGTCAGCATCCCCCGCGACACCCTCGTCGACCGGCCGTCCTGCCCGCTGCCCGACGGGGAGTCGACGCGGCCGGCGTCCGGCGCGATGTTCAACACGGCGTACGAGGTGGGCGGGCCGGTGTGCGCGGTGAAGACCGTCGAGGCGCTCACGGACGTGCGGATGGATCACTACGTCGAGATCGACTTCGCCGGGTTCGCCCGCCTGGTCGACGCGCTCGGCGGGGTCACCGTGACCACGGAGGAGGACATCGACGACGATCGCAGCCGCCTCACCCTGGAGGCCGGCACCCACCATCTCGGCGGCACCGACGCCCTCGCCCTGGCCCGGACCCGCTATGACGTCGGCGACGGCAGCGACCTCGGCCGGATCGAGCTCCAGCAGCTGCTGGTCAAGGCCCTGCTGGAGCAGGTGGCGCGGCAGAACCTGCTGACCAGCCCCGCCAGGCTGTACGAGGTCGCCGACGCCGCCACCGGCAGCCTCACCACCGACACCGGGCTCGACTCGCTCGGCGAACTGACCCGCTTCGGACGGAGCCTGCAGGGGCTGACCTCCGGCGGCGTCACCACCGTGACCATGCCGGTGGTGCCCGCGCCCTGGGACCGCAACCGCGTGGTGGCGGACGAGCCGGAGGCGGGGGAGCTGTGGGCCTCGCTGAGGTGAGTGCGCGGCCGCCCGGGCGCTCCCGGCGGACGCCGCGAAAAAACTTCGGCGCGGGTGTCGATTCCCGCCGTTCCCGTTCGACGCAGGGGTGAGAGGCCGGGAAGGACCCGGCCCGCACGAGGCGAGGAGCACCACCATGCCGCGCTATCTCTCCATGATCCGGATCGACGAGAACAACTCTCCCGAGGGCGGCCCCAGCCCCGAGCTGATGCAGCGGATGGGCGAACTGATCGAGGAGATGACCAAGGCCGGCGTCCTGCTGGACACCGGCGGGCTGACCCCGACCGCCCAGGGCACGCGGGTGCACTACGAGGGCGGCCGGCTGTCGGTGACCGACGGGCCGTTCACCGAGTCCAAGGAGGTCATCGGCGGTTACGCGATGCTGCAGGCCAAGGACAAGGCCGAGGCGGTCGAGTGGACCAAGCGGTTCCTGAAGGTGCACGAGCCGCACTGGACGGTGACCTGCGAGGTGCGGGAGGTCGTGGAGGGCTGACCCCTCCGGACTCCCCTCCCGGGTCTGCGTGGGGCTTCCTTGGCTCCGCCGCCGTACGGGTGTCTGATGGTGGGCTGTGACACCACAGCCCACCTCGGACCCCCGCGACGCGGAGACGGCCGCACGGACCGTCGAGACCGTCGAGACCGTGTTCCGCATGGAGTCCCCCCGGGTGATCGCCGGTGTGACCCGTGTCGTCCGGGACGTCGGCATCGCCGAGGAGCTCGCGCAGGACGCCCTGGTCGCGGCCCTGGAGCAGTGGCCGCGGGACGGGGTGCCCGACAACCCGGGCGCCTGGCTCATGGCCACCGCCCGCAACCGCGCCGTCGACCTGGTCCGCCGCCGTGAGACCTACGCCCGCAAGCTGGCCGAGATCGGCCGCGACCCGTCGGCCGGGATCACCCCGCCACCGGAGCCCGCCGACCCGGACGCGATCGACGACGACCTGCTCCGCCTGGTCTTCACCGCCTGCCACCCCGTGCTGTCCGCAGAGGCCCGCACCGCCCTCACCCTGCGGCTGCTCGGCGGCCTCACCACGACCGAGATCGCCCGCGCCTTCCTCGTACCGGAGGCGACGGTCGCGCAGCGCATCGTGCGTGCCAAACGCACCCTGGCGACGCGGAACGTCGCCTTCGAGGTGCCCCACGGGCCCGACCGCGAGGCCCGCCTCGGCTCGGTCCTCGACGTCATCTACCTGATCTTCAACGAGGGGTACGCCGCCACGTCCGGCGACGACTGGCTGCGTCCCGGGCTGTGCGAGGACGCGCTGCGGCTGGCCCGCCTGCTGTCCGCGCTGATGCCGAAGGAGTCCGAGGTGCACGGGCTGACCGCGCTGCTGGAGTTCCAGGCCTCCCGCGCCGCCGCCCGCACCGGCCCGGACGGCGAACCCGTCCTCCTGGAACACCAGAACCGCGCCCGCTGGAACCGCATGCTCCTCGCCCGCGGTGTCACCGCCCTCGCCCGCGCCGACGCCACCGCCGCCGGCGCCCCGGGCCCGTACGCGCTCCAGGCGGCCATCGCCGCCTGTCACGCCCACGCGTACCGCTACCAGGAGACCGACTGGCACCGCATCGCCGTCCTCTATGCCCTGCTCGCCGCCCGGGCGCCCTCCCCGGTCGTCGAACTCAACCGCGCGGTCGCCGTCTCCATGGCCGAGGGCCCGGCCGCCGCACTGCCCCTGGTCGACGCCCTCACCGGCGAACCGGCGCTGCGGGACTACCACCTGCTGCCCAGTGTCCGGGGCGACCTGCTGGCCCGCCTCGGCCGTACGGCGGAGGCCCGGGCGGAGTTCGAGCGGGCGGCGTCGCTGACCCGCAACGCGCGCGAACGGGACCTGCTGCTGCGCCGCGCGGCGCGGACCGGCGCCTGACCACCGCGCCTGACCACCGCGCCGGGCGTCCGGCGGCGTGGCCGGCGGCGGCACGAAGGCCGCCGGCCCCGGCCGTCGCGCCGGACGCCCCGGCGGTGGCCGGCGGGGCGGGGGCCGGCCGTCGCTACCGCGCCGGGTGCCCGAGCAGCATGGTCGGGGCGCCGTCCACGCGGGTCAGGAAGACCGTGACCGACGCGCGGCCGTGCGGCTTGGGCAGGACCTTGCGGCGCAGTTCCTCGGGCTCCACGGCCGAACCGCGCTTCTTGACCGTCAGGACGCCGACCTGACGCTCCCGCAGCAGCGCCTTCAGCTTCTTGACGTTGAACGGGAGCCGGTCGGTGATCTCGTAGGCGGTGGCGTACGGGGTCGGACGGTGCTCGTCGGCGGTGATGTAGGCGATGGTCGCGTCGAGGAGCCCGCCGTCGAGCTCCTCGGCGACCTCGGCGACGAGATGCGCCCGGACGACGGCGCCGTCCGGCTCGTACAGGTACCGGCCGGGCGGGCGCACCGCCGGGTCGGGCAGACCCCGGGAGGGGAGGGTGCGCGGTCCGGGGAGCAGGGTGGCGCGGACCGGTGCCGCCTGCCCGGCGCCGAACCACAGCACCGCCTCCTTCACCTCCCCGCCGTCCGAGATCCACTCGGCCTCCGCGCCGGCGGGCACGGCCTCGTGCGGAATGCCCGGGGCGACCTTCAGCGCGGCGGCGCGGGAAGCCGTACGGGCCGCCCCGACCGCCCACGACAACGGGGGCGAGTACGCCTCGGGGTCGAAGATGCGGCCGCGGCCGCCGCGCCGCGCCGGGTCGACGAACACGGCGTCGTACCCGGCCGTGTCCACCTCCGTCACGTCCGCCTCGCGCACCTCGATCAGCCCGGCCAGCCCCAGCGCGTCGGCGTTGGCCCGGGCGGCCGCCGCGGTGAGCGGGTCCCGGTCCACCGCCAGCACCCGGATCCCGGCGCGGGCCAGCGCGATCGCGTCCCCGCCGATCCCGCAGCACAGGTCGGCCACGGAGGTCACGCCGAGTTCCTTGAACCGCTCCGCCCGGTACGCCGCCACACTCGCCCGCGTCGACTGCTCGACCCCGTCGGGCGTGAAGAACATCCGCCCCGCGTCCTGCTCCCCGAACTTCGCCACCGCCCGCTGCCGCAGCCGCGCCTGGCCGAGCGCGGCCGACACCAGGCCGGCGGGGTGCTCCCGGCGCAGCCGGGTGGCGACTGCGAGTTCGTGCGCCGGGTCGGTGTCGCGCACCTCGTCGAGGAGGGCGCGGCCTTCGGGGGTGAGGAGCGGTGCGAGGTCGTTCACCGGGTCATTGTGGGCCAGTCGGTGGACCGTACGCCTCCGGCCGCGGTGTCGGGCCGGGTCCGGACCGAACGGCTGCGAGGATCCGGCCCCATGCGATCAGTAGGACAAAATGACAAATACCGGTCGCGGCGTGGCGTACGGACCGGCCTCGCCGTACTCGCTCTCGCCACCATCGCCTCGGCCTGCGGACAGGGCGGCGGCGACGAGGCCGAGCCCGCGGCCGGCCAGCAGCCCCTCCAGGCGCCCCCGGCCCGCGCGCTCGACTCCTACGCCACCCAACTGCGTGCCGCGCACGCCGCACGGGTCGCCGCCGCGAAACGCTGGGGCCTGAGGAAGGTGCCCCTGACGGCCCCGCCGGCCCCGGTGAAGAAGCCCGGGATCGCCACCAGGGACGGCTTCGAGGTCGACGGCCACCGCCGCCTGGGGCTCCCCCCTGTCTTCACCACCGTCCCCACGAAGGAACGGATCCTCTTCCTCACCATCGACGACGGCGAGGAGAAGGACCCCGCGTTCCTGCGGATGATGAGCGAGCTGAAGATCCCGTACACGGCCTTCCTCAGCGACTACCTCGTCAAGGAGGACTACGGCTACTTCAAGGAGATGCAGGACCGGGGCGTGGGCCTGCACAACCACACGCTCCACCACCCCTACCTGCCGGCCCTGTCGTACGCCCGCCAGAAGCGCGAGATCTGCGGCATGCAGAAGATCATCGAGGAGCGCTACGGCGAGCGCCCCGCCCTCTTCCGCCCGCCCTACGGCAACTACGACAGGAACACCCTGCGTGCCGCGAAGACCTGCGGCATCACCCACGTCCCCCTCTGGAACGAGGAGGTCTTCGTCGACCGCTGGGAGTACCGCGAGTGGGACCGCTCGCTGCACCCCGGCGACATCGTCCTCACCCACTTCCGGGGCCGCGACGACTGGAAGGGCACCATGCCGGACATGGTCCGCCGCTTCCTGGACAAGGTCACGGCGGAGGGGTACGCGGTCGCCCGCCTGGAGGACTACCTGTGAGGGGGCTGAGGGCCCGTCTGCTGGCGGGCGCCGGCGCCCTGCTGGCGGTGATCGCCGGATGCGGTCCGTCGGGCGGGCCGGGGGACGCGGCGGGGGACGGGGCGGGCCGGGCGCCCGGATCCGGTCCGGCGCCGGGGACCGGCCCCCTCCCGCCCGTCCTCGACCACGTGCCCACCCGTGACGGGGTCGTCTTCCTCACCTACGACGACGGCGCCGAACGCGACCCGCGCTTCATCGAGCTGGTCCGCGAGCGCGGGCTCCCCGTTAGTATGTTCCTGACGGACAGCGTGGTGGGACCCGGCTACGCCCACTTCGCCCGCCTGCGCGCGGTCGGCGCGAGCCTGCAGAACCACACCCTCGACCATCCCGCCCTGCGCGGCCTGCCCTACGCCGGCCAGCGCGCCGAGATCTGCGGCCAGCAGCGCAAGCTCGCCTCCCGCTTCGGCGTCCGCCCCCGCCTCTTCCGCCCGCCCTACGGCACCTACGACGCCACCACCCTGCGCGCCGCCGCCGACTGCGGCATCGAGGCGGTGGTCCTGTGGCGGGTCACCCTGGAACCCGACGGCCACCTCACCTACACCCACGGCCCCCACCACCTGAATCCCGGCGACATCGTCTCCGTACCGTCGGGCGAGTCCCCGACCCTGTCCCTGGCGGAACGCACGGAACGACTGCTGGGGGAACTGAGGCAGCGCGGACTGCGAGTCGGCCGACTGGAGGACCACACGGACCGCACCGCCCCACCACCGAGCCCCACCGATCCCCCCGGACCCCCCGACGGCCCCGCCCCGCCCTCCACCCCGTCCCTGGCCACCGTGGAGCCCGCCCCGCCCTCCGCCCCGACTCGGGCCACCGTGAAGCTCGCCCCGCCCTCCACCCCTCCGGCGGCGACCGGCGAACGCCGCTCACCTTCCAGCCCGTCCGGCGTTTGAGGACGAGGCCCGTCCAGGGCCGAAGCGGGGGCCCGGGGGCGGCAGCCCCCGGGGACGGTCACCGCAACGCCGTGAGCCGCACAACCCGGTGCGAACCACACCCCCCACCCCCGACGCGCCGCACGGCAATTGGCACTCCGCTTGACCGAGTGCTAATCCCGGTCATAGTCTCGGGTCTGGCACTCCCCCCTGGAGAGTGCCAAATACGCGACGGGCAGGTCCGGCACCCGCGACGACGGATCCACCTGGTCGCCACCTCAGACAGTTAACCCCGTGAGATCTCCGAAGGGGGAGGTCGGATCGTGACGACCGCCAGCTCCAAGGTTGCCATCAAGCCGCTCGAGGACCGCATCGTGGTCCAGCCGCTCGACGCCGAGCAGACCACGGCTTCGGGCCTGGTCATTCCGGACACCGCCAAGGAGAAGCCCCAGGAGGGCGTCGTCCTGGCCATCGGTCCGGGCCGCATCGAGGACGGCAAGCGCGTCGAGCTCGACGTGAAGGTCGGCGACGTCGTTCTGTACAGCAAGTACGGCGGCACCGAGGTCAAGTACAACGGCGAGGAGTACCTCGTCCTCTCGGCCCGCGACGTCCTCGCGATCATCGAGAAGTAAGGGAGATCCGGGGGTCACCCCGGACCACCCGACCTCGTAGCAAGCACTTTTGCTCGAACCACTGCGCCCCTGGCCCCAGCATCCGACAAGGACCGGGCGCCCGGGGCGCAGTGATTTCACCCAGAATTCCGAGAGGGCTCCCGCTGCCATGGCGAAGATCCTGAAGTTCGACGAGGACGCCCGTCGCGCCCTCGAGCGCGGCGTCAACAAGCTTGCCGACACGGTGAAGGTGACGATCGGTCCGAAGGGCCGCAACGTCGTCATCGACAAGAAGTTCGGCGCCCCCACCATCACCAACGACGGTGTCACGATCGCCCGCGAGGTGGAGATCGAGGACCCGTACGAGAACCTCGGCGCGCAGCTGGTGAAGGAGGTGGCGACCAAGACCAACGACATCGCGGGTGACGGCACCACCACCGCCACCGTGCTGGCCCAGGCGCTGGTCCGCGAGGGCCTGAAGAACGTCGCCGCCGGTGCTTCCCCGGCCGCCCTGAAGAAGGGCATCGACGCCGCCGTCGCCGCGGTCTCCGAGGACCTGCTCGCCTCGGCCCGCCCGATCGACGAGAAGTCCGACATCGCCGCCGTCGCCGCGCTGTCCGCCCAGGACCAGCAGGTCGGCGAGCTCATCGCCGAGGCGATGGACAAGGTCGGCAAGGACGGTGTCATCACCGTCGAGGAGTCCAACACCTTCGGCCTGGAGCTGGACTTCACCGAGGGCATGGCCTTCGACAAGGGCTACCTGTCGCCGTACTTCGTGACGGACCAGGAGCGCATGGAGGCCGTCCTCGACGACCCGTACATCCTGATCACCCAGGGCAAGATCGCCTCCATCGCGGAGCTGCTGCCGCTGCTGGAGAAGGTCATCCAGGCCAACGCCTCCAAGCCGCTGCTGATCATCGCCGAGGACGTCGAGGGCGAGGCCCTGTCGACCCTCGTCGTCAACAAGATCCGCGGCACCTTCAACGCGGTCGCCGTGAAGGCCCCCGGCTTCGGTGACCGCCGCAAGGCGATGCTCCAGGACATGGCCGTCCTCACCGGCGCCACGGTCGTCTCGGAAGAGGTCGGCCTCAAGCTCGACCAGGTCGGCCTGGACGTGCTCGGCTCCGCCCGCCGCGTCACCGTCACCAAGGACGACACCACGATCGTCGACGGTGGCGGCAACAAGGAGGACGTGACCGGTCGCGTCGGCCAGATCAAGGCCGAGATCGAGACCACCGACTCCGACTGGGACCGCGAGAAGCTCCAGGAGCGCCTCGCGAAGCTCGCCGGCGGCGTGTGCGTCATCAAGGTCGGCGCCGCCACCGAGGTGGAGCTGAAGGAGAAGAAGCACCGTCTGGAGGACGCCATCTCCGCGACCCGCGCCGCGGTCGAGGAGGGCATCGTCTCCGGTGGTGGCTCCGCGCTGGTCCACGCCGTCAAGGTCCTCGAGGGCAACCTCGACAAGACCGGCGACGAGGCCACCGGTGTCTCCGTGGTCCGCAAGGCCGCCGTCGAGCCGCTGCGCTGGATCGCCGAGAACGCCGGCCTCGAGGGCTACGTCATCGTCTCCAAGGTCGCCGAGCTCGAGAAGGGCAGCGGCTACAACGCCGCCACCGGCGAGTACGGCGACCTGGTCAAGGCCGGCGTCATCGACCCGGTCAAGGTGACCCGCTCCGCCCTGGAGAACGCCGCCTCCATCGCCTCCCTGCTCCTCACGACCGAGACCCTGGTCGTCGAGAAGAAGGAAGAGGAGGAGCCGGCCGCCGGTGGCCACGGCCACGGCCACGCCCACTGACGACACGAGGTCGCCAGAGCCTGAGCGAGGGCCCGGTGCACCGTCCGCCCGGACGGTGCACCGGGCCCTCGCCCGTGCTCGCGGCCGAACGGCGGAACCGCGCCCCGGCCGGCGCGGTCTCAGCACACGACAGCACGAGCCGGACGGGGGACGGGGATGCATCAGGTGCTCTACGGGGAAAGGTCCCGGAACCCGCTCGCGCGGACCGTGGAACTCACCGAGGGCGCGCTGCGCCGAGGCGGCAGGACGACCCCGCTGGACGAGCTGCACCTCGCCGCCATGGCGGAAGCGTTCCTGCGCGGGTGCTGGCTCGGCGGCGGAGGCAGCGAACGCCCCCTGGCCTCGTTGCCCCCCGGCCGCGGCGTCGTGCCGGTCACCCGGGCGACCGGCACCACCAGGCCCCTGAAGACACGTCAGGCCGCCGAGTTCGCCCGTGCGCTGGGCGAGCTCGCGGTACGCCGGTGCGGCGGACCCGACCAGGTGGCCGCGCTCGCCGCGCGGGCGCACGCGGAGGGTGTCCCCCTCTGGATCGCGCGCCGGTACGCGCCGGCCCCCGCCGGGACGGTGACCGTCGCCGTGGACCGCCGCTCGGTCCGCGCGGACGTCTGGGGCCCGCACGCCCCCGCCGTCCGGCTCAGGGCACCGCACGGCTACCTCCCCGACAGCTCCGACCGGGCCAGTGGCCTGATCCTGACCGTCGGCGCCACCACGGCGCGGCTGGAGCTGCGGAGGAAGCTCCGCAAGTCCAGGAGCAAGGTCGAGATCCGCCTGCCCGACCGGCAGTGGACCCTGCGCCGGGAGAACGCGGTGAGCTCGTCGCTGCTGCGCGACGGCACCCGGGTCGCCGTCCTCACCCGCCCGCCCCGCGGCACGACCCCCGCCCCCGGCACCCTCCTGCTGCCGCTGGCCGACGTCCACCACGAGAGCCCCGACCCCCTGGACGCCGTCATGGCCCACGCGGTCGCGGTCTCCTTCGGCCTCGGCGACACCACGGGCACCGCCAGGTTCCGCCCCACCCGTCCGCACCGCGACACGGACGACGACATCTGGGACCGCCCCTGGTTCAGCAACCTCGGCCGGGACCGCGACGACAACGAACCCGGCGGCGGCGACGGCTGGGGCAGCGACGGCGGCGACGGCGGAGACGGAGGCGGAAGCAGCGGCGGCGACGGTGGCGGCGGAGACGGGGGCGGGGGCGGGGGCGGGGACTAGCCGACGGGGCCTCGGCGCCCTCACGGCCCGGTACCACCAGTGACGGCCGGCGCGGTGGGCACCACGGCCCACACCGTCTTGCCGGGGGCGCCGGGGCGCGGGGCGGTCCCCCACTCCTTGGCCAGGGCGGCGACGAGGAGGAGCCCCCGCCCGCCGTCCTCCTCGCTCCCGGCGTCCCGTGCCTCGGGCAGCCGCTCGCCCCGCGCGTCGCTCACCTCGACGCGGACACACCCGCCGTCCTCCCTGCTCAGCCGCAGCTCGGCGTCCCTGCCGGGGACCCGGCCGTGGGTCACGGCGTTGGCGGTCAGCTCGGCCGTGATCAGCTCGACGGAGTCGTGCGCCTGTGTGCCGTAGCGCCAGCCCCAGGCGTCCATCTGGCAGGACGCGAGCCGACGGGCGAGCCGGGCACCGCGCGGGGACGCGGTGAAGCGGAACGAGAACACCGACTGATGGGCGAGCGGGAGCGGCAGCGCGGACCGCCGCTCCTGGCGGGGGGAAGTGGTCATGCCCCGAAGATCCCGCGCTCACCCCGCCCCCTACCAGGAGCGACGGCCCCACGGCGGTGCTCTGTCGGGGCGGTGGGTGATGGTGTCGGGCCTGTCGGGGCGACCCCGGGCATGCGGTGGCGTGGACTCGATCGGGATCAGCAGCGGTGCGTGGGCGGGAGCGGAGCGCCTCCGTTCCCGCCGCGGTACTGCTCCCTCACGCACCGGCGGGCCAGAACCGGATGAGGTAACGCTCCACCCCGTGACCGGTGCCCTCGCCCTCCGACAGTGCGGCGGCCTCGGCCCGCTCGTCCCAGCCCGCCGGGTCCTCCTGTGGCGGCGGCCCGTCCCACACCTCGACGGTGATCGTGGCGGTGTGCGTGTGACCGCCGCTGGTGATGTCCAGACGGCCGGGGTGCGTACTGAGGAAGGAGCTGTTGTCGAAGTCGTCGGGGAACGGGACCGGCAGGCCCGCGTCGTGAGGGGGTTCACTCGTAAGCCCTAACTTGCCCCGTGCCGAGCATGGTTGTTTCGCGGCTGTCCTACGGTGCGAGCACCGGTGACCGGTGGACGGATGTGCTGAGGGGGCGGGTGCGATGGAGCCGGGAGAGGACTCGGGCGCGGGCGTGGAGGGCGGCGCGGGCGCCGATTCCAACGGGGAGTTCCTGCGCTGCTTCGGCCGCCAGATGAAGCTGCTGCGGGAGGCCGCGGGGCTGACGCAGGCGCAGTTGGGGGAGCGGGTCGGGTACGGCGAGGCCCTGATCGCGGCGGTGGAGCAGGGACGGCGGATTCCCCGTCCGGAGCTGGTGGACGCGGTGGACCGGGAGGTGGGCGGGCGAGGGCTGCTGGTGGCGATGAAGGGTGAGGTGGCGAAGGCTCGGTATCCGAGTTTTTTCCGCGAGTTCGCGGCCTTGGAAGCCGATGCCGCCGAACTGCACGCCTATGACGCCCATGTAGTGAATGGCTTGCTGCAATGCGAGGAGTACGCACGCGCGGTCTTCAGTATGTGGCGGCCATTGCTTGATGCGGAGACCATCGAGCAACGGGTGTCGGCGCGTTTGGACCGGCACAAGTTGCTGGTGCGGCGGCCCAAGCCGCTGCTGAGCTTCGTGATCGAGGAGACCGTCCTGCGTAGACCCCTTGGGGGCGCGGAAGCCATGCGAGCCCAGTTGGAGCACCTGTTGCTCGTCGGACATGAACGCAACGTAGAGCTACAGGTGATGCCGACCGGACGCGATGAACATGCCGGAGTCGCTGGGCCCTTCACGTTGATCCTCACGCGGCAACAACGGAGGATGGCGTATACGGAGGTGCAGAGCAACAGCGCCCTGCATACGGCGCCAGCGAAGGTCCAGGGGTTCGAGTCAACGTACGGAGTTCTGCGGGCGCAAGCGATGACCCCTAGGGAGTCGCTGGCCTGGATCGAGAAGCTCTTGGGAGAGTTGTGAACGCCAACGACGATCAGGCAGCACAGTTGACCTGGGTGAAGAGCAGCTACAGCGCTGGCGATGGTGGCCAGTGTGTCGAGGTCGCGGACGCTGGTTCGGTAGTCCTGATCCGTGACTCCAAGCGCCCGGACGTGGCGATCCTCAACGTGCCGTCCGCTCAGTGGACGGCGTTCGTGCGGATGGCCGCAGACGCCTGAGACGAGAACGAGGGGCGGTGGGGAGCCGTTGATGCTCCCCACCGCCCCTCACTCCCGCCCCAAGGGCGCGCCACTCGCCGCGCTGGTGCGCTGTGACCGCAGGGACAGTCCGTCGTGGCGCTCGTAGGATGCCTGGATGTCCAAGCCGACACGGCACCGGACCCGCAGCCCGAGAGACCGTCAGTCCCGAATACGGGCCGGCACCGGGGACGACTGCGGCGACGAGCTCCGCGACCACCTCCGGGGCGATCGGTGAGCCGCGGTTACCCTGACGCCGTGACGACGCGGATGATCATTCTCAATGGCGGGTCCAGCTCCGGGAAGACCGGGATCGTGCGGTGTCTGCAAGACGTCCTGCCGGAGCCGTGGCTGGCGTTCGGGGTGGACTCGTTCGTCGACGCGCTGCCCGCGAAGCTTCAGGCCTCCGACGCGGGGCTCGACATCGCGGCGGACGGCACGGTGAACGTCGGAGCGGAGTTCCGGGCGCTGGAGGCGGCCTGGACCGAGGGCATCGTGGCGATGGCCCGCGCGGGCGCCCGGATCGTCGTCGACGACGTGTTCCTCGGCGGGGCCGCGTCCCAGCGGCGGTGGCAGGAGGCTCTCGGCCAGGTGGGCGAGGTGGGCGTGCTGTGGGTCGGTGTCCGGTGCGACAGTGCCGTCGCCGCGGGGCGGGAGACCGCGCGGGGCGACCGGATCCGGGGGATGGCCGCCCAGCAGGCGGACGCCGTGCACGAGGGCGTCGTCTACGACCTGGAGGTGGACACCACGAACACCGAGTCCCTGGTGTGCGCGCACACCATCGCCGCCAAGGTGCGCTGACCGCCCCGGCGGCTCAGAGTTCCGTCGGCTCCAGTGCCCCCAGCTGCGCCATCAGCCCCAGCCGGTCGTACTGCCACCAGCCCTCGACGATCTTCCCGGTGTCACCGAAGCGGAAGATGGTCGTGCCGGTCATGGCGACCTTCTTCCCGGTGGCCGGGATGCCCAGGAAGTCGCCCTTGTGGGTGCCCTCCCAGCTCCACCGGGTGCACACCCGGTCGTCCTGGGCGAACTGGTCCTCGATACGGAACGAGAAGTCGAAGCCGCCGCGCCACACGTCCATCTCGCGCCGGAGGTGGTCGAGGCCGATGACGTCCTGCTCGTTCGCCGGGTCGTGGTCGTGGTAGTGCTCCTCGACCAGACCCGCCATCGGAGACAGGTCCTCCGCGGTGGTCAGCACGTCGAAGAAGCGACGCACGGAGTCCGTGTTCAGCCGGGCGTCGCGCACCACGTCCAGGTCCGTGAACGTGGGCATCTCGTCACAGAGCGCCACCATCTCCCGGAAGATCCGATCGGTCTCCGGGAGCTGTGAGTTCCGCATCGCGTCCTCGTACGACGGGAACTCCACGATCTCGACGACGTGCGAGGTGTTCGAGCGGTCCTTGCCGACCACCGCGTGCGTCGCCGTCCGCTTCCCCTTGGTCTGCTCGACCCACTGGTCCATGAGCCGGTCCATCTCCTCGAACCGGTCCGTTTGGCAGTCGATGAGCTGTATGAAGGTCATGACGTCGCCACCTCCGGCACCCCGGGGGGCCGGGTGTCTCGGGTCCGGGTGTCCTGTCCCCTCCATTTTCCTCCGGGGAGCGGTCCGCGTCCCGCCGTGGCCGCACGGCAGAAAGGAGCGGTGGCGCCGGGGGCCTACCGGGGACCGTACTTCCGTCCCGTCCGCGAGGAGAGCCCGCCCAGCAGCCCGCGCGGGACCAGCTTCGCCGCCCCCATCAGCGCCTTGTACCGGGGGTCCGGGATCGACAGCGTCTTGCCCCGGGCCAGGTCCGCGAGCGCCGCCGAGGCGACCTTGTCCGCGTCCAGCCACATCCAGCCGGGGATGTTGTCCGTACCCATCCCGGCCCGCTCGTGGAACTCGGTGCGCACGAAGCCGGGGCACAGCGCCATCAGACGCACGCCGTGGCCCGCGAGATCCACGGCCGCGCCCTGCGTGAACTGCACGACCCACGCCTTGGACGCCCCGTACGTCCCGCGCGGCACGAACGCGGCGGTCGAGGCGACGTTCACAACACCTCCGCGCCCCCGCTCCCGCATCGTCTCCACCGCCGCCGACGTCAGCCGGAGCACCGCCTCGCAGTGCACCTTGAGCATCCGCAGCTCGTCACTCATGGGGACCTCGAGGTAGCGGCCCTTGTTGCCGAAACCGGCGTTGTTGATCAGCAGGTCGACGGGGTTCTTGCGGCTGCCGAGCCGGTCGGCCACCGCCTCGATGCCCTTGTCCCGCGCCAGGTCGGCGGTCAGCACCTCCGCCTCGATGCCGTGGCGGTCGTGCAACTCGGTGGCCTGTTCCCGCAGCCGGCCCGTGTCGCGGGCCACCAGCACCAGGTCATGTCCGTCGGCCGCCAGCCGCCGCGCGAACGCGGCACCGATCCCAGCCGTCGATCCCGTAATCAGAGCCGTTGTCATGGCGCAAGAGTAGTTACCCGGAGGGGAGGCGTCCGCTCAGTGTCCGCCTCCCGGGCCGAGCGCCCGTCGGGCGGAGCCGTAATCCGTCCCCCGCGCGTGGTGCCCGTGGTCCGGCGGGGTGCCTGCCGACCGGCCCTTCTCCACGACCACGAACTGCCCCATCATCCCTTGGTCCTCGTGGTACAGCAGGTGGCAGTGGTACATGTACGGCACCTCCGGGTCGGGCGGTCCCGTGAACCGCAGGGCCAGCTTCACCGTGGTGCCCGCGGGGACGAACACCGTGTCCTTGGGGCCGCGCAGTGCCGGCGGCGGGGGCGACCCGTCGACCTCCAGGACGCGGAACTGCACGTCGTGCACATGAAAGTTGTGGGGCATGCCGTTCGCGTTGCGTACCGTCCAGACCTCCGTCGTGCCCCGCGTGACGGTCTCGTCGATCCGTCCCATGTCCATCTTCCGGCCGTTCACCCCGGACAGCTTCAGGTCGAAGTGCCGTCCGCGTGCGGCCTCCTCTCCGTCGGGCAGCTCCGAGGCGACGAGCCGGTCCGGTATCGCGGGGGACGGACGCAGCCGGTCGTCCGCCCGCAGCTCCAGCACGTCGAACGAGTCGTCACCACCACCGAACCGCCGCTGCCAGGCGTCCCCGTAGCCGTCCTGGGGGAAGCTGCGGAGCATCAGCCGTTCACCCGGCCGGACCCGGACGACGATCTCGGCCCGCTCACCCGGCGACAGCTGCACCCGCTTCATCACCGCCGGCCGTTCCAGCAGGCCGCCGTCCGTGCCGATCAGTGAGAAGCCACGGCCGTCCGGAAACCCGAAGTCGTAGGTGCGCGCGGTGGAGGCGTTGAGCAGCCGCAGCCGTATCAGCTCGTCCCCCACCCGCCGGTACGGCCGCAGGGTGCCGTTGACCATGGTCCGGTCGCCCAGGAAGCCCACGTTCTGCATCAGTCCCCGGTCGCCGGACAGCCGCGCGCCGTCGAAGCGCACGTCCTGGACGACGACCGGCAGATCGTCGACGCCGTACCGGTCGGGCAGGGGCAGCGCCCTCGACTCCTCGTCGTCGAGGAGGAACAGACCTGCCAGGCCCCGGCGCACATGTTCCTCGGTCCTGCCGTGCGGATGGGGGTGGTACCAGAGCGTCGCCGCCGGCTGGTCCACCGTCCAGTGCGGTGTCCAGGTGTCCCCGGGTTCGATCATCTGGTGGGGGCCGCCGTCCATGCGGGCCGGCAGGTGCATCCCGTGCCAGTGCACGGTGGACGCGTCGTCCAGGCCGTTGCTGACGCGCACGCGGACCTTCTCGCCGCGCTCCGCCCGCAGGGTCGGCCCCAGATAGGAGCCGTTGAAGCCCCACGTCGGCGTGTGCACGCCGTCACGGAATTCGGTCCGGCCCGCCCGCATGCGCAGGTCGAAGACCCGCGTCCCGTCCTTGTCCACGGTCGACCCGGCCACCGGCGGTATCGCCAGGACGTTGTCGAACGCCTCCTGGCCCACCGTGCTGACCTTCGCGTCGGTCCACAGCCAGGTGAACAGGGCGCCGATCGCCACCACGAGCGTGGTGACCACCGATCCCAGGAGGACGAGAAGGCGCTTCCAGCGGACGGGACGACGGGGCGCACCGGACGGGTCCTCCCCGGCCGGCGCCGTGCTGTGGGAGACGGGAGTGGGCATGACCCGAGCGTCGTCGGGCGCGGACCGCGACACCTCAGGGAACTGCCCCCACCCGCCCCTGAGCGAACCCCCGCCCGGACTCCGGGGTTCACCCCTAGGAGCCGTACGGCGCCCGGCCCGTCACGCCCTCCGTCCGGGGGGGCGTGCCCGGACCGCCGATGACGGCAGCGGGCATGACGAGCCGTCAGCCCGGCTGCTCCGCGCCGTACTTCTCCAGGTACGTCCGTGCCGTCGCGAGCGCCTCCGGGTGCAGCGCCGGGCCTGCGGCGAGGAGGCGGGGCAGCAGCGTCCGTTCCGTGGTCACCGCGCGGAACTGCAGGGCGACCGTCACCTCGTGGTCCGGGCGGTGGACGATCCGCACGGCGTCGCCCGCCCGTATCTCCCCGGGCCGGATCACCCTCAGGTACGCGCCCGGCGCGCCCCGCCGCGTGAACCGTTTCACCCAGCCCTTCTCACCCAGATGGCCCTGGAAGGTGCGGCAGGGAATGCGCCCGCTGGTGACCTCCAGCACCACGTCGCCACCGACGGCCCAGCGCTCGCCGATCAGGGCGCCGGACACGTCGATCCCCTCCGTGGTGAGGTTCTCGCCGAAGGAGCCGTGCGGCAGCGGGCGTCCCAGCGTGCGCTCCCACTCGTCGAGGTCCTCCCGGGCCACGGCGTAGACGGCCTGGTCGTCACCGCCGTGGTGCCTGGTCTCGCACACCGCGTCCCCGGCCAGCCCGCTGCCCCCGACCCCCTTGGCGCCGGGGGCCTCCACCCGTACCGGCCCGGTCACCGGCCGCTTGTCGATGCCCGTCACACCGTCGGGCTGATCCGTGTAGGGCACGGCCCGGGGGCGGCCCAGATTCACAGAGAGAAGCTTCATGGGCGCACGGTAGGCGATCCGTACCAAAGCGTCGACGCATTATCGACCGCGGCATCAAAGGGTCGCTTATCCTTGGAGTGTGATCGAAGCCCGTCATCTCCGCGTGCTGCGCGCCGTGGCCGCCACCGGTTCCTTCTCCGCGGCGGCCCGCGACCTGGGCTGCACCCAGCCGGCCGTGAGTCAGCAGATGAAGGCCCTGGAGGCCTCGGTCGGCACGCCCCTGCTGGTCCGCACCGGCCGCGAGATGCGGCTGACCCAGGCCGGCGAGGCGCTGGTGCGGCACGCCGCCGGGATCATCGCCGGGCTCACCGCGGCCGAGGAGGAGGTCGCCGCGATCGCCGGCCTGCGCGCGGGCCGGGTCCGGCTCGTCTCCTTCCCCAGCGGCAGCTCCACCCTCGTCCCCACGGCCCTCGCCGCCCTGCGCGACGCCCATCCGGGCACACGGGTCTCCCTGGAGGAGGCCGAACCGCCCCGCTCGGTGCGGATGCTGCGCGAGGGGGACTGCGACGTGGCCCTCGCCTTCCGGTACGAGGGCGCGGCGGGCGTCGAGGAGTGGGACGACCTGGTCGTACGGCCGCTGTTGTCGGACCGGCTCGTGGGGCTCCTGCCGGAACGGCACCGGCTCGCCCGCGCCGAGTCCCTCGCCATCGGCGAACTGGCCGGTGAACCCTGGATCGCCGGCTGCCCGCGCTGCCGGGGCCAGCTGGTGGAGGTGTGCGAGGCGGCCGGTTTCACCCCGCGCATCGATTTCGCGACCGACGACTACCCGGCGGTCGCCGGACTGGTCGGCGCCGGCCTCGGTGTCGCGGTCCTGCCCCAGCTCGCCGTCGAGTCCGTCCGCCCCCGGGGTGTGCGCACCGTGGCGCTGGAACCCGCCGTGCGGCGGGAGATCGTCGCGCTCACCCTCCCGGATCTCGCCCAGGTGCCCGCGGTCGCCGCGACGCTGGAGAAACTGGCGGCGGCCGCGGCCCGCTGAGGGGTGCGACGGCACGCGCAGAAGCACAAGGGCACGCGTGCGTGCCCCAGTTGTTGAAGAAACGTTCCTTCAGTTGTTCGAGGCGGTGCTGTGTCCGCCGCCGGCCGACGCCGACACCAGCCGGTTGCGCGCCCGCCCCATCAGCTCTTCGCGCTCGTCCTCGGTCAGGCCGCCCCACACGCCGTACGGTTCGCGAACCGCCAGCGCGTGCGCGGCGCACTCGGCGCGCACCGGGCACCTCATGCAGACCTCTTTGGCCGAGTTCTCGCGAGCGCTCCGAGCCGCGCCACGTTCGCCCTCGGGGTGGAAGAACAACGAGCTGTCCACCCCTCGGCAGGCGGCCAGGAGCTGCCAGTCCCACAGGTCCGCGTTCGGTCCGGGAAGGCGGGAGAAATCTGCCATTGCGTGACCCCTTGTAGCCGTTCTGGGCGGATCCGGTGTCCACGACCGTACAACTACGATCCAAGGAGATGAAAATATGACTCATTGCGAATCTAGCCCCGGACACCATCAAAGGGGAAGAAAAGGGTCTGAATGGGGCATGGGTTGTGGTGAAAGTACGGGGGTCCGTCGCGCATGTCTGCACCGTGAGCAACTCCTCACGTAGAGTGCCGAAGATGGCAGACGGCCCCGTAACTCTTTCGAGTGACCGTCGTTGAGAGTGCGAGGCGGTTGAAGGAACAAGCGCTCGGGCAGGCGTCCGAGACGGTCGACCGCACAGGTGACGATTTCGTACCAGCCTGGAGGCTCAAGGTGACGCGCATCAGCTGCGGAGGGCGGCCATGACTTCCGTCCTCGTCTGCGACGACTCCCCGCTTGCCCGAGAGGCGCTCCGCCGCGCGGTCGCGACCGTGCCCGGTGTCGAGCGCGTGACGACGGCTGCCAACGGCGAGGAAGTCCTCCGCCGCTGGGGAGCCGACCGCTCGGATCTGATTCTGATGGACGTACGCATGCCCGGCCTGGGCGGCGTCGAGACGGTCCGACGGCTCCTCTCGGCCGACCCGGGAGCGCGCATCATCATGCTCACCGTCGCCGAGGACCTCGACGGCGTGGCGCTAGCGGTGGCCGCCGGAGCGCGCGGCTACCTGCACAAGGACGCCTCCCGCGCGGAGCTGCGCGCCACGGTCACGCAGGCGCTCGCCGACCCGACCTGGCGGCTCGCCCCGCGGCGGCTGCGCTCCGCCGAGATGGGCGCCGCGCCGACGCTCACCGCGCGTGAGATCCAGGTCCTGGAAGGCATGAGTCACGGCCGCTCCAACGCGGAGATCGGCCGCGAGCTGTTCCTCTCCGAGGACACCGTCAAGACCCACGCGCGACGGCTCTTCAAGAAGCTCGGCGCCTCGGACCGGGCCCACGCGGTGGCGCTTGGGTTCCGATGGGGCCTGGTGCGCTAGGGCCCGTCCTTCGGGCCGGGCCGGACGCGCCGTACGGGATCGCCCGCGAACCGGTGGGCGGGTGCCCTCGGAGGCCCCCGACCGGAGCGGGTGCGACACCGGTAACACCCGGGTGCCGCGGGCCCGCGGTGGGTCGGGCGCGCGCCGCCGTCCGGTGTGCGGCGGCGCGGGTCGGTCCGCCGGCGGGCACGGTCGCGGCGGCGAGCGCCTGGGCGCCCTCGCCCGGACCCCCGGCGCGCTGCCGCCGCCGGCCCCGGACGCGTGCCGTGTGGCACGCGCGGCGCGGTGACGCGGCGCGGGCCGGGACGACGGGGCGCGGCACCGGCCGCGCGCCTGCCGCGAACCGCCTCGAAAACCCGCCTCACCAGGGCGTTCGCGGTGGCCGGAAGGTGCCCGCTGCTCGTTTCGTCGCGGATGGCGCATCCTTGAGGTGTGGAGTTCCTCGGGGACGAGTCGGTCGAGCGGAAGGGGAGGGCGCAGGGTATGAGTTCCGGCGCACCTGCTCATAACGCTTCGGTGCACAACCAGGGACACGGTGCCGCGGACCAGACGTCCGCAAGGCACCATGGACCGATGCGCGACGACGAGGCGGGCACGGCCCAAGGGGCGATCGGTGCGCTCGTCCACCGCGCTGTCGACGGAGACGAGCAGGCCACACACGACCTGCTCGCCCACGTCCACCCCCTGGCCCTGCGCTACTGCCGCACCCGTCTGTCCCGGCTGCCCGGCGACGCCCGGCACTTCGTCGAGGACCTCGCCCAGGAGGTCTGCGTCGCGGTGCTGCTCGCGCTGCCCCGCTACAAGGACACCGGCCGGCCCTTCGAGGCGTTCATCTTCGCCATCGCCTCCCACAAGGTCGCCGACCTCCAGCGCGCGGCGATGCGGCACCCCGGCTCCACCGCCGTGCCGTCCGACGAGATGCCCGAGCGCCCCGACGACTCCCTCGGCCCCGAGGAGCGCGCCCTGCTCAGCAGCGACGCCGAATGGGCCAAGAAACTGCTGGCCAGCCTCCCCGAGAACCAGCGGGAGCTGATCCTGCTGCGCATCGCCGTCGGGCTCACCGCGGAGGAGACCGGCCAGATGTTGGGAATGTCACCCGGCGCCGTCCGGGTGGCGCAGCACCGCGCGCTGAGCCGGCTGCGCGCCCTGGCGGAGCAGTAACCGCCGCCGTCGCGCAGCCCCTTCGGCACATGAACGGACGAGCATCCGTTCCCGTACGAACATACGAAGCCGGGAGCCGTGCGAAACCGTGGAATGAGACACCTCCGCTTCCCGTTAGCATGGACATCCGCACCGATCAAGGCCATTTGGGGAAGGTGTCATGACTGCCAACGTCGACGGAGTGCCCGGAAAATTCGCGACACTCGGGCTGACCTACGACGACGTGCTGCTGCTGCCGGGCGCGTCGGACATGGCGCCCGACCAGATCGACACCGCCTCGTACGTCTCCCGCAACGTGCGGGTCAACATCCCGCTGCTGTCCGCCGCCATGGACAAGGTGACCGAGTCCCGCATGGCGATCGCGATGGCCCGCCAGGGCGGCGTCGGTGTCCTGCACCGCAACCTGTCCATCGAGGACCAGGCCAACCAGGTCGACCTGGTGAAGCGCTCCGAGTCCGGCATGGTCACCGACCCCATCACCATCCACCCGGACGCCACGCTCGCCGAGGCCGACGCGCTCTGCGCCAAGTTCCGCATCAGCGGCGTCCCGGTCACCGACGGCAACAAGAAGCTGCTCGGCATCGTCACCAACCGTGACATGGCCTTCGAGACCGACCGCTCCCGCCAGGTGCGCGAGGTCATGACGCCGATGCCGCTGGTCACCGGCAAGGTCGGCATCTCCGGTCCGGAGGCCATGCAGCTGCTGCGCCGCCACAAGATCGAGAAGCTTCCGCTGGTCGACGACCACGGCGTCCTCAAGGGCCTCATCACGGTCAAGGACTTCGTGAAGGCCGAGAAGTACCCCAACGCGGCCAAGGACGCCGAGGGCCGTCTCCTGGTCGGCGCCGCGGTCGGTGTCGCGGGTGACGCCTTCGAGCGCGCCCAGGCCCTCATCGAGGCGGGCGCCGACTTCATCGTCGTCGACACCGCGCACGGGCACTCCCGGCTCGTCGGCGACATGGTCGCCAAGATCAAGTCGAACTCCTCCGGCGTCGACGTCATCGGCGGCAACATCGCCACCCGCGACGGAGCCAAGGCCCTCGTCGACGCGGGCTGCGACGGCATCAAGGTCGGCGTCGGCCCCGGCTCCATCTGCACCACGCGCGTCGTCGCCGGCGTCGGCGTCCCGCAGGTCACCGCGATCTACGAGGCCGCGCTGGCCGCCAAGGAGGCCGGTGTCCCGGTCATCGGCGACGGCGGTCTGCAGTACTCCGGCGACATCGCCAAGGCCCTCGTCGCGGGCGCCGACACCGTGATGCTCGGCTCGCTCCTCGCGGGCTGCGAGGAGTCCCCGGGCGAGCTGATGTTCATCAACGGCAAGCAGTTCAAGTCGTACCGCGGCATGGGATCGCTCGGCGCCATGCAGACGCGCGGCGACCGCCGGTCGTTCTCCAAGGACCGCTACTTCCAGGAGGGCGTCGCCTCCGACGAGCAGCTCGTGCCCGAGGGCATCGAGGGCCAGGTGCCCTACCGCGGCCCGCTCTCCTCGGTCGTCCACCAGCTCGTCGGCGGCCTGCGCCAGTCGATGTTCTACGTCGGCGGACGCACCGTGCCGGAGCTCCAGGACAACGGCCGCTTCGTGCGGATCACCTCCGCGGGCCTCAAGGAGAGCCACCCGCACGACATCCAGATGACGGTCGAGGCACCGAACTACAGCCGCAAGTAGTCAGAGCGCCTTCCTGGGCGGTCCCGGACACCTCCGGGGCCGCCCTCGGCGTGTCCGTCGGGGATACTGGAAGGCGCTGCAACGCATCAGGGAAAGGCCACAGACGTGACTGAGATCGAGATCGGGCGCGGCAAGCGCGGCCGCCGGGCGTACGCCTTCGACGACATCGCCGTCGTCCCCAGCCGCCGTACGCGGGACCCGAAGGAGGTCTCGATCGCCTGGCAGATCGACGCCTACCGCTTCGAGCTGCCGTTCCTGGCCGCTCCCATGGACTCGGTCGTCTCGCCGGCCACGGCGATCCGCATCGGTGAGCTCGGCGGCCTCGGCGTGCTGAACCTCGAGGGCCTGTGGACGCGCTACGAGGACCCGCAGCCGCTGCTGGACGAGATCGTCGGCCTGCCCGCCGAGGCCGCCACCCGCCGCCTCCAGGAGATCTACGCCGCTCCCATCAAGGAGGAGCTGATCGGGCAGCGCATCAAGGAGGTGCGCGACTCGGGCGTGGTCACCGCCGCCGCGCTCTCCCCGCAGCGCACCGCCCAGTTCTCCAAGGCCGTGGTCGACGCCGGCGTGGACATCTTCGTCATCCGCGGTACGACCGTGTCCGCCGAGCACGTCTCCGGCTCGCACGAGCCGCTGAACCTGAAGCAGTTCATCTACGAACTCGACGTGCCGGTGATCGTCGGCGGCTGCGCCACCTACACGGCCGCCCTGCACCTCATGCGCACCGGAGCGGCGGGCGTCCTCGTCGGCTTCGGCGGCGGCGCCGCGCACACCACGCGCAACGTGCTGGGCATCCAGGTGCCGATGGCCACCGCGGTCGCCGACGTGGCCGCCGCCCGCCGCGACTACATGGACGAGTCCGGCGGCCGGTACGTGCACGTCATCGCGGACGGCGGGGTCGGCTGGTCCGGCGACCTGCCCAAGGCGATCGCCTGCGGCGCGGACTCCGTGATGATGGGCTCCCCGCTGGCCCGCGCCACGGACGCGCCGGGCCGGGGCAACCACTGGGGCATGGAGGCCGTCAACGAGGAGCTGCCGCGCGGCAAGAAGGTCGACCTCGGCACGGTCGGCACGCTGGAGGAGATCCTCACCGGTCCGTCCCACAACCCCGACGGCTCGATGAACCTCTTCGGCGCCCTGCGCCGCGCGATGTCCACGACCGGCTACAGCGAGCTGAAGGAGTTCCAGCGCGTCGAGGTGACGGTGGGGGACTCGCAGCACCGGCGGTAGAGGTCCGCACGGACTTCGGTACGGCACGGAAGGGGCCGGTCACCTGGTGGGTGACCGGCCCCTTCCGCGTGTCGGGTGGGGCGTGCGTGCCCCGCTGCGCGCCCTCCTACAACCGGTGCGCCGCCCCCGTGGGTGTCGCCCCCCGTGTGTCCAGCAGCAGCTGGGCCTTCACCGACAGGCCCTGGAGGTCGTACGTGCGGTGCTGCTGGAGGAGGATCGTCAGGTCGGCGTCGGCGGCGGCCTCGTAGAGGGAGTCCGCGCGGGGGACGGGCCGGTCGAGGACGTTCCAGGAGGGGACGTGCGGGTCGTGGTAGCTGACCGAGGCGCCGAGCTCCATCAGCCGGACCGCGATCTCGTGCGCGGGACTGCCCTGCTGATCGGCGAGGTCCGCCTTGTAGGTGACGCCGAGGAGCAGCACGCGGGCGCCCCGCGCCGACTTGCCGTGCTCGTTGAGGAGGGCGGCGGCGCGCTGGACGACGTAGCGCGGCATGCGGCCGTTGACCTCCTGGGCCAGTTCCGCCATGCGCAGGGTGCGGCCCGCGTGGGCGGTGAGGTCCTGCGGGACGGCGTGGCCGCCGACGCCGGGACCGGGGCGGAAGGCGTGGAAACCGAAGGGTTTGGTCTCCGCGCAGCGCAGCACGTCCCACAGGTCGATGCCCAGGTCGTGGCAGAGGGCGGCCATCTCGTTGACGAGGGCGATGTTGACGTGCCGGAAGTTGGTCTCCAGGAGCTGCACCGTCTCCGCCTCACGGGTGCCCCGGGCGCGCACCACCTTGTCGGTGAGCCGGCCGTAGAAGGCGGCGGCCGACTCGGTGCAGGCCGGGGTGAGGCCCCCGATGACCTTCGGGGTGTTGGCGGGGGAGAAGTCGCGGTTGCCGGGGTCGACGCGGCTGGGGGAGTGCGCGAGGTGGAAGTCGCGCCCCGCGCGCAGCCCCGAACCCGACTCGAGCAGGCGCAGCAGCGGCCCCTCCGTCGTCCCCGGGGGCACGGGGGACTCCAGGATCACCGTGGTGTGCGGGCGCAGCCGCGCGGCCAGCGTCCGGGCCGCCGTCTCCACCTGGCTCAGGTCCAGCCCGCCGTCCGCGCCCGGCGGGGTCGGCGCGCAGATGACGGCGGTGCGCACGCGGCCCAGCTCGGCCGGGTTGGCGGTGGTGCGGAAGCCCTGCGCGAGCATGCGGCGCTGCTCGGCCGCGCTGAGGGAGCCGGGCTCGGGACCGGTCCGGTAACCGATGGTGGGGATGCCGGCGGCGACGGCGGCCTGGGCCAGGGGCAGGCCGTACGGGCCGAGTCCGATGACGGCGAGATCTGCGGGCATGGCGTGGGCCGTCCTTCCCAATATCCGGAGTGCGACAGGTGCGCAATCGCTGTGGACCGGAGAGGCGAGCGCAATGTCAGACTAGGAGTAAATATGACCGATATGTGGGATTGATCGGTTGGTTTTCGGTGAGTCGTTCCGCAGGTGTTGTCCACAGGCGGAGCGCGTGGTGGCTGAAGTCGGGCAAGCCGGTCAGAATTTGGGCATGAGGGTGGGGGGCCGGGCTTCGCCCCGTGGGTGAGGCCGATGCGACCGACAGCGGGAGGCAGCGTGAGGACAGCCACACTGGGGCCGGCGCAGCGCGCCGAATCACTCGCGTCCATGGCGGAGCACGAGCTGGACGTGCTGGTGGTGGGCGGCGGAGTGGTCGGCGCGGGCACGGCCCTCGACGCCGCGACACGCGGCCTGACCACGGGCCTGGTCGAGGCGCGTGACTGGGCCTCGGGCACCTCCAGCCGGTCCAGCAAGCTGATCCACGGTGGCCTGCGCTACCTGGAGATGCTCGACTTCGCGCTCGTCCGGGAGGCGCTGAAGGAGCGCGGCCTGCTCCTGGAGCGGCTGGCTCCGCACCTCGTGCGGCCGGTGCCCTTCCTGTACCCGTTGCAGCACAAGGGGTGGGAGCGGCTGTACGCCGGAGCGGGCGTCGCGCTCTACGACACCATGGCGACGGCCCGCGGACACGGCCGGGGACTGCCCGTGCACCGGCACCTGAGCCGCCGTCACGCCCTGCGCGTCGCCCCCTGCCTGAAGAAGGACGCCCTGGTCGGCGCCCTGCAGTACTACGACGCCCAGATGGACGACGCCCGTTTCGTGACGAACCTCGTCCGCACGGCAGCGGCGTACGGCGCGAGGACCGCCAACGGCGCCCGGGTGACCGGCTTCCTGCGCGAGGGCGAACGGGTCGTCGGGGCCCGGGTGCGGGACGTCGAGGGCGGCGGCGAGTACGAGGTCCGCGCCAAACAGGTCGTCAACGCCACCGGCGTGTGGACCGACGACACCCAGGCGATGGTCGGCGAGCGGGGACAGTTCCACGTACGGGCCTCCAAGGGCATCCACCTGGTCGTCCCCAAGGACCGCATCCACTCCACGACCGGGCTCATCCTGCGCACCGAGAAGTCCGTCCTGTTCGTCATCCCCTGGGGCCGGCACTGGATAGTCGGCACGACGGACACCGACTGGGACCTCGACAAGGCGCACCCGGCCGCGTCCAGCGCGGACATCGACTACCTGCTCGAACACGTGAACTCGGTACTCGCGGTGCCGCTGACCCGGGACGACGTCGAGGGCGTGTACGCGGGCCTGCGGCCGCTCCTCTCCGGCGAGTCGGACGCCACGAGCAAGCTGTCCCGCGAGCACACCGTGGCCCACCCGGTGCCCGGCCTGGTCGTGGTGGCGGGCGGCAAGTACACGACGTACCGGGTGATGGCCAAGGACGCGGTGGACGCGGCGGTGCACGGACTCGACGTGCGGGTCGCCGGCTGCGTCACCGAGGAGACGCCGCTGGTCGGCGCGGACGGATTCCACGCGCTGTGGAACGCGCGGGCACGGACGGCCGCGCGCACCGGACTGCACCAGGTACGGGTGGAACACCTGCTGCAGCGGTACGGCACGATGGCGGAGGAGGTCCTGGACCTCATAGCCGCCGACCCCTCGCTCGGCGAGCCCCTGAAGTCGGCCGACGACTACCTGCGCGCCGAGATCACCTACGCCGCCTCGCACGAGGGCGCACGTCACCTGGACGACGCGCTGACCCGGCGCACCCGCATCTCGATCGAGACGTTCGACCGGGGCACGCGCTGCGCCCGTGAGGCCGCCGAGCTGATGGCGCCGGTCCTCGGCTGGGACGAGGGTCAGATCGCGCGCGAGGTGGAGCACTACGAGAAGCGGGTGGAGGCCGAACGCGAGTCCCAGCGGCAGCCCGACGACCTGACGGCGGACGCGGCGCGGCTGGGCGCACCGGACGTCGTACCCCGGTGACCGGCCCCCCGCCGGCGCCGTGCCGTCCGTGGTGGCCGTGACCTCCGTGCCCGCTGCTGTCCGTGGGCATGCCGTCGGTGGTCCTGGCGGCCGCACCCGTGTCCCTCGGGGTGGCGGCCGCCTCGCATCACTCGAACGGGTGGCGGAAACCGGGATCTTCGTTCGGAACCCGGTCGTTCCAGAAGGTGCGAGGGCAGAACTCGGCCGCGAGTACCGCGGACTCGAGACCGGGGTCCGCGATCGCGTCCGTGTTCACCCGGAAGGTGACGACGTGCCGGCCGTCGGCCGTGGCCGCGGTGCGCACGTAGCTGCCGGAGATGCGGCCGTTGTGTCCCCACACCGTGGTGCCGCACGGAAGCGTCACAGGGAACAGCCCCATGCCGTACGAGCCGTGTGCGGTGCGGGTGCCGAGCATCTCGCGCATCCGGCGCGGGGGCAGCAGTTCACCGCCGAGCAGGGCCGCGTAGAAGCGGTCCAGATCGGCGAGCGTGGTCACCAACTCGCCCGCGGCGCCGGCCACCCGCGGGTCGAGGCGGGTGACGTCGGTTCCGTCGGCGGCGTAGGAGCGGCCGTGCGGACGCGGCAGTGAGGTGAGGGAGCCCGGGAAGGAGGTACCCGTCAGACCCAGGGGAGTGAGGACACGGCGCTCGGTCTCGTCGGCGTACGAGCGGCCGGTGACCTGTTCGACGACCAGGCCGAGCAGGACGTAGTTGGTGTTCGAGTAGGCGAAGCGGCCGGATGCGGCCGGAGGGTGGGTGAGCGCGATGCGTACGGCCTGAAGGGGCGTCACCGCGACGGTGCCCCGGGTGTCCGTGGCGAAGTCGTGCAGACCGCTCGTGTGGGTGAGCAGGGAGCGCAGGGTCAGCGCGCGGCCGTCGTTGCCGGCTCCCCGCACCAGACCGGGCAGATGCCGCTCCACGGAGTCGGACAGCGACAGGCGCCCTTCCTCGGCCAGTTGCAGCACCACCGTGGCGAGGAACGTCTTGGTGATGCTCCCGGCACGGAAGTGGTCCGCGCGGCCGATTCCGGAACCCGATCGGGCATGGCGCCGGCCCGTCACGTCCGAGGCCAGCAGGGCCGCGGCAGGGGCACCACCCCGCGTGACCAGCACCGGAAGGAGAGCAGCGGCGGACGGGACGGCGGGAGCCGGGGAAGCGGCAGGGGCCAGGGCGAGCAGGGCCAGGGCCACAGGAAGGGCCAGTAGGGTCCGAAGCGGCGGCATCCCGGGTCCTTCCTGTCGGGGAGGCCATCATGCAGGGCCGGGGCACGCGCCCCCCGGCCGGGTTCCGTACGCGAGGCGTCCGGCGCGCGGACAGGGGCACCCTGGGCGTCGGGCACTTGTCGGGTGAGGGACAATGAAGGCTCTGTCAGGGCGGGTTGCATGAGGGGACGCATGTCGGAGGCGGAGCGGGCGGGGACATCCCGTCAGGACAAGAGCGCACGTCTCCTCGCCGGGCGGTACCGGCTGGGAGACGTGCTCGGCCGCGGCGGCATGGGGACGGTGTGGCGTGCCCAGGACGAAACCCTGGGGAGGACCGTCGCCGTCAAGGAGCTCCGCTTCCCGTCGAGCATCGACGAGGAGGAGAAGCGGCGGCTGATCACGCGGACACTGCGCGAGGCCAAGGCGATCGCGCGGATCCGCAACACCAGCGCCGTGACCGTCTACGACGTGGTGCAGGAGGACGACCGGCCCTGGATCGTCATGGAGCTCGTCGAGGGCAAGTCCCTCGCCGAGGTCATCCGGGAGGACGGCCTGCTGGAGCCGCGGCGCGCCGCCGAGGTCGGCCTCGCCGTGCTCGACGTGCTGCGTTCCGCGCACCGCGAGGGCATCCTGCACCGTGACGTGAAGCCGTCCAACGTGCTGATCGCCGAGGACGGCCGCGTCGTCCTCACCGACTTCGGCATCGCCCAGGTCGAGGGCGACCCCTCCATCACCTCCACCGGCATGCTGGTCGGCGCGCCCTCCTACATCTCCCCGGAGCGGGCGCGCGGACACAAGCCCGGGCCGGCCGCCGACCTCTGGTCGCTCGGCGGGCTGCTCTACGCCTCGGTGGAGGGCACACCGCCGTACGACAAGGGCTCCGCCATCGCGACGCTCACGGCGGTGATGACCGAACCGCTGGAGGAGCCGAAGAACGCGGGACCGCTCCGGGACGTCATCCACGGACTGCTCACCAAGGACCCCGCCCAGCGGCTCGACGACCGCGGCGCCCGCGTCCTGCTGAGCGCCATCGTCAACGCGCCCGACCACCAGGAGACCGAGCAGGAACCGGCGGACGCCACCAAGGTCGTACCGCTGCCCGAGCAGCCCGGCGAACGCGACACCGGGGGCAAGCGGGGCGAGGAGGCGGGGGAGAAGCTGCGGGGCGCGCTGCGTTCCGTGCGCAAGGCCGCGGTGGCGGCGGGCTCGGCGGGCGCCGCCGCGGCGGCCCGCGCCAAGTCCGGCAACGGCACCGGCGCTGCGGAGTCCGGGCCGGCCACCGGCAGCCCCGCGTCCGCGGCGGACCCGGCGGACTCCTCCGCCGCGCCCGCCACCGGCGCTGCGGCAGCGGCGGCCGCGCCGGGCGCGCAGGGTGCCGCGCGGCAGCAGCCGGGCACCGGCGGGCGCAGCTCCGGCTGGCCCGTGATGACGCCGCCGGACCTGCCGGCCCGGCCCGCGCCGAGGGCGTCGCTCACCGACGTGGTGCCGCGGCGGACCCTGGTCGCCATCGCGGTGGTCGCGGTCCTCGTCGTCCTCGGCGTCGTCCTGGCCGTCGTGCTCAGCGGCGGTGACGACGAGGGCGGCCAGGGCGCGAAGGGCGGTGCCGACCGGACCGCCGCCTCCCGGGAACCGGGCGCCGACACCAAGAACGACGAAAGCGGCGGCACCCGCACCGACGGGCAGGGCAGCGGGCCGTCGGCCACGGAGACGGGGTCGGGCACGGGCACGCCGGCCCCGGGCGCCGGTGAGACCGGCGGCTCCGCCGGGGACGGCGGCGCCACGACGGAGAAGCAGACGCACAAGGGGAGCCAGGGGTATTCCATCGGACTGCCCGAGGGCTGGAAGTTCCAGTCCTCCGGAGCGGCCGGGGACCGGTTCACCGGGCCCGACGGGCAGAAGCTGCTCATCGGCTGGACGACCACCCCCAAGGACGACCCGGTCGCGGACTGGAAGAACCAGGAGCGCAGCATGGTGCGCTCCCAGTACCGGCGGATCGGCATCGAGGCCGTGGAGTACCGGGGCTGGAAGACGGCCGACTGGGAGTTCACCTACGTGGCGGACGGGACCACGTTCCGGTCCATCGACCGCGGGACCGTGGTCAACGACCGGCTCGGGTACGGGCTGATGTACACGGCCAAGGCCGGCCAGTGGGACAGCGACCTGCGCAAGAACACCTGGCGGACGCTGACCGAGACCTTCCGGCCGAAGTCCTGACCGCGCGGGGTTCCCGGAAAGGGCAGCCGGATGTGGACATCCCCTCTCTGCGGGTTGCCTCCGGCACGTATCGTGAGTGCTTGCGGACCGTACGAAGCCGGAACGGCCCGCACGGCGAACGGAACTGACCGACCGTAGAACCGGGGGAGGCATCGTGGACGACTATGCGGGACGGGTTCTCGCCGACCGCTACCGCCTGCCGCTGCCCCCCTCCGACGAGTACGAACTGACCGAGACCCGCGCCTTCGACACCTACAGCGGGCAGGAGGTCCTGGTCAGGCAGGTCCCCCTGCCGGAGGTCGTCGAGGCCGAGGTGCTCGACGCCGAGGGACTGCCCGACGGGTTCACCGCCCGTGACGGCAGCGCACGGCGAGGCGGTCCCGGACACGGGGCCGCGCGCGCCGGCACCCGGCGGCCCGCCGACCCGGTGGTGCGGCGCGCGGTCGAGGCCGCACAGGCGGCGGCCGCCATCCCCGACCATCCGCGCCTGGACCAGGTCTTCGACGTGTTCGCGGAGGGCGGTTCGCTGTGGATCGTCAGCGAACTCGTGGCCGCCCGCCCGCTGGCCGCCCTGCTCGCCGAGAAGCCGCTGTCCCCCTACCGGGCGGCGGAGGTCGCCTCCGAGGTGCTGACGGCCCTGCGGGTGCTGCACTCCCACGGCTGGGTGCACCGCAACATCACCGCGCGCACGGTGCTCGTCTGCGACGACGGCCGGGTCATGCTGACCGGTCTCGCGGTCGGCGCGGCCGAGGAGGCACTGTGCGGCTACGACCCGGTGCCCGCCCCGGAACCGGAGCCGGCCACCGAGGGCGGCGCCCGCGAGGCCCTGGCACCGGCACCGGAGGCAGGACGCGGCCCGTCCTGGCCGCCCGGTTTCGCCCGCGAACCCGGCCCCGGTCCCGCCCCCGGCCCCGGCCCCGGTCCCGACCCCGAGGCCGCGCGCCGGGCCGCCATCGAGGCGCGGGCCGGCCGGCTGACCGGCGGCGGCCCCACCGGTCCGGGCGGTCTCACCCCCGCCGCGGCCCCCAAGGCACTCGACAGCGCGGGAGACGTGCGCGCCGCCCGGGCGGGTGCCATCGCCGCGTACCGGGCGGGCACCCGTGCCGCCGCCCGGGTGCAGGAGGCCCAGCAGGGCGGTCGTACGGCGCTGCCCGGAGCCCGCCCGGCCCCCGAGGACGACGGTTCACCGCCCCGCGCGGTCCCCCCGGGGCAGATAGCCGATCCGTACGGTGTCGCCCCGGCCGGCGGCCGGCCCGCGGTCACGCCCCGCACCGGTCCCGCCGGCCCAGGCGGCCCAGGCGGCCCCGCCGGGCTCCCGCCCGGGCCCGTGGGACCAGGTGCCCTCGAAGCGGCCGCGGGACCCGGCGCCGCCGCCCCGTCCGCCCGCTGGGACGACCTGGTGGCGCACACCCCCGCCCGCCGGGGCCCGACCACCGCGCTGGCCGCCGAGCGGGCGCGACAGGCGCGCATGGCCGTCGTCGGCCCCGTGACCGAGCGCTGGGCGCCCGAGCAGGCCGGCCCCGTGCACGAGAACTGGCAGCTGGCCGCGCCCATCGGGCCCGCCACCGACCTGTGGGCGCTGGGCTCCCTGCTGTTCCGGGCCGTGCAGGGACACGCCGCCTACCCGGAGGACTCGACGGCCGAGCTGGTGCAGATGGTGTGCTCCGAGCCGCCCGCCTTCGCCGAGGAGTGCGGTCCGCTCCGCCCGGTCGTGGAGTCGCTGCTGCGTCAGGACCCCACCGAGCGGCCCGACTTCGAGGAACTGCGCGGCTGGCTGCGGTCCCTGGTGCGGTCGGCGCCCGAGCCCGAGGCCGGTGTGCACGTGATAGCGGCACCGCCCGCCGACACCAGCCGGCTGCCGGTCATACGGCGCCGGGGTGAGCTGGTGCGCCGGCGCCGCGCCGGGCTGCCCGCTCACCAGGGACGGCACAAGCGGACCAGGAAGCCCGCCGGTTCCCCGCGCCGGCTGGGCCGGACCCTGCTCCTGCTGGTGCTGCTCGCGATGGCCGCGGCGATCGCGTACGCCGTGCTGTTCATGCCGAAGTCCGGCGAGGAGAACCCGGGAGCGTCGGCCGACCGCACCGGCGCCGGCGGCGAGGTCAGCGCCGCGCCGAACCCGCCGGACGCCGGGAAGAACTCCCCGGAGCCCGGGGGCGACCCCGCGGACACCCCGAAGAGCAGCCCCGAGGAGTCGGCCGCCGACCAGGAGACCCAGACCACCGGCCCCGAGGTCGCGGACGGCTTCACCCTGCGCGAGGACCCGGAAGGGTTCCGGGTCGCCGTCGCCGAGAACTGGCAGCGCACCGGGAAGAACGGCAGCGGCCAGGTCGTCTACTCGCGCGGCGACTTCGAGCTCATCGTCGTCCCCGGACGGGACAGCGCCGCGCGTTTCGGCAGTGACCCCATGGCCTACCAGCGTGACGACGAGCGCGAGCTCCAGCCCTACCGCGACTCCAGCTGGGCCACCTCCACCGGCCTGAAGACCATCGAGGTGGGCGGACGCACCATGGCGGAGGGCCAGTTCACCTGGACCGGCGGGAAGGGCGAGCTGTACGTCCGCAACCTCGCGGCGCTCATCGACGGCCGCTACCACGTGGTGCAGGTGCGCGGTCCCGAGGCCGAACGGGACGAGGTGACACGGCTGTACGAGCAGGCCTCGGCGACCTACCGCTTCACCGGCTGAACCACGGACCGCACGCAGACGAGGGCGTTCTGGTTGCCTCCCGGCCCGATCAGCGAGAACCATCACAGTGCGGTCTCCATGGCACGGCGTCGGTTCCCAGGATGGTCCGGGGTACTTACCCTGAGCCTGTCAAGACCATTGCGGGGCAACGTGAATCAGATGCAGGGCTCGCTCGTCGCGGGCCGCTACCGGCTCGGCGACTCCATCGGGAGCGGTGGCATGGGCCGGGTGTGGCGCGCCCACGACGAGGTGCTGCACCGTTCCGTCGCCATCAAGGAACTCACCGCGGCGCTCTACGTCTCCGACAGCGAGCAGGCCATGCTGCTGGCGCGCACCCGCGCGGAGGCACGGGCCGCCGCGCGGATCAACCACTCCGCCGTCGTCACGGTGCACGACGTGCTGGAGCACGACGGCCGGCCGTGGATCGTCATGGAACTGGTCGAGGGCCACTCCCTCGCCGACGCGGTGAAGGAACAGGAACACGTCGATCCCCGGGAGGCCGCCCGGATCGGCCTGTGGGTGCTGCGCGCCCTGCGCGCCGCCCACACCGCGGGCGTCCTGCACCGCGACGTCAAACCGGGCAACGTCCTGCTCGCCCGTGACGGCCGGGTGCTGCTCACCGACTTCGGCATCGCCCAGATAGACGGCGACACGGCCATCACCCGCACCGGAGAGGTCGTCGGCTCGGTCGACTACCTGGCGCCCGAGCGGGTCCGCGGCCACGACCCCGGCCCCTCCTCCGACCTGTGGGCGCTCGGCGCGACGCTGTACACGGCGGTGGAGGGCGTGTCGCCGTTCCGCCGCACCTCACCGCTGACCACCATGCAGGCCGTCGTCGAGGAGGAGGCCGAGGAGCCGCGGCACGCCGGCCCGCTCGCGCCCGTCATCAGCGCGTTGCTGCGCAAGGATCCGGCCACCCGGCCCGACGCCTCACGGGCCGAGCAGATGCTGGCCGAGGCCGCCGAGGGGCGCCGCCCGGCAGCCGCGCAGGAGTTCGTGCCGACCCGGCCCGTGGACGCCCACGTACCCCTGCCGCAGCAGCGTGGGCCGCAGGGGTACCCCACGGCCGCGCAGCCGCCGCACCCCCCGCGCGGCGGCGGCCCCACAGCCGTCCAGCAGCCGTACGGGCCGCCCGCCGCACCGCGCCGCCGGGTCCGCGGACGGGTGATCGCCCTGGTCGTCGCCCTGGCCGTCATCGTGGGCGCGGGAACCGCGGTGGTGCTCCGGCAGTGGGACGGGGGCGGCGCCGCGGCCGGCCCCGCCGAGAGCTCCGGACCCGCCCCGACGCCCGGCGGCACGAAGTCGGGCGGGGCGCAGGAGACGGACGGCCTCCCCGAGGGATGGGTGCGCCGCACCGACCCGTTCGGCTTCACCGTCGTGCTGCCCGGCGAGGACTGGGAGCGCGTCGTCTTCGACGAGGAGACCCGCCAGGTCGACTACACGCCGGACGGCGGCAAGCACTTCCTGCGGATCGCCGCCGACGACTCCCCCGACTTCGACGACCCCTACGAGCACCTGCGCGACCTGGACCAGCAGGTGGGCCGCCGCCTGGTCGACTACCAGCGGCTCGGCCTGCAACGCCTCACCTACCGTGACCGCGACAGCGCCCGGCTGGAGTACAGCTGGACGGCGCTGGCCAAGGACACCGAGTTCCCCGGTCCCTACCGGGCGATCGACCAGATGTACCTCTCGCGCGACGGTGTCGAGTACGCCCTCTACATGGCCGGCCCGGCGGAGGACTGGGACACGACCCGCGAGCAGTTCCGGACGATCCTGCGGGGCTGGCGCGAGCCCTGACCCCCGCGGACGGGCGCCCGCGGGCCGCTTGGCCGAATCGCCGTACCGGAGCGGACACATCCGGTGGGGCATCATGGGCTCATGGTGACCGAGGGGGAGCCGGAGAACGGGAACGCGGGACGCAATGCCCGTGTCGTCGCGGGCCGTTACCGCCTGGAGGCGATGATCGGGCGCGGCGGCATGGGCGTGGTCTGGCGGGCCACCGACCTCCTGCTCGGGCGGAGCGTCGCCGTGAAGGAACTCCCCTTCGACGACACGCTCTCCGCGGCCGAGGCCCGGCGGCAGCGGGACCGCACCCTGCGCGAGGCGCGGGCCCTGGCCCAGCTGAGCCACCCGAACATCATCGTCGTCCACGACGTCGTCGAGGACGACGAACGCCCGTACGTCGTCCTGGAACTGATCGAGGGGCCGTCCCTCGCCGACCGTGTCGCCGGACAGGGTCCGGTGGACGCCGCGGAGGCCGCGCGGATCGGTGTCGACCTGCTCGGCGCGCTGCGGGCCGCCCACGCCTCCGGCGTGCTGCACCGCGACCTCAAGCCCGCCAACGTCCTGCTGGAGGACGGTACCGACCGGGTCCTGCTGACCGACTTCGGCATCGCCCAGGTGTCGGGTTCCACCACGCTCACCGAGAGCGGCTCCTTCGTCGGCTCCCCCGAATACACCGCGCCCGAAAGGATGTCGGGCGCGCGGACGGGAGCCGAGTCCGACCTGTGGTCGCTGGGCGCGCTGCTGTGCGCGGCGCTCAGCGGCGAGTCGCCGTTCCGGCGCGACTCGCTGAGCGGGGTCCTGCACGCGGTCGTGGTGGACGAGATCCGGCCGCCCGCCGAGGCCGCCCCCATCCTCCCCGTCGTGCGCGGCCTGCTGGAACGCGATCCGGACCGCCGGCTGGACGCGGACGGGGCCGAGCGGATGCTGCGGGCGTTCCTCGCGACGGGCCGCACCCCGGAATCGGTGCCCCTGGACCTCCTGCCGCCGGACCGGGTCCTGCCCCGCCGCAGGTTCGCCGCGTGGCGGACGGAGACGGCCGTGCCCGGCGCCCCCGGGGAGCCTCCCGTACGGCGGCAGCCCACCCGGGGCGTGCTGGTGGCCGCACTGGCGGTCGCCGCCATGGCGGGGGCGGGCGTGTCCGCGGCGGCACTGCTCCTCCAGGACCGGGACGGGGACGGAGGCGGCACCCCGACGAGCACGGCCCCGGAGACCCCGCCCGGCGCGTCGGTACCCGGGCCCCGGCCGCCCGGGCCCGTCCCCACGACCACCAGCCCGCAGCGGACCCTGCCGTCGCAGTCCCGCGCCACGACGGCCACCCCCTCGCTGTCGGGCCCCTCGATGTCGGGTTCCTCACCACGGGCCGACTCCAAAGGGTCATAAAAGGGAGATAAGCTCCGGCGACGGTCACGGGTCTGTGACCGGTGGACGTCCGCGGTGGATACGCGGGGGCCCCGCACGATATGGATGAACCATGAGCAGCAACGGGGGAGCCCGCAGCGGGGCCGACGAGCCCACCAGTTTTGGTCTGCAACCGCCGAACCCGCCCGCGGCGATACCGCACCCCGGCAACCCGTACGCGGCACCGACCCAGGTGGTCCCGCCGCGCGAACCGCGGACACCGCCCCCGCACGGCCAGGGGCAGGACCAGGCGCCGCACCGGGCGACCGCGCCCGGCCCCGACCCCGGCACCGGCCGGCTCATCGCCGGACGGTACCGGCTGCTCGCCAAGCTCGGGCACGGCGGCATGGGCACGGTGTGGCGGGCCAAGGACGAGACGGTGGACCGGGAGGTCGCCGTCAAGGAGCCGCGCGTCCCGGACCACCTTCCCGAACGCGAACGCTCCAACGCCTTCGAGCGGATGCGCCGCGAGGCCCGTGCCGCCGCCCGGCTCGACCACCCCGCGGTGGTCGAGGTCCACGACGTCGCGGTGGTCGACGGCCGTCCGTGGATCGTGATGGAGCTGGTCCAGGGCCGTTCGCTGGGCGCCGTGCTGCAGGACGAGGGCACCCTGTCCGCACGCGAGTCGGCCAGGGTCGGCCTGGAGGTGCTCGGCGCGCTGGAGGCCGCGCACGCGGCGGGCATCCTGCACCGGGACGTCAAACCCGACAACGTGCTGCTCGGCCGGTACGACCGGGTCGTGCTCACCGACTTCGGCATCGCCCAGATCGAGGGCGAGACCAATCTGACCGACACCGGCGGCTTCGTCGGTTCGCCCGAGTACATCGCTCCCGAGCGGGTGCTGGGCCAGCGCCCGGGCCCCGCGTCCGACCTGTGGTCGCTCGGCGTGGTGCTGTACGCGGCCACGGAGGGCGTCTCCCCGTTCCGCCGCAGCAACACCCCCGCGACCCTCCAGTCCGTCCTCAACGCCACCCCGGCGCCGCCCGCCTCCGCGCAGGGGCCGCTCGCCGAGATCATCACCGCCCTGCTGCAGAAGGACCCCGCCCGCCGGCCGAACGCCGCCCAGGTCCGCGCCGTCCTGGAGGCGGCAGCGAACCCGCCCGCCCCGCAGCCGACCCGGGTCGGCCCGCTCCCCGGGCCGGGCCACGACGCCAAGGGCATCCGGATCGGCCGCAGGGCGCTGACCGCGCTCGGCGCCGCGGTGGTCGCCGGGGCGGTGGCGGCGTACCTGGTGCTCGCCGACCCCTTCGCGGGCCCCCTCCCGGACGGCTGGAAGACGCACGACCTGGGCGACCGGCCGGGCGTGTCCCTCGCGGTGCCGGACGGATTCGTCAAGGACAAGCCCGCCGACGACGCGGACGGGACCGTCGTCTCCTTCACCGACCCCAGCGGGATGGTGCGCATCGAGAGCGACCGCGACCTCAGGTCCGAGGACAAGGACGGCGACATCGCGGCATCGGCGTCGGAGCAGGCGTTCGCGCACTGGAACGAGCTCAAGGACGGCGAGTACGGCTGGGGCATCGCCTCCGAGCCCCCACCCGTGGGGCAGCCGCGCGAGACCACGTACAAGGACCGCGAGGCGGCCACGAACACGATCGTCTACACGACGACCGCCACGACGCCCGTGGTGCACGAGGCGCGGGTCATGTACTACCGGAGCAAGGACGGCGACATGTACCGGCTCTGGATCGTCTACCCGGGCAAGGGCCACTTCGCCGAGGAGGGCCGGAGGATCGCCCGTACGGTCATCGACGCGTGGGACGTCCACAAGCTCTGAACGCGCCGCGCCGCGACGGCACTTCGCGTCGACAACCCCGCGTGCCGCACGGTACTGATGGGACATGAGCAACGACGGTGGCCCGGGTGGAGCACAGGGCCGGCTGATCGCCGGACGGTACCGGCTGGTCGAGCGCGTCGGCTCCGGCGGCGCGGGCACCGTCTGGCGGGCGCTGGACGAGTTCACCGCACGCGAAGTCGCCGTGCGCCGGCCGAGGTTGCCGGGCGAGCCCGGTGAGGAGGGCCGCCGGAGGGCAGCGCGCCGGCTGCACCGGGAGGCGCGGGCCGCCGCACGCGTCGGCCATCCGTCGGCCGTCTCGATCCTGGACGTCGTCGTCGAGGCGGAGGAGCACGCCGGCGGCGGGGACGGCGCCGAGGGGACGGACGGAGCGGAGGGCACGCGCGGACTGCCCTGGATCGTCATGGAGTACGTGCACGGCGAGTCCCTGCGCGAGCTGCTGCGGCGCGGCCCGCTGCCGCCCGTGGAGGCGGCCCGGATCGGCCTCGCCGTGCTGGGCGCGCTGCGCGCCGCGCACGCCGTCGGCATCGTGCACCGCGGCGTGCGGCCCGCCAACGTGCTGCTCGGACCGGAGGGGCGGGTGGTCCTCACCGACTTCGGCGCCGGCTCGCCCGAGTGCACCGCCCCCGAACAGCGGTCCGGACGCGGCGCCGGGCCCGCCTGTGACCTGTGGTCCCTGGGCGCCCTGCTCCACACCGCCGTGGAAGGCCGTCCCCCGTCCCGCCGTACGGCGTCGCGGTCCGCTCCCGCCGCCGCCCTCCCCGAGCCGGAGGGTGCGGGGCCCCTCGGGCCGCTGATCGTGCGGCTGCTGGCGGAGGATCCCGGCGCACGGCCCGGCGCGGCGGAGGCGTCCGCGGCGCTGGAGGCGGTGGCCGGGCAGCGGCACCGGCCACCGGAGTCCGGCGACCACGCCCCCGGGCCGCAGCCGTCGGAGCCCGCGGCGGGGAGCCGGGCCGTCACGGAGGGTCCGGAAGGAGCCGCCGGGGGTCCCGTCCGCGACCGGACACCGGAGCCGGACCTCCGGCGGCGCGTCCGCCGTCCCGCCCCGCTGGCGGCCCTCGGGGCGCTCGCCGTCGTGGGCGGCGGCATCTGGTCCGCGGGGTCCGCCGACGGGCAGGACACCACCACGGCGGCCCGGGAACCCACCGCGCCCGTCTGGACCGCCCACCCCCAGACCACCATGCGCGCGGTCCTCGTCCTGCCCCCCGGATACGAGGAGCAGGCCCGGGCGGGCGGCACGGGCGGCCGGCCCCGCTTCGTGGTGTACCGGGCCGACGACGGCATCCGGGTCAGGCTGGCCCAGTGGGACCGGGCCCCCGGCTCCCCGATGGACCGGGCGCGCGGCTCCGGCGCGGCCCCGGCCGTCCCCGGGGGTGACGCCCGCACCCGGTACACCCGCACCGGCTTCCGCGGCCACGAGGCCGCCCTGGCCGACGGCGTCCGCGGCACTGCCGACGGTCCGGCCCGGGTGCTGCAGCTGACGATCCGCACCGACACCGGCCGCATGTACGAACTGCGCGTCGAGATGCCCGCGGGTGGCGCCCCGGAGCGCAAGGGGGCGGCGCTGTTCGAGGGCGCCCGCGACCGACTCGAGATCGAGACGCGGTCAGCGGGCCGGCTCCCGGCATCAACGCCCTGATCAGGGGGTTTGTTGCCAGTGTTCACTGGCGGTGTGTGAGCCGTGCGGGAATCTGTTACCGACGGGTACACAAAGTGTGCGCTCCGGCATACCCTGCGGCTCATGACGGACGCGCAGACCCGGGTATCCACCGGCACCAATCCCCTCGCCCCCGCCCCGGCGGCAGCCCGCACCGCAGCCGACGTGGTGACGCCGGAACTGGTCGCCCAGCTCACCAAGGGGGTGGCCGGCTCCGGCCGGACCGCCAACCACACGCCGTTCACCGGCGAGAAGCTGGCCGACCTGCCCGAGTCGACCCCGGAGGAGGTGGCCGGGGCCTTCGAGGCGGCCCGCGCCGCCCAGGAGGTGTGGGCGCGGATCCCGGTCCGCCGGCGCGCCGCCGTGCTGCTGCGCTTCCACGACCTGGTGCTGGAGCGCCAGGCGGAGGTGCTCGACCTGATCCAGCTGGAGACCGGCAAGGCCCGGCTGCACGCCCACGAGGAGGTGCAGGCCGTCGCCGTCGCCGCCCGCCACTACGGCCGCCGGGCCGCGGCCTATCTGCGCCCCAAGCGGCACGCGGGCGCCGTGCCGACCCTGACCAAGGTCACCGAACTGCGTCACCCGCGCGGCGTCGTGGGCCAGATCGCGCCCTGGAACTACCCCCTCGAACTCTCCGTCGGCGACGCCCTCCCGGCCTTCGTCGCCGGCAACGCGGTCGTGATGAAGCCCGACACGGAGACCTGCCTCACCGCACTGTGGGCCCGTGACCTGCTGATCGAGGCCGGACTGCCCGCCGACGTCTTCCAGGTCGTCCTCGGCGAGGGGCCGGTCGTCGGCCCCGAGGTCGTCCGGCACGCGGACTACGTCTCCTTCACCGGCTCCACCCGCACCGGCCGCGAGGTCGCCCAGGGCGCCGCCGCCCGCCTCGTCGGCGTCTCCCTCGAACTCGGCGGCAAGAACGCCATGCTGGTGCTGGACGACGCCGACCTCGACAAGGCCGCCGCCGGCGCCGTCCGCGCCTGCTTCTCCAGCGCGGGCCAGCTGTGCATCTCCATCGAGCGGCTGTACGTCCACGAGTCGGTCGCGGACGCGTTCCTGGAGCGCTTCGCCGCCCGCACCCGGGCGATCCGCCTCGGCACGTCCCTGGCCTACGGCGCCGACATGGGCTCCCTGGTCGGACAGCGTCAGCTGGACGCCGTCACCCGGCACGTCGACGACGCCGTCGCCAAGGGCGCCAAGGTGCTCGCGGGCGGTACCGCCCGCCCGGACATCGGCCCGTACTTCTACGAGCCGACCATCCTCGACGGGGTCGGGGCCCCGATGAGCGTCTGCTCCGAGGAGACCTTCGGCCCGGTCGTCTCCGTCTACCGCTTCTCCTCCGACGAGGAGGCGATCGACGCCGCCAACGCCACCCCGTACGGCCTGAACTCCTCGGTCTGGACGAAGGACGCGCGGCGCGGCCGCGCGGTCGCCGCCCGGATGCGCACCGGCACGGTCAACATCAACGAGGGCTACGCGCCCGCGTACGGCAGCGTCCAGTCGCCGATGGGCGGCATGAAGGACTCCGGCCTCGGCCGCCGGCACGGCTCCGAGGGCATCCTCAAGTACACCGAGGCGCAGACGGTCGCCCACCAGCGGCTGCTGCCGATGGCGCCGTCGCTGGGCATGGACGACGAGACGTACGCGGCCTTCATGAGCCGCAGCCTGCGCCTGATGAAGGCCTTCCGGTTCAGGTGACCCACCCGTACGCGAAACCCAACGAGGAGACACCCGTGCCTCAAGACGCCTACGACTACGACGTCCTCGTCGTCGGCTCCGGCTTCGGCGGCTCCGTCTCGGCACTGCGCCTGACGGAGAAGGGCTACACCGTCGGCGTCCTCGAAGCAGGCCGCCGCTTCACCCCCGAGACCCTGCCGAGGAACTCCTGGGACCTGAAGAACTACCTCTGGGCGCCGAAGCTCGGCATGTTCGGCCTCCAGCGCATCCACCTGCTGGGCAATGTCATGGTGCTGGCCGGCGCGGGGGTGGGCGGCGGCTCGCTCAACTACGCCAACACCCTCTACGTCCCGCCCCGGCAGTTCTTCGAGGACCCGCAGTGGGGGCACATCACCGACTGGCAGGACGAGCTGAAGCCGTACTACGACCAGGCGCGGCGGATGCTGGGCGTGCGGCTCAACCCGACGATGACCCCGTCGGACGTGCACCTGAAGGCGGCGGCCGAACGGATGGGTGTGGGCGACACCTTCCACATGGCCCCCGTCGGGGTCTTCTTCGGTGACGGCGAGGACGCCGACGGCACGGTGAAGGCGAAGCCGGGGCAGGAGGTCCCCGACCCGTACTTCGGCGGGGCGGGACCGTCGCGGCGGGCCTGTGCCGAGTGCGGTGAGTGCATGACCGGGTGCCGGCACGGCGCGAAGAACACCCTCAACGAGAACTACCTCCACCTCGCCGAGAAGGCGGGCGCGGTCGTGCACCCCATGACGACGGTGGTGTCGGTGACCGAGGACTCCCGGGGCGGGTACGCCGTCGCCACGCTGCCGACGCACCGGCGCCGCAAGGGCGAGGGCCGTACCTTCCGGGCCCGCCGGGTCGTCCTGGCGGCCGGCACCTACGGCACCCAGACGCTGCTGCACCGGATGCGGGCCGGCGGCCGGCTGCCGCACCTGTCGGACAGGCTGGGCGAGCTGACCCGCACCAACTCCGAGGCCCTGGTCGGCGCGCAGACCGACAACCGCCGCTACCGCAAGGCCACCGGCGCGCCGAAGGCCGACTTCACCCGCGGTGTGGCCATCACGTCCTCGATCCACCCCGACGAGAACACCCACATCGAGCCGGTCCGCTACGGCAAGGGATCCAACTCGATGGGCTCGCTGTCCATCCTCCAGGTGCCGTACGCGGGCCGCGGTTCGGGGACGGCCCGGGTGCTGGGCTGGCTCGGCAACGCGGCCAGGCACCCGGTGATGACGATGCGCTCGCTGTCCAACCGGCGCTGGTCGGAGCGGACCATCATCGGCCTGGTGATGCAGTCGCTGGACAACTCCCTGACGACCTACCTCAAGCCGTCCGGGGTCGGCCGGGGCCTGCTCACCGCCCGGCAGGGCCACGGCGCCCCCAATCCCAAGCAGATCAAGGCGGCCACGGACGGCGCCTCGGCGCTGGCGGCCGAGATCAACGGCTTCGCCGGCTCGAACGTGGGTGAGCTGACGGGCATGCCGCTGACCGCGCACTTCCTGGGCGGCTGCCACATCGGCGGTTCCCGCGAGACGGGCGTGATCGACCCGTACCACCGCCTCTACGGCCACCCCGGCATCTCGGTCGTGGACGGGTCGGCGGTGTCGGCGAACCTGGGCGTCAACCCGTCCCTGACCATCACGGCGCAGGCCGAGCGGGCGATGTCGTACTGGCCCAACAAGGGCGAGGCCGATCCGCGTCCGGAGCAGGGCGAGCAGTACCAGCGGCTCACGCCGGTCGAGCCGAAGTCCCCGGCGGTCCCTGCGGACGCGTTCGGCGCGCTGAAGCTGCCCTTCCTGGGGATCCCGGCGGTTCCGCCCAAGAAGTGACCGCGGGCCCCCGCGAGGGGGCCGTGCGGGAGGGCCGGGGAGGACAAGAACGCGAGAAGGACAGAAAAAAGAGAGAAAAGGACCTGTGCCCCCCTCCGAGCTCAGGTCCTTTTCCCTTGTCCTGGTGCCGCGCCCCACGGCGCGGCGAGGCGGTGTTACGCCTCCGCACCGGCCTTGCGGCGGCGCACCACGAACACCGCGCCGGCACCCGCCACGACGGCGGCGCCGCCGACCAGGCCGATCATCGGCAGGGCGGAGTTCGAGCCGGTCTCGGCGAGGGTGCCGGTGACCTTGACGTCCTTCACCTGGTCGAGCTCGACCTTGCCGCCGGTCTGCGGCTTGGCGTCGTTCGGCTCACCGGCGTCGGTACCGGCGGCCAGGATGTCGAAGAAGTAGATCCAGCCGTTCTGGTCGTCGGCGATCCAGCAGCCGTCGGCGTCCGCGTACTCGGCGAAACCACCGGTGAGGCCGAGCGCGTCGGGCACCTTGCCGGAGACGCTGAGCCGCAGCTGGTACGAGGTGGACTGGCCGGCACCGAGCGAGAACGCGGCGAAGGTGCCGCCCTCGCCGGCGGCGTCCGCCAGCGTCTTCCACTGCTTGGTGGCCTTGTCGAACACCTGGACGGTGATCTGGCCGGAGTAGTCCTTCTCGTCCTCCCAGCCGACGGCGGCGACGCCGATCAGCGGCTTGATGTCCTTGATCTCCTCGTCGCCACGGTTGGAGACGTTGAAGGAGAACGCCTTCCAGCCGCTGCCGGCGACGACCGTCTCGGGCAGGCCGGCAAGGCCGCTCTCCAGCTCGAAGCTGAGCTCGGCCGTGCTGTTGCCCTCCTCGTCGACGCAGAGCTCGATGTCGTCCTCGTCGTCGGCGGGGGGCTCCTCCTCGGCGGGCGGCTCCTCGCCCTCGGCCGGGGGGTTCTCGCCCTCGGCGGGCGGGTTCTCGCCTTCCGCCGGGGGGTTCTCACCTTCGGCGGGCGGGTTCTCGCCTTCCGCCGGGGGGTTCTCGCCCTCGGCGGGCGGGTTCTCGCCTTCCGCCGGGGGGTTCTCGCCCTCGGCGGGCGGGTTCTCGCCTTCCGCCGGGGGGTTCTCGCCCTCGGCGGGCGGGTTCTCACCCTCCGCCGGCGGGTTCTCGCCCTCGGCGGGGGAGCTCGTCGACGTGCTCGGCGTCTCCTCGCTGCCGGTCGCGAAGGCTGCCGGAGCCGAAAGCAGGGCGAGCGGCGCTATGACGGCCGTCGCGGCCGCTGCGGCCATGGCACGGCGAAGCTTCATGAAGACCTCGGGAAGTCCGGTGTGCCGCGCGGTCGCGGCACGAACGAGTGCGGAGAGGCCTCCGCTGTGGGGCGCGGGTGAGGCCCTTGGTTCCGGTGGTTTGATCACTGGAGCCCGCGAATGGTTGTCCCGGATCTCACATAATTCTTATGTGACGTGGATCACTGGGGGAGTGGTGCCGGGGAGGCCCGGCCGCCGAAACGCGTCGGCCGGCTCCGGGCGTCCCCGGAGCCGGCCTTCTCCTGAGTGACCGGGGTGGCTGTCCCCTGCCGCCCGGTCACCTGTCCGGAGCGAGGTCCCACGGCGTACGGGACGATCCGCCCCGTACGCCACATCGCTCCGGCGAGCCACGCGTGGTGCTGCTCTGACCCGCACCTGGCTGGCGCGGACACCGGTACCAACGAGGCGGACGGGGGCGGGTCACGCACCGGACGGGTGAGAGACGCCGCGCAGGCCCGTGACCGGACGCGGACTCAGATCCTGCCCCGGCACAGCTCCAGCAGGGTCATGGCGAGCGCGGTGCCCGGCTTGCCCAGGGCGTCGCGGTAGGTGGCGAGGACCTCCATCTCGCGGGACAGGTTCACGCGCCGGCCGCCGGAGGCGATCCGTTCCTTCTGGATGACGGCCGAGACGGCCATCCGTTCCTGCACGAGACCGATGATCCGGTCGTCGAGCGCGTCGATCCGCTCGCGGGCGCCGGTGATCAGTTCGGCGGCTTCGGCGGTGCGGGCGCCGGTCCTCCCGGCCGCCGGCTCCGTGGCGGCCGGTCCGTTCGGGGTGGTGGTCGTGTGGGCGGTCGTGGTGGCGGTCATCTCGGGGCTCCTCGGTGAGGTGGCGGGCGGCGGAGGTGCCCCGGAGCGACACGGTCCGGAGGAGAACGCCAGGCGCCCCGGACCTTGTCGGCCCGGGGCGCCTGGGAAGTCGCTTGTCAGTTGCTCAAGCAGCACGACCATGGCAGCCGGCGGGCCGGGTGCCATAGGTAAAGACGAAGGTCTGGTGCGTGAGCATGCGGACCAGTATGCCCGGCGGGCCGCGGCCGTCCAACACGGGCCGCATGGTGAGACGAGCGCGCCGGACGAGGCCCGTGCCTCGATTCCCCGCGGTGCCGGGCGGCATACGTGCCTCGACTCCCCGCGGTGCCGGGCGGCATACGTGCCTCGATTCCCCGCGGTGCCGGGCGGCATACGTGCCTCGATTCCCCGCGGTGCCGGGCGGGGCGCATGCCTCGACTCCCGGGGGTGCCGGGCGGGGCGCGGGCCCGCGTTCCGGTGCCCGCGCCGCCGCTCCCGTCCGGCCGTTCCACGGCCCGGGGCGTGTCCCGCCGCCGTCTCGGTAGAATCGGGAGGCACAAGACCCCCGCCCCACCGCCGGAAGGCACCTCGTGTCATCAGCGTCTCCCGCTGCCAACGCGCCCGACACCGTTCTGGTCGTCGACTTCGGCGCGCAGTACGCCCAGCTCATCGCCCGTCGCGTCCGCGAGGCGCGGGTCTACAGCGAGATCGTGCCGAGCACCATGCCGGTCGCGGAGATGCTCGCCAGGAACCCGGCGGCGATCATCCTCTCCGGCGGCCCCTCGTCCGTGTACGAGGAGGGTGCCCCCCGCCTCGACCGCGAGATCTTCGAGGCCGGCGTCCCCGTCTTCGGCATGTGCTACGGCTTCCAGCTCATGGCCCAGAGCCTGGGCGGCCAGGTGGACAACACCGGAGCCCGTGAGTACGGCCGCACGGACCTGCACGTCTCCAAGAACTCCTCCACCCTCTTCGAGGGCACCCCCGGGGAGCAGGCCGTGTGGATGTCGCACGGCGACGCCTGCTCCGCCGCCCCCGAGGGCTTCTCCGTCACGGCCTCCACGGACGTCGTCCCGGTCGCCGCCTTCGAGAACGACGAGAAGAAGCTCTACGGCGTCCAGTACCACCCCGAGGTGATGCACTCCACGCACGGGCAGCAGGTGCTGGAGCACTTCCTGTACCGGGGCGCGGGACTGGCCCCGGACTGGACCACGGGCAACGTCATCGAGGAGCAGGTCGCCTCGATCCGCGAGCTGGTCGGCGACAGGCGCGCCATCTGCGGTCTGTCCGGCGGCGTGGACTCCGCGGTCGCCGCTGCCCTCGTCCAGAAGGCCATCGGCTCCCAGCTGACCTGCGTCTACGTCGACCACGGCCTGATGCGCAAGGGCGAGACCGAGCAGGTCGAGAAGGACTTCGTCGCCGCGACCGGCGTCCAGCTGAAGGTCGTGGACGCGCAGGAGCGGTTCCTGAAGGCGCTGGCCGGGGTCTCCGACCCCGAGGAGAAGCGGAAGATCATCGGCCGGGAGTTCATCCGGGTCTTCGAGCAGGCCCAGGCCGAGATCATCGCGGACGAGGGCCCGGCCGTGGAGTTCCTCGTCCAGGGGACGCTCTACCCGGACGTCGTCGAGTCCGGCGGCGGCACCGGCACCGCCAACATCAAGTCCCACCACAACGTGGGCGGCCTCCCCGAGGACCTCGAGTTCAAGCTGGTCGAGCCGCTGCGCCAGCTGTTCAAGGACGAGGTCCGCATGGTCGGCCAGGAACTCGGCCTGCCGGACGAGATCGTCCAGCGCCAGCCCTTCCCCGGTCCCGGCCTCGGCATCCGCATCGTCGGCGAGGTCACCAAGGAGCGGCTCGACCTGCTCCGCGAGGCCGACGCCATCGCCCGCGAGGAACTCACCGCCGCCGGCCTCGACCGGGACATCTGGCAGTGCCCGGTGGTCCTGCTGGCCGACGTGCGTTCGGTGGGCGTCCAGGGCGACGGCCGCACCTACGGTCACCCGATCGTGCTGCGCCCGGTCTCCAGCGAGGACGCCATGACCGCCGACTGGTCGCGGCTGCCGTACGACGTCCTCGCCAAGATCTCCACCCGCATCACCAACGAGGTGCGGGACGTCAACCGGGTCGTCCTCGACGTCACCTCCAAGCCGCCGGGGACCATCGAGTGGGAGTAGTCCCGGGGGCCGGGGCCGCGCGGGCGGTCACCGGGGCCGGGGCGGTCAGGTCCGTCTGAGGGTCCGCACCGGCTCTCCGGGCTTCCAGACCTGGACGACCAGGTACTTCTCGTCCTCGACGGAGGTCCGCACGACCTCCGTCAACTCGGTGCGGAAGAGGTGGAACTGCTCCGGCGGTTCCGCCTCTTCGGCGTACCGGGCCCGCGTCTCCGCGTCCCCGGCGGCGATCTCGACCGCCCGGCCGCCGATGCGGACGTCGCCGCCGCCCATGCCGGTGTCCTCGCCCGGGTTCGCCTGGAGCGCGAAGCGCGGGTCGCGGCGCAGATCCAGCGCCTTGAGCGAGTCCGGCATCATGCCGAGCCACAGCTCCCCGTCCGAGAAGCGGACCTCCAGGCCGGTGGTGCGCGGCGAGCCGTCCCGGCGCAGGGTCGCCAGGACGTGGTGGGTGTACGCGGCGAAGCGCTGCTCCACGGTCCTCGCCAGCTCCGGTTCCGCCGCGGTGAAGGCTGCCCAATTCGTGTGCATGGGCCGAGTCTGGCGGGGATACCGGACATCCTGTGTCGGGTATCGGCGGCGTCCCCCGGACGGAGCAGCGGCCGCGTACCGCATCTTTACGGAAGAGAGCTGTCGTACGGGGCGGCCCGCCGGTAACTTCCGCCCCGTACGCACACCCCCCGCGGGAGGACTCATGCACGGGCCCACGCCGCCCCTGCCGCTGCCCACCGACAAGCTGCGCTTCGCCATGCCGCCCATGCACGCCTCCGCCGAGGACGAACGCCGGCACCGCAAGGAGCGGCTCGCGGGCGCGCTGCGGCTCTTCGGGCGGCTCGGCTACGAGGACGGTGTCTCGGGGCACATCACCGCACGCGACCCGGAGTTCAGCGACTGCTTCTGGGTCAACCCGTTCGGGATGCCGTTCCGGTACGTCACCGTGAGCGATCTGGTGCTCGCCAACCGGGACGGCCAGGTCGTCGAGGGCGGCCACCACGTCAACCAGGCCGCGTTCACCGTGCACGCCCAGGTGCACGCGGCCCGGCCCGACGTCGTCGCCGTCGCCCACTGCCACTCCGTGCACGGGCGGGCCCTCGCCGCCCTGGGTGACCTGCTCGACCCCATCACCCAGGAGAGCTGCGCCTTCTACGAGGACCACGCCCTCTACGACGCCTACAGCGGCGTCACCGTCGACGCCGGGGAGGGGCGGCGCATCGCCGGTGTGCTCGGCTCCCACAAGGCGCTGGTGCTGCGCAACCACGGGCTGCTCACCGTGGGGGACTCCGTCGACGCGGCGGCCTGGTGGTTCATCACCATGGAACGGTCCTGCCAGGTGCAGCTCACCGCCCGTGCGGCGGGCCGGCCCGTCCTCATCGGTCACCGGCAGGCCGTCGCCACCCGGGAGCAGCTCGGCGGGGACCTCGTCGCGTGGATCAACTACCAGCCGATGTGGCAGGAGATCACCCGGAGCGAGCCGGATCTGCTGAGCTAGACGGCCCCTGTCAACCGGGTGCCTCGAAGTTCACCCGTACTGACCGGGCCTGCCGGACGGGGAGGCCGTGCGGTAGGGCACAATTCGCTGTCGTCGCGGGGGACTTGTGTCGTGAGTGTCGATGGCGGGGAAGGCGGGTTTCGGGCGTGGCGGTGCAGGAGGCGAGACAGGGCGGCGCCGACTCGGGCGCGGGTGCGCACGAGGGCGGCTGCACCTGCGGGGACTGCCCGCACGGGGCGCGTGAGGGGCATCGGCGCGCGGTCGCGGCGTTCCTCCTGAAGCGGGACGAGTTCGCGGCCGGACACGGAGTGCCGGCCGCGGTGGCGCACTCCGCGTCCGCCTCCCGGCAGTGGGTGTCGGAGGAGCTCACCCAGGCCGCGGAAGCCGTCGCCGTGCGGGGACGGGCCGAGGGCGAGGCCTGGCTGACGCGACTGTGGCGGTGGACGGCGGCCGTGGTCTGGGCGGGCGTGGTGCTGCTGCTCCTCGGGCAGGCGCTCACGGCGATCGGCGCCGGATGGACCGCCGCCCGCACCGCCGGGCTGCTGGCCGCGGTCGTCGTCGCCGGTGCGCTGACCGCCGCGTCCTGGTTCCACCGGGCCCGCGGGGGTGCGCTGGCGCCGGTGATCGGCGAGGACAACCGGCTCTCCACGTCCCGTGCGGTGGCCGCCTGCTGGGTGCTGCTCGTCGCGTTCGCCGTGCTCGTCCTGGCGGGGCGGCTGGCGGCCGCCTCCGGTCACCGGGAGCGCGACGCGCTGATCGACGGGCTCGAACTCGCCCGCGGCGCGGGTGTGGTGACCGTGCTGGCCGTGGTGTGCGGGATCGCCGTGCTGGTGCGGCGCGTGGTCGGGCTGCGCGTGCAGGGGCAGCGGCTGCAGAAGGTGCGGGCGCACCGGCCCAGGGCGGCGGATCTGCTGACCGACGACGCCGGGCGGGGGAGCTTCGCCGACATCCAGTACGTCGTGATCAGCGGGGTCGCGCTGGCGTTCGCGGCGGTGCGGCTGGCCCGGCGGCCGGACCAGTTGCCGGATCTGCCGTGGGGACTCGCGGTGGTGGTGCTGGTGTCGGCGGGGACGTACCTCGCCGGCAAGTACGCGGAGGGCGGGCGTCCGGTGATCCTGTCGGTGGTGCGGGCCCGGGAGGCGGGCGACCTGGACGCGCCGATCCGCACCGGGGACGACATCGAGATTCGGGGCGCGGGGTTCGTGCCGGCCGGGGCCCAGGGGGCCGACCGGTTGTCGCGGATGGTGGTGCGGGTCGGCGTGGTGAACGTCCACGTACCGCTGGTCCCGGTGGCCGGCGGCTTCGACAACCCCACGGACGCCCTGCTGACGGTGCCGGTGCCGGCCGAGGTGGAGCCGGGGCGGGTGGATGTCCAGGTGATCACCGCGGCGGGCGTGGAGACGAACCGGTACGCGATCGACGTGACGGACTAGCGGGTGCGGGGACCGGTGCCCTGCGAGCACCCGTCGCCCGCACCGGACCCCCGGGTACCGGCGCCGTCGTCCCGGGCGCGAAGAAATACCCGGCGCACAGGGTTGAGCCGTGGCAGTTCGTCGTACGTATGGTCTGTGGGGCCCCGGCACGGCGGTGAGAGGCGGCGGACGGCGATGACCCATGGCAGGCGCGCGAACACGTACTCCCCACACGCCGGCGGCGACCGGAACCGGCGGGACGCCGCCACCCGCTACGCCCTCCTCCCCCTGCGCCTCTTCCTCGGCGTCACCTTCGTCTACGCCGGCCTGGACAAGCTCACGGACAGCGCGTTCCTGCAGGACTCCGGCGCCGGTTCGATCGGCGACATGATGCGCGCCGTCCGGGACTCCGCAGCCATTCCCGCGATGGTCGACATGGCACTGGAGAGCCCCGTCGCGTTCGGCTACGCCATCGCCCTCGGCGAGCTGGCCGCCGGCATCGGCACCCTGCTCGGTCTGCTCACCCGCCTCGCCGCCCTCGGCGGGGCGCTGATCTCCCTCAGCCTGTGGCTGACCGTGAGCTGGGCGGCCGATCCGTACTACTACGGCAACGACCTGCCGTACCTGTTCTGCTGGGTGCCCCTCGTACTCGCCGGCTCGTCCCCGTGGTCGCTGGACGCCCTGATCAGGAACCGGCGCCGCTCCGGCGGCTGAGCGTTCGGGGCGCGCCGGGCGCGCCGGGCGAGGCGGGCTCGTCGCGCCGCGGCGGTGCCGGTACGCGCGGCCCCTTCGCGCGGAGCAGGCGCTCCAGAGGGTGCTCCACCCAGATGTACGCGCACGCGGACAGGAGCAGACTGACCGCGATCACCAGCGCCCAGAGGAGAGCCGTCGACGACACGGACTCCGGCCGGCCGTACTCCGCGAGACAGAAGCGGATCACGATCTCGTGGATGAGGTACCAGGCGAACGACCAGTGGCCCAGACGTATCGCCCACGGGCCGCCGAGCCCGGTCGCCCGCCCCTCCACATCGGCCACCGCCGCCGCCGCGACCAGCAGGGCGAACAGCGGAGCCGAGAGCAGCTGCGAGGCGCTGTACGGGCTGTACCACAGGCTGTCCGGGACGGCCCCGGACCAGGGGATGAGCGCGGCGTGCCAGCCGATCACCAGGGCGACGGCCGGCCACAGGCTCACCGGCGGCCGCCATCCCCGCTTCACGGCGAGCCCCGCCACCACGCCGAGCAGGAACTGCAGCGTGCGGGTGAGCGGCAGGTAGTCGAGGGCCCACGCCCGCACCGACGCGTCGGTGAGCAGCGAGCCGCCCAGCCACACCAGCAGCGCGCCACCGCAGGCGAGGACACCGATCCACCGCCGGCCGCGCGCGGACCGCACCGCGGGCAGCGCCATCAGCGCGGGGAAGATCAGGTAGAACCAGGCCTCGTCACTGAGCGACCAGGCGGCCGGATTGCCGCCCTGGAGGATGACCGGGTCCGGTATCCAGGCGTGGACGAGCAGCAGGGTGGCGACGACCGCCTTCGCCGACACGGCTTTGCCGAGCGCCAGCCACACCCCGACCGAGAAGACGGTGGTGACCGCCAGCAGCGGCCAGATGCGAGCGAAGCGCCGCCACAGGAAGACCGTGGCGGGAACGCGCGCACCGTCGTAGGTCCAGGCCAGCACGAACCCCGACAGCACGAAGAAGAAGGTCACTCCGCTACGGCCGTACCAGACCATGTCGCTGAGACCGGGCAGCGGGGCGACCTGGCGGGACAGATGGTAGAGAACCACGACCAGAGCAGCCCAGAAGCGCAGCCCGGTCAGGGACGGAAGCCGGTCCCTGCCCGTCCGGGCGGGGGAACCTGGGACGGCGGGAGAAGCCGCTCTGTGTCGCATCAGAGGATTATCAACTACTCCCTGACCTCCGCTCCGTCGGGAGTGCCGCTAGGTCCCGGGCGTCGCTCTCTCGCTGTCCGCTCCGGCCCGGCGGCGTAGGCGGCCGGTCAGGGAGCCCACCGCGCCGGCCAGGCAGAGACCGCCGGTCACGAGGGGGATCATCACGAACCACGGGGTGTCCCAGGCACCTCCCGCGTCACCGGCGTAGACCACCGCCGCGACGGTGAGGACGACGCCGGTCACCAGCCTGCCGGGCTGGAACTCATGACGCAGCACGGCTCACCTCCGCCTGCCCCACGCCCACATGGAGCTCGATCTCGAGGGTGCCCGCCTTCCCGGCGCCCGCGGGCGGCCGCAGGGTCACCTTCTCGCGCTTGCCCGGTGCCACGTCCACGTCCTTCCGCTCGTCGCCGGGCAACTGGATGTCGCCCACCCCCACGTCGATGGTCAGCCTCACGGTCGCGTCCCTGGGCACGATCAGGTGGATCCGGCCCAGACCGACGTGGGCCGCCGTCGAGGCGGTGCCGTTCTCGGGCACGCGTATCGCGGACAGGTCCAGTTCGCCCTCACCGGCGCCCAGGTCGTACTGGGGACGTATCTGTGCGACCGAGGTGGGCCCCCAGGCCGTGCGTGTCCAGTCGGTGCCGATGTTCCCGGGGACGGCGGTCGAACCGGCCAGCAGGCCCGCCGTGAGGACCGCCAGGACGACGGACCCCGCGCCGGTGCGGCCGAGGAACGCGCTGACGGCGATGCCGACGCCGAAGACGGCGAGCGCGCAGGCCAGACCGGTCTGCAGGCTGGTGCCGAGAGAATGCGCCTCCCAGGTGAGACCGGTGCCCAGACCGGCCGCGAGCAGGGCGAACAGGAAGACCCAGCCGCCGATCCGCCGGGGACCGCGCGGTCTCGCCTCACGGCGGGGTGGTGCGTACGGCTTGTCACGGGCGCCGGAGCCGAGGCCGATGGCGACGGCAGCGGCGATGTCCAGGTCGCGGGATTCCCTGGGCCCCCACAGATATCCCGTGCCGCCCACATGCGTGCCGTCCTTGACGATCGGGTCCCGCCACCACGAGGGGAAGGCGTCGGGCACCGGCGGCGCCTGGGGCTCCGGCGGGGCGTCGGCGGCGGCCTGGGCGGCGATGTGGTCGGGGCTGGGGGTGCCGCGCCGCCGCGACCAGTAACCGGCGCCGGCGAGCAGCAGGGAGAGTATGACGGCGAAGCTCAGCACGCCGTCGTTGCTCAGCATGCTGAGGAAGACGCCGCAGCCGACCAGCGCGAACAGCACGGCCGCCAGGGTGTGGCCGTCGACCCGGCCGGTCAGCAGCCGGCGGACCTCGTTCTCCTCGTCGTCGTCGTACGGGACGAAGAGCCAGGCGAACCCGTAGAAGATCAGGCCGATGCCGCCGGTGGCGGAGAGGACCGCGAGGGTGATCCGGAAGATCACCGGGTCCATGTCGCACTGCCGGCCGAGCCCCGCGCACACCCCGCCGAGCATCTGGTGCCGCCGGTTCCGGCGGAAGCGGTCGTCCGCGTCCTCCGGACCGGCTTCCCGGGGCGCGGCGTCCTGCGGCCCGGTGCCCCGGGAAGGGCGCGGGCCGGAGCCGGGCCCCGGGCCCGTCGCGGCGTGCTGGTGATCGGTCATGCGTCCATGGTGACGGGCGGGCCGCCGTCGCGGGAGTCGGAACGACCCTGGCCGGACCCTGATATCGGTCCCTGAGCCGGGCCCGGGAGGCGGGCGGGGAACCCGCGGCGCGGAGATCAGGGGAGTCTCCGGGACGGACCCTGATGCTCCGGCAACCCGCGCGTGTGACCATCATTGGCATGTCGGAAGCCGCAGCAGCGCCAGTCGTCGAGCCGCGGCCGCCGCGCAAGCTCTACCGCAGCAGCGACGGACGCTGGCTCGGTGGCGTGGCGCGGGGGCTCGCCGGACACCTCGGGCTGCCCGTGATCTGGGTGCGTCTCGTTTTCGTCGCCCTGTTCATGGCCGACGGTCTCGGCGCCCTGCTGTACGCCGCGTTCTGGTTCTTCGTACCGCTCGGCGTCGGGGGCGTCGACGCGCAGAAGCAGGCTCCGCCGGTGACGACCGAGACCGCGCCGGACGGCCGGCGCAGGCTCGTCACCCGCAGACCCGACAAGGGGCAGATCGTCGCCCTGCTGCTCATGGTCGTGGTGGCCATGGTCTTCGTGGGCAGCGTGGACCTGAACAACGGCACCCGCGCCTACCTCTGGCCGACCGTCCTGGTCGGCGCGGGTGTCGCCCTGGTGTGGCGGCAGGCGGACAACGCGCGACGGGCCCGCTGGATGGAGGTCGGCCGCCGCCGGCGCACCGTCACCCTGCTGCGCGCGGTGGCCGGTGTGCTGCTGGTGACGGCGGGCGCCTCGGGCATCTTCGTCCTGCGGGGGTCCGGCAGCCACCTCGGCTCCGTGCTCCAGGCGGCCCTCGCGGTCCTGGTGGGCATCACGCTCCTCGCCGGCCCCTACCTGGTGCGCATGACACAGGACCTCTCCGAGGAGCGTCTGATGCGCATCCGCGCGCAGGAACGCGCGGAGGTCGCCGCCCACGTGCACGACTCGGTGCTGCACACCCTCACCCTGATCCAGCGCAACGCGGACAACGCGGGCGAGGTGCGCCGGCTGGCCCGTGCCCAGGAACGCGACCTGCGGGCCTGGCTGTACAGACCCGAGGGCAACGGAAAGGACGAGGACGACGAACCCACCACCCTCGCCGAGGCCGTGAAGCGCAACGCCGCCGAGGTCGAGGACAAGCACGGCGTCCCCCTCGAGGTCGTCGTCGTCGGCGACTGCCCGCTCGACGAGAGGATCGGCGCACAGATGCAGGCCGCGCGGGAAGCAATGGTCAACGCCGCCAAGTACGGTGGCCAGGGAGGCGCGGTGCAGGTCTACGCCGAAGTCGAGGGGAAGAAGGTCTTCGTGTCGGTCCGTGACCGTGGCCCCGGCTTCGACCTGGAGTCGATACCCGCCGACCGGATGGGCGTCAGAGAATCGATCATCGGCCGCATGGAGCGCAACGGCGGCACGGCGCGGCTGCGCGCGGTGCCCGACGGCGGCACGGAGGTCGAGCTGGAGATGGAGAGGGCGGAGAAGACGTCATGAGCGAGCCGACCGAGGCGAACGCGACGGCGGGAGCGGGACAGGGATCCGAGTCCGGCGAGCCGGCCGGGAGCACCGCCGGACGTCATGTGCGGGTCGTCCTCGTCGACGACCACCGCATGTTCCGCACGGGGGTCCAGGCGGAGATCGGGCAGACCGCGCAGACGGGCGTCGAGGTGATCGGCGAGGCCGCCGACGTCGACCAGGCGGTCACGGTCATCACCGCGACCCGGCCCGAGGTGGTCCTGCTCGACGTGCATCTGCCCGGTGGCGGCGGGGTCGAAGTGCTGCGCCGCTGCGCCCCGTTGATGGCGGACACCGAGCAACCGGTCCGCTTCCTCGCCCTGTCCGTGTCGGACGCGGCGGAGGACGTGATCGGGGTGATCCGGGGCGGCGCCCGCGGCTACGTCACCAAGACGATCACCGGGACCGATCTGGTCGACTCGATCTTCCGGGTCCAGGAGGGCGACGCCGTCTTCTCGCCGCGCCTGGCGGGTTTCGTGCTGGACGCCTTCGCGTCGACCGACGCCCCGCCGGTCGACGAGGACATGGACCGCCTCACCCAGCGCGAGCGGGAGGTGCTGCGGCTGATCGCCCGCGGGTACGCGTACAAGGAGATCGCCAAGCAGCTGTTCATCTCGGTGAAGACGGTCGAGTCCCATGTCTCGGCGGTGCTGCGCAAGCTCCAGCTGTCCAACCGTCACGAGCTGACCCGCTGGGCGACGGCGCGCCGGCTGGTCTGAGCGGGTGCCGCGCGCGGGCCGTCCGGCCCGCGCGTCAGCTCACGCGGGTGGCGCCCGCGAAGGGCATCTCGTCGAGGGACGCCAGGCGTACGGGCGCCGAGGGGTTCGGGGCGTGGATCATCCTGCCGTCACCGACGTAGATGCCGACGTGACTGATGCCGGAGTAGAAGAAGACCAGGTCGCCGGGGAGCAGCTCGGAGCGGGCGACGCGGCGGCCGGCGTCGATCTGGCCGTAGGTGGTGCGGGGCAGGGACACGCCGGCGGAGCGGTAGGCGGCCTGGACGAGGCCGGAGCAGTCGAAGGCGTCCGGGCCGGTCGCACCCCAGACGTAGGGGCTGCCGATCTTCCCGTAGGCGTAGGCGACGGCCTCCGCGGCGCGGGGACCGGGAGCCCGGGCGGTGACGGGAGCCGCCGGGCCGTCACCGGCGTTTCCGGACGGGCGTGAGGCCTGGCCGGTGTCGCGCCGCTCGGCCGGCAGGCCGGACAGCAGACGGCGGGCGGCGTTCAGTTTGCCGGTGATCGTCTTCCGGTGCCGCTCCAGCTCGGCCCGGCGGGACGTCAGCGACTCCGTCTCCACGCGGGCCGCCCCGCGCAGCCGCTCGATCTCCCCCAGCTGTGTGCGGACCTGCCCCACCCGCGCGTTCTGGAGGCTGCCCACGCGCTCGGCGAGGGCGGCGCCCCGCAGATAGCCGTCGGGGTCCTCCGACAGGGCCAGTCGCAGCGCGGGGTCCAGGCCACCGCCCCGGTACTGCGCCGCCGCCACCGAACCCAGGGCCTCCCGCGCCTCGTTGAGCCGGGCCCTCCGGCGGGCGGTCTCGTCCTGCAGCCCGCGCAGCCGGTGCCGGGCCGCCTCCGCCTTCTCCTTCGCGCCGTTGTACTGCTCGGTGGCGGCCTCCGCCTCCCGGTAGAGCCGGGCGACATCCGCCCTGACCTGCTCCGGTGTCCGCCGGGGATCGGCGAGCGCCGGTCCGTCGAAGCCGGTCGCGGCGGCCGCGCCGGCGAGGGCGACGGTGAGGACCGTGCGGGCCGTGCCCGACGTGCGCTTCCGGGTCCTGCGGTGCGCTGCCACCTGGGCTCCCGTCCTCCCTCCGCGGCCGCCCGGGGCGGGCTGCCGTCCGTCGGTCCGGCGGCGGGAGTGCACAGGGGGAGCCGTCCGCCGCCGGACCTTTCTCGGCGGTGGTGTCCGGCTGCCGCCCTCGGTCGGGGCGGCGGATGGAGAGCCGGTCACCTGGGGCAGGACGCTAGGCCCCGCCCCCCGGCCCGGGCGACGGGTTGTGCGGAAGTGGCCTGAGCGGACCACCGGTGACCGTAAGTGACCGGAGGGCTGCTCCGGCTCCGGTGTTTTGACTCTCGGTGATGACCGATGTGGGGAAGGACGGCGGGGCGAGGGCGCCGGAGTGGTACGAGAGGCGTGTGGTTAGGCTCCGGCCTCATGGACGTACTCATCCACGTATTCGTCGGTCTGCACATCATCGGTATCGCCTCGCTGCTCGGTGGCTTCCTCACCCAGATGAAGGCGATGGGCGAGGGCACCGCCCGCTTCAGCCCCGCGATGCTGCACGGCGCGCTGACGATGCTCGTCACCGGTGTGGCCCTGGTCGGGCTGAACCAGGCGCAGGACTACTCCGTCGACAACATCAAGATCGGCGTGAAGCTGGCCCTGCTGATCGTCATCCTGGGCCTGGTCTACGTGAAGCGGGACGACGAGAAGGTGGACAAGGGCCTGTTCGGCCTGGTCGGCCTGCTGACCGTGACGAACATCTTCATCGCGGTGCTGTGGACCTGATCCTTCCCTCCCCGCCGGCCCGCCCGTGGGCAGGTCAGGCGGGGCGCACCACGCTGTGCACCGAGGACTCGCCGTCGTAGAAGATCGACTCCTCGCGGACGTAGGTGCCGGGCTTCGGGGCGTGGATCATCATGCCGTTGCCGATGTAGATGCCCACATGGGTGACGTCGTCGTAGAAGAAGACCAGGTCACCGGGCTGCGCCTGGGACACCGGGACCGTGGTGCCGGCGTTCACCTGGTCGTAGGTGGTGCGCGGGAGGGCGACCCCGGCGGCCTTCCAGGCGGCCTGGGTGAGGCCGGAGCAGTCGTAGGAGCCGGGCCCGGTGGCGCCCCACACGTACGGCTTGCCGATCTGGGCGCGGGCGAAGGCGATGGCCTTCTCGGCCTTGGTGCCGTACGAGGAGTCCGTCGAGGGGGACGGTGAGGTGGCCGTGCCGGAGGAGCCGGTGCCGTCCGAGCCGCCGGCGTCCTGCCGGGCCGCCTCCTCCCGGGCCTGCTGCTGCTCCGCCTGCTGCCGGGCGAGCTCCGCGGCCTGCCGGGCGGCCTCTTCCTGCTTCTTCTTCTCGATCGCCGCGAGCCGTGCCTTCTCCTCGGCGGTCAGCTGCGCCATCAGCTCACGCGCGTCGGTGAGCTTCTTCTGGACGGTGGCCTTGGCCGTCTTCAGGTCGTCCTGCGACTCGGTCAGCGTCCGGAGGCTCTCCGTCGCCTCCTGGCGCTTCTTCATCGTCTCGGACTGCTGGGTGACGTAGTCGTCGACCGCTTCCTTCTGGCGGCCGGTCATCCGGTCCATCACCTGGCGCTGGTCGAAGACGTCCTGCGGGGTGTCCGCGAGCAGGAAGGTCGCGGTGTCGGGGACGCCGGCGCCGGTCCGGTACTGCGCGGCCGCGTAGGAACCGAGCTCCTCACGGGCGTCGTTGAGCTTCTGGGCGCGCTGGGCCACGTCGTCCAGGAGGGTGTCGACGCGCTTGCGCTGCTTGGCGGTCTGTTCCTTGGCGGCGTTGTACTTCTCGGTGGCCGACTCCGCCTGGCGGTAGAGGTCGCCGACCTTCTTCTCGACCTCCTCCAGACTCGGCTTGCCGTCGTCCGTGGGAGCGGCGGTGGCCGTCTGGGAGAGCAGGGCCACGGAGGTCAGGGCGGCCGTGGCCAGGGCCGGGGTCCGTATGCCTGCCACGCGCGTGCCGGGGGTACGCGACTTGCGGTGCGACGCCAAGGGAGGCGACTCCTTCCACTGCTCCGCCTACCGGGTTAGCTGTCGGGTTCGGGCGGGGGTGCTTCGGAAGGGTTGCCCTACGGCCGCTCCGCGAAGGAGTGGGCCGATTCACCCCAGGGATTCGGTGGGTCCCCGGCTCCGGCTGTCGCGGCGGACAGTGACGGACTCGGCGGAGGCCGCGCGGTCCGGCGAGGTTCGCCGGCGGGGGACGAGCGGCCTGCCCGCACGGTAGCCAACTGGTGTGGCCCCTGTGAAGGTTGATGGGTGATATGCCCGATACATTTTTGTGACCTTGCGCGCGGGGTCACTCAGCGTGAGGGGGCGGTCCTCGTCGGTGCGCGTCCGCACGCCGGCCGCTGTGCGGAGCCGGGGTGCGCGGAAACCGGGCATGTTCCCGGGACGGCACCGGGTTGTCGGTGGGGCGCCCTAGACTCGGAGAGCGATGAGCAGCCTCTTTGACGACAGCTTCCTGGCGGACCTCCAGGCCCAGCGGGGCCCCGCGGACGAGCCCCCGCCACCGCCCGAGGACGAGCACGCGCCGGAGACCGTTCCGGACGACCTGTTCGGCGGGAGGTTCGACGTGCCGCCGGACCGGGACGGTTTCTACCGCGACGGCGCCCCGCGCCCCGTGATCGACGCCGCGGCGCTCCTGGAAGGGCTCAACGACAACCAGCGCGCCGCCGTCGTGCACTCCGGCTCCCCGCTGCTCATCGTGGCCGGCGCCGGTTCCGGCAAGACCCGCGTCCTCACCCACCGCATCGCCCACCTGCTGGCCGAGCGGCACGTCCACCCGGGCCAGATCCTCGCGATCACCTTCACCAACAAGGCCGCGGGCGAGATGAAGGAGCGCGTCGAGCAGCTCGTCGGCCCGCGGGCGAACGCGATGTGGGTCATGACGTTCCACAGCGCGTGCGTGCGCATCCTGCGCCGCGAGAGCAAGAAGCTCGGCTTCACCTCGTCGTTCTCGATCTACGACGCCGCCGACTCCAAGCGCCTGATGGCCCTGGTCTGCCGCGACCTGGACCTCGACCCCAAGCGCTTCCCGCCGAAGTCCTTCAGCGCCCGGATCAGCAACCTGAAGAACGAGCTGATCGACGAGGAGGACTTCGCCGCCCAGGCCTCCGACGGTTTCGAGAAGACCCTCGCCCAGGCCTACGCGCTCTACCAGTCGCGGCTGCGCGAGGCGAACGCGCTGGACTTCGACGACCTGATCATGACGACGGTCAACCTGCTCCGCGCCTTCCCCGACGTCGCCGAGCACTACCGCCGCCGTTTCCGGCACGTCCTGGTGGACGAGTACCAGGACACCAACCACGCGCAGTACGCGCTGGTCCGCGAGCTGGTCGGCACGCCCTCCGAGCACCCCGTCGACGTGCCGCCGGAGGCCGAGGTGCCGCCCGCCGAGCTGTGCGTGGTGGGTGACGCCGACCAGTCGATCTACGCCTTCCGCGGCGCGACGATCCGCAACATCCTCCAGTTCGAGGAGGACTACCCGGAGGCGACCACGATCCTGCTGGAGCAGAACTACCGCTCCACGCAGACCATCCTGAGCGCCGCCAACGCCGTCATCGAGCGCAACGAGTCGCGGCGCCCGAAGAACCTGTGGACCAACGCCGGCTCCGGCGCGCGGATCACCGGGTACGTCGCGGACACCGAGCACGACGAGGCGCAGTTCGTCGCCGACGAGATAGACCGCCTCACCGACGCGGGCGAGGCCAGGGCGGGCGACGTAGCGGTCTTCTACCGCACCAACGCCCAGTCCCGTGTCTTCGAGGAGATCTTCATCCGCGTCGGCCTGCCCTACAAGGTCGTCGGCGGAGTGCGCTTCTACGAGCGCAAGGAGGTCCGGGACGTCCTGGCCTACCTGCGGGTGCTCGCCAACCCCGAGGACTCGGTCCCGCTGCGCCGCATCCTCAACGTGCCCAAGCGGGGCATCGGCGACCGGGCGGAAGCCATGATCGACGCCCTCGCCCAGCGCGAGAAGATCAGCTTCCCGCAGGCACTGAAGCGGGTCGACGAGGCGTACGGCATGGCCGCGCGCTCGTCGAACGCGGTGAAGCGGTTCAACACGCTGATGGAGGACCTCCGTACGGTCGTCGAGTCCGGCGCGGGACCGGCCACCGTCCTGGAGGCCATCCTGGAACGCACGGGCTACCTGGCCGAGTTGCAGGCGTCCACCGATCCGCAGGACGAGACCCGGATCGAGAACCTCCAGGAACTCGCCGCCGTCGCGCTGGAGTTCGAGCAGGAGCGCGGGGAGGGCGAGTCGGTCGCGCTGTCCGACTTCCTGGAGCAGGTGGCCCTGGTCGCCGACTCCGACCAGATCCCCGACGAGGAGGAGGACGGCTCGGGCGTCATCACCCTGATGACCCTGCACACCGCCAAGGGCCTGGAGTTCCCGGTCGTCTTCCTCACCGGCATGGAGGACGGCGTCTTCCCGCACATGCGCGCCCTCGGGCAGACCAAGGAGCTGGAGGAGGAGCGGCGCCTGGCCTACGTCGGCATCACGCGTGCGCGGGAGCGGCTCTACCTCACCCGCTCGACCCTGCGCAGCGCGTGGGGCCAGCCGTCGTACAACCCGCCCTCCCGCTTCCTGGAGGAGATCCCGGCCGCCCACCTGGAGTGGAAGCGGACGGGGGCGAGCGGGCCCGTGTCCTCCGGGCCGGTGTCCTCGGTAGCGGCCTCGCTGTCGTCGTCCCGCTCCCGCTCGTCCGCCTCGGGCGCCTCCGGCTTCGCCACCCGGCGGACGGCGGAGAAGCCCGTGGTGTCACTGGCGGCCGGGGACCGGGTCACACACGACCAGTTCGGCCTCGGCACGGTGGTCGCGGTGAAGGGCACGGGGGCGAACGCGGAGGCGACGATCGACTTCGGGGACACCAAGCCCAAGCGTCTGCTGCTGCGGTACGCGCCGGTGGAGAAGCTGTAGCCGGAAGACGACGGCCCGCGCGCCCCGTCTCGGGGGCGCGCGGGCCGTCGGCTGTTCCGCGCCGGGGTTCGGGCCGGCCCGCGAGGGCCCGGGGCTTTCCGCCGACTACGAGGGTTCGAGGCCGTGGCTGCGCAGCCAGGCGAGCGGGTCGATCGCCGAGCCGCCGCCGGGGCGCACCTCGAAGTGCAGGTGCGGTCCGGTCGAGTTGCCGGAGTTGCCGGAGAACGCGATCTGCTCGCCGGCCTTCACGGTCGTACCGGAGGGGACCTGGTAGGTGGAGAGGTGGCAGTACCACGTCTCCGTTCCGTCCTTCGCCGTCACGATCATCATGTTGCCGTAGGCGGAGTTGTACTGCGTGCGCACGGTGCCGTCGGTCGCGGCCAGGATGGGCGTGCCGTAGGCGACGGGGAAGTCGATGCCGGTGTGGACGGACATCCAGTTGATGCCGGACTGCCCGTAGTAGGCGCTGAGGCCGTGCTGCGCGACCGGGAGGGAGAACTTCGGGCGCAGCCGCTCCTTGCGGGCCGCCTCCTCGGCCGCCCGCCTGCGCTCGGCCTCCTGCTGCGCCTTGAGGTCGATGCGCTCCTGGGTGCGGCTGGCCCGGTCGGCGAAGTCGTCGGCGCCGGCCGCGAGACTCTCCAGCTGGGTGTCCAGCTTGACGTTGGCGGCGGAGGGCTTCACCGGCTGGGCGTCGGCCGCGGTCGTCGCCGCCGTCGTCCTGTCCTGGCCGCTGTCCTCGGTCAGGTCACCGACCGAGGCGGCGGCGATACCGGCGACGCCCATCACGCACGCCGAGGGCACCGCCACCGTCAGCAGCGCGGAACGCTTGGCGGGGGTCCGGCGCCGGGAGCGGGACCCGGAACGCGAGGCGGCGCGCGGCGGCGGGACGGGCAGCGTCTCCTCCTGCCCGTCGAGCAGGACCACCGGGGGAAGCTCACCGGTGTCGCCCGCTTCCCCGTGGGCCGGCTCGCCGTCTGCGGGGTCCGGGTAGGCGTCCTGCCCGTACGTCTCCCCCGGGTGGCCGTCCTGGCCGTAGGCGTCCTGGTCGTAGGACTCGGTCTGCGGCTCGTACGCCTCGGTGTGCGGCTCGTAGGAGTCGGAGGCGGCGGCGTCGCCGGCGGAGTTCCACTGCGTGGCGTCGTAGACGCCGCTGTCGAAGGTCTGCGTGCCCCAGTCCCACTGCTGGGCCGGCTCGGCGGGAGTCCCGGCCGGGTCGGGCTGGAGCCAGGCACCGGCGTCCCACTGGCCGCTCGTCTCGGGCGAGCCTGCCTGCGGAGGGATCACCGCCATCGGCTGGTCGCCGGTGGTCCAGGCGGTCGCGTCGTAACCGCCGGTGTCGTACGAGGTGGCGTGCTGTGCCGCGTACAGGTCGTAGTGGCCGGTGTCCTGGCCGCTCGCGGGCCAGTGCCCGGTGTCGTACCCGCCCGTGTCGTGGCCACCGCCAGGGAGGTCCCCGAAGAGGGGATCGGCGGCGAAGCCGCCGGTGGTGTGACCACCGGTGCCGTAGTGCGTGGCGGCGAAGCCGGCGGTGTCGTAGGCACCGTAGGCGGTGAAGTCGCCGTACTGGGCTTCCTGGGTGCCGTACGACGCGTAGGGCGCCGAGTCGGCATCGGAAGCCGGGGCCGGGGTCATGGTCCCCGACGGGTGACGGTCGTTCACCAACTTCTCTTTCGCCTCGACAACAGGGGCTGGCAGAGCAGTGCGGCGACTGTACCCGGCGGTATGCGGGCGCGACAATCTTCCCCAGGTTTCGGCCGCGCAGGAAACGGGCATTCGGTCGTGTTTTGGGGGACGGCGGGCGCGGTCTTGGCTCTTTGTTCGAAACCTGTTCGAGGTTGAGGGCGGCCCGGGGGCCGTAAGTCGGCTCCGCCGGGCCGTTGTTGTTCGGACAGGGGGCGCTCGGGGCGCGCTCGTCACGGGGGAGCGGAGCCGGGCGTGTCGCGGACGGCGTGCCTCACGCCACCGTCAGGCCGCCCGTGCGGCCGGTGGACGGCTCTCCGGGGTGCGCCGTGTCCAGCGCCTCCCGGATGCCGGTCGCCACGGTCGGGTGCACCGGCAGGGCGAGATGGCCGACGCCGCTCACCCGGATGTTCACCGCGGTCAGGTCCGGGTGCTCGATGCACGCCGTCTCCAGCGGGTCCATGATGTGGTCGAGGTCGCTCCAGAAGGCGACGAAGTGCGTGCGGCAGCCCGGCGCCGGCCGGGCGAGCTCCTCCAGCACCGGCGAGCCGGGACGCATCTGGCGCACGATGGGATGCGCGTTGGCCAGCGGCGCGACCCGTGTGCCGGTGTGCGGGGTGCCGAGCGTGACGAGGGTCCGCACGCGGGTGTCACCGCCCAGCCGCTGCACGTAGTACCGGGCGATCAGCCCGCCGAGGCTGTGGCCGACCACGTCCACCCGGCGGCTGCCCGTGCGCTCGCACACCTGCTCTATGTGGCGGCCGAGGAGCTCGGCCGCGATGCGGATGTCGCAGGTCAGCGGCGAGTAGTTGAGCGATTCGATCTGCTGCCTGCCGTGCTGGGACAGGCTGCGGCGCAGCAGGAGGAAGACGGAACGGTTGTCGATGAAGCCGTGCAGCAGCACGACCGGGGGCTTGGCCTCCGTCGGCAACTGGGGGGCGCCCTTCGTCACAGGCAGCGCGGGACCCTCGGGGCCCCGCCGCTCCTGGATGATCCCGGCGGGATAGAGGAGGACGTGGCCGGCCAGGATGGCCAGCTCCAAGGCGGTCGCCTTCAGCAGGGCGAGGGAGAGATCCGCCAGCCGGGCCGGCAGAAGACGCCGGCAGAGCGGCAGGAAGGGAAGAGCTGCCTCGGTGACCTTCATGGCCGACCTCCTGTCGGCACGCGCAAGGACAGCCTCGTCCCCCGTGTGCCCTCATGGGATGTCGCTGCGAGAGCGGTCGACGGCGCGCGCGAACACAGGGTCGAGGGGGCGCGCTGGTACGACGACGTCGGTGCGAATCCCTTATGCGCATGTTCCCACCGATGCCCATGAGTCGCACGAGCACAGGGTGTGCGGGCCCGGGAGCCCGGGAACGCTGCGCGGTGAACGTGTCCCTCTGTGTGATTTCCCCCTCCCTGTGCACCGCGAAACTGCCGGTTGCGGGATGCTGGAGATAACGTTCGTTCACTTCCCCGGCCGGGTTCGGCCGGGATGTCCGTGCGATGTGTGCGGTACTGGTCGATACGGATGGATGTAGTCGCTTCATGGAGGCAGTGATGGGTGTGGCAGCCGGTCCGATCCGCGTGGTGGTGGCCAAGCCGGGGCTCGACGGCCACGATCGCGGGGCCAAGGTGATCGCGCGTGCGCTGCGCGACGCCGGTATGGAGGTGATCTACACCGGGCTGCACCAGACTCCCGAGCAGATCGTCGACACCGCGATCCAGGAGGACGCCGACGCGATCGGCCTGTCCATCCTCTCCGGAGCGCACAACACGCTGTTCGCGGCGGTCATCGAGCTGCTCGAGCAGCGCGACGCGGCGGACATCCTGGTCTTCGGCGGCGGCATCATCCCCGAGGCGGACATCCCCCCGCTGAAGGAGAAGGGCGTCGCGGAGATCTTCACCCCGGGCGCGACCACGGCGTCCATCGTGGACTGGGTCCGGGCCAACGCCCGCCAGCCCGCCGAGGCGTAACCGGCCGCACCCGGCGGGCGGCGTGCCGGCTTCCGCGGACGGGGGCAGTCCCGGGCCGGAGGCGGGAGGGCGGCGGGAGCCGCCGCGCGCCGCCACCGGTTCCCGGCGCCTGTGCCCGCCCCGCCCGGCGGGGCCGGTCGCCGCGGACACCGCGCACCGCCCGTCCGGCGGTGGAGTGCCGGTGTCACGGGACGGGGTTCCACCGTGGGCGGACCGGGTCAGGGGGCCGGCGGTGACAGCTCCGCCAGCATCGCCGCGCGCAGCCGCAGGGTGGTGACCAGCCGCTGGAAGGCCTCCGACCAGTAGCCACCGGCTCCCGGCGACGCGTCCTCCGGCTCGTCCGGCACCGCCAGGAGCGCGTCGAGGCGGCCTGCCTCGGACGGGTCCAGGCAGCGTTCGGCCAGGCCCATGACTCCGCTGAAACTCCATGGATAGCTCCCTGCGTCCCGCGCGATGTTGAGCGCGTCGACCACCGCCCGCCCGAGGGGCGCGGCCCAGGGCACGGCACAGACGCCGAGCAACTGGAACGCCTCGGACAGGCCGTGCGTCTCGATGAACCCGGCAACCCACTCCGCCCGTTCGGCGGGGTCCAGCGTGCCGAGCAGCTTGGCGCGTTCGGCCAGGGACACCGCCCCGGGCCCGCCCGCCTCCGGCGCGGAGGGCGGCCCGAGCAGTGCCCGGGACCATGCCGGGTCCCGCTGCCGCACCGCCGCCCGGCACCAGGCCGCGTGCAGTTCGCTCCGCCAGTCGTCCGCCACCGGCAGGGCGACGATCTCCCGGGGCGTACGCCCGCCGAGCCGCCGCGACCAGGTCCCGAGCGGAGCCGACTCCGCCAGCTGACCGAACCACCAGGAGCGTTCGCCGCGGCCCGCGGGGGCCTTGGCCACCACGCCGTCGCGCTCCATGTCCGCGTCGCACTCGTGCGGCGCCTCCACGACGAGCGCCGGCGTCTCCCGCGTGCGGTCCACGGCCACGCAGGCGCCCGCCCTGACCGCCATCCGCCCCGCCAGGGCCGACGCGGGCAGCGCCGACAGCAACTCCGCCGCCGTCGCCCGCACGTTGCGGCTGCGGTCGGCCAGGGCCCGCTCCAGGAACGGCTCGTCGTCCGGACCGAGTCCGCTGCGCAGCGAGTCCAGGAACATCAGCCGGTCCTCGGCCCGCTCCGTCGCCCAGGTCCCCGCGAGGAGTTCGCGCGCGGCGGCCGGGTCACGGGAGCGCAGGGCGGTGAGGAGGGCGACCCGTTCGGCGAACAGACCCTCCTGCCAGAGCCGCCGTGTCCCGTCCGGGTCGCGGCCGTCGGTGACGGACGTACCGCCGCCCGGGGCGGAACGCAGGGCGAACCGCCAGTCCGGGTTGAGCCGGGCCAGCCAGAGCGCGCGCGGCCCCGCGAACCTGAGCGCCGCCGGGCGCAGGTCCGTCCGTCCGCGCGCGGCGTCGAGCAGGGCGGGCAGGACAGCGGGAGGCGGGGCGTAACCGCGGGCGTTCGCCGCGGCCAGCCACTGGGGCAGCAACTCCATGAGATCCGGTGCCGTGCCCCGGCGGCCGCCGCCGGCGGCGCCCGGCCGGTCCGCGAGCAGCATCGCGAGCCGGCGGGCGGCGGCCGCCGGCAGCGCGGGGCGCGGGTCCTCGGGTGCGGGCTCGGGACGCTCCGCGGCCGGTGCGGGCCGCAGCCCGGCCCTGCGCCGTACGGTCGCCGCCGCCGCGGCGTCCAGCAGGGCCGCGGCCGCCTCCACGCCGCGCCCGGCGCCTGCCGGGGTGCGCCGCTCCGTGCCCAGCACGGCCGTGGTGACCAGCTCCTCCCAGTCGTCCGGGAGGGAGGCGTCCAGGGCGGCGGTCGTCCTGCTCATGAGCTTCCTTTCCGGCGGGGGCCCCGGTGCGGTCGGACACTCAGGGGGTCCGAGTGTCCAGTGATGTCCGAAAGATGCCTGGGGCGGAGGGCAGCGGTGCCGGGCGCACCGGTCAGCACAGCGGCACCAGCGCACCGGGCCCGTCGGGCCATGCCGCCAAAGGAGTGAATCCCTGGTGGCCGCATTCGCCGAAGACCCGGACCGGGGCACCGCCCGACAGGGCGACCAGGCGCCACAGGCCCGGCCGGGACCGCGCAATGGGGGAGAGCGGCAGGGCCGCGTCCTCGTCCGCGTCGGCCAGCTGCCAGCCGTCCCCGTCCGGGGCCGGTATCACCCGGTCCAGGGTCACCGGGACCGAGTCCAGCCAGGGGTCGTCGCGCAGCGCCTCGCCGTAGCGGGCCAGCGCCCGCGTCGTCGTCGAGCCCGCCGGCCGCACGGACGTCGGCGCGGGGGCCGCGAAGCGCTCCCCCAGGGCCGCCCTCGGCCCTGCCGCGCCCCGGTACGCGGACAGCTCCGCGTCCAGGGCCCACCCGGCCGGCAGTGCCGGCTCGGGAGCCCGGCCGGCCGCGCCGTAGGCCAGGAGCAGTGCCGTACGCCCCGAAGCGCTGCCGTGGAGCCAGATGCGGCGGGTCGTCAGCCGGCTGTCCGCGGTGTCGTACTGGGCGAGGACCAGCCAGTGGTCGCGCACCGCAGGGCCGTCCGCGGGGGCGGACAGGCCGATGCGGGTGCGGACGGTCGCGGCGAGTCCTTCCGGCAGCCGGTCACGGCGCAGCCAGCCCCGGGTCAGCAGGTGCAGGAGCGCGCACTCCTCCAGCAGCCGGACCGGTCCGTCCGGCCCGCCGCCCGGGAGCGCCCCCAGCTCCCGCACCCGGTTGGCGAGCCCCGGGGCCTGGGCGTCGACCATGCGGGCCGCGGTCTCCTCCCACATGCCGGGCCCCGCCTGTCCGGCCGAGGCCAGCCCGGCCCGGAACAGATCCGTCAGGCGCCGCTCCAGCTCCTGTGCTCCCGCCGTGACCCGCCCGGCCCGCCGCTCCGCCCTGCGCCGCGCGGCGTCGGCACCGGCGGCCGCGGGAGGGGAACCCGCCGCATCCGCGGTTCCTCCCTCCACGGTTTCCGTGCGCCGGCCCGCGACCCACCGCTCGGCCCACCCCGGCACCCGCGCCCGCGGCACCGTCCCCCCTCCGTCCGCCCAGAGCAGCAGCAGACCGAGCGCGTGCTCGCACGGGGCCGCACGGCGCGGGCAGCCGCACGAGTACGCGGGACCGTCGGCGCCCGCCAGGTCGACGACCGTGCGGTACGGCGCGGCGCCCCCGCCCCCGTACGTCCCCCACACCGTCCCCGCGCCGGAACTGCCGGTCTCCGACCACGGCCCGGCCGCGGCGACTTCGCCCCCCGCTGCCCGTGACGCGGCGTCAGGCGCCAGTGCCAGCACCCGCTCCGCCGTCCAGCGCACCTCCTGCTCAGTCATGCCACCGAAACTAGATCCCGCCACTGACAATCGACCCCGGGCGCGCATCCGCGCAGGCCGGAGCGATTGTCAGTGGCGTGGTGCACGGTTGGTGGCAGATCCGAACCGGCCGAGCTGGAGGGGGACTCAGCCATGACTGTGCCTGTCGAACGGGACACGCTGCGGCCGCACGCCGAGGACGCCTTCGCCGCCGAACTCGCCGCACTGGCCGCGCAGGACGACCGCCCGCGCCCCGCGCGCTGGAGACTCTCGCCGTGGGCCGTCGCCACCTACCTGCTGGGCGGCACCCTGCCGGACGGCACGGTGATCACCCCGAAGTACGTCGGCCCGCGCCGGCTCGTCGAGGTCGCGGTCACCACCCTCGCCACCGACCGCGCCCTGCTGCTGCTCGGGGTGCCCGGCACGGCGAAGACCTGGGTCTCGGAGCACCTGGCCGCGGCGGTCAGCGGCGACTCCACCCTGCTGGTGCAGGGCACCGCCGGGACCCCGGAGGAAGCCATCCGCTACGGCTGGAACTACGCCCGGCTCCTGGCGGACGGCCCCAGCCGGGAGGCCCTGGTGCCCAGTCCGGTGATGCGGGCCATGGCGGAGGGCATGACGGTCCGCGTCGAGGAGCTGACCCGTATCCCGGCCGACGTGCAGGACACGCTGATCACCCTCCTCTCGGAGAAGACCCTGCCGATACCGGAGCTGGGGCAGGAGGTGCAGGCGGTCCGCGGCTTCAACCTGATCGCCACGGCCAACGACCGCGACCGCGGGATCAACGAGCTGTCCAGCGCCCTGCGCCGCCGGTTCAACACCGTGGTGCTGCCGCTGCCCGAGACTCCGGAGGCGGAGGTCGACATCGTCTCGCGCCGCGTCGGCCAGATCGGCCGCTCCCTCGACCTGCCGGCCGTGCCCGACGGCATCGACGAGATCCGCCGGGTCGTCACCGTCTTCCGTGAGCTGCGCGACGGGGTGACGGCCGACGGCCGCACCCGGCTCAAGTCGCCCAGCGGCACGCTGTCCACGGCCGAGGCGATCTCCGTGGTCACGGGCGGACTGGCGCTCGCGGCGCACTTCGGCGACGGGACGCTGCGGGCCGGGGACGTCGCGGCGGGCATCCTCGGCGCGGTCGTCCGTGACCCGGCGGCGGACCGTGTCGTCTGGCAGGAGTACCTGGAGACCGTCGTCCGCGAGCGTGACGGCTGGCAGGACTTCTACCGGGCCTGCCGGGAGGCCGGCGCGTGAGCGGAGGGGACGCGGACGCCGCGGGGCCGCTGCTGCTCGGGGTGCGGCACCACGGTCCGGGGTCGGCGCGCGCGGTGCGGGCGGCGCTGGAGGAGGCCCGGCCGGGTGTCGTGCTGATCGAGGGGCCGCCCGAGGCCGACCCGCTGATCCCGCTCGCCGCCGAGGAGGACATGCGGCCGCCGGTCGCCCTGCTCGCCCATGCCGTGGACGAGCCCGGCCGCTCGGCGTTCTGGCCCCTGGCCGGGTTCTCCCCGGAGTGGGTCGCGATCCGCTGGGCGCTGGAGCACGGCGTCCCGGCCCGCTTCATCGACCTGCCGGCGGCGCACACGCTGGCCCGGGAGGAGGACGAGGGGCACGCTCCGCCGGCCGCGGCGGCCGGCGAGGGCGCCGTGCCGGAGCCGCGCGTGCGCACCGACCCCCTGGGCGCGCTGGCCGAGGCGGCCGGCTACGACGACGCCGAGCGGTGGTGGGAGGACGTCGTGGAGCACCGGGGAGTGGGGAAGGGGGACCCGGTCGCGCCGTTCACGGCGCTGGAGGAGGCGATGACCGCGCTGCGCGAGGAGTGCGGCGACGGGGGGGACGAGCGGGACCTCGTCCGCGAGGCCCACATGCGGCTGCGGATCCGCGCGGCCCAGCGGGAGTTCGGGGACGGTGTGGCCGTGGTCTGCGGCGCCTGGCACGTGCCGGCGCTGCGGCGCGGCAACCCGCTCGCGGCCGACCGGGCCCTGCTGAAGGGGCTGCCCAAGGTGAAGACGGACATGACCTGGGTGCCCTGGACCCACCGCAGGCTCTCCCGGGCGAGCGGCTACGGCGCGGGCATCGACTCCCCCGGCTGGTACCGGCACCTGTTCGATGCCCCGGACCGGCCGGTGGAGCGCTGGCTGACCGAGGTGGCCGGGCTGCTGCGGGCCGAGGACCGGATGGTGTCGTCCGCGCACGTCATCGAGGCCGTACGGCTGGCGGAGACGCTCGCGGCGATGCGCGGACGGCCGCTGGCCGGGCTGAGCGAGACGACGGACGCGGTGCGGGCGGTGATGTGCGACGGCTCCGACGTGCCGCTGGCCCTGGTGCGCGACCGGCTGGTCGTCGGCGACGTCCTGGGGGAGGTGCCGGCCGCGGCGCCCGCCGTGCCGTTGCAGCGGGACCTCGCCCGCATCCAGCGCCGGCTGCGGCTGAAGCCGGAGGCGGCGGAGCGGCAGCTGGAGCTCGACCTGCGCAAGGACACCGACGCGGAGCGCAGCAGACTGCTGCACCGGCTGCGGCTGCTCGGCGTCGGCTGGGGTGAACCCGCCGTCTCGCGCGGCAGCACCGGCACCTTCCGGGAGAGCTGGCGGCTGCGCTGGGAGCCGGAGCTGTCCGTACGGGTCGCCGAGGCCGGGGTGTGGGGCACGACCGTCCACACCGCGGCGACCGCCAAGGCGGAGACGGGCGCCGTCACCGCGCGGGGCCTCGACGGGGTCACCGGGCTCGCCGAGCACTGCCTGCTGGCCGGACTGACCGGGGCGCTGCCCACCGTGATGCGGGTCCTCGCCGACCGGGCGGCCCTCGACACGGACGTCGGCCACCTCGCCCGGGCGCTGCCCGCCCTGGTCCGTTCCCTGCGCTACGGGGACGTGCGCGGCACCGACACGGCGGCGCTGGCCGAGGTCGCCGCCGGGCTGGCCGGGCGGATATGCGTCGGGCTGCCCCCGGCCTGCGCCGGCCTCGACGCCGACGCCGCCGAGGAGATGCGCGACCACGTCGACGCCGTGCACGGCGCCGTGGGCCTCCTCGACGACGCGTCCGCACCGGGCCACGGGACACTCCGGGTCCGCTGGCAGACGGTCCTGCGGACGCTGTCCGCCCGGGACACCGTGCCCGGCGTCGTCCGGGGCCGGTCCGTGCGGCTGCTGCTGGACGGCGGCGCACTGGCGCGGGACGAGGCGGCGCGGCTCATGGGCCTCGCGCTCTCGCGGGGCACGCCCCCGGCGGACGCGGCCGCGTGGGTCGAGGGGTTCGTCGGCGGGGCGTCCGACGGCGGACTCCTCCTGGTCCACGACGAGCGGCTGCTCGCCCTGGTGGACGCCTGGCTGACGGGCGTACCGGCGGAGGCGTTCACGGAGGTGCTGCCGCTGGTGCGGCGCACGTTCTCCGCGTACGGGCCGGGGGTGCGGCGCACCGTGGGGGAACTGGTCCGGCGCGGGCCGGGGGCACGCGCCGGCGTGACCGGCACGGGGCGCGTCACACCCGGCTTCGCCCCCGGCCCCGACACCGCCCGCGCGGACGCCGTGCTGCCGGTGCTGCGGCTGCTGCTGGGCGGCCCGGGCGAGGAGGACGAGAGAGCGAACACCGGACCGGCCGGGGAGGCGGGATGACGGGATGACGGACACGCACCCAGAGACGGAGACGGACACGTACCCACAGGGGGAGACGGACACGGAGGACCCGGCGGCGCGGGAGCGGCTGCGCAGATGGCGTCTCGTGCTCGGCGGGGACGAGGCCGACGGGACCGGCCACGCACTGTCCGGGCAGGACGCCGCGATGGACGGGGCGCTCACCGCGCTCTACGGCAAGGCGGACAGACCGCGGCCGGGCGGGGACCGCTCGGCGGGGCTCGGGGCGTCGGCGCCCTCGGTGGCCCGCTGGCTGGGGGACATCCGGACCTACTTCCCCGCCTCCGTCGTCCAGGTGATGCAGCGCGACGCCATCGACCGGCTTGGGCTCGCCACGCTCCTGCTGGAACCGGAGATGCTGGAGGCCGTCGAGGCCGACGTCCACCTCGTCGGCACGCTGCTGTCGCTCGACAAGGCGATGCCCGAGACGACGAAGGAGACGGCGCGGACCGTGGTGCGCAAGGTCGTCCGGGACCTGGAGGAGCGGCTCGCCACCCGCACCCGGGCCACCCTCACCGGCGCCCTCGACCGCAGCGCCCGCGTGAGCCGGCCGCGCCACCACGACGTCGACTGGAACCGCACGATCGCCGCCAACCTCAAGCACTACCTCCCGGAACACCGGACGGTCGTGCCGGAGCGGCTCATCGGGTACGGGCGCGCCTCGCGGTCGGTGCGCAAGGAGATCGTCCTGTGCGTCGACCAGTCGGGGTCGATGGCGGCGTCCGTCGTGTACGCGTCGGTGTTCGGCGCGGTGCTGGCGTCCATGAGGGCGGTGGACACGCGGCTCGTCGCCTTCGACACGGCGGTCGTGGACCTCACCGACCGGCTCGACGACCCCGTCGACGTGCTCTTCGGCACCCGGCTCGGCGGCGGCACGGACATCAACCGGGCGCTCGCCTACTGCCAGTCGCGGATCACCCGGCCCACGGAGACCGTGGTCGTGCTGATCAGCGACCTCTACGAAGGCGGCATCCGCGACGAGATGCTCCAGCGGGTGGCGGCGATGCAGGCGTCCGGGGTGCGGTTCGTGGCGCTGCTGGCGCTCTCCGACGAGGGAGCGCCCGCCTACGACAGGGAGCACGCGGCCGCGCTCGCCGCGTTGGGCGTGCCGGCGTTCGCCTGCACACCCGATCTGTTCCCGGAGGTGATGGCGGCGGCGATCGAGAAACGGCCGCTGCCGGTGCCGGAGACGGGATGACCGCACGCCGCACCCGTCACCGGGGCCGACCGGACCGGGCCGGGCCGGCAGTGGGCCGGGGAGTACGGGCATGACCGCCCATCGGTGACCGGGGGCTTGCGGGGGCTCGGGAGGCGCGGGCGAGGATCGGCGCCGTTCGGCACGGACCCGGTCGGCGTCCCACTCGTCCCGCCGTCCGGGAGGAGTCCCGTCGGGAGCCGGTCCCCGGCCGTGTCCGGCGCCGCCGCGCACGCGATGCGCGTCGCGGCCCGGCGGCGTGCGGATCAGCCGGCGTGCCGATTCCGTTCCGGATACCCGTGACCTTCCCGATCCCCGGTGACCTTCCCGATGCCCCCGGCACCCTCGGGGCGAGGCGTCCCGGCGTCGCACCGGCCCGCCGGCCCCGGGGTCCTGCCCGGCGCGGCGGGTGCGGGCCCGGGGACCGGTGCCGGGAGGTCCCGCTCTCCGCCCGCACGGCGGGGACGGCAGAACGGCCCCTCCCTCGACGCCGCGGTGAGCGTGCGTGTCTGAGACGTGAGCGGGCGCGCGCTGGCGGACAGGTCCCCGCGCCCCGGCGGACAATCCCCCCGCCCCTGCGGAAAACATCGCGGACCGGCACCCCGCCCCGTGTGCTGGTGCCCACCCGCCTTCCGCCCTCACCTGACTCACCGGTAACAAGGACTGCGCAGGGCATCAGGACCCGGACAGCCGAAAGCCGTCGGCTCGTCCGGGCGCGACCTCGCGGAGGAGTGACCGGCCCCATTGGGGTGGGCCCGGTCACCCCGCCATCCCGGATGCCGGGCATCCGCCCGTCCCCTCCGGGGTGTGCGCAGGGCCTCACCGGGTCAACCCCAGCCCGGTGAGGCCCCTCACCCGCGGCACGCCGTGCCAGGGAGCGAGGCATCATGTGACAGGTATCACCGCTCACGTGTGACCCGCGATTTAGAGAGGTCACCCAAGCGGCGATAGCCTGCGAGATGGACATGCCGCGCGCTCGGACACCGTGTGCGCCTCCCTTGTGACACAGCGGACGTCACGTTGCCCTTCGCGGCACGCCCACGCATCCAACGAACCGCGAGATCACTGATAGGGACGGAAGCGCGTGGACCTGTTCGAGTACCAGGCGAGGGACCTCTTCGCCAAGCACGATGTACCGGTGCTGGCCGGTGAAGTCATCGACACGCCTGAGGCGGCCCGCGCAGCCACTGAGCGTCTCGGTGGCAAGTCCGTCGTCAAGGCCCAGGTGAAGGTGGGTGGCCGGGGCAAGGCCGGCGGCGTCAAGCTCGCCGCGACCCCGGACGAGGCCGTCGCCCGCGCGACGGACATCCTCGGCATGGACATCAAGGGCCACACGGTCCACAAGGTGATGATCGCCGAGACGGCTCCCGAGATCGTGGAGGAGTACTACGTCTCCTTCCTCCTCGACCGTGCCAACCGCACCTTCCTCTCCATCGCCTCCGTCGAGGGCGGCATGGACATCGAGGAGGTGGCGGCCACCCGCCCGGAGGCCGTCGCCAAGACGCCGATCGACGCCAACGAGGGCGTGACCCCCGCCAAGGCGCGCGAGATCGTCGAGGCCGCGAACTTCCCGGCCGAGGTCGCCGACAAGGTCGCCGACGTCCTGGTCACCCTGTGGAAGACCTTCGTCGCCGAGGACGCGCTCCTCGTCGAGGTCAACCCGCTGGCCAAGGTCGCCTCCGGTGACGTCATCGCCCTGGACGGCAAGGTCTCCCTGGACGAGAACGCCGAGTTCCGCCAGCCGGAGCACGAGGCCCTCCAGGACAAGGCCTCCGCCAACCCGCTCGAGGCGGCCGCCAAGGAGAAGAACCTCAACTACGTCAAGCTCGACGGCGAGGTCGGCATCATCGGCAACGGCGCGGGACTCGTCATGAGCACCCTCGACGTCGTCGCCTACGCCGGTGAGGCGCACGGCGGCGTCAAGCCCGCCAACTTCCTCGACATCGGTGGCGGCGCCTCCGCCGCCGTCATGGCGAACGGCCTGGAGATCATCCTCGGCGACCCGGACGTCAAGTCCGTCTTCGTCAACGTCTTCGGCGGCATCACCGCCTGCGACGAGGTCGCCAACGGCATCGTGCAGGCGCTGCAGCTGCTCGCGGACCGGGGCGAGGAAGTCACCAAGCCCCTCGTCGTCCGCCTCGACGGCAACAACGCCGAGCTGGGTCGCAAGATCCTCTCCGACGCCAACCACCCGCTGGTGCAGCGCGTGGACACCATGGACGGCGCGGCCGACAAGGCCGCCGAGCTCGCGGCTGCGAAGTAAGGGACGAGGGACACCACAGCCATGGCTATCTTCCTCAACAAGGACTCCAAGGTCATCGTCCAGGGCATGACCGGTGCCACGGGCATGAAGCACACCAAGCTCATGCTGGCGGACGGCACCAACATCGTCGGCGGCGTGAACCCCCGCAAGGCGGGCACGTCCGTCGACATCGACGGCAACGAGATCCCGGTCTTCGGCACGGTCGCCGAGGCGATGGAGAAGACGGGCGCCAACGTCTCCGTCCTCTTCGTCCCGCCGGCCTTCGCCAAGGCCGCCGTCGTCGAGGCCATCGACGCCGAGATCCCCCTCGCGGTCGTCATCACCGAGGGCATCGCGGTGCACGACTCCGCCGCCTTCTACGCGTACGCCGTGGAGAAGGGCGACAAGACCCGGATCATCGGCCCGAACTGCCCGGGCCTGATCAGCCCCGGTCAGTCGAACGCCGGCATCATCCCGGGCGACATCACCAAGCCGGGCCGCATCGGCCTGGTCTCGAAGTCCGGCACGCTGACGTACCAGATGATGTACGAGCTGCGTGACATCGGCTTCTCCTCCGCCGTGGGCATCGGCGGCGACCCGGTCATCGGCACCACGCACATCGACGCGCTCGCCGCGTTCGAGGCCGACCCCGACACCGACCTGATCGTGATGATCGGTGAGATCGGCGGCGACGCCGAGGAGCGGGCCGCGGCCTACATCAAGGACAACGTGACCAAGCCGGTCGTCGGCTACGTCGCGGGCTTCACCGCGCCCGAGGGCAAGACCATGGGCCACGCCGGCGCCATCGTCTCCGGCTCCTCCGGCACGGCCGCCGCCAAGAAGGAGGCCCTCGAGGCCGCCGGCGTCAAGGTCGGCAAGACGCCGACCGAGACGGCGAAGCTGGCGCGCGCGGTCCTCGCCGGCTGAGTCACCGGCACCGGCGCACCGCACGCGTGGGCCCGTCCCCCCGGCAAGGGGGGACGGGCCCACCGTCGTCTCCGCGCGGGTTCACCCGGCGCGGCTCACTCCGCCCGGGGCGTCAGCCGCTGCGTGCCCCGCGGCAGTTCCTCGCGCAGACTGTCCCGCAGCTCCCGCTGCTCCTCCGACAGCGGACCGGGCGCCACCCGCGGCGGAACACCCTGGACCGTCTCGCCCGGCGGTACCGGCGGCTCGTAACGGGTGGGTGCCGTGTGCAGGGTGACGGCCGTGGCGCCGATCAGGGCGACCGTGAAGGCGATGGCGGCCCGGGTCCAGAAGCGCGCCCGGCGCTCGCTGCCGCCGCGCACCGCGGGGGGCTCCGCCGCGCGCAGCCGCCCGATGGAGCCCAGCCCCGCCAGCCGGTGGTGCAGCTCCCGCGGGTCGGACAGGTCCGGCAGCCGGGCGGCGACGGCCTTCCGCGCGCACATCAGCCGGCCGGCCGCCGCCCTGGTGGTGGCCTCGGTCTCCGCCGCCGTCTCCGGCAGGCCGAGACCGACCCCGTCGTACAGCAGCAGCGTGCGGCGGTACGGCCGCGGCAGGGTCAGCAGCGTCTCCAGGAGTGCGCGGTCCCCGTCGTCGGCGGGCGGGGGCTCGGGTTGCCGGTAGCGGCGCCGGAAGCGGTGCCAGGGGGAGAGCGCCCACTCGTGCGCCGCCGCGCGCACCCAGCCGGCCGGATCCGGGTCGCGGGCCACCTCGGGCCAGCGGTCCCAGGCCTGCTGGAACGCACGCTCCACCGACTCGCGGGCGAGGTCGCGGCGGCCGGTGAGCAGGTACGCCTGCCGGACCAGGGCGGGGGCGCAGTAGGAGTACAGGGCGTCGAAGGCCTGAGCGGGTGTCAGGCCCCCGGTCTCCCGCGACGCCGGCGGGGGCGCCTGGGCGAACGCCGCCGGCTCCGGCGCGACGGCGCCCGCGGGCTCGCCGGCCGGTCCGTCCGGACACACCGTCACCACAGCGGACTCCTCCTCCTGCTGACGCCCCGGTACGCGATCGGCCCCGGCCTCGTCCCCGGGGCGGGCGGGTGTGTCCGCCGGGCCGGCCAGAGCGGCGAGCAGCGTGGCGTAGGCCTCCAGGTTCCGGCCTCGTGGCGTGCTGCGGCCGGACTCCCACGAACGCACCGTCTCGGGCCGTACGCCCACCCGCGCGGCGAGCTGAGCCCGCGTCAGGGCGCCCGCCTCACGCAGACGCCGGCGTTCCCTGGGCGGGGGGAGCGGGGTGGCAGGGCTCCGTGTCACTGGACGCCCCTCCGTCCAAAAAAGTACATAAACGTATATTGAGCGACACAGCGGAGCTTCGCCCGTTACACCGGGAAAGCGCGTGTCGTTGGGAGCATGGCGGGCGTGACGCAGATGACCGCTCGCCGTTCCGCACCGGCCGCCCTGTTCCTGCGGATCCGCGACCGCTCGCCCGGGCTGGCCGCCGGCCTCCTGGGCGGTGCCCTCGCGGCCGGGCTCGGACTCGCGGCGTTCACCGTGCTGGTGATGCTGCTGTGGGTCAGCTCGCCGTACCCGGACAGCGGACCCGGCGGGGCCCTGCACACCGCCGCGGCGCTCTGGCTGCTGGCCCACGGCGCCGAACTGGTCCGGGCCGGCACCCTCTCCGGGGACCCCGCCCCGCTGGGCCTCTCGCCGCTGCTGCTGCTCACGCTGCCGGTGTGGCTGCTGCACCGCGCGGCCCGGGACGCCGCGGACGGCGACGCCGGCGACGAGGCCCCGCTGGTGCCCGGCCGCACGGCACTGGCCGGCGTCGTCCTCGGCTACCTGGCCGTCGGCACGCCCACCGCCTGCTACGCCGCCGGCGGGGCGCTGCGGCCCGAGTGGACCTGGACCGTGGTGTGCGTGCCGCTGGTCGCCGTGCTGGCCGCCGGGACGGGCGTGTGGTCGGCGTACGGCCGTCCGAGCGGACCGCTCGAACGCGTGCTGGGCCGGGTCCTGCCCCGGGGCGCACGCCACCTGGTCCTCGGTCCCGACGGGCGCCCCGGTGTCGCGGCGCGCGCGGCGGCGGCCGGGGCGGCGGTGCTGGCCGGCGGCGGGGCGCTGCTCCTCGCGGTGTCGCTGGCCTGGCACGGCGACGAGACCCGCGGGGCGTTCCTGCGGCTGACCGAGGGCTGGTCGGGATGGCTGGCCGTGCTGCTGCTCTGCGTCACGCTGGTGCCGAACGCCGCCGTCTGGGCCGCCGCCTACGCCCTCGGCCCCGGCTTCCTGCTCGGCGACGGCACCCCGGTGACCCCGCTCGTCTCCGCCCCCGCCCCGCTGCTGCCGCCGTTCCCGCTGCTCGCGGCGGTACCGGACGCGGGGGCGGGAACACCGTGGAACTGGGCGGCCGGGACGGTACCGCTGGCGGCCGGGGCGGTGGCGGGGTGGTACGTGGGCCGGGGCGCCACGATCAGCGGACGGGCCCCCGCCCCCGTCTGGCCGGCCGGCCGCACCGCCGGGGCGGCGGCCCTCGCGGGCGCGCTCTGCGCGATGGCGCTGTCCGTCCTGGCCGCCCTCGCGGGCGGTCCGCTCGGCGGGGCGGCGCTCTCCCGGTTCGGTCCGGTGTGGTGGCAGGTGGGAGCCGCGACCCTGGTGTGGATCGGCGTCACGGCCACCGCGACGTCACTGGCGGTACGGGCCTGGCGTGCCCGCCCGCTCACCGGCACCCCCGTGGCGCACCTCCCGGCGCCGGCGGGGCGCTCCCCGCGCGGGGGCGGCGGGCGGTTCCGGGTCCCGCGCCACGGCGGGGTCGGACGGCCCGCCGCGGGCGGCCCGCCCCGGACACCGGACGCCGACGACCCGGCCGATCCGTACCTGTTCCTCGACCAGGAGTTTCCGGGCCCTGCCGGCCGCCCGGCGGCCGGTGCCGTGCCCGGCGGGGAGTCCGCCGTCCCGGACGCCGGCGAGGAGCCTCCGCCGGCGGGGCGTCACTGACCCCGTGCGGTCACTCGCCGTCGCCGAGGAGGCCGCGCAGTTCCTCCGGCAGGAGGTCGCTGCAGCCCTGGCGCGACTCCTGGGTGAGGGCGTCGTTGGTGCAGGTGTAGTAGTCGCGGTAGACCAGCTGGGCCGCGAACGACGCCGCGACCAGGGCGAGCGCCAGGGACGCCGTGACCAGGCCGCTCACCGCGGCCGTGGTCTGCGGGCGGCCCTTCTGCTCGGGCGCCGGGGCGTCCGGGTCCTGCGCGCGGGGCTTGGCGCGCAGCGCGCTGATGGCCCAGTACAGGGCGAGCGAGCCCAGCAGCAGCGCGACGTACGGCCAGTTGAAGAGGGCGAAGAAGAACGCCCACATACCGGACAGCAGCGCGTACCGCGCCCGGCGCTGGGCCGGGTCCGTGGGGTCCCAGCGCGGGCCCGGCGTCTGCGGGCCGCCGCCCTGCCCCTCGGGGCCGCGCGGACGGTCACCGAAACCGCCGGAGGAACGGCCGGGCTGCCGGTCGCTCCAGTTCCGGCCCCAGGGGGAGCGGCCCCCGCCCTCCCCGCCCGAGGGGTGCCTCGGCTGCCAGGGCCGGTCGGGAGTCCCCTCCGGCGGCGGCGCGAACGGATTGTCCTCCTGGGAACCCTGGGAACCCTGGGAACCCTGGGAACCCTGAGCGCCCCGGGAGCCGCGCTCGTCGTCACCGCCCCCGCCCCGCGGGGCGTCGGGCGGAGTGGAGGGGCGCTCCCGCAGCAGCACGGCGCCACGCTCCCCTCCCTGAGCCGACTGCTGGGGGAACATGAGGAATCGCAGGCTGCGGTCCGGCATCAAGTGAGCGTCTTCCCCTTAATGAAGCACGGCGTGGTCCGGCGCGGCCGCCTCGCACGACGTATCGACTACGACTGAGCTGTGAGCTGGTGCGTTCCCGTCAGCTCCGCGGCCCGGGCCCGTCCTCCTGTGAACGATCGGTGCGCGATGCGCGTTCCCGCGCCGCCACCGGCGATCCAGTACCGGCGTTCCCCGACCGGCTCGTCCCAGACGCTACCTCCCGGCCGCGCCCCCGTCCCGTGGGGGCCGCCCGGTGTGCCGGTATCGTTGCTGACGGTCGGCCGCTTCGTAGGCTTCCCCGTATCCGGGGGCCCGAAGCATTCGGAGGAATGTACAAAGCGCTGCGCCGCCGACCGTGCAGACGCTCCCCGAGAAAGGGCCCCACCGTGGCCGCCAAGCCCGTGGCCGAGCGCGCCAGGCGTCTCGTCGTGCTGGTCTCCGGATCCGGCACCAATCTGCAGGCGCTCCTCGACGAGATCGCCGCCACCGGCACCGAGGCGTACGGGGCCGAGGTCGTGGCCGTCGGCGCCGACCGCGAGGGCATCGAGGGACTGGCCCGTGCCGAGCGCGCCGGGCTGCCGACCTTCGTGTGCCGGGTCAAGGACCACGCGACCCGCGAGGAGTGGGACGCGGCGCTCGCCGGGGCCGTCGCCGCCCACGAGCCCGACCTCGTGGTGTCCGCCGGCTTCATGAAGATCGTGGGGAAGGAGTTCCTCGCGCGCTTCGGCGGGCGGTTCGTCAACACCCACCCCGCCCTGCTGCCCAGTTTCCCCGGGGCCCACGGCGTGCGGGACGCGCTCGCGTACGGCGCCAAGGTCACCGGTTGCACCGTCCACTTCGTCGACGACGGCGTCGACACCGGGCCGATCATCGCGCAGGGCGTGGTGGAGGTCCGGGACGAGGACGACGAGAGCGCTCTGCACGAGCGCATCAAGGAAGTCGAGCGAAGGCTGCTCGTCGAGGTCGTGGGGCTCCTCGCCCGCAACGGCTATCGCATCGAGGGACGAAAGGTAGTTATCCAGTGACCGCCGAGAGCAACAAGCGGGCCATCCGACGGGCGCTCGTCTCCGTCTACGACAAGACCGGCCTCGAGGACCTCGCGCGGGGACTGCACGAGGCCGGCGTGGAGCTCGTCTCCACCGGCTCCACCGCCGCGAAGATCGCCGCCGCGGGCGTCCCCGTCACCAAGGTCGAGGAGCTCACCGGCTTCCCCGAGTGCCTGGACGGCCGCGTCAAGACCCTGCACCCCAAGGTCCACGCCGGCATCCTCGCCGACCTGCGCCTGGAGGACCACCGGCGGCAGCTGGCCGACCTGGGCGTTCAGCCGTTCGACCTCGTCGTCGTGAACCTCTACCCGTTCCGCGAGACCGTCGCCTCCGGCGCGACGCCCGACGAGTGCGTGGAGCAGATCGACATCGGCGGCCCGTCCATGGTGCGCGCCGCCGCCAAGAACCACCCCTCCGTCGCGGTCGTCACCAGCCCGGCCCGCTACGGCGACGTCCTCGCGGCCGTCCGCGACGGCGGCTTCGACCTCACCGCCCGCAAGCGGCTCGCCGCGGAGGCCTTCCAGCACACGGCCGCCTACGACGTCGCCGTCGCCTCCTGGTTCGCCTCCGACTACGCCCCGGTGGACGAGTCGTCGTTCCCCGACTTCCTGGGCGCCACCTGGGAGCGCAAGAACACCCTGCGCTACGGCGAGAACCCGCACCAGCCCGCCGCCCTGTACGTCTCCGGGACGGGCGGCCTCGCCGAGGCCGAGCAGCTGCACGGCAAGGAGATGTCGTACAACAACTACACGGACACGGACGCCGCCTTCCGTGCCGCGTACGACCACGAGGCCCCGGCCGTCGCGATCATCAAGCACGCCAACCCGTGCGGCATCGCGACCGGCGCGGACGTCGCCGAGGCGCACCGCAAGGCGCACGCCTGCGACCCGCTGTCGGCGTTCGGCGGTGTCATCGCCGTGAACCGCCCGGTCAGCAAGGAGATGGCCGAGCAGGTCGCGGAGATCTTCACCGAGGTCATCGTCGCGCCGGACTACGAGGAGGGCGCCCTCGAAGCCCTCACCCGGAAGAAGAACATCCGCGTCCTGCGCGCCCCCGAGGCCCCGTCCGCCCCGGTCGAGGTCAAGCCCATCGACGGCGGCGCGCTCCTCCAGGTCACCGACCGCCTCCAGGCCGAGGGCGACGACCCGGCCACCTGGACGCTGGCCACCGGTGAGGCCCTCTCCGAGGCGGAGCTGGCCGAACTGGCCTTCGCCTGGAGGGCGTGCCGCGCGGTGAAGTCCAACGCGATCCTGCTCGCCAAGGACGGCGCCTCCGTCGGCGTCGGCATGGGCCAGGTCAACCGCGTCGACTCCGCGAAGCTGGCGGTGGAGCGGGCGGGCGCCGAGCGCGCGGCCGGCTCCTACGCCGCCTCGGACGCGTTCTTCCCCTTCCCCGACGGCCTGGAGATCCTCACCGGCGCCGGCGTGAAGGCCGTGGTCCAGCCCGGCGGTTCGGTCCGCGACGAGCTGGTCGTCGAGGCCGCGAAGAAGGCGGGCGTGACCATGTACTTCACCGGTACGCGGCACTTCTTCCACTGACGGCCCGTCCGCCCGGCCGCCCGCACGGGCGGCCGGGCGCACGCCGCAACGCAGCAGGGCCGTGCCCCCACACCCGGGGGGCACGGCCCTGCTGCGGTGAACGGCGTGGTCGCGCCGGCCGATCAGTACCTGGGGCGCCTGAACCAGTCCGCGCTGGCGCGCTTGGCCGCGAAGACGATCACCAGGATCGAGACGACCCAGATCAGCAGGCCGAGGCCGTACATGCCCAGGGCGAAGATGCCGCTGACGATCGCGAACGAGGCGTACACGATCGAGCAGACGCGGACGGCGGGGCCGCCCTTGGCGTACTGCAGCAGCAGCACCAGGCCGAGGATCGCGAAGACGGCGGCCAGGCCGACGAAGAAGACGATGACGCCCTTGCCCAGGTCGGCGAACTCCTCGGCGCTGACGTCACCGGAGATGCCGGCCTCGTCCACCAGCTCGTCCCACTGGGCCAGCGCCACGGCGTACACGGCTGCGATGATCACGTGGGCCACGGCGATCACGGCGAGCAGGATCTGCGCGGCGCGGGTGATGCCGGGCATCTGGGTGGGGGCGTAACCGCCGCCGTACGGCTGGGACACCGGCGGCGCCGCGGGGTAGCCGTAACCCTGCTGCGGGGCGCCGGGCTGCTGCGGGTAGCCGTAGCCGGGGCCGGCCGGGGGCTGCTGGGGCGGCTGCCCGTAGGGGTTGTTCGGGTCGCCGAAACTCATGGCGGTTCTTCCTCCGTTGCGCTTCAGGTGCGGGGACGACGCGAGGGCCGGCGCGGAGGAAGGTGCACCGATGCGGTCCGTCCCCCCGGTTCTGCCCGCGGCACTGCGCCACTCATCGTTCTTGACCGTTCCTTTCCTTGTCCAGGCGTACGCCGTATGTGTTGTGCAAGTGCAACATCACTGATCTTGGACCGGTTCGGGCGGAAGTCGATCGGTTCCGCGCAGGGGGCGTCCGGCGGCCGGATCGCGGGCTGATTGGAACCGGGGCCCGGTCATCCGCGAGGATGGGGGGCATGACCGCCCAGATTCTCGATGGCAAGGCCACCGCAGCAGAGATCAAGTCCGATCTGACCGCCCGCGTGGCGGCGCTGAAGGAGAAGGGCGTCACGCCCGGCCTCGGCACGATCCTCGTGGGGGACGACCCCGGCAGCCAGAAGTACGTCGCCGGCAAGCACCGTGACTGCGCCCAGGTGGGCATCGCCTCCATCCAGCGTGAACTGCCGGCCACGGCCACGCAGGAGGAGATCGAGGCGGTCGTCCGGGAGCTGAACGAGGACCCCGCCTGCACCGGTTACATCGTCCAGCTGCCGCTGCCCAAGGGCATCGACGAGAACCGCATTCTCGAACTCATGGACCCCGAGAAGGACGCCGACGGCCTCCACCCGATGAACCTCGGCCGTCTCGTCCTCAACGAGCCGGCTCCCCTGCCCTGCACCCCCAACGGCATCATCACCCTGCTGCGCCGCCACGGCGTGGAGATCAAGGGAGCCGAGGTGGTGGTCGTCGGACGCGGTGTCACCATCGGCCGCCCGATGCCGCTGCTGCTGACCCGGCGCAGCGAGAACGCCACCGTGACCCAGTGCCACACCGGCACCCGCGACCTGGCCGCCCACCTGCGGCGCGCCGACATCATCGTGGCCGCCGCGGGCAGCGCCCACCTGATCCGCCCCGAGGACGTCAAGCCGGGTGCGGCCGTCCTCGACGTCGGTGTCTCCCGCAGCGCCGAGGGCAAGATCGTGGGCGACGTCCACCCGGGCGTGGCCGAGGTGGCCGGCTGGGTCGCCCCGAACCCCGGTGGCGTCGGCCCCATGACCCGGGCCCAGCTGCTGGTCAACGTGGTCGAGGCGGCGGAGCGCAGTGCCGGCTGAGCAGAACGCCTCCGACGCGCCCGGAGCCTCCGGCAGCTCCGAGGCGCCGGAGCGGCCCGAGGACATCACCGTCCGCGACGCCGTCAGCGCGCCCGACGCCGAGGGCAGGCCGCGGCGTGCCACCCGCCGGTTCCCGCTCTTCACCCGGGACACCGCGCGTCCCGAGGGCGGCGGCAGGGCCGCCCCGGGGGACGCGCCCGCGCCCGCCCGCCAGTGGCCCATCCTCGCCGTCCTGCTCACGGTCGGGCTGGGGCTGCTGGTCACCGCGATGGACCAGTTCCGGCTCGGCACGCTGCTGATCGGCGTGGCCCTGGTGGCCGGGGCGCTGCTGCGCTGGCTGGTGCGCAACGTCGGCATGCTCGCGGTGCGCTCCCGCTTCACCGACATCGTCACGTACGGCGGGCTGGGCCTGGCGATCGTGCTGCTGGCGCTGATGGTCCAGCCGGAGCCGAAGCTCAGGATCCCGTTCCTGGCGGACCTGCTGCACTTCACGATCAGCGGCTGAGCCGCTCCTGATCGCTGCCGGCCACGGCCCGTCCTCACCCCCGTGAGAGGACGGGCCGTCGCCGCGCTCCACACTCCTGCACGGTGAAGCGCCTGATCAACGGCTGCCCGGCCGCTGTGGCACGGAAGTGACCGTTCCGCTACGTCGCCCGGAATCCGCGGACGGCACCGCGATGCGACTGCGACATGCTCGCGACAACCGTGCACGTCAGAACCGCCGGGGGCCCGGCAGGTGCCGCGTCGCGGCGCGCCGCGCACAGGTTCCCGCCGCCGTTCGGGTGGGGCGTACGGGATTCATGCGACAAGATGCGGGACGGGGGAACAAAGAGGAAGAACCGGGGCAGTGCGACACGTTCCACCCGCTTCTTCCGGGTTCTGTTCGGTCCGGGGTCCGACCGGTGGGACACTGGGGGGCGAGCGATCGGGCGTGCGACGTTGCACGCCCACGGCCCAGATGCTCCCGTGCGCCCCCACCCCGGGAACTGAGACCCTGGCTGGCGGCATCCCTGTGGGTAGCCAGACGGGGACTCGGCAGAGGGCACCATGCGCGAGGGAAGAACAGCACGAACCGGGGGGAAGAGGGGGAAGCAATGCCTCGTTGGAAGGCCTTGCCGGAGGAACTCGATCCGCAGATCAGGGAGTTCACGAGCCAGCTGAGGCGGGTCGTGGACCGCAGTGGCCTGAGCGTCGCGTCGGTCTCCGACCGCACGGGCTACAGCAAGACGTCCTGGGAGCGGTATCTGAACGGACGGCTGCTGGCGCCGAAGGGCGCGATCGTGGCCCTGGCCGAGGTCACCGGGACCAACCCGCTGCACCTCACCACCATGTGGGAGCTCGCCGAGCGCGCCTGGAGCCGCTCGGAGATGCGCCACGACATGACCATGGAGGCGATCCGGATCTCGCAGGCGCGTGCCGCGCTCAGCGAGGTCGCCGGGCCGTCGTCGGGCGGCAGGTCCCGCAAGGGCGGGGCCGCGGTCCGTCCGGGTGTCGCGGGACCGGCCGGTGTCGCGCCGAGCGTGCCGCCGCAGCCGACCGCCTCCGAGGTGCGCGACTCGGCGGGCGAGGGCGGCGGGAACTCCTGGGGTGTCTCTGGTTCCGCCGGGTCGCCGCAGCCGGGCGGGCGCGGCACCGCGTCCGCGCCGCCGGCCGGCGGCCGGGCGGCGGGGGCGCACGGCGCACCGCCCCGGGGCACCGCGGGTCACGGCCGCCAGGCCGGCTCCGGCCGTCCCGGCGGCAAGAAGCGCACGTCGACGCTGATCGCCGGAGCGGTGGGGGCGCTCGTGGTGATCGCCGCGGCGTTCTACGTCACCGGCATGGAGGACGGCAAGAAGAAGGACGACGCGGCCAAGTCCCCGTCCCCGACCGCCACCAGCGACGCGAACCTGCCGCCGGGCGTCGAGTGCAGCGGCGCGAGCTGCGACGGCAAGGACGCCGAGGCCATGGGGTGCAGCGGTGACCTCGTCACCACGGCGCAGACCGCGACCGTCGGCACCGCCACCGTCGAGGTCCGCTACAGCGAGATCTGTGGTGCGGCGTGGGGGAGGATCACCCAGGCCGGCCAGGGCGACACGGTGGAGATCAGCGCCGGCTCGTCGAAGCAGAGCGACACCATCTCCGCGGCCGGTGACACGGTCACGTACACCGCGATGGTGCCGGTCGAGAACGAGGCCGACGCCAAGGCCTGCGCGACGCTGGCCGCCTCCGGCGAGAAGGGCTGCACGGAGTAGCCCGGCCGCGAGGGCACCCGACCGGCCCGACGCCCCGGACACCCCGGGGCGGCCGGGCCGTCCGTTCTCCCGCCGCCCCTCCGCCCCGCCACATCACGCGTTCGGAACCCGGCGTCCGGTCCGGAGACCCGCGAGTAGGCCGTACGGGTTCATCTGTGTGGGGGAATGGTGGGGATGCGCATGGGCCCCCCAAAGGCGGGCAGGCGAAAAGTACCCCCACGGGAGTCCGACCCGGTCGGTCCCCGACGGCGGCCGCTCCGCCCCCACCTCTCCCGGGCCGAGCGGCCGCCCCTCGTACGCCCTGCCGGTACCCGCGTACGCGGGCCGTCACGCTGTGGGGCGGGCCACAGCGAACCCGGCCGTCCGTGCTCGCGGATGCGCGATAGCCTGACCGCTGGATCTCTCTTGACGCCAAGAGATCGATCATTCGATCCGATGATCGATCATCGTGGCGGACGCCGGTCACGAGCCGGGAGCGGGATCCAGCATCCCGGGGCAGGGACCGCCCCACCGCCAGCTGTCATACGGAGAACGCCATGACCCGCACTCCCGTGAACGTCACCGTCACCGGCGCGGCCGGCCAGATCGGTTACGCCCTGCTCTTCCGCATCGCCTCCGGCCAGCTGCTCGGCGCGGACGTGCCGGTCAAGCTGCGCCTGCTGGAGATCACCCCGGCGCTGAAGGCGGCCGAGGGCACGGCCATGGAGCTGGACGACTGCGCGTTCCCGCTCCTGCAGGGCATCGACATCACGGACGACCCGAACGTGGCGTTCGACGGCGCGAACGTCGGCCTCCTCGTGGGCGCCCGGCCGCGCACCAAGGGCATGGAGCGCGGTGACCTCCTCGAGGCCAACGGCGGCATCTTCAAGCCGCAGGGCCAGGCCATCAACGCCCACGCCGCGGACGACATCCGCGTCCTGGTCGTCGGCAACCCGGCCAACACCAACGCGCTGATCGCCCAGGCCGCCGCCCCGGACGTGCCCGCCGAGCGCTTCACCGCGATGACGCGCCTGGACCACAACCGCGCGCTGACCCAGCTGTCGAAGAAGACCGGCGTCCCGGTCTCCGAGATCAAGAAGCTGACGATCTGGGGCAACCACTCCGCCACCCAGTACCCGGACATCTTCCACGCCACCGTCGCCGGCAAGAACGCCGCCGAGGTCGTGAACGACGAGAAGTGGCTGGCTGAGGACTTCATCCCGACCGTCGCCAAGCGCGGTGCCGCGATCATCGAGGCCCGTGGCGCCTCGTCGGCCGCCTCCGCCGCCAACGCCGCCATCGACCACGTGTACACCTGGGTCAACGGCACCGCCGACGGCGACTGGGCCTCCATGGGCATCCCGTCCGACGGTTCCTACGGCGTCCCGGAGGGCCTCATCTCCTCCTTCCCGGTCACCGTGAAGGACGGCGCCTACGAGATCGTCCAGGGCCTGGAGATCAACGAGTTCTCCCGCGCCCGGATCGACGCCTCCGTCAAGGAGCTCGAGGAGGAGCGCGAGGCGGTCCGCTCCCTCGGCCTTCTCTGATCCGACCCGCGCCGGGTTCCCCCGCGCAGTACTTCAGGGCCCCGTACCGGTACCACCGGTACGGGGCCCGCCGCGTTCCCTCCCGTCTTGTCCCCGCATCCCTCCGCGCCTTCTCCCCGCCTTCCGTGACCCGGCGCACTCCCGCCCGCGGATTCGGCATGCATCCGGGGCGTCAGGGCAGGAGCTCCCGGTCCCGTGGATGACACGTGCGTGATGCACGGATGTGTGATGCGCGGACCGGAACAGGAACGGAAGGCAGTGACCGAACATGGCGGACAGCACAGCGCTCCGGGCGCGCGACACCATCCACGTGGGGGGCGAGTGGCGGGCCGCCGTCTCGGGGGCCACCCGTGAGGTCCTCGACCCCGCGGACGCCCTGCCGTTCGCCGTGGTCGCGGAGGGCGACGAGAAGGACACCGACCTGGCGGTGGCCGCCGCGCGCCGCGCGTTCGACGAGGGCCCCTGGCCGCGGACACCGGCCGCCGAACGGGCCGCGCTGCTGCGCCGCGTCGCCGAACTGCTCGTCCGGGACCGGGAGAAGCTCGGTCTGCTGGAGAGCCGGGACGCGGGCAAGACCGTCGAGGAGGGGCGTGTCGACATCGACTGCGTGGCCGACGCCTTCCGTTACTTCGCCGACCTGGTCGCCGGGGAGGCGCCCGGACGGGTCGTCGACGCGGGATCGCCCGACGTCCACAGCGTCGTCGTGCACGAGCCGGTCGGCGTCTGCGCGCTGATCACCCCCTGGAACTACCCATTGCTCCAGGCGAGTTGGAAGATCGCCCCGGCTCTCGCGGCGGGCAACACCTTCGTCGTCAAGCCCAGCGAGATCACCCCCCTCACCACTGTCGCCCTCGTCGACCTGCTGATCGAGGCCGGACTGCCCGCCGGGGTCGCGGGCGTCGTCACCGGCCCCGGCCACACCGTCGGCGCCCGGATGGCCGAACACCCCGACGTCGACCTGGTCTCCTTCACCGGCGGCCTGGCCAGCGGCACCAAGGTCGCCCAGGCCGCCGCGCCGGGCGTGAAGAAGGTGGCCCTCGAACTCGGCGGCAAGAACCCCAACGTGGTCTTCGCCGACGCCTGCGCCACCGAGGACGGCTTCGACACCGCCGTCGACCAGGCCCTCAACGCGGCCTTCATCCACAGCGGACAGGTCTGCTCCGCGGGCGCCCGGCTCATCGTCGAGGAGTCGGTACGGGACCGCTTCGTCACCGAACTCGCCCGCCGCGCCGAGCGGATCAGGCTCGGCCGGGGCACCGAGGACGGCGTCGAGTGCGGCCCGCTGGTCTCCGCGCAGCAGCGCGCGAAGGTCGAGGCGTACGTCGAGTCCGCGCTGCGGGAGGGCGCCGTGCTGCGCTGCGGCGGCAAGCGGCCCGCGCCGTCCGCCGAACGCCCCGAGGCCGGCTACTTCTACGAGCCGACCGTCCTCGACCGCTGCCACCGCGAGATGAAGGTCGTACGCGAGGAGGTCTTCGGACCGGTCCTCACCGTCGAGACCTTCCGCACCGAGGACGAGGCCGTCGCCCTCGCCAACGACACCGAGTACGGGCTGGCCGGCGCGGTGTGGACCGCGGACGCCGGCCGTGCCCGCCGGGTGGCCGGCAGGCTGCGCCACGGCACCGTGTGGATCAACGACTTCCACCCCTACCTCCCGCAGGCGGAGTGGGGCGGATTCGGCAAGAGCGGAGTGGGGCGCGAGCTCGGCCCGGCCGGTCTCGCCGAGTACCGCGAGACCAAGCACGTCTACCAGAACCTGGCCCCCAGGCCGGTGCGCTGGTTCGCCGGCTGACCCCACCACACCCGCGGCACCGACCCGCACACCGCGGAACCGACCCGCACACCCGCGGCACCGACCCGCACACCGCGGAACCGACCCGCACACCCGCGGCACCGACCCGCACACCGCGGAACCGATGGAAGTCCCGCGGCACCGAAGGAGAGAGGGCGAGGGGCACGGCACGCACGGCCGTACCCCTCGCCCCGGCCGTGCCGCACGACGTCACGCACGACGTCGCACCGCGACCGACCCACCCGCCCCCGAGTCCCCGGAGGAGTACCACCCCGATGCCCGCTCACACCCACGAACACGAAGAACACGTCTACGACTACGTCGTCATAGGCGGCGGCACCGCCGGATCCGTCATCGCCTCCCGGCTGACCGAGAACCCGGACGTGACCGTCGCCGTCATCGAGGGCGGCCCCAGCGACGTCGGCCGCGACGACGTACTGACCCTGCGCCGCTGGATGGGCCTGCTCGGCGGCGAACTGGACTACGACTACCCGACCACCGAACAGCCGCGCGGCAACTCGCACATCAGGCACAGCCGGGCCCGGGTCCTCGGCGGCTGCTCCTCCCACAACACCCTCATCGCCTTCAAGCCGCTGCCGTCCGACTGGGACGAGTGGGAGGCGGCCGGCGCCCGGGGCTGGGGCGCGGTGCGGATGGAGGCGTACTACGCGCGCCTGGAGAACAACATCGTCCCGGTCGACGAGAAGGACCGCAACGCCATCGCCCGGGATTTCGTGGACGCCGCGCGAACGGCCCTCGGGGTCCCCCGGATCGAGGGCTTCAACGACGAGCCGTTCACCGAGGGGGCCGGCTTCTTCGACCTGGCCTACCACCCGGAGGACAACAAGCGTTCCTCGGCGTCGGTGGCGTACCTCCACCCGGTGATGGACCAGCGCCCCAACCTCACCCTCCTGCTGGAGACCTGGGCGTACCGCCTGGAGCTGGACGGCACCCGCGCCGAAGGCGTCCACGTGCGCACCAAGGACGGCGAGGAGATCCTCGTCAGGGCGCGGCGCGAGGTCGTGCTGTGTGCCGGCGCCGTCGACTCCCCGCGTCTGCTGCTGCACTCGGGCATCGGTCCGAGGGCCGACCTGGAGGCGCTCGGCATACCCGTGGTGCTCGACCTGCCCGGCGTCGGCGAGAACCTGCTCGACCATCCCGAGTCGGTGATCGTCTGGGAGACGGACGGTCCCATCCCGGAGAACTCCGCGATGGACTCCGACGCAGGACTGTTCGTGCGCCGCGATCCCGGACACGCGGGCCCCGACCTGATGTTCCACTTCTACCAGATCCCGTTCACCGACAACCCGGAGCGACTGGGCTACCGGCGGCCGGAGTTCGGCGTCTCCATGACCCCGAACATCCCCAAGCCGAAGTCCCGCGGCCGCCTCTACCTCACCAGCGCCGACCCCGAGGCCAAGCCCGCCCTCGACTTCCGCTACTTCACCGACGAGGACGACTACGACGGCCGCACCCTCGTCGACGGCATCCGCATCGCCCGCGAGATCGCGAAGACCGAACCGCTGGCCCACTGGCTCAAGCGCGAGGTGGCCCCCGGGCCGGACGTCACCGGCGACGAGGAACTCGGCGAGTACGCCCGCAAGGCCGCCCACACCGTCTACCACCCGGCGGGCACCTGCCGGATGGGCGACGCCGACGACGAACAGGCGGTCGTCGACCCCGAGTTGCGCATCCGCGGACTGCGGGGCATCCGGATCGCGGACGCCTCCGTCTTCCCGACCATGACCGCCGTCAACCCGATGATCTGCGTCCTCATGGTCGGCGAGCGCGCCGCCGACCTGATCGGCGGTGCCGCGTGACCACCACCGCCACCCCCGCGACCGGCACCCCGGTCTTCGCCGTCGACGGCCTGTGGAAGGTCTTCGGACCCAAGGCCGACCGCGTTCCCGGCGACCCCGCCCTCGCCGCCCTCGACCCCGCCGAACTGCGCTCCCGCACCGGCTGCACGGCCGCCGTGCGCGACGTGGGCTTCGACGTCCGCAAGGGCGAGGTCTTCGTCGTCATGGGCCTGTCCGGCTCCGGCAAGTCCACGCTGGTGCGCTGCCTGACCCGGCTGATCGAGCCGACCGCGGGCACCATCGCCATCGACGGCGAGGACGTCCGCGCGATGGACGGGGCACGGCTGCGCGCCCTGCGCCGGCACCGTGCCGCCATGGTCTTCCAGCACTTCGGCCTGCTGCCGCACCGCACCGTCCTCGACAACGTCGCCTACGGCCTGGAGATCCAGGGCATGGGCAGGGCGGAACGCCGCGAGAAGGCCGCCGAGGTCGTCGCCAAGGTCGGCCTGGAGGGCATGGAACAGCGCAGACCCGCCCAGCTCTCCGGCGGCCAGCGGCAGCGCGTCGGACTCGCCCGGGCCCTCGCCGTCGACCCCGAGGTCCTCCTCTTCGACGAGCCGTTCAGCGCGCTCGACCCGCTGATCCGGCGCGACATGCAGGAGGAGGTGGTCCGGCTGCACCGCGAGGAGGGCCGCACCATGGTCTTCATCACCCACGACCTTCAGGAGGCCCTGAAGCTCGGCGACCGGATCGCCCTCATGCGCGACGGCCGCGTGGTGCAACTGGGCACCCCGGAGGAGATCGTGGGCTCGCCCGCCGACGACTACGTCCGCGCCTTCGTCCGCGACGTGCCGCGCGAACAGGTGCTGACCGTCCGCACGGCGATGCGCCCCGCCGCCACCTCCGAGGAGGCCGCCACGGGGCCGGGCGTCCGGCCGGACGCCACGGTGTCGGAGGCCATCGAGGCGGTGTCCCGGGCGGGCACCTCCGTCCGGGTCCTGGACGACGGCAGGTGCGTGGGCGTGGTGGACGCGGCAGCCCTGCTGAACGTGGTCGCCGGCGAGGTGGCCACAGGTGTGGGCAGTCATGCCGACGCAGCTGCGGGCAGTCGCGCCGCTGGGGCGGCACGGATGGGCGCGGCGGCACCCGCCGAGCGCCGCGAGCCGGATCCGGCCCCCGCCACCACCAGCGAGGAGCCGGTGTGATGGCAACGCTCACGGCAACGGCCGAGAAGACGTCCCCGCCGGGCATCCGGGCCAACCCCACCGCCCGCAAGCTCGCCGCCCTCGCCCTCGTCGCGGCCGTCCTCGTTCCCCTCGCCGCCGCCCGCTGGTCCAGCGGCACCTGGCCGGGCGCTCTGACCGTCGATGTCTCCGGACCGCTCGGCAGGACCAGCGACTGGATCATCGACAACCGCGACTCCCACCCCCTGTTCCTCCACTTCCTCGGCCACGTCAGCAACGCCGTCGTCATCTCCGTACGCGCCGTGTACCTCGCCCTCCTCGCCGTCGGCTGGGCGGGAGTGACCGGTGTGTGCGCCCTGGTCGCCTGGCGCGTGGCGGGCGTCCGCCTCGCCCTCGGGACCGCCGGCGCGTTCCTCGCCTGCGGCCTCCTCGGCATGTGGGTGCCGACCATGCAGACCCTCGCGCTCATGGTGGTCGCCGTGGCCGTGTCCGTCCTGGTGGGCATGGTCCTCGGCCTCGCCGCCGGCCTGTCCGGCCGCATGGACCGGATCCTGCGTCCGGTCCTCGACACCATGCAGGTCCTCCCGGCGTTCGCCTACCTGCTGCCCGTCGTCCTGGTGTTCGGCATCGGCGTCCCCGCGGCCGTCCTGGCCACCGTCGTCTACGCCGCCCCGCCCATGGCCCGCCTCACCGCGCTCGGGCTGCGCGGCGCCGACAAGGAGGTGCTGGAGGCGGTCGAGTCGCTCGGGACCACCGCCCGTCAGCGGCTGCTCACCGCGCGCCTCCCGCTGGCCCGCAGGGAACTGCTCCTCGGCCTCAACCAGACGATCATGATGGCGCTGTCCATGGCCGTCATCGCCTCCGTCATCGGCGCAGGCGGTCTCGGCGACCGCGTCTACCAGGCCCTCGCCTCGGTCGACGTCGGCGCCGCGCTCGCCGCCGGCGTCCCGATCGTGCTGCTCGCCGTCGTCCTCGACCGGGTGACCGGCGCGGCCGGCGCGCGGCTCGGGCAGGAGCCCGCTCCGCACGCCCGCGCGCTGTGGGCGGCCGCCCTGGCCGCCGCCGCGGCCGTCGCGGTCGCCGGACGGCTCACGGACCGCCTGGAGTGGCCCGACGGATGGGTCGTGGGCATCGCCGAACCCGTCAACCGGGCCGTCGGCTGGATGACCGACCACCTGTACTCGGGCGTGCCCGTCGTCGGCGGCACCGCCGACTGGGCGGGCCGCTTCACCACCTGGGTCCTCGACCCGCTCCGGGACGGCCTGCAGTGGCTGCCCTGGTGGTCGGTGCTCCTCGTCGTCGCCGGCCTGGCCTGGGTGATCGGCACCTGGCGCACCGCCCTCACCGCCACCTCGGCCATGGCCGCGATCGGCGTGCTCGGCGTGTGGAAGCCCTCGCTGGACACGCTCTCCCAGGTGCTCGCGGCCGTCGCCGTGACGCTCCTCGTCGGCTTCGCGACCGGTGTCGCCGCCGCCCGCAGCGACCGCGTCGAACGCCTGCTGCGTCCCGTGCTGGACGTGTTCCAGACGATGCCGCAGTTCGTGTACCTCATCCCCGTCGTCGCCCTGTTCGGTGTCGGACGTGCCCCGGCCGTCGCCGCCGCGGTCGTCTACGCGCTGCCGGCCGTCGTCCGCATCACCACCCAGGGCCTGCGCCAGGTCGACCCGGCAGCCCTGGAGGCGGCCCGCTCGCTCGGCGCGACCAGCGGCCAGCAACTGCGCCAGGTCCAGCTCCCGCTGGCCCGCCCGGCGCTGCTGCTCGCCGTCAACCAGGGTGTGGTGCTGGTCCTCGCCGTCGTCATCATCGGCGGTCTGGTCGGCGGCGGCGCGCTCGGCTACGACGTCGTCTTCGGCCTCGCCCAGGGCGACCTGGCGACCGGCCTGGTGGCCGGGGCGGCGATCGTCTGCCTGGGCCTGATGCTCGACCGGGTGACCCAGCCGACCGAACGCCGCGCACGGAAGGGAGCGTGACATGCGTATCCGTACGATCCCGGCGGTGGCCGCCGGCTCCGCCCTGGCGCTGCTGGCCCTGACCGGCTGCGGGGCCGCCGACATGACCCGGCAGGCGTCGCCCTTCGCGAACGCCCAGGGGGCCAGGACCGTCACCCTGTCCGTGCAGTCCTGGGTGGGCGCACAGGCCAACGTGGCCGTCGCCCGGTACCTGCTGGAGCACGAGCTCGGCTACCGCGTCGACACCGTCCAGGTCGACGAGGTGCCCGCCTGGGACGCGCTCAGCCAGGGCAGGGTCGACGCGATCCTGGAGGACTGGGGACATCCCGAGCAGGAACGGCGCTACGTCGAGGAGAAGAAGACCATCGCCCCCGGCGGCGACCTCGGCGTCACCGGGCACATCGGCTGGTACGTGCCGACGTACTTCGCCGAGCAGCACCCGGACGTCACCGACTGGAAGAACCTCAACAAGTACGCCGACCGGTTCCGCACCCCCGAGAGCGGCGGCAAGGGACAGCTGATGGACGGCTCGCCGTCCTACGTCACCAACGACAAGGCGCTGGTGAAGAACCTGAAGCTGGACTACCGGGTGGTGTTCGCCGGCTCCGAGGCGGCGCAGATCACCCAGATCAAGCAGTTCGCCAAGGAGAAGAAGCCCTTCCTCACCTACTGGTACACGCCCCAGTGGCTGTTCGAGCAGGTGCCGATGACCGAGGTGAAGCTGCCGCCCTACGAGGAGGGCTGCGACGCCGATCCGGCGGAGGTCGCCTGCGCCTACCCGGTCACGCCGCTGCAGAAGTACCTGAACGCGGACTTCGCCGAGAACGGCGGCGAGGCGGCGGAACTGCTCCGGAACTTCCGGTGGACGACGGAGGACCAGAACGAGGTCTCCCTGATGATCGCCGACCGGAAGCTGTCACCGGGGGAGGCGGCGAAGAAGTGGGTGGACAGCCACCCGTCCGTCTGGAAGAAGTGGCTGCCCTGACCCCCGGCGCGGCGGCGGGACGGCACCGGTGACCCTCACCGGTGCTGTCCCGGCCGGTAGTGGCCCGGCGTCATCCGGCACGTCACACCGAACCGGTTCCACGCGTTGATGACCGTGATCGCGGCGATCAGCTGGGACAGCTCCGCCTCGTCGAAGTGCCCGGCGGCCCGCTCGTACACCTCGTCGGGCACGAAACCGTCCGTCAGCACAGTGACGGCCTCCGTCAGCTCGATCGCCGCGAGCTCCTTCTCCGTGTAGAAGTGCCGCGACTCCTCCCACGCGGTGAGCTGCACGATCCGCTCGACGCTCTCGCCGGCCGCGAGGGCGTCCTTGCTGTGCATGTCCAGGCAGAAGGCGCAGTGGTTGATCTGGGAGGCGCGGATCTTCACCAGTTCGTACAGCGTGGGGTCGAGGCCCTTCCGGGCGGCGGAGTCCAGCCGGACCATCGCCTTGTAGACCTCGGGGGCGTGCCGGGCCCATTCCACACGGGCGGGCGCCTCGGCGGCGTACGCCGGGGTCGGGATCGGGGCCGGTGTCGTCTCGGTGGTGGTCATGTCCCGACCCTACGAGCGGTGCGGCCCAGGAGTATGGTCCATTCCCATGGCGGAACGCTGGGCCACTTTCGGCATCGACCTCCACCTCGACCCGGCCGGTCCCGGCCTGCGCCGCGGGCTCACCGACGCCCTGCGCGAGGCCGTCCGCACCGGCCGCCTCGCCCCGGGCACCCGTCTGCCCTCCTCCCGCTCCCTCGCCGCGGACCTCGGCATCGCCCGCAACACCGTCGCCGACGCCTACGCCGACCTGGTCGCCGAGGGCAGGCTCACCGCCCGGCAGGGCTCCGGCACCCGCGTCGCCGACCGCGTGGACCCCGGCCCGCCGGCCCCCGCCCCGGCCCCCCGCCGGACGCCCGGCCGCCTCCCCTACAGCCTGGTTCCCGGCACCCCCGACCTCGCCTCCTTCCCCCGGGCGGAATGGCTGAGGGCCACCCGCCGCGCCCTCGCCGCCGCGCCCCACGAGGCCTTCGGCTACGGCGACCCGCGGGGCCGCCCCGAACTGCGCACCGCCCTCGCGGACTATCTGGCGCGCGTCCGCGGCGTGCGCGCCGACCCCGAACACCTCGTCGTCTGCGCGGGTTTCGCCCACGGCCTCCGCCTCCTCTGCGAGGCCCTGCACGCCCGCGGCGCCCGCACCCTGGCCGTGGAGTCCTACGGTCTGGACGCCCACTGGAACCTGGCCACCCGCGCCGGCCTGACCACCACCCCGCTGCCCCACGACACCCTCGGCACACGCGCCCACGAGCCGGGGTCCGCCGACGCGGTGCTGCTCAGCCCCGCCCACCAGTTCCCCCTGGGCGGCGCCCTGGTCCCGGAACGCCGCGCCGCCGTCGTCGACCGGGCCCGCCGCACCGGCACCCTGATCCTGGAGGACGACTACGACGGCGAGTTCCGCTACGACCGCCAGCCCGTCGGCGCGCTCCAGGACCTCGACCCCGACCACGTCGTCTACCTCGGCACGGCCAGCAAGTCCCTCGCCCCGGGCCTCCGCCTGGGCTGGGCGGTCGTGCCCCCGTCGCTGCTCCCCGCCGTCACCGAGCAGGGCGGCGGCCTCCCGGTCGGTGTCGTCGAACAGCTCGCCCTCGCCGAGTTCCTCACCTCCGGCGCCTACGACCGTCACGTCCGCGCCGCCCGCCTGCGCTACCGCCGGCGCCGCGACGCCCTGGTCCGGGCCCTCGCCGAACGGGCACCCGACGTCCAGGTCACCGGCATCGCAGCCGGCCTGCACGCCGTCCTGCGGCTGCCGCCCGGCACCGAACGGTCCGTCGTCCAGGCGGCCGCCTGGCACGGCCTCTCCGTCCTCGGCCTCTCCCGCTTCCGCCACCCCGACGCCGGCGCCACCTCGCCCGACGCGCTGGTCGTCGGCTACGCCACCCCGCCCGACCACGCCTGGACGGCCACCCTGGAGGCCCTGTGCAGGGCGCTGCCCTGAGGAACGATGCGCGCATTCGGCGCCAAGGGGCGCAAAGGGCCGCCGCCGTGGCGCCGGCGGACGGGGGCTGTGGTGACCGGACGCGGGGCGGTCTCTAGGCTGTCCGCCGCGAGCCGGGAGCGGACAGGGCCCCGGCGGGCGGCGGAAGCGGCACACAGGGGGAGACATGGCGGAGTCACGGCGGCGGTTGCGGTCGAGCACGGTGGTGCTCGGCGGGATGGGGGTGCTCGCGGCGGCCCTGACCTCCTGCGGGTCGGACCCCGACCGGCGGTGCGTGGACCGGGACAGCTACGACTACGTCAAGGGCTACAAGGTCGTCGCGGACAAGAACTGCACGTCCTCCGGCTCCTCCGGTTCCTACGGCAAGAGCAGGTCCCGCGGCGGCGACGCCGACTGGTACTACGACGCGGACGTCCGGTCCGGCTACGCCGAGCGCGGCACGTTCAGCCGCAGCGAGGCGGTCGACCGGGGCGGCTTCGGCTGCTCGGGCTCCGGCAGCGGCGGCGGCTGAGCGGATCGTGGAACGGCGCACCATCGAGCCCCGCCCCGGCTGGCAGGAGACCGTCGAGGAGCAGGGGCTCGTCTACCCGCTCACCCGCTACCCCGACGGGTCGCTGCGCCCCTACTGGGACGAGAGCGCCTACTACGTCTTCTCCCTGGAGGAGGTCGAGGCGCTGGAGGAGGTCGTCGAGGAACTGCACCGCATGTGCCTCGCGGCGGCCGAGCACATCGTCACCGCCGACCGCTTCGCCGACCTCGGCATCACCGACCCGCGGATCGCCCGCGCGGTCGCCGAGGCCTGGCACCGGCGCGCCGAACTTCCCTCGCTCTACGGCCGCTTCGACCTCCGCTACGACGGCACGGGCCCCGCGAAGCTGCTGGAGTACAACGCGGACACCCCGACCTCCCTGGTGGAGGCCGCCTCGCCCCAGTGGTTCTGGATGGAGGACCGCTTCCCCGGCGCCGACCAGTGGAACTCCCTCCACGAGCGCCTCGTCGACGCCTGGCGGAAGCAGGCCCCCCTCCTGCCGCCGGGCAGCCCCCTGTACTTCGCCCACTCCTCCGCCGACGAGCTCGGCGAGGACCTGATGACCGTCGCCTACCTCAAGGAGACCGCCGAGCAGGCCGGTCTCGACACCGACTGGCTGTCCATGGAGGAGATCGGCTGGGACCGCCTCTCCGGCCGCTTCGTCGACAACGGGCTCCGCTTCATCCGCAGCATCTTCAAGCTGTACCCCTGGGAGTGGCTGACCACCGACCGCTTCGCCGGTCATGTGCTCGACACCCTCGACAACGGCGGCGGCACCGGCACCACCCTCTGGATCGAGCCCGCCTGGAAGATGCTGCTCAGCAACAAGGCCCTGCTCGCGATCCTCTGGGAGCTCTACCCCGGCCACCCCAACCTCCTCCCCGCCCACCTCGACGGCCCGCGGGAGCTGGCCGACACCACCGGCTGGGTCGCCAAGCCCCTGCTCGGCCGCGAGGGCGCGGGAGTGACCGTCCACCGGCCCGGCGCCGACCCGGTGCTCCGCGACGAACCCTGCTGCTATCAACAGCTGGCCCCGCTGCCCGACTTCGACGGCAACCACGTCGTCCTCGGCACCTGGGTGGTGGAGAACGAGGCGGCGGGACTCGGCATCCGGGAGTCCTCGGGCCTGGTGACCGACGACTACGCCCGTTTCCTTCCACACGTGATCCTCTAGGGGGTGCCGGCGCCCGTATGGTGGACGCCCTCCCGTGGCACTGCGTGCCGCCCGGTAACCTGACCGTGGGCCGTGACTGGCGCGCTGGGATGGACCAACCATCGGGAAGCGGCCCCCGGACCCGCACACCGCCGGGGCCGGCACCGTGCCGTGCGCCTGGGCCGTACCGTGAACGCCGAACGCCACGTCCGGAGGTCCTCCATGTCTGCCGAGCCCCTCTCCACCGCTTCCACCGCCTTCCGCTCCGCACTCGACGTGATCCGCACCGTCGAGCCGCGTGTCGCCGACGCCATCGGCCAGGAGGTCGCCGACCAGCGCGAGATGCTCAAGCTGATCGCCTCCGAGAACTACGCCTCCCCGGCCACCCTCCTCGCGATGGGGAACTGGTTCAGCGACAAGTACGCCGAGGGCACCGTCGGCCGCCGCTTCTACGCCGGCTGCCGCAACGTGGACACCGTCGAGTCGCTCGCCTCCGAGCACGCCAGGGAGCTGTTCGGCGCCCGCCACGCCTACGTCCAGCCGCACTCCGGCATCGACGCCAACCTCGTCGCCTTCTGGGCGGTCCTCGCCGACCGCGTCGAGGCCCCCTTCCTGGAGAAGACCGGCGCCCGCCAGGTCAACGACCTCTCCGAGGCCGACTGGGCCGAACTCCGCCAGGCCTTCGGCAACCAGCGCATGCTCGGCATGTCCCTGGACGCCGGCGGCCACCTCACCCACGGCTTCCGCCCGAACATCTCCGGCAAGATGTTCGACCAGCGCTCCTACGGCACCGACCCGGCCACCGGTCTGATCGACTACGAGGCCCTGCGCGCCACCGCCCGCGAGTTCAAGCCGCTGATCATCGTCGCCGGCTACTCCGCCTACCCCCGCCTGGTGAACTTCCGGATCATGCGCGAGATCGCCGACGAGGTCGGCGCCACGCTCATGGTCGACATGGCGCACTTCGCCGGTCTCGTCGCCGGCAAGGTGCTCACCGGTGACTTCGACCCGGTCCCGCACGCCCAGATCGTCACCACCACCACCCACAAGTCGCTGCGCGGCCCGCGCGGCGGCATGGTGCTGTGCGACGACTCGCTCAAGGACCAGGTCGACCGCGGCTGCCCGATGGTCCTCGGCGGCCCGCTCCCGCACGTCATGGCCGCCAAGGCCGTCGCCCTCGCGGAGGCCAGGCAGCCCGCCTTCCGGGACTACGCCCAGCGCATCGTGGACAACTCCCGCGCCCTCGCCGAGGGCCTGATGCGCCGGGGCGCCGCCCTGGTCACCGGCGGCACCGACAACCACCTCAACCTGATCGACGTCGCCACCTCCTACGGCCTCACCGGCCGCCAGGCCGAGGCCGCCCTCCTCGACTCGGGCATCGTCACCAACCGCAACGCGATCCCCGCCGACCCCAACGGCGCCTGGTACACCTCCGGCATCCGCATCGGCACCCCCGCGCTGACCACCCGTGGTCTGGGCACCGCCGAGATGGACGAGGTGGCCGGCCTCATCGACCGCGTCCTCGGCTCCACGGAGGCCGGCACCACCAAGTCCGGTGCCCGCTCCAAGGCGTCCCACGTCCTCGACGAGAAGATCGCCGACGAGATCTCCCGCCGCGCCACCGACCTGGTCGCCGGCTTCCCGCTGTACCCGGAGGTCGACCTCGGCTGAGGCGCCCCCCGCGCCGACCCGGCGGCCGGGCCACCCACCCGGCCGCCCGGGCGCACGGGGCCCGGTCGGTTCCGGACCGCCTCCCGGGACCTGAGAGAATGGTGAGCATGGCGACTGACCGACCTCGTGTGCTCTCCGGGATCCAGCCCACCGCAGGCTCGTTCCACCTCGGCAATTACCTCGGCGCCGTCCGCCAGTGGGTGGCCCTCCAGGAGACCCACGACGCGTTCTACATGGTCGTCGACCTGCACGCGATCACGCTCCCGCAGGACCCGGACGTGCTGCGCGCCAACACCCGCCTCGCCGCGGCCCAGCTGCTGGCCGCCGGGCTCGACCCGGACCGCTGCACGCTCTTCGTCCAGAGCCACGTGCCCGAGCACGCCCAGCTCGCCTGGGTCATGAACTGCCTCACCGGCTTCGGCGAGGCGTCCCGGATGACGCAGTTCAAGGACAAGTCCGCCAAGCAGGGCGCCGACCGCGCCTCCGTCGGACTGTTCACGTACCCGATCCTCCAGGTCGCGGACATCCTGCTCTACCAGGCCGACGAGGTGCCGGTGGGCGAGGACCAGCGCCAGCACATCGAGCTCACCCGTGACCTCGCCGACCGTTTCAACGGACGGTTCGGCCGGACCTTCACGATGCCGAAGCCGTACATCCTCAAGGAGACGGCGAAGATCTACGACCTCCAGGACCCGTCGATCAAGATGAGCAAGTCGGCGTCCACGCCGAAGGGCCTCATCAACCTCCTGGACGAGCCGAGGACGACCGCCAAGAAGGTGAAGAGCGCGGTCACCGACACCGACACGGTGATCCGCTACGACGTCGTCGAGAAGCCCGGCGTGAGCAACCTGCTCACGATCTATTCGACCCTCACCGGTACGGGCGTCCCCGAACTGGAGGAGAAGTACGCCGGCAAGGGCTACGGTGCGCTCAAGACGGACCTCGCCGAGGTCATGGTCGAGTTCGTGACCCCGTTCAAGGAGCGCACCCAGCAGTACCTCGACGACCCCGAGACCCTCGACTCGGTCCTGGCCAAGGGCGCGGAGAAGGCCCGCGCCGTCGCAGCCGAGACCCTCGCCCGGGCGTACGAGCGGGTCGGCTTCCTCCCCGCCAAGCACTGAACCGGCGCTGAACCGGTCCACGGCCGCGATCCGTACCACCGCACAGCGCTGCACATCACTCCGGTTGCGCCTGCCCGCATCCGGGTCGTGGTCGTACAGTCGATGACAGGGTGACCGCTCCGGCGGTCACCCGGTGCACCACCACCGCGCTTCACCACCACAACGACAGGAGACGACGTGGGGACCGTAACGATCGGTGTGTCGATCGCGGTCCCGGAGCCTCACGGCAGCCGGCTTCAGCAGCTGCGCGCGGGCTTCGGCGACGCCGCGGCTCACGGCATCCCCACGCACGTCACCCTGCTGCCGCCGACGGAGGTCGGCGACACCGACCTGGCGGCCGTCGAGGCGCACCTCGGCGAGGTCGCCGCGGCCGCCCGCCCGTTCCCCATGCGGCTCTCCGGCACCGGCACCTTCCGGCCCCTGACGCCGGTGGTGTTCGTCCAGGTCGTCGAGGGCGGCGCGGCCTGCACCTGGCTGCAGAAGCAGATCCGGTCCGCCTCCGGCCCGGTGGCCCGCGAGCTGCAGTTCCCGTACCACCCGCACGTCACCGTGGCGCACGGGATCGACGAGGCGGCGATGGACCGCGCCCACGCGGAGCTCGCCGACTACGAGGCCCAGTGGGCCTGCACCGGCTTCGCGCTCTACGAGCAGGGTGCCGACGGGGTGTGGCGCAAGCTGCGCGACTTCCCCTTCGGCTCCGTCGTGGTGCCCCCGCAGACCGGCCGCGCGGACCTGGGCTCCGTCTCCGCGCACTGACCCCGCCGCCGCCCTCCCGCGCCTCTCACAGCGGCAGCCGCCGGAACACCCCGCGCGGCAGGTGCCGCAGCGCCGACATCACCACCCGCAGCGCCCCCGGCACCCACACCGTCTCCGTCCGGCGCCGCAGCCCCAGCTCCACGGCCGCCGCGACCGCCTCCGGGGTGGTCGCCAGCGGAGCCTCGGGCAGCCCGTCCGTCATCCGTGTCCGCACGAACCCGGGGCGCACGACCATGACGTGCACGCCCGTGCCGTACAGCGCGTCCCCGAGGCCCTGGGCGAACGCGTCCAGGCCGGCCTTGCTGGAGCCGTAGATGAAGTTCGCGCGGCGGGCCCGCTCGCCCGCCACGGACGACAGCACCACCAGTGAGCCGTGACCCTGCGCCTGGAGGGCCCCGGCGCACACCAGGCCCGCCGAGACGGCGCCGGTGTAGTTGGTCTGCGCGACCCGCACCGCCGCCCGCGGGTCCCGTTCGTCGTGCGCCTGGTCGCCCAGGGTGCCGAAGGCGAGCAGCACCAGGTCGATGTCGCCCTCGGCGAACACCTTGCCGAGGGCGTCCTCGTGGGCGGCGGGGTCCAGCGCGTCGAAGGCGACGGTGCGCACCTCGGCGCCGAGCCCGCGCAACTGCCCGGCGGCCTCGTCCAGGGCGGGGGAGGGGCGGCCGGCGAGCCACACCACGCGGGTGCGGCGGGCGATCAGCCGCCGCGCGGTGGCGAGCGCGATCTCGGACGTGCCGCCGAGGACGAGCAGGGACTGGGGGAGGCCGAAGGCGTCCTTCACGGCAGCTCCTTGTCAGGAGGGTCGACGGTTTCAGAGGTGGAGCCGGCGGGACAGGTCGGAGGTGAACACCCCGCGCGGGTCCAGGGCGGCGCGCAGCGCACGGAAGTCACCCAGGCGGGGGTACATGGCGGGGAGCAGTTCCGGGCGCAGCCGGGAGTCCTTGGCGAGGTAGACGCGCCCGCCGGCGCCCGCCACCTCCTCGTCGAGTTCGTCGAGGAAGCTGCCCAGGCCGGGCAGTCCCGCCGGGACGTCCAGGGCGAGGGTCCAGCCCGGGAGGGGGAAGGACAGCCAGCCCGGGTCGGCGTCGCCGAAGCGTTTGAGGACGGCGAGGAAGGACGGGCAGCGCCGCTCGGAGATCCTGCGCACGATCCGGTGCAGGGCGTCCTCCCGGCCGTGCCCGACGACGAACTGGTACTGGACGAAGCCGCCCCGGCCGTACACCCGGTTCCAGTGCGGCACCCCGTCCAGGGGGTGGAAGAACGCCGGGATCCGCTGGAGCTGCCCGGTCCGCGCGCGGGGCGCCTTGCGGTACCAGAGCTCGTTGAACAGCCCCACGGTGGCGCGGCTGAGCAGGCCCTCGGGGACGAAGGAGGGGGCGGCCGGCAGGCGGGAGGTGCGGAAGGAGAGGGGGTCCCGGCGCGCGCGTGCGCCGCGCGGCAGGGCGTCCAGGGGCGCGTGGTCGCCGCGGGTGAGGACCGCGCGGCCGGTGGCCCGGCCGCGGGCCAGCAGGTCGATCCAGGCGACCGAGTAGCGGTAGCGGTGGTCGGTGCCGGCGAGACGGGCCATCAGGTCGTCCAGGTCGTCGGCGCGTTCGGTGTCGACCGACATCAGCGAGGTCTCGACCGGCTGGAGCCGGATCGTCGCGGTGAGGATCACCCCGGTCAGGCCCATGCCGCCGGCCGTCGCCTCGAACAGCGGCGTGCCCGGGACGACCGTACGGACCTCGCCGTCGGCGGTGAGCAGCTCCAGGGAGAGCACGTGACGGGAGAAGGAGCCGGAGACGTGGTGGTTCTTGCCGTGGATGTCGGCGCCGATCGCCCCGCCGACGGTCACGTAGCGGGTGCCGGGCGTCACCGGCACGAACCAGCCCAGCGGCAGCAGCACCTCCATCAGCCGGTGCAGGGAGACGCCCGCGTCGCACAGCACGGTGCCGCCGTCGGCGTCGATCGCGTGGACGTGGTCCAGGCCGGTCATGTCGAGCACCGCGCCGCCCGCGTTCTGCGCCGCGTCCCCGTACGCCCGCCCCAGGCCCCGCGCGATGCCTCCGCGGGCCCCGCACTCCCGGACGGCCAGGGCGGCCTCCTCGTACGTCCGGGGGCGGATCAGCCGGGCGGTGGTGGGAGCGGTGCGGCCCCATCCCGTGACGGAAACCGTGTCGGCAGACATGACGGCGACCGTATCGCCCCCTTGTGACGCATTGGTTTTGAAACGTCATCGCCGTCCCTGAAACGGGTGATTAATGGGATGTCGCACCGGCAGGGCGGAATTCCGGCCCGCCGAGGGTGAACAGTGGGTCCACATGGACGACCACCACGACCTGCCGCACCCCCGCGGTCTCCGCGGCCTGGACCACCGGATCGTCGCCGCGCTCAGGGCCCGCGGCGCGGACCCGCGCGTGGCCGGGGCCGCGCGGGCCCTGTCCTGGGCGGGGGAGCACGGGGCGCTGTGGCTCGCGGCCGGCCTCACCGGAGCGGCCGTGGACCGGCCGCGGCGCGGTGCCTGGCTGCGCGGCACCGCGCTCACCGCGGGCGCCCACGCCGTCAGCATGGGGGTGAAGCGGATCGTGCGCAGACCCCGCCCCCGCCACGTGGAACCCCTGGTCGGCACCGTCGGCCGGCACTCCTTCCCCAGCTCGCACGCCACCTCCGCGGCGGCCGCCGCCGTCGCCTTCGGCGCGCTGGGCGCCCGCGCGGTGCCCCCGCTGGCCGCGGCCGTGTGCGTCTCCCGGCTGGTGGCCGGCGTCCACTACCCCTCGGACGTGGCGGCCGGCGCCGTCCTGGGCGCGCTCACCGCGCGGCTCGGCGCCCGCTGGATGGCGGGAGGTCCCGCGTGACCGGCACCGCCCTCCTGCGCGACCGCACCGGTCAGCGGCAGGCGCCGCCGCCCTCCGGCGGCGGTCTCCTCACGGGGCTGCTCAGGACCGCGCGCCCCAAGCAGTGGGTCAAGAACGTCCTGGTGGTCGCAGCGCCGGCCGCCGCCGGCGAGCTGTTCTCCGCCGGCGCCCCGGCCCGCCTCGCCCTGGTCTTCGTCCTCTTCACCGCCTGCGCCGCCGCCGTCTACCTGGTCAACGACGCCCGGGACGCCGAGGCCGACCGCGCCCACCCCACCAAGTGCCGCCGCCCGGTCGCCGCCGGCCAGGTCCCGGTGCCGGTCGCCTACACCGCCGGCGTCGTCCTCGGTGTCCTCGCGCCGGTCGCCGCGGCCCGGCTGTGCCCGCCGGAGGTCGCCGCGCTGCTGACCGCCTACCTGGTCATGCAGCTGGCGTACTGCGTCAGCCTCAAGCACGTCCTCGTCGTCGACCTCGTCGTCGTCACCACCGGTTTCGTGATGCGCGCGGTGGCCGGCGGGCTCGCCCTCGGCATCCCGCTCTCGCGCTGGTTCCTGATCACCACCGGGTTCGGCGCGCTGTTCATGGTCGCGGCCAAGCGCTACTCCGAGGCCGTCCAGCTGGCCGGGAAGGAGGGCGCCACACGCGCGTTGCTCACCGAGTACACCACCGGCTACCTGCGCTTCGTGTGGCAGCTCGCCGCCGCCGTGGCCGTCATCGGCTACTGCCTGTGGGCCCTGGAGGACGGCGGGGTGCCGCACACCGGCCTGCTGCCCTGGCGGCAGCTGTCCGTGGTCGCCTTCGTCCTCGCCGTCCTGCGCTACGCCGTCTTCGCCGACCGGGGGAGCGCCGGCGAACCGGAGGACGTGGTCCTCGGCGACCGCGCGCTCGCCGTCATCGGCGTGGTGTGGGCGGCGATGTACGCGCTCGCGGTGGCCGACTGGTGAGGGACCGACTGCGCCGGCACCGCCGGGAACTCGTCGGTTTCGCCACCGCCGGTCTGCTCGCCTACGCCGTCGACCTCGGCCTCTTCGTGTACCTGCGCGGCCCGGGCGGGCTCGACCCGCTGACCGCCAAGGCCCTGTCCTTCGTCGCCGGCTGCGCGGTCGCCTACGCGGGCAACGCGCACGGCACGTACCGCGCCACACGGGTGCGCGGCGCCCGTCCCCTCGCGATGTTCTTCGCGGTCAACCTCGCCGGTGCCGCCGTGCAGCTGCTGTGCCTGGCCGTCAGCCACTACGGGCTCGGTCTCACCTCGCGGCGCGCGGACATCGTGTCCGGTGCCGTGGTCGGCATGGCACTGGCCACCGGTGTCCGGTTCTGGGGCACGAGAACATTGGTCTTCCGCAATGCGGGCAGAGTCCGCTCATGGACTGGCTGAAAAGGCTCCCGGTCGTGGGGCCGTGGGTGACCAGGGCGATGCTCACCCACGCGTGGCGGTCGTTCGAGCGTCTGGACCGCGTGCACTGGACGCGGCTGGCGGCGGCGATGACGTTCCGCAGTTTCGTCGCGCTGTTCCCGCTGCTCACCTTCGCGGCCGCGATCGGCGCCGCCACCCTCGGCCAGGACCAGCAGAAGGCCCTCCAGGACAAGATCACCGAGCAGGTGCCCGGCATCTCCGACCAGATCGGCGACCTGGTGCAGAACGCCGGCACCGTCGGCCTCATCGCCGGTGCCGCCCTGCTGTTCACCGGCGTCAGCTGGGCCGGCGCCATGCGCGACTGCCTGCGCGCGGTGTGGGAGCTGCCCGAGGAGGACGAGAACCCCTTCCTGCGCAAGGGCAAGGACACCGGTGTCCTCGTCGGGCTCGGGGGCGCGCTCCTGCTCACCCTGGTCGCCTCCGCCGTCGCCTCCGCCCTGGTCGGCCGGATCAGCGACGCCATCGGTCTGGAGGAGGGCGGCTGGGGCGGCGTCGTCCTGCACGTCACGGCGTTCGCCGTCGCCGTGGGCGCCGACTTCCTGCTCCTGCTGTACGTCCTCAGCCTGCTGCCCGGCGTCGAACCCACCCGGCGCCGGCTGACCGTCGCCGCGCTCACCGGCGGGGTCGGCTTCGAACTGCTGAAGCTGCTGCTCAGCGGTTATGTGCAGGGCGTGGCCGCGAAGAGCATGTACGGCGCCTTCGGTGTCCCCGTGGCCCTGCTGCTGTGGATCAACTTCACCACGAAGCTGGTCCTGTTCTGCGCCGCCTGGACGGCGACGCCCGGCAAACGGGACGAGGGCCCGGAGGGCGCCGCGGTCACGGACGCGGGCGACGGCGCACCAGGTCCGGCAGCGGCCAGCGCCGGTTGACCAGGAACCCGCCGCCCGCGAGCAGCAGGAGCACCCCGCCCGTGATGCCCAGCGCGGTCCCGATGCCGTCGGTCCCGCCGCCCGCCGGGGCGCTCGCCACCGGCTTCGACCCGGCCACCACACCCCCGGCCTCACCCGGGGAGGCGGACGGACCCGGCTGCGCACCCGCCTGGACGGCGCTCTTCGGCGGCACCAGCTCACCGACCGGTTCGACCTTGCCGGCCGCCCGGAAGCCCCAGTCGAGGAGCCGCGCGGTCTCCTTGTAGACCTCGTTGGACTCGTCCTTCTGCGGGTTCATCACGGTGACCAGCAGCACCTTGCCGTTCCGCTCGGCGACACCGGTGAAGGTGGCGCCGGCGTTGGTGGTGTTGCCGTTCTTCACGCCAGCTATGCCCTGGTAGACGGGGACGTCGGAGTCGCCGCTCAGCAGCCGGTTGGTGTTCTGGATCTCGAAGGACCCCCGGACCTTCTTGCCCTTCTTGTTCTTCTTCGTCTCCCCCGGGAACTTCGCCCGGACCGTCGAGGCGTACTCCCGGAAGTCCTTCTTCTGCAGCCCCGAGCGGGCGATCAGCGTCAGGTCGTACGCGGACGACACCTGTCCGTCGGCGTCGTAGCCGTCCGGGCTGACCACCTGCGTGTCGAACGCCTGGAGTTCGCCGGCGTGCGCGTTCATGTCCCGGACGGTGTTCTCGACGCCCCCGTTCATCGCCGTCAGCACGTGCACGGCGTCGTTGCCGGAGCGGAGGAAGACACCCAGCCACAGTTCGTGGACGGTGTACGTCTCCTCCTCCTTGATCCCGACCATGCTGGAACCGGAGCCGACCCCGGCCAGGTCGGAGACCTCCACCTTGTGCTGCGTCGTCTTGGGCCACTTCGGCAGCAGCGTGTCGGCGAACAGCATCTTCAGGGTGCTCGCCGGGGCCAGCCGCCAGTGCGCGTTGTGCGCGGCGAGGACCTCACCGGACTCCGCGTCGGCGACGATCCAGGACCGGGCCGACAGCTCCTTCGGCAGCACCGGCACCCCGCTCGCCAGGTTGACCTGCGTGCCCGGCTGCCCGAGCCGCGCGCCGCCCACCGTGGACATCCCGGCGGGGGGTGTGACCGACGGTGTCGGCGAGGGCTTCGGGGCCGCCAGGGCGACGGGCGCGGTCAGCGCGGTGGACAGCAGGACCGTGGCAGCGACCAGCAGGGAGCGCCGGACGGTGTTCTTGGGTGCGGGCACGGTCGGAAACGTACATGCCACGCCCGAGGATGTCCCGCCCCGGTCCCCACCCCGGGAAAGGAACCGGACAGGGGCCGGTGATACTGGACGCATGCCGTGCTCATCCGGGGGACAACCCCTGGTCCCCCGGCCGCCCGCGGGAGCCCGGTGCCGCGACGAAAGGTCCTGTTCGGTGAAGCTCAGCCGCCCCGTCTCCTGGTTCCTGCTCGCCTTCGGGGTGTGGAGCTGGATCATCTGGATCACTTTCGTCAAGAACCTGGTCAAGGACAGCAGCGGGCTCGCGTTCGAAAACGGGAATCCGACGGCGTACTTCTTCGTTCATCTGACGCTGGCCGTCGTCTCCTTCGTATGGGGGACGGTCATCGGGGGCATCGGGTTGCGCGGACTGCGCGCATTGAGCCGGACGTCACGGACGACGTCGTAACGAAAAGCAGGGGAACACCGCACCGTGGCCATCGTCGTCTTCGTACTCGTCGCGCTCCTGGTCCTGGCCGTCCTGGTCACGGGCAACTGGTACCTGTGGCGACGCCTGTTCCGGGACACCACACAGGGCCCGGGCGCGGTGCGCCGCGCCGGCGCGGTGGTGATCGTCACGGGCTGGGCGCTGACCGTCGGCGCGTTCGTCACCTCGCGGTCCGACGTGCCCTTCTGGCTCAAGCAGCTGCTGGCCTGGCCGGGGTACCTGTGGCTGGCGCTGAGCCTGTACCTGCTGCTGGCGGTGCTCGCGGGTGAGCTGGTGCGGCCGGTGCTGCGCGGAGTCCTCCAGCGGCGGGACCGGTCCGCGGAGACGACGGCGGCCCCGGCGGCCCCGGCGGCCCCGGCGGAGGCGCGGGCGGACGTGCCGGCGGAGCCGGAGACCGTACCGCCGGACCGGGGTGCGGGCGCCGCGCGGGACGCCGGACCGGGTGGCGGCGGAGCGTCCGCGGCGCCGGAGGCCCCGGCGGCCGGGCCCTCGCGCCGGCTCTTCGTCTCCCGGGTCGTCGGCGGGGCCGCCGCCGCGGCGGCCGTGGCGACGGTCGGCCACGGGACGTACGGGGTGCTGCGCGGTCCGGGCGTGAAGCGGGTCACCGTGCCGCTGGCCAAGCTGCCCCGGGCGGCGCACGGTTACCGCATCGCGGTGGTCAGCGACATCCACCTCGGGCCGGTGCTGGGGCGGGGGTTCGCGCAGAAGGTCGTCGACACGATCAACTCGACCCAGCCGGACCTGATCGCGGTGGTCGGCGACCTGGTGGACGGCAGCGTGAAGGACCTCGGACCGGCCGCGGCGCCGCTGGCGCAGCTCAGGGCACGGCACGGGTCGTTCTTCGTCACCGGCAACCACGAGTACTTCTCGGGCGCCGAGCAGTGGGTCGAGGAGGTCCGGCGGCTGGGGCTGACCCCGCTGGAGAACGCGCGCAGGGAGCTGCCGCACTTCGACCTGGCCGGGGTCAACGACGTGGCCGGCGAGGACGAGGGGCAGGGGCCGGACTACGCACGGGCGTTGGGCGACCGGGACCGGGGACGGGCCAGTGTGCTGCTGGCGCACCAGCCCGTGCAGATCCACGAGGCCGTGGAGTACGGGGTGGACCTGCAGCTGTCCGGTCACACGCACGGGGGCCAGCTGTGGCCCGCGAACCTGCTCGCCGGTGCCGCGAATCCGACGCTGGCGGGTCTCGACCGGTACGGGGACACGCAGTTGTACGTCAGCCGCGGTGCGGGGGCGTGGGGGCCGCCCACCCGGGTGGGCGCGCCGTCGGACATCACGGTGATCGAGCTCGCGTCGCGGGAGGCGTGAGAGGCGCCGGCCGGCGCCGGGGCGGCGGGGGCCCCGCTCCCGTGCCGGTCCGGTGCGGGACAGCCGGTGCGGGACCGGGACCGTGCGGGCCCGGTCCTGTCCGGCTTCACCGCCCCGGCCCGCCCGGGGCGCCGTCGTGTCCGGGTCGGGGCGCTGTCGCGCGGGCCCGGGGAAGTCCGGGCTCGTCGTCCCCGTCCGCCGGGGCCGTCGCCGGGTCCGGTGCCCGGTGGTTCGGGAGGGTCACCGTGACGGCCAGGCCCTCGCCCGGTGCCGTGGTCACCGCCACCTCGCCGCCGTGCGCCCGCACGACCCCCTGCACGATCGCCATGCCCAGCCCGCTGCCCGCGCCCCCGCCCACCCGGAAGAAGCGGTCGAAGACCCGGGCGGCGTCCTCGGGCGCGAGCCCCGGCCCCTGATCCGTCACGGACAGCCGGACCTCCCCGTCGCCCCGGGCCACCTCCAGCAGCACCGGCACGTCCGCCGGGGTGTGCGTGCGCACGTTGCCGAGCAGGTTGCCCAGGACCTGCCGGAGCCCCGCCTCGTCCGCGTGCACCAGCACCGAGCCGCCGGCGTCCACGGTCACCGGACGGCCCGGCTGCTGCACCCGTACGTCCTCCGCCGCCTCCCGCACCAGCCGGCACACGTCGACGTTCCGCAGCCGCAGTTCGGGGCGCTGGTCCAGCCGGGCCAGCACCAGCAGCTCGTCGACCAGCCGGGCCATCCGCTCGGACTCCGTCATCATCCGGTCCCAGGCCCGCTTGCGCTCCACCGGCTCCCGCAGCATCCCCCGGTCGTACAGCTGGAGGTAACCGCGTATCGCGGCCAGCGGTGTGCGCAGCTCGTGCGAGGCGTCGGCGACGAACCGGCGCAGCTGGGCCGCGCTGCGCTCGCGCGTGCGGTACGCCGACTCCACCTGCTGGAGCATCGAGTTGAGCGCGAGCCGCAGCTGCTCCACCTCGAGGATCGGGTCCCGGCTGGAGGGCACCCGCCGAGTCAGGTCGCCCTCCGCGATCGCCGACGACGTCTCCACCATGTCCTCCAGCGGCCGCATCCGGCGCCGCACACTGAACATGGTGAGACAGGCCAGCAGCGACAGCAGCAGCGTGCCGATCGCCAGGTCGAACTTGACCGCCTTGGCGACCACGTCGTGCACCGCCTCGGTGGAGGCGGCGATCATGACGTACGTGCCGTCCGCGAGCCGGGTGGCGGTGACCCGGTAGGCGGAGCCGCGCACGGTGACGTCGCGCGGCTCCGGGTCCCGCAGCAGCGTCCGCACGTCGCCCACCGCGTCCGCCAGGGCCCGCTGGGAGTCGGTCGGCGCGAAACCGAGGATGCCGACGGGCTCGCCCCGGGCGTCCACGGCGGCGAAGATCGAGTCGGGGTCGGCCTCCCCCTTCCAGTCCGGGTCCACCCGGTCGCGGAAGAAGCTCAGCACGCTCAGTGAGTCGATCTGCCGCAGCGTCAGCTCCGAGCCGCCCAGCGAGTCCCGGGTCCGGGTCAGCTCGGCGTCGATCTGGTCGAGCAGGTAGTAGCGCATGCCCAGCACGCTCACCACGGTGGCGGCGACGATGCCCAGCGCCAGCAGCACCACGTTGGCCAGGGTCAGTTGGCCGCGCAGCGAGTGAACGCCCCGCATCCGGCCCGGCTTCCGTGCGGGAAGCCTCACGTCAGCCCGTACCCGACCCCGCGCCGGGTGGTGATCACCGGCGGGCCCAGGGTGTCGAGTTTGCGCCGCAGGTAGCTGATGTAGGTCTCGACGACGGTCGACTCGGCGGGCGCGTGCTCGTACTGCCAGACGTGGCGCAGGAGTTGCTCCTTGGGCACGATCCGGCCGCCGTTGCGCACCAGGAAGCGCAGCAGCGCGTACTCGGTGGGGGTGAGTTCCACCGAGCGGCCCGCGCGGCGCACCGAGTACGTCGTCTCGTCCAGTTCGAGGTCGCCGTGGCGCAGCGGCGCCCGCTGCGGGAGCACGTCGGCGGGGCGGGTGCGGCGCAGCACGGCGGTGATCCGGGCGACCACCTCGTCGATGTTGAACGGCTTGGTGATGTAGTCGTCGCCGAAGCCGAGCGCGCCGACGATCTCGGCGGGCGCGTCCCGTGCGGTGAGGAAGACCAGCGCCAGCTCCGGCCGCCGGGCGCGCAGTTCGCGGCCGAGGGCGCGGCCGTCCCCGTCGGGCAGCATCACGTCGAGCAGGGCGGCGTCGGGGCGGGTGTGCTCGGTCAGCGCGAGCGCCTCGCGGACCGTGCCCGCGGTCATGACCTCGAAGCGGTGGTAGCGCAGGGCGATGGCGAGGACGTCCGCGATGCTCTCCTCGTCCTCCACGACCAGCACGGTGCCGGGAGCTGTCGTCATGCCCCCAGTATCGGCGCGGCCGCCCGCCGCCGTACGGGTTGCCGCCTTGGAGTTCCTTGAGAGTCCGGCGCCGGTCGTGTCGCCGGACGGGCCCCGCCGTCGATTCTGCTGCCAGGACCTGGGGGACCGACCGATTCGACGAAGGAGCTGGAACGTGGCGGCATTGGCACGCTGGTGCTATCGGCATCGGCTGGTGGTCCTGTTGCTGTGGGTGGGGGCGCTGCTCGGACTGGGGGTCTCGGCGAGCAGCGCGGGCACGAACTACGCGGAGGTGTTCTCCCTCCCGGACACCGACTCCAAGCGCGCGTACGACCTGATGGAGCGGGCGTTCCCGGACCGCGCGGGCGACACCGACACCGTGGTGTGGAAGGTCGAGGAGGGATCGGTCCGCGACGACTCCGTACGGTCCCGGATCGAGCCGGCGCTGGCGGAGATCGGACGCATGGAGGGCGTCGGCGACGTCGCCGGCCCGTACGGCGAGCGGGGCGCCGCGCAGGTCAGCGAGGACGGGCGGATCGCCTACGCCCAGGTCACGTTCGCCGAACAGGCGGACGCCGTGCCGAAGGAGCTGGTGCGGGACGTCGTCGACACCGCGCAGGGCGCCGCACGCGACGGGCTCCAGGTGGAACTGGGCGGCCAGGCCATCACGCGCGTGCAGGAGCCGCCGACGGGCACGGCCGAGCTGGTCGGCATCCTGGCCGCCGCCGTCGTGCTGTTCGTGGCCTTCGGATCGCTGTTCGCGATGCTGCTGCCGATCGTGGTCGCCGTCTTCGGCGTCGGCACCGGCATGTTCGGCACCCAGCTGATGGGCCACGTCACCGACGTCCCCGAACTCGCCTCCCTGCTCGCCACGCTGATCGGCCTCGGCGTGGGCATCGACTACGCGCTGTTCATCGTCACCCGGCACCGGCGCGGCATCCTGCGCGGCGCCGACCCGGAGGAGGCGGCGGTCACCGCCCTCGACACCTCCGGCCGGGCGGTGCTGTTCGCGGGCGGCACCGTGTGCATCGCGCTCGCCGGGATGCTGGTGACGAACCTGCGCTTCCTGGACGGTGTGGTCATCGGCACCTCGCTGACCGTCGTGCTGAGCGTGCTGGCCGCCGTCACCCTGCTGCCCGCGCTGCTCGGGCTGCTGGGCCACCGGGTGCTCAGCCGCCGCCAGCGCCGCCGGCTGGCGGCGCGGGGCCCGCAGGCCGAGGAGGTGAGCGGTCTCGCCGCGCGCTGGTCCGCCACCGTCGAACGCCGTCCGCGGTCCGTCGCCGTGCTGGCCGTCGTGCTGATGGCCGCGCTCGCGCTGCCGCTGCTGTCCCTGCGGCTGGGCACCGTGGACCAGGGCAACGACGACGCCTCCCTGACCACCCGGCAGGCCTACGACCTGCTCGCCGAGGGCTTCGGGCCCGGGTTCAACGGACCGCTCCAGGTGGTCGTGGACGGCGAGGCGTCCGACGCGCTGGTGACGGCGGTGCGGGAGACCGAGGGCGTCGCCCAGGTCGCCGCGGTGCCGCCCGCCAACGGTGTGAGCGTCATCCAGGTGATCCCCGAGACGTCACCGCAGGACGTGGAGACGGACCGGCTCATCGACGCGCTGCGCGAGGACGTCATCCCGGAGGCGGGTGTCGAGGCGCACGTCGGGGGCGTGACCGCGGTGTCGAAGGACTTCGCGTCGGTGACCGGCGACCGGCTGCCGCTGTTCATCGCCACGATCATCGGCCTGGGCTTCCTGCTCCTGCTGCTGGCGTTCCGTTCCGTCGTGGTGCCGCTGACGGCCGCCCTGATGAACCTGCTCGCGGCGGCGGCGTCCTTCGGCGTCCTCGTGGCGGTCTTCCAGTGGGGCATCGGCCTGGACGTGCTGGGCCTCGGCCAGGAGGGCCCCATCGCGTCCTTCCTGCCGATCATCATGCTGTCGCTGCTGTTCGGCCTCTCCATGGACTACCAGGTGTTCCTGGTGAGCCGGATGCACGAGGAGTGGGTGCACACCCGGGACAACGCCCGCGCGGTGCGCGTCGGCCTCGCGGAGACCAGCCGGGTCATCAACTCCGCCGCCCTGATCATGGTCTGCGTCTTCCTCGCCTTCGTGCTCAGCGGCGACTACGGAGCGGCCATGGCGGGCGTGGGCCTGGCCGCGGCGGTCGCGCTGGACGCGTTCATCCTGCGCACCGCGCTGGTCCCGGCCGTGATGCACCTGCTCGGCCGCGCCAACTGGTGGCTGCCGGCCGGACTCGACAAGCGGCTGCCGCACCTGGCGGTGGAACCCCGGGAGGACGCCGCCGCGCAGCCCGGCGCCGGGACACCGGCGGGGGAACCCGGCGGGCGCGACGGCGGCTCCTCGGTCGTCCACGGGTTCGTCCGCACCGTCGACGGCGAGCCCGTCGAGGGCGCGGACGTCACCCTGCTGACCTCGGGGGGCCGCAGGCTGGACCGGGTGGTCTCGCTCGCCGACGGCGCGTACATCGTCTCCGTACCGGCACCGGGCACCTACCTGCTCGCGGCCGCGGCGGACCCGCACGGCTCCCGCGCGACCCGCGTGACGGTGACGGACGGGCCGCTGGTGCACGACGTGGAGCTGGCGCCCGGTGAGGTGGACGCCGTCAGCTGACGGTGCCGGGGCGCTCGTCGTCGACGGGCGCCCCCTTCTCCGCGGGCGCCGCCTTCTCGGGCGCCTCCTGCCTCGCGGGGTCGGGAAGTGCCTTCGTCATCCCGGGCAGGAACTCCGTGAACAGTTCGTGCACCTCCCGGACCAGGGGCCGCAGCACCCGGAACCGGGCCAGGGCGACACCCCGCGCCGTGATCCGGGCCCCCCGCTCGGCGAGCCGGTAGCTGCGCTCGCGGCCCTCGGTCCGGTCGAAGATCCAGTACAGGCACAGCCCCATCTGCGACAGCCACATCAGCTCCGGCAGGATGTCGCGCAGCTCCTCGGGGACCTTGGTCCTCGTCCCGGCCAGCACCGCGCGGTGCACGCTGATCGCCTCCTGGCGGGCGTGCTCCGACTCGGGGGAGAAGGGGCTGAGCGGGCTGTCCGGGTCGGCGGCGTTCTTGAAGAACTGCACGGCGAACTCGTGGTACGGGGTGGCGATGTCCAGCCACGCCTTCAGCACGCCCGCGAGCCGGGCCTCCAGGTCGGTCTCCCGGGCCAGGACCTCCCGGGTCGCCACCTGGTGCTCGGCGGCGATCCGGTCGTAGAAGCCCTGGATCAGGTGCTCCTTGCCCTCGAAGTAGTAGTAGGCGTTGCCGACGGAGACCCCGGCCTCCTGGGCGATGGCCCGCATGGTCGTCCTGTCGTAGCCGCGCTCCTGGAACAGCCGCATGGCCGTCTGGAGGATGAGGGCGCGGGTCTGCTCGGACTTGCTGAGAGTGGCGCCGTCGTCGGGGCCGTCGTTCTTCGCGGGCACGGGAAGAGAGCCTAACGCCAGGGGAGGACGCCCCACGGCGCGGTGCGGGTGCCGGCGGCACAGCCGGGCGGGGTGCGGCTCCGGGGTCGCGCGGGTCCGCGCCCCTGGCGGCGGACCGGTGCCGGACGCGAGGTGGGAGGGGACTGCGGCACGGATCAGCCGCGGCCCGGGCCCCGCCTCAGTCGGCCTTGCGGGGCTGCCCGGCCTCCAGGATCCCGGCCACGTCCAGGGTGACCTTGGCGCCGATGGAGTCGGGGAGGGTGACCTGCTGGCCGGGGGAGTGGAAGCGGTGGGTGGCGTACTCGTTGCCGACCGGGTCGGTCAGGACGTGAACGCGCTGGTGCTCGCGGTCCACGACGACGTAGACGGGGACCTTGGCCTCGGCATAGGAGGCGACCTTGATCTTGAGATCGGTCTTCCAGTTGCTGGAGGTGACCTCCAGGACGAGGCGGAAGCAGGCCGGGTCGTAGGAGTTGTTCTCGATGAGGTGATCGTGGAAGTCCGCGTCCACCACCGCGAGATCAGGGATTGCGTAGTCCTCGGTGCCGGACGGCAGCCAGAGGCCGATACCCTGGACCACCTTCGCATCCGGGCCGTGCAAGCCGGCGGCGGCGAACGGCAACATGAGGTCGGTCAGGACTACGGCGTGCGGGCCGTCCGGGGGCGGGGTCACGAGGAGCTGGTCTCCGATGATCTCGACGCGGTAGCCCGGAAGGCGGTCCATGAGAAGGTTCGCCTCCGCGATCAGCGGACGCTCGTCGTGGGACCGGTCGACGTGGGGCCGCTCGACGGATGCTGCGGACATCGCGTGCCTCCTGGGGGCTGGTGTCGAGACCATCATCGTAGGGCGGATGCCGCTCCCGCGTCCGTCCCGGGCCCGTTCACCCCATCGGGTGGCATATGCCAGAGGGCCCCGTCTCCAGCGGAAACGGGGCCCTCGCGGGTACTGCGGCGTACCTCAGTAGCGGCGCGTGATCAGCGCACGCTTCACCTCGGCGATCGCCTTCGTGACCTCGATGCCGCGCGGGCAGGCGTCCGTGCAGTTGAAGGTCGTGCGGCAGCGCCAGACGCCGTCGCGGTCGTTGAGGATCTCCAGGCGCTGCTCCCCGGCCTCGTCACGCGAGTCGAAGATGAAGCGGTGCGCGTTGACGATCGCGGCCGGGCCGAAGTACTGCCCGTCGTTCCAGAACACCGGGCACGACGACGTGCACGCGGCGCACAGGATGCACTTGGTCGTGTCGTCGAAGCGCTCGCGGTCCTCGGCGGACTGCAGCCGCTCGCGCGTCGGCTCGTTGGTCTCCTTCGTGATCAGGAAGGGCATCACGTCCCGGTACGCCTGGAAGAACGGCTCCATGTCCACGACCAGGTCCTTGAGGACCGTCAGGCCCTTGATGGCCTCGATCGTGATCGGCTTCTCCGGGTTGATGTCCTTGATCAGCGTCTTGCACGCCAGGCGGTTCTTGCCGTTGATCCGCATGGCGTCGGAGCCGCAGATGCCGTGGGCGCAGGAACGGCGGAACGTCAGGGTGCCGTCCAGATCCCACTTGATCTTGTGCAGACCGTCGAGGACGCGCTCCTTGGGGTCGATCTCCATCTGGAAGTCTTCCCAGGTCGCCTCCGCCGAGACCTCCGGGTTGAACCGGCGGATCCGGAAGGTGACGGTGATGTAGGGGGAGTCGGCGGCGCCGGGCTCGGGGGAACCGGCCGCGTCCGCCTTGTCCAGAACAGGGGTAGCCATCAGTACTTACGCTCCATCGGCTGGTAGCGGGTCTGGACGACCGGCTTGTAGTCCAGACGGACGGTCTCGGTGCCGTCGGCGCCGACCTCGCGGTACGCCATCGTGTGGCGCATGAAGTTGACGTCGTCGCGGTTCGGGTAGTCCTCGCGGTAGTGACCGCCGCGGGACTCCTTGCGGGCCAGTGCCGAGACGGCCATGACCTCGGCCAGGTCGAGCAGGTTGCCCAGCTCGACAGCCTCCAGCAGGTCGGTGTTGAACCGCTTGCCCTTGTCCTGGATGGCGACGTTCTTGTAGCGCTCGCGCAGCTCGGCGATCTTCTCGACCGCCGTCTTGATCGTCTGCTCGGTGCGGAACACCATGACGTTGGCGTCCATGGTCTCCTGCAGCTCGCGGCGGAGCTCGGCCACCCGCTCGCTGCCGGTGGAGGAGCGCAGCCGCTCGATCTGCCCGACGACGAGGGACTCCGGGTTCTCCGGCAGCTCGACGAAGTCCGCGCTCTGCGAGTACTCCGCCGCCGCGATGCCCGCCCGCTTGCCGAACACGTTGATGTCCAGCAGCGAGTTGGTGCCCAGACGGTTGGCGCCGTGCACCGACACGCACGCGACCTCGCCGGCCGCGTACAGGCCGGGGACGACGGTGGTGTTGTCCGCCAGCACCTCGCCCTGGACGTTGGTCGGGATGCCGCCCATCGCGTAGTGGGCGGTGGGCTGGATCGGGATCGGGTCCGTGTAGGGCTCGATGCCGAGGTAGGTCCGCGCGAACTCCGTGATGTCGGGCAGCTTGGCGTCCAGCTGCTCCGGCGGGAGGTGGGTGAGGTCCAGGAAGACGTGGTCGCCCTCGGGGCCGCAGCCGCGGCCCTCGCGGATCTCCGTGTAGATGGAGCGCGAGACGACGTCGCGCGAGGCGAGGTCCTTCATGACGGGCGCGTACTTCTCCATGAAGCGCTCGCCGTCCTTGTTGCGCAGGATGCCGCCCTCACCGCGGGCACCCTCGGTGAGCAGGATGCCCATCCGCCAGATGCCGGTCGGGTGGAACTGGAAGAACTCCATGTCCTCCAGCGGCAGCCCGCGACGGTAGACGGCCGCCTGGCCGTCACCGGTCAGCGTGTGCGCGTTCGACGTCACCTTGAAGAACTTGCCGGTGCCGCCGGACGCGTAGATCACGGCCTTCGCCTGGAAGACGTGGATCTCGCCGGTGGCCAGCTCGTAGGCGACCACGCCGGCGGACTTCTTGACGCCGTCGACCTCGGTGATCAGCTGGTCCAGGACGTAGAACTCGTTGAAGAACTCCACGCCCTCCTTGACGCAGTTCTGGTACAGCGTCTGGAGGATCATGTGGCCGGTGCGGTCGGCCGCGTAGCAGGAGCGGCGGACCGGGGCCTCGCCGTGGTTGCGGCTGTGACCGCCGAAGCGGCGCTGGTCGATGGTGCCGTTCGGGGTCCGGTTGAACGGCAGGCCCATCTTCTCCAGGTCGAGGACCGAGTCGATGGCCTCCTTCGCCAGGATCTCGGCGGCGTCCTGGTCGACCAGGTAGTCACCGCCCTTGACCGTGTCGAAGGTGTGCCACTCCCAGTTGTCCTCCTCCACGTTGGCCAGCGCGGCGGCCATGCCGCCCTGCGCGGCGCCCGTGTGGGAGCGGGTGGGGTAGAGCTTGGTCAGGACGGCGGTGCGGCTGCGCTTCGTCGACTCGATGGCCGCGCGCATGCCCGCGCCGCCGGCGCCGACGATGACGGTGTCGTACTTGTGGATCTTCATATCTCTCGCAGCCCCGTGCCTAGCGGATGTTCGGGTCGAAGGTGAAGATCACCAGCGTGCCCAGCAGGATGGTGAACACCGTGGCGGTGTAGAGCAGGCCCTTGAGCCACAGCCGGGTGTTCGGCCGCTCCGCGTAGTCGTTGATGACCGTGCGCAGGCCGTTGGCGCCGTGCAGCATCGCCAGCCACAGCATCAGCAGGTCCCAGACCTGCCAGAACGGCGAGGCCCAGCGGCCGGCCACGAAGGCGAAGCCGATCTTGGAGACGCCGCCGTCCAGCACCAGCTGGATCAGCAGGTGGCCGATGACGAGGACGACCAGGACGACGCCGGACAGGCGCATGAACAGCCAGGCGGCCAGCTCGAAGTTGCCCCGGGTGCTCTTCGGGGTCTTCTTCGTCCGCTTCCGCGGCGGCTCGATGACCGGCGCCGGGTTGTCGACGGAGTAGAGCGAGGCGCCCTCGACGGGGCCGACGCCCGAGGCGTTGGTTTCAGTGGTGGACATGGGCGTCAGCTCCCGAACAGTTCACGAGCGGCGTGGCCGAGGACGGGGTAGATCGCCCCGAGCATCAGCACGGCCCACAGGGCGACGACGGTCCAGAGCATCTGCTTCTGGTAGCGGGCGCCCTTGACCCAGAAGTCGACGGCGATGACACGCAGGCCGTTGAGCGCGTGGAAGAGGATCGCGGCGACGAGGCCGTACTCCAGCAGCGCGACGATCGGCGTCTTGTACGTGGCCACGACGGTGTCGTAGGCCTCGGGGGACACGCGCACGAGAGCGGTGTCCAGCACGTGAACGAACAGGAAGAAGAAAATGAGGACGCCGGTGACTCGGTGAGCCACCCAGGACCACATTCCTTCCCGGCCGCGGTACAGCGTTCCAGCCGGCACGGAAATTTCCTCCGGGAGCGGGGGTCGGGGCCGCGCCGGCTTTCCTTGTCGGTCGGGCCCGGCCGGGTACGGTCCACCGGCCCCCAGCATGGTAGCGACGAGTGTCCGTGGTGCTTACAGGGGGCCTGCCGGTGTGATCAAACTTGCACTCGAAGGGGTGCGGAGCGCCGCTCCCGGAGGCGGCGGGCGCGGTCGGGGAGCGCCGGCGGCGGCCCGGGGCGGCGGGCGCGGTCAGTGGCCGGGCACGGCGCGGTGAGGGCTGTTCGCGCAGTTCCCCGCGTCCCCGAGCATGGTCTCCAGCCGCCCTCTGGCCAGCCGGCGGAGCTGCTCCGCGGCGACCACCCGCTCGTCCTCGGGATCGTTCGCCAATCGTGACCGGATGTCCTCCAGGACGCGGTCCAGGGTTTCCTCCTCGGGCACGCCGTCCAGGGAGATGACGAACACGTGTCCGAACTTGGTCTCGTAGGCCGCGTGGGCCGCGCTCAGGGCGGTGTGGGCGGCCGTGTAGGTGCCCTCGGGGAGGGCGGGCAGGGATTCCGCCGTCAGGGCCTCGGCGAGCTCCTTGGCGGAGAGGTCGTACGCGGCCTCGTCCGCGGCCGCCAGGAGGGAGGCGGTATCCGGATAGGGGCGGTGGCCGGCGACGCGCAGCGCCCAGCGCAGGCTGTGCAGACAGGCCAGCAGGTCGCGCTCGGCGTCCTGGGCGGGTGCGGCGTTGAACCGCTCCAGCGGGGACGGGGTGCCGGGCGCGCCGCGGGCCTGCACGGGTATGGCGACTCGGCCGGGGAGGTCTGGGAGACGGTGCACGGGCAGCGTGGTCCTCGTGGGCGTCGCGTGTGTGTCGGTGGAAGATGCTGTGAGAGTTGTGACGACACGTTACCGAGTACGCCCGCGACGTGTCCGATCGGTACCCGATGTTCACCCGCACGGTGGGGTTTGGGGCCGGCTCGTGGACGCCTCTCACCCGAACGGGTCGTACGTTGGCGGAGTGAGTCAGCACAGGCAGCGCAGGCAGAGTCAGCACCGGCGTCGCTCGGTGGCGGGGGCGGCACGGGGGCGGCGGGTGCCGGTCGCGGCGGTCGCCGCGGGCGTGCTGGTGGCCGCGTCCGGCCTGGGCATCGGGCTGTGGGCGACCTCGGGCGACGGCGGCCCCTCCGCGGACTCGGCGGCGGCGTCCTCCACCCGGAGCCCGAGCCCCACCCGCTCCTACCCGCTGTCGCAGGCGCCGCGCACCATACCCGCGGTCCGCGAGCACACGGCGGAGCGCGGCCCGGGCTGGCGTCCGGCGCGCGGGCACCGGGTGGTCGTGGCCGATCCGGCGCTGGCCGACGAGGGCCGGCTGATAGCCGGCGAGCTGGGACTGACGTACGCGGGGGAGCGGGACGACGAGCGGGACGGGGACCTGCGGCTGGAGCTGAACCGCGACGCGGGCGCGAACCCCGAGTCGTACACGATGACCGTACGGGGCGGACGGGTGACCGTGGCCGCCCCCGCGGAGGCGGGCGTCTTCTACGGCACCCGCACGCTCAAGCAGGAGACGAAGGGCGCCGGCACCGCCCCCGAGGGCGTGGTGCGCGACGAGCCGGCCAAGCAGCGGCGCGGGTTGATGCTGGACATCGCGCGCAAGCACTACAGCGCCGACTGGATCGAGGACCGGGTCCGCGAACTCGGCGACCTGAAGTTCAACGAGCTCGGCCTGCACTTCTCCGACGACCAGGGCTTCCGCATCGAGTCCGGCACGCACCCGGAGATCGTCTCCGCGCAGCACCTGACCAAGGCGCAGGTGAAGAGGATCGTCGACCTGGCGGCGAGCCGGCACATCACCGTCGTCCCCGAGATCGACTCGCCCGGGCACCTCGGCGCGGTCCTCGCCGCCCACCCCGACCTCCAGCTCCGCGACGCGAGCGGCCGTGCCGTGCGCGGCGCGATCGACATCTCGAAGCCGGCGTCCGCGGAGATCGTCGACGACCTGCTGGAGGAGTACGCCGGGCTCTTCCCCGGCGGGCGGTGGCACCTCGGCGGCGACGAGTACCAGGCCCTGGTGGTGTCCGACCCCGAGGCGTCGTTCCCGGGCCTGGCCGCCGCCGCACGGAAGAAGTACGGCTCCGGCGCGACCGTCGAGGACCTGACCACGGGGTGGCTGAACGACCGGGCCGCCACCGTCCGTGCCCTCGACCGGGTGCCCCGCGCCTGGAACGACGGGTTCTTCCGGGGCGGTTCGGTGCGGGCCGCCGAGGACATCGAGGTCGCCTACTGGACCGGCAAGGAGATCGGCGCCCGGCAGCCGGCCGAGTACCTGGCCGAGGGCCGCCAGGTGATCAACTACAACGACGAGTTCCTCTACTACGTGCTCGGCGAGCCGCTGACCTTCGTGTACCCGACGGGAGAGCGGATCTACGAGCAGTGGACGCCGCTGGTGCTGCGCGGCACCACCCCCGTCCCGGAGCGGTACGACGACCGGATCCTCGGCGGCTCCTTCGCCATCTGGGGCGACCTGCCCCGCTCCCAGACCCAGGAGCAGATCGCGGCCGGCATCCGGATGCCGCTGCGGGCGACGGTGCAGAAGCTGTGGGACCCGGACGAACCCGAGCTGTCCTGGGCGGAGTTCCGCGGGCTGGCGGACCAGCTGGACTGACCCCGGTGCTCCCGCGCGCCCCCGGACGGGGCCGCGGATTGCCGGATATGCCTGCGAACCCCCGTACGACTGTGGTGGTGTTTCGGGTGATCGGAACCGACGCACCGGGGGGAACACCAGCACATGGGCTACTGGGGGTATTTCGTCGTGGGCCGCGGGGAGCGGCCGCTCGCCGAGCTGGACGCGCTGGCCGGCGCGGCCGACGGCATGACCCTGCGCACCTCCGCGCCGGACGGGTGGCAGGTGTGGGAGTACCCGGGCGGTGGGGGCGACATCGGCAACATGAACGACCTGGCCGGCGAGACCGGGGCGCCCGCGCTGTTCGGGTACGTCATGGACAGCGACTGCGTGGTCGTGGAGGCGGCGTCGCCGGAGAGCGGGGCGTGGACGACCTGCCTGGCGCGGACCGCCATGGCCGGTTACCTCGAAGGGCAGCAGGAGGGGCTGACCGTCGACGACTACTTCCTGGAGCCCGCGGACGCCGCCGAGCGGGCGGTCTTCTGGGCCGAGGAGGCGGGGCACACGGTGTCCGCGGCGGAACTCGCCGAGGTGCTGGCCGCCGACCCCGACCCCGTGGCCGAAAACCTCTTCTTCCGTCTCCTCGACCGGCTCGGTGTGGTGCCCGAGTGACACTCCCGGCCCGTCGCACGCAGTAAGGGGAAATGCGGGCTCCGTGAGGCGTGAGGCCCGTACAGGGCCTCATCGGGGGGCCTGTGACGACCCGCAGAGGGAGGCGTGGATGAGCCTGGTGGAGTTGATCGCGCAGGCCGACGAGCGCGGGCTGACCGTGAGCGGGTTGGCTTGTTTGGATCGGTGCGTGCCGTTGCTCGGTGGCGACGACGAGGCGGTACGCCCGCTGTGGGCGAGCCTCGCGGAGGACGCCGCCCCCGGCGACTGGGCCGAGCGGCTGGAGCAGACGCGCGTCAGGCTGGACGCGACGGCCGACGGCGCGCGGGACTGCGTGGCGGAAGCGCGGCGGATGCTCGCCACCGCCCCCGCGGAGCGCTCCGGTGCCGGGCTGCGGGAGTGGGCCGACGCCTGCTCCCTCGGCGCGCTGCGCATCCACCGGCTGCTGGACGGCGCCGTCGCCGGTGACGCCGGGCTCGCGGACGCCTGCCGTGAGGGTCCCGCGGACGGCCTGTCACCGCTCCTCGCCGCCGAACTGCGCCGCCAGACCGCTGTCCTGGAACTGATGTCCGCCCATGGTCCGGCGGGACTGCGCGGCGCGCTGGAGGTGTCGACGGAGGGCCGGCGGGTGCTCCGCGCCGCGGTGTCCCGCCGCAGCCGCAGGGACGGCTGAGGCGCGGCGGGACCGTCACGGCCGGCAGGTCCTGTGACCGTGCCGGGGTGGTCCTGCACCCGTGGGGTCACCTCCCGGAATCCGGGTGACGAAACGGTTCGCCGCAGCGCTCTTGAAGATGTGACGACTGCGACGACTGTGACGACACAGCAGGAGACCAGGCCCTCGGCCGCGACGAAGCCGGTCCGCTGGGCGGCGGACGCGGTGGCGGCGATGCGCGAGGGGGCGCGGCTGCGCCTCGACTACTCGGCGCGCAGCCTGTGGAGCGTCGACCGGATGATCGAGGACATCCGCCGGGAGGCCGCCCCGTACGCCGCCGTGGAACTGGTGCTGCGCGGATTCGGCGCCTACGCGGGGGAGGTGATCGCCCGTCAGGCCGGAGCCGAGTGGTGGGCCTCCGGCGGCGACCACTGGATCCGCACCCCGGACGGGCGCCTCTGGGACCCGATCGACGAGGCCCGCCGCTGCTACACGGGCGAGGGGTCCCTGCGGCTGCTGTGCCGTGACGCCTGTGACGGGGAGCAGCGGCCGTGATCCCCTGACCCGCCGCACGAGGCGTCTGACGAGCTGTGACACATTCGTCGCGCCCGACGCTGATGACCGTGGGGGTGTGAGGCCGTCGGACGTGCTCACGCCAAGCGAGCTCGACGCGCTGCCCGCTCGGTACGGACAAGGACGGTTCTTGGGCCACGGAGGGGAATCCCGCCGCACACAGGCGTACGACGGGGAACTGGGCGCGGCCGTCGCGCGGGCCCAGAAGGGGGACGAGTCCGCCTTCGCCACGGCCTACCGGCTCGTCCATCCGGGGCTGCTCGGCTACGTGCGCGGGCTGGTCGGGGACGACGCCGAGGACGTGATGTCGGACGCCTGGCTGGAGATCGCCCGGGACCTGGGGAGGTTCCGGGGCGACGGGGCCGGCTTCCGGGGCTGGACGGCGACCATCGCCCGGCACCGGGCCCTGGACCACCTGCGCCGGCAGCGGGCGCGGCCCCGGCCGTCGGCGCTGGAACAGGACGTCCTGGACCTGCCCGGACCGCAGAACACCCATGACCAGGCCATGGAGGCCCTGTCCACCGAGTACGCGCTCGAACTGGTCGGCGGCCTGCCGCGCGACCAGGCCGAGGCGGTGCTGCTGCGCGTGGTCGTCGGCCTCGACGGCCCCGCCGCCGCGCGGGTCCTCGGCAAGCGGCCGGGCGCAGTACGGACGGCCGCGTACCGGGGGCTGAAACGGCTGGCGCGGCAGCTCGGCGTCGACGGTGTGACGGATGAGGCGCCGAAGACGCTGGGTGGATCGGCATGAACGTCGGCCGGCCCGCGACCCCCGGAGGGCGGCGCGGCGACACGCGGCCCGGGCCGTCCGGGCCCGGCGGCCCGCGGCGGCCCCCGCGGGCCGGGCGCTGAACAGGCCGGACACGCGGGACGTATCCGTCGGTCCGGGCGGGCACCACCTGCGCGGCCCGGGCCGGAAGCGGCCGCCCGGGCCGGGAGTCCCGGACGGGCCGGGCAGGGCCTCGCGGGACCGGACAGGATCGAGCAGGGACGGGAACGGACATGGGTGAACGGCGGAGCGACGACGACGGCGGACGGACCGGCCGTCGGCGTGTGCACCCCGGGAGCACACCGGCCGCGCGGAGCGGTCCCGGCCCCGCGCCCGGCGGTGGGGCCGCCGTCGACGATGCCGGCCTGGAGGCGCTGCTCGCCGCCGCCCTGATCCGCGAGGGCGTGGACGCCGGGGCGGAACAGCGGGCCGTCGCCGCGTTCCTGGCGGCGCGGGACACCGGAGCGCACGGCGGGCGCACCCGGCGCCGGGACGACTGGCGGGCCCGCCGGCGCCGGCTCGGCGGCGTCCCGCTGAAGACCACGCTCTCCGTCCTGGCCGCCGGCTTCACCCTGAGCGGTGTCGCGGTCGCCGGGATCGGCGCGACCGACCCGTCACCGGACCGCCCCGCGCGCGACACCGGGAACACCCACGCGTCCCCGGGCGCCACCACCCCGCCCGCCCCCGGCTCCGCCGCCCCGAACGCCGGTTCCGGCCGGGCGGAAACGGGCCGCCCCGCGAGCTCCCGGGACACCGAGGCCGAGTGCCGCACCCTCGGGCGGGCGGGGGAGCGCGGCGGGGCCCCGGCGTCGGCGGCCGGGAAGCGGCTCGCGGAGGCCGCGGGCGGGCCGGCGCGCGTCGAGGCCTACTGCGCGGAACTGCTGGAAACCGCGCGGCGGGAGGCCGAGCGGCCCGCACAGGACACGGCGCGGCAGTCCGGGAGTCCGGCGTCGCCGGGGAGGCAGGGCACCGGCCGGCCGGGCGGGACCGGAAACGGTTCCTCCGGCGACGCGGGCCGCGAGGCGAACGGGGGCCAGGGCGGTGCCCCGGGCGGCGGTCAGGGCAACGGATCGGGCGGCGGTGCGGGCGGACCCGCCGAGCCGGGCACCGGGAACCCGTAACGTGCGCCGCCTCACGGCGGTTACCGGGAAGACAGGAAAAGACGCGCTCACGCCGCCGTCGCCGAGGCAACGGCCGAGGCCGCCACCCCCCACAGGAGAGGCCCCGGCCGTCGCGCGGCACGGGCCGCGCGGCGACCCGTACCCTCTACAGCGCCATGAGTGCGTTTTCTGTCACACCATCCTGTGTCACGGGTTAGTTGCATCTTGGACGGACATGGACGGGGAGAGGAATCAGGCCGTAACGTGCCTTTCGCGCCAGGCCGCGACGGACACCTGACCACGAACCGGTCCGCGGCCCACGACCGCAACCACTGATCGAGCAACCACGACGGCGAGCAACCCGGTCCGCGTAAGCGGCGCCGGATGAGGCGCAGAAGGGCGCGCGCGGGTGCTGGGGGACGACGCGGAGCTGACCGCCGCGGTGCGTGCGGCACAGCGGGGGGACGAGACCGCCTTCCGGACTGTGTACCGCGCGGTGCATCCGCGGCTGCTGGGATACGTCAGGACACTGGTCGGCGAGCCCGACGCGGAGGACGTGACGTCCGAGGCCTGGTTGCAGATCGCCCGTGACCTGGAGCGGTTCACCGGGGACGCGGACCGGTTCCGCGGCTGGGCCGCCCGCATCGCCCGGAACCGGGCCCTGGACCACATACGGATGCGGGGGCGCCGCCCCGCGATCGGCGGCGACGAGACCGAACTGACCGGGCGCCCCGCCGAGTCCGACACCGCCGGCGAGGCGATGGAGGCACTGGCCACCGACGGCGCGTTCTCGCTGATCTCCCGGCTCCCCCACGACCAGGCAGAGGCCGTCGTGCTGCGGGTGGTGGTGGGCCTCGACGCCAAGACCGCCGCCGAGACGCTGGGCAAACGCCCCGGTGCCGTCCGTACCGCCGCGCACCGTGGCCTGAAACGACTGGCCGAGTTGCTGGGTGACGATCCGGAAGCCCAACCGGAATCCGCCGGGGTTCTCGACGCCCTTCCGCCCCAGCGAGAACCACGCCGTCGTACGGTGACGTCCGCGAGTGTGACGCAGATGCGAGCGAGGACGCAGAAGGACATGTGATGGCCGATGAGCAGCACCGGTGGCTGGACCGAGGGACGGCGGAGCGTCTGCTGAACGGAGAGCCACCAGAAGCTGCCGACCCCGCCACCCGTGACCAGGCCGAACGGCTCGCCGGAACACTCCGCGCGCTCTCCGCCCCACCCCCTTCGGCCGACGGCGAGCTCCCCGGGGAAGCGGCCGCGCTGGCCGCCTTCCGCGCACACCGGAGGGAACGCCGGGAACCGGCCCACCCGGACACCACGGACGGGGCGGCGGGCTCCGACGTCGCGCTGGTCCGTCTCGGCGCCCCCCACGGCGATGGTTCCGGAACGCCGGGGGGACGCCGCCCGCCGCGATCCCTGCGGCTCGGTCTTGCCGCCGCACTCGTCGCCGGCACGGTCGGCGGCGCCGCCGTCCTGGCCGGTGCCGGGATCCTGCCCACGCCGTCCGGCGGCACGGGAGGGGACCCGGCCGCCTCCACGAGCGCCCCGCATCCCGAACAGCCCCTGCTGTCGCCCCCGCCGCACGCCGGCCGGGCGACACCCGGGGGAAGGCAGCCGCAGGGGCCGTCCGGCCCGGGCGAGGACGGCGCGGGGGTCCGGCCGGACGCCGACCCCGGTACGGGCGGGCCGCTCACGCCCGGGCAGCCCGGCCCGGACTCCGGCGATCCGGCGGCCCGTTCCGGCCGCGGTGGGAAGCAGCTCCTCGCGGCCTGCCGTGCCTGGCGGGACGGGAAACACCTGAACGGCGAACGCCGACGGCTCCTCGAGGAGGAGGCGGGCGGTCCCGCCCGGGTCGGCGGGTACTGCCGGGCCACGCTGGCGGACGGCAACGGCAACGGCAACGGCAACGGCAATGGCGCCGGCTCCGGCACCGGATCCTCGGTCCGCGAGGGCACGGGCGACACCCGCGAAGCCGAGGCCGGGACCGACGGCAGGGGCCAGGGGAACAAGAACGACGGCGGCAGCACGGACAACGGCAAGAACAACGGCGGCAGTACGGACAACGGCAAGAACACCGGCGGCAACCAGGGCAAGAGCGACAAGAAGGGGCAAGGCGCCAGCCAGGGGAAGGGATCCGGGAAAGCCCAGGGAAACGGCTCGTGACCTGCGCTTCAACCGTTCGCTGAGATCCCTTCGCCGCCAGGTGTGACACTTCCGGCCCGTGTGACGCAGTAATGAGTGAGCCGACTGGTCATCGGCCGTCGCACGGAGCCGGGGTTCCCCCCGTACCCACGGCTCGTGCACCCGGCGCGGGCGGGACACGTTCCCCCGGTCCCGCCCGCGCCCATCTCACCGGTGGACGACGACCCGGTCGCCGTCCCTCACCTGCTCGTACAGCCGTGCGATCGCCTCCTCGTCCCGTACGTTGACGCAGCCGTGCGAGGAACCGGCGTACCCCCGCGCGGCGAAGTCCGCCGAGAAGTGCACGGCCTGGCCGCCGCTGAAGAACATGGCGTACGGCATGGGCGAGTCGTAGAGCGTGGACACGTGGTGCCGGGACTTCCAGTAGATCCGGAAGACGCCCTCGCGGGTCGGCGTGTACTCGGAGCCGAAGCGCACCGGCAGCGTCGACACCGTCCGCCCGTCGACCATCCAGCGCAGGGTGCGGCTCGTCTTGCTGATGCACAGCACCCGGCCGGTCCGGCACCGGGGATCGGGCGCGTCGGCCGGCTGACCGCCCATCAGGTACAGCTCCCACCGGCCCGGCTCGCGCGTCATCGCGACCAGCCGCTGCCAGGTGGCCCGGTCGGTCACCCCGGTGGCCGGCAGCCCGCGCCGGCCCTGGAAGCCCCGGACCGCCTTCGCCGTCAGGTCGTCGTAGGTCCCGGTGGGCCCGTGGAAGATCCAGGCGACCTGCCGCAGCCGCGCCTGGAGCTCACGCACGTCCCGTCCGGAGTCCCCCGGTGACCACAGCACGCGCGAGGCCGGGCGCGGCGAGGCCGGACCGCCGCGGGCGGACGGCTTCCCGGCGCCGTCCGGCGCCCGCGACGGCGCCGGCGCGCCGGACGGCGTCCGGCTCGGCACCTCGATCCGCACCGGCGGCCCGCCCTCCCCGTCGGCGCCCGCCGGCCGCACCGTGCAGCCGGCCGCGCCCGCCGCGAGGGCGGTCAGCGCCGCGAGGACGGCGATCCCGTGCCTCCCCGTGCCCGTACCCCGCACTCGAACCCCCCTCGTCCCGCCGGCCGTGCGCCCGGTCGTCACCTGAGGTGTACCCCTGAGGTGACCGCCGCCGAACAAAGGGGCATGGTGGTGAGTGACCGGAAGACGAGGGCCGGGGTGGACCCTGTGAGCGGGGTCCCACCGCGGCTGTGAGGAAGGTCCCAGCGTGCGCCCCTCCACCGGGCCGCACGCGCACCGCTACAGTCCGTCGAAGGGTCGGCCAGTACTGGTGAGTAACTGACGGGTAACGGGCGATCAGGTCGAGCAACGCCGCTCAGCGGGAGGCATCACACCATGGCGCGCGAGTCGGGCAGTGCCCGGTCCACCGAGAGTGGACTGCCCATCGAACCGGTCTACGGGCCGGACGCCCTCGAGGGCTGGGACCCGGCCGGGAAGCTGGGCGAGCCGGGGGCGTACCCCTTCACCCGGGGCGTGTACCCGACGATGTACACGGGCCGGCCGTGGACGATGCGCCAGTACGCCGGCTTCGGCACGGCGACGGAGTCCAACGCCCGCTACAAGCAGCTCATCGCCAACGGCACCATGGGGCTGTCGGTCGCCTTCGACCTGCCCACCCAGATGGGCCACGACTCCGACGCCCCGATCGCCTCCGGCGAGGTCGGCAAGGTGGGCGTCGCCATCGACTCCATCGACGACATGCGGGTGCTGTTCGGCGGCATCCCGCTGGACCAGGTCTCCACGTCGATGACGATCAACGCCCCCGCCGCCCTCCTGCTGCTCCTCTACCAACTGGTCGCCGAGGAGCAGGGCGTGAGCGCCGACAAGCTCACCGGCACGATCCAGAACGACGTGCTGAAGGAGTACATCGCGCGGGGCACGTACATCTTCCCGCCCAAGCCCTCGCTCCGGCTGATCGCCGACATCTTCAAGTACTGCCGGGCCGAGATCCCGAAGTGGAACACCATCTCGATCTCCGGCTACCACATGGCGGAGGCGGGCGCGTCCCCCGCGCAGGAGATCGCCTTCACCCTCGCCGACGGCATCGAGTACGTCCGCACCGCGGTCGCGGCCGGCATGGACGTCGACGACTTCGCCCCGCGCCTGTCGTTCTTCTTCGTGGCCCGCACGACCATCCTGGAGGAGGTCGCCAAGTTCCGGGCGGCCCGCAGGATCTGGGCGCGGGTGATGAAGGAGGAGTTCGGCGCGAAGAACCCCAAGTCGCTGATGCTGCGCTTCCACACGCAGACGGCCGGGGTGCAGCTGACGGCGCAGCAGCCCGAGGTCAACCTGGTCCGCGTCGCCGTCCAGGGCCTGGGCGCGGTGCTCGGCGGCACGCAGTCGCTGCACACCAACTCCTTCGACGAGGCGATCGCCCTCCCCACCGACAAGTCCGCCCGCCTGGCCCTGCGCACCCAGCAGGTCCTCGCCTACGAGACGGACGTGACGGCGACGGTCGACCCGTTCGCCGGCTCCTACGTCATCGAGAGGATGACCGACGACGTCGAGGCGGCGGCGCTGGAGCTGATGGGCAAGGTGGAGGACCTCGGCGGCGCCGTCAACGCCATCGAGCACGGCTTCCAGAAGAGCGAGATCGAGCGCTCCGCCTACCGCATCGCCCAGGAGACCGACTCCGGCGAGCGGGTCGTGGTCGGCGTCAACCGCTTCCAGCTCGACGAGGAGGAGCCCTACGAGCCCCTGCGCGTCGACCCCGCCATCGAGGCCCAGCAGGCCGAACGCCTCGCCCGGCTCCGCGCGGAACGCGACCAGCAGGCGGTCGACTCGGCGCTGGCGGCCCTGCGGAAGGCCGCCGAGGGCGAGGACAACGTCCTGTACCCGATGAAGGACGCCCTCAAGGCCCGGGCCACGGTCGGCGAGGTGTGCAACGCGCTGCGGGAGGTCTGGGGCACGTACGTGCCGAGCGACGCGTTCTGATCCGCCCTCTCGCGGGCTGAGACCCCTGGCGGGAGTGCCGCACCCCCGTGCGACACTCCCTCCATGTTCGGCGTCATCGACCTCCCCACCTACCTGGCGGGCCTGGCCCTCATCATCCTGCTGCCCGGCCCCAACTCGCTCTACGTCCTGTCCGTCGCGGCCCGCAAGGGCGTCCGTACCGGCTACGCGGCGGTGGCCGGCGTGTTCACCGGCGACGCCGTGCTGATGACGCTCGCGGCGCTCGGCGCGGCCTCGGTGCTCACCACGACCCCCCTGCTGTTCCTGGTGGTGAAGTACGCGGGCGCCGGCTATCTGGCGTGGATGGCGTACGGCATGCTGCGCTCGGCGTGGAGCATGTGGAAGGCGCACGACGGGCCGGCGGCGGAGGACGGGACGCCCGAGGCCGCGCCCGCCGGCGAGGAACACCCCTACCGCCGTGCCCTGGTGGTGTCGCTGCTCAACCCGAAGGCGATCCTCTTCCTGATCTCCTTCTTCGTGCAGTTCGTGGACCCCGGTTACGCGCACCCCGCGCTGTCGTTCGTGGTCCTCGGCGTCCTGCTCCAGACCGCCAGCTTCCTGTACCTGTCGCTGCTGATCTTCGGCGGCACCCGCCTGGCCGACCTGTTCCGCCGCAGGCGGCGGCTGGCGGCGGGGGCCACCTCGGCGGCGGGCGCCCTGTTCCTGGGGTTCGCGGCGAAGCTGTCCCTGGCGGGCTCGTAGGCCCCTCCCGGCCGGCCGGGACCCGGCACGGGGCCCGCCCGGCCGGACTCAGCGCGCCGGCGTCCGGGAGAACACCGTCCGCAGCCGCGGCGTCAGCGGCTTCTCGACGAACCGGTGCAGCAGCCACGCCAGCAGCAGCATCGTCCCCACGGTCAGCGCGAACGTCGCCGCCGACGGCACGTGCAGCTCGCGGTGCAGCGCGTGGATCACCACCCAGCCCAGGTGCTCGTGGACCAGGTAGAAGGGGTACGTGAGCGCCCCGGCCACCGTGAGCCAGCGCCAGTCGGCCCGGCTCAGCCACCCGAGGGCGATCGCCGCCACCGCCGCGAAACCGGCGGCGACGACCAGGACGATGCCGAACGTGGTGCGGTGGGCGAAGGCGTCCGGGTCGGAGGCGTTCCACAGCTCGCCCACCGCGTAGTGCTGCCCGACCAGGAAGCCGGCCACCGTGATGCCCCAGCCGTGGGCGTCCCGGCGGTCGCGGTGGACCAGGTACAGGCCGATCCCGCCGATGAAGAACGGGGCGTACTCCGGCATCAGCACCAGGTCGAGCAGTGGTTCGCGGGCGGCCCGGGCGAGCACGGACGCCAGCAGCCAGCAACCGCAGAACAGCAGGACCCGCCGGCGGTTCGCGCCGGGCAGCACGACGAACAGCGCGAACAGCGCGTAGAAACGCAGCTCCACCCACAGCGTCCAGCACACGCCCAGCACCCGGTCCGCCCCCAGCGGCTGCTGGAGCATCGTCAGGTTGACGAGCGCGTCGCTCGGCGACACCGCGTCGTAGGCGACCACCGGCAGTGCGAACACGGCCGTGACCAGGACGACCGCCACCCAGTAGGCGGGCATCAGCCGGGAGACGCGGGAGGCGAGGAACGACGTCGGGGTCCGCCCCCAGCCGCTCATGCAGATCACGAACCCGCTGATCACGAAGAAGACCTGCACCCCGAGACAGCCGTAGGAGAACACCGTGTGCAGGGTCGGGAACTGCTGCTGGGCGGAACTGCCCCAGGCCTCGGTGACCTCGCCGCCGCGCCCGCCGTAGTGGTACGCCGCCACCATCAGCGCGGCCACCAGCCGCAGCCCGTCCAGGGCGCGCAACCGCGCCGGGGCGGCGACGCGCACCGCGGGGGCCGGCGTGGGGGCCGGCGCGGGGGCCTTCGCGCCCGGCCGCGCTGTCGACGTGCTGACGACCGTCTCGGTCACGCTCGTACCACTCCTCGGACCGGGGGACGGTCGGTTCTGGTGCAGCGGAATACGCGCACGGAAAGGACGGGCTGTTTTGCCGGCGGAATCGCTGAAAATCATGGCACGGAACACGGCGGCCGAGCGGTGACGGGAAAATGAACGAACAGCGGTGCGGGAAAAGGCGCGGCCGTCCGTTCACATCGGCGTCACCGGACGGCAATTCAGCGTTTCACCGAGCGCCGGATCGCCCGCGCCCGCCGCACCACGGTGCGGGCCGCGGGGCTCCGCGGCAGGAAGGCCAGCCGTTCCGGAATACCCCCGGGCAGCCCCAGCGATGTCAGCCGGCGTTTCTTGAAATACCGCCAGGTGCGGTCGTCGAGGCGGCTGCGCAGATACTCCTCGGCCGCCGGTCGCAGTTCCGGCAGGATCCTCGGCTGCATCACGAAGCCGACCGCCCGCACCAGTGCGGCGAGCGACTCGGTGTCCGTGCCGGGCCGCTCCCCGGCGCCGCCGGCGTCGGCGGGCTCCGGCAGGAGCGCGTCGACGAGGGTGACGGGGACCCGGTTGCTGTTCTCGTACGGCGTCAGCCGCTCCAGCAGCGTCCCCGTGCCCACCCGGGCCACCGGCAGCCCGTACAGCCGGGACGCGGTGAGCAGGGCGGTCGAGAAGCAGCCGACCACCAGCGCCGGGCGCATCCGCCGGTACAGCACCTCCGCCAGGACCGGTGTGTCCACCACGGTGAGGTCGACGCCGAGCCGTTCCGCCTCTCCCTCCAGGGTGCGGGCGTACCGGGCCGGGGCGGTGGGGTGCGGCTTGAAGACCACCCGCCGGTGGCCCAGGCCGGCGGCGCCCCTCAGCATCCGTACGTGCAGGTCCTCCTCCTCCTCGGCGGAGAGGATGCCCAGCGCCGACAGGTACTGGCCCAGCAGCAGCGCGGGCGCCTCGACACCGGGCAGTCCGGCACCGGTGCCGTCCAGTTCGGCCAGCACCCGCAGGAACGCCTCCGTCGGGACCAGTTCCGGCTCCACCCCGAACTCCGTCAGGAGCAGCGGCCGCAGCCCCGGCACCAGATCGAGGTGGAGCAGCCGCTCCACGCGCGTGCCGACCAGCGGGTCGATCTTGTTGCGGGTGGGGCCGTAGCTCATCAGGCCGTCCGCGTAGACGGTCACGGGCGCGTCGGTGAAGATCTGCGCCACCCCGAGCGCCGGATGGACCTGTATCGACTCCACGGCGAGCGACACGTCGTCCCCGCCCAGACCCCAGGCCAGCCGCAGGTGCCGCTCCCACATCGGGAGGTCGTCCTGGCGCGGGGCCCAGCCGCCGGGGTGGTGGGGGAAGATCGTCTCGTTCCACGACACCACGTCGTCGAACCGGTCGCGCAGGTGCTCGAACCCCGGCATCGCGTCCACGGCCGGCGTCGTCTCCGGCGTCGCCGCGTTGTTGGACACCAGCAGCACGCGCCGGTCGGCGGGCGCGAAGCGGCCCGCGTCCAGGGCGGCGGCCAGCGTGGCGGTGCCGTACAGCGTCGACGCCAGGAAGATCTGTGTGGTCATGCCGCGACCTCCGCGGCCCGCACGGGACGGCGGCGCAGCCGGCGCAGCCGGGTGGCCCGCGCGGTGTCCATCGACGCCAGCGCCTCGTCGAGCACGTCCTGGGGCATCCGCCGCAGCGCGGCCGTGCTCATCGCCTTCAGTTTCCGGGCCACGGGTGCCTCGAACCTCTCCACGGAACCGAGATGGTGGGCGATGATCGCGCAGTAGGTGCGCACCGCCTTCGGCAGCAGACGCGCCGCGTCGGGGTCGGCGGCGGTCTCCTCCACCACCTGGTCGAAGGCGCGGACGAAGTCGAGCTGACGGTCGTCCCCGATCTGCGTCAGCGACGAGGACACCCCCCGCCGGTAGAACACGCCGAGCAGACCGGTCACCGCGAAGGACTCCGCCTCCCGGTGCAGCCTCCAGATCCACGGACGGTCCTCCGCGGTGCGCAGCCCGTCCGTGAAGTGCAGCAGGCCGCGGTCGGCCAGCCGGCGGTGGTAGACGCCGGCCCAGGCGTACGCGTAGTCGACGGAGGTGGGCCGGTGGGCGGGCAGGATGGCCTCGCGCGGGGACAGCACCACGTTCCGGCGGCCGTGCGGCACCCGCTGCACGGAGCGGCTGCGCGCCGTGCACTGCACGTGGTCCGTGCGCACGAAGTCGCAGCCGAGCCGCTCGATCACGCCGACCAGCCGGTCGTAGTGGCCGGGCGCCAGCCAGTCGTCGCCGTCCAGGAACGTCAGGTACTCCCCGCGGGCGGCGTCGATACCGGTGTTGCGGGCGGTCGCCAGCCCGCCGTTCCGTTCGTGTCTGACCAGTACCGCCCCCGGCAGTTCGGACTCCGCGCGCGCGAGGAGATCCGCGGTCCCGTCGGTGGAGCAGTCGTCGACGAGAACGAATTCGAAGTCGTCACGCGCGTTCGCACGCAGACTGCGCAGGGCATCGGGGACGTATTGCCGGACGTTGTAGAACGGCACGATGACGGAGAGCTTGGGCACGCCCCAGACATTAGAAGACGGCCCGGCCCGTGGATTTACCCGCTCCTTGATTTCCGGTGAACGGCACATGGTGAAGCGGTGAAGCGCGCCCCGTTTCGCGGTCCCGGCGGCCCGATTCGCCATTCGGCGTTGCGCTGTTAACCCTTTGTTGTGTTCGGGTTGGGCCGTTTATCGGAATCGATTCCTAGCGTCTTCGGCGTGCCAGCAAGTGCAACGAAGCCTCTCAGGGTCGCGGTTCTCGCGGATTCCGACACCCGGTGGAAATGGGGCGCGCTCACCGCGTCCCGCGTCGCGCCGCGGGACATCCGGACGGACGGATACCTCCTGCGGGGCCGCGCCACGCCCACCGCCCGCCAGCTCGGCGAGGTCGGCGTCCGCGCGGACTCCCTCCGCGAGGTCACCGCGGCCGGGTTCCTGCGCGCCGTGCGCGAGGAGCCGTACGACCTCCTCGTCCTCGCCCTGGTCGGCGGCGGTGTGCAGGCGATGCTGCACGGGCTGAAGCGTGTGTGGGAGGGCCGGGCCGACCGGCCCGTCGTCGTCACCGGCTACGTCGGCGTCGTCTACGAGAAGCTCGCCGACGGTCTGCTGCTGCGCCACGGCGCCGACCTGGTGCTCGCCAACTCCCGCCAGGACGCGGAGCGTTTCCGTGCCGTGTACGAAGGGGTGGGCGCCGACGCCGGCTCGGTCACCGAGGTGGCCCTGCCGTTCCTCGGCGGTGCCCCCTACACCGGCGGACACGAGCGGTACACGGTGGTGTTCGCCGCCCAGCCGTCCGTCCCGGGCAGCCGCGCGGACCGGACGTACCTGCTGGACCGGCTGGTCGGGCACGCCCGTCTGCACCCCGGGCGCGAGGTGCTGCTGAAGCTGCGCTCCAAGCCCGGCGAACACACCACCCACATCGAGGAACTGCCCTACCAGAAGCTCGCCCGGCGCCACGACCTCCCGCCCAACTTCCGTCTGGTGTACGGGCACATGGGTGAGGTGCTCGACCGGACCGACCTCCTCGTCACCGTCAGCTCCACGGCCGCCCTGGAGTCGCTGCACCGCCGCATCCCCACCGCGGTCCTCACCGACCTCGGCGTCCGGGAGTCGCTCGGCAACCACCACTTCGTCGGCTCCGGATGCCTCGCCTCCTGGGACCGGCTCGACGCCGGCCACCGCCCGGAGCCGGACGAGGAGTGGGTGGCCCGGCAGGGCGTCGCCGGCGGGGGAGACGCGTACGAGAAGGCCTTCGACACCGCCCGCGCCCGCATCGCCGCTCTCCTCGCCCGCCCCGGCGGACTCCCGCCGCTGACCCCGTACTACACACCCGGCACCGCGCCCGGCTACCTGCCCGGCATCCTCGCCCGCCACCACCTCGCCCCCGACGGCACACCCCTGCCCGGCGCGCCCGCCGCCGGCGGGGAGCCGGGACCGGTCCGGCAGATCGTGCGCCGGGCGGCGCGCGGCGCCTACCGGCACGGAGTGCAGCGCGTGGCCCCGGTGATCCGCCGGATGGGCGAGCTGTGACCGCCCCCGCCGCCGACCCCCGCCCCGACCGAGGAGCCGATCCCATGTCCCACCCGCCGGCCGCACCCCGGGTGCTCGCCGTGATCCCCGCGCGCGGCGGCTCCAAGGGCGTGCCCGCGAAGAACCTCGCCCCCGTCGGCGGCGTGCCCCTGGTGGCGCGCGCCGTGCGCGAGTGCCGGGCCGCGCGGCACGTCACGGACGTCGTCGTCTCCACCGACGACCCGGCCATCGCCGCCGCCGCCCGGCAGGCCGGCGCGGAGGTCGTGCTGCGGCCCGCCGCCCTCGCCGGCGACACCGCCACCTCGGAAGCGGCCGTCCTGCACGCCCTGAACGCCCACGAGGCCCTGCACGGCGCCCCCGTCGACGTCGTCCTGCTCGTGCAGTGCACCAGCCCGTTCCTGCTCCGCGAGGACGTCGACGGGGTGGCCGCCGCGGTCGCCGGCCGGGGCGCCGACACCGCGGTCACGGTAGCTCCCTTCCACGGCTTCCTCTGGCGGGACGCGGCGGACGGCGCCCCCGCCGCGGGGCCCGCCCACGACGGCGGTGGCGCCGCCACCGGTGCCGCGGGGCCCGCCCACGACGGCGGTGGCGCCGCAACCGGAGGCCACGGCGTCAACCACGACAAGTCCTTCCGCCCCCGCCGCCAGGACCGTCCCCAGGACTTCCTGGAGACCGGCGCCGCCTACGCCATGGACGCGGCCGGCTTCCGCGCGCACCGGCACCGCTTCTTCGGCCGCACCGAACTCGTCCGCACCGACCCGGCCCGCGTGCTGGAGATCGACGACCCGCACGAGCTCGCCCGCGCCCGCGCCCTCGCGCCGCTCCTCGACACGGCCCTCCCCCACGCTCCCCTTCGCCCGGGCGGGGGGACCCCCGCCGGCGCCCTCCCGACCGCCGACGACATCGACGCGGTCGTCCTCGACTTCGACGGCACCCAGACCGACGACCGGGTGCTGATCGACTCCGCCGGACAGGAGTTCGTCGCCGTGCACCGCGGCGACGGGCTCGGCATCGCCGCCCTGCGCAGGAGCGGACTGAAGCTGCTCGTCCTGTCCACCGAACAGAACCCGGTCGTCGCCGCCCGCGCGAACAAGCTCCGGCTGCCCGTGCTGCACGGCGTCGACCGCAAGGACCTCGCACTCAAGCAGTGGTGCGAGGAGCAGGGCATCGCGCCGGAGCGCGTGCTCTACGTCGGCAACGACGTCAACGACCTCCCGTGCTTCGCCCTCGTCGGCTGGCCCGTGGCGGTCGCCAGCGCCCACGACGTCGTACGCGGCGCCGCCCGTGCCGTCACCACCCTGCGCGGTGGCGACGGCGCGATCCGGGAGATCGCCGGCTGGATCCTCGGCCCCTCCCTCGATTCCCTCCCCACGTAAGGAAACCCCGGTCATGAGCACCAACTCCCGCATCCGCACCCTCGGCCCCCGCGAGGCCGGACCCGGCCGCCCCGTGTACATCACCGGCGAGATCGGCATCAACCACAACGGCGACATCGAGAACGCGTTCAAGCTGATCGACGCCGCCGCCGAGGCCGGCTGCGACGCCGTCAAGTTCCAGAAGCGCACGCCTGAGATCTGCACCCCGCGCGACCAGTGGGACATCGAGCGCGACACCCCCTGGGGCCGGATGACGTACATCGACTACCGCCACCGCGTGGAGTTCGGCGAGGAGGAGTACCGCCAGATCGACGCCTACTGCAAGAAGAAGGGCATCGACTGGTTCGCCTCCCCGTGGGACACCGAGGCCGTCGCCTTCCTGGAGAAGTTCGACGTCCCCGCCCACAAGGTCGCCTCCGCCTCCCTCACCGACGACGAGCTGCTGCGCGCCCTGCGCGCCACCGGCCGCACCGTCATCCTGTCCACCGGCATGTCGACGCCCCGGCAGATCCGGCACGCCGTCGAGGTCCTGGGCAGCGACAACATCCTGCTCTGCCACGCCACCTCCACCTACCCGGCGAAGGCCGAGGAGCTCAACCTCCGGGTCATCAACACCCTCCAGCAGGAGTACCCGAACGTCCCGATCGGCTACTCCGGCCACGAGACCGGCCTGCAGACCACCCTCGCCGCCGTCGCCCTCGGTGCCGCGTTCGTCGAGCGCCACATCACCCTCGACCGCGCCATGTGGGGCTCCGACCAGGCCGCCTCCGTCGAGCCGCAGGGCCTGAGCCGCCTGGTCCGCGACATCCGCACCATCGAGGCGTCCCTCGGCGACGGCGTGAAGAAGGTCTACGAGTCCGAGCGGGGCCCGATGAAGAAGCTGCGCCGCGTCACCGGCGTGGTCGCCGAGGCGGAGATCGCCGCGGCCGCGGGCGAACCGCTCTCCGTCTGACCCGCCCCACCTCCCCACCCCCACGACGACGGGAACGGTCGTACGTCGATGAGCCCCCGCGCCGGCCGGCCCGGCCCCCACACCCTCGCCTTCGTCGAGAGCCCGGTACAACTGCTCAACGTGCTGGAGTGGGCGCACGCGCACGCGCCCGGAGTGGGGCTCACCCTCGTGGTGCTGTCCCCGGTCGACCCGATGACCCGCGGCCAGCTGCGCCGGATGGCGGAGCTGGCCCGCGAGGAGGGCCACCGGGTCCGCTGGGAGGAGGCCCGCGCGGGAGCGGCCGCTCCGCTGCACACCGTCGGCGGACTGACCGGGCCGCTGCGCCGCGCCACCCGCGTCGTCCTCGGCGACCCCTTCTCGCGCTACGTCCAGCTGCTGCTGACGATCACCCGGGCCCGGGACGTCGTCGTGGTCGACGACGGCACCGCGACCATGGAGTTCGTCGGCCAGCTGGCCCGCGGCGAACGCCTGGTGCGCTGGCACCGCAAGGGCGGCCGCCGCGGTCCCCGGGACCTGCTGCTCGCCCCCGTGTCCGCCGCCGCCCGGCGCCGGCTCACCCCGGGCGGGGGACGCACCGTGGAGGTCTTCACCTCCATGCCCATGGCGGACACCCCGCCCGGGGTCACCGTCCGCGCCCACACCTTCGCCTGGACCCGGGCCCGCTTCGGCCCGCCCCGCATCATCCGGGGCGCCGACCTGGTCGGCACGTCCCTGGTGGAGACCGGCGTGGTGGACGGCGACGCCTATCTGGAGGCCGTCCGCTCGCTGGCGGGGACGCACGGCGCCCGGCGCTACTTCGCGCACCGCCGCGAGAGCGCGGTGAAACTCCACCGGCTCGCGGTCGAGACGGGACTGGAGATCGTCCGTCCCGAGCTCCCCCTGGAGCTGATCGCCCGTCGCGGGCCCATCGGCCGCACCGTCCTCAGCTTCCCCTCCACGGTCGTCCACACCCTGCCGCTCGCCCTGACCGGCACGGAGGTCCGGGTGACGGTCTGCGACATCGACCCGGCCTGGCTGACCCGGACGGCCTCCCCCCGCGCCCAGGGCTTCCTGTCCGGTGTGACGGACTCCGCGCGGGCCGTGCACCGGCTGCCGTCGGCGGCGCCCGTCCGGCCGTAGGACCCCCGCCGCCGGCCCCGCACCCGCCCGCCCCCCGGACGGCCCCCCGGTGTCCGCCAGATGAACCGGTCCGCGTGGGCTGGGCCGGGCGTGGTATCCGTGAAGAGGTGGGTGGGTGCCGGAGCCACTGGTGCGGCAGTGGCGGACGTCACGTTCCGGCAGGTCACAGGGCCTCGACCTCCGCAAAAGGGCGGCGAGTTTACCCATCCCGATGGACGGCTATGCGTAGGGCGGCGGATTTTTCTTCCCCTGACGGACTGATTTTTCTTGATCGAGGGTCAGTGGTCGGCTCCGGCGCCCTACTCTTCAAAGGGTGAAACCACTGATGTCACTGGAGTCCGAGGTCGACCTCCCCGGCGGAGCGGTGCTCCCCGGAGCGTTGCCCGAGGCCCTGCGTGCCGAGCTCGTCGCGTTCCGCCGCGACCTGCACATGCACCCGGAGCTCGGCAACCAGGAGTTCCGCACCACCGCCGCGATCAAGGAACGTCTGGAGCAGGCCGGTCTCCGGCCGCGCGTACTCTCCAGCGGGACCGGCGTGATCTGTGACATCGGGGCCGACGACGAGGCGGGCACCGACGCGGCGATGCTGGCCCTGCGCGCCGACATCGACGGCCTGCCCATCCCCGACACGAAGACCGGGTGCCCCTACCGGTCCACCGTGCCGGACCGCGCCCACGCCTGCGGGCACGACGTGCACACCACCGTGGTGCTCGGCACCGGTCTCGTCCTCGCCGAGCTGCACCGGCAGGGACTGCTGCCCCGCCCCGTCCGGCTGATCTTCCAGCCCGCCGAGGAGGTGCTGCCCGGCGGCGCCGCCGAGGCCATCGCGGACGGCGCCCTCGAAGGCATCGGCCGGATCCTCGCCGTGCACTGCGACCCCCGCGTCGACGCCGGCAGGATCGGACTGCGCCAGGGCCCCATCACCTCCGCCTGCGACCGGCTGGAGATCGCCCTCGACGGCCCCGGCGGTCACACCGCCCGCCCGCACCTGACCACCGACCTGGTCACCGCCGCCGCCCGCGTCGTCACCGACGTGCCCGCGCTCGTCGGCCGGCGCGTCGACAGCCGCAGCGGACTCGCCGTGACCTGGGGCAGGATCGAGTCGGGCCACGCCCCCAACGTCATCCCGCAGCACGCCGAACTCTCCGGCACCGTGCGCTGCCTGGACCTGGAGACCTGGCGGCAGGCCCCCGACGTGGTGGTGGCCGCCATCGACGAGGTGGCCAACCTGCACCGCGCCAAGTCGGAGATCAACTACGTGCGCGGCGTCCCGCCGGTCGTCAACGAGGCCGGCGCCACCGAGCTGCTGCGCGACGCCATGATCGCCCGGCGCGGGGTGGACTCCGTCGAGGGCACCGAACAGAGCCTCGGCGGTGAGGACTTCTCCTGGTACCTGGAGCGCGTCCCCGGCGCGATGGCCCGCCTCGGCGTCCGCCCGCCCGGCGAGCGCACCGTGCGCGACCTGCACCAGGGCAACTTCGACGTGGACGAACACGCGATCACCGTCGGCGTGGAGCTCTTCACCGCCGCGGCCCTCCTCGACGCCCTCCGCTAGGGGTGTCTGACCGATGCCCTCACCGTCACCTCCCCCGCCCGCTCCGCTTGCGGGCGCGGCGGGGGAGGTGCAGCGTGGGGCGCGTGCAGGCACGCGCGTCATGCCGGTCGTCCGGTTCGGTCCCCTACGGCCCCCTGGTTCACAAGGGCGTAACCGGCCATCGGCACGAATGGATAACGGCCCCGCGGAACCCCGTTCCCAGGAGGTTCTACGCGCGTTAATGTGCGCCGAACCGAGCGCCCGCTGCGGGGCTTTGGAGAATGGGGACTTCAGATGCGTCGGATATCCACACTGACCCGCGCCGCGGTGGGGGTCGCCTCGCTCGCACTCGCCGCCACCGCCTGTGGCGGAACCAGCAGTGACAGCAACGACAGCGGTGGCTCCAAGGAGGACCTCGGCGTCGCCATCGCCTACGACATCGGCGGCAAGGGCGACCAGTCCTTCAACGACGCCGCATACGCGGGTCTGACCAAGGCCAAGGACGAGTTCGGCTACAAGACCGCGGACGTGGAGCCCACCGAGGGCGAGACCGACGCGGACAAGGAGCAGCGCCTGTCCTCGCTGGCCAAGCAGGGCTACGACCCCGTCATCGGCGTCGGCTTCGCCTACGGCCCCGCCATGGAGGCCGTGGCGGCCAAGTACCCCGACACCACCTTCGGCATCGTCGACTCCGTCGTCGAGGGCGACAACGTCGCCTCCCTGGTCTTCGCCGAGGAGCAGGCCTCCTACCTCGCCGGTGTCGCCGCCGCCAAGGCCACCAAGACCAAGACCGTCGGCTTCGTGGGCGGCGTGGACATCCCGCTGATCCACAAGTTCCAGGCCGGCTACGAGCAGGGCGTGAAGGACACCGACCCCGCGGTCAAGGTGATCCCGCAGTACCTGACGCAGACCGCCGAGGAGGGCGGCTTCTCCAGCCCGGACAAGGGCAAGGCCGCCGCCGAGGGCCAGATCGAGAAGAAGGCCGACGTCATCTACCAGGCGGCCGGCCTGTCCGGCCAGGGCGTCATCGAGGCCGCCGCCAAGGCGAAGGTCTGGGCGATCGGCGTCGACTCCGACCAGTACAAGCAGGAGGCCCTCGCCCCGTACAAGGACTACATCCTCACCTCCGCCCTCAAGGACGTCGGCGGCGCGGTGTACGCCCTGTCGAAGTCGGTCCAGGACGACAAGCCGCTGACCGGCACCCAGGTCTTCGACCTCAAGGTGGACGGTGTCGGCCTCTCCGACAGCAACCCGAAGATGGCCGAGGTCGCCGGTCTGACGGACGCCGTGGCCAAGGCCGAGGAGGGCATCACCTCCGGCTCCATCAAGGTCAGGACCGAGTAGTCACCCCGACACGGACCTTCCGTACGAAGCGGGCGGGCGCCCCGGGCGCCCGCCCGCTTCGCCGTTCCCGCCCCCGCTCACCCACCGCCACCCTCCGTTCGCGAACGGCAAGGCCCTGACCACGGCTCGGGGCCGGGTTGGGCACGGGCGGATAACAAGGTGGACAGAAGGGGTTTTCAGGCAGGTCTACGCGCGTTAATCTGCGGCAAAGCCAGCGCCGTAGCTGAACCGTCCCGGCGCTTTGTACGACTAGGAGCACCACACATGCGCCGGATTTCCCGGATCACGGTCGCAGGCGCAGCGACCGCCTCCCTGGCCCTCGCCCTCTCCGCCTGCGGCGGCACCTCCACCTCCTCGGACTCCTCCTCGGACGCCAAGGGCGACAAGGGCCTCGCCATCGCCTACGACGTCGGCGGCAAGGGCGACCAGTCCTTCAACGACGCGGCCTACGCGGGCCTGGAGCTGGCGAAGAAGGAGTTCTCGTACGAGACGGCCGACGTCGAGCCCACCGACGGTGAGACGGACGCCGACAAGGAGCAGCGCCTGGCCTCGCTGGCCAAGCAGGGCTACAACCCGGTCATCGGTGTCGGCTACGCCTACGCCTCCGCCGTCAAGGGTGCCGCCGAGAAGTACCCGGACACCACCTTCGGCATCGTCGACGACGCCACGGTCGAGGCCGACAACGTGGCGGACCTGGTCTTCTCCGAGGAGCAGGCCTCCTACCTCGCCGGTGTCGCCGCCGCCGAGTCCACCAAGACCGACGTGGTCGGCTTCGTGGGCGGCGTGGACATCCCGCTGATCCACAAGTTCCGCGCCGGCTTCGAGCAGGGCGTCAAGGACACCGACCCCAAGGTCAAGGTCATCTCGCAGTTCCTGACCCAGACCGCGGAGGAGGGCGGCTTCTCCAGCCCCGACAAGGGCAAGTCCGCCGCCGAGGGCCAGATCGAGAAGAAGGCCGACGTCGTCTACGCGGCCGCCGGTCTGTCCGGCCAGGGTGTCATCGAGGCCGCCGCCGCCAACAAGGTGTGGGCGATCGGTGTCGACTCCGACCAGTACAAGCAGGAAGCCCTCGCCAAGTACAAGGACTCGATCCTCACCTCGGCGATGAAGGACGTCGCCAAGGCGGTGTACAACCTGGCGAAGTCGGTCGAGGACGGAAAGCCCGCGACCGGTATCGTCAAGGGCGATCTCAAGACGGGTGAGGTGAGCCTGTCGAACTCCAACCCGAAGTTCGCGGACGACGCCGAGCTCCAGGAAGCCATCAAGACGGCCAAGGAGAAGATCATCAGCGGCGAGATCAAGGTCAAGTCGAGCTGATCAACCCCCTGAACCACCGCGGGGTCGCGACCACTCGACGGGGTACGAGGAGCCAGGCTCCTCGTACCCCGTCGGTCAGGGGCGCCACCCCTTTGTATGCCGTAGGGGCGCTACGCGCGTAGACGGCCCCCGTCCCCAGGAGAGTGCGTCATCAACGCGTCCAGCAGCCCTCCGGCCGGAGCGGCGGTCAACGATTCGGTGACCGCCGTGGAGCTCGCCGGGATCACCAAGCGGTTCCCCGGTGTCGTCGCCAACCACGACATCCACCTCACGGTCCGCAAGGGCACCGTCCACGCCCTCGTCGGTGAGAACGGCGCCGGCAAGTCGACCCTGATGAAGATCCTCTACGGCATGCAGAAGCCGGACGAGGGCACCATCACGGTCCACGGCGAACAGGTGAGCTTCTCCTCGCCCGCCGACGCCATCGCCCGCGGCATCGGCATGGTGCACCAGCACTTCATGCTCGCCGACAACCTCACCGTGCTCGAGAACGTCGTCCTCGGCAGCGAGAAGCTCCACGGCATCGGCGGCAGGGCCCGCCGCCGGATCAAGGAACTCTCCGAGCGCTACGGCCTCGACGTCCGCCCCGACCTGCTGATGGAGGAGCTGGGCGTCGCCGCCCGCCAGCGCGTGGAGATCCTCAAGGTCCTCTACCGCGGCGCCACCACCCTGATCCTCGACGAGCCCACCGCCGTCCTCGTGCCGCAGGAGGTCGACGCGCTCTTCGACAACCTGCGCGAGCTCAAGGCCGAGGGCCTGTCGGTCATCTTCATCTCCCACAAGCTGGGCGAGGTCCTCTCCGTCGCCGACGAGATCACCGTCATCCGCCGCGGCACGACGGTCGGCACCGCCGTACCCGCCGAGACCACCCCGCGCCAGCTCGCCGAGCTGATGGTGGGCAGCGAACTGCCGACGCCGGAGACCGCCGAGTCCACGGTCACCGACCGCCCCGTCATCACCGTCGACAAGCTGCGCCTGGCCGCCCCCGGCGGCAAGGCCCTCCTGGACGACATCACCTTCACCATCCACGAGGGCGAGATCCTCGGCATCGCGGGTGTCGAGGGCAACGGCCAGACCGAACTGGTCGACGCCCTCATCGGCCTGCGCCCGGCCGACTCCGGTGTCATCCGGCTGGCCGACGAGGAGATCACCTCCTGGGCCACCCGCAAGCGCCGCGAGCAGGGCATCGGCTACATCCCCGAGGACCGCCACCGCCACGGCCTGCTCCTGGAGGCCCCCCTCTGGGAGAACCGCATCCTCGGCCACGTCACCGAGCGGCCCAACGCCAAGGGCGTCTGGCTGGACCCGAAGGCCGCCCAGGAGGACACCCGCCGCATCGTCCAGACGTACGACGTCCGCACCCCGGGCATCGACGTCACCGCGGCCTCGCTGTCCGGCGGCAACCAGCAGAAGCTGATCGTCGGCCGCGAGATGAGCCACAAGCCGCGCTTCCTGATCGCCGCCCACCCCACCCGCGGTGTGGACGTCGGCGCGCAGGCCGCGATCTGGGACCACATCCGTGAGGCCCGCCGCGAGGGCCTGGCCGTGCTGCTGATCTCCGCCGACCTGGACGAGCTCATCGGTCTGTCCGACACCCTCCGGGTGATCTACGACGGCAAGCTGGTCGCGGACGCCGACCCCGCCACCATCACCCCGGAGGAACTCGGCACCGCCATGACCGGCGCGGCCGAGGGCCACCTCGAACACGACGAGACCCCCGAGACCCCGGCCGACCTGTCCAAGTCGGCCGAGTCTCCGGAAGACGAGGCCCGCTGATGAAGAAGTTCGACAAGGAGCGCGTGCTCCTCGCGGTGGCCGGGCCGGTCATCGCGCTGGCCGTGGCCTTCGTGCTCAGCGCGATCGTGCTGCTCGCCTCCGGCAAGAACCCGGTCGAACCGTTCGCCCTGATGTTCGAGCAGGCCGGTTTCTCGGACATCCAGGTCCTGATCATCAACCAGGCGTCGATGTACTACATCGCCGCCCTCGCGGTCGCCATCGGCTTCCGGATGAACCTGTTCAACATCGGCGTCGACGGCCAGTACCAGCTCGGCGCCATGATGGCCGCCATCGTCGGCGCCCACGCCGCCCTGCCGGCCGCCCTCCAGGTCCCGCTGCTGCTGCTCACCGCCGTGCTCACCGGCGCCTTCTGGGCCGGCATCGCCGGTGTCCTCAAGGTCACCCGGGGCGTCAGCGAGGTCGTCGCGACGATCATGCTCAACGCGATCGCGACCTCCGTCATCGGCTACCTGTGGCTGCCCACCGTCTTCGGCGTCAAGGTCGGCAACAACAACACCACCGGCGAGATGAACGAGTCCGGCTGGATCCCCGGCATCGACATGGGCGCGGCCGGCGAGATCTACGGCCTGGTCGTCCTCGCCGTCCTGCTCGGCATCGCCTACTGGGTCGTCCTCAACCGCACCCGCTTCGGCTTCGACCTGCGCGCCTCCGGCGCCTCCGAGTCCGCGGCCTCCGCCAGCGGTGTCGACCCCAAGCGCATGGTGCTCACCGCCATGCTGCTCTCCGGCGCCATCGCCGGCCTCGCGGGTCTGCCGATCCTCCTCGGCGACTCCCACACCTACAACCTGAACTTCCCCACCGGCATCGGCTTCCTCGGCATCGGCATCGCCCTCCTCGGCCGCAACAGCCCGGTCGGCATCGCCTTCGCCGCCCTGCTGTGGGCGTGGCTCGACAAGGCCTCGCCCGAGCTGGACTTCCACGGCTACGACAAGGAGATCGCGGTCATCATGCAGGGCCTGATCGTCCTCTCGGTCGTCGTCTCCTACGAGGCCGTCCGCGAGTGGGGCCTGCGCCGCCAGCAGCGCCGGGTCGGGGCCGAGCTCGCCGCAGGACACGTCCTCGGCGCCAACAACACCACGAAGGAGGTGGCCGGCCGATGACCGCTCCGACCACAGCGACCGACGTCAACCAGCCGTCGCTCGAGCACGCACCGCCGACCGGCCGCCGCATGTCGTGGCCCGTCCTGGCCCTGGTCGTCGCCGGAGCCCTGGCACTGGTCTCGATCGTCCGCCTGATCACCGGCGCGGACGGCATCACCAACGTCAGCCAGATGTCCACCGCCCTCCAGCTCGCCGTCCCGATCGGCCTCGCCGGCCTCGGCGGCCTGTGGGCCGAGCGCGCGGGCGTCGTGAACATCGGCCTCGAAGGCATGATGATCATGGGCACCTGGTTCGGTGCCTGGGCCGGCTTCCAGTGGGGTCCGTGGACCGGCATCCTCGTCGGCCTCATCGGCGGCGCGCTGGGCGGCCTGCTGCACGCGATCGTCACCGTCACCTTCAACGTCAACCACATCGTCTCCGGTGTGGCCATCAACATCCTCGCCCTCGGCGCCACCCGCTACCTCGCCCCGCTGGCCTTCGAGGGCCACCAGGGCGGCTCCGCCAAGCAGTCCCCGGCGGTCGAGTCCCTCGGCCACTTCACCGTGCCCGGACTCTCCGACGCGCTGAGCGACCTCAACGCCAAGGGCTGGTTCTTCGTCTCGGACGTCGCCGGCCTGCTCGGCGGACTGGTCACCAACGTCTCCTGGCTGACCCTGATCGCCGTCGCGCTCATCCCCGCCACCTGGTGGATCCTGTGGCGCACCGCGTTCGGCCTCAGGCTGCGCTCCTGCGGCGAGAACCCGGTCGCCGCCGAGTCCCTCGGCGTCAACGTCTACAAGTACAAGTACATCGCCGTGGTCATCTCCGGTGCCCTGGCCGGCCTCGGCGGTGTCTTCCTCTCCATCGTCGCCAACCCCTTCTACCTGGAGGGCCAGGTCAGCGGACGCGGCTTCATCGGCCTCGCCGCCATGATCTTCGGCAACTGGATGCCGGGCGGCCTCGCCATCGGCGCCGGCCTCTTCGGCTACACCGACAGCCTCAACCTGCGCGGCGGCTCCGCCAACGTGCACGCCCTGCTGCTGCTCGGCGCGCTGCTGCTGCTCATCGGCGCCATCTGGCTGGTCATCCGCAAGAAGTACGTCCACGCGGCCGTCACCCTGGTCATCGGTGGCCTCGTCTTCGCCTGGTACGCCGGCACCAACGAGGTCCCCAACCAGGTCGTCGCCGCCACGCCGTACGTCATCACCCTCGTGGTGCTCGCCCTCTCCGCCCAGCGGCTGCGCATGCCCAAGGCCAACGGCATGCCGTACCGGAAGGGGCAGGGCAAGTGACCGCGGCCGGCGTCGACTGGGAGGCGCTGCGCGCCGTGGCACGGGACGCCATGTCCCACGCCTACGCCCCCTACTCGGGCTACCGGGTCGGGGTCGCCGCCCTGGTCGACGACGGACGCACGGTCTCCGGCTGCAACGTGGAGAACGCCTCGTACGGACTCGGCCTGTGCGCCGAGTGCGGCATGGTCTCCGAACTGCACCGCACCGGGGGCGGCCGGCTCACGCACTTCACCTGCGTGGACGGCGACGGCCAGATCCTCGTCCCGTGCGGCCGCTGCCGCCAGCTGCTGTACGAGTTCGGCGGCCCGGCACTGCTGCTGGAGACCCCGGCGGGGATCGTGCCGCTGTCGGAGATGCTGCCCCAGGCCTTCGGCCCGCAGCACCTCACCAAGTAATGCCCGTGCGGCCCCTCCGGCCGACCGCCGACACCGTCGGCACGCCGGCCGGAGGGGCCGCGCCCTTCGCACCTCCGGAAGGAACGCCAGCCATGGCCATGGACGTCATCTCCGTCATCCGCACCAAGCGGGACCGCGGCGAACTCAGCGACGAGCAGATCGACTGGGTGATCGACGCGTACACCCGCGGGGAGGTGGCCGACGAGCAGATGTCGGCGCTCGCCATGGCGATCCTCCTCAACGGCATGAACCGGGGCGAGATCGCCCGCTGGACGGCCGCGATGATCGCCTCCGGCGAGCGCATGGACTTCTCGTCCCTGTCCCGCCCCACCGCCGACAAGCACTCCACCGGCGGTGTCGGTGACAAGATCACCCTTCCGCTGGCCCCCCTCGTCGCCGCCTGCGGCGCGGCCGTCCCGCAGCTCTCCGGGCGCGGCCTCGGCCACACCGGCGGCACCCTCGACAAGCTGGAGTCCATCCCCGGCTGGCGTGCCCTGCTCTCCAACGAGGAGATGCTGTCCGTCCTCGACGGCACCGGCGCGGTGATCTGCGCGGCCGGCGACGGCCTGGCCCCCGCCGACAAGAAGCTGTACGCGCTGCGCGACGTCACCGGCACGGTCGAGGCCATCCCGCTGATCGCCTCCTCGATCATGTCCAAGAAAATCGCCGAGGGCACCGGCTCCCTGGTCCTGGACGTGAAGGTCGGCACCGGCGCCTTCATGAAGACCATCGAGGACGCCCGCGAGCTGGCCCGCACGATGGTCGGCCTGGGCACCGACTCGGGCGTCAAGACGGTCGCCCTGCTCACCGACATGTCCACCCCGCTCGGCCTGACCGCGGGCAACGCGCTCGAGGTCCGCGAGTCGGTCGAGGTCCTGGCCGGCGGCGGCCCGGCGGACGTCGTCGAACTCACCCTCGCCCTGGCCCGCGAGATGCTCGACGCGGCCGGCCTGAAGGACGCCGACCCGGAGCGGGCCCTGGCCGACGGCTCCGCGATGGACGTCTGGCGCCGCATGATCGCGGCCCAGGGCGGCGACCCGGACGCGGAGCTGCCGGTCGCGCGCGAACAGCACGTCGTCAAGGCCCCGTCCTCCGGTGTCCTGACCCGCCTCGACGCCTACGACGTCGGCGTCGCCGCCTGGCGCCTCGGCGCGGGCCGCGCCCGCAAGGAGGACCCGGTGCAGGCGGGCGCGGGCGTCGAACTCCACGCCAGGCCCGGCGACACCGTGACCGAGGGCCAGCCCCTGCTGACCCTCCACACCGACACCCCGGACCGCTTCGACTACGCCCTGCGGGCGGTGGAGGGCTCCTACGACATCGCCGCTCCCGGCACGGACTTCACGGCCACCCCGGTCGTCCTGGAGCGCATCGCCTGACCAGGGCCATCCCCGCAGGCGTGCACGGGACCGGTGGACCCCCGCCGGTCCCGTGCGGCTCACCCGCGGCGACTCACCCCAGCAGCGCCGCCACCACCACCAGGACGGGCACCGACAGCACCGTCGACACCAGGACGGCCTCCCGGGCCAGGGTCTCGCCCACGCGGTAGCTGCTCGCGTAGGTGAAGAGGTTCTGCGCGGCGGGCAGGGCCGCGGTCACCACCACGTCCAGCAGGTGTGCGCCGCGCAGACCGAAGACGCCCACCGCCAGCGCCCAGGCGACGAGCGGCTGGCCCACCGCCTTCAGCCCCACGGCGAGGAGGACGGCACCCCGGTCACCGCCGCGCAGCGGCAGGCGGCTGCCCCGCAGCGAGATGCCGAAGGCGAGCAGCACGGCGGGCACCGCCATGTTGCCGATCAGGGTCACCGGGTCCCAGACCGGCCCGGGTATCTCCACTCCGGCCGCCGACACCGCCACCCCCGCCAGCGACCCCACCGCGATCGGATTGCGCAGCGGCGTCAGCAGGCGCCGCCACAGCGGCTGCTTCTCGCCCGCCGTCGACAGGTCCAGGATCGTCAGCGCGACCGGGGTGACCCCGATCAGCTGGAACAGCAGCACCGGCGCCACGAGCGAGGCGTCCCCGAGGACGTACACCGCGATCGGGATGCCCAGGTTGCCGGCGTTGACGTAGCTGGCGCACAGCGCGCCGACGGTGGTGCGGCCCACCCCCCAGCCGCGTACGGCCCCCACCGCGACGAAGACGCCCGCCACCGCCGCCGTGCTCAGCGCGGTGACCAGCAGCCGGCCGGAGAAGACCACCGACAGGTCGGCCCGGGCCAGCGTGGTGAACAGCAGGGCCGGGGACGCCACGTGGAACGCCAGCTTCGTCAGGACGTCACGTCCCTGCGCACCGAGGTGCCCCCGGCGGCCGATGACGTAGCCGACGCCGATGACGACGGCGATCACCAGGAACCCGCTCACCACGCCCTGCACGTCGGCTCCTCGCGACGGCGGAGGACACCGGACACCGGGGGTGGCGGGGATGATCTGTGACGCATACAGCCAACCCTCCGGGGGAGGCCGCGCCCGGGTCAATGTGATCCTTCCGGCGCCCCCTCACCGCTCGCGATGAGTTGCGGGGCCGCGGCCGGTCTACCGGTCGTGGACGCCATCACACCGCCCGTACTCGTGCTCAGCGGCCCCCTCACCCGGGACGAGGTGAGCGGCCCCTGCGACGCCCTGCGGGCGCTGCTGGACAGCGGCGGCGCGGAAGGCGCGGCCGCCGGTGTGGTGGTGTGCGACGTCGGCGGACTGGGGCCGCCCGGTCTCGCCGCCGTCGAACTCCTGGCACGGCTTCAGCTCACCGCCCGCCGCACGGGAGGCCGCATACGGCTGCGCGATCCCTCCCGGGCGCTATGCGCCCTGCTCGACCTCGTCGGCCTCCGCTTCGAGATGGAGGGGCAGCCCGAACAGCGGGAACCACCGCTGCGTGTCCAGGAAGCAGTGGAACCCGGTGATCCGGCCGTCTGAGATCTCCAGCACCTGGACCGCCCACGGGGTGAAGCCGCCGGCCTCCGGATCGGGCTTGTACTGCGCGAAGCCCGGCAGCCCGTTGACCTCCACCGGCAGCAGCCGGGAGCCCGCGCAGGGGGCGCCGAGCGTCGTCATGAAACCCGTGATGTCGTCGGCGCCGGTCAGCCACAGGTCGAACGGCGGCATCGTCATGACGGCGTCCTCGTGCAGCAGCGCGGTCAGGGCCGACATGTCATAGCCCTCGAACGCCGTCACGTAGCGCTCGAGCAGCTTCTGCTGTCCCTCGTCCAGCGGATCGGACACCGACGCCTCGTCGCCCGGCTGCCGCCGCTCGGCGAGGGTGGCCCGGGCCCGCTGGAGCGCGCTGTTGACCGACGCGACCGACGTGCCCAGCAGCTCGGCCACCTCGCTCGCCTTCCACGCCAGCACCTCGCGCAGGATCAGCACCGCACGCTGCTTGGCCGGCAGCTGCTGGAGCGCGGCCATGAAGGCCAGCCGCACCGACTCCTTGGCGACGGCGGCCTCCGCCGGGTCGGCGGGTGTGGGCAGCACCCGGGAGTCGGGCATCGGCTCCAGCCAGGTGCTGTCCGGGCGGGGGGACAGCGCGGCCTGCGCCAGCGGGGTGGACTCCGTCAGGTCCATCGGACGGGCCCGCTTGTTGCCCGCGGTGAGCATGTCCAGGCACACGTTGGTCGCGATGCGGTAGAGCCAGGAGCGCAGGCTGGAGCGGCCCTCGAACCTGTCGTGGCTGCGCCAGGCGCGGATCATGGTGTCCTGCACCGCGTCCTCCGCCTCGAAGGACGAGCCGAGCATCCGGTAGCAGTAACCGGTCAGTTCGACCCGGTACTTCTCCAGCGTGGCGTCCAGGTCGGTCGTCGTCGCCGTGCCGTTCGTCATCGTCCACCCACCCCATGTGGCGTCCCGTGGCGCGCCGTCGCACCCACTCCTCCGGAAGCTACCGCAGCCCACTGACAACGGCCCGCCGGCCGGGCGAAACCGCAGGTGAGAGGCTGTCCCCGCCGAGGTGGGGCGGGGTGTGCCGAGGTGCGCCGAGGCCGGGGCGAGGCGCGTCGGGCCGGGCGCGGGGCGTCAGGCCGTCCGTGCCACGGCCGCCCGCGCCGCCGCCCGCGTCCCGGCCAGGGTGATCGCCGCGACGCCGGCCACGGCCACCAGCCCGACCGCCACCGTCCCGGCCCAGCCGCCCGCGTGGAACGCCATGGCCCCCACCGCGCTCCCCGCGCTCGATCCGACGTAGTACGCGGACTGGTACAGCGCCGCCGCCTGCGCCCGCCCCTCGTCCGCCGTCCTGCCCACCGCCGACGACGCCACCGCGTGCCCCGCGAAGAACCCCGCCGTGATCAGCACCAGTCCGAGCAGCACCACCGGCAGCGACCCCGCCAGCGACAGCACCAGTCCCACCGCCGTGGTCCCGCCGCCCGCGTACAGCGCGCCCCGGCGCCCCAGCCGCCCCACCAGCCGCCCGGCGGCCGAGGCGGACACCGTGCCCACCAGGTACACCAGGAAGACCGACCCGACGACCCCCTGCGGCAACGAGAACGGCGCCTCCGTCAGCCGGTATCCGATGACCGTGTACACGCCCCCGAACACCGTCATGAACAGGGCGCCGATCGCGAACAGCCGCCGCAGCAGGGGGTTGGCCAGATGACGGCGGACCGTACCCGCCAGCACCCGCGGCCGCAGCGAGCCCGGCCGGAAGTGCCTCGGCGCCGGCAGCAGCAGCCGGAACGCGACCGCGCAGACCACGGCGAGCAGCCCGATCGCCCCGACGGCGACCCGCCAGCCCCACTCCTGCGCCACCCAGCCGGTGATCACCCGGCCGCTCATCCCGCCGACGCTGTTCCCGGCCACGAACAGCCCGATCGCCGTCACCAGCGCCTTCGGCGTGACCTCCTCCGCCAGATAGGCGGTCGCCGAGGCGGGCAGTCCGGCCAGGGCAGCGCCCTGCAGCGCCCGCAGCGCCACCAGCGCCCCGAGCGACGGGGCGAACGGCACCAGCAGGCCCAGCGTCACCGCGACGGCCAGCGACACGGTCATGACCGTACGCCGTCCGAACCGCTCCGACAGCGCGCTCATCGGCAGCACGAACAGCGCCAGGCCGCCGGTCGCCGCGGACACCGTCCAGCTCGCGTCGCTCGCGCTCACCGCGAAGTCGCCGGAGATCAGCGGCAGCAGCGCCTGGGTGGAGTAGAGCAGCGCGAAGGTCGCGACACCCGCGAGGAACAGGGCGAGACTCATCCGGCGGTAACCGGGCCCGCCCGGGGACATCCGGGTCGCGGAGACGGGCGGCAGGGCGGCGGAGGAAACGGATGCGACGGCGCCCACGCTGGTGGACGCCCCGGTACTGGCGGGAGTCATGCCTCAAAGCTACGTACGCCCCCGCTCATCCGTCCAATGCACGGAATCGTCATAATCGTTCCCATGGTGCATCAGCAAAGGTCACGGGGCCGACTGTCACAGACCGGTGACACACACGACACGGACGACATGGTGCGACTGCTCGCCCCGCGCCTGGCCTGGTTCGCCGGCGTCGCCCGCACCGAGCACGTCACCCGCGCGGCCCAGGAGATGCAGGTACCGCAGTCCACGCTGTCGCGGGCCATGGTCCGCCTCGAAGAGGACCTGGGCGTCGACCTGTTCGCCCGTCACGGCCGCACCGTCTCCCTGACCCCCGCGGGCCGCACCTTCCTCGCCTCCGTCGAGCGCGCCCTCGCCGAGATCGAGCGCGCCGCCGACGACGTGCGCGCCGACGCCGACCCCGCCACCGGCAAGGTCGCCTTCGGCTTCCTGCACACCATGGGCGCCGAGACGGTGCCCGGCCTGCTGCACGCCTTCCGCGCCGACCATCCGCGCATCCGCTTCAGCCTCGTCCAGAACTACGGCGAGGCCATGCTGGAGCGCCTGCGCGCGGGCGACCTCGACCTGTGCCTGACCTCCCCGGTGCCCGACGCCCCCGACCTCGTCGCCCGCCGCCTCGACGAGCAGAAGCTCCGTCTGGTGGTGCCCGCCGACCACCGCCTCGCCGGGCGCCGCCGCATCCGCCTGGCCGAGGCCGCCGAGGAGAACTTCGTGACCCTGGAACCCGGTTACGGGCTGCGCCGCATCACCGACGACCTCTGCGCGCAGGCCGGCTTCACACCGCGCGTCTCCTTCGAGGGGGAGGAGGCCGAGACCCTGCGCGGCCTGGTGGCGGCGGGCCTGGGCGTGGCCCTCCTGCCGCCGCCCCCCTTCCCCCGCCCCGGAGTCGTGGAACTGACGGTCACCGCCCCCAGGGCGGCCAGGGAGATCGGCGTGGCCTGGCTGGCCGGCCACCCGGACACCCCGCCGGTGGCGGCCTTCAAGAAGTTCCTGCTCTCCAAGAGGGGCACCCTGCTGCCGCACTGAGGCGGGTGCGACGGCGCTACCGCCGCAGCGACTTCCCGAACCCCGCCGCGAGCGGCATCCGCAGCCCCAGTGGCGGAGGCGCCGCCAGGGCGTCCCGCACGGGCCGTGAGAACGCCTGCCCGAACAACGTCCCCATCACGAAGTCCTCGGCCAGCGCCAGTACTTCGTCGCGGTACTGGCTCAGCCCGTGCCCGTCCGCGTGCACCTCGAACCGGCACACCTCCCGGTTCGCCTTCTTCGCCCGCGCCGCGAGCCGGAACGACAACTCCGGGTCGGTGCGCGCGTCGTTCGTGCCGTGCACGATCAGCACGTGCCGGCCGGCGAGCTGTTTCACCGGTTCGGGTGGTGCCGCCACGTCCTCCTCGGGCAGCCAGGGGGCCAGCGCCAGCACGGAGCCGACGGCCTCGTGTCCCCCCGCGCGCAGCGCGGCCCTGCCGCCCATGCCGAGACCGGCCAGGCACACGGGGACGTCCCCGTAGCGCCGTACGGCCTCGTCGGCGGCCCAGGCGGCGTCGTGCGCGAGATGCGCCTCGCTGCCGTTCCAGCCCCGGTAGCGGTAGTGCACGACATGCGTGGCGAGGCCGCGGTCGCGCCCCGCGCGGGAGAGGCGGCGGCCGAGACCCCGTACGGACGCGGCCGCCACCATGGGGGAGGGTCTGCGGCCGGAGACCTCCTCGCCGCCGGGGAGCAGCAGCACCACTCCGCCCACCGCCGTCGGCTCCGGACCGAGCGCCCGCCCCAGCCGGGCCGTGCGGACCGGCGTCGCTTGCTGTGCCATGACAGAACATTCTCAGAAGCGGCGGGGTACCCGCCCCGTGCGTGCGGTCACCGTTACGTATCGACGCACGCGCCCACCGGTGATCTACGCGCGTAGGAGTTAGGGTGCGGCCATGACGAGCCAGACCAACGCGAACACCCCGACGACGGACCAGATCCGCCGGGCGCCCAAGGTCCTGCTGCACGACCACCTCGACGGCGGCCTGCGCCCCGGCACCGTCGTCGACCTGGCCCGCGAGACCGGCTACACCGGCCTCCCCGCGACCGACCCCGACAAGCTCGCCCTCTGGTTCCACCAGGCCGCCGACTCGGGTTCCCTGGAGCGGTACCTGGAGACCTTCTCGCACACCGTCGGCGTCATGCAGACCCGCGACGCGCTCGTGCGGGTCGCCGCCGAGTGCGCGGAGGACCTCGCCGAGGACGGTGTCGTCTACGCCGAGGTGCGCTACGCGCCCGAGCAGCACCTCGAGGGCGGGCTGACCCTCGAGGAGGTCGTCGAGGCGGTCGACGAGGGCTTCCGGCAGGGGGAGCTGCGCGCGAGGGAGAACGGCCGGCGCATCCGCGTCGGCGCCCTGCTCACCGCGATGCGGCACGCCGCCCGCGCCCTGGAGATCGCCGAACTCGCCAACCGCTACCGGGACCATGGCGTCGTCGGCTTCGACATCGCCGGCGCCGAGGCCGGCTACCCGCCCACCCGGCACCTCGACGCCTTCGAGTACCTGAAGCGGGAGAACAACCACTTCACCATCCACGCCGGCGAGGCGTTCGGCCTGCCGTCCATCTGGCAGGCGCTGCAGTGGTGCGGTGCCGACCGGCTCGGTCACGGGGTGCGCATCATCGACGACATCCACGTCCGTGACGACGGCACCGTCGAGCTGGGCCGGCTCGCCGCCTATGTCCGGGACAAGCGCATCCCGCTCGAACTGTGCCCGAGTTCCAACCTCCAGACCGGTGCGGCGGCCTCCTACGCCGAGCACCCCATCGGCCTGCTGCGCCGGCTGCACTTCCGGGCCACCGTGAACACCGACAACCGCCTCATGTCCCACACCAGCATGAGCCGGGAATTCGAGCACCTGGTCGAGGCTTTCGGTTACACGCTCGACGACATGCAGTGGTTCTCCGTCAATGCGATGAAATCAGCGTTCATTCCTTTCGATGAACGACTGGCCATGATCAATGACGTCGTCAAGCCCGGATATGCCGAGCTGAAATCCGAATGGTTGTTCCGTCAGACCGCCTCCACCAGCGGTTCTGCGGAATCGGAAGACTGAGCGCCGCGTTCTCGGGGAAACGTGGACACGGGCGGCGTCCACCATTCGTCCGCATTTCGCTGTTTGCGGTGACCGGCATCTCGTGTTTACGGTCGCAGCACCGCTCACATCCCCGTTTCCCATTTCGAGGACGCATTTTCATGAAGCAGTCTGCTGCCAAGACCCTCGGTGTCGCCGCTCTCGGTGCCGCCTTCGCCGCCGCCGGGGCGGGCGCCGCCAACGCGGCCCCTGCCGTCCCGGACGCCGCCCAGGCGCTGGACACCGTCACGCAGGCCGTCCCGGCGGAGCGGGTCGCCGGCGCGGTGCCGGGTTCGTCCGACGCGCTGTCGAAGGGCCAGGGCCTGACCGGCACCGGCATGTCGGCCGTGCAGCCGGTGGCCGAGAAGGCGGGCCCCGGCGTCCCGGCCGCCGGTCTCCTCGGCGGCCTGCCGCTGGGCCAGGTGCCCACCCAGGGCCTCAACGTCAACGGCGTACCGCTCGGCGGCTGACACCCACGGACACGGCCGATGGGGCGCACCCGGCAAGCGGGGTGCGCCCCATCGGCGTACGCGCGGGGAGACGGTCGGGCGGCGGTCACCAGGCGGTGCGGGCCTTGTCCTCCGAGGGCAACAGGATCCACAGCGCGATGTAGAGCAGGAACTGCGGTCCGGGAAGCAGACACGACGCCAGGAAGATCACCCGCATCGTGGTCGTGGAGGTGCCGAAGCGCCGGGCCAGCGCGGCGCACACTCCGCCGATCATCCGGTCGTTGGTGGGGCGGGCGGGGCGGCTCATCACGGGCTCCTTCGTCAGCGGGGAGGCCTCCTTGCCGGCTGCCTCTGTGCCCTCCACGTTACGGAGACGACGGTGGGAACGCGTCGCTCCACGGAGCGATGCCGACCCTGGGAATCGTCGGGGTCCGCCCCTGAGCCGGCTCCTCCGGGAGGAGGGCGGCGGCGATCCTGCGCGCGGCCCGACGGCGCAGCCAGGCCCGGCCCGCGGGCACCACGGCCGCGTGCGCGAGTGCCGCGCCGGCCGTGTTCAGCAGTACGGAGTCGACGTCCACCACCTGGCCGGGCACCACCGTCTGCAGCAGCTCGACGGCGAGCGAGACGAGGGCGGTCGCGGTCATGGTCCGGATCAGCGAACCCAGCCGGGACACCGCCAGCCGGCCCCCGGCCATCGGCAGCAGCACGCCCAGCGGCGCCAGCAGCGCCATCGCCTCGGCGGTCCGGCGCAGCCCCGTCGTCCAGCCCAGCGCGAAGTCGCCGCGGATGCCGTCGAACGGCCGGAGATTGGCGGGCATCACCCAGGGGACGTCCAGCGGGCGCAGCGTGTACCAGGCGACGAACGCGAGGTGCGCGGCCAGGAGGAGCCCCCCTGTCACACGGATGCGGGATGCGGCGGTGCCGCCGATGAAGCCTTGACGCTGCACGCTCCCCAAGACGCGGCGTTCGGCACGATCGGTTCCGGGATGTCACCCGTTCCCCGCGTGAGGCACGCGCCACGGCCCCGGCACGGGCACCGGGGCCGGGTGACGCCGCCGGTCAGCTCCCGGCGGCCTCCGTGGAGGGGGGCTCCCGGTCGCCCGGACGCGCGCGGACCTCGTCCGTGCACTTGTAGCGGCGCGGCGGACCCGCGTCCGGGCCGCCCAGGATGACCGAACCGTCCCCCTCGGCCGCCGCGGAGTCGGAGAAGGTGCACACGACCTGGGCCAGCCCGGCGGGCGACAGGCTCCCCGGTGCGGTGCTCAGCCGCAGGGTGTCCTCCGGGTCGCCGGGCCGCGGACCCGCCACCGTCGTCCCGCCCCGCACCCGGGTGGTGTACCCGGCCTCCCGCTCGGCCTCCGGCGGCTGCTCCGACACCTCGTCCAGCAGTCCCTGCGCCATCCGCACCCGCCGTGTCTCCGCGGCCCCGTCCGGCACCCGGACCGTCCGGTCCACGGCGACCAGTGACGATCCGCACAGCAGGAAGACCCGCATCGGCAGGTCCCGCCCGGCCTGCGTCGACACCTCCGGCTCGGCCAGCGAGCAGCGCACCCGCGAGGGCGCCGGACCGAAGTCGGTCGGCACATCCGTGGCCCGGATCCCGCACCCGGCCAGCAGCGTCCCGAACGCCCCCAGCACCAGCAGCCCCCGCGCACCGCGCACGGCCGCACGTCGTCCGTTCATCAGGCGTCCCCCTCGGCGCCTTCGTCCCCGGCGTCACCGGTCTTCTCCCCGGAACCGCGCGCGGACACGTCCCGCGGCAGCCGCAGCGTGAACACGGCGCCGCCGTCGGGCGAGTTGGCCGCCGTGATCTCACCGCCGTGGATGTGCGCGTTCTCCAGCGCGATGGACAGCCCCAGTCCGCTGCCCTCCGAACGCGGCCGGGAGGCACTCGCCTTGTAGAAGCGGTCGAAGACGTGCGGCAGCACCTCCTCCGGGATGCCCGGCCCGTGGTCGCGGACCTGGATGACCACCGTGCCGCCGTCCCCGGCGCCCTCGTCGTCCTCGCCGGATTCCTCCCGCACCGCCACCCGCACCGGCGAACCGCCGTGCTTGAGCGCGTTGCCGACGAGGTTGGCCAGGATCACGTCCAGCCGGCGCGGGTCGAGCCGCGCGTGGATGCCCCGCTCGGCGTCCAGGTCGACCGCGTCCAGCCAGGCGCGCGCGTCGATGCAGGCGGTGATCTGGTCGGCGACGTCCACGTCGTCGAGGACCAGCCGGGCGGTGCCCGCGTCGAAGCGGGTCACCTCCATCAGGTTCTCCACCAGGTCGTTGAGCCGCCGCGTCTCGCTCACCACGAGCCGGACCGCGGGCTCGATCATCGGGTCGATGCCGCCGCCCTCGAACTCCAGCTCCTCCTCCAGGACCTCCGTCACCGCCGTGATCGCGGTGAGCGGTGTCCGCAGCTCGTGGCTCATGTCCGCCACGAAGCGGCGCGACGCCTCGTCCCGGGCGGCCATGTCGGCCACCCGCTTCTCCAGCGCCTCGGCCGCCTTGTTGAACGTGTGCGACAGATCGGCCAGCTCGTCCGTACCGGACACCCGCAGCCGGGTGTCCAGCTTCCCCTCGCCCAGCCGCCGCGCGGCGACGCCCAGCCGCTGCACCGGTTTCAGCACGGTCGTCGCGGCGGCGTGCGCGAGCAGCGCGGAACCTATCAGCGCGAGCGCGGTGGCGATCCCCAGCGACCAGGCCAGCGAGTTCAGGTCCTTGGCCTCCGGCTCCAGCGACTTCAGCATGTAGCCGGTCGGCCCGCCGCCGATCACCCGCGTCCCCGCCACCAGGTACGGGGTGTCCTCGTCCACCGTCCGCAGCCAGTACATGCGGTGGGCGTACTTGTTGGCCGAGGTGATCTTCTGCCGTTCGGTGACCGCGTCCCGGAGCGACTTCGGCACGTCCTCCAGCGAGAAGCCGTTCAGCCCGCCCGAACTGCCGTACACGGTCCGCCCGTCGGGATCCTTCGCGACCAGCAGCACGGTGAACCGCTGACTGCTGTTCGCCATCTGCCCCGCCGCGCGCTGCAGTTCGTCCTGCGTCGGGTGCTCGGGCAGCGCGCCCGCCCGGTTCTGCATCTCCCGCTCGAAGTCGCGCAGCACCGCGTCCTGCGTGCGGGTCAGCACGGACTCACGGTTCAGCCAGTAGGCGATCCCGGACGCGGACACCGCCGCGGTCAGCGCGACCAGGCCGAACACCACGACCAGCCGCAGCCGCAGGCTGGTGAACCGCAGCCTCGACCAGACTCCCTTGCGCGCCGCGGACCAGCCGCGGGCCCCCCCTTGGTGCTCGTGTGTCACTGAGGCGGGTCCAGCCGGTAGCCGACACCGCGGACGGTACGGATCAGGGTCGGGGACGACGGGACGTCCTCGACCTTGGCGCGCAGCCGCTGGACGCACGCGTCCACCAGACGCGAGTCGCCCAGGTAGTCGTGCTCCCACACCAGCCGCAGCAACTGCTGCCGGGACAGCGCCTGCCCCGGCCGCCGGCTCAGCTCCAGCAGCAGCCGCAGCTCGGTCGGCGTCAGCTGGAGGTCCTCGCCGTTCTTCGTCACCGTCATCGCCGAACGGTCGATGACCAGGCTGCCGAAGGTCGCCGAGTCGCTGGACTCCCGCTCCCCGCGCCGGAGCACCGCCCGGATCCGGGCGTCCAGCACGCGGCCCTGCACCGGTTTGACGACGTAGTCGTCGGCGCCGGACTCCAGCCCGACCACCACATCGATGTCGTCGTTGCGGGCGGTCAGCAGGATGATCGGCAACTGGTCCGTGCGCCGGATGCGACGGCACACCTCGAAGCCGTCGATGCCGGGCAGCATCACGTCCAGCACGATCAGATCCGGCCGCTGCTCGCGCAACAGCTTCAGACCGTCCTCACCGCTGGCAGCGGTCGCCACCCGGTGGCCCTGGCGCGTCAGTGAGAGCTCCAGGGCCGTGCGGATGGCGTCGTCGTCCTCGATCAGCAACAGGGAAGGCACGGAGTCATTCTGGCCCATGGAGGGCTTCCTGTTCGACCCGTGGACGACAGATGCCCATTGGGCCCCCATACGTGCCGCTACGTGCACGGACTCCCGGTGGAGGAACTGCGCGCCCGGGGTGACCGGCCCCTGTGACACGTCTGTGACAGTCGGCAGACACGGCCATGAAGGTCCCCCGGCAAGCTTCTCGGCACAAGCACAACGGCAGGGCGAAACACCGGAAGTCCACGACGGGGGGCGCGAGATGAACACGCTGCACGGCACCAGCACCAGCGCAGTGATCACGCGTCTGCACGACGTGCACCGGGGTTCCGAGAAGTCCGGTGCCGCGAGCATGCGGGGGTGCGCTCGCGGCGCCGGGCGTCAGCACACCGCGATCATGACGGTGGTTGACGCGTCCACGGGGGACGCCAACGGGGGAACCGCGTACGGGGAGGGCTCGGGGGAGCGCCGTTCGCTGTCGGAGGCGGAGTTCACCGCCTACGTCCAGGAGCGCCGCGCCTCCCTGTACGCCACCGCCTACCACCTGACCGGCGACCGTTTCGAGGCCGAGGACCTGCTGCAGAGCGCGCTGTTCTCGACCTACCGGGCGTGGGACCGGATCAGCGACAAGGCGGCGGTCGGCGGATACCTCCGCCGCACCATGACGAACCTGCACATCAGCGCGTGGCGCCGCCGCAAGCTGAACGAGTACCCGACCGAGGAACTGCCGGAGACGGCCGGTGACACGGACGCGATGCGCGGCACGGAGCTGCGCGCGGTCCTGTGGCAGGCGCTGGCCCGGCTGCCCGAGCTCCAGCGCACCATGCTGGTCCTTCGCTACTACGAGGGCCGCACGGACCCGGAGATCGCCGACATCCTCGGCATCAGTGTCGGCACGGTGAAGTCGAGCATCTGGCGGTCGCTCCGCCGGCTGCGCGAGGACGAGGTCCTCAGCTTCGGCCGTGACGAGGAGAACGCCTTCGGGGAGCTCGTCGCCTGAAGGCCGCGGGACCGGGGATCGGGGGATCCACGGGAACCGTGAGGGGGAGCACGAGGGGGTACGGGGGTACCTCCCGGATCCGGGGGAAGCACGAGGGATCCGGGACAGCACGGGGAAAGACGGGGGGAAGTACCGGGGGAGCAGGGGGGAAGCACGGGGGAATGCGAAACAGCGGGACTGGAGGGCCGGGGGGCCCGCCCAGTCCCGCCTTTCGTATGCGCCGGCGTCCGCCGGTGCCAGGTGCCCGGTCCTCCGGCCGCCGGTCAGGCCGGCGTGCCGGTCCCCGTCCTCGGGCGCACGGCGAACTCCGCGGCCGCGAGACGGGCCAGGGCCTCGTCCCGGTCGCAGGCGTACGCGCCCAGCGCCGTCTGGTGGGCGACGATCGACCGCTCCAGCCGCATCAGCCGCCAGCCCCGGCGCAGCAGGAACGGCACCGACTTGCGGCCCTCCCTGAGGTCCCGGCTGAAGCGCCGCCGGAAGGTCCGGAAGGGGCCCCGGCTCAGACACAGCGCGTCGGCCAGCAGCCCCAGTTCGGCGCAGCGGGCGACGATCTCCGCTGCGAAGATGCCCTCCGCGATGAACAGCGGGGCCCGGTCGATGTCGACGCTCCCCTCGCCCGTACGGGCGCTCAGCGAGATGTCGTAGACGGGGACGGGCGTCCGGCCGGTGCGGCACAGCCGGTCGATGGCGGCGACGGCGGCGTCCGCGTCCCAGGAGCCGGGATGGTCCCAGTCGATGTCCGACGACCCCGCCACCAGCGGGAGGGTCGGGTCGTCGCCCTCCTTGTAGAAGTCGTCGAGGCGCAGCACCGGAAGGCCGGAACGGGCCGCGAGGAGGGACTTGCCGGAGCCGGAGGGGCCGCAGAGCAGCACGACTCGCGCGGATATGGGCGACTGGGAACTCACGGGACACCAGTGTGAGGCATCGCTGGGGTGGCGTACGACCCCGAGGTGCGGCTTTGAAGCGCGCGTCACACGACCACTACGCTGCGCGGTGAACCGATCACCCAGCGAAGGCAAGAGGTGGCCCAGCGATGGCCCGACACAAGGCACCCAAGACGCCGACCGCCCGACGCGCCCTGGCGGTCCTCGCCACCGCGGGCGCGGCGCTCGGCATCGGCGCGACGACGGCGGCGGCGGCGGACTCGGGGGCGGTCCTCGACGACGCCGGCCAGGTCGTGGGCACGGTCGCGGACCTCAAGCCCAACCCGCTGGCCGGCACGGGCGTGGACCCGCTCGACAACGGCGTCGGCACCCAGGTCGCCGACTTCCGGGCGGTGGACTCCCGCGAGGTGACGGGGCCGGTCACCCAGGCGGAGTCGGTCGACAGCGTCCCGGGGGTCGGACGGGCGACGGACGCGCTGCGGAACTGACCGGCGGGTCCCCGGCGCGGCGGAGCGCCGTGCCCCTCCCGGACGGGGGAGGGGCACGGCGCTCCGGTGGTGGGGGGTGGGCTGTGGCTCAGTAGGCGGAGCCCGAGGCGCCCAGCGAACCCGTGGGGTGCCAGACGGTCTTGGTCTCCAGGAAGGCCGTCATGCGGTCCGTGCCGGGCGTCGCCGACCAGTCGTCCACAGGCTGTGGACGCAGGACGCGCTTGAGGTTGTCGGCGGCCGCGATCTCCAGCTCCTTCGCCAGCGCCTCGTCGGCGCCCGCGAGGTCGATCGCGTTGACGTCCTGGTGCGCGGCGAGCGGGGCGGCGATCTCCGCCGTACGGCCGGAGAGGATGTTCACCACACCGCCGGGGAGGTCGGAGGTGGCGAGGACCTCGCCGAGGGAGAGCGCGGGGAGCGGAGACTTCTCGCTCGCGACGACCACGGCCGTGTTGCCCGTCGCGATCACCGGGGCGACCACCGACACCAGGCCGAGGAACGACGACTCCTGCGGGGCCAGTACCGCGACCACGCCCGTCGGTTCGGGGGACGACAGGTTGAAGAACGGGCCCGCGACCGGGTTGCCGCCGCCGGTCACCTGGGCGATCTTGTCGGTCCAGCCCGCGTACCAGACCCAGCGGTCGATCGCCGCGTCCACCTGCTCGGCGGCCTTCGACTTCGACAGGCCCTCGGCGCCGGCGACCTCACGGACGTACTGCTCCCTGCGGCCCTCCAGCATCTCCGCGACGCGGTAGAGGATCTGACCGCGGTTGTACGCCGTCGCGCCGGACCAGCCGCCGAACGCCTTGCGCGCGGCGACCACCGCGTCACGGGCGTCCTTGCGGGACGAGAGGGGGGCGTTGGCCAGCCAGTTCTGCTTCGAGTCCGTCACCTCGTACACCCGGCCGCTCTCGGAACGCGGGAACTTCCCGCCGACGTACAGCTTGTAGGTCTTCAGTACGGAAAGTCGTGCGTCAGACATCGAGGTACGCCTCCAGGCCGTGGCGGCCGCCCTCGCGGCCGAAGCCCGACTCCTTGTAACCGCCGAACGGCGAGGTCGGGTCGAACTTGTTGAACGTGTTGGACCAGACGACGCCCGCGCGGAGCTTGTTCGCGACCGCCAGGATGCGCGAGCCCTTCTCCGTCCAGATGCCCGCCGACAGGCCGTACGGGGTGTTGTTGGCCTTGGCGACCGCCTCGTCCGGCGTGCGGAAGGTGAGGACGGACAGGACCGGGCCGAAGATCTCGTCGCGGGCGACGGTGTGCGCCTGGGTGACGCCCGTGAACAGCGTCGGGGCGAACCAGTAGCCGTTCTCCGGGAGTTCGCAGGCCGGGGACCAGCGCTCGGCGCCCTCCGCCTCGCCCCGGTCGGCCAGTGCGGTGATCCGGGCCAGCTGCTCGGCGGAGTTGATGGCGCCGATGTCGGTGTTCTTGTCCAGCGGGTCGCCGAGGCGGAGCGTGGAGAGACGGCGCTTGAGGGAGTCGAGGAGCTCGTCGTGGATCGACTCCTGGACCAGGAGGCGGCTGCCCGCGCAGCAGACCTGGCCCTGGTTGAAGAAGATGCCGTTGACGATGCCCTCGACGGCCTGGTCGATGGGGGCGTCGTCGAAGACGATGTTCGCGCCCTTGCCGCCCAGTTCGAGGGTGAGCTTCTTGCGGGTGCCCGCGACCGTGCGCGCGATCTCCTTGCCGACGGCGGTCGAACCGGTGAAGGCGACCTTGTTCACGTCGGGGTGGGCGATCAGGGCGGCTCCGGCGCGGCCGTCGCCGGTGAGGATGTTGACGACGCCCCTGGGCAGGCCCGCCTGACGGCAGATGTCCGCGAAGAAGAGGGCGGACAGCGGGGTCGTCTCGGCCGGCTTCAGGACGACCGTGTTGCCGGTCGCGAGCGCCGGGGCGATCTTCCACGCCAGCATCAGCAGGGGGAAGTTCCACGGGATGACCTGGCCGGCCACACCGAGGGGCCGGGGGTCCGCGCCGTAGCCGGCGTGGTCGAGCTTGTCGGCCCAGCCCGCGTAGTAGAAGAAGTACGCGGCGACCAGGGGGAGGTCCGCGTCGCGGGTCTCCCGGATCGGCTTGCCGTTGTCGAGGGTCTCCAGGACGGCGAGCTCGCGGCTGCGCTCCTGGATGATCCGGGCGATGCGGAAGAGGTACTTCGCGCGCTCGGAACCGGGGAGCGCCGACCACTTCTCGAACGCCTTGCGGGCGGCCCGCACGGCGCGGTCGACGTCCGCCTCACCGGCCTCGGCGACCTCGGAGAGGACCTCCTCGGTGGACGGGGAGACGGTCTTGAAGACCTTGCCGTCGGCGGCCTCGGCGAACTCGCCGTCGATGAACAGGCCGTACGACGGGGCGATGTCGACGACCGAGCGGGACTCGGGCGCCGGCGCGTAGTCGAAAACAGGTGCCATGGTGATCAGTCCACCGTCACGTAGTCGGGGCCGGAGTAACGGCCTGTGGCCAGCTTCTGGCGCTGCATCAGCAGGTCGTTCAGCAGCGAGGAGGCGCCGAAGCGGAACCAGTGGTTGTCCAGCCAGTCCTCGCCCGCCGTCTCGTTGACCAGGACCAGGAACTTGACGGCGTCCTTGGTCGTGCGGATGCCGCCGGCCGGCTTCACACCGACCTGGACGCCGGTCTGGGCGCGGAAGTCGCGGACCGCCTCCAGCATGAGGAGGGTGTTCGCGGGGGTCGCGTTGACGGCGACCTTGCCGGTGGAGGTCTTGATGAAGTCGGCGCCGGCCAGCATGCCGAGCCAGCTCGCCCGGCGGATGTTGTCGTACGTCGACAGCTCGCCCGTCTCGAAGATGACCTTCAGGCGGGCGCTCGTCCCGCAGGCCTCCTTCACGGCGGTGATCTCGTCGTACACCTTCAGGTAGTTCCCCGCGAGGAACGCCCCGCGGTCGATGACCATGTCGATCTCGTCCGCACCGGCGGCGACGGCCTCGCGGACGTCCGCCAGCTTCACGGCGATCGGGGCGCGGCCGGCCGGGAACGCGGTGGCGACGGAGGCGACCTTGACGGTGGAGCCGGCGACGGCCTCCTTCGCCGTGGCCACCATGTCGGGATAGACGCAGACCGCGGCCGTGGCGGGCGTGGTGCGGTCGGTCGGGTCGGGACGGACCGCCTTCGCGCCGAGCGCCCGGACCTTGCCCGGGGTGTCCGCGCCTTCCAGCGTCGTCAGGTCGACCATCGAGATGGCGAGGTCGATGGCGTACGCCTTCGCGGTGGTCTTGATCGAACGGGTGCCGAGGGAGGCGGCCCGCGCCTCCAGGCCGACCGCGTCGACGCCGGGCAGCCCGTGGAGGAAGCGGCGCAGCGTGCCGTCGGACGCGGTGACGTCGCTGAGAGCGTGTGGTGCAGTGGTGGGCATGGTCACCAGACGAGCATATCTACGCGCGTAGCGGCTGTACAGCCCTCCTGGTCGTTTCCCACGGCGTCCGCCGCGTGCGGGGCCGCCCGGGGCGTCGTGCAGAATCGGGAGCATGACGACCCCCGAGGACCAGTCGCCCGACCCGGAGCCCACGAAGCCCGCCGGGTCCGCGACGCCCCCGTACAAGGACCGGATCTACCGCTCGCCCGCGGCGCTGGTGGGCGGTGTGCTGCTGCTCGCCGTCGCCGGCTGGCTCGGCGTCGACGCGGTGGTCGTCGGCGAGGGCCGCACCCCGTGGCTGGCGCTCGCGCTGCTGCTCCTCGTCGTGCCGCTGGTCGTCGCCTACACCCTGCGCCCCGCCGTCTATGTCAACGACGACCGGCTGCGCGTGCGCAACCCGTTCCGGGTGATCGTGCTGCCCTGGGGGCAGGTCGCCTCGCTGCGGTCCGGATTCTCCAACGAGGTCGTCACCCTCTCCGGCGAGAAGTACCAGCTGTGGGCCCTCCCGGTCTCGCTGCGGGCCCGGGGCCGGGCGGCGCGGCACGAGTCGCGGGCCGCCGCGCGGGCGGCACGGGCCGCCCACGGGGGTGGCGGTGCCGGTGCGGCCGGTGGCGTGGGTCTGGACGGGCTCGGTACCGGGGGTGCCCCGGCGGGGCCGCGGCGGCACGAGAGCGACCGGGCGATGGAGGAGATGCGGGAGCTGCGCGAGCGGCGGCACGACGCGGAGGCCGCGCAGGGCGAGGTGACCGTGCGGTGGGCCTACGAGGTGGTGGGGCCCGCGGTCGCGGGGGCCGTGCTGCTGGGTGTGCTGCTGGGCGTGGGGTGAGGCACGTCGACCATGGGGTGAGGCACGGCGGCCGTGGGGTGAGCGGTGCCGGCCGTGGGGTGAGGCACTTCGGCCGGCATCGGGTGGGCGCTGCCCGCCGTGGGGCGGGCGCTGCCCGCCGTGGAGTGGATCACGGCGGCCGTGGCGTGGGGGCGCCGGCCTCGGTGTGAGGCACGCCGGCCGTGGGGTGGGTGCCGCCGGTCGTGGGGCGAGTCGAGCGGGCCGGGGGTGCGTCACGCGGGGCGGGAGTCCCGCCCCGCGTGAGCCGCTCGCGGATGCGTGCCGGTCTCAGATGCCCGCTGCCCGGGCGAGGTCCTGCTTGATCCGCTCCAGGAGCGCGGCCGCCCTGGCGCGGGCCTCCGGGAGGCCGGCCTTGTCGGGGACCGGGACCACCACCTCCAGGTAGCACTTCAGCTTCGGCTCCGTGCCGCTCGGGCGGACGACGACCCTCGCGCCGTCCAAGGTGTAGCGGAGGCCGTCGGTGGGCGGGAGCTTCTCCGTCCCCCGCGTGAGGTCCTCGGCGGTGGTGATGCGCAGGCCGGCCAGCTCCGTGGGCGGCTGCTCGCGCAGGCGGCGCATCGCGGAGGCGATGATCCCGAGGTCCTGCACGCGGACCGAGAGCTGGTCGGTGGCGTGCAGACCGTGCTCGACGGCGAGGTCGTCGAGGAGGTCGAGGAGGGTACGGCCGTCGGCCTTGAGGTCGGAGGCGAGTTCGGTGAGCAGCAGTGCGGCGGTGATGCCGTCCTTGTCGCGCACGCCCTCCGGGTCGACGCAGTAGCCGAGGGCCTCCTCGTAGCCGTAGCGCAGGCCCTCGACCCGCGCGATCCACTTGAACCCGGTCAGGGTCTCCTCGTGGGGGAGGCCGGCCTTCTCGGCGATGCGGCCGAGGAGGCTGGAGGAGACGATCGACTCCGCGAAGGTGCCGGTCGCCCCGCGGCGGACCAGGTGGGCGGCGAGCAGGGCGCCGACCTCGTCGCCGCGCAGCATGCGCCAGTCCGCGCCGTCCTTGACGGCGGCGGCGCAGCGGTCGGCGTCGGGGTCGTTGGCGATGACCAGGTCGGGGTCCGTCTCGCGGGCCTTCGCGAAGGCGAGGTCCATCGCGCCGGGTTCCTCCGGGTTGGGGAACGCGACGGTCGGGAACTCCGGGTCGGGCTCGGCCTGCTCGGCGACCAGCTCGGGGGTGGGGAAGCCCGCGCGGGCGAACGCGGCGAGGAGGACGTCCTTGCCGACGCCGTGCATCGCGGTGTAGACCGTGCGGGCGGTGCGGGGGGAGCCCTTGGCGAGGACCGCGTCCGTGCGGGCGAGGTAGGCGTCGAGGACCGCGTCGTCGAGGGTCTCCCAGCCTTCGGTGGGACGGGGGACGGCGGCGAGCGAGGCCACGGCCTCGATCTCGGCGGCGATCTCCGCGTCGGCCGGGGGGACGATCTGGGAGCCGTCGCCGAGGTACACCTTGTAGCCGTTGTCCCGGGGCGGGTTGTGGCTGGCGGTGACCTCCACGCCGGCGACGGCGCCGAGGTGCCGTATGGCGAAGGCGAGCACGGGGGTCGGGAGGGGCCGGTCGAGCACGGCCGCCCGGAGGCCGGCGCCGGTCATGACGGCGGCGGTGTCCTCGGCGAACGTGGCCGACTTGTGGCGGGCGTCGTAGCCGATGACGACGAGGCCGGCCGTGTCGTCCCCGTGGGGGGTCCCCTGCTTCTTCAGGTACGCGGCGAGGCCGGCGGCGGCGCGGATGACCACGGAGCGGTTCATGCGCATCGGGCCGGCGCCGAGTTCGCCGCGGAGGCCGGCGGTGCCGAACTGGAGGGTGCCGCCGAAGCGGGCGGCGAGTTCGGTGTGGTCGCCGGTGTCGACGAGGCGGGCGAGTTCCTCACGGGTGTCCGGGTCGGGGTCCTCGGCGAGCCATGCCTGTGCCTGTGCGATGAGCGCGACGTCTTCCACGGTTTCGGTCGGCCTCTCTCGGTTGTCGTCTGTCAAGTGTCCATGGGTGTGGCGTGGTCCGCGGCGTGGTGGGTGGATGCCTGCGGGGTGCCTGCGGCGTGGTGGGTGGGGTGCCTGCGGCGCCGCTTCGCCTTCGGTGGGGGTGCGCGTGGCGCCTGTGGTGGGTGGGTGGTGCGGGGACGGGGCGGGGGTGTCCGTCCTCGGACCGGCGCGGGAGTGTCGCCCGGTGGTGGTGAGGGTGTGGACGCGCCGGCCACTGCGGGCGGCCACCCCCGCCCCGTCCCCTCCCCGCCACGGGCGGCCACACACGCCCACCGCGGTGCGCACAGCACGCCGTGTGCGGCCATATCCGCCACCGCTCCCCGCGGGCAGTCGTGCCGCTGGGGCGGCACGGGTGGGCGCGACGGCACCCCGCAGGCGCCGGGCTGCGCCGGGACCCCCGACCGGTAACGGCACAGGGAGCCCTGGCGACGTCCGCGCTACAGGCGTCCGAGCACCTGCGTCAGCAGCGCACCCATCCGCGTCGCGGAGTCGCGCCCCGCCTGCAGGACCTCCTCGTGGTTCAGCGGCTCACCCGTCATCCCCGCGGCGAGGTTGGTGACCAGCGAGATGCCCAGCACCTCCGCGCCCGCCTCCCGTGCGGCGATCGCCTCGAGGACCGTCGACATGCCGACCAGGTCCGCCCCGATCACCCGGGCCATCCGGATCTCCGCCGGGGTCTCGTAGTGCGGGCCGGGGAACTGGGCGTAGACCCCCTCCTCCAGGCTCGCGTCGATCTCCTTGCACAGCGCCCGCAGACGCGGCGAGTACAGGTCGGTGAGGTCGACGAAGTTCGCGCCGACGATCGGGGAGGTGGCGGTGAGGTTGATGTGGTCGCTGATCAGGACGGGCTGGCCGGGGCGCATGCCCTCGCGCAGGCCGCCGCAGCCGTTGGTGAGGACGACCGTCTTGGCGCCCGCCGCCACCGCCGTGCGCACACCGTGGGCGACGGAGGCCACCCCGCGGCCCTCGTAGTAGTGCGTACGGCCCAGGAAGACCAGGGCGCGCTTCGCACCGATGCGGTACGAGCGGATCTTGCCTCCGTGGCCCTCGACCGCCGGAGGCGGGAAGCCGGGCAGTTCGGTCACCTGGAACTCGGCCTCGGGCGTACCGAGGGCGTCCACGGCCGGGGCCCAGCCGGAGCCCATCACGAGGGCGACGTCGTGGGTCTCGGCGCCCGAGAGTTCACGCAGGCGCGCGGCGGCGGCGTCGGCTGCGGCGTAGGGGTCGCCCTGGATGTCGTCCGGAAGAAGAGAAGCGTTCACGCGACGAGGGTAGCCGGTATTCGCCTACGCGCGTAGATGTGTGGGGCGACGGGTTGGCGATCGTTGTCTTGTCGTGTTCCGCCGGGACGCGTCAGCAGGGACGTTTACGCAGTTCCATCACGTAGTCGTGGGGTGCGCCCGCGGACTCGGCCGCGTCGGCGATTTCGCCCAGGTAGCGGGCCGCGGGCAGGCCGCCCTCGTAGCTGTTCAGGACGTAGGCCCAGGCCCGGTCCTCGCCGTCGAGGGTGTGCACGCGGACCCGGGTGCGGCGGTAGAGGTCCAGGCTGCCCGCCCCCTCCCAGCCGTCCAGCGACTCCTCGTCCATCGGGGCGATGTCGTAGAGCGCCACGAAGACCTGGGAGAGCGGGTCCTCGACGAGGGTCGCGAGGGAACCCTCCCAGCCCATGTGCTCGCCCCCGAACGTCAGCCGCCACCCGTTCAGCCAGCCGGTGGCGCGCAGCGGCGAGTGCGGGGCGCGGCGGGACATCAGCCGCGCGTCGAGGTTGCCGGCGTACGCGGCGTAGAGCGACATGGGGTGAAGGGTACGGCAGCGGGCACGGGCGCCCCTGTCGGTAACAGCGGGGCCACGGCTGCGGCCCCCGGGCGGTCGCACGGTGAAGTGTGCGGGACAATGGAGTACGTGACTCGGATCGTGATCATCGGTGGCGGACCCGGCGGATACGAAGCGGCGCTGGTCGCCGCTCAGCTCGGCGCGGAGGTGACCGTCGTCGACGCCGACGGACTGGGCGGGGCGTCGGTGCTCACCGACTGCGTGCCGTCCAAGACCCTCATCGCCACGGCCGAGGTGATGACCACCTTCGACTCCTCCTACGAGGAGCTGGGCATCATCGTCGCCGACGACACCCCGCCCATGGAGCAGGCCGCCCGGGTGGTGGGGGTGGACCTGGGCAAGGTCAACCGGCGTGTGAAGCGGCTCGCCCTGGCCCAGTCGCACGACATCACCGCCTCGGTCACCCGCGCCGGTGCGCGCGTGATGCGCGGGCGCGGCCGGCTGGAGGGCATGCAGGCGCTCGACGGGTCGCGCAAGGTCGTGGTGCGCGCCGCGGACGGCAGCGAGGAGACGCTCACCGCGGACGCCGTGCTCATCGCGACGGGCGGCCACCCGCGGGAGCTGCCGGACGCCCGGCCCGACGGCGAGCGGATCCTCAACTGGACGCAGGTGTACGACCTGAACGAGCTCCCCGAGGAGCTCATCGTGGTCGGATCCGGTGTCACCGGCGCCGAGTTCGCCGGTGCCTACCAGGCGCTCGGGTCCCGGGTGACGCTGGTGTCCTCGCGCGACCGGGTGCTGCCGGGCGAGGACCCGGACGCCGCCGCGGTGCTGGAGGACGTCTTCCGGCGGCGCGGGATGAACGTCATGGCGCGCTCGCGGGCCCAGTCCGCCAAGCGGGTCGGGGACCGGGTGGAGGTGACCCTGGCCGACGGGCGGGTCATCACCGGATCGCACTGTCTGATGGCCGTGGGCGCCATCCCCAACTCCGCGGGCATGGGCCTGGAGGAGGCCGGGGTCAGGCTGCGCGACTCGGGCCACATCTGGACCGACAAGGTCTCGCGGACCACGGCCCCCGGCGTCTACGCCGCCGGTGACGTGACCGGCGTCTTCGCGCTCGCCTCGGTGGCGGCGATGCAGGGCCGCATCGCCATGTACCACTTCCTCGGTGACGCGGTCGCCCCGCTGAACCTCAAGACGGTCTCCTCGAACGTGTTCACCGACCCCGAGATCGCCACCGTCGGCTACTCCCAGGCCGACGTCGACGGCGGGAAGATCGACGCCCGGGTGGTGAAGCTGCCGCTGCTGCGCAACCCGCGCGCCAAGATGCAGGGCATCCGGGACGGCTTCGTCAAGATCTTCTGCCGTCCGGGCACCGGGATCGTGGTGGGCGGTGTCGTCGTGGCGCCCCGCGCCTCGGAACTCATCCACCCCATCTCGATCGCGGTCGACAACAATATGACCGTCGAACAGATCGCGAACGCCTTCACCGTGTACCCCTCGCTGTCGGGGTCGATCGCCGAAGTGGCGCGGCAGTTGCACACCCGGAAGGCCGGCGCGGAGGGCTGAGCGGACCGGCCTGCGGCCGGTCACGGGGCGTGCTCGACGCCGCTGCGGCCCTATACCACTTGGTGTGGGGCCGTGCGAACAACTTCTGCTATTCAGCGCAAACTGCTGAAAGCAGACGGTCGTCGGCGTTACTGTCAGTTTCGTGTTCGCTGCAGAACGTCGCCAATTGATCCTCGAAATGGTGCGAGCGAACGGAGCGGTGTCGCTCCGTGAACTCGCCCGCGTCGTCCAGACCTCCGAAGTGACCGTACGGCGGGACGTGCGCGCGCTGGAGGCAGAAGGACTCCTCGACCGCCGGCACGGCGGTGCGGTACTCCCGGGCGGTTTCACGCGAGAGTCCGGGTTCCCGCAGAAGTCCCATCTCGCGACCGCCGAGAAGACCGCCATCGCCGACCTCGCCGCGAACTTCGTGGAAGAGGGCGAGGCCATCGTGGTCGGCGCGGGTACCACCACGCAGGAGCTGGCCCGCCGGCTCGCCCGGGTGCCCGGGCTGACGGTCGTCACCAACTCCCTGTTGGTCGCCCAGGCGTTGGCCCATGCCAACCGGGTGGAGGTCGTGATGACCGGCGGTACGCTCCGCGGTTCGAACTACGCCCTGGTCGGCAGCGGTGCCGAGCAGTCCCTCCAGGGACTGAGGGTGTCCCGGGCCTTCCTGTCGGGGAGCGGACTGACCGCCGAGCGGGGACTGTCCACGTCCAACATGCTGTCGGCGTCCGTCGACCGGGCGCTGGTGCAGGCCGCGGCGGAGGTGGTGGTCCTCGCGGACCACACGAAACTCGGTACGGACACCATGTTCCAGACCGTGCCGACGGATCTCATCACCCGGCTGGTGACGGACGAGCCGCCCGCCCACGACGACCGGGCGGCCACCGAACTCCAGGCGCTCGCCGACCAGGGTGTGCAGATCGCCGTCGCGGGGGCGCCGGGGGGTTCCGCGGGCGCGGGGGGTGAGGGCCCGCCGCCGGACCGCCGTCGCCGGGACGTGGCCCTTCCCGGCCCGCGGCGGCAGGGGCCGGGACTCCGTACGGCCGTGGCCCTCGGGGCGGCGGCGGAGCAGGGCCCCGGTCAGGGTGCCGAGCGGGCGGCACGGGTGGCGGATCTGCGCAGGCGGTGACGGCTCCGCCGCGCGGGCGGTGCCGGCCGTTCCGCTGCGCGGTGTCGACGGGCCGGGCGGCTCGATGACGCCGGCACCTCCGAGCCCTCGGCCGCGGTGGCTTCGTGTGCCGCCGTCTCCGCCCGGCGCGAGTGCGCCCCGCCGGGGCACCCTCGGACCGGCGCGAAGGGCTGGTGCGCGGACCGGCCGCACTCGCGGGCCACGGTGCACACCGGCAACCGGCTCCGCCACCGCGTCGGCGCGAGCCGGTCGACGGGTCCGGTCACACGCGCCACCGATCTGCCGTGGTTCTCCGTCGAGACGGTGACCCCGGCGTCCACCCGGGCCCGGCGGGCCCGGGTGGGAGGACGGGTCAGTCCTTGATCTCGCAGATGGCCGCGCCGGACGTCACCGAGGCGCCGACCTCCGCGGCCAGACCCTTGATCGTGCCCGAGCGGTGCGCGTTGAGGGGCTGCTCCATCTTCATGGCCTCCAGGACGACGACCAGGTCGCCCTCCTTGACCTCCTGGCCCTCCTCCACGGCGATCTTCACGATCGTGCCCTGCATCGGGGAGGCGAGGGTGTCACCGGAGGCCACCGGGCCGGACTTCTTCGCCGCGCGCCGCTTCGGCTTCGCGCCGGCCGCCAGACCCGTACGGGCCAGGGACATGCCGAGCGACGCCGGGAGCGAGACCTCCAGGCGCTTGCCGCCGACCTCGACGACCACCGTCTCGCGGCCCGCGTCCTCCTCGGCCTCCGCGTCCACGGCAGCGGCGAACGGCTTGATCTCGTTGACGAACTCCGTCTCGATCCACCGCGTGTGCACCGTGAACGGGTCCGCCGAACCGGTGAGCTCCGGAGCGAACGCCGGGTCGGTGACGACCGCGCGGTGGAACGGGATCGCCGTCGCCATGCCCTCGACCCGGAACTCCTCCAGGGCGCGCGAGGCCCGCTCCAGCGCCTCCTTGCGGGTGCGGCCGGTGACGATCAGCTTCGCCAGCAGCGAGTCCCACGCGGGGCCGATGACGCTGCCGGACTCCACGCCCGCGTCCAGGCGCACGCCAGGACCGGACGGCGGGGCGAACGTCGTGACCGTGCCGGGCGCCGGCAGGAAGCCCCGGCCCGGGTCCTCGCCGTTGATGCGGAACTCGAAGGAGTGACCGCGCAGCTCCGGGTCGCCGTAGCCGAGCTCCTCGCCGTCGGCGATACGGAACATCTCCCGGACGAGGTCGATGCCGGCGACTTCCTCGGTGACCGGGTGCTCGACCTGCAGACGCGTGTTGACCTCCAGGAAGGAGATCGTCCCGTCGAGGCCGACCAGGAACTCCACGGTGCCGGCACCGACGTAGCCGGCCTCCTTGAGGATGGCCTTGGAGGCGGAGTACAGCTCCTCCATCTGGGCGTCCGACAGGAAGGGTGCGGGCGCCTCCTCGACGAGCTTCTGGTGCCGCCGCTGGAGTGAACAGTCACGCGTGGACACGACCACCACGTTGCCGTGCCGGTCCGCCAGGCACTGCGTCTCCACGTGCCGCGGCTTGTCCAGGTAGCGCTCGACGAAGCACTCGCCGCGGCCGAACGCGGCCACCGCCTCGCGCACGGCGGAGTCGTACAGCTCGGGCACCTCTTCGAGGGTGCGGGCCACCTTCAGTCCGCGCCCGCCACCGCCGAACGCGGCCTTGATGGCGATCGGCAGGCCGTGCTGCTCGGCGAACGCGACGACCTCGTCGGCGCCGGAGACCGGGTCGGGCGTACCCGCCACCAGGGGGGCGCCGGCGCGCTGGGCGATGTGCCGCGCGGCGACCTTGTCACCCAGGTCGCGGATGGCCTGCGGCGGCGGTCCGATCCAGATCAGGCCCGCGTCCAGGACCGCCTGCGCGAACTCGGCGTTCTCGGAGAGGAAGCCGTAACCGGGGTGGACGGCGTCGGCCCCCGACTCCCGCGCGGCCTTCAGTACCTTCTCCATGTCCAGGTAGCTGGTGGCCGGAGTGTCACCGCCCAGGGCGAACGCCTCATCCGCGGCGCGGACATGCAGAGCGTCCCGGTCCGGGTCGGCGTAGACGGCAACGCTCGCGATTCCGGCATCCCGGCAGGCCCGGGCAACGCGGACAGCGATTTCGCCACGGTTGGCGATGAGCACCTTGCGCACTTGAGGCTCCCTCCTTGAAACAAGCCGAGTTTAGGGACTGCCGACACGACACATCGACCCGTCCCCAGTGGTGAGCTTGCCCACACGGAGCGTGATGCGAGGCTTGCTCGACCCGCGAAATCCCTTGTCGCACCTCGGTACGCAGGACTCCTCCGGGAAACCCTAGCGGCCTCGTGTGGTCAAGGTCTCTGTGAGAGCGTGCTGCGGCCCACTTCGATTCTTTGTCGAGTCCCTACGAATGGCCCAATGATTCTTTGCCACTCGCGGAACCCTTGTACCGAGGTATACCCGTGAGTAGCCTTCGCGTCGGCCCGAACATACTCGGGGTAACCGCAGTCGTGCTCGAGAGGGAGTGGAGCCGGTGGTGCGCAGACCGGTGGCGTGGGCCGTGGCGCTCGTGCTGTTCGCGGAGGCGCTCGGCATCGCGGCGGTGAACTGGTTCCTGGGCGTCGTCGTCGACCGGCAGGACATGTCGCTGGCGGGCCTCGACCCGCACATGATGGCGGTGTCCTCGAAGGCGGGCGGGGTCGTCTTCGGGCTCTACTTCGCCCTGTGCGGCCTGGTGGCCCTGCTGGTCGCGCTGCGCGACCGGGCGCCCGCCGGCGCCGGCAAGGTGCTGCTGGTCAGCGCCGCGGTGGTGCACGCCCTGCTGGGCGCGTTCGCCTGGGGGCTGATCGGCTGGACCGCGTTCCTGTTCATGGTGGCCGTACTCGGGCTGATCGTGCTGCTCCTGATGACGTACGACGGCCGCGCGGAGGGCGGCGCGGCCGGCACCGCCCCCGCGGGCGGCACCGGCGGTTCCCCCGTCACCCCTCCGGCCGCTCCCACAGCTCCGTGATGCCGACGCCCAGTTCGGCCAGCAGGCGGCGCACCAGGGGCAGGCTGATGCCGATCACGTTGCCGTGGTCGCCGTCGATGCCGTCGATGAACGGCGCCGAGCGGCCGTCCAGGGTGAACGCCCCGGCCACGTGCAGCGGTTCGCCGGAGGCGACGTAGGCGGCGATCTCCTCGTCCGAGGGTTCACCGAAACGGACGACCGTGGACGCGGTGGCGGAGGAGTACCGGCCGCTGAGCGTGTCGTAGACGCAGTGGCCGGTCTGGAGCGTGCCCGCACGGCCCCGCATCGCCTTCCAGCGCGCGGTGGCCTCCTCGGCGTCCGCGGGCTTCCCGAGGGCCCGGCCGTCCAGGTCCAGGACGGAGTCGCAGCCGATCACCAGCGCGCCCTTGACCTCGGGCTTCGCGGCCACGACGGAGGCCTTGGCCTCGGCCAGGGCGAGCGCCAGTTCGGCGGGGGTGGGTGCGGTGACGGCGTCCTCGTCGACCCCGCTGACGATCACCTCGGGGGCCAGTCCGGCCTGGCGGAGCAGCCCGAGCCGGGCGGGGGACTGGGAGGCGAGCACGAGGCGGCGGCGCTGGTCAGCTGTCATGCGGTCAGCGTATCGACGTCGCCCGGACGCCTCACCTCACACCGATCACGATCATGGCGACCACCATGGCCAGCGCCATGAGAACGCCCAGCCGCCGCAGCATGTCCTGCGTGTCCCGCAGTTCCTCGGGCGGCTCGTTCTCGGGGTCGGACCACAGCATGCCACCAGCCTGCGGCTTCGCAGGTCGGCGTGCCTGAGTACGCGTACTCAAGTAGGGGCGCGGCGCCCCCGCCGTTCGGGGAACGCCGCGCTCCGGCGGGTCGTCGGTCGTCGTCAGCTCGGCCAGTAGGTGCGGGTCCACGACGTCTGCCCCGGCCGGGGCAGGTGGTGCGCGGCGATGCGGGACGGGTCGGACCACGAGTCGCGGGGTGCGGGAGCGCCGGACGGCACGGCGGACGCCGCCGCGGCGCGGGCCCGGACCACCGCCAGCGCGGCGGCCAGCTCCTCCGGGGTCGGGTTGCCCCGTACGACCTTGATCACAGCAGCTCCTTCACGAACCTCAGAGGGGGATGTTGCCGTGCTTCTTCGGGGGCAGGCTCTCGCGCTTGGTGCGCAGCTGGCGCAGTCCGCGCACGATGTGACGGCGGGTGTCGGACGGCATGATCACCGCGTCGACGTAGCCGCGCTCGGCCGCGACGTAGGGGTTGAGGAGGGCGTCCTCGTACTCCTGCATCAGCCGGGCGCGGGTCGCCTCCGCGTCGTCCGCCTCGGCGATGGTGCGGCGGTGCAGGATGTTGACGGCGCCCTGCGCGCCCATCACGGCGATCTGGGCGGTGGGCCAGGCCAGGTTGAGGTCGGCGCCCAGGTGCTTGGAGCCCATCACGTCGTACGCGCCGCCGAAGGCCTTGCGGGTGATGACCGTGATGAGCGGGACGGTGGCCTCGGCGTAGGCGAAGATCAGCTTGGCGCCGCGCCGGATGATGCCGTCGTGCTCCTGGTCCACGCCGGGCAGGAAGCCGGGCACGTCGACGAAGGTGATGACCGGGATGTTGAAGGCGTCGCAGGTGCGCACGAAGCGGGCCGCCTTCTCGGAGGCGGTGATGTCCAGGCAGCCGGCGAACTGCATGGGCTGGTTGGCGACGATGCCGACGGGGCGGCCCTCGACCCGGCCGTAACCGGTGAGGATGTTCGGCGCGAAGAGGGGCTGCGTCTCGAAGAACTCGGCGTCGTCGAGGACGTGCTCGATGACGGCGTGCATGTCGTACGGCTGGTTCGCCGAGTCCGGGACGATCGTGTCGAGTTCGAGGTCCTCGTCCGTGACCGTCAGGTCCGCCTCCTCCGGGTACGCCGGGGGGTCGGAGAGGTTGTTGGACGGGAGGAAGGACAGGAGCTGCTTGACGTACTCGATCGCGTCCTTCTCGTCGCCGGCCATGTGGTGGGCGACGCCGGAGGTCGAGTTGTGGGTGCGGGCGCCGCCCAGCTCCTCGAAGCCGACGTCCTCACCGGTGACCGTCTTGATGACGTCCGGTCCCGTGATGAACATGTGCGACGTCTGGTCGACCATGATCGTGAAGTCGGTGATCGCGGGGGAGTAGACCGCGCCGCCCGCGCACGGGCCCACGACCAGGCTGATCTGCGGGATCACGCCGGAGGCGTGGGTGTTGCGGCGGAAGATCTCGCCGTACGCGCCGAGGGAGGCCACGCCCTCCTGGATGCGGGCGCCGCCGGAGTCGTTGATGCCGATGACCGGGCAGCCCGTCTTCAGCGCGAAGTCCATGACCTTGACGATCTTCTGGCCGTAGACCTCGCCGAGGGCTCCGCCGAAGACGGTGAAGTCCTGCGAGAAGACGGCCACGGGGCGGCCGTCGACGGTTCCGTAGCCGGTGACGACGCCGTCGCCGTAGGGGCGGTTGGCGTCGAGACCGAAGTTGGTGGAGCGGTGCCGGGCGAACTCGTCCAGTTCGACGAAGGAGCCCTCGTCGAGCAGGAGATGGATCCGCTCACGCGCCGTCAGCTTGCCCTTGGCGTGCTGCTTTTCGACCGCGCGTGCGGAGCCGGCGTGCGTCGCCTCTTCGATGCGACGCTGAAGATCCGCGAGCTTGCCCGCGGTCGTGTGAATGTCAGGCTGCTGCTCTTCCGGCTCGGACATCGGGATGCGGCTCCCTGCCTGCTCAAAAGGGGGGACGGTTACTCATCCGTAGCGTAGTGGGGGCCCTTGGCTTCGGCAGTGCGGCGTTTCCCACACCTAGGGTGGCTTGCATGACGCCGCGAGATGCCTCAGAGCAAGAGCCGAACCGGAACCGCTGGTCCGACCTGGACCGGCCGCCGCTCCACGCGGGCGCGTTGAGGCGGGGGCTGGTGCGGGAGGGGACGCTGTGGTCCTCGGTGGACGTGGTGCAGCGGACGGGGTCGACCAACTCCGACCTGGTGGCGCGGGCCGCGGCGGGGGAGGCGGCCGAGGGCGCGGTGCTCGTCGCCGAGGAGCAGACCGCCGGGCGGGGGCGGCTGGACCGGCAGTGGAGCGCGCCGGCGCGCTCCGGGCTGTTCTTCTCCGTACTGCTCACCCCGCGCGAGGTGCCGGTGGACCGGTGGGGGTGGCTGCCGCTGCTGACGGGCGTGGCGGTCGCCACGGGGCTGTCGCGGGCGGCCGGGGTCGACACGGCGCTGAAGTGGCCGAACGACGTGCTGGTGACGGTGGGGGGAGACGAGCGCAAGGCCGGCGGGATCCTCGCGGAGGGGGCCGGGGAGGGGGGCGTCGTGGTCGGGGTCGGGATCAACGTCAGCCTGCGGGCCGACGAGCTGCCGGTACCGACGGCGGGGTCGCTGGCGCTGGCGGGGGCGGTGAGCACGGACCGGGATCCGCTGCTGCGGGGGATGCTGCGGGCGCTGGAGGAGTGGTACGGGCGGTGGCGGGCCGCGGGCGGGGACGCGGGGGCGTGCGGGTTGCAGGAGACGTACGCGGCGGGGTGCGCGACGCTCGGGCGGACGGTGCGGGCGGAGTTGCCGGGGGACAGGGCGCTGGTGGGGGAGGCGGTCGCGGTGGACGGCGACGGGCGACTGGTGCTGGCCACGGCGGCGGGGGTGCAGGAGCCGGTGGGCGCGGGCGACATCGTCCACCTGCGACCGGCCGTGTGACGGGGGTGGCCACCCTCCGCCGCTGGAGCGAAGCCGGGAGGAGTGGGGGAGGGTGGGCGCGGCGGCATCCCGTGGGTGCCGGGCTGTGCGACGGCCCGGGCCCGGACCCGTGCCGGGGCCCTGTGAACGCCGGTCGGTGAGCCCCTGCCCAGCCGCCGCAGGCCACCCGCTCCGCCGGCCCAACCGAACGGAGTGAGCTGGCGCACACCTGCCGTAGAGTTGAGGCCGGTCGATACAGGGCCGTGGCAGATCGGAAGGGCAACGAACGCGTGACCGTCGACGACTCGGGTTCCGGTGCGGACGCGCAGGGCGCCGGCGAGGATCCGCTTGCTCTGCGCCTCGAGCAGCTCATCCTGGGCGCCGAGCGCCGCTACACACCGTTTCAGGCGGCCCGCAGCGCCGGCGTCACCATGGAGCTGGCCACGCGCTTCTGGCGGGCGATGGGCTTCGCCGACGTCGGCCAGGCCAAGGCCCTGACGGAGGCCGACGTGCTCGCGCTGCGCCGGCTCGCCGGTCTGGTGGAGGCGGGGCTGCTCAGCGAGGCCATGGCGGTGCAGGTGGCGCGTTCCACCGGGCAGACCACCGCCCGGCTGGCCGAATGGCAGATCGATTCGTTCCTGGAGGGGCTGACCGAGCCGCCCGAGCCGGGAATGACCCGCACCGAGGTGACGTACCCGATCGTCGAGCTGCTCCTGCCCGAGCTGGAGGAGTTCCTGGTCTACGTCTGGCGCCGGCAGCTCGCCGCGTCCGCCGGACGGGTCGTGCAGGGAGCCGACGACGAGGAGATGGTCGACCGGCGGCTGGCCGTCGCCTTCGCGGACCTCGTGGGGTTCACGCGGCTGACCCGGCGGATGGAGGAGGAGGAGCTCGGCGAGCTCGTCGAGGCCTTCGAGACCACCGCCGCCGACCTGGTCGCCGCGCGCGGCGGGCGGCTCATCAAGACGCTGGGCGACGAAGTGCTCTACGCCGCCGACGACGCGGGCACCGCCGCGGAGATCGCGATGCGGCTGATCGAGACCATGGCGAACGACGCGACCATGCCGGAGCTGCGGGTCGGCATGGCGTTCGGCACGGTGACCACCCGCATGGGCGATGTGTTCGGCACGACGGTCAATCTCGCCTCCCGGCTCACCTCCATAGCCCCCCGCGACGCCGTGCTCGTCGACACCGCGTTCGCCGAGGAACTGATCCGTACCGGTGACGCGCCCGCCTCCGAGGCCGCCGCGGCCGAGGCCGTGGCCGCCGCCGAGAAGGAGGGCGAGGAACCGCCGACGTACCGGTTCGCGCTCCAGCCGATGTGGCAGCGGCCGGTGCGCGGGCTCGGCGTGGTGGAGCCCTGGCTGCTCACCCGCCGCAGCGGGGACGCTCCTCCCGCCTCCTAGTCCGTTTCCACGCACAGGCCGATGACCGGCACGCACAGTCCGGGGGCGGGCTCGGGCGCCGGTTCCGGCGGGGGAGTCGTCGGCCGGTGGGCCGGGCGTGGCGGAGGGTCGTCGTGCGGGGGCGGTGGGGAGTCGGGAGCGCGGGGCGTGCCGGACGGTCCGCTCGCCGGGGGCGTGGGGGCCGGCGGGTCCGGTGTCTCCGGGACGGTCGTGGGGGCCGGGGGCCGGGAGTACGTGGGCGAGGGCTCGGGCGGGGTGAGGGGGCGGGTCTCCTTGCCGCCCAGGGCTCTCGGTGAGGACGGACCGGCCTTCGGGGCCGGTGCCCCGCTCGCCGCGCCGGGCGGGGAAGCGCTCGTCGGTGTGTTCGTGGCCGTGCCCTCGTGCGGGGTGGGGCGGGGGCCCGCCTCCACGCCGACGCCGGTCCCGCCGTCGGGGGCGGAGGTCAGGCGGACCAGGGTCATGGCGCCGGCGGCCAGCGCCAGACCGCTCGCGGCCAGCAGCGCCTTGCGCGGACGGGGCCTGCGGTGACGGCCCCGGGCGGGGAGACGGCCGGTCCTGGTGGGTGGGCCCGCGGTGGGCGGGGCCGGATCCGCCGGCGGTGGTTTCGGTGTCATCGGTGTCCCTCCCCTGCCGCGCGCCCCCGGTGCGCCGCGGTGTGCGCACGCTATGGGTTTCCGGTGGGGCCGGAGCCGGAGACGGCCGGATGTCACTCGAACGGGTGGGCGGGGGGTGACGAGGGAACTGGACGTGCGCCCTTTTCCGGGTGGGCGGCGGCTGCGATGATCGGGACGAGCGAAAAGTTAACCCGCGTTAACCGGAGGGTGTCATGAGTGAGGAACGGTTCGGGGAGTTCGTGCTGGTGCGCCGGCACGAGCGGGGGCATGTCGCGGAGCTCGTCCTCGACCGGCCCAAGGCCATGAACGCCGTGTCGACGGAGATGGCCCGGTCGATCGCCGGGGCCTGTGCGGCGCTGGGCGAGGACCGTGACGTACGGGCGGTCGTGCTGACCTCGTCGCACGAGCGGGCGTTCTGCGTGGGGGCCGACCTGAAGGAGCGCAACTCCTTCAGCGACGCCGACCTGGTGCGGCAGCGGCCCGTGGCCCGCGGGGCGTACACGGGGGTGATGGAGCTGCCGGTGCCCACGGTGGCCGCCGTGCACGGGTTCGCGCTCGGGGGCGGCTTCGAGCTGGCCCTGTCGTGCGATGTGATCGTGGCCGACCGCACGGCGGTGGTGGGGCTGCCGGAGGTGTCCGTCGGGGTGATCCCGGGCGGGGGCGGTACGCAGTTGCTGCCCCGGAGAGTGGGGGCGGCGCGGGCCGCCGAGCTGATCTTCACCGCGCGTCGGGTGGAGGCCGCCGAGGCCCGCGGGATCGGACTGGTCGACCAGCTGGTGGAGGAGGGGCGCGACCGGGAGGAGGCGCTGGCCCTGGCGTCCCGGATCGCCGCGAACTCGCCGGTGGGGCTGCGGGCGGCCAAGCGGGCCCTGCGGCTCGGGCACGGGCTGGACCTGCCCGCGGGCCTCGAGGTCGAGGACGCCGCCTGGCGGTCCGTGGCGTTCTCGGGCGACCGGGCGGAGGGAGTCGCCGCCTTCAACGAGAAGCGCAGTCCGCAATGGCCCGGGGAGTAGCGGAGACGTTCCCCGGCCGTTCTCTCGATGTCCCGGTTCCTGAGGATTCTCCCTAATCTGGGGCTATGGGTGAGGACAGCCGGCTGGCGGCCGTGGTGGCGCTGGCGCAGGGCATGGCCGCCGCGCACGGTTCGCGGGAAGCCTGGCGGGCCGCGGCCGGCGGTGCCTGCCGGGCGCTGGGCGGGCATTTCGCCGCGCTGTCGGTGTGGGAGCGGGAGCTCGGGCGGCTGCGGGTGCTGGTGAACGTGGGGGAGCTGGCCGAGGGGGAGGAGGAGTTCCCGGAGGACGAGTCCTATCCGGTGCACCAGTTCGCCGAGATCACGGAGTTCCTGCACGAACGGTGGGCGGGCGGCGGTGAACCCGACGCCTGGGTGGAGACCGCCGAGGGGGCCTCGACCGGCCGGGCTGGGTACTGCCACCAGCGGGTCGCGGCCCTCAGGCGGCGCGGACGCGGGTGCTGTGTGGTCGCGCCGGTCGTGCTGCACGGGCGGGCGTGGGGCGAGCTGTACGTGGCCCGGCGGGCCGGGGCGACCGTCTTCGGACGGGGTGACGCCGACTTCGCGATCGTGCTGGCGGCCGTGGTGGCGGCGGGGCTGGCGCAGACCGAGCGGCTGGAGGAGGCGCGGCGGCTGGCCTTCACGGACGCGCTGACCGGGCTGGCCAACCGGCGTGCCGTGGACGCCCGGCTCGACGAGGCGGTGGAGCGGCACCGGCGGGACGGAGCCGTGGTCAGCCTGGTGGTCTGCGATCTCAACGGGCTGAAGCGGGTCAACGACACCCTGGGGCACGCCGTGGGGGACCGGCTGCTGGAGCGGTTCGGGAGCGTGCTGTCGCTGTGCGGGGCCATGCTGCCCGGCGCGCTGGCCGCGCGGCTCGGCGGGGACGAGTTCTGCCTGCTGGCGGTGGGGCCGTCGGCCGACGAGGTCGTCAAGGCCGCCGACGAGGTGTGCCGGCGGGCCGAGGAGCTGGGCATCGGGGACGGCGTGGCCTGCGGCGTCGCGTCCACCGAGGACCCCATCGGACCCGTGCGCACCGCCCGGCGGCTGTTCCGGCTGGCCGACGCGGCGCAGTACCGGGCCAAGGCCGAGCGGGCCGCCCGTCCCGTGGTGGCCGGACGGGAGGGGCCGGACGACGCCGTCGTGCGGCTGGCGGACGAGCCCTCGCGCGCCCGGGACGGGGAGCGGCGGCGGTTCCGGGGACGCCATTCTCCCTAGGGCGCCGGTAAGGGGCGCGGCGCGGATCGAGGGGTGACACCGCGGCATTCACTGCGTACGCTCCTGAATATGGATATGCACACTGTGGTGGTGGGGACATCCGGCGTGACCGCGTCCGACGTGCTCGCCGTGGCGCGCGGCGGGGCCCGCGTCGAACTGTCCGCGGAGGCGGTGGCCGCCCTCGCGGCGTCCCGCGAGGTCGTGGACGCCCTGGCCGCCAAGCCGGATCCCGTCTACGGGGTGAGCACCGGTTTCGGCGCCCTGGCGACCCGGCACATCAGCCCCGATCTCCGTGCCCGGCTCCAGCGCAACATCGTCCGCTCGCATGCCGCCGGGATGGGGCCGCGGGTGGAGCGCGAGGTCGTCCGCGCGCTGATGTTCCTGCGGCTGAAGACCGTCTGCTCCGGGTACACCGGGGTCCGCCCCGAGGTCGCGCGGACCATGGCCGACGTGCTGAACGCCGGGATCACCCCGGTCGTCCACGAGTACGGCTCCCTCGGCTGCTCCGGCGACCTGGCCCCGCTGTCCCACTGCGCCCTCGCCCTGATGGGCGAGGGGGACGCGGAGGGACCCGACGGGAGCGTGCGGCCGGCCGGTGAACTGCTGGCCGAACACGGCATCCGGCCCGTCGAACTGCGCGAGAAGGAAGGCCTCGCCCTCCTCAACGGCACCGACGGCATGCTCGGCATGCTGGTCATGGCCCTCGCCGACCTGGACCTCCTCTACAAGTCCGCCGACGTCACGGCGGCCCTGAGTCTGGAGGCCCTGCTCGGCACCGACAAGGTGCTCGCCCCCGAGCTGCACGCGATCCGCCCGCACCCGGGGCAGGCCGCGAGTGCCGCCAACATGCTCGCCGTGCTGGCGGACTCCGGGCTGACGGGCCATCACCAGGACGACGCCCCGCGGGTCCAGGACGCCTACTCGGTGCGCTGCGCCCCGCAGGTGGCCGGCGCCGGCCGGGACACCCTCGCCCACGCCCGCCTGGTCGCGGAGCGCGAACTCGCCGCCGCCGTGGACAATCCGCTGGTCCTGCCCGACGGAAGGGTGGAGTCGAACGGGAACTTCCACGGGGCCCCGGTCGCCTACGTCCTGGACTTCCTCGCCATCGCCGTCGCCGACCTCGCCTCCATCGCCGAGCGCCGTACCGACCGGCTGCTGGACAAGAACCGCAGTCACGGACTGCCGCCGTTCCTCGCCGACGACGCGGGCGTCGACTCCGGGCTGATGATCGCTCAGTACACGCAGGCCGCGCTGGTCAGCGAGTTGAAGCGGCTCGCCGTACCGGCGTCGGCCGACTCGATCCCGTCCTCCGCGATGCAGGAGGACCACGTCTCCATGGGCTGGTCGGCGGCCCGCAAACTCCGTACGGCCGTCGACAACCTCACCCGGGTCGTCGCCGTGGAACTGTACGCGGCCGCACGGGCGGTGGAGCTGCGGCAGGGGCTGACGCCGGCCCCGGCGACGCGGGCCGTCGTCGAGGCCCTGCGGGAAGCGGGGGTGGAGGGCCCCGGACCGGACCGGTACCTGGCCCCCGACCTGGCGGCCGCGGACGCGTTCGTGCGGGACGGTCGGCTGGTCGCCGCCGTGGAGAAGGTCACCGGACCGCTGCGCTGACCCGGACGGGCCCCGCGGACGGGACGGACGCGGGGCCCGTCCGGCGACCGGGGCCTAGAAGCCCAGCCGTTCCCTGCGCACCGAGTAGACGACGAAGCCGGCGCCGAGCGCGAGACTGGCCGTGCCGCCGATGACGTAGGGGGTGCTGTCGAAGCTGCCGGTGTCCGCGAGGCGGACGCCCTCACCCGTGCCCTCCAGCGAGGCCTGCGTGGTGCCGGACACGGCTCTCGCCTGTTCGGTGACCCGCGGGGACGGACTCGCCGACGGCGCGTCGGCCACCGGGGTGTCCGACGACGCGTTGGCGGAGGGGACGAACCACAGGGCGCACAACAGGGTGCCCGCGGCGGTGGCGGTCAGCAACGGACGGAGCGCGGATGACACGGAATATCGATCCCCTTGTGGCGCTGGCGAATTGGCCGTGTGGTGCGATGTTAATGAAAGGCGCGGGTCACAGGAAAGTCACGGGAGCCCGAAGCCGTACGCTCCGCACATGAGCACTCCAGAGACATCACGGTTTGTCCGGCTTCGCGTGGAACTCGTTCTCGAAGTCGAGGACGGGGAGGCGGTGACCGGTGCCGCACTGCAGAGGATCGCCGAGGAGGGCGATATGCCGGCCGGGGAACGGGTACACACCGAGAGCGCTGTGGCGGAGGACCCCGCGGAGGCCCTCGCGTACCTGGTGGACCCGTTCAGCCTGGTCGGCGAGGTACCGGGGGTCGAACTCCTGCAGGCCTCCTGGAGCAGTGAGCAGATCGACTACGACCCGGACTCGCCGGAGTGGGACCTCGACGAGGACGACGGCGAGGACTCCTACGACACCCAGGACGGGGCGGAGCGGGCCGGCTGAGGCGACTTGGGGAAATCGTGACCCCGCGCGGCAACCGCCGCCGGGGTCACGACGTCTCAACCGGAGCACGGACCGCCGTCCTCACCGTCCGTCCCCGCGGACGTGGTGAGCCCCACATGCGTGGGCCATGGGGAACCGGATCACCCGGTCGTAGCGTTGAAGGTTGTGGACGAGGTCTCTCGGCTTCCTCGCCGGGGACTCGTGGGGTTGGGATTCGGCAACGATGGAGAAGCGTGTGATGACGGACGGTAAGCGGCGCAGGCGTCTGGCGGCCGCGTCCGCTCTGCTCGGCGGAGTACTGGTGCTCTCGGCGTGTTCCGGCGGGGACGACGGCGGTTCGGGCGGCGACGGCAAGGACACCTCGCAGGCCCAGGTCGACGAGGCGGCGGCGAAGAAGTCCTCCGAGGCGCAGATCAAGATCACGCCCAAGGACGGCTCGAACAACGCCTCCATCAACAACTCCGCGGCCGTCACCGTGAGCAAGGGCACCCTGACCGAGGTGAAGATGACCACCTCCGAGGGCACCGCCGTCGAGGGTGAGATATCGGCCGACAAGAAGAGCTGGAAGCCCAGCGCCCAGCTCGAGCGCGCCACCACCTACAAGGTGACCGCCACCGCCGAGGACTCCGAGGGGCTCGCCGCCCACGAGAACGCGACGTTCACCACCGTCTCCCAGGGCAACAGCTTCATCGGCAACTTCACCCCGGACAACGGCACCACGGTCGGCGTCGGCATGCCGGTGTCGATCAACTTCGACAAGGCGATCACCAACAAGGCCGCGGTGCAGAAGGGGATCACCGTCTCCACCACCAGTGGCCAGGAGGTCGCCTGCCACTGGTTCAACGCCAACCGCATGGACTGCCGGCCCGACGAGTACTGGCAGGAGGGCTCCACCGTCACCCTGAAGCTGGCGCTCGACGGGGTCGAGGGCGCCCAGGGCGTCTTCGGCGTCCAGCAGAAGACGGTCACCTTCAAGATCGGCCGCAACCAGGTCTCCTACGTGGACGCCAAGACCAAGCAGATGAAGGTGACGCAGGACGGCAAGACCGTCCGCACCATCCCGATCTCCGCCGGGGCGCCCGAGAACAAGACGTACGAGGGCCAGATGGTGATCTCCGAGAAGTTCAAGGAGACCCGGATGAACGGCGCGACGGTCGGCTTCACCGACGACGACGGCAAGGGCGAGTACGACATCAAGGACGTGCCGCACGCCATGCGTCTGAGCACCTCCGGCACCTTCATCCACGGCAACTACTGGGGTGCCAAGTCCATCTTCGGCAGCGTCAACACCAGCCACGGCTGCGTCGGCCTGGCCGACGCCAAGGGTGCCGGCGACCCGAACACGCCCGGCTCCTGGTTCTACGACAACTCGATCGTGGGTGACCTGGTCGTCGTCCAGAACACCGGTGACAAGACCATCGCCCCGGACAACGGCCTCAACGGCTGGAACATGAGCTGGGAGCAGTGGAAGGCGGGCTCGGCGGTCTGACGCCCCCTCCGGACACGGAGCACCCACACCCCACCTGGCCGATGCCCCCGTCCCCTCCTCCGGGAGCGGACGGGGGCATCGGCCGTACCCGGCCCCCTCCCACCGCCCCCGCCCGGGGCGGGCGCCAGGGGTTGAGGCGTCAACCGCGCGATCTCGTAACGGAGTCACGGCGGTGGCGTTACAGTCGCCGGCGGCCTGATCGCCCCTCGGCATACTGCGGGGATCCGGGGGGTGCGCGCATGCGTACGAGACCACCCCCGGCCGGGTGACGGCGCGTCACCCGGCGACTCCGCTAGGGGGAACCTTGCGCAGACAAGTGAAGAGGGCGGGCGCGGCCGCCGTCGCCACGGCCACGGCGGTGGCGCTGGCGGCGGGCACGGCCGGTCCGGCGTCGGCGGACGGGGACCGCACGCAGGCCGGTCCGGCCGCGGGGGCGTCCGCGCCGAAGGCCAAGGACCGGATCACCCTGATCACCGGTGACCGGGTCGTGGTGGACGCCGAGGGCCGTGCCGTGGGGCTGGAGCGGGCCAAGGGGCGGGAGCACATACCCGTCCAGGTCCGTGAGGTCGACGGCCACACCCTCGTGCTGCCGGTGGACGCCGCCCGGCTGATCGCGAGCGGCAGGCTCGACCAACGGCTCTTCGACATCACCGAGTTGAACAAGGCCGAGACCCGGGGCTCGCAGCAGCGCGGCCTGAAGGTCATCGTCGGCTACCGGGGCGGTGCGGCCACCGCCAAGGCCGACGTCCGCGACGCGGGCACGGTCCGCCGGACGCTGAAGTCCCTCAACGCGGACGCGGTGCAGACCCCGCACGAGGAGGCGCCCGCGCTGTGGGACGCCGTCACCGACGGGGACAAGGCCGCCTCGGGTGTCGCCCACGTGTGGCTCGACGGGGTCCGCAGGGCCTCCCTCGACACCTCCGTGGCACAGATCGGCGCCCCCAGGGCATGGGCGGCCGGGTACGACGGCAAGGGCGTCAGGATCGCCGTCCTGGACACGGGCGTCGACGCCACCCACCCGGACCTCAAGGGCCAGGTGGCCGCGGCCAGGAACTTCACCTCGGCGCCCACCGCGGGCGACAAGGTCGGCCACGGCACCCACGTCGCGGCCATCGCGGCCGGTACGGGCGCCCACTCCAAGGGCAGGTACAAGGGCGTCGCGCCCGCCGCGAAGGTCCTCAACGGCAAGGTCCTCGACGACTCCGGCTACGGTGACGACTCCGGCATCCTCGCCGGCATGGAGTGGGCGGCCGCGCAGGGCGCCGACGTCGTCAACCTGAGCCTGGGCGGCATGGACACCGCCGAGGTCGACCCGCTGGAGGCGGCGGTCAACAAGCTCTCCGCCGAGAAGGGCATCCTGTTCGCCATCGCCGCCGGCAACGAGGGCCCGCAGTCGGTCGGTTCACCCGGCAGCGCGGACGCCGCCCTCACCGTCGGCGCCGTCGACGGCAAGGACAAGCTCGCCGACTTCTCCTCCACCGGCCCCCGCGTCGGCGACGGAGCGATCAAGCCGGACGTCACCGCCCCGGGTGTGGACATCACGGCCGCGTCGGCGAAGGGCAACGACATCGCCGGGGAGGTCGGCGAGAAGCCGGCCGGCTACATGACCATCTCCGGCACGTCGATGGCGACCCCGCACGTCGCCGGCGCGGCCGCGCTGTTGAAGCAGCAGCACCCCACGTGGACGTCCGCCGAGCTGAAGGGCGCGCTCACCGCTTCCACCAAGGGCGGTGCCCACACGCCGTTCGAGCAGGGCTCCGGGCGGATCCAGGCCGACCGGGCCGTGAAGCAGACCGTGATCGCCGAACCGGTGTCGCTGAGCTTCGGCGTCCAGCAGTGGCCGCACCACGACGACAAGCCCGACACCGAGCGGGTGACCTACCGCAACCTCGGCACCGAGGACGTCACGCTCACGCTGACGTCGACCACCACGAACCCCCGGGGGAAGCCGGCCCCGGCCGGCTTCTTCACGCTCGGCGCCACCACGGTGACCGTCCCGGCCGGCGGCACGGCGTCCGTCGACCTCACCGTCGACACCCGGCTCGGCGGCACCGCCGACGGCGCCTACTCGGCGTACGTGGTCGCGACGGGCGGCGGGCAGACCGTGCGCACGGCGGCCGCGGTGCAGCGCGAGGTCGAGTCGTACGACCTGACCCTGAAGTTCCTCGACCGCGCGGGCAGGCCGACCGCCGACCACGTCGCCGGGCTGGTCGGCCTGACCGGCCCGGGCGCCGGACAGTGGACCCAGGTGTACGACGCCGACGGCACCGCCACCGTCCGCAGGCCCAGGGGCGCCTACGTCCTGGACGCCGGGATCCTCGTCGGCTCCGACCCGGAGAAGTTCGAGGGCGCCGACTGGATCGCCCAGCCGAAGCTGGACCTGACCAAGGACACGGCGATCACGCTGGACGCCCGCAAGGCCAAGCCGGTGGACATCACCGTGCCGGCCAAGTCGGTCAGGCCGGAGTTCGCCTCCGCCCACTACACCGTCGACACCAAGGACGCCTCCCTGTCCTTCGCCTGGTGGCTGGAGTCGTACCGCAACTTCCGCTCCCTGCACCTCGGTCCGCGGATCACCGACGGCTCGCTGCGCCAGCAGTGGGACGCGCACTGGAGCAAGGGCGCCAAGGAGCAGTACGACACCGTCGCCGGTGGCACGGTGAAGAAGCTCGCCACCGGCTACACCCGGCACTACAAGGTGGGCGAGCTCGCCACGGTGAACGTCGGCATGGGCGCGGCGGCGAAGGGCAAGAGGGGAAGCGTCGGTGCGACCGGCTGGCTGCCCGGAAGCGGCGGCGCCTCCTCGATCGGTGTGCCGCAGGCGCTGCCCGGCACCCGCACGCTGTACCTGTCCACCTCGGGCGGGGTGAAGTGGGACCTCGACTTCACGCAGCTGGGCGGGGTCGACGCGGACGGCTGGCCGATCGCCGACGCCGGTTACCTCATCGGCTCCGGGATGAGCGTGAAGGCCGGCAAGAAGTACGCGCAGACGGTGAACACGGCCGTCTTCGGACCGCGGCTGACCGCGGACACCGGCCTCTTCCGCGACGGCAACGGCATCATCGGCCTCGTGCCGCTGTTCGCCGACGGCAAGGGCCACTTCGGCTCCTCGGAGTTCTCGTCGGTCACCACCAGTCTCTACCGCAACGGCAAGAAGGTCGGCTCGCACGACGACCCGCTCCTCGGAGACGAGGAGTTCACGGTCCCGGCCGGGGACGCCGCGTACCGGCTGACCACCTCGGTCAGGCGCAGCGCCGAGGTCGCCGCCGCGTCCACCCGGATCGACGCGAGCTGGACCTTCCGCTCCAGGAAGACCGCCGACCTCACGCAGCTGCCCGCCTCCACGGCCCGCTTCCACGCGGTCACGGGGCTGGACAGCAAGGTGAAGGCCGGCCAGAAGGTCGGCGTCCCGGTCACCGTGGAGGGCGCCGCCAAGGGCAGGAACCTCAAGTCCCTGGCGGTGTACGTGTCCTACGACGGCGGCAAGAGCTGGAAGAAGACCACGGTCAAGAAGGGGAAGATCACCGTCAGGAACCCGGCGAAGGGGAAGGCCGTCTCCTTCCGCGCCAAGATCGCCGACAAGAAGGGCAACACGTCGACGATCAGCATCTACCACGCCTATCACGGCAAGTAGACGCCGGTCCGTGGACGGCCCGCCGGAAGCAGTACGTCCGGCGGGCCGTCCCGCGCGGCCGGGCGGCCCCGTCTCAGGAGGCCGTCGCGCCGGCTCCCGGCCGGGTCGCGTCCGCGCCCCAGCTGGCCAGCAGCCGCAGGGCCTCCGCCGAGGGTGACCCCGGCTCCGCGAAGTACGTGACGAGCGACTGCTCCGACCCCTCGCCGGACGGACGGAACGACTCCCACAGCAGGGTCAGTTCCCCGACCAGCGGATGCCGCACGCGCTTGACGCCGTGGCTCTTCTCCTTGACGTCGTGCGCGGCCCACAGCCTGCGGAACTCCTCGCTCTTGACGGAGAGTTCCCCGACCAGCGCGGCCAGCTGCGGGTCGTCCGGGTGGCGGCCGGCGTCCATGCGCAGATAGGCGACCATGTCGGACGCCTTCTGGTCCCACTCCGTGAACAGGTCCCGGTAGTCCGGGTTCAGGAACACCAGCCGCGCCCAGTTCCGCTCCTGCGCCGGCATCCGGCCCCAGTCGCCGAAGAGCGCCGCCGCCATCCGGTTCCAGGCGAGGATCTCCGACCGCCGGCCCACGACGTACGCCGGGACCGTGTCGATCGACTCCAGCAGCTGCCGCAGCGCCGGACGGACCTGCTCGGGGCGCGGCGCCTGCTTCCTCCGGTGGCGCGTCGGCTTCGCCAGGTGCGTGAGGTGGGCGCGCTCGGCGTCGTTCAGCCGCAGGGCGCGGGCGATCGAGTCGAGCACCTCCGCCGACACGTTCCGCCCGTTGCCCTGCTCCAGGCGCGTGTAGTACGCCACGGACACCCCGGCGAGCTGGGCCAGCTCCTCGCGGCGCAGGCCCGGGACCCGGCGGTGGCGTCCGAAGTCCGGCAGACCCACGTCCTCCGGCTTCAGCCGGGCCCGCCGGGTCCGCAGGAACTCGCTGAGCTCCGCACGCGGGTCGAGGCCGCCGCTCGCGGGACCGGCCGGGTCGGTGTGCTGCTCGTCCATGCTGTCCAGTATTCCCGGTCGTACGCACGGCAGCCTGTCCCCGCCAGTGGTACGCACGGCCAACGTAGGCAGAAGGGTGGGCTGGGTGGGTCACGCGCGTTGCCGCAGGCTGGAGGCCGCGCCCGGCCGGACAGAAGGCGGCCGGGCCCACGACCCCACGAGGAGAACCCCGGCATGAGCACTGTTGCCGCGTACGCCGCGCCCGCCGCCAAGGCTCCGCTCGAGCGGACGACCATCGAGCGGCGCGAGGTCGGCGAGCACGACGTCCTGATCGACATCAGGTTCGCGGGCATCTGCCACTCCGACATCCACCAGGCCCGCGAGGGCTGGGGCGAGGCGATCTTCCCGATGGTGCCCGGACACGAGATCGCCGGCGTGGTGTCGGAGGTCGGCCCCGGTGTCACCCGCTTCGCCGTCGGTGACCGGGTCGGCGTGGGCTGCATGGTCGACTCCTGCCGCGAGTGCGACAACTGCAGGGCGGGCCGGGAGCAGTACTGCGCCGCCGGCATGACCGGCACCTACAACGCCGTCGGCCGCGACGGCGAGCCCACCTACGGCGGCTACGCGCAGGGCATCGTCGTCGACGAGAACTACGTCCTGCGCATCCCCGACGGCCTGTCCCTCGACGTCGCCGCGCCCCTGCTGTGCGCCGGCATCACCACGTACTCCCCGCTGAAGCGCTGGGGCGCGGGCCCCGGCAGCAGGGTCGCCGTCGTGGGCATGGGCGGCCTCGGCCACATGGCCGTCAAGATCGCGCACGCGCTGGGCGCCGAGGTGACGGTGCTGTCGCAGTCCCTGCGCAAGCGGGAGGACGGGCTGAGGCTCGGCGCCGACCACTACCGGGCCACCTCCGACCCGAAGACCTTCGAGGAGCTGCGCGGCTCCTTCGACCTGATGGTGTCGACCGTGTCGGCCCCGCTGGACCTCGACGCCTACCTGTCCCTGCTCGGGACGGAGGGCACGCTGGTCAACGTGGGTGCCCCCGAGGAGCCCGTCTCCCTCAACCTGTTCTCGCTGATCGGAGGCGGCCGGTCCCTCGCGGGCTCGCAGATCGGCGGCATCGCCGAGACGCAGGAGATGCTGGACTTCTGCGCCGCGCACGGCATCGGCGCCGAGATCGAGCTGATCGCCGCGGCCGAGATCAACGAGGCCTACGAGCGGGTCCTGGACAGCGACGTCCGCTACCGCTTCGTGATCGACACGGCGACGATCTGACGCGGGCGGGCCGGGGGTGGTCCTCCGCCGGGCGGGAGGCCCCCGGCCCGAGCGCCGTCGTGCGGAGCCCGGAGCGGGCTCAGTCGTACTCCACGTAGAGGGGGCTGGCGACGATCAGGCCCGGGCCGGTGCCGCCGGTGAACCCGGTGGTGACGCGCGCGTAGCCGCGCATGGGGGCCGCGGTCTCCGGGTGCGTCCGGGCGTCGATGCGCTCCAGCAGCCCGCGCAACGCCGTGACCAGCGACGGCCGTCGTCCGTCCGTACCGGCGCCGAGGTCGTCGGAGAGGGCGGCCAGGAGCGCCCCGGGGGCGCTGGCGTCGCTGCCGACGAGGTCGCGCACCAGCTCGCCCGCCTCCGGTGTCCCGTCGGTGACCCGCGGGAGCAGTCCCGTGATCAGGTGCTCGGCGGAGCCGTGCAGCAGCAGCCGTACGGCGCGGTCCGCGGCCGGGGTGTCCGCGAAGAACACCATCGCCGGGTCGACACTCTCCAGGGCGAAGTAGTTCAGCGGTGCTTCGAAGGCGACCCACTGGCCCGGCCGCAGGCCCTCCTCCGCGTACCAGCGCGCCGACTCCTCGACGCGGCGGACGACACGGGCGAGGTGTCTGCCCCTGAGGTCGGGCCCGGCACCGGGCGGGGGATCCACCTCCATGCCGCCGAACGGTGTCGAGAAGCTGACCCGCTGGCGGGGCCAGGCGGACCGGAGTCCGGGCAGAAACTGCGAGAGTTTCCGGTCGGACAGGTAGATCACTTCCTGCACTCCTGCTCCGTTCGTCAGAAGTCGGGGAGGGGGACTCGGGGACCGCTTCACACGTCCTGCAGACCGAGGAACTCGAACGCCGCCGTCGGCAGCAGCTCCGACGGCCGGTACATCCCGTCCGGTCCCGGTTCCATGTCGCGCGCGATCCGCACCAGCAGTTCCCCCAGATCGGGGCGCTCGGCGGGATCCTGGCGCAGGCACTGCGCGACGACGCCGGCGAACTCCTCCGGCACACCGCTGAGGTCGGGGTCACCGCTCTGCATGCGCAGCAGGACCGAGAGGGCGTTGCCGCCCGGGTAGGGGCTGTGCCCGGTGGCCGCGAAGACCAGCACCGCCCCCAGGGCGTACACGTCGCTGGCGGGTGTCACCTTCCGGGCGTCCACAGCCTGCTCGGGCGACATGTAGGCGGGGGTGCCGAGCGTGGTGTGGGCGACCGTCAGTTTGCTCGCCGCGACCGCGGCCGCCAGGGCGAGACCGAAGTCGATCACCCGCAGGCCGTCGACGCCCACCAGCACGTTGGACGGCTTGAGGTCCCGGTGCACGATCGCGGCGGCGTGCACGGACCGCAGCGCCTCCACCAGCTGGGCGGCGACCCAGCGCAGGGCGTCGAGGGGCAGGGGGCCGCAGGCGTCGACGAGGTCCTGGAGGGACGGGGCGGAGACGTAGGCGGTGGCCAGCCAGGGGATCTCACCGGTGGTGTCCGCGTCGACCACGGGGGGCGCGTAGAAGCCGTTCACGCCCCGGGCGGCGGCGACCTCACGCTGGAAGCGCTTGCGGAACTCCGGGTCGTCGGCCAGCTCCTCCTTGACCACCTTGATCGCGAGCAGCCGTCCGGCGAGGGACTGGCCGAGGAACACCCGGCCCATGGAGCCGCTCCCGATGCGCCGCAGGACGGTGTACGGCCCGACCGTCCGCGGGTCGAAGGACTGCAGGGGCTTCCAGCGGGAGGTGGGGTCCCACTCGTGGTGCTGCGGCCGGAGCACCGAGCCGGGCGGAGGGGTCCCCTGCGACAGCGGCACCGGCCGCACGGCCCCGGCCGGGGGCTGCGGTGCGGGCGGACCCGGCGGGGCCGGGGCCGAGCGCTGCCCGGGCATGCGTTCCTGCGCGGCGGGCCGGGGCTCCCGGGACCCCGGTGGTGCGGTACGGGGCCCGGCGAGGGGCTCGGCGGCCGGACGCGGGAAGACGTCCGCCGGCGACGGCATCGGCGGGGTGGGCGCGGAAGCGGGCGACGGGGGTGCGGGGGGCGGAGGTGTGCCCGGGCGGGCCGGGGGAGCCGGCTCGGCCGGCCGGGCGCTCACCGGTCCGGTGGGCGGCTGCCGGCGGGCCTCGGCGAACTGCAGCCGCAGCCCTCCGGCGAGACGCGGCGGAAGCCGGTCCCGGGCGCCGAACCCGGCGGCCGTCCGCCGGTGGACCTCGGTGAGCAGGACGTCCACCGGCATGTCCAGTTCCGTGGCGAGCGCCTCGACGGTCACGGCAGGACCCTGCCGCTCGGCGTCGAGGGCGCCCGCGAGCCGGCGGACGGCGGGGGCGTCGACGAGCGAGGAGGCCGAGCGCACGGCATGGCCCAGTGCGCGCAGCTCGGCCATGACGACCTCGCTCTCGACCCCGAACTCCTCGGCCAGTTCGTAGACCCGTACTGTCGCCACACTCGACTCCTCGACCGGAGGCCCCAACCGTCCTCACAGGGGTCAGACTATGCGGCCGGATGGGGTTATATCCGGACGGACGCGGGGGCGCGGCGCGGGTGTTGGGGTTCGGCGCGGCTCAGTGCGGCAGGGTCGCCGGGCTGCCGCCGTTCGCCTCGTAGCCGGCGACCGCCATGGCGCGGTAGACCGCGAACTCGGCGGCCGGGTCGGGGGACAGGGTCCAGGGCAGGGCGCCCACGTGCCCGTCGATGTGTATGAGCTGGTTCATGGCCTCGGCCCAGCGCTCCGCGCGGACGAGGAAGAAGACCAGCAGATGGCGCACGTGCGCGAGCATCGGGTCGTCGGGACGGGCCGAGTGCACCGCGTGGAGCGCGCCGTGGATCGCCCTGCTCACGACCTCGCTCTGGTAGAAGCCGGAGACCAGGGTCACCTCGGGGAGGTGCTCGAACACCGCGAAGAGCGGCATGGCGGCCAGCAGCGACCCCTCGGGCGCCCGCGCCGCCGCGGCCTCCGCGAAGGAGTACGCCTGCTGCCGCGAACCGTGCCACTTCTCGCACCAGTAGTGCAGCGCGGCCAGGTGCGCGCCCATGTGGGCCGGCGCGCGGTCCAGGATCTTCAGCCAGACCTGCTCGAAGTCCGCCTGGGAGTAACCCAGTCCACGGGCCACCGAGAGCTCCACGATGTACGGGACCGGGTCACCGGGGGCCAGCAGCGCCGCGTCGCCGCAGGCCGCCTTCGCCTCCTCCATGATGATCCGGAACTCGTCCGTGCCGGGCGCCGCCGTGCGCCAGGCCTGCTGCACCAGGAACTCGGCGTGCACCGCGGCACCGCCCGCGTCCTTGGGCGCCTCGGACCGCCACACCCGCAGCCACTGTCCGCCCGGTGCCTCGCCCGCCCCGCCGGGACGCCGGGACAGCTCCAGCGAGGCCGCGCCCGCGAAGGCCTGGACGCGCTGCCAGCGCAGCTCGCCGTCCGCGCCGGTGCCCGCCAGCAGCTGCTGCGCCGCGCGGTGGTCCTGCGTGCGCTGCACCAGGTCCAGCACGTCCAGCAGGTCCTGGTCCGGGCCCGGCATGCGCATGTCCAGCTCCTCCTCGCGGACGAAGCCGTAGTTGGCCGGGTCCGCCCCGTCCGGATGGCCGGGCGGGACCAGCCCCACCGCGCCCCGCCGCCGCCTGAGGAACGGCAGCACCACGAACCCGAGCATGACGAGGGCGATCAGGACCCACAGAATCTCCATGCCACCAGCGAACCAGACCACGCCGTCCCATGGCCAACCCGGTGCCGCACCCTGTGGAAAACTCCCCGCCGCGGCCCCGGGCGGCTCCCCGCCGCGCCCTGGGCGGCTCCCCGTCCCGCCCCGGGCGGCTGCGCGTCCGTCATTCGCCCCGGGGGCGCACTACCCTCGGTGCCCATGAGCGACACGCACATCAGCCAGCACTTCGAGACGCTCGCGATTCACGCGGGCAACACCGCCGACCCCCTGACGGGCGCGGTCGTCCCGCCGATCTACCAGGTGTCCACCTACAAGCAGGACGGCGTCGGCGGCCTGCGCGGCGGCTACGAGTACAGCCGCAGCGCCAACCCGACCAGGACCGCGCTGGAGGAGAACCTCGCCGCCCTGGAGGGCGGCCGTCGCGGCCTGGCGTTCGCGTCCGGACTGGCGGCCGAGGACTGCCTGTTGCGCACGCTGCTCAGCCCCGGTGACCACGTGGTGATCCCGAACGACGCGTACGGCGGCACCTTCCGTCTCTTCGCCAAGGTCGTCGCCCGCTGGGGCGTCGAGTGGTCGGTCGCCGACACCAGCGACCCCGCCGCCGTCCGGGCCGCGATCACGCCGAAGACCAAGGCCGTCTGGGTGGAGACCCCCTCCAACCCGCTGCTCGGCATCACCGACATCGCCGCGGTCGCCCAGGTGGCCCGGGACGCGGGTGCGCGGCTCGTCGTCGACAACACCTTCGCCACGCCGTACCTCCAGCAGCCGCTCGCGCTCGGCGCCGACGTCGTCGTGCACTCCCTGACCAAGTACATGGGGGGCCACTCGGACGTCGTCGGCGGCGCCCTGATCACGGCCGACGCGGAGCTGGGCGAGGAGCTGGCCTTCCACCAGAACGCGATGGGCGCGGTCGCCGGCCCCTTCGACTCCTGGCTGGTGCTGCGCGGGACCAAGACGCTGTCGGTGCGCATGGACCGGCACAGCGAGAACGCGACGAAGATCGCCGACATGCTCGGCCGCCACGCGCGCGTGACGAGCGTCCTGTACCCGGGGCTGCCGGAGCACCCCGGTCACGAGGTCGCCGCCAAGCAGATGCGGGCGTTCGGCGGCATGGTCTCCTTCCGCGTGGAGGGCGGCGAGGAGGCGGCCGTCGAGGTCTGCAACCGCGCCAGGGTCTTCACCCTCGGCGAGTCCCTGGGCGGTGTCGAGTCGCTGATCGAGCACCCGGGGCGGATGACGCACGCCTCGGTGGCCGGTTCCGCGCTGGAGGTCCCGGCCGACCTGGTGCGGCTGTCCGTGGGCATCGAGAACGTGGAGGACCTGCTGGAGGACCTCCAGCAGGCGCTGGGCCGCTAGGTCGTCCCGCGGTTCACCAGCCCGTCAGGGGTGGGGTCGTCTCCGAGGGCGGCTCCACCCAGGGGCGGGCCGTCACCGCCCACACCACGAACGCCACCGTCATCGCCAGCAGCAGCAGCCACAGCGCGCGGCGGGCGAGCGTCCGGCGGCGCAGGATGCGGGTCCCGCGCCGGACGGCCTCCACGTGCAGGTCCGGCGGCACGGATGGCGGTGACTGCTCCAGCATCCGCCGCACGGTTGCCTCACGGCTGATCCGGCTCATGTCGTCCCCCCTTCCGCCGCGGGGAGCGGTCTCATGACGGCACCGCCTTCACGCCGCCCACGGGCGGGGCCGGCCGGGGGGCCGGGCGCAGGACGTTCGCCATCGCGCGGTTGAAGACGGTCCGTACGCGCTCCACGGGCAGGCCGAGCAGGGCCGCCGTCTGCTCCCCGTCGACGCCTTCGTACAGGCGTATCACCAGGACCAGGCGTTCCTGGGGGGTGAGGGCGGCGAGCGGGCCGGCGGGGCGGGAGCGGGAGCGGAGGAGTCCGCCGTGGTGGTGCCAGGCGCCGCGCGCGAACCGGGTCGCCAGGTGCTGACGGGTGTGGTCGTAGGGGTCCTCGCCGTGCAGGCGGTCCCAGCAGGCGTACGTCCGCGCCAGGGCCAGGGTGAGCAGACGGCGGGCGCGGGGGTTGTCGCCGTGCGCCTCCGCCGTGAGCAGGGTGGCGGTGTGCAGGAGGCGGCCGCCGGCGCCTGCGACGTACGCCTCGAACTCGCGGGCGCGGCGGGTGTCGTCGGACGTGTGCCGTGGTTGCAACCGCGCCTCCCGTAGCCCTGGGGAACGGGCCCCGTCTCATATCAGGACAGGGTGGGCCCCGCGGTCAAGGGGCGCGCACGCGGGACGGCTCACGGATTCTCTTGCCCCGCCGCCGCTTCCGGCCGCTTCTTCCGGCCGCTTCTTCCGGCCGGTGCTCCGGTCCGGGGTCAGGCGTCCGGCCGGTCCTGTGCGGACATCCGGGAGGACAGGGCGCCGTTGAAGCGGGTGAGGAGCTCGCAGAAGGCCTCGCGTTCCTCCGGGGCCCAGTCGCCGGTCAGCTCGGCCATCAACTGCCGCCGCGAGGAGCGCACTTCCTCCAGACGGGTCTGCCCGCGCGGGGACAGCTGGAGCACGACCGCGCGCCCGTCCTCGGGGTGCGAGGTCCGCTTGACCAGGCCGGTGTCGACGAGCGGGGCCACCTGACGGGTGACCGTCGAGGAGTCGATGCCCATGCTCGCGGCGAGCGCCTTGACGCCCATCGGGCCTTCCTTGTCGAGGCGGTTGAGCAGCAGGTACGCGGCGCGGTCCATCGAGTTGCGCACCTGGCCGACCCCGCCGAGCCGCGTCTGTTCGGCGCGGCGGGCGAACAGCGCCACCTCGTGCTGCAGCGTGTCGAGAAGACCGGTGTCACCGACGGCCGTCGGGTCCGTCGTCATGTCCATCGACATTTCAGGTGTTGTGGGCATGGCCGGAGCTCACTTCGTGAAGGGCTGCTAATTGGGGGACAGGGTACGCGGCCGGGCGGGACGCCGTACCGGAGCTGCGCGAAGCGGGGGTCCGCGGATTGGTCACACCGGTCACGGCCGTGCGCGGACTGCGATGCTGGGGTCATGAGCTACAGCACGGCCCCCTCCCTGCGGACCGTCACCCTCGACGACGTGCGCGGCGCCCAGAAGATGCTCTCGGGCGTGGCACGGACGACCGCGATGGAGAGCAGCAGGCACCTGTCCCGGCAGGTGGGCGCCCCGGTGCACCTGAAGTGCGAGAACCTCCAGCGCACGGGCTCCTTCAAGCTGCGCGGCGCCTACGTCCGGATCGCGGGGCTGCTGCCGGAGGAGCGGGCCGCCGGTGTGGTCGCGGCGAGCGCCGGCAACCACGCGCAGGGGGTCGCGCTGGCGTCGTCGCTGCTCGGGGTGCGGTCCACGGTGTTCATGCCGAAGGGCGCACCGCTGCCGAAGATCAGCGCGACCCGTGAGTACGGCGCCGAGGTGCGCCTGCACGGGCAGGTGGTGGACGAGTCGCTGGCCGCCGCGACGGAGTACGCGCGGGAGACGGGGGCGGTGTTCATCCACCCCTTCGACCACCCGGACGTCATCGCGGGCCAGGGCACGGTCGGCCTGGAGATCCTGGAACAGTGCCCCGAGGTGCGCACGATCGTCGTGGGCGTCGGCGGCGGCGGGCTGGCCGCCGGGATCGCCGTCGCGGTCAAGGCGCTGCGGCCCGACGTGCGGATCGTCGGGGTGCAGGCGGCGGGCGCCGCGGCGTATCCGCCCTCACTGGCGGCCGGCCGTCCGGTGTCGGTGCGCCACCCGGCGACCATGGCCGACGGCATCAAGGTGGGGCGGCCCGGGGATGTGCCGTTCGGGATCGTCCGCGAGCTGGTCGACGAGGTGTGCACGGTCGGCGAGGACGAGCTGTCGGCCGCGCTGCTGCTCTGTCTGGAGCGGGCCAAGCTGGTGGTCGAACCGGCGGGGGCGAGTCCGGTCGCCGCGCTGCTGAGCCGTCCCGGGGCCTTCGAGGGGCCGGTCGTCGCGGTGCTGTCCGGCGGCAACGTGGACCCGGTGCTGATGGAGCGGGTGCTCCGGCACGGCATGGCGGCACAGGGCCGCTACCTGGCCGTCCGGCTGCGCCTGACGGACCGGCCGGGTGCCCTGGCCTCGCTGCTCGGGGCGTTGTCAGTGGCCGATGCCAATGTTCTCGACGTGAGTCACGTACGGACCGATCCACGGCTCGGGCTCACCGAGGCGGAGGTGGAGCTTCACCTGGAGACCAAGGGCCCGGCGCACTGCGCCGAGGTCGAGCACGCGCTGCGCGAGGCGGGCTACACCGTCATCGACTGACACCGGATGACCGACACCGGTTGACCGACACCGGATGCCGGCGTCACTCCTTCGAGCAGGTCCATTGAGAGACGCGATACATCGCGTTATGGTGTGTCCCACGCCACCGCGCGGCCGTCCGTGTCCCGCCGCCGTGCCGGGCGGAAAATCACCTGCACATCACAGCGCGCAAACCTAGGCTTTCCGAAGAATCCCGACAACGTGGAGACTCATATGCCAGGCGCCATCTATGCCGAAGGACTGGTGAAGACCTTCGGGAAGGTCAGGGCGCTGGACGGCGTCGACCTCGAGGTCCCCGAGGGAACCGTCCTCGGCCTGCTCGGGCCCAACGGCGCGGGCAAGACCACCACCGTCCGCTGTCTCACCACCCTGCTGCGGCCCGACAGCGGCAGGGCCGTCGTCGCCGGCCTCGACGTGCTCAGGCAACCCGACGCCGTGCGCCGCTCCATCGGCCTGTCCGGCCAGTTCGCCGCCGTCGACGAGTACCTGACCGGCCGCGAGAACCTCCGGATGGTCGGACAGCTCTACCAGATGCGGGCGAAGGCGGCGAAGGCCCGCGCGGACGAACTGCTGGAGCAGTTCCACCTCGCCGACGCCGCCGACCGCACCGCCAAGACCTACTCCGGGGGCATGCGCCGCCGGCTCGACCTCGCGGCGGCCCTGGTCGTGTCACCGCCGGTGATGTTCATGGACGAGCCGACCACCGGCCTCGACCCGCGCAACCGCCAGCAGCTCTGGGAGGTGATCAAGCAGCTCGTCTCCGGGGGCACGACGCTGCTGCTCACCACCCAGTACCTGGAGGAGGCCGACCACCTCGCGCACGACATCGCGGTCGTCGACCACGGCCGGGTCATCGCCCAGGGCACCTCCGACCAGCTCAAGGCCCGCACCGGCGGCGAGCGCGTCGAGGTCGTGGTGCACGACCGCGAGCACATCGCGGCCGCCTCCGCCCTCCTCGACAAGTACAGCCTGCGCGGCCCCGGCAAGGGGGACACCAGCGTCGAGGACCACATGCGCAAGATCACCACACCGGTCTCCGGCGGGGCGAAGCTCCTCGCCGAGATCATCCGCGAGCTCGACGCCGACGGCATCGAGATCGACGACATCGGCCTGCGCCGCCCCACCCTCGACGACGTCTTCCTCTCCCTCACCGGGCACGTCGCGGAAGCCGGGCGCGAGGACGAGGGCGACGGCGGCGCGCGGAGCACCGAGGACCAGGGCAGGGGCCACCGCCCCGGCAAGGAGGCCGTCAAGTGAGTGCCGTCACCGACGCCGTGCGGGTCACCCCGTCCGGCGGCCGCATCGGCCAGTCGATCCGGGACTCCCTGGTCGTGGCCAAGCGCAACCTCATCCGCATGATCCGGATCCCCGAAGTGGTCATCTTCGGACTGATCCAGCCGATCATGTTCGTGGTGCTGTTCTCGTACGTGTTCGGCGGCTCCATGGACATCGGCGGCAGCACCAGCCCGGAGGTCTACCGCGAGTTCCTGATGGCCGGCATCTTCGCCCAGACCGTCACCTTCGCCACCGCCGGAGCCGGGGCGGGCATCGCCGAGGACATGCACAAGGGCCTCGTCGACCGCTTCCGCTCCCTGCCCATGGCACGCGGCGCGGTGCTCACCGGCCGCACCCTCGCCGACCTGGTGCAGACGGCGCTCACCCTGCTCGTGCTCGCCGTGGTGGCGCTCCTGGTCGGCTGGCGCACCCACACCAGCGCCGGCGAGGTGCTCGGCGCCTTCGGGCTGCTGCTCCTGACCGGGTACGCGTTCACCTGGATCGGCGCGGTCATCGGCCTGTCCGTGCGCACGCCGGAGGCGGCCACCTCCGGCGGACTGGTCTGGCTCTTCCCGGTCACCTTCGTGTCGAACGCGTTCGTGGACTCCAGCAACATGACCCCCTGGCTGCGCCACATCGCCGACTGGAACCCGTTCAGCGCGACCGTCCAGGCCTGCCGCGAGCTCTTCGGCAACCCGGGGGTGTCCACCTCGGACGCCTGGCCCATGCAGCACGCGGTGTGGGCGTCGCTGATCTACTCGGTCCTGATCATCGCGGTCTTCCGCACCCTCGCCGTGCGCAAGTACCGCTCGGCCGCCGCATGACGGAGCCCCCGGCACCCTCAGGGGTGCCGGGGGCCCGCCGGGAACCGGTCAGCCGTTGTACGGCTCGGCCTTGAGGATCTTCACCGAGGCCTTCTTGCCGTTCGGCAGCTCGTACTCGGCGTCCTCGCCCACCTTGTGCCCCATCACGCCGGATCCGAGCGGGGACTGCGGCGAGTACGTCTCGATCTCGGAGCTCGCGTACTCGCGCGAGGCGAGCAGGAACGTCAGCGTGTCGTCCTCGTCGCCGTCGAAGGCGATCGTCACGACCATGCCGGGGGCCACGGCGCCGTCGGCCGCCGGGGCCTCGCCGACCTTGGCGTTCTCGAGGAGCTGGGTCAGCTGGCGCACACGGAGCTCCTGCTTGCCCTGCTCCTCCTTGGCCGCGTGGTACCCGCCGTTCTCCCGCAGGTCGCCCTCCTCGCGCGCGGCGGCGATCTTGGCGGCGATCTCCGTGCGCGCGGGACCAGTAAGGTATGCAAGCTCTTCCTTGAGCTTGTTGTACGCCTCCTGGGTCAGCCAGGTGACGTTCTCGCTGGTCTGGGTCACTGGTGCTCCTCGTAGGACTGGGAAATACAAAGCAACGCCCTATCCAGAAGGATGGTCCTCCAGGGATGGGCGAAACCACGAGCCTAACAATTCAGTGCCCGCAGGGGGAGGACATAAGCCGCCGCAGTCACGACAGCGCAGGTCAGCGGCCGGGTATTCCCCACCACATCACTCGGCGTGGCAGCCGACCAGCTCCGCGCTGGTGGCCTGGGAGGTCGTGCGCAGCGTGACGACCTCGTCGACGCGGGTGGCGTCCTCGTCGAAGCGGAAGTCGGCGCGGCCCACCTCGGCGCCGTCCTCCGCCTGGGAGCGCACCGTGCAGTAGCCGGCCACACCCGCGTCCTTGTGCACCTCCAGGTGCACCTGGACCGACTGCTCGGAGATCTCGAAGCGGATCAGCTCGCCGCTGATCTCGTTCTTGGCCACGTAGTGGTAGCCGAACCAGCCGATCAGCCCGAGGAGCAGGGCCCCCAGTACGGCGCCGACGACCTTGAGGGTGCGGTCGGCACGCTCGTCCGAGGAGCGGCCGTAGCGGCCCTCGGGCAGCCGCGTGCTCGACGTACTCATGATCGTCTCCTCGGCAGGAAGGGGCCGGTGTCCCCGTATTGGGTCCCGGAGCGGAACCCCGGAATTATTCGTCCCCCGATTCGGTCACTATAGAAGCCCGCGACTGCGCCACCGCACACAGGGCGCCCAACGACTTGAGGATTGAGTCTTGACTGACCAGCTGCGACTGATGGCCGTGCACGCCCACCCCGACGACGAGTCGAGCAAGGGCGCGGCCACCATGGCGAAGTACGTGTCCGAGGGGGTGGACGTGCTGGTCGTGACCTGCACGGGCGGGGAGCGCGGCTCCATCCTCAACCCGAAGCTCCAGGGGGACGCGTACATCGAGGAGAACATCCACGAGGTGCGCCGGAAGGAGATGGACGAGGCCCGCGAGATCCTCGGTGTGAAGCAGGAGTGGCTCGGCTTCGTCGACTCCGGGCTGCCCGAGGGCGACCCGCTGCCGCCGCTGCCGGAGGGCTGTTTCGCCCTGGAGGACGTCGACAAGGCGGCCGGCGAGCTGGTGCGCAGGATCCGCTCCTTCCGTCCTCAGGTGATCACCACCTACGACGAGAACGGCGGCTACCCGCACCCCGACCACATCATGACCCACAAGATCACGATGGTGGCCTTCGAGGGCGCGGCGGACACCGCGAAGTACCCGGAGGACGAGTACGGCCCCGCCTACCAGCCGCTCAAGGTGTACTACAACCAGGGCTTCAACCGTCCCCGCACCGAGGCGCTGCACCAGGCGATGCTGGACCGGGGCCTGGAGTCGCCCTACGGGGACTGGCTCAAGCGCTGGAGCGAGTTCGAGCGCAAGGAGCGCACGCTGACCACGCACGTGCCGTGCGGCGACTTCTTCGAGATCCGTGACAAGGCGCTGATCGCGCACGCCACGCAGATCGATCCGGACGGGGGGTGGTTCCGGGTGCCGCTGGAGCTCCAGCGGGAGGTGTGGCCGACGGAGGAGTACGAGCTGGCGAAGTCGCTCGTCGATACCTCCCTCCCCGAGGACGACCTCTTCGCGGGCATCCGGGACAATGCCTGACATGAGCGCAAGCGCAAGCCTGGCAATGACCCACCTGGTGCCCCTCGCCAAGGAACTCGACGAGGACAAGGTGACCCCCGGTGTCCTGGGGTTCATCGTGTTCGCGGTGATGGCCCTCGCGGTGTGGGCCCTGATGAAGTCGATGAACCGGCACATGGGGCGGGTGAACTTCGCGGAGTCCGAGGAGACGGATGGCTCCGCGAGGGCGACCGCGACCGAGACCGCGGGCAAGGGCGCCGGGAAGCAGGGCTGACCCCCGGCGGCCGGGCGGTGCGAGGCGGGGCCCGGTGCCGGCGCGGACCGGCACCCGGGGCTCACGCCGTCCCACCGGCCCGCCCGGCGCGCACCCGGGGGCTCATGCCTTCCCGCTGACCGGCACCCGGAGGCCTCACGCCATCTCGTCGACCGGTGCCCGGGGCCTCAGGCCTTCTCGCTGACCGGCACCCCCATCACCTCGCGGGCGTGACGGCTGGGGACGAGGCCGAGGTTCCAGGCCTGCCAGCCCGCCTCCAGGGTGACTCCGCGTTCCAGGAGGAGCAGGTAGGCCTCCGCGCAGTCGGTCAGCTTCGGGTCGCGGGTGGCGTGGGGGGCGCGGGCCAGCTGGGTGAGTTCCTCCTGGGCCACCGCCGTGCCGACCTCGGTGCCGCCCGGGGCCGCGTACGGCAGCAGCGTGCAGCGCAGGAAGCGGGCCCAGTCCTCGCCGCGCCGGTCGCCGTACGACGCGAACAGCGTCACCGCCTCGTCGCACAGCGCCAGCGCCTGCTGCGTGCGCGCGTTGCCCGCGTCGACGACCGCCAGTTCCAGGCAGGTCCACGCCTCGCCGTGGGCCACCCCGATGCGCTGGAAGTCGGCGCGCGCGTCCACCAGCAGCTGGCGGGCGAATCCGGAGTTGCGCAGCGACCCGGTCCTCGCCGCCCGCTGGTCCCGGGTCACCCGCGCCGAGTGGTGCCGGGCGCAGGCCAGCCCGTAGACGTCCCGCATGCGGGAGAACATCGTGCGGGCGCGCTCCAGCTCACGCACCGCACGGTCCAGGTCGCCGGTCTCCTCCAGCGCCTGCCCCAGGTAGTACAGCGTCCACGCCTCGCCCCGCGCGTCCTCGTTGTCGCGGTGCCGGGCGGCGGCCCGCCGCAGCTCCTCCACCGCCGGCGGGGCCTCGCCGTCGACCAGCCGGGCCCGCGCCAGCTCGGTCAGCGCCCACGCCTCCCCGCGGGCGTCGCGGGTACGGCCGTACAGCTCCAGGGCCGTCCGCAGCTCGGTCTCGGCGCGGGGCACGTCCCCCATGCGCAGGTTCAGCTGCCCCAGCTGGAAGTGCGCCCACGCCTGCCCGTGCACGGACTCGCCCGCGCGGTGCAGCACCAGTGACTCGATGAGCAGGTCCAAGGCCTCGGACAGCCGGGCCCGGTCCCGTTCCACCGCCGCGAGCGCGTGCATCGTCCAGGCGCGGTCCGTGGCCAGCTCCGGTGCGGCCTGGAGGTCCATCGCCTCCCGCAGCCGCGCCGACGCCTCGCTCAGGTTGCCCTGGTGGTGCAGCGTGATGCCGAGCGAGGTCAGGGCCCGGGCCGCACCCGCGCTGTGCTGCGCCTCCCGGTACAGGTCCACCACCGACGTCAGGGTCGTGCGGGCCTTGTCCAGTTCGCCCAGCTGACGTGCCGCGATACCCGTGCGCCACTGCACCGAGCGGACCAGCAGCCCCTCGTCCACGGCCTGCGCCAGCTCGTTGATCTCCCCGAGCCGGTAGAGGTCGCCGCGCAGCAGGCAGTAGTCGCACAGCGCGCCCAGCAGGTTCAGCACCGCCCGCCGGTCCACGCCCTCGGCGTGCCGCAGCGCCGCCGTGATGAAGCTCGACTCGTCGTCCAGCCAGCGCAGCGCCTCCTCCAGCGAGGTGAAGCCGTATGGGCTGAAGCGGTCCGAGCGGGTCGACATGTTGCCGTCGACGAGCCGCAGCACCGAGTCGGCCAGCTCGGCGTAGTCGACGATCAGCCGCTCCTGCGCCGCCGTCCGCTCGGCCGGGTCCTCCTCGTCGTGGAGCCGGGCCAGAGCGAAGGCGCGGACCAGGTCGTGCAGCCGGTAGCGGCTGTGCCGTACGCGGTCGATCAGCCCGGCGCGGTGCAGCGCGGTCAGCTGCCGGGTCGCCTCGGCCTCGTCGGTGGCGAGGAGCGCCGCAGCGGCCGCCGCGCCGAGTGAGGCCCGTCCGGCCAGCGCGAGGCGCCGCAGCAGCCGCCGTACGGTCTCCGGCTGGTCGGTGTAGCGCAGCCACAGTGCCCGCTCGACCGGATCGACGGGCCCGTACGCGCCCAGGTCGGTGGCGAGGGCGAGCGGTGAACGCGGGCCCAGGGCGGCGCCGGCGGCCCGCAGCGCCAGCGGCAGGCCCCCGCACAGCTCCCGCACCCGCTCGGCGGACTCGGCGTCGTAGGGGCCCGTGGAGTCCTGCGCCACGGCGGACAGGAGCTCCTCCGCGCCCGCCGCGTCCAGCGGCTCCACCGGCAGTTGGTGCACCCGGGCCGGCAGGTCGTCGGGGAGTCCGAGGGGCGCCCGCGCGGTGACCAGGACCAGGCTGTCGGACCGCTCCGGGATCAGCGTGCGCACCTGCTGCGGATCGCAGGCGTCGTCCAGCACGACGGTGACCGGCATCCCGGTCAGGTGCTGGTGGTACAGCTCGCTCAGCCGCTTGACCTGCTGGTCCGGGGAGGACCTCTCGCGGAACAGCAGCTGCTCGCGGGGCGCCCCCAGCCGGTTCAGCAGATGCAGCAGCGCGTCCCGCGTGGACAGCGGGGCTTCGCCGGGGCTGTCGCCGCGCAGGTCCACGACGCACGCCCCGCGGAAGTGGTCCTTCAGCTCGTGGGTGGCGCGCACGGCCAGCGCCGTGCGGCCGCTGCCGGACGCCCCGTGCAGGACCACCACCGTCGGCCGGGTCTCCGTGCTCGCGCGGCCCGCCTGCACCCACTGCCGGATCCGCGCCAGCTCCTGCCGCCGCCCCGCGAACGGACCCAGCGGCTCCGGCAGCTGCCCGAACGACTGCCCCAGCACGCTGCGTCCGCGGGCCGCGGCGCTCTTGTCGGCGCCACGCAGCCGCGGGCCCGCCTTCTTCGGGTCCGTGGACGCGGCCAGTACCCGCTGCTGGTCGAGGAACGGCCGGATGCCGCGCACCTCCAGCGCCGTCAGCCACTGCAGCCGCAGCTGCTCCGGCCCGCCCGGCTGGCCGGCCGCGCCCGCCCGGTGGTGGGCGGCGGGCACATGGGTGCCGGCCACCTTCACCACGGTCGCGGCCGCCCCGACGACCCCGGCGGTCACCCCCGCGCCGAGCGCCGTACCGGTGCCGGTCCCGAGCGCCATGTCGGCGACCATGGCCGCGACGCCCGCCACACCGGCCACGAGCAGCGGCGTTCCGGCGCCCTCGCGGGCGTAGCGCTGCCGGAAGGTGAGCCGCCCGGCCTCCGCCTCGTCCAGGGCGCGCGTGTAGGCCGCGTACTCCTCGGCCGCCGGCTGCGCCATCGTGTCCAGTGCCCCGCGCGCCCGCGCCAGCAGCGCCTTTCCGTCGGTGCGCCCGCCCGACCGGCGCACCTCCTCCTCCACTGCCCGCGTCAACAGCCGCTCGGCTTCCGCCCGATGACTGTCCCGCATGTCTGTCCCCCTCCGGCGGCGTCGGCCGGTCCCGGCCGCGTTCCCTGGTCACAAGTGTGTCGTGCGAGGGCCGCCGTGGGGAGAGGGCCGGATCTCCCCGCTGTGTGCTGCCGGGCTCCTGGAGGGGTACTGCGGCAGGATGGACACCATGCCGAACCGACTGGCCCACGAGACGTCCCCGTACCTGCTGCAGCACGCCGACAACCCGGTCGACTGGTGGCCGTGGTCGCGGGAGGCGTTCGAGGAGGCGCGGCGGCGCGACGTGCCGGTGCTGCTGAGTGTCGGCTACTCCAGCTGCCACTGGTGCCACGTGATGGCGCACGAGTCCTTCGAGGACCGGGACACCGCCGACGACATGAACGCGCACTTCGTCAGCGTCAAGGTGGACCGCGAGGAACGCCCCGACGTGGACGCCGTCTACATGGAGGCGGTGCAGGCGGCGACCGGGCAGGGGGGCTGGCCGATGACGGTGTTCCTCACGCCGGACGCCGAGCCGTTCTACTTCGGTACCTACTTCCCGCCCGCGCCCCGGCACGGCATGCCGTCGTTCCGGCAGGTGCTGCAGGGCGTCCGCCAGGCCTGGGACGATCGGCGGGGCGAGGTCGACGAGGTCGCCGGGAAGATCACGCGGGACCTGGCGGAGCGGGTGATGCCCTACGGTGACGACCGGGTGCCCGGGGAGCAGGAGCTCGCCCAGGCGCTGCTCGGGCTGACCCGGGAGTACGACGCCCAGCGGGGCGGCTTCGGCGGGGCGCCGAAGTTCCCGCCGTCCATGGTGATCGAGTTCCTGCTGCGGCACCACGCCCGCACCGGGGCGGAGGGCGCGCTGCAGATGGCGTCGGACACGTGCGAGCGGATGGCGCGCGGAGGGATCTACGACCAGCTCGGCGGCGGTTTCGCGCGGTACTCCGTGGACCGGGACTGGGTGGTGCCGCACTTCGAGAAGATGCTCTACGACAACGCGCTGCTGTGCCGGGCGTACGCGCACCTGTGGCGGGCGACGGGGTCGGAGCTCGCGCGCCGGGTGGCGCTGGAGACGGCCGACTTCATGGTCCGTGAACTGCGCACCCCCGAGGGCGGGTTCGCCTCCGCGCTGGACGCGGACAGCGACGACGGCAGCGGTCGGCACGTGGAGGGCGCGTACTACGTGTGGACGCCGGCGCAGCTGCGGGAGGTGCTCGGGGAGGCGGACGCCGAACTCGCCGCCCGGTACTTCGGGGTGACCGAGGAGGGCACCTTCGAGGAGGGCGCCTCCGTGCTCCAGCTTCCGCAGCGGGACGAGGTGTTCGACGCCGCGCGGATCGACGGCATCAGGGAGCGGCTGCTCGCGGCCCGCGCGGCCCGTCCCGCCCCCGGCCGGGACGACAAGGTGGTCGCCGCGTGGAACGGGCTGGCGATCGCCGCGCTCGCCGAGACCGGGGCGTACTTCGGCCGCCCGGACCTCACGGAGGCCGCGGTCGCCGCGGGTGACCTGCTGGTGCGGCTGCACCTCGACGAGCAGGCCCGCATCGCCCGCACCAGCAAGGACGGGCACCTCGGCGCCAACGCGGGGGTGCTGGAGGACTACGCCGACGTCGCCGAGGGCTTCCTGGCGCTCGCGGCGGTGACCGGCGAGGGGGTGTGGCTGGAGTTCTCCGGGCTGCTGGTCGACCACATCCTCACCCGTTTCACCGATGAGGCCTCGGGCGCGCTGTACGACACGGCGTCGGACGCGGAGCGGCTCATCCGGCGTCCGCAGGACCCGACCGACAACGCCGCCCCGTCCGGGTGGACGGCCGCCGCGGGCGCGCTCCTCGGCTACGCCGCGCACACCGGCTCCGCACCGCACCGGGCGGCGGCGGAGCGGGCGCTGGGTGTGGTGAAGGCGCTCGGGCCGCGGGTGCCGCGGTTCATCGGGTGGGGTCTGGCGGTCGCCGAGGCCCTGCTGGACGGCCCCCGGGAGATCGCGGTGGTGGGCCCGGCGCTCGACGACCCGGCGACGACGGCGCTGCACCGCACGGCACTCCTGGGTACCGCGCCCGGCGCGGTGGTCGCCGTCGGGACCCCGGAGAGCGACGAGTTCCCGCTGCTCGCCGACCGCCCCCTCGTCGGAGGCGAGCCGGCCGCCTACGTCTGCCGCAACTTCACCTGCGACGCACCGACGGCCGACCCCGGCCGGCTGCGCTCCGCGCTGGGCGGCTGAAGGGACGGCAGCAGCAGGACCTCACGCCGTGCCGAGCGCCCCCGCGGGTGCGCGGGAAACCGCGCCGACCGGCCACCACGGACCCGCGGTTCCCACGGCGCGGCCTCTCCACGGCGCGGTCTCCCCACGGAGCGGCCTCTCCACGGCGCGTCCCCCACCGGCTCGGGCGCCCGCCTCAGTCCCGCTCGGAGCGGGACGCGACGGCCCGTTCCACGATGGCCACCAACTGCTCGTGGTGGGCGCCCTTCCAGTAGGCGCGGCCGCAGTCGGAGCACTGGGCGAACACGTCGTAGGTGCGGTGCGTACCGCTCCGCAGCTGGTCGGCGACCTCTTCCTTGACGGCCTCGCGCAGCAGCCCGTTGCAGGCGGTGCACCGCGTCCACGGCCGCAGTTCCGGATCGAACCGCTCCAGCACGTACCGGAGTTGCTCCTCCGGCTGGGTGCTGTACACGAACGCTCCCGCCCACAGTTCGCGGCGCCGCAGCAGCCCCCGGTCGCGGCTGAGCATGACCCGCCGCTCCGCCGCCGACCGCGCGGCCAGCGCCGGGTCACCGATGTCGGTCGACTCGTACGCCGTGTCGACGCCCAGCAGCCGCAGCCGGCGCGCGAGCGTGCCGAGGTGCACGTCGAGCAGGAAGCGCAGGGGAGCGCCCGGCACCCGCTGGGGGTGGGCGTACGGGCGTACGGTCACCGACTCGCCCGCGGCCGGGACGTGCCCGGCCGGTACCTCGCGGCCGTCCACGAGCAGCGTGCCGACCTCGGTCAGCGGGACTCCGAGGGACTCGACGACGTGGCCCAGGGTGGAGACGCCGTCGGTGGTGGTCCGCAGGGCGCCGGTGGGCCGGGCCCGGGGCACGAAGAGCAGCAGTCCGGGGGCGAACTCGACATGGATCTCGGGACCGTTCACCCGGCCAAGGATGTCATGTCCGGGCTGCCGGCCCACGGGATTTCCGGGCGGGCGGACCGTGTTCGAACACGTCCGGGGCCCGGTCGACGAGGTCGGCGAGGTCGTCGGTGTGGCCGCGTTCGGCCGTGTACCGCGAGGCCTCCAGCAGACCGCCGGCCGGCGCCGTCGCACAGACCCGCACCTCCAGGCCGTCCGGGTCGGGCCCGGTGCGCCGGGCGACGGCCTCGGCGACCAGGCGGCCGGTGGCCGACAGGCTCTCCGGCATCCGGGAGCGCACCGCGGGCACCTCGGCCGTCAGGCGCGCCCGCAGCAGGGTCGCCTCCGGCTGCTCGGTCATCGCGAGACCGACGGCCCTGCGCATCGCCTGCCGCACGGCGGCCGGCCAGGGTTCGTCGGACCTCGCGGGTCCTGATCTTCTTCCGCTCGCGCAGCCCCGGGCGGGGCGGGTCGCCGGGGGCGAGGGGGAACGTGCGGCCGTCATGGGGTGCGTTCTCGGCCATCCGCCCCGGCGGCGGCCACAGCGCGGCGCTCCCGCGGTGCGGCGATGCGGAGGGCCGCGGCGCAGGCGCCGCGGCCCTCGTCCCGGGGCGGCCTGCCCCGCCGGGTGCTAGTACGCCACCAGGGAGATCCCCACGTAGTGGGAGATGAAGGCGGCCAGGGTGAACGAGTGGAAGACCTCGTGGAAGCCGAACCAGCGCGGGGACGGGTTGGGTTTCTTGAGGCCGTAGATGATGCCGCCCGCGCTGTAGAGCAGGCCGCCCACGACCACCAGGACGAGCACGGCGACGCCGCCGGCGCGCATGAAGTCCGGGAGGAAGAAGACGGCCGCCCAGCCCATCGCGATGTAGCAGGGCGTGTAGAGCCAGCGGGGGGCGCCGACCCAGAAGACCCGGAAGAGTATCCCGGCGGCGGCGGCCGCCCAGATCCCCCAGAGCAGCAGCCGTCCCTTGGACTCGGGCAGCAGCAGGATGGTCAGCGGGGTGTAGGTGCCCGCGATGATCAGGAAGATGTTGGCGTGGTCCAGGCGGCGGAGGACGCCGTCCATGCGGGGGCTCCAGTCGCCCCGGTGGTACAGCGCGCTCACGCCGAACAGCAGGCAGGCCGTCAGCGCGTAGATCCCGCAGGCGAGGCGGCCGCGGGGCGAGTCGGCGAAGGCGGTGAGCACCAGCCCGGCCACCAGGGCGGCGGGGAACATGGCGAGGTGCAGCCAGCCGCGGAGTCTGGGTTTGACGGGGTGCGGAAGAGAGGTCGCCACCGGTCCGGGGCCGTCGGCCGGCGGATCCGCGGGGGCGTCGGGGGCGAACGCAGTCATGCTCCGCATCGTACCTACGGAACCGTAGGTTGCGGATGCCGGTGACCCGTCGGGCGGGCGCAGTGGCCATCATCTCACCCCCTCCGGGCGGCATGTCACGCAAAGAAATATTCAGATCTGCCCAACGTGAAGGTAAAGCCGCGTCAAAGACCGTGGTCAGCGTCACGTTGCTCACCTGTGCGGCCCTCTGGACAGATGGGCGCTCGCGTCGGATGATCAAATGAGTGCGGTCGACACCGGATGAGCGCGCAGCGCACCACCGTGCCGCATCCGGGTCGCAGCCCCCACGGGGCCTCCAAACAAAAACCCCCTCATCTAGGAGCAAACGTGGCGCGCGACATCGCGGAACCCGGCGTCCCCACCACCCACCAGGGACTGATCTCCTGGGTCGACGAGATCGCAGAGCTGACCCAGCCGGACAACGTGGTCTGGTGCGACGGCTCGGAAGCCGAGTACGAGCGCCTGTGCGAGGAGCTCGTGGCCAAGGGCACCTTCAGGAAACTCGACCCGATCAAGCGCCCCAACTCCTACTACGCGGCCTCCGACCCCACCGACGTCGCCCGCGTCGAGGACCGGACGTTCATCTGTTCCGAGAAGGAGCAGGACGCCGGCCCGACCAACCACTGGAAGGCCCCCGCCGAGATGCGGGAGATCTTCCAGGGCGAGAAGGGCGTCTTCCGCGGCTCCATGAAGGGCCGCACCATGTACGTCGTGCCCTTCTGCATGGGCCCCCTCGGCTCGCCGCTGTCCGCCATCGGCGTCGAGATCACCGACTCCGCGTACGTCGCCGTGTCCATGCGCACCATGACCCGCATGGGCCGCCCGGTCCTGGACGAGCTCGGCTCCGACGGCTTCTTCGTCAAGGCCGTGCACTCGGTCGGCGCCCCGCTGGAGCCCGGCCAGGAGGACGTCCCCTGGCCCTGCAACCAGACCAAGTACATCTCCCACTTCCCCGAGGACCGCGAGATCTGGTCCTACGGCTCCGGCTACGGCGGCAACGCCCTGCTCGGCAAGAAGTGCTACGCGCTGCGCATCGCGTCCGTCATGGCCCGCGACGAGGGCTGGCTGGCCGAGCACATGCTCATCCTCAAGCTCACCCCGCCGCACGGCGAGTCCAAGTACGTCGCCGCCGCCTTCCCGTCCGCCTGCGGCAAGACCAACCTCGCCATGCTGGAGCCGACCATCTCGGGCTGGACGGTCGAGACGATCGGCGACGACATCGCCTGGATGCGCTTCGGCGAGGACGGCCGCCTGTACGCCATCAACCCCGAGGCCGGGTTCTTCGGCGTCGCCCCCGGCACCGGCGAGCACACCAACGCCAACGCCATGAAGACCCTGTGGGGCAACTCGGTCTTCACCAACGTCGCCCTCACCGACGACAACGACGTGTGGTGGGAGGGCATGACGGAGGAGACCCCGGCCCACCTCACCGACTGGAAGGGCAACGACTGGACCCCCGAGTCCGGCACGCCCGCCGCCCACCCCAACGCCCGCTTCACCACTCCCGCCGCGCAGTGCCCGATCATCGCGCCGGAGTGGGAGGACCCCAAGGGCGTGCCGATCTCCGCGATCCTCTTCGGCGGCCGCCGCGCCAGCGCCGTACCGCTGGTGACGGAGTCCTTCGACTGGAACCACGGCGTCTTCCTCGGCGCCAACGTGGCCTCCGAGAAGACCGCCGCCGCCGAGGGCAAGGTCGGCGAGCTGCGCCGCGACCCGTTCGCCATGCTGCCGTTCTGCGGCTACAACATGGGCGACTACATGGCGCACTGGATCGACGTGGCCAAGGACAAGGACCAGTCCAAGCTGCCGAAGATCTACTACGTCAACTGGTTCCGCAAGGACGACGAGGGCCGCTTCGTCTGGCCCGGCTTCGGCGAGAACTCCCGCGTCCTGAAGTGGATCGTGGAGCGCCTCGACGGCAAGGCGGAGGGCGTCGAGACCCCCATCGGGGTGCTCCCGGCCAAGGCCGCCCTGGACACCGACGGCCTGGACCTCTCCGACGCCGACCTGGACTTCCTGCTCACCGTCGACAAGGACGTGTGGCGCGAGGAGGCCGCCCTGGTCCCCGAGCACCTCAACACCTTCGGCGAGCACACGCCCGAGGAGCTGTGGGACGAGTACCGCGCCCTGGTGCGGCGCCTGGGCTGAGGCCCGCACAGACCCCGCGGCCGGTCGGTACTCGGTTTGAGGATGCCCTGACCAGCGATCGTCACGCCACGACCGGCCGCGGAACACACCGGCGGGCCCCGTACAACGGCGTACGGGGTACCGGGCCGGCCGCCGCCCCCTCCGTCCGCCCCGACGGGACCCGGCGACGGCGGACCCACCCCCGCCCCTTCGGCACGGCCCACCCAGAGGGCTCACGAACGTGCCGACGCGTGCCCGAGCGCTCCGGCCGACGCCCACCGTCGGCCGGAGCGCTCGGCCGTCGCCGCTTCCGGCGGGACTCCGGCCGGTGGCGTCGGCCGAGGTGCCGGGCGAAGAAAGGGAGGCGGTGCCGCGCCGGCTCTGGAACACTGCGGCGGTGCCCACTTGGATCACTCCGCGCCGTCTGGGCGGCGCCGCGCTGCTGTACGCCGTGTTCGTCGGCGGCTGGTACCTCGGCCAGCCCCTGCCCTACGTCGGCTGCTCCGTCGCCGCACCGCCCCCCGCCCACGACGCGTCGGTGGTCGCGGAACCCGGTGACGTCTCCGTCCACGTGGGGCGGTCGGTCGACCGGCTCGAAGCGGTGGTCACCACCGACTTCCTCTCCACCGAGGCGGTGGTGCCGTGCGAGCCGTGGGCGGGGCGTCCCCGTCTCGTCGCCTGGCTCATCGGCGACTGGCGCTGACCGCCCCGCCCGGGCGGCTGCCGGGGATTGAGGGCGCCCGGTCCGCGCGTCGCTGCGGGTGCGCGCGGACCGGGGCCGTCGGTGGGAGCCCGGAGGGCTCAGCGGGACGCGAGGGCGCGCGGCTGGAGGGCCGCGGCGTGCACGTCCATCTGTTCGGCGGCGAGGATCGCCACCGCCGTGTCGGCGCGGGACGCGGCGACGACCAGGGCGCGGCCCGCGAGGGCGTGGGCGCGCCGGTGCAGGGCCGCCGCGTTCTGCTCGCGGCCCGTGGTCCTCGCCGGCACGCGGGCCGGCGTACGTCCTCCCCGCAGGCGGGCGACCTGCTCGGTGAGCCGCTCGGCGGCGGTGTCCAGCCCGGCCGAGGGGGCCGCCGTGCGCAGCTCGTCGGTGACGGCGAGCAGCGCGGCGAGATGCCCCGCGAGCTGGATGTCCAGCTCTTCCTCGCGGGAACGGTGGGGGAAGTCGTGGGGGGTGCCGGCCATCGTGCTGTGGACCGACTTGTCACGGATCGGCTCGTACATGGATGGCCTCCTGGGTGCTGACAGGAAGCCATCCTAGCTTGGATTCAATCTAAAGTTGAGTCGTTCACAAGATCAGACGGATGTCACGGTTGTCACGGCTGGCTGTAGCCGTCCAGGAAGCGGGCGATACGGCCCATCGCGTCCCGGAGGTCGGTGGCCGACGGCAGGGTGACGATCCGGAAGTGGTCGGGCTCCGGCCAGTTGAAGCCGGTGCCCTGGACGACCATGATCTTCTCGCGGCGCAGCAGGTCCAGGACCATGCGGCGGTCGTCCTTGACCTTGAAGACGTCGGGGTCGAGGCGGGGGAAGAGGTACAGCGCGCCCTTCGGCTTCACGCAGCTGACGCCCGGGATCTGGGTCAGCAGCTCGTAGGCGGTGTCCCGCTGCTCGCGCAGCCGTCCGCCGGGCAGCACCAGCTCGTTGATCGTCTGGCGTCCGCTGAGCGCCGCGACCACGCCGTGCTGGCCCGGCATGTTCGCGCACAGGCGCATGTTCGCCAGGACCGTCAGGCCCTCGATGTAGGAGTCGGCGTGGGCGCGCGGGCCCGAGATCGACATCCAGCCCACCCGGTAGCCGGCCACCCGGTACGCCTTCGACATGCCGTTGAAGGTGAGGGTGAGCAGGTCGGGGGCGACGGAGGCGGTCGGGATGTGCCGGGCGTCGTCGTAGAGGATCTTGTCGTAGATCTCGTCCGAGCAGACCAGCAGGTTGTGGCGGCGGGCGATGTCGGTGAGGCCCTTGATCACCGCCTCGTCGTAGACCGCGCCGGTCGGGTTGTTCGGGTTGATGATGACGATGGCCTTGGTGCGGTCGGTGACCTTGCGCTCCACGTCGGCGAGGTCCGGCATCCAGTCGGACTGCTCGTCGCAGCGGTAGTGCACCGCGGTGCCGCCGGAGAGGGAGACGGCCGCCGTCCACAGCGGGTAGTCGGGAGCCGGGACGAGCACCTCGTCGCCGTCGTCCAGCAGGCCCTGCATCGCCATCACGATCAGCTCGGACACGCCGTTGCCGATGAAGACGTGCTCGACGTCGGTCTCGATGCCGAGGGTCTGGTTGTGCATCACGACCGCCCGGCGCGCGGCCAGCAGCCCCTTCGCGTCGCCGTAGCCGTGGGCCGTCGACACGTTGCGGAGGATGTCCTCCAGGATCTCGGGCGGGCACTCGAAGCCGAACGCCGCCGGGTTGCCGGTGTTCAGCTTGAGGATGCGGTGACCGGCAGCTTCGAGCCGCATCGCCTCCTCGAGCACCGGGCCCCGGATCTCGTAACAGACGTTGGCGAGCTTGGTCGACTGGATCACCTGCATGCTGGGAGCTTACGGCCCGGTATGGCCCATCGGGCCGTGTTTTCCACCACGTGGGACGCGTCGGGTTTCCCTGGGTATGTCCGTTCGCTGTCCACAGGGGGCGTGATCTCTCTACACTCCGCGCTCATGGCCGGCGCATCCCGGTACGCCGGCGGGGGGAACGGCGTGCCGGTTCCCCAGGATCCGCCGAGCGTGTACCTCCCGCAGTCCGCTCCGCCCCCGGCGTACGACGCCTACGCCGACCCGGCCGCCGCTCACGGCTGGCAGAACGCGTACGACGAGACGCGTGAACTGCCCCCCGTCGCCGCCGGTGAGCCGGGTCCGCCCGGGCCGGCCGGCGGCGACGCGGCCGCACCGGAGGAGGGCGGCATGCCGGGGCCCGGCGAGGGGCCGCACCCCGGCCCCGGGGGCGGGGGAGCCGCGGGCGACGCTCCGGACGGGCCGGGCGGCGGTGCGCGCCGGGGGCCCGGCGGGCGGGGCCGCCGCAGGGCCCCCGCACCCCCGCGCGCACGCCGCGGGGTGGTGGCCGTGTCGGCGGTGGGTGCCGTCTCGGTGGCGGCGCTGATCGCCGGTTTCGCCTTCTCGGGCTCGTCCTCCAAGGGTGCCGGGGACCGGGGCGAGCGGGAGGACGTGACCACCGGGCGGTCCGACGAGCCATCCGCCGGCGCCGATGTGTCCGCACCGCCCGGGACGCCGCCGGACGCCACCGGCGGTCCGCCGGCCGGACCCGCCTCCCCGGACGCGAGCGCCTCCGCCGAGGACCGGGAGCCGGGCGGGGCGCCGTCCGCGCCCGCCACCGACACCTCCACCACCTCCGCACCGAGCCTCCCCACGGCGACCCCCACCGCCTCCACCCCGCCGGGCAACCCTGGTCCGGGCGACTCCGACGGACGGCCGGGACGGGGCCAGGGGCCGAAGCGGTCCCGGTAGGCGCGGTCGCGGCCGGCCGTCCCGAAGCGGTCCGGTGCCCGGTGGGCGGCCGGCCCGCCGGACGGGCCTGCCCCGGCAGGGGCCCGCGGAAGTCCCCCGCGCCGACTCGGGCGGACCGCACGCGTTACCGGCGGAAACACGACCTTGCCCGCACGGCCGGCCCGTGATGACAATGCGCATGACAACCTACGTGGGCGGCCGGATGTGCTCCGGTCGCCCGACGCCGCATTGAGGGGACCCCCATGAGAAAACCTCTCGTCGTCGCGCTCTGTGCCCTGGCCCTGGCCGGGGCGGGCGCGACCCCCGCGGCCGCCGCCGCGCCTTCCCCCACGGGCGCGGACACGGCCACGGGCGCGGTCCCGGCCACGTCGTTGACGGATGTCGTCGACGACACGGTCGGGTCCGCCGCGGACGCCCTGTCCGGACTCCTCGCGCCGAAGGCCGCCGCGGTCGACTTCGCCGGCACCGTCTCGCTCAGCAACTGCTCCGGCTCCGTCGTCCGGATGCCCGGCTCGGAGGCCGACGACCCCGCGCTCGTGCTGACCAACGGCCACTGCCTGGAGAGCGGCTTCCCCGCGCCCGGCCAGGTCCTCGTCGACCGCGCCTCCAGCCGCAGCTTCGGCCTGCTGAACTCCGCCGGCACCCGGGTCGCCACCCTGCGCGCCAACCGGCTCGTCTACGCGACCATGACGGACACGGACGCCGCGATCTACCGGCTGGGCACGACGTACGCGCAGATCAAAAGCTCCTACGGCATCGACGCGCTGACCCTGAGCGCCACCCGCCCGGCGGCCGGTACGGCCATCAGCGTGGTCTCCGGCTACTGGAAGCGGATCTACAGCTGCTCCGTCGACGGGTTCGCCTACCGCATGAAGGAGGGCGACTGGACCTGGAAGGACTCGGTCCGTTACACCGCCGCCTGCGACACCATCGGCGGGACCTCCGGGTCACCGGTCGTCGACGACGCCACCGGCCGGGTGGTCGCCGTCAACAACACCGGCAACGAGGACGGCGAGCGCTGCACGGTCAACAACCCGTGCGAGGTCGACGAGCGGGGCACCGTCACGGTCCGCCGGGGCATCAACTACGCCCAGCAGACCTATCTGTTCCCCGCCTGCTTCGGCGCGGACAACCGGCTCGTCCTGAGCGCGAGCGGCTGCGCGGTCCCCAAGCCGTAGCCACCGGCCGAGGGAGGGCGGGCGGTCAGCGGGGAGTCCTGCGGACCGCCCGGCCCGCCAGGACGTCGGTGCGCCGCCCGTCCTCGATCACGAACCGCCCGTCGACCAGCACGTACGGGATGCCGGTCGGCAGCGTCCGCGGCTCGGCGAAGGTCGAGCCCGCGGCCACCGTCGCCGGGTCGAACAGCACCAGGTCCGCCCGGTACCCCTCGCGGACCAGCCCCCGGTCCGGCAGCCGCAGCCGCGCCGCCGGGCGCGCGGTCAGGTGCGCGACGCACTCCTCCAGCGACAGCGCCCCCAGCTCGCGCACGTAATGGCCGAGGTAGTGCGGGAACGTGCCGTACGCGCGCGGGTGCGGCTTGGCGCCCTGGAGGATGCCGTCCGAGCCGCCGGTGTGCACCCGGTGCCGCATGATCGCCCGGACGTTCTCCTCGTGGCCGACGTGCTGGAGGATCGTCGGGGCCAGCCTGTCCTTCAGCAGCAGCTCCCGTGCGACCGTCCACGGCGACCCGCCGCGCTCCCGCGCCGACTCCAGGACCGTACGGCCCACGTACCCGCTGAGCGCCGGGTCGCCGACGCCCGAGATCTCGATGGTCTCCCACTCCACGGGCACGCCGTGGCAGCCGTCCGAGCCGGTGACCTCCAGATGGTGCCGGACGCGTTCGGCGGTCTCCTCGTCCGCGAGGCGCCGCAGGGTCTCCTCCGGGCCGCCCTCGCTCGCCCAGCTCGGCAGCAGCGCCACCAGGGTGGTGCAGCCGGGGGTGTAGGGGTAGGTGTCGAGGCTGATGTCGGCGCCCGCGTCCAGGGCGTCGTCGAGGAGCGACAGCAGCGCGGGCGCACGGCCCTTGTTCACGCCGAAGTTCATCGTGGCGTGCGCCAGGTGCAGCGGGCAGTCCGCCTCCCGGGTCAGCGCCACCATCTCCTCGTACGCCTCCAGCGCACCCGCGCCGTAGGAGCGGTGGTGCGGGCAGTAGTAGCCGCCGTACGAGGCCACCACCCGGCACAGCTCGGTCAGTTCGGCGCCCCGGGCGTACATGCCGGGCGTGTACGTCAGTCCGGAGGACATGCCGACCGCGCCCTGCTCCATGCCCTCGGCGACCAGCCGCCGCATCCGGTCCAGCTCCGCGGGCGTGGCCGCCCGGTCTTCCCAGCCGACGACGAGCGCGCGCACGGTGCCCTGCGGGATCAGATAGGCGGCGTTGACCGCGATGCCCCGGTCGAGCCGGTCGAGGTACTCGCCGACCGACCGCCAGTCGAAGTCGATGTCGTCGCCCGGGCCGTTCCAGCCGGCGATCGCCCGGCGCACCTCGCCCAGCGTGCGGTCGTCGACCGGGGCGTACGACAGCCCGTCCTGGCCGAGGACTTCGAGGGTGACGCCCTGGGCGGCCTTGGCGCTGTGGTCGGGGTCGCGCAGCAGTGCCAGGTCGCTGTGGGCGTGCATGTCGATGAAGCCCGGGGCCAGCACCAGCCCCTCGGCGTCCAGTTCACGGCGGGCCTTCGGACGCTGACACCCCGCGTCCGCCGCCTCCTTCACGACGGAGACGATGCGGCCGCCGTCGACGACCACGTCCGCGCGGTAGGAGTGGTCGCCGGAGCCGTCGACCACGTCCGCGTCCCGGATGACGAGCTCTTCCATGGTCCGGCCTCCTAGAAGAACGTACGGATGTAGTCGACCACCGTGCCGTCGGCCTCCGCCACGGGGATGAGCACCCACTTGTCGAACGACGTGCAGGGGTGGGACAGTCCGAGTCCCACCCAGTCTCCCACCGCCAGATCGGCCTCCGCGGTGGTGCGCAGCCAGGCGTGCTGGTCGGACAGACCGGTCACCGTGATCCCGTCCGCCGGGCGCTCGGCACCGTCCCGGCGGACCACCTGGGCGAACGGCAGGTCGAGGTCGTAGGCCGCGTCCCGCTTGCCCGCGTTGGTGAACGCCTGCTCGGGAGAGGGGCGGGAGACCACCTGGGTCCACAGCCGGAACGCCGGCTCCAGCGCGCCCTCCTCCGGGACCCGGTTGAAGGGCGTCAGCTCCCGGTAGTGACCGTCGTCGTGCGAGACGTACGCCCCCGACCGGAGCAACTTCAGTACCGGCGCCGAGAGTTCCGGGATGCCGGCGAAAACGTCCGCCACCGCGTCGAACCAGGCGCTGCCGCCCGCGCTCACCACGATCCCGTCCAGGCCCGTGAACCGCCCGGCCTTGTCGAAGTCCACGGCGAGCGACACCAGCCGCCGCAGCCAGGCGCGCACCCGCTCCGGGTCCGCCCGCGGCACCTCGCCCTCGTACCCGGCGACCCCGGCCAGCCGCAGCGACGGCGCGCCGGCCACGGCGTCGGCGACGGCGGCGCACTCGGCCTCCGTGCGCACACCGGTGCGGGCACCCTCGCCCGCGGCGAGCTCGACGACGACGTCCACGGGGCGCGAGGCGCCGGTCAGGGCCGCGTCCATCAGCTCGACCCCGCGCACGGAGTCGACGTAGCAGACGAACCGGAACCGGGGGTCGGCGTCCAGCTCGGCGGCGATCCACCGCAGGGCCGCCGGGTCCACCAGCTCGTTGGCGAGGAACACCCGCTGGATGCCGAAGGCCCGGGCCACCCGTACCTGGTGCGGCACCGCGAGGGTGATGCCCCAGGCCCCGTGCTCGATCTGGCGCCGGAAGAGCTGGGGCGCCATGGAGGTCTTGCCGTGCGGCGCGAAGGCGAGCCCGTGCCGGGCGGCGTACGTCTCCATCAGCTTCAGGTTGTGCTCCAGGCGCTCCGCGGAGAGCGCGAGCACCGGGGTGGTGAAGCCGCCGGTGAAGAGGTTCCGGCGTTGGGCGGCCAGCTCGCCGACGGTCAGACCCCCGGCGTCCGGCGGGAGGCCCTTGAAGCGGTGGTCCACCCGTTCCCCGGCGAGGTGGGTGAGAGCGTCGAGGGCCATCGGAGCCTCCCTGATCAGTGGCGTTGCATCAATTGCAACACTCGTTGCGTATATCGCTTACCGCTGTCTAACATCTCGGCCACGCGGGGTCAACGGACACCGCCCGCCCCGCAGCAGACGAGGAGCCCCGCCATCGTGACCGCCACCGCAGCCGGCAACACCCCCGACGTCGTGGACGTCGTCGCGCTCGGCGAGTCCATGGTGACGTTCCTGCCCTCCCGGCCGGGCCGCCTCGCCGACGTCCCCTCCTTCGAGCGGGGGATCGGCGGCGCGGAGTCCAACGTGGCGTGCGCGCTGGCGGCTGCGGGACACAGCACCCGGTGGGTCGGCAGCGTCGGCGCCGACGGCTTCGGGGACCACCTCGTGGAGACGATCGGCGGCTACGGGGTGGACGTGGCGCACGTCCGCCGCGACCCGGCCCGCCCGACCGGCATCTACTTCCGCACCGCGGGCGACCGGTCGACCGACGCCCACGAGGTCGCGTACTACCGGGCCGGCTCGGCGGCGTCCGCCATGACGCCGGACGGCGTGGACCTGGACGCCGTGCGCGCCGGACGCGTCCTGCACCTGTCCGGCATCACGGCGGCGCTCTCCGCCGGATGCCTCGACCTGATGCGGGAGCTGACCGCCCCCCGCCCCGGCCGCCCCCTGGTCTCCTTCGACGTCAACCACCGCCCCGGGCTGTGGGGCGAGGACGACGGCCACGGCCCGGAGGTGCTGCTGGAACTGGCGCGCGGGGCGGACCTCGTCTTCGTCGGCGACGACGAGGCGCGCGAGGCCTGGGGGCTGCACGGCGCCCGCGCGGTCCGGGAGGCGCTGCCCGAACCGGGAGTCGTGGTCGTCAAGCAGGGCAAGGGCGGAGCGGTCGCCTTCGAGAAGGACACCGGCGGCCTGTCGTGCGAGGACGCGGACGGCACCGCGACCTTCGTGCGCGCCCTGCACGTCGACGTCGTCGCCGCCGTCGGCGCCGGCGACGCCTTCGCCGCCGGTTTCCTCTCGGCGACCCTGCGCGGCCTGCCCGTACGGGACCGCCTCCGCCACGGCCACCTCATGGCCGCGGCCGCCCTGACCGCCCCCGGCGACCTCGCCGCACCCCCGGCCCGCGCCCACGCCGACCGCCTCGCCGCCCTCGACGACGCCGCGTGGGGGAGACTGCGTCTCGGCCCCGGCTGGACACGAGCCGCAGAGCACCCGGGGGCCGAGAAGGAGGCACGCACCCCATGAGCCAGACCGTAGACCGCGCCCTGAGCATCCTCCCGCTGCTCGCGGAGGGCCCCGCCGACCTCGGCCAGGTCGCCGACCGCCTGGGCGTGCACAAGTCCACCGCCCTGCGCCTGCTGCGTACCCTCCACGAACACGGCATGGTCTACCGCCAGTCCGACCAGCGCTACCGCCTCGGCGCCCGCCTCTTCGCCCTCGCGCAGGAGGCGATGGAGAACCTCGACGTCCGCGAGATCGCCCACTCCCACCTCGTACGCCTCAACGAGAGCTGCGGACACACCGTCCACCTCGCCGTGTACGAGGAGAACGAGGTGCTCTACATCGACAAGGTGGAGAGCCGCTATCCGGTCCGCATGTACTCGCGGATCGGCAAGCCGGTGGCGATCACCGTCGCGGCCGTCGCCAAGCTCCTCCTCGCCGACCTGCCCGAGCACGAGCGCCGCGCCCTCGCCGAGAAGCTCGACTACCCCATGTACACGTCCCGTTCGACGCCCCACGCCGGCGCGTTCCTCCAGGAACTGGCCAGGGTGCGCGAACAGGGCTGGGCCACCGACCTCGGTGGCCACGAGGAGTCCATCAACTGCGTCGCCGCGCCGATCCGTGGCGCCGACGGCCGGGTGGTCGCCGCGATGTCGGTGTCCGCGCCGAACGTCGTCGTCACCGCCGACGAACTCCTCACCCTGCTCCCGCTGGTGCGCCGCACGGCGGACACCATCAGCGGCGAGTACTCCGGCAGAACCCCAGTGAAGGACACCCCCGCATGACCGAGAAGACCGCGCTCACCCCCGCCACCCACACCACCCCGCCGGCGAAGTTCTCGCACGGCGTCCGCAAGGGCAACATCCTCCAGGTCGCGGGGCAGGTGGGCTTCCTCCCCCACGAGGAGGGCAAGGCCCCCACCCCCGCCGGGCCGACCCTGCGCGAGCAGACGCTCCAGACCTTCGCCAACGTCCAGGCGATCCTCGAGGAGGGCGGCGCGAGCTGGGACGACGTGATGATGATCCGCGTCTACCTCACCGACGTGGACCACTTCGCGGAGATGAACGAGATCTACAACGCCTACTTCGAGGAGCAGGGCCTCACCCAGCCGCCCGCCGCCCGCACGACCGTGTACGTCGGTCTGCCCGCCGGCCTCCTCATCGAGATCGACGCGCTCGCCGTCCTCGGCTGACACGCGCCTCCCCGCCACCCCCCACCGCCGTACGCCGTCACGGCACGGTCTCCCGTCTCCCGCCGGGACGCCGTGCCGCGATCCCCCCTGCCCGAAAGCCCCATGCCGTTAACCAGAGGACCCCCGCATGTCCCACCCGCTCCTCCCGCTCGCCGCCTCCGCCCCGGCGGAGGCACCACCGCACACCGGAGGACTCCTCCTCTTCCTCGACGGCACCGCGGGTCTGCTGACCGTCGCCGCCCTCGGGATCGCCCTGCTCCTCTTCCTGATCATCAAGGTCCGGCTCCAGCCCTTCGTCGCCCTGCTCGCCGTCTCCATAGCCGTCGGCCTGATGGCGGGCCTGTCGGTCACCGAACTCTTCGGCACCGTCCAGCGGTCGGACGCGGTGTCCACGATCGAGTCCGGCATGGGCGGCATCCTCGGCCATGTCGCGATCATCATCGGCCTGGGCACCATGCTCGGCGCGATCCTCGAGGTCAGCGGCGGCGCGGAAGTACTGGCCGGCCGGCTGCTCGGCATGTTCGGCGAGAAGCGCGCCCCGCTGGCCATGGGCCTGACCGGTCTCATCTTCGGCATCCCCGTCTTCTTCGACGTCGGCATCTTCGTCCTCGCGCCGATCGTGTACGCGGCCGCCAAGCGCTCCGGCAAGTCGATCCTGCTCTACTGCCTCCCGCTGCTCGCCGGTCTGTCCGTCACCCACGCGTTCCTGCCCCCGCACCCGGGCCCGGTGGCCGCCGCCGGTCTGCTCGACGTCGAGCTCGGCTGGGTCATCCTGATGGGCGTCGTCTGCGGTCTGCCGGCCGTCGTCGCCGCCTGGGCCTACTCGGCGTGGATCGGAAAGCGGATCTTCGTCCCCGTGCCGCAGGACATGGTCGAGGCCGCGCAGGAGGCCAAGGACGCCGTCGTCGCCGAGCAGCGCGCCTCGGGCGTGGAACCGCGCGAGACACCGGTGCCGCTCGGCACCGTCCTCGGCATCATCGGCACGCCGCTCCTCCTCATCCTCGCGGCGACCTTCTCCTCCATCGCCCTGGACCCCTCCACCCTCCGCTCGGTCATCGAGTTCTTCGGCCACCCGTTCGTGGCGCTCACCCTGGCCCTGTTCCTCGCCTACTACCTGCTGGGCATCCGGCGCGGCTGGTCCCGCAAGTCCCTGGAGACCGTCTCCACGTCCTCGCTGAAGCCGGTCGGCAACATCCTGCTGGTGGTCGGCGCGGGCGGCGTCTTCGGCGCCGTCCTCAAGGCCAGCGGTGTCGCCCAGGCGCTGTCCGACACCTTCAACGGCGTCGGCCTCCCGGTGATCGTGTTGTCCTACCTGATCTCGGTGGTGCTGCGGGTCGCGCAGGGCTCGGCGACGGTGGCGATCGTGACGACGGCGGGCATCGTGGCCCCGCTGCTGGCCGAGGGCGACCACTCGCAGGCGTTCGTGGCGCTCGTCATCATGGCCATCTCGGCGGGCTCCATCTTCGCCTCGCACGTCAACGACGGCGGCTTCTGGATGGTCGCCAAGTACTTCGGCATCAGCGAGCGGGACACGCTCAAGACGTGGACGGTGCTGGAGAGCGTGCTGTCCGTGGCCGGCTTCGCGGTCGCCGCGGCGCTCAGCCTGGCCGTGTGAGCCGCGGTGCCCGTGTAGGCGTCCGATAACGAAGTCGGGACCGACTGTGCCCGGCACAGGTTTGTCGACCATACTCCTGCGGTGTGGAGCAGCGTATAGGTTCGAGCAGCCAGCCCCTGGAAGGCGCCGGGTTCGACCCGGCATTCATCCCCGGGCTCACCTCGCCCGCGTCCGCCCGGGAGGCGGACGGGAAGGCGACGCCCCCGGAGCCGGAGGACGAGACGGTGCCCGGGGTGGAGGCCGAGGAGCCGGCCGGGCCCTCCGACGCGGCCGTCGGGGCGGAACCCGAACCCGCGCCCGACGGGCCGGTGTTCGAGGCGTCCGACCGCCGTGCCCGGGTCGTCGCCGACCACAGCGGTGTCCGGCTGCGGCTGGACGACCAGGAGTGCGACTTCCGCTGGGACGAGATCGGCGCGGTGGAGACGGAGACCGGACGCTTCGGCAAGCGGTACACGGTCACCGTCCACACCCCCGACCGCCGCTGGTACCCCCTGGAGATCGAGGCCGACTCCCGGAGCCGCTTCGCCGAGTGGGACACCGCCCTGGACGCGGTCCTGGACGCCTACTTCGACGAGGACGCGGAGAAGTCCCCGGAGCCCGGGGAGAACACCGGGGACTCCGGGGCTGCCGCGAACTCCGGGGACTCAGGGGATTCCGGGGACGACGCCGAGCGGGAGCGGTGACCGGCCGCTAGCCGCAGTACTGCCCCTCCTTGCCGATGGAGCGGTACATGCAGTCCGCGTTCTCCAGGAGCTGGAGCACGGCGTCCCGGTTGCGGGAGGTCTCCCGCTCGATGACCTCGTCGGGCGGGTAGAAGCCGCCGCCCGAGGACGACCTCGGGTACATCTCGAAGGTGTAGCCGAAGATCTTGTGCGTGCCCCAGAGGAAGTCGTCGATCGACCCGTCCGTGATGTACAGGTCGCTGGACTGCTGGGGCGTGTAGCCGTTGCTCGCGGCCATCTTCTGGCCGACGGTCCGGAAGGCGGCGTGGTCGTCGGCCGTCATGCCGGTCGTGGTGTCGGAGTAGGTGTAGCCGAACGGCCACAGCACGAGCTCGCTGTAGGTGTGGAAGTCGATGCCGGCCGTGATCTGCTGCTTCCCGCCCACGACGCGGCTGCGCACGAAGTCGGCGACGACCTTCACCTCGGGCGCGGACTCCGGCGCCGAACCCCGGTAGGTGTCGGAGGACTTGGACCCCGAGGAGCCGCCGCAGCAGCCCCAGCGGTAGTCCCAGTTGCGGTTCAGGTCGGTGCCGACGTACGACGAGCCGGAGTTGGGCTGGCGGTTCTTGCGCCAGGAGCGGTAGGAGCCGCTGGCGATGTCGTACTCGCCGCCGTCGGGGTTGAGGTCGGGGACGATCCAGATCTCCCGCCCGTTGACCATGTTCGTGATCCGGGAGTCGCTGCCGTAGCCCGCGCCGAGTTCGCGCAGCAGGTACAGGGCCATCTCCACGGTGAGGTGCTCGCGGGCGTGCTGGTGGTGGGTGAAGAGGACCTCCGGCTCGTTCTCGTCCGCGGCCACGTTGTCGCTGATCTTGATGGCGACGATGTCCCGGCCCTGGTAGGACTTGCCGATCACCCGCTTGCTCATGATGGACGGGTACGCGGCCAGCCGCTGGTTGATCTCCGCGTTCATCTCGGCGTAGTTGTGGTAGCGGGAGTCGGCCGAGGGGAAGTCGTACAGGCGCAGTCCGTCGGCGGCCGACGAGCGGTCCGGTGCCGCGCCCAGCGGCGTGACCTCGTAGCCCTGCCGGCGCAGGGTGCCGATCTGGTCCGCGCGTCCGGAGACGACCACGGTCTCCTCGTCCGCCTCGTCCACGGTGACCCCGGAGCGCTGGATGGCCGTGCGGGTCAGGGGAGTGGTGTGGCGGTGGATCTCGTACTGGCGGATGTCGTCGGCCGAGGGTGCCGGCCGGTCGGCGCTGTCGGCGCCGGCCTGGGTGGCCGTCAGCGAGAGCGGCGCGGCGAGGGCGAGGGCGAGCAGCCCGGCGAGGGCGGCGGAGCGTCTGCCGCGGATGCGGAGTCGCATGAAGTCTCCTTGTGGGAGGTGGGGGTTGTCCATGACGACGTGCGTGGTGCGGTGCCGCCATCGTCATGGGATGACATGATCAGGTCAAGCATGCGAGGGTGTGGCGGCCGACCGGACGCATCCCGTGAAGATCCCCGCACGCCCTCTTGTCCGAGGGGCACCCGTCCGCTTTCTTGACTCCATGGCGGACACCACGGGAAACACCCAGGACACCGGGGCGGCGGCGACCGCGCCCGGACCCCACCCGCGTAAGTCCAGCTGGCGCCACATCGGCCCCGGCATCGTCGTCGCCGCGACCGGAGTGGGCGCCGGAGACCTCGTGGCCACGCTCATCGCCGGCAGCAACTTCGGTTACACGCTGCTGTGGGCGGCGGTCATCGGCTGTCTGGTGAAGATCTCCCTCGCGGAGGCGTGCGGCCGCTGGCACCTGGCCACCGGCCGCACCCTCTTCGACGGCTGGGCCGCCCTCGGCCGCTGGACCACCTGGTTCTTCGCCGTCTACGCGGTGATCTGGGGCTTCGTCTACGGCGCGGCGGCGATGTCGTCCAGCGCCCTGCCGCTGCAGGCCCTCTTCCCGGACGTGATGGACCTCGAATGGTGGGGCATCGCCTGCGGCCTGGTGGGCCTGGCCTTCGTCTGGTTCAACAAGTACGACGTCTTCGAGAAGGTCATGACGGTCCTGGTGGGCGTCATGTTCGCGGTGACCGTCTACCTGGCGGTCCGGGTCACGCCGAACCTCGGCGACGCCTTCGCCGGTCTCCTCCCGGTCCTCCCGGACGAGGAGGACTCGGTGCTCAACACCCTCGGCCTGATCGGCGGCGTCGGCGGCACCATTACGCTCGCCGCGTACGGCTACTGGGTCAACGCCAAGGGGTGGACCGACAGCGGCTGGATGAAGGTCATGCGGCTGGACAACCGGGTCGCCTACGCCACCACCGGCATCTTCGTCGTCGCCATGCTGGTGGTCGGCGCGGAGCTGCTGCACTCGGCGAACATCGCCATCGCGAGCGGCGACAAGGGACTGATCCAGCTAGGTGACGTCCTGGAGGAGCAGTACGGCACGGCCACCGGCAAGCTCTTCCTGATCGGCTTCTTCGCCACCTCCTTCACCTCCCTGATCGGGGTCTGGCACGGCGTGAGCCTGATGTTCGCCGACTTCCTGGCCCGGCAGCGCGGTGAGCGGGAGGCGCGGGGCGAGGTGCTGGCGTCCGGACGCCGCGAACGCTCCTGGGCCTTCCGCGCCTACCTGCTCTGGCTCACCTTCCCGCCGATGATCCTGCTCTTCCAGGACGAGCCGTTCCGCCTGATCATCATCTACGGCGTCCTGGGCGCCGCCTTCATGCCCTTCCTCGCCCTCACCCTGATGTGGCTCCTCAACTCCTCCCGCACACCGCGGGAATGGCGCAACGGCCCGCTCAGCAACACCATGCTGGCCGTCGCCGGCCTGCTGTTCCTCGTCCTGTGCGTGAAACAGGTCTGGGACCAGCCGTGGTCGCAGTTCTTCTGACCGCCGCCGCGGCGCGGGCCGGCCGGCCTACCCCAGCGCCTGCCACCTCGGGCTGAGCGCGATCTCCCGCAGCTGCCCGACGGTCAGCGCCGGGGCGTCCCGGGTGGCGTCCTGGTGCTGGGCCCCGGTGTTGAAGGCGGTGACCACGACCCGGAAACCGTCGGGCCGCATGGTGTCGGCGGTCCACATGACGACGCCCGCGGCGCCCTTCTCGCCGGGCCCCTTCCGCGTGGTGACCAGGGTGCCGTCGGGAAGGGTCTCGGCGTCGCCGTAGAGCTGGTCGGCGACGTCGGACATGTCGGGCTGCACATTGATCTGGACGAGGCTCCTGCCCTTGCCGTCGTCGACGACGAGGTAGGCGTACTCGCTCTCCTGGCCGCCCCTGCCGACCACGGTGAGCCCGTCCGGCAGCAGCTCGGCGAGCGTGGCGCCGACGGACTCCCCCGGAGCGGTCCGGGGCGGTGCCTGCGGTGTACCGGTGGCCGACGGACCGGGGCGGTCCGGGACGGCGTCCACGACGCGCCGCCACACCCCGGCCGTGACCACCTCCTTCAGCTCCTCCATCGACAGCGGAGGTTCCGCGCGGGACACCTCGGCACCCTTCTGGGCGGGGGCGTTCCATTCGCTCAGCGAGACGTGCTGCCCCTCGGCCGTCACCAGCTCGGCGTTCCACCACTTGGTGTCCTCGCGCCGGTCGGGATACTCGTACCCCTGGAACAGCATGAGCAGCGAGCCGTCGGGCAGCCGGCTGGAGGTGCAGTCGTCGTAGTCGACGAGCGTCCGGTCCGGGCACCGGGTCAGTTCACGGACCTCCCGGCTGCCGGGTTCCACCCGGCGCAGGCCGATGCCGACGGCGGCCGCGCCCCCGCCGTCGTCGTACACCAGGCGCGCGTACGGCGGCAGGCCCGACCCGGTGCCCCGAGCCGACTCCTGGCCGAATTCTCCGGGAGCGGGCAGCAGTTCCTTGAGGCTGCGCAGGAGGTCGTCGCCGGAGAAGGACGCGGCGGGCGCGGCGCTCGCGGAGGCGGCGGGTCCGGCGGCCGCGGTGGACCGCCGGGGGTCGGAGGAGTCGCCGCCCGGCACGAGCAGCGCGCCGCCCAGCCCGGCCAGGGCGATCCCGGCCGCGCCCCCGAGCACGGCGGTCCGCCGCAGGAGCTGGGCGCGCCGGCCGCGGACCTCGCCCCCGGCGGTGAGGGCGGCCACGTCGGCGTGGAAGCCGTCGCCGGTGTCGCGCAGGGCTGCGGCGAGCCGGGTCTCGAAGGGGTCGTGGTGCTGGTCAGCGGGCATGACGAACCACCCTTTCCGCAAGGTGTGAGTGAAGGGTCCGAGGGGGGACGGCGGGCGTCAGGGTCTGGAGTACTCCGCGAGGTCCTCGCCGAGCAGTTCCCGCAGCCGGCCGAGCGCCCGGACGCACCGCGTCCGCACCGCCGCCGAGCTGACGTTCAGCACGTCGGCGGTCTGCTCGACCGAGCGGTCCTCCCAGTACCGCAGGACGATGACGGCCCGGTCCTTGGCGGGCAGCCGGGCGAGCGCGGCCATCAGGGTCAGCCGCAGGGGAGCGTCCCCCTCGGCGGAACCCGGCAGGTCGGGGAACACGTCCGTCGCCCGCTCACGGCTGCTGCGCCGCCGCTGGTGGGCGAGGAAGGTCCGGGTGAGCACGGTCTGCGCGTAGGCGGCCGGGTTGCCGACGCGGCAGACCCGGCCCCAGCGGACGTACAGCCGTCCGAAGGTCTCCTGCACGAGGTCCTCGGCCAGGTGGGTGTCCCCGGCGGTGAGCAGACACGCGGACCGGTACAGGTGGCCGGCCCGGGCCGCCGCGAACTCGGCGTACTCGTCCGCCCGCCTCTGCCTCATGGTCCGTGCCCCCGTGTGAGTCCCGCCGTCCGCTGCCTACACCTCATTGATGCGGTGGGACGGGGGAAATGTTTCACGCGGACTTCCGCGGTGCCCCGCGGAACGGGGGAGGCCCCGTCCACAGCGCTGTGGACGGGGCCTCCCGGGGGCCGGTGACGGCCGGGGTCACGGCAGGGTCACGGCAGGGCGTGCACGTGCGGGCCCACCGCGTTCGACCAGGCGTGGTTCGCCGTGGCGTCCCAGTTGGTGGACCAGGTCATCGCGCCCCGCAGGGACGGGTAGGTCCGCGACGGCTTGAAGGAGCCGCAGTTGGTGCCCTTGGTGAGGCAGTCCAGGGCGTTGTTCACCACGGACGGGGAGACGTAGCCGCTGCCCGCGCCCCGGGTCGAGGCCGGCAGGCCGAGGCCCACCTGGGACGGGTCGAGGCCGTTCTCCAGCTGGATGCAGGCGAGCGCGGTGAGGAAGTCCACCGATCCCTGGCTGTAGACCTTGCCGTCACAGCCCAGCATCGAACCGCTGTTGTAGTACTGCATGTTGACGACCGTGAGGATGTCCTTCACGTTCAGCGCGGTCCGGAAGTAGGCGTTGGAGGTCGACTGCATGTCGATGGTCTGCGGGGCCATGGTGAGGATCATCGACGGGCCGGCCTTCGCCGACAGGGAGCGCAGCGCCTGCGTCATGTAGGTGGCGTTGAGGCCGTTCTCCAGGTCGATGTCGACGCCGTCGAAGCCGTACTCCTGCATCACCGCGTACACCGAGTTCGCGAAGTTCGTCGCGGAGGCGGAGTCGTTGACCGAGACGGTGCCCTTCTCGCCGCCGACCGAGATGATCACCTTCTTGCCGGCCGCCTGCTTGGCGCGGACGTCCGCCTTGAACTGGTCGACGGTGTAGCCGTCCAGGCCCGCCGTGTCGAGGTTGAAGGTGACGGCGCCCGGTGTGCCGGTGGCGTCGGCGAAGGCGACCGCGATGATGTCGTACTGGGAGGAGACGTCCGAGATCCGCTGGACCGCGGCGCCGTTGTCGAAGTTCTGCCAGTAGCCGGTCACCGCGTGCTTGGGCAGGTTGCCGCCCCCGCCGCCGTTGTCCTTGGTGCGCGCGGTCACCGTCGCCGACTTCGGCGACTCGCCCGCCGCGTTGGCCGCCGTCACCTGGAAGCCGTACGACGTCGAGGCGGCGAGCCCGGTCACCGTGGCCGAGGTGCCGGACACCGCCGTCACCCTCGTGCCGTCGCGGTAGAGGGTGTAGCCCGTCGCGCCCGACACCGCGTTCCAGGCCAGGGACACCGAGGAGGACGTGGTGCCCGAGACGGTGAGACCGCCCGGGGTGGCCGGCACCGTCGGGTCCGGGTCGCCGCCGCCGCCCCCGTCGGGGCCGAAGACCGACACGTCGTCGGCGTAGTAGGCCGCCTGGCCGTACCAGCCGTGGGTGTAGACCGTCACCGAGGTGGTGGAGGCGCCGGTGGTGAAGCTCGTCGACAGCTGCTTCCAGCTGCCGGAGTCGGGCGTCCAGGTGGACACGTCGGTCGTGCCGGTGCCGGTGACGCCCAGGTAGGCGTACCCGCCCTGCACCCAGCCGCTCAGCCGGTAGGTGGAGCTGGGCTTCACCGCGACGGTCTGGGCGCAGCGGGCGTTGTCCTGTCCGACGGGGGTGGCCTTGAGGGCGGACGTGCCGCCGTGCACCGGGGAGGAGACGGTGGTGCCGCTGTTCGCGGAACAGGTCCAGTTGCTCAGGCCCGCCTCGAAGCCGGCGTTCCGGGCGTTGTTGACGTCCGCGGCGGACGCCTGGCCCGCGCCGGCGAGGGGAAGGGCGAGGGCGAGGGCGGAGACGAGGGCTCCGGCCCAGACGCGTCTGCTGCGGCCGGGCTTTCCTGGTGCGCGGTCCACTGGGGCCTCCGGTGGGGGAAGTCGGGGAGGGGGGAGCGACGGTGGCCACCGTTCGAGGACAAGGTGGTCCAGACCAATCTGCTTGTCAATAGGTCCAGACCGGAAAGCCCGGTATTCGTACGGGAGTAGGGCACCCGTCCACCGGGAAGCGTGGGGCCGAGGGGCGGAGGTGCCGGGATGCGGCGTCAAGTCGGCGCGAGGGAGTCACCCCACCGGGTCGGGGCCGGGCCGGCGGGATGCTCACCCTGTCCCGGTTTGACGCACCTTGTGCACCAGGAGTTGCTGTACGGCTACACAATCGCTGTTCTCCGGTCGCGGACCCGCGGTTACAGTGCTCACGTAGTCACGCAGTGAAGTCGCCGGGGTGCATCGCAGTCACGATCCCGGCGGGCTGCCGGGCATGGGGAGAACGGGGAGCCGCGCGTGCCAACTGCCATTGCCGTGACCGGCGCCGACTTGGCGTTGCCGGCCCAGGACGAACGAACCCTGCCCGCCGTCGTGCTGCGGGACATCGACACCCGCCCGCTGGAACAGGCGCTGACCGAACTGCAGATGCTCGTCGAGCAGCACGGTCATGTCATCGTCGTCTGCTCCCGGGCCGCCCCCACGTCCGTCCAGCGGCGGCTGCACACCCTGCGCTCGCTGCTGGAGAGCGACCGCATCGCGCTGTTCCGCCCCGATCTGCCACCGCTCGGACTGGCCGTGCTGGCACGCCAGTTGCGCCAGCTCGCCTCCTGCGACCTCAGCCCCGGCGTGCTCGCCTCCGCCGGCCGCCTGCTGATCCACTACATCCACGCCGGCGCGCTGCTCGGCTCCGTCGCCCGGCTCGACCGGGTGCCGGTGAACCTCAAGCAGCACGCCAAGTCCTGGATGCCCGGCAGCCAGTTCGCCGTCCTCGCCCACCCGCAGCCCCAGCTCGTGCGCCTCGGCCCCGACGCCATGCTCGACGGGCCCGAGTTCGGCACCTGGATGCTCGTCGGCAAGGGGCAGCTCCAGTCCGACTGGGTCACCTCGACCCTGGCGCCCGCCTGGCAGGTGCAGGGCCTGCGCGAGACGCCGCTGCCCGAACAGTCCCCGGGCTGGTGGGGGACCGGCAAGGTCGTCGAGTTCTGCACCTACCTGCCCGACCTGTCCGTCCTGTACCAGCTGGTCACCTCCGTGCGGCGCGGCACCTGCCACTGGTGCGGCATCGACGTCATCGGCGACCGGTGCGTGTTCTGCTCCGCCGTGCCACCCGCCCCCGAGGGCGCCCCCGCCCTCACCCACCGCACCTGACCCGTTCGTCCACCGCACCAGCCGGCCCGATGATCCCGATGAGGTTGTACGGTTCATGAACTCCCGTCAGCGCCGAGGCGTGATACTCCTGCTCCTGTCGGTCCTGTGTGCCCTCGGCGCTTTCGCCGGCGTGCTCTCCGTCATCAGCGACGTGAAATCCAAGGTCGGCCCCGAGGTCACCGCCTACCGGCTGAAGTCCGACATCGCGCCCTACACCGCGCTCGGCACGGACCAGTTCGAGAAGATCTCGATGCCCGAGCGGTGGCTGTCGGAGAACGCCGTCACCGACCTCGCCGACATCCGCGGGAAGATCGCCGTGACCACCCTGCGCAAGGGCTCCCTGCTGCAGAGCGACATGGTCGTGAACCAGCCCGCGCTCCAGCCGGGGCAGCAGGAGGTCGCCATCATGATCGACGCGGCCACCGGCGTCGCCGGCAAGATCACCCCGGGCGCGTCGGTCAACGTCTACGCCACCTTCGAGGGCGAGCGCGAAGGCGCCCCCGCCCAGTCGAAGATCATCGTGACCAACGCCAAGGTCCTCGACGTGGGCCGGCTCACCGCGCTCCAGCCCGACGAGAACGACCGGGGCGGGCAGCCCACCGACGCGGTCCCGATCACCTTCGCGCTGTCCGCCATCGACGCCCAGCGCATCACCTACGCCGAGTCGTTCGCCCAGCGGGTCCGGCTCGCGCTGGTCGCTCCCGGGGGCGACACCGCCGTCCCCGAGCAGGACCGGACGTACGAACTCGCGAAGGACAAGTGAGAGCCGCATGCCCACCAGGATCCTCCCGGCAGTCGGCGACGCGGACGCGGTCCGGTCCGTCACCACACTGCTCAGCCAGCTCCCGGACGCCGAGCCGGTGGCCCCGGTGGCCGACTCCACCCAGCTCGTCGACACCCTCGCGCGCCTGGCCGCCGAGTCCGTCGACGAACTGCCCGAGGTCGTGGTCGTGCACGAGCGGATCGGCCCCGTCCCGGCACTGGAGCTGATCCGGGAAGTCGCCCTGCGCTTCCCCTCCGTCGGCGTCATCCTCGTCACCTCCGACGCGAGCCCCGGCCTCTTCCAGGCGGCCATGGACTACGGCGCCCGCGGACTGGTCGCCCTCCCGCTCAGCTACGAGGAACTCGCCAGCCGCGTCCAGGCCGTCGCCCAGTGGTCGGTCGGCGTGCGCCGCCACCTGGGCGCGGGCGTCGACGTGTTCACCGGCGTCGGCGGCACCGTCGTCACCGTCAGCGGATCCAAGGGCGGCGTGGGGGCGACACTGACCGCCGTCCAGCTCGCGCTCGCCGCCCAGGCGTCCGGCCGGCCCACCGCCCTGGTCGACATGGACCTGCAGACCGGTGACGTCGCCTCCTACCTGGACGTCCAGTTCCGGCGGTCCGTCGTCGACCTGGCCGCCGTCGGGGACATCTCCCCGCGCGTCCTGGCCGACGCCGTCTTCCGCCACGACACCGGCCTCGCCCTGCTGCTCGCCCCCGCCGAGGGCGAACGCGGCGAGGACGTCACCGACCGCTCCACCCGCCAGATCGTCAGCGCCCTGCGCTCCCGCTACGAGGTCGTCGTCATCGACTGCGGTGCCCAGCTCGGCGGGGCCGGCGCGGCGGCCGTGGAGATGGCCGACCGGGCCCTGCTGGTCACCACCCCCGACGTGATCGCCGTACGGGGCGCCAAGCGGGCGGTGCGGATGTGGGACCGGCTGCAGATCCGCAAGGCGGAGGAGACCACGATCGTCGTCAACCGGCACACCCGGGGCACGGAGATCCAGCCCCCGCTCATCCAGAAGATCACCGGCACGACGGTGGCGGCCACCACGGTCCCCGCCCACTTCAAGGAACTCCAGGGGGTGGTGGACGCGGGCCGCGTCCACGAACTGGAGAGCAAGAGCACGGTGAAGCAGGCCCTGTGGGGCCTGGCCGGCGAACTCGGGCTGGTCAAGGCCGTCGAGGGCACCCAGAAGAGCGGCCGGCTGCGCGGCGACCGGGGGTCGGTGAGCATGCGGCGGCGGAAGGACGGCGGGGGATGACCGGGACGAGGACCACTTCCTTACGACGAAGGGCCGGCCGCGACCGGGGCCAGGTCACCATCGAGTTCCTCGGCATGACGCCGACGATCCTGGTGACGCTGGTGGTGCTGTGGCAGCTCGTGCTCGTGGGGTACACCTTCACGCTCGCGGGGAATGCTGCGGACGAAGCGGTACGGGCGGCGACGGCGGCGGCACCCGGGGCACGCCAGGGCGCCTGCCAGGACGCCGGTCTCGACAAGCTGTCGGGAGCGTGGGCGGGGGGAGCGACCGTGGACTGTGCGACCGGAGGCGGCTTCGTCACCGCCGACGTGCGGCTGGACGTCCCCATCCTCTTCCCGGGCACGGTCTCCTTCCCCTTCGAGGTGACGGGCCACGCGGGTGCCGTCGAGGAGGAGGAGGACTGAGATGCCGTACCCACGGGATTACCGCCGGCAGAACCGCGACCGTGACCGTGACCGCGGCCAGGCGGCACTGGAGTACCTGGGGTTCCTCCCCGTCCTGCTGATCGTCGGCATGGCCGTCGTCCAGCTCGGCCTGATCGCCTACACCGCCCAGCAGGCGGGCACCGCGGCGCGGGCGGGCGCCCGCAGCGCGTCGCTGGACCGGGGCGCCGACGGGGCCTGCACGGCCGCGGTCAGCTCCTGGCTGGCCGACGGCACCACGTGTGTGCCGGTGGGGGGCGGCGAGGAGGTCACCGTCGTCGCCACGGTCGACATCCCGTCGATCGTCCCGGGCTGGGACTTCGGCCCGGCCCGCAAGACCGCCACGATGCCGATGGACCACTGACCGAGGGGCCGCGAGGACCGCGGGGACCGACCGGAACGACGACCGACCGGAGCGACAGCCGACCGGAACGACGACCGACCAGGACGACGACCGACCAGGACGAGCGGCACAGGACGAGCCACAAGAACGAGGAGCACGCGACCCATGAGCCTGCGGGCACGCATCAACTCCCCCGAGGAGGGCGCCGGACGGGGCGAGGACGGCCACCTGGTCGCCTCCTACCGCGCCAAGCTCCTGGAGGAGATCGACCTCGCCGAGATGAGCTCGCTGGCCGCGGCCGAGCGGCGGGCCCGGCTGGAGCGCGTCCTGGGCCACATCATCAGCCGCGAGGGCCCGGTCCTGTCGACCGTCGAACGCTCCCAGCTGATCCGCCGCGTCGTCGACGAGGCACTGGGCCTCGGCATCCTGGAACCGCTGCTGGAGGACGCGTCGATCACCGAGATCATGGTGAACGGCCCCGACGCCATCTTCGTCGAGCGCGGCGGCCGGGTGGAGCAGCTGCCCCTGCGCTTCGCCTCCAACGACCAGCTCATGCAGACGATCGAACGCATCGTCTCCACGGTGAACCGCCGCGTCGACGAGGCCAACCCCATGGTCGACGCCCGCCTCCCCTCGGGTGAGCGCGTCAACGTCATCATCCCGCCGCTGTCCCTGACCGGCGCCACGCTCACCATCCGCCGCTTCCCGCGCTCCTTCACCCTCCAGGAACTCATCGGCCTCGGCTCGCTCGACGAGGAGATGCTGTACCTGCTCGCGGGACTGGTGCAGGCCCGCTTCAACGTCATCGTGTCGGGCGCCACCGGCACCGGGAAGACCACCCTGCTCAACGCCCTCTCCGGTCTGATCCCCGAGGGCGAACGCATCATCACCATCGAGGACTCCGCCGAGCTCCAGCTCCAGCAGCCCCACGTCATCCGCCTGGAGTCCCGCCCGCCGAACGTCGAGGGCAAGGGCAAGGTCACCATCCGCGACCTCGTCCGCAACTCCCTGCGCATGCGCCCCGACCGCATCGTCGTCGGTGAGGTCCGCGGCGGCGAGTCGCTCGACATGCTCCAGGCCATGTCCACCGGCCACGACGGCTCCCTCGCCACCGTCCACGCCAACAGCGCCGAGGACGCGCTGATGCGCCTGCAGACCCTGGCCTCCATGTCCGACGTGGAGATCCCCTTCGTGGCGCTGCACGACCAGATCAACAGCGCCCTCGACGTGATCGTCCAGCTCACCCGCTTCGCCGACGGTGCCCGCCGCATCACCGAGATCGCCCTGCTGGAGAGCCACGGCTCGGAGCCGTACCGGCTGGCCACGGTCGCCCGCTTCCACGCCCAGCCGATGGCCGCCGACGGCCGCGTCTACGGCGCCTTCGAGCACTACCCCCTGCCCCGCCGCACCGCCGACCGCCTCTACATGGCGAGCCAGCCCGTCCCGCAGGCGTTCGGCATCGCCCACTCCGCCGACCAGCTCGCCACCCGAGAAGCCAGGTAGGAACCGTCCCCATGGATCTGCAGAACCTGATCAGGCTGACCGCCGGCATCGCCCTGCTCACCTGTGTGCTCGCGGTCGTCGGTGTGCATTCCTACGCCTCCGGCAGGGCGCAGCGCCAGGCGCTGGTGGACCGCCTCTCGGCCACCGGCCAGATCCCGGTCGTCGGCCGGCGACGCCACTTCCCCACCCTGGACCGCCGGCTGCGCCGCACCAAGCTGGGCAGGAAGCTGGAGCTGCGCCTGCTGGCCACCGGCCTAAACATCACCCCCGGCGAGTTCTTCGCCGCCATGCTCGCCACCGTCGCCGGCCTCTGGCTGATCGGCCAGGCCACCCTCGCCCCGTTCTTCGGTCCGATCGCCGGACTGCTCGGCATCTGGGTGGCCCTGCAGTTCCTGAACTGGCAACGGCAGAAACGCATCGAGAAGTTCATCAACCAACTCCCCGAACTGGCCCGCATCCTGGCCAACGCGACCCAGGCGGGCCTGGCCCTGCGCACGGCCATCGGCATGGCCGCGGAGGAACTGGAGGCCCCGGCGGGCGAGGAACTGGCGAAGGTCGCCAACCAGCTCGCGGTCGGCGCGTCCATGGACGACGCCCTCGGTGAACTCGCCGACCGCCTCCCCTCCCGCGAACTGGTCGTGCTGGTGACCACCCTGGTGCTGTCCAACCGGGCGGGCGGCCAGGTGGTGAGCGCGCTGCGGAACCTCACCGAGACCCTGGAGGAACGCAAGGAGACCCGGCGCGAGGTCCGCACCCAGCTCTCCCAGGTGAGCATGACGTCGTACGCCGTCCCCGTCCTCGGTGTCGGCTCGCTGTTCCTGATGAACGGGGTGAAGGACGGCGCCCTGGAGCGCATGACCGGCTCCCCGGCCGGGCAGGCCGCGGTGATCGTCGCCTTCGGGCTGTACGCCGTCGGCTTCATCCTCATCCGCCGACTGTCCCGCATCGACGTCTGACCGGAGAGGAGGCTGACTGACATGGGACTGCTGCTCGCCCTGCTGATGGGCCTCGGGGTGTGGGGCGTCTTCGCCGGCATCCGCATGTACCGGGCCGAGGCGAAACTCCCCGGCGACCTGATGCTCGCCCTGGAGGTCGGCTCCACCCGCACCGGCGCCGTCGACTCCCTCGTCGACCGCATGGGCATGCGCTACGCCCCCGCCGTGCTGCGCGTCATGGGCCCGGCGCGGGTCGCCAGGTACCGCCGGAGGATCGACCTGGCGGGCAACCCCGGCGGCCTCACCATCGACCGCTACGCCGCCCGTCGCGCGGTGTACGGCGCGCTGGGCGGCATCGGCTTCCTGGTCTTCCTCATGCGCGGGCAGCTCCTGGTGGCGCTGCTGCTGCTCGCGTTCGGCGCGTTCTGGACGGAGGTCGGCATCTGGTCGGCGATCCGGATCCGCAAGGACGTCATCGAGCGGACCCTGCCGGACTTCCTGGACGTCCTGGCGGTCGTGGTCAGCGCGGGCCTGGGCTTCCGGCAGGCCCTGGACCGGGTGTCGTCGAAGTACGAGGGCCCCTGGGCGGACGAACTGCGCATCACCCTGCGTCAGATGGACCTGGGCATGAGCCGCAGGCAGGCGTTCGCCGAACTGCGCCGCCGCAACGACTCCGAGCAGGTGGCGATGTTCGTGACCGCCTTGCAGCAGGGGGAGGAACTGGGCGCGCCGATCGTCGACACGCTGGTGTCGCTGGCCAAGGACATGCGCCGCACGGACGCGCAGAACGCCCGCAGGAAGGCGGCCCGCGCGGTCCCCAAGGCCACCATGATGATCACCACCTTCATGGTCCCGGCCACGATGATCCTCCTCGGCGCCGGCCTGATCCTCGGCTCCGGCACCGACTTCGGCTCCATCACGGGCGAGTAGGGCGGAGGCAGGGCTCACGATGACGACGACGAGAGAACGCACGCGGCTGCTCCGCCGCCCGGCCGAGCCGTCGGAGATCACCACACCACCGGCGGGCACGGTCCTGCCGCCCTACGCGCGCACGGGCGCCCCCGACATCCCGGTGACGTCGGTGACACCGGTCCTGCCACCGGGCTGGGAACCGGCGGGCCGGGCACCCGCACCCGCCGACGTCGACATCGACGCCGATGTCGACGCCGTTGAGCCCGTACCGGGGACGCCCGCGGGGGACACCGGCGCCGACGCCCGTCCGGCCGGGAGCCGGACGCACCCCCCGCACCCCGCCCCCGACGCGCAGATCCAGGCCAACGCCCTCCAGGCCCTGTGCCGCCAGGTGTTCGGCTTCCGCCTGGCGATGATCGCCGTGGCCGCGCCCGCGGCCCTGCTCAACGCCGGCCCCGGCTGGGGCACCCGCCTCGTCGCGACCGCCGTGGTCGTCACCTTCATGGCGTCCTACCTCCTCTTCCGCGACTGGGAACGCTTCGGCCCCCTCCTCCTGCGCCACCCCGTCCTGCTGGCCGTCGACACCCTCTTCGGGGCCCTGCTCCTGGTCTCCGCCGGCCCGGACACCACCCTCGCCTACGTCAGCGTCTGCACCCCGCTCCTCGCGGGCCTGGTCTACGGCTGGCGCGGCGCCGCCGTCTTCGCCTCCCTCCAGGGCCTGATCCTGCTGCTGGTCTACGCGACGCTGGAGGACCCGCACACCGACCTGGCCCAGACGCTGCTGCTCCCCGGCCTCTGTGTGGTCGCGGGAGCCGTCGGCTCCAGCCTCCGCAAGCTGATGCTCCGCCTGGGCCGGGCGACCCAGGCCCTCACCACGATCCAGGCCCGCCTGGCGGTGACGGAGGCGGTCAGCGCCGAACGGGCCCGCCTCGCCCGGGAGATGCACGACTCGGTCGCCAAGACCCTGCACGGCGTGGCCCTGGCGGCGGACGGCCTCGCCACCACGGCCGGCGCCCCCCGCATGACCCCGGACCTGGTGAAGCAGCAGGCCGAACTGGTGGCCCGCTCGGCCCGCAGGGCCGCCGCCGAATCCCGCGAACTCCTCGCCGACCTCCGGCGGGAGTCGGACCCCGACCAGGGCACCGACGTCCTCGTCGAACTCGCCGCGCGCACGCGGGACTTCAGCAAACGCACCGGTCTGCCGGCGGCGTACGCGCCGACCGGCGAAGACACCGTCCCCCCGGTCCCCCCGGCGGTGGCCCGCCAGCTGCTCACCATCGCCCAGGAGGCCCTGGAGAACGCCCACCGGCACGCCGGACCGACCCGGGTCGACGTCCGCGCGGGCGTCCACGGAGACCTCCTGCGCATCAGCGTCTACGACGACGGCTCCGGCCTCCCGCCCGGCACGAACCTCGAAAGCCTGCGCAGGGCGGGCCACTTCGGCCTGGTGGGCATGGTCGAGCGGGCCGCCTCGGTCGGAGCCCGCATCCGCATAGGCCGGGGCACCCTCGCCCGGGGCACGGAGGTCCGCCTGGAACTCCCGCTCGCGGCGGTGACGCCGACAACTCCGACGGAGGCCACGCCATGACGACCCCACCGCCGAACCCCTTCGAGAACGTCCCCCCGCCCGCCTCGCTGCGCGTGGTGGTGGCGGACGACAACCCCGTGGTCCGGGCCGGCCTGACCGCCCTCCTCACGGGCCGCGAGGACATCACGGTCGTCGCGGAGGCGGCGGACGGCCGCGAGGCCTGCGAGGCGGCCCGTACCCACCGCCCCGACGTGGTGCTCCTGGACGTCCGCATGCCTGGCGTGGACGGCATCTCCGCCCTCCCGTACCTGGTGGGCATCGCCCCGGTCGTGATGCTCACGTACAGCAGGGAATCGGAGATCGTCCAGGAGGCCCTGCGCAGGGGAGCGGGCGGCTACCTGGTGCACGGCGAGTTCACGGCGGACCAGCTGGTGTCGGCGGTGCGCGACATCAAGGAGGGCCGGCCGCACTTCACTCCGACGGCAGCCGGGGCATTGCTGTCGCAACTTCGCCAAGGGGTGGGCCCGGCTCAACCGCTGCCGGACGGTCTGGGGATGACTCGTACAACGTCGCCTGAGCGTGGCGGAATCGGCCTGCCGCACATCCCGAACCCGCCTACTTCTGTGGAAAACCTTTCGCGACTGCAACCGGATGTGGCACAGTCGTCGTCTGGGTGGACAGGTGGCCGTCCGGCCGCCCCCGACAGGTCCGGATTCCAACTGAGCACGAGGGAGGCAGAGATCATGGACCTCATCGCATCCGGCATGAACAACCAGCAGATCGCCGCCACGTGCTTCATCAGCGAGAAGACGGTCAAGAATCACATCAACCGCATCTTCGCGAAGCTCCACAGCACGAGCCGTTCCGAGGCCGCGGCGAAGTGGCTCGGCACGGCACCGGGCCCGGGTGCGGGCCGAGGAGTGGGGGGACTCCGGTGACGGCGAGGGCGAAGAAGCGGTGGGTCCGCGATTGGGCCCGGGAATGGGCCCTGGGACCCTCTGCCGGACGGGGCGTCCGGCCGTACGTTGCTCATGTCGAAAGCGGCCCCGCAGGAGAGGCCGCCACCGCGTCAGCCGGAGGGGACCACCATGAGCAACTGGATCAACACCACCGTCAGTTACCTCCAGTCCCGCGCAGCCCGCAACGACAAGGGCCAGACCGCGGTGGAGTACCTGGGCATCATCGCGGTGGTCGTGGCCATCGTACTGGCGATCACGGGGACGGACATCGGTCAGTCGATCTACGACGCGATCACGGAGCAGATCGCCGAAGTCACCGGCTGATCACGCTGTTCCGTAAGCACGGCGACGCAGGGCAGGCATTCCCCATCTACATCACGGTGGTGGGGGGCCTGCTCTTCCTCGCGTTCGCGTACTTCGCGGTCGGCCAGGCCGCGGCGAACCGGAACGACGCGCAGACCGCCGCTGACGCTGCGGCTCTCGCAGCGGCCCAGGACAGGCGGGAGAAGCTCGCTGATGCGCTGACGAAGAGCATCAACGACCCCACCGTTTGGGCCGAGATTTTCGCCGGCTATGTGCCCGGGATCAGTCCGTCCTGCTGGCGCGCCTATCAACTCGCCGCACAGAACGACGCGACCGCATCCTGCACGCCCAGTGGCCCCTTGTCGTTCACAGTCGAAGCCGTGACTAACGGCACGGTCGGTGAATCCATCGTGCCGGGCACGGAAAACAAGCGGTCGCGTGCAGAGGCCACTGCTGTGATCGAGCCCCGCTGCGATATCGAGCTACCAACAGCTGGTGTCCTGGGCCTGCTCACTTGTGAAGGCAAGAAGTGGGAGCTGGACCCGAAGGCACCTGCGGAACTGCTCCCGAAACCCAAAGACCTATTCGACGTCCACCTGGCCGACTGACAGCGAACGACGAGTGACGAAGGAAGCGGAAGGCATGAGCATGCGGTTCACGACGAAGGCCCGCAGGGGGGTGGTCGCGTTGACTGTGGCGGCCGGACTGGCCCTCGGAGTGGCTGGCTGCGGTGGTGATGGAGATGACAACAAGAAGCCGGATACTTCGGCGTCAGCAACCAAGGACCGTGGTTCCGATCCCAGCGCACAGGAGGGCCAAGCGGACGAACCGCTAGCCGAATTGAGAGGTTCGGACGGACTTCTTCTGCAGATTGTCTCTGCTCAACGCGACGCCGGGGGGTTCGTCACGGTCAACGCCACCCTGAAGAACGACGGAGCCAAGAACACTGTCGTCCCGGCTGCTCTAAGCGGAAATGAAACGGAGATCGTCCGGAACGGTCGGTCGCTGGGCGGCGCCACACTGGTCGATTCCAAGGGTAAGAAGCGGTACTACGTACTGCGGGACACCGACGGCCGTCCGTTGACCACTACGGGGTTCTCGACGATTAAGGCAGGGGAAAGCCTGTCCGTGTTCATGCAGTTCCCCGCGCCGCCCGCGGACGCCTCCGAAGTCACCTTCCAGCTGCCGACCTTCGCCAGCGGCACCATCCAGATCTCTGGTTGAGGCAGAGGATGACTCACAACCGCCTGCTTCTCATCGCGACCGTCGCCGCGCTCCTGGCCGTGAGCCCGGGCGTGGCCCACGCCGACGACGGCCCCAGCGTGCCTCCCGGCACCGAGGCCACCCCCTCGGCCCCCGTCGAGCTCGACCCCAACGACCCCGACCTCAAGCTCCCGGACGGCGCCACTCTCGCCGAGCCGAAGGTGCTGGACATCAAGCAGGTCGTCGAGGACCAGAGCGGTGACGAACGCCGCGAGGACACCAACTCCGACGTCAAGTTCGCCCTCCAGGCGGAGGTGCTGTTCGGCAAGGACAGCGCCAAGCTCGGCGGGGAGGCGAAGTCCCGCATCGCCGCCATCGCGGACGAGATCAAGACGCAGAACGCGACGAAGATCCGCGTGTTCGGCTTCACGGACAACCTGGGCTCGTCCGCCCACGGCGATGTCCTGTCCCGCCGGCGCGCCGACGCCGTGCACGGCGTCCTCGTGAAGGAGCTGAGCGACTCGAACGTCACGTACGAGGTCCGTGGCTACGGCGAGCAGTACCCGATCGCCGACAACTCCACGGAGGCCGGCCGCAAGAAGAACCGGCGGGTGGAGATCTCCTTCCCGCGCTCGGAGGGCTGATCACCCGGCGCCGGGCGGTTCCGTGCGGTCATGCGGCGACCACGCGCATGGCCGCACTCACGGGCTGTCCGGCTCGATCGACACGTGCGCCCCGACCCGCAGCCCCCACCCCTCCATCGCCCCCGCCTCCGCCTCGATCACGTGCCGGGCCCGGAGCCGGGGCAGCCCCAGCCGGCCCGGAGGCATGGTGCGTACGGCGACGACCCGGAGCCGCCGGTCGAGGTAGGCGACGTCGATGGGCATCCGCATGCGGAAGGTGTGCACGCTGCCCGCGGGGGAGAGGAGCAGCGCCCCGTCGAGGGAGTCCCGCCCCAGCAGGCCTTTTGTGCGGGCCCGGTAGGAGGTGGCGATCTCCAGCGGGACGCGCACGACCGGCGTCCCGTCGTCCCGCTCCCCCCGTACCGTCAACTCCCCGCGCCCGTCCCGCCAGCGCCCCATCAGCGACCGCCCCCTCACACCGGGCCACACCCGGCCCGCACGAGACCGGCCCGCACGAGACCGGTCCCCCGAACGTATCTCCGGCGGCCCTGCGGCGTCAGTGCTTGCGGAGGTGTGCCGCCAGGGCGGCGAGGGACTGCGCCGTCTCGGCCAGGCTCGCCACGGCGGTCTCCAGTTCCGAGGCGATGCGGGGCGAGACGGACGGAGCGGAGGAGGAGGGGGTCTGGACGGGCGTGCCGCGGTAGCCGATGGGGCCTTCGCCGTGGCGCTGGTAGTAGCCGGTGAACGCCTGCCCGGCGGGTGCCCCGGCGAAGGCGACCCGGGCCAGCTGGATCTCGTCCGCACCGCCGTTGCGGGAGATGTCGAGACGGAGGTGGCGGTAGGCGGGTGCGGTGGCGCGGAGGAAGAAGTCCCTGGTCTCGAAACGCCCGCCGAAGCTCTCACCGGCGCGCGAGTCCAGCGGCGTCCAGGCCCGGCCGTCGTCGGACCCGTACAGGGTCCAGTCGCGGGGGTCGCGGTCGGGGAAGTCGTTGGCGGACGTCAGGGAGTAGGAGGCGACGGCGGCGGGCCGGGCGAGGGTGAAGTCCAGCCGGGCGGTGGTGTCGCCGGCCAGCCACTTGGTGCGGCGGTCGTCGAGGAGGTGGGCGGCGACCTCCTGGTTCGCCCTGAACTCGTCGCTCGCCTCTACGCCGGTCACCGCGACCTCGGTGACGGCCGCGTGCAGCACGGCCACGCCGGAGTTGCCCCGCTGATCGCGCCAGGTCACCCGTTCCAGGGGGGCCGCCGCGCCGTCGTCGACCAGTATCCGCAGCTCGTGGGAGGCGTGCCAGCCCCCGCCCCACCCCTCCTCCGTGCGGAAGCGGTGCAGGGGGGACGCGGAGAGGTTCCGGGTGTCCTCCGAGTACGGCCGGCGGTCCAGGAGACGGCCCCGGTACTCGTACGCCGTCCCGTCCGCCGCACGGTGACAGCCGTGGAAGTCGGACATGTTGGACTGGAAGCTGATGGCGGACTCGGCGCCGTCCGCCGTGCGCCAGCCGAGCTGTCCGGGCAGGGAGTGCTCGCCCCGGTCGAGGTGGAACAGCAGCCGGGGTGCCGCCTGCCAGGACGCGGTGGCGGAGTGGGCCGGGCGGCGTTCCGTGCGGTAGGAGAAGACCGCGTCGCGGGCGGCCTCCGCCGTCCGTGCCCGCTCCGAGCGGCCACGCTCACGGACCGGGTCGAGGGTGACCCGGTAGAGCCACAGCATGCTGCGGGCCTTGTCCGAGACACGTATCTCCAGGGTGTTGGTGCCCGGCTTCAGCAGGTGCCCGGGCACGGCGAAGACGTTGTCCTGCGGGAGGTCCCCGCCGCCGGGCACGGTGAGGTCCGCGGCCAGCGGCTCGCCCTGCAGCAGCACGTCCATGGGGGCGTACCCCAGTGACCCCCCGAGCCTGGACACGAGCGCGGTGACGGTGAGCGTCGCCTGGGGTACGTCGTCCGGGTCCTCCACCTCGAAGTCCAGCCGCACGCTGCCGCCGGCGTCCAGCGCGAGGTGGGAACCGGCGGCCCGGGCCCGCTTCCGCTCGACCACGGCGTTGGCCAGCCGGGCCGGGGAGGCGGAGAAGTCCGCGTAGGTGACGTCAAAACCCATGAGGTCGCTCCACGTCCTGAGGGGGGTCGGTGACGGCCGCGCCGTCCGGCACGCGTCGATCGTGATCACGGACCCTAGTGCGCCTCACTGACAACAGGGCGGCATCGGCGAACCGGCCGGTGCGCGGCCGTACTTGGGTGCTGCTTTGGGCCCACGGGCCCATGCCCCGACACCCGTCCCTCCCTACCCTCGGGCCGAACCGTGAATCAAACACGGTTCGAATAGCGGCGGTTGCGGAGGGGGCGGGCATGGCCTGGATCGGGGGAGGGGCGGCGGCCGTACCGGCGCACGGGAGCGGGCGGCGGGAGATGCCCCGGCCCCTGTCGCGAGCCCTGCTGCTCGTGCACGCGCTGTTCGCGTTCACCGTGCTCGGCGGTGCCGGCCTGCTGCTCACCGCCGCGTCTCTCGACGCCGTGGACGGCGCGCTGCTCGCCCAGGTGGCCTACGCGGCCGCTCCCGGTGTGCTCGGCTGGTGGCTGGCCCGGCGCACGTGGCGGGGCGGGGTCGCGGTCTGGGCCGGTCTGGTCGTCGTCCAGGCCTGGCTGGTCCTCGGCTCGGTGTCCAACATCGCCGACGGATCGGCCCGCGGGCTGATCCAGCTGCTCCTCCCCCTGCTCGTCCTGTTCCTGCTGACCCGTCAGGACAGCCGCGACTGGTACCGCCTCGCCGATCCCGACCGGCGCGAGCGCCGCCCCTTCTCCCTGCCCCGGATGATCCGCTGGCGCCGGGACGACGGCCAGACGGCGGTGGAGTACGCCGGCCTGATCGCCGTCGTCGCGGCGATCATCGCCGCCCTCGTCGTCACCGGACTGGGCGGGCAGATCCTCACGGAGGTCCAGGCACAGGTGTGCAAGGTCACCGGGGCCGCCTGTCCCGCGTCCGGGACCGGGGACGGCGATGACGGCCAGGTCACCGCAGACGACGGCGACGGCGGCACCACCGACGGCACGGGTGGCACCACCGGCGGTGACACAGACGGCACCGGCGGCACAGGCGGCACCACCGGCAACCCCGGCGGCACCCCCGCCGCCCCGCCCGGCGACCCCTCCGAAGTGGACCCGGTGGCCGCCGCGGACGAGATCGACGAGACGCCGTACGAGGACCCGACCGCCGGCGGCGACAAGGGCGGTGACGAGGGCGACGAGGGCTGCTTCTCCGGTGTCGGCGCCTTCTTCGGCTGCGCGGGCGACCAGCTGGGGCAGGTCGGCACGGGCCTGTTCGTCGACGGCATCTGGGGTGACCTCACCGGCATCTGGGACGTGGTGACCAACCCCGTCGACACCTGGAACGGCCTGATGGACTACGGCAGTTCCCTGGGCGACGAGTGGATGGACAACACCGCGGACGCCCGCCAGAAGTGGGACGACGGCGACTACTTCGGCGCGATCTGGGACTGGGGCGGAGCCTCCCTCGGCACCGGCGGAACCGTGCTCTTCGACTCCTTCATCGGCGACGACGTCGTCGAGCAGTGGGACAACGGCAACGAGACCCGCGCCGTCACCACCGTCATCTGGAACGTCGGCTCCCTCTTCATCCCCGGCTACGGCGAAGCCAAGATCGCCGAGAAGATCGGTTCGCTCGGCCGGCTCAGCAAGGTCGTCGACGACGCCACCGAGGCCGCCCAGGACGCCCGGCGAGCGGCCGAGGCGGGCGACCTCGACGCGCTGGAGGACGCCGCCCGGCGCGCCGACGAAGCGGCCGACGAAGCGGAGGACGCGGCCCGCCGCACCGGCTGCACCATCGCCGCGCCCGCCGCCCCCGGCACCCCGTACGGCGACGGCCCGCACCCCGCCCCGAACGGCGGACCCGGCACCGGCACCACCGTGCTCGCCGCGGGTCCTCTCGCGCACCGCCCGTACGTGTTCCGGACGGAGGGCACCTGCGACGAGGAGGCCAAGCAGCAGGCCGAGGCGGCCCGCGCCGCGGAACGCCAGGCCTACCTGGACCGCAAGCGCGCCGAGGAACCGGCCCGCGCCCAGGAGGCGCAGACGAGGAAGAAGCAGTACCCCGACCCCGTGCACGGCGACACGAGAGACCCCCGCAACTACGACCCGCCGGACTGGGCCGGCGACCTGAGCAGCCGCACCTACGGCGACGCGGACGGCGGCGACGGGTTCTGGGCGAGCCGCGACCGCAACCCCGCCCCCACCTGGCCCAACGAGTCGTGGCTGCGCTACCAGGAACAGGTCACCGGCACCCAGCGCGGGTACGAGTACGTCGTCCCGCACCCGGACCCCGACGTGCCGGACGTCGAGTTCGACGGCTGGGACTCCTCCCGGGAGACCTTCCTGGAGGCCAAGAACGGCTACGACAGCTTCCTGACCTCCGACCGCACGGAACTCACCCCGTCCGGCAGCGAACGGCTGCTGACCGAGGCGCGCCGGCAGGTGAGCGCGGCGAACGGCAAGGACATCGAATGGCACTTCTCCAACGAGGAGGTCGCCGACGCGGCCCGGGAGGCCTTCGAGAACGCCGGTCTGGACATCGAGGTCGTCCACACCCGGCCCGCCGACATCGCGGGCGGGAGGAAGCCGGAAGCGTTCGACTGACGGGACGCCAGATGCGCCGGGCGGCGGCCCGCGCCGCGTCCTAAGGTGGTCGCGGCAGCGGACGTGGGTGAGAGGCGAGAGAAGAGGGACGGGACATGCGACGCGTGGTGCGGGGCTTCTGGGGGCCCCGGCAGGAGTCGGCGGAGGAACTCGCCGCACGGTGGAGCACGACGCTGGAGCGTTTCGCCGCGCTGCTCCCGGAAGCGGCGGCCGGACGGGCGGCGGGCGCACAGGCGGCGGGGCAGTGGCGCACGGCGCCGGCGTCCGGGCCCGCGGTGACGCTGCGGCCCGAAGCGGCCCCGCTGCTCGACGCGCTGCGCGCGGCCAGGGAGGCCGACCCCTGGGCGGCGGCGAACGGCACCTCGCTGCGGCTGCTCGCCGACGCCCCCGCCCCCGGCTGGAAGGTCGAGATCGCCGCTCTCGCGGGCGGCACGCCGGACAGTCTCCCGCAGTCGCTGGTCGCCACGATCACCTCACCCGACGGGGCGGCCCCGCCCGACGCCGCGCTCCTCACCGCCGTGGCGGAGGTCTGGGACCCGGACCACGGGGACGTCGGCGACCGGACCGTCACCGCGGCCCTGAAGCAGGAGGCCGGCTTCAAGGTCGGCACCCCGTCGGTCGGCTGGATCGGCTACCTGTCCGCGGGCCGCGCCGCCCGCGTCCCCGCCGACCTGCGCGCCGAACGCGCCGAACTGCCCACCGGCGGGCTGCTCCTGACCCTCGCCCGGCCCGGGGACACCGCGGCCGTCGTCGAGGCCTACGAGACGCTCCGCAGGAGCGGCGCGCTGGAGCCGCTGCCCCGCCCGATGAACCGGCCCGCCCTGTGACGGTCCGCGCCGGCGAGCCCTACGACACCCGGCGCGCGGTGTCCGCCATCGAGTCCGCCCTCGCCGCCCCCCTCCCCGGCCCCGGCCCCACGGCCGACGAGGGCGAGCCGGTCACCGGGGAATGGGCCTCGACCCGGGGTGAGGGGTTCGTGCTGTTCCCGCTCTGGGAGAGCGACTCCCTCACCGGGGTGTACGACCGTGACTGGACCGACGCGGAGACGGCGGCGGAGGCCAACCTGGCCGCGCTGGTCGCGGAACTCGACACCCGCTGGGGGCCGCACCGGACGCTGCCCCTGACCGGGCCGGAGTCCGCACCTCCGGCCGGGGAGCCCTTCCGTACCCTCCTCGCCAAGGACTGCGACGGCGACCTGGCCCTCTGGGCGCCGCCGGCGGGCCCGGCCTCCCGCTGGGCCGCCGTCTCCCTCAGCCACTCCGACGGCGACGCCCCCTTCCTCCTCACCGCACTGGTCACCGACCGCCCCCTCGAAATCGAGTGACGACCGGCGGCGGGGACGGGTAGGAAGGGCCCATGACGACACTCGGCGCGGTCTTCCGTCCCCAGCTCGCCCCCGAGCGGCTCCGCTCCGTCGCACGGGCCGCGGACGACAGCGGACTCGAGGAGCTCTGGCTGTGGGAGGACTGCTTCCTGGAGGGCGGCATCTCCACTGGTGCCGCCGCGCTCGCCTGGACCGAGCGCGTACGGGTCGGGATCGGGCTGCTCCCCGTGCCGCTGCGGAACGTGGCCGTCACCGCCATGGAGGCCGCGAGCCTGCACCGGATGTTCCCCGGACGTCCGATCCTCGGGGTCGGGCACGGGGTGCAGGACTGGATGGGACAGGTCGGGGCGCGGGCCGAGTCGCCGGTGACCCTGCTGCGGGAGTATCTGATCGCGCTGCGCGCCCTGTTGGGCGGGGAGCGGGTGACGACCGAGGGGCGGTACGTCCGGCTCCGCGACGTCGCCCTGGACTGGCCGCCGGACGGGCCGGTCGAGGTGCTGGCCGGCGCCACGGGGCCCCGCACCGTGCGGCTCACCGGAGAGGCCGCCGACGGGACCGTCCTCACCGCCGAGACCCCGCCCGAGGGCGTGCGCCGGGCCCGCCGGCTGATCGAGGAGGGGCGGACCGCCGCAGGGCGCGCCGGCACCTCCCACAAGGTGGTCGTCTACCTGCTCGCCGCCACCGGAAGCGGCGCCTGTGAACGGCTGCGGGCCGAGCTGACGGCCGAGGGCGCCGCCGCCGGAGCGGACCTCGGGGTGGCCGGGGACGCGGCGGCCGTTGCCGCGGCGGTCCGGCGGCTGGCCGAGGCCGGCGCCGACTCGGTGATCCTCCAGCCGACCGCCGACGAGCCCGACCCCGAGGGCTTCGTCCGGTTCGTCGCGGGGGAGGTCCGTCCCCTGGTGCCCTAGGGGCGCCCGAAGCCCCCGGTCACGAGGCGCGCACGGATATCCGGGCGACAGGACGGGGAGCGCTCGGGCATCGTCGGCTCATGTCCGACCAGCAGATGCGCACGTTCGAAGAACTCCTCGCCGAGGGCGCCGCCGTCCCCACCGAGGGATGGGACTTCTCCTGGTTCGAGGGCCGGGCCACCGAGGCCCGGCCCTCCTGGGGGTACGCCACGGCCCTGGCGGGACGGCTGGACCGGGCCGCTTCCGCGCTCGACCTCCAGACCGGCGGGGGCGAGGTCCTGGACTTCGCCCTCGCCCGTGCCGTCCGGCGTCCCGCGCCCACCGTCGCCACCGAGGGCTGGCCGCCCAACGCCGCCAAGGCCACGGCGCTGCTCCGGCCCCGGGGTGTCGCCGTCGTCACCTCCCCGGAGGACGCGCCGCTGCCCTTCGCCGACGAGGCCTTCGACCTGGTCGTCAGCAGGCACCCCGTCACCGCCCACTGGAGCGAGATCGCGCGGGTACTGCGCCCCGGCGGCACCTACTTCGCCCAGCACGTCGGGCCCGGCAGCGGCTACGAGCTGGTCGAGTTCTTCCTCGGCCCGCAGCCCCGGGAGCAGTGGGAGGCCCGGCACCCGGACCGCGAGCGGCACGCGGCCGGGGCCGCCGGCCTGGAGACCGTCGACGTGCGGGCCGAGCGGCTGCGCATGGAGTTCCACGACATCGCCGCCGTCGTGCACTTCCTGCGCAAGGTGATCTGGATGGTGCCCGGCTTCACCGTCGAGGCGTATCTGCCCGAGCTGCGCGCCCTGCACGAACGCATCGTGGCCGAGGGACCGTTCGTCGCCCACAGCAGCCGTCACCTCTTCGAGCTGCGCAAGCCCCACGGGTGAGCGGGCGGGTTTCCGCATCGTTATCGACCCCGGCTGGCCTTCGGGCCACCCCTTCGCGTAAGTTCGTACCAAGGTAATTCGCGTAAGCAAAGCTGCGCGGTGCGGTACCGCGCAGTGGAGGGGGCTGCGCGGTGCCCGGGCCGCCGCGCCCCGCCCGGAGGGCCCGATCGCCGTCGCCGGGGTCAAGCGGACGCTGCCGCCGGGGTCACCCGTCAGGGGGATGACCGGAAGAGTGGCGCGGAGCGGCGCGCCGGTGCCGCAACCTCCACACAGTCCCCTCAACTTCCGGATTTCCCCAGGATTCGGCCTCCTTTCGGCCACCCGGGACCGGTGAACGGCCCCCTTTCCGGCCCTCGGGGCGTCGCCGGGCGATTCCGGAGAGTAGTTGTGTGCCGCCAATGCGCGCGACATCACTCACGAAGGGTTATGGTGGAAACCCCCCCTCGGGCCGGTCCGTCTCCCCCCCACGGACCGGCCCGTTTTTTCTTGCCGCCCCGGACGTGACCTCCCCGCGGGGGCTCTGGCTAGAGTCCAGGCATGTCGAACGAGCAGCCGACACCGCAGCACCAGCCCCCTGGGCAGCCCGGGCAGCCCGGTGCGTACGGTCCCCCCGCCGCGTACGGACCGTACGGGCAGCAGCCCCCGCCCTACGGGCAGCCCGGCGCCCAGCCCCAGCCGGGTCCGTATCCCCAGCCGGGTCCCTACCCGCAGCCCGGTGCGCACCCGCACCCCGGTGCGCAGCCGCAGGGCTGGGCGGGTGGACCTCCGCCGTACCCCTACGGCCCGTCCGGGCCCGTGGGCATGCCCGGCTCCGTGCGCGCCGCGCAGATCGTGATCTTCGCGACGTTCGGCCTCGGGGTGCTGCTCACCGTCGTGGCCGCCGCCACCGCGGGGCCCGAGGAGGCGGGGCGGTTCTTCAGCACGTACCTGATGTCGCTGGTGCTGTTCGTCCTGGCGTTCCAGTACCGCAAGGCGGGCAACGGCGTGCGCGTCGCCTCCCTCGTGCTGGCCTCGGTGCAGATCCTGTTCGCGCTCAGCGCGGCCGCCCAGGGCGTCCCGCTGGGGATCCTCCCGCTCGGCGCCGCCGTCGCGATCATCGTGCTGCTCAGCCAGGGCTCCGCCGGGCAGTGGTTCCGGCGCCGGCACACGACCGGCACACCGCCCCCGTACGGGCCGTAGAGCCGACAAACGCACCACCCCGGACTTTGGGGACCCCCGCCCCGGCGGGGGTACGCTTCGCCTTCGGGGACCGCCATACGGGCAGGGACCGCCCGCGGCCGAGACCGGGCCGCTTGCCGCGCGACGCGGCGGGGTGCCGCGCCTGTCCGATCCGTACGGAGGGGCTGACGATCACGTGAACCTGCGCGACAAGCTGCGCGGCCTGCTGGTCAGGCTGTACGCACGCCGGGTGGAAGGCCACCTGGACACCGCTCAGGTGCCCAAGCACATCGGCGTCATCATGGACGGCAACCGCCGGTGGGCGAAGGCCGCGGGGTCCAGCACGGTCCACGGCCACCGGGCCGGCGCCGACAAGATCGAGGAGTTCCTCGGCTGGTGCAGCGAGACGGACGTCGAGGTCGTCACCCTCTGGCTGCTGTCGACGGACAACTTCGACCGGCCCGAGGAAGAACTCGTCCCGCTGCTCGGCATCATCGAGGACGTGGTGCGCACCCTCGCCGCCGACGGGCGCTGGCGCGTCCACCACGTGGGCACGCCCGATCTGCTGCCCTCCGGGATGCAGACCACCCTGAAGGAGGCCGAGGCGGCCACCGCGCACGTCAGCGGAATAGTGGTCAACGTCGCCATCGGATACGGCGGTCGCCAGGAGATCGCCGACGCCGTGCGGTCGATGCTCGTCGACGCCCACGAGAAGGGCACCTCCCTGGAGGAGCTCGCCGACGCCGTCGACGTCGACATGATCGGGCGTCACCTCTACACCCGCGCCCAGCCCGATCCCGACCTCGTCATCCGCACCAGCGGCGAGCAGCGGCTGTCCGGTTTCATGCTCTGGCAGACCGCGCATTCGGAGTACTACTTCTGCGAGGTCTTCTGGCCGGCCTTCCGGAAGGTCGACTTCCTGCGGGCCCTGCGCGACTACGCCGCCCGCCACCGGCGCTACGGCGGCTGAGCGGTCCCCGGAGCCGCCCCGGCACCGCTGGTCACACAACTGTTCACCGGCGCGCCGTCATATGCCGTGGCATGGCCGGAGTCGTAAGAGGGAATAAGCCAGGCAGGTCGACGCCCGAACCACGGGCGTCGGATCTCAGCGGACGGCACCGGAGCCGTCCGCCCGGGAGGCCCTTTTGCAGCAGCCCGACCGTGCGGTCACGGCACGGACGAAGCAGCGGAGGACCGGTTCCCGGCCCCCCGTGCAGGAGGGCCGTCGACCGGTCCAGCCCCGCTCCGTCGCTCCCCGACCTCATCCGAGGGGGTACGTCCTTCCGTGGTGACCAGCGCAAAGCGCCACAAGCCCGACCGGCGCACCTATGTTCTCGACACCAGCGTCCTGCTGGCCGACCCCAATGCCCTGACCCGCTTCGACGAGCACGAGGTCGTGCTCCCCGTCGTCGTGGTGACGGAACTGGAGGCCAAGCGGAACCATCCCGAACTCGGCTACTTCGCCCGCCAGGCACTCCGCCTGCTGGACGACTACCGGGTCCGGTACGGCCGTCTCGACGCCCCCATCCCGACCGGGGACCTCGGCGGGACCGTGCGGGTCGAGCTCAACCACTCGGACCCCGGCGTGCTGCCCAGCGGCTACCGCCTGGGGGACAACGACTCCCGCATCCTCGCGGTCGCCCGCAACCTGCAGGCCGAGGGGTTCGACGTCACCGTGGTGTCGAAGGACCTCCCGCTCAGGATCAAGGCATCCTCCGTCGGGCTCCTCGCCGAGGAGTACCGCGCGGAGCTCGCCATCACGGACTCCTCCGGCTGGACCGGAATGTCCGAACTGACCCTGCCCGGTGAGCAGGTGGACATCCTCTTCGAGGAAGGGCACGTGTACGTCCCCGAGGCGTCCGGCCTTCCCGTGCACACCGGCCTGACCATCCAGTCCGAGCGCGGCAGGGCGCTGGGACGCGTCACCGCCGACGGCAACGTCCGGCTGGTGCGCGGCGACCGGGACGTGTTCGGCATCAAGGGCCGCAGCGCCGAGCAGCGCATCGCGCTCGACCTGCTCCTCGACCCGGACGTGGGCATCGTGTCCATGGGCGGCCGGGCCGGCACCGGCAAGTCGGCGCTGGCGCTGTGCGCGGGCCTCGAGGCGGTGCTGGAGCGCCGGCAGCACCAGAAGGTGATGGTCTTCCGTCCGCTGTACGCGGTGGGCGGCCAGGAACTCGGCTACCTGCCCGGTACCGAGGCCGAGAAGATGAGCCCCTGGGCACAGGCGGTCTTCGACACGCTGTCGGCCGTCACCAGCCGCGAGGTCATCGAGGAGGTCACCGCGCGCGGCATGCTGGAGGTCCTGCCGCTCACCCACATCCGGGGCCGTTCCCTGCACGACGCCTTCGTCATCGTGGACGAGGCCCAGTCACTGGAACGGAACGTCCTGCTGACCGTGCTGTCCCGGATCGGGGCCAACTCGCGGGTCGTCCTGACCCATGACGTCGCCCAGCGGGACAACCTGCGCGTCGGGCGGTACGACGGTGTGGTCGCCGTCGTCGAGAAGCTGAAGGGGCACCCGCTGTTCGCGCACGTCACGCTGACCCGGTCCGAGAGGTCCCAGATCGCCGCCCTTGTGACCGAAATGCTCGAAGACGGTCCGAACTGACCCTCGCGTCACAACAAGAGTGGGTTGCTCCGTAGTTGGCGCCGTCCGGAAAGGCGAAGAGCCTAGCCGGGCGGCGTCGGCGTGCGTGGGGGTTTCCGGCAATCCCCAGGGCCAAACGGGATGTGAGCTTTCACACGCAACGGAGAATTGCCTCGCGCCGTCCGGTTACGGCAGAGTCTCCTTCCTGTCAGGCCCCGCATACGACACACCTGTACCCCCAGCGGTGCGGAACCACAGTTTCAACTCCATAGCGTCGTCGTATGCCGCCCGCGCACCACGCGGCGCTCCTTCCGTAGGAGTTGCCCACCGGGCCCGTGCCTCCCGTGACCCGCAGTTGGGGAGGTCAGTGCCAGGGGCACGATTGCGTCCGCGAGGGTCACCGAAGCGGTCGATGCTGGAAGGAAACCGTGTGAGCCGGATCTCGGTCCGGGGATTCGCAGTGGCCTCGGCCACGGCGGTCACCGCTGTCGGAAGCGTCGTCGGCGTTGCCTCGGGCAGCACCGCGCAGAACAACGACGCGGAGGCGACGGCAAGCGGCACCACGCTGCTCGCGGACATCCCCGCGGGCCAGCAGGCCCAGGTGCAGACCGCGTCCCTGACGCAGCAGGCCGAAACGATGGCCATCGCCGCGGACGCGAGCGCCAAGAAGGACGCCGAGGAGGCCGCCCGCAAGGCAGCCGCCGAGACCGCCGTCGCGAAGAAGAAGGAAGCGGCGGAGAAGGCGGAGCAGGAGGCCAAGGAGCGCGCCGAGGCCAAGGCCGCCGCCAGCCGCTCCGCGGTCCGCGACGCGTCCAGCTTCGCCGTCCAGTCCTCGTACACGATCGCCGAAGTGCAGGCGATGGCCCGGCAGATCGTGCCCGCGGACCAGTTCCAGTGCTTCAGCAACATCGTGGAGCGCGAGTCGAGCTGGAACTACCGGGCCGACAACCCCACGTCCGACGCCTACGGTCTGGTGCAGGCGCTCCCGGGTTCGAAGATGTCCTCCGCCGGAGCCGACTGGGCCACCAACCCCGCCACCCAGATCAAGTGGGGCCTCGGCTACATGGACAACCGCTACGGCAGCCCCTGCGGCGCCTGGAACTTCTGGCAGGCCAACCACTGGTACTAGGAGTACCGGGGAGCCCGCCGCCCCGCCTCGCTCAACCCCGCCACAGCCCCGCACCGTCCTACGGTGCGGGGCTGTCGCCCTGTACGGTCTGACCGACGACTCCAGGGGGAGTGGTGGGGGGAAACGGGGGAAGAGGACGGATCATGTCGCGAGTGCCAGGGTGGCTCGGCCGGGTCGGAGCCGGACTGACCGAGGTCAGCAAGCGGCTGGAGCAGCGCCGCGCCGAAGTGGCGCGGGACCTCCGGCCCGACGACGAACCCGCCCCGCCGGTCAGCGGCCCGGACCCCGACCGGTCGCCGGCGCCCGTCGAGTACGCCGCCCCCGCGGCCGCTCCGGTGCGGCCCGACCCGGCGCAGGCCGTGCCCTGGGGAGTGCGGGTCGCCGCCGAGGCCGGCTGGCGGCTGCTGGTGCTGGCCGGCACCGTCTGGGTGCTGATGCGGGTGATCAGCGCCGTACAGCTCGTCGTCCTCGCGTTCGTGGCCTCGCTGCTGATCACCGCGCTGCTCCAGCCCACCGTGGCCCGGCTGACGCGGATCGGAGTGCCGCGGGGCCCGGCCACCGCGCTGACCGCGCTGTTCGGGTTCGTCGTCATCGGCCTGATCGGCTGGTTCGTGACCTGGCAGGTCATGGAGAACATCGACCACCTCTCCGACCAGATCCAGGACGGCATCGACGAACTGCGCAACTGGCTGCTCAACAGCCCCTTCCACGTCACCGACAAGCAGATCAACGAGATCGCCAAGAACCTGCGGGAGGCGGTCGGCGCCAACACCGAGCAGATCACGTCGGCGGGCCTGGAGGGCGTGACCGTCGTCGTCGAGGCGCTCACCGGCATACTGCTGGCCGTCTTCTCGACGCTGTTCCTGCTCTACGACGGCAAGCGGATCTGGGAGTGGTCGCTCAAGCTGGTTCCGGCCGCGGCCCGTCCGGGTGTCGCCGGTGCCGGCCCGGTGGCCTGGCGGACGCTGACGGCGTACGTGCGCGGCACGGTGATAGTGGCTCTGATCGACGCGATCTTCATCGGCCTCGGCATCTACTTCCTCGACGTGCCGATGGCGGTGCCGCTCGCCGTCTTCATCTTCCTGTTCTCGTTCATCCCGCTGGTGGGCGCGGTGGTGTCGGGCGCGCTGGCGGTGGTCGTCGGGCTCGTCACACAGGGCGTGTTCACGGGCGTCATGGTGCTCGTGGTGGTGCTGGCGGTGCAGCAGATCGAGGGGCACATCCTCCAGCCGTTCATCCTGGGCCGCGCGGTGCGGGTGCACCCGCTGGCGGTGGTGCTGGCGGTCGCCTCCGGCGGCATGATCGCGGGCATCGGGGGCGCGGTGGTCGCGGTACCGCTGGTGGCGGTCACCAACACCGTGGTCGGCTACCTCCGCGCGTTCTCCCACGAGGCGGCGGTGATCCGCTCGCCGCGTCCGCGCGGTGCCACGGCCATGTCCGCCCCGGACGCCCCGCGGCCCGCCGCGCCCACCCCGCCTCCGGCCCCGCCCCCGGCACCCGAGCCGGACGACCCGCCCCGGGACTGACGCCGCGCCCGTCCCGCCGCCGCCCCCGGGCCCCGGCGGTCATGCCGAAGGCCCGTCCACCGGGAGGTGGACGGGCCTTCGGGTGAACGGGGCTACTGCGCGGTCAGCGCAGCCTCCGCGTCGAGCGTCGCGGCCACCGCCTGGATCACCGCGGCGATCTTGAAGGCCTCCTGGACCGCCTCGCGCTCCAGACCGGCCTTGCGGAGCACCTGCTCGTGGGAGTCGAGGCACATGCCGCAGCCGTTGATCGCGGACACCGCGAAGGACCAGAACTCGAAGTCGACCTTGTCGACGCCCGGGTTGCCGATGACGTTCATCCGCAGACCGGCACGCAGGTTGCCGTACTCGTGGTCCGACAGCAGATGACGCGTGCGGTAGAAGACGTTGTTCATCGCCATCACCGCGGCGGCGGCCTTCGCGGCCGTGTACGCCTCGGGCGACAGGTTGGCCTTCGCCTCCGGCTCCAGCTCGCGCAGCACGATCGGCGAACGCGAGGCGATCGCCGTCGACAGCACCGTGCCCCACAGCTGCTGGGCCGGCAGGTCCGAGTTGCCGATGACCGAACCCAGGTTGAGCTTCAGGTCCTTGGCGTAGTCCGGTATGCGGGACTTCAGGGAGTCGAGGGACATGTCAGGTCACTCCCCGGCCAGCAGCGCGACCGGGTCCAGGGTCTCCTCGCCCTTGGACCAGTTGCACGGGCAGAGCTCGTCGGTCTGCAGGGCGTCCAGCACCCGCAGGACCTCCTTCGGGTTCCGGCCGACGGAGCCGGCGGTCACCATGGAGAACTGGATCTCGTTGTTCTGGTCCACGATGAACACCGCGCGCTTGGCGAAGCCGTCCTCGCCCTCGATGCCGAGGTCGCGCATCAGCTCGTGCCTGGAGTCCGCCATCATCGGGAACGGCAGGTCGCGCAGGTCGTCGTGGTCCTTGCGCCAGGCGTGGTGGACGAACTCCGAGTCACCGGAGAAGCCGAGGACCTGGGCGTCCCGGTCGGCGAACTCCTCGTTCAGCTTGCCGAACGCGGCGATCTCGGTCGGGCACACGAAGGTGAAGTCCTTGGGCCACGCGAACACGATCTTCCACTTGCCCTCATAGGTCTTGTGGTTGATCGTCTCGAACTCCTTGCCCTTCTCCAGCGAGACGCAGGCGGTCAGTTCGAACTCGGGGAACTTGTCACCGACAGTGAGCACAGGCCCTCCTTGCAGCGAAGAAACGCCCGGATCGCGGGCATTTCCCATGGGTTGGACCTTGTTGATGTTGGCACAGGCTGCATTGATTCGTGAAATAGCTACACTCGGTCGTGTTGATCGGAGGAAGTTATCAGTGACTGCGGGTAACAGGCGCAGGCAGCCCAGCCTCGCCCAGCTGCGGGCGTTCGCCGCGGTGGCCGAGCATCTGCACTTCCGGGACGCCGCGGCGGCGACCGGCACGAGCCAGCCGGCGCTGTCGGGAGCGGTGGCCGCGCTGGAGGAGACACTCGGTGTCACGCTCGTCGAGCGTACGACGCGGAAGGTACTGCTCTCCCCGGCCGGTGAGCGCCTCGCCCCCCGCGCCAAGGCCGTGCTGGAGGAGGTCGCGGCGCTGCTGGAGGAGGCCGACGCGCTGCGGGCGCCCTTCACCGGGGCGCTGCGCCTCGGGGTCATCCCCACGGTCGCCCCGTACGTGCTGCCCACCGTGCTGCGGCTGGTGCACGACCGCTATCCGCAGCTCGACCTCCAGGTGCACGAGGAGCAGACCGCCAGCCTGCTCGACGGACTGGCCGCCGGCCGGCTGGACCTGCTGCTGCTCGCCGTGCCCCTCGGTGCCCCCGGAGTGATCGAGATCCCGCTGTTCGACGAGGACTTCGTGCTGGTCACCCCGCCCGGGCACCGGCTCGGCGGACGGCGGGGCATACCCCGGGACGTGCTGCGCGAGCTGAACCTGCTCCTGCTGGACGAGGGCCACTGCCTGCGCGACCAGGCCCTGGAGATCTGCCGCGAGGCCGGCCGCACCGGCGTCGCGGCCACCACCACGGCGGCCGGACTCTCCACGCTGGTCCAGCTGGTGGCGGGCGGCCTGGGGGTGACGCTGCTGCCGCGCACCGCCGTCGACGTCGAGACCACCCGCTCCAGCCGCCTGCTCACCGGCTGTTTCACCGACCCGGCCCCCACCCGCCGCATCGCCCTCGCCATGCGCACGGGCGCGGCGAGGGCGGCGGAGTACGAGCAGCTGGCGTCGGCGCTGCGCGAGGCGCTGCGGGACCTGCCGGTGCGGACCGTGGGAGGCTGAACGCCCGCGGTCCGTACCGGTCCTACTCCGTGCGCAGCCCGTCCGGGCGCATCATGCGCAGCAGCGGGGGCAGGCTCAGCAGGGTCACCACGAGGACGACGCCCGCGCCGATGCCGGTCATCTGCAGGACGCTCGGCCAGTCCACGCCGACCGGTGTGGCGGTCATCCGCAGCAGCACCGCGCCCAGGGTGATGCCCACGGCCGCGGCCAGCAGCAGTCCCAGACCGATCGGGACGGCCGTCTGCCACAGCACCGACAGGCTCAGCGTGCGCCGCCGGGTGCCGAAGGCGACCAGCGCGGCCAGCAGCTTGCGGCGTTCGCGCAACTGCTCCAGCTGGGAGACCAGCAGGCTCGCCCCGATCAGCGCCAGGACGGCGGCGGCGCCGACGAACAGGCCCGTGCGGATGGTGTCGAAGCGCTCGGTCCGCTCGGTCGCGGACCAGGTCATCGGATCGGACAGCGGGTCGATCGCGGCCGCCGTGTTGCGCACGTGCTCACGGGCGTGCGGCACCGAGTCGTCGATCGCCAGGTACAGCTGGCCCCGCACCGCTTCGGCCAGGTCGTCGGGCATCGCCCCGCGGGTCAGCAGGAAACCGCCGCGCTTCGTCCCGGTCGGGTCCTCGACGGAGGCGGCCTCCTTCAGCGCCCCGGGGACGGTCCACTCGACCTCCTTCATCTCCTCGCCGGGGGACGGCACCTCCGCGTACAGCTTCTGGCCCGGCCTGCTCAGCGACGGCGTGTCGGTGTCGTGCTCGCCGCCCTGCACCGCGAACACGTCGCCGTCCGCGCACGAGGGCAGCTTCGCCACCTCGCGCAGGGTCGCGCAGTCGCCGACGGTCAGCTGGGCACTGCGCTGCGGTTCCTCGGTGTACGGGCGGTCGGCGAAGTACCCCTCGGACAGCGGGTAGACCTTGCGGACGCCCTCGGTCTCCGCCAGCTTCGCCGTGGCCGCGTCGATCTCGGTGCCCTCCGGCACCCGGACCTGCATCTGCGCCAGCGACACGTCGTAGCCGGTCTCCTTGGTGTAGTCGGCCTCCACCCCGGCGAACAGCATCTGCAGGGCGATCGCACCGGCCACGGCCACGGCGATGCCGTTGACCATGCGTGCCGCCGTGCCGCTGCTCAGCTGGAGCCGGCGCACGGCCAGCTGCCAGGACACGCTGCCGGAGCCGAGCCGGGCGACGACCGTCTCCACGAACCACGGCAGCAGCGCGGTGACGCCGACGAGCAGGCAGATGACACCACCGGTGACCAGGTATCCGTTGAACTCCCCGTTCTCCTTGCCCTGGCCGAGCATGGGGACCAGCATGACGACGCCGGCCAGCGGGAACAGCAGCCGCCACCACAGCCGGCGGCGGGCCGGCCGCGCCGTGCGCACCACACCCAGCGGCTCGATGACCACCCCGCGCAGCGCCAGCAGGGTCACCAGCACCGCGGCCGCCGGGACCGCCACCGCGACCAGCAGCGCCAGCAGCGGCGAGGGGTTCAGATAGCTCGGGAAGACACTGATCCGGAACACTTCGACGGACGCCGCGAACTCACGCCCCGCCAGGAAGAACGCGGTGCCGAACACCAGCCCCAGCAGGGCCCCGCCGAGCGCCTCCCCCGCCGCGATCCGCCGGGTCATCCCGCCGTCGGAGCCGACCAGCCGCAGCGCCGCCAGCCGGCGGTCGCGCCGCTCGCCGCCGAAGCGCACGGCCGCGGCGATGAACACGGCGACCGGCATCAGCAGCACCACGAAGACGACCAGGATCAGCAGCATGAGGACCGGGTCCATCTCCTCCTCGGTGGGGTTGGGGTCCCCGAAGGAGTCGATGCGGCCCACCAGCCCGTCGCCGGCCCGGTCCGCGAGGCCCTGGGCGCCCGCGTAGTAGGCGAGTTCCTGCGACCCGATCAGGCCCTGCTCGCCGATCGTGCCCACGATGTCGTACGGCAGCCGCTCCCGCAGCAGCGCGCCGTCGCCGGAGTCGAGGAGCTCCTTCAGCGCGGGGGAGACCAGCATGTCGCCCGGGGCGGGGAACTCCCGCAGGCCGGGCGGCAGCGGGGCCTTGTCGCCCTCCGGCTCCAGCAGCCGGCCGCGGATGTCCCGGCCGCCGAACTCCGTGTTGGTGTCCGCCGTCATCAGGGTGTCGTCGGCCCGCGCGATCTGCTCGCCGTAGGTGTAGTTGAGGCGGCCCTCCTCCCGCCGGTCGCGCTCCGCCAGTGCGGCGGGCAGGGCGGTGGTGAGCAGCAGCAGCGCCACGCCCAGCCCCACCCCGACCGCGGTGAGCAGGGCCCGGGTCCAGCCCTCGCGGCCCCCGGCGAAGGCGAACCGCAGCCCCATGCCGAGGTCCCGCGCCCACTGAGCGGCACTCATACGACGCGCTCCATGTCCCGGGACCTGCCGTCGCGCACGACGATCTCTCGGTCGGAGTAGGCGGCCACCCGCGCCTCGTGCGTGACGAGGACGACGGCGGCGTTGGCGGACCGGGCGGCCTCGGTGAGCAGCTCCATCACCCGTTCGCCGTTGAGGGAGTCCAGCGCGCCGGTCGGCTCGTCGGCGAACAGCAGCCGCGGGCCGGTGACCAGGGCCCGCGCCACGGCGACCCGCTGGCCCTGACCGCCGGACACCTCGCCGGGCCGCTTGCCGCGGACGTCGTCGACCTCCAGGCGCTCCATCCAGGCCAGCGCGGCCCGCTCGGCCTCCTTGCGCGGCGTGCCGTTCAGCCGCATCGGCAGGGCCACGTTCTCCACGCAGGTGAGCTCCGGCACGAGCTGCCCGAACTGGAAGACGAAACCGAACTCCGAGCGCCGGAGCGCGCTGCGCTCGGAGTCGCTCATGGCGGTCAGCTCGCGTCCGTCGTACAGGATCGACCCGGAGTCGGGGGTGACGATCCCGGCGAGGCAGTGCAGCAGCGTGGACTTGCCCGAACCGGAGGGCCCCATCACGGCGACGACCTCGCCGGGGTGGATGGAGAAGGCCGCGCCGTCGAGCGCGGTCGTCGGGCCGTACACCTTGCGCAGGTCCCGGGCGACGAGCAGGGAACCGGGGGGAGGGGTCGTGGTCATCGGGCCACCGCCTCACGGAGCTTGTCGAGACGCGCCGCGGTCAGCTCCAGCCAGCGCAGGTCGGCCTCGAGGTGGAAGAGGGCGTGGTCGCAGATGAGCTGGTCGGCGAGATCGCCCCTGCGCTTGCGGTCGGTGAGGATCCGCATGCTGCGCAGGTGCTCCGAGCGCTGCGTGTCGAGGACGTCGGCGGCGTCACGGCTGGTGAGCAGCGCCAGGACGACCTTGGTGTAGAGGGTCGACTGGAGGTACGGCTCCGGCTTCTCCGGCGTGGCGAGCCAGCGCTCGACATCGGTGATGCCGGCCTCGGTGATCGCGTACCGCTTCCGCTCGGGGCCGCCGCCGGCCTCGATGCCGTCGACTTCGACGAGCCCGTTCTTCAGCAGGCGGGACATCGTCGAGTAGACCTGGCCGTAGTGCAGCGGCCGGTCGTGACCGAACTTCTCGTCGAAGGCCCGCTTCAGGTCGTAACCGTGGCGCGGGCCGGACTCCAGGAGCCCCAGGAGGGTGTGACCGATGGACATGCCGAGCACTCTACACACCGTGTATACGCACTGTGTATACACCGCGTGTGCAGAAGCCTTCGAGGTGTGCGAACCTCCTGGTGGGGGCCGATTGTCACGGTTCTGCTACCGGGCCGGCCGGGCCGTTCAGCCGGGCGGCGGGGAACCGGGGGAGGAGCCCCCGGGCGGACGTCCGCGGCGGGGCAGGGGGCCGGTCTCGCCGGGTAGCCGCCCCGCCTCCGCGAGGGCCCGCCGCAACAGGAACTCGATCTGCGCGTTGGCCGAGCGCAGCTCGTCGTTCGCCCAGCGGGCCAGCGCCTCGTACACCGACGGGTCGAGCCGCAGCAGCACCTGCTTGCGCTGCGGCCGACCCTGGGGGGCCGGGCCCCCGGACGGAGCCGTCACTGGTAGAGCGTCCCGGTGTTGAGGACCGGCTGCGCCGAGCGGTCGCCGCACAGCACCACCATCAGGTTGGACACCATCGCCGCCTTCCGTTCCGCGTCGAGCTCCACGATGCCCTGCTCCTGGATCCGGTCCAGGGCCGACTCGACCATGCCCACGGCACCCTCCACGATCTGCTGCCGCGCCGCCACGACCGCGCCGGCCTGCTGCCGCTGGAGCATCGCCGAGGCGATCTCGGGCGCGTAGGCGAGGTGGGTGAAACGGGACTCGATGATCTGCACGCCCGCCGCGTCCACCCGCGCGCGCAGTTCGACGGCGAGCTTCTCGGTGATCTCCTCGGCGTTGCCGCGCAGCGACAGGCCGTCCTCGTCGTGGGCGTCGTAGGGGTACTCGATGGCGATGTGCCGCACGGCCGCCTCGGTCTGGGTGGAGACGAACTCGACGTAGTCGTCCACCTCGAAGGTGGCCTGCGCGGTGTCCTCCACCCGCCACACCACGACCGCGGCCAGCTCGATGGGGTTGCCGTAGGCGTCGTTCACCTTCAGTACGGCGGTCTCGTGGTTGCGCACCCGCGTGGAGATCTTGTGGCGCGTGGTGAGGGGGTTCACCCAGCGCAGGCCGTCCTGGCGGATCGTCCCCCGGTAGCGGCCGAAGAGCTGCACCACCCGGGCCTCGCCCGGCGCCACCATGTTCAGCCCGCACATCGCGAGGAACGCGGCGATCCCGATCAGGATGCCGCCGGTGATCAGGGCGGCCTTGGCGCCGGTCGCGGTGACCGCCGTGGCGGTGACGATCAGCGCCGTGCCGGTCAGCAGTCCGACCAGGCCGAGAGCCAGCGCCAGTCCGCCGCCGATGCTGTGCGCCGGGACCTCCCGGACGCGCGGGGCCGGCATCTCCGGCACATCGGCCGTGACCTGCGTGTCGTGCGTGGACATGGGTGATCCCCCGTTTCTCCGGGCGCCCGCCATGGGCTAGCGCCTGCCTAGCTAAGTGATATCACTTTACCCGATCGCGGCAACCCCGCGGGCCCCTCGTACGTCGGTTCCTTTGAGACGGGTGCTGATTGTCACGTCCGTAACGACCGCATCAGCAGCCCTTTGTCATAGCTCCCGGTGTTAGCTTTCTGAGCTGACCTGAGCGGCGAACCTGTGTGGCAGTCGAGCACACATGAACGAAGCGGAGCGGAACGGGCGCATGGGACGAGCGGAAGAAAGACGCGCACGACAGCGCGGCGGGCGCCGTGCGGCACCCACGGGCCGCAGCTCGTCGGGCGCCACCGGCCGCACCGGCATACGCCGGCTCTTCACCTGGAAGAAGATCGTCGGCACCTTCTTCGGCCTCTGCCTGCTCGGCATGGGCGCCTTCATCGTGCTGTACATGGTGATCGACATCCCCGAGGGGAACGCCGAGGCGGAGTCGCAGGGCAACGTCTACAAGTACACCGACGGCTCGATCATGGCCCGCAGCGGCTTCAACCGCGAGATCGTCGACCTCGCCCGGGTCCCCAAGGACGTGCAGCGCACCTTCGTCGCCGCCGAGAACAAGACCTTCTACAAGGACTCCGGCGTCGACATCAAGGGCACCGCGCGGGGTGTGTTCAACACGCTCTCCGGCAAGGGCGCACAGGGTGGTTCGACGATCACCCAGCAGTACGTCAAGAACTACTACCTGTCGCAGGAACAGACCGTCACGCGCAAGATGAAGGAAGTGGTCATCTCCCTGAAGCTGGACCGGGAGAAGTCCAAGGACTACATCCTCGCGGGCTACATCAACACCAGCTACTACGGCCGCGGCGCCTACGGTATCCAGGCCGCCGCACAGGCCTACTACCGTGTCGACGCCGAGGACCTGACGGTGGAGCAGGGCGCCTACCTCGCCGCGGTGCTCCAGGCGCCGAGCCAGTACGACTGGGCCGTCGCCGGCGAGAGCGGCAAGAAGCTCGTCCAGGAGCGCTGGAACTACGTCCTGGACAACATGGTCGAGCAGAAGTGGCTGAGCGCCGGCGACCGTCAGGGCATGGAGTTCCCCGTCCCCAAGGAGCCGAAGGCCGCCCCCGGGATGGAGGGCCAGACCGGCTACGTGGTCGAGGCGGCCAACAACGCGGTCAAGCGGCAGTTCGTCGAACAGGGCATCGCGGAGGACATGAAGCAGGCCGACGCCCTGCTCGACCTCGGTGGCTACACCATCACGGTCAACATCGACAAGAAGAAGCAGGCCGCGCTGGAGAAGGCGGTCAAGGCCAAGCTGACCAGCAAGCTCGACCCGGAGAAGCGCGCGGTCGACGCCGACGTCCAGGCCGGTGCCGTCTCCGTGAACCCGAAGACGGGCGCGGTCGTGGCGATGTACGGCGGCGTGGACTACGTCAAGCACTTCACCAACAACGCCACCCGCGACGACTACCAGCCGGCCTCCACCTTCAAGCCGGTCATCCTCGCCGCGGCCGTGGACCAGGGCGCCGAGACCCAGGGCGGCGTGCCGATCCGGGCCGACACGATCTACGACGGCACCAGCAAGCGCCCCGTGCGGGACGGCGACCGCAAGGTCGGCTTCGCGCCCCCCAACGAGGACGACATCGACTACGGCGACATCACCGTCCAGGAGGCGATGAACAAGTCCGTCAACTCGGTCTTCGCGCAGATGGGCATCGACGTCGGCATGACCGAGGTTGTCAAGGTCGCGGGCGACCTCGGCATGGACACCGAGGGCGTCGAGGCCGTCCCCGCGCAGACCCTGGGCAGCATGGGCGCGAGCCCGCTGGAGATGGCGGGCGTCTACGCCACCCTCGCCAACCACGGCAAGAAGGTCACCCCGGCCCTGGTGAAGTCGGTCGAGCACAACAGCCGCAGCGTCGAGTTCGCCGACCCGGTCGGCGACCAGGTCGTCAGCCGCGCCGCCGCCGACACGGTGACCTCCGTGCTCACCGGCGTGGTCGACGACGGTACGGCCCGGCGGTCCGTGCGGGAGAACCCGCTGCGGGGCGGCCAGCAGGTGGCCGGCAAGACGGGCACGTCCGACAACAACAAGTCGGCCTGGTTCACCGGCTTCACGCCGGAACTGGTCACCTCGGTCGGCCTGTTCGGCGAGGACGCGGAGAACCAGAACCAGGTGCCGATGTACAAGGCCGGCGGTGTCGAGTACCGCGTCAACGGCGGTGGTTTCCCCGCCGAGATCTGGGCCGCCTACACCTTCGGCGTCATGGACGAGGTCAGCAGGTTCGACCTGGACACCGACCAGGGCGCCGCCGTACGGCCGACCCGTACGCCGTCGGCCACCCCGTCGCCCTCGGTCACCCCGAGCCAGGAGCCGACGACCCGGGCGCCCACCACCGAGGCCCCGCCCGAGACCTCGTCCGCGCCGCCGACGTCCGAGCCGCCGACCTCCGAGCCGCCGACGTCCACGCCGCCGACGAAGACACCGCCCTCCGGCTCGCCGACCCTCGGCATCCCGGGCGACCCGGACGACCCCCAGTTCGGCGGGGACCAGTAGCCCGGGCGGATCCGACGGACGGGGAGACGCGAGGGGCGCCCGGTGACCACACCGGGCGCCCCTCGCGCCGTACGCGGCTCAGCCGTGGTTCAGCTCGAACCACACCACCTTGCCCGTGCTCAGCCGGGTCGCGCCCCAGCGCCGGGCCAGCCGGTTCACCAGGTACAGTCCGCGCCCGCCCTCGTCCGTGGCGCGTGCCTGCCGCAGCCGCGGCAGCTGCGGCACGTCGTCACCGACCTCACAGCGCAGCACGTCCGTGCGCAGCAGCCGCAGCGTGACCGGCCGCGTGGCGTACCGCACCGCGTTCGTCACCACCTCGCTGACCAGCAGCTCCACGGAGTCGCTCAGTTCCTCCATGCCCCAGCGGGTCAGCGCCCGCCGGGCCAGGCGGCGGGCCCGGCCGGGGGCCGCGTCCTCCGGCTCCAGGAACCAGTACGCCACGTCGTTCGGCGCGATCCCGTCGAAGCGGGCGGCGAGCAGCGCGATGTCGTCGTCCCGGTCGCCCGGGCCGAGCATGTCCAGCACCTCGTCGCACAGCGCCTCCAGCGGCGGCGGATGGTCCGCGCCGGTCAGCTGCGCGG
>NZ_BMTU01000004.1 GCF_014649835.1 Streptomyces pilosus | reverse complement strand
TCGCCCAGGTGACGACGGCGGTCGCCAACGGTGACCTGTCGCAGAAGGTCACCGTGGACGTCTCCGGCGAGATGCTCCAGCTGAAGAACACCGTCAACACGATGGTGGACCAGCTGTCGAGCTTCGCCGACCAGGTCACGCGGATGGCCCGGGACGTGGGCACCGAGGGCCGGCTGGGCGGTCAGGCGCGCGTGGACGGCGTGTCGGGCACCTGGAAGGAGCTCACCGACTCCGTCAACTCCATGGCGTCCAACCTGACCGGTCAGGTGCGCAACATCGCCCAGGTCACGACGGCCGTCGCGCGCGGTGACCTGTCGCAGAAGATCGACGTCGACGCGCGCGGGGAGATCCTCGAGCTGAAGAACACCATCAACACGATGGTGGACCAGCTCTCCTCCTTCGCCGACCAGGTGACGCGGGTGGCGCGCGAGGTGGGTACCGAGGGCAGGCTGGGCGGCCAGGCGCAGGTGCCCGGGGTCGCCGGTGTGTGGCGCGACCTGACGGACTCCGTGAACGGCATGGCCTCCAACCTGACCGGTCAGGTCCGCAACATCGCCCAGGTGGCGACGGCGGTGGCGCGCGGTGACCTGTCGCAGAAGATCACCGTGGACGCGCGCGGGGAGATCCTGGAGCTCAAGAACACGCTGAACACGATGGTCGACCAGCTGTCGTCGTTCGCCGAAGAGGTCACGCGGGTGGCGCGCGAGGTGGGTACCGAGGGCATCCTCGGCGGTCAGGCCGAGGTGCAGGGCGTCTCCGGCACCTGGAAGGACCTCACCCAGTCGGTGAACGGCATGGCGAACAACCTGACGCTCCAGGTGCGCAACATCGCCGAGGTCACCACCGCCGTCGCCAAGGGCGACCTGTCGAAGAAGATCACCGTCGACGCCAAGGGCGAGATCCTCGAGCTGGTCACGACCGTCAACACGATGGTGGACCAGCTGTCGTCGTTCGCCGAGCAGGTGACCCGGGTGGCCCGTGAGGTGGGCACGGAGGGCATCCTGGGCGGTCAGGCGAACGTGCCGGGAGTCACCGGCATCTGGAAGGACCTCAGCGACAACGTCAACCTGATGGCGAAGAACCTGACCACTCAGGTGCGGAACATCTCCCAGGTGTCCGCGGCCGTCGCCAACGGTGACCTGACGCGGCAGGTCAGCATCGAGGCGCGCGGTGAGGTGGCGCAGCTCGCCGACACCATCAACATCATGGTGAAGACGCTGAGCGCGTTCGCCGAGCAGGTCACCAAGGTGGCCCGCGAGGTGGGCACGGACGGCATCCTCGGCGGTCAGGCGCACGTGCCGGGTGTGGCGGGCACGTGGAAGGACCTCACCGAGTCGGTGAACGGCATGGCGTCGAACCTGACCGGTCAGGTCCGCAACATCGCCATGGTGACGACGGCCATCGCCAAGGGCGACCTGACGAAGAAGATCGACATCGACGCGCGCGGGGAGATCCTCGAGCTGAAGACGACCATCAACACGATGGTGGACCAGCTGTCCTCGTTCGCCGAGGAGGTCACCCGGGTGGCGCGCGAGGTGGGCACCGAGGGCCAGCTGGGCGGGCAGGCACGGGTGCGTGACGTGGACGGCACCTGGCGGGACCTGACCGAGTCCGTGAACGAGATGGCCGGCAATCTCACCCGGCAGGTGCGCGCCATCGCGCGGGTGGCGACCGCGGTGACCCGCGGTGACCTCAACCTGAAGATCGACGTGGACGCCTCCGGGGAGATCCAGGAGCTCCAGGACTACATCAACAAGATGATCGCCAACCTGCGCGACACCACGATCGCCAACAAGGAGCAGGACTGGCTGAAGGGCAATCTGGCCAGGATCTCCGCGCTGATGCAGGGCCGCCGCGACCTGGACGACGTGGCCTCGCTGATCATGAGCGAGCTGACGCCGGTGGTGTCGGCGCAGCACGGCGCGTTCTTCCTCGCGATGCCGCTGGTCGACGGCGAGGACCTCACCTCCGCCGACGACGACCAGTTCGAGCTGCGGATGCTCGGCTCGTACGGCTACTCCATGGGGTCCATGCCGACGTCGTTCCAGCCCGGTGAGGGGCTCATCGGCACGGCCGCCATGGAGAAGCGGACCATCCTGGTGGAGAACGCGCCCAGCGGCTACCTGAAGATCTCCTCGGGGCTCGGGGAGGCGCCGCCGGCGCAGGTGATCGTGCTCCCCGTGGTGTTCGAGGGCAAGGTGCTCGGGGTGATCGAGCTGGCGTCGTTCACGCCGTTCACGGCGATCCAGAAGGACTTCCTCAACCAGATCGCCGAGATGATCGCCACGAGTGTCAACACCATCTCGGTGAACACCAAGACCGAGCGGCTGCTGGCCCAGTCCCAGGAGCTGACCGAGCAACTGCGGGAGCGGTCGGCGGAGTTGGAGCAGCGGCAGAAGGCGCTGCAGGCGTCCAACGCCGAACTGGAGGAGAAGGCCGAGCTGCTGGCCCGGCAGAACCGCGACATCGAGGTGAAGAACACCGAGATCGAGGAGGCGCGGCAGGTCCTGGAGGAGCGCGCGGAACAGCTCGCGGTGTCCATGCGCTACAAGAGCGAGTTCCTGGCGAACATGTCACACGAGCTGCGAACGCCGCTCAACTCGCTGCTGATCCTGGCCAAGTTGCTCGCCGACAACGCCGACGCCAACCTGTCGCCGAAGCAGGTCGAGTTCGCCGAGACCATCCACGGCGCCGGGTCCGACCTGCTCCAGCTCATCAACGACATCCTCGACCTGTCGAAGGTCGAGGCGGGCAAGATGGACGTCTCGCCGACGCGTATCGCGCTCGTCCAGCTCGTGGACTACGTGGAGGCCACCTTCCGGCCGCTGACCGCGGAGAAGGGCCTGGACCTGTCCGTGCGGGTCTCTCCGGAGCTGCCGGCCACCCTGCACACCGACGAGCAGCGGCTGTTGCAGGTGCTGCGGAACCTGCTGTCCAACGCGGTGAAGTTCACCGACTCCGGCTCGGTCGAGCTGGTCATCCGGCCCGCCCGGGACGACGTCCCGCAGGCCATCCGGGAGCAGTTGCTGGAGGCCGGTTCGCTGACCGACCCGGACGCGGACCTGATCGCGTTCTCGGTGAGCGACACGGGCATCGGCATCGCGGCCGGCAAGATGCGGGTGATCTTCGAGGCGTTCAAGCAGGCCGACGGCACCACCAGCCGCAAGTACGGCGGTACGGGACTGGGGTTGTCCATCTCGCGGGAGATCGCCCAGCTGCTCGGCGGCGAGATCCACGCGCAGAGCGAACCGGGGCGCGGATCGACGTTCACGCTGTACCTGCCGCTGCACCCCAGCGAGCTGCCGCCGAACGGATACGCGCAGCCCATGCCGGCGCTGGAGGGCGGGGACCCGGTCGCGTCGGCCGAGCCCGCCGCGCCGCAGACCGCGACGGCGGCCGAGGTGACCTCGTACCGGGACTCCCAGAACGGTCCGGCCGCGCTGTTCCGGCGCCGCCGCAGGGTCACGCTGGAGCAGCGGCCCGCCGTGGAGCCGGAGCAGTGGCCGGGTCTCGAGCAGCAGGAGCCGGCGCCACGCCCGTCGCGCCGGGGCATCCGCTTCGGCGGGCAGAAGGTGCTGATCGTCGACGACGACATCCGTAACGTCTTCGCGCTGACCAGCGTCCTGGAGCAGCACGGTCTGTCCGTGCTGTACGCGGAGAACGGCCGGGAGGGCATCGAGGTGCTGGAGCAGCACGACGACGTGGCGGTCGTGCTGATGGACATCATGATGCCGGAGATGGACGGGTACGCCACCACCACGGCGATCCGGCGGATGCCGCAGTTCGCCGGGCTGCCGATCATCGCGCTCACGGCGAAGGCGATGAAGGGCGACCGGGAGAAGGCGATCGAGTCGGGGGCCTCCGACTACGTCACCAAGCCGGTCGACCCCGATCACCTGCTGACGGTGATGGAGCAGTGGATGAGGGGGGAGTGAGGGCGTCGTCCGCGGGGCGGGCGACGGGACGGGAGGCTCCGGTGTTCACCCGGCGTTGCCGACGCGGTGGACGCGAAGTCGTGTAGAAGTACGGGATTCGGGGAACCTTCTGGTCTCCTGCCGCGTTTCTGCTACGTGCACAGTGACATCACGGTGACAGGGTGTGGTGACGGGCGGGGTGCGGCTACGATGACCGGCACAAGGACGGGCGGCGCAAGGGAGTCGTCCCCTGGGGCGGTACCCACAGGTACGACCCCAGGTCCTGCGGACAGGGGAGGCCCCAAGCCGGGGCGAGGAGGGCGGGCCATGGTGCAGAAGGCCAAGATCCTCCTGGTCGATGACCGGCCGGAGAATCTGCTCGCGCTGGAGGCGATCCTCTCGGCGCTGGATCAGACGCTGGTGCGGGCATCGTCCGGGGAGGAAGCGCTCAAGGCACTGCTCACGGACGACTTCGCGGTCATCCTGCTGGACGTGCAGATGCCGGGCATGGACGGTTTCGAGACCGCGGCGCACATCAAGCGGCGGGAGCGGACCAGGGACATCCCGATCATCTTCCTCACCGCGATCAACCACGGACCGCACCACACCTTCCGGGGGTACGCGGCCGGCGCGGTCGACTACATCTCCAAGCCGTTCGACCCGTGGGTGCTGCGCGCCAAGGTCTCGGTGTTCGTCGAGCTGTACATGAAGAACTGCCAGCTGAGGGAGCAGGCGTCGCTGCTGCGGCTCCAGTTGGAGGGCGGCGAGAAGGACGCCGACGAGGCCAATGAGTCGGCGGGGCTGCTCGCCGAACTCTCGGCGCGGCTCGCGGCCGTCGAGGAGCAGGCCGAGGCGCTGACCAAGCAGCTCAACGACGAGTCGACCGACGCGGCCGCGGTGGCCACGGCGGCCCATCTGGAGCGCAAGCTCACGGGGTTGCGGCGGGCGCTGGACGCCCTGGAGCCGGGGACCGGCAGCGCGTCCTCGGTGCCCTCGCAGAACTGAACCCCGTGGCGGGGGCCTTGCCCGGCTCCCGCCGAGGGCGTGCCCTGAAGGAGCGTCAACCGGGGTGCGTCCGCGCCCCGCTCGGTCAGCTTCGCGCCTCGGCGAGGGCGACACGAACGGGTGAAGCGTCCGCCACGCGTGTCCCCGCCCGTCTCCCCCGGTAACCTCACACCCATGGCCTCACGTCCGTCCGCAGCCAAGAAGCCGCCCGCGAAGAAGGCGGCCGCTGCCGCGAAGGCCCCGGCGAGGAAGGCCGCCGCCAAAAAGGTCCCGGCGAAGAAGGCTCCCGCCAGGAAGGCACCCGTCCGGGCCGCGGCCAGGAAGCCGGCGCCGGCGCCCAGCCCGACGAACGGCGTCTACCGGCTCGTGCGCGCCCTGTGGCTGGGCCTCGCGCACGCCGTCGGCGCCGTCTTCCGAGGTCTCGGGCAGGGCGCCAGGAACCTCGACCCCGCCCACCGCAAGGACGGACTCGCGCTGCTGCTGCTCGCCATCGCGCTGATCGTCGCCGCCGGCACCTGGGCGGACCTGAAGGGCCCCGTCGGCGAGCTGGTGGAGATCCTGGTCACCGGAGCGTTCGGCCGGCTCGACCTGCTCGTGCCGATCCTGGTCGCCGTCGTCGCCGTACGGTTCATCCGGCACCCGGAGAAGCCCGAGGCCAACGGGCGCATCGTCATCGGACTGTCCGCGCTCGTCATCGGCGTGCTCGGCCAGATCCACATCGGTTGCGGATCACCCGCCCGCAGCGAGGGCGTGCACGCCATAAGGGACGCGGGCGGCCTCATCGGCTGGGCGGCGGCCAGCCCGCTGTCGTCCACCATGACCGACGTCCTCGCCGTGCCGCTGCTGGTGCTGCTCACGGTCTTCGGACTGTTGGTCGTCACGGCCACGCCGGTGAACGCCATCCCGCAGCGCCTGCGCCAGCTCGGCGTACGGCTCGGACTCGTCCACGAACCCGAACTCGAGGAGTTCGGCGAGGACGACGCCCGCTACGACGAGCAGTGGCGCGAGGCGCTGCCCGCGAGCCGCCGCGGACGACGGCCGGCCCCGGAGGAGTACGACCCCGACGCCATGGAGCACGAGGCACCGACCCGGCGCCGCTCCCGGTCCCGCCGCTCCGCGGTGCAGCAGCCCGACATGAACCGGCCGATGGACGCCGTCGACGTGGCCGCCGCGGCGGCCGCCGCGCTCGACGGCGCCGTGCTGCACGGCATGCCGCCCTCGCCCGTGGTCGCCGACCTCACCCAGGGTGTGAGCACCGGCGACCGCGAGCCCACCACACCGACGCCGGTCCCCGCGGCCCGCACCCAGCCGAAGAAGCCGCAGACGGCCGAGCCGAAGCAGGACAGGCCGCCGGCGGGCGTGCTGGACATGACCAAGGAGCCGCCCCGCGAACCGCGCGACCTGCCGGCCCGGGCGGAGCAGCTCCAGCTCGCCGGCGACATCACCTACTCCCTGCCCTCGCTCGACCTGCTCACCCGCGGCGGACCGGGCAAGGCGCGCAGCGCGGCCAACGACGTCATAGTCGACGCCCTGCGGAAGGTCTTCACCGAGTTCAAGGTGGACGCCGCCGTCACCGGCTTCACCCGCGGCCCGACGGTCACCCGCTACGTCGTGGAACTCGGCCCGGCCGTGAAGGTCGAACGGGTCACCGCGCTGACCAAGAACATCGCGTACGCCGTGGCCAGCCCGGATGTGCGGATCATCAGCCCGATCCCCGGCAAGTCCGCGGTCGGCATCGAGATCCCCAACACCGACCGGGAGATGGTCAACCTCGGTGACGTGCTGCGCCTCGCCGAGTCCGCGGAGGACGACGACCCGATGCTGGTCGCCTTCGGCAAGGACGTCGAGGGCGGGTACGTGATGGACTCGCTGGCGAAGATGCCGCACATGCTGGTCGCCGGCGCCACCGGCTCCGGAAAGTCGTCCTGCATCAACTGCCTGATCACCTCGATCATGATGCGGGCGACCCCGGAGGACGTCCGGATGATCCTGGTCGACCCCAAGCGCGTCGAGCTGACCGCCTACGAGGGCATCCCGCACCTGATCACGCCGATCATCACCAACCCCAAGCGGGCCGCCGAGGCGCTCCAGTGGGTCGTCCGCGAGATGGACCTGCGCTACGACGACCTGGCCGCCTACGGCTACCGGCACATCGACGACTTCAACCGCGCGGTGCGCGAGGGCAGGGCCAAGCCGCCCGAGGGCAGCGAGCGGGAACTCCAGCCGTACCCCTACCTGCTGGTGATCGTCGACGAGCTGGCCGACCTGATGATGGTCGCCCCGCGCGACGTCGAGGACGCCATCGTGCGGATCACGCAGCTCGCGCGGGCGGCCGGCATCCACCTGGTGCTGGCCACGCAGCGGCCGTCGGTCGACGTCGTCACCGGTCTGATCAAGGCGAACGTGCCCTCCCGGCTGGCGTTCGCCACCTCCTCGCTCGCGGACTCGCGGGTCATCCTCGACCAGCCCGGCGCCGAGAAGCTGATCGGCAAGGGCGACGGGCTGTTCCTGCCGATGGGCGCGAACAAACCCACCCGCATGCAGGGCGCGTTCGTGACCGAGGAGGAGGTCGCGGCCGTCGTCCAGCACTGCAAGGACCAGATGGCGCCCGTCTTCCGGGACGACGTCACCGTCGGGTCCAAGCAGAAGAAGGAGATCGACGAGGACATCGGCGACGACCTGGACCTGCTGTGCCAGGCGGCGGAGCTGGTCGTCTCGACCCAGTTCGGGTCGACGTCCATGCTCCAGCGCAAGCTGCGCGTCGGCTTCGCCAAGGCCGGCCGGCTGATGGACCTCATGGAGTCGAGGAACATCGTGGGACCGAGCGAGGGGTCGAAGGCTCGTGACGTTCTTGTGAAGCCTGATGAGCTGGATGGCGTGCTGGCGCTGATCCGGGGGGAGTCTGAAGGGTAGGCGGAGGGGAAACGGCCGTCGCCCCGCCTCACCGCGGCGGCCGATCGTGACCCAGCCGTTAGGGATCATCGGGCAACTGTTTCCCGCCGGCATACGTCAAGTTGAGCGAAGCGACACACTGCAGTACCACCATCGGAACATCGGGCCATTCCGATGGAGTACAAAGTCCTACCGCCCGCTTGCCCCACCCTCTCGTACCCCTCCTAGACTGAACTTCCAGCACAGGCGGCTACACGCTCGAAAGGCGCCCCCGTGTCCATCGGCAACTCCCCTGAAGACGAGCGTCCGTTCGAAGACGTTTCCGAGGAAGACCGCCCCTCCGTGTCCGTCGGCCGAGCGCTGCAGCAGGCGCGTATCGCCGCCGGGCTGACCGTCGACGACGTCAGTACCGCCACGCGCGTCCGGATCGCCATCGTGCACGCCATCGAGGCGGACGACTTCGCTCCGTGCGGCGGTGACGTGTACGCGCGCGGGCACATCCGGACCCTGGCCAGGGCCGTGGATCTCGACCCGGCGCCGCTGCTCGCCCAGTACGAGCAGGAGCACGGCGGCGGCCGCCCCGCGCCGACCCCGGCCGCCCCCCTCTTCGAGGCGGAACGCATCCGCCCGGAGCGGCGCGGACCCAACTGGACCGCGGCCATGGTCGCCGCGATCGTCGTCGTGATCGGCTTCGTCGGCTTCACCATGGTCAAGGGCGAGGACGAGGGCGGCAAGGCGAACGTCGCCGACGGCGCCGGCCCGAGCGAGTCCGCCTCTCCCACACCCAAGTCCGAGAAGCCCGTCGCCCCCGAGCCGGCGCCGTCGGACAGCGCCATCGCCGCCGCCCCGCAGGACAAGGTGACCGTCCAGGTCACCGCCGCCGACGGCCGCAGCTGGATCTCCGCCAAGGACCACAACGGCCGGCTGCTGTTCGACGGGCTGCTCAAGCAGGGCGACACCGAGACCTTCCAGGACAGCTCGAAGATCAACCTGGTGCTCGGGGACGCCGGTGTGATCGACCTGTTCGTCAACGGCAAGAAGATCGAGGACGACTGGCAGCCGGGCGCGGTCGAGCGCCTGACCTACACCAAGGGCGACCCGCAGGCCGGATAGAAGGTCCCCGGGGGCGCGTCGGCGACGGGGCCGGCCATGATCGGCCAACCCCGTCGACGTGGGGCCCCGACGGGACGAAGTAGTCTTGAGCCCATGCCTGAACGCCGTACCGTCGCACTCGTCACTCTTGGCTGCGCCCGCAACGAGGTGGACTCGGAGGAGCTCGCAGGCCGTTTGGAGGCGGACGGCTGGCAGCTCGTGCAGGACGCCGAGGACGCCGACGTGGCCGTCGTCAACACCTGCGGCTTCGTCGAGGCCGCGAAGAAGGACTCCGTCGACGCCCTCCTGGAGGCCAACGACCTCAAGGGACACGGGAGAACGCAGGCCGTCGTGGCGGTGGGCTGCATGGCCGAGCGGTACGGCAAGGAGCTCGCCGAGGCCCTTCCCGAAGCCGACGGCGTGCTCGGCTTCGACGACTACTCCGACATCTCCGACCGCCTCCAGACCATCCTCAACGGCGGCATCCACGCCTCCCACACCCCGCGCGACCGGCGCAAGCTCCTGCCGATCAGCCCGGCCGAGCGGCAGGACTCCGCCGCCTCCGTCGCCCTCCCGGGGCACGCCCCGGCCGACCTCCCCGAAGGTCTGGCCCCGGCCTCCGGACCCCGGGCACCCCTGCGCCGCCGGCTGGACGGCGCCCCGGTCGCCTCCGTGAAGCTCGCCTCCGGCTGCGACCGGCGCTGCTCCTTCTGCGCCATCCCGTCCTTCCGCGGCTCCTTCATCTCGCGCCGGCCCAGCGACGTGCTGAACGAGACGCGGTGGCTGGCCGAACAGGGCGTGAAGGAGATCATGCTGGTCTCCGAGAACAACACCTCCTACGGCAAGGACCTGGGCGACATCCGGCTGCTGGAGTCCCTGCTGCCCGAGCTCGCCGAGGTCGACGGTCTGGAGCGGGTGCGGGTCAGCTACCTCCAGCCGGCCGAGATGCGGCCCGGTCTGATCGACGTGCTGACCTCCACCCCGAAGGTCGCCCCGTACTTCGACCTGTCCTTCCAGCACTCCGCGCCCGACGTGCTGCGCGCGATGCGCCGCTTCGGCGACACGGACCGCTTCCTCGAACTGCTCGACACCATCCGAGGCAAGGCGCCCCAGGCCGGTGTGCGCTCCAACTTCATCGTCGGGTTCCCCGGCGAGTCGGCGGACGACCTCGCGGAGCTGGAGCGGTTCCTGAACCACGCCCGGCTGGACGCCATCGGCGTCTTCGGCTACTCCGACGAGGAGGGCACCGAGGCGGCGACGTACGACCGCAAGCTGGACGAGGAGGTCGTCGCCGAGCGGCTGGCCCGCGTCTCCCGGATGGCCGAGGAACTCGTCTCGCAGCGCGCCGAGGAGCGCGTCGGCGAGACCGTGCACGTGCTGGTGGAGTCCGTGGACGAGGAGGAGGGCGTGTACGGACGGGCGGCGCACCAGGCTCCCGAGACGGACGGCCAGGTGCTGCTCACGAGCGGCGAGGGACTGAGCGTCGGCCGTATGGTCGAGGCGAAGGTGGTCGGTACGGAAGGTGTCGACCTGGTGGCCGAGCCGCTGTTCCAGGGTTCGCTCGCGCGGAGTGAGGAGGCGGGCAGATGACGGGTGCTCCGGCATCGGCGGCGGGCGGCCCCCCCGGTGCGAGGAGGGTGGTGGGCCCCGCACCCGCGGGCGTGACGGGACCGGTGCCCGGCCGCACGGCCGCGGCGCGGGAGTCACGGGGTACGGCTCCGGGTTCTTCCGGCGGCGGTCCGGCACGGCGTGGCCGGGCCGGGGCCCGGGCACGGGGTGACGTGGCGGTTCCGGCCGTCGCGCCCGGCGACGCCCTCGACGCCGGGGACGGTACGAAGCCGGCCCGCGGCGCGAAGATCGCGGCGGCGGCCGTCAACCAGGCCAGCGTCTGGAACATCGCCAACCTGCTGACCATGCTGCGGCTGCTCCTGGTGCCGGCGTTCGTGATGCTGATGCTCGCCGAGGGCGGCTACGACCCGGCGTGGCGGTCGTTCGCCTGGGCGGCCTTCGCCGTCGCCATGATCACCGACCTGTTCGACGGTCACCTGGCCCGCACCTACAACCTCGTCACCGACTTCGGGAAGATCGCCGACCCCATCGCCGACAAGGCGATCATGGGTGCGGCGCTGATCTGTCTCTCCGCACTGGGCGACCTGCCGTGGTGGGTCACCGGCGTCATCCTCGGCCGGGAACTCGGCGTCACGCTGCTGCGTTTCTGGGTCATCCGCTACGGCGTCATCCCGGCCAGCCGCGGGGGCAAGCTGAAGACCCTCACCCAGGGCATCGCCGTCGGCATGTACGTGCTGGCGCTGACGGGGTGGCTGGCGACGCTGCGGTGGTGGGTGATGGGAGCGGCGGTCGTGCTGACCGTGGCGACCGGACTCGACTACGTGAAACAGGCCATTGTGCTCCGCAGGCAGGGAATCGCCGAGCGCAAGGCGGCGTTGGAGGAGAAGGAAGCGTGAGTTCCACGGCCACCGACGTGGTGCGACTACTCACTGTGAACGGTGAGACGCTCGCCGTCGCCGAGTCGTTGACCGGTGGTCTGGTGGCGGCGGAGATCACCGCGGTACCGGGGGCCTCCAAGGTCTTCCGGGGCTCGGTGACGGCCTACGCCACGGAGCTGAAGCACCGGCTGCTCGGTGTGGAGGCCACTCTGCTGGCCGAGCGGGGGGCGGTGGATCCGCAGGTGGCGGCCCGGATGGCGGCGGGCGTCCGGGAGGCGCTGGGCGCCGACTGGGGCATCGCCACCACCGGCGTCGCCGGTCCGGACCCGCAGGACGGCCAGGACGTCGGGACGGTTTTCGTGGCGGTGGCCGGGCCCGCGCGGGCGGGTTCCGCTTCCGCCGGCGGCGGAAAAGTGGAGCGTCTGCGGTTGAACGGCGACCGTGCGGAAATTCGTATGGAGAGTGTACGGAGCGTACTGGAACTGCTTTTGACGGAGCTTGTGGGCGAACAGACCGGGAATGAGCGGGCACAGGATACGGAACGGAACGGGGGGTTTTGATGTTTGCAGCCCTGAGTGAACACGACATCGCTCCCCGCACGGCCGCGGCGCAAGGCGGTACGGTGGGGCGTGAAGGATGCGGCTACGCGGTCCGAGGAGGGAGCCACCGATGATTCTGCTCCGTCGCCTGCTGGGTGACGTGCTGCGTCGGCAGCGCCAGCGCCAGGGCCGTACTCTGCGCGAAGTCTCCTCGTCCGCCCGAGTCTCACTCGGCTATCTCTCCGAGGTGGAGCGGGGGCAGAAGGAGGCTTCCTCCGAACTGCTCTCCGCCATCTGCGACGCGTTGGACGTACGGATGTCCGAGCTCATGCGGGAAGTGAGCGACGAGCTCGCCCTCGCCGAGCTGGCCCAGTCTGCTGCAGCGACCCCCAGCGAGCCCGTACCCACGCCGGTTCGCCCGATGCTGGGTTCCGTCTCGGTGACCGGTGTGCCACCGGAACGGGTGACCATCAAGGCGCCCGCCGAGGCGGTGGACGTCGTCGCCGCGTAGGCGCGGTGTTCAGCGCCCGAGCGGCGTGAAGGGTGTGGGATGCCCCGGTAGGGGCCCGTCCGGAAGATCCGGAGGGGTGCCGCCGGGGTTTTTCGCGTCCCGGGACCGCCGCGCGCGGCACCCCGTGTGCGTTTGCCGGTGGGGCGGGCGGCCGTCATCGTGGAAGGACGAGGCGGGGGTCAGCCACGGAGGTGCGGATGTACGTCGTGAAGAGCCCGTTGTCCGACGAGAACCTGAAGACCGTGTCCGAGGCGCTGCAGGGCGCCCTGGTCGATCTGGTGGACCTCGCCCTGGTGGCGAAGCAGATCCACTGGAACGTGGTCGGGCCACGCTTCCGCTCCGTGCACCTCCAGCTCGACGAGGTCGTGGCGCTGGCGCGCACGCACTCCGACACCGTCGCCGAGCGGGCCGCGGCTCTGGGTGTCTCGCCCGACGGGCGTGCCGCGACGGTGGCCGTGGGCAGCGGGATCGGAGTGACACCGGAGGGCTGGGTCGACGACTCGGCCGCGGTGAGCGCGATGGTGGACGCCCTGGGCGCGGTGATCGCGCGCATGCGTGAGCGGGTGACGTCGACCGAGGAGCCGGACCCGGTGAGCCAGGACATCCTCATCGCGATCACCGGGGACCTGGAGAAGCAGCACTGGATGTTCCAGGCGGAGAACGGGTGAACCGACCGTGGGAGCCGCGGGCCCCGGTGACCGCGGTTCGGGTGCGGGAGGTGTGACGCCGGGCCGGGGCGCGCGCCGGTGGGCCGTCGTCGGGCTCGGGGCGCTGTGGTGGTGGGCGGTGGCGCGGCTGGTGCTGGCGCCCGATGGCGGCGCCCTGGAAGGGGCGGTCGCGGCCGGCGGGTGGGGGCTCAGTGTGCTGCCGGTGCACTGCACGCCCAAGGCGCGGGCGCAGGGGGCGCTCGCGGCGGGGCGCTGGCGGCGTGCGTGGCGCTCGCGCGGGCGCGGCACCAGGTGACGTGACGGCTCGTCCGGTCCGTCGCGCGCGGGCGGGGGTCAGCGGGGGAGGCCGCCCCGTCGTCCGCCTGCGGGGGCCGGGCCCGGCTGGCAGGTGGGGCACCAGTACGTGGGCCGCTCCCGGGAGCCGTCGCCCTGGTCGGCGAGACGGATCGGGGTGCCGCAGCGCAGGCACGGGCGGCGGGCGCGGCCGTACACGTAGAGGTCCTGGCCGCGGCGGCCCGTCGTGTTGCGGACCGGGCGTTCCCGGTTGAACTCCAGCAGCTTCCTGGCCAGTTCCGCGACCTTGGCGGCTCGGTCGGCGGGGAGCTTCCCCACGGGGAGCCAGGGGGTGACGCCGAGCAGGAAGCACAGTTCGCACTTGAAGACATTGCCAACACCGGCGAGGTTGCGCTGGTCGAGGAGCGCCTCGCCGAGCGGGCGGGCCGGGTCCTCCGTCAGGTTGGCCAGAGCGAGGCCGGGGTCCCAGTCGGGGCCCAGGAGGTCGGGTCCCAGATGGCCGACCGCGCGGTCCTCGTCGGCGGTGCGCAGCAGTTCCAGGACGGGCAGCCGGTAGCCGACAGCCGTCTGATCGGTGGTGCCGAGGATCGCGCGGATCTGGTGGGCGGGGCCGCCGTTCCAGCGCTGCCCGTCGGCGTACACCCGCCAGGAGCCGTCCATCCGCAGGTGCGAGTGCAGGGTCAGGCCACCCTCGACGCGGGTCAGCAGGTGCTTGCCGCGCGGGGTGACGTCCAGGACGGTGCGGCCGGTGAGGTCGGCCGTGGCGAACCGGGGCACCCGGAGGTCGCTGCGGGTCAGCACCCGGCCCGCGAGGGCGTCGTGCAGCCGTCGCGCGGCCTGCCACACCGTGTCTCCTTCAGGCATGCGTCAAGAGTGGCATGCCGCGCCGGACGGGGGCGGGGCGCCGTGGGTCCGCCGCCCGCCGCCGTGGGTCCGCCGCCGTGCGGGTGTGCCGGGCGGTCTCGGGCGCCCGCCGGTCGGGCGTGCCGGGCGGTCCTCGGGCGCGCGCCGGTCGGGTACACGCCGGGTCAGGCGCGCAGGCGCAGGCCCCGGGGGGTGGCCACGAAACCGGCGTTCTCCAGGAGGGCGCCCAGGGGGGACGTCAGGGCCGGGGATCCGTTGATCCGCTCCACCGTGACCGTGCCGAGGGAACCCGCGCGGGCGGCGCCGGCGAGGGCCTCGGCGGCGGCCGGGAGGCGGGGGTCGTCGGACGGTTCGCCGGCGTCCGCCGCGGGCCAGACCAGCAGTGTCTTGCCGCCGCGCTCCATGTAGAGCGTCAGCTCGCCGTCCACCAGCACCACCAGGGAGCCCGCCTTGCGGCCGGGCTTGTGCCCGGCTCCGGTCGGAGGTTCCGGCCAGCCCAGCGCGGCACCGTAGGCGTTCGCCGGGTCGGCGGCGGCCAGGACGACGGCGCGCCCCGAGCGGTCCGGCCCGGTACGCCGGCCGGCGAAGGGGTCGTACGACGGACCACCGCCGTTCTGCCAGGGCGGTGGGGCCTGGGCGGCCCGGTCGCGCGGGGAGACGTGGTCGCCCGGCGACGGAGGGGGGAACACGGAATCCTCCGGGCCGTCGTGCCCCGGGCCGCCGTCGAACGGGACGGGCAGGTCCGCGGCCGGCATGCCGCCGGCCCGCTCGCGGGCGTTGGCCGCCGCGCGCAGGCGGTCCACGGCGCCGTCCATCGCGAACTGGGCGGCGCCCAGGCCCTCCACCACATAACCGCGGCGGGCCTGGCCGGTCTCCTCGAACGCCGCCAGGACGCGGTACGTCGCCGAGAAGCCGCCCTCGACACCCTCCGCGGAGACCGCCCCCCGGGTCACCACACCGTGCCGGTCCAGCAGGGTGTGCGCCAGCGCGTGCGCGCGGACGGTCGGGTCGGCCTCCCGGTCCGGGACCAGGGACCAGCGTCCGGCGACGGTCGGCGGCCCCGTGCGCGAGGCGGTACGGGCGGCCGCGGTGAGCGAGCCGTAGCGCCCGCGCGGGACCGCGCGCTTGGCCCGGTGCGCGGTGGAGCCCGCCGTGCGGCCGGAGCCCAGCAGGGAGCGCAGGGGGGAGAGGGTGTCGTTGGTCAGCCGCCCGGACCAGACGAGGTCCCACAGGGCGTCGGCCAGCTGGGGGTCGGTGGCCTCCGGGTGCGTGGTGGCCCGGACCTGGTCGGCGATCTGGCGGAAGAACAGACCGTATCCGCCGGTCAGGGAGTCCAGGACGGACTGGTGGAGTGCGGTGAGCTCCAGCGGGAGCGGGGCCGGCAGCAGCAGCGGTGCCGCGTCGGCGAGGTACAGGGAGACCCAGCCGTCCTTGCCCGGGAGCGAACCGGCACCCGCCCACACCACCTCCCCGGAGGCCGTGAGCTCGTCCAGCATCGCCGGCGCGTAGCTCGCCACCCGTGCCGGCAGGACCAGTTTCTCCAGCGCGGACGCGGGCACCGAGGCGCCCTGCAACTGCTCGACGGCCCGCACCAGGCCGTCGACACCGCGCAGGGAGTGGCCCTTGCCGATGTGCTGCCACTGGGGGAGGAACTGGGCGAGCGAGGCCGGCGGCACCGGTTCCAGCTCGTGCCGCAGCGCGGCCAGGGAACGGCGGCGCAGCCTGCGCAGCACGGCGGCGTCGCACCACTCCTGTCCGATCCCGGCGGGATGGAACTCCCCCTGCACGACCCGGCCGGCCGCGGAAAGCCGCTGCAGAGCGCCCTCGGTGACCGCCACGCCCAGGCCGAAGCGGCCCGCCGCCGTGGCCGAGGTGAACGGGCCGTGCGTGCGCGCGTACCGCGCGAGAAGGTCTCCGAGGGGGTCCTTGACGGGTTCGGTGAACGCCTCCGGCACACCCACCGGCAGCGCCGTGCCCAGCGCGTCCCGCAGCCGGCCGGCGTCCTCGACCGCCGCCCAGTGGTCGGCGCCGGCCACCCGCACCCGGATGGCGCGCCGCGCGGCGGCGAGCTCCCGCGCCCACTGCGGATCGGCGCCGCGCTCGGCGAGTTCGCCGTCGGTGAGCGGGCCCAGCAGCCGCAGCAGGTCGGCGACGCCCTCCGCGTCCTTGACGCGCCGGTCCTCGGTGAGCCACTGCAGTTCCCGCTCCAGCTCGGTCAGCACCTCGGCGTCGAGCAGTTCGCGCAGCTCGGCCTGGCCGAGCAGCTCGGCGAGCAGCCGTGAGTCCAGCGACAGCGCGGCGGCGCGGCGCTCGGCGAGCGGGGAGTCGCCCTCGTACAGGAACTGGGCGACGTACCCGAAGAGGAGGGAGCGGGCGAACGGCGACGGCTCCGGGGTGGTGACCTCCACCAGACGCACCTTGCGGGACTCCAGGTCGCCCATCAGCTCGACCAGCCCGGGCACGTCGAAGACGTCCTGGAGGCATTCGCGCACCGCCTCCAGGACGATCGGGAACGAGCCGAACTCCCCGGCCACCTGGAGCAGCTGCGAGGCACGCTGGCGCTGCTGCCACAGCGGGGTGCGCCGGCCGGGGTTGCGGCGCGGCAGCAGCAGCGCGCGGGCGGCGCACTCGCGGAACCGGGACGCGAACAGCGCCGAACCGCCCACCTGGTCGGTGACGACCTGGTCGACCTCGCCCTTGTCGAAGACGACGTCCGCGGCCCCCACGGGGGCCTGGTCGCCGTCGTACTCGCTGCCGGCCTTCACCGGGTCCTGGTCGAGCAGGTCGAGACTCATCAGGTCGGCGTCCGGCAGGCGCAGCACGATCCCGTCGTCGGCGTGCATCACCTGGGCGTCCATGCCGTACCGCTCGGAGAGGCGGGCGCCGAGCGCGAGCGCCCACGGGGCGTGCACCTGGGCGCCGAACGGGGAGTGCACGACGACCCGCCAGTCGCCCAGCTCGTCACGGAAGCGCTCGACGACGATGGTGCGGTCGTCGGGGACATGGCCGCAGGCCTCGCGCTGTTCGTCGAGGTAGGACAGCACGTTGTCCGCGGCCCAGGCGTCCAGTCCCGCCGTGAGGAGTCGCAGCCGGGCGTCCTCCCTCGACTGCGAGCCCACCTCGCGCAGGAAGGCGCCCACCGCGCGGCCCAGCTCCAGCGGACGGCCCAGCTGGTCGCCCTTCCAGAACGGCAGCCGGCCCGGCACGCCCGGCGCGGGGGAGACCAGGACCCGGTCGCGCGTGATGTCCTCGATGCGCCACGAACTGGTGCCGAGGGTGAAGACGTCGCCCACGCGCGACTCGTAGACCATCTCCTCGTCGAGCTCACCGACCCGGCCGCCGCCCTTCTTGGGGTCGGCACCCGCCAGGAACACCCCGAACAGGCCCCGGTCGGGGATCGTGCCCCCTGAGGTCACGGCGAGGCGCTGTGCGCCGGGGCGGCCGGTGATCTCACCCGTGACCCGGTCCCACACCACGCGCGGGCGCAGCTCGGCGAAGGCGTCGGACGGGTACCGGCCGGCGAGCATGTCCAGGACGCCGGTGAAGGCCGACTCGGGCAGGGAGGCGAAGGGGGCCGCCCGGCGGACCAGGGCGAGCAGGTCGTCGACCTGCCAGGTGTCCATGGACGTCATCGCGACGAGCTGCTGGGCCAGGACGTCGAGCGGGTTGGCGGGGACGCGGAGGGCCTCGATGGCCCCCGTGCGCATCCGCTCGGTGACCACGGCCGACTGCACCAGGTCGCCCCGGTACTTCGGGAACACCACGCCCGTGGAGACCGCGCCCACCTGGTGCCCCGCCCGGCCGACGCGCTGGAGCCCCGAGGCGACCGACGGCGGCGACTCGACCTGGACCACCAGGTCGACGGCGCCCATGTCGATGCCCAGCTCCAGACTGGAGGTGGCGACGACCGCGGGCAGCCGGCCCGCCTTCAGGTCCTCCTCGACCAGGGCGCGCTGCTCCTTGGACACCGAACCGTGGTGGGCCCGCGCGATGACCGGGGGCGCGCCCTGGGCGGCCCCGGAACCGCCCATCAGCTCGGCGGGGGAGTGCTGCTCGTCCAGCGGCTCCCCGGTGGCCCGCTCGTAGGCGATCTCGTTGAGCCGGTTGCACAGGCGCTCGGCGAGGCGGCGGGAATTGGCGAACACGATGGTCGAGCGGTGCGACTGCACCAGATCGGTGATCCGCTCCTCCACGTGCGGCCAGATCGACGGGCGCTCGGCCCCCTCCGAGCCGTCGGCGACCGGGGACCCGCCCAGCTCGCCCAGGTCCTCGACCGGCAGCACCACGGACAGGTCGAACTCCTTGCCCGACGGCGGCTGAACGATCTCCACCTTGCCGCGGGGGGCGAGGAACCGGGCCACCTCGTCCACCGGACGCACGGTCGCCGAGAGGCCGATGCGGCGGGCGGGGCGGGGCAGCAGCTCGTCCAGCCGCTCCAGGGAGAGGGCGAGGTGCGCGCCGCGCTTGGTGCCCGCGACCGCGTGCACCTCGTCCAGGATCACCGTCTCCACGCCCGTCAGCGCGTCCCGCGCGGCGGACGTCAGCATCAGGAACAGCGACTCCGGAGTGGTGATCAGGATGTCCGGCGGCCGGGTCGCCAGGGCCCGCCGCTCCGCCGGAGGGGTGTCGCCGGAGCGGATGCCGACCTTCACCTCCGGCTCGGGCAGCCCCAGGCGCACGGACTCCTGGCGGATGCCGGTCAGCGGGCTGCGGAGGTTGCGCTCCACGTCCACGGCGAGCGCCTTCAGCGGCGAGACGTACAGCACACGGCAGCGCTTCCGTGGATCGGCGGGCGGCGGTGTGGAGGCCAGCTGGTCCAGGGCGGCGAGGAAGGCGGCCAGGGTCTTCCCCGAGCCGGTGGGGGCGACCACCAGCACGTCCGATCCCTCCCCGATGGCCCGCCACGCACCGGCCTGCGCGGCGGTGGGCGCGGAGAAGGCCCCCGTGAACCAGCCGCGGGTTGCGGGGGAGAAGCCGTCGAGGGCCCGGTGCGGATCGCTGACCATGCGTCCATCGTGCACCCGGCCACTGACAACCGGGCGGGGCCGGGCCGCGGGCGGGCGGGTGCCGGGGCCGCGTGACAATGGCCGTATGGCGGAATCGCGCAAGGAACGAGCGCGGCACTGGCAGTACGAGGAACTGCCCGGTGTCGACCTGCTGCGCGCCCGCTACATCCGCAAGACGTTCGTCCGGCACACGCACGAGCACTTCGTGATCGCCGCCATAGCCGACGGGGTGGAGGTCTTCCACCACGGCAGCGGGGACCAGTACGCGGGTGCCGGTTCCCTCGCGCTGGTCAACCCCGACACCCCGCACACCGGCCGGGCCGGCGTCCCCGAGGGGTGGCGGTACGGAGCGGTGTACCCCTCGCCGGAGGTGGTGGCCGCGATCGCCGCCGAGACCACCACGCTGCGCGGCACACCCGGGTTCGTGACACCCGTCCTCGACGACCCGTACACCGTCCACCTGGTGCACCAGGTGCTGCGCGCCACCGACGAGGGCAACGCGCTCGCCGCCGACACGCTGCTCCGTGTCGCGGTCACCCGGCTGCTCCGGCTGAACGGGGGCACGCTGCCGCGCCGCGAGGTGCGCACCGCGGGCGCCCGGCTCGCCGCACGCGCCCGTGCCGTGCTGGAGGAGCGGATGGCCGACCCGCCGGCGCTGGAACGGCTGGCGGCCGAGCTCGGTACCGGCCCCTTCGCCCTGCTGCGCGCCTTCCGCGACACCTACGGGATGCCGCCGCACACCTGGCTCACCGACGCGCGGGTGCGGCACGCCCGCCGGCTGCTGGACGCGGGGACGGCGCCGTCGGAGGCGGCCCTCGCGGTGGGCTTCACCGACCAGCCGCACCTGAACCGGCACTTCAGCCGGATCGTCGGCGTGCCCCCGGGCGCCTACCAGCGCGAGCGCAAGAACGTACAAGACGCCGGCGGCGGCCTGCTCGTACCGTCCGGGACGTGGCAACGGAACGGACAGCAGCACGCGTGGAACCACGGGACGACGCGGGAGGGAAGTCGGACGGTGCGGAAGGAAGGCCGGACGGCGCCGTCGTACGGGACGCCCTCGGCGTCGGGATCGCCGTCGGACTCTCCGGGTTCGCCTTCGGCGTGACCTCGGCGGGCAGTGGGCTCACCCTGCTCCAGACCTGTGCGCTGAGCCTGCTGGTGTTCACCGGTGCCTCCCAGTTCGCCCTGGTGGGGGCGCTCGCCGCCGGGGGCGGCCCGTTCACCGCCGCCGCGGGCGCGTTCTTCCTGGGGGTGCGCAACGCCTTCTACGGACTGCGCCTGTCGCAGCTGCTGGCGCTGCCCCGGGCGGTGCGGCCGTTCGCCGCGCAGTGGGTCATCGACGAGACGGCCGCCGTGTCGCTCGCGCAGCCCACCCGGCGCGGCGCCCGCCTCGGGTTCGTGGTGACCGGGCTCAGCCTGTACGTCCTGTGGAACCTCACCACGCTGTTCGGCGCGCTGGGCGCGGAGGCGATCGGGGACACCGACGCGTGGGGGCTGGACGCGGCCGGTCCCGCGGTCTTCCTGGCGCTGCTCGCCCCGATGCTGCGGACCGGCACCGAACGGGCCGTCGCCGGGCTCGCGGTGCTCCTCGGACTCGGTCTGCTGCCGGTCCTGCCGGCCGGGGTTCCGGTGCTGGTGGCAGCGCTCGCGGCACCGGCCGTGCTGTGGGCGCGGGGCCGCCGGAGCGCGACGCACCAGGACGGACCGCGGGAGGAGGAACGGTGAACATCTGGATCGCGATCGGCGTGACCGTCCTCGGCTGCTACGCCGTGAAACTCGCGGGGCTGCTGGTGCCCGCCGGGGTGCTGGAGCGCCCTCTGGTCAGGCGGCTGGCCGCGTTGCTGCCGGTCGCGCTGCTCGCCGCGCTGACGGCCCAGCAGGCGTTCGCCGACGGCCGGAGCCTGGTCCTGGACGCCCGCGCGGCCGGACTGGCGGCCGCGGCCGTGGCGCTGATGCTGCGCGCCCCGTTCCTCCTCGTCATCGCGGCGGCCGTCGCCGTGACGGCGGGGGTGCGGGCGCTGGGCGGGTGAGCGGGACCCGGCCGGCCGGAAGCGGGGCCGGTACCGCTCAGCCGACGGTCCGGCCGTACGCCACCAGGGTCCGCAGGGACTCCAGGGTCGCCGCCGAGCGTGCCTCCAGTGCCGGGCCCGGGGCCCACCGGCGCCCGTGGAAGGGCCAGCCGCCGTCCTCCTGCTGCGCGGCGGCGAGGAGGTCCAGGGAGCGTGCCATCTCCTCGTCCGTGAACCACGCGCGGGCCAGGGAGCGCGGTGTCCGCGCGTAGTCGTGCGGGAGGTGGTGCCCGCCCGGGGTGTGACCCGGGGCGACCGGGTACGGGTGCGGGCCGTCCGGGTCGGGCGGCGCGATCCGCCGCTCGCGCAGCAGGGCGCCCAGCCGGTCGGCGGCGGCCCGCGCGCGGGCGCGGTCCGGCGCGTGGTCCAGGAAGGCCACGGCGGCCTCGATCTCGCACGGGTGGGGCCTCTCCAGCGCCTCCACGGCCCGCCAGCAGAAGTCCGTGGCCCGGAACAGCCAGGCGTGCCACACCTCGTTGCGGTGCAGCAGGCCCACCACCGGCCCGGTGACCAGCAGCTCCCCCTGCGGATCGCCCGCGGCCGGCCCGGCGGGCCCGTCCGGCCGGCCGCGCCGGGCGGGAGGCGGCGCCGGCAGCGCGCCGTCCGCCGTGGAGACGGACGTCAGATAGCGGCACACGTCCTCCGCGCTCCGGCCGTCGCAGCGGCCCACGGCGTCCAGTACCCGCAGTGCCTGCGCGACGTGCGGCGGCCGGCTGGCCGGACCGCGCAGCCCGGGGTCGAGCCCGTGACCGTACCCGCCGTCCTCGTTGCGGTAGGCGTCCAGCGCCCTGACCACCGGAGCCGTGCCGCCGTCGCGGAAGTGGTGGGCGAAGAGGTGCTGGTCGAGCACCCGCGGGGTGAGCCGGACGAACCGCTCCGCCCGTGCGAGCGCACCGTGCGGCGGAGACGCCGGGGACGCCGGGGACGCCGGGGACGTCAGGGAGGTCGGGGGCTGCGGGGCGGCTCCGGTGTCGGCCATGGGACCGACCGTAGGCGGAAAGCGGCGCCGGCAGGCGCACCGGCCGGGGACCACCCCCGCAGGCGGGATACTGGGCGCATGCGGTTGACGGTTTTCTGGGAGCGGATGGCGGAGCACTTCGGTGCGGGATACGCCGAGACCTTCGCGCGCGACCATGTCATGTCCGAGCTCGGCGGGCGCACGGTGAGCGAGGCCCTGTCGGCCGGCTGGGACGCCAAGGACGTCTGGCAGGTGGTCTGCACGGTGATGGACGTCCCCCGGGAAAAGCGCTGATCGTCACAGTGACCGCGCGGGAGCGGACGGCCGGTGCCGGCGTGGGTGAGACTTGAGCCGTGGCATCCACTGACGAGACCGGGCCGGCGGCCCAGCAACCCACCACGCCCGGCGCGCCTCCGCCCGCAGGGCCTCCGGTGGACCCCACGGCCCGGCCGGGCGCCCGCATGCCGCGCTGGCTGCCGCGGGCCATGGTGCTCGCGCTCGCGCTGATCGCGGTGTTCCAGCTGGGCAGCTGGGCCTTCCACCAGCTCACCGGCCTGCTGCTCAACGTGCTCATAGCCTTCTTCCTGGCGCTCGCCGTCGAACCCGCGGTGAGCTGGATGGCGGCGCGCGGGGTGCGCCGGGGCCTGGGCACGTTCCTGGTCTTCCTGGGCATCCTGGTCGCCTCGGCGGGCTTCGTCACGCTGCTCGGGTCGATGCTGGCGGGACAGATCGTCAAGATCGTCGAGGACTTCCCCGAGTACCTCGACTCGGTGATCAACTGGGTCAACGCGCACTTCCGCACCGAGCTGCGGCGGGTGGACATCCAGGAGGGGCTGCTGCGCTCCGACTGGCTGCGCAACTACGTGCAGAACAGCGCCACCGGGGTGCTCGACGTCTCCGCCCAGGTCCTCGGCGGCCTCTTCCAGCTGCTGACCATCGGCCTGTTCTCCTTCTACTTCGCCGCCGACGGCCCCCGGCTGCGGCGCACCGTCTGCTCGCTGCTGCCCCCCGCGCGGCAGGCCGAGGTGCTGCGCGCCTGGGAGATCGCCGTGAACAAGACCGGCGGCTACCTGTACTCGCGCGGCCTGATGGCGCTGGTCTCCGGCTTCGCCCACTACGTCCTGCTGGAGTTCCTCGAGGTCCCCTACGCGCCCGTGCTGGCCGTGTGGGTGGGCCTGGTGTCGCAGTTCATCCCCACCATCGGCACGTATCTCGCGGGCGCGCTGCCCATGCTGATCGCCTTCACCGTCGACCCCTGGTACGCGCTGTGGGTGCTGGTCTTCGTGGTGATCTACCAGCAGTTCGAGAACTACGTGCTCCAGCCCAAGCTGACCTCCAGGACCGTCGACATCCACCCGGCGGTCGCCTTCGGCTCGGTCGTCGCGGGCACCGCCCTGCTGGGCGCCGTCGGCGCGCTCATCGCCATCCCCGCCGTCGCCACCCTCCAGGCGTTTCTCGGCGCCTACGTGAAGCGGTACGACGTCACGGACGATCCCCGGGTGCACGGGCACCGCGGCTCCGGCGGGGAGCGGGGACCGCTCACGCGTGCCCGCCGCCTGTGGGCCCGGCGGTCCGGTGTGCCGCGCCCCCGGGACGGAGAAGCCGGGGCCTCCTGAGGGCGCCGCCCCTGCGGGGCACCCGCGTGGCGCGGCTTGACACGAAAATCGAACATCCATTCTTATGGGAGGGCCGGTGAGGCTCGACGGCGGATGTTCTGTCCAGGTTGGTACCGGAATGCATCCGCGTTATCCACAGGCCGGACGTGCGTCGGGGCGCGTTGTCAGTGGCAGGCGTTAGCGTCTTTGGCGTGAAGCGATCGACTCAAGCAAATCGGGTGGAACCCATGGCAGGAACCGACCGCGAGAAGGCGCTCGACGCCGCGCTCGCACAGATTGAACGGCAATTCGGCAAGGGCGCGGTCATGCGCATGGGTGACCGGACGAACGAGCCCATCGAGGTCATCCCGACCGGGTCGACCGCCCTGGACGTGGCGCTCGGCGTGGGCGGTCTGCCGCGCGGCCGGGTGGTGGAGATCTACGGACCGGAGTCCTCCGGCAAGACGACCCTGACCCTGCACGCGGTGGCGAACGCGCAGAAGGCCGGCGGCCAGGTCGCGTTCGTGGACGCGGAACACGCCCTCGACCCCGAGTACGCGAAGAAGCTCGGCGTCGACATCGACAACCTGATCCTGTCCCAGCCGGACAACGGCGAGCAGGCCCTGGAGATCGTGGACATGCTGGTCCGCTCCGGCGCCCTCGACCTCATCGTCATCGACTCCGTCGCGGCCCTCGTCCCGCGCGCGGAGATCGAGGGCGAGATGGGCGACAGCCACGTGGGTCTGCAGGCCCGTCTGATGAGCCAGGCCCTGCGGAAGATCACCAGCGCGCTCAACCAGTCCAAGACCACCGCGATCTTCATCAACCAGCTCCGCGAGAAGATCGGCGTGATGTTCGGCTCCCCGGAGACCACGACCGGTGGCCGGGCGCTCAAGTTCTACGCCTCGGTGCGCATCGACATCCGCCGCATCGAGACCCTCAAGGACGGCACCGAGGCGGTCGGCAACCGCACCCGCTGCAAGGTCGTCAAGAACAAGGTGGCGCCGCCCTTCAAGCAGGCCGAGTTCGACATTCTCTACGGCCAGGGCATCAGCCGCGAGGGCGGCCTGATCGACATGGGCGTGGAGCACGGCTTCGTCCGCAAGGCCGGCGCCTGGTACACGTACGAGGGCGACCAGCTCGGCCAGGGCAAGGAGAACGCCCGCAACTTCCTGAAGGACAACCCCGACCTCGCCAACGAGATCGAGAGGAAGATCAAGGAGAAGCTGGGCGTCGGCGTACGGCCCGAGGAGCCCGCCGCCGACGCGGCCGCGGACGCCACGGGCACCGCTGCGGCCGAGCCGGCCGCGGTACCTGCTCCGGCGGCCAAGGCCACCAAGTCCAAGGCCGCGGCGGCCAAGAGCTGACCCGTGACCCGACGAACCGACTGGGCCGAGTACGAGTTCGACGCCACCGGTGTCCCACGGGGGAGGGACACCGACGGCGGCGACGGCCCGGCCGTGGCCGGTGACACGGCGTACGACGACGGCACGGGCGCCGACCGCGGCGGCAGACGGCGCGGCACAGGCGCACGGGCGGGCGGCTCGCGTGACGGCGGGCCGCGCGGTGGACGCGGACGCGGGCGCCGGACCTTCGGTGACGCGGCCGCGGCGGACGGAGGCGCCTCTTCCTCGGAGAGGGCGGAGCGGGAGGAACCTCCGGGGGACCCGGTCGAGCGCGCGCGGGCGATCTGCCTGCGCCTGCTCACCGGGACCCCGCGCACCCGGAAGCAGCTCGCCGACGCGCTGCGCAAGCGCGAGATCCCGGACGAGGCCGCCGAGGAGGTGCTGTCCCGGTTCGAAGAGGTCGGGCTGATCAACGACAGCGCCTTCGCGGACGCCTGGGTGGAGTCCCGGCACCACGGCCGGGGACTGGCCCGGCGGGCGCTCGCCCGCGAACTGCGGACCAAGGGCGTCGACTCCACGCTGATCGAGGAGGCCGTCTCCCGGCTCGACTCCGAGCAGGAGGAGGAGACCGCCCGCGATCTGGTGGCCCGCAAACTGCGCGCCACCCGCGGACTCGACCGCGACCGGCGCATCCGCCGCCTCGCGGGCATGCTCGCCCGCAAGGGCTACCCCGAGGGCCTCGCCCTCCGCGTGGTCCGGCAGGCGCTGGAGGAGGAGGGCGAGGACACGGACTTCCTCGGGGACGAAGGGGTCTGAGCCGACGCAGAGCACGCCCGCGCCGCAGCCCCCGCTGAGCAGCCGGGGCGCCGAGACCACCGACCGGACCGGAGCCCCCGCCTTCGCCGCGACGACCTGCCGCCCGGACCGACGCTCATCCGGGCGTGGCCAGGCCGGCGTTCAGGAGGTCCGCGTCACCGGGAGACCCGCCGCGCGCCACGCCTGGAAGCCGCCCACCAGGTCGGTGGCGCGACGCAGCCCCAGCCGGTGGAGGGACTCCGCCGCCAGGCTGGAGGCGTACCCCTCGTTGCAGATCACGACCACACGCAGGTCATGGCCGGTGGCCTCGGGAAGACGATGGCTGCCGCGGGGGTCCAGACGCCACTCCAGCTCGTTGCGCTCGACGACCAGAGCGCCCGGGACGAGCCCGTCACGGTCCCGCAGCGCGGCGTACCGGATGTCCACCAGCAGCGCCTCACCGGCCCGGGCCGCCTGGTAGGCGTCCGGGGCGTCGACGCGCTCGTAGCCGGCGCGCACCCGCTCCAGCAGTTCGTCGATCCCGACGGCGTCGCCGGGCTGTTCGTGCGTCCCGCTCACTGCCAGTCCTCCGGACGTTCGACCTGCTCAAGGCGCAGCACACGGCCGCTGCGACTGTAGCGGCGGATCCGCGGCAACGGCGGGAAGTAGGCGTGCACCGAGACCGCGTGCCGGTCCGGGGACTCGTTGAGCACCTCGTGCACATGGTGCCGCCCGAACGCGCGGCCCTGCCCGGCCGTCAGCCGGCGCTCCCGGTCCACGCCGTCGGTCAGCTCCAGCGTCCGCCAGCCGTCGGTGGGCAGCCGCGCGGCGAGCGAGTTCTCCTTCAGCTCGCCCGCAGCGGTCATGAAGGCGCCCAGGGAGTCGGCGTGGTCGTGCCAGCCGGTACCGGTCCCCGGAGGCCAGCCGATCAGCCAGGCCTCACTGCCGCCCGGCCCGTCGAGCCGCACCCAGGTGCGCCCCTCGGGGTCGAGCGGAAGGGCGGCGATCAGTTCGGCGTCGGCGGCGATCCGCCGTACGAAGTCGAGGAGATCCGCCTCGGAGGGAGCGGAGACGGGAGCCGGAGCAGGGGAGGAGACAGACATGTGCACCGTCCTGAGGAAGAGTTCGCGAAAGCGCGCGGCAACGGCACGCGGGAAGGGAGAGGCGAATCAACAGGACGGGCGACACACGCAGCCCGCGTAGCGGACGAGGTCCATGTGGACCCTCCGCCACAGGTGCACGCAGGTGTCGGTCACGAGGCGGAGTACACCACGAGCCCGATCACCGGATCAACTCGACGTCACGATGTGGACGATGGGGAGACCGCGGTCGGCTTCAGCGCGACCGCGCCCCCGCGTCGGCCCGCGCGCCCGCGCCGTCCCCGCCCTCCTCCGCCGCGGCGGGACCGCCGAGCACCGCCTCCGCGGCCGTGTACAGGTCCGCCGGGCGGACCCCGTTCAGCGCGGTCACCAGGTGACCGTCGGGGCGCACCAGCAGCACGGTGTGGGCCGCCGCTCCCGGGTAGCTCTCGGCGACCAGCAGTTCCGCACGGTGCGGAAGCGCCGCGACCGCCGCCGCCAGCCGGGGCATGATGCCCGCCGACACCCAGTGCCTGCGCTCCCACACCCCCGTGCCCGGCGCGATCAGCACCACCAGCAGCGCACCCCGGCCGAGCCGGTCCCGCAGCCGGACGAACGTGCCGTCCTCGGCCGTGACCCGCACGTCCGTCACCGCGGCCCCGAGCGCCGTCCCGACCGGTGCCGCGCCCTCGAGCGGGCCCGGTGCGAGCGGGGACCCCGCGTACGTCCCCGGCGCGCCCAGGGCGCCACGCCCCAGGTGGCCGTCGGTCAGCAGCGTGTCGTGCCCCCGCGCGGAGCCCGGGACGTAGGAACGCAGCCCTCCACCGCCCCGCAGCAGGGGCAGCGCCTGGTCGGCCGCGCGCAGCCGGGCGGCGACGATCGCCCGGCGCTCGGTCTGGTAGCTGTCCAGCAGCGCCTCGTGGGGACCGTGGTGCCACGCCAGGGCCAGTTTCCAGGCGAGGTTGTCCGCGTCGCGCAGTCCCTCGTCCAGCCCGTGCGTGCCCAGCGCGCCGAGCAGATGGGCCGCGTCCCCGGCGAGGAACACCCGGCTGGCCCGCCAGCGCCGGGCCAGCCGGTGGTGCACGGCGTGCACACCGGTGTCCAGCAGCTCGTACGGCGGGGTGGGGCCGCCGCCCCAGCCGGCCAGGGTCTCCCGGATCCGGGCCAGCAGCAGCTCCGGCGTGACCAGGTCCTTGCCCGGCGGCAGCAGCCAGTCCAGCCGCCACACCTCGTCCGGCAGCGGCCGCGCGGTGACCTCCCCGGCCGAGGGACCCGACGTGCGCCACGGCGGCGACCGGTGCAGCAGTGCCTCGTCGTACCAGGGAAGATCGGTGCGCAGGGCGGCCACGGCATGACGTTCCACCGCGGTGCGGCCGGGGAAGCGGATGTCCTGCAGCTTGCGCACCGTCGAACGCGGCCCGTCGCAGCCGACCAGGTAACTGCCGCGCCACCAGGTGCCCGAGGCGCCCCGGGTGCGGGCGGTGACGCCGGAGGGCTCCTGCTCTATGGTGTCCAGCCGGCTCTCCACGGCGACCTTGACGAGCCGCTCACCCGCGAGCGCCGTGCGCAGGGCGTCGGTGAGGACGTGCTGGGCGATGTGCAGTGGAGCGGGATCGGTGTCGGCGAAGGCGACCTCGTACATCACCTGCTTGCGCCGTACGGACCGCCATCCGGCCCAACGGACACCGGCATGCGCGAGCGGTACGCCGGTCAGCCGCTCCACGAGCGCGGCGGTGTCCTCGCGCAGCACGACCGTGCGCGCCGGACGGGGCTCGTCCTTGCCCGGTCCCTCGTCGAGGACCACGCACGGTACCTCCTGACGTGCCAGCGCCAGTGCGAGCGTGAGCCCGACGGGCCCCGCTCCGACGACGATCACCGGGTCCACGGCGCGGCGCCCCCTGCCCGGAGTGACGTCCGAAGGAACGTGGTGGAACAGGAAGATGGAGCAGGGTGCACGATCACAGAACGTATGCAACCTATTGCCGGTGCTTGCGTCAAGTGACCGAAGGCCGGTGGCGATCATGAAGGGGGCGGGCGTCCGTCACACAGGTCGACAGTTCCTCACAGGAGCCCGGCGCGTACCGCTCCGCGGCACCACCGGGACCGGCCGGCGACCGGCATGAGTGTGGCCCGCCGGATCCCGGCGGGCCACACCCGTGACGTACGACAGCGCTGCCTCAGACGGTGCCGCCCGCACCGGTTCCGTAGGTACCGCCCACCTTGCCCACGTTGAGGTCGTCGACGTCGTCCGCCCCGAGCACCGCACCCGTGCTGCGCTTGCTGCGGCGCAGCCGGCCCTCGAGCCAGGAGGCGAACGAGGTGAGGAGGAAGTTGAGGACGATGAAGACGACCGCCACCACGATGAAGCTGGGGATGACGTTGGCGTAGTTGGCCGCCAGCGTGGCGCGCGAGTTCAGCAGCTCGGTGAAGCCGAGCATCACGCCGCCTAGCGCGGTGTCCTTCACGATGACGACCAGCTGGCTGACGATCGCCGGGAGCATCACCGTGACCGCCTGCGGCAGCAGGATGCTGCCCATCGTCTGGCTCTTGCGCAGGCCGATCGCCTGGGCGGCCTCCGACTGTCCCTTGGGGAGGGAGAGGATGCCGGCCCGGACCACCTCGGCGAGCACCGAGGCGTTGTAGAGCACCAGACCGGTGACGACCGCGTACAGGGGCCGGTCCTCACTGGTGACGCCCGTGGACCGGGCGAAGAACTCGTTGGCGAACAGCATCAGGAGCAGCACGGGGATGGCCCGGAAGAACTCGACCACCGCGCCGGCCGGAACCCGCACCCAGCGGTGGTCCGACATGCGGGCGATGCCGAGGACCGCGCCCAGCGGGAGCGCGATGACCATGGCGAGGCTCGCCGCCTTGAGCGTGTCGGCCAGGCCCGGCAGCAGGTACGTCGTCCAGGCCTCGGACGTGGTGAAGGGCTTCCACAGCGACCACTCCAGCTGGCCTTTGTCGTCCATCACGCCCCACACCCACCACAGCGCCAGGGCGAGCAGGGCGAAGAAGAGCACCGAGAGCAGCAGGTTGCGCCGCTTGGCCTTCGGACCGGGTGTGTCGTAGAGAACAGAAGTCATCGCTTCACCGCCAGGCGCTTGCTCAGCCAGTTGAGGAACAGGCCGGTGGGCAGGGTCAGGACCACGAACCCGAAGGCGAAGACCGCGCCGATGAGCAGCGTCTGTGCCTCGTTCTCGATCATGCCCTTCATCAGGAACGCGGCCTCCGCCACACCGATGGTGGCCGCCACGGTCGTGTTCTTGGTCAGCGCGATCAGCACGTTGGCCAGGGGGCCGATCACCGAGCGGAACGCCTGCGGCAGCACGACGAGCCTGAGGACCTGGCCGAAGTTCAGCCCGAGGGCCCGCGCCGCCTCGGCCTGTCCGACCGGCACCGTATTGATGCCGGAACGGATCGCCTCGCACACGAAGGCGGCGGTGTAGGCGACGAGACCCAGCACGGCCAGGCGGAAGTACATGAGGTCGAAGTCGTCCCGGGCGCCCATCGTCACGCCGAAGATGTCGGCGAGGCCGAGCGACGTGAAGACGATGATGACCGTCAGCGGGATGTTCCGGACGAGGTTCACGTAGGCGGTGCCGAAACCGCGCATCAGCGGTACGGGGCTGACCCGCATGGCGGCCAGCAGGGTGCCCCAGACCAGGGACCCGACGGCCGAGAAGACGGTGAGCTGCACCGTGACCCAGAAGGCACCCAGCAGGGACGGGTCGTCATAGTTTGAAAGAAAGTCGAACACGATCTCCCGCGCTTCCGGGTGTGTGACGTAAGGGGCGGACGGGACGCGCCGCCGCCGGACAGGCCGGGGGCGGCGGCACGTCGGCGGATCCCCGCGTGGGCCGCGGGGATCCTTCGTCGGCGGAGTCCCGCGTTACTTGACGATCTGGCCGATCTTCGGGGCCTGCTCGTTCTTGTAGTTCGCCGGGCCGAAGTTCTCCTCGACGGCCTTCTGCCAGGCACCGTCGCTGACCATCTTCTCGAGCGCCTTGTTGACCTTGTCCACGGTCGCGGTGTCGCCCTTCTTGACACCGATGCCGTAGTTCTCGTTGCTCAGCTTCAAGCCGGCCAGCTTGAACTTGCCCTTGTACTCGTCCTGGGCCGCGTAACCGGCGAGGATCGAGTCGTCGGTGGTCAGCGCGTCCACCTGGCCGTTCTGCAGCGCGGACAGGCACTCCGAGTAGCCACCGCGGTTGCTCAGCTGGGCCTTCGGCGCGAAGTCGTTCTTGACGTTCTGCGCGGAGGTGGAGCCGGTCACCGAGCAGAGCTTCTTGTCGTTCAGGTCCGTGGCCTCGGTGATGTCCGAGTCGGACTTGACCAGCAGGTCCTGGTGGGCCAGCAGGTAGGGGCCGGCGAAGTCGACCTTCTGCTTGCGCTCGTCGGTGATGGAGTACGTCGCCGCGATCAGCTTGACGTCCCCGCGGGAGAGGGCGTTCTCGCGGTCGGCGCTCTTGGTCTCGACCCACTCGATCTGGTTCGGCTCGTAGCCGAGCTCCTTGGCGACGTAGGTCGCCACGTCCACGTCGAAGCCGCTGAAGGAGCCGTCCGGCGTCTTCAGGCCGAGACCGGGCTGGTCGTACTTGATGCCGATCTTGATCTTCTCGCCGCCGCCCGAGGAGGACGAACCGCCGTCACCGCTGTCGTCGCCGCCACAGGCGGTGGCGGTCAGGGCAAGGGCGAACACGGCGGCCGAGGCGGCGGTGACCTTGCGGAGCTTCATGGTGCACATCCTTTGACTGGTGAAATGACGCGGTCCGGTCCAGGGCCGGTGACGCGAGTCCTCGGGGCGCGGGGTGCGCCGTCAGTGGTGAAGGATCTTCGACAGGAAGTCCTTGGCACGGTCGCTGCGCGGGTTGCTGAAGAACTGATCCGGCGAAGCCTGTTCGACGATGCGACCGTCTGCCATGAACACCACCCGATTGGCGGCCGAACGGGCGAAGCCCATCTCGTGGGTGACGACGATCATCGTCATCCCGTCCCGGGCGAGCTGCTGCATGACCTCCAGCACCTCGTTGATCATCTCCGGGTCGAGGGCCGACGTCGGCTCGTCGAAGAGCATGACCTTGGGTTCCATCGCCAGGGCGCGCGCGATGGCGACACGCTGCTGCTGGCCGCCGGAGAGCTGCGCGGGGTACTTCTCTGCCTGCGCGCCCACGCCGACCCGGTCGAGCAGGGCACGCGCCCGCTCCTCGGCCGCCTTCTTGTCCTTCTTGCGGACCTTGACCTGGCCCAGCGTCACGTTCTCGAGCACCGTCTTGTGCGCGAAGAGGTTGAAACTCTGGAAGACCATGCCCACGTCGGCCCGCAGCCGGGCGAGCTCCTTGCCCTCGTGGGGCAGGGGCTTGCCGTCGATGGTGATCGAGCCGGAGTCGATCGTCTCCAGTCGGTTGATGGTGCGGCACAGGGTGGACTTGCCGGACCCGGAGGGTCCGATGACCACGACGACTTCGCCACGGGCGATCGTCAGGTCGATGTCCTGGAGTACGTGCAACGCGCCGAAGTGCTTGTTGACGCTCTTCAGGACGACCAGATCGCCGGTCGCGGCCACATCTTCCTTGGCCACCGATACTTCGGTCATCGCTCTCAGGCTCCGTCCTCCTCGGTTTCGGAGGACAGTAGTAACCCGTCAGACGTGCGTCATTACATCTGAGGGGAATCTGAGCATCACGATCCGATAGCAATCGGACACCTGTCGTAGCACTTGTGAGCAGGGGTGATTTCGGCGGGGTAACGGTACGGAAGCGCAACCGGAACCCTCTTGACGCCGTCCTCCTCCATCGGCATGACTGCAAGGTGCGACACACGCCTTCACGCGTAGTCCACACCGAAAGACCGAACGGCCGATGAACCGAAGGGGGCCCTGGTGAGACTGCTTCTTGTCGAGGACGACAACCACGTCGCCGCCGCCCTGTCGGCGGTCCTCGCGCGGCACGGGTTCGACGTCACCCACGCGCGCAGCGGCGAGGAGGCCCTCCAGGCGCTCGTCCCCGAGGGCAACGGCTTCGGCGTGGTCCTGCTCGACCTGGGGCTGCCCGACCAGGACGGCTACGAGGTGTGCGGCAAGATCCGCAAGCGCACGGGCACCCCGGTGATCATGGTCACCGCGCGCTCCGACGTCCGCTCCCGCATCCACGGCCTCAACCTCGGCGCCGACGACTACGTGGTCAAGCCGTACGACACCGGGGAGCTGCTCGCCCGGATCCACGCCGTCAGCCGGCGCAGCGTGTCCGAGGAGGCCACGGGCAGCACGGAGACCGAGCTGCGTCTCGGCCCCGTCCGCATCGAGCTGCCGACCCGCCAGGTCAGTGTGAACGGCGCGGTCGTCCAGCTCACCCGCAAGGAGTTCGACCTGCTCGCCCTGCTCGCCCAGCGGCCGGGGGTGGTCTTCCGCCGGGAACAGATCATCAGCGAGGTGTGGCGCACCAGCTGGGAGGGGACCGGACGCACCCTGGAGGTGCACGTCGCGTCCCTGCGCTCCAAACTGCGCATGCCCGCCCTCATCGAGACCGTGCGCGGCGTCGGCTACCGGCTCGTCGCGCCCGTGGCGTAGCGGGGCCGGGTGCACACGCGTCTGCTCCCGCTGCTCATCGTCCTGATGGCGGCCGTGCTGCTCGCCCTCGGCGTCCCGCTGGCCGTCAGCCTGGCCGGCGCGCAGCAGCAGAAGGTCGTCGTCGACCGGATCGACGACACGGCGCGCTTCGCGGCCCTCGCCCAGTTCGTCACCGAGCCCGCCGACCCGGCGGGCGGCAACATCAACGAGCGCCGGGAGACCCTCAGCAGCGAGCTCCGCAGCTACCACCGGGTCTACGGCATCCGCGCGGGCGTCTTCTACCGCAACGACTCACCGATGGCGCAGGCGCCGGCCGACTGGTTCCTGCCCCCCACGGGCGAGGTGCGCGACGCCTTCGAGGAGGCGCTGCTCAGCCGCCGCAGCCACGACCCCGAGCAGGTGTGGCCCTGGCAGCGGCGCAGCCTCGTGGTGGCCTCCCCGGTCATCCGGGACGGCGACGTCGTCGCGGTGGTGGTCACCGACTCGCCCACCGGGCAGATGCGCGCGCGCATCCTGCACGGCTGGCTGGTCATCGCGGCGGGTGAGGCCGCCGCGATGCTGCTCGCAGTCGGAGCGGCCCTGCGGCTGGCCGGCTGGGTGCTCAGGCCCGTGCGCGTTCTGGACGCCACCACCCACGACATCGCCACCGGGCGGCTGAAGTCCAGGGTCGCGGCGGCCGGCGGACCACCGGAGCTCAGACGGCTCGCCCGGTCGTTCAACGAGATGGCGGACAACGTCGAGAACGTCCTGGAACAGCAGCGGGCCTTCGTCGCGGACGCCTCCCACCAGCTGCGCAACCCGCTGTCCGCCCTACTGCTGCGCATCGAGCTGCTCGCCCTGGAGCTGCCCGAGGGCAACGAGGAGATCGCCTCCGTGCAGGCCGAGGGCAAGCGTCTGGCGCAGGTCCTGGACGACCTGCTCGACCTGGCGCTCGCCGAGCACAGCGAGGCCGACCTCCAGGTCGCCGACATCGGCGCCCTCACCGCCGAGCGGGTCGCGGCCTGGTCGCCCACCGCCGACGCCAAGGGCGTCCGGCTGACCGGCACCTGCCCGCCCACCACCGCCTGGGTGGACCCGGTCGCGCTGTCCAGCGCCCTGGACGCGGTCATCGACAACGCGGTGAAGTTCACGCCCGGCGGCGAGACCGTCGAGGTGACCGTCTCCTCCAACGGCGACACCGCCACCGTCGTCGTCACCGACAACGGGCCGGGACTGACCGAGGAGGAGCTGACCCGCGTCGGCGACCGGTTCTGGCGCAGCGGCCGCCACCAGAACGTCAAGGGATCGGGACTCGGCCTGTCCATCTCCCGGGCCCTGCTCGCGGCGGGCGGCGGCTCGATCGCGTACGAGTGCCACGAGCCGCACGGACTGCGGGTGACCGTGACCGTGCCCAGGAACGCTCCCGCGGGTGAGCCGGAGACTCAGGGCTTGACGGACCGGTAGTACCGGCGGGCGCCGTCGTGCAGCAGCAGCGGATCGGTGTAGATCGCGGTGCGCACGTCGACCAGCTGGGCGGAGTGGACGTGCGCGCCGATGCCGTCGCGGCTCGCGAGCACGATGCGGGTCAGCCACTCGGTGAGCCGGGGATCCACGTCCGTGCGCGTGATCAGCAGGTTGGACACCGCCATCGTCGGGACGGCGGAACCGAGCTGACTGCCCGGGTAGGCCGACTCCGGCATGTTGGTGGCGCGGTAGTGGCGCGTGGCACCGCCCTGCTCGTGCAGCTCCGCCACCAGGCCGGCGTCGATCGGCACGAACCGCAGCGCGGCCTGCTCGGCGTACGTCTTCAGGCCGTCCGTGGGCAGCCCGCCCGACCAGAAGAAGGCGTCCAGACCGTGGCCCAGCCGCCCCGGCCCGCTGTCGATGCCGTCCGAGGAGGGCTCGATGTCCGTCTCCGGATCGATACCGGCCGCCTTGAGGACCCGGTTCGCTATGAGCCGGACCCCCGACTTGGGCGGCCCTATGGCGACCCGCTTGCCGCGCAGGTCCGCGACGCCGCGGATGTCCGAGTCGGCCGGGACGGCCAGCTGCACGTAGTCGTCGTACAGGCGCGCCACCCCGCGCAGCCCCTCCGCCCCCGGCCGGTGGTTCAGCCGGTACGTCTCCACCGCGTCGGCCGCGGCGATCGCGAAGTCGGCCTGCCCGGTCGCCACCCGGCGCACGTTCTCCTGGGAGCCGTCGCTGGTCTTCAGCCGGACCTCGAGGTCGGGCATGTGCTTGCCGAGCGAGGTGCGCAGCAGCTCGCCGTACTTCTGGTAGACCCCCGCGCGGGTGCCCGTGCTCAGCGTGACCGTCCCGCCGGGGGGCTCCTGGTTCCAGGGCGCCAGCCACCACAGCAGCAGTCCGAGCGCCACGAGGGCGGCGGCCGCGCCCCGCAGGGCCCGCCGCCTGCCGATCCGGGACAGCACGTGCATGCGCGTGATCCTGCCAGCCCGGGTCCCCGCTGACCAGGGCGGAGCTCACAGGAGGCGGCCGCCGGCGGCCGCTAGGGTCACCGCATGAGTGCATCGCCCGCCGACCTGGTCCGTGAGTTCCACCGCGCCTTCGGGCTGGACGCCCGGGACACCCCGGCCGAGGTCGCCCCGGAACTGGCCGCCCACCGCGGCGAACTGCTCGCGGAGGAGGCGCGGGAGGTCGCCGAGGTGTCGGTGACCGGGCCGCTCGACCGGCTGGCGCACGAGCTGGCCGACGTGGTCTACGTCGCGTACGGGACGGCGCTGGTGCACGGCATCGATCTCGACGCCGTGATCGCCGAGATCCACCGGTCCAACATGACCAAGCGGGGACCCGGCGGCCGGGTGAGCCGGCGCGCCGACGGCAAGGTCCTCAAGGGCGAGCACTACGAGGCGCCGGACGTCTCGCGGGTGCTGCGGGAGCAGGGCTGGGCACCGGGCCGGGAGGCCTGACCGGCCGGCCGGCCGCCCGGCGAGGGCGAGAGGGCGGCACCCTCCCCGGGAAAGTCACCCGGGTGGCGCAGTGATCGCCGTACGCTCCGCCGATGACGCCGACACGGCCGTCCCCATCCGCCGCGGACGCCGTGGTGGGCATCGGGTGCGCGCCGGTGCTGTGAGCCACCGCCTGCCACCTGGCCCTGCGGGGCTGACGGGCCCGCAGGGAGGGCCTCCGGAGTCCGACCGGCGGGTGCCCCCGGGGGCGGGCTAGGCCCCGAGGTGGATGTGCGAGGCCCAGAGCAGCGGACTGCGTCCCCTGCACGCGTCGCGCAGCTGCCGGGTGGCCGTGTGGACGGCGGCGGCCGGGCCGTCCGCGAGCGACCGGTAGACCGTGCCGGCGACGGTCGCCGCCGCCTGGTCGGCGATCGGCCACAGCGTCGCCACCACGTGCGGGTACCCGGCGAGCTGGAAGGCCGACCCGATGTGGATCGCCTCGTCGGCGAGGTGCGCGCCGCCCCGGGCGGTGGAGCAGGCAGACAGGTAGGCCAGCTGGGCGTTCTCGATGCGCAGCCGCACGATGTCCAGCACCGACAGGGCGCCGTCGGCGAGGAGCAGACGGCTGGCGGACGGCTCGATCGCGTCGCTCACCGCGTGGCAGGCGAAGTGCGTCCAGCCGCCGGACCGCAGGGCGGCCAGCGTGGCGTCCCGGCCGGCCGCGGACCCGTGCAGCACGCGCGCGCCGGGCCGCAGCCGCAGCAGTTCCCCGGTCTCCGCCGTGACACCGGGCAGCGGTGCGGCCCCGGGCGTCTCGGGCAGCGCCACCACCAAGGGCTCGGCAGGCAACGCCACCCGGCGCGCCCGCGCCCGGGACCGGGCCAGCATCCGCAGGGTCGGCGTGTACGAGGACACGGTGCGGTCCAGCACCGTACGGCCGCTGCCGTCGTGGTGGTGGCCGGCGGCGTGCAGCGGCAGGAAGCTCAGCGCTCCCGTGGGCAGCCACCACAGCCGGTCCGCACGGACCTCGGCCAGGACCGGCTCGGCGATGACGTCCCAGAGCCAGCCCAGGGTGCGCGTCACGAACCGGTCGGCGGCCACCCGGTGCTCCGGAAGGTGATGACCGCCCCCGGCGAGCTCCACCGCCAGGGTGAACGCCTCGCTGCGGTCGGTGATCTCCTGGGCGGTGACGTCCGGCAGCGGAATGCGCGCGACACCGTCCGGCAGGACCACGAGGGCGGTGCAGCCGTACGCGCTGCTGTTGACGGCGACCACCGGGCTCGCCGGGGGCCCGGTGTCGGCCCGCACCGCGCCCTCGTCGCTCTCCATGGCCTGGCTCAGCAGGATGCCCCGCCCGCGCTCCAGTACGTCGACGGCCTCCTCGGCGGAGCCGCCGCCGCGCAGCACCGCCGCTGCCGCGTCGGAGGCCAGCCGGGCGAACGAGGTGAGATGGAACTCCTGGTCGTCCCGGCGCAGGTCGCGCACGGCCACACCGGGCAGCAGGTCGACCGCGAGCCGGTACGCCTCCGCCGCGCCGGTCCAGTTCCCGGCACCGGCCTGGAGCGCGGCTGCTTCCCGTGCGGCCAGACACCGGGTCACCGCGGGCAGCACGGGGGACCGGGCGGCCCGGGCGAACGCCGCGCAGGCGTCCCGCCGGTCGGCCTCGTCCCCTCCCCGGGCGAACCGCTCGCCGAGGGCCACACCGAGTTCCATCAGACGCAGCGGCCGGGACGGATCCGCCTCCGGCAGCCGGTCGACGAGTTCCCGGGCGACCTCGACGCCGCGTTCGAGCTCGGCACCGCTGCTGCGGGCCCGGGACGTCAGCCCGGACGCCAGCACCGGCGCGAGCGACGCGAGGACGGCGGTCCGGTCCGGGTGTCCCACGGGGAAGTCCGCGGCCACGGCCCGGCCGAGCAGGACGGCCTCGGCGCGCGCCCCGGCGGCGTCCGCCACGGCCGCACCCAGCCGGTGCAGGGCCAGGGCCAGCCCGACGCGCAGGGCCGCCGCCTCGCGGTGGGGCGCCGGCGGCCGGCGCAGCGCCGCCCGGTAGCACCGTACGGCCTCCCGCAGCGCCGCCGGGTCGGAGCGCCGCTCGGCGTGCAGCACCAGGGCCTCCGCGCAGGCCGCCAGCCGTCCGGGTCTGCTCCGGTCGGCTTCCGGTGTGGCGGCCAGCACGCTGCGGTGCAGGGCGATCGCCCGCTCCAGCAGCGTGCTGTCCCGCACCTGCTCGTACAGCGCCGTGAGCACCTGCGCGAGCCGTGCGTCCCGGGCCACGCCCTCGCCCGGCTCCAGGGCGTCGACGGCACGGTGCAGCAGCCGCACGTCGCCGCTGTGCCGGTACCGCAGTTCCAGCAGCCGGCCCCACTCCGCCCCGCCGTCGGCGTCCCGGCCGGCGGCGGCCTGCCGGACCGCCTCCTCCAGCAGCGCGGGACCGGGCCCGGCGGGGTCCGCGGTGAGCGCCCGTGCCAGCAGGACGTGCCGGTGCGGCAGGCCGGGGTCGCCGGGCGGGGTGAGGTCCACCGCCTCGCGCAGCAGCGCGACCGCCTCGCGCCGGTCGTCCTCGCCGCCGGTCAGCGCGTACGAGTCGAGCGTGCAGCGGGCCAGCAGCGCCAGGGGCTCCGCGCGCAGCCGGCCGGTCGTGTACCGGGGGTCCTCCGCCCCCGCCCCGAACCGGAACCCCGGCGTCTCGTCGGGTGTGGGGCCGGCCGCCCGCCGCGCGCTCGCCTCCACGGCCGTCCGCAGTGCGAGGAGGGCCTCCGTCAAGTGGCCGGTGTCCCAGGTCAGCCGGTACAACGCGTGGGCGCACTCGCCGCGTTGGCGCTGCGTCACGGCGAGCAGCGGCGATGTGGCCAGTGCGAGGGCGGCCGCCTCCCGGGCCAGCCGCAGTCCTTCGCCGAGGACCTCCACGTCGTGCTCCGAGCGCCCCCGCTCCAGCAGGTCGACGACGAGCCCGGAGAAGATCTCCGCCGCGTGCACCGCGGCGTCCGGCTGGTCGAGCAGCATGCGACGCAGGACGGCCAGGCCGACCACGACCTCCTCGGAGCCGGCGTCGCGCACCCACTGCCGTCCGAGGTGGAGGAGCGTCCTGCGGGCGTCGAGGCGCCGCAGGTACGGCGTCTCGCCCAACGCCCGGCTGAGGAGCTCGGCTGCGGGGTGGTGCAGGAAGGCGTCGCTCAGTTCGCCGTAGCCGACGACCAGCTCCCGGCCGCGCCCGCGCAGTTGCTCGCACGCGTCGTCGAAGTGCCGGACGATCGCCGCGTACTCCTCCTCCGCGTCGGCGTACTGCGGTTCCCCGAAGAGCCCGCCCAGGCGCGCGACCGCGCGATGGACGTCCTCCTGGGTCAGCGCACGGTCGTCGTCGTCCGGCCGGGTGCCCGCATCGCTCATCCCGCCTGCTCCAGCAGCAGCCGGACCGGCGCGGGCACCAGGTCCGGGTCGCCGTCGGGGGCCCGCAGCACCGCGCCGTACAGCGTCAGTGCGGTGCGCAGGTCCGCGTCACGGGTGCGCGGGTCGCGGTCCTTGTCGGCGAGCCGGTAGGCGAGCCAGCGCACCTCGGCGGCCGCCAGGTACGCCTCCACGTCCACCCCGGTGTGCGGACCGGTGAGGGCGATCGCCTCCCAGCGGGCCTCGTGGCTCAGCACGACCTGGGCGTCGCCGGTCTCGCGGTAGCGGCGCAGCCGCTCCCGCAGATCGGCCAGCAGCCGGTCGCGCATCCCGGAGTTGCCACCGATGGGGAAGCTCATGCCAGCCGCTCCAGGGCGCTCCGGTAGGTGTCCAGCACGACCTGCAGCCGCTCGCGGCGGAACCGGCCCGGTTCCCGGTCCCGTTGCGCCCGGCCCTCCGGGGTCCAGAACGCGCTGTCCGGCACGACCCGCTCCTGCCCGGGGACGAACTTCAGGATCTCCGCCATCGCGTCGACCGCTACCTGCAGGGTCCGCCGCTGCTCCGCCCGTTCCTCGGCGACGGAGGACGGGGTGACCGGCACGGAGCGCGCGACCAGGTCGGCGATGATCAGCCACTGCCCGGCGTCGATGATCTCGGACGGCTCGGGGCCGCCGTACCCGCCGGTGTTCAGCGGCCAGTCCGGCGTGCGGAAGACGAACTCCCGTCCGGCGCCGCACCCCTGACAGGTCAGCTCGTAGTGGCTGGTCCAGTAGCCGTCGCCCTGTCCGGTGCCGTGGCTGTCGTGCCGGACGGCGGCCTCACCGCACTCGCAGGCGTGCAACTCGATGTAAAGCAGGGACTCCTGGGGAGTTCGGGCCAGCGGCAGCGGCATAATCCGACTGTATCCGGTGCCGATCGTGGAAGGCAGGCCATGACCCCGTCCGTTCAGGCCGACATCGCCCGACTGTGCGGCAGGCTCGGCGTCCTGCGCACGGCGGCGGCGGACGAGGAGCGAGGAGCCGAAGTGGACCGGCTCGTCGAACGGGCCCGCCGCGGTGACACCCCGGAGCCCGAACTGAGCGAACTCCTCAGGGATCTGGGCCTGCTGTTCCTCGGCGACGCCACCCGCGAGCCGTGGCCCTGGGACGGCGGCGGCCACACCGGCGCCGAGGTGTACGCCTGCCCGGCCGGCCGCTGCGCCCGGCGCTGGGTGCGGGCGCCCGGCGTCGACATCCCCCGGTGCGACCTGGACGCGGTACGGCTGTCCCGCGTCGAGGAGGACTGACGGATGTCGGCGTTCCTCAGCGAGCTCGGCAGGCGGCTCGCGGAGAAGTGGCTGACCGCGCTCGTCCTGCCCGGCCTGCTCTTCACCGGCGCGGTCCTCCTCGCGGCGACGCTCCGCCACACCCACGCGCTGGACGTGGACTTCCTGCTGTCCCGGGCCGCCTCGTACAACCGGGACGTCCGGGGCACGGGCAGTACGGCGGTGCTGCTCGCGGTGTCGGGAGCACTGCTGGCCGCCGCCGGGGCCGGCCTGCTCGCCCAGGCCGTCGCCGTGCCGGTCCGCGTCGTCTGGCTGGGGCGGTGGCCGAGCCCGCTCGGCCCGCTGAGCAGCGCGCTGGTGCGGCGCAGAGCCGACCGCTGGCAACGACTCCAGGCGCGGTACGCGGAGGAGGTCGAACGCCCCCGACCGGACCGGGCGGTGATCGACGCCCTCGCCGCCCGGCGCAACCGGATCGCGCCGGCGCCGCCGTGCCGGCCCACCTGGATCGGTGACCGCATCGCGGCAACCGACCGGCGCGTCCACCTCGAGTACGGCCTCGATCTCACCTCCGCCTGGCCCCGGCTGTGGCTCACCGTGCCGGAGGAGGTGCGCGCCGAACTGCGCGCCGCCCGTTCCGCGCTGGACAGTGCGACCACCACCGCGGCCTGGGGAGTCCTCTACGTCCTGCTGGGCCTGCTGTGGTGGCCGGCCGCGGTGGCCGGCGCCGGCACCCTGACCGCCGCCTGGCGCCGGGGCCGCTCCGGGGCCGGCGAACTGGCCGAGCTCGCCGAGTCCACGGTCGACCTGCACGGGGCGGCGCTGGGCGCGGCGCTCGGCCTGGGCACGGCGGACGCACCGCTGACGCGGGAGCTGGGACGGCGGATCACCGCCCGGCTCCGCAAGGGGGCGTGAGCCCCGCCCGCGGCCGGTGATCACCACCTGCCCCGCGGCGGGCGGCCGTGCCCGGGCCGCGTGCACGACCGCCTACCCTTGACCCATGACCAGCAGCAGTGACCGGAGCCCGGCCGTGGACGTTCTCCCCTCCAAGACCTACGAGATCCGCACCTACGGGTGCCAGATGAACGTCCACGACTCCGAGCGGTTGTCCGGGCTGCTGGAGGACGCGGGCTACGTCCGCGCCGCCGAGGGTTCCGACGGCGAGGCCGACGTCGTCGTCTTCAACACCTGCGCCGTCCGCGAGAACGCCGACAACAAGCTGTACGGCAACCTCGGCCACCTCGCCCCGAAGAAGGCGAGCCGCCCCGGGATGCAGATCGCGGTCGGCGGCTGCCTGGCGCAGAAGGACCGCGACACCATCGTGAAGCGGGCCCCCTGGGTCGACGTCGTCTTCGGCACGCACAACATCGGCAAGCTGCCCGTCCTGCTGGAGCGCGCCCGCGTCCAGGAGGAGGCGCAGGTCGAGATCGCCGAGTCGCTGGAGGCGTTCCCCTCCACGCTGCCCACCCGGCGCGAGAGCGCCTACGCGGCGTGGGTGTCCATCTCCGTCGGCTGCAACAACACCTGCACCTTCTGCATCGTCCCCGCGCTGCGCGGCAAGGAGAAGGACCGCCGGCCCGGCGACATCCTCGCCGAGATCGAGGCCCTGGTCGCCGAGGGCGTCTCCGAGATCACCCTGCTCGGCCAGAACGTCAACGCCTACGGCTCCGACATCGGCGACCGCGAGGCGTTCAGCAAGCTGCTGCGGGCCTGCGGGACGATCGACGGCCTGGAACGCGTCCGCTTCACCTCCCCGCACCCGCGCGACTTCACCGACGACGTCATCGCCGCCATGGCCGAGACGCCCAACGTGATGCCGCAGCTCCACATGCCCCTGCAGTCCGGCTCCGACCCGGTCCTGAAGGCGATGCGCCGCTCCTACCGGCAGGAGCGCTTCCTCGGGATCATCGACAAGGTCCGCGCCGCGATCCCGCACGCGGCGATCAGCACCGACATCATCGTGGGCTTCCCCGGCGAGACCGAGGAGGACTTCCAGCAGACCCTGCACGTGGTGCGCGAGGCCCGCTTCGCGCAGGCGTTCACCTTCCAGTACTCCAAGCGCCCGGGCACCCCGGCCGCCGAGATGGACGGGCAGATCCCCAAGAAGGTCGTCCAGGAGCGCTACGAGCGGCTCGTCGCCCTCCAGGAGGAGATCTCCTGGGAGGAGAACAAGAAGCAGGTCGGCCGCACCCTGGAGCTGATGGTCGCCGAGGGCGAGGGCCGCAAGGACGACGCCACCCGCCGTCTCTCCGGCCGCGCCCCCGACAACCGGCTGGTCCACTTCACCAAGCCGGAGCAGGAGGTGCGCCCCGGCGACCTGGTCACCGTCGAGATCACCTACGCCGCCCCGCACCACCTCCTCGCCGAGGGCGCCGTGCTGGACGTGCGCCGCACCCGCGCGGGTGACGCCTGGGAGAAGCGGAACACGCAGCGGGCGGCACCGCCCGCGGGGGTGCTGCTGGGCCTGCCCAAGGTGGGCGTGCCCGAGCCGCTGCCGGCGGTCACCGGGGGCTGCGCCGTCGACTGAGCCACCGCCCGCGGAACCGCCACGCCCGGCGCGGGCACGGTGAGTAGGCTGCTGATCATGCTTGTCGCCGCCGCAGTCTGCCCCTGCCCGCCGCTGCTCGTGCCCGAGGTCGCCGCGGGCGCCGCCCCCGAGCTGGACGCCGTGCGTACCGCGTGCACGGACGCGGTCGGGGTACTCGCCGCGGCCCGGCCCGACCTGCTGGTGGTGGTCGGCCCGTCGGCCGGAACCGGACCCGAGAGCTACCCGCAGGGCACCCCCGGTTCCTTCCGCGGTTTCGGCGTCGGCCTGGACGTACGGCTGGGGCGGGGCGGGGATCCGTCCGGGCGGCAGCTCCCGCCCGGACTCGCCGTCGGTGCCTGGCTGCTGGAGAGGACCGGCTGGGCGGACGCTCCCGTCGAGGGATGCGGCGTGGGGGAGTCCCTCACGGCCGAACGGTGTGCCGCCGAGGGGGAGGCAGTCGCCGGCCGGGCGGAGCGGGTGGCGATGCTGGTGATGGGCGACGCCAGTGCCTGCCGCACGCTCAAGGCGCCGGGCTACCTCGACGAACGCGCGGCCCCCTTCGACGCGGAGGCCGCCCGCGCCCTGGGCCGCGCCGACACCGGAGCCCTGCGGGCGCTGGACACAGGCCTGGCCCGCGAGCTGAAGGTGTCCGGCCGGGCCCCCTGGCAGGTGCTCGCCGGGGCGGCGTCCGGGAACCCGGCACTGGAGGGCTCGCTGCTCCACGAGGACGCCCCGTACGGAGTCGGCTACATCGTGGCCACCTGGTCCTAGGGCGACCCACGGAGGCCGGCTCACGGCCGTGAACCGCCGGGACGGCGGCGGCCGGCCGGGGCACCCGCTGTGCGCCTCGGCCGTCCGCCGGTGTGCCGCCCGGCCTCAGGAGACGGGCGGCGGCGATCCGGCCGGCGGCGTGCCGCCCTCCCCGCCCGGACCTGCGTCGTCCTTGTGCGTGAAGCGGTCCACGGCGCCCTTGGCCTTGCCCGTACCCGACTGGATGCGGTCGCTGTACTTGCCCTTGGTCCGCTTGTCGACGGTCTCCGCGGCCTTGTCCAGGCCGTGCTGGATCCTGTCCTCGTGCTGCTGCGCGAACCCGGAGACCTTGTCCTTGGCCGGGCCGATCCTGGCCTTCAGATTGTCCAGCAGACCCATGATGTACCTTCCTCGCGGCGATCTACGTGCGGGCGCCCTCGCCGGCGTCGCTGCCGGCGGCCTCGGTCGACTGCTGCTTCGGGATGTCGACGGTCTCGGCGCCGGAAGCCCCGCCGTCCTCCGTCACCGACGGCACGGCGGTCTCCGGTGTCACGTCGGACCCCTTCGGCTCGGCGGTCCCGGCCGTGTCCTGCGCGGCCGGCCCGGACGCCGGCGCGTCGGCCCGGGCCTCGGCGGCCCGTGTCTCTCCGCCGGCCTTCGACGACCTCTGAAAAAGTCGTGCAAAAACGCCCATATCCACTCCATACGTTACTCGTGCGGGCGACATCCCGCGTGGCCCGGTGTGTCCGTTCGTGTGACCCGGGGCATCGCCGCCGTGATCCGGCGGCAGGAACCTCGCAACGGGCAACGACCCGGCCGGATCCGCGTCACGTAACCCGTTCGAGAGCGGGGTGCGAGGTTTGGGAGACTGGATCGGTGAGCAGCGCACCCCCCGCCCCCCGCGTCATCGCCGTCGTCGGTCCCACCGCGGCCGGAAAGTCCGATCTGGGCGTCTTCCTGGCCCGGCATCTCGGAGGTGAGGTCGTCAACGCCGACTCGATGCAGCTCTACCGGGGGATGGACATCGGCACCGCCAAGCTGACGCCCGAGGAACGCGGCGGGGTCCCGCACCACCTGCTGGACGTCTGGGACGTCACCGTCACCGCCTCGGTCGCCGAGTACCAGCGGCTGGCCCGGGAGCGGATCGACGCGCTGCTCGCCGACGGGCGCTGGCCCGTCCTGGTCGGCGGCTCCGGCCTCTACGTCCGCGGGGCCGTCGACAACCTGGAGTTCCCCGGCACCGACCCGGAGGTCAGGGCCCGCCTGGAGGAGGAGCTCACGCTGCGCGGCCCGGGCGCGCTGCACGCGCGCCTCGCCGCCGCGGACCCGGAGGCCGCGCGGGTGATCCTGCCGAGCAACGGCCGCCGCATCGTCCGCGCCCTCGAGGTCATCGAGATCACCGGACGGCCCTTCACCGCCAACCTCCCGGGCCACGACTCGGTCTACGACACGCTCCAGATCGGCGTCGACGTGGCCCGGCCCGAGCTCGACGAGCGCATCGCCCGCCGCGTCGACCGCATGTGGGAGACGGGCCTCGTGGAAGAAGTGCGCGCACTCCAGGCGCAAGGGTTGCGCGAGGGGCGTACGGCGTCGCGGGCGCTCGGCTACCAGCAGGTGCTCGCGGCACTCGCCGGGGAGTGCACCCTCGACGAGGCGCGCTCCGAGACCGTCCGTGCCACCAAGCGCTTCGCGCGCCGTCAGGATTCGTGGTTCAGGCGCGACCCGCGGGTGCACTGGTTGAGTGGGGCCGCGGCGGACCTCGCGGAACTTCCCCGGCTCGCGTTGTCATTGGTCGAACGACCGGTTACAGCCTGATCACGTCATGGCATCGGGACGCCCAGGCCGTCATCGGGGCCTGTGACGCCGTGCCATCATCGAGCTTCGATCGACCAAGTGGAGTCCTAGTTGGGAGGGCGCGTGGCGATGGAGGCCGGCCCTCGCGACACCGCACACGGCACCGAGCACCTCACCACCGAGCAGGGTGTGCCGGAGCAGGAAGCCGACCGTCTCAGCCCCGACGGGCCGGAGGAGACGCAGGGCGGCGTGACCGACGACGGCCCCACCCCGGAGGAGATGTTCACCGCCGGCGAAGAGGTCGAGGTGGAGCTGCGCCCGCAGCGCAGGCTGCGCCTGTGGCAGCTGGCGCCCATCGTCGGGCTCGCCGCGCTCGGCTCCCTGATGTTCGCCTTCCCGCTCGCCTTCGACTTCGGCGACAGCGGTGCCGTGATCGCCATGCTGGGACTGCTGATCTGCTCCTGCGCCGCCGGCTGGGGGATGATGGCCGCCCGCAGGGTGGGCCACACCTGGCCGGGTCTGCCGGCCCGGGGCTCCGGACGCAAGTCCGACTGGCGGGTGGTGGCCGCCTACGCCGTGATGGTCGCCGCCGTGGTGGCCCTGGCCGTCTGGCGGGTCGCCCGGCTCCGCTGACCGGCACCGGCCTGCGGCCTCCGGCGGCGGCACGCCGTCACCGGCACCCCGTACGATCGAGGAATGAGCACGCGGATCGCCTTCCTCAAGGGGCACGGCACCGAGAACGACTTCGTGATCGTCCCGGACCCCGACAACACCGTCGACCTGTCCCCGGCCACCGTCGCCGCCCTGTGCGACCGCCGCGCCGGCATCGGCGGCGACGGCCTGCTGCACGTGGTGCGGTCCGCGGCCCACCCCGAGGCGAGGTCGATGGCGGCCGAGGCCGAATGGTTCATGGACTACCGCAACGGCGACGGCTCGATCGCGGAGATGTGCGGCAACGGCGTGCGGGTGTTCGCGCGCTACCTCGAGCGCGCCGGGCACGTGTCCGCGGGAGACGTCGCGGTGGCCACGCGCGGCGGCGTGAAGACCGTGCACATCGCCAAGGAGGGGGACATCACCGTCGGCATGGGCCGCGCGCTGCTCCCCGCCGGTGACGTCACCGTGAGCGTCGGCGGGCGCAGCTGGCCCGCCCGGAACGTGAACATGGGCAACCCGCACGCCGTCGCCTTCGTGGACGACCTCGCCCACGCGGGCGATCTGCTCACCCCGCCCCCTTACAGCCCGGCCGCCGCCTACCCGGACGGGGTGAACGTCGAGTTCGTCGTCGACCGCGGACCGCGTCACGTGGCGCTGCGGGTGCACGAGCGCGGAGCGGGCGAGACCCGTTCCTGCGGCACGGGGGCCTGCGCGGTCGCCGTGGCCGCCGCCCGCAGGGACGGCGCCGACCCGGCCCGCACCGGCACCCCCGTGACGTACACCGTGGACGTGCCCGGCGGCACCCTGGTGATCACCGAACGGCCCGACGGCGAGATCGAGATGACCGGACCCGCGGTGATCGTCGCCGAGGGCGTGATCGAGACGGAGTGGCTGGAGAACGCGCTCGGCTGAACCGGGGCGCGGGCTCGGTTTTCCAGTCCCCGGCCCACCCGGTGTAACGGAACCGCAGGGCCGGCGGGTCTCCCGGCTTCGGGATCACGGCGAACCGCCGACCCGATGGCGTGAAAGCGACCTCCACCCGCCCTTCGCTCGATGGAGTGATCCGTTTCACGCTCGGCCGGAGGCGGTCGGCCCGGCGGGGTCCGGCTCGGTAGCATCAAGCACCGGCCCGGACGGGGGACGAACCCCGTCCCCTGAGCCCGAGTCCGCCCTGGGGCACACCGTCCGCCGGTCCACGCAGCCGGAGGTGCCCATGAACGCGGAGGCCGTGAATCCCGCGACCCCAGGCCCTGCGACATCTGGTCACGTCGCACCCACGGGATCACGCAGGAAGGCCCGCCCCCGGCTCGACCTGCGCCGCCTCGGCCGCGCCGCGCTGCTCGGCACCACCGCGCGGGACCGGCTCCCCGACGCCATCGGGCACGTCGTCGACGCCCACCGCGCCCACCACCCCGACGCCGACCTCGACCCCCTGCGCCGCGCCTACGTGTTGGCCGAGTCCTCGCACCGGGGGCAGATGCGCAAGAGCGGCGAGCCGTACATCACGCACCCGCTCGCCGTGACCCTCATCCTGGCCGAACTCGGCGCCGAGACGACGACGTTGACCGCGTCCCTGCTCCACGACACCGTCGAGGACACGGACGTGACGCTGGATCAGGTGCGCGAGCAGTTCGGCGAGGAGGTGCGATACCTCGTCGACGGCGTCACCAAACTGGAGAAGGTCGACTACGGCGCCGCCGCCGAACCCGAGACCTTCCGCAAGATGCTCGTCGCCACCGGCAACGACGTCCGCGTGATGTCGATCAAACTCGCCGACCGGCTGCACAACATGCGCACCCTCGGCGTGATGCGCCCCGAGAAGCAGGAACGCATCGCCCGGGTGACCCGGGACGTCCTCATCCCGCTCGCCGAGCGCCTCGGCGTCCAGGCGCTCAAGACGGAACTGGAGGACCTGGTCTTCGCGATCCTGCACCCCGAGGAGTACGCGCACACACGTGACCTGATCGTCCGCAACGCGGCCCGCGCGGACGACCCGCTCGCCGAGGTCGCCGACGACGTGCGCAAGGTGCTCCGCGAGGCGGACATCACCGCCGACGTCCTGATCCGCCCGCGGCACTTCGTCTCCGTGCACCGGGTGTCCCGGAAACGCGGACCTCTGCGCGGCGCCGACTTCGGCCGCCTGCTGGTGCTGGTGAACGAGGACGCCGACTGCTACGGGGTCCTCGGGGAGCTGCACACCTGCCTGACGCCCGTCGTCTCGGAGTTCAAGGACTTCATCGCCGTACCGAAGTTCAACCTGTACCAGTCGCTGCACACCGCCGTGACCGGAGCGGACGGCCAGGTGGTCGAGGTCCTCATCCGCACCCACCAGATGCACAAGGTCGCCGAGGCGGGAGTCGTCGCCCTCGGCAACCCGTACGCCGCCCCGGAGGAGCAGTCCGCGAGCGACGGCGAGCGCGTCGACCCCACCCGGCCCGGCTGGCTCTCCCGGCTCCTGGACTGGCAGCGGGCCGCGCCCGACCCCGACACCTTCTGGTCCACCCTGCGCGAGGACCTCGCCCAGGACCGCGAGATCACCGTCTTCCGTCCCGACGGGGGCACGCTGGGCCTGCCCGAGGGGGCGACCTGCGTGGACGCCGCCTACGCGCAGTACGGCGAGGACGCCCACGCGTGCATCGGAGCCCGGGTGAACGGCCGGCTGGCCACGCTCAGCACCGTGCTGAAGGACGGTGACACCGTCCAGCTGCTGATGGGCCAGGACGCGGCCTCCGAGCCCTCCAGGGAGTGGCTGGAGCACGCGCACACCCCGGCGGCGCGGATCGCCATCCAGCGGTGGCTGACCGCACACCCCGCACCGGACGACGCGGCCGCGGCGCACCCGGACGCCTCCTCCCGGGCCCGCTCCGACGACGACCCCGCCCCGCCGCCGTCGCCGGACGTCCCGGTGGCCGCGCCCGGCCGTCCCGCCGCCGCCCAGGTCCTGACCGACCGGCCCGGCGCGCCCGTCCGGCTGGCCGGCTGCTGTACGCCCGTACCGCCCGACGAGGTGACCGGGTTCGCCGTGCGCGGCGGAGCGGTGACCGTGCACCGCGCGCAGTGCGCCGCGGTCGCGCGGATGAAGGACGTGGGACGGGCCGAGGTCGGTGTCCGCTGGGGAGAGGGCGCCGAGTGCCGGGTCACCCTGGTCGCGGAATCCTTCGTCCGGCCGCATCTGCTCGCGGACCTCACCGAGGCCATGGCCCTCGAAGGCGCCGAGATCGTCTCCGCGACCGTCGAACCGCCGGACCGGCAGCAGGTCCGGCACACCTACACCGTCCAGCTGCCGGACGCCGCCCGCCTCCCCGCCCTGATGCGCGCCATGCGTGACGTGGCCGGTGTGTTCGACGTGAGCAGGGCCCAGCCGCAGACCTCGGGCGCCTGACGGACCGGGCGGCCGAGCGGTGTGACGGATCGATCGGGTGGGCCGGAAGCGCGCCGTCACCGTCCTCCCCGCGCACGCCGGCAGCCGTGGGGCACGCCGCTCACGCCGCGGGCAGCCGCGTCCCGCCGCCGGAGGGCGGCCACGGCGCTGCTCGCCTCCGCCGCCCCGGCCACCCGCGAGGGCGGACCTCCGCCGGCGGGACGAGCCCCGCGCGGGCGGCCGGTGCCGCCCGTGCATCGACCGGGCCGGGCCGGGAATAACACGATGACGAGACGAGCCGTACCGTGCGACCATCGTCGGGTCCGCACAGCGAGGGCACGGGAATCTCCCGGGCCGCCCGGACGTTGTGCACAGTGACGGAAGGTCCCGCGGACCGGTTCCGTCGCACACGGTTCACCGACGACGTAAGGACCCAATGACCTCCTCTTCTTCCCCTTCCCAGGACACCAAGCGTTTCGCGCACAGCCATCCCGAAGGTCTTCGGGCCGATGCCCTGATGGAAGAGGACGTCGCCTGGAGCCTCGAGACCGACTCGGACCGGGACGGCGACCAGTTCGACCGCTCCGAGCGGGCGGCCCTGCGCCGTGTCGCCGGCCTCTCCACCGAGCTCGAGGACGTCACCGAGGTCGAGTACCGGCAGCTCCGCCTGGAGCGCGTCGTACTCGTCGGGGTGTGGACCTCGGGGACCGTGCAGGACGCGGAGAACTCCCTGGCGGAGCTCGCTGCCCTCGCCGAGACGGCCGGCGCCCTCGTCCTCGACGGCGTGATCCAGCGCCGCGACAAGCCCGACGCCGCGACCTACATCGGCTCCGGCAAGGCCGAGCAGCTGCGCGACGTCGTGCTCGACACGGGCGCGGACACCGTCATCTGCGACGGTGAGCTCAGCCCCGGCCAGCTCATCCACCTCGAGGACGTCGTCAAGGTCAAGGTCATCGACCGTACGGCCCTGATCCTCGACATCTTCGCCCAGCACGCCAAGTCCCGAGAGGGCAAGGCGCAGGTCGCGCTCGCACAGATGCAGTACATGCTGCCGCGGCTGCGCGGCTGGGGTCAGTCGCTGTCCCGGCAGATGGGCGGCGGCAAGGGCGGCGGCCTCGCCACCCGCGGCCCCGGTGAGACCAAGATCGAGACGGACCGGCGGCGGATCCGCGAGAAGATGGCGAAGATGCGCCGTGAGATCGCGGAGATGAAGACCGGCCGCGAGATCAAGCGCCAGGAACGCCGGCGCAACAAGGTGCCGTCCGTGGCCATCGCGGGCTACACCAACGCGGGCAAGTCCTCGCTGCTCAACCGTCTCACCGGCGCGGGCGTCCTGGTCGAGAACGCCCTGTTCGCCACCCTCGACCCGACCGTGCGCCGGGCCGAGACCCCGAGCGGCCGGCTGTACACGCTGGCCGACACCGTCGGCTTCGTCCGGCACCTGCCGCACCACCTCGTCGAGGCGTTCCGCTCCACGATGGAGGAGGTCGGCGACGCCGACCTGATCCTGCACGTGGTGGACGGTTCGCACCCGGTCCCCGAGGAGCAGCTCGCCGCCGTGCGCGAGGTGATCAGGGACGTCGGCGCCACCGGCGTGCCCGAGATCGTCGTGATCAACAAGGCGGACGCGGCCGACCCGCTGGTCCTCCAGCGGCTGCTGCGGGTGGAGAAGCGCTCCATCGCCGTCTCGGCCCGCACCGGCCGGGGCATCGAGGAACTGCTCGCCCTCATCGACAACGAGCTGCCCCGCCCCTCGGTGGAGATCGAGGCGCTCGTGCCGTACACCCACGGCAAGCTGGTCGCCCGCGCCCACGACGAGGGCGAGGTGATCTCCGAGGAGCACACCGCGGAGGGCACCCTGCTCAAGGTCCGGGTGCACGAGGAGCTCGCGGCGGAACTCGCGCCGTTCGTTCCCACTCCGGCCGGCTGACCCACCCGGTAACGGCCAAGGCCCTCCCCCCGCTCGTCGCGGGGGGAGGGCCTTCGCGTGCGCCCGGGTCACCGGCCGCCGTACGTCTCGCTCATGTGGCACCGACGAACAGCGCGCCGCGCGCCGGTGTCCGGGTCAGGTCCGGGTGCGCGGCGGCCCCGGACCTGACCGGCGGTCACCGACCGGCGAACTTCCCGCTGACCGCGTCGAACACGCCCTTGGCCTCCTCACCGAGGCGGGGACCCGCCAGCCAGCCCGAGGTCACCGGGCCGATGGAGGTGTTGGACACCAGCGCCGGCTTGCCGTCCGAACCGGTCGCGACCCAGCCGCCACCGGACGAACCCGCCGTCATGCTGCACCCGATGCGGTACATCGTCGGGTCGTTCGCGGCGAGCGACAGCCGGCCGGGCTTGTCCGCGCACCGGTACAGCGTCTGCCCGTCGTACGGCGCGGCGGCCGGGTAGCCGGTCGCCGTCATCTCCTCCATGTCGGGCACCGCGGGGGCGGCGAAGTCCACCGGGAGCGCCGAACCGACCGTCTCCTCCAGCGACTTGCCGTCGCCGCCCTGCTCCGGCGTCACATGCATGACCGCGAAGTCGTACGAGGCGCCGTCACCGCCGGTGGCGCCGCCCTGCTCGATCCACTGGTCCGAGGTCTGCACCCAGTCGCCCCACCAGACACCGTACGGAGCGACCTCCTCCTCGGAGGCGCCCTCCAGCTCCTGCGCCGACCTGCCCGCGTCGTTGTACGACGGCACGAAGGCGATGTTGCGGTACCAGCCGCCCTTCTTGCCGGCGTGCACACAGTGGCCCGCCGTCCAGACCATGTTGGACTTGCCCGGGTTGGCCGGGTCCTGCACCACCGTCGCCGAGCAGACCATCGTGCCCTCGGGGGAGTCGAAGAACACCTTCCCGGCCTCGGGCGCGTTGGTCCGGTACGACGCCGGGACGGCCTCCGCCCGCACCGGCTCCGGCGTGGGGTCGGTCACCCCCTGGTCGCCGGAGATGTCGCTCTCGTCGACCTCCTGCTCCGGCTCCTCGGCGTCCCGCATGCGGTCCGGGTTCCACAGGTCCTCGATGATGGGATTGACGTAGTCCTGCGCCTCACGCAGCCAGTCGTCCCTGTCCCAGTTCTTCCAGGCGCCGTCCCGCCACTTGTCGATGTCGATCCCGTGCTCCTTGAGCCGGTCCCTGATGTCGGACGGGATCTTCAGCTTGCCGTCGTCGGCGGCGGCGGTCGCGGAGGCGTCGGCGCTCACCTCGGTGTCGCCCGAGCCGCAGGCGGTGACGGTGAGGGCGAGCGCCGAGACGAGGGCGACGGAGGCCAGTACGGGGGAGGTTCGGCGCCGGGCCCGCCCCTCTCGGCGAACGGTGGACGACGGCCGTATGGATCGCATGATCTGACTCCCCCTGGAATGAACGAACATGGTGCTGCGGCCGTCCTCACACCCGGGACCGCGCGGAGTTCGCGGGCGCTCCCACGGCCGCCGGGAACGGCATCACACACTATGCGCTCGCTGTGGGGGACGTCCGACGGAACGGCAACGGTTAGGCTACAAGCCACCTGACCTGGCCGGTCGTCCGGAGCTCCGCCGGTTCGGGGCCGCGGGGCCACCGGTCGGCCGGCCCGCCCGGCCGGGGAAGCCGGGGCGACCCGTAACCCGGTGAGCGGCCCGGTGTTGGTAGCGGTGGGGCCCGCACTCCGCACCCGGAGCCCCCGGCCCGCCGACCCCCGTCGACGCCTCGCCCCCCACCACCGCACGAGGACCCCCATGCACACGCCCCCCGCGCCGTCCGACCGCACCGACCCACCGCTCCCGCACCAGGACCGCAGACCGCCCGGCACCGCCCGCTTCCGGGGCGGCGCACCCTGCCCGCTGGAACAGCCCGACCCCCACCGGGCGGCCCAGGCGGCGGCCTGCGAGAACCTCCTGCGCTGCTGGGTACGGGAGTCCGCCCTCTCCCCACCGGACGGTGACGTCCTGCGGATCCCGCTGCCCGCGAGCGGCACGACCCTGCTCGTCCCGGTGCTGTACTGGTCCCCGACCGGCACGCACCGCTTCGGATCGCCCCGCCCGGCCGGCGCCCCGGACTCCGCCCCGCCCCTGGACGCCGTCGCACTGGCCGCGCTCCTCGCCGGGGAGCACGCCGCCGGCGCGGAACCGGCGCGCGCGGCGGACGTCGACAGCACCGGCCTCACCTCGCGCGTCGCCGACTCCGTCCGCCGGGTCGCCGCCTTCGTCACCGCCCGGCGCCGGAACCCCGACGACCACCCGGACCCGTTCCTCGCCGCCGAGCAGGCCCTCGTCCTCGGGCATCCGCTGCATCCGGCCCCGAAGAGCCGGGAGGGCCTCTCCGACGCCGAGGCCGAGCGGTACTCGCCCGAACTGCGCGGCTCCTTCCCGCTGCACTGGCTCGCCCTCGCCCCCGCGCTGCTGGCCACCGACTCCGCCTGGACCGAGCGCGGGCGCCCCGTCGCCGCACCCCGCCTGACCGAACGGCTCGCCGGCCCCGGCCTCCGCCTGCCCGACGGATACGCGGCCCTGCCCGTCCACCCCTGGCAACTGGGCCGGCTCCGCCACCGCCCGGACGTCGCCGGACTGCTGGACGCCGGACTGCTCCGCGACCTCGGCGGCCACGGCGAACCCTGGCATCCCACCTCCTCCGTGCGGACCGTGCACCGCACCGGCGCCCCGGCCATGCTCAAGCTGTCGCTGGCCCTGCGCATCACCAACTCCCGCCGGGAGAACCTGCGCAAGGAACTCCACCGGGGTGTCGAGGTGCACCGGCTGCTGCGCACCGGACTGTCCCGGCAGTGGCGGGCCGCGCACCCCGGCTTCGACATCGTCCGCGACCCGGCCTGGCTCGCCGTGCAGGGCCCCGGCGGCGATCCGGTGCCCGGACTGGACCTGATGATCCGGCACAACCCGTTCGGACCGCGCGACGACGTCGCCTGCGTCGCCGGACTGCTCTCGCCGCGTCCCCGCCCCGGCGGAACCATGCGGTCCCGGCTCGCCGGGATCGTCCTCCGCCTCGCCCTCCGGACGGGGCGCCCGCCCGGGGCCGTCGCCGCCGAGTGGTTCCTGCGCTACCTCGAACAGGTGGTGCGGCCCGTGCTCTGGCTGGACGCGGCGGCCGGCATCGCCCTGGAGGCCCACCAGCAGAACACGCTGGTCCTGCTGGACACCGACGGATGGCCCGCGGGCGGCCGCTACCGGGACAACCAGGGCTACTACTTCCGCGCGTCGCGGCGCGCCGAACTCGACGCCCGGCTGCCCGGCATCGGCGGGCACAGCGACACCTTCGTCCCCGACCCGGTCACCGACGAACGCTTCGCCTACTACCTGGGCGTCAACAACGTCCTCGGACTGATCGGCGCCCTCGGCTCCCAGCGTCTGGCCGACGAACGGCTGCTGCTCGCCGCCTTCCGCCGGTTCCTCACCGAGGCGGCCGCCGGACCGGCCGGCACCCGCGGCACGCTGCCCGCGCTCCTGCTGGACTCACCCGTCCTGCGCTGCAAGGCCAATCTGCTGACGCGGCTGCACGGCCTCGACGAGCTCGTCGGCCCGGTCGACACCCAGTCCGTCTACGTCACCATCGCCAACCCGCTGCACCCGTGACCGTCCGCGACCCCGCCGGCTGGGGCCCGGCCACGACGCCCGCGGGTCCCTTCCGGCTCGTCCCGGTCCGCGCCGGCCGGGACCTCCCCCTGCTCACCCGGTGGATGAACGACCCGGCCGTCGCCGCCTTCTGGGAACTGGCCGGACCTCCCGCCCTGACCGCCGACCACGTCCGGGCCCAGCTCACCGGAGACGGTCACAGCGTCCCGTACCTGGGTCTGCTCGGCGGTACGCCCATGAGCTACTGGGAGGTCTACCGCGCCGACCTCGACCCGCTGGCCCGCCACTACCCGGCCCGGCCGCACGACACCGGACTCCACGTGCTCATCGGTCCGGCCGGCGACCGGGGCCGGGGCCTCGGAGGCGTCCTGCTCAGGACCGTCGCCGACCTCGCCCTCGACCACCGGCCCGCCTCGTCCCGGGTCGTCGCGGAGCCCGACCTGCGCAACACCGCCTCCGTCGCCGCGTTCCTCAAGGCGGGCTTCCGCTTCTCCGCCGAGGCCGACCTGCCGGCCAAGCGGGCCGCCCTCATGATCAGGGACCGGTCCCTGCGCCACGTGCTGTAGCGCTCCCCCGCGCGAGCCCGGCACGCCCCTTCCCGCCCCGATCCAGGAGAGCCCGTCTTGATCACATCCCCCTCCCTCGCCGTGAGCGCACGAATGTCAGTGCCGGGTCGTAGGGTGGTCGCGCTATGACGAAGCCCTCACTCCCCGAACTCCTGCACGCCGCCGTCGCCGCCGTCGGCGGCACGGAGCGTCCCGGCCAGGTGACCATGGCCGAAGCCGTCGCCGAGGCGATCGACGACGGCACCCATCTGCTGGTCCAGGCCGGCACCGGCACCGGCAAGTCCCTGGGCTACCTGGTGCCCGCCCTCGCGCACGGGGAGCGTGTGGTGGTGGCGACGGCCACCCTGGCCCTGCAGCGCCAGCTCGTGGAGCGGGACCTGCCGCGCACGGTGGACTCACTGCATCCGCTGCTGCGCCGCCGCCCGGAGTTCGCGATGCTCAAGGGCCGCTCCAACTACCTGTGCCTGCACCGGCTGCACGAGGGCGTGCCGCAGGACGAGGAGGAGGGGCTGTTCGACCAGTTCGAGGCGGCGGCCCCCACCAGCAGACTGGGCCAGGACCTGCTGCGCCTGCGTGACTGGTCGGACGAGACGGAGACCGGCGACCGGGACGACCTCACGCCGGGCGTGTCCGACCGGGCCTGGTCGCAGGTGTCGGTGTCGTCGCGGGAGTGCCTCGGCGCCACGAAGTGCGCGTACGGCGCCGAGTGCTTCGCCGAGTCCGCCCGGGAGCGCGCCAAGCTCGCCGAGGTGGTCGTCACCAACCACGCCCTGCTGGCGATCGACGCCATCGAGGGCGCCCCCGTGCTCCCGCAGCACGAGGTGCTCATCGTCGACGAGGCCCACGAGCTGGTCTCCCGGGTCACCGGTGTCGCCACCGGGGAGCTCACCCCCGGGCAGGTCAACCGGGCGGTGCGGCGCGCGGCGAAGCTGGTCGACGAGAAGGCCGCGGACCAGCTCCAGACCGCCGCCGAAGGGTTCGAGCGGCTGATGGAGCTGGCCCTGCCGGGCCGCCTGGAGGAGATCCCGGAGGACCTCGGCTACGCGCTCATGGCGCTGCGCGACGCGTGCCGGACCGTCATCTCCGCGATCGGCGGCACCCGCGACAAGTCCGTCCAGGACGAGGACGCGGTCCGCAAGCAGGCACTGGCCTCCGTGGAGGGCGTGCACGACGTGGCGGAGCGGATCACCAACGGCTCCGAGTGGGACGTCGTCTGGTACGAGCGCCACGACCGCTTCGGGGCGTCGCTGCGGGTCGCGCCCATGTCCGTGTCGGGCCTGCTGCGCGAGAAGCTCTTCACCGACCGCTCCGTCGTCCTGACGTCCGCGACGCTGAAGCTGGGCGGCGACTTCAACGGCGTGGGCGCGTCGCTGGGGCTCGGCCCCGAGGGGACCGAGGGCGACGACCTGCCGCAGTGGAAGGGCGTGGACGTCGGCTCGCCGTTCGACTACCCCAGGCAGGGCATCCTGTACGTCGCGAAGCACCTGGCCCGCCCGGCCCGTGACGGGGACCGCGCCGACATGCTGGACGAGCTCACGGAGCTGATCCAGGCGGCGGGTGGCCGCACCCTGGGCCTGTTCTCCTCCATGCGGGCCGCGCAGCTGGCCGCCGAGGAGCTGCGCTCGCGCATCCCGGAGTTCCCGATCCTCCTCCAGGGCGAGGAGACGCTCGGCGAGCTGATCAAGAACTTCGCGGCCGATCCGCGGACGTGTCTGTTCGGCACGCTGTCGCTCTGGCAGGGCGTCGACGTGCCGGGCCCCAGCTGTCAGCTGGTGGTCATGGACAAGATCCCCTTCCCGCGTCCGGACGATCCCCTGATGAGCGCCCGCCAGAAGGCCGTGGAGGAGGCGGGCGGCAACGGGTTCATGGCGGTCGCCGCGACCCACGCCGCGCTGCTCATGGCGCAGGGAGCCGGCCGTCTCGTCCGGGCGTCGGGGGACCGGGGCGTGGTGGCCGTACTGGACCAGCGGCTGGCCACCGCCCGCTACGGGAGTTATCTGAAGGCCTCACTGCCCGACTTCTGGTACACCACGGACCGCAATCAGGTCAGGAAGTCGCTGGCCGCCATCGATGCGGCGGCCGTGCGGGCGGAGACCGAGGAGGAGGAGGCCCGCGAGCAGGAGCGGGCCGGGGCGGAGTGACGGTGGTGGGGCGCCGGGTCACGGGCGGCGCCCCACCGTCCGGTGGCGTCCGCAGGGCGGTCCGGACAGCACAGGACCCCGGAACCGGCGCAGGGGTTCCGGGGTCCGGTCAGGGAGCGGGGCCGAGGCCGGTCCCGCGCTGAGCTCAGACGCGGCGCAGTACGGCCACCACCTTGCCGAGAATGGTCGCGTCGTCGCCGGGGATCGGCTCGTAGGCGGAGTTATGCGGCAGCAGCCACACATGGCCGTCCTCACGCTTGAAGCGCTTGACGGTCGCCTCGCCGTCGAGCATGGCCGCCACGATGTCGCCGTTCTCCGCGACCGGCTGGCGGCGGACCGTGACCCAGTCCCCGTCGCAGATCGCGGCCTCGATCATGGAGTCGCCCACGACCTTCAGCACGAACAGCTCACCGTCGCCGACCAGCTGCCGGGGCAGCGGGAAGACGTCCTCCACGGACTCCTCGGCGAGGATCGGGCCACCGGCGGCGATCCGGCCGACGAGCGGTACGTAGGAGGCGGCCGGCTTGCCGGCGGTGTCGGTGGGCTGCACGGAGGCGGCCTGGTCGGAGCCGCGCACCTCGTACGCCCGGGGGCGGTGCGGGTCGCGGCGCAGGAAGCCCTTGCGCTCCAGCGCCATGAGCTGGTGGGCCACCGAGGAGGTGCTGGAGAGTCCCACCGCCTGGCCGATCTCGCGCATCGACGGCGGGTAGCCCCGTCGCTGCACCGAGTCCCTGATGACCTCGATCACCCGGCGCTGGCGGTCGGTGAGCCCGGAGCTGTCCGCCCGGATGCCGGGAGGTCGGCCCGGCAGGGAGCGCTTGGGCCCCTCGGGGTGCACGGTCTCGTTGATCGCGTGCACCGGCTCGAGCCGGCTCTGGGAGCGGTCCTGGGCAGTGATGGCGGCACTGTCTGCGGTGGTGGTCACGTCGGCCCCTCTCGATGGTCTCCCTGCAGCACAACGGTAGTTGCTTTCGAAAGGTTGCGCCAAACACACGTTCGAGTGAAAAAACGCGAATTGGGGTACACGATCTCTCGTCGAGGTGTATTGGTCGCCACGCTTCGGCCGGACAAACAGGCCTATTGTTGTACTCTTCACCGCCGAGGCGATGACCTTCCGGGTTGTCCGCCACAGTCTGCCATCGGGCGCCCCCGCGAGCGGGAAGCGGCCCCCGCTTCCGCGCCGAGTCGCACCCCTCCTCCCCGCCGGAGGCGCGGGATCTCCTCGTCGCGCGGCGTCCCGTTCCGGTGCGTACGCGACACGCGTGCAGAGCGTGAATGTATGAGCCAATCCCCACATCTAGTGGTTGGATTGCGGCAGCGGCCCAGAAGTTGTGGTCCCCCGGGTCTTCGAGCCCTCCGCGATCGCCTATGCTGGTGCTGCTTCGTGAGGCCCCTGAGGGCCCGCGAGGTCATCGAGTCTGCTGTGAGGAGGGTTGGGAGTTCATGCACTGCCCCTTCTGCAGGCACCCCGACAGCCGTGTCGTCGACAGCCGTACCACCGACGACGGCACGTCGATCCGCAGGCGCCGCCAGTGTCCGGACTGCTCCCGCCGGTTCACCACCGTGGAGACGTGTTCGCTCATGGTGGTCAAACGGTCCGGAGTCACCGAACCGTTCAGCCGCACCAAGGTCATCAACGGTGTGCGCAAGGCCTGCCAGGGGCGGCCCGTCACCGAGGACGCCCTCGCCCAGCTCGGCCAGCGGGTCGAGGAGGCGGTACGGGCCACCGGAAGCGCCGAGCTGACCACCCACGACGTGGGGCTGGCCATACTCGGTCCGTTGCAGGAACTCGACCTCGTCGCCTACCTGCGGTTCGCGTCCGTCTACCGGGCGTTCGACTCGCTGGACGACTTCGAGGCCGCGATCGCGGAACTCCGGCGGGCGGAGCGGCCCGCCGAGGGCGACGGGGACGGCGTCGGGGCCGTTCCGGGGAGCCAGGAAGACGACAGCGGGTCCGCGGGAACTGCCCAGGTTCCCCGGCCCGCTCCCGCCGCCGGCTGACCGGCGGGCCGGTCCCGGGCGTGAGGTCACGGGAACGGCCGGGCGGCGGCGATGAGAGGACGCGTTGCGGGCAGGTGAGTGGTGCCCGCAGCACCAGACAGAACACCGTGCCACGGGAACAATCGGGGCACTTCAGGGCGTTTTCGCCCGTACCAGGGAGGCGGCATGACAGAGACGGCGAGCGGTCCGGCACGGAGTTCCCGCGCCAAGGGCAACAAGACCGGCAAGGGGCTGCGGGTCGAGCGCATCCACACCACCCCGGGAGTCCACCCCTACGACGAGGTGGCCTGGGAGCGCCGTGACGTCGTCATGACCAACTGGCGCGACGGCTCGGTCAACTTCGAGCAGCGCGGCGTGGAGTTCCCCGACTTCTGGTCGGTGAACGCGGTCAACATCGTGACCAGCAAGTACTTCCGCGGTGCCGTGGGCACCCCGCAGCGCGAGACCGGCCTCAAGCAGCTGATCGACCGCATCGTGAAGACGTACCGGAAGGCCGGTGAGGACTACAAGTACTTCGCCTCGCCCGCCGACGCCGAGATCTTCGAGCACGAGCTGGCGTACGCCCTCCTGCACCAGATCTTCAGCTTCAACAGCCCCGTGTGGTTCAACGTGGGCACGCCCCAGCCGCAGCAGGTCTCCGCCTGCTTCATCCTGTCCGTCGACGACTCCATGGAGTCGATCCTCGACTGGTACAAGGAAGAGGGCATGATCTTCAAGGGCGGCTCCGGCGCCGGCCTGAACCTCTCCCGCATCCGCTCCTCCAAGGAGCTGCTCTCCTCCGGCGGCAACGCCTCCGGCCCGGTCTCCTTCATGCGCGGAGCCGACGCCTCCGCCGGCACGATCAAGTCCGGGGGCGCCACCCGCCGCGCCGCCAAGATGGTCGTCCTGGACGTCGACCACCCGGACATCGAGGACTTCGTCGAGACGAAGGTCAAGGAGGAGGAGAAGATCCGCGTCCTGCGCGACGCGGGCTTCGACATGGACCTGGGCGGCGACGACATCGCCTCCGTCCAGTACCAGAACGCCAACAACTCGGTCCGCGTCAACGACGAGTTCATGCGGGCGGTCGAGCAGGGCGGCAAGTTCGGCCTGCGCGCCCGGATGACCGGCGAGGTCATCGAGGAGGTCGACGCCAAGGTCCTCTTCCGCAAGATCGCCGAAGCCGCGTGGGCCTGCGCCGACCCGGGCATCCAGTACGACGGTGTCATCAACAACTGGCACACCTGCCCCGAGTCCGGCCGGATCACCGCGTCGAACCCGTGCAGCGAGTACATGCACCTGGACAACACGTCCTGCAACCTGGCCTCGCTGAACCTGATGAAGTTCCTCAAGGACGACGGCCTGGGCAACCAGTCCTTCGAGGCCGAGCGCTTCCAGAAGGTCGTCGAGCTGGTCATCACCGCGATGGACATCTCGATCTGCTTCGCGGACTTCCCGACCGAGAAGATCGGTGAGAACACCCGCGCGTTCCGCCAGCTCGGCATCGGCTACGCCAACCTCGGCGCCCTGCTGATGGCGACCGGCCACGCCTACGACTCCGACGGCGGCCGCTCCCTGGCCGGTGCCATCACCTCCCTGATGACCGGCACGGCGTACCGGCGCTCCGCCGAGCTCGCCGCGATCGTCGGCCCTTACGACGGCTACGCCCGCAACGCCGACGCCCACCAGCGCGTCATGAAGCAGCACGCCGACGCCAACGGCACGGCCGTGCGCATGGACGACCTGGACACCCCGGTGTGGGCCGCGGCCACCGAGGCCTGGCAGGACGTGATCCGCGTCGGCGAGAAGAACGGCTTCCGCAACGCCCAGGCGTCGGTGCTCGCCCCGACCGGCACCATCGGTCTGGCGATGTCCTGCGACACCACCGGTGTCGAGCCGGACCTGGCGCTGGTCAAGTTCAAGAAGCTCGTCGGCGGCGGCTCCATGCAGATCGTCAACGGCACCGTCCCGCAGGCCCTGCGCCGCCTGGGCTACCAGGAGGAGCAGATCGAGGCGATCGTCGCCCACATCGCCGAGAACGGCAACGTGATCGACGCGCCCGGCCTCAAGCCGGAGCACTACGAGGTCTTCGACTGCGCCATGGGCGAGCGCGCCATCTCCCCGATGGGCCACGTCCGCATGATGGCCGCGATCCAGCCCTGGATCTCCGGCGCCATCTCCAAGACGGTCAACATGCCGGAGTCGGCGACCGTCGAGGAGGTCGAGGAGATCTACTTCGAGGCCTGGAAGCTCGGCGTCAAGGCGCTCGCGATCTACCGCGACAACTGCAAGGTCGGCCAGCCGCTCTCCGCGAAGACCAAGGAGAAGGAGAAGGCCGAGGTCACCGAGAAGGCCGAGGAGACGATCCGCGCCGCGGTCGAGAAGGTGGTCGAGTACCGCCCGGTCCGCAAGCGCCTCCCCAAGGGCCGTCCCGGCATCACCACCTCCTTCACCGTCGGTGGCGCCGAGGGCTACATGACCGCCAACTCCTACCCGGACGACGGTCTCGGTGAGGTCTTCCTGAAGATGTCCAAGCAGGGTTCCACCCTCGCCGGCATGATGGACGCCTTCTCCATCGCCGTCTCCGTGGGCCTCCAGTACGGCGTGCCGCTGGAGACCTACGTCTCGAAGTTCACCAACATGCGCTTCGAGCCGGCCGGTATGACGGATGACCCGGACGTGCGGATGGCGCAGTCGATCGTCGACTACATCTTCCGCCGCCTGGCGCTGGACTTCCTGCCCTTCGAGACGCGCTCCGCGCTCGGCATCCACTCCGCCGAGGAGCGTCAGCGTCACCTGGAGACCGGTTCGTACGAGCCGACCGACGACGAGCTGGACGTCGAGGGCCTGGCCCAGTCGGCGCCGCTGGCCCAGGAACTGAAGGCGGTCGCCGCGCCGAAGACCGAGCCGGTGGCGGCCGCGCCCGCCCCGAAGCAGGCCCACACCAGCGCCGAGCTGGTCGAGATGCAGCTGGGCATCCAGGCGGACGCCCCGCTGTGCTTCTCGTGCGGTACGAAGATGCAGCGGGCCGGTTCCTGCTACATCTGCGAGGGCTGCGGCTCGACGAGCGGCTGCAGCTGACACCGGTCACAGTCCGGGCGTGACGGCGCCCGGCCAGGGCGGTGGGGCCGGTTTCCGGCGCCACCGCCCTCGGCGTGTCCGCCGCTGAGGGCGACGCCGCGACCGAGGCGGGTCGGGACCGGGTCCGCGGGTCCTGCCTCGCCGTCACCGACCGTGCGGACCGGTGCGGCGTGGCCCGGGAGGGCCTCGCGGCCGGGGACCGTCGGATGGTGTGGCGGGCGGACTCCATGGCGCCCGAACTCGATCTGCGCGCCTTCCGCGACGGGCGGCCGTGAGCGGGGGACCCGCGGGCTGTCCGTGTGCCCGCCGCGGGTGGGCGCACCGGACCTCCGGCACCCCGGTCCGCGGCATGCGGCCGCCCGGCCCGGGCCCGCCGGGCCCGGGCCTTCGCGCCGTCAGGCCCGGCGGGCGGTTCCCATCGCGCGGGAGAAGTCCACCGGGTCGCCGTCGAAGCCCTGGACACCGGGGCGGAACTCCCACGGGCCCGACCCTTCGCGGACGAACTCCGCGACCGTCGCCGCCGTGGCGCCCGGGACACCGCCGAAGTCGTCCTCGGCCAGGACCGTGTACCCCTCGCGGATGCGCAGACCCGGGTTGCCCACGTCGGAGAAGGTCCGCCGCGTCCGGTGCTGCTGTATCACCACCCCGACCACCACGCGCGCGTACCGCTCGTCGAGCCGGTGCAGCTCCAGCGTCATGACCTCGTCGTAGCCGAAGCCCTGACCGTCCTTGCTGTCCCGGTTGAGGATGATGGTGCCGTCGGGAGAGCGACTGTCGAAGTGCACCACGTAGGCGGGATCACCGTGGGGGTCGCCCGCCGGATAGGGCGCGGCGACGAGGTCCAGGTCGGTGGAGGGTTCACCCGACGGACTCGGGTCCCACCGCAATGCGATCTCGACCTTTCCGAAGCCCTTGCTGAGGCCGTTCACCAGTCTTCCCCTTCCCGTGACCGTCCTGCCCGGCTCACCCCAACTGCCGGGCGTTCGTGGCAGGTTGTCCATCCTGCCATGCGCGCGACGACAGGCGTCGCGAAGCAGTCCCGCCGAGGGTGACCGACGCCACGCCCCGGGGCCTTACGATGGCGCGGTGCTGGTCAAGTGGATTCGCTGCACCGTGGTGGACCGCCGCGGGTTCGAGCGGGGGCAGCGGAAGTGGGCGGGGCTTCTGGGGGAGCCGGGGTTTCGGGGGCAGGGCGGGGGCTGGAGCCGGGGACGGCCTGACGTGGCGCACATCTTCTCCTTCTGGGAGAGCCGCGCCTTCTACGACTCCTTCATGGCGCGCTCCCACGACCGGCTCGCCTCGACCCAGTCGGGCACCTTCAAGGACGCCCAGGTCAGGCTCTTCGACCACCGTTTCGACGTGAAGACCGGATTCGAGCCGCGCTTCACCGACGCCGACCTGCTCCGGGTGGCCCTGTGCCGGGTCCACGAGGAGCGGGCGGAACACTTCGTGCTGATGCAGGAGAAGGTCTGGAACCCGGCGATGGCCGGCTCGCCCGGCATGGTCCGGGGGCTGTTCGGCGAGGCGCCCGGGCACGAGTTCCTGGTGCTGTCGATGTGGCGCTCGGCCGCCGAGCACGGCAAGTACCGCACCGAGCGGATCGAGCGGCTCGCCCTGCGCGCGCAGACGGAGGCCGACGTGGCGGCCCTGGCGGGAGACGTCGTCGACATGGAAGCGGCCTGGACGGTCTGAACCCGGGAAGCGGACGGCGCGCCCCCGGTGCGGGTGGGCCGGGTCACTCCCGGAGTGTGCACGGTGTGGAGCATGTGTGACATACGCCGTACGGGGCCCGCACGAGTTGCCCGTGGGGACGTGACCCGATCTAGGGTCTTGGCATGGCACGACCACGGCGCATCGTCCTTGTCCGGCACGGCGAGTCGACGGGCAATGTCGATGACTCCGTCTACGAACGCGAACCCGACCACGCCCTCGCCCTCACCGAGCGGGGCCGGCGGCAGGCCGAGGAGACGGGGGAGCGGCTGCGCACCCTGTTCGGCCAGGAGCGCGTCAGCGTCTACGTCTCCCCGTACCGGCGGACGCACCAGACACTGAGCGCCTTCCGGTTCGACCCCGCACAGATACGCGTGCGCGAGGAACCGCGGCTGCGCGAGCAGGACTGGGGGAACTGGCAGGACCGCGAGGACGTACGCCTGCAGAAGGCGTACCGGGACGCGTACGGGCACTTCTACTACCGCTTCGCCCAGGGTGAGTCCGGAGCCGACGTCTACGACCGGGTCGGCGGTTTCCTCGAAAGCCTCTTCCGCAGCTTCGAGGCCCCGGACCATCCGCCGAACGTCCTGATCGTCACCCACGGGCTGGCCATGCGGCTGTTCTGCATGCGGTGGTTCCACTGGTCGGTGGCGGAGTTCGAGTCGCTGTCGAACCCGGGGAACGCCGAGATGCGGATGCTCGTTCTGGGGGAGAACGGCAAGTACACCCTCGACCGGCCCTTCGAACGCTGGCGCGAACCGGAACCGTACGGGATCACCGGATAGACACGGGGGCACGGATAGAGTGGCAGGGCGATGACCGCTGATTCCTCTTCCGCCGGGCGCCTGGAGCGCGCCCTGGCCAGCCTGCGCGGACTGTCCGTGGGGGACGCGCTCGGCTCCCAGTTCTTCGTGCCCGTGAACTACCCGCTGCTCAAGCGCCGGGAGCTGCCCCCGGGTGAGTGGCAGTGGACCGACGACACCGAGATGGCGTGCTCCGTGGTCGCCGTCCTGGCCGCGCACCACCGGATCGACCAGGACGCCCTGGCGCGTTCCTTCGCCGACCACCACGACTTCGACCGGGGATACGGTCCCGCGGTCAACCGGCTGCTGCGCCTGGTCCGCGAGGGAGGGGACTGGCGTGAGCTGTCCGCCGCGCTCTTCGACGGGCAGGGGTCCTGGGGCAACGGCGCCGCGATGCGGATCGCCCCGCTGGGCGCCTGGTACGCGGACGACCCGGAGCAGGCCACCCACCAGGCGGAGATCTCCGCCTACCCCACCCACCAGCACCGTGAGGCCGTGGTCGGCGCCATGGCGGTCGCCGCGGCCGCCGCGCTCGCCGCCGCGCCGGGCGGACCGCCCGCCCCGGACGCCCTGCTCGACGGGGTGATCGCACTGGTGCCGGCGAGGAGTGCCGTCGGCGCGGGTCTGCGCCGGGGCCGGGACATGCTCGACTACGCCGACGCGGCGACCGTCGCGGCCGTGCTGGGCTGCGGACGGCGTACCACGGCCCACGACACGGTGCCCTTCGCGCTCTGGTCGGCGGCCCGGTCCCTCGGTGACTACGAGCGGGCCTTCTGGACGACCGCGCAGGTGGGCGGGGACGTCGACACGACCTGCGCGATCGTCGGAGGGGTGGTCGCCGCGGGCAAGGCGGGGGCGCCGCCCGCCGAATGGGCGGGCCGGGTCGAGCCGCTGCCGGAGTGGACGCGGGCCGCCTTCTGAGTCCCCGAGCACCGGACCGGGACGCTCCGTGTGTCCCGGGAACCCTCCGTGACCGACCGGTCGTTGTCCGGTCAACCACTCGGTGAGGCTGGAGATCCGGCCCGTGCGGGTGGGTCGTTGCGGGTGTCGTCGGTCGCGGAGAGGGGCGGGTCCTATGACCTCGGAGGCGTGGCTCGCCGTCCGGCTCGCCCCGGACCCCGGAGTGCCGTGTCCCGCGGGCCGGCCCGGCGTTCTCCGGCCGGCCCCCGTGACGCCGGCCGGAGGTCCGCCGGGCCCGGCCCGCGGAAACCGCCGCTCAGCCCATGCCGGGTCCGGCCGTGCCGGACAGTGCCTCCAGGTCGCTCTTGCGGACCCGGATGACGAACCACGCGGTGGCCACGGCGAGTACCGCCATCGCGGCAGCGGGGACGAAGGCCGTGGAGATGCCCTGCGCGAGCACCTCGTGCCCCCAGGGCGCGGGCAGCTGCTGCGTCCGCGCGAACTCCGCCTTCTGCTCGGCCGTCCCCTCGGCGAGGAAGGCCGGCACCTGCTTCTCCGCCTCGTCCCTGCTGGCCGTGCCGAACACCGTGGTCAGGAGGGCAAGGCCCACCGATCCGCCCACCTGCTGGGTGGCGTTCAGCAGGCCGGACGCCGCGCCGGCCTCGTGCTGGGCCACCCCGGAGACGGCCGTGAGGGTGAGCGTCACGAAGTTCAGGCCCATGCCGAAGCCGAAGACCAGCATCGGGCCGAGGATGCCCGTGACGTAGGAGCTGTCGGAGCTGATCAGTGTCTGCCAGGCCAGTCCGGTCGCGGCGAGCGCCGAGCCGGCGAGCATGAACGGCTTGGGGCCGAACACGGGCAGGAACCGCTGCGAGAGGCCCGCTCCGAGCGCGATCACGACCGTCACCGGCAGGAAGGCGAGACCCGCCTCGATCGGGGTGTACCCGAGCACGTTCTGCACGAAGAGGACGATGTAGAAGAACATGCCGAACATCGCCGCGGCCAGGCTGAGCATGATCACGTAGGTGCCCGCGCGGTTGCGGTCGGTGAACATGCGCAGCGGGGTGATCGGTTCCCTGGCCCGGGACTCGATCAGTGCGAAGGCGACCAGCAGGACCACGGCGGCCGTGAAGGAGGCGATGGTCAGGCCGTCGCGCCAGCCCTCCTCCGCGGCGCGGATGAAGCCGTAGACGAGGGAGGCCATACCGGCGGTGGAGGTCACCGCTCCGGCTATGTCGAAGCGGCCGGAGTGCCGCTCGGACTCGTTGATGTACATCGGCGTCAGGACGGCGATCAGCAGGCCGATCGGCACGTTGACGAAGAGCACCCACCGCCAGTCGAGCCACTCGGTGAGCATGCCGCCCGCGAGCAGTCCGATGGCGCCGCCGCCCGCGGAGACCGCGGCGAAGACGCCGAAGGCCCGATTGCGCTCGGGCCCTTCCGGGAACGTGGTGGTGATGAGCGCCAGCGACGTGGGCGAGGCGATGGCACCGCCCACGCCCTGGAGCACGCGCGCCGCCAGCAGCTGCCACGGCTCCTGGGCGAACCCGCCGAGCAGCGAGGCCAGGGTGAACAGCAGGATGCCGCTCATGAAGACCCGGCGGCGGCCGAGGATGTCGCCCGCACGGCCGCCCAGCAGGAGCAGACCGCCGAACGTCAGTGTGTAGGCGCTGACCACCCAGGTGAGGTCGGTGGTGCTGAACTCGAGAGCGTTCTGGATGTGCGGCAGCGCGATGTTCACAATCGTCGCGTCGAGTACCACCATGAGCTGGCAGGCCGCGATGACGGCGAGCGCGATGCCGGGGCGCCCGCCCCGGCGGGCCGCACCCGGCTTCCGGTCATGGATCAAAGGAGAGGTTGTCACTATGGGTCCCCCACGAAGGCTTCAGTGAACGCTCGCGTTCACTGTTGCGCCCACGGTAGAAGTCCCTGACAGTGAACGCAAGCGTTCACTCAAGGAGTTGTCGTCCGGCGTGTCCCCCTCAGTCGCCGCGCGGCGTGTTCTTCATCCCCGAATGCCCGTTTCCGCTGCTCGTTGGAGAGAGTCAGATGGTTACTTCGAGCTGGGCGGCGTCCCCTGCTCAGACGGCCGCTTCCCGTCGCCGAGGCGCCGTACTGGAACGCGCGATCCTCGATGCCGCCCTGGAACAGCTCAGCACGGTCGGCTGGAACGGCCTGACGATGGAAGGCGTCGCGTCCGCCGCCCAGACCGGCAAGGCCGCCGTCTACCGGCGCTGGCCGTCCAAGGAGGACCTGGTCGCCGACGCCCTGCGGGCCGGGCTGCCGCAGTTCGACGCGGTGCCGGACCACGGGAGCGTGCGCGAGGACCTGCTCGACCTGTGCCGACGGGCGCGCGACGCGATGTTCTCCCGCTCCGGGTTCGCGGTGCGCTCGGTCATTTACGAGTGCGACAGCACGCAGGCCGAGCGCTTCCACGCCGTCATCTTCGACGGGGTCGTGGAACCGACCATCAGAATGCTGCGCGAGGTGATCGAGCGCGGGATCGAGCGCGGGGAGGTGCGCGCGGACGCGGCCAACGGCTACGTCTTCGACGCGGTCCCGGCGATGATGATGTACCGGTCGAAGATGTGCGGCAGCGAACTGGCCGACATCGATCTGGAGGAGATGATCGACCAGTTGATGGTCCCGCTGCTGCGGCCCGCCGACGGCTGACCCGTCGGCCGGGCGCACCCCGGTCCTCACCGGGGACCGGGGTGTCGCACGCCGACGCGGGCGGCGTACGCTAAGGGCGCGATGCCGTACGAACCACCTACTCACACCGTCGAGCGCTCTCTCCGCGCCACGACCGGGGCGAAGATCATTGCGGGTGTCGACGAGGTGGGGCGCGGTGCCTGGGCCGGCCCCGTCACCGTCTGCGCCGCGGTCACCGGACTCCGCCGGCCCCCGCAGGGGCTCACCGACTCCAAGCTCCTCACCGTCAAGCGGCGCACCGAACTCGCGCAGACACTGCGGACCTGGGTCACCTCGTACGCGCTGGGTCACGCCTCCCCCGAGGAGATCGACCACCTGGGGATGACCGCTGCGCTGCGGCTGGCGGCGGTCCGCGCGCTGGACGCGCTGCCGGTCCGGCCCGACGCGGTGATCCTCGACGGCAAGCACGACTACCTCGGGTCGCCCTGGCGGGTCCGCACCGTCATCAAGGGCGACCAGTCGTGCGTGGCGGTCGCGGCCGCCTCCGTGATCGCCAAGGTTCAGCGCGACAAAATGATGGCCGAACTGGGCGCCGACCATGCAGACTTCGGTTTCGCGGACAACGCCGGGTATCCGTCACCCGTGCACAGGGCCGCACTGGAGGTCCGGGGCCCCACTCCGTACCACCGGTTGTCGTGGGCGTATCTTGATGCGCTGCCCCAGTGGCGGCACCTCAAGAAGGTCCGCAGCTGGGCCGACGGGCGCGTTCCGGAGATCGAGGGTCAGCTCGGCTTCGACTTCTGACCTGCCACTCGTACTCATGTGCCCACCCGGCGGCGCGTGTCGTACCAACGTTTGATAAAAATCAGCTCATGCCTCTCATTCCCGAGGAGCCTCAGATTCACGAGAGTGCCCAGGGTCCCCGCACCGCGTCGACCCCCCGCCCCGTACCCGGTCCCCGCCCCGCGGCTCCGCCGCGTCCCGGCCGTCCCGGTCCGCCACGGCCCGTTCCGCCGGCGCAGCGCGCGCCGCGCGACGCGGCCCCCGCGGCCAAGCCGGCCCCCACGGCGAAGCCGGCCCCCGCGGCCAAGCCGGCCCCGGCGGCCGAGTCCGTACCCACCCCGACCACCCCGCAGATCCAGTTGATCCCGGCCTCCGCCGAGGGGGCGCTCGACGCCGCCGAGGAAGCGGTGGACCTGCTGCTGGACTCGGGGCGTGCCCCCGGCGACGTCCTGGTGATCACCACCGGCGAGCAACACCCGTGGGCCACCCACGAACTGTCCTTCGGCGAAGCGTCCTACTGGGCCCAGCACGACTCCGGCGACGACGTCTTCTACGCGGACGTCGAGATCGCGAGCCGTGCGGGAGCGCGGCCGGTCGTCGTGGTCGCCGTCAACGGCGGTCCGGAGTCCGCGGCCGTCTCCGCCCTGTCGGCGGCGCACACCCGCGCCGGCGCCCTGCTGATCGTCTGCGGTGACCCGCAGCGGATCAACTCGATGCTGGGGACGGCTGCCTGATCCGGCGCCATCGCGGCCGCCCGGAGACCGGGCCGGTGGCGCGAGCGCCGCGCAGGCGGCGTTCGCACGGCCGGCGCCCCGGTGTGCCCGGGGCCGGCCGGTGCGGGCGGCCGACACCGCCTGCGCTCCCGCCCGTCGTCCGGCCCACGCCGTCCCGCCACCCGTCTCGCGCGCTCGCGCGGCTCCGGGCGTCCGGACGGCGCCCGCGCGACGTCGGCGGGCCGCCGCGCGGCGCAGCACCTCGCGTCAGCGGGCCGCCGCGCGGCGCAGCACCTCCGAGGCGGCACCGCCGGTGCGCGGAATCCGGGGCGGTGCCTCGGACATGGCGAACGGCTCCGGTGCCGAACCGGCGCTGGGATGGCGTCCGCCACGCCCTTCGCCGAGCACCTGCCAGCCGTCACGGGTCAGCGTGATGTAGGCCCCGCAGCGCAGCCCGTGCAACGTGCAGGCGTCCCGCAGCCCCCACATCCACGCGCCGTCCTCCTCGGTCCAACGCGCGTCGCCCTCACGGCAGTAGAGCAGCACGGCGGTGCGCACCGGGGTGCGGCGCCGCAGGTCGTGCGGGATGACCCGGCGCAACTGGGCCAGCAGCACGTTGCGGAGCATCCAGCCGTCCGCGGAGGTGGTGCGGCGGGTGAACGAGGCGCTCGCCCGCACGCGTTCGTCCGGATCCAGCACGGCGACGACCGCGGTGGCGGGACCCGGACGATGCCGGGCGTGCAGTCCGCTGACGACCTCGCGCGGACTGCGCAGCAGCGGGATTCCCGCGGCGGCCCACTCCGCAGGCTCGAGCACACGGGTGGCGGAAGCGGCGGGCGTCGACAGCGATGCCGCCGAGGACGGAGCGAATCCGAAGGTCACGGTCCTCCCTTCGGCTACGCCCGGACTGCGGGCGGGGACGGATTGGGGGAGCGCGCACGCAACAGAGCCCTACCTGATCGGCGGGCGAGCCGTGCGGGTGCGTACGTCAATTCTTCCTGTCGAACTTGGATGCGGCAACGAGCAATTGGGGCAGGGGACCGGTATCGGGTGTTCCACGGTTAATATCCCCACCCGCGGGGTGCCCCGAACCGTCAGCCCTGTACGGCCAGCACCAGCGGCAGTACAGCCTGTGCACCGGCACGCCGGAGCAGCCGCGCCGTGACCGCGAGGGTCCAGCCCGTCTCCGTGTAGTCGTCGACGAGAAGGACCGGTCCCTGGGCCCGTGCGAGCGCGTCCGCCAGGTCGTCGGGCACGGTGAGCGCTCCGTCGAGGGCCTTGAGGCGCTGGGCGCTGTTGCTCCGCGAGGCGGGGTGCGCCTCGTCCGTGTACGCCACCGATCCCAGCAGCGGCAGTCGGCCGATCTCCGCGATGCGCGCACCCAGAGAGTGGATCAGCCGGGGCCGGCTGCGCGAGGCGAGGGTCACCACCCCCACCGGCCGGGGCCGGGCGTCCGCCGCTCCCGCCGCCCACCCGCCGGGGCCCTTGGCCCAGTCGGCCAGCACCCCGACCACGGCCCGGGCGACGTCGTCCGGCACCGGCCCGTCCGGCGCCTGCGGCGCGAACATCGGCCGCAGCCGGTTGCCCCAGCCGATGTCGGACAGCCGGCCCAGCGCCCTGCCCTGCGCGGCCTGTTCCCCGGCCGGGATGCGGCCCTTGAGGTCCATGCCGATCGCCGGGAGCCCGGTGGGCCACATCCGCCGGGGCTCCACCTCGACGCCCGCCCGGCCCAGGTCCACACGGGCCGCCGCCAACGCCGCCTCGGACGCGTCGGCGGTGTAGCGGGCGCCCGCGCAGTTGTCGCAGCGCCCGCAGGGCTTGGCGCCCTCGTCGTCCAGCTGGCGCTGCAGGAACTCCATCCGGCATTCCGTGGTCGCCGCGTACTCGCGCATCGCCTGCTGTTCGGCCTTGCGCTGACGGGCCACCCACGCGTAGCGCTCCGCGTCGTACGTCCACGGCTGCCCGGTGGCGGTCCAGCCGCCCTTGACGCGCTTCACCGCCCCGTCCACGTCGAGCACCTTGAGCATGGTCTCCAGCCGCGAGCGGCGCAGTTCGACCAGCGGCTCGAGGGCCGGCAGGGAGACGGGCCGGTCCGCTCCCGCGAGGACGTCGAGCGTGCGGCGCACGAGGTCCTCCGAGGGGAAGGCGAGCGACGCGAAGTAGTCCCAGATGGCCTCGTCCTCCTTCCCGGGGAGGAGCAGCACCTCGGCGTGCCGTACACCGCGGCCGGCGCGGCCCACCTGCTGGTAGTAGGAGATGGGAGAGGACGGCGAGCCGAGGTGGACCACGAAGCCCAGGTCGGGCTTGTCGAAGCCCATCCCGAGTGCCGAGGTGGCCACCAGGGCCTTCACCTTGTTGGCCAGCAGGTCCTCCTCGGCCTGCTGCCGGTCCGCGTTCTCCGTGCGGCCGGTGTACGAGGCGACGGTGTGACCGCGCTGCCGCAGGAAGGCGGTCACCTCCTCGGCGGCGGCCACGGTGAGCGTGTAGACGATTCCCGAGCCCGGGAGGTCGTCCAGGTGGTCGGCGAGCCAGGCCATCCGGTGGGCGGCGTCCGGCAGGGACAGCACGCTCAGGCTCAGGCTCTCCCGGTCCAGCGGGCCGCGCAGCACCAGCGCGTCCGAGGAGCCGCCCGTGCCGAGCTGCTCGGCGACGTCGGCGGTGACGCGCGCGTTGGCGGTGGCGGTGGTGGCGAGCACGGGCACGCCCCCGGGAAGGTCGGTGAGCATGGTGCGCAGCCGGCGGTAGTCCGGGCGGAAGTCGTGTCCCCAGTCCGAGATGCAGTGCGCCTCGTCGACCACGAGGAGTCCGGTCGCCGCGGAGAGCCGTGGCAGGACCTGGTCGCGGAAGTCCGGGTTGTTCAGCCGCTCCGGACTGACCAGCAGCACGTCGACGTCGCCCGCGGCGATCTCCTCCTGGATGGCGTCCCACTCCTCGCTGTTGGAGGAGTTGATGGTCCGGGCGCGGATGCCGGCGCGGGCCGCGGCCTCCACCTGGTTGCGCATGAGCGCCAGGAGCGGGGAGACGATCACGGTGGGGCCGCTGCCTCGCGCCCGCAGCAGCGAGGTGGCCACGAAGTAGACGGCGGACTTGCCCCATCCGGTGCGCTGCACGACCAGGGCTCTGCGCTTGTCGGCGACCAGCGCCTCGATGGCCCGCCACTGGTCCTCGCGCAGCCGGGCCTCGCCCGAGGCGTCCCCGACGAGACGGGCGAGGACCGCGTCGGCGTCGGCCCGGAGATCCGCGTTGTTCGTGTGCTCCATGGGTCCCATACAACAGGACGGCACCGACATCCGGCCCGTCGCGTTGTGGACGCGGGCGGCCGGCCGCGCCCGGGCGGGGCCGAGCGGGCATGAGTGGCATGTCCCTGATGCGAGTTATCCACAGGGAGAACCGGAATGCGGGGATTCGCGAGATCGTCCAGGCATGACGAACGAGAGCGGGACGACCGGTTCCCCCGAAGACAGCGACATCTCCGAGCGCGACGGGTGCGGGCGGGACCGCACACCGTTCCCGGACGACCTCGCCCGCACCGCGTACGACAGCCACGGCGGCGAGCAGCAGGTCACCCTGCGCACTCCCGCGGAACTCGCCGACGCCCTGCCCTACCTCCTCGGCCACCGGCCCGAGGACAGCATCGTGCTCGTCGCCCTGCACGACAAGGACGGCCGCGGCCGGTTCGGCGGCCGTGCCCGGCTCGGCATCCCCGCCGGCGCGGACGACTGGCCCTCCGCGGCTCGACAGTTGGCGCACGGCCTGGTGGCGGGCAGCGAGCGCAGGGGCGCCCGGCCGGAACAGATGGTCGTCTTCCTCTGTCAGGAGCCGGGTCCTGGCGAAACCGGCCGGCGGGTCAAGGAACGACTGGGTCCGCTGGCGCACGCCCTCCGCCTGGAGTGCGGTGCCCTGGACATCCCGGTGGTGGAGGCCCTGTGCGTCTCGGGCGGCCGCTTCTGGTCGTACTGCTGCGACGACGAGGGCTGCTGCCCGGCCGAGGGGACGCCGATGGGGCTGCCCGGCACCTCGGTGCTGGCCGCCGCCGCGGCGTACGCCGGACTCCAGATCCGCGGTTCGCTGCGCGAACTGCGCGCCCGGTTCCTTCCCCGGCAGAACTCCACCGTGCTCGCACAGCAGAAGGCGCTGGACGACGCCGGCATGGAGCTGGTGCCCCGGATCCTCGACGCCGCGGGCCGCTCCGAGGTGGCCGGCAAGGCGCTGAGCCTGGCCGAGCGGGTCATGGCCCGCCTCGCCGGCGCCCCGCCGGCGTCCGACGCCCTTGCGGCGGACCGGCGCGACGACGACCTGCTCGGGCACGACGAGGCGGCCACGCTGATCCTCGGCCTCCAGGACCGGACGACCCGCGACCGCGCGGCGGAGTGGATGGAGGGCGCCGAGGCGGGACCCGCCCTGCGCCTGTGGCGTGCCCTGGCCCGCCGCTGCGTCGGACCGTACGGCGAACACGCCGCCGCACCCCTCACGCTCGCCGGGTGGGTCGCCTGGTCCACCGGTGACGAGCTGGAGGCCCGGGAGGCGTTCGCCATGGCCCTCGGCGCCGACCCCGACTACCTCTTCGCCCGGCTGCTGCACCAGGCGTGCAACGAGGGCCTCGACCCGGAGACGGTCCGCCGCTGCCTGCGCACCGAACGGGAGGACCGCGGGCAGGCGACGCCCGGGGAGCCCGCCGGGCCACCGACGGGCCCGGCCCCGGGGGACGGTCACGCACCCCTGACCGACCGGCCGGCGGGCCCCCCGGCGGAGGACGGCCCCGGACCTCTGGCCGACCGCCCGGCGGGCCCCGCCCCGGGGGACGGCCGCGGATCCCTGACCGCCGCGCCCGCGGTGCCCCGTCCCGGCACGCCTCCCCCGCCCCGCCGGCACCGCGCACGCGTGTCCGGAGCGGGCGGCGGGTCACCGCGGCGGACGCGTGCGGAGGGCGGCGGGCCGGGCGCCCGGCTGCCGCGCCCGCGGGCGTCGGCGGCGAGTACGCACCCCGGCCGGGGTGCGGCGGGCGGCGCACGCCGAGGCGTCGCGGGCACGCCCGGACCGGGATCCGACGACGCGCGGACCGGCCGCCCGGGCAGTGACGCAAGGGAGTGAGACCGGGGACGGACCGCCCCGGCCGCCGTCGGCCGCCCGCTCCGGCCGCCCCGCACGAGGGGCGGCCGCGCCCGGCCCTGCCCGGACCCGCGCGGACCGGCCCGGACGCGGGCGGCGTCCTCGGCCCTGTGACCTGCGCTCGCCCACCGGCACCGGGCAGCGGGGAGGCGGGGGAGGGGCGGCTGCGAGCCGGGGGCGCGAGCCGGTCCGGAACGAAGTGGATCAGCCATCGATACGACCGGCGAAGGGAGTGTTTATCGTCAGGGAGACGACTATGATCGCGGCATGCCCTACGACCCGTCAGCCTTTCCGCCCTTCGCCGTCACCGTGGACCTGGTCGTGCTGACCGTGCGCCGGCACTCCCTGTGCGCGCTGGCGGTACGCAGGGGCGAGTCGCCGTTCCAGGGGCGCTGGGCGCTCCCCGGCGGTTTCGTGCGGGCCGACGAGGACCTGGCGCAGGCGGCCGCCCGCGAGCTGGCCGAGGAGACCGGACTGAGCGTGCACGACCCGGCCGCCCCCGCCCAGGACAACGGCGCCCACCTGGAACAGCTCGCCACCTACGGCGATCCCGGCCGGGACCCCCGGATGCGCGTCGTCAGCGTGGCGCACCTCGCCCTGGCTCCCGACCTGCCCGCACCCCGGGCCGGCGGTGACGCCAGCAACGCGCGCTGGGCGCCCGTGGAGGAGCTGCTGCGGCAGGACGACTACGGCAGGGACGGCGAGCCGGTGGCGCCGCTCGCCTTCGACCACGCCCGGATCCTGTCGGACGGGGTGGAGCGCGCCCGCTCCAAGATCGAGTACTCCTCGCTGGCGACGGCGTTCTGCCCGCCGGAGTTCACCGTCGGAGAGCTGCGCCGGGTTTACGAGGCGGTCTGGGGCGTGGCGCTCGATCCGCGCAACTTCCACCGCAAGGTGACGGGCACGCCCGGCTTCCTGGTCCCTACCGGCGGCACCACCACCCGGCAGGGCGGCCGCCCCGCCCAGCTCTTCCGGGCCGGCGGGGCCACCCTGCTCAACCCCCCAATGCTGCGCCCCGAGGTCTGACCCCGGAACCGTCCGGCGCCGCGGGGCGATCGGCCAACGGGCCGGTGAGCGCGTACTCCTCCGTCCGCGGTGAGCCGCGCGATGCCCGAAAAACCCCATATGGCACGCTATCTTGCATCGGGTGATCCAGGCCATCGGACTGACCAGCAGCCCCCGCAGGGAGCTTCCGCCCGCCGTCGACGACGTCTCCTTCGAGGCGCACGCGGGCCGCGTCACCGCACTGCTCGGAGCACCGGGAGCCGGCAAGACGGCGGTGCTCGGGCTCATGCTCGAACTTCAACGCGGCCGTGGCATCACCTACTTCAGAGGCCGCCCCCTGCACCGCATCCCCCACCCCGCGCACGAGGTCGGCGTACTGCTGGGCGACGTCCCGGGACACCCCGCGCGCACCGTACGCGGGCATCTGCGCATGCTCTGCGCCGCTTCGGGCCTACCGGGGCGCCGCGCCGACGAAGTACTCGAAGCCGTGGGGCTGGTGAGCCTGCGCGACGAACGACTCGGCACCCTGTCGCGCGGCATGGACCGCCGCCTGGGGCTCGCCTGCGCGCTGCTGCCGGACCCGCACACGCTCGTGCTGGACGACCCGGCGCGCGGACTGTCCGCGGGCGAGGGGCGCTGGCTGCACGGCATGCTCCGGGCGCACGCGGACCACGGGGGCACCGTGCTGTGCACGACGACGGACCCGAAGGAGACCGCGCGGACCGCGGACCACGTGGTGACCTTGGAGGGCGGGAAGGTCGTCGCCGACCAGCAGGCCGCGGAGTTCTCACGCACCCGGCTGCGCCCCCGCGTCGCCGTCCGCAGCCCGCACGCCGCGCGCCTGTCCGTGCTGCTCGCCCAGGAGGCCCGCTCCGCGCAGCGGTCCGTCGAGGTGGTGCGGGAGGGCGGCAACCGCCTGTGCGTCTACGGCAGTACCTGCGCGGAGGTCGGCGAGACCGCGTTCCGCAACGGCATCGTCGTCCACCGACTCGCGGACGAGGTGGGCGACATGGGGCCCGGCGCCGGTGCGGCGGAGGGGGCGGGGGACGGCCCGGGGCCCGCGGCGGACGACCGGCGGCCGGCCCCCGGCGGGCGGGCCACCGTCGCCTCCCTCACGCCCGTGCCCGGTGACCGGGACCTCCAAGAGAAGGCCGGCGCCGAGGACGCGGGGGAGGAAGCCCGGCGCGGATGGCGGCGGGCCGGCCGCGCTCCTCGCGGCGACCGGGCGCACCCCGCCGGGGAGCAGCTGCCGCCTCCCATCTCGGTCCGTCCCGCACCCCGGCCGCTGCGCCCCGTCCGCTACGAGATCCGCCGTGCCACCGGTGTCGGCACGGGCTTCCTCGTCGCGGCCGGCGTGCTCGTCGTGTCCGCCCTCACCGCCGTGCTGCTGGCGCGCGTCGGGCACACCCCGCAGCCGCGGCTGCTGGCCGCCTGGCCGGCTCAGCTGCCGCTGCCGCCCGCCGCCCTCGGCGCGGGACTGCTCGGCGCCCTGTCCTTCGGCGACGAGTTCCGCCACCCCGCGCTGGCGGCGGACCGCGGCACCGTGCCCCGCAGACTGGGGCTGCTGACCGCGAAACTCCTCGTCGCCTCGGCCACCGCCGTGGTGCTGGCGGTCCTGACCGTCGGCTGCGACGCCGAGCTGCTCTACCTCGTCTACGGACCCGAGCTGGTGGAGATCCCCGCCGACTGGCTGCCGCTGAGCGCCGGTTGGCTCGCCCTGGTGACGGGGTGCGCCTGCGCCGGCGTACTGGCCGCGGGCGTCTTCCGGTCCACCTCCGCCGGCGTCGCCGCGGTCGTCGCCGTGCCCCTCCTCGTCGTGCCCCTCGTGCACAAGGTGCTGGACCGGCCGTCGGGGCGCACCCCCGCCCCGTTCTCCGAGCGGTTGCGGGAAGGGCTGCCGCTGCGGTGGCCGTTCGGCGGCGAGCGCCACCTCGACGCGGTACTGCGGCTGGTCGCCCAACCCGTGGGTGGGGCGCTGACGTTGTCGCTGGCCGTGCTGCTCTGCGCGTACCTGCTCACCGGCCTGCGGAGCAGGGTCCGATGACGACCGTCTAAGAACACATCGGGCTGTCTCTGCTCACAACTCCCCACCGGATGCGCGTTTCTTTCCGATAAGGCGTCAAGTGCGACGGGGTGAGCGATCACCCTTTCGTGTGCTTTTCACCAAAGACCTCAAGGGAGTTGGAAACGGCGCCGACAAAGGATGCGTGAGTACCCTTGCGCACACCATGATGACCGCCGCCCGCTCCGCCGACTCCGGCCTCGCGAACCCGGGCGAACTCGACCGCTACCCGTATGGCGAGGCCCCCGCCCCCGACCGCGCCGGGGCCCCTGTCTGGGACGGCGCGGACCCGGAGCTCGGCCGTGTGGGCCGCCGCGCCGCGGGCAGCCGCGGGCGTGGGCTGCACGGCCAACTCGTCCAGCAACTGGGGCAGATGATCGTTTCCGGGGACCTCGGAGCCGACCGCCCGCTGGTTCCCGAGGAGATCGGCCAGCGCTTCGAGGTCTCCCGCACCGTCGTCCGCGAATCGCTCCGCGTCCTGGAGGCCAAGGGCCTGGTCAGCGCCCGGCCCAACGTCGGTACGCGGGTGCGCCCCGTCAGCGACTGGAACCTCCTCGATCCGGACATCATCGAATGGCGGGCCTTCGGGCCCCAGCGCGACGACCAGCGCCGTGAGCTCGGCGAGCTGCGCTGGACGATCGAGCCGCTCGCCGCGCGCCTGGCGGCCGGTCACGGGCGGGAGGACGTCCAGCAGCGCCTGTCCGACATGATGGAGATCATGGGCCACGCGCTGGGGCAGGGGGACGGGCTGACGTTCGCCCGTGCCGACGCGGAGTTCCACTCCCTGCTCATCCAGGTCGCGGGCAACCGGATGCTGGAGCACCTCTCCGGCATCGTGTCCGCCGCGCTCCAGGTCTCGGGCAGCCCGGTCACGGGCTGTGAGCGACCGACCGAGGCCTCGCTGGCGCACCACGCCCGGATCCTCGACGCCCTCGCCGGCGGCGACGGCGCCGCTGCCGAGGCGGCCATGCGGCAGCTCCTCACCGTCCACCCGGAGGTGGAACGCGTGGTGCCCGCTCCGCGCGAGCACTGACCGCGTTCCGCGGACGGCGCGGTGCGGGCCTGCCATCCCCCTCCTGTGGCGAGCGCCCCACCGGTGAGCCGTCCTCCCGCCGGACCCTGTGGGATCGTCGACCGATCCCACAGGGTCCGACGCAGAGAAGGGCGGGCGCGGACCCGACGAGACGACCCCCTCGCCCCCGGGTGAACACATTTGTCCTTGTGTGCTGCTTTTTGATCGCGTACGGGGTGTGACTCGGGCCACGCGGATTGGGCGTAACGCTCCCGGGGGGAACGCGATGACCTAAGAGGTGACAGCCGCGGAGGGAATACGGACGCCAGACATGGCGCTGTGCATCTTCCCGGCCCCCGCCCGCGCCGTCGGCCCATCCCCAAGCCGGCGGTCGGCCCCTGTCCACTGTGGACGGGGCCGGAAGCCGTTTATCAACGTTCCGAGAGGTTGTTCGTGTCGGCCAGCACATCCCGTACGCTCCCGCCGGAGATCGCCGAGTCCGTCTCTGTCATGGCTCTCATTGAGCGGGGAAAGGCTGAGGGGCAGATCGCCGGCGATGACGTGCGTCGGGCCTTCGAAGCTGACCAGATTCCGGCCACTCAGTGGAAGAACGTACTGCGCAGCCTCAACCAGATCCTCGAGGAAGAGGGTGTGACGCTGATGGTCAGTGCCGCAGAGCCCAAGCGCACCCGCAAGAGCGTCGCAGCGAAGAGTCCCGCCAAGCGCACCGCCACCAAGACGGTCGCGGCCAAGACGGCGACCACCCGCAAGACCACCGCCTCCGCCACGCCGGCGGCGCCCGCCGCCGACCCCGCCGAGGCGGAGGAGGAGGCGCCCGCCAGGAAGGCGGCCGCCAAGAAGACCACGGCCAAGAAGACGGCCGCCAAGAAGACCACGGCCAAGAAGACGGCCGCGAAGAAGACCACGGCGAAGAAGGACGACGACGCGCCGGCCGACGACGAGGTCATCGAGGAGACCAAGGCGGCGGACGAGCCCGAGGGCACCGAGAACGCCGGTTTCGTCCTCTCCGACGAGGACGAGGACGACGCGCCGGCCCAGCAGGTCGCCGCCGCCGGCGCCACCGCCGACCCGGTCAAGGACTACCTCAAGCAGATCGGCAAGGTCCCCCTGCTCAACGCCGAGCAGGAGGTCGAGCTCGCCAAGCGCATCGAGGCGGGTCTGTTCGCCGAGGACAAGCTGGCGAACGCCGACAAGCTCGCCCCGAAGCTCAAGCGCGAGCTGGAGATCATCGCCGAGGACGGCCGCCGCGCCAAGAACCACCTGCTGGAGGCCAACCTCCGTCTGGTGGTCTCCCTGGCCAAGCGCTACACCGGCCGCGGCATGCTCTTCCTGGACCTCATCCAGGAGGGCAACCTGGGTCTGATCCGCGCGGTGGAGAAGTTCGACTACACCAAGGGCTACAAGTTCTCCACGTACGCGACCTGGTGGATCCGCCAGGCGATCACCCGCGCGATGGCCGACCAGGCCCGCACCATCCGCATCCCGGTGCACATGGTCGAGGTCATCAACAAGCTCGCGCGCGTGCAGCGCCAGATGCTCCAGGACCTGGGCCGCGAGCCCACCCCGGAGGAGCTGGCCAAGGAGCTCGACATGACCCCCGAGAAGGTCATCGAGGTCCAGAAGTACGGCCGCGAGCCCATCTCCCTGCACACCCCGCTGGGCGAGGACGGCGACAGCGAGTTCGGTGACCTCATCGAGGACTCCGAGGCGGTCGTGCCGGCCGACGCGGTCAGCTTCACGCTGCTGCAGGAGCAGCTCCACTCGGTCCTCGACACCCTGTCCGAGCGCGAGGCGGGCGTCGTCTCCATGCGCTTCGGTCTCACCGACGGTCAGCCGAAGACCCTCGACGAGATCGGCAAGGTGTACGGGGTCACCCGTGAGCGCATCCGCCAGATCGAGTCCAAGACGATGTCGAAGCTGCGGCACCCCTCGCGCTCCCAGGTGCTGCGCGACTACCTCGACTAGTCCCGGCCGCCACGGCACACCGCCGTCGCGCACGTCCGCCGAGGCCCGGCTCCCGAGACGGGAGCCGGGCCTCGGCGCTGCCGCGCGGGTGCGCGCCTCAGCACGGTCGATCACTCTGGGTGCTTCAGGATCACCCCAGTGTGAGGAGCGCGTATGCGACGTCGTCTTGCTCGGGCCCTGGCCCGGCCGCTGGCCCTCGCGGCCGTGGGGACCGTCATACCGCTGGCCTCGGCCGTCCCGGCGGCCGCCGACAGCATCGTCGTCGGCGGCTACCCTGTCGACGTCTCGGCGAGTCCGTGGACGGTGGCACTGTCCAGCCGTGACCGGTTCGGAGGTACGCGAGCGGGGCAGTTCTGCGGGGGAGTGGCGGTCGGCCGGACCACCGTGCTCACCGCGGCCCACTGCATGGACCAGGAGGTGCTGGGGGCGCCGCCGGAGCGGGTGCCCGACCTCAGAGTGATCTCGGGGCGTACGGAGCTGCTCGCGGAGAGCGGTCAGGAGATCGCCGTACGCGACGCCTGGGTGAACCCCGGCTACGACGGCGCCACCAATTCCGGCGACTTCGCCGTGCTCAGCCTGGCCGAGCCGCTGCCGCCGGGCTCGGTCATAGCCATGGCCGGGGCGGGGGACCCGGCCTACCGCGCCGGTACACCGGCCACGGTCTACGGCTGGGGGGACACCACGGGGTCCGGCGCCTACGCCGGCCGTCTGCACGCGGCCCGCGTGCGGGTACAGCCGGACGCGCAGTGCGAGCGGGCATATCCGGGCGGTGCCGAGGGCACCTACCGCGCCGAGACGATGCTGTGCGCGGGAGAGGTGGCCGGGGGCCGCGACGCCTGCCAGGGGGACAGCGGCGGGCCGCTGGTCGCCGAGGGGCGGCTGATAGGGCTCGTGTCCTGGGGGGCCGGCTGCGGCTGGGCGGGCAGCCCGGGGGTCTACACGCGCGTCTCAGAGGTCCTGCGTGCCCTCGGGTGGCCACAGGGCCGGAAGGCGGCAGCAGGGGCGTCCGACGGGCTCTGAGCGGCCCTGGGCACCGCCGGGAACGCGAGACGGGCGACCGTCCTCCGTAGCGGAGGCGGTCGCCCGTTCGCCGGCCTGTGCCAGTTAGCTCGTCGTCGGACGCGAGGTGTCAGCGCTCTTCGTCGGGAGTGCTCGCCGGAGCGGTCAGCCGCTCCGTCTCGTCCTGTATCTCGGCGGCGATCTTCTTGAGTTCCGGCTCGAACTTGCGGCCGTGGTGGGCGCAGAAGAGCAGTTCTCCGCCGCTCAGCAGGACGACGCGCAGGTATGCCTGGGCGCCGCAGCGGTCGCAGCGATCGGCGGCCGTCAGTGGGCTCGCGGGGGTCAGAACAGTAGTCACGTCGCCTCTTCTCTAGCTCGACGAGCTGTCGTACCAGGGTCAACATCCAACCAGCCCCAAAACGTTCCCGCTCGTGGCTTTTCCTCGAAAAATCTTTTCCGAGGCGGCCGGCTGCTGCCGGTTGGCGGCGAATGTGCCGTAGTGCGTGTCTCTGTGTCGTACGGATTCGCGTTCGTATCGGTGGTCGGCCCTCCCGGCTGGCTTGCCGGTGTTCATGAGGACGTGCCCGGAGCCTAAATGGTTCATGCCTCGAAGGGAACGTGATGTGTGCTTCACTCCATCGAGGGATCGAACAAGCATGCGACCCTCGACTAGGGTGGGACCGAGACGAGGGTGGCGTTACAGCCGCTCTACCAGGCCTCGGTACCCTCTCACCGGTGACTCAGGCCGCGCCCTTACCCACGAGGGCCCCATCTGAAATTCAGCGAGGAGCGAACCGCGTGACCGCCGAGACGTCCGTGCCGTCCACAGCGCTGCTGGCAGGAGCAGACCGGGACGGTTCCAACTACACCGCGCGGCACCTGCTCGTCCTCGAGGGGCTCGAGGCCGTGCGGAAGCGCCCCGGTATGTACATCGGATCCACCGACAGCCGTGGTCTGATGCACTGCCTCTGGGAGATCATCGACAACTCCGTCGACGAGGCCCTCGGGGAGTACTGCGACCACATCGAGGTGATCCTCCACGACGACGGCTCGGTCGAGGTCCGGGACAACGGCCGGGGCATCCCGGTCGACGTCGAGCCCAAGACCGGCCTCTCCGGGGTCGAGGTCGTGATGACCAAGCTGCACGCCGGCGGCAAGTTCGGAGGCGGCTCGTACGCCGCCTCCGGCGGTCTGCACGGTGTCGGCGCCTCCGTCGTCAACGCCCTCTCCGCGCGGCTCGACGTGGAGGTGGACCGCGGCGGGCACACCCACGCGATCAGCTTCCGGCGCGGTGTCCCCGGCGTCTTCTCCGCGGTGGGCCCGGACGCGAAGTTCGAGCCCGGCAGCGGGCTGCGCAAGACGAAGAAGATCCCCAAGACCCGCAGCGGCACACGCGTGCGCTACTGGGCCGACCGCCAGATCTTCCTCAAGGACGCCAAGCTCGCCCTGGAGACGCTGCACCAGCGCGCCCGCCAGACCGCGTTCCTGGTGCCCGGCCTGACCATCGTGGTCCGCGACGAGTACGGACTCGGCGAGGGCGGCAGCAAGGGCGAGGAATCCTTCCGCTTCGACGGCGGCATCAGCGAGTTCTGCGAGTTCCTCGCCTCCGACCGGCCCGTCTGCGACACCCTCCGCTTCACCGGGCAGGGCACCTTCAAGGAGACCGTCCCCGTCCTCGACGAGCGCGGCCAGATGACGCCCACCGAGGTCACGCGCGAGCTCGGCGTCGACGTCGCGATGCGCTGGGGAACCGGCTACGACACCACGCTCAGGTCCTTCGTCAACATCATCGCCACCCCCAAGGGCGGCACCCACGTCGCCGGCTTCGAGCAGGCCGTCGCCAGGACGATGAACGAGGTGCTGCGCGCGAAGAAGATGCTGCGCGTGGCCGAGGACGACATCGTCAAGGACGACGCCCTCGAAGGCCTCACCGCGGTGGTCACGGTCCGCCTGGCCGAGCCGCAGTTCGAGGGCCAGACCAAGGAGGTCCTCGGCACCTCGGCGGCCCGCCGCATCGTGAACACCGTGATCGCGAGGGAACTCAAGGCGTTCCTGACCTCCACCAGGCGCGACGCCGCCCAGCAGGCCCGCGTCGTCATGGAGAAGGCCGTCGCCGCCGCCCGGACCCGTATCGCGGCCCGCCAGCACAAGGACGCGCAGCGCCGCAAGACGGCGCTGGAGTCCTCGTCGCTGCCCGCCAAGCTCGCCGACTGCCGCAGCGACGACGTCGACCGCAGCGAACTGTTCATCGTCGAGGGGGACTCCGCGCTCGGCACCGCGAAGCTCGCCCGCAACTCGGAGTTCCAGGCGCTGCTGCCGATCCGCGGCAAGATCCTCAACGTCCAGAAGTCCTCCGTGACGGACATGCTGAAGAACGCCGAGTGCGGGGCGATCATCCAGGTCATAGGAGCAGGCTCGGGCCGGACCTTCGACATCGACGCCGCCCGCTACGGCAAGATCATCATGATGACCGACGCCGATGTCGACGGTTCCCACATCCGCACGCTGCTCCTGACCCTCTTCCACCGCTACATGCGGCCCATGGTCGAGGCCGGCCGGGTCTTCGCCGCGGTGCCGCCGCTGCACCGCATCGAGCTGATCCAGCCCAAGAAGGGCCAGGACAAGTACGTCTACACGTACTCGGACCGGGAACTGCGCGACACGCTCATGGAGTTCCAGAGCAAGAACATCCGCTACAAGGACTCCATCCAGCGCTACAAGGGCCTCGGCGAGATGGACGCCGACCAGCTGGCCGAGACCACCATGGACCCGCGCCACCGCACCCTGCGCCGGATCAACCTCACCGACCTGGAGGCGGCCGAGCAGGTCTTCGACCTCCTCATGGGCAACGACGTGGCGCCGCGCAAGGAGTTCATCTCCAGCTCCGCGGCGACGCTGGACCGCTCCCGCATCGACGCGTAGCGGCTCCCCCGGGCACGTGCACGGTCCAGTCACCTGATGGGGTGAAACAGAACGGGAAGAAGAGTCGGGGATCTTCCCGTTCTGTCCATCCTTGGGCATGCAGCCAAGCAACTCGGGGGACGTCGCCTACGACGATCCCTGGTACGACGCCCTGGCCTCGGGCTGGGGCGAGTCGGCCGGCGCGGGGGTCCCGCCGGCGCGACGTGAGCGGGACACCACCGCGGCGGCCGCCGACGTCTACCTCGAAGTACAGCGCAGTGCCGCCTTCCAGGAGGTGCGCCGCCGGTACCGGCGCTTCGTGGTCCCGGCGGTGTTCGTCTTCTTCACCTGGTACGTGGCGTACGTGGTGACCGCCACGACCTCGCCCGACCTGCTGGCCCGGCCCGTCGCGGGCGCGGTGAACGTCGGACTGCTGGCGGGACTCGGCCAGTTCCTCAGCACCTTCCTGCTCACCTGGGCCTACGTGCGGCACGCGCGGCTGCGCAGGGACCGCGCCGCGCTGGAACTGCGCTGGGGCGCCCAGGAGCTGGCGCGGGGCCGGGGCGGTCCGTCATGACGGTCGACCACCGGACGACGGCGCTGCTGCTCTTCGCCCTGTTCGTCGCGGTCACCCTGGGCATCACGACCTGGGTGAGCCGCCACCGGCAGGGCTCGGCCGAGGAGTTCTACGCGGGCGGACGGCTGTTCTCCCCCATGGAGAACGGTTTCGCCCTCGCGGGCGACTACATGTCGGCGGCCTCCTTCCTCGGCATCTCCGGGCTCATCTGCCTCGTCGGTTACGACGGCATGCTCTACTCGGTGGGCTTCCTCGTGGCGTGGCTGGTGGTGCTGTTCCTGGTCGCGGAACTGGTCCGCAACTGCGGCCGGTTCACCCTCGCCGACGTGGTCGCGGCCCGCATGCGCGAACGGCCGGTGCGGATCGCGGCGGGCACCTCCTCGGTCACCGTGTCCGTGCTGTACCTGGTGGCGCAGATGGTCGGCGCGGGCAGTCTGGTCGCGCTGCTGCTCGGCGGCACCGGCGGGGCCGCGCAGGCGTGGACGGTGGTCGGCGTCGGCGTCCTCATGGTGATCTACGTGTCGCTGGGAGGCATGCGGGCCACCACCTGGATCCAGATCGTCAAGGCGGTCCTGCTGCTCGTCGGCACCGTCGCGCTGACCGTCCTGGTCCTGCTGCGGTTCCACGGCGACCTCAACCTCCTGCTGCACACGGCGGCCGAACGCAGCGGCCACGGCGACGCGTTCCTCGCACCCGGGCTCGCCTACGGCGCCGACTGGACGGCGCGGTTCGACTTCATCAGCCTGGGCCTGGCCCTGGTGCTCGGCACGGCCGGGCTGCCGCACATCCTGTCCCGCTTCTACACGGTGCCCACGGCACGGGCGGCGCGGCGTTCGGTGGTGTGGGCGATCGGACTGATCGGCGGCTTCTACCTGATGACGATCGTGCTCGGCTTCGGCGCCGCCGCCCTCATCGGACCGGACGCCGTCCGCGCCTCCCACGCGTCCGGGAACACGGCGGTGCCCCTGCTCGCACTCGACCTGGGCGGCGGCGCCGGCACCACCGGCGGCACGGTCCTGTTCGCGGTCGTCGCCGCGATCGCCTTCGCCACCATCCTCGCCGTGGTCGCCGGCATCACCCTCGCCTCGTCCGCGTCCGTCGCCCACGACCTCTACGCCTCCCTGCGGCGCCGGGGCGGGAAGCCGCGCAGCGAGGTCGCGGTGGCCCGGGTCGCCGCGGCCGGCATCGGGCTGCTCGCCATCGCCCTCGGACTCCTGGCCCGCGACCTCAACGTGGCCTTCCTCGTGGGCCTGGCCTTCGCGGTGGCCGCCTCGGCCAATCTGCCGGTGCTGCTCTACTCGCTGTTCTGGCGCGGTTTCACCACCCGCGGTGCCGTGTGGTCCGTGTACGGAGGTCTGGTCCCGGCCGTGGTGCTGGTGCTGCTGTCGCCCGTGGTGTCCGGCAGCCCCGACTCCCTGTTCCCCGGCGTCGACTTCCAGCTCTTCCCGCTGCAGAACCCGGGCCTGGTCTCCATCCCGCTGGGCTTCCTCGCGGGCTGGCTCGGCACCGTCACCTCGGCCGAGGTTCCCGACGAGGCCCGGCACGCCGAGACCGAGGTGCGTGCGCTCACCGGCGCGGGGGCGGTGTAGGCGGCGCCGGAGACGAAAGGGCGCCGGCATCCGTAGGGAAGGGGGGCACGGTTCCTTCCCCCGCCCCCACGGGCCGTGCCCTCAGGCGCGGGTCGCCCACACGTAACGGTGTTCCGGGCGGCCCGCGTCCCCGTACTTCAGCGTCAGCGTGGCCCGTCCGGTGCGCTCCAGGAGCTTCAGGTAGCGCTGGGCGGTCTGCCGGCTCACCCCCGTGCGTTCGGCGATCTCCTGGGCCGACAGCGGCCCGTCGGCGTCGATCAGGGACTGCCGCACCAGTTCCGCGGTGGTGGGGGAGTGCCCCTTCGGCAACTGGGGCTCGGACGACACCGACAGCGTGCCGAAGATGCGGTCCACCTCGGCCTGCTCGGCCTCACCGCCGCCGTCGAGCGTACGGCGCAGGTCCGCGTACGCCTCCAGCCTGGTGCGCAGCCCGGCGAAGGCGAACGGCTTGACCAGGTACTGCAGGGCACCCTGGCGCATCGCCGCCTGCACGGTGGCCACGTCACGGGCCGCCGTCACCATGATCACGTCGGTCTGGTGGCCGCGTCGCCGCATCTCCCGGACCACCTGGAGTCCCGTCTCGTCGGGCAGGTAGTGGTCCATCAGGACGAGATCCGGCCGGGGCAGCGCCTCCAGCCGGGCGAGGGCCTCGGCCGCGCTGTGCGCCTGCGCGGCGACCCGGAAGCCGGGCACCCGCTCGACGTAGGCGGCGTTGACCCGAGCGACCCGGACGTCGTCGTCCACCACCAGGACCTCGATCATCACGCCTCCTCCCCGGTGGCCTCGCGGGCCCCCGTGAGCGCGGGTTCCGCGCCCGGCTCGGTCAGGGCCTCGGGCAGGACGACGGTGAACTCCGCGCCGCCTCCGCTCGCCTCCCCGACGCGCGCGCTGCCGCCCTGCCGTTCGGCGAGCGTGCGCACGAGTGACAGCCCGATGCCCCGTTCGCGGTGGGCCGGCGGCTCCTTCGTGGACCAGCCCTCCGTGAAGACCAGCTCCCGCTGCTCCGGCGGGACGCCGGGCCCGGTGTCGCGCACCACGAGCACCGCCGTGCGTCCCTCCGCGCGCAGTTCGACCTCGACGCGCGCCCGCGGTGTCCCGGCGACGGCGTCCAGGGCGTTGTCTACCAGGTTGCCGACGACCGTGACCAGGCCCCGGGGGTCGATCAGCCGGTCCGGCAGCCGGGTCCCGTCCGTGATCCACAGGGCCACCTGGCGCTCGGCCGCGACCGTCGCCTTGCCCACCAGGAGCGCCGCGAGGAGCGGGTCGCGAATCTTCTCGGTCACCTGTTCGGAGGTGGCCCGGTGGTCGCCGACGACCTCCCCGACGAACTCCACCGCGTCGTCGTACATTTCCAGCTCCAGCAGTCCCAGCAGGGTGTGCATGCGGTTGGCGTGCTCGTGGTCCTGGGCGCGCAGCGCGTCGATCAGACCGCGCGTGGAGTCCAGCTCCCGGCCGAGCCGGTCCAGCTCCGTGCGGTCGCGCAGCGTGGCCACGGCCCCGCCGTCGTCGGTCGGCATCCGGTTGGCGACCAGCACCCGCCGGCCGCGGACGGTGAGCAGATCGGTGCCGGCCACCCGTCCGGCCAGCACGTCGGCGGTGCGTCCCGTCCCGAGTGCCTCGTCGGGGGAGCGGCCGACGGCCTCCTCACCGACCCCCAGCAGACGCTGCGCCTCGTCGTTCAGCAGCCGGACGCGGCCGTCGGCGTCCAGGGCGACGACACCCTCCCGGATGCCGTGCAGCATGGCCTCGCGCTCCGCCAGCAGCGCCGCGATGTCGGAGAAGGCCAGGTCACGGGTCTGCCGCTGGACCCGGCGGGAGATCAGCCAGGCCGCGAGCGCGCCCACGGCCAGGGCGCCGCCCGCGTAGGCGAACAGGCCCGGGATGGCGTGGATCAGCCGGGCCCGCACGCTGTCGTAGGCGATGCCGACGGAGACCGCGCCGACGATCTCGCCGTCGCCGTCGCGCAACGGCACCTTGCCCCGCGCGGAGCGCCCCAGGGTGCCGTCGTCGATCTCCATCACGTCGTGTCCGGCCAGCGCCTCGCCCGGGTCGGTCGACACCAGGCCGCCGATCCGCTGCGGATCGGTGTGCGACCAGCGCACCCCCCGCACGTCCAGCACCACGACGTACTCGGCGCCGGTCGCCTCGCGGATCCGTTCCGCCTCCTGCTGCACCGGCCCGTCCGGCGACGGCTCGGTCTCCCGCACGCCGGCCGCGATCTGCGGCTGCTGGGCGGTGGTCTGCGCGATCGCGAGCGCCCGGCGCATCGCCTGGTCGTCCAGCTGGTCGCCGAGGGGCGCCAGGAACAGCCCGGTGGCGAGCACCGCGACACCCGCGGCGATCGCCAGCTGCATCAGCAGCACCTGCGAGAACGCCCGCCGCGGCAGACCGAGGCGCAGACGGCGTCCGGGGGGAGTGGTACTCATGCCCCCGACCGTACGCGGGTGGCCGCGGGGTGCCGCCGGGGTGTGGCGGGGATCTCCCGGACCTTCCGGTGCCGTCAGCCCGCCGGGGCCGCCGCGGTCACCTCGCGGACGTCCGCGACGTCCATCCGCGCGGGCGAGCCGAGCGCGGAGCCGCAGCTCTCCGGCCGCGGCGGCAGGGACGCGCCCTGCGCGACCTCGACCCGCCAGCGACGCCCGTCCGCGTGCGCGACGGTCACGGCCCAGCGGGGCGCGGCGCCCTCCGTCGTCACGACGCTCAGGGCCCCGGCGGCGTACTCGCCCACCGCGCGCCGGACGGCCAGCTCGGCCGCCTGCCCCGGCCGCTCCCACGCGGAGAGGCCCCGGCACCCGTCCACGACGATCCGGCCCTCCTGGGCGCCGTGCAGCACCTCCTTGACGGCGTGTGCCTCGGCCCTGCCGTACGCGTAGCCGTACGGCAGCACGAGCACGGTGGGGGAGAAGCGGTGACCGCCCAGATGGGTGACCTCCCAGACGCCGTCGACCCCGGAGGCGGCGAGCTCGGCCGCGAGCGGCCGTCCGAGCAGGGCGCAGCAGCGGTCGCGCTTGCCGTTGGTGCACACCAGGGCGAGCGGGTCACCCTCGTGGACCGCTCCGTCGAGCACCGCGTCGAAGCTCCCGGGCTCGCCCCGGCCCAGTGCGGCGAAGTCGAGACCGAGCAGCCGGCCGGGGTCGGTGACGGTGGCGGTGTGCAGCCACACCTTTCCCGGCACCGTGTGGGCCACGTACACCCGGCGCAGGGCGGGGACCCCGCTGTCCGCGTGCCGTCCGGCCCGGCGTACCAGCGCGATCCGCACCCCGGTGCCCTTCGCGGCGGCCCGCAGGGCCCTGCCCAGCGCGGGATCGAGATGACTCGACGTGAGCGCCTCGGCACCCCAGGGCCCGGGCTGCTCCAGCAGCAGCCAGGTCCTCGCGGTCGCCGCGGTCCCCGCGACCGGCTCGTCGAGCTTGCGGGAGACGCTCGAGCACGTGCTACTCACAGAGGTGAGCCTAACCTGACTTGCTCGGCGGTGCCCGGTGGTGCCGTCCGTGTCCGCTGACGGAGGCCGGTGTCCGGCGGGCGCGGACGCGTGCGGCGGACTTCCGCACCACCGGGCCCTGTGCGTGGTGCAGCCGCGACGGGGCCCTGAGTGGAGCGGCTTTCACACTTCGGGGATGTCCGCCCTGGCACGCAGCAGGGTCTCCCGGCTGATGATGACGATCCGCTCGTCCTCCGCGCGGGCAGCGTCCGCGGGCAGTTCGCTGTCAAGGACGGCGGTGGCCTCCGTGCCGATGACGGCGAAGTCCCCGTCGCTCAGCTCGAAGATGTCGGGGCAGGTCTGGCCGCTGGCACTGCCGCGCTCCCGGGGGGAGGCCCCGATTCGACGCACGATCTTCAAGTCCGTTCCTATCCGTTCCTGGGTGGATTCAGGGACGGGCGACGCGTGCGTCTGACGCCGTGTCAGCTGGTGGCCTGAACTTGCGTCCAGCGAAGCTCATGAGCGGGCCCGCTGTGCTCATGAAAAGGCCGCTGACCGCTGGTTAGGGAGGCAGCCCCACGCGATGAAGTCGCCACCCGTGACGGCATGTTCCTCCCGCGGGCGCACGGGGAAGGCTACAGGTTTCGGACGCTTCGCGTCTCACCTGCGCGGCGGTGGAGACGGGTGATCACTCGTCCGGCGTCTCCCCGGCGTCACTGCGGAGTCTCCCCGACCACCCACCACTCCTCCAGGTCGTCCGAGTCCTCGAGAAGCGCGCTCATCTCGTCGACGAGGGTGCTCATCATGGCTCCCAGCGCGGCCTCCTCGGAGGAGGCGGGCAGGCTGTCCCGGTGGTGCCGCGTGGCGGCCCAGTACTCGCGGAAGATCGCGTTGCGGGACATCACCCGCACATGACCGTAGAGCTCGGCGAGCGACAACGCCCCGATCCGGTGGAAGTACATCGCGTTGACGTACAGGGCGTTGGCGAAGAGGTACTGGCGCTGCCTCTCCGGGGGCACGTCCGTCTCGTAGGTGTCCAGTACGGCGGCCAGCGCCGGGTCGACCATGGCCCTGCACAGGAGGTCGAAGTGCAGCCGGTGCTGTTCGGCGAGCGCCGCTCGTCTGCGCTGCCTCAGACTCCGCTTCGCCAGGGTGCTCGCGAGGTGTGACCAGGCGGCGGAGCCGCGCTCCCGGAAGCCAAAGTTCTGTGTGGCCATGTCAAATACCCCCGATCGGGCCGCCGTCCGCCGGTCGTCGGGATGCGGGTCGACTGGAGGGAACCGGCGAGCGGTGGGCGGCGCTTGCCGCCTTCCAGGGTGCCGAGCGGCTCTGATCGGCGGGAAGGCGGAGAAGAGGCGCACGGGAGGAATCGAGGGTCGCACGAACCGGCGCCTTGCCCGACATCTGCCCCGCCCGCGCTGCTAACAATCGTTCACTTCGGAGCCGTTCGGAGGGCGCATATCCTGGTGCGTCAGTCGGTTCCCGGGTACACGCGCGGACGTGAGCCGGGGTGCGCCCAGAGGTGAGAGGGGTCGTGTGGTGGTGCGGAGCGGTGGGCGGCAGATTCCGGTCGTGGTGCTGGCCGGGTTCCTCGGCTCGGGGAAGACCACCCTGCTCAACCACCTCCTGCACCGCAGCGGCGGAAGCCGCATCGGCGCCGTCGTCAACGACTTCGGAGCGATCGAGATCGACGCCATGGCCGTGGCCGGCGCGCTCGGCGACTCGACGGTGTCGCTGGGCAACGGCTGCCTGTGCTGCGCGGTGGACAGCAGTGAGCTGGACGTCTACCTCGAGCGGCTCGCCCGGCCCGAGGCACGCATCGACGTCGTCGTCATCGAGGCCAGCGGGCTCGCCGAACCGCAGGAGCTCGTGCGCATGGTGCTGGCGAGCGAGCATCCGGGGATCGTCTACGGAGGGCTCGTCGAGGTGGTGGACGCCGCCGAGTTCGACGACACCCGGGCCCGGCACCCCGAGATCGACCGGCACCTCGCCCTCGCCGACCTGGTGGTGGTCAACAAGGTCGACCGCGCCCCGGACGCCGGGAGGGTGCTGGGGCTCGTCCGGTCGCTGGTCGACCGCGCGGCCGTGGTGCCCGCCACGCACGGCCGCGTCGACCCCGAGTTCCTCTTCGACTGCCGGCCGGCCGAGGAGCGCGTCGGGCAGCTGTCCTTCGACGACCTGCACCACGGCGAACACGACGACCGCGACGACCACGGCGAGCACGGCGAGCACGACGACCGCGACGAGCACGCCGGGCACCTGCACGCCGGGTACGACAGCGTTTCCTTCGCGTCCGGGCGCCCGCTGGACCCGCGGCGGCTGGTCCGCTTCCTGGACAGCCGGCCCGAGGGGCTGTACCGGATCAAGGGGTACGTCGACTTCGGGCCGTACGACGCCGGCAACCGGTACGCCGTGCACGCCGTGGGGCGGTTCCTGCGGTTCTACCCCGAGCCCTGGCCGGCCGGGGCGGAGCGGCTGACACAGCTCGTGCTCATCGGCACCGACCTCGACACCGCCGCCCTCGGCGCGGAGCTGGAGGCCTGCGTGAGCGACGGCGCCCCACACGCCGACGAGCAGGGCATGTGGGGCGTCCTGCGCTACGTCCAGGGGGCCGCGGAGGACCCGGCCGCCTAGGCGGGGCGCCTGGGCGGGGTGCCTGGACTGGGTGCCCGGACGGGCCGTGGACGGGCCGTCTAGACGGGGCCCGCCACCACCGACACCGTCTTCGCCAGGGACACGCCCGAACCGTCACGGCGCGGGTCGGGCTCCGGGAGGTCCACCGCGGTGCCGTTCTTCTGCGCGGCACGAGCCGGTGCCGGGCCCGCCCAGGCCAGGGACAGGCAGTCCTCGCCCTTCAGGAACCGCTGGCAGCGGACGCCGCCGGTGGCCCGCCCCTTGCGGGGGTACTGGTCGAACGGCGTGAGCTTGGCCGTCGTCTGGACGGAGTCGTCCAGCGTGCCGCGGGAACCCGCGACCGTGAACACCACCGCGTCCGCCGCCGGATCGACCGCCGTGAAGCTGATGACCTTCGCACCCGCGGTGAGCTTGATGCCCGCCATGCCGCCCGCGGGGCGTCCCTGCGGGCGGACCTGCGCCGCCTGGTAGCGCAGTAGTTGCGCGTCGTCGCTGATGAAGACCAGGTCCTCGTCGCCGGTGCGCAGCTCGACCGCGCCGACGATCCGGTCGCCCTCCTTCAGCGTGATGACCTCCAACTCCTCCTTGTTGGCCGGGTAGTCGGGCACCACACGCTTGACGACACCCTGTTCCGTACCGAGCGCCAGGCCCGGGGAGGACTCGTCGAGCGTGGTCAGGCACACCACCTGCTCGTCGTCCTCCAGGGACACGAACTCGGCCAGCGGGGCCCCGCCCGACAGGTTCGGCGTCGGCATCGTCTCGGGGAGCTGCGGCAGGTCCACGACGTTCAGCCGGAGCAGACGGCCGGAAGAGGTGACGACGCCGATCTCACCGCGGGCCGTCGCGGGCACGGCCGAGAGGATCACGTCGTGCTTGACGCGCTTGGCGCTGTCGGCGAGCGGCTCGTCGTTCGCCGTGCGGGCGAGCAGGCCCGTGGACGACAGCAGGACGCGGCAGGGGTCGTCCGCGACCTGGAGCGGTACGGCGGCGGCCGGGGCGCCGGCCGACTCCAGCAGGAGCGTACGCCGGTCATTGCCGAACTTCTTGGACACCGACGCCAGTTCGGCGGAGACCAGCTTGCGCAGTTCGGCGTCCGAGTCCAGGATCCGGGTCAGTTCTTCGATCTCCGCGTTCAGCCGGTCCTTCTCGGCCTCCAGCTCGATCCGGTCGTACCTGGTGAGCCGGCGCAGCGGCGTGTCCAGGATGTACTGGGTCTGGATGTCACTGAGGGAGAAGCGCTCGATCAGGCGCTGCTTGGCCTCTGCAGAGTTGTCGCTGGACCGGATGAGGCGGATGACCTCGTCGATGTCCACCAGCGCCGTGAGCAGGCCCTCGACCAGGTGCAGACGGTCACGGCGCTTGCCGCGGCGGAACTCCGAACGCCGGCGGACGACGTTGAACCGGTGGTCGAGATAGACCTCCAGGAGTTCCTTGAGACCGAGGGTGAGCGGCTGGCCGTCCACCAGCGCCACGTTGTTGATGCCGAAGGACTCCTCCATCGGCGTCAGTTTGTACAGCTGCTCCAGCACCGCCTCCGGCACGAAGCCGTTCTTGATCTCGATGACCAGGCGCAGCCCGTGCTCGCGGTCGGTGAGGTCCTTGACGTCGGCGATGCCCTGGAGCTTCTTCGAGCCGACCAGGTCCTTGATCTTGGCGATCACCTTCTCCGGACCGACCGCGAACGGCAGCTCGGTGACGACCAGGCCCTTGCGCCGGGCCGTCACGTCCTCGACCGTGACCGTCGCACGGATCTTGAACGTGCCGCGGCCCGTCTCGTAGGCGTCGCGGATGCCGGAGAGGCCGACGATCCGGCCACCGGTGGGCAGGTCGGGGCCCGGGACGTGCTTCATCAGCGCGTCGAGGTCGGCGCCCGGGTGCCTGATCAGGTGCCGCGCCGCCGCGACGACCTCGCGCAGGTTGTGCGGCGGCATGTTGGTGGCCATCCCGACCGCGATCCCCGACGCGCCGTTGACCAGCAGGTTCGGGAACGCGGCGGGCAGCGCCACCGGCTCCTGCTCCTGGCCGTCGTAGTTGGGGGCGAAGTCGACCGTGTCCTCGTCGATGGACTCGGTCATCAGACTGGTGGCCTCGGCCATCCGGCACTCGGTGTACCGCATCGCCGCGGGCGGGTCGTCGTTGCCCAGCGAGCCGAAGTTGCCGTGGCCGTCGACCAGCGGGACGCGCATCGAGAACGACTGGGCCATGCGCACCAGGGCGTCGTAGATCGACGCGTCGCCGTGCGGGTGCAGCTTGCCCATGACCTCGCCGACGACGCGGGCGCACTTCACGTAGCCGCGCTCGGGCCGCAGGCCCATCTCGTTCATCTGGTAGACGATGCGGCGGTGCACCGGCTTCAGGCCGTCCCGCGCGTCCGGCAGGGCGCGCGAGTAGATGACCGAGTAGGCGTACTCGAGGAAGGAGCCCTGCATCTCGTCGACGACGTCGATGTCGAGGATCTTCTCCTCGTACGAGTCGTCGGGCGGCGGGGTCTTTGTGCTGCGGCGGGCCATCGCTGCCGGCTCCTTGCTGAGCGTGGGACGGGATCTGACGCGGACCATTGTGGACCGTCGCACTGACAGGCGGGACCAGGACCCGGGTCCGGCCGGTCGGTTCGGCGGGATGCGGCGGCGCGAGCAGAGTACGCCGCGCCGGCCGCCGGACCGGTGCGGGGTTCCCGGCCGGCGAAGCGCGGCGGCCGGGGGAGGCCCGCGCGCCCGGCACCCGCGGCGGCGCCTCCCGGTCCCCCGGAGCCACCGGGACGTACCCGCGCCCGCGGCCCCCGGCCGGGTTCTCGCTCTCGGCGTAGCCGCCCCCCGCGGGAACTTCCCGGTTCGTCCGCACGCTTGCATACAGTGGCAGGACCGGCAGAAACGGCGGTTTCGACGACCGCCTCCGCGATCGAAGGGACGTACATGCCCATGGGTCACACGGCCACAGCCCAGGCAGGCTCCGGCGGCCTGACAGCGACCGAACACCGCCTGGCCAACGGCCTGCGCGTGGTGCTCTCCGAGGACCACCTGACCCCGGTCGCCGCGGTGTGCCTCTGGTACGACGTGGGTTCGCGCCACGAAGTCAAGGGACGCACCGGTCTGGCTCACCTTTTCGAGCACCTGATGTTCCAGGGCTCCGCCCAGGTGAAGGGCAACGGTCACTTCGAGCTGGTCCAGGGCGCCGGCGGCTCCCTCAACGGCACCACCAGCTTCGAGCGCACCAACTACTTCGAGACCATGCCCGCCCACCAGCTGGAGCTCGCGCTCTGGCTGGAGGCCGACCGCATGGGCTCCCTGCTGACCGCCCTGGACGAGGAGTCCATGGAGAACCAGCGGGACGTCGTCAAGAACGAGCGCCGCCAGCGCTACGACAACGTCCCCTACGGCACGGCCTTCGAGAAGCTGACCGCCCTCGCCTACCCGGAGGGCCACCCGTACCACCACACGCCCATCGGCTCGATGGCGGACCTGGACGCGGCCACCCTGGAGGACGCGCGCCAGTTCTTCCGCACCTACTACGCGCCGAACAACGCCGTACTCTCCGTGGTCGGCGACATCGACCCGGAGCAGACGCTCGCGTGGATCGAGAAGTACTTCGGCTCCATCCCCTCCCACGACGGCAAGCCCGTCCCGCGCGACGGCTCACTGCCCGACGTCATCGGCGAGCAGCTGCGCGAGGTCGTGGAGGAGGAGGTCCCCGCCCGCGCGCTGATGGCCGCCTACCGGCTGCCGGAGGACGGCACGCGCGCGTGCGACGCCGTCGACGTGGCGCTCACCGTCCTCGGCGGCGGCGAGTCCTCGCGCCTGTACAACCGTCTCGTACGCCGTGACCGCACGGCCGTGGCCGCCGGTTTCGGCCTGCTGCGGCTGGCCGGGGCGCCGTCCCTGGGCTGGCTGGACGTGAAGACGTCCGGCGACGTCGAGGTGCCCGTCATCGAGGCCGCCATCGACGAGGAGCTCGCCCGGTTCGCCGAGCAGGGCCCCACGGCCGAGGAGATGGAGCGCGCGCAGGCCCAGCTGGAGCGCGAGTGGCTCGACCGGCTCGGCACGGTCGCGGGCCGCGCCGACGAACTGTGCCGGTACGCCGTCCTGTTCGGCGACCCGCAGCTCGCCCTCACCGCCGTCCGGCGCGTCCTGGAGGTGACGCCGCAGGAGGTGCAGGAGGTCGCCAAGAGCCGGCTGCGCCCCGACAACCGCGCGGTGCTCGTCTACGAGCCCGTCGCCGGCGAGGCCGACGAGACCGGGGAAGCCGCCGCAGCCGGCACCGACGAGAACGAGGAGGCGGCGAAGTGACCGAGCTCGCCACGATGGACTTCCACCCGCAGCCGCAGGCCGGCGAGGCCAGGCCCTGGGCCTTCCCGGCCCCCGAGCGCGGCTCGCTCGACAACGGCCTGACCGTGCTGCGCTGCCACCGCCCCGGCCAGCAGGTCGTCGCGGTCGAGGTGCTGCTCGACGCCCCCCTGGAGGCGGAGCCGGCCGGCCTCGACGGCGTCGCCACGATCATGGCGCGGGCCTTCTCCGAGGGCACCGACAAGCACTCCGCCGAGGAGTTCGCCGCCGAACTGGAGCGCTGCGGCGCCACGCTGGACGCGCACGCCGACCACCCCGGTGTCCGCCTCAGCCTGGAGGTCCCGGCCTCCCGCCTGCCCAAGGCACTCGGGCTGCTCGCCGACGCCCTGAGGGCCCCCGCGTTCGCCGACAGCGAGGTCGAGCGGCTGGTCCGCAACCGCCTCGACGAGATCCCGCACGAGCTGGCCAACCCCTCCCGCCGCGCGGCCAAGGAACTCTCCAAGGAGCTGTTCCCGGCGAGTTCGCGCATGTCGCGTCCGCGCCAGGGCACCGAGGAGACGGTCGCCGGCATCGACTCCGCGGCCGTCCGCGCCTTCCACGAGAAGCACGTACGCCCCGCCACGGCCACCGCCGTGGTCGTCGGTGACCTCACCGGCGTCGACCTGGACCAGCTGCTCGGCGACACGCTGGGCGCCTGGACGGGCTCCTCCGCCGAGCCGCGGCCGGTCCCCCCGGTGGTCGCCGACGACACCGGCCGCGTCGTGATCGTGGACCGCCCCGGCGCGGTCCAGACGCAGCTGCTGATCGGCCGTGTCGGCCCGGACCGGCACGACCGGGTGTGGCCCGCGCAGGTGCTCGGCACCTACTGCCTCGGCGGCACCCTCACCTCCCGCCTGGACCGCGTCCTGCGCGAGGAGAAGGGCTACACCTACGGCGTGCGGTCCTTCGGGCAGGTCCTCAGGTCCGCGCCGGACGGCACGGGCGCGGCGATGCTGGCCATCAGCGGCTCCGTCGACACCCCGAACACCGGCCCGGCCCTGGACGACCTGTGGAAGGTGCTGCGCACCCTCGCCGCCGAAGGACTCACCGACGCCGAACGCGACGTCGCCGTGCAGAACCTCGTGGGTGTGGCGCCGCTGAAGTACGAGACCGCCGCGGCCGTCGCGGGCACCCTGGCCGACCAGGTCGAGCAGCACCTGCCGGACCACTACCAGGCCGACCTCTACCGGCAGTTGGCCGCGACCGGCACGGTGGAGGCCACCGCGGCCGTCGTGAACGCCTTCCCGGTGGACCGCCTGGTGACGGTCCTCGTCGGTGACGCGTCGCAGATCAAGGCGCCGGTGGAGGCCCTCGGGATCGGCGAAGTCACCGTGGTGAGCGCCGAGTAGCGAGCACCGCGCGGCGCACACGCGCGGGGCCCTGGTGACGTGCACGTCACCAGGGCCCTCTTTTGCCCGAATTGGGGCGGAGGTTGCCTGTCTGCCCTGTGGGATGCGCTACAAAAGCCGGAATTCGTTTGGGGATTGCGGGGCGCCCCGCTTAGCTTCATCCGGGCTGTTCGTCGGGCAGTGCGCCGCACCCGCGGCACCGGACAGCCATCGCCGAGTCCCCGTACGGCGCGAGCCAGGGGAGCCGGGGACCCACCTGAGTCCCTGGGGTGAATCGGACGCCCGCGCGTGTCGCGAGGGGGTCCGTAGGAGACCTTCCTGCTCCGAACCCGTCAGCTAACCCGGTAGGCGAGAGGGAAGGAAAGGAACAGCCTGTACATGGCGTTCACCCGCGCCCCGGGCAAGCACCGTCGTCCCAGCAGGATGCAGCGCGGCACCGCCCGCGCGGCGGGCGTCGCGGCGCTCGCCGGCAGCGGCGTCGTCGGCTCGCTCGCCGTTCCCGCGCTCGCCGCCGAACCGGCCGCCGCGCAGACCGGCCTCACCCCCGTCGTCACCCTCGGCGACGCCGTCGCCGACCGCATCGACGCCCAGGCCGCGGCCCAGCACGAGGCCGCGCGCGAGGCGGCCGAGGCCGCCGCCCGCAAGGCCGCCGAGCAGGCCGCACGCGAGCGGGCGGCCGAGGAGGCGGAGCAGGCCCGCGCGGAGCAGGAGCGCGCCGCGCGCGAGGCCGAGCGCAAGCGTCTGAACACCTTCGTCTCCCCGATCCCCGGCTCGTACGTGTCGACCGGCTACAAGAGCGGCGGCGCGGTCTGGTCCTCCGGCAGCCACACCGGTGTCGACTTCCACGCCGCCGGCGGCACCCCCGTCCAGTCGGTCGGCATCGGCACCGTCGTCGAAGCCGGCTGGGGCGGCGCGTACGGCAACCAGGTCGTCATCAAGATGAACGACGGCACGTACACCCAGTACGGCCACCTGTCGTCGATCGCCGTCTCGGTGGGCCAGCAGGTGGCCGCCGGCCAGCAGATCGGCCTGTCCGGCGCGACGGGCAACGTCACGGGCGCGCACCTGCACTTCGAGGCCCGCTCCGGCGCCGACTACGGCTCCGACCTCGACCCCGTCGCCTACCTCCGCGCGCACGGCGTGAACCTCTGAGACCCCGGCGCCCCGCGCCTCCCGCGTTTCCCCGATGCCCCGGCTCCCGCCGGGGCATTCGGCGTTTCCGGGGCGGCGCTCGGGCAAAAAAATACTCACGGATTCCGGATCGCCGTCGGAAATTCCCGCTGATTGCAATAGAGTCACGGAACGGGCGTCAAGTGACGGCGTTTCACGGGGATTAAGCCGGAGGTCGGTCATGCGCATTCCCGCGCACTCGGTGTGCACGGCGATCCGGGACGACATCGTCGCGGGTGTCCACGAGCGCGGCGGCCGGCTCACCGAGGAAGTCCTCGCCCGCCGGTACGGCGTCTCCCGTGTCCCCGTCCGGGAGGCACTGCGCACCCTGGAGGCGGAGGGCTTCGTCGTCACCCGCCGGCACGCGGGCGCCTGCGTCGCGGAGCCCACCGAGCAGGAGGCCGCCGACCTGCTGGAGATGCGGGCGCTCCTCGAACCGCTCGGTGCCTCCCGGGCCGCCCAGCGTCGCACCGAGGCCCATCTGAAGGTGCTGCGCGGCCTCGTCCGGCTGGGTCAGGAACGCGCCCGCCAGGGCAACAGCGACGATCTGCGGTCCCTGAGCGGCTGGTTCCACGAGACGCTCGCCCAGGCGTCCGGCAGCCCGGCGCTGACGTCGACGCTGACCCAGCTGCGGTACAAGATCGCGTGGATGTACGCCACCGAGGGGCCCGCGGACCCGGTCGAGTACTGGGCGGAGCACGGCGCGATCGTGGACGCGGTGGCGCGGGGCGACGGCGAGCGCGCGAGGTCCGTCACCGCGCTGCACACCGAGCGCGCGAGCGCCGGGCACCGCCTGAGGTTCGGCTCCGGCGCCGGGCGCGTGGAGCGTGTGAGGAACGCGCAACATCCCGTAAACATGCCGAGTCTGCGCCCTTAACACGAGTGCCGTATACAAAGAGGGAGTTATTCGCGGGGGCTATTCCTGCTGCCCTGGAAAGGGGAATGCAGGAAATGCGAAAGGCCCGCCCGGAGGTCCGGACGGGCCTTTCCGTGCGCTGTGGAAACCCTTCGGAAAAGCGGTCTCCGCAGCCATGAGGGCGTCAGACGGTCTCGGGGAGCTCCTCGAGACCCTCGGAGACCAGCCTCGCCAGACGGTCCAGGGCGGCGTCCGCCCCTTCGGCGTCGGAAGCGAGGACGATCTCCTCGCCGCCCTGGGCGCCCAGGCCCAGGACGGCCAGCATGGAGGCCGCGTTGACGGGGTCACCCCCGGCCTTGGCGATCGTCACCGGGACGCCTGCGGCCGTGGCGGCTCGGACGAAGATGGAGGCGGGGCGGGCGTGGAGACCCTCGGCCCAGCCGACGTTGACGCGGCGCTCAGCCATGTGTTGCTGCCCTTCGGTGTTCAGGGTTGTCTAGACCAGTTTCCCACATCGTGAAGCGTGCCGGGAGCGGCATCCCCGCCCGATCCCGGTGACGGCCGGCCCGCGGCCTCGGCCCGGCTGTCGCCCACCACAGACTGCCTCGCGCCCCTGTCGCACGCGAGCCGTACTCTGGGGCCCATGCAGATCTCGTCGGACCGGCACGAGTATCCCGCCCACTGGGAAGCCGACGTGGTGCTGCGCGACGGCGGCACCGCGCGCATCCGCCCCATCACCGTCGATGACGCCGAGCGCCTGGTCAGCTTCTACGAGCAGGTGTCGGACGAGTCGAAGTACTACCGCTTCTTCGCGCCCTACCCGCGCCTGTCCGCCAAGGACGTCCACCGCTTCACGCACCACGACTTCGTGGACCGGGTGGGACTCGCGGCCACCGTCGGCGGCGAGTTCATCGCCACCGTACGCTACGACCGGATCGGCGCCGACGGGACGCCCGCGTCCGCGCCGGCCGACGAGGCCGAGGTCGCCTTCCTCGTGCAGGACGCCCACCAGGGCCGGGGCGTGGCCTCCGCCCTGCTCGAACACATCGGGGCCGTCGCGCGGGAGCGCGGCATCCGCCGGTTCGCCGCCGAGGTGCTGCCCGCCAACACCAAGATGATCAAGGTGTTCACCGACGCCGGGTACACGCAGAAGCGCAGCTTCGAGGACGGCGTCGTGCGCCTGGAGTTCGGCCTCGAACCCACCGACCGGTCCATGGCCGTGCAGTACGCGCGGGAGCAGCGGGCCGAGGCGCGCTCGGTGCAGCGCCTGCTGGCCCCCGGCTCGGTGGCCGTCGTCGGCGCCGGACGCGCCCCCGGGGGTGTGGGCCGCAGCATCCTCGACAACATCAGGGACGCGGGCTTCACCGGACGGCTGTATGCCGTGAACCAGGCGTTCGGGGAGGACCGCGCGGAGCTCGACGGGGTGCCCGCGTACCGCTCCGTCCGCGCCGTCGACGGGCCCGTCGACCTCGCGGTCGTCGCCGTGCCCGCCGAGCACGTGCCCGAGGTGGTCACCGAGTGCGGTGAACACGGTGTGCAGGGGCTCGTGGTCGTCTCCGCCGGCTACGCCGAGTCCGGCCCCGAGGGCCGCGAACGCCAGCGCGCCCTCGTACGGCAGGCACGCTCGTACGGGATGCGGATCATCGGCCCGAACTCGTTCGGCGTCATCAACACCTCACCGGACGTGCGGCTGAACGCCTCGCTGGCCCCCGAGTCGCCCCGCGCGGGCCGCATCGGGCTGTTCGCCCAGTCCGGCGCGATCGGCGTCGCCCTGCTCTCCCGCCTGCACCGGCGCGGCGGCGGCGTCACCGGGGTCACGGGCGTCTCCAGCTTCGTCTCGTCGGGCAACCGGGCCGACGTCTCCGGCAACGACGTCCTGCAGTACTGGTACGAGGATCCCGACACCGACGTCGCCCTCATGTACCTCGAGTCCATCGGCAACCCCCGCAAGTTCACCCGCCTGGCACGCCGGACCGCTGCGGCGAAGCCGCTGGTCGTGGTCCAGGGCGCACGCCACGGCGCCGGGCCCCGGGGGCATGCCGTACGGGCGACCCGCCTGCCCCACGAGACGGTGTCCGCGCTGCTGCGGCAGGCCGGGGTGATCCGGGTGGACACCATCACCGAACTGGTCGACGCCGGGCTGCTGCTGGCCCGCCAGCCCCTGCCGGCCGGACCCAGGGTGGCGATCCTCGGCAACTCCGAGTCGCTGGGACTGCTGACCTACGAGGCGTGCCTCGCCGAGGGCCTGCGCCCGCACCCGCCGCTGGACCTCACCACGGCGGCGTCGGCGGCGCAGTTCCACGCGGCGCTCTCGCACGCGCTGGCCGACGACACGAGCGACGCGGTCGTGGTGACCGCGATTCCCGCGGTGGGGGAGGGCTCGGTGGGCGACGCGGCCCTGGCGGACGCCCTGCGCTCGGCCGCCGCCGCTGCCCCGGCCAAGCCGGTCCTCGTGGTCCACGTCGAACTCGGCGGTCTCGCGGAGGCCCTGTCGGCCGCGGCCGGCACGGCGCCCCAGCCGGCGCCGTATCCCGCGGAGGGCACGGACGCACCGACGGGGACGGGGCGGCGAACCCCCGCGCGGACGGCACCGGCCGCCGGAACGCGGGACGGACGTCACGCGGTGACCCCGGCGGGCAGCGGCACGGCAGGCGGCGTGGGCACCCGGGCGGCAGGACCCGCGGCCTCCGGGGCGGCGGCGGACGCGGCGCGGTGGACGGAGACCGGCGCCGTGCCCCCGGCGGCAGCACCACCGGCGACATCGGCCGGCGCGGCACCCCGGCCCTCCGGCGGCACGCCACCCGCGCCGCCCACCGGCCACGGCGCCCCCGCCGGCGGGCCCACCCCCGCCGAACCCCCCGAGGACGCTCACCTCATCCCCGCCTACCCCGCCTCCGAGCGCGCCGTCCGGGCCCTCGCGCACGCCGTCGCCTACGCCCAGTGGCGGCGTGACGCCGCCGAACCCGGCAAGGTGCCCGAGCACGAGAACATCGACGAGCGGGGCGCCGCCGCGCTCATCGAGAGGCTGCTCGCGCACGGCGAGGACCTCACCCTCGGCAGCGAGGACACCTGCGACCTGCTCGGCGCGTACGGCATCGACGTGTACCGCGCGCTGCCCGCCCCCACCCCCGGGGCCGCTGCCGAGGCCGCCCGCGTCCTCGGCTACCCGGTGGTCCTCAAGGCCACCGCCCCCCACCTCAGGCACCGCGCCGACCTCGGCGGCGTCCGCCTCGACCTCGCGGACGAGGATCAGCTGCGCCGGGCGTACGCCGAGCTGACGGACCTGTTCGGCAGCCCGCAGGAACTGCGCCCGGTGGTGCAGCGCATGGCACCCCGCGGTGTCGACACCCTCGTGCGCGCGGTGATCGACCCCGCCGCGGGAGCCGTGCTGTCCTTCGGGCTCGCCGGGGCCCCCTCGCAGCTGCTCGGGGACATGGCGCACCGCCTGATCCCGGTCACCGACCGGGACGCCACCTCGCTGGTGCGGTCGATCCGGACCGCCCCCCTCCTGTTCGGCTGGCGGGGATCGGCGCCGGTGGACACCCCGGCGCTGGAGGAGCTGATGCTCAGGGTGTCGCGGCTGGTCCACGACCATCCGGAGGTGGTCGCCGTCACCCTGGAACCGGTCGTCGTCGCCCCGCACGGCGTCAGCGTCCTCGACGCCTCCGTACGGCTCTCCCCGCCGCCCGCCCGCGACGACCTCGGCCCGCGCACCCTCCCGGCGTACTGAGGGCACCCGGGCGGCGGAGTGGGGCGAGCGGTGCCTCGTGGTCAGTGGCCACCCTTAGGATGGGCGTCATGGCCAAGACCAGTACGACGACCCAGGGCCTGCGGGCGGCGATCGAGCGCAGCGGCTACTACCCGGCCCTCGTGGCCGAGGCGGTGGAGGCCGCCGTGGGCGGCGAGCCCATCCGGTCGTACCTGGTCCACCAGGAGACGACGTTCGACCAGAACGAGGTGCGGCGGCACGTGACCGTGCTCGTCCTCACCGGCAACCGCTTCATCGTCAGCCACACCGACGAGCAGGCCGAGGACAGCACCTCCCCGACGCCGTACGCCACCACGTCGACGGAGTCGGTCAAGCTCGGCCGGATCTCGTCGATCGTGGTCAGCCGTGTGGTCGCCAACCCGGAGTCGTACAAGCCGGGCACGCTTCCGCGCGAGATCGTGCTCACCATCGGCTGGGGCGCCGTCTCCCGCATCGACCTCGAGCCGGCCGCCTGCGGCGACCCCAACTGCGAGGCCGACCACGGCTACACGGGCAGCTCGACCGCCGACGACCTGAGCCTGCGCGTCAGCGAGGCCGGCGACGGGCCGGAGACGGTGCGCCAGGCGCTCGTCTTCGCGCAGGCCCTCTCCGAGGCGACCGCGGACACCCGCTGATGGCCCACCCGCCTCCCCCCGCCGCCCATGACCGAGGGCGCTCCGCGCCCGCACCTCTCGATTCCGCGGTCTGGGACCCCCATCCGGAACCCCTTCCCCTCGACTCCGCCCCCGTGCCCGAGTACGGCTCCGGCTCGCTCGCCGACCTGCTGCCCACGCTCGCCGCGGGCCTCGGCGTCCCCGGTATGACCGCCGGCATCGGGGAGCTGACCCCCGCCGACCGGAACTGCGTCTTCCTGATCGACGGTCTCGGCTGGGAGCAGCTGCGCGCCCACCCGGAGGACGCCCCCTTCCTGACGTCGCTGCTCGGCAGCTCGCGCGGCGGCACCGGCCGCCCGATCACCGCGGGCTACCCGGCGACCACCGCGACCTCCCTCGCCTCCGTCGGCACCGGACTGCCCCCCGGCGCCCACGGCCTGCCCGGTTACACGGTGCGCGACCCGGACACCGGCGAGCTGATGAACCAGCTGCGCTGGCAGCCGTGGACCGCGCCCGGTGCCTGGCAGCCGTACCCGACCGTCTTCGAGCTGGCCCACCGCGCGGGCGTGCACGCCGCCCAGGTGTCCTCCCCGACCTTCGCGAACACCCCGCTCACCAAGGTCGCGCTCAGCGGCGGCTCCTTCCACGGACGGCTCTCCGGCGAGGACCGCATGGACCTCTCCGCCGCGCAGCTGGCCGGCGCGGACCGCGCCCTGGTCTACACCTACTACGCCGAGGTGGACGGCGCCGGTCACCGCTTCGGCGTCGACTCCGACACCTGGCGCGGCCAGCTCGCCCACGTCGACCGGCTCGTCCAGCGCCTCGCCGAGCAGCTCCCGCCGCGCAGCGCCCTCTACGTCACCGCCGACCACGGCATGATCGACGTCCCCTTCGACGAGCGGCACCGCATCGACTTCGACGAGGACTGGGAGCTGAAGGCGGGCGTCGCCCTCCTCGGCGGCGAGGGCCGCGCCCGGCACGTGTACGCGGTCCCCGGCGCGGCGAACGACGTGCTGACCTGCTGGCGCGAGGTGCTCGGCGAGCAGTTCTGGGTGGCCTCGCGCGACGAGGCGATCGACTGCGGCTGGTTCGGGCCGGCCGTCGACGAGCGGGTGTACCACCGCATCGGCGACGTGGTCGCCGCCGCGCGGGACGACGTGCTGCTGATCGCCTCCGAGCGGGAGCCCAGGGAGTCGGCGATGGTCGGCAACCACGGCTCGATGACCCCTGCCGAGCAGCTCGTCCCCCTCCTCGAAGTACGCTCCTGAGGTTCCGCCCGTGACCGCCCCGCCGAAAGGTTTCCGACCCTCCATGCCCGAGCTGGTGTTCTTCTCCGGAACGATGGACTGCGGGAAGTCGACGCTGGCTCTCCAGATCGAGCACAACCGTTCGGCGCGCGGCCTGGCCGGCATGATCTTCACCCGCGACGACCGGGCGGGCGAGGGCAAGCTCTCCTCCCGGCTCGGGCTGGTCACGGACGCGGTGGAGGTCGTGGACGGGCACGACCTGTACGCCCACGTCGTCGACCACCTCTCGCAGGGCGGACGCGTCGACTACGTGATCGCGGACGAGGCGCAGTTCCTCGCACCGGACCAGATAGACCAGCTCGCCCGCGTGGTGGACGACCTGAACATCGACGTGTACGCCTTCGGCATCACCACCGACTTCCGCTCCAAGCTCTTCCCCGGTTCCCAGCGCCTGGTCGAACTCGCCGACCGGGTCGAGGTGCTCCAGGTCGAGGCCCTGTGCTGGTGCGGCGCCCGCGCCACGCACAACGCACGGACCGTGGGGGGCGTCATGGTGGTGGAGGGGGCCCAGGTGGTCATCGGCGACGTCGCCCAGTCCCCCGACGAGATCGGCTACGAGGTGCTGTGCCGGCGCCACCACCGCCGCCACATGACGGCCGCGACGGCCCGCGCGGCGGCCCTGTCCCCGGACGTGCTGCCGGTGTCGGCCACCTGAGGGCCGCGCTCAGCCGATACGGGCTCCCGCGCCGCCCACCCGCACCCGCCCGTCCCCGGCGCGCAGCGTCACCGTGAGCTCACCGGGGCGGCCCAGGTCCTCGCCCTGGTGCAGGGTGAGGACGGCGTCCTCCGGCACCAGGCCGAGGTCCCGGGCGTACGCGCCGAACGCGGCGGCCGCCGCACCCGTCGCCGGGTCCTCGACCACCCCGCCGACGGGGAACGGGTCACGCACGTGGAACACGGTGGCCGACTCCCTCCACACCAGCTGGACCGTGGTCAGGTCCAGACCGTGCATGAGAGCCTCCAGACGCGCGAAGTCGTACGCCAGGTCGGCGAGGCGGGCGCGGGTCGCCGCCGCGAGCACCAGGTGGCGGGCGCCCGCGAACGCGATCCGGGGCGGGAAGGCCGGATCCAGATCGGCGGCCGGCCAGCCGAGCGCGGCGAGCGCCTCCGTGAGGTCGGCGCCGGCGATCTCCTCGACGTGCGGCTCGACGCTGGTGAGCGTGGCCCGCAGCGTCCCGCCCTCCTCGGCCACCTCCACCGGCACGGTGCCGGCGCGCGTCGCGAACACCAGCTCCCCGGGGCCGATGCGTTCCGCCAGCGCGACGGCGGTCGCGACGGTGGCGTGCCCGCAGAACGGCACCTCGGCCTTGGGGCTGAAGTAACGAATGGTGTACGCACGCCCCTCCCGCCCACCGAGTCCCTCCGGGGGCGCGGTCAGGAACGCGGACTCCGAGTACCCGAGTCCGGCGGCGACGGCCAGCATGTCGCCGTCGTCCATACCGGTGGCGTCCAGTACGACACCGGCGGGGTTACCGCCGTCGGGCGAGCTGGAGAAGGCGGTGTAGCGCAGTACCTCGGGCCGCGGCGCTTCAGTCGTCATGCTTCCGCAACATCCCCCCGCCGCACGGCTATTCCCCCGACATGTGTGCCGACCTCCAGCCGGACTTGAGCACCCTCGTCACCCAACCACCTCCACCACCGCGAACCGCGCCCCCTCCGGGTCCGCCACCACGGCGACGCGGCCGTGGTCGCCGTCGCGGGGCGGTTCGAGGACCCGGCCGCCCAGGCGCCGGACCCGGTCGACCGCGTCGTCGGTGTCGGTCACGGCGAAGTACGTCGTCCAGTGCGGGCCCCGGTCGCGGGGCAGGGCGTTGCCCAGGCCGTGCACCGCGGCGACGGGGCGGCCGTCCAGGTGGAGGGTGACGTGGTCGCGGTCGGCGGAGACCGTGCGCTCCTCGTCGTGGCCGAACACCGTCTCGTAGAACTTGGCCACGTGAGTGGTCTCGTAGGTGGTCAGCTCGTTCCAGGCGGGGGTGCCGGGCGCACCGGTGAGCGCGTGGCCGGTGTGCCCGGCCGGCTGCCAGATGCCGAAGACGGCGCCGCCCGGGTCGGAGCCGATGGCCAGGCGCCCCGCGCGGCCGGCGTCCAGCGGGCCCACTCCGACGGTGCCGCCGCACGAGCGGACCGTGTGGGCCGTCGCGTCGACGTCGTCCGACGCGAAGTAGGGCGTCCAGGCGACGGGCAGGCGGCGGTCCGCGGGGAACACTCCGATGCCGGCCACCGCGTGCCCGTTCAGTAAGGCGCGTACGTAGGGGCCCGGTTGCTCGGGGCCGGGGCGGAACTCCCAGCCGAACAGCGCCCCGTAGAACTCCTCGGTCGCCTCGAAGCCGTGGACCATGAGGCTCACCCAGCAGGGTGTACCGGGTGTGAGCCGGCCGGGTGCCTCACCGTTCGGGCGGGCGTTCCCCCGTGCGTCGGTCATTGTCGCTGCCTTCCCGGCCGCCCGTGGCGCCGGCCGTGGTCTTCTCGCCCTGCGGGGGCGTGTCCCGTCCGCTCGGCGGATCGTTCCCGTGCCGGTGCCGACACGGTATGTGCCCGGTACCGTACGCCTCGTGACCGGTCCAGTCCGGCCGAGCAGAGTAGCCGGACCTGGACGACAGGGCCACCCCGTGCGCGAGGATGGGTGACCATGAACGCCATCATCTCCGCATCCGAACTCGCGAGTGAACTGACGGGCGGGAATCCGCCGGTGCTGCTCGATGTCCGCTGGCAGCTCAGCACGGCCCGGGCGGCCGGTGAGCCGCCGTTCGACGGACGGGCCGCGTACCTGGCCGGACACCTTCCCGGTGCCGTCTTCGTCGACCTGGACGAGGAGTTGGCATCCGCGCCGGGCGGCCGCGGCCGCCATCCGCTGCCGAACCTCGCGGTGTTCGGCGCCGCGATGCGGCGGGCGGGTGTGTCGGCCGGGACACCGGTCGTCGTGTACGACGGGGGCATGGGCTGGGGTGCCGCCCGTGCGTGGTGGCTGCTGCGCTGGACGGGTCACCCGGACGTGCGGGTCCTCGACGGCGGGTTGCCGTCCTGGGAGGGGCCGTTGGAGACGTCGGTGCCGCGGCCGGCCGAGGGGGACTTCGCGCCGGTGCCGGGGGAGACCGGGCTGCTGGACGCCGACGGCGCGGCGGCGCTGGCGCGTTCGGGCGTGCTGCTGGACGCCCGCGCGGGGGAGCGGTACCGCGGTGAGGTGGAGCCGATCGACCGGGTCGGGGGGCACATCCCGGGCGCGGTCTCGGCGCCCACCACGGAGAACACCGGCGCCGACGGCCGGTTCCTGACGGCCGGGGAACTGGAGGCACGGTTCAAGGGCCTGGGCGTGTCGGGGAGTTCCCCGGTGGGCGTGTACTGCGGCTCGGGTGTCTCCGGCGCGCACGAGGTGCTGGCGCTGGCGGTCGCGGGCATCCCCGCGGACCTCTACGTGGGTTCCTGGTCGGAGTGGTCCTCGGACCCGGAGCGGCCGGTCGCGGTGGGCCCGGACCCGCAGTAGCCGGAAGGGCGGCGCCCCGACCGCGTCCGCGGCACGGGGCGGCCCCTCCGGCCACGGTCCCGACGTGGGCGCGCCGACGGGCCGACCCCGGTGCGTCCACGCGCCGCGTCGCTTCCGTCTGCCCGGGACGTACCCCAGGCACGGTCCGGCTGCGAACCGCCGGGCCGGCCGGCGCGGGCAGGACGCGTTCGGGTCGGCGCATGACGCACACACCGCTCGAGCCCGTTTCGCAGGGGACGGCCGCACGCCCGTGGCACACGCCCAAGGGGCGCCCGCCGGTCGGCGAGCGCCCCTCAGCGCTGCGGTTGCTCCGTCAACCGTCCGCCCGTGCGGACGGCACGAAAGGCCTACTCCTGCTTCTTCCGCCGGGTCCCGAAGACGATCTCGTCCCAGCTCGGCACCGCCGCGCGGCGGCCCGGGCGGACGCCGTCCGCCTCGGCCTGACGGTCGGTCGAGCCGATCAGCCGGTCCCGGTGACTGGTGACGGAACGCGGCATCAGCACGTCCGCGTAGGCGGCACCGGCGGAGGCCGCCGGAGCCGGCGGCTCCTCCGCCTCGGGCTCGGACTCCGGCTCCTCGGGTACGGCCTCCGGCGTGCGCTCCGGCACCACCAGGTCGCCCCGGAAGCTCGGCACCGCCTCCAGCAGGCTGGTCAGCGAGTCCCGATCACCGGACGCCGTGACCGCCGTGGACTCCTCGGCGGGCTCGGACGCCTGCGCGGGCAGGCTCGGCCGCTCGCGGTCGCCGGGGCGGTCCAGGGGACGGTCGCGCGGCAGCCGGGCGATGCGCGGGACGAACGGGAAGCTGGGCTCGGGCGCGGCGAGGTCGTCCGACTCGCCGATCAGCGAGCGCGCCTCGTCGTCGACCGCCTGGACGAGCCGCCGCGGCGGGTCGTACGTCCAGCTCGCCGAGTGCGGTTCCCCCGCGACCACGTAGACCAGCAGCACTTCCCAGGTGCCGTCGTCGCGGCGCCAGGAGTCCCACTGGACGGTGTCCTTCTCCGCGCCGCGCAGCAGCAGCCGCTCCTGCACGGCCTCGCCGAGCGGCGGACCGGAGTTCTCACCGGGGCGGCGGACCGGGGTCTTGCGGGCCCGCTCGGCCATGAACGCGCGCTCGGCGAGGACGGGGCCCTCGAAGCGGCGGACCCGGTCCACGGGGATGCCGGCCATCTGCGCGACCTCTTCCGCGGTCGCACCGGCTCTTATACGTGCCTGAATGTCGCGGGGGCGGAGATGGCTCTCCACCTCGATCTCGATCTGGCCGAGACGCGGACGGTCGCCGCGCACGGCGGCCCGGAGCCGCTCGTCGATCGGAAGCGTGTACTCCGTGCTGTCCGCAGCCTTCAGCACCAGCCGTGTGCCGTCATTGGAGACGGCCACGACACGCAGTTCGGGCATGGGGACCTCCCGGGTGGTGCCTGCCGACGTCACGTGCGTCGCTGCTTCCGCTAGTCGAGTGTGGCCTGCCCGGGTGCAGCCTGCCACAACCTTGCCGAGTTGCCCGGCGTGTCGGGCGCGGGCCCTGGATCGCCGTTATGGCACGGTTACCTATTCGCAACGCTAAGTGACCAAACGCGTCACCCTGTGCAACAAGCCCCCCTCCCGGCGGTCCTCAAAGGTCCCAGGCACCCTGACGGGAGACCGGACCCAGGGCTCGCAACAGTACTCCATATGGGCCACGTGCGTGGATTGGCGCGCCGCCCAACGCATCCTCTATGTCCCCAGGATCCTCCGCAAGTAGTCATTGCGGAACCGGCGTTCCGGATCCAGCCGGTCCCGGAGAGCCGTGAATTCGGCGAAGCGCGGATACACCCGGGAGAAGTACTCGGCGTCCCGCGTGTGGATCTTCCCCCAGTGCGGCCGGCCCTCATGGGCGGTGAAGAGGCGCTCGGCGGCGGTGAAATACCTCTGATAGGGGGTGCCCTTGAACATGTGGACGGCGATGTACGCGCTGTCCCGGCCGGAGGCCGTGGACAGCGTGATGTCGTCGGACGGCGCGGTGCGCACCTCGACCGGGAAGCTGACCCGCAGCCGCGAGCGGTCGATCATGGCCTTCAATTCGCGCAGTGTCTCCACCAGGGCCTCACGCGGGACGGCGTATTCCATCTCCACGAAGCGCACTCGGCGCGGCGAGGTGAACACCTTGTAGGGAATGTCGGTGTAGGTCCGCGCGGACAGTGCCTTGCTGGAGATCTGCGCGATGGCCGGAATGCTCGCGGGCACCGCCCGGCCGACCCAGTTGGCCACCTGGAAGACCCCGTTGGAGAGGAACTCGTCCTCGATCCAGCCCTTGAGCTGCGGCACCGGCCGCTCCGGGCCCGCGCTGCGGTTGTTCCGCTTGGTGTTGGTGCTGCCGGTGTGCGGAAACCAGTAGAACTCGAAGTGTTCGTTCTCGGCGTGCAGTTGGTCGAACTCGGCGCAGACCCGGTCGAAGGGCATCGGCTCCTCGCGGGCCGTCAGCAGGAACACCGGCTCCACGGCGAAGGTGACCGCGGTGACGACGCCGAGCGCGCCGAGGCCGATCCGCGCGGCCGCGAAGACGTCCGGGTTCTCCTTCTCGGAGCAGGTGAGCACCGAACCGTCGGCCGTGACCAGTTCCAGGCCCCGGATCTGCGCGGCGATGGAGGCGGAGTCGCGGCCCGTGCCGTGCGTGCCGGTGCTGGTGGCCCCGGAAACCGTCTGCTCCATGATGTCGCCCATGTTGGTCAGCGACAGGCCCTCGCGCGCGAGGGCCACGTTGAGCCTCCGGAGCGGGGTTCCGGCCTCGACCGTGACCGTGCCGGCCTCCCGGTCGATGTCACGGATGCCCGTCAGCAGGTCGGGCCGGATCAGCACCCCGTCGGTGGCGGCTATGGACGTGAAGGAGTGCCCGCTGCCGACCGCCTTCACCGGCAGCCCGTCCTCGGCGGCCCGGCGCACCACGGCGGCCAGCTCCTCGACCGAGGCCGGCGACGCCTCCCGCGCGGGGCGGGCGGAGACGGTGCCTCCCCAGTTACGCCATGTGCCGTTCCTCGCGCTCGCTGTGCTGCCCAACGGAGCCTCCCCGACCCGGAGCCGGCCGCTTGAGCCGGCGGTAACCGAGGAAACCGACCGCGACCGCGACGGCCCCGGCCACTGCCGGAACCCCGTACCCGGCACGCGCCCCGGCAGCGTCGATCACCCAGCCGGCCGCGGCGGAGCCCGCCGCGACCCCGACCGCGAGCCCGGTGCTCACCCAGGTCATGCCCTCGGTGAGCTGCGCGCGTGGTACGTGCTCTTCGATGAGGGACATCGTCGTGATCATCGTCGGAGCGATGGACAGTCCCGCTACGAACAGCGCCACGGCCAGAAACGGCAAGTTTCCGACCAGTAGGAGTGGGATCATACTCACGGCCATGGCGCAGACGCCGAGCAGCCACCGGCGTTCCGGCGCCCCCGCGAAGTGCAGCAGCCCGAAGACCAGCCCCGCCACGCACGAGCCCAGCGCGTACACGGCGAGGACCACGCTGGCCGCGGTCTTGTTCCCCTGCTCCTCGGCGAAGGCCACGGTGACCACGTCCACCGCGCCGAAGATCGTCCCCGTCGCCACGAACGTCACGACCAGGACCTGGAGCCCTCCGGACCGCAGCGCCGTGCCGCCGCCCCGGTTTTCGCGCGGATGCGGCTCAGGCTCCGTGGCGCGCTGCGAGGTCAGCCAGAAGACGCCGACCGCCAGGAAGCAGGCCGCGAGCAGCGGACCGGCCTCCGGGAACCAGGCCGTGGACAGCCCGATGGAGACGATCGGCCCGAAGATGAAGCAGATCTCGTCGACCACGGACTCGAACGAGTACGCGGTGTGCAGCTTCGGGGTGCCCCGGTACACGGCGGCCCAGCGGGACCGGATCATCGCGCCGACGCTCGGCACGCAGCCGATGCCGACACACGCGACGAACAGCACCCATTCCGGCCACGCGAAGTGCGCGGCGCACAGCAGCAGCGCCGCCGCGGTCAGCGAGACCAGGGTCGCCGGGCGCAGCACCCGCCGCTGCCCGTACTGGTCCACCAGACGCGAGACCTGCGGGCCCGCCACCGCCGCCGAGAGCGCGATCGTGGCCGACAGGGCGCCCGCCAGCCCGTACCGCCCGGTGAGCTGGGAGATCATCGTCACCACGCCGATGCCCATCATGGACAGCGGCATCCGGCCGAGGAACCCCGCGGCGGAGAAGGCCTTGCTGCCGGGGGCGGCGAACAGGGCGCGATAGGGGCTGGGCACGAAGGCTCCGGAAGGCTCAGTAAGGTGCGACCACGGTCGGTACAGATTACTGCCGGGGTCACTCCGATGCACCACCGAATTCCGCTGCGCGCACGCCGCCACCCCCCGCCCCGTCCCGGCGGCCGGCACCAGGTGGCAGGATCGAGGCATGCCTGACGTGCTCGATGCCAGCCCCTACGACGCCCTGCTCCTGCTCTCCTTCGGCGGGCCCGAAGGCCCGGACGACGTGGTCCCGTTCCTGGAGAACGTGACCCGCGGGCGCGGTATCCCGAAGGAACGCCTCAAGGAAGTCGGGCAGCACTACTTCCTCTTCGGCGGGGTCAGCCCCATCAACGACCAGAACCGCGCCCTGCTGGACGCGCTGCGGAAGGACTTCGCCGGCCACTGCCTGGACCTGCCCGTCTACTGGGGCAACCGCAACTGGGCGCCCTACCTCACCGACACCCTGCGGGAGATGGTCCGGGACGGCCGCCGCCGCATCCTGGTCCTCGCCACCAGCGCCTACGCCTCGTACTCCGGCTGCCGCCAGTACCGCGAAAACCTCGCCGACTCCCTCGCCGCCCTGGAGGCGGAGGGCCTCCAGCTGCCGCAGGTCGACAAGCTGCGGCACTACTTCAACCACCCCGGCTTCGTCGAACCCATGGTCGACGGGGTGCTCCGCTCGCTCGCCGACCTCCCCGAGGACGTCCGGGACGGCGCGCACATCGCCTTCTGCACCCACTCCATCCCCGATACCGCCGCCGACACCTCCGGCCCCGTCGAGGAGCACGGGGACGGCGGGGCCTACGTCGCCCAGCACCTGGACGTGGCCCGGCTGATCGCCGACGCCGTCCGGGAGCGCACCGGCGTCGACCACCCCTGGCAGCTCGTCTACCAGTCCCGCTCGGGCGCCCCGCACATCCCCTGGCTGGAGCCCGACATCTGCGACCACCTCGAGGAGCGGCACGCGGCCGGGGCGCCGGCCGTGGTGATGGCCCCCATCGGCTTCGTCTCCGACCACATGGAGGTCCTCTACGACCTCGACACCGAGGCCACCGCCAAGGCGCAGGAGCTGGGCCTGCCGGTGCGCCGCTCGGCGACCGTCGGCGCCGACCCGCGCTTCGCCGCCGCGATCCGCGAGCTGGTGGTGGAGCGCGCGCGGACCGAGCGCGGGCAGGACGTCACCCCGTGCGCCCTGGGAGCCCTGGGCGCGAGCCACAACCTCTGCCCCGTCGGCTGCTGCCCGGCCCGCGCCCCGCGCCCCGCCGCGGCGGGCGCCGACAGCCCCTACGCGTGAGGAGTCCCGTGACCGACCCCCTGCACGCGGAACTGCTGTGGCTGGCCCGGGAAGCGGCCCGCCGCGCAGGCGAGCTGCTGCGCGACGGCCGCCCGGCCGACCTCGCGGTCGCGGCGACCAAGTCCAGCCCGATCGACGTCGTCACCGAGATGGACATCGCCGCGGAGAAACTGATCACCACGACGATCGCCGAACGCCGCCCGGAGGACGGCTTCCTCGGTGAGGAGGGCGCCTCCACCGAGGGCAGCAGCGGCATCCGCTGGGTGATCGACCCCCTCGACGGCACGGTGAACTACCTCTACGGCCTGCCCAGCTGGTCCGTGTCCATCGCCGCCGAGCAGGACGGCGAGACGGTGGCCGGGGCCGTGGTGGCCCCCATGCGCGGCGAGGCGTACCACGCGGTGCGCGGCGGCGGCGCGTACGCCACCGGCGCCTGGGCGGGCGAGCGCCGGCTGACCTGCCGGCCCTCGCCGCCCCTGGACCAGGCCCTGGTGTCGACCGGGTTCAACTACGTCACCGAGGTCCGCACCCATCAGGCCGACGTGGCACGGCGGCTGATCCCGCTGCTGCGGGACATCCGGCGCGGCGGCTCGGCCGCGATCGACCTGTGCGACGTCGCGGCGGGACGGCTCGACGGCTACTTCGAACGCGGACTGCACCCCTGGGACCTCGCCGCCGGCGACCTCATCGCCCGCGAGGCGGGCGCGCTGACCGGAGGCCGCCCCGGGCAGAGGCCCTCCTACGAGCTGGCCGTCGCCGCCTCCCCGGGCGTCTTCGAGCCCCTCCAGCGGCTCCTGGAGGACTTCGGCGCCTGGCACGACGGGGACGGACCCTCCCCGCACCCGCGGGGCGCCTGAGCGACGCGAACGGGCCCCGGCGCTGGATTCGCCGGGGCCCGTCCCGCCTGTGGACCGGTCAGACGCTGTACGCGCCGACCTCCACGCCGTGTTCGGCGGCGAGGCGACGCAGGTCGTCGAGTTCGCCCTGCTCCACGTCGACGAGGAAGTCGTCGCCCTCGTCGCGCGCCCGCGTCAGGTCGGACTCGGTCGCCCTTATGCGCTGCAGAAGTCCTGCGGTGAATGCGTCCATGCTGCGCCCCCTCGTCCTGGGTCGGTGGGTCGGTGGCACGGGGGTGTGCCGGTCGGGAAGGACTGGACGATCACGTCCGGAGCGGATGCCCACCGCCACCCCGGCCGGGCGGCGACGGTGCCGGACATCCACGCCCGCTCTGCGGAAGCGGACCGCGTGGCACCACATGGTGGTGCGGTACATGCGGAGCGTGATCGCGGGATGTAAACCCGTCCTCCCCACGCTCTCTTCCGTGGAAACCTCAGCACGCGAGAAAAATTGCGTATTCCCGCGCCGTTCGCCCGTACGTTCCCCGGCCCCGGGGCCGGCGGTCACCGGCCGCCCCGCCGTCTTACAGCCGACTTACGGCCGAAAAGGGCAGGATGGTGGCAACACCCACCAGCATCCCCGCCCGCGTGCGCCCCGAGGCGCTGCGCGGGCGCGGGACATGAGGAAGGACAAGCGACGTGCGCGTACTCGTCGTCGAGGACGAGCAGCTGCTCGCCGATGCGGTGGCCACCGGTCTGCGCCGGGAGGCCATGGCCGTCGACGTCGTGTACGACGGTGCGGCCGCCCTGGAGCGCATCGGAGTCAACGACTACGACGTGGTCGTCCTCGACCGCGACCTCCCGCTCGTGCACGGTGACGACGTCTGCCGCAGGATCGTCGAGCTCGGCATGCCCACGCGCGTGCTGATGCTCACCGCGTCCGGCGACGTCAGCGACCGGGTCGAGGGCCTGGAGATCGGCGCCGACGACTACCTGCCCAAGCCCTTCGCGTTCAGCGAGCTGATCGCGCGCGTGCGCGCCCTCGGGCGGCGCACCAGCGTGCCGCTGCCGCCCGTGCTGGAGCGCGCCGGGATCAAGCTCGACCCCAACCGCCGCGAGGTCTTCCGCGACGGCAAGGAGGTCCAGCTGGCGCCCAAGGAGTTCGCCGTGCTGGAAGTGCTCATGCGCAGCGAGGGCGCGGTGGTCTCCGCCGAGCAGCTGCTGGAGAAGGCGTGGGACGAGAACACCGACCCGTTCACCAACGTGGTGCGGGTGACCGTGATGACCCTGCGCCGCAAGCTGGGCGAGCCGCCGGTCATCGTGACCGTGCCCGGCTCGGGCTACCGGATCTGATCACCGTGGCCTCCAGCCCCACGCCCGCGACCCCGCAGGCGCCCCCGAAACCCACCTGGGACCCCCGCAGGCCGGTCCCGCCCTTCCCCTGGCTGCGTCCGACCATCCGGATAAGGCTCACCCTGCTCTACGGCGGCATGTTCCTGATCGCCGGGATAATGCTGCTGTCGATCATCTACCTGCTCGCGGCCAACGCGCTCAACGTGGGCAGTGACCTGCCCTTCCGGATCCTCGTGGGCCAGGTCTCCAGCGACGTGTGCAACCTGCGCAGCGCCGAGCTGCCCGCGGACGAGCTCAACCGGGCGCTGAACAGCTGCGTCAACGAGCAGCGCCAGCACGCCCTGGACGACCTGCTCAGCCGTTCGCTGCTGGCCCTGCTCGGGCTCGCGGTGATCGCCTTCGCCTTCGGCTACGCCATGGCCGGCCGGGTCCTGTCGCCGCTGGGCCGGATCACCCGCACCGCCCGCGCGGTGGCGGGTTCCGACCTGTCCCGGCGGATCGAGCTGGACGGCCCGGACGACGAGTTGAAGGAGCTGGCCGACACCTTCGACGACATGCTGGAGCGGCTCCAGCGGGCGTTCACCGCCCAGCAGCGGTTCGTCGGCAACGCCTCGCACGAGCTGCGCACCCCGCTGGCGATCAACCGCACCCTGCTCGAGGTGCACCTGTCGGACCCGGACGCCCCGGTGGAGCTCCAGCAGCTGGGCAAGACGCTGCTGGCCACCAACGAGCGCAGCGAACAGCTCGTCGAGGGCCTGTTGCTGCTCGCCCGCAGCGACAACCAGATCGTCGAGCGGGGGCCGGTGGACCTCGCCGAGGTGGCCGGCCAGGCCATCGACCAGGTGCACGCCGAGGCGGAGAGCCGGCACGTGGTGATCCGGGGCGAGCGCCGGCCCGCGGTCGTCCAGGGCAACGGCGTGCTGCTGGAGCGGATCGCCCTGAACCTGGTGCAGAACGCCGTGCGCTACAACGTGCCCGAGGACGGCTGGGTCGAGGTCACCACCGAGGTGCAGCACGGCCAGGCGGTCCTGGTCGTGTCCAACACGGGGCCGGTGGTCCCGGCGTACGAGATCGACAACCTCTTCGAGCCGTTCCGCCGGCTGCGCACCGAGCGGACGGGCAGCGACAAGGGCGTCGGACTCGGGCTGTCCATCGTGCGGTCGGTCGCCCGGGCGCACGGCGGACACATCTACGCGCGGCCGCGGGAGGGGGGCGGACTCGTGATGCGCGTCACCCTTCCGATCTGAGATCATGCCCCCGACACAACGGGGTGTTCGCTTTGCGCGGAATTTTCAGGACGCGCGTCCGGGGCGCCCATGTGTGATCGATCACAGGGGCGTTTTCCCGGTCATCCACTCTCCGTGATCATGTATGGGGCCGGAAGGTCGGGAAAGTCCCGGTTTTCAGGGGCCCTGATCACGGGAAGTACACGGTGAGGCGCCTTTGATGTGCGGCGTTCGGACCGTGTACGGTCCCCATCGCCATCCAAGCCGATCACTCATGGGGAGTCCGGTTGGGTGTCGATTGAGTAACAGACCTTGATGTGAGGCAAAATCTCCGCCTCAGGTCGGGCACAAGTCCGGCCTCTCACGCGTTACGTGCGCTGGAGACACCGCATACACCCAGAGGGGGAGAGCGACTATGGCCACCGACTACGACACTCCACGCAAGACCGACGACGACGTCGACTCGGACAGCCTGGAAGAACTGAAGGCCCGGCGGAACGACAAGTCCGCCTCGGCCGTGGACGTCGACGAGTTCGAGGCCGCCGAAGGCCTGGAGCTGCCCGGCGCGGACCTCTCGAACGAGGAGCTGGCCGTCCGGGTGCTGCCCAAGCAGCAGGACGAGTTCACGTGCATGAGCTGCTTCCTGGTCCACCACCGCAGCCAGCTGGCCCGCGAGAAGAACGGCCAGCCGATCTGCCGCGACTGCGACTGAGGCGGGGTCGGCCGTGACTGGCTCGACCCCTCCGCGGAAGCGCCGCCTCTTCTCGAAGGGAGCGGACACAGGGCCTCAGCGGGGCCCGCAGCACGACACGCGTGACCAAGAGCGGGGCTCAACCGGTACCGGGGCGGCCTCGCTCGCAGCAGAAACCGGCCGGGGTGACCTCCCGGCGTCCCTGGAGGTCACCGCGCCCGTGGCGCACCGGCGGGCCGCCGTGTTCCGCGAGAAGGCCCGGGAAGGCGCCCGCAGGGGCGGCGCCCGCGCCCGTGCGGGGCTGGCGCACCTGGCGGACCGGATCATCGAGATCGCCCCGCGGGTGCCCGTACGCGACCTCGCGACACTGCGCCGGCAGTTCCCCGGGCTCGGTCCCGAGGAGCTCGCCGACAGACTGGTGTCGGGGGCCGCCAAGGCCACCGCGACGGTCGGCGCCGGAGTCGGCGCAGCGGCGATGATGCCCGTGCCGCCCGCGATGCCCGCGGAACTGGCCGCCGAGATCACCGGCGTCGCCGCGATCGAACTGAAGCTGATCGCCGAACTCCACGAGGTCTACGGCGTACGGCCGGCCGGTGCCCTCGCCCAGCGCAGCACCGTCTACCTGAACTCCTGGTCGGAGGAGCGGGGGGTCCAGGCCACCAAGCCCTCCACCGTGAGCGCGGCCCTCAACAGCCGCATGAAGCGCGAACTGCGCCAGCGGATCATGAAGCGCACGGTCCGCAACCTGCCGAACCTGATGCCCTTCCTGGTCGGAGCCGCGGTGGGCGCGGTCATGAACCGCCGCGACACCAGAAAGCTCGCCGCCCGCATCCGTGACGACCTGCGCAGGATCCAGGTGCCCTGGGAGGCCCTGCCGGAGCTGCCCGCCCTGGAGCGCCCCGCGGACGTGCTCCCCGAGGACGCCCTCAAGGAACTCGGCGGCCACCCGCGGAAGAAGGACGGCGGACCCCACGCCCCGTGAGCGCCGCCCGCGCGCGGGGGCGGCCGGACCGCCGGCGGACGAACGGCGGAGCCGGTGCGCCGCACCTGCCGCGGCCGGCGGCCGCCCGCCCGGGCGGCGGGACGACGCGCCCCACGGCCCCGGCCTCCTCCGCCGGACGGGCCCTACGCGGCGTCCGCCGCGTCCTTCGCCGACCGCAGCGCCTGCGCCAGCCGCTCCGGCTCCCGCGTCGACAGGAAGACGTAGGGAGTCGGGTCGTCGGGATCGGTGACGTCCACGCGCAGCGCGCCCGGAATGTACGCCCGGAGCAGCATGAAGCAGCGCGGGTCGGCCTTGTGGGTGCGCCAGGCCCGGGCCTCCTCGGCGTCGAGGACCTCCGCCTCGCCAAGCGCCGACACCGGGATCCTCGCCTCGCCCGCGATCAGATGACCGCCCACGACCCGGATCCGCACCGAGCCGTACGAGCTGGCCACCACGGCCGCGGCGGCGGTGCCGCCGGCCAGGCCGCCGAGCATCGGCAGCGTGCCGAACGGCAGCAGGATCAGCGCCATGGAGACCCCCGCCAGGATGCAGAGCAGCCACCAGGAGCGGGGGGCGGTGAGGCGTTCTTCGTACGGGCCGGCGGAGAGCTGCATGAATCCGAGTCTGGCACGGTGCCGGGACCCGGCCGCCATCAGGGGCGGCCGGGGGCGCGGCCCCGCCGGGCAGGACGGTGGCGGGCACCGGGCGGGCGGGTAAGGTCTGCGCCTGTGAGTGGTACTTCCGCAGCTCTTCAGCCCCCCGCCGACGCCTCGAAACCGGTGCGCCACCCCGACGCCCCCGCCCCCGGCGAACTCCTCGGCGCCCACTACGGCCAGTGCTTCGGCTGTGGTGACGAACAGCCCCACGGGCTGCACCTCCAGGCCCGCGCCGGCGAAGGCGTGACGATCACCGCCGAGTTCACCGTGCAGGCCGCCCACCAGGGCGCCCCGGGACTCGCGCACGGCGGCGTGCTCGCCACCGCCCTGGACGAGACGCTCGGCTCCCTCAACTGGCTGCTGCGCACCATCGCGGTCACCGGCAGGCTGGAGACGGACTTCGTCCGCCCGGTCCCGGTCGACACCGTGCTGTACCTGGAGGCGGAGGTCACGGCGGTGGCCGGCCGGAAGATCTACTGCACCGCCACCGGCCGCATCGGCGGCCCCGAGGGCCCCGTCGCGGTCCGCGCCGACGCCCTGTTCATCGAGGTCAAGGTCGACCACTTCATCGACCACGGCCGCGAGGAGGAGATCCGGGCCGCGATGAGCGACCCCGACCAGGTGCGCCGCGCGCGTGCCTTCGAGGTGAACCCGTGAACGGATCCGGCCGCGGCGCCCTCGAGGTACTGCTCCGGCGCGTCGACCCCGACGTACCGCTCCCGGCGTACGAGCACCCGGGCGACGCGGGAGCCGATCTGCGGACCACCGAAGCCTGCGAACTGGCCCCCGGGGAAAGGGCCGTGCTGCCGACCGGGGTGTCTGTGGCGCTGCCCGAGGGGTACGCGGCCTTCGTGCACCCGCGATCCGGTCTGGCCGCCCGCTGCGGCGTCGCCCTGGTGAATGCCCCGGGGACGGTTGATGCCGGGTACCGTGGGGAGATCAAGGTGATCGTGGTGAATCTCGACCCGCGCGAGTCCGTGCGGTTCGAGCGCTTCGACCGGATTGCCCAACTGGTCGTCCAGCAGGTCGAGAGGGTCCGCTTCGTGTCGGTCGCGGAGCTCCCCCCCTCGGCCCGGGCCGAGGGGGGCTTCGGGTCCACCGGCGGCCATGCCGCGGTGGAAGAAGGTAAGAGCGGCACAAGCGTTCAGGCCGCCGTGGGCGGTACAGCGGGTGGGAATCGATACGCTTCGGTCGTATCCGACCGGGAAGGACAGTGACGTGTTCGGACGTCGCAAGAAGAAGGATGCCGCCGACGGTGCGGCCGGCGAGGCCGAGCAGGTCGTCGACGGTGTCGACGCTGAGGCGGACGGTGAGGAGGCCGAGCGGCTGAGGCTCGAGCCCGCGCCGCGGCCCGACGGGCCCTGGGACAGCACCGAGATCCGCGAACCCGGAGAGGGCCGGGTCGACCTGGGCGGGCTGTTCGTGCCCGGCGTCGACGGCATGGAACTGCGGGTGGAGGTCGCGGGCGACGCGATCGTCGCGGCCACGGTCGTACTGCGCGACAGCGCCATCCAGCTGCAGGCCTTCGCGGCACCCAAGCGCGAGGGCATCTGGGGCGAGGTCCGCGAGGAGATCGCCTCCGGCATCACCCAGCAGGGCGGCATCATCGACGAGGTCGAGGGCCCGCTGGGCTGGGAACTGCGCGCGCAGGTGCCGGTGCAGCTGCCGGACGGCACCGGCGGCTACCAGGTCGTGCGGTTCGTCGGCGTGGACGGCCCCCGCTGGTTCCTGCGCGGGGTCATCTCGGGCCAGGGCGCGGTGCAGCCGCAGGCCGCCGGGCTGCTCGAGCAGATCTTCCGGGACACGGTCGTGGTCCGCGGGGAGGGCCCGATGGCGCCGCGCGACCCGATCGTGCTCCAGCTGCCGAACGACGCGCAGATGGTTCCCGAGAACGTGCAGCAGGAGGAGGGCGGCTCCCGCTTCGCCGGCGGCATGGGCCAGCTCCAGCGCGGACCGGAGATCACCGAGGTCCGCTAGACGGCCGTCGCCGCGGCGCGGACCGCGCCCGACCCGGCAGGGCCGCGTCCCCGGCAGGGGCGCGGCCCTGCCGCGTACCCGGCCCGCCCCGGCGCGACGGTCCACGACCCCACCCGCGGAGACGGTCCGGCGCGACCGTTGATCGGGAGGGCGCCCGGCAGGGATACTTTGCGCCGGTCCACGGGGGAGGGCGTCGATGAGTCGGGTGGTCACCGAGACCATGGTGCGCGTCGAGGACGTGCACAAGTCGTACGGCACCGGGGCCGCCGCCGTCCACGCGCTGCGCGGCGTCTCCTTCGAGGTCCCGCGGGGCGAACTCGTCGCCCTCAAGGGACGCTCCGGATCGGGCAAGACGACCCTGCTGAACATCGTCGGCGGCCTCGACACCCCCGACCACGGCCGGGTCCACGTCGACGGCAGCGACCTCGCCGGGCTCGACGAGGCCGGACTGCTCGCCCTGCGCCGCGACCACGTCGGCTTCGTCTTCCAGTCCTTCGGCCTCATCCCGATCCTCACCGCCGCCGAGAACGTCGGCGTCCCGCTGCGGCTGCGCCGGGCCGATCCGCGCGAGCGCGAGGAGCGGGTCGCGCTGCTGCTGTCCCTCGTCGGCCTCGCCGACCACGCCGCACAGCGGCCCGGCGAACTCTCCGGCGGTCAGCAGCAGCGGGTCGCCATCGCCCGCGCCCTGGCCAACAGCCCCTCCCTCCTCATCGCCGACGAGCCGACCGGCCAGCTCGACGCCGAGACCGGGCACGCCGTCATGGAGCTGCTGCGCGCCGTCGTCCGCAGCGAGCGGGTCACCGCCCTCGTCGCCACGCACGACGCCACGCTGCTCGACCTCGCCGACCGCGTACTGGAACTCGGTGACGGCGAGATCACCGAGCACTGACCCGGGCCCGGCGGTCGGACGGCCGTTCGGGGACGGGACAATGGCGGTATGGGACGCGGCAGGCTTCGGATCCACCTCGGCGCGGCGCCGGGGGTCGGCAAGACCTACGCGATGCTCGCCGAGGCGCACCGGCGTGCGGAGCGCGGCACCGACTGCGTGATCGCCTTCGCCCAGCCGCACGGCCGGCCCCGCACCGAGGCGCTGCTGGAGGGCCTGGAACAGATCCCGTACGTGGAGCGGGCGCACGGCCGGGCGGTCGTCGCCGAGATGGACCTCGACGCCGTCCTGGCCCGCCGCCCCCGGGTGGCCCTGGTCGACGAGCTCGCCCACACCAACGCGCCCGGTTCCCGCAACGCCAAGCGCTGGCAGGACGTGGAGGAGCTGCTGGCCGCCGGGATCGACGTGCTCTCCACCGTCAACATCCAGCACCTGGAGTCACTCGGTGACGTGGTGGAGTCGATCACCGGAGTGCGGGAGCCGGAGACCGTACCGGACGAGGTGGTGCGGCGGGCCGACCAGGTCGAGCTGGTCGACATGACCCCCGAGGCGCTGCGCCGCCGCATGGCGCACGGCAACATCCACCAGCCGGACGAGGTCGACGCCGCCCTGTCGAACTACTTCCGCCCCGGCAACCTCACCGCGCTCAGGGAACTGGCCCTGCTGTGGGTGGCCGACCGGGTCGACGCCCACCTCCAGCGCTACCGCAGTGAGCACCAGGTCTCGGCGATCTGGGGCTCGCGTGAGCGGATCGTGGTCGGCCTGACCGGCGGGCCCGAGGGCCGCACCCTGATCCGGCGGGCCGCACGGCTGGCGGAGAAGGGCGCCGGCGGCGAACTGCTCGCCGTGTACATCTCGCGCAGCGACGGACTGACCGCCGCCTCACCCAAGGAACTCGCCGAGCAGCGCACCCTCGCCGAGGACCTCGGCGGCAGCTTCCACCACGTCGTCGGCGACGACATACCGGCCGCGCTGCTCGCCTTCGCGCGCGGCGCCAACGCCACCCAGCTCGTCCTCGGCTCCTCCCGCCGCCGGACCTGGCAGTACGTCTTCGGCCCCGGCGTCGGCGCCACCGTCGCCCGCGACTCCGGACCCGACCTGGACGTGCACATCGTCACCCACGAGGAGGTCGCCCGGGGCCGCGGACTGCCCGGTGCCCGGGGCGCGCGGCTCGGACGCTCCCGGCGGGCCTGGGGCTGGGCGGTCGGCGTGGGCGGCCCGGCGGTGCTCGCCGTGCTGCTCGACGTGGTGGACCTGGGTCTGGCCAACGACATGCTGCTGTTCCTGACGCTGACGGTGGCGGCCGCCCTGCTCGGCGGACTGTGGCCGGCGCTCGCCTCCGCGGCGGCCGGCTCCCTGCTGCTGAACTACTTCCACACCCCGCCCCTGCACACCTGGAGTGTCGCCGACCCGAGGAACATCATCGCCATCCTGATCTTCGTCGGGGTCGGCGCGTCGGTGGCGTCCGTGGTCGACCTCGCGGCCCGGCGCACCCACCAGGCGGCCCGGCTGCGTGCCGAGTCGGAGATCCTGTCCTTCCTCGCCGGCAACGTGCTGCGCGGCGAGACCGGCCTGGAGGACCTGCTGGAAAGGGTCCGGGAGACCTTCGGCATGGAGTCGGCCGCCCTGCTCGAACGCGCGGGCGACGTCGAACCGTGGACCTGCGCCGGCCACGCGGGCCGCGGCCGGCCCGTCGGGCGGCCCGAGGACGCGGACGTGGAGGTGCCGGTCGGCGACCACCTGGCGCTGGCGCTCACCGGCCGGGTGCCGCCCGCCGAGGACCGCAGGGTGCTCGGCGCCTTCGCCGCGCAGGCCGCCGTCGTCCTGGACCGCCGCCGGCTGCGCGAGCAGGCCGACCGGGCCCTCGCCCTCGCCGAGGGCAACCGCATCCGCACCGCCCTGCTGGCCGCCGTCAGCCACGACCTGCGCACCCCGCTCGCCGGGATCAAGGCGGCCGTCACCTCGCTGCGCTCCGCGGACGTCGAGTGGTCGCCCGCGGACCGGGCCGAACTGCTGAAGGGCATCGAGGACGGCGCCGACCGCCTGGACCACCTGGTGGGCAACCTCCTCGACATGTCCCGGCTGCGCACCGGCACGGTCACCCCGCTGATCCGCGAGATCGACCTCGACGAGGTGGTGCCGATGGCGCTCGGCGGGGTGCCCGAGGCCGGTGTCGCCCTGGACGTCCCCGAAGCGCTGCCCATGGTCGCCGTCGACCCCGGGCTGCTGGAGCGGGCGATGGCCAACGTGATCGAGAACGCCGTCAAGTACAGCCCCGCGGGCCTGCCCGTCCTGGTCGCGGCCAGCGCCCACGCCGACCGGGTCGAGGTGCGGGTCGTCGACCGGGGCCCCGGTGTGCCCGACGAGGCCAAGGACCGTATCTTCGAACCCTTCCAGCGGCACGGCGACGCCCCCCGCGGAGCCGGTGTCGGCCTCGGCCTGGCCGTCGCCCGCGGTTTCGCCGAGGTCATGGGCGGCACCCTGAACGCCGAGGACACCCCCGGCGGCGGTCTCACCATGACGCTCACCCTGCGCGCCGCGGCGAAGCACCGCGAACCCGTCCCGGCCGGGCCGGGCGCACCCCCCGCACCGGCAGAACCGGAAAGGCAGCCCTCATGACCCGTGTACTGGTGGTCGACGACGACCCGGCCATCGTGCGCGCCCTGGTGATCAACCTCAAGGCCCGCTCCTACGAGGTCGACTCCGCCCACGACGGCGCCGGCGCCCTCCGCGTGGCCGCCGCGCACCACCCCGACGTGGTCGTCCTCGACCTGGGGCTGCCCGACATGGACGGCGTCGAGGTGATCCGGCAGCTGCGCGGCTGGTCCCGGGTGCCGGTCCTGGTGCTGTCCGCGCGGCACGCCTCCGACGAGAAGGTGCAGGCCCTCGACGCGGGCGCCGACGACTACGTCACCAAGCCCTTCGGCATGGACGAACTCCTCGCCAGACTGCGGGCCGCGGTGCGGCGTGCCGAACCCGCCGACGGGGGTGACGCGGTGGTGGAGACCGACGCGTTCACCGTCGACCTGGCCGCCAAGAAGGTCAACCGTGACGGCAGGGACGTACGGCTGACGCCCACCGAATGGCACCTGCTGGAGGTGCTGGTGCGGGCCGGCGGGCGGCTGGTGGCGCAGAAGCAGCTGCTGCGGGAGGTGTGGGGCCCGTCGTACGGGACGGAGACCAACTACCTCCGCGTGTACATGGCGCAGCTGCGGCGCAAGCTGGAGGCGGATCCGTCACACCCCCGGCACCTCATCACCGAGCCCGGTATGGGCTACCGCTTCGAGAGGTGACGGGGCCGGCGGCGTCCCCCGGCCGGCCGTCCCCGGCGGCGGCCGGTTCGGGCCGGGGCGGCAGGGGGTACGTAACCGTCAGTGCACCCCGGTACGCTTCAGATATGAGTGCTGTTCCCCGTTCCGAGAAGCCGGCAGGCCGGTTCCGGCGCATGCTCGACCGGCTCTCCTCGTCCCAGGAGGACCTGGAGTCGGAGGAGCTGCGCGAGGACGCCGAGACCGCCGGCTGCACGCGGATAGGTGACTGCCAGGACCGGCAGATAGTGACGGTTACTGGTACCTTGCGCACGGTCACGCTGCGGCCGCGTGCGGGAGTGCCGGCCCTGGAGGCCGAGCTCTTCGACGGCACCGCCGCGCTGGACGTGGTGTGGCTCGGACGGCGCTCCATCGTCGGGATCGAGCCGGGCCGCAGGCTGATCGCATCGGGCCGGATCTCGATGAGCCGGGGCCGCCGGGTGCTGTTCAACCCGAAATACGAACTGAGACCCCTCGGACGGGAGTAGCCGGTGACGTCGCTCGACAAGCCGACAACCGAAGACACATCCGCGGACGACGCCCGGGCGGTGACGGAGGCCGCCCTGTTCGAGGCGTTCGGCGGGGTGCGGGGCATGGTCGAGACGGTGCTTCCCGGGCTCCTCTTCGTCAGCATCTACACGGTCAACAAGGACCTGCACATGTCGGCGATCGCGGCGCTCGCCGTGGCGCTGGCGATGGTCGTGGTCCGGCTGGCCCGCAAGGACACCGTCAAGCACGCCTTCAGCGGTGTCTTCGGCGTGGGCTTCGGCGTGGTCTTCGCGATGATGACCGGCAACGCCAAGGACTTCTACCTGCCGGGCATGCTCTACACGCTGGGCCTGGCCCTGGCGTACATCGTGACCGCGATGGCGGGCGTCCCGCTGATCGGTCTGATGCTGGGCCCGGTCTTCCGCGAGAACCTCTCCTGGCGGACCCGCAACCCCGGGCGGAAGAAGGCCTACACCAAGGCCAGCTGGGCCTGGGGGCTGATCCTGCTCGGCAAGAGCGCCATCCTCTTCCCGCTGTACTGGTGGGCGGACACCACCCAGCTGGGCTGGGTGCTGGTCGCGCTGAAGATCCCGCCGTTCCTGCTCGCGGTCTATCTGACCTGGGTCTTCCTGGCGAAGGCGCCGCCGCCGATCGACGTGTTCGCCGAGATGGAGGCGGAGGAGCGCGCGGAGGAGGAGCGCAAGGCCGCCGCCGCGCAGGGCGAGGGCGGGGCGGCCCCGGCCGGCCGCCACCGCCGCGAGTCCTAGCCCCGTACGGGACGCGCGTCCCGGCCCGAGGAGCACGAGGGCGCCCGGAGTTCCGTCCGGGCGCCCTTCGCCGTGCGCGGACCGGGACCTACGACTCCTTGCGGACCGACAGCAGGTCCTCCAGCTGCTCCTCGCGGGCCTGGGCGGCCACGAAGAGGAGCTCGTCGCCGGCCTCCAGGGAGTCCTCCCGCGTCGGCGTCAGCACGCGGGTGCCGCGGATGATCGTGACCAGCGAGGTGTCCTGCGGCCACTGGACGTCCCCGACCTGGGTCCCGGCCAGCGCCGACTCCTCCGGCAGGGTCAGCTCGACCAGGTTGGCGTCGCCGTGGCTGAAGCGCAGCAGCCGGACCAGGTCGCCGACGCTGACCGCCTCCTCCACCAGGGCCGACATCAGACGCGGCGTGGAGACGGCGACGTCCACGCCCCAGGACTCGTTGAACAGCCACTCGTTCTTCGGGTTGTTCACCCGGGCGACGACCCGCGGCACGCCGTACTCCGTCTTGGCGAGCAGCGAGACGACCAGGTTGACCTTGTCGTCGCCCGTCGCGGCGATGACGACGTTGCAGCGCTGGAGCGCCGCCTCGTCCAGTGACGTGATCTCGCACGCGTCGGCGAGCAGCCACTCCGCCATCGGGACACGCTCGACCGAGATGGCGGTCGGCGCCTTGTCGATCAGCAGGACCTCGTGGCCGTTCTCCAGCAGCTCGCCCGCGATCGAGCGGCCGACCGCGCCGGCTCCGGCAATGGCGACCCTCATCAGTGACCGCCCTCCTCTTCGGGTCCCTTGGCGAACGCCGCCTCGACCCGGTCGATCTCGTCGGTGCGCATCATCACGTGCACCAGGTCCCCCTCCTGAAGCACCGTCTGCGAGCTGGGCAGTACGGCCTCACCGAGCCGGGTCAGGAAGGCCACCCGCACACCGGTCTGGTCCTGCAGTCTGCTGATCCGGTGGCCCACCCAGGCCGTGGAGGTGTGCACCTCCGCGAGCTGGACGCCGCCGGTGGGGTCGCGCCAGAGCGGTTCGGCGCCCGAGGGCAGCAGCCGGCGCAGCATCTGGTCGGCCGTCCAGCGCACGGTCGCCACCGTGGGGATGCCGAGGCGCTGGTAGACCTCCGCGCGGCGGGGGTCGTAGATGCGGGCCGCCACGTTCTCGATGCCGAACATCTCGCGGGCCACCCGTGCGGCGATGATGTTGGAGTTGTCGCCGCTGGACACCGCGGCGAAGGCGCCCGCGTCCTCGATGCCCGCCTCACGCAGGGTGTCCTGGTCGAAGCCGACGCCGGTGACGCGGCGCCCGCCGAACGAGGAGCCCAATCGGCGGAAGGCGGTGGGGTCCTGGTCGATCACGGCGACCGTGTGGCCCTGTTCCTCCAGGTTCTGGGCGAGAGCGGACCCCACCCGTCCGCAGCCCATGATGACAATATGCATCGCGTCACACCGTGCTTCCTGCAGGCCCTTCGACCTTCATGACCTTCGTGCTCATGTCTCTCTTTCGGCTCGCCAGGCGGAACATCGCGGCCGGAGAACGGGCCGCCAGGCAACATCATGCCGGGGGATCGCGGTCCTGACGCCCTCCGGGGTCCGGCCGCCGCGTCCGCGCGCCCGGTCCCCGCATCCGCACCGCCGGCGAACCCACGGGGTTCGGGACAAGGAGCCGACCAGCCATGACCACCGAGATCGACGTCCTCGTCCTGGGCGGCGCGGGCGTGGACACCGTGGTGCACGTGCCCGGACTGCCCGTGCCGCTCGCCGACAGCCACATGATCCGGCCGGGCATCGTCACCCGCGCGGGACAGAGCGGCGACTTCGTCGCCCTCGGTACCCGTACCCTCGGCCTGCGCACCCACCACCTCGATCTGATCGGTGACGACCACGAGGGCGACCTCGTCCGCGCCCTGCACCGGGACCACGACATAGCGCTCACCGCCCTGCCGCAGCCGCGCGGCACCAAGCGCGCCGTCAACCTGGTCGGCCCCGACGGCCGGCGGCTCTCCCTGTACGACGCGACCCGCTGGGCGGAGAGCGACCGGCTGCCCGAGCGGACGGTGCGCGACCTCGCCGCGGTCAGCCGCCATGCCCACGTGGTCATCACCCAGCCCTGCGCGGACGCCCTGCCCCTGCTGCGCGAGCCCGGCGTGACGATCTCCACCGACCTGCACGACTGGGACGGCCGCGACCCGTATCACGAGCCCTTCGCCCTCGCCGCCGACCTGGTGTTCCTCTCCGCCGCCGCCCTGCCGGACCCGGAGACCACCATGCGCCGGATCACCGCACGGGGCCGGGCCCGGACCGTCGTCGTCACCGCGGGTGCCGACGGGGCGTTCCTGCTCGCCGACGGCGAACTGACCCACGTCCCCGCCGCCGTCCCCCCGGCACCCCTCGTGGACTCCAACGGGGCCGGCGACGCCTTCGCGGCCGCGTTCCTCTACGGCCTGCTCGGCGGCGAGCCGCCCCTGCGCTGCGCCCGCCTCGGGGCGGTGGCCGGTGCCTACGCCTGCACGGTGCCCTCGACCCGGGTGGCCGCCATCGGGCCCGAGGACCTGCTCGCCGGGGCCGGCCGGGCGTGAGGAGCGGAGAGGTCAGCGCCGTGTGAAGCTGCGCACGCTCGCCACGGTGAGGACACCGAGGACGACGAGCGCGGCCGCCGCGCCGATCAGTTCTGCGGTCGTGTGCATGGGACCTCCACGTGGAGTGGCGCTGCGGCCGGGTTAGTCATATAGGCATGGAACCTCCGCGACCTGCGGAATCCGCACCCCGAGCCCCGGTGAATTCACCCGGAGAGCAGAGGCCGTATGGACCCCGTATGGATCTGGGTGGCGGGTGGGCCGCCCGTCGTCCGACGGCCTACGATCCACTCTTGTGTCCAAACTGACCGACGTGCCCAAACGCATTCTCATCGGGCGCGCACTGCGCAGCGACCGGCTCGGGGAAACGCTTCTGCCGAAGCGCGTCGCGCTCCCCGTCTTCGCCTCCGACCCGCTGTCCTCCGTGGCGTACGCCCCCGGCGAAGTGCTGCTGGTCCTGTCCATCGCGGGCCTGTCGGCCTACCACTTCAGCCCCTGGATCGCCGTGGCGGTCGTCGTGCTGATGTTCACCGTGGTCGCCTCCTACCGGCAGAACGTCCGTGAGTACCCGAGCGGCGGCGGCGACTACGAGGTGGCTACCACCAACCTCGGCCCCAGGGCCGGCCTGACCGTCGCCAGCGCCCTGCTCGTCGACTACGTCCTCACCGTCGCCGTGTCGATCTCCGCCGGCATCGAGAACCTGGGCTCGGCGGTCCCCTTCGTCGTCGAGAACAAGGTGGCCTGCGCCGTCGGCGTGATCGTGCTGCTGACCCTGATGAACCTGCGGGGGGTCAGGGAGTCGGGCACACTCTTCGCGATCCCCACCTACGTCTTCGTCACGGGCGTCTTCCTCATGATCGCGTGGGGGTCCTTCCGCGCGGTCGTGCTCGGCGACGAGATGCGGGCACCGACCGCGGACTTCGAGATCAAACCCGAGCACCCCGGCCTCGCCGGCTTCGCCCTCGTCTTCCTGCTCCTGCGCGCCTTCTCCTCCGGCTGCGCCGCGCTCACCGGCGTCGAGGCGATCTCCAACGGCGTCCCCGCCTTCCGCAAGCCGAAGTCGCGCAACGCGGCGACCACGCTCGCCATGATGGGCACCCTCGCCGTCACCATGTTCTGCGGCATCATCGCGCTGGCCGCCGCCACCGACGTCCGCATGGCAGAGAACCCCGCCAAGGACCTGATCCACGACGGTGTCCCGCTCGGCCCCGACTACGTCCAGGACCCGGTCATCTCCCAGGTCGCGGAGGCCGTCTTCGGCCACGGCAGCCTGCTCTTCATGATCCTCGCCGCCGCCACCGCGCTGGTGCTGTTCCTCGCCGCGAACACCGCCTACAACGGCTTCCCGCTGCTCGGCTCGATCCTCGCCCAGGACCGCTACCTCCCCCGCCAGCTGCACACGCGCGGCGACCGCCTCGCCTTCTCCAACGGCATCGTGCTGCTCGCGGGCGCCGCCGGACTGCTGGTGTGGATCTACGGAGCCGACTCCACCCGGCTGATCCAGCTCTACATCGTCGGCGTCTTCGTGTCCTTCACCCTCAGCCAGACCGGCATGGTCCGGCACTGGAACCGCCTGCTGGTCACCGAGAAGGACCAGGTCAAGCGCCGCCACATGATCCGGTCGCGGGCCATCAACACCTTCGGGGCCTTCTTCACCGGCCTGGTCCTGGTCGTCGTCCTCGTCACCAAGTTCACCCACGGCGCCTGGGTCGCGCTGCTCGGGATGTGCATCTTCTACGCGACGATGACGGCCATCCGCAGGCACTACGACCGGGTCACCGAGGAGATCGCGGCCCCGGACACCCCGACCGACGACAGCGTGCGGCCCTCCCGCGTCCACTCGGTCCTCCTCATCTCCAAGATCCACCGCCCCGCGCTGCGCGCGCTGGCCTACGCCCGGCTGATGCGCTCCGACACCCTGGAGGCGCTCAGCGTCAACGTGGACCCGGACGAGACCAGGGCCCTGCGCGAGGAGTGGGAACGGCGCGGCATCGACGTGCCCCTGAAGGTGCTCGACTCCCCGTACCGCGAGGTCACCCGCCCGGTGATCGAGTACGTCAAGAGCCTGCGCAAGGAGGCCCCGCGCGACGTGGTGTCCGTCATCATCCCCGAGTACGTGGTCGGCCACTGGTACGAGCACCTGCTGCACAACCAGAGCGCGCTGCGCCTCAAGGGCCGGCTGCTGTTCACGCCCGGGGTGATGGTGACCTCGGTGCCGTACCAGCTGGAATCCTCCGAGGCCGCCAAGAAGCGGGCCCGCAAGCGGCAGGACTGGGCCGCCCCCGGCTCGGTGCGCCGCGGCCCGAAGGAGCGGGCGAAGGACTCCTCCCCGCACACGTAGACTGGTGGGCTGTTGCCGCCCGGGGCCCACCGCCCCGGGGCCCGCCCGTTCCCGATGTTGTGGAGTCACCCCGCCATGCAGGCAGAACCGAGGAAATCACTGGTGGGGGAGGAGTACGAGGTCGAGGTCGGCCCCGTCGCCCACGGCGGCCACTGCATCGCCCGCACCTCCGAGGGCCAGGTCCTCTTCGTCCGGCACGCCCTGCCCGGTGAGCGGGTCGTCGCCCAAGTCACCGAGGGTGAGCAGGGGGCCCGCTTCCTGCGCGCCGACGCGGTACGGGTGCTGGACGCCTCCAAGGACCGCATCGACGCCCCCTGCCCGTTCGCCGGCCCCGGCCGCTGCGGCGGCTGCGACTGGCAGCACGCCAAGCCCGGCGCCCAGCGGCGCCTCAAGGGCGAGGTCGTCGCCGAGCAGCTCCAGCGCCTGGCCGGGCTCACTCCGGAGGAGGCCGGCTGGGACGGCACCGTGATGCCGGCCGAGGGCGACAAGGTCCCCGCCGGCCAGGTCCCGGCGTGGCGCACGCGCGTCCAGTACGCCGTCACCGCCGACGGCCGGGCGGGACTGCGCCGGCACCGCTCGCACGAGGTCGAGGCGATCGACCACTGCATGATCGCCGCGGAGGGCGTCAGCGAGCTGGGCATCGAGAAGCGGGACTGGACGGGCATGGACTCCGTCGAGGCGATCGCCGCGACCGGCTCCCAGGACCGCCAGGTCGTCCTGACCCCCAAGCCCGGCGCCCGCCTCCCCCTGGTCGAGCTGGACCGCCCCGTCTCGGTCATGCGCGTCGACGAGCGCTCCGGGCAGCTGCACCGCGTCCACGGCCGCCCCTTCGTCCGCGAACGCGCCGACGGCCGCACCCACCGGGTCGCCGGCGGCGGCTTCTGGCAGGTCCACCCGAAGGCCGCCGACACCCTCGTCACCGCCGTCATGCAGGGCCTGCTGCCCCGCAAGGGCGACATGGCCCTCGACCTCTACTGCGGCGTCGGCCTCTTCGCGGGCGCCCTGGCCGACCGCGTCGGTGAGACGGGCGCGGTCCTCGGCATCGAGTCCGGCAAGCGCGCCGTGGAGGACGCCCGCCACAACCTCGCGGACTTCCCCCGCGTCCGCATCGAGCAGGGCAAGGTCGACTCGGTCCTGCCCCGCACCGGCATCACCGAGGTCGACCTCGTCGTCCTCGACCCGCCCCGCGCGGGCGCCGGCCGCAAGACCGTGGAGCACCTGTCGTCGCTGGGCGCCCGCCGCATCGCCTACGTCGCCTGCGACCCGGCGGCCCTCGCCCGGGACCTGGCGTACTTCCGGGACGGCGGGTACCGGGTGCGGACGCTGCGCGTCTTCGACCTGTTCCCGATGACGCACCACGTGGAGTGCGTGGCGATCCTCGAACCCGCGGCCAAGGGGTCCTGAGCTGCGCCCGGACCGCGGTGAGCACCGCGGTCCGGGGCTGGAGGACGTTGCTCACCGGACCGGTCCGCCACCGACCAGAGCCGGAGGTGGCGGCCCGTCCGGCCACGACGGCCATGTCCGGCCCGGCCCGGGCACCATGGTCGGCACAGCCACGACACCGACGGCGCATTCCCGCCAGTCTCACATCCGAGGCCGATGTCGCCTGAGTCCGGGCACCTGCCGTAGCTCCGTTCAGCATCCGGCCGCGGGCGGGCCGGGGGCACGAGCACGGCCGGGCGCCCACACCACCCCGTGTGCGGCCTCGAGAGGGTCCATGCGGCGGAACACACGCCGAGAGTCCCGCCATGCGTGCGACTCCCCGTGAGGACTGCCGTGGTCACCCTCGTGAGCGTTCGAAAGATTCGAGTGGCATGCCCATGCTTTCGCTGTCTCCCTTTCTCCACTCGCTCCGCCCCTCGTACAGGTTGGCGTGACAGGTGGTCTGAACAGGGAAGAGGCGCGTACTGACAGCTTCCGGGGTGAGGGTGAAGTTTCCGAAAGCTTGTCGAAAGCGTTGACAGGGGCATGGCGTGCTACGAAAACTGTGGCCACCGAGCGACAGGAGACCGTCGTTCCTTCCGCGTCAGGTGAGCGGCGAGGGCGGCCGGTCGTCGCGGCACGACGACGGGTGAACCCCGCCGTGTTCCAAGCAAGGCAGCGGGCAGCACAAGCCGCTCGCCCCCCACCAGCCTTCATCGGGAGGACGCATGCAGCGTGACCAGAACCAGCAGAACCCGGCTTCCTTCGGCGGCTTGAGCCGGCGAGGCTTCCTTGGCGGCGCCGGCACCGTCGCGCTCGCCACCGCGTCCGGACTGCTGCTGCCCGGTACCGCCCACGCCGCCACCACCATCACCACCAATCAGACCGGTTACGACGGCATGTACTACTCGTTCTGGACCGACGGCGGCGGCTCCGTCTCCATGACGCTCAACGGCGGCGGCAGCTACAGCACCCGGTGGACCAACTGCGGCAACTTCGTCGCCGGCAAGGGTTGGAACACCGGCGGGCGCAGGACGGTCCGCTACACCGGCTACTTCAACCCGTCGGGCAACGGCTACGGCTGCCTCTACGGCTGGACCTCGAACCCGCTGGTGGAGTACTACATCGTCGACAACTGGGGCAGCTACCGGCCCACCGGCGAGTACCGGGGCACCGTCCACAGCGACGGCGGCACGTACGACATCTACAAGACGACGCGGTACAACGCCCCCTCCGTCGAGGGCACCCGTACCTTCGACCAGTACTGGAGCGTCCGGCAGTCGAAGGTGACCAGCGGCTCCGGCACCATCACCACCGGCAACCACTTCGACGCGTGGTCCCGCGCGGGCATGAACATGGGCCAGTTCAGGTACTACATGATCATGGCCACCGAGGGTTACCGGAGCAGCGGAAGCTCGAACATCACCGTCAGCGGCTGACCTCTGTCCGGCGGACAAAGGGGGGCACCCCACGCTTGCCGGTCGCGCGTCCTATCCGGCGCTGTCGTGCGGGCCGGCGCCGGGCCGGTCGGCGCGGTGGCGGGTGCCGGGCAGCATCTCCTGGACCTTCGCCTTCAAGCCCTGCCTCACCATGGAGCCGCGGTCGCTGTCCCCCTTGAGGATCGCGGTGGCCGCGGCTTCGATCTGGTCGAGTGAGGCGTGCGGTGGGATCGGCGGGACGGCCGGGTCGGTGCGGAAGTCGATGACGAAGGGCCGGTCGGCGGCGAGGGCCTGGTCCCAGGCGGACTCGACGTGCTTGGGCTTCTCCACCCGGACGCCGTCCAGGCCGATGTTCCGGGCGATGTCGGCGTACGGCAGGTCGGGGATGGCTTGCGACTCCTCGAACTGGGGGGCGCCGGACATCGCGCGCATCTCCCAGGTGACCTGGTTGAGGTCGCCGTTGTTGAGCACGGCGACGATCAGCCGCGGGTCGGACCACTCCCGGTAGTACTTCGCGGCGGTGACCATCTCCATCATGCCGTTCATCTGCATGGCGCCGTCCCCGACCAGGGCGATGGCGGGACGGTCGGGGTGGGCGAACTTCGCGCCGATGGCGTACGGCACCCCGGGCCCCATCGTCGCCAGGGTGCCCGACAGGGAGCCGCGCATCCGGCCGCGCAGCCGCAGATGCCGGGCGTACCAGTTGGCGGCCGAGCCGGAGTCGGCGCTCAGGATCACGTCGTCGGGCAGCCTGCCGTCCAGGGCGTGGACCACGTACTCGGGATTGACCGGGTCGGCGCCGACGGCGGCGCGGCGCTGCATGACCTCCCACCAGCGGGCGACGTTCTTCTCGATCTTCTCCCGCCAGGCGCGGTCGTCCTTGCGGTGCAGGCGGGGCAGCAGTCGCCGCAGGGTCTCGCGGGCGTCGCCGACGAGATTGACCTCGTTCGGGTAGCGCAGGCCGATCATGTGCGGGTCGATGTCGATCTGCACCGCCCGCGCCTGGTCCAGCTCCGGCAGGAACTGCGTGTACGGGAAGCTGGAGCCGATCATCAGCAGGGTGTCGCACTCCTGCATCAGCTCGTGGGAGGGGCGGGTGCCCAGCAGCCCGATGGCGCCGGTGACGTAGGGCAGGTCGTCGGGCAGGGCGTCCTTGCCGAGCAGCGCCTTGGCCACGCCGGCGCCCAGCACGTCGGCCAGCTGTTCGACCTCGGCGCGGGCGCCGCGGGCACCCTGGCCGATGAGGACGGCGACCCTCTCGCCGGAGTTCAGCACGTCGGCGGCCCGCTGGAGGTCCTCGTCGGCGGGGACCGGCGCGTACCGTCCCAGGCCGAGGCTGGAGGGCACCATCTTGAAGGCGTGCGTGGGCGGGCTGTAGTCCAGCTCCTGCACGTCGCCGGGGAGGATGACCGCGGTGACGGTGCGCCTGGCGTACGCGGTGCGGAAGGCCCGGTCGATGAGGTTCGGCAACTGCTCGGGCACCGTCGCCGTCTCGCAGAAGTCCGAGGCGACGTCCTTGAACAACCCGGCGAGGTCCACTTCCTGCTGGTAGGAGCCGCCCATGGCGCTGCGGTTGGTCTGCCCGACCAGCGCCACGACCGGGACGTGGTCGAGCTTGGCGTCGTAGAGCCCGTTCAGGAGGTGGATGGCGCCCGGTCCGGAGGTCGCCGCGCACACGCCGGCCTTGCCGGAGAACTTCGCGTAGCCGACGGCCTGGAACGCGGACATCTCCTCGTGCCGGGCCTGTACGAACTTCGGCCGGTTGTCCGCCCGTCCCCAGGCGGCCAGGAGCCCGTTGATGCCGTCGCCCGCGTAGGCGAAGACGTGGTCGACGTCCCACTCGCGCAGCCGCTGGAGGATGTAGTCGGACACCTTCGTGCTGGCCATACGAGCTCCGTTCCCTGTCCCGTCTGCGGACTCCGCTTCCGTTCCCGCCGGTGCGCCACGCGTCCCCGCGCGGGGCGCGTGGGGACACGACACTCCCTGGGTAACCGTGCGGCTCCGCGGGAAACGCCGCCGCGGAGGCGTGGCGGGAGGTGCGGCGGATACCCGTCCGCCATGACTGACACACGCCCACTCGCCCTGATCACCGGTGCGTCCAGCGGAATCGGGCGTGAACTGGCACGGCAGTTCGCGCTCCACGGCTACGACCTCGTGGTGAACGCCGAGGACGAGCGGCTGGAGAGCGCCGCGCAGGAACTGCGGGAGACAGGTGCGGACGTCCGCGCCGTGCGGGCCGACCTGCGGTCCGGCGAGGGACGGTTCCGGCTCCTCGACGCGCTGGACGGTCTGACGGTCGACGTGGCCGCCCTCAACGCCGGGGTGGGCCGGGGCGGCGCCTTCGTCGACACCGACCTCGCCGACGACCAGGAGGTCATCGACCTCAACGTCACCGCCACCGTCCGGCTGGCCAAGCCGCTGCTGCGGGCCATGGTCACGCGCGGCGTGGGCCGGATCGCCTTCACCTCGTCCGTCGCCTCGACGATGCCCGGCTCCTTCCAGCCCGTCTACAACGCCTCCAAGGCGTTCGTGCAGTCCTTCGCCCAGGCGCTGGCGGAAGAGGTGAAGGGCACCGGCGTGACGGTCACGTCGTTCATGCCGGGCCCCACGGACACGGACTTCTTCCGCCGGGCGGGCATGGCGGACGACACCCGCGTCGGCACCATGAAGAAGGACGATCCCGCGCAGGTGGCCGAGCAGGCGTTCGAGGCGATCGTGAAGGGCGAGACGAAGACCGTGACCGGGTCGCTCAAGACGAAGGCGCAGGAACTGGCGGGGAAGGTGCTGCCCGACGGGGTCAAGGCGGCGGCCCACCGACGGCTGGCGGAACCCGGGACCGGAGAGCCGGACGCCGGACCGGCGACCGGCAGGACCCCCAAGTAGCGGGAACGAGCCGGGAACTCCCCGGTGCACGCATCGGACGCGGGCGGCGCGGTACCCGGGTGACCGGCAAGCGCTCCGGCGAACAGGTGGAACAAGGAGGAGAGCCGATGTCGAACCCGCAACAGCCCGAACTGCGGCGCAGTGACAAGGGGGCGGGCACTCCGCAGGACAGCCAGTCCCGCAAGGCGGCACAGCCCGGCCAGGGGGACGGCGGCCGCGCCCACGGCACGGACCGCGGGAACAAGGGCGGAGGCGAGGGCGGCGGTACGCCTCCCGAGCAGCAGCCGGACCACCCGGCCTGAGCACCGTCCTGCGGAACACCGGACCAGGAGAACTCGTGACCGTTCCCGAGGAGAACCGCCCGAAGACGACGTCCACCGACGAGGTCATCGACACGTCGGACGAGAAGACGACCGCGGAGAAGGGCGACGGCGCCACCGGACGCACCCTGCGCGAGGCGATGGAGGAAGCCGGGCTCGGCCCGGACGACGTGCGTGACGAGAGCTGACACCGCCGGCCGGCGGACCGGCCCCGGCGGACGCGTGTGAACCGTCCGCCGGGGCCGGCGCGCGCTCTCTCTTCCCGGACCGGGCGGCTCCCCGGGACGCGCGAATGTTTCGAGGGTGCAGGCGAATCCTGCGAGAAGGGTTGACGCCGGTCGCCGGATCCCTATTCTCGGGTTGCTCGATGGATCGGACTTTGTTCGACAGGTCGAACGTGTTTATGTCATGTCCATGAGAAATGCAGCCACTCGAGGTAGGGAAGGCCCATGCCCAGTCGAAGTTTCCGCCGCAGGCATCCGTCCGCGGTGCTCGCCGCCGTCGTCGCCGCCCTCGCGGCGCTGGCGGCGCTGCTCGTCTCCACCCCGGCTCAGGCGGCCGACACCGGCGCCTTACGCGGTGCCGGCTCGAACCGGTGTCTCGACGTGACGGGCGCCGGCCAGACGGACGGCACGTCCCTGCAGCTCTACGACTGCTGGAGCGGCACGAACCAGCAGTGGACGTCGACGGACGACGGCCGGCTCACCGTGTACGGCATCAAGTGCCTGGACGTCCCGGGCCACGCCACCACGCCCGGCACCCGGGTGCAGATCTGGAGCTGCTCGGGCGGCGCCAACCAGCAGTGGCGGGTGAACTCCGACGGCACGGTCGTCGGCGTGCAGTCCGGGCTGTGCCTGGAGGCCGCCGGCTCCGGCACGGCCAACGGCACGGCGGTGCAGCTCGGGACGTGCAACGGCGGTGCCCACCAGAAGTGGACCGGTCTGGCGCCGAACCCGCCGACCGACGGCGGGTGCGCGCTGCCGTCGACGTACCGGTGGTCGTCGACGGGTGTCCTGGCCCAGCCCGCGAACGGGTGGGCCGCCGTGAAGGACTTCACCACCGTGACGCACAACGGCAGGCACCTGGTCTACGCGTCGAACGTGTCGGGATCGACCTACGGCTCGATGATGTTCAGCCCCTTCACCAACTGGTCCGACATGGCGTCGGCCCGCCAGACCGGGATGAACCAGGCCGCGGTGGCGCCCACGCTGTTCTACTTCGCTCCGAAGAACATCTGGGTGCTGGCGTACCAGTGGGGTTCCTGGCCCTTCATCTACCGCACGTCGAGCGACCCGACCAACCCCAACGGCTGGTCCGCACCGCAGCCGCTGTTCACCGGGAGCATCTCCGGCTCCGACACCGGCCCGATCGACCAGACCCTGATCGCCGACGGCCAGAACATGTACCTGTTCTTCGCCGGTGACAACGGCAAGATCTACCGGGCGAGCATGCCGATCGGGAACTTCCCGGGCAACTTCGGCTCGTCGTACACGACCATCATGAGCGACACGAAGGCCAACCTCTTCGAGGGCGTGCAGGTCTACAAGGTCAAGGGCCAGAACCAGTACCTCATGATCGTCGAGGCGATGGGCGCGAACGGGCGCTACTTCCGCTCCTTCACGGCCTCCAGCCTGAACGGGTCGTGGACCCCGCAGGCCGCCAGCGAGAGCAACCCCTTCGCGGGCAAGGCCAACAGCGGCGCCACCTGGACCAATGACATCAGCCACGGTGACCTGGTCCGCGACAACCCCGACCAGACCATGACCGTCGACCCCTGCAACCTGCAGTTCCTGTACCAGGGCAAGGACCCCAACGCGGGCGGCGAGTACAACCGGCTGCCGTGGCGGCCGGGCGTCCTCACCCTGCGGCGCTGACCGGCCCGTCCCGGACCGCACCGGCCGTCCCGGACAGCACCGGGGCGGCCGGAGCCGCCCCGGTGCGTCACGGGCGGGTCAGTTGGCGTCCACCAGGTGGTGCGGCGGAACGGTCACCGTACGGGCGCCCTTCTCACCGCCCAGGACCACCTCCCGCAGCGCGCTGTTGTTGCCGTGGTCGGTCTCCTTGAGCCGGTTCTCCGGGTTGGCGAGGACCTGGATGTAGTACGTGCCGTTCGGCAGGTCCGTGATGTCGAAGGACTGGCCGGGCAGGTCCTGGGTGTAGGTGTCACCGGAGCCGACGTCGAGCACCTCGCGGACGGAGATGGAGTTCTCGGAGCCGCACGCGGTGGACAGGTCCGTGTTGCCCGGGTGCCAGGAGGCGTTCTTCACCGTGTAGTCGACCGCGTCGGTGTTGGCGAGGCAGAACGCCTCCTTTCCGGAGCGCACCGTCTCCTTCTGGTCGGCCGACAGCAGCCGGTAACTGGCGAAGTCCAGGAAGTGCCAGTGCTCGTGACCGGGACGCGGGTCCCACTCCATGCCGCCGGTCGGGGTGTACCCGACCTGCTTGCCGTCGGCGTCGTAGAAGTACTGGTAGGCGTCCATCACCTCCTTGCCCGGGGAGCGGAAGCCGTCCACCACGAGCTTGGCCGGACCCGCGTTCCACACGTTGGCGCTGAAGGCGAGGTAGTCCCTGCCGGGCACCTCCTCGTAGCCGTCGCTGACGGTGATGCCGTACGCGGGCAGCGAGCGCAGGTCGGGCTTCGGGACGTCGGGCACGGACGCCTTGCCGGTGGGGCGCTTCGCGTTGGGCAGGGCGCCCGGAGCCTGCCGGGAACCGTCGGTCCTTCCGGGACCGTCACCGGGCTCGGCGGCGGTGAGGGCCTGCCGCCCCAGGGACTTCCGCTTCAGCGCCCACGGCAGGGCGGGCGGAGCCGACGGGTAGGGCCCGTGGCCGGCGTTGAACGAGGGGCCGGCGCCGCTCGTCGCGGCACCGGGGGCCGGGGCGTCGGCCGCGGCGCCGTGCCGGGCGTGCGCGTCGTGCCGCGCGTGACCGCCGTGCTGCGCGTGACCGCCGTGCTGTGCGTGGGCGTCGTGCCCGGAGGTGGTGGACTTCGCCGCACCACGGGCCGCGGAACCGGCGGGGTCCTCCCAACTGCGCTCGCGCACGACGACCTTGACCGTCTGCGGCTTGTCGGCGATGCCGAAGAGCTTGCGGTACTTCTCGGTCACGCCGATCTCGGCGGTGTAGGTGCCGGCGGCCAGCTGGACCGGCTTGGTGTAGTACCCGGCGTAGGTGTTGGACGCCCAGCCGTTCTCGACGCCCCACACCGAGCCCAGGGTGAAGGGGTTCGTCGGGCAGCTCTCGGGATACTTCGAGTTGGCGGGGGCGTCGGGCCGGACCCGCCCGGAGGCGTTGTTCGGGCAGAACGCCTCGGTCGTCTCCAGCACCTTCGCGCCGGCCGCGTCGGTGAGGGTGATCCGCGTGAAGTCCGGCAGTCCGGTGAAGTCCTTCACGAGCCCGGCCGGGAGCGCCTTGGTCCGGGTCTTCTTGCCGTCGCGGAGGATCTGCGCGGCGACGACCGGGTCCTTGTAGGACTTGCGGGTCACCTTGAGTTCCAAGGCGCCGTTCTCGGAGGTGAGGTACGTCCCGAGGTCGAGGTAGACCCCGGGCTCCTCCTTCCACGAGTCGAGCGTGACCGAGGTGGACGCGGCGATCAGGCTGAGTTTCGGCGTCGGCTCCGCGGTCTGCGCGTCGGGCGCGGCGGCGACGACGCCCGCGGTCACGGCGATGGCCGCGGCGATGGCGAGGGAGGGGCGGGTCAGACGGCTGGTGCGGCTCTGCTGGAGTCTGGTCATCAGTCCTCGTGCTTCCGGCTTTCGGGTGCGATGTCGAACCTGGATGAGCCCTGCGACCCCAACTGGCTGACGAGGCCGCTGCGTTCGTTCGGACCGTGAGAGGCGGCGGGCGCCCTCCGGGTTGACTCCACCCGCTCGGACGGCCCCCAGTTTGTCCAAAAAGTGCGCACCGGCAGCCGGAGTTGGCCCATGCCCGCGTCGAGTGGCGCGCGGTACGTGACGCCGGGCGGAACGGAGGGCGCGGACCTCGTCCGGTTCCACTGAACGCATCCAGTTGCACTTTTGGAAACTAGATGCGTACTCTGGTGACGTAACGCAATGGATGGAGGTCGCCCATGGGGCAGGAACCGGACGCCGCAGAGCAGTTGCGGGTCATCGACGAGGCTCCGGCGCTGGCGAAGGCCGGCTCACCGGGCGAACGCGCGCTCGGGGTGCTGTCGGCGGTCGCACTCTTTGCGGTGCTCGCGGTGTCGAGCGTGAACCGCGTTCCCGTACTGCTCGGCTGCGCCGTCCTCGCGGGGGCGCTCGCACTCGTACTGCGCTGGCGGTGGTTCCACCTCAGGGCGCCGGGCCGGAGGCCGCACACCAGGGCCGAGGAGGCCGTGTTCCTCTTCGCGCCGGTGACGCTGGCGATCCCCGGGCTCAAGGTGCTGTGGGACAACCCCGCGGACACCACTGCCGCGTTCGTGTCGGCGGCGGTGCCGGCGGTCGTGCTGGCGGTCTACCTCGTCCTGCGCTGGAGGCGCTAGCGTGACACCGCAGCCGCGCACCCGTCTGTCGACGGTGATGCATTCGCCGAACCGGCTCGCCATTCTCGGTGCGCTCCGCCAGGTGCAGCAGGTCAACTTCTCCGAGTTGCAGGCCGCCTTGGAGCTGTCGACGTCGGAGCTGTCCCGCCAGCTGGGGATCCTGGAGAAGGAAGGTCTCGTGGAGATCGCCAAGTTCCGGGAACGCCGGCACGCGGTCACCAGGGTCCGGCTCTCGCCCTCGGGGCGCGAGCGGTTCGAGGAGTACCTCGGGGAACTGCGCAAGGTCGTGCAGTCGGACCTCGGCCGATGACCCCGTACGCGTGAGCCCGTACGCGTGAGGTGGGAAACGGCCGTCCCGCCCGGACGGGTGGACCGGAGCCCGCTCCGGTCCACCCGTTCACGCTCTCAGGCCACGCGCTGTCGACGGCGTCTCGGCGCGGCGAGCGCGAGGGGGCTCACGCCCACGGCGTGGCGCACCAGATGCCGCTGGCCGCGAGGGTGGCGGCCAGGCCGACGACTCCACCCTTCACGGCTATCTTGACGCCGCGCTTGGCGGCCTCCTTGGTGATCAGACGCGCCGCGTCCGACCACTTCTTCTCGGACAGCTTGTTCATGATGGCCGACGTGGCCCCGCCGAGGCCGCCGAGACCGACAGCCTTGAGCAGGCACTTGCCGTAGCTGTCCTTGCTCTTGGCGGCGGCCGCGCTCATGGTGGGAGTCTTCGTGGCGGACGATGCCGTGCTCCGGTTCTTCAGTTCGGCCTCGACGGCGTTCGCGAACTCGACGCCGAACGACGAGACAGCGGCGGCGCGGTCGAACTGGCCGTCGGCCGTGCGCAGTTCCCCCTCGTGAATCGCCTCGAGGTACTTCGCGAGCTCGTCGATCTGCTGCTGAGGGATTTCCTCCGTGGCGACTGCCGCGGTGCTGGGGGCCGGGCCGGCGGCATGGGCGGTGCCGATGCCGCCGAAGGCGACGGCCGCGGCGCAGACGACGGACACGAGCGCGGTGTGGCGAGACAGCTTCATATCAGGTCCTTGGTCAGGGGATTCGGGCTCAGGCCCGGATGATTCGGCACGGTTCGGTGCCGCGACCGGTCGGCCGCGGCGGCGCGATGCCCCCCGGCATCCCGTGCAAGATCAGATAATCATGATGATCGGCACCGTAACCAGCGCAAGATCAAATTTTGAGCTGAATCTGAGACTATATGTTGACAGTTCATCAAATGTCGGCTCTGGCAGGTGAGATCGGCCGTCCGGCTCGACGTCGCGTCGGACGTGTGCGGCGGACGGTCGCGGACCGGTCGGCTTCGGCGTCCCAGCCGGACAGAACCGCGCCATCTCATACGTAAGTTCACATCTCATGCAGTATGTCCCGGTGTCCGGATACGGTTCCTCGCGGAGCCGGCCATCTGGGAGGGGGACGCTGTGCTCGGTGTGCGGGAGACGGGCGGGGAGCACGGGTGGGAGACGGGGCGGGCACCGGCCGGGTATGTGCGGGGCACGCTCCTGGGGGAGCTGCAGGGTCCGGACGGGGCGCGGGAGGGCTCCGCGGGCCGTGCGGAGGCGGCCCTGCTGCGGGCCGGCACCGCACGCACCTACGAGGCCGGCGAGATCATGCTGCTCGAAGGCGCCGCCGACACGTTCGTGCTCGTGCTCCTCAAGGGCTTCGCCAAGGTGACGACGACCGACGACGACGGGGTCAGCTCCCTGGTGGACATACGAGCCGCCGGTGACGTGACGGGCGAGACCGCGGCGTTCGACAACGAGCCCCGCTCGGCCACGGTCACGGCGGCCGAGCGGGTGTCCGTGCGGCGCGTCTCGCAGCACGAGTGGCTGGCTTGGCTGGCCCGGCACCGGATCGCCGGTACGGCCGTCAGCCGGAGCCTGGCCCATCGCAGCCGCACCGCGGTCCGTCGCCGTACGCAGTTCACGCGTGGTCCCGTCATCGCCCGGCTGTGCCGTGCGGTACTGGACCTGACGGAGCAGTACGGGGTCCCGACACCGGAGGGGACGTCGGTCAGACCGGGGCTGAGCCAGGCCGAGTGGGGCGAGTTCATCGGGGCGCGGGAGCGTCGTGTGCAGCACGCCCTGCGGGAGTTGAGGGCCGCGGGAGCCATCGGCTACGGACGCCGCCGCCTCACCGTCCACTCCGTTCCCGCCCTGCGGAGCATCGCGGGCCTGCCCTGAGCGTGCGGCACGCCCGGCCGGAACGTTTTCCCGGACGGAGTCGCCCCGAACCCGCACTGCGACCGGTTCGCGCGGCCGCCGGGTCGCTTCACTACTGCCAGGAGTACGGGGGAGCGTCGCGCACGGTTCGCCGTATTCGCTGGTGCGCCAACGAGATCACTGAGCGAGCGAAGCCACTGCGAGGCACCGCATGCCGACCATTCCCGTCACCGTGCTCGGCCCGGCCGAGTCCGGCAAGACCGTCTACCTCGCCAGTCTGTTCCGCAGACTGGCCATCCCCCGACCGGACCTGGGGTTCCACGTCCAGCTGCCGCCGGAGCAGTCGACCAGGCTGAACAAGGTCTACCAGCGGATCACCAGCCCCGACGCCTGGCCGGACCCCCAACGTCGTGCGGACATATCGGAGTGGGAGTTCACCTGTTCCGTGCGCACCGCCCGCGACGAGACCTACAGCCCGTTCTCCCTCACCTACCTGGACTACTCCGGTGAGCACCTCACCGAGCCGGACGGCCGGGTGGAAGCCGGGGACCGGGTCCTCGGCCGGATCGAGGAGTCCGAGTTCCTCCTCGTCCTGCTGGACGGGGTCAAGGTGCTGCGCTTCCTGGACGGGGACCTGCGGCTGATGGAGGACCTCGTCGCCGTCTTCAGTCACATGCTCAGGAGCCGGGCCGTCGTGCACTTCGTCATCACCAAGTGGGACGTCCTCGCGGGGGCGGGCCACACGGTGCGGACCGTCCGCGACCGCCTCATGCGGCACCCCGACTTCCGGGACACCGTCGAGACCCTGCTGTCGCTGGACAGGACCAGGACGGTGCGCTTCATTCCCGTCAGCTCCGTGGGGCTCGACTTCGCCGCACTCGCCTCCGACGGCATGACCATGGTCAAGAAGGGAGGATTCCCCGCACCGCTGAACGTGGAGATCCCGTTCATGGCGGTGCTGCTGGACCTCTTCGAGGCCCAGCTGAAGGAGATGGAGCGGCACGCGCCGCCCGAGTCGCAGCAGATCGACCAGCGCGGCCGGCGGCTCGCGTGGGTGCGCATGGTCGCCGACAGGATGCCGCTGGTACGGACGGTCCTGCACACGGCCGCCATGCGGTCGCCCCTGATGCGGCTGGTACGGGACCACATGGCCGACGCGGTGCTCCACTACGTGGAGACACAGGTGGCCGCCTACGGCGAACGGGTCGAACAGGACATCACGCAGCTGCGCGACCACCTGCTGAGGGCCACCTCCGAGAAGGAGGCGCTGAACGGCCTGGTCGACGTGTTCCACGCCAGGCTGACCGCGTTCGAGGCCGAGTACCCGGGCTCACGGATCGTCGAGGGGGAGGCGTCGTGGACGACGGCACGCACGGCATGAAGCACTCGGCGCCCGTACACGTCTGGCCGTTCGCCATCACCCGGTCGGTGAACACCGGCTTCCGCGTCGTGGCCGCCCCGGACTTCCTGGTGGACGCGCACCGGCACGCGCTGCTGCACGACGTGACGGAAGGTGAGCCCACGGAGGACGCGGTCTACCGGCGTGAGTACCGGGGAGCGGGGGCGGTACCGCTGTTCCTGCTGTACCGGATCGTCCACCTGAAGGCCGCCGACGTGGGCCGGGACGGCGAGTACGCGATGAGCGGGCCCCGGCGCACCCCGCTGATCGAGGGCGTCGTCTGCAGGACGCCCTCCGGTCCGCCGGCCACGCGGGAGCTCTTCGACGAAGTGCACCGGCGGTGCGTGGCCGACGTACGGGCGTTCTTCGACGCCGACACGGCCGCACGTCCGGTGACCCCCTGCCCGTCGTTCGAGGCCCCGGAGACCGGGGAGACCCTGCGGATCGAGGACCTCGATCCGTATCCGAAGGCGGTGAGCACACTGCCGCCCTTTCGGGCCCCTCGACCGTCGTGGCTCCGGCGACTCGTCCCGGCCGTGCTGTCCGCTCTCCGGTCGGCTCTCGGTCTGCGCACTGGTCGACAGCCTGCTGGCCGCCGGGGAGCAGCACCGGGAGCAGGTGGAAAGGTGGCTGGATCATCATCTGAACCGCCTGGCGAAGGCGGAAAAGGACCGGGGAGGCGGCTGGCGCGAACCGCCGGAGCGGTCGTGCTGAGCGCCCTGATCGCCTTCCTCGTCAGGAAGCTCAAGTGACCTACGAGGGCGCGCACACCGCGGACGGCATCCGGCTGCTCGTCCAGCTCCTGATGACCGACCTGCGCGGCGTCGATCCCGTCGCCGTCCGGCCGGAAGCCTGGGCCGAGCCCGTGCGCGGCTGGCTGACGGCGGGGGCCGCCCTCGCCGCCGGCGAGCCCAAACGGGCGCTGGCCGCGCTCGACGACCCCGTCCCCGAGGAGACCTACGACGACCTGGTGACACGCGCCCTGCGGACCGCGGCCACCGCCACGGACGTCAACTGGGCGCCCGGGGGCGCGGTCACCTGGGCCCTGCCGCCCGGGGACGAGGCGGCCCTGCTGGGGGCGGTGGGTGGAACCGGTGGCCGTCTGGCCGTCCTCGCCAGGGATCCGGGACTGCGGCTCGCCGCGTTCCTGGCCACCCGTCACCTGCCCGACGTGTTCGTCGCGCGTGCCGTCGTGGAGAACGGACGGATCATCGACGCCCAGCCGTCCGAGGTGGTCGAGGCGGTCGGCGGAGCCGCGGAGGCGGAGGAGGCCCCGCGCTGGTTCGACGAGGTGCCGGTGGAGATCAGCGAGGGTGGCCTCGCCGCCCCGGTCGCCTACCACCTGCTGGTCGCGGGAGACCTGCGGGCACGGGCCGGGGACCGGCGCCGGGGCGAGGCGCTCAGCCGGGAGGCGCTGCGGCTCGTCCCGGGGGACCCGGCCTTCGCCGCGCTGTCGTCGCTGCTGGCGGGCGACGCGGAACTCGGGACGCCCGGAGCGGCGGAACGCCGTCTGCCCGTTCCCGCGGGGCGAAGGACACTCGACCGCGCCACCCGGTACTACGCGACGGCCGACGCCCTGTTCCGCGAGGCCGGAGCGTCCCGCGGCCGGGCGGCGGCCGCGCTGCGCCTGGCCCATGTGGCCCGGCTGCGCCGGCGGCCCGACGACCGTGCCGCGTGCGTGGAGCGGGCACTCACCCTGGCCGCGGCGGCCGGTGACGGGGCGTGCGCGGCACTGCTCCGGGTGCACCGCGTGCTGGACGCCGTGGAGGACGGCCGGCCGCACGCCGGCCCGGACGTGGAGGAGGTCCGCCACTGGGCGGGGACCGCGGGCAGCGGTTCCTGGCTGAGGGGGACGGCCGGCCTGGTCGCCGCGCGGGCCCGCGAATGGACCCGGCACGGGTACGCCGTCCGGGGCCGGGAGGCCGGCGACCTGGCGGCTCGGCTCGCGGAGGCGGTCCCGGCGGCGGGCGCGCGACCGGTCCGTCCCCCGCGCCGCGGGTGGCCCCCGGCCGACGGCCGGCCGCTCGGAGGCGGACCGATGACCGGCTCGCCGGGGACGTACCACGACGCCCGGCACCGCCTGGCCTCCCTCGTCCACGCCGACCTCGCCCTGCGCGGCCGGGAGGGAGAACTGGAGGACGAGATCTGGGCCGCCGGCGGGCCGGGCGCCGCGCGCGGCCGGGTGACGGTCCCGATGGTCAGCAGCTGGCTGTCGACGGTGCTCGCGGCCGAACTGTTCCTCCACGAGGCGGTCGGACTGGGCGACCCGGACCTCGTGGCGGCCGCGCGGCCCCGCCTCGCGCGGGTGATCGATCTCGGCGAGCGGCTGCGGGGCGGAACGGACGCGGGCGCGGCGGCGGAGCGGGTCGTGCGTGAGCACCTCGCGGCGGTGCGCACCGGTCTGCACTCCACCCACGCCGTCGAGATCCTGCACCGGCTGCGCCGCCACCGGGCGGCGGGGCTGCCGGCGGAGGCGGCGGAACACACCGCCCGGGAGGCGGCCGCGCTGGTCGCACGGGGCGCCCCGGCGTCGTCAGCGCGCTGTGCGCTCCTGGTGGAGCTGGGCCGGCTGGAGCAGGCGCGCGCCGAAGCGGACGAGCTGGAGGCCCGGGGGGCGCTCACGGCACTGCAGTCGGCGGCACTCCGGTTACGGCTGCGACAGCCCGAGCGGGCAGCCACGGCGCGACGGCGCACGGGAGTGGACGGCACCGGGCACGGCGGCGGCACCGTGTACGGCGGCGGCACCGGGTACGGAGGTACCCGACTCGACGGCACCGGGCCCAGAGACGCCGGGTACGGCGGTACCGGACCCGACGGCATCGGGCCGGGCGGTACCGGATCCGGCGGCAGCGGACCCGGCAGGCCCTGGGAAGTGCTCGCGGTGGAGGCGGAGGCGGCACTCGCCCTCGGCGACCCGGGGCGCGCCGCCGGACGGGCCGCGGAGGCCATCGGCGTCTTCGAGGAACACCGGTCCCGGATGGGCCGGGACACCCTGCGGGCGGCGTCCGCCGACGACCCGGTGGTGGCCCGCCTCCACCACACGGCCGTGCTGTCCCAGTGGGACCTCCCCGGCGGGCGGGCCCTGGCCTTCGCCACCGTGGAGCGCACCCGTTCCGGCTTCCTCGAAGCCGTGCACACCCTGGACAGCGCCGCCGGACAGCCCGCCGCGCGACGGGCGGTGCGGGGCTGGCTCCAGGCGGAAGCCCGCTGGGCCGCCCGGTTCGAGGAGGCGGCGGACGCCCTGCGTGACGAGGGGACGGGCCGCGCCTCACCGCACCGCCCGGAGCCGGCGGGCGAGGCGGGCACGAGCGGTGCACCGTACGGGCCCCACCTCACCGAGGCGGAACAGGACCTCGGCGCGGCCGAGGACCGGGTGCGCCGGCTCGCCCCGGCCGCCCTCGCCGCCCGATGGGGGCACCGCGCGGTGCCCGACGCCGACGCCGTGGCGCGGGCTCTGCCACCGGACACCGTGCTCCTCCAGTACCACCTGTCCGACGCGGACCTGCTCTGCTGGGCGGTGACCGGCGGCGGGCTGCACGCCGCCCGCCGCCGGTGTCCGGCGGACGACCTGGTGGCCACGGCCCGCCGCTTCCACGCGGCGTGCGCGTCCGGCACCGACGTGACGCGAGCCGGGCGGGTGCTCGCCGACGCCCTGCTCGGTTTCTGCACCCCGCTGCTGTCGCGGCACCACCGGGTCCTGGTCGTGCCGCCCGCCCCGCTGGCCCTGGTGCCCTTCCACGCACTTCCCCTGCGGGACGGCGAGGTCCTCGGCCTGACCCACGACGTCTCCTACCTGCCCGCGGCCTCCCTGCTCACCCGGCCCGGTCACCGCCCGCCCGACCCCGACCCCGACTGGCGGGAGGCGCCGGCGCTGCTGGTCGGCGCCCCCGCCACCGCCCCCGAACGCGGACTCGCCCCTCTGCCCGGCACCCTGACGGAGGTCACCGCCCTCGCCCGGATGCTCCCCCGCCACCGGGTGCTCACCGGGCCGGACGCCGACCGGCGGAGCGTCCTGGCACAGGGCGCCGGCTGTGCCGTACTGCACCTGGCGACCCATGGCGACGTCCGGGAACTGACCCCCTACCTCAGCCGTATGGCGCTCGCCGGACCCGACCACCTCGGCGTCGACGACCTGCTGGGCCCGGACCTCGACCCCGCACTCGTCGTGATGTCCGCCTGCGACACCGGACGCGGCACCGCGACGGCCGGCGGCGACGTACTGGGGCTGACCCGCACGGCCGTGATCAGCGGGGCCCGCCACGCGGTGGTCTCCCTCTGGCCGGTCGACGACATCACCGGATGCCTGGTGATCACACGCATGTACCGGCACCTGACCTCGGCGGACCGCCCGCCGGTGGGCACCGCGCTGGCCCGTGCGCAGCGCGAGGTCCGCGCGGCCTCCCTCGACGAGCGGGAGGAGGAGTACGCCCGGCTCGCCGAGCGGGCGGGACACGCGGCGGACGCCACCGGCCCCCGCACCCGCACCCGGGCCCGTGACAGCGGCCCTCGCACGGTCCCGGAAACGACCGACCCGAACCACCCGAACCACTGGGCGCCCTTCGTCCACGTGGGCCCATGAGCGGCGGACCGGCGTCCCGGACACCCCGGCGCCCCGAGATCCGCCGCGGACAGACGAGGAGACCGACGTGACCAAGCGTGCCCTGCTGATCGGTGCCCAGACCTACGGCCTGAGCGGCGTGGGCCGGGACGTCGCCGTCATGGAACGGCTGCTCGCCGGCCGGGGCTTCACCGACCTGCGCGTCCGCCGGACAGCCGGGGAGACGACCTACGACGGCATGAAGCAGGCGTTGGCGCGACTGGCCGCGGAGACGAAGGAGGGCGACGCGGTCGTCGTCTACTACTCGGGGCACGGCTCACTCCTCCCCGTTCCCCGGGACCTGCGCGAGCGACGGCCCGGCACGCCCGCCCACCTGCAGTACCTGGTGCCCAGCGACCACGACGACAGCACCGCCACCGACTTCCGCGGCTATCTGGCCGAGGAACTCACCGCGGTGCTGCGGCGCCTGACCTCGGTCACCCCGAACGTCACCTGCGTCCTGGACTGCTGCCACTCCGGCGGGATGGCCCGTGCCCCGGGCAGGCGGCGGATCAGGTCCGTCAGGAGCGACGTCCCCGCCGACGCGGGCGTGGCCCGGTCGGCCGGACTCACCACCGCGGTGAGCCTGCCGGACCCGCGGGTCGTGCGGCTCTTCGCCTGCCAGCGGCTGGGCGTCGCCTACGAGGACGAGCGGCAGGGCCTGTTCACCGCCGCGCTGGCGCGGGCCCTGGAGGACTTCCGCTCCCGTCCCGTCCCCTGGTCCGTGCTGATGGCCCGCGTCCGTGACCACGTCGGACTCACGGGGGCGCTCCAACGGCCCGACGCGGGCGGCCCGTCGGGGCGGCTGCCCTTCTCGCTCCGGACACCCGCCTGGTCCGAGCGGTTGCCGCTGCGGGCGGAGGCGGGCGGCCTGCGCGTCACCGGTGGCGCCCTGTTCGGGCTTCGGGCCATGGACCGCGTGCGGCTGGTGTTTCCCGCCGGCGGCACGCGGCCCGAGGGCGAGGCGGAGGCACGGGTCACGGCGGTCGACCTGGCCGACGCCGTCCTGGAGCCGCCGCCCGGCGCCCCCGACGGCCCGCTGCCCCCGGGCTCCTACGCGCTGCCCCTGCGGATCCACACGCGTCAGGCCGTCCACGTCGAGGCGCGCGGTCCGGCCGCCGACGCCGTCCGCAAGCGGCTCGCTTCGTCCCCGAGGCTGGAGGAGACCGGCCGTCGCGGGGAGGCCCTGTGCCGGGTCCGGGCGGAGGAGGGGCGGCTCGAGGTGACCGACGGGGACGGGCGCCCCTACCGCCGTCACCGGGCCGGGCCCGGCCCGGCGGAGACCCCGTCCGAGGCGGCCCGCAGGATCGTCGGGCTGCTGGAGACGGTCGCGCGGGGCGAGCGGTTGCGCCGGCTCGCCCTCGATCCCGGAACGGACGACTTCCCGGCACGGGACCTGGCAGCCCGCGTCGAGGTGGAGACGACACCGCACAGCTTCGACTTCCGTGCGTTCCGGCAGGGCGGGGCGCTGCGGGCGGGGGACCGCTACCGGGTCTCCGTGACCGGCCGCGCCGACGTCCCGCTGTACGTCTGGCTGCTGGGCGTGGGACTGAGCGGCCGTACGTCGCTGGTGACCCACGACCAGCCCGGCGGCGTCGCCATGGAACCGTCGGCCGGGACACCCGGGCTGCTCCACTGGGAATCCGGACCGGTGGACCTGTGGTGGCCGGAGGACGTGCCGGCCGGGGGCGGCGGCCGCCCGGAGAGCGTGCTGCTGCTGGTCGGTGACCGCCAGATGGATCTGAGCCCGCTGGGCGGCACCGCACGCCGCCGAGGCGCGGAGCCCGCCGCGCTGAGCGCGCTGCTGGACGAGGTGTGCGAGGGAGTCAGGGACTCACGCCTGCCGGACGCCGTCGGGGCGCTGCGCTACCGGGTGTTCGGCTGGCACGCCGTCGTCGAGCCGCCGTCCCCGCCCGGGCCGCCCTCGCCGTGAAGCCCGTGGACCGACCGAGACCCGTGGACCGACCGAGAGACGCAGGAAGGGGCCGGCCGATGGACGCCGACGAACCCGCACCGCACGAGGTGCCTCCCGGCACCGTGCCGCACGACCTGCTGGCCACCGCGGACCTGGTGACCGCCGGTGCGCTCAGCCCCAGGGGGCGGCCCCCACGCGCCGGGGTCGCCCTCGGCCGCCCCCTGGCGTACACCCTGCCGCCGGCCCACACGGCCGGTACGACGGTGCTGCTCTGCTTCCCCTTCGACCTGGAGGAACTGCCCGCCGGGTGCGGCTACCGGCAGGTCGGACTGGAGGTCCTCTTCGACGACGAGAACCTGAGAGCGCTGGATCTGCACCCCGGAGCCGGGTGGGCCGGCCCCGACGGAGCGCGCGCCACCGCGTCCGGGATCGGCGGCAACCGGCCGCGCTGGACCTTCCGGGCACGGCACACCGGCGCGACGCTGGCGCCGGACGGCCGCTGGGCCCAGGCCGTCCTCGCCTCGCCGGTCCCGCTCACGGAGATCTCCGGCCGGGTCCGGGTGGGCGGGGTGATCGAGCACCCGCTGCTGAGCGGAACCCGGGCGGAGGGCGAGGTACGGACACGCGACGACGTGCCCTTCCGCCTGTCCCGTGCGGACATCTGGACCGGGGCGCCCCTCGCCCGGCCGACGCCGGGCCCAGCCGCCCTGGCCCTCGCCGGCCTCGGGGAGGCCGGTCCGCCGGACGACCGACTGCCCCCCGGCCGCCGCCACTTGTGCCTGGCGGTCGACATCGAGAGGTACAGCGCCCGCGGCAACGCGGACATGATCCGGGCGCAGCGTGCCCTGCTGCGCGTGGTGCGCGCGGCCTGCGCCCGGGCCGCGGTCGACTGGGACGCCTGCGGCCGCCAGGCCCAGGGGGACGGCTACCTCCTGGTGCTGCCGCCGGACACCGACGACACGCGGGCGGTGCCCCTCCTGCTGGCGGGCCTCACGGAAGCGCTGGCCACGGTGAACCGGGAACCCGGCACCGGCATCCGTATGCGCGCGGCCTTCCACCACGGCATCGTCCACGAGGGGGACAGCGGCTACGCCGGCTCGGCGGTCGTGGAACTCTTCCGCGTGCTGGACTGCGACCCGCTGCGCACGCTGCTGGCCGACGACCCGTCCACCGACCTCGTGGTCGCCTTCCCCGACCGGACGTACCAGGACCTGGTGGTGCACGGGTACGAGGGCCTGTCGCCCGCGGGATTCCTCCGCACGGACGTCAGGGTCAAACAATTCACGGGGGTGGCCTGGATCCGTGCCCAGCGGCCGGTGGGCCGCGCTCTCTCCCTCTCCGAGGAGCCAGTGACGTCGGAGCGTCCGCGCTCGGACTGAGGATGTCGTCCTACCCGGGCGGATGGCCTTCAGGCAGGGGTGTGCGAGAGCCCTGCCGCCCGAGGGGACGGCAGGGCTCTTGCTTTACGCGTGACTGTCAGGCCTCCCTGACGAACCCGGCCCACGCTTCACGTGACACGCGGACGATGGGTCCGGCCACGGCCTTGGAGTCCCGGATGTGCACGACTCCCGTGTTGGCGGCGACCTCGACGCAGTCGCCGCCCTCCGCTCCGCTGTAGCTGCTCTTGAACCAGGCGAGGCCGGACGCGACGGCCGAGGACTCAGCGGTGTTCATAGCTCTCCCAGCAACCTCTCGATGAACTCCAGGGACTCTCGCGGAGTGAGAGCCTGTGATCGGATAATCCCATAACGGGCGGCAGCGAGCGCTGCCTGCTGCGGGTCGGTCTGAAGAGTGCTTGCTCCCTGGGCTTCGGTGTAAGCGAACTTCTTGCCGTCGTCACGCGTGACGACCGTGAACGGCCCGTCCACGCCTGCGCTCTCCTCGCAGTCGAGAGGAATGACCTGAATTTCGACGTTCTGCTTCTGGCCGATGAGCAACAGGTGCTCCAACTGCCCACGAAGCACGTCCGTTCCGCCGAGCCGACGCCGCAATACCGACTCGTCCATCACGAAGCTCAACAGCGGTGCAGACTGCCGGTCGAAGATGTCCTGACGAGCAAGCCGTGCTGCAACCCGCTGCTCGGTCGTCTCCTGGTCCAGAGGCGGCCGTCGCATGGCCAGCACCGCCCTCATGTACTCCTCGGTCTGAAGCAGGCCTTTGACCACCAGCGTGTCGTACGAAAGCAACTCGATGGCCGCCTTCTCCAGGGCTGCCATCCCCTGGAAGAACACCGGATACTGAGCCCGCTCCACCTGCTCCTTCCACACGGTCAGCAATCCGCCCGCGTCCAGGACCTCGTCCGCCCGCTCGATGGTCCTGGGCGACGGGATCCGCCGCCCCTGCTCGTACGACGCGATCGTGGACGCGGAGTATCCGATCCGCCGTCCGAACTCCTCGCGCTCCAGACCCGCCCGCACCCGCAGCGTCTTCATCGTCTGCCCGAACGCGACGACGACAGCCTGTCCGGTCGTGTCCGCCGTCGACCCTTCCGCGTCGTCTGCCGTCACGGCTCCGGCCCCTTCGCCCACATCTTCGTTCATCGCCATCGCCTCCCTGGCTCAACGCCGCCCCGGCTGCCTCGTCACGCCGCACGCCTCGTACCGGCACCGCCGCCGCGCGTACAACGGACCGCGTCGCTGAGTCACCACTGGTCACGCTATGCGACCGGGAGCACCGTTGGCGGCATGACGAACCAACTCCCCAGCACCGTCAGCACCTCCCAGCCCACGACTCCCGCCGATGACTCGGAGCACACCTTCGAGATGCGTTTCACCTCCACCCCACGTGGCGCGCGTCTCGCCCGCCGACTGGCCGCGCACCGGCTGGACACCTGGGGCATCCCGTACGGCACCGGCCCGCACGAGGAGATCGTGCTGGTCCTCGGCGAGTTGACCGCCAACGCCGTACGGCACGGCCAGGTCCCCGGCCGGGACTTCCACCTGCTCCTGCGCGTGTGCGCACCCACGCGTACGGCCAGGATCGAGGTCACCGACACCCGCAGCGAACGCACGCCGCCCGACCCCGCGGAGTTGCACGTCCCCGGTGCGGAGAACACCGGCGGCCGGGGGCTGCTCCTCGTCGCGGGGCTCGCCGCCCGCTGGGGCTGGTACCTACGGCCCGACGGTCCGGGCAAGACAGTGTGGGCGGAGTACGCGTACGGAGCGGAGTGCTCACCGGGCGGCGGCGGGTGCCGGGGTGATGCGGGCGAGGGAGCCGGTTTCCAGTGCCGCCCACACGGCGCCGTCGGGGCCGAGGGCGATGCCGTGCGGCTCCGAGCCGGGCGTGGGCAGGTCGTGCACCGCGATCACGCCTGCGGTGGTGATGGAGCCGACACGGTTGCCGCCCCACTCCGTGAACCACAGTGAACCGTCGGCGCCCGGGGTGATGGCGTGCGGCCGTCCGGCGCGGTCGGGCAGCGGGAACTCCGTGATCCCGCCGTCGGTGGTGACGCGGCCGATGTGACCGGCGGCGATCGCGACGTACCAGAGGGCACCGTCGGGTCCGAGGGTGATGCCGACCGGTGCCGAGCCCGGGGTGGGCAGCGGGTGGACGGTGACGGTGCCGTCGGTCGTGATCCGGCCCACGGCGTCGGCCTGGTTCATGGTGAACCACAGGGCGCCGTCCGGTCCCGCGGTGATCGCGGACGGGAACGTGCCGGTGACCGGGAGCGGGAACTCGGTGACCTCACCGCCGGTGGTGATGCGGCCGATGCGGTCGGCGGTGGTCTCGGTGAACCACAGCGCCCCGTCGGGCCCTGCCGCGATGCCGAACGGTCCGCACCCGGCGGTGGGCAGGGGGTGTTCGGTGACCTCGCCCCCGGTGGTGATGCGGCCGATGCGGTGGGCCCGGTACTCGGTGAACCACAGGGCTCCGTCCGGACCGTCGGTGATGACCGTCGGCCCGCAGTCAGGGTCGAGCCGGTGGCTGTCCGGTTCGCCGCCGGGTACGAGCCGGCCGATCCGGCCACTGTGGACCAGGGTGTACCACAGGGCGCCGTCCGGACCGGTGGTGATCGCGTACGGTCCGCCGCCACCCACCGGGTGTTCCTCGATCGACACGTTCGTCATGCCTTCCCCGGGCCGTGGTCGGCGGCGATGCGGGCGATGTCGGCCGGGGTGCCGGCCATGATGGTGCGGGCGTGTTCCGTGACCAGCTCCGCCGGCCAGTCCCACCAGGCGGCCCTCACAAGCCGGTCGACGTCGGCGTCGTCGAACCGCTGCCGGATCCGGCGGGCCGGGTTGCCGCCGACGACCGTGTAGGGCGGGACGTCCGCGGTGACGACCGCTCCGGCGGCGACGATGGCGCCGTCACCGATGCGTACGCCCGGCATGACGGTGACGCCGTGGCCGAGCCAGACGTCGTTGCCGACGACGGTGTCGCCCCGGCTGGGCATGCCGGTGACGACGTCGAGGGTCCGCTCGGCCCACTCGCCGCCGAACATGGTGAACGGGAAGGTGGACGCGCCCATCGTCGGGTGTTCGGCCCCGGCCATCAGGAACCGGGTGCCCATGGCGATGGCGCAGTACCTGCCGATGACGAGCCGCTCCGGTCCGTAGGCGTAGAGCACGTTGCGGTGCTCGAAGTCGGTGGCGGCTTCGGGGTCGTCGTAGTACGTGTACTCGCCGACGACGATCTTCGGGGAGCGGACCAGGGGTTTGAGGAACACCACCCTGTCGTGGGCCGGCAGCGGGTGAAGGGCCATGGGATCGGGTGTCAACGTCCGGCTCCTGGTGAGGTGGGGTCCGCTCCGTCGTCACCACACTACGGCCGCGCACCGGCGGGCATCATGTGCTTATTTCCGGGCGGCGCCGGTGACGTACGATCGCCTGGCCGGAGCGGGCCCGCGTGCCGGGCCGGCCAAGTCGGGCGGCGTACGGGGGAGTTATGGGCCGCGGCAGGGGATCGGCGGTGGGTGGCGGGGCGTCCGCCCCGGCCGCGGCACCGGACGGCCGAAGCGTGCGTGGTGGCGGGGCGACCGGTCGGTCGGGGCGCGTACTGCCGTCCCCGCCGCTGCGAGGGCCCTTGGGGTGGGGCGCGGTGCCGGCCGCGCTCCTGGTCGCCCTGCTCGGGATCCTGTACGCGGGCGACAGCGAGCCCGGCACGGTGGACGCGCGGGTGTCCGCGGCGGCGGAAGGCGGGGGGCCGTGGTGGCGGAAGGTCGCCCTGGCCGTCGACTTCCTCGGGGAGCCGGTGGGTGCGGCGGTGCTGGTCGGCGCCGCCGTGGCAGGCTGTCTGCTGCTCCGGTGGCCTCGCGCGGCGGTGCTGGCCGTGGCCGGCCCAGGGCTTGCCGTGGCCGCGACGACGCTGCTCAAGCCACTGGTGGGACGCACCATCCACGGCGACGACAACCTGTCCTACCCGAGCGGGCACACCGCCTTCCTCACCGCGTTCGCCCTCACCGCGGCGCTGCTCGTGGCCGGCCGGCTCGGCCTCGGCAGGACGGCCGGCACGGCACTGGTGCTGGGCGCCGCCCTGGCCGCCGGCGCCGCCATGGGCTGGGCGCAGGTGGCCCTGGGCGCGCACTACCCGACCGATGTCCTCGGCGGCTGGTGCACGGCGTCGGCGGTGACACCGGCGGCCGCGTGGCTGGTCGACCGGGTGGTCGACGCCGTTCGGACGAGACCGTCCTGACGTCGCGTCACGCCCGCCGTCTGAACACCGGCTTCACCGGGCGTCCGCCCAGCCACGGTGTCGGGTCACCCGCGTCCAGGGCCTTGCGGTACACCGCGCACGCCTGGGCCACCACGTCGACGGTGTGGTCGATGTCGGCGTCGGTGAGGGCGGCGCTCACCACGAAGGAGGGGGCGAGTACCCCGCCGGTGAGGAGGTGGCGCAGGAACAGGGTGCGGTACTCCTGCGAGGGGCGGCGGGCGTCGTCGAGGGTGGCGAAGACCAGGTTGCTCGCCCGGCCCCGGACGACGACGTGGTCGCCGACGCCCATCGCGGCCGCGGCCTCCCGGACCCCGGCGGCCAGCCGCTCGCCGAGGGCGTGCAGCCGCGCGGTGACGCCCTCCTCGGCGTAGGCGGTCTGCACGGCCATCGCGGCGGCCAGGGAGTGCGTCTCCGCACCGTGCGTGGTGGACAGCAGGAACACCCGCTCCCCGGAGTGGCGCAGCCCCCCGCGCTCCATCAGCTCGCGGCGCCCGGCGAGCGCGGAGACGGCGAACCCGTTGCCCAGCGCCTTGCCGAACGTGGAGAGGTCGGGGACGACGCCGTACAGGCCCTGGGCGCCCGCCTCGGACCAGCGGAAACCGGTGATCATCTCGTCGAAGACCAGCACGCAGCCGTGCCGGTCGGCCAGGGCGCGCAGGCCGGCGAGGTAGCCGGGCGGTGGCTCGGTGTGGGTGGCGGGTTCGAGGATCAGGCACGCGACCTCGCCCTCGTACCGGGTGAGCAGTTCCTCCGTGGCGGCCAGGTCGCCGTAGGGGAAGCGCACGGTGAGGTCGGTGGTCGCCGCCGGGATGCCCGCGGACATCGGGGTGGTGCCGATGAACCAGTCGTCGACGGAGAAGAACGGGTGGTCGGCGCAGAGGGCCACCCGGGGGCGGCCGGTGGCGGCGCGGGCCAGGCGCACCGCGGCGGTGGTGGCGTCGGAGCCGTTCTTCGCGAACTTCACCATCTCGGCGGTCGGCACGGTGGCCAGGAAGCGTTCCGCGGCCTCGGCCTCCAGGAGGGACGGGCGGACGAAGTTGCCGCCGCGGTCCAGTTCGCGCCGCACCGCCTCCAGCACGCGCGGGTGGGCGTGGCCGAGGCTGACCGAGCGCAGGCCGGAGCCGTACTCGACGTAGCGGTTGCCGTCGACGTCCCACACGTGGGCGCCGCGGCCGTGGCTGATGACCGGGGCCAGGTCCTCGGGGTACTGGTCGTCGCCCTTGGCGTAGGTGTGCGCGCCCCCGGGGATCAGGGCGTGCAGGCGTTCGTTCGCCTCCCGCGAGCGGGGCAGGCGGAATTCCTCGGTGGTCACGCCTCAGTTCTCCCTCTGCTTCAGCACCTCGGCGAGGCTCGGCGCCTGCCGGTCCCGCTCGGACATCGAGGTGACCGGCAGCGGCCAGTCGATGGCGAGGTCCGGGTCGTCGAAGGCGATCGTCACGTCCTCGGCCGGGTCGTGCGGCCGGTCGATCCGGTAGGAGGTGTCGGCGGTGTCCGTGAGCGCCTGGAAGCCGTGCGCGCACCCCGCGGGAACGTACAGGGTCGCCTGGGTCTCGCCGGACAGCTCGAACGTGGCCAGGCCCAGATAGGTGGGGGAGTCCGGCCGCAGGTCCACGACGACGTCGAAGATCCTCCCGTACGAGCAGCGAACGAGTTTCGCCTCGCCGGCGCCGGAGCGCAGGTGCAGGCCGCGCAGCACGCCCCGCACCGAGCGGGACAGGCTGTCCTGGACGAAGGCGTCCGGGTCGAGGCCCACCGAGCGGACCACGCCGGCGTCGAAGGTGCGGCAGAAGAAGCCGCGTTCGTCGCCGTGCGGTGTCGGCTCGAACAGGTACGTGCCGGCGATCGCCGGGACTTCGGTCGCCTTCAAGGTGTCTCCCGTACGGCGTGGGTCGGGTCGGTGGCCGGGAACAGGGCCGCCGTCAACGCGGCGAGACGGCGGTCGAGTTCCCCGGTGGTGTCGCGGCCGCGCTCGGCCAGGGTCCGCCGCAGTTCGGCGGAGTGCTTCTCCAGCTCCCGGAACTGCTCCAGCAGCCGGTCGGTGTCGACCTCCCGGGCCGGATGGCAGTACGCCTCCAGGCCCATGCGGGACATGAGGGCGTCGCTCTTCGCCGCGTAACTCAGGGCGAGCGTCGGCGTTCCGGCCCTCAGGGCGCAGACCAGGTTGTGATAGCGGGTCGCCACCACGGTGTCGGCGGCCGCCGCCTCCCGCATCAGCTCGGTCAGCGAGGTCGCTTCGGCGGCGGTGACCAGCGGTGAGTCCACCGCGTCGAGAATCGCTTCGACGACGCGCGCGTCGCAGGCGTCGCCGGTGAGCAGCCGGACCGGTCTGCCCTCCTCGACCAGCGTGCGCACGAACCGGGTGGTCCCGTCGAGGTAGCGCCGGTGGATCTCCCCGGCGCGGGCGCGGTCGTCGTCGCCGCCGTGGAAGTCCATGACGCCGACGCAGACCAGACCCGGCCGCCGGCCCTCCCCGGCCGGCGGAGCCGGCAGGGCGAACGCGAGGTCGGGGTGGACCGCGTCGCGCGTGGTGTCCACACCCATCGCCCGCATCGCGTCACGGGACAGGGTGTCCCGGTACGACCGCTGGGCGGCGAGCCGCGCCGACCAGCGCACCAGGGCCCGGGTGGGCCGGCTGCCGATGGGGGCCGCCCCGACACCGACCAGCGCCACCTTCGTGCCCAGCACCCTGCCGCTCGCGCAGAGCAGGAACAGCGCGTACGGGAAGCCCCAGGGCCGCAGCGGCAGCGTGGCCTCCAGGACGCCCATGCCCGGCACGATCACCACGTCGTGCCGGCGCACCCAGGCGGCGGTGCGGACCGCGTCGACGAGCTTGCCCAGTCCCTTGCCCGCGATCGCGCCCGCCCGCGACGCGGTCCGGTACTCCCCGCGGTACCAGTGCAGCCGTGTCGCGGGGATGCCGTACCGGGCGGTGACGACCTCGGGCCCGCCGCACAGCGCGTCCACGACCGCCTCGGGCCGGGTGCGCCGGAGGTGGCCGAGCACGGCCTCCAGCGACCCGTCGTTGCCGAGGTTGCCGGAGCCGAGCAGGCCGAACACCCCGACGCGCACCTGTTTCACGCCCGCCGTCCTTCCCGGCCGGCGACGAGCGCGTCGACGGAGACGGTGAGCCGGTCCGGGTCGACCGGGGCCCGGTCCTCGACCCGTTCACCGGAGCCCGGCCGGGCCCGGGAGGTCATCCAGGCGGCCAGGTGGCGGTAGCAGGCGCGCCGGTCGGCCGGGGACAGCGGCGCCCGCCGGATCGCCGAGACGAAGCCCCACACGTACTCGGCGAGCAGCCGGGGCGTCGGGTGCAGCGGCCCGGCCCGGCGCGGGTCCAGGTTGACGCACCGGGAGCGCTTGGAGGGGTTCGCCCGCTCGGCGCGGGTGGGGTGGTCGCGGCGGAAGTACAGCAGCTCCGGCACCTGGTGGAAGGGCCCGTGCAGGGTGATCTCGGCGACGAACGTGCGGTCCGCGTGGTGGTAGCTGTCGTGCGGCTTCACCCGGCGCAGCACGTCGGCCCGCATCACGCCGTAGAAGTCGTCGCCGCCGGGCTCGAACAGCAGGCTGCGGAAGCGTTCCGGCGCGTGCGGGGAGTCGGTGGCGAGCCCGTACGCGTAGGGGACCTTCACCTTGCCGTCGCCGTCGATGACCGCCTGGCCGCTGTGCGCGAGGATCACCTCCGGCCGCTCGTCCAGCGCCTCGACGCAGGCCCTCAGCAGGTCCCGGGCGTACAGGTCGTCGTGGGAGGCCCACTTGAACAGCTCGCCCCGGCACTCGGTGAACACGTGATTGTGGTTCGGGGCGGCGCCGATGTTGCGGGTCAGCCGGAGGTAGCGGATGCGGGAGTCCTTCGCCGCGTACCGGCGGCAGATGTCCCGGGTGCCGTCCGTCGAGGCGTTGTCGGAGACGACCAGTTCGAAATCCTCGTAGGTCTGTCCGAGCAGCGCGTCGAACGCCTCGGCGAGGTACTCCTCGCCGTTGTACACGGGCAGGCCGATGCTCAGCCTGGGTTGCGCGGTCATGAGGTCCTCACTTCACGGATGGTCTTCTGGTGGTGCTCGCGCAGGGCGGACCGCAGGTGCAGCCACCACACGGCCGAAGCGCACCCGGTCGCGGCGGCGACGCCCCAGGCGGAGCCGGCCGTGCCGGCCAGGACCGCCCCGCCGAGCCCGCCGGCGACGTAGCAGGCGGAGGCGAACAGCTGGCTGCGCAGGCTGCGCCGGGCCGCCCCGAGCGCGCGCAGGCCGGCCGCCGCGCCGGTGCCCAGGCCCGCGCCCGCGACGCCGAGCGTGACGGGCACGACGAGGGCGGCGGCCGCACCCCAGACGCCGCCGAGCACCAGTTCGCCGAGCCGGTCCGGCACCAGCAGCAGCGCCCCGCCCCACAGCAGCGCGGCGACGGCCTGCCCGCCGCCGAGGAGCAGGCAGAACGCGCCGAGCCGGTGCGGGGCCCGCCGCAGCACCCGGGCCGCCTCCGCGACGGTGACCAGCGACAGGCCCATCAGCAGGGCGAGGAACGGGCCGAGCAGCAGTTCCGCCCCCCGGATCACCCCCACCGCGCCGACCCCGACGATCGCGCCGAGCCCGTACGCCCGCAGCTGGCTCGCGCCGCTGTTGCTGACGTTCTCGACCAGGTAGCGGTAGCCGAGGTCGCGGTGCTCGCGCACCCACGTGCGCGCGCCCGACGGGCGGGGCCGGATGCCGGACTGGACACAGCCGTACGCCGCGGCCACGGCGGCGGACCCGCCCCAGGCGAGCACGAAGGCGGACACGCTGCCCACCCGGGCCGCCACCACCAGGGCCGGGACGAGCGCCACCCCCCACACGACGTCGTTGACGAACGCCTTGCGTCCGGCGCCGGCGGCGAAGAACGCGAACCGCCAGGCGTCCTGGAGCAGCAGCCCCGGCAGGACGACGCCGAGGCAGGCGAACGCGGTGCCCACCGGGCCGCCGGCGGCGAGACCGACCGCCACGGACGCCGCGCCGAGGGCGGCGCCGACACCGAGCGCGACCCCCGACGACCGGGCCACCGCCCCGCGCCAGGACGCCTCCGGCACCCCGCTGAAGCGCACCACCAGCGGGTCGGTGGCCACCCCGCGCGAGACGTTGAGCACCACGCCGTAGGTCACCCAGGCGAGGCTGAACACGCCGAACGCGGTCACCCCCAGCGAGCGGGCCACGTAGACGCCCACCACGAAGTTGCTCACGCTGGAGGCCGCCTGGTCGGCCAGTCCCCAGGACAGCCGGCCGACGACGGCCCGCCTCGCCGACGCCGCCCGCGGCCTCGTCCTCTCCCCCTCGGTGGTCATCGGCGTCATGCCTTGAGCAGCCCGGCACCGTGCAGGGCGTCGGCGGCGGCCGCGACGGTGTCGAACGGCAGCCCGGACCGCTCGGCGACGTCCAGCAGGCCGTGCTCCCCGTCGGACAGGCTCAGCACCCAGAGCATCGCCATCTGCGCCTGCTTCGCGTCGCTGCGCCCCCCGAGCGATTCGTACAGCCCGCGCCGGCCCAACTGCGGCTCCCCGTACGGGCTGAGGTTGACGTACCGCCGGTTGCGGTCGAGGACGCCGAACGCCTCGCGGCACACCGCGAGGGTGTCCGCCATCGCCTCCGGGGAGACGAAGTCCGGGTCGTCCGCCGAGGTGTGGTACTCGGGGTACCCGGCGTACGGGGTCCGGCTGAGCGAGCCCACGCCGAGGTCGAACCCGGGGGAGCAGTACTGCCGCTCGTCGTAGCCGTACGGGGTGAACTCGGTGACGCGGTGCGGGCGTCCGGAGGCGGCCAGCACGTACCGCAGCACCCGGTCGATCTCCGCGTCGCCGCGCCTGCTCCGCTTGTACGTCAGCTCACCCCGGTCGCCGGCGCAGGCCAGCACCAGACCGTGCCTGACCCGCTCCACCCGCTCGGCGTTGCGGGCCAGCCAGGTGATCGCCCCGATGGTGCCGGGGGCGAAGACGAACCGGTAGGTGTAGTGCGGCTGCCGCTCCGCGAGCGCCCGGGCCAGGAAGACCGCCACCGCGATCCCGGCCAGGTTGTCGTTGGCCAGCGACGGGTGGCAGACGTGGCAGGAGACGATCACCTCGTCGGTCACCCGTCCGGGGACCACGTGCTCGGCGTAGGTGAGGTGGCCGTCGGCGAGCGTCGAGTCGATCCGCACCTCGTAGTCGCCGTCCGGCATCGCGTCCAGGGTCTCCTGCGCCAGGCAGAACCCCCACTCCGGCGTGTAGTAGCTGGTGCGGTACGGCACCCAGGACGGGTGGTCCGGCAGGGTGTGCAGGTGCGGGCGCAGCTCGGCCAGCGGCATGGTCGCCGACACCGGCACGCTGTAGCCGAGGACGTGCAGGCTGGACGCGGCGAAGTCGACGACCCGCCGGCCGGAGGCGTCGGCGACGTACGCGTCGCGGATGTTCCACTCCTGCGGCACCGTCCAGTCGAGGACCTCGGTCCCCGTCGGCACCTCGTGCACCTCCAGCGGGACGTACTCACCGACGATGTCCAGGGTGGCGCGCACCCCGTCGCCGGTGATGCTCCGGCACAGCGGGTACAGCCGCCGCACCAGCGCGTGCATCTCCTCGCCGACCTCGCTCACCGGCGCCACCGCAGGGTGTCGCCGACGGTCCCCGCGTCGGACTGCGCGCGCAGCACGGCGAGGCGGGTGAAGCGCTGCTCGAAGTCGTCCTGGGTCAGCCCGTGCGCGCGGTAGGCGTCGGCGAGTTCCAGCGCGCCCCGCCGCACGGACCACTCGCAGGCGAAGCCGGGCACCGCGGCCCGGAAGCGGGAGAAGTCCACCCGGTAGGAGCGCGGGTCGGCACCGGTCTCCCCGGTGATCACCACCTTGGAGCCGGACACCGCCTCGGCGACCTGCCCGGCGATCTCCGCGACCGTGACGTTGTTGTCCTCGGTGCCGATGTTGAAGGCCCGGTCGTGCACCGCCACCCGCGGCGCGGTCAGCGCGGCGGTGAAGGCGCGCGCGATGTCGGCGGCGTGCACCAGCGGACGCCAGGGGGTGCCGTCGGAGAGCACGAGCACCTCCCCGGACAGCAGGGCGTGGCCCACCAGGTTGTTCAGCACGATGTCGGCGCGCAGCCGGGGGGAGAACCCGAACGCGGTGGCGTTGCGCAGGTACACCGGGCTGAAGTCGCCGTCGGCCAGCGCGCGCAGGTCGTCCTCCACCCGCACCTTGGACTCCGCGTACGGCGTCACCGGGCGCAGCGGGGCGTCCTCGCCCACCAGGTCGTCACCGCCGGCGGCCCCGTACACCGAGCAGGTCGACGCGTACAGGAAACGCTGGACCCCCGCGTCGCGGGCCAGCCGGGCCAGCCGCACCGAGGCGTGGTGGTTGATGTCGTAGGTGAGTTCCGGCGCCAGCGAGCCCAGCGGGTCGTTGGACAGCGCGGCCAGGTGGATCACGGCGTCCACCCCGGCCACGTGCTCGGCCGTGACGTCCCGCAGGTCCACGCGGTGTCCCGCCGGGTCGGCGGGCGCCGGGCCGAGGACGCAGTCGGCGAACAGGCCGGCGTCCAGGCCGACGACCTCGTGGCCGGCGGCCGTGAGGACCGGGGCCATCACGGTGCCCAAATACCCCTGGTGTCCGGTCAGCAGTACGCGCACGTTCATTCCCCCAGGTCGAGAGTGAGTTTGGTGACGGCGAACGCCTCGGCGTAGCGAGCGTGGCATTCGATGCCGCGGATCCGGGCGAGACCGAGGAAGGCCTCCCGGTCGTACCAGGGCCGGTGCCGCTGCGACGGGTAGTGCTCCTGGAGCAGCCGCACCTTCCGCTCGGCGGTCTCCGGCGACAGCGGCTGGTACGCCGTCATCCGGCCGAGGTCGCCGTCCCACTTGACGATCTCGTAGCCGAGCACGAGGTGGTCCCGGAACGCCGTGGTCATCAGCCGCGCCAGGCCGCGGTGGTCCTGGTGGGCGTCCTCGGTGCGCGGGGCCAGCACGAGGTCCGGCTCGGTGCGGGCGCGCAGCTCCTCGACCGCCGCCTTGGCCTCCTCCCAGTGCGCGGGCAACCGGCCGTCCGGCAGTTTCAGCACGGTCAGCCGCAGGTCGGCGCCGGGGCAGAAGGCGGCGAGCGCGGCCCGCTCCTCCTGCTCCCGCTCACCGCCGCCGCCGGACAGCACCAGCGCGTCGACGCGGATCCCCGGCCGGGCGAGGCACAGCGTCAGCAGCGTGCCGCCGGCGCCGATGGCGATGTCGTCGCAGTGCGCGCCCACCGCGACGACCCGGTCCGGGCCACCGGTGCGCAGCCGGATCACGCCCTCACCCCGGCGCCCGCACCGTCCCGTTCCCACACCGCCCACGGGCGGTCGCCGCGGGCGTAGGCCTCGTCGAGCGCGGCCCGCTCCTTCACGGTGTCGGTCGGCTTCCAGAAGCCGCGGTGCCGGTAGGCCACCAGCCGCCCCTGCTTGGCCAGCCCGCCGCACCCGTCGGCGACCAGGTCACCGCCCTCGGGGATGTGGTCGAGGACCTCCTGGCGGAGCACGAAGTAGCCGCCGTTCTCCCACAGCGGCAGTTCGCTCACCGGGGTGATGCCCCCCACCAGGCCGTCCTCGCCCAGGTCCACGCAGTGGAACGAGGACTGCGGCGGCACCACCATCATCGACGCGCCGGCGTCGCGCCGGGCGAACCGGTCGATCATCTCGGGCAGCGGGGCGTCGGTGAGGACGTCGGCGTAGTTGGCGAGGAACATCTCGTCGCCGTCCAGGTGGTGCCGCACCCGGCGCAGCCGCTCCCCGATCGGGGACTCGATGCCGGTCTGCGCGAACGTGATCGTCCAGTCGGCGATGTCGGTGGACAGCAACTCGGTCCGCCCGCCCCGCAGCACGAAGTCGTTGGACGTCGTCTCCTCGTAGTTGAGGAAGAAGTCCTTGATGTGGTGCGCCCCGTAGCCGAGGCACAGGATGAACTCCGTGTGCCCGTAGTACGCGTAGTAGCGCATGACGTGCCAGATCAGCGGGCGCGGCCCGACCATCGCCATCGGCTTGGGCACGTCGTCGGAGGTCCCGCTGCGCATCCGCAGCCCGTAACCGCCGCAGAACAGTACGACCTTCATCGCTCGACCTCGACAATGCTCAGTTCCGGTATGGGGAAGACCAGCCGTCCGCCCCACTCGTGCACGAAGGACAGCTGCTCGGTCAGCTCGGCCCGCAGGTTCCACGGGAGCACGAGGACGTAGTCCGGCCGGTCGGCGGCGATCCGCTCCGGCGCCAGGATCGGGATGCGGGTGCCGGGGGTGAACCTGCCGTGCTTGTAGGGGTTGCGGTCGACCGTGTACGGCAGCAGGTCGGGCCGGATGCCGCAGTGGTTGAGCAGGGTGTTGCCCTTGCCCGGCGCGCCGTAGCCGACGACCGTCTCACCGCGCTCCGCCGCCTCGATGAGGAACCGCAGCAGGTCCCGGCGCACCTTGGCCACCCGGGCGGCGAACTCGGCGTACCCGGACAGCTCCTGCAGCCCGGCGGCCTTCTCCCGGTCCAGCACCGCGGCCACCCGCCGGGACGGCTCACCGGCCACGCCCTCCGGCCGGGCCCACAGCCGGATCGAGCCGCCGTGCGTCGGCAGCAGCTCCACGTCCACCAGGGTCAGACCGCCGCTCGCCAGCGCCCGGGCCGCGGCCGCGACCGTGTAGTACTGGAAGTGCTCGTGGTAGATCGTGTCGTACTGGTTCTCCTCGATCAGGGTCAGCAGGTGCTGCACCTCGATCGACACCCAGCCGTCGTCGGCGACCAGGGCGCGCAGTCCCCGGGTGAAGCCGACCACGTCGGGGATGTGCGCGTACACGTTGTTCGCCACGACCAGGTCCGCCGGGCCGTGCTCGGCGCGCACGTCCGAGCCGGTGGCCGGGTCGAGGAACGCGGTGAGCGTGGGCACGCCCGCGTCCCGCGCCGCGGCGCCGACGTTCACCGACGGCTCGATGCCGAGGCAGCGGATCCCCCGGTCCACCACGTGCTTCAGCAGGTAACCGTCGTTGCTGGCGACCTCGACCACGAACGAGCCGGCGCCCAGCCCCAGCCGGGCGGCCGCGTCGGTGACGAACGTGCGCGCGTGCTCCACCCAGGAGGTCGAGTACGAGGAGAAGTACGCGTACTGGGTGAACGTCTCCTCCGGCGTGATCAGCGGAGGGATCTGCGCGAGCCAGCACTCCGTGCACACCCGCAGGTGCAGCGGGTACGCCGGCTCCGGCCGGTCCAGTTGGTCCGCGGCGAGAAAACTCTCGCACGGCGGAGTCGCCCCCAGGTCGACGACGCTCGCGAGCGCCGCCGAGCCGCAGAGTCGGCATCGTGTCATCTGCTTCCCCCATCCCGCCCGCGCGGGTGACCCCGCCGCGAGCCCGTGTCTCCGTCCCCCGGCGGCGGGCCGACCCCGCCGCCGAACCGCCCCGCGACCGCGGCGCGGTACCCCTCCAGCAGGCGCTCCAGCCCGACGGCCGGGCTGAAGTCCCGCTCGTAGCGGCGCCGGGCCGCCCGCCCCATCTCCCGGTTGCGAACCCGGTCGGCGGTGACCCGCCGCAGGCCGTCCGCGAGCGAGGCGGCGTCGCCCGGACGGTGCAGCAGCCCCGTACGCCCGTCCTCGACGAGTTCGGTGAAGGCGCCGTGCCCGGCGGCGACGGCCGGGACCCCCGCCGCCATGGCCTCCACGACCACCAGGCCGAACGTCTCCAGCCAGGTCGAGGGGGCCACCACGGCGACCGACCGCGCGACGGCCTCCCGGCACTGGGCGGTGTCGTACAGGCCGGCGTACCGGACGTCGTCCCGGCCCGCCGCCCAGGCGGCCACCTCCGCCTCCAGCGGCCCCGCGCCGGCGATCACCAGCGGCACGCCCGCACCGCCGCCGGCGGCGATCTCGTCCCAGGCGGCCATCAGCAGCCGCACGCCCTTGGCCTCCGCGAGGCGGCCGAGGAAGAGCACGTGCTCCCCGTCACCCGACCGGCGGACCTCCGGGTCGGGCACGAAGTTGTGCTTCACGGCCAGCCGTCCCGCCGGCAGGCCGGCGCCCACCAGGACCTCGCGCTGCGCCGCCGAGATGCAGAAGAACCGCTCCACGCCGGACCACCAGCGCCGCCGGTTCACCGACAGGCTGACCGCGAGCGGCACCGTCGCCAGCCGGGAGTCGCGGTAGCAGCCGTGCCGGACGGCGGGCAGCGGCGTCCTCCCGACGCACTCGGTGCACGGCCGGCCGTCCCGCTGGAGCGTGCCGGGCGGGCAGACCTGGGTGTAGTTGTGCAGCGTGGCGACGGCGGGCACCCCGGCGTCGGCGCAGGCGGCCAGCACCGCCGGCGACAGCAGCGGGAAGACGTTGTGGACGTGCACCACGTCCGGCCGTTCGTCCCGCAGCCGCGCGGCGAGCTCCCTGCGGACCGCCGGGTTCCACGGCACCAGCAGCGGCAGCGCGGCCTTGCCGGGCAGGGACCGGCCGGCGATGTCGTCGCTGCGCCGCTCGAACAGCCCCACCCGGTGGCCGGCCCCGCGCAGCAGCGCCACCTCCTGGTCGACGACGTTGTTCTCCCCGCTCGGCTGCGCCGAGGCGTAGCGGTTGTGCACCACGAGGACGTGCATGTCAGGTCACCTCCGATCGCTGGGCCCACCGCGGGACGCGCCGCCGGGGGACCGCGGGCGCCGGGCGGGAGGGGGCCGCCGCGGGCGCCACCAGCAGGGAGGCGGCCACGGTCAGGTGCAGCAGGTACGGCGAGGCGTCGCCCAGCCCGGCCTCGGTGTACGAGGCGATCGCGCAGTAGCTGATCAGGAACAGCGCGCAGGCCCTCGACAGCGACGGCGGCCGCAGCAGCGCGACACCGCCCAGCACGGCGATCATCGCGGCGACCAGGGTCACCCCGGTCATCCCCTGCTCGTGGTAGACGGCCAGCCAGCTGTTGTCGATGGGCAGCCCGCCGAACGACTTGTCGCCCAGGCCCGCGCCGAACAGGTACTCCGAGGTCGTCCGGGGTGCCGCCAGCAGGGCGTCCCACACCTTGGCCCGGCCGGTGAGGCTGGTGAAGTTCTCCTGGCTCTGCCCGCGCAGGAACCACGCCTGCAGCAGGGAGCCGAACCCCACCGCGGCCACGGCGGCCACCAGCACCGCCCAGGTGAAGAACCGGCGCGCGGCGGCGCTGGTCAGGACGAGCGAGCCGATCGCCACCGCCAGCCCGGCGACGAGACCGAGCGTGGCGGTACGGGTGTGGGTCAGCGCGAGCAGGACCAGGGCCGGCACGACGACCAGGGCCGCGCCGCGCCGGTCGGTGCGGCGGCCCAGCAGGAGCAGCACACAGAGCCCGGTGATCACGGCGGCGTACTGTCCGATCTGCGGCGGGGTGAGCGGCCACAGCGCGCCGACCAGCCGGCCGCCGTAGAGGTCGGGCAGGGCGGCGCCCGGGGAGACGGCGAGCCCGGCGGCCACCGAGCACAGCACCAGGAAGTACATCCGGATGTGGAGCCGCACGAAGGCAGTACCGCCGTCCCACCAGCGGCTGAGCAGCCACAGCGTGGCGACGAAGACGGTCAGCCGGGCACAGCGGAACAGCGCGCCGAGTCCCGACTCCAGGCTCGCGCTGGCGAGCACGCTCGGCACCAGCAGCAGGGTGAGCAGGAACAGGAAGGCGCTCGGCCGCACGCGCAGCCGGAGGTTGACCGCGAGCGCCAGCGTGAACGCGGCGACCAGCGCGCCCATGGTGACCATCTGGATGAGGGAGCGGGGCAGCGGCACGATGGTCTTCGCCCCGGCGGAGCCCAGCGTGTTGAGGACCAGCAGCCCCCAGGCCGTCCCGACGGCCCGCGGCATCCGGTCGGCACCCATGTCAGCCACCGTCCCGGGTACGGAAGGTGCTGCCCGCGTCCTGCCGGTACGGCGCGCCCTGCCACTGCCCGCGGTCCAGCACCCGGCTCGGGTCGTGGGCGACGAACTTCCACGCTCCGACGTAGACGTTGTCGTGCCAGCGGTTGTCCTGCCCGTGGGTGATCGCCTCGGCGACCCGCTCGCCCTGGTACGGCGACCAGTCCGGGTAGGTGCCGTAGTTGGCCAGCACCGCCATGCGGTCGCACCGGTCCGCGCAGTCGACGACGGACTTGTCCAGCAGGAAGCGGTTGTGGTGGATGTCCACCCGCTGGGTCTTCCACCGGCAGTCGGAGTGCAGGGGCGCGGCGGCGATCCCCGGCTGCGCGCAGCGGGCGGTGTCCTTCACCAGCAGCGTGCAGTCGCCGGAGGAGGTGTTGGCGGGGCTGTTGCAGAACCGGTCGGCGTTCTCCCACAGGGTGATGCCGGACCAGTTGTCCTCCAGCACGTTCCGGTGGATCTCGATCCGGTCCGTGCGGGCGGGCACCCGCGGTTCGCCGCCGGACTCGGACACGTAGACCGTCGCGAACGGGAAGGTGTCGCCGCGGTCGGCGTACCTGCGGCCCTCGACCCAGTTGTTGCGGCGGATCGTGTTCCCCCGGACGACCGCGTTGTAGCTGGTCTCGTAGATCAGCGCGGCACCGTCGTTGGCCTCCAGCACGTTGTCCTCGATGCGGAAGTCGTTGTTGTTGGTGTCCGCCCACAGCCCGGCCCCGCGGTTGTCGTGCACCCAGTTGCCGCGCACGTCGGCGCCGTCCACGGCCCAGAACTTGATGCCGCCGGTGCAGCCGCAGCCCGGCCGCTTCCGCTCCCAGTCGCCGGTGTTGTTGCCGGTGATCTCGTTGCCCTCGACCACCAGGCCGGTGATGCGGTCACCGGCCTTGTAGGCGTTCATGCCGTACTGGCCGTTGTCGCGCAGGCAGCTGGCGCGGACCCGCTGGCGGGCGCCGGCCATCAGCCCGGCGCCGGTGTTGTTGCGGATCGTCGTGTGCTCGATCACCCACCCGTCGGCGGAGTCGTGGTTGACCACGCCCTCGTCGTGCGGCGCGACGAACCCGCGCACCGTCAGGTGGCGGAGGGTGACGTCCCGGGCGGCGCCGCCGAACGCGTACTGGTTGGTCGTGCGGCCGTCGAGCACCGCGCCCGGTGCCCCGAGGTAGGTGTTGCCCTCCTTGGGGACGACCTGGGCGTAGCGGTCCGGGCCGAGCCGGTGCGTGCCCGGCCGGAGCCAGAAGGTGGTGCCCGGGGGACTGCTCCTGGTCTTCGCGGCGAGGTCGCCGGTGACCGCCGGGTCGACGGTCACCGCGCCCGCCGGCGCCTTCGCCGGTCCGGGGGCCGGCCGGTCGCACACCCGGGGCACGGGAGCGGACGGCGCGGCGGTCGGCTCCGGCCGTGCGTCCGGCGTGCCGTCGCAGCCGGTCGCCGCCAGCAGGACCAGCGCCAGCGCCAGCGGTGCCGCCGGTGCCGCCCGGCGCCGCCACGTGCCTCCCACCTGCCCTCCTCCCCTCAGTCCTGGAAGCCGAGCACGGTGGTGAAGCCCTCCGTGCCGTCGGTGAAGCCGGTGCCGACCAGCGTGGTGGCGGGCTCCCTGCGGCCGAAGCCGGGGGAGTACCAGCCCAGCGGCGGGTCGCTCTCGCCGCGGTGCGCCCGCCACTCCAGTGCCGCGGGCAGGTCGAGCACCGCGGAGCGGTCCTCGCCGTCCCGGGCCCAGGTGAGCACCGCCCGGTCGCCCGCCAGGTCCGCGGTGACCGCGGGCCCGAGGTGGAACGCCAGCCGGACGGCCCGGCGGGGGCCGCTCACCTCGTCGACCACCCTCAGTTCCCTGGTCGCGTACGTGAGTTCCACCCGGCGGCGGTGCACGGACGTCCCGTACCCGTCGTGCTCGGCGCACCAGCGGGCCGCCTCCTCGCCGGAGGTGTCCACGGACAGGACGCGGCTGCGGGCGTGCCGGGTCCACAGGAACGGGCCGCCGGAGACGGACTGGTCGGTGCCGTCCAGTTCCAGGGTGTTGTGGCCGAGGGTCGACCGGAAGTACCGCCGCCACTCGGGCTGCCCGTGGTAGCAGTAGGTCCCCGGGTCGGCGAGCACGTCGACCCCGTCGTGCCGGACCTCCACGGACAGCGCGTCCGCGTGGGCGTGCGCGGCGATGGACAGGAACCCGTGCGGGCCGCCGTCGCACCGGCACCAGATCCCTCCGGGGCCGCGCAGGACGGTGAGCCCCGCGTCGGCGAAGTGGTCCGGCCTCCGCGCCGGCCGGGACACGGCCGGCGCGGAACCGGCCCGGACCGTCCCGCCGTCCGGCGGCCGTACGAGCCCGGCGGCGCCGGACGGACGGCGGAGCCACCGGTCCGGGAGCGCTCCGCGGCCGGCACGCGGGACCGTCCCGGGGCGCGGCGACCCGCCCGGGGACGCCGGGCGGCCGGGGCGCGCGCCGGCCGCGGAAGCGGGGGAGAGGTCCGGGCCGGTTCCGGGCCGGACCAGAGCGGCCAGCAGCGGGGTGCGCACGTCCGTGCCGGTCACCTCCGGCCACCACGGGAGTCGGCCGAACACGGCCTCCCCGGTGGCCAGCAGCGAACCCCAGCGGTCGGTGCCCGCCCCGTCCAGGACCAGACCGTGCCCGTCGTCGGCGTCCCCCTGGCGCGGAGGCCGCAGCCGGTCGTCCACGACGGCCGCGAGCGCGTCCGTCATCCGCAGCAGCACCAGCCGCACGGTCGCCGGCACCGGCACGCCCGCGGCGTCGGCCTCGGCGACGGCGGCCAGGCCGAGTTCCAGGACCAGCCCGTGGTACTCGGTGGCCAGCTCGCGGTTGAGGCCGGAGCGGAAGGTGTTGCCGCGCAGGTGCCGGTCGAGGGACCGCAGCGCGTCGTCCCGCAGCCGCGCCGAGCCGGGGAACCAGCCGAACGCGCAGGCGGCGGCGAGCTGTCCGGCCGCCTCGGCGACCGCGTGGTTGTTGGCCGAGGACCCCCGGCTGGGGAAGGCGGCCAGCCAGCGCTGGTGGTGCCAGATCTGGTTCCGTGCCACCGGGTTGTCCTCGAACAGCCCGGCCGCGCCCGGCCAGCCGTCCAGCAGCCGCCGGATCCACACCCAGGACAGCAGCCGGATGCCCAGCTCGATGCCGCTGGTCCAGTGCACCCCGCGCAGCGGCGGGTTGGCCGCCCACCACGACCGCAGGTGCCCGGCGACGCGCTCGGCGTACCGCTCGTCCCCGGTGACCGCGTGGGCGGCGGCGAGCACGGTGAGGTACTGGTGCCGGGAGGGCTCCCAGATCTGCTTGATGTCACCGACCGCGTCCTCGTCCCGGTACGGCACGTCGAAGGCGTAGCCTCCCGGGGCCCGGCGCCCGGTCTTCGGGTCGGACCACCAGTCCGGGTCGGTGAGGTCGTCGCGCTCCACCCCGAAGAAGCCGCCGTGCCCGGCCATCAGCCGGTCCGCCTCGGCGACCAGGCGTTTCGCGGCGTCCGGCGGCACCGCGTCGACCGTCCCGGCGGGCAGGACGGCGGTGAACCGGGCGCCGGTCACGTCCGGGCAGTCCGGCGGCGGCGCCGACCGCCACCGCCGCCTGCGCACCGCGTCACCCACCCGGCCGCCGACCTCCCGCGGCCCCATCCGGGACAGCCGCCGCAGGTACCATCCCCGACTGCCCGCGCGCACGGTCATCGCGCCCCCGCCAGCGTCACCGGCACGCCCGCGGCCAGGCCGGCCGGCACGGCGAGGGTCGCCGCCGTGGTGGCGACCAGCGACTCCAGCGGCACCGGCATCGGGCCGCCCGTCCGCACCGCCCTGACGAAGGCGGCCAGTTGCGCCGACTGGCCCTTGTCCCGGGCCTTGGGCAGCCGCGAGCTGACCCACCGCTTGCGGCCGTCGTAGACCGAGGCACGGACGAAGTCGTCGAGGCGCAGCGCCCGGCCGTCCGCGACCAGGTCGATGGTCTCCTTGGGGAAGCCCGCCGGTCCCGTGGTGACGTAGCCGATGCTCGCGGTGGACCCGCCCGGGTAGCGCAGCACGACCTGGAGGTCCTCGCCGCCGGGCGTGGTGAGCGCGTACACCGAGACCGGGTCGGCCCCGAGCAGCCGGCTCGCCGTGTCGATGAAGTGCCCGCCCTCGCCCACGAACCGCGAGCCCTCCGTGCCCTGCTGGAGGTACCAGCTGCCGTGGTCGAGACGGCCCGCGTTGACCAGGCAGCGGACGTGTCCCGGCCCGTTCCGGGCGCCGAACCTCTCCATCGCCTCCCGCAGCAGCGGCGCGAAGCGGCGGTTGAAGCCCACCTGGAGCCGGTCGTTGCCGGACTCCTCCACGGCCGCCAGCACGCCCGCCAGTTCGTCCCCGGAGAGCGCCAGCGGCTTCTCCACGAACACCGCCTTGCCGGCCAGCAGCGCCTTGCGGGTCAGGCCGGCGTGCGAACTGTGCCGGGTGACCACGAACACCGCGTCGACGGCCGGGTCGCCGAGCACGGCGTCGAGATCGGTGGTCGCCCCGGCGAAGCCGAACTTCCGCTGCGCGTTGGCCGCGGACAGCGCCGTCGTGGTGACGACCGCGGACAGCTCGACACCCTCGCGCCCCACCAGGTGCGGCAGCAGCATCGACGTGGCGTAGTTGCCCGCGCCGACGAACGCCAGCCGCACCGGCGTCCCGGCGGCCCGCGCCGGGGCGGACACCGGGCCGCCGCGGCGCACCGCGGGCACCGCCACCTCCGGGGCCGGCGCCTCCACCGCCTGCCCGGGGTAACGGAACAGCACGGCCACGGCCTTCAGGCCGCCGTCCTGCAGGCTCCGGTACGTCTCGACGGCGTCGTCGAAGTCGGCCGTGCGGGAGACCAGCGGCCCCACGTCGACGCGGCCCCGGGCGGCGAGGTCGAGGAAGCACGCCAGGTTGCGGCGCTCGGTCCAGCGCACGTAGCCCACCGGGTAGTCCCGGCCCTGGAGTTCGTACTCCGGGTCGTAGCGCCCGGGGCCGTAGCTGCGGGAGAACCGGACGTCGAGTTCCTTCTCGTAGTACGCGTTCCACGGCAGGTCGAGGCGGCACTTGCCGATGTCGACCACCCGGCCCCGGTCCCGGGAGAGCCGGGCGGCCAGCTCGACGGGCTGGTTGCTGTCGCCGCCGGCGGCCAGGTACACCTGGTCCACGCCCAGCCCGCCGGTGAGTTCGGCCACGGCCTGCTCCACGGCCGGGGAACCGGGGTCGGCGCAGGCCGTCGCGCCGAGCCGCCCGGCGAGCTCGCAGCGCACCGGGTCGGGGTCGGCCCCGACGACCCGGACGCCCGAGGCGGCGAGCAGCTGCACCACCAACTGGCCGATCAGCCCGAGGCCGATGACGAGGGCGACGTCGCCGAGCTGCGGCTCGCCCCGGCGCACCCCCTGCAGCGCGATCGACCCGACGGTGCCGAAGGCCGCGTGCTCGGGCGCGAGACCGTCCGGCACCGGGGAGTAGAGGTTCTTCGGTACCCAGTTCAGCTCGGCGTGCAGCGCGTGCTCGTTCCCGGCGCAGGCCACCAGGTCGCCGGCCTTGACGTCGTCGATCCCGTCACCGACCTGCTCCACCACCCCGCACAGCGAGTAGCCGAGCGGCGTGTAGGAGTCCAGCTTGCCCATCACCTTGCGGTAGGTGGCGGGCACGCCGTTGACGGCGACGCTCTGCACCACCTTGGCCACCTGGTCCGGGCGGGAGCGGGCCTTGCCCAGCATCGACATGCCGGCCTCGGACACCTTCATCAGCTCGGTGCCGGTGGAGATCAGCGAGTAGGCGGTGCGCACCAGCACCCCGCCCGGCTTGCACCCCGGCACCGGCACGTCGAGCAGCGCCAGTTCGCCGGTCTTGTAGTTCTGTACGACCTGTTTCACCGAAGTCCTCTTGTTCTCTACGCCGTCGGAGGGTTCTGGCCGGACCCGGAGGTCGCGCCGCGGTACCAGTACTCGAGGGTCAGCACGTGCCACAGATGCTTGGAGTAGTCCTGCTGTCCGGCGGCGTCCGCGGCGACGAGCCGCTGGAGGGCGTCGCGGCGCAGGAAGCCGGAGCGGACGAGTTCGCCGTCGTCGACCACCTCGCGCACCAGCGGTGCCAGGTCCCGGCTCATCCAGGCCCGCAGCGGGGCGCTGAACAGGCCCTTGGGCCGGTGGACGATCTCCCGGGGCAGGACCGAGACGGCCGCCTCCTTGAGGACGGCCTTCCCCTGCCGTCCGGCGATCTTGCGGCGGCCGGGCACGGCGAACGCCGCCTTCACCACCTCGACGTCCACGTACGGCACCCGCACCTCGGTCGAGGCGGCCATGCTGGAGCGGTCGGTGTACGCGAGGTTCAGCCCCGGCAGGAACATGCGGGTGTCGGCCAGGCACATGCGGTTGACGAAGTCGTCCAGGCCGTTGTCCGCGTAGACGTCCGCGTGCTCGGTCAGTACGTCGTCGACCGTCCCGGCGAGGTCCGGGTCGATCAGGCCGAGCAGTTCGTGCCGGTCGTAGAGGGTGTAGCTGCGCCGGAAGGCGGTCTCCTCCGGCAGGCCGGCGAAGGACAGGAACCGTTTCGCGAAGCGCACCGACCGGTACCCCCGGCGGGCGGTGGCCACCGGCAGCCGGTCCACGGCGCCGGACACCCCGCGCCGCAGGGGCCCCGGGACCTGCTGGTAGCGCAGTGCCAGCAGGTTGGCCAGGTGTTTGCGGTATCCGGCGAACAGCTCGTCGGCGCCCATCCCCGAGAGCATCACCTTCACCCCGGCCTCCCGGGCGGCCGAGCAGATCAGGAACGTGTTGATCGCGGCGGGATCGCCGATCGGCTCGTCCAGGTGGTACGTCATCCGCGGCAGCAGGTCGAGCACGTCCGGGGCGATCTCGATCTCGCGCAGGTCGACGCCGAACCGCTCGGCCACCTGCCGGGCGTACCGCAGGTCGTCCGGCATCGCCTCGAATCTCGCGTCCTCGGCGCGGAACCCGATCGTGTACGCGGCGATCCCCGGCCGGTCGCGGGCCGCCAGCGCGGTCAGGTAGCTGGAGTCCAGGCCGCCGGAGAGGAAGGTCGCCACCGGCACGTCGGAGAGCAGGTGACGCCGGGTCGACTCCTCCACGACGGCGGCGACGTCCGGCTGCTCCCCGGCCAGGGACCGCTCCCGGGCCTCGGCGGCGACGTCCCTCAGGTTCCAGTACCGGCCACGCTCCACCCGGCCGTCGGGCCGGCACCTCAGCCAGCTGCCCGGCGGCAGCTTCTCCGCCTCGCGGAACGCGCACCGCGAGTCCGGGACCCAGTAGTAGAGCAGTGAGGCCACCAGGGCCGCGTGGTCCACCTCCAGCGACCCGCCGGTCACGGCGGCGAGCGCCTTGAGCTCGGAGGCGAACACCAGGCCCTCGCCGCGCCGCAGCAGGAACAGCGGTTTGACGCCGAGCTGGTCGCGGGCGAGCACCAGCTCACCGGTCCGCTCGTCGAAGACCCCGAACGCGAACATGCCGCGCAGCCGGGGAAGGCAGTCCGTGCCCCAGCGCCGCCACGCCTCCAGCAGCACCTCGGTGTCGGAGGTGCCGCGGAAGCGCACCCCGGCGGACTCCAGTTCGGCGCGCAGCTCGGGCGCGTTGTACAGCTCCCCGTTGTACGTCAGGACGAGGCCGCCGGAGACCATCGGCTGGGCGCCGGTCCCGGACAGGTCGATCACGGCCAGCCGGCGGTGCCCGAGGTGCACCTCGCCGTCCCCCAGGGAGTGGCTGTACCGGCCCGCCCCGTCGGGCCCGCGGTGGGCGAGGGTGTCGGTGAGCCGGTCGGTGACGGCCTTCCCGTCCGGCCATCGGTACGTGCCTGAGATGCCACACATGTACTACCGCGCCTCCTGGTCGCTGTCCTGGACCCGGGCCGCCGCCGTCGGCTGCCGCTCGGCCCGCCGCGGGCCGTCCCCCACTGCCTGGACGGCGCGGGAGGTACCCCCACCGTTCCGCCGGGCCGCCCGCTCGCCGTGGCCGCGCGGACCGGGGTACGGGCCGGTGGGCGGGCCGTCCCACAGGGTGCCGTCGGTCCGGTCCCGCGGGTCCGGGTCGATCAGCACCACGCCGATCACCGCGACACGCTGTTCCGCGAGCTGCCGCGCCACGGTGTGCAGCCACGCGGTGCTGCCGTGCCCCGCCCGCACGACCAGCACGGTCCGGGTGCCGAGGTACCGCAGGTCGGTCCACGCCGTGCCGGGCGCCACCGAGCCGACGCCGATGCCGCGCTGCCCGGGCGGCACGTCCGCGGCCCGTCCGCCGTCGATCACAACCGGGTCCCCGGGCCGCGGGCGGCGGCGCGAGAGCTGCGGGCCCGGCAGACCGTCGACGACGGCCACGGGTTCCTCCGCCGCCAGCGCGCGGGCGAGGTCCAGGGCGATGTCACCCGCGGCGCGGGCACAGCCCAGCTCCAGCAGCGACAGCGGCTCCGCGGAGGAGCGCACGGTGCGGGTCAGGGACGTGGTGAGGCGGGTGCGTGCCGTCCGGGTCCGGCGGCGCCGCCACGGCGCGGCCGTCCGGCGGGGCAGTTCGGCGACGACCGAGGCACCGAGGTGCGCCGCGATGTCCCGGCGCAGCACGGGGCGGTCCGCCACCACCGAGGTGACCGCGGCCACCGCGAGTCCGAGGGCGAGCCCGAGGACGAGACCGATCGCTCCGTCGGTGGCGGCCGTCCTGGGCAGGGAGTGCCGCACCACGCGCGGCGCGTCCACGACCTGGGTGCCGGCCACGAGCCGGGGCGTGCCGACGCGTGCTTCCGCGGCGCGCTGGCCGAAGTCGGTGATGCGGGAGGTGAGTTCGGCCCGGCGGGCGAAGAGCGACTCCATGTCCGCCGAATCCCGCGGATCGCTCTCGGGAGGTCCGTCCCCGATCGTCTCGTTGACCCGGTCGAGCTCCTCCCGCATGCGGTCCCGCTGTTCGAGCAGCGTCTCGGCCTCGGCGTTCGCGGCTTCCCTGATGCGCCGCACGTGGTCCGTGACGAACGCGTCGGCCAGGGCACCGGCGCGGGCGACCGCTTCCGCGTCGGTGTCACCGGTGACCGTGATCCGGAGCAGGTTGTTGGTGAGACCGAGACCCTCGTAGTCCGCCATGAAGTCCTCCGGCTTCTCCGGGGACCCGAGGGACTTCAGCGCCGCACCGGCGATCCGTGTGGTGTGCAGCAGGGCGGCGTCGGTGCGGATGAGCGTCCCGGGGTCGTTCGGCTGGTCCTGCTGGTGGGCGACCAGCACCTGGGTCACCGCGGTCGGCGGCGGGGGCAGGAGCACCGCCACCGCCGTGCCGGCGAGCAGCCCGAACAGGGCCAGGGCACACCACAGGCGCCGCCGTCTGCGTACCGCGACCACCAGGGAGTGCAGGTCCAGCAGCGGGGCGGAGACCGGTGCGTCCGGTGCGGCGGGTGTCGTCACGCCGGACCTCCCGTCGTGCCGTCGCCCACCGCGAGCGCCGGCGCCGCGGCGTCCCGGGGGCGGTCGGCGGCCCGTGCCGCAGGGGTGGGCACCGGGTCGGCGAGGACGACGCCGACCACCTCGTGCCCCGCGTCCGCGCACGCCTCGGCGAGGCCGGTGAGTTCCTCGGTGGTCCAGTCGCCCGCGCCGAGCACGACGAGGGCGCCGGACGCGTCGTCGTGGTCCGGCACGACCGGCCGGGGCACCGGTACGCGCACCACCCGCAGGCGCGGATCGTCCCCGGCCTCGGCGGCGAGCCGCTCGGCGGCCCGCAGGGCGGTCACGTCGCCGTCGGGGACCACGGCCAGCAGCCGCCGGGGGGCGGGCAGCCGGTCACGGAGGCGGGCGCACACCCGCCGGTAGCGGAGCCGGCGGCCGGTCTCGTCGCCGGACGCCCGCGGGGCGGGCGCGTCCCACCGGGTGCCGGTGCCGAGCAGCCGGCTGATCCGGGCCCGTGTGCCGTGCTCCCCGGGCCGGTGCGCGGGGCGTTCACCGGGTACGTCGACGGTGCCCAGCGGTGTCGTGCGGAGCGCCGCGGCGATCTCCGGCGCGGTGCGCGGCCGGCGGTTCACGCGGGCGGCGGTGAGGTGGCCGACGACCGCGAGGAGGAAGAACGACAGGGCTCCGGCGGCGACGAGGTGCGGCCTGGTCGGCGGTGCCTCGCCGTCCGGCCGGGCCGCCGGACCCATGACCACCAGACCGGTCCCGGCCGCGGCGGGGCCGGCCTGGTCCAGCTTGGTGACGGCCTCCTGGAGCGCGGTGCGCAGCTTCGCGAGCTCGGTGCGGGTCTGCACGCTCTCCACGGTCCGCCCCGGGTCGGCCGCGTCGGCCAGTTCGGTGATGCGGCGGCTGGTCCGCAGCACGAGCTGCCGGAGTTCCTCGGGCCGTGCCGCCGCCACGGGGTCGGCGGTGTCGGCGACGACCCGCGCGGTGAAGGTGACGTACTGCTCGACCATCACGTCCGCGAGCCGCTGGGCGCGCCCGGGGGTGTCGGCGGTGCCCGAGATCTCGATGATGTTCCCGTCGGCGGCCCTGGCGGACACCCGGTCCCGCAGGTCGCCTCCCCCGGCCCCGTCCCGGTCGAGCTCGGCGGCGGCGCGGTCGACCACCACCGAACTCGTCGCGATCTCCACCTGGGTCAGCAGCTCGCGTTCCTCCCACGCCCCCGGCAGCAGCACCGACGCCGACGTCGTGTAGCGCGGCGGGAACACCAGGGAGGCGCCGTAGCCGACGAGCGCGCCCAGCACGGTGAGGACGGCGAGCAGCCGCCGGCGGCGGCGGATCAGCCGCCCGATCGTGACCAGGCGAATCGTGTCCTCGCTCAACGACGCGGCCTCTTCCCTGCCCGGCCCGGACCGGCCGCCCGCACCGGAGGCCGGTCGCGGCAGGCGGCGGCGTAGGCGGCGAGCAGCGACGCCTGCGAATGGCGCCAGGAGAGCGGTCCGCCGATCCGCTCCTGGCCGATCCTGCCCATCCGGGAGCGGGTCTCCGGCTCGTCCAGCAGCCGCGCGACGAGCCGGGCGAACTCCGCCTCGTCGTTCGCGGGCGCGTAGACGGCGGCGTCTGCGGCGGAGACGCGCGCCTCACGGAGGTCGAACGAGACGACCGGACGGCCCATCACCATGTACTCCAGGACCTTGTTCATGGTCGACACGTCATTGAGCGGGTTGTGCGGGTCGGGGGAGAGGCACACGTCCGCGGTGGACAGGTAGCGCACCAGGTCGGCGTCCGGGACACGGCCGGTGAACTGCACCTGGTCCGCGAGTCCGAGCCGCCCGGACAGCTCCACCATCGCGTCGAAGGTGTCGCCGCCGCCGACGAACACCGCGTGCCAGTCGGTCCGTCCGACCTCGTCACGCAGTTTCGCCAGGGCCCGCAGGGCGTAGTCGACGCCGTCCTGCGGCCCCATCACACCCAGGTAGCACAGCAGATGGGGCTTGCCGCGCTTCAGCTCCGGTTCGGGCGGCACGGGGTGGAAGCGGCCGGTGTCCGGGGCGCTGCGCACCACGAACACGTCCTCGGGCCGCCGCCCGCCGCGGCGCACCGCGACGTCCCGGTAGCTCTCGTTCGTGGCGAGCACGACGTCCGCGGCCCGGTAGGTCATCCGCTCCAGCGCGCACACGCCGCGGTACAGCAGGTCCTTCCCGCGGCCGAACCGGGAGAGGTACAGCTCGGGTACCAGGTCGTGCTGGTCGAAGACGAACCGCGCGCCGCGCCGCTTCATCCACAGGGCGGGCAGGAACAGCAGGTCGGGCGGGTTGCAGGCGTGCACCACGTCGACCGGGCCGACCCTCCGGGCCAGCCGTACGGTGTGCCACAGCGCCGATCCGTACTCCCGCAGGTAGCCGGCCGGGCCGCCGGTGGCCGCGCGCAGCGGGTAGCGGTGGATCCGCACCCCGTCGATCACCGCTTCGGGCTCCGTGTCCCGCTTGGTGCCCCGCGGGCAGATGACGTGCACCTCCCAGCCCGCGTCGCGCAGGGTGGCGCACTCCTGCCACACCCGCCGGTCGAACGGCACCGACAGGTTCTCCACGAGGATCAGTGCGCGCCGGTCCGTGCGGCCGCCGCCGGCCGGGTCCGTGAACGATGTGTCACCAAGCAAGGCCCATGTACCCCGGTTCGGTCCGGCGCGCCTCGGCGTCGGGAAGGCGGACGAGATCGACGATCACCGGGCCACCGCCGCCACGGGGCAGCGCCGACAGGACGGCCGGGTCCCGGGTCCCGACCAGGCACACCTCGGCGTGTTCGAGCACCTCGTCGACGGAGTCCGCGAGGAGCTGCGCGAGGTGCGGCAGCCGGTTCTCGATGTACTCGCGGTTCGCGCCGAGCAGCCGGGACAGGCTCACGTTGGCGTCGTGGATCCGCAGGTCGTACCCCTTGCCGAAGAGACGTTCCGCCAGTTCGACGAGCGGGCTCTCGCGGAGGTCGTCGGTGCCGGGTTTGAAGGACAGCCCGAACATCCCGACCCGGCGCTTGCCGGTGCGCTCCACCAGTTCCACCGCGCGTTGCAGGTGGTCGGCGTTGGAGGGCAGCACGTGGGCGAGGATGGGCACCGAGACGTCGGCGCGCCGGGCCGCGTGGACCAGGCTGCGCAGGTCCTTGGGCAGGCAGGAGCCGCCGAAGGCGAAGCCGGGCCGCAGGTAGGCGGGGCTGATGTTCAGCTTGCGGTCGGCCAGGAACACGTCCATGACCTGGTGCGAGTCCACCCCGAGGGCCTGGCACACCGCGCCCAGCTCGTTCGCGAAGCCGATCTTGAGGCCGTGGAAGGCGTTGTCGGCGTACTTGATCGCCTCGGCCGTGGGGATCGGCACCCGGAACACCTCGCCGGGCAGACCGTCGTACAGCGCCGCCACCACGTCGCCGCTCGCCGGGTCGAGCTCACCGATGACGGTCTTGGGCGGGTCGAAGAAGTCCCGCACGCTGGTGCCCTCGCGCAGGAACTCCGGGTTGACCGCGACCCCGATGTCCACGCCGGCCGTGCCGCCGACGTACTTCTCCAGGATCGGCACCAGCAGGTCGAGGCAGGTGCCGGGGAGCATGGTGCTGCGGAACACCACGGTGTGCCGCCCGCCCCGCTCGGCGAGCGCCGCGCCGATCTGCTCGGTGACCCGCTCCAGGTAGGTGGTGCAGAGGCTGCCGTTGGGCTCCGAGGGGGTGCCCACGCAGACCAGCGACACCTCGCTGTCCCGGATCGCCTCGCGGACGTCGCCGGTGGCGCGTAACGCCCCGGTCCGCACGACCCCTTCGATCAGCTCGCCGATCCGCTCCTCGACCACCGGGGCCCTGCCGTCGTTGACCAGGTCGACCTTGACCTGGTTGACGTCCACCCCGACGACGCTGTGCCCCATGTCGGCCAGGCACGCGGCCGACACACAGCCCACGTAGCCGAGCCCGAACACGCTGATTCTCATGACCCGTTCCTCCCCCCAGGCAGGCCCTCGCGGCCTGCTGTCCGCGCGCCGGCCGGTCCTCGGCCGCCCCGCATCAGTAGGCCCCCTGCCCGTGGATCACCGCGCGCAGCGTCTTCCACAGGATCACCGTGTCCAGGGCGAGCGACCAGTCCTCCACGTACCGCAGGTCCAGGCGGACCGTTTCCTCCCATGACAGGTCGCTGCGTCCGCTGATCTGCCACAGGCCGGTGAGGCCGGGCTTGACCAGCAGCCGCCGGCGGATGTCCGGACCGTAGGCCGCGGACTCCTCCGGCAACGGGGGCCGCGGACCGACGAGCGACATCGAACCGGTGAGCACGTTGAACAGCTGCGGCAGCTCGTCGAGCGAGTACCGGCGCAGCACCGTCCCCACCCGGGTCACCCGCGGATCCCTGCGGAGCTTGAACAGCAGCCCCGCGCCCTCGTTGCGGTGGATCAGCTCCGCGCGGGCCCGGTCGGCCCCGGCGACCATGGTGCGGAACTTGAGCATGGTGAACTCGCGGCCGTCCTTGCCCACGCGGCGCTGGCGGTAGAACACCCCGCCCCGGCTGTCCGTGGCCACGAGCAGCCCGACGCACACCATCAGCGGCGCGAACAGGATCAGCAGCAGCGCCGCGCCCAGCCGGTCGACGACCCCCTTGACCGCGCGGCGGCCGCCGCTGAAGGTCGGCATGCTGACCCGCAGCAGCGGGATGCCGAGCACCGCGTCGATGTGCAGCCGCGGACCGGCCACCTCCATCAGCACGGGGGCCACCACCATCTCGGTGTCGCTGCCCTCCAGGCTCCAGGCCAGCCGCTGGAGCCGCTCCGGCGACCAGTGCGGGTCCGGGGTGACGGCGACGACGCGGTAGCCGTCGCGGTGGACGTGGCCCGCGACGTCCGTCAGCCGGCCGACGACCGGCACTCCGTCGAGCCGGTCACCGTCGGCCCCCGCGCCGTACGTGGTGCACACGGCGTCCACCCGCCAGCCGAGGTGCGGGAACTTGCGGGTCCGGGTGATCAGGTCGCGCACGGTGGCCGGGCTGCCGGCGGCCAGCACCGGTCTCAGACACCGGCCCTCCTTGCGTTGTCTGTGCAGCCGGAGGCGCAGCAGATACCGCTCCGTCATGGTGACGACCGCGATCGCGGGAATCGCCACGAAGATCCACAGTTTGATGTTGCGCGAGGTGAGCGCTATTCCGCCGAGTGCCAGGATGACGGTCGCCATGAACAGGGAGCGGCCGAGCCGGCGGAATTCCTCCGCGCCCTGGCCGAGAACCGCCGGAGCCCATGACCGGCTCACCGCCAGCGCCCCCAGCACCAGCAGCCAGGTGCCGAATGCGAGAATTCCCCATTTCTCGTGCCAGTCGGCCGCGTCCCGCGCCCCGAAGAAGTTGCCGATTCCCGCCACCACGAAGGCCGTGGCCACGGCATCGCCGGTGATCACCGTACGGCGGTACCGCTGTTCCCAGTCGGTCGCGGGCCGGCTGATGGTCCCGTCCGCCGGACGCCCGCGCGTCGACGGAAACGGGCTGAGTAATCCCCCTTGCCGCACAGAACCCCCCAGGTCCCCAGTGGTTCGACGTGTTCGCCTAGCACTGTTCCTCCCCACCCACGGAAGGCCCCCGCCCCCCGTGCCGCGCCGTTCCTCCCCGCGTGAGGCCCCCGCCTCCGCGCATGACGTGCCGACTGACGCAGAACTGCTTGATCACCCCACCCCGGCGGCAGCGACTCGCCTTACCGCCGAACGTTCGAGGTGCCGGGAAAACCCTTGGAGACCTCGGCTGCTCCCCGCACCCGAAGCCCCTGGCGGGCTCAAGAATTGATCACCCCCACGCCGGGCGTCGGGGATGTGACCACGTGCTTTCCACAACGCCGGACCCATAGATCATTTTGGTCGCCTCGTGCCCGAACATCTGAAGCACGGTCAATCTAGACCATGAGGGGCTGATATGAAGAGGGGTTGTGTGCAATTTGTGTTCAAGGGCTGATAGTTGACGTAGACATGGGCGTCCGGCCTGTTGAAGGGGGTGCCTGGGCGTGCCCGGGGCGGACCTCCCGGCTGCCCCCTGTGAGGCCGGGGCGGCCGGCCCGGCCGTCCGCCGGGAGCGGGGCGACGCCGCCGCCCTCCGTGGTGCCCTCCGCCCGGTCGGCGGTTGAGGGCCCGCGAGGAGGGCACCCGGCCGCACGGGGCGTACGTCCATGGCCCCTGGGCCGTGGCGGAGAGGAGGAACGCCCATGAGCGTCATCGAAGGCGCCGCCGACATCGACGTCCCGGTCCGGATGGCCTACAACCAGTGGACCCAGTTCGAGTGCTTCCCCGTCTTCATGCGCGGTGTGCGCCGGGTGGAGCGGTCGCGCTCCTCCATGACGCACTGGGTGACCAGGTTCGGTGGCGTGACCCGCGAGTTCGACGCGGAGATCAGTGAGCAGCGTCCCGACGAGCGCATCGTGTGGCGCTCCGTGGGGACACCCCGCCTGATCGGCGAGGTGACCTTCCGGGCGCTGGGGGAGGACCGCTGCCGCGTCGCCTTCCGTGTCGACTTCACCCCGCGGGGTGCGGCCGAGCGGGTGGGGGACGCCCTGGGGCTGGTCCGCAGGCAGGCGCGGGAGGACTTCGCGCGCTTCAAGGAGTACATCGAGGGCCAGGGCCGGGAGAGCGGGCAGTGGCGCGGAACGATCAGTGGCGGACACGTCGAACCGGACTCCGGCCGGCTGCCGCGCGAGGTGCCGAACTGGCCGGTCGGCTGAGAACCGCCGCGACGCCCCACCTCGCCCGAGGTGATATGTCATGGAAGGCCCACACTCGTCCGTTCCCCGGTCGGCGGACAACGGAACGGGCGAGGGGAACGGAGCGGAAGGTGGACGCGGTGCGAGAGTCATCGAACGGTGATCCGGGCGGCGAGCGGGCGAAGATCACTCCGCCGAAGACATGGGCGGCGGGTGTGCCCGCGGTGGCCCACGCGGTGCGGTACTCCCTCGCCGAGACGTCGCCCCGCCGTACGGCACTGAACCTGCTCGACATCAACCAGACCGAGGGCTTCGACTGCCCGGGCTGCGCCTGGCCGGACCCCGCGCCGGGCAGGCGCCACACGAACGAGTACTGCGAGAACGGCGCCAAACACGCCAACGACGACGCCACCACGCGGCGCGTCACCCCCGACTTCTTCCGGCGGTATCCGGTCTCCGAACTGGCACGCGGCTCGGACCGGTGGCTGAACCAGCAGGGGCGGCTCACCCAGCCCATGGTGAAGCGGCCGGGCGCCGATCACTACGAGCCGATCAGCTGGCACGACGCCCTGGGCCTGATCGCCGGCGAGCTGCGGGCCATGGACTCACCCGACGAGGCGGTCTTCTACACCTCGGGCCGGGCCGGCAACGAGCCCGCCTTCGTGCTCCAGCTCTTCGCCCGGGCCCTGGGGACCAACAACCTGCCCGACTGCTCCAACCTGTGCCACGAGTCGAGCGGCGCGGCCCTGTACGAGACGCTGGGCACCGGCAAGGGCAACGTGAGCCTGCTGGACATCCAGCACGCCGACCTCGTGATCACCCTGGGGCAGAACCCGGGCAGCAACCACCCCCGCATGCTCTCCGCGCTGGAGGAGACCAAACGCGGGGGCGGGCAGATCGTCGCCGTCAACCCGCTGCCCGAGGCGGGCCTCATGCGCTTCAAGAACCCGCAGAAGCCACGCGGGGTCGTCGGCCGGGGCACCAACATCGCGGACCAGTTCCTGCAGATCCGGCTCGGTGGCGACCTGGCCCTCTTCCAGGCGCTGAACCTGCTCCTGCTGGAGGCCGAGGACGCCGCGCCGGGCACCGTGCTGGACCGGGATTTCATCGACCGGCGCACCAGCGGCTTCGACGAGTTCGCCGCCCACATCCGCTCCACCGTCTCCTGGCCGGACGTCCTGGCCGCCACCGGCCTGACCCGCGGCCAGATCGAGGAACTGCGGGACCGGGTCCTGGCCAGCGAGCGGATCATCGTCTGCTGGGCGATGGGACTCACCCAGCACAAGCATGCCGTGCCCACCATCCGCGAGCTGGTGAACTTCCAGCTGCTGCGGGGCAACATCGGCAGGCCCGGAGCCGGCGTCTGCCCGGTGCGCGGACACAGCAACGTCCAGGGGGACCGGACCATGGGCATCTGGGAGCGGATGCCCCAGGGCTTCCTGGACGCCCTCGAACGCGAATTCTCCTTCACGCCGCCCACCCGTCACGGCCTGGACGCGGTGAACTCCATCCGGGCCATGCTCGAAGGCCGTGTCAAGGTCTTCCTCGGCCTCGCGGGCAACTTCGTACGGGCCACCCCCGACAGCGACCTGACCGAGGAGGCGGTGCGCCGCTGCCGCCTCACCGCGCACATCTCCACCAAGCTGAACCGCTCCCACACCGTCTGCGGCGACACCGCGCTGATCCTGCCCACCCTCGGCCGCAGCGAGCGGGACTGCCAGAACAGTGAAGAGCAGTTCATCACCGTCGAGGACTCCATGAGCCAGGTGCACGCCTCGTCCGGCCGCCTGGACCCGGCCTCGGAGCACCTGCTCAGCGAGGTCGCGATCCTCAGCCGGCTGGCCCGCCGGACCCTGGCCGACAAGGTGCCCGTGCCCTGGGAGGACTTCGAGGCGGACTACGGCACCGTCCGGGACCGCATCGCGCGGGTCGTCCCCGGCTTCGAGAACTTCAACAGCAGGGTGCGCAAGCCGGGCGGTTTCACCCTGCCGAACCCGGTGAACGAGGGCGTCTTCCCCACCCCCGCCGGCAAGGCGCTGTTCACCGTCAACCGCTTCGAGTCGCTGCGCGCTCCCCGCGGGCATCTCCTCCTGCAGACGCTGCGCTCCCACGACCAGTGGAACACGGTGCCGTACACCACCGACGACCGCTACCGGGGCATCCACGGCTCGCGTCGCGTGGTGCTCGTCCACCCCGCCGACCTGCGCGCCCTCGGACTCGAGGACGGCTGCCGGGCGGACGTGGTCAGTGTCTGGCCGGACGGCACCGAACGGCGTGCCGAGGACTTCCGGCTCGTCTCCTATCCCACGACGGCCGGGTGCGCGGCCGCCTACTACCCGGAGGCCAACGTCCTGGTGCCGCTGGACAGCGTGGCCGACACCAGCAACACGCCGACGTACAAGGGCATCGTCGTCCGTCTGGAGCCGCGCTCGGGTGACCGCGGGGGCGGGACCGCGGAGCGCCCCTGACGGCACCGGCGGAGCAGGGCGCGCCGGCGATCCCTCCTTGGCCGGATGCCGCCTGGTGCGGGGCGGGTACATGCCCCTAGCGTGTGCGGCCTTCGCGTCCTGGGGGGCTCGTGAACGGACTTCGTGCAGTCGTCGTGGGTCTGGTGATCGCCTGTGTCGCGGCCCTGGCGCCGGCCGCCGCGGCGCGACCGGACTGGTCGGTGCTGGAGGTGCCGGCGGCACGGTCGCCGGTGTACGTGTCCGACCTCGCCGCCCGGGGGCCCGGGGACGCCTGGGCCACCGGGAACGAGTACGTCGACGGTCTCATGCGGCCCGTGCTGCACCGGTGGGACGGCACGGCGTGGAGCAGGGACACCTCCTTCCCCGGCGCGGGTGAGTCCGGCCACCTGGGCAAGGTGCAGTTCGTCGGTGACGAGGTGTGGATCCTCCACGGCAGGGACGGGGCGGCGCAGATCCTCCGGTGGTCGGCGGCCGGGTGGAGCACCCTCCCGCTGCCGCGGACGCTGTGGACGTACCAGGACTTCGCCGCGGTGCCGGGCGCGGCCTGGGTGGTCGGTGAGGACGACACCGGGCTCACGGTGCTGCACCACGACGGCTCCGGCTGGAGCGAGCAGTCCGTCCCGGACGGCGTGCACTACCTGATGGGGATCACCGCGCGCACGGCCACCGACGTCTGGGCCTGGGCGGACACCACCACCGGGGCGGGCATCCTGCGCTGGGACGGCACGGCCTGGCGGGACGCCGGAGTGCCCCTGCCGCCGGACAGCAACGTCCACACGATCCTGCCCGAACCGTCCGGCCGGGTCACCATCGGCGGCAGCCGGTACACCGACGGCGTGGCCCGCACGTACCTGACGACCCGCACCGGCTCCACCTGGCGCACCACGTACCCGCCGCTGGGCGACACCTCCGCCGAGGCCCTGACGCGCGGCCCCGACGGCGCGCTGTGGCTGCCGGTGGTCAGCGACCGGGCGTTCCAGTCGAAGTACGCGCGGGTGAACGGCGCCCGCACCACCTTCTCCTACGGTCCCGAACGCCCGAACGCGATCGAGGTGAAGCCGCAGGCCCTGGCGGTCGCCGGGTCCTCACTGCTGTCCTTCGGGACCGCCGAGATCTTCGGCTCGCAACCGAACCTGATGAGCGAGCGGCTGGGAGGCCGGTCATGACCCGCAGACTTCTCGTCGCGCTCCTCGCCGCCGCCCTGGCCGTCACGGCCCTCATGGTGCCGGCCGCCGCCGGTACCGCGTCCTGGCAGCACGTCCCCGTGCCGGACGAGGTGCGTCCGCAGGCCCGGCTCACCGGGGCCGTGGCCCTCGGGCCCGACCGGGCCTGGGCGGTGGGCGCCGACGCCGTCGGCCGCACGGCGCCGGGCTTCCCGCTGCTCCTGCGCTGGGACGGCACCGCCTGGCACCGGCAGGACCTGCCCGGCAGGGGCTGGCAGGGGGAACTGCTCTCCGTCGCCGCGGTCTCACCGGAGGAGGTGTGGGCGGTCGGCCGTGACACGGCGGGCGCCGCCCGGCTGCTCCGCTTCGACGGGACCGCCTGGCGGGAGAGCCGGCCGCCGAGTGGTGTCCTGCTGACCCAGGTCGTCACCGGCGGCGGGGAGACCTGGCTGATCGGCTCCCGGGACGGCGCGCAGGCGCTGCTGCGCCGGGCGGGCAACGGCTGGCAGGACGTCCCGGTACCGGACCAGTCCGTGTACGGCCTGCACGTCCTGGCAGCCGACGACGTCTGGGCCGCGGGCGCCACCGCCTCCGGTGCGGCCGTGTCGCACTGGGACGGGCAGGACTGGACTCTCACGGTCGTGGACGGCTTCCCGCGCTCGGCCGTGGGCAGCGTCCTCGCCGTCTCGCCGACGGAGGTGTGGGCGGGCGGCACGGCCGGCTTCGTCGGCGGCCCGGTGGGCAGGCCGATCCCGCCCCTGCTGGCCCGCTGGGACGGTGAACGGTGGACCAGGGTGACCGTCCCCACCGACTTCGGCTCCGTCAGCGCCCTGACACCCACCCCCACGGGGGAACTGGGCTGGGTCGCGGTGAGCTCCTCGATGAAGTGGGGACCGCCGGAGACCTGGCCGGCCATGGTCCCCGGGCCGGACTTCCTCGCCCGGGACGGGCAGTCCTTCACCGAGTACGGCGAACCGGCCGTGGCCGGGGAGGGCGGATCGCGAACCCTGACGCTGGCACCGGTGCCCGGCACGGACACGGTGTGGTCGGCCGGCCGGGCCGACGGCCCCGAGGGCACCTTCGTGCCCCGCATCCTGCGCTTCGGCTGACCGCCGCCCGTCACATCCTCGCGGCGCCCGCCCTGATCGCCGCGCGGATGCGCGGGTAGGTGCCGCAGCGGCAGATGTTGCGGATGCCGTCGAGGTCGGCCTCGGTGATGTCGCGGCCCTCCTCGGTGACCCGGCGGACCAGGGCGACCGCGGCCATGATCTGGCCCGGCTGGCAGTAGCCGCACTGGGCCACGTCCAGGTCGAGCCAGGCCTGCTGCATGGGGTGCAGCTCGGCGCCGGCCGTGTCGGCGAGGCCCTCGATGGTGGTGATCTCGTCGGTGGGCTTCAGAGCGCCCACCGGGACCGCGCACGGGTTGACGGCGCGGCCGTTGAGGTGGCTGGTGCAGGCCTTGCAGACGTTGATGCCGCATCCGTACTTGGGTCCGGTGACGCCCAGGACGTCCCGGAGCACCCACAGCAGCCGCTCCTCGTCCGCGACGTCGACGGTGACCTGTTCGCCGTTGAGGCGGAAAGTGTGCTTGGGCACGGGTTCTCCCGGGGGTTCAGCGGACGTGGTCCAGGCCGTCGGTGGGGGACGCGGGGATGGGCGGGACGGTCGGTTTGGGAGTGAAGGACAGCGTGTCGTGGTTGATCGGGAAGCTGGTGGGCATCGTGCCGGTGGCCCGGCCGTAGGCGCAGGCGACCGCGGCCATGGACGCGGCGACGCCCAGTTCCCCGGCCCCGCCGGGCTCGCCGGTGGTGTCCGGCATGACGACGATCTCCAGCTCGGGCGGGGTGTTCCACTGCCGGGTGTAGAAGTAGTTGTCCCAGCTCGCCTCGAGGAAGTGGCCGTCGCGCAGGTGCAGGCCGGAGGTGAGGGTCAGGGCGATGCCGTCCATGAGGCAGCCCATCATCTGCGCCTGGAGGCCGCGCGGGTTGACGGTGAGGCCGACGTCCACGGCGACGACCGCCCGGGTGACGCGCGGGCCGGTCACCCCGTCGCGGACGGGCCGGTTCACGGTTTCGGGGCGGCAGTCGATCTCCACCAGCACCGCGTTGACCGCGTGGTACTCGGTGTGCAGCGCGATGCCCTGGGCGGTGCCGGCCGGCATGGACCGGCCCCAGTCCCCGGCCTCGGCGACCTTGTCCAGGGCGGCCCGGGCGCGGTCGTCGCGGAGGAAGCGGCGGCGCAGCTCGTACGGGTCCCGGCCGGTCCTCGCGGCGAGCCGGTCCACCATCAGCTCCCGGGCGCAGGTGACGTCGGGGGAGTAGACGTTGCGCATGCTGCCGGTGTTGAAGCCCTTGTCGGTCTCGTTCAGCAGGCGGCTGTTCGCGCCGAAGTCGTACGGCATCGACTGGGAGAGCTGGAAGAACGTCTGGGAGAAGGCGGCGTCCCCGACGGGCAGTCGGGCGGCCATGGCCGTGAACAGCTCGCCGAGTCCGTGGCCCAGGTCGGTGGCGACGCTGGTGTGCCGTTGCTTGTAGCCGAGGACGGTGTCACCGGCGTAGGCGATGCGGACCCGGGAGCGGGCCATCGGGTGGGCGCGGCCCTGCCGGGAGTCGTCGGCGCGGTGCCACATCAGCTTGACGGGCTTGCCCACCTTCTGGGAGATCTCCGCCGCCTCCAGCGCCGCGTCGAAGAACAGCTTGCGGCCGAACGAGCCGCCCCCCTCGGTGACGTGGACGGTGACCGCGCCGACCGGCAGCCGCAGCTTGGCCGCGATGGTCTGCTGGGCGACGATCGGTGACTTCAGCGACGACCAGATCTCGGCACGGTCCGACCGGACGTCGGCGATCGCGCAGTTGGGCTCCAGCGCGCTGTTGCTGCGGAACGCGAAGGTGAACTCGCCCTCCACGCTCGGGGTCAACGGCGGCAGCCCCATGGGGAGTTCGGCGGCCCGCAACTGCTTCTGGACGGAGGCGTCGGACTTGCCCTCCGCGGTCCCGGGGCGCCACGAGACCCGCAGGGCGCGGACGGCGTCGATGCACTGCCCGAACGTCCCCGCCCGCACCGCCACCCCGGTGGAGATCACCACCACGTCGGTGACCCCCGGCATGGCGCGCACCGCGGCGAGGTTGGCCACCGTGCCGGGCCTGCCGTTGATGGTCGGCGGGCGGCACACCATGGTCGGCCGGGCGTCCGGGACGCCGAGGTCCAGGGTGAACCTCTTGCGTCCGGTGACGGCGGCGAGCGCGTCGACGCGGCCGTGCGGGCGGCCGATGACGGTGAACCGCTCGCGCGGCTTGAGTTCCACGGACGCCTGCTCGGTCCGCGCCACGGCGGCCTTCGCCGCCAGCGCCCCGATGCCGACGCTCCGGCCGGCGGGGGCGGTCACCACTCCCGCCTTCACCGACAACGCGTCGACCGGAGCGCCGAGTTCGGTGGCGGCGGCCCGCAGCAGCCGCTGCCGGGCGACCGCGGCGGCGACCCGGACCGGGGTGTAGGTGGAGACGGTGGTGTTGGACGCGCCGGTGAGCTGGTTGAACAGCAGCTCCGGCCGGGCGTCGGCCAGGGTGACCCGCACCCGTTCCACCGGGACGTCCAGCTCCTCGGCGATCAGCATGGCGGTCGAGGTGGTGATGCCCTGCCCGACCTCGGCGCGCGGCAGCGCGAAGGACACGGTGCCGTCCCCGTGCACCTCGACCCTGATCAGGCCGGACGTCGGCAGGGCGGCCGCGGTCATCACGTCGTTGAGGTCCAGCAGTTCCGTGATCTCGGGGGAGGGGATGTCGGCGGCCGCGGCCCGGGACGCGGGGGCGAGTTCGGCGGCGGCCACCAGGGTCGGGGCCGCCAGCACGAATCCGAGGAAGCGGCGCCTCCCGGGGCCGGGCGGTGCGGGAGGTCCGGATTCCGGTGTCGGGGGCGTCCCGTCACTGCGCATGCTCGTCAAGTGTCCCTCTCGGCATAGGGGTTCGGGGGCGCACACCCTGCCGTGCGCCCGCTGGTACGGCAAGGGGGCGTGTCCCCCGGCCCGCGCCGGCGCCGGGACGCGGGCACCGCCGAGTGGGGCGGCGGGGCCCGCGTCCCCGAGGCGCCGGGAGCGGTCAGAGCGGACGGTTCGCGTCCGGTATCTCCAGGTGGATGGGCCTGCCCTCGGACATGAAGAGCAGCACGAACTTGCGCAGCGCCTCCTCCAGGACCCACGCGATCGACGGGACCCCCGGCAGCGGGATCAGGCCCTCGCGGAAGGCCACCACCAGGGGCCAGGCACCGCTGATGACGGGTTTGAGGAGGGGCTCCCGGTCGAGTCCGATCAGGTCGCCGACCCGGTCCCCGACGATGTACCGGGAGAACGCGTTGATCAGCGGCTCGGTGAGACCGGCGTCGACCTCGGCGATGATGCCGAGGAGCGCGTCGGTCAGGGCGGCGCCCTCGGGGGTGTGGTCGACGATCGGGTCGAGGACCTGCCGGGACTGGGCGTTCGCCTCGTCCCAGGTGGCGGGGATGTACTCGTCGCGGATGCCGAGCATGTGCGCGCTCACCTGCCACACGTGCAGGAAGCCCGCCGCCTCGGTGGCGGTGATCGGCACCCGCCAGTCCCGCAGCTTGCCCATGACGTAGGTGGGGAGGCTGTGCCAGGTGACCATCATGTCGGCCTGGCTGATCGGGACGGTCTGGCCGCCGCTGGTGCGGGACCAGCCGGGGGACTGCGGCAGCAGGTGCCGTACGGCCGCGTGCACCAGCCGGGTCCGCACCGAGGTGGCGATCATCCCGCCCTGCGGCTTGTAGGCGTACCGGTCGCCCACGTCGTAGCCGAGCTGGGCGGTCTTGGCGACGCGGTCCTTCATGTCCGCGCCGCCCTTGGAGTAGTACACGGCGCGCGCCTCCCGGGGGATGGCGGTGCTCAGCAGGCCGCTGCCCAGGCCGTACAGGACCCCGGTGTAGAGGCCCTTCTTCCTGGTGAAGTCGACGGCGTCCTGGAGCTTCTTCGGGTCCGCCCAGGAGGGCAGCTTGCGGGCCTCCTCCATCCAGGCGCGCAGGTCACCGGGGAGTCCGTCCGGCAGCGGCTGGTCGTTGCGGACCCAGCCGCGCAGCAGGTCGTTGACCCGGGGCACCTGTCCCCGTTCGATCACCTGGGCGATGATCGCGTCGATCTCGTCGTCCCACACCCACTCCGGGTCGAGTCCCGCGCCCTTGCCCGCCACCGAGCCGGCCGGCGACCACGTCCACAGGGACCGGGCCCGGGCCGGGGAGGCGAGGCCCAGGGCCCCGAACGTGCCCAGTGCGCCGCCGGCGACCAGTAATCTGCGCCGGTTGATGTCTGCCATGGTGTGCACTCCTTCTCGCTTCTCACCGGTCGGTGGGACGGTTGGTGTCGGGGATGTCGATCTGCGTGCCCCGGCCCTTGGTCAGGTAGAAGAGGATGTACTGGCGGATCGCCTCGTCGATCGTCCAGGCCAGCGGCGGCACCAGCGGGAGCGGGATCAACTTCTCGCGGAACATCACGAGTTTCGGCCAGGCGGTCGCGATGGCCCGCTCCCAGAACGGCTCGCGCGGGATGCCGTCCCAGTCGGCGACCCGGTCACCGACCAGGTAGCGGGCGAGGGCGTTGCACAGGGGCCGGTCGATGCCGCCGGGGCTGGTCTGCTCGGCGAGCTGGCGCAGCAGGATGTCGGTGAGTTCGACGCCCTCGGGCGTCGGGGCCAGGACCGGGTCGAGGACCTGCCGGGACTGGGCGTTCGCCTCGTCCCAGGTGGCGGGGATGTACTCGTCGCGGATGCCGAGCAGGTGCGCGCTCACCTGCCACAGGTGCAGGTACGCCTCCGCGTCGGCCGCCGGGACCGGCACCTTCCACTCGAGCAGCTTGCGCATGGTGTAGGTGGGGAGGCTGTGCCAGGTGACCATCATGTCGGCCTGGCTGATCGGGACGGTCTGGCCGCCGCTGGTGCGGGACCAGCCGGGGGACCGCGGCAGCAGGTGCCGCACGGCCGCGTGCACCATGCGGGTCTTGACGGCCTCCACGACGACCTTGCCGTCGGGCCGGTAGGCGTTCAGATCGCCGACGGCGAAGCCGAGCAGGCTCGTCTTGGCGACCCGGTCCTCCATGTCGGCGCCGCCCTTGGAGTAGTAGACGGCGCGCGCCTCCCGGGGGATGGCGGTGCTGAGCATGCCGCCGCCCACACCGTTGAGCAGGTTCAGGTAGAGGCCCCTGCGCTCGTTGAAGTCGGCCGCCCGTTCGAGCTTGCCCCGGTCCGCCCAGGAGGGCATCCGGCGGGCCCGCTCCATCCACTCCCGCACGTCGGCGGGCAGACCGCTGGGCAACGGCTGGCCGTTGCGCGTCCACTGGGACAACTCCCGGTTGACCCGGGGCACATCGCCCCGGTCGATCACGGAGGCGACCAGTGCGTCGGCCTCCTCGTCCCACACCCAGTCCGGGTCGACGCCCGCACCCCGGCCGGCCACCGAGCCGCTCGGCGACCACGTCCACACGGAACGCGCCCGGGCCGGTGACGCCGCGCCCACCGCGCCGAACACCCCCAGCGCGCCACCCGCGGCCAACATCCTGCGCCTGCTGACATCCATGACCCCGGACTCCTCCTCGAGCTCCGCTGCCGCGCCCACGCCGTTTTGGTACGGTGAAACACATCGGGTATCGCTGTTTCTCCGCTGTGCCCCCAGGGGAGCACAGACGCGGCATGAACGCCAGAGGCGCGACGGCATCAGGGAGGGACCCGTGGACACGGGGAAGGTGAACGAGGAGGCGGTACTGTCGGCCCTCATGAGGCCCTCCGACCCCCCGTCGCTGCTGGAGATCGCCTTCACCGAGGCGGTCGAGGGCGCGGATCCGGACGACGCGATCGCCGCCCGCCTGCTCGACGCCGCGTACGAGCAGTTCTGCCGCATGGGCATCAAACGCTCCACCATGGCGGACGTGGCCCGGCTGGCGGGTGTCTCCCGCATCACCGTCTACCGCCGGTTCGCCACCAAGGACGTGCTGGTCGAGCAGGTCGTACGGCGGGAGTTCCGGCGGTACTTCGACCGGTTCATCCTCGACATCCAGGACGCCGAGACGGTCGCCGACCGGGTCGTCCTCGGCTTCGTCAGCTCCCTGCGCACCATCCGCCGCAACCCGCTCATCGGGGGCCTGATGACGGCCGAACCGGACGTCGTCGTACCGTCCATGACCAGTGACGGAGGCCGCACCCTGGCCACCGTCCGGCGGTTCCTCGCGGGCAGGCTGCGCCGGGAGCAGCACGCGGGCACCGTCTCGGCGGACGTCGACGTGGACCTGGTCGCCGAGATGATGGTGCGCATCTCCGCGTCGTTCCTGGTCATCCCCAGTCATGTCGTCGACCTCGACGACGACGAGCGGCTGCGCGCGGTGGCCCGGCAGTTCCTCGTGCCGATGCTCGAACCGCCGCGTCCCTGACCCCCGTGACGCCCGCCCTCCCGTGACCTGGCCGGCGCCCGGTGGCCGTCGCACAGCCTATTGACACCCAGTCAACAACGGGTCCACTGTGTGCCGCCCGAGGAGTCCGAGGAACCCCGAGGCATCCGCTCGTGGTCCGCGATGGAGGGAGCCCCGCCCGTGGAATCGCCAGAGCAACCGCACCAGGCCGTCGAGGGATCGACCATCCCCCGGCTGCTGCGCCGCAACGCCCGGCAGTTCGCGGACCTGCCCGCGCTCACCACCGGCATCGGCCCCGACGACGGAACCCTGACCTGGTTCCAGCTGCGTGCCGAGGTCGCCGCCGTCACCCGCGGTCTCACCGCCGTCGGCCTGAACCGGGGCGAGCGCATGCTCATCGCGATGTCCCAGCGGGCGGAGCACTGGGTCACCGCCCTGGCCGCGATCCACCTGGGCGCCCTGCCCTGCAGCACCTACGACACCCTCGACACCGAGCAGATCCGCTCCGTCGCCCGGCACAGCGCGGCCACCGTCCTCGTCGTGGAGGGGGAGGAACAACTGCGGCGCTGGCAGCCGGCCCTGGACGACCTGCCGCACCTGCGCGCCGTCGTCCTCCTCGACTGGGGGGCCGCCCCGGAGGGCGACGCCCGGTTCGTCAGCTACCCGGCCGTGCGCGGGGCGGGACCGCTCGACGACGCCGCCCTCGACGCCCTCACCGACGGAGTCACCACCGACCAGCCGCTGACCGTCGTGTACACCCCGGGCACCACCGGCGAGCCCAAGGGCGTGGTGCTCACCCACCGCAACGTGATCCACCAGTCGCTGATGCACGACCGGCCCGCCGCCGTCCCCCGGCATGCGCGGACGGTGGCCCAGTTGCCGGTGGCGCACGTCGCCGGGCAGGTGCTCGGCATCCACCTGCCGGTCTGCGACGCCGGTCACGTCACCCTCTGCGCCGACCCCGCCCTGCTGCTGCCCACGCTGCTCCGGGTGCGCCCGCACGGCTTCTTCGGCACGCCCCGGGTGTGGGAGCGACTCGCCACCGGTCTGCGGGAGCGGCTCGACACCCTCACGGGGGAGCGGGCCGAGACGGTCGCGCAGGCGCGCCGCCTCGCCCTGGAGGCGTTCCGGCTGCGCTCCGACGGCAAGGACGTCCCGGAGGACCTGGCCGCACGCCTGGACCGGCTCGACGCGCAGGTGCTGCGGCCGGTCAGGGCCGCCATCGGGTTCGACGACTGTCACCGCGCCCGCAGCGGAGCCGCGCCGCTCCCCACCGCGGTCCAGGAGACCCTGGCGAGCGTGGGACTGCCGGTCCACGAGGTGTGGGGTCTGAGCGAGACCACCGGGGCGGTCACGGTCGGCACCCCTGAGGCGTTCACCCCCGGCGCGTGCGGCCTCCCCGGTCCGGGCATCGAGGTCAGGACCGCCGGCGACGGGGAGCTGCTCGTGCGCGGCCCGGTGGTCGCCCCCGGGTACCTGCGGGCCGACGGCGGCATCGAACCCGTCACCGACGCCGCCGGCTGGCTGCCCACCGGCGACACCGGCTCGGTCGACGCAGGGGGCATCGTCTCCGTCACCGGCCGCAAGACGGACCTCGTCCTCACCCACGGCGGCGAGAGCATCGTCCCGGCCCGGATCGAGTCCCTGCTGCGGTCCCACCCCCTGGTCGCCCACGCCGTCGCGATCGGCGACCGGCGCCCGTACGTCACCGCGCTGCTGGTGCTCGACGAGGAGGCGGCCCCGCTCTGGGCGAAGGCCCGCGGACTCGGCGACGGCGGCCTGGAGGAACTGGCCCGCCGCCCCGAGGTGCTCGCGGCCCTCGACACCGCCGTCGAGGAGGCCAACGCGGCACTCTCCCGCCCCGAACGGGTGAGGAAGTACCGGGTGCTCGCCGGACCCTGGACCCCGGAGTCCGGCGAACTGACCCCGGTACTGGGCGTGCGGCGCGAGGCCGTCGGCCGGCTGCACGCCGCGACCGTCGAGTCGATGTACGCCCAGGGCCCGTCCTAGGGGGTGCTGACCCCTAGCGGGGCGGGGTCGGCGTGTCGTGGGTCCGGTACATGGCCTGGACGTCGAGCGCGAGCTGCACCGTCGGGCCGACGACGGCGATCCCGCGCGCCAGCATGGAACGCCAGTTGAGGGTGAAGTCCTCGCGGTGCAGCTCGGCCTTGGCGAGGGCGGCGCAGCGCAGCTCCTGCTCGTAACCGCCGTTGACCGTGCCGAGGTACTCGGTGTCCAGGCCGACCGAGCGCGTGGTGCCGTGCATGGTGAGGGTGCCGTGCACGGTCCACCTGGAACCGCCCCGGTAGGCGAACCGGGTGCTGACGAAATCGATGAACGGGTAGTTCTCGACGTCCAGGAAGTCGGCCGACCTCAGGTGGTTGTCGCGGGTCTGGTTGCCCGTGTCGAGGCTGGAGGCGTCGATGCGCACCGAGACCTGCGAGTCGGCCATGTTCTCCGCGACCCGGATCCCGCCGTCGAACCGGGTGAAGCGGCCGTGGACGTGCGCCATGCCGACGTGCTTGGCGATGAAGCGGATCGCGGTGTGCGGAGGGTCGAACATCCAGGTGCCGGCGGGCGGCAGCTCCAGCCGGCGTCCGGGTTCCAGCACGACGCGGGCGGGCGCGAGAGCCACCCCCGGGGCTATGTCGACCGTCTCGCGGACCGGCGACAGGCCCTCCGCCGCCACCATCACGCTGTACGTGCCCGGGGGCAGGACCGCCATGAAGTAGCCGTACGGGTCGGTGGTGCCGCGTGCCGCGACGCGGTGGCTGTCCAGCGCGGTCACCGTCACCTCGGCTCCGCCCAGCGGTTGCCCCAGGACGTCGACGGCCTCGCAGCCGAACGCCCCCGCGCCGTCGGGCAGGGGGACCGAGAGGCCGGACGCGGCGTCGGGTTCGCCGTGCGGACGCAGGCGGCGCAGCAGTCCGAGGACCATGGTGTTCACCTTTCTTCACCCATGCCTCCCCGCGGCTCGCCGGGCACGCCGTGTTCGCGGATGCCAAGAGCGCAGGGAGCAGGACATCGGTACGGGAGGACGGCCTGTCCCTTGATCCTAAAGCCGCCGGGAGGGCGGAGCCGCTGCTCCCGTCGGTGATGTGAACGCCGACGATCACCGGTTGAGCCCCTCATCGGCGGGGCGTTGTGGGGGGTATGCGCCGAAGTGTGCCGTGTTTCTTTGCAGCCACGCTCCGGCAAACCGCATGAGGTGAATCACGATGTTCATGCGTCACACGCGGTCTCGGCGCACCTCGCCCACGATTCGCGCACATCCGTGTCGGGCCCGCACGCGAGCCGGGCGGTGGCCTTTCCCGCGCGAGTCCTTCCAGCACCTGGAATGTACGAACGTACGCTCCCGCTGTAGGCTCCGCGCATGACTGTCGACGTACTGCGGGAGCCCACCCGGGCCGACCGGCGGGCCCGCGCGGCCGTGGCGGTGCTGTTCCTCACCAACGGCGCCCTGTTCGCCAACCTGCTGCCGCGCTACCCCCAGATCAAGGACGACCTCGGCATCGGCAACGCCGCCTACGGCCTGGCCGTCGCGGCGTTCCCCACCGGCGCCATCGTCGCCGGCCTCGCCGCGGGGGTCCTCGTGCGCAGGCTGGGGTCGGCGCGCGTGGCCGTCCTCGGCACCCTGCTGACCGGCGCCGCGGTCCTGGCGGCGGGAGTCGCCGGCTCGGTGGCCCTCTTCGCGGGGGCGCTCTTCCTCGCCGGAGCCATGGACGCGATCACGGACGTCGCGCAGAACGCCCACGGTCTGCGGGTGCAGCGCCGCTACGGACGCAGCATCATCAACTCCTTCCACGCCATCTGGTCCATCGGCGCCGTCACCGGCGGCGCCATGGCCGCGGGTGCCATCGCCCTCGGCCTCTCCCGGGGACAGCACCTGCTCGTCTCCGGCGTGCTGTTCGGCGCCGCCGCCTGCGTGGCGCTGCGCTACTGCCTGCCCGGCCCCGAGACCGAGCCGGCCGCGGAGGAGGCGGGCGGCACGGACCTCGACCCGGGACGCCGGGGCGAGGCGGGGGTGAGGTCGCGGCGCACCGCGTACGTGCTGGCCGCCCTCGTCCTCATCGCCACCGCGGGCACGCTGGTCGAGGACGCGGGCAACTCCTGGGCCACGCTGTACCTCTCCGAGTCGCTGGACGCGTCGGTCACGCTGGCGGCCTGCGGGTTCATCGCCCTGGTCGGGGCACAGTTCGCCGGCCGCCTGATGGGCGACCGGCTGGTGGACCGGTTCGGGCAGCGGCAGGTGGCCCGGGCCGGCGGGTTCATCGTGCTGGCCGGCATGGGCCTGGCCCTGGCCGTGCCCACGGTCCCGGGCACGATCCTCGGCTTCGCCGCCGCCGGGTTCGGCGTGGCCACCCTCGTACCGGCGGCGATGCACGAGGCCGACGAACTGCCCGGTCTCAAGCCGGGGTCGGGGCTCACCATCGTCTCCTGGCTGATGCGCCTGGGCTTCCTGTGCTCCCCGCCCGTCGTCGGACTCGTCGCCGACGCCACCAGCCTGCGCGCGGGCCTGCTCGTGGTGCCCCTCGCCGGGCTCCTCGTCATCGTGCTCGCCCCGGTCCTGCGGCCCCGGCGGGGCTGAACCCGGGCCACTCCCGGCCGTCCCGGACGGCCGGGAGCGACGGGAGCACGCCCTCCCCCCGCCGCGCGCCGCGACGGAGCGACCGCCCCCCACCGTGCGATCCGCGGTGCCGCGTCACCGCGGTACGGCCGCCGCCTCCGGGGCCTTGTGTCCGACCCGCCACGAGCACACCGCCACCAGCACCGCGGAGGCCGCGACCACCGCCATGCCGACGGTCAGGTCGGTGTGGCCGGCGACGAAGCCGATGACCGCCGGGCCCGCGAGGAGACCGGTGGTGCCCATGGCGGCGACCAGGGCCAGCGCGCCGGGTCCCTCGGCCGCGGCGGCCACGTACAGGCAGGGGGTCACCGCGGCCATGCCCAGGCCCGCACAGGCGAAGCCGACGAGCGCGGGCCAGGTGCCGCCGGACAGCAGGGCGAGCGCGAGGCCGGTGCCGGCCAGCACACTGCCCGCACGCACCAGCAGGGCGTCACCCCACCGGCTCCGCCAGCCGTCGCCCAGCAGCCGGGCCACCACCATCATCACCGAGAAGAACGCGATGCCCAGCGGCGCCAGCCGCCCCGAGGCGCCCGTCTCCTCCGTCAGGTAGAGCGCGGACCAGTCGTTCATGGCGCCCTCGGTGACCGTGCCGAACACCATGGCGCACCCCAGCCAGAGCGCCGTGCGCGAGGCCCCGGTCAGGCTCCTGAGCCCCTTCGCGCCGCCGGCCGCCGGCTCCCGCACGGGCGGTGGAGCCTGCCCCTCGGCGAGGACCCGCGGCCTGGAGGCGGCCAGCAGCAGCACCAGCAGCGCCGCCGCCACCGCGAAGTGCGCGGTCAGGGAGTGGGTGACGGCGTTCGTGGCGGAGGCGAGCAGCGCGCCGCCGAACGCCCCGCCGCTGAACATCGCGTGCAACTGGGCCATCGCGGCCCGGCCGTAGTGCTCCTCCAGGGCGGCGCCCCGCGCGTTCATGGCGACGTTCAGACAGCCGACCGCCACACCATCGACGAAGACGACCGCCAGGGCGAGCGGGTAGCTGCCGGCCACGGCCAGCGCGGGCAGCACCGCCACCAGCGCCAGGGCGGACCACACCGCAAGGCCGCGCGTGCCGAGCCGCCGCATCAGGGGCGCCACCAGCGGGAACGACACCGCCGCCCCCACCCCGCAGATCATCAGCAGCAGCCCCAGCTGCGTCTCACCGAGGTCGAAGCGGGACTTGAGCGCGGGCAGCCGGGAGGCCCACGTGGCGTACTGGAAGCCGAGGAAGCAGAACAGCGCGGCCGTCGCCAGTTGGTCACGGCGGAAATCGCCGGGGTTGGGCAGCATGAGTGGTCAGGACCCCTCTTCGGGACCGCCGGAGCGGTCGCGGCGGACCGGGCAGGACATGTAGACGGCACCGTCGCCGTAATCCCCGTGGAGCTCGGCCCCCGGGTCGGGCCGGTAGCCGTGCCCGGCCCAGAAGCGCTCCGTCCCGCCGACGGCGATCAGCGAGATGCGCTCGTACGACGACCGCCGGGCGGTGTCGGTGAGGCGCCGCAGCAGCCGGCTGCCCAGCCCCCGGCCGCGCAGGTCGTCGGCGATCACGAGGTCGTGCAGGTGCAGGTTGCGCGAGTCGTACGTCCCCTCCTCGGGCCGGTGGAGATCCGCGTAGCGGTGGCGCGGGTAGGGCAGGGCGAGCGCGTAGCCCGCGACGCGGTCACCGGTCTCCAGGACGAAGCACGTCCCGGGGGACGCCCGGCCCCGGGAGCGCAGCGCGTCGATCCCCTCGGACAGCGAGACCGGCGCGTACACCCCCTCCTCGAGGGCGGCGATCCGCGGCCAGTCGTCCTCGCGGACGGTACGGACGCGCACCTCCGGGGCGGCGGCGCGGACGCAGACGCGGGGGAGCGGGCCGAAGCCGTTGAACTCCTCGGTCGTGTAACTGGCGGCGTAGGCGCCCGCGGACAGCACCCAGACCGGGTCGCCGGAGGCGGCCGCCCTCGGCACCCGCACCCGGTGGCCGGACGCGTAGGCGTCGTCGCTGTCGCAGGTGGGGCCCGCGACGACGGCCGGCACCAGGTCGGCGTCGGTCACGTCGGGGTGGGAGGGGAAGACGAGCGGATACTGCACCCCGTCCATCTCGTACAGGCCGTTGAACTTGCCGCAGCTCAGGTACAGCCAGTGCTCGCGCTCCCCGTCCGGCCGGCGCCGGGACGTCAGCCGGGCCACCCGGGCCCTGACCGCGCCGTGGTCGGCGACCAGGTGGCGGCCCGGCTCCACGACGAAGTCCAGGCCCCGGGGGGACAGCTCCGCCAGCCGGTCCATGCCCTCGCGCAGCACGGCGAAGATCTTGTCCAGCGGCGGGTCGAGCGGCTCGCCCCGCCGGTCCGCGTAGCCGAGCGCGGGCAGCCCCCCGCCCAGGTTGACGTGGTCCGGCACGATCCCGCGGCCGTGCAGCGCGGTGAGCACCTCGGCGAGGACCGCGCAGGCCTGCTGCCACGCCTCGGCGGTCATCTGCTGCGAACCGACGTGCACCGACAGCCCGGCGGGGACCAGACCCGTGTCCCGGGCGGTCTCCAGCACCCGCACGGCGTCGTCCGCCGAGCACCCGAACTTCCGGCTCAGCCCCCACAGCGCGCCCTCGCCCGTGGTCGCCAGCCGGCAGAACACGCGCGCGCCCGGAGCGTGTACGGCGAGCGCCGCCACGTCCTCGGTGCTGTCCGTGGCGAAGTCCCGCACGCCCAGCCGGTACGCCTCGGCGATGTCACGGTCGGACTTCACCGTGTTTCCGTAGTGCACGCGGTGCGCGGGCACCCCCGTCGCCAGCGCCCGGACGATCTCCCCCGGGCTCGCCGCGTCGAAGCCGGCGCCCCGGTCCGCCAGGAGTGCGAGGACCTCGTCCACCGGGCACGCCTTCATGGCGAACCGCACGTCGACGCCGGGCAGTTCGCCGGTCAGCGCCGCCAGCCGGCCGGCGATCCCGTCCAGGTCGTAGACGAGCGCGTCCTCGGTCGCGGCCGCGAGCGCGGTGCGCAGGTTCCCGCTCACCGCAGCGCGCCCCGGCCCGCGTGCACGAGGGCCTCCCAGGCGCCGATGAGGGCCACGAAGTCCGCGGTGTCCCGCGCGGCCTCGTCCAGCAGCCGTTCCCGCTCGGCCGTCATGCCGCGCGCGAACTCGGCGTACTTCCCGCCCAGCCGGCCGTACGCCTCGGCCACGGTGTCCAGCCGCCGCTCGTTCTCCGCGCGGTCCAGCCCCACGCTCTCGGCGAGGAAGGACGCGAAGGGCGCCGGGTCCAGCCGGCCGTCGTCGTCCAGCAACGCGTCACCCGCGTCCGCCATCCGCTCGTAGACGTGGTGGAAGTACAGCATCGACAGCAGGAACTTCACGAACCGGGTCTGGTACGCCAGGAACCCCGCACGGGTGCGGCGCTCCCCGGTGTAGTAGTTCTCGATGTGCCGGTTGTGCAGGACGCCGGGCAGGGAGGCGTCGTACACGGCGTGGATGAGGAAGTAGTCGCTGCCGATGGTCGCGGTGGCGGGCGGCAGCGGCAGCCGCTCGTACACGTCCCGGGCGAAGGCGATGTTGCACATGTCGACGCGCATCGGGTCGACCAGCGTCAGCGTCGAGTGGTCGCCCGTGAAGGGCAGCAGTCCGGCGCCCGTGAAGGACTCCTCGGCCAGTTCCCGCCGCTGTTCGTCGGTCCAGTGGCCGGGCGCCCACAGGCCGACGACCTCCTCGTAGACCTCCTTGTCGAGCTCCCGGATCCCGCCGATGTCGACGGAGAGCTCCCCGATGAAGGAGGCACCCACCAGGGACACGGGCCGGTGGGCGAGCGCGGGGTCGAGGGCCACCTCCGACACCCCGGAGAAGGCGTCGGCGGCCCGCTTGCCCAGGGAGGCCAGTTCGTGGTGCACCGGGTACACGGGCGAGCCCCCGAACACCTGGTAGGCGCAGTCGGAGTCGCGCCGGTGCACCGAACGGCAGCCCAGCGCCGCCGCGATCAGGAACGCCCGGTTGGTGCAGGCACCGTACGACAGCGCGTCCGGGAGCATGAGGCGCAGGATCCGCTCCGGCTCCGGGAGCGCGGCCCGTTCGACGGCACCGCGCAGGAAGTCCCGCTGGGCGGACTCGTCGAGGTGGTGCACCACGACGTGCGGCACCTCGGGCAGCGCGGCGACCGTCCGGGCGTGCGCCGCCCGGGTCGCCGCGTCGGAGGAGTCGAGGACCAGCAGACGCACTTCGACGTCGAAGTGCCGGACGGCGTAGGCGGCTTCCGCGCCGACGGCCGTGATGGTCGCGGAGCACTCCCGGTCGGTGGGGAGTGCCAGGCATATCCGGTGCACGTCGTCCCCCCGCCTCATCGCGTCCGCTCGTGCCAGGCGTCGAGGCCCAGCAGCCTGCGGCCCAGACCGTTGAGTTCGGCCGTCCCGTAGCGCAGCGACTCGTGCTTCACCGCGTCGCCGAGCAGGGTCGCGTTCCAGTCGGGCGTGCTCAGCGTGCGCCAGGACTCCACCCGCGAGCGGCGCAGCTCCTCGTGCTCCTCCAGGGCGGGCATCATCGACAGGTACTGCACCGCCCGCACCCCGTCGGCCGAGGAGTTGCCGGCCACGCCGTGCGCCAGCATCCCGTTGAAGATCAGCAGGTCACCCGCCTTCAACCGGGGCCGCACCACCGGGAACTGAGCGGGGTCGGTGCCCGGCCGGATCGGGTCCCGCCCGGCGGGCTGCCCCGTCCGCCACGCGTCGAACCGGCGGAAGAGCTCCGGCGAGCACTGGAAACCGCCGTGGTCGTCCTCGGTGTCGGTGAGCGCGATGATGCCCTGCACCCGCTGCGGCAGCACGCTCGCCGTGGTGTCCACGTCCCAGTGCAGCTCGATGTCGAACCCCTCGTCCGTGGGGTCGATCAGGGACCGCGAACGGTTCCGCACATTCGGCGGGTTGAGGTTGAGGCGGTCCAGCGTCACCCACAGCTCCTCGCAGTCCCACACGTCCACGAACGCGTCGTGAACCCGCTGCGACTGCCGGCTGTCCCAGATCAGCTGGTGGTGATACGCCTCCACGAAGCCGTACACGTACAGGTCCCGGTCGAGGTCCGAGCGGAAGGCGCGCTCCTCGTACCAGGTGTCGGGCCGCTGCGGGTCGAGGCCCTGGAACTCCCAGGCGAACTCCAGCAGCCGCTTGGCCGCGTCGGGGGAGATCGCCTCCGGCACCACCACGTGACCGTGGTCCTGCCAGGACGCGAACTGCTCCTCGGTCAGCACCCGCAGCGGCAGGTCCTTCTTCAGGTGCCTCAGCTGCGTCTCGGCGAGGTACGTCTCACCGTCGGCGCTGAAGTAGGGGCGCTCGGAGGCGGCGCGGTGTAAGAAACGGTGCTTCGTCGTCATGCGGTACTCCGGAGATCGGGATCGCTCACGGCATGCGGACAGGAGGAAGGAAGAAGGGGCGGACGCGGCGGGCGACGGAGCCGGTGACCGGCCGGCGCCGCACGGGTCCGCTACGGCCGGACGGCGGCGCGCCCGGAAACGACTCCGGGGTGCGCCCCGCGGGAGCGGGAGCGCACCCCGGACGCCGGGCGCGGGAGGCCGGGGGTGACATCGATGTCGCCCCCCGGACCGGACGGTCGCGCCGGCATCCGGCCCGGCGCCTGCGTCCTCCCGGAAGGGGGCCGGCGCACGGAGTGCGTCCACCGCGGCAGTCGCGGGCGGCTGCTCTCGGCCATGCGGGGACCTCCGTGCGGGGTTGTGCACGCGGCGGCTGTGACGACCGTGCCCCGCGAGTGGTTCAGACCATGGGGATCGTGGACTGGACCAATGTGCCCTGTCAAGGAACACCTTTTTCAACTTATGTTTATATAAAGGAGGTTGAAGACGAAGGCGCCAGTCAGGGTGTCGGGCGGGTCAGGGTCGCCGTGAACTTGTAGCGCGAGCCGCGGTACACCGAGCGGACCCATTCCACCGGCGTTCCGGACTCGTCCCGCGCGTGGCGGGACAGCAGCAGCATCGGCAGCCCCACGTCCGTACCGAGCAGTCCGGCCTCCCGCGGGGTCGCCGGGGAGGTCTCGATCGTCTCGTCGGCCTCCGCCGGGCGCACCCCGTACACCTCGGCGAGGGTGGTGTAGAGCGAGGTGTAACGGGAGAGGTTGCGGCGCAGGTGGGGGAATCGGCGGGCGGACAGGTGGGTCGCCTCGATGGCCATCGGCTCCCCGCCGGCCAGCCGCAGCCGCTCGATGCGCAGCACCCTGTCCTCCGGCTCCACCTCCAGCAGGGCCGCGAGCTCGGCGTCGGCGGGGACGTACCCGATGTCCAGTACCTGCGAGGTCGGGTTGAGCCCCTGGGCCCGCATGTCCTCCGTGTAGGAGGTGAGCTGGAGCGTCCGGTAGACCTTCGGGCGGGCGACGAACGTGCCCTTGCCCTGGATCCGGTCCAGCCGGCCCTCGCCCACCAGCTCCTGCAACGCCCTGCGGATCGTGGTGCGGGAGGTGCGGAACTCGACGGCGAGCAGGCGCTCGGCCGGCATCGGGGCGCCCGGCGCCCGCTCGTCGGTCATCTGCAGTAACCGCTGCTTGATGCGGTAGTACTTCGGGACGCGACCGATGGGGTCCGGCGCCCCCCTTCCGGCCCGGGCGCTAACGACGTCGGTGCTCATGACCTGCCTTCCGGCTGCGGTGTCCGGCGCGCGGACGGCAGGGAGCCGGCCGCGGTGCACGTCGGCGGACGGCCGGGTTCGGCGCCGCACGCTCGGCGATCCCGTTATAACGGTGTGCTCTCGCTTTGGTCTAGTCCAACCCTCAACCCGTCCCCGTTTGGGTGGAGTTCTGCGGCCCGTCAGGGGTGTCCGAGCCGTTACCGAGGCGTGAGTCCACGACCCTTGACAGAGCCATAGGTCTAGGCCAAGCTCCCCTTGCTGGTCTAAACCATTTAGAGGAAGCCGGGTCCCAGCCCCCCGAGCCGTTGCGCCGTTGTCAGGGTCACCGCCGAGGGCGTGGGTGTGGAAGGCATTCCTGAGGAGGGGTGGCGCGTGAAGCGCAAGCTGATAGCCGCGATCGGGGTCGCGGGCATGTTGTTCTCCGTCGCTGCGTGCGGCGGCGACAGCGGCGACGGCGACAAGAAGGCCGGAGCGGACGGTTACGCCGGCGAGACGCTCACCGTGTGGGTGATGGACGGCTCGTCGCCGGACCAGTGGCAGAAGGACCTCACCGCCGAGTTCGAGAAGAAGACCAAGGCGAAGGTCAAGTTCGAGGTCCAGCAGTGGAACGGCATCCAGCAGAAGCTGACCACCGCGCTGTCCGAGGAGAACCCGCCGGACGTCTTCGAGATCGGCAACACGCAGACCCCGGCCTACGCCAAGACCGGCGGGCTCGCCGACCTCGCCGACCTCAAGTCCGAGATCGGCGGCGAGTGGACCGAGTCGCTCAACGAGTCGTCCGTCTTCGAGGGCAAGCAGTACGCCGCGCCCTGGTACTTCGCCAACCGCGTCGTCCTCTACAACAAGAAGGTGTGGGCGGACGCCGGCCTCAAGGACACCCCCAAGACCCGCGACGAGTTCTACGCCGCGCTCAAGACCATCGGTGCCAAGACCGACGCCGAGCCGATCTACCTGCCCGGCCAGAACTGGTACCACTTCGTCGGCCTCGTGATCGGCGAGGGCGGCGAACTCGTCAAGAAGGACGGCGACAAGTACGTCTCCAACCTCGACGACCCGAAGGTCGCCGCCGCCACGGAGACGTACAAGAAGTTCCAGGCGCTGTCGAAGGCGCCCAAGGACAAGGACGAGGCCACCCCGCAGCAGGGTGAGGTCTTCGCCAAGGGCAACGTCGGCGCGTTCATCGGCATGGGCTGGGAAGCCGGCATCGCGATCAAGGCCAACCCGAAGATCGAGCAGGACATCGGCTACTTCACCATCCCCGGTGCCGCGGCCGACAAGCCCGAGGGCGTCTTCCTCGGCGGCTCCAACCTCGCCGTCGCCGCCGGCAGCAAGAAGCAGGAACTGGCCAAGGAGTTCCTGAAGATCGCCCTCTCCGACCAGTTCGAGGGCCAGCTGGCCAAGCTCAACGGCGTCATCCCCAACAAGGAGTCGCTGCAGAGCAACCTGAAGGGCAACGCCCCCGCCGAGGCCGCCGCACCGGCCGCCGCCGTCGGCGGCACCACGCCGCTGATCCCGGAGTGGGCCGCGGTCGAGAACGCGCCCAACCCGATCAAGACGTACCTGACCGCCGTGCTGAACGGCAAGTCCCCGGCCGAGGCCGCCAAGCAGGTCGAGGGCGAGTTCAACAAGCGCCTGGCGCAGCAGCAGTAGGAGCGCACGCGCTCCGACCGGGGCGGGGGCCGACCGACGCGACGGCCCCCGCCCCGCGTTCAGCACGCCGAGAAGAGAGATCGCGAGCATGACCGTGCAGACCGAACGGCCGCCTTCCGGCCCGGCGGACGTCCGCAAGGCGGACGACACAGGACCCGGCAGGCCGAAACCGAGAGCCGCGTCGCGCGCCGGCGCGCTCGCCCCCTACCTCCTGCTGCTGCCCGCCTGCGCGGCCACCGTGCTGCTGCTCGGCTGGCCGCTGCTGAAGGACCTGCTGCTGTCGTTCCAGAACCTCAACATGGCGCAGCTGATCCAGCACGTCACGGAGTGGAACGGCTTCGACAACTACAAGGAGGTCCTCACCGGCGAGGACTTCTGGCGGGTCACCCTCCGCTCCATCCTGTTCACGGCGGTCAACGTCGTCCTGACGATGGTCCTGGGCGCCCTGACCGGTCTGCTGCTCGCCCGCCTCGGCAAGCGGATGCGGCTGACCCTGCTGATCGGCCTGGTGCTGGCCTGGGCCATGCCCGTGGTCGCCGCCACCACCGTGTACCAGTGGCTCTTCGCGCAGCGGTTCGGTGTCGTCAACTGGGTCCTGGACAAACTCGGCTGGCACTCCATGGCCGACTACAGCTGGACCAGCAGCCAGATGTCGACGTTCTTCGTCGTGACCCTGCTGATCGTCTGGATGTCCGTCCCGTTCGTCGCGATCAACCTCTACGCGGCGACCACCACCATCCCCGGCGAACTGTACGAGGCCGCCGCCCTGGACGGCGCCGGCGCCTGGCGCAGCTTCACCACGGTCACCCTGCCGTTCCTGCGGCCGTTCCTCTACGCGACGACGTTCCTGGAGATCATCTGGATCTTCAAGGCGTTCGTCCAGGTCTTCACCTTCAACGGCGGAGGCCCCGACCGGCTCACCGAGATCCTGCCGGTCTACGCCTACGTCGAGGGCGTCGGCAACCAGCACTACGGCATGGGCGCGGCGATCGCCGTCCTGACCATCCTGATCATGCTCGGCCTGACCGCCTACTACCTCAGGATCGTGCTCAAGCAAGAGGAGGACGAGCTGTGAAGCGCTCGCTCTTCGGCCGCGTGTGGCCCAACGCCACGGCCGTCGTCGTGTTCATCGCCTGCGTCTTCCCCGTGTACTGGATGTTCGCCACGGCCCTGAAGCCGACCGGCGACATCATCGCGGAGAACCCGGTGTGGTTCCCCACGAACATCACGTTCGAGCACTTCAGGACCGCGACGGACGCCGACCACTTCTGGACCTACGTCCGCAACTCGCTGACCGTCACCGGCCTGGCCGTCGTGTTCTCGCTGCTCATCGCGCTGGCCGGCTCCTTCGCCCTGGCCCGCATGCGGTTCAAGGGGCGGCGCGGCTTCGTCATCGGCTTCATGCTGGCCCAGATGGCGCCCTGGGAGGTCATGGTCATCGCGATCTACATGATCGTGCGGGACGCCTCCATGCTGAACAGCCTGGTGCCGCTCACGGCCTTCTACATGATGATGATCCTGCCCTTCACCATCCTGACGCTCCGCGGCTTCGTCGCCGCCGTGCCGAAGGAGCTGGAGGAGTCGGCGATGGTCGACGGCTGCACCCGCGCCCAGGCGTTCCGCCGGGTCATCCTGCCGCTGCTCGCGCCGGGTCTGATGTCCACCTCCATGTTCGGCTTCATCACCGCGTGGAACGAGTTCCCCCTCGTCCTGGTGCTCAGCAAGGAATCCGGCGGTGCGCAGACCCTGCCGCTGTGGCTGTCCAGCTTCCAGACCCAGTTCGGCAACGACTGGGGTGCCACGATGGCCGCCTCGTCGCTCTTCGCCATCCCGATCCTGATCCTCTTCGTCTTCCTGCAGCGCAGGGCCGTCAGCGGTCTCACCGCGGGCGCCGTGAAGGGATAACGCCACCCGATGACGACATTCACCACCGGCACCGACACCCTCACCCGGGACGCGCTCGCCGTGCTCCAGCCGGGCTTCGCCGGCACCACCGCGCCCGACTGGGTACGCCGCCGGCTCGGCGAGGGCCTCGCCTCCGTCGCCCTCTTCGGCCGCAACGTCGCCACCGCCGAGCAGGTCACCGCCCTCACCGCGCAACTGCGGGCCGAGCGGGACGACCTGCTGGTGGCCATCGACGAGGAGAGCGGCGACGTCACCCGCCTGGAGGTGCGCACCGGTTCCTCCTTCCCCGGCAACCACGCTCTGGGCGCGGTCGACGACACGGACCTGACCCGGGGCGTCGCCCGCGAACTGGGCCGCCGGCTCGCCGAGTGCGGGGTCAACTTCAACTGGGCCCCCTCCGCCGACGTCAACGCCGACCCCGACAACCCGGTGATCGGCGTGCGCTCCTTCGGCCGGGACACCGCCCTGGTCGCCCGGCACACCGCCGCCTACGTGGAGGGCCTGCAGTCCACCGGCGTCGCCGCGTGCACCAAGCACTTCCCCGGCCACGGCGACACGAGCGTCGACTCCCACCACGCGCTGCCGCAGATCGACCTCGACTCCACCACGCTGCACGAGCGCGAACTGCAGCCGTTCCGGGCCGCGATCGCGGCCGGCACGCGTGCCGTCATGAGCGCCCACATCCGGGTGCCGGTCCTCGACCCGGACCGCCCGGCCACACTGTCCCGGCGCATCCTCACCGACCTGCTGCGCGGCGAACTCGGCTACGACGGCCTGATCGTCACCGACGGCATGGAGATGCGCGCCGTCTCCGGTACCTACGGCCTCGAACACGGGGTCGTCCTGGCCATCGCCGCCGGCGCCGACGCGATCTGCGTGGGCGGCGGGCTGTGCGACGAGGACACGGTGCGGAACCTGCAGAACGCGCTGGTGAGCGCCGTACGCTCCGGTGAGCTGCCGGAGGAGCGGCTCGCCGACGCGGCCGCCCGGGTGCGCGCGCTCGCCGAGTGGACCGCCGGTGTGCGGCGGTCCCCCGCGGCGACCGCCGACCCCCGGCCGGAGATCGGCCTGACGGCGGCCCGCCGCGCGGTGACCGTGACCCGGTCCGCGGACCCGGCGCCGGTCACCGGACCGGTGTACGTGGCCACCTTCAACCCGGCCCCGAACATCGCCGTGGGCGACGAGACCCCGTGGGGTGTCGGCGAGGAACTGGAGCGGCTGCTGCCCGGCACCCTCACCGGTCACTTCACCGGCCCCGGCGCGGGCGAGGCGGCACTGAAGGCGGCGGCGGGCCTGCGCGTCGTCGCCGTGGTCCGCGACGAGCACCGGCACCCGTGGATGCGCACGGCCGTCGACACCCTGCTCGCCGCCGACCCGCGGACCGTGGTGGTCGAGATGGGCGTACCGCAGTCCGCCCCGCGCGGCGCCCCGCACATCGCCACCCACGGCGCGGCACGCGTCTGCGGCGTCGCGGCGGCCGAGGCGGTCGTCGCGGGCTGATCCGCGCCGGCCGCCGCCCGCCACCGCTCAGGGGTGGGGCTTCCTGCCCTCGGCGAGCACGGCGACGAACCTCTCGATCGGGGCCGCGCGGGTCCGCGGCCGCTTCGCCTCCCCGACCCGGTGCAGGATCGCGTAACGGTTGCGGCTGTCGAGGGTGCCGGAGAACGCGGCGGCGCCGGGCACCGCGTCCGGCGCGGCCCGCGGATCGTCCGGCACCGTCGCCCTGCTCCGGCTCGCGTACGCGGCCTCCCAGCGGCCGTCCGCCCGCGCCCTCTCCACCTCGCGCAGGCCGGGCGGCCGCACGCGTCCCCGGGCGATCAGGTCGAGGGCCTTCCGCCGGTTGACCGCCGACCACCTGCTGCGCGGGCGGCGCGGAGTGAAGCGCCGGAGCCGGTGGGTGCCGGCCGGCTCCTTCTCGTGGCCGTCGATCCAGCCGTGGCACAGCGCCGACTCCGGCGCGGTCGCGTAGTCGGTCCCGGCGATCCCGGACCCCTTGCGCGGGATCTTCACCCACACCCCGCCGGCGTCCTCGTGGTGCTCCTCCGGGTACGCCTCCCGGTCCTCCCGGATCCCGAAGGCGCGCACCGGCCCCGCCACACCCTCCGTGTCACCAGTCATGTGTGCATGCGACATGCTGGGCGGGACCGGGTCAACGCGGCTGCGACGCAGGGGAGTCGGGTTCCCTCGCGTGGGTGCGGGAGGGGGTGCGGTGCGATGGCGGAGCGTGTCGTATTCGGCCGATCGGGTGACCATGAGTAAGAATTGCCCGATGCAGAAAGCCAGCGCGACAGGGGATGGAGCATGCCGGTGAGCAGCCACGACGTCACCGACGAGCAGTGGGAGGGGCTCGCCCAGGTCGTTCCGCTGCGGGGCCGCGACGCGTGGCCGTCCGCGGTGGGCCACCGCGCGCTGCCCGAGGCCGAGACGGAGGCGCGGCGCCGCTTCGTCGTCCTGCGCGTGAACGTGTTCGCGGACGCCCGCGACGTCGCCGAGACCCTGATGTCCGGCATACCCGTGCTGCTCGACCTGACCAGCGCGGAACCCGACGTCGCCAAACGCGTCCTGGACTTCAGCACGGGTGTCGTCTTCGGCCTGGCGAGCGGGATGCACCGCGTCGACCGCAACGTCTTCCTGCTGACCCCGTCCGGCACGGAGGTCACGGGGCTGATGGAGGGGATGGGCCTCCCGGGCACCTGACCGACCAGGGGCCCTCGCGGGGCACACGGTCCGGCGGCGCGGAGGTGCCGGCGCATCCGCCCGGCCGGAGCGGTGGGCGGGGTCTCCCCGGCCGGCCGCCGGGGCGGGCGGGACGACGGTGGTACACCTGGACCGTGACTGATCCGCACGACGACGACGCCCCGCGCCCGCCCGGTCTCACGGAACTCCGGCACCGCCTGGCCGCGTTCGCGGCCGCCCGCGACTGGCAGCCCTACCACACCCCGAAAAACCTCGCCGCCGCACTCAGCGTGGAGGCCTCCGAACTCCTGGAGATCTTCCAGTGGCTGACGCCCGAGGAGTCCGCCCGGGTCATGGACGACCCCGGCACCGCGCACCGCGTCACCGACGAGGTCGCCGACGTCCTCGCCTACCTCCTCCAGTTCTGCGAGGTCCTCGGCGTCGATCCGCTGGCCGCCCTGGAGGCGAAGATCGACCGGAACGAGCTCAGGTTCCCGGCCGGGAAGCCGCCCGGCACGTAGGGAAGCTCCCCGCACGTAGGGAGCCGCCGGCTCCGTTTTCACTCTCCGTATACGAAAAGCGGGTCGCGATCGAATTGTTGTCCGCAGATTTCGGTCTTCCTCTGGCTTTTTGTCTCACGCCCCCTCACTCTGGGTAGTGAACAGGAGAGAGCGACGGATGCGGACGCGTGGGCAGCGCGTCGGACAGACGGGGGCAGCGCATGGACGCTGTGCGGCTCATCGTGACAAGCAGAAGGGCGCTGGCCGCGAGCGGCGGCGTGCCGGAGATGCTGGCCGAGGTGTGGCAGGCGCAGGCCCTGGCACAGGCGATGGGCAGCCGGCTCGCGGTCCTCGGACCACCCGAACTGCGCGGAGAGGCCCTGGGGCTGACCGAGCTGGCGGGCCGCGGCTGCGGCGTGCTGGACGCCCCGGAGATCGCCCCGGAGGAACTGCGCGCGGCCCAGCTGACCGAACTGGGTGACGCCCGTCAGGCGCTGCTGTGCCTGGGCGGACTGCTCGGCGAGGTCGGCATCGCCCTGGTCGGCATCGCCTGCTCCGTGGACGACGAGGCGACGTACTGGCAGTGCATGGAGGCCATCGACGCGGCCGACGAGTCGCGCGACCGCGTCGTGGAGATGCTGCGCAGGCTGGCCGACCGCGAGGAGGCCCTGCCGGTGCGGGAGGCCGGCTGAACACACCGCCTCCCGCACCCGCCGGGCCCCGCCCGGTACCACCCGTTCGCGGGTCCGGGGCGGGGCGCGCCGGAGGGCCGGCGGAGCCGTCCCCGGCCGGGAACGTGCAGGATGGAGACATGGATCTCCGCATCTTCACCGAGCCCCAGCAGGGGGCCACCTACGACACCTTGCTCACCGTCGCCAAGGCCACCGAGGACCTCGGCTTCGACGCGTTCTTCCGCTCGGACCACTACCTCAGCATGGGCTCCGGCGACGGGCTGCCCGGCCCGACCGACGCCTGGATCACCCTCGCCGGACTCGCCCGCGAGACCAGGCGCATCCGGCTCGGCACCCTGATGACGGCCGGCACCTTCCGCCTCCCCGGCGTGCTCGCCATCCAGGTCGCCCAGGTGGACCAGATGTCCGGCGGCCGCATCGAACTCGGCCTGGGCGCGGGCTGGTTCGAGGAGGAGCACAAGGCGTACGGCATTCCCTTCCCGAAGGAGAAGTTCGGCCGCCTCGAGGAACAGCTGGAGATCGTCACCGGACTGTGGGCCACCGAGCCCGGCAAGACCTTCGACCACCACGGCACCTACTACGACCTCACCGGGTCCCCCGCGCTGCCCAAGCCCGCCCAGGCCAGGGTGCCGGTGCTCATCGGCGGCCACGGCGCGACCCGCACCCCCCGCCTGGCGGCCCGGTACGCGGACGAGTTCAACATGCCCTTCGCCTCCGTGGAGGACACCGCCCGCCAGTTCGGCCGGGTCCGTGACGCCGCCCGGGAGGCCGGCCGCGACCCGGACGACCTCGTCTACTCCAACGCCCTCGTCGTCTGCGTCGGCAAGGACGACCGGGAGGTCGCCCGCCGCGCCGCCGCCATCGGCCGCGAGGTCGGCGAACTCAAGGCCAACGGCCTGGCGGGCTCCCCGGCCGAGGTCGTCGACAAGATCGGCCGCTACGCCGGGACCGGCTCCCGGCGCATCTACCTCCAGGTCCTCGACCTGTCCGACCTCGACCACCTGGAACTGATCTCCACCCAGGTGGGCTCCCAGCTGTCGTAACGCCCCCGCCCGGCGAACGGGTCCGCCCCCGCCCGGCGGCGGACCCGCGCGACCGGGCTCGAAATTCCGTGCGACCTCGCGACACCTTCCCTGTACGTTGAGCGCACGCGCCGGAATCCCGGCGCGTATCCGCAGTTCAGAAGGTGTTCGAGGTGTAACCACCGTGTTCCTGACGATCAGTACCACCGGCTCCGCCGAGAGCCCGGCGACCGACCTCGGTTTCCTGCTGCACAAGCATCCCGAGAAGGCGCAGGCGTTCTCCACCTCCTACGGCACGGCACACGTCCTCTACCCCGAGGCCGACGCCGAGCGCTGCACGGCGGCACTGCTGCTGGAGGTGGACGCGGTGGCACTGGTCCGGCGCGGCAAGGGCAAGGGCCGCGGCGGCGCACCCGACGCCGCCCTCGCGCAGTACGTCAACGACCGCCCCTACGCGGCCTCCTCGCTCCTCGCCGTCGCGCTGAGCGGCGTCTTCTCCAGCGCCATGCGCGGCGTCTGCAACGCCCGCCCGCACCTCCCGGCGCAGCCGCGCCCGCTGCGCGTCGAGATCCCCGCGCTGCCCGCGCGCGGCGGACCCGGGCTCGTCGGCCGGCTCTTCGCACCGCTCGGCTGGACGGTCACCGCCGAACCCGTGCCGCTGGACACCGAGTTCCCGCAGTGGGGCGACTCGCGCTACGTGAGTTTGCGCCTGGAGGCGGACACGCTGACCCTCGCCGAGGCCCTGCGCCACCTCTACGTCCTGCTCCCCGTCCTCGACGACGCCAAGCACTACTGGGTCGCCTCCGACGAGGTCGACAAGCTGCTGCGGGCCGGCGAGGGCTGGCTCCCCGGACACCCGGAACAGCAGCTGATCACCAGCCGCTACCTCTCCCGCCGCTGGTCACTGACCCGGCAGGCCAGGGAGCGCCTGGAACTGGTCCGGCTGGCGGAGGCGGACGACAGCGACGTCGAGGCCATCGACAACGCCGTCGGGGCGGAGACCGAGCAGGAGGAGCGGCCGACCCCGCTCGCCGTGCAGCGCCGCGAGGCGATCCTCACCGCGCTCCGCTCCTGCGGCGCCGCCCGGGTGCTGGACCTCGGCTGCGGACAGGGCCAGCTGGTGCAGCAGCTGCTGAAGGACCCCTCGTTCACCGAGATCGCCGGCGTGGACGTGTCGGTGCGGGCCCTCACCATCGCCTCCCGGCGGCTGAGACTGGACCGCATGGGGGAGCGGCAGTCCGCGCGCGTCAGCCTCTTCCAGGGCTCCCTCGCCTACACCGACAAGAGGCTCAAGGGCTACGACGCCGCCGTGCTCAGCGAGGTGATCGAGCACCTCGACCCGCCCAGGCTGCCCGCCCTGGAGTACGCCGTGTTCGGCGCCGCGCGCCCCGGCACGGTTCTCGTGACCACCCCGAACGTCGAGTACAACGTGCGCTGGGAGAGCCTCCCGGCCGGCCACGTCCGGCACGGTGACCACCGCTTCGAGTGGACCCGCGCCGAGTTCCGGGCCTGGGCGCGGAAGGTCGCCGAACGGCACGGCTACACCGTGGAGTTCGTGCCCGTGGGACCGGACGACCCCGAGGTCGGTCCGCCCACCCAGATGGCCGTGTTCCGCACCGGGTCCGCGAAGGAGGAGAAGGCCGCATGACCACCACCGACACCACCACCGCCGACGCCACCGAGGGCGCTCGCGCCCTGCCCGTCACCGACCTCTCCCTCGTCGTGCTGATCGGCGCCTCCGGCTCCGGCAAGTCCACCTTCGCCCGGCGGCACTTCAAGCCGACCGAGGTCATCTCCTCCGACTTCTGCCGCGGCCTGGTCGCCGACGACGAGAACGACCAGAGCGCCTCCCGCGACGCCTTCGACGTGCTGCACTACATCGCCGGCAAGCGCCTCGCCGCCGGCCGCCGCACCGTCGTCGACGCCACCAGCGTCCAGCAGGACGCCCGGCGGCAGCTCGTCGACCTGGCCAAGCGGCACGACGTGCTGCCCATCGCCATCGTCCTCGACGTGCCCGAGCAGGTGTGCGCCGAACGCAACGCGGCCCGCACCGACCGCGCCGACATGCCGCGCCGGGTCATCCAGCGGCACACCCGCGAACTGCGCCGCTCCCTGCGCCACCTGGAGCGCGAGGGCTTCCGCAAGGTGCACGTGCTGCGCGGCGTGGAGGAGGTCGAGCGGGCCGTCGTCGTCACCGAGAAGCGGTACAACGACCTCACCCACCTCACCGGGCCCTTCGACATCATCGGCGACGTCCACGGCTGCTCCGCCGAACTGGAGGCGCTGCTCGGCAAGCTGGGGTACGCCGACGGCGTCCACCCCGAGGGCCGCACCGCCGTCTTCGTCGGCGACCTCGTCGACCGCGGCCCCGACAGCCCCGCCGTGCTGCGCCGCGTGATGACCATGGTGAAGTCGGGCAACGCCCTCTGCGTGCCCGGGAACCACGAGAACAAGTTCGGCCGCCACCTCAAGGGCCGGAACGTCCAGCACACCCACGGACTCGCCGAGACCGTCGCCCAGATGGACGCGGAGAGCGAGGAGTTCCGCGCCGAGGTACGGCAGTTCATCGACGGCCTGGTCAGCCACTACGTCCTCGACGGGGGCAGGCTCGTGGTCTGCCACGCCGGACTGCCGGAGAAGTACCACGGCCGCACCTCCGGCCGGGTCCGCAGCCACGCCCTGTACGGCGACACCACCGGCGAGACCGACGAGTTCGGCCTGCCCGTGCGCTACCCGTGGGCCGAGGACTACCGCGGCCGGGCCGCCGTCGTCTACGGCCACACCCCCGTCCCCGAGGCGACCTGGCTCAACAACACCATCTGCCTGGACACCGGCGCGGTCTTCGGCGGCAAGCTCACCGCCCTGCGCTGGCCGGAGCGTGAACTGGTCGACGTACCCGCCGAGCGGGTCTGGTACGAGCCGGCCCGCCCGCTGCGCACCGAGGCCCCCGGCGGCCACGAGGGACGCCCCCTGGACCTGGCGGACGTGCACGGCCGCCGTGTCGTCGAGACCCGGCACACCGGCCGGGTGTCCGTCCGCGAGGAGAACGCGGCGGCCGCCCTGGAGGTGATGAGCCGCTTCGCGATCGACCCGCGGCTGCTGCCGTACCTCCCGCCGACGATGGCACCCACCGCCACCTCGCACCTCGACGGTTACCTCGAACACCCGGTGGAGGCCTTCGCCCAGTACGAGCGGGACGGCGTCACCCGCGTCGTGTGCGAGGAGAAGCACATGGGCTCGCGCGCGGTCGCCCTGGTCTGCCGCGACGCCGACGTCGCCGCCCGGCGCTTCGGCGTCGCCGGCGGCGAGACCGGCTCCCTCTACACCCGTACCGGCCGGCCCTTCTTCGACGACGCGTCCGTCACGGAGGAGATCCTCGCCCGGCTGCGCACCGCCGTCACCGAGGCCGGTCTGTGGGAAGAACTCGACACCGACTGGCTGCTGCTGGACGCCGAGCTGATGCCGTGGTCCCTCAAGGCGTCCGGCCTGCTCCGCTCGCAGTACGCCGCGGTCGGCGCCGCCTCCGGCGCGGTCTTCCCGGGCGCCCTGACCGCCCTGGAGAGCGCGGCGGCCCGCGGGGTGGAGGTAGGGGACCTGCTGGACCGGCAGCGCGAACGCGCGGCCTCCGCCGCGGCGTTCACCGACGCCTACCGCCGTTACTGCTGGACCACCGACGGTCTGGACGGGGTGCGCCTGGCGCCCTTCCAGCTCCTCGCCGTCCAGGGCCGCAGCCTGGCCGCCCTGCCGCACGACCGGCAGCTCGCCCTCATCGACCGCATGACCGAGCACGACGCCACCGGACTGCTCCGCACCACCCGCCGCCTCCACGTCGACACCACCGATCCCGAGTCGGTGCGGGCCGGCGTCGACTGGTGGCTGGAGATGACCGGACGCGGCGGCGAGGGCATGGTCGTCAAGCCGGTCGACGCGCTGGTCCGCGACGCCTCGGGCCGCCTGGTGCAGCCCGGCATCAAGTGCCGGGGCCGCGAGTACCTGCGCATCATCTACGGCCCCGAATACACCCGCCCGGAGAACCTGGCCCGGCTGCGCGGCCGCTTCCTCAACCACAAGCGCTCCCTCGCGATCCGCGAGTACGCGCTCGGCCTGGAGGCACTGGACCGCCTGGCCGAGGGCGAACCGCTGTGGCGCGTCCACGAGCCGGTCTTCGCCGTCCTGGCCCTGGAGTCGGAACCGGTCGACCCCAGGCTGTGACCGGCGGGCGAGGTACCGGGCCCGGCCCGCGAAGGGCCGCCCGGTGCCCGCCGGGACCGGGGCCGGGTGGGTCGAGGTCCCTTGGTTCACGGCAGTTCGCGTGCTAGCTTCGCTGGTCCGTCAGGTGAACCGGCTCACGGGGGAAGGTCGGTGGAGACAGCGTCGGAATCAGGCGGGACGGGACGCGCGCCGGCCAGGGATCTGCTGTTCCGTCTGACCGAGGCACTCTGCGGGCTGAGTTGCCTCGAGGACCAGGCCGGGCGCACGTACTTCGCCGGAATGCTGGGCGAGGAGCTCAACCGGCACGTGGACCTGCGCGGCACCAAACTGCGGGAGGACGCCGTGGCCCTGGTGCGCGCGGCGTTGAGCGTGCAGGCGGGGGAGCGGGTGCTCGTCGACGTCGTGCGCGTCTTCGAAGGGGTCGCCGCCGCGAGCGTGTTCGAGGAACTGATCGGTCCCGGCGACCCGCAGTCCGACGTGCTGCCGGGCCCCCTCGACCAGCAGGACCTGGACACCGCCTCCGCGCTGCTGCGCACCGTGCGGGGCACGCTCCCGGCCGGGGCGCTGCGCGACGCGCTGGCCGGCGACCTGCACCTCGACCCGCCGCCCGGCCTGTCACCGGCCCAGCTCCTCACCTACGCCACGGAGCTGAACGCACAGCCGGACGGCCTGCCGCCCGCGGTCCTCCTGATCGACCTCGCCGCGGAGCTGACCTCGTCCCCTGACCGGCGGCTCGCCCTGTCCGCCTGGGTGACCGGCTGGGCCCGGCGGGCCGGTCTGCTGACCGCGCTGGAGCACCGGCGGGCCGAGCGGGCCGCCGCGAGCACGGTGGACCCGGCGATCCCGCGCTGTCTGGTGGTGGCCGTGGAGCCGGCCCGCGACGGTTCGGACGACATCGTCGTGCGTCCGTGGCTGAACACCGTCCCCGGCCGCTGGCAGCCACGGGCCGCCGAACCGGAGACGACGAGTCTGCACCGCCTCGGCCGGGCCGTCGAGCGCGCCCTGCGGCAGGTCGTACGGCTGTCGCCCACGGCGCATCCCCCGGTCCCCCCGACAGCCGGACAGCCGCCGCCCTACGTGGAGTTCGTGCTCCCCTACGACCTGCTCAACCACGACATGGCCGGGCTCACCGTCCGATCGGCGGACGGCAGGCCCCAGCCCCTCGGACTGAAGTACGGCGTCCACCTGCGCAGCCTGGAACGGATGCGGGCCGACGACCTGATGGTCAGGGCGCAGTGGCTGGAGCGGTGGGAGACGCTGCGCACCCGGGGGGTCGCGGTCCACGGCTGGCGCACGGCGGACCGTACCGGAGCGGACGCCTGGCAGGCGCGGCTGGCCTCGGAACCCAGCCGCACCGCCGCGGTGCTCGACGCCCCGGACGGGGGCGCGGCGACCGACGCGGTGAAGGCCGCCATCGCCGAGGGCATCGGGCTCGCCGTCTGGGACCGCCGCGGCGAGTTCAGCGAGGAGCGCCGCGAAGTGGTGACCGCGGTGTTCTCCGCCGTGCCCACGCCCACCCAGATACCGGTCGCCATCCACCGGCTGCGGCGCACGGCCGGCCTCGACGTGGCCGGACCCCTGCTCCTGGGGCGGCACATCGCCTTCCTCTGGGACGACCCCCACCGGCTGGTCGACATCCAGACCGCCGCCGACTACGGCTTCGACGACCACGACAGCGAGGAGACCTGGTGATGAGCGGGCCGGAAGCCACCGACGGCACCGACTGGCGCGTGTTCCGGGCGACGGGCCGCGCCCCGGGCGGGCCGCCGCCCCGGCTGCCCGAGCCCCCGCCCTGGCGGCGGTTCGGCGGCACCCTGCTCCAGCCCGCGCCGCCCGACGACCCCGAGGCCGCGCTGCGCCGGCTGGGACCCGGCGACCACGTCCCGCAGCTCGGCCCGGAACAGATCGACACGGTCAACGCCGCCCTGCTGCTGCGCCGCCCCCTGCTGATCACCGGATCGCCCGGCATCGGCAAGTCCACCCTCGCCTACCTGCTCTCCCGGGAACTCGGACTGGGCAGGGTCCTGCAGTGGAACATCGTCAGCCGCACGGCGCTGCGCGACGGCCTGTACGCCTACGACGCCATCGGACGGGCCCAGGCCATCGCGGCGTGGCAGGCCGTGGAGCAGCGCACCCCGGCGGAACGGACGCCCGCCGCCGGCCGGGACGAGGACCGGCGTCCGCCGGCCCTGGGGGACTTCGTCACCCTCGGGCCGCTGGGCACGGCGCTCCTCCCGTACGAGCGCCCCCGGGTCCTCCTCGTCGACGAGCTGGACAAGAGCGACATCGACCTGCCCAACGACCTCCTCCACGTCCTGGAGAACGGCAGCTACGACGTCCCCGAACTGGTGCGTGACCCGGCCGGTTCGGCCCGGGTGCACACCGACGACCCCGGCCGCTCGGCACGGGTGGACGCGGGGCGGGTGGAGTGCCGTGAGTTCCCCGTGGTGCTGATCACCAGCAACGGCGAGCGCGAGTTCCCGGCCGCCTTCCGCAGGCGGTGTCTGCCGCTGGAGATGCAGGCCCCCACGCGCGAGCAGCTCCTGGCCATCGTGTCGGGGCACCTGGGGAGTCTGCCGCCGGACGCGGAGGCCATGGTCGACGTGTTCCTGCACAAGGTGCGGGAGGGAGGCACGCACTCGCTCGACCAGCTGCTGAACGCGGCACGGCTGACCACGGTCGACGGCTTCCGGACCGACGGGGAGGGCCGGAGACTGATCGAGACACTGCTGCGCGACCTCGCCAAGGGCCGCTGATGAGCGGGTCGCCCGGGGAGGGCGCACCCGGCGCCGGGCCCGGCCGTCCGGGGACGGGACCCGCCCCTCCCCCCGACGACGCCGACGGCGTGTACGTCCCGCACTGGCAGGAGCTGGCCGACGCCGTCTGGCTGGCCGCGTACCGGTCGCGGGCGGGTGAGGGCCCCGCGCTGTCCGTGACCGACCCGGACGGGGAGCACCGGCCGGCCCGGGACGCACCGCCGCCCGGCGCCCCCGCGACCGGTCCCGAGCGGCCCGGGACGCCGGAGGACGGGTCCGGCGCCGCCCCGGTGACCCTGCCCGTGCCCGACCCCGAGGGGACGGGCCGGATACGGCTCAACCCGCCCGCCCTGCCGGACCCCGGCAGACCCGCACCCGTCTCCGGCCGCCGCTCGGCCCGTCTGGCGGTCGCCCTGCACCGGCTGGCGCGCCGTGTGCCCTCCCGCACCGCGGCGGAGCTCGACGAGGAGGTCACGGCGGAGCGCGGGATCACCGACGGCCTGTGGCTGCCCTGGTTCCGGCCAGCCCACGTCCGGGCGTTCGACCTGGTCCTCCTCGTCGACGACGCCCCCACCATGGCCGTCTGGCACGAGGAGGCGGCGAGCCTGGCCGCGGCCGCCGAACACAGCGGCGCGTTCCGGGGGGTGCGGACCGTGGCCCTGACCCTTCCCCGGTCCGGCCCCGCCTCGCTGCGCTGGAGCGGGGCACGGACCCCGGCCCGCATCGGCGAGCTCCTGGACGGCAGGAGGGACCGCCTCTTCGTCGTCGTCACCGACGGCCTCGCCCACGGCTGGGCCCGTCCCGCCGCGGACGCGCTGCTCGACCGGCTGGGACGCGCCGGACCCACGGCCGTGACGCACCTGCTGCCGCCCCACATGCGGCACCGCTCCTCGCTCCGCCCGCACCCCGCCGTCCTCGAGGCCGGCGGCCCGGGCGCGGCCAACGACCGCGTCGCCCTGCGGCCACCGCCCCAGGGCCCCGACCCGATGCGTCCCCTGCCGTCCGCGGGCGACGACGTCCCGCCCGTGCCCGTGCTGTCCCTGAAACCCCGGTCGATCTCCGCCTGGGCCGCGCTCGTCACGGGGGAGAAGGGGGTGCGCCGGGCCCTGCCCGTCGTCCTGCCGGGAACCCTCGCGCGGGGCGCGCCGGCACCCGGGCTGCGCGCTCCGCGGTCGCCGCGCGCGGCCGCGGCGGCGGTCCACCGCTTCCTGTCGCTGACCACCCCGGTCGCCCGGCGGCTCGCCACCCGGCTGGCCGCGGTCCCCTTCGAGTTCGACCTGGTGGAGCAGGTGCGCCGCAGGACCGTCCCGGAGGCCGGACCCGAGCACCTGGCGGAGATCCTGATGGGCGGCCTGATCGACTGGGGCGACGACGGCCGGGGCCGGCCCGAGTTCGCCGAGGGGGCCCGGGAGGCACTCCTCGCCACCACGACCCGCGGCCAACTGGCCAGGACCGTCTCGATCCTGGGCGACCTGCCGGCCGCGGGAGCCCACGGCGTGGCCCTGCGCGCCGCCCTGCGGGACCCGGCGGGAGCCGGTCTGCCCGACGCGTCCGCCGGGGGATGGCAGCAGTCGGAACTCGCCGTCATGCGGGCGCTGTCCGGGCCCTACGCCGAGCGTGCCCGCCGGATCGCGGCGGACCTGGAGCCGGCGGCCGGCACCGCCGGCGACGACCGGCCCGCGTCCGGCAGCTCCGGTGGCGAGGCGCCGGACCGGGCAACATCCGCATACACGGACTCGGTGACCTCGCGACCGTCCGGTGACGACACGGAGGCAAGGCCAGGCATGCAGACGACCTCGACGAGCGGGCCCGCCCTGCTGGTGAACGTGCCGCTGCGCAACACGTCGTTCGTGGGCCGCACGGCCCTGTTGCGGGCGGTCGAGGAGCAGCTCGAGGAGCAGGACACGGCGGCGGTGCTCCCGAACGCCCTGTACGGGCTGGGCGGCGTCGGCAAGTCCCAGCTGGTCCTCGAGTACATCTACCGGCACCAGTACGACTACAACGTGATCTGCTGGATCCCCGCCGAACGCGAGACCCTCATCCTGACGGCACTCACCTCCCTCGCGACGGCCCTGGGGGTGACACCGGCCGGTCAGGAGTCGATGGGGTCCCCGGCGGCGGCCACGGCCGTGCCGGCCGCCCTGGAGGCGTTACGCACCGGTGTCCCGCACGAGAAGTGGCTCCTCGTCTTCGACAACGCCGAGGACGTCGACGTGGCCCGCCGGTACTTCCCCACCAACGGGCCGGGCAAGGTCATCGTCACGTCCCGCAACCGCGCCTGGGAACGGGTCGCGACCCCGCTGCCGGTCAACGTCTTCGAACGCGACGAGTCCGTCGAGCTGCTCCGCAAGCGGTCACCCGACCTCTCCACCGAGGACGCCGACCGTCTCGCCGAGGCCCTCGGCGACCTGCCCCTCGCGGTCGAACAGGCGGGCGCCTGGCGCGCGGTCACCGGCATGCTCGTCGACGAGTACCTCGACCTGCTGGCCCGCCGCAGCCCCGAGATCCTCGAACTCGACCCCGCCCCCGACTACCCGGTCTCCGTGGCCGCCGCCTGGGACATCTCGCTGGAACGGATCCAGGAGAACAACCCCGGCGCCCGTCAGCTCCTCGACATCTGCGCCGGCATGGCCCCCGAACCCATCCCCAGGTCCATCCTGCGGGGCAGCCGCGGCATCAGCATCACCCCCGAGGTCGACCCGCTGCTGCGCGAGTCGATCAGGATGAACCGCGCGATCCGCGACCTCAGCCAGTTCTCCCTGATCAAGGTGGACCCCCGGTCCGACACCCTCCAGATGCACCGCCTGCTGCAGACGGTGCTCCTCGCCAAACTCGGTCCCGAACAGCGCACACACATGCGGGAAGCCGCCCACCAGCTGCTGTCCGCCGCCCCGCTCGGCCACTTCGCCTCGTCGCGGGAATGGCCCGCCTACCAGGCGCTGCTGCCGCACCTGCTCACCTCCCAGGCGTTCACCAGCTCCGACACCTATGTGCGGCAGCTCATCTCCGACACGGTGTTCTTCCTCTACTACTGGGGAAGTCACGACGGCGCCGCGGACCTCGCACGGCAGGCCTGGACCGCCTGGCTCGCCGAGTCCGGCGAGGAGGACATCCACGTCATCCGCATGGCGAAGACGCTCGCCTTCACCCTGCTCCAGGTCGGCCAGATCGAGGAGGCCATCCGGCTGGACGAGAGGGCCCTGGAGGTCTCCCGGCGCATCGACGCGGACCCCGAGGACCTCGTCGACTCGCTGTGCGCCATGGCCGACGCCCGTCGCTACCAGGGACGGTTCACGGAGGCCCGGGACCTCAGCCGGGAGGCCACCGACCTGGCGCGCACCCTGTTCGGGCCGGACGACCCGATCACCCTGCGCGCCACCCACAGCCTGACCGTCGACCTCCGGCTGTGCGGGCAGTTCACCGAGGCGCTGCCGCTGGACCAGGAGAACGCCCGGCTGCGCGAGCTCATGTTCGGGACGGCCAGCTTCCTCACCCTGAACAGCCTCAACGCGCTCTGCATGGACATGCGGGAGAGCGGTGACTACCCCGGCGCCCGGGACTTCCAGGAGGACGTCCTCGTCCGCGCCCGCGCCGCGCTCGGCGAGGACAACCCGCTGACGCTGCGCATCGCCCGCAACCTCGCCGTCGGCCGCCGCCGCGACGGGGCCCTGCACGAGGCCCTGGCCCTGTCCGAGGACACCCTGCGCCGCTTCGTGACGCGGTACGGCCGCCGGCACGCCGATTCGCTGTCCACGGCGGCCAACCTCGCCGTCGACCTGCGTCTCGCCGGGGACCTCGAACGCTCCCGCGAGCTGGGGGAGGAGACCGCCCGGCGCTATGCGGCCCGGCTCGGGGAGGACCACGCGTACACGCTCCAGACCAGGGCCAACCTGGCCGCCACCCTGCGCGCCCTGGGCGACCTGGACGCCGCACAGGACATGGAGGACACGGCGGCCCGGCGCATGGCGGCCACACTCGGACCCCGGCACGTGATGACGCTGACCGTGGCGATCGGGCAGGCCAACACGGCCTACGCGCGCCTGGACTTCGAACAGGCCCAGCGCAAGGACGGGGCCAACCTGGCGCTGCTCGCCGCCGCCGTCGGGCAGGAGCACCCGCTGACCCTGGCCTGCACCGCGAATCTCGCCCTCGACCTGCGCGGCCTGGCCCGGGGACCGGAGGCCGACGAGGCGCAGCGCACGGCGGTCGCGGGATTCACCCGGGTGGTCCGCCCGGACCACCCCTGGCTCGTCGCGGCCCGTCTGCACCGCCGTATCGAGTGCGACCTGGCGCCCATGCCGCTGTAGGCCGAGCGGGTCGGAACGTGTCGACGGCACCGGCGAGTTAGTGCCCCGGTCCGCCGGTGGTGATCGAGTAGCGTGAGCGGGCGAAGCCGTGGCCGGCGGCGACGGCCATGATGGAATGGGGGCACGGGGCATCGGGTGTCACCGTGCGAGAAGGGGGACACACACCGTGGATCAGCCACCCGCTCCGCGCGAGGCGGCGGCGTCCGCCCGCCGGGAGCACACCGTGCCGGACGCCCCCGGGTGGGAGTCGGATCTGGCGGACCTCACGTCGTTCCCCCTGTCGGCCGTCGAGAGTCTGGCGCCCCTCCGCTCCGACACCCGCCTGCTGGCCGAGGTGCTGCGCTCCCGCGGCGGCATCAGCGGCGGCAGTGAGCCCGGCCGGGCCGAGTAACCGCCCCTCCGTGCGCGGGAGCCCCCGTACGGGTCCCGCCCACCCGTCCTCGACCGGAGGTCCCGGTGACGACCAGCGAGCGACCCGTGCCCGGCACGCTCCGCCTGCCCGCCCCGCTCTTCGCGGAACTCGCCGCCGGCGGCGGCTCCGGCAGGGCCGTCGCCTTCCTCGAACGGGGTGAGCGGGCGCGCCGGCTGCTGCTGCTGCGCACGCTGCTGACGCGGATCGAGGACGTGACCACGCCACTCACCCCGGCCGGGGAGGCCTGGCGGGTCCTCACGGAGGCGGCGGGCCGGGCGCCCGAGCCGGTCGAACGGCTGATCCAGGCGCCGACGACGGGCGCCTGGATCGCGCACCTGCTGCGCCGGACGCACGGCACCGCGGACGGACCGGCCCTGTGGGTGGAGACGGCCCGGCTGAACACCCTCGCGGTGGTCGCCGCGCTGCACGCCGGCATGGAGGTGTCCCTGCGTGTGGCGCTGGAGGACGGGGCGCTGCACCTGCCGGGACTGGGGCTGGCCCGGCTTCCCGGGGGAGCGGCCGGTCCGTCGGCGGGAACGGCGCGCACCCGTGCCGGAGAACTGACCCTCACGGGGCCGGGACGCGACGGCGGGCACGCGACGCTGACCTGCCGCCCCGCGCCCGTGCCGGTGGACGCGGCACCGCCCGCCGACGACGCCCGCTGGCTGCCCCTGCGCACGCTCAGGGCCGGCTCCGCCGCCGTCCCGCTGGAGGACCTGGACCCGTACCGCGACCTCGGCGAACCGCTGCCACCCGCACGGCTGGACGCCGACGAGGCCACGGCCTGGCAGCGGATGTTCGACCGGGCCGTCGCGATCCTCGCGGCCGCCGACACCACGCGGCCCGGGCGGCTCGACCCGGCCGTGATCCGGTCCGTCGTCCCGTGGGCCAGGACCGGTCTGCTGCCCCCGCCTCCCCCCGAGGTGCGGGTGTCCGCGTCCAGCGGCGACGCCTACGGCGCGATGATCATCTCCCGCCCCTCCGAGCCGCTCGCCCTGGCCGAGGCGCTGGTCCACGAGTTCCAGCACAGCAAGCTCGCCGCGCTGCTCCACCTCTTCCCGCTCGTGCGCGACGACCGCGCCGAGCGCTACTACGCCCCCTGGCGTCCGGACCCGCGCCACCTCACCGGCCTGCTGCACGGCGCCTACGCCTTCACGGGCGTCGCCGGGTTCTGGCGGGACCGGATGTCCGAGCCGGAGCACGCCGGGACGGCCGCCTACCACTTCGCCCTGCGCCGGACGCAGAGCAGACTCGTCGTCCGCACCCTCCGCAACAGCGGTCGCCTCTCGCGGACCGGGCAGGCCCTGGTCTCCGGCCTCGCCCGCACCCTGGACGCCTGGCTGCGCGAGCCCGTGCCCCCGGCCGCCCTGGCCCGCGCCCGCACCGCCGCCGCCCTGCACCGCACCGAATGGCGGCTGCGCAACGTCGCCGCGCCGGTCCGATCCGGACCCGGGCGGCACCCGGTGCCGTCCGACGACGGGACGGGGCACCTCCGTCTGCGCCCCGACCGCACGACCTGGCCCGACCTGCGCACCCACGTCCTCGCGGTGCCCCCCGTCCGCCCCCGCACCCCCGACGAGCACCTCGCCGCGGGCGACCCGGCGACCGCCCTCGACGGGTATGCCGCAGGGCTGGAACGGCAGCCGGGGGACCCGCACCTGCTCGCCGGCTGGATCGTCGCCCGGGCCGCCCTGCGACCGGGTCGGGACGCCCGGCGGACGCTGGCCCGGCCGGAGCTGCTGCTGCGCGTCGCCGGCCCCCGGGTGACCGCGAGCCGCGCCGCGGATGTGCCGAACCGGGGGTGAACGGGCGGCCGGGTGGTCAGGATGAAGGCATGACCTACCACGTCGACTCCGAGGCCGGGCGGCTGCGCCGCGTCATCCTGCACCGGCCCGATCTCGAGCTCAAAAGGCTCACCCCCAGCAACAAGGACGCCCTGCTCTTCGACGACGTGCTCTGGGTGCGCCGGGCGCGCGCCGAGCACGACGGGTTCGCCGACGTCCTGCGCGACCGCGGCGTCACCGTCCACCTCTTCGGTGACCTGCTCTCCGAGACGCTGGAGATCCCGGCGGCACGCTCGCTCGTCCTGGACCGGGTCTTCGACGAGAAGGAGTACGGCCCGCTGGCCACCGACCACCTCCGTGCCGCCTTCGAGACGCTGCCGGCGCCGGACCTGGCCGAGGTGCTGATCGGCGGGACGACCAAGCGGGAGTTCCTGGACTCCCACGCGGAGCCGGTCTCCGTGCGCTTCCACGCCATGGAGCTCGACGACTTCCTGCTCCGCCCGCTGCCCAACCACCTCTTCACCCGCGACACCTCCGCCTGGATCTACGACGGGGTGTCCATCAACGCCATGCGGTGGCCGGCCCGGCAGCGCGAGACGGTGCACTTCGAGGCGATCTACCGGCACCATCCGCTGTTCCGCGGCAACTCCTTCCACCTGTGGTCCGAGGGGCAGGCCGACTACCCGTCCACCATCGAGGGCGGTGACGTGCTGGTCATCGGCAACGGCGCGGTGCTGATCGGGATGAGCGAGCGCACCACCCCGCAGGCCGTGGAGATGCTCGCGCACAAGCTGTTCGCGGCCGGCTCGGCCCGGACGATCGTCGCCCTCGACATGCCGAAGAGACGCGCCCTGATGCACCTCGACACCGTGATGACCATGGTCGACGGGGACACCTTCACCCAGTACGCGGGGCTCGGCATGCTCCGGTCGTACACCATCGAGCCGGGCTCCGACGACAAGGAGCTGAAGGTCACCGACCACCCGCCGGAGCACATGCACCGCGCGATCGCCGCCGCGCTCGGGCTCAGCGAGATCCGGGTGCTGACCGCCACCCAGGACGTGCACGCGGCCGAGCGCGAGCAGTGGGACGACGGCTGCAACGTCCTGGCCGTCGAGCCGGGTGTCGTCGTCGCCTACGAGCGCAACGCGACCACCAACACCCACCTGCGCAAGCAGGGCATCGAGGTGATAGAGATCCCGGGCAGCGAGCTGGGGCGGGGGAGGGGCGGGCCGCGCTGCATGAGCTGTCCCGTGGAGCGAGACGCCGTATAGAAATGCAAATCTTCGTATACACTTCCAAGGGTTCGCGTCCCCGTCCCTGGAGAGCCCCATGGCGACTGTCCCGACCGCCCTCGCCGGCCGCCACTTCCTCAAGGAGGTGGACTTCACCGCGCCGGAGTTCCGCGGCCTGCTGGAGCTGGCCGCCGAGCTGAAGGCCGCCAAGCGGGCCGGGACCGAGCACCGGTACCTGCGGGGCAGGAACATCGCGCTGATCTTCGAGAAGACCTCGACGCGGACGCGCTGCGCCTTCGAGGTCGCGGCAGCCGACCAGGGCGCCTCGACGACCTACCTCGATCCGTCGGGCTCGCAGATGGGCCACAAGGAGTCCGTGAAGGACACCGCCCGCGTCCTGGGCCGGATGTACGACGCGATCGAGTACCGCGGGGACAGCCAGGCCAAGGTGGAGGAGCTGGCGCGGCACGCGGGGGTGCCCGTCTACAACGGCCTCACCGACGACTGGCACCCCACGCAGATGCTCGCCGATGTGCTCACGATGACCGAGCACAGCGCCAAGCCGCTCACGGACATCGCCTTCGCCTACCTGGGCGACGCCCGCTTCAACATGGGCAACTCCTACCTCGTCACCGCCGCCCTGCTGGGCATGGACGTGCGCATCGTCGCCCCCAAGTCCTACTGGCCCGCCCAGGAGGTCGTCGACCGGGCCCGTGAGCTCGCCGTGTCCAGCGGGGCCCGTGTCACGCTCACCGAGGAGATCGCCGAGGGCGTCGCGGGCGCCGACTTCGTCGCCACGGACGTGTGGGTCTCCATGGGCGAGCCCAAGGCGGTCTGGGACGAGCGGATCGCCGCCCTCGCGCCGTACGCGGTGACGATGGACGTGCTGCGCGCCACCGGCAACCCCGGCGTGAAGTTCCTGCACTGCCTGCCCGCCTTCCACGACCTGGGGACCGAGGTCGGCCGCGAGGTGTACGAGGCGCACGGCCTGGAGTCGCTGGAGGTGACCGACGAGGTGTTCGAGTCGGCGCACTCGGTGGTCTTCGACGAGGCGGAGAACCGCATGCACACGATCAAGGCGGTCCTGGTGGCCACCCTCGCCTGAGGAGCCCGTTCAGACCGGGCGGCGCTGGCCCGGCAGCCGGAACCACACCGCCTTGCCGGACTCGGTGGGGCGGTGACCGCACGACGAGCTCAGCGTGCGGATCAGCAGCAGCCCGCGCCCGTGTTCCTGCCAGGGGTCGGGCGCACCGGGTGTCGGACGGGTGAGGTCGCCGGGCGGCGCCGGGTCGGCGTCGTGCACCTCGACCTGGAAACCGGCCGGCAGCAGCCGCAGCACCAGCTCGATCGGGGTGCTCCCCGAGGTGTGCTCCACGGCGTTGGCCACCAGCTCCGCCGTCAGCAGCTCCGCCGTGTCGCAGTCGGCGGTGTGCTCCCGTTCGGCCAGCGCCGTACGGACCAGGGCACGGGCCACGGGCACTGCCGCGGTGGAGTGCGGCAGCGCGACGCGCCAGGAGGAGGAGGCGGCGGAGGGTTCGTGCACAGCGGGTCCGTTCATGGAGCGGGTGCTCCTGCATTCAACGGTCAATGGTACGGCGCACCCGGTGCCGCCCCGCTCGGGGGCGGCACCGGGGCCCTGCCCGGGCGCCGTCCGGGGCGCGTGCCCCGGCACCCGGCGGCCTACCCGCGCGGCGGGCCCGCCGCGCACGCCCGGCCCCACCGTTACCGGCGTGTCGACGACTCGTGACGGACGCGCGGTCCCCGCCCGTCCGCGCCGCCCGCCGCGAACGGCGTATCGCGTGACCGTGACGACAGTCACCGATCGGTGATAACTTCGTGGGGCAGACCTCAGTGAGCAGCGCAGTGCCCGCCCGAGGAGGCCGCCCTCATGAGTCCCTTCACCGGTTCCGCCGCCCGTACCGCCCGCTGGGAGCATCTGCGCGTCGATCTCACCGACGGCGTCGCCACCGTCACCCTCGCCCGCCCCGACCGGCTCAACGCGCTCACCTTCGGTGCCTACGCCGACCTGCGCGACCTGCTCGCCGAGCTGTCCCGGGAGCGCGCGGTACGGGCCATGGTGCTGGCCGGCGAGGGGCGCGGGTTCTGCTCCGGCGGCGACGTCGACGAGATCATCGGCGCGACCCTCTCCATGGACACCGCCCAGCTCCTCGACTTCAACCGGATGACCGGCCAGGTGGTGCGGGCGGTCCGGGAGTGCCCGTTCCCGGTGATCGCCGCGATCCACGGGGTGGCGGCGGGCGCGGGCGCGGTCCTCGCCCTGGCCGCCGACTTCCGGGTCGCCGACGCGGGCGCCCGCTTCGCCTTCCTCTTCACCCGGGTCGGCCTCTCCGGCGGCGACATGGGCGCGGCCTATCTGCTGCCCCGGGTGGTGGGCCTCGGCCACGCGACCCGGCTGCTCATGCTGGGGGAGTCGGTCCGCGCACCGGAGGCCGAGCGCATCGGCCTGATCAGCGTGCTGACGGACGAGGGCCACGCCGACGAGGCCGCCCGGTCCCTGGCCCGCCGCCTCGCCGACGGACCCGCCCTGGCCCACGCCCAGACCAAGGCCCTCCTCACCGCCGAACTCGACATGCCCCTGGCGGCGGCGGTCGAACTGGACGCCTCCACCCAGGCCCTCCTGATGAACGGCGAGGACTACGCGGAATTCCACGCGGCCTTCACCGAGAAGCGCCCCCCGAAGTGGCGGGGGAGGTAGCCGTGCCCCCGGCCGGGAAGCCCGCGCCGACCGCGGGGGAGCGGGGCCGGCCCGCGCCCGGGGCCACCGCCGGGCGGGCGCGCCCGGCGGCGGACGGCCCGCGGCGGTCCGACGAGCCGGCCCGCCCCCTCGGCGTGGCGGTCATCGGCGGCGGCCCCGGAGGGCTCTACACCGCCGCACTGCTCAAACGGCTCGACCCCGCCCGGGACATCACCCTCTGGGAGCGCAACCCCCCCGACGAGACCTTCGGCTTCGGCGTCGTCCTCTCGGACGAGACCCTCGGCGGCATCGAACACGCCGACCCCGTCGTCCACGCCGCCCTGCAGCGGGACTTCACCCGCTGGGACGACATCCACATCGTCCACCGGGGCGTCCTGCACACCTCGGGAGGACACGGTTTCGCCGCGCTGGGCCGGCACCGCCTGCTGGAGATCCTGCACGAGCGCTGCCGCTCCCTCGGCGTCGAGCTCCGCTTCCGCACCGAGGCCCCGGACCCCGCCCGGCTGGCGCGGACGCACGACCTCGTCGTCGCCGCCGACGGGGTCCACAGCTCCACCCGGCAGGCCTTCGCGGACGTGTTCCGTCCCCGCATCACCGAGCACCGCTGCCGCTACATCTGGCTCGCCGCCGACTTCGCCCTCGACGCCTTCCGCTTCGAGATCGTCGAGACCGAGCACGGCGTCATGCAGCTCCACGGCTACCCCTATTCCGCCGACGCCTCCACCGTGATCGTCGAGATGCGCGAAGAGGTCTGGCGCGCGGCCGGCTTCGACGCGATGGACGAGACGGAGTCCGTCGGGCGCTGCGCCAAGATCTTCGCCGACGCGCTCGGCGGACGTCCGCTGAAGTCCAACAACTCGGCGTGGACCACCTTCCGCACGGTGGTCAACGCACGCTGGTCGCACGGCAACGTCGTCCTCCTCGGCGACGCCGCCCACACCGCCCACTTCTCCATCGGCTCCGGCACCAAGCTCGCCGTCGAGGACGCCCTCGCCCTCGCCGCCTGTCTGCGCGAACAACCGACCGTGCAGGCCGCGTTGAGCGCGTACGAGGAGGAGCGCCGGCCCGTGGTGGCCTCCACCCAGCGCGCGGCCCGGGCCAGCCTGGAGTGGTTCGAGGACCTGTCCCGCCATCTCGCGCAGCCGCCCCGCCGGTTCGCCTTCAACCTGCTCACCCGCAGTCGCCGCGTCACCCACGGCAACCTGCGGCTGCGCGACCCCCGCTTCACCGAGGCGGTGGAGCGCGGGTTCGGCTGCCCGCCCGGCACGCCCCCGATGTTCACCCCGTTCCGGCTGCGCGGGCTGACCCTGCGCAACCGGGTCGTCGTCTCGCCCATGGACATGTACTCGGCGGTCGACGGCGTCCCCGGCGACTTCCACCTCGTCCACCTCGGCTCCCGCGCCCTCGGTGGTGCCGGGCTGGTGATGACCGAGATGGTCTGCGTCAGCCCGGAGGGCCGCATCACCCCCGGCTGCACGGGCCTCTACACCGGCCGGCAGGCCGAGGCGTGGCGGCGCGTCACCGACTTCGTGCACACCGGGGCACCCGGCACCGCGATCGGCGTGCAGCTCGGCCACAGCGGCCGCAAGGGCTCCACCAAGCCGATGTGGGAGGGCATGGACGAACCGCTCGACGAGGGCAACTGGCCCCTCGTCGCCGCCTCCCCGCTGCCCTACAAGCCGGGCAGCCAGATCCCCCGGGAGCTGTCCCGCGCCCAGCTCACCGACCTGCGGGAACAGTTCGCGGCCGCCGCCGTCCGCGCCGCCCGGGCCGGTTTCGACCTGCTGGAACTGCACTGCGCCCACGGCTACCTGCTCTCCGGCTTCCTCTCCCCGCTGACCAACCACCGCACCGACGCCTACGGCGGCTCACCGGAGAAGCGGCTGCGGTTCCCGCTGGAGGTCTTCGACGCGGTGCGCGCGGTGTGGCCCGGGGACCGGCCCATGACCGTCCGCATCTCCGCCACCGACTGGGCGGAGGGCGGCACCACGGCCGAGGACGCCGTCGCCGTCGCCCGTGCCTTCGCCGCGCACGGAGCGGACGCGATCGACGTGTCGACCGGGCAGGTCGTCGCCGACGAGAAGCCGGAGTTCGGCCGCTCGTACCAGACGCCGTTCGCCGACCGGGTGCGCAACGAGGCCGGGGTGCCGGTGATCGCCGTGGGTGCCATTTCCTCCTGGGACGACGTCAACTCGCTGCTCCTGGCCGGACGCACGGACCTGTGCGCGCTGGCCCGGCCCCACCTCTACGACCCGCACTGGACGCTGCACGCGGCGGCCGAACAGGGCTACGAGGGCCCGGGCGTCGTCTGGCCCCTGCCGTACCGGGCGGGCAGCCGACGGCCGCAGACCGGACGCACCGACGCCCCCAAACCCCGGCTCACGCTGGGCGACTGACCGCGTGGGCACGCGGGAGCGGGCGCCGGGGTCAGCCGTCCGTCTCCAGGTCCGCGTAGACCGCTCCCGCGTCACGGAGCCGCTCGTGCAGCGCGCCGAAGACGGCCGCCGAGCGGGTACCGGGCCAGTCGGCGGGGAGCAGCGCGGCGGGCAGGCCGGGATCGGCGTAGGGGAGGTGGCGCCAGGAGTCCAGGGCGAGGAGGTAGTCGCGGTACGCCTCCTCGGGCGGGGTGTCCGTGCGCCGCTCCCAGGCCCGCAGCACCGGCGCGTGGCGCCCGAGGAACGCCTCGTGCCGCCCCGCGATCCCCGCCAGGTCCCACCAGCGGGCGACCGCCTCCGCGGTGGGGGCGAAGCCGAGGTGCTCGCCGCGGAAGAGGTCGACGTATCCGTCGAGACGCAGCCGCTCCAGGGTGTGCCTGGTCTCCTCGTACAGCCGCGCGGGCGCGATCCACACACCGGGCGCCGCCGTGCCGAACCCCAGGCCGGACAGGCGGGAGCGCAGGACGTGCCGCTTCTGCCGCTCGGACTCGGGCACGGAGAACACCGCGAGGACCCAGCCCTCGTCCGCCGGCGACGCGGTGGTGTAGATGCGGCGGTCGCCGTCGTCCAGCAACTGGCGTGCGTCGGGCGACAGTGCGTAACCGGCGGCGCCCCGGGCGGTGCGCGCGGGGAGGAGCAGTCCGCGCCGCTTCAGCCGGGACACCGAGGAGCGCACGGACGGGGCGTCCACGCCGACCGCGGCCAGCAGCCGGATCAGCTCGGCGACGGGCACCGGGCCCGGCGCGAAGCGGCCGTACGCGCCGTAGAAGGTGACGATCAGAGACCGTGGAGCATGCTGGTCGGACACGTTGATCATCTTAAGTCGTGCCCGCGGGCGCCGTTCCCCGGCATCAGCGCTGGTCGTCCACGGTGCCCGCGGGGGCGCGCAGCCGGAACCGCTGGAGCTTGCCGGTGGCCGTGCGGGGCAGCGCGTCCAGGAACACGATCTCGCGCGGGCACTTGTACGGCGCCAGCTCCGACTTCACGAAGGCCCGCAGGGCTTCGGCGTCGCACCCGGCGCCCTCCCTGAGGACCGTGTACGCCACCACGACCTGGCCGCGCGCCTCGTCGGGCCGTCCCACCACGGCCGCCTCCACGACGTCCGGGTGGCGCAGCAGCGCGTCCTCCACCTCCGGGCCCGCGATGTTGTACCCGGCCGAGATGATCATGTCGTCGGCGCGGGCCACGTACCGGAAGTAGCCGTCCGGGTCGCGGACATAGGTGTCCCCGGTGATGTTCCAGCCGCCGCGCACGTACTCCCGCTGGCGCGGGTCGGCGAGGTAGCGGCAGCCGACGGGGCCGCGCACCGCGAGCAGGCCCGGCTCCCCGTCCGGCACGGGGGTGCCGTCCGCGTCCTGCACGCGCGCCTGCCACCCGGGCACCGGGACCCCGGTGGTGCCGGGCCGGATGTGCTCGTCGGCGGCGGAGACGAAGATGTGCAGCAGCTCGGTGGCGCCGATGCCGTTGATGATGCGCAGCCCCGTGCGCTCGTGCCAGGCGTGCCAGGTGGCGGCGGGCAGGTTCTCGCCCGCGGACACACAGCGGCGCAGCGAGGAGAGGTCGTGGCCGTCCGCCTCGCCGAGCATCGCCCGGTAGGCGGTGGGCGCGGTGAACAGCACCGACACCCGGTGCTGCGCGATCGCCGGCAACAGCTGCCCGGGGTGGGCTTGTTCGAGGAGCAGGGCGCTGGCTCCGGCACGCATCGGGAACACCACGAGCCCGCCGAGCCCGAAGGTGAAGCCGAGCGGCGGACTGCCCGCGAACACGTCGTCCGCCACCGGCTTGAGGACGTGCCGGGAGAAGGTGTCCGCGATCGCCAGCACGTCCCGGTGGACGTGCATGCAGCCCTTGGGCCGCCCGGTGGTGCCGGAGGTGAAGGCGATCAGCGCGACGTCGTCCGCGGCGGTCGGCACCGCCTCGTACGGCGTGCCGGGCGCCGGACGGTTCAGCAGGTCCTCCGGGGAGCCGCCGCCGTAGGTGGCGATGCGCAGGCCCGGGACCCCGGCCTTGGCGAGGTCGTCGACCGACCGCGCGTCGCACAGGGCGTGGCCGACCCGGGCGATCCTGCAGATCGTGCTCAGCTCGTGCGGACGCTGCTGGGCCAGCACGGTGACCGCGACCGCGCCCGCCTTCAGCACCGCCAGCCAGCACGCGGCCAGCCACGGCGTGGTGGGCCCGCGCAGCAGTACCCGGTTGCCCGGGACGACCCCGAGGTCCCCGCTGAGCAGGTGCGCGAGCCGGTCGACCCGGGCCCGCAGCTCGTCGTACGTCCACGGGGTGCCGTCGGGCGTGCGGAAGACGGGGCGGTCGCCGGGCGGGCCGTGCAGCAGCTCGGCGGCGCAGTTCAGCCGCTCGGGATAGTCCAGCTCCGGCAGGTCGAAGCGGAGCTCGGGCCACTGGTCCGGTGGCGGGAGGTGGTCGCGGGCGAAGGTGTCGACGTGCGCGGTGGCCCGTGGATTCATGACGGTTCGCCCCCTTGGCGTGGTGGGCTCGCACCAGGAGCGTATCGTGTTGGTGACGGCAGTCAACGGTCCGCGATAACCTCGGGAGTGCCCCAGCGGCGAGGGAAGGGACCGGCGATGGCCGCATTCTCGCTCGAACCGGCACGGATCGCCTGGTGCGCGGAGCTGCGCGCGCTGGCGGAGCACCGGCTGCGGCCACTCGCGGAGAAGGGCGAACCCGGCCGCGTCAACCGCGCCCTGGTCGCCGAACTCGGCACGCTGGGACTGCTGTCCCGCCTCTTCACCTCCGGCGCGCTCGACCTGTGCCTGATGCGCGAGTCCCTCGCCCGCGGCTGTGCCGAGGCGGAGACCGCGCTCGCCCTCCAGGGCCTGGGCGCCCACCCGGTGCACGCCCACGGCACCCCCGCACAGCGTGAGCGCTGGCTCCCCCGGGTGAGTGACGGCAGCGCGGTCGCCGCGTTCGCGCTCAGCGAGCCGGGCGCCGGGTCGGACGCGGCGGCGCTGTCGCTCGCCGCCCGTCCGGACGGCCCCTCCGGCTGGCGGCTCACCGGGGAGAAGTGCTGGATCTCCAACGCCCCCGACGCCGACTTCTGCACCGTCTTCGCCCGCACCACCCCCGGCGCCGGCGCCCGGGGCGTGACCGCCTTCCTCGTCCCCGCCGACCGGCCCGGCCTCACCGGCAGCCGCCTCGACATGCTCTCCCCGCACCCGATCGGCACCCTCCGCTTCGACGCCGTACCGGTGACCGCCGACGACGTCCTCGGCGACCCGGACGGCGGCTTCCGGGTCGCCATGGACACCCTCAACCTGTTCCGGCCCAGCGTCGGCGCCTTCGCCGTCGGCATGGCCCAGGCCGCCCTGGACGCGACCCTCGTGCACACCGCCCGCCGGGAGGCGTTCGGCGGCCCGCTGAAGGACCTCCAGTCCGTCGCCCACCAGGTCGCCGAGATGGCCCTGCGCACGGAGGCCGCCCGGCTGATGGTGTACGCGGCGGCCACGGCGTACGACGAGGGCGCCGGTGACGTACCCCGGCGCGCCGCGATGGCGAAACTGCTGGCCACCGAGACCGCCCAGTACGTCGTCGACCGGGCCGTCCAGCTGCACGGCGCGCGCGCCCTGCAACGCGGGCACCTGCTCGAACACCTCTACCGGGAAGTCCGCGCGCCCCGGATCTACGAGGGGGCGAGCGAAGTGCAACGGGGCATCATCGCCAAGGAGTTGTACAAGACACTGGAGGACCGGTGACCGCCGAGCGCGTCAACCCGCCCGAACTCTCCCCGCCGGCCGGCTTCTCCCACGCGGTCGTCGCCACCGGTTCCCGGCTGGTGTTCCTGGCCGGCCAGACCGCCCTCGACGCGGACGGCAAGGTGGTCGGCGACACCCTGCCTGAGCAGTTCACCCGGGCCCTCGCCAACCTCCTCACCGCCCTGCGCGCCGCCGGCGGCACCCCCGCCGACCTGGCCCGCGTCACCGTCTACGCCACCGACGTCGCCGACTACCGCGCCCACGCCCGCGAAGTCGGCCGCCGCTGGCGGGAACTGGCCGGCCGCGACTACCCGGCGATGGCGGTCGTCCAGGTGGTCCGTCTGTGGGACGAACGCGCCCTGGTCGAGCTCGACGGCTTCGCCCTGCTGCCCTGACCGGCGGCACAGGCCCTAGCGTGGCCGTATGCCGGAGATCGAGCTGAGCGCGGGCACCGTCGAGTACGAGGACACGGGAGGCGAGGGGCCGGTCGTCGTGCTGCTGCACGGGCTGCTGCACGACGCGTCCGTCTGGCGGAAGGTCATCGCAGGACTGCGGGACGGCCACCGGCTCGTCGCACCGACCCTGCCCTACGGGTCGCACCGCAGACCGATGACCCGGCCGCCGACGCCCGACCTGGTCAACGAACTGATCGCGGAGTTCCTCGACCGGCTGGACCTCAGGGACGTCACCCTCGTCGAGAGCGACTGCGGACGCGCCCAGACGGTCGCGTCCCGGCACCCCGAGCGGCTGGCACGGCTCGTGCTGATCTCCTGCGAGGCCTTCGACAACTACCCGCCGGGCCTGCCCGGCAGGATGATCGGCGCGGCCTGCCGGATCCCCGGCGGCATCCCGCTCATGGTCCGCACCCTGGGCTGGAAACCGCTGCGCCGACTGCCGGTGGGCCTCGGCGCACTCACCAGGCGGCCCGTGCCGGACGAGATCGTCGACCGCTGGCTGCGCCCTCTGCGCACCGACCCCGCGATCCGGCGGGACTTCCGGCACTACGGCACCCACGTCCGGCGCACCGAACTCCTCGAAGCCGCGCAGGGCCTGCGGCACTTCGACCGGCCCGCGCTGGTCGTCTGGGCCGTCGAGGACCGGATGATGCCCCGCGAGCACGGGCGCCGGCTGGCCGAACTGCTGCCCCGCGGGCGGCTGGCGGAGATCCGCGGCACCCGGACGCTGATCGCCGAGGACCGCCCGGAGCGGCTCGCCTCCCTGCTGCGGTGGTTCGTCGCAGAGGGGTGAGCGCGGCCGGGGGGCGGTCAGGCGGCGGTCACGAGACGGCCGGCGGGCGTCCGGTGCGGGGCCACCACCCGGCCGTCGGGGAGCAGGGCGCCGGTGTCGTCGAAGACGATCACACCGTCGCACAGCAGGCTCCAGCCCTGCTCGGGGTGGGCGGCCACCACGTGCGGGGCGGGGGAGTCGGTCCGCGGGCAGGAAGACGGGTGAGCACACATGGCGCGCCTCCACATCGGTGGAACGGTCCGAACGGGTCGTACACCGACCATGCTCCGGCCGGGGAGCCACCGGAACGGCCCGCCGCGGAACGTGACAGCTCCCGGACATTCCCGGGACGGTTCCCCGACCGCCGGTACCGCCCGGCCACCGAAGGGTGACTCCGAGTGGCCGGGGACCCGGGTGCCGGGTACTGGTGGAGAGCCCCATCCCGCTCGTTCCCGGAGGTATCCCATGCCCGTACGACCCCTTCTCGGCGCGGCGGCCGGCGCCGCTCTCCTGCTGCTCGGCACCGGTGCGGCAGCCCCCTCGGCCGCCGCGCCGGCCGACCCCGCCGAGGTCGTGACGGTGGACGCGAAGGGACGGATCACCGACGACGGCACGATCACCCTCTCCGGCACCTACCGCTGTCTCGCCGGCGGCGGCGCGGCCTTCGTCGGCTCCTCGGTGAGCCGCGCCGCCACGGACACCCTCAGCTACGGCATCGGCGGCACCCACGCGGTGTGCGACGGGAAGACGCACCGCTGGGAGAACACCGGCCGTGTCTCCGGCGACAGGGTGAAGGCCGGACCGGCGCACGTCGAGGCCACGATCATGGAGCTGCGTCCCAGCGGCATCGTCCTGCTGCCCGTCCCCCACGCCGTCGGGAAGCAGGACATCACCCTGGTCCGGGACTGACCGGCCCCGCGCGCCCTGTCGGGCCGGCCCTTTGCCCTGTCGGGCCGGCCCTTTGCCCTGCCGCCGGCCCCGCGCCCCGCCGGGAGCCGGAAACGCCCCGGCGGCGGTGCCGCCGCGCGGGCGGGAGCCGCACCGGGCCGGTCCGTAACGCCGGTCCCGCGGTGACGCGGTCGGGGTCCGGCCGCCGTGCGGCCCCCCGCCCGCCCGTGCCCCGGGGTGCCGCGCCCGCGCGCCCCAGGTGCCGTTCCCGGCGCCGCGCGTTCGTGGCGCCGGGGCCCGCGGGGGCGGTCACCGGCTCACAGGACGCCGTCCGGCCAGTCCAGCAGGCGCGCCCCGATGACCGCCGTCTGGAGCATGTAACGGTGCGCCGGGTCGGAGGGGTTGGCCCCGGTGAGCTTGTGGATGCGCTCCAGCCGGTAGGTCAGCGCCCGCACGCTCAGCGACAGCCGCCGTGCCGCCTCCGCGGCGACACAGCCGGAGTCGAAGTAGGCGGTGAGCGTGTCGAGGAGGGGCCCGGCGCCGCCGCGGGCCGTGGTCAGCGGGCCGAGGGTGTTGTGGACCAGGTCGGCCATGGCCTGCCGGTCACGGGCCAGCACCGGGTAGACGAGCAGGTCGGAGGCGCGCAGCACCGGATCGTCCATCCCCAGCCGTTCGGCGATCTCCAGGAAGCTCAGCGCCTCCTCGTACGACTGCACGACCCCGCCGGGGCCGTACTGCGGGCGGCCGATGGCGACCTGCCCGCCGTCGGTGGCGGCGTGCGCCTGTTTGGCGAAGTGGGTGAGCACCTCGCCCTGGTGTCCGGGCGCGATGCACAGCAGCCGGCCGTCCTTGGTGGTGAGCAGGATGCTGCGGTCACCGAAGCGCGCTATCAGGGCGCGCTCCACCTGCCGCGGCACCGGGTCGCCCTCGTCGTAGGCGATCGGCCCCTGGGCGACGGCGACCGCGTGTTCGTGGGACAGCCGCAGACCGAAGCGCTCGGCGCGCTCCGCGAGCCGTCCCAGATCGCTGCGTCCGTACAGCAGGTCGTCGATGAACTCCCGCCGTGCGGCCTCCTCCTGACGCACCGCCAGCCGCTGCGCCCGTTCGAATCCCTCGGCGAACGCGTCCACCACCTGCTGCACGGCCGCAAGGGCGCCCTCGGCCGAGTCCGCGGCGCGCGGCCACGCCCCACGGGCCGCCGACAGATGGGCGCTGACGAGGGAGCGCAGACCGAACCCCGCCTCCGCGGCCCGTTCCCCCAGGGCCCGGCGCGAGGCGATCTCGTCCCGGGTGAGACGCCGGCCCGTGGTCGCCACGTCGATGAGGATCTGGGCACAGCCGTCGAGATACTCCTCCGGAATCTCTCGTTCCGTCACGCGGTCCCCAGGTCTTGACGCGTCCCTGATGCGCTCATGTTGACGCACCGGCATGCAGACCCTAATGAACCTTGCCGGGAACCGGCAATGCGCGCCCACGCCCTCCCCGGCCATCATGGGCCGCGGGGAGCACTGCGAAAGGTTCCGGTGCCGGGCACCGGCAGGTGTCTCGCGCCGGAACCGGGGGCAGCGCTGTCCGGAGACGACGCGTGCCAGACGGGAGGGGGCGGAGATGAACACCCACACGGGCCCCGCCCCCCGTTTCGTACGGCCGCTGCACCACCCCCGCCCGGACGAACCCGGGCCGTCCCGGTCCCCGCGCGGACGCGGTGCGGACCGGGACGGGGTGGCGCGCGCGGTGCGCCCGGGAGCGGACGGCATCCGTCCGCGCGCGGCGCAGAACCGCAGCGCCGGCTGAGCCGTCTCCCTCTCCACCGGACCTTCACCCGCCTCGCCCACGAGGCCTTCTCCCACCTGACTTCTGCCAGTTTTTCAGCCCAGAAGGACGTGTCCCATGGATGCCGCCACCGTGGGCATCGCCGTACTCGCCGGCGTCGCCCTGTTGCTCGTGCTCATCGGTCTGCTGCTCGTCACCAAGCTGTTCCGCAAGGTGGAACAGGGCAAGGCGCTGATCGTCTCCAAGGTCCGCAGGGTCGACGTGACGTTCACCGGGTCGGTCGTGCTGCCGGTCCTGCACAAGGCCGAGGTGATGGACATCTCGGTGAAGACCATCGAGATCACCCGGGCCGGCAAGGAAGGCCTGATCTGCCGGGACAACATCCGCGCGGACATCCGCATCACGTTCTTCGTCAAGGTCAACAAGACCGTCGACGACGTCATCAAGGTCGCCCAGGCCGTCGGCACCGCGCGGGCCAGCGACCGCAACACGCTCCAGGAGCTGTTCCACGCGAAGTTCTCCGAGGCGCTGAAGACCGTCGGCAAGCAGATGGACTTCACCGACCTCTACACCAAGCGCGAGGAACTGCGGTACCGCATCATCGAGGTCATCGGGGTCGACCTCAGCGGCTACCACCTCGAGGACGCCGCGATCGACTACCTGGAGCAGACGCCGCTCGCCCAGCTCGACCCGGGCAACGTCCTCGACGCACAGGGCATCCGCAAGATCACCGAGCTGACGGCCGTGGAGCACGTCCGCACCAACGAGGCCCAGCGCAACGAACAGAAGGAGATCACCCGGCAGGACGTCGACGCGCGCGAGGCCATCCTGGAACTGGAGCGCCGCCAGGCGGACGCCGAGATCAAGCAGCGCCGGGAGATCGAGACGGTACGGGCTCGCGAGGAGGCGGAGACCGCCCGGGTGGTGGAGGAGGAGCGGCTGCGCGCGCAGAGCGCCTTCCTGCGCACGGAGGAACAGCTCGGCATCCAGCGCGAGAACCAGGCCCGCGAGGTCGCCGTCGCCGCCAAGAACCGCGAACGGGTCATCGCCGTCGAAAGCGAGCGCATCGAGAAGGACCGCCTGCTCGAGGTCATCGCCCGGGAGCGGGAGACCCAGCTGACCAGGATCGCCGCCGACAAGGAGGTCGAGGCGGAGAAGCGGGAGATCGCCGAGGTCGTCCGCGAGCGGGTCGCGGTGGACCGCACGGTCGCCGAGCAGGAGGAGTCCATCAAGAAGCTCCGTGCCGTCGAGGAGGCGGAGCGGCAGCGGCAGGCGGTCGTCATCGCCGCGGAGGCGGAGGCGCAGGAGAAGCTGGTCAAGGACATCAAGGCAGCGGAGGCCGCCGAGCAGGCCGCCGCGCACCGCGCCGCCGAGGAACTCACCCTGGCCGAAGCCCGGTTGAAGACGGCGGACCTGGACGCCCAGGCCAAGCTGCGCCTCGCCGAGGGCATCCAGGCGGAGTCCGCCGCCGAAGGACTGGCCGCCGTGCGGGTCCGCGACAAGGAGGCCGAGGTCCTGGAGAAGGCGGGCCGCGCCGAGGCCGGGGCCACCGAGGCCCGGCTGCGCGCCGAGGCCGAGGGCGCGCGGGCCAAGGCCCTCGCCGACGCGGAGGCCATCAGCGGCAGGCTCCGCGCGGAGGCGGCCGGCCTCACCGAGAAGGCGGCGGCGATGGCCGCCCTGGACGACGCGTCCCGCGGCCACGAGGAGTACCGGCTGCGGCTGGAGGCCGAGAAGGACATCCGGCTCGCCGGACTGGACGTCCAGCGGCAGGTCGCCGAGGCGCAGGCCACGGTCCTGGCGACCGGACTGGAGAACGCGGACATCAACATCGTCGGCGGGGAGTCGGTGTTCCTCGACCGGCTGGTGTCCTCCATCGCGCTCGGCAAGAGCGTGGACGGCTTCGTCCGCAGCTCCGAGACCGCGCAGGCACTCGCCGGGCCCTGGCTGGACGGCTCCGCGAGCTTCACCGACGACCTGGGCCGCGTCCTCGGCTCCGTCTCCACCGCCGACGTGCAGAACCTCACGGTCTCGGCGCTGCTGATGCGCCTGATGCGGCAGGGCGGCGAGAACACCGGCCGGTTCAAGGAACTGATCGAGAAAGCCGGTGAGCTGGGCCTCTCGGACACACCGCTGGCCGAGCTGAACGGCCGTGCCAGGGCCTGACCCACCCACCGGGCCGGGAGCCGCCGCGCAGGGGACGGCGGCTCCCGGCCCTCCCTTCCCGAGAGGCAGCCATGAGCAGCACCCACGAGTCCGCCGTCCGTCACGCCCCCGGCGCGGGTGGCCCCGCGCCGGACCCCACCGCGGCCCCCGCCACGGTCGACGGCGGCGCCTACCGGGTACTGCGTGACCGCCTCACCGCACAGGCCACCGAACTCGCCCGCCGCGCCGAGGCACTCAACCGCCGCCGCGCCGAGGAGTTCGGCGCGCCCGGACTGCGCCTCACCGGCACCGAGCGGCTGCGCACCGGACGGACCGCCGTCCCCCGCGACGTCGTCGCCGTCGGCGACGTGCTCCTCTTCGGCTACGAGGCGCGGCCCCGGCCCGACGGGGACACCGCGGTCGGCGACGTCCTCGCCCCGCACGACCGCGACCTCAACCGCCTGCCCGACGACGCCGTACCCGGGCTGCTCGACGACCCGGCGTTCGTCCGCGAGTTCGCCGCCCTGCACCGCTACTACCGCCAGGCCCGCCTGCTGCGGCTGCGCCGCGTCCCCGGCAAGCTGCTCGCCGTCTTCCAGACCGGCGAGAAGCCCGGCGACATCCGCGTCCTGCGCTGGTCGGTCGCCGACGACGGCCGCGCCGTCTTCCTCGACGCCCGCGGCGACCGCGACCACGCGCTCACCGAGCCCGACGGCATCGACTGGACGCCCACCACCCGCGAGGACCACGTCCTCGGCCGCCACCCGCACGTCTCCGTCCGGGGCGAGGTCTTCGTCGACACCCTCGGCGGCACCCTCACCGTGAAGGCCGACGACGACACCGGCACCGCCGACGGCATCCACAGTGAGCCGGTCGACGAGCCCCTGCAGTCCCTCGCCGACGCCGAGATCTCCCACGCCCGCGTCGGCCCCCTGATCCTGCTGCGGATCCTCCCCTACAAGGAGACCGCCCACCGCCACCTGGTCTTCCACACCCTCACCCGCACGGTCGTCCGGCTCGACGGCATCGGACAGGGCTGCCGCCGGCTGCCCGAGGACCAGGGCATCGTCTTCCCCGGCGGCTACTGCCTCGCCACCGGCACCCACAAGACCTACGAACTCGACACCGACGGGATGCGGTTCGAACGCGAGGTGCGCTCACCGCACGGCGAGGACGTGCTGTACGCCTTCCACGCCCCCGGACGCGGGCGCGGCCTGCTGCTGTCGTACAACCAGATCCGCGAGGCCGTCGCCACCCCGATGACCTGCCACGGCTGGGCCCTGTTCGACGACGGACACCTCGTCCTGCTGCGCCCCGAGGGCGACGAGCCCGCCCGCGTCCACCCCGTCCAGCTCTGGGACTCGCCCTACGCCTCCGACACGTTCGCCGCCGCGCAGCCCGCCGGCGACGGACCGCTCGCCCGGGTCGGCAACGCCGACCTCGTACGCGGCATCTCCGACTGTCTGTCGCTGGCCCGCTCCGCCGTCGAGACCACCCCCACGGCGGAGATCTACACCACCCTGACGGCCGCCTGCGTCCGCGCCCTGGACACCCACCACTGGCTCGGCGACCCGGAGACCGGCGACCTGCGCACCCCGCTGGAGGAGGTGCGCGCCACCGCCGCGCAGGTCCTCGCCGAGTTCGAGACCGTACGCGACCTCGGCCGCAGGGCCGCCGGGGCGCTCGACGAGGCGGCGGACCGGATCACCTCGGTGGTGCGCAGGCTGCGCGGGGAACAGCCCCGCGAGGCCGCCGCCTGGGTCACCGGCCTCACCGAACTGCGCAACGCCCAGGGCCATCTGCTGACCCTGAAGGACATGCGGTACGCCGACCGCGACCGTATCGACGCCCTGGCCGAGCAGGCCGGGACGGACCTCGCCTCGTTCGGGCAGCGCGCGATCGCCTTCTTGGCCCGCGAGGACGCCTTCGCCGCCCAGCACGCCGAACTGGAGCGGCTGCACGCCGACATCGAGTCGGTCACCACCACCGCCGGGGCCGCCCCGGTCGCCGCCCGCCTCGACGAACTGGCCCACGGGCTGCGCACGGTGACCGAGGTGGTCGCCGGGCTCGACATCACCGACGCCACCGTCCGCACGGCCGTCCTGGAACGGGTCGCCGAGACCCTCGGCGGTGTCAACCGCGCCCGCGCCACCCTCGACAGCCACCGCCGCGGCCTCCTCGACCGGGAGGCGCGCGCCGGGTTCGCCGCCGAACTCGCCCTGCTCGGCCAGACCGTGACCGGCGCCCTCGCCGCCGCAGGCGACCCCGAGAGCTGCGACGACCAGCTGACGAACGTCCTGACCCAGTTGGAGGCGCTGGAGTCCCGGTTCGCGGAGTTCGACGACGTCCTCGGGGAACTCGCCGCCCGGCGCACCGAGATCTACGAGACGTTCTCCGCCCGCAAGCAGAGCCTCACCGACGCCCGCGCCCGCCGCGCCGAACAGCTCGCCACCGCCGCGGGACGCGTCCTGACGACGATCGCCCGCCGGTCCTCGGCGCTCGCCGACCCGGACGCGGTGAGCACCTGGTTCGCCTCCGACCCGCTCGTCGCCAAGGTCCGCCGCACCGCCGGCGAGCTGCGTGAACTCGGCGAGCGGGTACGGGCGGAGGAACTGGAGGGGCGGCTGCGCTCCGCCCACGAGGAAGCCGTCCGCGCCCTGCGCGACCGCACCGACCTCTACGCGGACGGCGGGCGCACCATCCGCCTCGGCGGCCACCGCTTCGCCGTCTCCACCCAGCCCTTCGACCTCACCGTCGTCCCGCACGGCGACGGCCTCGCCGTCGCCCTCACCGGCACCGACTACCGCGCCCCCGTCACCGACCCCGCCCTGCTGGCCGACCGCCCGCTGTGGGACCGGCACCTGCCGTCGGAGTCGCCCGGGGTCTGCCGCGCCGAACACCTCGCCGCCCGCCTGCTGCACGAGCACGGGCCCGACGCCCTCGCCGGCGCCGACGACCTGGCCGCCCTGGTCCGGGGCGCCGCCGAGGAGGCCTACGACGAGGGCCACGAGCGGGGCGTCCACGACCACGACGCCACCCTGCTCCTCACCGCCCTGCTGCCCCTGTACGCCGGCGCCGGGACCCTGCGCCACGCCCCGGCCGCCCGCGCCCACGCGCTGCTGTACTGGGCGCACGGCACCACGGACCGGGAGCGCGAGGACCTCACCCGCCGGGCCCGCTCCCTGGCCCGGGTCCGCGACGCCTTCGGCCCGCCGCCCGCGCTCGACGCGCTGCGGGCCGAACTCGCCCGCGCCGTACGGGACTGGGACCCGGACGCCACGGCCCGTCCCGAGGCCTGTGCCGCGTACCTGTTCGACGAACTGACCAGCGGCCCCGACGGCTTCGTCCTCAGCACCCGTGCCCGCACCCTGCTCGACAAGTTCCGCCGCACGGTCGCCACCGGCGCCTACGACGAGGACCTGCCCGCCCTCGCCGGCCTGACCGCCCGCCGTCAGCTCGTCGAGGCCTGGCTGACCGCGTACGCCACCGCCACCGGGGACGAGGTCGCGCCGGGCGACCTCGCGGAGGCCGTGGCCGCCGAACTCTGCCCCGGTCTGCGCCGCCACGAGTCGGACGCGCCGCTGACCGCCACGGTCGAGGGCCTGGTCGCCACCCACCCCCGGATCACCGACCGCCGCCTCACCGTCCGCCTCGACGAGTTCCTCGCCCGCACCGAGGAGTTCAGGGCACACGACGTACCGGCCTTCCGCGCCTTCCAGCGCCGCCGCACCGCCCTGGTGGCCGCCGAGCGCACCCGGCTGCGCCTGGACGACCACCGGCCGCGCGTGATGGCGTCGTTCGTCCGCAACCGGCTGGTCGACGAGGTCTACCTGCCGCTGGTCGGCGACAGCCTCGCCAAGCAGCTCGGCACCACCGGGGAGTCCGCCCGCGCCGGCACCGGCGGACTGCTGCTGCTGGTCTCCCCGCCCGGCTACGGCAAGACCACCCTCATGGAGTACGTCGCCCACCGCCTCGGCCTGGTCCTGGTCCGTGTCAGCGGCCCGGCGCTCGGCCACGCGGTCACTTCCCTGGACCCGGCCGAGGCACCGGACGCCACCGCCCGCCAGGAGGTCGAGAAGATCAACTTCGCGCTGGCCGCGGGCAGCAACACCCTCCTCTACCTGGACGACATCCAGCACACCTCGCCCGAACTGCTGCAGAAGTTCATCCCGCTGTGCGACGCCACCCGCCGGATGGAGGGTGTGTGGGAGGGCGGACCGCGCACCTACGACCTGCGCGGCAAACGGTTCGCCGTCTGCATGTCCGGCAACCCCTACACCGAGTCCGGTGAGGTCTTCCGCGTCCCCGACATGCTGGCCAACCGGGCCGACGTGTGGAACCTGGGCGACGTCCTCACCGGCAAGGAGGACGTCTTCGCGCTCAGCTTCGTGGAGAACGCCCTCACCGCCAACGCGGTGCTCGCCCCGCTCGCCGGACGTGACCGCGCCGACCTGGACCTGCTGATCCGTCTCGCCGCGAACGACCCCACGGCCCGCCCCGACCGCCTCACCCACCCGTACGCGCCCACCGAACTGGACGCGGTCCGTGCCGTGTTGCGACACCTGCTCACCGCCCGCCGTACGGTCCTCGCGGTCAACGCCGCCTACATCGCCTCCGCCGCGCAGTCGGACGAAGCCCGCACCGAGCCGCCGTTCCGGCTCCAGGGCTCCTACCGCAACATGAACCGGATCGCCCAGCGCATCCAGCCCGTCATGAACGACGCCGAGCTGGCCGCCGTCGTCGACGACCACTACACGGCCGAGGCCCAGACCCTCACCACCGGGGCCGAGGCGAGCCTGCTCAAGCTCGCCGGGCTGCGCGGCACGCTCACCCCCGCGCAGGCGGCCCGCTGGGACGAGGTGAAGGCCGCCCACGTCCGCGCCACCACGCCGGGCGGCGCCGACGGGGACGCCCTGGCCCGCGCGGTGGCCGCGCTCACCCTCCTCGGCGACCGCATCGCCGCCGTGGAGTCGGCCATCACCCGCGCCGCCGGCCCCTGACGCCTCCCGGCCGGCCCGCCGCGGCCCCGTGGACTTGCCGGAAATTCGTCGTCAGGACGGCGAGCCGGGGGTTTATCTACGCGCGGAGCCGATGCGGCGAAATCAGTATTCGGGTCATTCCGGAAGACTTCCTGCGCGGCAGTTACTGAGTGGTACAGAAGCCTGCTACAACCCTTCTTGCTTCCTCAACTACCGCTGTGCGTTTCGTTCGTGAAGGGCGGAAACACGTGTCAACGCGTTCCCTCGGAGCAACTCTCGCCACCCTCGTCCTGGGTGCCGCGACCGTACTGGGCCTGGCGCAACCCGCCGCGGCCGCCGGCCACAGCTACGTGGCGCTCGGCGACTCCTACTCCTCCGGAGTGGGCGCCGGGAGCTACACGTCCGAGAGCGGTGACTGCAAGCGCAGCACCGCTGCGTACCCCCAGCTGTGGAAGAACGCCAACGCCCCGGCGTCGTTCAGGTTCGTCGCCTGCTCGGGCGCCACGACGACGAGCGTGGCCGGCACCCAGCTGAGCGCGCTGTCCTCCTCCACCACCCTCGTCAGCGTCACCGCGGGCGGCAACGACGTCGGCTTCGCGGACGTCATGCAGACCTGTGTGCTGCAGAGCGAGGCCACCTGTGTCTCCCGGGTCAACACCGCCGTCTCCCAGATGCAGAACACCCTCCCGGGCAGGCTCGACTCCCTGTACTCCGGCATCCGCTCCCGCTCCCCGCAGGCGCGTGTCGTGGTCCTCGGATACCCGCGCTTCTACAAGCTGTCGGGCAGCTGCATCGCCGGCCTCAGCGAGACCGAGCGCGGCGCGATCAACAACGCCGCCGACGTGCTGAACGGGGTGATCGCCAAGCGCGCGGCGAACGCCGGCTTCGCCTACTCCAGCGTGGTGGACGAGTTCACCGGGCACGAACTCTGCTCGGGCGACGCGTGGCTGCACAGCGTGACCTTCCCGATCGGCAACTCCTACCACCCGAAGGCCGTCGGCCAGTCGGGCGGATACCTGCCCGCCTTCCGCTCGGCCGTCTAAGGGGTCCGGCGGCCGGCGGCCGGAAGGGCGGCCAGGGCCGCCAGCTCCTCCGGGGTGCGGGGACCGCCGGCCGGCCCGGCCGCCAGTCCCCGCGCCCGCAGGAACAGCCCGGCCGCCACACCCCACGGCAGCCGCAGACCGGCGGCCCTCAGCAGATCGGTGCGGGCCAGCACGTCCGCGACGGGACCGTGGCCGACCCCCGCCGGGGTCAGCAGGGCCGCGTCGTCGGCCCAGCGCAGCGCGAGATCCACGTCGTGGGTGGCCATCACCACGGTGGTGCCGCCCTCGCGCAGTCCGTCCAGGGTGGTGAGCAGCCGTTCCTGGCCGTCCGGGTCGAGGCCGGCGGTCGGCTCGTCCAGGATCAGGACGCGGGGCCGCATGGCGACCGCGCCCGCGATCGCCGTCCGCTTGCGCTGCCCGTAGGAGAGCAGGTGCGTGGGCCGGTCGGCGAGGGCCGTGATGTCCAGCGCGGCCAGCGCCTCCGCCACCCGGGCCCGCACCTCCCCGTCGGACAGGCCCAGGTTCAGCGGCCCGAACGACACGTCCTGCCCGACGGACGCGGCGAACAACTGGTCGTCCGGGTCCTGCACCACCAACTGCACGGTGGTGCGCAGCGCCGTCAGCCCCTTACGGTCGTAGCGCACCGGCCGGCCCTCGACACTCAACTCGCCGGAGTCCGGCCGCAGTCCGCCGCTCAGCAGCCGCATCAGCGTCGTCTTGCCGCTGCCGTTGCGCCCCAGCAGGGCCAGCGCCCGGCCCTCGCGCACCTCGAAGTCGAGACCGGTGAGCACGGGCGGTCCTTCCTCGTAGGCGAACGACGCGTCCCGCAGCGCCACCAGCACGGACTCGCTCACGACAGGGGCCCTTCCAGTACGAGGGTGAGGGCGGCCAGCGCCCCCAGGAGCGCCACACTCAGCGCCGTGAACCGCACCGAGACCCGGGCCTCGGGCACCAGCACACGCAGGGTGCCGTCGTAGCCGCGTCCGGCGAGCCCGGACTGCAGCCGCGCCGCCCGGTCGAAGGACCGCACGAACGCCGTGGCGCCGAGCCCGCCGAGCGAGCGCCACGTCGCCGCCCGGGTGGTGTGCCCCAGGCGGGCCGCCTGCGCCTGGCGGACCCGGCGCACCGAGTCCAGCAGCAGGAAACTCATCCGGTACGTCACCAGCGCCACGTCCACGAGCGGCGCGGGCACGCCCGCCCGCACCAGACGCGGCAGCAGGTCCGACAGGGGCGTGGTGAACGCGAACAGCAGCACCCCGAGGGACGCCGCCGAGGTACGGAGCAGCAACTCCCCGGCGCGCAGCGGCCCGTCCCCGGCCGGCGACACCCAGCCGCCCTCCCCGCCCACCTGCACCAGCAGGGTGAGCGCGCCGGTGACGCAGAAGCCCAGCGGCACCCGGTACGCCCGCCACAGCCGCCGCGCCGGCACTCCCGCCGGGCCGAGCAGCACCACCAGCGCGGTCACCAGCACCAGGGCCGCGCCCGGCCACGGCGGCAGCGAGACCGCGAGCACGGTGAGGCCGAGCCCCAGTACGGCCTTGTCCACGGGATGGCGGCGGCGCCAGCGACTGCTGTGCGCCGCCGCGTCGATCGGCAGCACGGCCGGTCAGACCGTCCGTCCGGCGCCGGCGCCGGCGACGTCGTCGTCCGGGCCGGCACCGGCACCGGCACCGGCACCGGCACCGGTACCGGAGCCCGGGTCCGTCCCGGCCCGTTCGCGCTCCCGCGCCTCGCCCTGCCGCCGTCCGCGCCGCAGTCCGAAGTAGTACGCGAGGACGCCCGTGCCGATCGCCGCCTGGAGGGCGAACAGGGCCGACTCGACCTCGCCGGAGGGCGGTTCGTACAGCGGGGAGAACCACGGCTCGTAGTCCGGGTCGATCTCGGTGATCGCCGTCTCCGCCTCGGCGTCCGCGCCGGCGAACGGCTCCTCCTTGTGGTCACCGAGCCCGAGCGCCAGCGGCAGCACGGCGAGGGCGGCCACCAGGAGCAGCAGCAGGCCGTTGATCTTCGCGTTGCGGCTCATCGGGTCACCGCCCCGGCCGGCTCCGCCGGCTTCCGCCCGGCCGCCGTCGTCACCAGCACCCCGAGCCGGGTCAGCTCGCCCTTGCTCGACTGCACCAGCATGCGCATCACCAGCACGGTCAGCAGGCCCTCGCTCACCGCCAGCGGGATCTGCGTCACGGCGAAGATGGAGCCGAACTTGCCGAGCGCGCCCACGAATCCGCTGCCCGGGTCGGGGAAGGCGAGCGCCAGCTGCACGCTCGTCACGCAGTACGTCGACAGGTCGGCGGCGAACGCGCCGAAGAACACGGCGGTCATCAGCGGCACACCCGTGCGGCGCAGCAGCCGGTAGACGCCGTACCCGGCCCACGGGCCGACGACCGCCATCGAGAAGACGTTGGCGCCGAGCGTGGTGAGCCCGCCGTGGGCGAGGAGCAGCGCCTGGAACAGCAGGGTGATGGTGCCCAGCACCGCCATGACCGGCGGGCGGAACAGGATGGCGCCGAGTCCCGTACCGGTGGGGTGGGAGCAACTTCCCGTCACCGACGGCAGCTTCAGCGCGGACAGGACGAAGGTGAACGCTCCCGAGGCGCCCAGCAGCAGGGTGCTCTCGGGGTGTTCCCTCACTTCACGGATGAGCGACCGGGCTCCGTGGACGACGAACGGCGCCGCTGCGGCGCCCCAGGCGACCGCGTGCGCCGGTGGCAGAAAACCCTCGGCTATGTGCATGGCTCAGCAGACCCTCTCCAGCACCTCGTGGATGGTTGACGCGCCTTGGCCGGTCTCCTGGCTGACGGGTACCACCGCCCGTGCCCCGCCTTCCCGGGTTCCGAAGAACCCAGTGGCTGCCCGTGAGGGCCGGAGCCGGACTTCCCGATCACAGTGGCGAGGGCCGCACCGGTATCGCACCGACTTCCCGTCACCAAGGCGTGGTGACAGTAGTGCCCGTACCGGCCGGGTGACAAGCGGTCACCGAGGGCGTGCGGGCGGCGCCCGACGGCTCACGGCACCGCGCACACCTGCGTACTCGGCACCGGAGGCGCCGTCCGGCAGAAGGGGGGACTGGGGGACCGCCGTGCTGGGCAGACCCTTGCTGCAACTAATATGCAACAGCGATATCAGGGCACGATGGATGTGAGGTTCGATGACGACCCGACGAATACGGGGCGCCGCCGCCGCGATGGCGATGGCCGGAGCGGTCACCGCGTGCTCGGCACCGGGCAGCGGCGACGCGGACGGCGGCACGGCCGCCGAGTCCGTGGTGATCGGGGTCTCCTCCGAACCGGACACCCTCAGCCCGCTGCTCGGCTACGGCAAGGACGGCAACTCGAAGATCTTCGACGGGCTCCTCGCCCGCGACGCCGACCTGAGCCTGAAGCCCGCCCTGGCGAAGGCGCTCCCCGAGATCACCGACGGCGGCCGCACCTACACGTACACCCTCCGTGACGGCGTGAAGTTCAGCGACGGCGAGCCGCTGACCGCCGACGACGTGGTGTTCACGTACCGCACCGTCCTGGACGACAGGACCAACAACACCGCCAAGAGCGAACTGGACGCGATCAAGGAGGTCAAGGCGGACGGCGACGACAAGGTCGTCTTCACCCTCGACTACCCCTACGCGGGCTTCGCCGCCCGCACGGTACTGCCCGTCGTCCCCGAGCACGTCGCGGGCGAGCAGGACCCCAACACCGGCGCCTTCAACACCGAGCCCGTCGGCACCGGGCCGTACGTCCTCACCGGCTGGAGCAAGGGCGAGAAGCTCACCTTCAAGGCCAACCCGGACTACTGGGGCGGCGCGCCGAAGGTGAAGAAGCTCACCATGGCGATCATCGCCGACGACGACGTCCGCGCCACCCGGCTGCGCTCCGGCGACCTCGACGGCGCGACCCTGCCGCCGAACCTCGCCGCCACCTTCAAGGACGACGACGGCAGGAAGACCCACCGGGCGACCTCGTACGACTTCCGCGCGGTCACCCTGCCCACCGGCAACCCGGTCACCGGCGACACCGCGATCCGCCGCGCCCTCGACCTCGCCGTGGACCGCGAGGCCATGGTCGACAAGATCCTCGACGGCGCCGGCCGCCCCGCCTACGGCCCCCTCCCGGTCGACGACCCCTGGTTCGCCGAGGACGTCGAACGCTCCCAGGACCTCGCCGAAGCCGGGCGGCTGCTGGACGAGGCCGGCTGGAAGCCCGGCAAGGACGGCGTCCGCGCCAAGGACGGCCGCTCCGCCCGCTTCACCCTGTACTACCCCTCCGGCGACAAGGTCCGCCAGGACCACGCCCTCGCCTACGCCTCCGACGCCAAGAAGGCCGGCATCGACGTCCGGGTGGAGAGCGCCACCTGGGAGGTCATCGAACCCCGGATGAAGCAGGACGCCGTCCTCGCCGGCTTCGGCTCCACCGGCGACCCCGACTTCGGCCTCTACACGCTGCTGCACTCCTCCCTCGCCGGGGACGGCTTCAACAACATGGCCCGCTACGACAACCCGGCCGTGGACGAGGCCCTGGACACGGGCCGCCGCAGCCAGGACCCGAAGGCCCGCAAGGCCGCCTACGACGGTCTCCAGCGCGAGCTCGTCAAGAACCCCGGCTACACCTTCCTCACCCACATCGACCACCTGTACGTCCTCGACGACCGCTGGAAGGACCTCACCACCCAGACCGAACCGCACGAGCACGGCTTCGCCAGCGGCCCCTGGTGGAACGTCGAGGACTGGCAGCCCGCGGCATGAGACGTGCTCCCTGGGGAGCGATGGCACGGCTCACGGCACGGCGTGCGCTGTACGCCGTGCCGGTGCTCCTGATCGTCACCTTCGGCGTCTTCGCCGTGGCCGCCGCCTCCCCCTTCGACCCCGTCAAGGCGTACGCGGGCACCGCCGCGCTCGGCGCCGACCAGGAGACCCTGGACCGGCTGCGGGAGAACCTCGGTGCGGACCGGCCGTTCACCGCCCGCTGGTGGGACTGGCTGACCTCCGCCCTCGGCGGCGACTTCGGCCAGTCCACCGTCATGCGCCAGCCGGTGGCCGAGGTCATCGGCGAGCGCCTGGTCTGGTCGGCGCTGCTGTGCGCCGTCGCGTTCGCCGTCGCCGTGCTGCTCGGCACCGTCCTCGGCGTGCTCGCCGCCCGCCGCCCCGGCTCCCTCCTCGACCGCGCGGTCACCTCCCTCGCGTACTCCCTGGAGGCGGCCCCCGTCTTCTGGATCGCCCTGCTCGCCGTGTGGCTGTTCGCCCTCGAACTGGACGTCCTCCCGGCCGGCGGCCTCACCGACACCGGTGCCGACCGGGTCACCTTCGGGCAGGTCACCCGTCACCTGATCCTGCCCGCCGGCGTGCTCGCCGTCTCCCAGCTGCCCTGGTTCACGCTCTACGTGCGTCAGGGCGTCGGTGACGCCCTCGCCGAGGACCCCGTCCGCGGGGCCAGGGCCCGCGGCCTGAGCGAGCGCACCGTCCTGCTCGGACACGCCCTGCGCTCCGGGCTGCTGCCCGTGCTCACCCTGATCGGCTCCCGCGTCCCCGAACTCATCACCGGCGCCCTGCTGGTGGAGAGCGTCTTCAGCTGGCCCGGCATCGCCGCGGCCACCGTGGAGGCGGCCACCGCCGTCGACTTCCCGCTGCTGGCCGCGCTCACCACCCTCGCCACCGCCGCCGTCCTCGCCGGAAACCTCCTCGCCGACCTGCTCTACGGACTGGTCGACCCGAGGGTGCAGCTGAAGGAGATGTGACCGCCGTGGCCGACCCCACCGTCGCCAAGACGGACCCCGCCGTCACGAAGACGGACCCCGCCGTCGCCGGTACGGACCCCGCCGTCACCAAGACGGGCACGGCCGGGCGCGCAGCCCTCACGGTGTGGCACGCGCACGGCACCGCCCGCCGCTCCACCCACACCCTGCGCCTGCGCGTCTCCGCCGGCCTGGTCGCCGTGACAGCCCTCGCCGTCCTGCTCGTACCGCCCCTGGTCCAGCTCGACCAGCAGGCCGTCGACCTGGCCGCCAAACTCCTGCCGCCGAGCTGGGACCATCCCTTCGGCACCGACGACGTGGGCCGCGACCTGCTGCTGCGCTGCGTCTACGGGCTCCGGGTCTCGCTGCTGGTGGGCGTGGTGGCCGCGCTCACCGCGACCGTGATCGGCACGGCCGTCGGCGCCGCCGCCGGAGCGCTCGGCGGCTGGGCGGACCGGCTCATCATGCGCCTGGTCGACACCCTGTCCTCCGTGCCGCACCTGCTGCTCGGCATCTTCATCATCGCCATGTTCCGGCCGGGCGTCTGGCCGGTAATCGTCTCCGTCGCCCTCACCCACTGGCTGTCCACCGCCCGCATCGTGCGCGCCGAGGTCCTCTCGCTGCGCTCCCGCCCCTACATCGACGCGGCGGTCTCCGGGGGCGCGTCCCGGTGGCGGGTCACGGTCCGGCACCTCCTGCCCGGCGTGCTGCCGCAGGCCGGCCTTGCCGCCGTCCTGATGGTCCCGCACGCCATGTGGCACGAGTCGGCCCTGTCCTTCCTCGGCCTCGGCCTGCCCACCCACACCGCCAGCCTGGGCACCCTCATCCAGGGCGCCCGCGGCTCCCTGCTCGCCGGGCAGTGGTGGCCCACCCTGTTCCCCGGCCTGTTCCTGATCATCCCCACCCTCGCCATCGCCGGCCTCGCCGGGGTCTGGCGCGAGCGGATCAACCCCCGCCGCCGATCGGAGCTGATGCTGTGACCGAGCGACCCTCCACCCCGACGTCCGGCACCACCACCGAGCCGCCCCCCGAGCCGCCGGCCACCGCCACCACGCCCGCCGCCGGCACCGAGCGCGTTCCCGCGCCCGGTGCCGCGGAGTCCGGCGCCGTGACCGGGCCGGGTCCTGTGCCGGTGTCCGAGACCGGGGAGGCCGGTGCCGTGACCGGGCACCTCCCCGCGCCCGCGGCGGCTGCCGGGCCGGCCGGGCGGGCCCCCGTGCTGTCGGTGCGCGAACTGTCCGTCCGCTTCCTGCTGCCCGGCGGCCGCCGGATCGCCGCCGTCACCGACGCCCACTTCGACGTGGCACCGGGGGAGTGCCTCGCCCTGATCGGCGAGAGCGGCTGCGGCAAGTCCGTCCTGGCCTCGGCGCTGCTCGGCCTCCTCCCGGCCAACGCCCAGACCGCGGGCAGCGCCCACCTCGGCGACCTGGACCTGCTCACCGCCGGTGAACGCACCCTCGCCCGCACCGTACGGGGCCGCCGCATCGGCCTCATCCCGCAGAGCCCCGCCGCCCACCTCACCCCCGTCCGCACCATCCGCTCCCAGATGGAGGAGACGGTCGCGCAGCTCACCGGCGAGCGGAACCGTTCCACCCTGCGCACCGCCGCCGAACAGGCGGCCGGGCGAGCCGGGTTCCCCCTGGACCACCTCGACCGCCACCCCCACGAACTCTCCGGCGGTCTCGCCCAGCGGGCCGCCACGGCCCTCGCCCTGATCGGCGACGCCCCCCTGCTCCTGGCGGACGAGCCCACCACCGGCCTGGACCGCGACCTCGTGGACCGCACCGTCGACGAACTGCGCCGCCACGTCGACGCCGACCGCGCCCTGCTGATCATCACGCACGATCTGGCGGCGGCGGAACGCGTCGCCGACCGGGTGGCCGTCATGTACGCGGGCCGCATCGTCGAGATCACCGGGGCGGACGCCTTCTTCGGTGCTCCCGGTCCCCGCCACCCCTACAGCCGGGGCCTGCTGGAGGCCCTCCCCGACCGCTCCTTCACGCCCATCCCCGGACTGCCCCCCGAACTCGGCAGCCTCCCCGACGGCTGCGCCTTCGCCCCCCGCTGCGACCGCGCCACGGGCATCTGCGCGACCCTCCCGCCCCTCACGGATTCGGTCGCCTGCCACCACCCGGCCCCGGCCCGCACCCCGGAGGACCTCCGTGCTTGAACTGCACGCCATCACCGCCGGCTACGACCGCCGCGCCCCCGTCGTACGCGACGCGAACCTCACCGTCGCCCCCGGTGAGGCCGTGGGCCTGCTCGGCCCCAGCGGCTGCGGCAAGTCCACCCTCGCCCGGGTCGCCGCGCTCCTGCACCGGCCCGACTCCGGCCGGGTCGTCCTCGACGGCACCCCCGTCCACCGCTACCGCCACCGCGCGCCCCGCGCCCGGCGCACCGCCATCGGGGTCGTCTTCCAGCAGCCCCGACTCTCGGCCGACCCCCGCCTGCGCCTCGCCGACCTGATCGCGGAGCCCCTGCGGGCGACCGGCCGGCGTGCGTCGGCCCCGGCCCGCGTGGCCGAACTCGCCGACACCGTCGGCCTGACCCCGGACCTGCTCACCCGCCGCCCCCACGAGGTCAGCGACGGCCAGCTCCAGCGCGCCTGCGTCGCCCGCGCCCTGGTGCTGCGCCCCCGCTGGCTGATCTGCGACGAGATGACCGCGATGCTCGACGCGTCGACCACGGCCGCGCTGGTCCGTGTCGTGGAGGACTACCGCACCGCCACCGGGGCCGGCCTCCTCGCGGTGGGCCACGACCAGACCCTCATCGACCGCTGGTGCGACCGCACGGTCCACTGGGACACGGTGACGCCGGCCGCGGCGAAGACACCCGCCTGACCCCCGGCCGCCACCCGCCGCCCGTCCCACCCGTCCCATCCGGCGTACGGTCCGGGCCGCCCCCGGCCCGGACGGCCCGGGGGCGGCCCCGGACCGTACGCCCGACCGCCGGTTCCGCTACGCGACCGGGAAGTCCTCTTCGAACTCCCCCTCGAACTCCTCTTCCCCGAAGGCCGCTCCGGCGGCACCGCCGAAGAAGCCCTCCATGAGCTCGTCGATGCGCACCTCGGTGGCACCCGCCGGCGCCGTGGTCTTCTTGCCCGTGCCCACGCGCAGCACCAGCGCCAGCTTCTTGACCTTCGCCGTCTCCGCCAGCTTCGCCAGGTCCACGGAGACCTCGGTCAGCTCCCCGTTCTTCAGCGTGAAGTCGGCGGTGACCTTCTCGTTCGGGGCATCCGCGAAGTCCTTGGCCGTCGGCAGTTCGGCCATCTCCGGCAGCTCCTTCTGCAGCGGCCGGAGTTCGTCGAACAGCTCGGTCATCAGCGTGCGGAAGGGCGCCGTGGCCTTGATGTGCTCGGTGCCGTCCGACCCGCCGGAGGTCTTGAAGTCGACCTCGGCGGCGATCACCTGGCGCAGCGCCTCGGTGAGCTTCTTCTGCGTCCTGGCGTCGAGCGTGGGCTCCGCCGAGGGCTCCTCACCCCCGGGACCCGCCGGACCGCCGGCCTTCTCCAGCTCCTTCGTCGACAGCTTGATCCACTCGCCGGCGAGCAGCTTCTTGAACGCCCCCGCGCTGTCCGGGAGTTCGTCGGCCGACGGCATGGGGGCGCCGGACATCCTGCCGAGCGCCTCCGCGTCGACGCGCGCGTAGGTGTAGTCGCCGACCAGCCGGTACTCGAACAGGTCGCCGTCCGCGTTGCTGAACTTCATCGCCATCGCGCTGAAGTCCTTCTCGCCGGACTTCTCCAACGGCTTCTTCGACGTCACCGACACGGAGATCTTCGCCCCGCTGAGCAGCTCGGCGACCTCGTCGGTCATCTTGTCGCCCGGCTCCGCCAGCTCCGCGTCCAGCGCCTTCAGCGACGCGACGTCGGTGTCCAGGTCGAGCTCGAAGGAGAGCGAGCGCTCCTCGCCGAGCTTGTCGAAGGCGTTGTCCAGCTTCTGCCCGGCGGACAGGTTCTCCACGGTGCCGCAGGCGGCGGAACCGGCCAGCACCGCGGCGGCTACGGCGGTGGCGGTCAGGGTCTTGCGTATGGCGGTAATGACGGTCTCCTCGTACATGCGACCAAGGCGGTCACCGGAGAAGACGGACCAGGCCCTCGAACGGTTGTACGTCGAACGGAGATTGGGATCCGAACGGCGAGGGGGGACGACATCGGGCGCGTCCGCGACGGGCATATCTGACAACATGTCTACACATGCCACGGCGTCGGCCGGAGTGCAGGTCTGCTCCCTGAAGCGGGACACCCCGCAGACGGTCCCGGCCAACAGCCCCTACACGGTGATCCGGTTCCCCTTCGGGACCGCGGAGTCCTACGACGTCTTCACCATGCACCAGGTCAACCAGCCGGACGGCTACACCGTCACCAGCTGGGACACCGACGCCCGCTCCGGGCTGATATGGCCCAGCACCGCCGGGTGGGGCGACCTCTACGCGATGATCCAGTGGGAGGCGGGCGGCTACGACGAACTGCGCGACCAGTTCGTCCGCGACCCCCTCGGTCTCACCCCCACCCCCAACGACACGACCGCGACGGAGCACCGGCCGCCGAGCATCGGCATGCAGTGCTGGACGAAGCAGTGGGGCATCTTCGTCGACCCGGCCGTCCCCCTCGCCCTGCGCGCCACCCACGACGACAGCGTGGCCCGGAAGATCGTCCTGGCCGAGTTCAAGCTCGTCATCCACCCGACCGCCTGACCGGCCCCGCCCTCCCCACGACCCCGTGCCGGTAGCTCATCGCATCCGGATGCGCACCGTGGCGTACGCGTAGGCCTCACCCTGACGTGGCGCGCGATTGCCGAAGACGAACGGCGTCCAGCATGGCTGCCGCGGTGGGGACGACGCCGGACAGCCGAGTGACACACGGCGTCGTGATTCGGCGATACCGTTCTGCTGGGACGTCAGACGCAGGCTGACGTGGGGATGAGTCGGGGGGACGATGATCGACTATCGCAAGACGCCGAACGTTCCGGTCTGGACGCTGGCGACAGGTGACGTCCAGGTGCCGGCGGTGATCGGGGACGGGCCGATGACGACCGAGCGGCTGGCCGAACTGCGCGGGGTACTGGCCGCGTTGGCCGACCAGCCGATCGCCACGCTCGAGGCGCACCCGCTGCCCGACAAGCTCGACCGCAGCAAGGGCATCCCGCTCGATGCCGCCAGCCCATTGGCGCAGCACCTGTCGCAGCTCCTCACGCAGTCGGCGAAGGCCTCCGCCACGGCGGCCAAGGCCACGGCCTCCGGCGAAATCCTGTGCCGCATGGTGGTCCCGGCGAAGGTCGCCGCCGAGTTCGGACAGGGGCTGGTGCGCTGGATGGAGCCGAAGGGGTCCACGGGCGAGTTCTACGGCACCCTCGTGCATGCGGCGACGGGCCAGATCGCCGCCAAAGCGACACTTGTGCCGGTCAGCGGAGCGGCGGCGGCGGGCACGGTCGGCGGCGCGGGTGCGACCGCCGGCGCCGCGGCCGCGGGTGGCGCGGTGCTCACTGTGGCCGCTCCGCTCGTGCTGATGGCGGTGGCCGTCGGGGTGAGCGCGCACGCCGACCGCAAGCGGCAGCAGGCCATCGCGCACATCACGGACCTGCTGGAGCAGCTGCAGGCCGACAAGCTCGACGACGAGCACAGCGCACTCAACGGCTGCCGTCCCGCCGTCGACAAGGCCACGGCCATCCTGCTCGACCAAGGCAAGCTGGGCGTCTCGCTGGGACTCGACTCGGCGGTACACACCATCGACACGGCACTGAGCAAGGCCGACATCCGTCTGGCCCGTTGGCGGAGCGCGCTCGGCAAGCTGCCCGCCGGCGAGCCCGTCGAGATCGGCACGCTGGCCGATTCGTTCCCCGGCGTGGACGACCAGGGCGGTACGTTCCGCACCCACCTCGAACTGGCCTCGCTGGCCATCGCGCTGAAGCGGCGCGTCAACGTCCTTCAGGCGGTGGAGCGAGCCCAGAGCGAGCCCGACAACCTGTTCGAGAATTTCGCCCGCGCCCTGAAGGATGACGAACTGCGTCTCGAAGCATTGGAGTCGGGCATCGCCAGTGTGCTGGTGCGCCTGTCGACGCTGGAGCTGGCGCGCCCCAACAGCAAGCGCCCCGTCTTCACGACCGGTGAGGTCGACCGGCTCCTGCGCGCGTCATACCAGATCCGCCGCCTGGGCGACGGCGTCGCACTCAACGGCCGCCCGACGGACGTGGCGATCGAGATCGCCCGCGACCGGGACGGCTCGGTGGTCGTGTTCCCCGCGCTGCCCGTGGAGGCCTAAGGGCAGCGGAGTAAGGGTGCGGCCCCAGCGCGGTCGCGGGCGAAGGCCCTGAATATCGTTCCGCGACTCAACCCGGCGCGGTTGGCCGTCGAAGTGATCAGGGACTGGTGTCGAGCAGGTCCGCCCGGACGGTCCTGCCGCCAGGCGGCTGGACAACACAGTCCCACTGTCGGCCCATGTGGTGCCGGGGGTCGGGCCGCGTCCGGTGGTGCTGAGTGGTCCGGTGTCCGCGGGGGGCGGGGGCGGGGACGCGGTCCGTGGAGGAGGCGGCGAAGGTCTGGTGAGCACCGCCGCTCCGCCCTCGTGCCCGCGCCGACCGGGCCGGGTCGGGCGCCGTCGGTTCCACCATGGTGCGGGAGGCGTCAGCGGTGGTAGCCGTCGGCCTGGACGGTGAAGAGCCGGGCGTACGTGCCGTCCTCGTCGAGCAGTTCCGCGTGGGAGCCCTCCTCGGTGATCCGGCCCCCGGCCAGCACCACGATCCGGTCGGCGTCCCTGACCGCGCCGAGCCGGTGCGAGATCAGGAGACTGGTGCGGCCCGCCCGGTACCGCCGGAGCCGCAGGTGGATGTCGTGCTCGGCCTCCGCGTCCAGGCCCGAACTCGGCTCGTCCAGGATGAGCAGGTCCGGGTCCGTGCGCAGGAACGCCCTGGCCAGGGCGAGGCGTTGCCACTGGCCTCCGGAGAGCAGGGCCCCGGCGTCGTCCTCGGCGCCGCCGGCGGCGAAGACGCGGCTCAGCATGGTGTCGTACCCGTGCGGCAGCCTCGCCACCACGTCGTGCGCACCGGCCTCCCGCGCGGCGGTGGCCAGCCTCGCCGGATCACCGAGCGCCCGCACGTCACCGACGGCGATGTTCTCCCCGGCGGTGAGGTCGTAGTTCATGTAGTCCTGGAACACCGCGCCGAGCCGGCGGCGCAAGGCGTCCACGGGTACCCGGCGGATGTCGACCGCGTCCCACAGGATCTCGCCCCGGGTCGGGTCGTAGAACCGGCACAGCAGCTTGACCAGGGTGCTCTTCCCGGCGCCGTTGTGCCCGACCAGGGCGACGGCCGTGCCGCCGGGGATGAACAGGTTCACGCCGCGCAGCACCCAGGGGCTGTCGTCGCCGTACCGGAACCAGACGTCGCGCAACTCGATGCCCCGGCGCAGTGCGGGGAGCCGGTCCAGGGGAGTGAGGCCGGCCGGCGGCCCGAGATCGGGGTCGGCCCGGAGGACCGCCATGTAGTGCTTCATCAGCAGGAGTTGGTGGTGCCCGTCGGCGAGGGAACCGACGAGGCCGGACAGCGCGCCCTGCACGCCGACGACGGCGGCCACGAACATCGAGACGTCGCCGACCGTCAACCGCCCCTGCCGCGCCGCGAGTACCGCCCAGACCAGTCCGCCGCCGGCGACGAACGCGCCGAGCAGGGCGAGACCGGACTGGGTGACGAGCTCCCTGCGCTCCACTGCTTGCCGTTCGGCGTCGGCCGTGCGCCTTTCGTCGAGCATCCGCTTCTTGAAGAAGTCCCCGGCCGCGAACAGCCGGATCTCCTTGGCCGCGTCCAGGCTCGACAGGAGGGACTGGTAGAAGAACTCCCTGCGCTGCGCCGAGCTGATGCGCCAGGCGCTCTTCGCGCGGCGGCGGGACAGCCGGAGCTCGGCGACCAGCGCGGGCACGGCCGCCGCGACGACGAGCCCGGTCATCGCCGGGCTGATGACGAAGAGCGCGACGACGAACCCGACGACGCCCAGGGTCCCGCCGGCGATGCTCAGCCCGGTCTCCACGACGCGGCCGACGGTCTGACTGCCCGCGGACTGGGCCATCCGCAGCCGGTCCTGGAACCGCGGATCCTCGAACCTGGCCAGTCCGCCGAAGGAGTTGACGGCCGTGAAGAGCCGGTCCACCGCCCGCGTCCCCGCCGCCCGGTTGAGCCGTGCGCCCAGGTACTGGCTGACATGCGGCAGCAGTGCCGCCATCAGCCCCAGCGCCCCGAGCCCCAGGGCCAGCCCGAGCAGAGTCGCCTGGCCGGCACCGGTCAGCCGGTCCAGGACGAGCCGGGTGAGCCAGGCCACGGCCACGGGCACCCCGGCGGCAGCCACGGCGACGGCCACGAGGCCCGTCAGATGCGCGGGCGCCGACCGCCAGGCGAGCGCCGCCGCACCGCGGGCGGCGGCGACCGCTTCGCGCGGCGCGAGCTGCTCCTTCCCGCCGTCCGCGCGACGCCCCTCGTCGCCGCCGGTCCGCCGGCCCGGTCCCTTGCCGGTCCGCCCGCTCATGCACCGGCCCTCGTCGGGTGCGGAACGCGGAGCAGGGCGCGGCCACTGTCCGCGATGCGGCCCTCGCGGCCCATGCGGACGCCGGTCGGCATGCCCTGGATGTCGAAGGCCCGGGCCAGTTCGCCGTCGAGGCGCGTCACGACGACCGTGGCCACCGGCGACAACGCGGCGACGAACGCGTCGGGCCGCGCTCCGTCGTCCTCGTTCAGCACCACGGCGGCCAGGACCCGGCCCGGTCCCGCCGCCCGGGCCGACTCCACCACGCTCGGCAGGAGTTCCTCACAGGGAAGGCAGCCCGGGGACAGGAACGCCACGAGCATTCCCTCGCGCAGGCTGTCCCTGGTCAACGGCCTGCCCTCGGTGTCGTGCGCGGAGAAGCCGCCGACGCGCTGACCGACGGAGAGTCCCGAACCCTGGAACGGGTCGCCCTTCGCGGCGGGCGGGGAGCCGTCCCGCTGGGCGCGCAGCCGTCGGACGACCCCCAGGGTCAGTATCAGATTGGCGATGCTCAGCAGGCCGAACAGCGTCACGACGGCGGTCAGGTACGCCATGGCGGGTTGATCCTTCCGGGAACGGTCCGGCCGTCGTGGCCGGGCGGTGGGAGGGGACGGCCGTCACCGGCCGCCGCGCGCGGGAGCCGGCGGACGACGACGCCGAGGAGCTGGCCGGAGGTGAAGTAGCCGCAGTGGCGGGAGTCCAGGCTGCGCCGGGGATTGTCCCCGAGCAGCACGAGTCGTCCGTCCGGCACGCGGTCCTCGGCCAGGACCCGCAGCGCGGGCCCCGCGTCCTTCGGCACGCGGTCCCCGGGGACGGCGGCGGCACGTTTGATCAGCCACGCGGGCAGGGGGAGGTGGTTCCAGCGCTCACCGGTGGGTGGCCCGGACACGACGAGCTGGCCGCTGCGGACCGCGGCGAGCCGGGTGCGGCGGACCACGACCCGGTCCCCGTCGGCGAGGGTGGGGGTCATGCTGTCGCCCTCCACGGTGACGACGACGTACCGGCAGCGGACCAGCGCGACCGCGCCGGCCACCGCGCACCCGACGCCGAGTGCCGTGAGTACGGCGGGAGCCCACGTCATGCTCCGGCCTCCTCGATGTCCACCGGGCCCCACAGGTGGGCCAGGTCGTCGAGGGTCACCGTGAACAGCGCCAGGAGTGCCCCGCCGCCGACGGCCAGGAGCAGTCCCGCCGGTGAGCCGGCCGCCGTCTCCGCCGTGGTGAACCCTCCCACCAGTCCGGCGAGGGCCACGCCCACCAGCAGCACGTTGCGCGCCACGTGCCGGGGGGCCACGGGTTCCGAGCCGCCGAAGCAGTGGCAAGCGGCGCTTCCCTTCCGCCGCACCACCCCGGCCAGGGCGAGGGTGAACACCAGGAGCAGAGCCGTGGCCGTCGCGAAGCCGAGGTTCACGGTCGCGGGGACGACGAGCGCCGCCGGCACGGCTGCCTCGGCGGCGATCACCAGGGGCGCCACAGCCTTCGTCCCGCGCCGCAGGGGCGGGGCGAGTTGTGCCACGGCGAGCCGGAAGGCCTGGTACGCCTCCGCGGAGCGGACCTTGCCGACGACCGAGCACAGGAAGACGAGGCCCAGCAGGACCCGGCCGCTGACGATCACGTAGTTCATCGGAACGAGAACCCCTCCCGTCGACTGAGCACCTGGGGCGCTGGGGCGCTGGGGCGGAGGACCGGCGGGTCCCCGCGGACCGGCTCCGCCCGGTGTGGGCCGGGCGGAGCCGGTGCCTTGCAGGTGCGGTGGTACGTGATGGGCAGAGCCCGTTACATGCGGCAGCCGCAGTAACCGACCCGCTGGTAGTCCTCGCAGAGCTCGTACCACATCAGCGTGGTGGTGCGTCCCTCGCAGCGGCGGTAGATGCACTCGCTCTGCCAGCAGTCGGCCGCCGACGCACTCGTCGTCGGGGCCACCTTGTCGAGCAGCCGGTCCGAGATCGTCCGCAGTTGTACGAGCATGCCTGTCCTCCGTTTCCTTCGTGTGGTGCGTGGGATCGCCCGGCTCGGTTCCGTTCCGCGTACGGCGCGGCATCGGTCGGTGCGCGGACCTCGTCGGGGCCCGCCGCCGGACTGATCCGAGCTTGTGGGTACGGAGCCGGCCGCGGCAACAGCAAGATCTGTCCCGGACAAGTTTTCGCTGTCCGGGCAGGTCAGAGGCTTGTCCGGATCCTGTCCGGCACGCGCGGCGAAGGACCGGAATCGGTATTGTCCGCGTGCGGCGGGACGGCACACGCTGGACGCATGGCGCACACGGGGGAGATTCATCCGCAGCGGGTCGGTGATACGGACGAGCTGGCCGCTGCCATGCGGCACCTCAAGAGGCGGTCGGGGCTGACGTACCGGCAGCTCGAGAAACGCGCCGCCGAGCGCGGGGAGACACTGGCGCGCAGCACGCTGGCGGACGTCCTCGGCGGGAAGGTCACGCCGCGTCCCGAGCTGGTGGCCGCGTTCGTCCGGGCCTGCGGGGACGGGGAGCGGGAGCGGGAGTGGCTGGAGGCCCGGGAGAGAGCCGTCAGCCGCGGGGCGGGTTCGGCCGGCGACCGGGACGAGCCGGTGGCACCGGGCCCGCACGCCCCTCGTGGACCGGGGTGGCGCCGGGTGCCCCTGTTGCCCCTGCTGGGGTTCGTCGTGCTGTCCCTGGTGGCCGCCACCGTGTGGATCGTCGGCCCGCCCGGCGGTTCGGACGGTCCGGGGAAGGGCGGAGCGGGCGCGTCCGCGTCTCCGGGAAAGCGGATCGTCCTGCCGCGGGGTCCCGTGGAGATCCGCCCGGTCGTGGCGGACGGCCTGTGTCTGACCGACGGGCTCGCCGAAGGGTACGACTCGCTGGTGGCCGTGCAGCGTCCGTGCGAGGACGTCGCGCCCCAGGAGACCGAGTTGATCCCCGCTGGGGGAGGCACGTTCCGCGTGCAGTGGTTCCACCCCGACCACGACAAGGGGTGTCTGAACGCGGTGACCGCCCGCACCGGGGCCGCCCTGCTGGAACCCTGGACCGCCTGCGAGAAGACGAGCAGGTTCCGCGTCGAGCCGTCCGATTCCGGCGGAGGCGATCAGTACGTGCTCCACGTGGTCGGCGGTGGCTGCGTGGGCATCAGCGGGGCCAGGAGGTCCGTCGCGGCACCCGCGGTGACGGAGCCCTGCGACGGGAGCGCGAAGCAGGTCTTCTCCATCACACCCGCGTCCCGAGCCCGGTGACGGCATAGGCCGTGGACGTGACGGCCGGTCGTCGGCGCACGGTGAACGGCCGTCACCGGAATCCGGCCCGTACGGCGCGCCCGCCCGCCGGCTACGCGACCGGGCAGGCCGGTTCGGGGACCGTGCGGTTAGGGGAGCACGTCACCACGGCGAGGGCGAGGGCGAGGTACGAGGGGCGTTCGGTCCGTCGCCTGCCGATGCGGAGTGAGCAGGGTGGCCGCGGCGTCCGGCGTGAGCGTGAGAGGGGCCAGTGCTGCCTCATGGGCCCGGGCGGGGGCGGCCGTCGCGCGCAGGTGGTGCTCGGAGAGCCCACACGGGGTCCGGGCGGAGAACGGTGGCCCCCTGTCAGCAGTCCGTACAGGACGCAGCCGAGCGCATGGAGGCCGGCCGGGGCGGCGACCCGCACGGCGCGGAACTGCTCCGCCCCCAGGTGACGGGCCGTGCCGGCGGACGCCGGTGCTGGTCAGCCGCGCTTTGGTCGGGTCGTCGACGGTCGAGCCCGAGAACCCAGCGGCGTACACCGGACGACTCCGTACGCCGCGTCCCCAGGGCCCGGGGCTCCGCACTCCTCCCGGCTGCCCGGGACGCCGGAGTTCGTCCTCCGGACGCGCCCCGCTTCGGCGGCGCCCCCCGGAGCCGCCCCCGGCCCTCACTCCCCGAGCGTGGCGACGGCCTCCTCGTAACCGCCCGTCGGCGGCGCGGTGTCGGGCCCGTACACCAGGTGCAGCACGCCCGTCGTGAACGTCCGGGACATCAACAGCCGGAGCGGGATCGACGGCTCGCCCTCGTCGAACAGCCGCATGCCCCTGCGCACGGCGACGGGGTGGACGAGGAGGTGCAGTTCGTCGAGGAGGCCCGCGGCCAGCAGCTGCCGGACGACGGAGACGGAGCCGCTCAGCGCGATGTCACCGCCCGGCTCGCCCTTCAGCGCGGCGGCGACCTCGGCGACCTCCCCCCGCGCCTGCTCGGTCTTCCGCCACTCCGGGGCGAGCCGGCCACGGGAGAACACGATCTTCCGCATGTCGCCGAGTTTCTTGGCGAAGCCGGCGTCCTCGCCACCGGCCGCCTCCCGCCCGGGCCAGGCACCGGCGAAGCTGTCGTACGTCCGGCGGCCGAAGAGCATGACGTCCGCGGTGGTCAGGCCCGCGTCCACGGTGGCGCCCATCTCGTCGTTGAAGTACGGGAAGTGCCACTGGTCGGGCGCCTCGACGACGCCGTCGAGCGAGATGAACAGGCTGGCGGTGATCTTCCGCGGCATGGTGTCCTCCACATCCGGGTGCGTGTACCGGATACGACCGTCCCACCCGCCGGAAGTCATCGGCGGGCGGCACGCGGACTGCGCCCCCGGTGTCCGGAGCCGTCGGCACCGCCCGGACGGCCCTGCCGTCCGCCGGAGGCCACCGGCGGACGGCACACGAACGCCTCAGACGGTGTCCAGCGCCTCGCGGCGCCCCGGCCCCGCCGCCCCGCCCGCCGCCCGGCGCGGGTCCGTGACGCTGCCCAGCCAGCCCAGCAGGAACGCGGCCGGCACCGTCACCAGGCCCGGGATCGTCACGTCCCAGATCCGGAAGTCGCGCTCCGGGAAGATCGACCCCGGCGCGCCGGACACGTACGGCGACAGGGCGAGCGCCACGATGCTCAGCGCCGTCGCCCCCCACAGGCACCACAGCGCGCCCCGGGCGGTGAACCCCGGCCAGTACAGGGCGTACAGCAGGACGGGTGCGAGGGCGGCGCCGCAGACGGCGAGCCAGAGCGTGGAGACGACCACCAGGTTCCAGTCGGCGACGACGACCGCCACGACCGAGCACACCGCCCCGGTCAGGGCGGCCGACCACCGGGAAGCGGCACCGTCCGTCGTGCCGTACGCCCCCAGCACGTCCCGTCCCAGGGCGATGCCGGCGGCGAGGGTCACGTCCACCACGGCCGCGAGCGCGGTGAGGAAGAGGACACAGGCCAGGGCAGCGACGAGGAGACCCCCGCTGTCGAGCGCCCGCCCGAGCACCAGCGGCGTGAACACCTGCGCCGCCGGACCGGCCTCGCGCAGCGCCTCGCCGGCCAGGGCCGCCGCGCCCACACCGACGACGGCCAGCGCGCCGTACAGCAGGACCAGTTCGCCCAGCATCCAGCGGCCGCCGGAGCGGGCTCCGCGCGGGCTCTTCGTCGAGATCGCCCGCATCAGCACGGCGGGCATCGCCAGCGTGGCCATCGACATGCCGACGGTCTGCCCGATCCGGTTCACGGCCCCCTCCCACCCGTCACCGGTGTAGCCGCCCGGACGCAGGTACGCCTCGCCCATCCCGGAGCCGTGCGCGGCCGCGTCGAGCAGCCGCCCGACGTCGCCGCCGAAGCGGTCGAGCACCAGCACGGCGGCGAGCACCAGCACGGGCAGGGCGATCGCCGACTTCGCGATCATCACCACACCCGTGCCCCTGATCCCGCCGCTGACGGCCAGCGCCGTCATCACACAGCCGATGACGACGATGCAGCCGCCGCGCATCCCCGGCTGGCCGAGGAGCGCCGCGGCGACGTTGCCGACCACCACCAACTGCACGACCAGCAGCGGGAAACAGACGACCAGCGTCACCAGACCCCACGAGACCCGCACCGCGGGCCCGCCGCTGCCGCGCGCGTCCAGCAGGTCCGCGCCGGTCAGCGAGGCGTGCCTGCGCAGCGGTTCGGCGACCAGCACCAGGAACAGCATGACCCCGACCAGGCTGCCCAGCATGACGCCGAGGCCGTCGAAGCCGAACGTGGCCACCATGCCCACCAGCACGGTGACCGTGGCGACCGTGGTGGTGTCGCCGCCCATCGCGACGCCCTGCTGCCAGGAACGCAGCCGGCGGCTGTCGGACCGTACGAGTGCCCGGTCGTCCTCGTCGGCGCCGGTGACGACGCACAGCATCAGGCAGACCACGACGAACACCGAGAACACGGCGAACACCAGGGACCGGGAGGAGGGATCGAGCAGCGCGGTCACGGCCACCTCCGGGCGCCCGGCCGCGGCCCGATCCGGTCGACCCGTCGCCCGTACGCCACCAGCGCGTGCACCCCGACCGCGAGCGGCACCGCCGCCAGCAGCACGCCGAGGCTCACGGGTCCGGCGACGGGTGTGCCGTACACGCCCGGTGCGACGGCGGCGGGCAGCACCCACAGCAGCCAGACGGCGGCGATCCGCAGGCCGAGCCGCAGTCCGACGGCCAGCCGCGCCGCCTCGTCGGCGTCCTGCCGCTCGTGTTCCGCCGCAGGGTGCGCGAGGGCCGTGGGTTCACCGGGATGCGGCGGCCCGTGCTGCCAGGGCTGCGGTCCGAAGGACATGGGATGGCTCCGCTCACGTCGGTCCGGCACCCCGGGAGGGGTGCGCGTACGGGGTGGGGGGTGGGCGGGGAGTCAACCAGACCCGGGGGCGGCCCCGGGCGTCCCGGACGCAGGACTGTTCCCCCGCCCAACGAGGGGCGGTGCGGACGGTGAACGGGCACTGTCCGACCGCCGGCCGCGACAGCCCGGGGAGGGGGCGGGGGACCGTGCGAGCGCCTCTCAGCGCAGTGCGCTCCTCCGCTGCCACTCGGCCCACGAGAGGTTCCATGCGCCGAAGCCGTTCCCGGGCGCGACCACGCCCTTGGTGTCCTCACCGGTGATCTCGAACGGGTCGCCGGGCCGTACCTGACGGTAGAACCAGGCCGCGTCCGCGTCGCTCATTCCGATGCAGCCGGAACTGCGGTTGGCCCTGCCGAAGTGGCGGGCGTTCCACGGTGCGGCGTGCGCGTACATGCCCGACCAGGTGAGTCGCATCGAGTGGTCGACCATCTTGTCGTAGGCGTCGCCCAGTCCCACCGTCTCGGAGTTCATGTTGATGGTGCCCTCCTTGGCCATGAGCACGGCCGTCCCCCGCCAGGAGCGCTTGTCACCGCCGGGCGTGCCTCCGGAGACCGGTATGCGCCGGACCGTCTCCCCGTCGCGCACCAGGGTGAGCCGGTGCGTGTCGAGGTCGACCTCGACGATCTGCCGGGCGCCGATGGTGAAGGTGGTCGTGTAGTCGCGCACGAACCAGCCGCCGTCCGCGCCCGAGTCGGTGCCGCTCAGCCCGGCGTTCAGCGTGACCCGGGTGCCGGGCTTCCAGTAGGTCGCGGGCCGCCAGTCCACCCGGTCCCGGCCCGACCAGTCGCGGATCCAGCCCCAGGAGCCCTTGGTGCCGTTCGAGGTGGTGATCCTGAGCTGCCGCTCGACGCCGGCCTTGTCCTCGACCGGGTTGTCGAAGACCAGCGAGACCGGCTGGGCGACACCGACGGTGGTGTGCGCGCCCGGTCGCCAGTCCACCTTGTTGACCTTGTCCGCCGGAGCCGTGGTGAAGCGCGCCCTGCTCCTGCCCTCGGTGCCGCCCTCGGTCCGGGTCGTGGCCGTCACCGCGTACGACGTGCCGGGTACGGCCTTGCGGTGGGAGACCCACGACCGGCCGTCGGCGGCGACCCGGCCGGCGAGCCGGCCCCCGTCGGTGTCGGTGACGGTCACCGAGGTGAGCCTGCCGCCCGCGGCTTCGACGCGCACGGGCCGGCCCGCCGGGGCCCGTTCTCCCCTGGGCGTGACGGTGACCGTGACGGGCCGGTCGGCGGCGCCCGGCCGCGCCGAGGTCTTCGGGCCGTCGGCGGAGCCGCCCGGGGAGCAGGCGGCGAGCGGCGCCAGCATGCCGGCCGCGACGGCGGCTCCGACGAGGGCACGGGTGCGTACGGGTATGCGTGACAACGGAACCTCCGGGGAGGGCGGGAAGGGACGGGGCGTTGCGCCGATGTCGTGACTGTAGAGCCGGAAAACCCGAGGTCAGCCGCTACGGGGCAGTGTGACGGCGGCTGGTGGGGAACGGTCGTCGTCCGGTCACATTCGCCGCACGGAGCGGTCACGGACCGCTGTGAGCATCCTGTGCGTCCCCGCCGCCCGGCCCGGGGAGAAGGAGAGGCTCGGACTGTGTCAGCGCTGCTTGTTCCGCCCGGCCGTGTGGGTCGTGAACGGGGCCGGGGCACGACCCTGCGCACCATCACCGCGCGGACGTACCGCGCCTTCCTCGCGTCCCCCGAAGGGGCGTCCCTCGGCGCGGGCTTCCTGCAACTTCCCTCTTGGGCCGACGTCAAGGAGGACTGGCGGGCCCAGCTGCTCGGCTGGGGGCCGGATCCGGAGGCGGGCGCCCTGGAGGGCGTGGCGCTGGTGCTGCTCCGTCAACTCCGAGGTACACGGAAGTACTTCGCCTACCTGCCCGAAGGGCCCGTCGCCGACTGGAGCGACCCCGACCTCGACGGCTGGCTCGACCCGCTGCTGGAACACCTGCGGAGTGCCGGAGCCTTCGCCGTACGCATCGGTCCCTCGCCCGCCTACCGGAGCTGGGACGCCGCCCTGCTGAAGCCGCTCGCTGCCCCCGGCCGGTGTCTGGGCGACGTCCTCGCCAGTGAGGTCGACCCGCTCGGCACCGCCGTCGCCGACCGGCTGCGGGCCCGGGGCTGGCGTCGCCCGGGTGGCGACGGGACCGGGGCGGACGGCGACGCCCAGCCCCGGCACGTCTTCCGCGTGCCGCTCGCGGGACGCACCACGCAGGACCTGTGGTCCGGGCTCAACCAGGAGTGGCGCCGCAACGTGCGCCGGGCCGCCAGGGAAGGAGTGGAGGTGGTGGTCGGCGGCGCGGCCGAACTCCCGGAGTTCCACCGGCTGCTCGGCATCACCGAGCGACGCGACGGGTTCCGGCTCGGCCGCTCGCTCGCCTACTACGAGCGTCAGTACGCGGCGCTCAACGCCGAGGAGCCGGGCCGGATGACGCTGTACCTGGCCCGTCACGGGGGAGAGGTCCTCGCCGCCCACACGATGATCACGGTGGGCCGCCGGGCCTGGTACCAGACCGGCGCCTCGGCCGACCACCGCCGCGAGGTCCGGCCCTCCAACGCCCTGCAGTGGCGCATGCTGTCGGATGCCCACGCCCTCGGCGCCGACGTTTACGACATGCGCGGGGTGCCCTCCACCCTCGACCCCGCGGAACGTGCCTACGGACTGCTGCGCTGGAAGCTCGGTACCGGAGGCCGCGTCGTCGAGACGCTGGGGGAGTGGGAGACAGCCCTGGGGGGCAGCGCCAACCACACCCTCCACCGTGCCTTCCAGGCCTACCTGAACCGCCGGTGAACGGCTCGACGCCGAGCGTGCGGACGGTGCGGGCCACCCCGGCGGGCCGGGACGGCGCCGGAACGACCGAGGCGGTCTCCACCGGACGCCACAGTGCCGTCATGGCAGCCGGATCCGTCGTCTCCCGGGCCACCGGTTTCGCCCGGTCCGCCGTGGTCGCGGCGGCGCTCGGCACCATCGGGCCGACCGCCGACGGCTACGCGGTCGGCAACGCCCTGCCCGCCGTCGTCTACATGCTGCTCCTCGGCGGCGCGCTGAACGCCGTCTTCGTCCCCGAACTGGTCAAGGCCGCCAAGGAGCACGACGACGGGGGTGCCGCCTACACCGAGCGGCTCGTCACCGTCTGCGTGGTCGCCCTGCTGTCGATCACCGCGACTGCGGTGTGGGCGGCCCCCGTCCTGGTCGGCGCGTACACCGACTACACCGGCCGGCAGGCGGCCATGACCGTCGCGTTCGCCCGCTACTGCCTGCCCCAGATCCTCTTCCTCGGTCTGTTCACGCTGCTCGGACAAGTGCTCAACGCGCGGGGCCGGTTCGGCGCGGCGATGTGGGCGCCGGCCCTGAACAACGTCGTCGTCATCACCGTCTTCGGTCTCTATCTGGCGTCGGCCACGGGCGGCGGCGGGGACACCCACACCTCGCGGTACACGCTCACCGCGACCGAGACCGCCGTGCTCGGATGGGGTACGACCGCCGGCATCGCCGTGCAGACGCTCGCCCTGATCCCCGCGCTGCGCGCGGCCCGCTTCCGCTGGCGGGCCCGCTTCGACTGGCGCGGCAGCGGACTGACCCGCCCCCTGCGGTCGGCCGGCTGGCTGGTGCTCCTGGTCCTGGCCAACCAGGCCGCCTACGGGGTCACCACCCGGCTGGCCACCGGCGCCGGCCTCGACGGCGGTCCCGGATACGGTGCGTACACCAACGCGTATGTCCTGTGGGTCGTACCGCACGGCATCATCACGGTCTCCGTGGTGACCGCGCTGATGCCCCGGATGAGCGCGGCCGCCGCCGACGGGGACACCGCCGCCCTGCGGCGGGACGTCTCCCACGTCCTGCGGGTCTGCGCCGCTGCGGTCGTACCCGCCGCCTGCGCGTTGTTCGCCCTGGCCCAGCCGGTGACGGCCCTCGTCTTCGGACACGGCAGGACCAGCGCCGCCGACACGGCCGCCATGGCCGGCATCCTCATGGCCTTCGCCCCGGGGCTCGTCGCCCTGTCGGGCCAGTACATCCTCTCCCGCGCCTTCTACGCGCTCGCCGACACCCGCACGCCCTTCCTGCTCAACCTGGTGACCGTCGTCCTCAACGCGGGACTGTCCGTGGCCGCCGCACAGCTGCTGCCGGCCCGCTGGGCCGTGACGGGCATGGCGGCGGCGTACTCCGTGGCACTGTGCGCGGGCTGGGCGGTCACCGGCCGGGAGCTGAGCCGCCGGCTCGCCGTCGCCCACCCATGGCGGTCGTCCGCCGCCGGTGCCCACGCCCGGCTGGTGCTCGCCGCCGTCCCGGCCGCCGCGCTGGGCAACCTCGCGGTCCGGGGAACCGCACCGGCCGGAGTGGTGGTCTCCTCCCTTGCCGGCGCGACCGCCGTCACGCTGACCTTCGTCCTGCTCGCCCGTCCGCTGCGGCTCGCCGAACTCCACGGGCTCCTGACCCGCCTGCGCCGGAGACGGACCCGGACCTGACCACCACCGAGGGAGAACCACCGATGCCCCGCGTGCTCCTCATCGAGGACGACCCCTCCGTACGCGAGGGGGTCGAACTCGGGCTGCGCCGCCGCGGCCACGAGGTACGGGCTGCCGCCACCGGCGAGGCCGGCCTCGCCGCCCTGGCCGCGTTCCGTCCCGACCTGCTGCTGCTGGACCTGATGCTGCCCGGCATGAACGGCGTGCAGGTGTGCAGGCAGGTCCGTGAGCGCAGCCAGCTGCCGATCATCATGCTCACCGCACGCGGCGACGACTTCGACGTCGTCATCGGCCTGGAAGCCGGTGCCGACGACTACATCGTCAAGCCCGCCCGCACGGAGGTGATCGAGGCCCGCATCCGTGCCGTACTGCGCCGCCTGGACGACGGCGGAACGGGGCGTCCGGCCGTCGAGGTCCACGGCGCCCTCACCATCGACCGCACCGGACTGACCGTCACCAAAGCCGGCCGGCCGCTCGCGCTCGCCCCCTCGGAGCTCAAGCTGCTGCTGCACCTCTCCGCCGCCCCCGAGCAGGTGTTCAGCAGGCAGCAACTGCTGGAGCACGTCTGGGAGCACAGCTACCACGCCGACGCCCGGCTGGTCGACGCGTGTGTCGCCCGGCTGCGCGGCAAGATCGAGGACGAGGCCGGCAGCCCGCGCTACGTGCAGACACTGCGGGGCTTCGGCTACCGCTTCGGACCCCTGTGACCACCGGCCCCGGTCCCCGCCGTGCGCGCCGTGCCGAGGACCGGGGACGGCGCGGTGACAGGCCCACCGACAGGCGGTTCCCGATCAGGGCGTTCGGGCTGCGCACCCGCCTGATGCTCGCCTTCCTGCTGGTCGCCGCCGTCAGCGCCGGGACGACGGCGGCGCTGACCTACCGCGAGGCCCGCACCGCGCTGTTGAAGACCGCCCAGGACACCGCGGTCTCGTCGTTCCGTGACCACGTCCAGCAGACGGCCTTCGCCCTGCCCGTGCGGGAGGAGGGCATCGAGGAGGTCCTGCGCGACCTCGCCCGCAAGGGCAAGCCGCGCCCCTGGGTGGTGTTCGCCGAGTACGGCTCCCTCCGCGCCTCCTCCGGCGAGAACCCCGTCTCCACCGTCATCACCCCCGAGCTGCGCGCCGCCGCACGGGCCAACCCCCGCGGCAGCTTCGAACGGGTCGTCAAGGACGGCGTCCCCTACCTGACCATCGCCATGCCCACCGTCTTCAGGACCAGCCCCGACAGCCTGCTGCCCAGCGGTCTCGTCCTCTACGCCGTCATGCGGATGACGGACGAGCAGGTCAACGTCGACGCCCTTCTCGTCGCCGCCCGGGACGGCGCACTGCCCGGCCTCGCCGTCGCGCTGATACCCGGCCTGATCGCGGCCCGGAGCGTGCTGCGCCCGGTGCGGGACCTCCGCCGGGCGGCCCGGAGCCTGGGCAGCGGCCGGCTCGACACCCGGATCCCGGTCCGCGGCAGCGACGAACTGGCGGACCTGGCGAGCACCTTCAACGAGTCGACCGGCCAACTGGAACGGTCCGTACGCGAACTGCGCGAGGCGGAGGAACGGGCCCGCCGCTTCGCCTCCGACGTCTCCCACGAACTGCGCACCCCCCTCGCAGGAATGCTCGCCGTCACGGAGGTCCTCGACGAGGACGCGGACGGCCTGGACGCCGACACCGCCCGCGCCGTCCGGCTGGTCAGCGCGGAGACCGGGAAGCTCGCCGTGCTGGTCGAGGACCTGATGGAAATCTCCCGCTTCGACGCCCGCGCGGCCGAACTCAACGTCGACGAGGTCGACGTCGGCGAGGCCGTCCGCAAGACCCTGCAGAAGCGCCACTGGACCGACGACCGGGTCCGCGCCGAACTGCCCGGTGGCATCCGGGCCCGGCTCGACCCGCGCCGCTTCGACGTGGTGATCGCCAACCTCGTCGGCAACGCCCTGAAACACGGCGGCGCGCCCGTCACGGTGACCCTGCGCACCGAGGCACGCTCCCCGGGCACGACCGTACTGATCACCGAGGTCACGGACGGCGGTCCCGGTATCCGCCCGGAGGCCCTCCCGCACGTCTTCGACCGCTTCTACAAGGCCGACGCGGCCCGCACCCGCTCGGCAGGCAGCGGCCTGGGGCTGGCGATCACCCTGGAGAACGTGAAGCTGCACGGCGGCACGATCAGCGCCGGGAACCGGCCCGGCGGCGGTGCCGTCTTCACCGTCGACATACCGCTGCACGCGGAGGAGGCCGGCGGATGAGGCGTGCCCGGACCCGGAGCCGTGCGGCGGTGGTCCTCGCGGCGGCCGTACCGCTGCTCGGCGCCTGCGGCATCCGGGCGACCGACGTCGTCGAGGCGGGCGGTCCCGCCTCCGTCCAGGCCTTCCTGGACCTCGACTCCGAGATGCTCCTCTTCTTCCGTGCCCCCGACGGGGGACTGAGCCCGGTGATCCGGCCGGCCGAGCCCTCGGCCGGGTTCGGCGACGCCTACGCGTCCGGGTCGGACTCCGCGTACACCGCCGGTCCGGTGCCCACGGAGAAGGTCGTCACGACTCTGCTCGCCGGCCCGGACGAGGAGGACCGGGCCGCCGGCCTCGGCACCGCCCTCCCTGCGGTCCGCCCCGGCGGGAGCGTGGCGGTCGAGCCCTCCCCGGACGGCGGCGTCAGCACCCGCCTGCCCCTCGCCCTGAAAGACCTGGACAGCACCGCCCTGCGCCAGTTGACCTGCACCATCGCCTACAACCGGGACGCCGACGGCCAGGTCCTCGTACGCCTGGAGGGCCGGGACGGAGCATCGCACTCCGACACCTGCGGCCTGGCTCGCGGCGCCCCGGGGAACGTCCCCGGAGCGTCCTGATCGAGCGGCCGGCCGCCGTCATGGCCGCGGCGGCGCCTTCGGCTCAGATGTCCCGGAAGATCTCGATCTGCGCCCCGATCGAGTTCAGCCGCTCCGCCAGGTCCTCGTAACCGCGGTTGATGACGTACACGTTCCGCAGGACGGACGTGCCCTCCGCCGCCATCATGGCGAGCAGGACGACGACGGCCGGGCGCAGGGCCGGCGGGCACATCATCTCCGCGGCGCGCCAGCGGGTCGGGCCCTCGACCAGGACGCGGTGCGGGTCCAGCAACTGGAGGCGCCCGCCGAGGCGGTTGAGGTCGGTCAGGTAGATGGCGCGGTTGTCGTAGACCCAGTCGTGGATGAGGGTCTGGCCCTGGGCCACCGCCGCGATCGCCGCGAAGAACGGGACGTTGTCGATGTTCAGGCCGGGGAACGGCATCGGGTGGATCTTGTCGATGGGCGCCTCCAGCTTGGAGGGCCGGACGGTGAGGTCCACCAGGCGCGTACGGCCGTTGTCGGCGAAGTACTCGGGCGTGCGGTCGTGGTCGAGGCCCATCTCCTCCAGGACCGCCAGCTCGATCTCCAGGAACTCGATCGGGACCCGGCGGACGGTCAGCTCCGACTCCGTCACGACGGCCGCGGCCACCAGGCTCATCGCCTCGACCGGGTCCTCGGAGGGGGAGTAGTCGACGTCGACGTCGATGGTGGGCACACCGTGCACGGTGAGCGTGGTGGTGCCGATGCCGTCGACCTTGACGCCGAGAGCCTCCAGGAAGAAGCACAGGTCCTGGACCATGTAGTTGGAGGATGCGTTGCGGATGACGGTGGTGCCGTCGTGCCGTGCGGCGGCGAGCAGCGCGTTCTCCGTGACGGTGTCCCCGCGCTCGGTCAGCACGATCGGGCGGTCGGGGGCGACGGAGCGGTCGACCACCGCGTGGTACTGGCCCTCGGTCGCCGCGATGTCCAGGCCGAAGCGGCGCAGCGCGATCATGTGCGGCTCGACGGTGCGGGTGCCGAGGTCGCAGCCGCCGGCGTACGGCAGCATGAAGCGGTCCGTGCGGTGCAGCAGCGGGCCGAGGAACATGATGATGGAGCGGGTGCGCCGGGCGGCGTCCGCGTCGATGGCGGCGAGGTCCAGCTCGGCCGGGGGCACGATCTCCAGGTCGACGCCGTCGTTGATCCAGCGGGTGCGCACGCCGATGGAGTGCAGCACCTCGAGCAGGCGGTAGACCTCCTCGATGCGGGCGACGCGGCGCAGCACCGTGCGCCCGCTGTTGAGCAGCGAGGCGCACAGCAGTGCCACGCACGCGTTCTTGCTCGTCTTGACGTCGATGGAGCCGGAGAGCCGGCGGCCGCCCACCACCCGCAGATGCATGGGCCCGGCGTAGCCCAGGGAGACGATCTCACTGTCCAGCGCCTCGCCGATACGGGCGATCATCTCAAGGCTGATGTTCTGGTTGCCGCGCTCGATGCGGTTGACGGCGCTCTGGCTGGTACCGAGCGCCTCGGCGAGCTGCGTCTGCGTCCAGCCGCGGTGTTGCCGGGCGTCGCGGATGAGCTTGCCGATGCGTACGAGGTAGTCGTCTGCCATGAGGTTGAGGCTATCTCAGATATGAGATGGCGCCTCTTGGGGGGTCCGTTCGGGTGATGTGACGTCAGCGGCCCCCGCCTCAGCGGGACCGCGTGGTCCGGCGCCACCCGAAAGGTCCGGGCAAATCCATCGATGTCGTACGACGTCCCGTGCTGCTGCGGGTGTGGCGGGGGCCGTTCTTGCCGCCGGTGGTGATGGACCACGAGCGCTTGTTGATGTTGAGCCGCACCCCCGGAAGGATCCGGAAGCTCTTGCGGAACGTGAGCGGCATCCCTGCCTCCTCTGCGTGGTAACTGACTCGGTCTCAGTCGCTTACCCCGTCCGGGCGTACTGATGGCTGGCGGATGGCTCCCGCCGGGAGTGGAGGTGGGGGAGTGGAGGTGCGGACGTGTGACAGGCGACCGGCTTCCGCCGCCGTGCGTGAGGGCGGCGACCATGTCCGCGCGCTCTCCGGGTACCCGGAGGGGTGAGGCGGCTCCGCCGCGGGCCGGCCGTGCGCGGGCCGGGGGCTCCGGACTCCGGTGCGATCACGTCCGCGAGCGGGTTGACTGGCGGCAGCAGTCCGTACGACCGGGCCGGGCCGCGCGCGGCGGGGGCCGTCGGCCGGGCCCGGGCATGACCATTCCGTCCACGTGTACTAGAGTTATCTCGACATCGAGATATCTGCCGAGGCGCACCGCAGCCGCCACCCTGGTGAGGGTTACCTAACTTAGCCTTACCTTAGCGGATCGGCCAGGGCGGCGTGGCGGCAGGATGCGGTGGGACGTACGCGCACATCAATGAAGGAGACTGTCGTGTCGGCGAACAGCTTCGACGCCCGCAGCACGCTGCAGGTGGGCGACGAGTCGTACGAGATCTTCCGGCTGGACAAGGTCGAGGGCTCCGCGCGCCTTCCCTACAGCCTGAAGGTGCTGCTGGAGAACCTGCTCCGCACCGAGGACGGCGCCAACATCACCGCCGACCACATCCGTGCCCTGGGGGGCTGGGACTCCCAGGCGCAGCCGTCGCAGGAGATCCAGTTCACGCCGGCGCGCGTGATCATGCAGGACTTCACCGGCGTTCCCTGTGTCGTCGACCTCGCCACCATGCGTGAGGCCGTCAAGGAGCTCGGCGGCGACGCGGCGAAGATCAACCCGCTGGCGCCGGCCGAGCTGGTCATCGACCACTCCGTCATCGCCGACAAGTTCGGCACGAACGACGCCTTCAAGGTGAACGTCGACCTGGAGTACGGCCGCAACAAGGAGCGCTACCAGTTCCTGCGCTGGGGCCAGACCGCCTTCGACGAGTTCAAGGTCGTCCCGCCCGGCACCGGCATCGTCCACCAGGTGAACATCGAGCACCTGGCCCGCGTCGTCATGACCCGTGACGGCAAGGCCTACCCCGACACCCTGGTCGGCACCGACTCGCACACCACCATGGTCAACGGCCTCGGCGTCCTCGGCTGGGGCGTCGGCGGCATCGAGGCCGAGGCCGCCATGCTCGGCCAGCCGGTCTCCATGCTGATCCCGCGTGTCGTCGGCTTCAAGCTGACCGGCGAGCTCAAGCCGGGCACCACCGCCACCGACCTGGTGCTCACCATCACCGAGATGCTCCGCAAGCACGGCGTCGTCGGCAAGTTCGTCGAGTTCTACGGCGAGGGCGTCGCCGCCACCTCCCTGGCCAACCGCGCCACCATCGGCAACATGTCGCCGGAGTTCGGCTCCACCGCCGCGATCTTCCCGATCGACGACGAGACGCTCAACTACATGCGTCTGACCGGCCGTTCCCCGCAGCAGGTCGCCCTCGTCGAGGCGTACGCCAAGGAGCAGGGCCTCTGGCTGGACCCGAAGGCCGAGCCGGACTTCTCCGAGAAGCTCGAGCTGGACCTGTCCACGGTCGTCCCCTCCATCGCCGGCCCGAAGCGCCCGCAGGACCGCATCGTCCTCGCCGACGCCAAGGCCCAGTTCGCCCAGGACGTGCGCAACTACGTCAAGGACGGCGGCGACGTCGACGAGGCCAGCAAGGAGTCCTTCCCGGCCTCCGACGCCCCGGCCATCTCCAACGGCGCGCCCTCCCACCCGGTCGAGGTCACCGCCCCCGACGGCACGACCTACACGCTCGACCACGGCGCGGTGACGGTCGCGGCCATCACCTCCTGCACCAACACCTCCAACCCGTACGTCATGGTCGCCGCCGCGCTGGTGGCCAAGAAGGCGGTGGAGAAGGGCCTGACCCGCAAGCCGTGGGTCAAGACCACCCTCGCCCCGGGCTCCAAGGTCGTCACCGACTACTTCGAGAAGGCGGGCCTGACCCCCTACCTCGACAAGGTCGGCTTCAACCTGGTCGGCTACGGCTGCACCACCTGCATCGGCAACTCCGGCCCGCTGCCGGACGAGGTCTCCCAGGCGGTCAACGAGCACGACCTCGCGGTGACCTCGGTGCTCTCCGGCAACCGCAACTTCGAGGGCCGGATCAACCCCGACGTCAAGATGAACTACCTGGCGTCCCCGCCGCTGGTCGTCGCCTACGCGCTCGCCGGCTCCATGAAGGTGGACATCACCCGCGAGGCCCTCGGCCACGACCAGGACAACAACCCGGTCTTCCTGAAGGACATCTGGCCCTCCGAGGCCGAGGTCAACGACGTCGTGGCGAACGCCATCGGCGAGGACATGTTCTCCAAGTCCTACGCCGACGTCTTCGCCGGTGACGCCCAGTGGCAGGCGCTGCCCATCCCGACCGGTGACACCTTCGAGTGGGACGCCGAGTCCACCTACGTGCGCAAGCCCCCGTACTTCGAGGGCATGGGCATGGAGCCGGCCCCGGTCGAGGACATCACCGGCGCCCGTGTGCTCGCCAAGCTGGGCGACTCGGTCACCACCGACCACATCTCCCCGGCCGGCGCCATCAAGGCCGACACCCCGGCCGGCAAGTACCTCACGGAGCACGGCATCGAGCGCCGCGACTTCAACAGCTACGGCTCGCGCCGCGGCAACCACGAGGTCATGATCCGCGGTACGTTCGCCAACATCCGCCTGCGCAACCAGATCGCGCCGGGCACCGAGGGCGGCTACACCCGCGACTTCACCCAGGACGGCGGTCCGGTGTCGTTCATCTACGACGCCTCCCGCAACTACATCGAGCAGGGCATCCCGCTCGTCGTCCTGGCCGGCAAGGAGTACGGCTCCGGCTCCTCCCGCGACTGGGCCGCCAAGGGCACCGCGCTGCTCGGCGTCAAGGCCGTCATCGCCGAGTCCTACGAGCGCATCCACCGCTCGAACCTCATCGGCATGGGCGTCCTGCCGCTGCAGTTCCCCGAGGGCCACACCGCCGAGTCCCTCGGCCTGACCGGCGAGGAGAGCTTCTCCGTCTCCGGCGTCACCGAGCTCAACGAGGGCACCACCCCGCGCACGGTGAAGGTCACCACCGACACCGGCGTCGAGTTCGACGCGGTCGTCCGCATCGACACCCCCGGCGAGGCGGACTACTACCGCAACGGCGGCATCCTGCAGTACGTGCTGCGCAGCCTGATCCGCAAGTAGGCGGCAGCGCACGGCAGTCGAGGGCCGCATTCCCGTTGTCGGGGATGCGGCCCCCGTCGTCGCACCCGGCGGTACGCTGAAACCTCGCCGGACGACGGGGGTGGCGGTGAGCCGCACGCAGCGCATGCATCTTGTCCTGGCCGGTGGCCGGGACAGCGACCAGGAGGAACTCGACGCGCTGACACTCCAGTTGCGTGAGCGGCTGCTCGAACTGGACGTCGACCGCGTCGAACTGGACCGCTCCGGGGCGGTCCCCGCCGGAGCCAAGCCGGCCGACGCCCTCGCCGTCGGGGTGCTCGTCGTGACCGCCGCCCCCTTCGTGCTGCGCTCGGCGGTCGACCTGGTGCGCACCTGGATCGAGACCCGCCCGGTCCGCACGGTCAGCATCACGCTGGGCGAGGACAGCCTGGAACTGGAGGCCGTCTCCCCCGCGGACCAGCAACGGCTCATCGAGGCGTTCCTGGCCGCACGCGACCAGGAGCGGGAACCGGCCGACGGCCAGGACGGCTGACGGGCGCGCCGGCCATGTCCGCAGGCCGCCACGCCCTGCTCGTCGCCACCGGCACCTACCGTGACTGGACCCTGGGCCAGTTGCGGTCGCCCGCCAGGGACGCCCCGGCCCTGGCGGAGGTGCTCGGGGACCCGCGGATCGGCGACTTCCAGGTCGACACGATCGTCGACGGGGCCCACCAAGAGGTCACCCGGGCCGTCGAGCGCTTCTTCCTCGACCGCCGCCGCGACGACCTGCTCCTGCTGCACCTGTCCTGCCACGGCCTCAAGAACGACAACGGCGAACTGCACTTCGCCGCCGCCGACACCGACCGCCGGCTGCTCGCCTCCACCTCGGTGACCGCCCAGTTCGTGCGCCGGCAGATGAACCGGTGCCGGGCCCGGTCGATCGTCCTGGTCCTGGACTGCTGCTACAGCGGCGCCTTCCTGACCGGTACCAAGGGAGACACCGCGGTCCACGTCAGGGACGAACTCGGCGGACACGGCCGCGTGGTGCTCACCGCCACCAACCGCACCGAGTACGCCTGGGAGGGCGAGCGGATCACCGAACTGGACCCCGAGCCCTCCCGGTTCACCGGAGCCCTCGTCAGGGGCCTGCGCACCGGCGAGGCGGACCGCGACCGGGACGGCGTGATCGACGTGCGCGAACTCTACGACTTCGTCTACGAGGAGCTGCGGGACGCCGGTGCCGGGCAGCGCCCGCAGCTGTGGGCCGAGGTGGAACACCGGGTCGTGGTGGCGCGGTCGGTCCGCGGGCCCCTGCCGGACACCCCCGGGAGCGGCACGCCGCCCCCTCCGCCGCCCGGTCCGGTCCCCGCGGCACCGCCGCCCGCACCCGCGGTGCTCCTGCTGCTCACCGAGGCGCTCGCCGGGCTGCCGTGCATGGAGGACGCGCCCGGACGTCAGCAGTTCGCCACCGCGCTGGAGCAGTTCCTGGACCGCCGGATCGACCTGAGGGGCGTCCGGCAGCGGGAGGACGTGGTCGCGATCGCGCGTGCCGCCCTGCGCCGGCCGGACGGACAGCGCGCGCTGCTGTCGACCGTCGCCCTCTTCGAGGGACAGCGGACCGCCACCGAGATCGAACACCGGCTCCGTCCGGACGGAGACCCCCGGGCACACGGCTGACCGGGCGCACGGCTGACCGGGCGCACGGCCGACCCGGCACACGGCCGACCCGGCACAGGCCCTCCCGGGCCTACACCCACCCCCCCGGCACACGCCTGCCCGGGCGTACACCCGACCCGGCCCACGCCGGCCCCGGCCCACGCCCGCCCCAGCACACGCCCGCCCCGGCCCGCGCCGGGCCGGCGCCGGGTCCCCCGGCAGCGGGGCCCGCCACCCCGCCGGCGCGGCGACCGACCGCGCGCGCACCCCGTCGGCGCGGCGACCGACCCCCCCCCGCACACCCCGCCACGAGGGCCGCACCGGCGGCGACGGCCGCGCTCCGGCCGTTTACAACGGCGGCAGGCGGCGATACCGTCCCCTCGGACGAGGTGGGAGCGCTCCCACGATCGGACCGGAACCCGCCGCGGGGACCCTCCCGCCTCGTCCGCCCGGAAGGGGCGGGCCCGGACGCCGTCCGGACCCGCCCCGGGAACCGGGAGCCGTGATCAGCTCAGCAGTTCCACCTCCGCCAGGGTCGCCTCGCCGCTCAGCACCAGCCGGTAGTGGGCGTAGGACCCCGGCTTCGCCACCGAGAAGGCGCGGGTCTGCCGGTCCCAGCGGAAGGACTCACCGGTCCGGCTGTCCAGGTCGGTCCAGGTCTCCCCGTCGGCCGAGCCCTGCAGCGTCCAGCCCGTCGGGGCCCCGGCACGGCCCGAGGAGGTCAGTGTGTACTGCACCGCCTCGGTGGCCCCGGTGACGGGAAGGTCCACGGCGGTCACCGTGGCGCCGGTCGCCGACGTGTCGTCGAACAGCGCGCCCGCGCCCTTCAGGGCGTCCTTGCGGGGCGTGGGCACCTTGTCGTCCTGGGTGATGGACACCGGCGCCGCGTCCTTGCCGGTTCCCCACGACGACGGGCGCGGACCCATGTCGAACTCCAGCACCCCGCCCCGGGCGATCACCGAGTGCGGCAGCGACGTGGAGTTCCACCGCTTGCCGTTGACCTTCAGTCCCTGCACGTACACGTTCTTCGCGCTGTTCCTCGGCGCCTTGACGACCAGTTCGCGGCCGTTCTCCAGGTGCACGGTCGTCTTCGTGAACAGCGGGGAGCCGATGGCGTACTCACCGCTGCCCATGACCAGCGGGTAGAAGCCGAGCGAGGAGAACAGGTACCAGGCCGACTGCTCGCCGTTGTCCTCGTCGCCGTGGTAGCCCTGGCCGATCTCGCTGCCCGTGTAGAGGCGGGACAGCACCTCGCGCACGTTCTTCTGCGTCTTCCAGGGCTGCCCGGCCGCGTCGTACATGTACAGGGCGTGGTGGGCGACCTGGTTGGAGTGGCCGTACATGCCCATCCGGACGTCCCGCGCCTCGATCATCTCGTGGATGACCCCGTTGTAGGAGCCCTTGAGCTCCGGTGAGGCCGTCTCGGGCGTGGACAGGTACTCGTCGAGCTTGTCGCCCAGTCCCTTCCGGCCGCCGTACAGGTTCGCCAGGCCCCGGCTGTCCTGCGCCGCGGTGAAGGCGTACCCCCAGCCGTTGGTCTCGGTGTAGTCGTAACCCCAGACCCGCGGGTCGTACTTGGAGGACTCCACCCGCCAGTCGCCCTTGGCGTCGCGGCCCTGGAAGAACCCGGCCTCGGAGTCGAAGAGGTTGACGTAGTCCCGGGCGCGGTCGAGGAAGTAGGCGGACTCCTCCTGGTACCGCTTGTCGCCCGTCTTCTTGTACAGGGCCTCGCCCATCCTGGCGATGCCGTAGTCGTTGAGGTATCCCTCCAGCGCCCACGACAGGCCCTCGTGCGTCTCGGTGCCGGTGTAGCCGAGGAACGGCGAGGTCGCCATGCCCTTGCGGCCCACACCGGACGACGGCGGCACCACGGTGGCGTTCTTCACGGCCGCGTCGTAGGCGGCCTCCGCGTCGAAGCCGTCGACCCCCTTGACGTACGCGTCCGCGAACGCCACGTCCGAGGAGGTGCCGGTCATCAGGTCCGCGTACCCGGGGGAGGACCAGCGGGAGGTCCAGCCGCCGTCCTTGTAGTGCTGCACGAACCCGTCGACCAGCTCACCGGCCTTGGAGGGCGTCAGGAAGGAGTACGCCGGCCAGGTGGTCCGGTAGGTGTCCCAGAAGCCGTTGTTGACGTACACCTTGCCGTCCACGATCTTCGCGCCGGTGTGCGTCGGGGTGTCGGGACGCTCCATCTTCGAGAACGGCGAGGCGTACCGGTCCTTCCCGCCGACCTTCTCGAAGCCCGAGTTCGGGTACAGGTACAGCCGGTAGAGGCTGGAGTACAGCGTGGTCAGCTGGTCCGGTGTGGCGCCCTCCACCTCGACCTTGCCGAGGATGCGGTCCCACTGGCGCTGCGCGTCCCGCTTGACCTTGTCGAAGGTGGTGGTCCGGCCGATCTCCTGGCGCAGGTTGTCCTTCGCCTGGTCGACACTGATCAGGGACGTGGCCAGGCGCAGCGTGACCGTGCGGTTCGCGCCCGCGTCGAAACGCAGGTGCCCCTTGATGCCCTCGGCGCCGCCGTCGGTGACCTTCCGGTCGAACTCGCCGTACACGAACATCCGGGTCGCGCCCGTGGACAGCCCGGACTTGACGTCGGAGTAGCCGGTGAAGGTGCCGTTCTCCTTGTCGAGGGTCAGCCCCGCCTGGTCGTTGACGTTGTCGAACAGCACGCTCGCGTCGTCACCGGGGAAGGTGAAGCGCATCATCGCGGCGTGGTCCGTCGGCGCCATCTCGGCCTTCACGCCGTTCTCGAACCGCACCCCGTAGTAGTACGGCCGGGCGGTCTCGTTCTCGTGCCGGAAGGCCAGCTCGCGCGCCTCACGGCCGGTGTCCGGGGTGCCGGAGGCGGCCGACGGCATCACCTGGAAGGTCTGCCGGTCGCCCATCCAGGGGCTCGGCTCGTGGCTCGCGCTGAACGCCTGGACCGTCGGCAGGTTGTCGTCGTTGTTGCCGCTCGCGTAGTCGTACAGCCAGCTGGTGGAACCGGCGTTGGTGACCGGCGTCCAGAAGTTGAAGCCGTGCGGCACGGCCGTCGCGGGGAAGGTGTTGCCGCGGGAGAAGGCGCCGCTGGAGTTGGTGCCCCGGGTGGTCACCGCGTAGTCGGACAGATGGGCCTTCGGCCGCTCGGGCTCCACCCGCTTCAGCGCCACGTCGTCCAGCCAGCCGCGGAACTTCGCCGGGCCCTTAGGGGAGTCGTAGGCCACCAGGATCCGGTCGACGGTCTTGCCGGCGGCGACCGAGCCGATCGCGGAGCGCACGCTGTTCCACTGGTTGACGTACAGCACCTTGGAGTCGCCCTGGCCGCGCGGCGACAGCGGGAAGCCGTGCTGGTCCGTCGCGCCCAGGTCGCTCAGGTGGGTGCCGTCGGTGAAGGCCAGGTCGACGGAGACGTTCGTGGCGTCGTAGTCGAGGTCCCGGTCCGCCATCGACGGGAAGATCTTGTACGACAGCTCCGTGCGGCGCTCGACCTTCACGTTCACGTCGAAGACCTTGTTGTACGAGTACGCCCGGCCGTCGGCGGTGTGCCGGCCCGCGTACCGCAGGGCGCGCTTGCCGGTGAAGCCGGCGTCCGCCTTCGCCGTCGGTGAGCCGCTCGGGCCCCGGTCGACGAGCGAGAGCATGTCCTCCGGTATGGGGTCCGCGATGCCGGTGGACAGCTGGATCTCGGCCAGCTGGAGCGCGTCGCCCGCACCGTTGTTCTTGGTGAACTCCACTCGCCAGTACCGGAACTCGGCCGCCTCGGCGAGGTCGTAGGCCTTGGTCTGGAACCGCTCGGCGAAGGACTGTCCGGAGCGGGTGTCCAGCGTCCGCCAGTCCTCGCCGTCCGCCGAGCCCTTCAGCGTCCAGTCCACGGGGTCGCGTTCGTCGTGGTCGTTGGCCGAGGTCAGGGCGTACTTGACGATCTTCGTCGGCTCGTCCAGCTCGAACTCGATCCAGCCGGTCGGTGCGAACGTCAGCCACTTGGTGGCGGGCTCGCCGTCGAAGAGGTTCCCCTTCACCTCCTTGGCGCCGGCGTTCTCCCCGCTGGCGCGGACGTCGGTGACGTGGTCGGTGACATTGCCGGGAATGCCGGACGAGAAGCCGCCGTCCACGCCCGAGGCGCGCTTGCCGCCACCCGGCGCGGTGTCCACGGTGTTCAGCCAGTCCGGGGCCGGCTGACCGGCCTCGAAGGACGAGGCGAACGCCCGGTCCGCCTTCTCCGGTGCCGCGGGCAGGGCGACCGCGACGCCCTGCGAGCCCACGGCCAAAGCAAAGGCGGTCGTCGCGACGACCGCCGTTCCCCATCTGTGCCGGACCCTACGTTGCATGCGCGAGCACCCTCCCTGTGCTGGACAACGTTGTCAGTCGAGATGCGCAAGGTCCAGTAGTGCGCCAAGTGGTCGTTGATGTCAAGAGGGTTGAATGCGGCATTCCAGTGCGGCGGCGGTGATTTCTCCGCCGGGCGACGCCTGGGGGGCTCAGTATTTCCGCGAGGTCTCAACTCGGAAAAGACAGGAGGGGAACCTTGCATTCGATCTTGCTCCGTCGGCGTGAAGTGGACTATACCTGTCGGCACTCCGGGGCATCTTCACCGCACCCGACCCCAGCACGGCCGCACTTCCTGCACGACCCAGCGTGACCCGAACGCGGTGCCGGCAAGGATCCGGTTCACCGCCTGAGTCCTGGAGAAGGCGAGGACTTGAGCATGGGATCCACTTCCGGCGAGAACAACGGCACCGGTGAGAACGGCACCACCGGTGTGGGGCGCCGCGCACTGATCAAGCGGTCCGCCGCACTCGGCCTGGTTTCGGTGCCGGCCATGGGTTTCCTGTCCGCGTGTGCCAGCGGGGGCGGGGACGACGACTCCGGTCAGAACGAGGGCAAGACGTCCGAATCCAATCCCTTCGGCGTCAAGAAGGGCACCAAGCTCGACGTCGTCATCTTCAAGGGCGGTTACGGCGACGCCTACGCCAAGGCGTGGGAAGCGGACTTCGAGAAGAAGCACGGCGTCACCTCCGTGCATACCGGCACCCAGGAGATCACGGGCAAACTCCAGCCCCGGTTCAACGCCGGCAACCCGCCGGACATCGTCGACGACTCCGGCGCCCAGCAGATCCCGATCGACGTGCTGCACAAGAACGGCCAGCTCCTCGACCTCGCGAAGGTGCTGGACGCCCCGTCGGTCGACGACCCGTCCAAGAAGGTCCGCGACACCCTCATCCCCGGCACGATCGACGCCGGCATGCAGGAGGGCAAGGTCGTCGCCCTCAACTACATCTACACGGTGTGGGGCCTGTGGTACTCCGGCAAGCTCTTCAAGGACAAGGGCTGGGAGGCGCCCAAGACCTGGGACGACTTCCTCGCCGTCTGCAAGGACGCCAAGGCCCAGGGCATCGGCGGCCTCGCGCACCAGGGCAAGTTCCCGTACTACATCAACGTCGCCATCATGGACCTGATCGCCAAGAAGGGCGGCCTGGACGCCATGAAGGCGATCGACAACCTCGACCCCAAGGCGTTCGTCGGCTCCGACGCCGCGACCGAGGCCATCGAGGCGATCTACGAGGTCGTCGAGAAGGGCTACCTGATGCCCGGCACGAACGGCCTGACCCACACCGAGTCGCAGACCCGCTGGAACCAGTACAAGGCCGCCTTCATCACCAGCGGCTCCTGGCTGGAGAACGAGCAGCTCAAGACGACACCGGACGACTTCGACATGAAGTTCCTGCCGATGCCGGTGCTGGCGGACAGCGCGCTGCCCTTCGAGGCGATCCGGGCCGGCTCCGGTGAGCCCTTCATCATCCCGTCCAAGGCCAAGAACCTCCCCGCGGCCCAGGAGTTCATGCGGATGATGCTCTCCAAGGACTGGGCGACCATGTTCGCCAAGGAGGCGAACTCGCTGACCATCCTGAAGGACGGTGTCGACCCGAACGTCCAGCTGCGGCCGGGCACCCAGTCCACCGTCGAGGCCTCCCGGGCGGCCGGCGACAACACCTTCCGCTTCCTGTACACCGAGTGGTACAGCGAGATGGGCACCGCCATCGAGAACGCCTCCAACGAGCTGATGGCCAAGCGGATCCAGCCCAAGGAGTGGCTCAAGCGGGCCCAGGCCGCGGTCGACAAGCAGGCCAAGGACCCGGCCTCGAAGAAGAACCGCCGCGACTGATCTCGCTCGACCGACGACCGCCGCGGGCCGGGAGGAGTCCCGGCCCGCGGCGGCCACACCCAGGGGCAGGACGTCATGCGCAAAGGGCAGCACCGGTTCGTCGCGGGATTCCTCTTCCTTCCCGTGGCGCTCTATCTGATCTTCGTGATCTGGCCGTACATCCAGACGTTCGGTTATTCACTGACCGACTGGAAGGGGCAGTCGCAGAGCTTCGATTTCGTCGGTCTGGACAACTACACGGCGTTGTTCGAGGACGACGTCTTCATGGGTGCCATCTGGCACAACATCCTGTTCCTGGTGTTCATCCCGGTGATCACCATTCTGCTCGCGCTGTTCTTCGCCTTCATGCTGAACGCGGGCGGACGCGGACGTTCCGGAGGGGTTTCCGGAGTCGCCGGATCGAAGTACTACCGGGTCGTCTATTTCTTCCCGCAGGTCCTGTCGCTGGCCATCCTGGCGGTGCTCTTCGGAGCCGTCTACCGCAGTGACGGCGGCGGCATGCTCAACGGCGTCCTGATCGGGATCGGACTGGTCGACAGCCAGAATCCGGTGGAATGGCTCAACGAGCCGAACGTCGTGCTGTGGGCCCTGATGGCCGTCGTCGTCTGGCACGGCGTCGGCTTCTACCTGGTCCTCTTCTCCGCCGCCATGCAGTCCATCCCGCGCGACATCTACGAGGCGGCGCTCATCGACGGGGCCAGTCGCACCCAGTCCTTCTTCCGCATCACCCTGCCGCTGCTGTGGGACTCCGTGCAGACCGCCTGGGTCTACCTCGGCATCGCGGCGATGGACATGTTCATCCTGGTCTCCACCATGACCGCCGGCGACTACGGCGGTGGCCCGGACCACCACAGCGAGGTCATGTCCACCGTGATGATGCGCAACTTCCTGCTGTACGGCCGGAGCGGCTACGCCTGCGCCATGGGCGTGGTCATGCTGGTCCTCACCCTGATCGTGTCCGTGGTCATGCTGCGCGCCACCCGTCGCGAGCGCATCGAGTTCTGAGGCGGAGCAACGACGATGAGCGCACCTCTCAAGGAAACCGCCCCCACCGGGGGCCCCACCCCGCCCCCGCCGCCGGTGGGCAAGGGCACCGTCCGGCCGGGCGACCGGCGCGGCGAAGGCGTCGCGCTGAACGTCTTCTCGCACGGCTTCCTCGCCGTGTGGGCGGTGATGATCGTCCTGCCGCTGCTGTGGCTGGTGCTCAGCTCCTTCCGCACCGACGCCCAGATCGGCGGTTCGGCCTTCGGCTGGCCGCAGAACTGGGACCTGGGCGTCTTCTCCCGCGCCTGGGAGAAGGGCATCGGCGACTACTTCACCAGCACGGTCATCGTGCTGGTGATCTCCGTGCCGCTGACCATGCTGCTCGGCGCGATGGCCGCCTACGTACTGGCCCGCTACGAGTTCTGGGGCAACCGCCTGCTGTACTACTTCTTCGTCGCGGGCGCGATGTTCCCCGTCTTCCTGGCGCTGGTGCCGCTGTTCTTCATGGTCAAGCGGCTGGACATGCTGAACACCTACCACGGCCTGGCCCTGGTCTACGTGGCCTACTCGCTGCCCTTCACGGTGTTCTTCATGCACGCCTTCTTCCGGACCCTGCCGTCGGCGGTCTTCGAGGCGGCGATCCTCGACGGGGCCTCGCACACCCGGACCTTCTTCCAGGTGATGATGCCCATGGCCAAGCCCGGCCTGCTGAGCGTCGGCATCTTCAACACGCTGGGCCAGTGGAACCAGTACATCCTGCCGACCGTGCTGATGCAGCCGCAGAGCGGTGACGACCCGGAGCGCTACGTGCTGACCCAGGGGCTCATCCAGCTGCAGCAGCAGCAGGGCTACGCCTCCGACCTCCCGGTCCTCTTCGCCGGTGTGACCATCGCCATGGTGCCCATGCTGGTCGTGTACCTGTCCTTCCAGCGCCAGGTGCAGGCCGGCCTGACCTCCGCAACCTTGAAGTAACGCTACGGAACCCGGTCTTCACACGCCGCTCCCGCCGCAGGGAGCGGCGTGTCCGCGTGTGTCCATGCACCCGGAAACGGTTCAACCTCTTGACGGGAGGCAACCCGAACGGCTCATCTTAGAGTTCACTAGTTGGACATGAGAGGGGCCTCACCGATGCGGCCCCGCGCGCAGGAGGTCGTCGTGGAGACTCCGGGGTCGCAGTCGTCGCTGCACCGAGCCAACCTGGAGCGGGTCGTCCGGGCAGTACGTCTTGCGGGTTCCCTCACCCAGGCCGAGATCGCGAGGACGACCGGCCTGTCCGCGGCCACGGTCTCCAACATCGTCCGGGAACTGAAGGACGGCGGGACGGTCGAGGTCACCCCGACCTCGTCGGGCGGACGCCGGGCCCGCAGCGTCTCGCTCAGCGGGGACGCCGGCATCGTCATCGGGGTCGACTTCGGGCACACCCACCTGCGGGTCGCGGTCGGGAACCTCGCCCACCAGGTGCTGGCCGAGGAGTCCGAGCCCCTGGACGTGGACGCCTCCTCGACCCAGGGCTTCGACCGGGCGGAACAGCTGGTCAGCCGGCTGATCGAGGCGACCGGCGTGGACCGCTCCAAGGTCGCCGGCGTGGGCCTCGGCGTGCCCGGTCCGATCGACGTGGAGTCCGGCACCCTGGGCTCGACCGCGATCCTGCCCGGCTGGACCGGCACCAAGCCCGCCGAGGAGCTGCGGGGGCGGCTCGGCGTGCCGGTGCACGTGGACAACGACGCCAACCTCGGCGCCCTCGGCGAGATGGTCTGGGGGAGCGGCCGCGGCGTGCGCGACCTGGCGTACATCAAGGTGGCCAGCGGCGTCGGCGCGGGTCTGGTGATCAGCGGCAAGATCTACCGCGGACCGGGCGGCACCGCGGGTGAGATCGGACACATTACACTCGACGAATCCGGCCCCGTGTGCCGCTGCGGCAACCGCGGCTGCCTGGAGACCTTCACGGCCGCGCGCTACGTGCTCCCGCTGCTCCAGCCCAGTCACGGCACCGACCTGACGATGGAAGGCGTCGTCCGGCTGGCGCGGGACGGTGACCCGGGCTGCCGTCGGGTGATCGCCGACGTCGGCCGCCACATCGGCAGTGGAGTGGCCAATCTCTGCAACCTGCTGAACCCTAGCCGGGTGGTCCTCGGCGGCGATCTCGCGGAGGCCGGCGAGCTGGTGCTGGGGCCGATAAGGGAGTCCGTGAGCCGCTACGCGATCCCCAGTGCGGCGCGCCAACTCTCCGTCCTTCCCGGGGCACTTGGCGGCCGTGCGGAGGTCCTCGGAGCCCTCGCCCTCGCCCTGAGCGAGATGGGCGATTCGACCCTTCTCGACGGAACTGCGACGCGGTCACTCAAGACGGCCAGCCCTGCCTTCACTTAGAGAACGGATGGCACCGTTGCCATCTCGTTAAGGATTTACTTCTTGACGTCGCACGTGTGGCCGAGTTGACTTCCAGCCACCTCGGCCGCAACGACGCGGCCTCGTCAGGGAGGTTTCTGAATGAACACGCGTATGCGTCGCGTTGCCTTTGCCGTTGCCGCAGGTGCGATGGCCGTCTCGCTCGCCGCTTGTGGCAGCGCCGCCGAGTCCGGTGACAAGAAGGACTCGGGCGACTCCGCCGCCAAGGGCGACGACATCAAGGTCGGCCTGCTCCTTCCGGAGAACCAGACCGCGCGGTACGAGAAGTTCGACAAGCCCTTGATCGAGAAGAAGGTCAAGGAGCTCACGAACAACAAGGGCGAGGTGGTCTACGCCAACGCCAAGCAGGACGCCAGCCTGCAGAACCAGCAGGTCGACACGATGATCACCAACAAGGTGGACGTGCTGATCCTGGACGCGGTCGACGCCAAGGCGATCGCCGGCTCGGTGAAGAAGGCCAAGGACGCCGGCATCCCGGTCGTCGCCTTCGACCGCCTCGCCGAGGGCCCGATCGACGCCTACACCTCGTTCGACAACGTGACCGTCGGCAAGACCCAGGGCGAGGCCCTGCTGGAGAAGCTGGGCGACAAGGCCAAGGACGGCCAGATCGTCATGATGAACGGGTCCTCCACCGACCCGAACGCCGCCCTCTTCAAGCAGGGCGCGCACTCCGTCCTCGACGGCAAGGTGAAGATCGGCCGCGAGTACGACACCAAGGAGTGGAAGCCGGAGAACGCCAACGCCAACATGGAGGGCGCCATCTCCGCCCTCGGCAAGGACAAGATCGTCGGCGTCTACTCCGCCAACGACGGCATGGCGGGCGGCATCATCACCGCCCTGAAGGCCGCCGGCATCGCCGACATCCCGGTCACCGGCCAGGACGCCGAGCTCGCGGGCGTGCAGCGCATCGTCACCGGTGAGCAGTTCATGAGCGTCTACAAGCCGTTCCCGCAGGAGGCGAACGTCGCCGCGGAGCTGGCCGTCCTGCTCGCCCAGGGCAAGTCGCTGGACTCCATCGCCAAGGACAAGGTCGACAGCCCCACCACCAAGGCCGTCCCGTCCGTTCTCGTCCCGGTCATCTCGCTGACCCAGGAGAACATCAACGACACCGTGATCAAGGACGGCATCTACACCGTCCAGGAGATCTGCACGGACAAGTACAAGGCCGCCTGCGACAAGATCGGCCTCAAGTAAGCAGTCCCCGAGTCCCGTGACACAGCGGGGAGTCCGTGACCCGGACTCCCGCCCGGGACCGACTGCCACGCGCTTCCGCCGGCGCCCCGCACACATCAGCCCCGCAAGCTACGCGGGGCGCCGGACGGAACACCCCCCAAATTCTCTGCACAACCTCCCGCCGGGTCAGGCGGCGAAGGAGATGGTTCACGTGTCCGCTACGCCCGTGCTGGCGTTGCGCGGGGTCTCCAAGCGTTTCGGTGCCGTCCAGGCGCTCACCGACGTAGAGCTTGAGGTCCACGCCGGTGAGGTGGTCGCCCTGGTGGGCGACAACGGTGCCGGAAAGTCCACGCTGGTCAAGACGATCGCCGGCGTGCACCCCATCGATGAGGGCGTCATCGAATGGGACGGCAAGGCCGTCCAGATCAACCGGCCGCACGACGCCCAGAACCTGGGCATCGCGACGGTCTACCAGGACCTCGCGCTGTGCGACAACATCGACGTCGTCGGCAACCTCTACCTGGGCCGGGAGCTCCGCAGGCGCGGCGTCCTGGACGAGGTGGAGATGGAGCGCCGCTCCCGCGAGCTCCTCGACACGCTCTCGATCCGCATCCCCAGCGTCCGGATCCCGATCGCCTCGCTCTCCGGCGGTCAGCGCCAGGTCGTGGCCATCGCCCGGTCCATGCTCGGCGAGCCGAAGCTGGTGATCCTCGACGAGCCCACCGCCGCCCTCGGCGTCGAGCAGACCGCGCAGGTCCTCGACCTGGTCGAGCGGCTGCGCGAGCGCGGTCACGCGGTCATCCTCATCAGCCACAACATGGCCGATGTGAAGGCCGTGGCGGACAAGGTCGCGGTTCTGCGCCTCGGGCGCAACAACGGCGTCTTCGAGGTCAAGTCGACCTCGCAGGAAGAGATCATCTCCGCCATCACGGGCGCCACGGACAACGCCGTGACCCGTCGTGCGGCGCGCACCAATGGGGAGATCAAGAAGTGAGCATCGACAAGACCCCCGCCCCCGCCGAGGACCACGCCGTGGAGAACCCCGAGGCGGCCCCCGCCGCGGTCACCGTGGTCGACCCCCGGCTGCTGGTCCGCGAGCAGGGCTTCCTCGGTTACTGGAACGAGTTCAAGCGGAAGATGAAGGCCGGTGACCTCGGCTCCATCCCCGTGGTGGTCGGCCTGCTGATCATTTGGGCCATCTTCACCAGCCTGAACCCCAACTTCCTCACCGCCGGCAACTTCTCCGACATGTCCGTCGCCATGGTCGGCACCGGCATGATCGCCGTCGGCATCGTCTTCGTGCTGCTGCTCGGCGAGATCGACCTGTCGGTCGGTTCGGTCAGCGGTGTCGCCGGCGCCGCCTTCGCGGTGATGAGCGTCACCCACGGGATGAACGAGATCCTGGCCCTGGTGCTGGCGATCCTCACCGGCACGGTGGCCGGCGCCATCCACGGCGTCATCTTCGCCCGCATCGGCGTCCCGGCCTTCGCCGTGACCCTGGCCGGACTGCTGTTCTGGCAGGGCTTCATGCTGCAGATCCTCGGCAGCAACGGCACCATCAACCTCGACTCCGAGGGCCTGGTCGTCAAGCTGACCAGTTACTACTTCTCCGACGTGGCCGCCGCGTACGGCCTGGCGATCGTCGCGACCGTGGGGTACTTCCTCCTCGCGTTCTTCGACAACCGCCGCCGCGAGGCCGCCGGGGTGCCGTCCCGCCCGCTGAACGAGATCATCGTGCGGACCGTGCTGCTCGCGGTCCTGGCCTTCGCCGTCGCGATCGTCTTCAACCAGTACAAGGGCCTGCCGCTGGCCGTGGTGATCTTCCTGGCCTTCCTGGTCCTCACGGACTTCGTGCTGCGCCGCACCGCCTACGGCCGCAAGGTCTTCGCACTCGGCGGCAGCGTCGAGGCGTCCCGCCGCGCGGGCATCAACGTGGAGATGGTCCGGATCTCGGTCTTCGCGATCGCCGGCACCTTCGCCGCGATCGGCGGCCTGTTCGTCGCCTCGAAGATCGCCTCCGCCAACCAGGGCGCGGGCACCGGCGAGTTCCTGATGAACGTCATCGCCGCGGCCGTCATCGGCGGCACGTCGCTCTTCGGTGGCCGCGGCCGCACGTGGGACGCGCTGCTCGGTGTGATGGTCATCATCTCGATCACGTACGGCCTGGCGCTCGAGGGCATCGCCTCGCCGGTGCAGTACATGATCACCGGTGGTGTGCTGCTGGCCACGGTCGTCATCGACGCGGTCACCCGCAAGACGCAGAAGACGGCCGGGCGCGCCTAGCTCCCGGTACGCTCCCGCCGCTGTTGCCCGGTGCCTGGGAAGGCGCCGGGCAACAGCCGTGTCGTAGGACGGGCGCATTCGGGGTACTGCTGACCGGGTGACGCACGACGCACCGCCCGGAGTCGTCCGTCCGGAGCGGAAGATTAGACTCGACCCGCCCGGTAACAGCTCGATCAGCTCTACTGCAAGGAGGCACGGGTGCCGCTGCTGACCCGCATCAGGGGACCGCGCGATCTGGACCGGCTCGGCCCGGAGGAGCTCGACCGGCTGGCCGGGGAGATCCGGACCTTCCTCGTCGAGGCGGTCTCCAAGACCGGCGGCCACCTCGGCCCCAACCTCGGTGTGGTGGAGCTCACCATCGCCCTGCACCGGGTCTTCGAGTCGCCCAGGGACAAGGTCCTCTGGGACACCGGCCACCAGTCCTACGTGCACAAGCTGCTGACCGGCCGGCAGGACTTCTCCAGGCTGAAGATGAAGGGCGGCCTGTCCGGCTACCCCTCGCAGGCCGAGTCCGAGCACGACGTCATCGAGAACAGCCACGCCTCCACCGTCCTCGGCTGGGCCGACGGCATCGCCAAGGCCAACCAGATCATGAAGCGCGACAGCCACGTCGTCGCGGTCATCGGCGACGGCGCGCTCACCGGCGGCATGGCCTGGGAGGCGCTGAACAACATCGCCGATGCCAAGGACCGCCCGCTCGTCATCGTCGTCAACGACAACGAGCGCTCCTACTCGCCCACCATCGGCGGCCTGGCGAACCACCTCGCGACCCTGCGCACCACCGACGGCTACGAGCGCTTCCTGACCCGCACCAAGGACCTCCTGGAGCGCACCCCGGTCGTCGGCAAGCCCCTCTTCGACACGCTGCACGGCGCCAAGAAGGGACTGAAGGACTTCATCGCCCCGCAGGGCATGTTCGAGGACCTCGGCCTGAAGTACGTCGGCCCCATCGACGGCCACGACATCGAGGCCCTGGAGTCCGCCCTGACCCGCGCCAAGCGCTTCGGCGGCCCGGTCATCGTGCACTGCCTCACCGAGAAGGGCCGCGGCTACCAGCCCGCCCTCCAGGACGAGGCGGACCGCTTCCACGCCGTCGGCAAGATCCACCCCGACACGGGCCTGCCGATCGCCAGCTCCGGCGCCGACTGGACGAGCGTCTTCGGCGAGGAGATGGTGAAGCTCGGCGAGGAGCGCGAGGACATCGTCGCCATCACCGCCGCCATGCTCCAGCCGGTCGGCCTCGACAAGTTCGCCAAGCGCTTCCCCGACCGGGTCTACGACGTCGGCATCGCCGAGCAGCACGGCGCCGTCTCCGCGGCGGGCCTCGCCCACGCCGGGGTGCACCCCGTCTTCGCCGTGTACGCCACCTTCCTCAACCGCGCCTTCGACCAGGTGCTGATGGACGTGGCCCTGCACAAGTGCGGCGTGACGTTCGCCCTCGACCGGGCCGGCGTCACCGGCACCGACGGCGCCTCCCACAACGGCATGTGGGACATGTCGATCCTCCAGGTCGTGCCCGGCCTGCGGCTCGCCGCCCCGCGCGACGCCGACCAGGTCCGCGCCCAGCTGCGCGAGGCCACCGCCGTCGAGGACGCCCCCACCGTGGTGCGCTTCTCCAAGGGCGCCGTCGGGCCGGCCGTGCCCGCCGTGGGCCGCGTCGGCGGCATGGACGTCCTGCGTGAGCCCGGCACGGACACCCCCGACGTGCTGCTGGTCTCCGTGGGAGCGCTCGCGCCGATGTGCCTGGAGATCGCCTCGCTGCTGGACCGGCAGGGCATCTCCACCACCGTCGTCGACCCGCGCTGGGTCAAGCCCGTCGACGAGGCGATGGCCCCGCTCGCCGAGAAGCACCGCGTGGTCGTCACCGTCGAGGACAACTCCCGGGTCGGCGGCGTCGGCTCGACGATCGCCCAGGCGCTGCGCGACGCCGGTGTGGACGTGCCGCTGCGCGACTTCGGCATCCCGCCGCGCTTCCTCGACCACGCCTCGCGCGCCGAGGTGCTGGCCGAGATCGGGCTGACCGCCCCCGACGTCGCCCGTCAGGTGACCGGTCTGGTGGCCAAGCTGGACGGGAAGTACGAGCACTCCTCCGCGGACGCCGTCGACTCGGTGCAACCCGCCCGCGACTGACGTCGCCCACGCGTCGCCCGGATGGGCCGCCCGTGCCACTGTGAAGAGTGGCGCGCGCGGCCCGTTCGCGTGAGAGCGCCCGCGCCGGGGCATACGACCTACGCCCCCTCTCGATCATGTCGAGGACGACAAGCGTGGGAGGTACCCGTGACAAGCCCCCTCTTCCGGACGAAGAAGGTCGAAGAGTCCATCCGTGACACGGAGGAACCCGAGCATTCGCTCAAGAAATCCCTGTCCGCGCTGGACCTGACGGTCTTCGGCGTCGGTGTCATCATCGGCACCGGCATCTTCGTCCTCACCGGCACGGTCGCCAAGGACAATGCCGGACCGGCCACCGCCCTGGCCTTCGTGGTGGCCGGCGTCGTCTGCGCGCTGGCCGCGCTCTGTTATGCCGAGTTCGCCTCCACCGTCCCGGTGGCGGGCTCCGCCTACACGTTCTCGTACGCCTCTCTGGGTGAACTGCCCGCGTGGATCATCGGCTGGGACCTGGTCCTGGAGTTCGCGCTCGGCACGGCGGTGGTGGCCGTCGGCTGGTCGGGTTACATCCAGTCGCTGATGGACAACGCCGGCTGGCAGATGCCCGCGGTGCTGGGCAGCCGGGAGGGATCCGACGTCTTCGGGTTCGACATCCTCGCGGCCGTGCTGGTGCTGGTGCTCACCGGCATCCTGGTCCTCGGCATGAAGCTGTCCGCCCGCGTCACCTCACTGGTCGTGGCCATCAAGGTGACCGTGGTCCTCGTGGTGATCATCGCGGGGGCCTTCTTCATCACCGCGGACAACTACGACCCGTTCATCCCGGACGCCAAGCCCGTGCCGGCGGGGGACAGCCTCGACTCGCCACTCATCCAGCTGATGTTCGGCTGGGCCCCGGCCAACTTCGGCGTGATGGGCATCTTCACCGCGGCCTCCGTGGTGTTCTTCGCCTTCATCGGGTTCGACATCGTCGCCACGGCCGCGGAGGAGACCAAGAACCCGCAGCGCGACATGCCCCGCGGCATCCTCGGCTCGCTGTTCATCTGCACCGTGCTGTACGTGCTGGTGTCGCTCGTCGTCACCGGAATGCAGCACTACAGCGAACTGTCCGTGGACGCGCCACTGGCGGACGCCTTCAAGGCGACCGGGCATCCGTGGTTCGCGGGCTTCATCAGCTTCGGGGCCGCCGTCGGCCTGACGACCGTCTGCATGATCCTGCTGCTCGGCCAGACCCGGGTGTTCTTCGCGATGAGCCGCGACGGACTGCTGCCGAGGTTCTTCTCCCGGGTCCACCCCCGGTTCCGGACCCCGCACCGGCCGACCATCCTGCTCGGTGTCGTCATCGCGATCCTCGCGGGCTTCACCCCGCTGAACGAGCTCGCCGCGCTGGTGAACATCGGCACCCTATTCGCCTTCGTCATCGTCGCGATCAGTGTGGTCATCCTCCGCAGGACCCGGCCCGACCTGCACCGGGCGTTCCGCACCCCGTGGGTGCCCGCGCTGCCGATCGTGTCGGTCGCCGCCTCCCTGTGGCTCATGCTGAACCTGCCGGCCGAGACCTGGGTCCGCTTCGGCGTCTGGATGGCGGTCGGCGTCGTCGTCTACTTCCTCTACAGCCGCAAGCACAGCCGCCTGGCCAAGGGCGAGAGCGAGCCCGGGGCGTCCCTCGGACGCCCCGGCCCGGACTCCAGCTGACCCGGGCGCGGGCGGCCCCCAGCGCCCCAGCGCCCCAGCGCCCCCAGGGCCCAGGGCCCCAGGGCCCCCAGCGCCCCGGCGGCCGTGGCCGACACGCCCCAGGGCGCGGTCCCACCGGACCAGGACGCGCAGCCGCCGGACGCCCGGCACCGCCTCACCGGCGGCGGCGTCCGGCACGCGGACGCGACACCACTCCCCGTGCGACGCCCTTGTGGGCCGTCACTCCCGCGACCCGGGGCCCGTGCCCGCCGCCGGCAGGGCGCGGTCGGCGGGCACGGGCCCCCGGGGGTGGCCGCGTCCGGGGCGGCACACGGCCGACGGGCGGGGTCAGCGGGGTACGGAGCGCGGGCCGGTGACCTCCGCGCCCAGGGCGGTCACCCTGCGGCGCAGCTCGCGGTCGGCCGTGACGACCAGCACCGGACGGTCGCCCGCCCCGGCCACCAGCCCGACCATGTGGTCGTCGCCGCTGCCCGGGGCGGACTCCACCCGGACCCCCGGCACCGGCTCGACCCCGCGCGCCGCCCCCTCCACGACCAGGACGATCTCCAGCGGCCCCGGACGGTCCGGCACACCGTCCGCGGCCAGCCGGTCGCGCAGGCGCTCCGCGGCGCCCCGGCGGTCCCGCCACCACCCGTCGGGCACCGACCCGACGACGTTCGCGGCGTCGACGATCACGAGCAGGGCGGCGGTGTCGTTCATACCGCCAGCGTCCCACGCGGGACCACCGGCGGGGCCGCCCCGCCCGCGCGTGCGAAACCGCAGTGCATAAGGTGAAGTGGTGAACGGCGACTGGCTCCTCCGCGGCCGCGACGGCCGCCTGACCGTCTACCTGCCGTCGGACGACGCCGTCCTGTGCCGCGCGGAACTCGCCCCCGGCGGCCCCTGGGAGGCACCTCGCAGGATCGGCGGCGACCAGCGGCTGCACCCGGGACCCGCCGTCGGCCAGGGCGCCGACGGCTACGCCCACCTGGTCGCCTGGCGGCCCACGGTGAAGGGCGAGTCCGGCCTGGTGCACTCCACCCACTTCCGCCCCCGGCTCGCCCCGCTGGACTGGAACCCGATCGGCCACCCCGACAAGAAGGGCGACCGCACCGGCACGCCCGCCGTCGCCGTCGACGCGGAGGGCCGCGCCCACGTCTTCGTCCGCGACGGCGGCGGCGGGGTCGGCACGGTCGCGCAGAAGGAGAAGGGCGGCTGGACGCCGTGGGAGCACCTCGGCGGCGAGGACGTCGGGCAACTCGCCGCCGTCACCGGCCGGTCGGGCCGTGTCGAGCTGTACGCGGCCGGCCCGGACGGCATCCTGTGCTGGCGTCAGGAGGAGCCCGGCAAGCCGCCCGGCCGGGCGGAGGGCACCGACGTACGGGCACGGTCCGGCACCCTGCGCGCCCTGGCCACCTCCGCCGAGCACACCACGCTCTTCTTCACCGACCAGGAAGGGCAGTTGTGCGCCTGGCGTCCCGGCAGCGATCCGGTGCGGCTCCTCGCCGCGGCCGGCCCCGGACCGGTGTCCGCGGTGCGCTGCGTCATCGAGGGACACGACTGCACCGTGCTCGCCCAGCCCTCGGCGAGCGGACGTGTCGCCTTCGCCGCCTACCCCACCGAGCAGGAGCCCGCGGGGGCCTGGTGGACCGAGTCCGGTCCCCGACTGGCCGCGGGCGCCGTCGTGTCCGTCGCCCTCGACGAGTACGGCGAGGTCGTCGCGGCCTCCCTCGACCCGGCCACCGGCACCCTGCTGCTCACCCGCCGCAAGGACGAGCCGGGCCTCGCCCTCAGGGCGTGGCAGGAGGTCTGAGCCACCCGGGACCTCAGCCGCGGGCGGGGGAGTCGCGGACCGACGCCGGGATCTCGGCGTCCGTCCGGATCGCCTCCCACAGCCGGGACGCAGCCGGCTCCACCGCCACCACCCGGTTCGGGTCCGCCTTGTCGTAGGCCACCGGCAGCATGACCGTGTCCATCGCCGCGGGGTCGATGCCCTCCAGGCTCCGCCCGAACTCCGCCAGCGCGGTCAGCGAGGCCAGTTCGGAGTCGGTGGTCAGCGACTCGGTCAGCCGGTCGGCGATCCGGTACAGCTTCGCCGGACTCCCCAGCAGGTCCTGCCGTTTGACCTCGGCGAGCAGCGCGCCCAGGAACTTCTGCTGGAGCTCGATCCGCCCCAGGTCACTGCCGTCGCCGTAACCGTGCCGGGTACGCACGAACTTCAGCGCCTCGTCGCCGTCCAGCCGGTGCTCCCCGGCGTCCAGCCGCAGCCCCGAGGTGATCGGCTCGTCCAGTCGTACGGTCACTCCGCCGATCGCGTCCACGATGCCCTTGAACCCGGCGAAGTCCACCTCCACGAGATGGTCCACCCGTACGTCACTCATCTGTTCCACCGTTTTTACGGTGCACGCCGAACCCGCCTGCGCGTAGACGGAATTGAACATCACGCGCCGGGCGGACGGCAGCACCGTGCCGTCGGGGGCCGTGCACTCGGGCCGGGTGACCAGGGTGTCGCGCGGGATGCTCACCGCCACGGCCTCGGTGCGCCCCTTGGCTATGTGCACCAGCAGCGCGGTGTCGGAGCGCGCCCCGCCGGGCCGTCCGCCGTCGAGCGCGCCGTTCGCGCCCGCCCGGGAGTCCGAGCCGAGCAGCAGCAGGTTCAGCGCGTCACCGGCGACGGCCTCGCGCCGCGGGCGGTTCTTCTCGTCGCCGAGCGCCTGCTCCAGGTCGACCGCCCCGTCCTTGAGATTGTCGTCCAGCCCCTGGTAGACCCACCAGACGCTCCCGCCGGCCGCGAGGACGAGCACGAGCAGCACCGGCAGGACGACGCGGCGGAACTTGCTGCCACGGGTGCGGGTGCGGGCCCGCCGGCGACTGCCGGGACGGGGGCCGTCCGCCGGGGTGCTGGTGTGACTCATGTCGCTCCGGTTCGCGTGAATCGGCTGGTCGCCCGGGGTTCCCACACGGGCGAACTCCGTTGTGGTGACGGGAGACACGCAAGCCGCGCCAAGGGTTGTAGCGAGGTGCGCGTGACAAGCCGCACTTGTTGTGAGCAGGGTGAAAAGGTGAAGGTTCTGTTAGCCTCCTCGCACTTGTTCGATTTACTCGGGCGGCTTGTGCTGCCCGCGTCCGGCCTGCCCGGGGCCGTGCAACGGGGTTGGGGAATGGTGTCGTGAGCAGATCCTCCACGACGGATCTTGTCGTTGTCGGACTCGGATACGTGGGGCTGCCACTGGCCCGCTCCGCCTCTGCCGCCGGATTGAGGGTGGTGGGTCTCGACCGCAGCGGTGCCGTCGTCGAAGGGCTGAACAACGGCCGTTCGCACGTCGACGACATCTCCGACGCCGAGGTCGGCGCGATGCTCGGCCAGGGCTTCACCGCCTCCGACCGCGCCGAGGTCATCGCCGACGCCGCCGCCGTCGTCATCTGCGTGCCGACCCCGCTCACCGAGTACGGCGCCCCCGACCTGGGCGCCGTGCACGCCGCGGTGGAGGACATCGCCACGCACCTGCGGCCCGGCACCCTCGTGGTGCTGGAGTCCACGACGTACCCCGGCACCACCGACGAGATCGTGCGCCCCCGGCTGGAGGCCGGCGGTCTGACCGTCGGCAAGGACTTCCACCTGGCCTTCTCGCCCGAGCGGATCGACCCGGGCAACCCGTCCTACGGCCTGGAGAACACCCCCAAGGTCGTCGGCGGCGTCACCGCCGACTGCACCAAGGCCGCCCGCGCCCTCTACGAGCGCTTCGTGTCCCGCGTGGTCGAGGCCAAGGGCACCCGCGAGGCCGAGATGGCCAAGCTGCTGGAGAACACGTACCGGCACGTCAACATCGCCCTCGTCAACGAGATGTCGATGTTCTGCCGCGAGATCGGCGTCGACCTGTGGGACGCGATCAGCTGCGCCTCCACCAAGCCGTTCGGCTTCGCGCCCTTCTACCCCGGCCCCGGCGTCGGCGGGCACTGCATCCCGATCGACCCCAACTACCTCTCCTACAAGGTGCGTTCGCTGGGCATACCGTTCCGGTTCGTGGAGCTGGCGCAGGAGATCAACCAGCGCATGCCCGTGCACGTGGTCAACCGGGCCGCCGATCTGCTCAACGACGAGGGCAAGGCCGTCCGCGGCTCCCGCGTGCTGCTGCTCGGCGTCACCTACAAGCCGGACATCTCCGACCAGCGGGAGAGCCCGGCCCAGGCGGTCGCCGAGAACCTGCTCGCCCGCGGCGCGGAACTCGTCTACTTCGACCCCAAGGTCGACGACTGGGCCGTCGACGGCGTTCCCGTCGAGCGTGCCGACGACTACCTGGCCGGCGCCGAGGCCGCGGACCTCACCATCCTGCTCCAGCCGCACCGGGAGATAGACCTCGACCAGCTGGCCGACCGCGCCCGCAAGCTGTTCGACACCCGGGGCAAGTCCGCCGATCACCCCCGGGTGGTCAAGCTGTGACGACCGAGGACACGTACATACCGGGGGCCGTCGACTCCGACGGCCGGGGGCACCGCAAACGCCGGCACCTGAAGGTCTCGTACTTCTTCTTCCTCGCGATCGCCGCGGTCATCGCGACCCGGCTCGACTCGGACTCGCTGCACCTGTACTCCATCGGCGCGATGGGCCTGCTGGCCCTGAAGATGTTCGGCGCCCTGTTCTACCGGCCGGCCAAGGCGGGCCGTGAGGAACTGGAGTACCTGGAGGACTGCTGGGTCACCGCGGTCATCCCGATCTACAACGAGGACCCGGTCATGTTCGAGCAGGGCATGCGCTCCCTGCTCGCCCAGAGCCGGCTCCCCAACGAGATCCACATCATCGACGACTGCAGCGCCGACCCCGGCGGCATCCGCACGGCGAAGAGGATGCGGCCCGAGTTCGAGGCCCTGGGCGTCAAGTACACCGTCAGCGTCCAGCCCGAGAACAAGGGCAAGCGCGAGGCCCTCGCGCTGGGCTTCGAGGCGGCGCCGTACTCCGACATCTTCCTGTGCGTCGACTCCGACACCGTGCTCTCCCGGGACACCGTGCGCGAGCTGCTGCTGCCGCTGGCCGACGAGAAGATCATGGCCTCCACCGGCATGGTGCTCGCCCTCAACCACGACAGCAACATCTTCACGCGCCTGCAGGACCTGCGCTACGGCAACTCCTTCCTCTTCGAGCGGGCCGCCTACTCGCGGCTGAAGTCCGTGCTCTGCTGCTGCGGCGCCCTCTCGGCGTACCGCGGCACCCTGGTGCGCAAGTACCTGCCGGACTTCCTCAACCAGCAGTTCCTGGGCAAGCCGGCCGTCTTCGGCGACGACCGCCGCATGACCAACTACTGCCTGATGGAAGGCCAGGTGGTCTTCCAGGAGACCGCCGTCGGCTACACCGCCGTCCCCGAGAAGCTGCCGCACTTCCTGCGCCAGCAGGTCCGCTGGAACAAGTCCTTCTTCCGCGAGTCCCTGTGGGCCTTCCGGCACCAGAAGAAGTACCGGCCGGCGTTCTGGCTCACCTGCATGGAGCTCGGCCTGTGGCTGGTCTTCGGCACGGCCATGTTCTACTCGATGGTCATCCTGCCGATCATGCAGCCGGCCCGGTTCGTCGACCACATCGGCGACTACGCGCTGTTCATGGTCCTCATGGGCTACCTGCGCAACGTCCGCTACCTCGACTTCCCGCGCCGCGGCATGGGCTTCATCAGGCGCTTCGGCATGTTCCTGCTGGCCCCCCTGTACGGCCTGATCCAGCTGTTCCTGCTGACGCCGCTGCGCTTCTACGCCCTGCTCACCCTGCACAAGGGCAGCTGGGGCACCCGCCAGGCCGGTGTCGAGGTGTCCGTGGGCGGCGACCACGAGGCCGACATGACGGAGATCTGGGAGGAGGAGGACCCCTACTCCGACAAGAAGGTCACCGAGACGCTCCAGCTGATGCGTCTGGAGGGCGTGGCCCTGCGCACCAGGCCGCGCGCGGCCTACGTGCCCAGCCAGCCGCAGCCGCTGCCCGGTTACGACGAGGAGCACCACCAGAACGTGCCCCAGCAGCCCGTCAGCTGGGGCACGCCCGAGCCCGAACCGGCGCAGGCCGGCCACGGCGGGCAGCAGCAGTGGCAGGGCGGTGCCCCCCAGCAGTGGCAGGGCGGCCAGGGCGACCCGTACGGCGGCCGGCAGCAGCCGTACCAGCAGCAGCCGTACCCGCAGCAGCAGTACCCGCCCCAGCAGCCCGGTCCCGGCCGTGACGGCCGCCAGGGCCACTACCAGGACACCGACTGGCCCCCGCAGCAGAACGGCAGGGGCGACGGCTGGTAGAGCGGCGCGCAGGACGGCGCGGACAGGAGAGGAGGGGGCGGCCCGCACGGGCCGCCCCCTCCTTTTCCCGTTCCGGGGCCTACTGGTAGTAGGCCATCGCCTCTTCGACGGTCACCACCGGGATGTCCCGGTCCGCGAGTTCCTGCATCAGCGTGGTGAGGCCGGCCGTGCCGATCTCCGTGCTGGTCTTCGGTGCACCCTCGACGATCTTGTGCAGGCACAGGATCAGCCAGTCACCGCTCTCCCTGCACCGGTCCAGCTGTCCCCCCTCGCCCGTCAGCCGGGCCAGGGGCGCGCCGCCGATGCCCGTGCCGTCGGTGATGCCGGTCAGCGACTTCAGCCGGTACGGGTTGGCCGGGGCGAACGACTCGATCGTCTCGGAGATGATCGACCGGGCCGTGGTGAAGTGCCGGCTCGCGATCAGGTCCACGGGCACACCGTCGGACGTCTTCTGGAACGCCCCGTGCGGATAGGCGAAGTGCTCGCTGGTGAAGCCGTTGGACACCAGCCACTCACGCAGCTTGCGGAAGTCCTCGTCGGCCTGCTCCGCGGTCAGCTTGGGGTAGCTGGCGGTGTGCGTGGCGTTCGCGTAGGCGTGTCCGCCCATCTCCCAGCCGGAGAAGTTCTGCATCGAGCGCATCTGGTCGACCGTCATGAAGTTCCCGGTCCCGATGGCGTCGGCGATGTTGTACGACGTGCCGGGGAAGCCGAAGGAGTCCATGATCGGGCGGGCCAGGTCGTGGATCGACTTGTGGGAGTCGTCGAAGGTGATGGAGACGACGCCCTTGGGGAAGGCCTCGGAGGTGTCCGGTATGAGCTCGACCGCCTGCAGCCGGTACGTCACCGGCCCGGCCGCGTTGTCGTACACGGCGAACGACATGTCGGTGAAGTCCGTCGTGGTGGACGGCTTGCCGTCGGCCGAGACCGTGTAGGTGCCGGCGGCGCTCTTGACGTCCGCCCACTGGAGGTGGACCGTCACCCACTCGCCGGACTGCACGTAGTTGGCGGCCGTCTTGGAGTGGGAGTGGAAGGTCCAGGAGAAGTAGTTCTTCAGCCCGCCGCTGCCCAGGTAGAACACCATCTTGGCCAGGTCCGTCACGTCGTCGACGCGGAACACCAGCCGGATCATCTTGCCGCTGAGGTCCATGGCGTCCATGCCGGACCTGCGGACGTAGGACTGCTTGCCGCTGCCGTTGGTGGTCACCCGCACGGCCTGGGTGCCGCGCACGAACTGCGCCTTGTCGTTCACCTCGGCGGACTGGGTGCCCGCACCGCCCGCGCTCCAGCCGTGCGACGCCTGGAACTGCTGGGACCAGGTGGCCCGCCGGTTCTTCGGCCGGCGGCCCGACGGCGCGTACGGCGGGGGCGTGGAGAGGCCGCCGATGGCGCCCTCGGCCGCCGGGGCCGCCGCGGGCTGTGCGACGACGTTGCCCAGCCAGGCACCCCCGCCCGCCATGGCGACGCCTCCCGCGCCGCCCAGCAACAGTGCCGACCGCCGGCTCACCACCGGCTTCTCACCCGCGTCAGCGCGGCTGTGTGAGGTGGACCGCCTCTTGCCCACTTAGGACTCCCGAACCGTGTCGAAGTAGTTCATCCCCTTGCCGGTGAAGTCCTCGACCTGGGCCTGGACCTCCTCGGCCGACAAGGTGTCGTTCGCGTTGTAGTAAAGCCAGTCGACCTTCATGTCCCAGGCGCGCTCACCCTTGAAGGGCAGGTCGATGAACCAGTGGTTGAAGTTCACCGACATGTCGGAGCGCGGGTAGAACTTCCCGCTGGTGACGAAGAGCTTCTTGCCGTCGAGCCAGTAGGCGACCACGCCGTCCTTCACGCGGATCATCACCGTGTGCCAGTCGTCGAGGCTCTTGTTGGTGGTGGTGTAGAGACGGTCGTTCGTCTCGTGGTCGTACCACGTCACGGTGTCCAGCTTGGGACCGGGCCGCCCCCAGCCGCCGTTCGGCAGGTACTCGTTGTCCAGCTCGCTGTACGTCGAGCCCTTGCCGCCGATGGTGTAGAAGGTCTGGTTGACGTGGTCGCCCGCGTCGCCGGAGGACGGCTTGTCGGTGAAGTGCAGGCGGGCGGCGTAGGTTCCCTCGCGGAACTTGCTCGCCGCGGTGCCGAGGCTCGCCTGCTTGGTGCCCGCCTCGGTGCCGTCGGTGCTGGCACGCAGCTGGAGCACCTGCCCGCTCTCCAGTGCCTCCTCGTCGCCGGGGAAGGTCACGCCATCCGCCGACCAGGTGTTCTCGATGCCGGGGCCGCCCTTGCTGGTGCGGACCAGCCAGCCGTGCTTGAACAGGGCCGGGTCCTTGGCGCCGAGGTAGTCGAAGGTGTCGAAGAGGACGCCCTCCGGCGGGGCCGGCAGCGGGTCGGGCGCGGTGGCCGCCTTCGTGTCCTTCTTCTCCGGGTCCGGCTTCGTGCCGTCCGGTTCCTCGCCCCAGGCGAGCACGCCCCGCTTGTAGGCGGTGACCTGCTCGGCCTCCTTGTAGCTCTTCGTCCGCGCGTCGAAGGAGCGGTCGTCGGACTGCTTCAGTTCCTTGTGGTCGGTGCGGAACAGCTGGAGGTCGATGCCCTTGCTGTTGGCGCCCGGCGCCAGCGTGCCGGCCTTCTCCGTGAACCGGATCTCCAGATAGCGGTCCGCGGTGTCGGTGGGCTTGTCCATCTCGACCACGCGCCCGGCGAGATTCGAGCAGCCGAAGGTGACGTTGACGCAGTTGAACGCGTACGAGGCGCCCTCGTCGGCGGTGAACCAGTACCGGAGCGAGACGTCGCTCAACGGCAGGGGCTTGTCGGTCTTGTTGAAGACCTCCAGCGACGGCTTGGCGACCGGGGCGGTGGCCGGGGTGTCGGTCCGGTAGCGGACCAGCAGGTCCGGCGGATCCGGGTTCGCCTTCTTCCACACCGGATAGAGCGCCGTGGCGCCGGCGGCGATCACGGCCACGATCAGCAGCAGCCGGACCTTGGGCCACACCCGACTGCGGGCCGGCTGGCGGCGGGTGGACGCCACGGGGACTCCTCAGCAGAACAAAACGTCAAGCATGTAAACAAGTGGTCAGATGGTGTGGAGATCCTATCGGTACGCCCGGGACGAAAGAGGGTGGGTCGCACGGATCGTTATCCGTGCGACCCACCCCCCGTCCGGGGACCGCCGGCCGTTACGCCGGAACGCTCGCCAGGCCGGGCTCCAGGAACCGCTTGCCGTTGACGCGCTCGGAGACACCCTCACGGTCCAGGTACGGCGTGATGCCGCCCAGGTGGAACGGCCAGCCGGCGCCGGTGATCAGGCACAGGTCGACGTCCTGCGCCTCGGCGACGACGCCCTCGTCGAGCATGAGCCCGATCTCCTGCGCCACCGCGTCCAGCACCCGCGCCCGCACCTGCTCCTCGGTGAGGACGGTGTCGCCCTGCTCGAGCAGCGCGGCGACCTCGGGGTCGAGTTCCGGCTTGCCGCTGTCGTAGACGTAGAAGCCGCGCTTGCCCGCCTCGACGACCCTCTTGAGGTTCGGGGAGACGGTGAACCGCTCCGGGAACGCCCGGTTGAGGGTCTCGGAGACGTGCAGGCCGATCGCCGGACCGACCAGCTCCAGGAGCACCAGCGGCGACATCGGCAGACCGAGCGGCTCGACGGCCTTCTCGGCGACCTCGACCGGGGTGCCCTCGTCGATGACGTTCTGGATCTCGCCCATGAAGCGGGTGAGGATGCGGTTCACGACGAACGCCGGGGCGTCCTTGACCAGCACCGCGGTCTTCCTCAGCTTCTTGGCGACACCGAACGCCGTGGCCAGCGAGGCGTCGTCGGTCTGCTCACCGCGGACGATCTCCAGGAGCGGGAGGATCGCGACCGGGTTGAAGAAGTGGAAGCCGACGACCCGCTCGGGGTGCTTCAGCTTCGACGCCATCTCGGTGACCGACAGCGAGGAGGTGTTGGTGGCGAGGATCGCGTGCGCCGGGGCGACCGCCTCGACCTCGGCGAACACCTGCTGCTTGACGCCCATCTCCTCGAAGACCGCTTCGATGACGAAGTCGGCGTCCGCGAAGCCCTCGGCCTTGTCCAGCACACCGGAGACCAGGGCCTTGAGGCGGTTGGCCTTGTCCTGGTTGATCCGGCCCTTGCCGAGCAGCTTGTCGATCTCGGCGTGGACGTAGCCGACGCCCTTGTCGACGCGCTCCTGGTCGATGTCGGTCAGGACGACCGGCACCTCCAGGCGGCGCAGGAACAGCAGCGCGAGCTGCGAGGCCATCAGACCGGCGCCGACGACACCGACCTTGGTGACCGGGCGGGCCAGCGACTTGTCGGGGGCGCCCGCGGGACGCTTGCCGCGCTTCTGCACCAGGTTGAACGCGTAGATGCCGGAGCGCAGTTCGCCGCCCATGATGAGGTCGGCCAGGGCCTGGTCCTCGGCGTCGTAACCCTGCTGGAGGTCGCCGTTCCTGGCGGCGGCGATGATGTCCAGGGCGCGGTAGGCGGCCGGGGCGGCGCCGTGCACCTTGGAGTCGGCGATGAAGCGGCCCTTGGCGACGGCCTGGTCCCAGGCCTCGCCGCGGTCGATCGCCGGGCGCTCGATGGTGATCTCGCCCTTGAGGACGGCCGCGGACCAGATCAGCGACTGCTCCAGGAAGTCCGCGCCCTCGAAGATCGCGTCCGCGATGCCGAGTTCGTAGACCTGCGCGCCCTTGAGCTGCTTGTTCTGGTTGAGGCTGTTCTCGATGATGACCGTGACGGCCTTCTCGGCGCCGATCAGGTTCGGCAGCAGGGTGCAGCCGCCCCAGCCGGGGACCAGACCGAGGAAGACCTCGGGGAGCGAGAAGGCGGGGAGGGCGGCCGACACCGTGCGGTAGGTGCAGTGCAGGCCGACCTCGACGCCACCGCCCATGGCGGCGCCGTTGTAGTACGCGAAGGTCGGCACGGCCAGCTGCGACAGCCGCTTGAAGACGTCGTGGCCGCCCTTGCCGATGGCCAGCGCGTCCTCGTGCCGCTTCAGCAGCTCGACGCCCTTGAGGTCGGCGCCGACGGCGAAGATGAACGGCTTGCCCGTGACGCCGACGCCGACGATCTCGCCGTCCGCGGCCTCCTTCTCGACCCGGTCGATCGCGGCGTCGATGTTCGCCAGCGACTGCGGGCCGAGCGTGGTCGGCTTGGTGTGGTCGTGACCGTTGTCCAGCGTGATCAGCGCGAACCGGCCCGCGCCGAGCGGCAGGTCGAAGTGGCGTACGTGCGCGCTGGTGACGACCTCGCCGGGGAACAGCTCGGCCGCACCCTTCAGAAGCTCTGCGGTGGTGCTCACTTGTCCCCCTCGAAGTGCGGGTTCTCCCAGATGACCGTCGCGCCCATGCCGAAGCCGACGCACATGGTGGTGAGGCCGTAACGGACCTCGGGCTGCTCCTCGAACTGGCGGGCCAGCTGCGTCATCAGACGGACGCCGGAGGAGGCGAGCGGGTGGCCGAACGCGATGGCGCCGCCGTACTGGTTGACGCGGGCGTCGTCGTCGGCGATGCCGTAGTGCTCCAGGAAGGCGAGGACCTGGACGGCGAAGGCCTCGTTGATCTCGAACAGACCGATGTCGGAGATGGACAGCCCCGCCTGGGCGAGGGCCTTCTCCGTCGCCGGGATCGGGCCGTAGCCCATGACCTCCGGCTCCACACCCGCGAAGGAGTAGGAGACCAGGCGCATCTTCACCGGGAGGTTGTTCTCGCGGGCGAAGTCCTCGGAGGCGATGAGGGAGGCGGTGGCGCCGTCGTTCAGACCGGCCGCGTTGCCGGCGGTGACCCGGCCGTGCACGCGGAACGGGGTCTTGAGGTTCGCCAGGTTCTCGAGCGTGGTGCCCGGGCGCATCGGCTCGTCGGCGGTGACCAGGCCCCAGCCCGTCTCACCGGCCTCCTCGTTGGTGCGGCGCACCGAGACCGGCACCAGGTCGGCCTGGATCTTGCCGTTGGCGTACGCCTTGGCGGCCTTCTCCTGCGAGCGCACCGCGTACTCGTCGGCGCGCTGCTTGGTGATGGTCGGGTAGCGGTCGTGGAGGTTCTCCGCGGTCATGCCCATGAACAGGGCGGACTCGTCGACCAGCTTCTCGGACACGAACCGCGGGTTGGGGTCCACGCCCTCGCCCATCGGGTGACGGCCCATGTGCTCGACACCGCCCGCGATGGCGACGTCGTACGCGCCGAAGGCGACGGAGCCGGCGACCGTGGTGACGGCGGTCAGGGCGCCGGCGCACATGCGGTCGATGGAGTAGCCCGGGACCGAGGTGGGCAGGCCCGCGAGGATGCCGGCCGTGCGGCCGATGGTCAGGCCCTGGTCGCCGATCTGCGTGGTCGCGGCGACGGCGACCTCGTCGATCTTCTTGGGGTCGAGACCGGGGTTGCGGCGCAGCAGCTCCCGGATCGCCTTCACGACGAGGTCGTCGGCACGGGTCTCGTGGTAGATGCCCTTCGGGCCCGCCTTGCCGAACGGGGTGCGGACGCCGTCGACGAAGACGACGTCCCTGACGGTACGAGGCACGATGGCTCTCCTCCAGGTACGGGATGCTGAGCGCTTGCTTACGGCCCATGCTACTTGCGGGTAACGTGACTGCCCAGTCCCGCTGCGTGGAGCGGCGAACATCACACGTCCGGCGGCGCCCGGCAGGCGGGAACCCGTCACGGCGGGGCCGTGGACCCCCGCGGGGTCAGCACCGGAGTCGGCACGGGGTGCGACGCCGGATCGTCCCCGGAGATCACACCGAACAGTGTCCGCGCCACCTCCGCACCGAAACCGTGCACATCATGGCTCATCGCCGACAACGTCGGATGCGTCAGCCGGCACAGCTGCGAGTCGTCCCAGGCCAGCAGCGACACGTCGTCCGGCACCCGCAGCCCCATCTCCGCCACCACCGACAGCCCCGCCACCGCCATGATGTCGTTGTCGTACACGATCGCCGTCGGCCGTTCGCCCGGCGCGGCCGTCAGCAGCGAGCGCGTGGCCCGCGCCCCCGCGTCCCCGGAGAAGTCCGTCGCCACCTGCCACGCCCGCCCCGCCGGTTCCAGCCCCCGCACCGCCTCGTCGAACGCCGTCGTCCGGATCGACGTGTGCCCGAGCGCCGCCGCCCCGCCCACCCGGGCGATCCGCCGGTGCCCGAGCGCCGCCAGGTACCGCACGGCCTCTCCCACCGCCGAGGCGTCGTCGGTCCACACCGACGTCAGCCCGCCCGTCAGCGACGGATGCCCGACCGCCACCACCGGCACCCCCAGCCGCCCGGCCACCGCGGGACGCGGGTCGCCGTCCCGGAAGTCCACCAGGATCGACCCGCCGATCTGCCGTCCCCTCCACCACGACTCCAGCAGCCCGGACTCCTCCTCCGGGCTGCGCAGCAGCCGCAGCAGCAACGAGCAGGAGCGCTCGACGAGGACGCTCTCCACGCCGGAGACGAACTCCATGTAGAATGGCTCCAGGCCCAGCAGCCGGGCGGGCCGGCATATGGCGAGACCCACCACGTCCACCCGCGACCCGGCGAGCGTGCGCGCGGTCGGGCTGGGCGCCCAGCCCAGCTCGCGCGCCGCGGCGAAGATCCGGTCCCGGGTCGCCTCCGACAGGCCGGGCTTGCGGTTGAACGCGAGGGACACGGCCCCCTTGGACACACCGGCGCGCGCGGCGACGTCCTTGATGGTGACGCGGGGGGTCGGCGTTGCCGTCATCGAGTGGGCTCCACGCAGTACAGGGCGGAACGGGCGGTCTGCGGGTCCGGAGTCTTCCAGCCCCGCACCCCGATGGTCACCTCTTCCCCGGGCAGCAGCGTCACCAGCCCCCGGTCGGCCGTCGCCTCCGGATCCAGCCGGTCCGCCTGCAACAGCAGGTCCCGTACCAGGGTGCGGGCCGTGACCGTGATCCCTTCGGGCACCACCGCGACCTCGAACTCGGGGCGCGGATAGGGGATGTCCCGGTCCGCCGCCGGGAAGTGCAGCGCCCGCAGCCCTCCCGCGTCGGCGACCAGGAACTCCCCGGGCCCGGCCGGCACCAGACCGGCCGGCAGCGCGACCGTGCCCACCGTCCGCCCCGGCGCGGTCAGCTCCGGCCGCGCCTCCGCGAACACCGTGCCGTCCACGGACATCCGGCGCAGCCGCAGCGTGTCCCGCCAGTCCCCGGCGGCCTGGTTGACCGCCGCCACCACCAGCCCGTCCCCGTCGGCCCGCACCGTCAGCAGCCGGTCCGCGTACAGCCGCCGCAGCTCGTGGTAGAGCGGCTTCTCCCGCCCGTCCCCGTCGATCGCCGCCCACGAGGTGACCGGCCAGCAGTCGTTGAGCTGCCACACCACCGTGCCCGCGCACACCGGCCAGTGCGAGCGCCAGTGCTCGACGCCGGCGGCGACCGCGCGCGCCTGGGTGACCTGCGTCAGGTAGTGCCAGCGGTCGAAGTCGCCCTCCGGCACGGCGAAGTGCCGGGCCAGCCCGCGCTCCAGCTTGCCGTTGCCGTCGTCCGCCTTCTGGTGGTGCAGCATGCCGGGGGAGTCCGGGGCGAGCTCCTCACCGGGCAGCGCCCGCCGCAGCGTGGCGTGCGCGGGCGGCGCCTGCCAGCCGAACTCGGCGACGAAGCGCGGGACGTCGAGCCGGTAGTCGGCGTAGTCGGCGCGGTTCCACACCTCCCAGGAGTGGTGCGTACCGTGCGCCGGGTCGTTCGGGTGGTGCCGCCAGGAACCCGACCACGGGCTGCCCGCCGTGTAGGGCCGGGTCGGATCCGACTCGGCCACCACCCGCGGCAGTACACCCAGGTAGTAGCCCTCTCCCCAGGAGTCCCCGGCCAGCGCCGGTTCCCAGTCCCAGTCCCGGAAGCCCCAGAGGTTCTCGTTGTTGCCGTTCCACAGCACCAGCGAGGGGTGCGGCATCAGCCGTACGACGTTCTCCCGGGCCTCCGCCTCCACCTCACCGCGCAGCGGCTGCTCCTCGGGGTAGGCGGCGCACGCGAACGGGAAGTCCTGCCAGACCAGCAGCCCCAGTTCGTCGCAGGCGTCGTAGAAGTCCTCGCTCTCGTAGATCCCGCCGCCCCACACGCGCACCAGGTCCACGCCCGCGCCGGCCGCCTGCTCCAGCCGCCGCCGGTAGCGGTCGCGGGTGATCCGGGAGGGGAAGACGTCGTCCGGGATCCAGTTGACCCCCCGCGCGAACAGCCGTTCGCCGTTGACCACCAGGGTGAACCCGGTGCCGTGCGCGTCGGGCGAGGTGTCCAGCCGCACGGTCCGGAACCCGATCCGGCGCCGCCAGGAGTCCAGCGCCTCCTCGCCGTGCAGCAACGTCAGCTGCACGTCGTACAGCGGCTGGTCGCCGTACCCCCGGGGCCACCACAGGCGTGCGTCCGGAACCCGCAGCCGCACCGTCCCGGCCGTCCCGTCGAGCTCCGCGCGGGCGCTCACACCGCCGGCGGTCGCCTCGACGGCGAGCGGTGCCTCGACCCGGGAGCGCTCAACCTCCACCGCCAGCTCGACCCGGCCCGCGCCGTCCTCGACGGTGACCAGCGGGCGCACCCGGGCGATCCGGGCCGTCGACCACCGCTCCAGCCGCACCGGCCGCCAGATCCCGGCCGTCACCAGCGTCGGCCCCCAGTCCCAGCCGAACGAACAGGCCATCTTGCGCAGGTACTGGTACGGCTCGGGGTACGCGCCGGGCCGCTCGCCCAGTCTGCCGCGCACCGCCTCGGCCTCCGCGTGGGCCGAGGCGAACCGCACGGCGAGCCGCCCGCTCAGCCCGGTCACGTCGAAGCGGTACGAGCGGTGCATGTTCCGCACCCGGCCCAGCGGCCGGCCGTCGAGCAGGATCTCGGCGACGGTGTCGAGCCCGTCGAAGACGAGGTCCGTCTGCTCGTACGCGCCCGGCCCGGCGCGCAGTTCCGTCTCGTACGTCCAGTCCCGCCGGCCCACCCACGCCACCTCCGCCTCGTTGCGCCCGAGGAAGGGATCGGGGATCAGACCGGCCGCCAGCAGATCGGTGTGCACGCACCCCGGGACGGAGGCGGGGAGCGCGTCCCCCGTGCCGTCCGGGTGTCGCAGGATCCATCCGTCGGTGAGCGGTGTGACCTGACGCATGCACACTCCCTAAACCGGTTGAGGTCGGTGACAGCAAGGTTCTGGCATCGTTGGCGCAATTGAGACTTTACCGGTTCAGTGAGTGCTGCCAGAGTGCCGAACCAGCCATCCCACCCGTGCTCGTCCGCCCGTGAACGGAGCCGTGATGCACCCGAACCGCCGCACGACACTCACCGGATCGATCGCCCTGCTCGCCCTCCTGGCCTCCGCCTGCACGGGCACGGGAGGCTCCAGCGAGGGAGCGGACGCCGAGGCCCCCGACGACCCGTCCGAGGTCAAGGGCTCCATCACGGTCCTCACCCACCGGACCGACCTGGTGCAGGACGGGACGATGAAGAAGTACGCCGCCGCGTTCAACAGGACCCACCCCGGGGTGAAGGTCGAGTTCGACGCCCTCACGGACTACGAGGGCGAGGTCAAGATCCGCATGAACACGGAGAACTACGGCGACGTCCTGATGATCCCCGCGGTCATCGAGAAGAAGGACTACCCCCGGTTCTTCGCCTCGCTCGGCACCCGGGAGGAGCGCGCCGCCAAGTACCGCTTCACCGACTACTCCACCGTCGACGGCAAGGTCTACGGCCAGAGCCCCATCGGCACCGTCCCCGGCTTCGTCTACAACAAGAGGGTCTGGAGGGAGGCCGGCGTCACCGACTGGCCCACCACGCCGGAGGAGTTCCTCCGGGACCTGAAGGCGGTCAAGTCCAAGACGGACGCGGTGCCCTACTACACCAACTTCAAGGACATGTGGCCGCTCACCTCGTGGACCAACGTCAACGGCTCCGTCGGCTGCGACCCGGAGGCCACCAGCGGACTCGCCGAGGGCGACCCCTGGGCCGAGGGCTCCGACCTCCGCGTGGCCGACACCCTGCTGTACGACATCGTGCGCGGCGGCCTCGCCGAGAAGGACCCGACCACCACCAACTGGGAGGCGTCCAAGCCGAAGCTGGCCAAGGGCGAGATCGCCACCATGTGGCTGGGCTCCTGGGCCGTCGTGCAGATGCGGGACGCCGCGAAGCAGGCCGGGACCGACCCCGCCGACATCGGCTTCATGCCCTTCCCCGCGCAGAAGGACGGCGTCTTCTGCGCGGTGACCTCCCCGGACTACCAGCAGGCCGTCAACGTCAACTCCGACCACAAGGAGGCCGCCCGCGCCTGGATCGACTGGTTCACCGACGAGTCGGGCTACGCCGCGGCCGATCTCGCCCTCTCCCCGCTGAAGGACGCCCCGCTGCCCGACATCCTCGAACCGTACGAGGAGGCCGGCGTCAGGCTCCTCGACCTCGACGACAGCAAGGGCGCCGAGGTGAAGTCCATCGACAACCACTCCGAGGTCGGCATCTTCAAGCCCGACTACCGGCAGGAGATCGTCGACCTCGCCCGCGGCGCACGCAAGGGAAACCTCGACGACTTCCTCGCCGGCCTCGGCAAGCGCTGGAACGAGGCACGCGGCTCGCTGGGGTCCTGATGACCGACACCACCGGCACGGCGGCGCGGCCCGCGCGCCGCCTCACTCCCTGGCTCTTCCTGCTCGCCCCGCTCGCCCTGCTGCTCACCTTCACCTACGCGCCGATCGCCAACATGATCGCGTACAGCTTCACCGACTGGGACGGTGTGAGCCCGCAGCTCGACTTCACCGGCGCCGGCAACTACACCGAACTCCTCACCCGGTCCGAGCTGTTCGAGGTCTTCTTCGTCAGCGGCTACTACCTCGTGGCGTCCGTGGCGCAGATCGCCCTCGCGCTGTACTTCGCCACGGTCCTCAGCTTCGACGTCCGCTTCCGGAACTTCTTCAAGGGCGTGCTGTTCTTCCCGTACCTGATCAACGGGGTGGCCATCGGCTTCGTCTTCCTCTACTTCTTCCAGGACGGCGGCACCCTCGACTCCGTCCTGGGCCTCCTCGGCGTGCGGACCGACCACGCCTGGCTGGGCACGCCGTTCTCCGCGAACACCTCGCTCGCCGGCGTCTCCGTCTGGCGCCACCTGGGGCTCAACTTCGTCCTGTTCCTCGGCGCCATCCAGTCCGTCCCGGGAGAGCTGTACGAGGCGGCCGAGCTCGACGGCGCGAGCCGGTGGCAGCAGTTCCGGTACATCATCGCGCCCGGCATCAGACCGATCCTGAGCCTCAGCGTGATCCTGGCCGTCTCCGGCTCGCTGTCGGTCTTCGAGATCCCGTACATCATGACCGGCGGCGCCACCGGCACCGAGACCTTCGTGATCCAGACGGTGAAGCTGGCCTTCCAGTTCAACAAGACGGGGCTCGCCTCGGCCGCCGCCGTCGTCCTGCTGCTGATCGTCCTGGTGGTCACCTGGGTGCAGCGGCGCATCGTCCCCGACGAGAAGGTGGACCTCGTATGACCCGCCGCGCCGCGGCCCGCGCCCTGGTGTACCTGTCGCTGCTGCTGGCGACGCTGGTGGTGCTGCTGCCGCTCGCCGTCGTCCTCCTGACCTCGCTGAAGTCCTCGGAGGAGATGGCGGACGGCAGCGGGGCGCTGGCCCCGCCCGACGACCCGCTGAACTTCGGCAACTACGTGACGGCCTTCCGCGACGGCCAGATGCTGTCCGCCTTCGGCAACACGGCCCTCGTCCTCGTCGTCGCCGTCGGCGGCACGATCCTCATCGGCTCGATGACGGCGTACGCGATCGACCGCTTCCGCTTCCGCTTCCGGAAGGTGGTCGTCGCCCTGTTCCTGCTCGCCGCGCTGGTCCCCGGGGTGACCACCCAGGTGGCGACCTTCCAGATCGTCGACAGCCTCGGCATGTTCGACAGCCTGTGGGCGCCGATCGCGCTCTACATGGGCACGGACATCGTGTCGATCTACATCTTCCTGCAGTTCATCCGCTCCATCCCGGTCTCCCTGGACGAGGCGGCCCGCCTGGACGGCGCCAACGCCTTCACCGTCTACCGCAAGGTGATCCTCCCGCTGCTGAAACCGGCGATCGCGACGGTGGTCATCGTGAAGGGGATCAACGTCTACAACGACTTCTACATCCCCTTCCTCTACATGCCCTCCGAGGATCTTGGCGTGATCTCGACGTCCCTGTTCCGCTTCAAGGGACCCTTCGGGGCGCACTGGGAGACGATCTCGGCGGGCGCGGTCCTGGTCATCGTCCCCACCCTGATCGTCTTCCTCTTCCTCCAGCGCTTCATCTACAACGGCTTCATGAGAGGAGCCACCAAGTAGACGTGCCGCAGGTCGAGCACCCCCAGGGGCGCGGGGAACCGCGCGGGCGGCCACGACGCGGCCGCACCCGCCGGACGGCACCCGCCGGACGGCGACTAGGCAGCCAGCGCGGCGACCAGCACGGGCGTGACCTGCTCGACCTGCCAGGCCCGCGCCCCGAGCGCGGTCAGCGCCGCCGCCACGGACTCCTCGCCGGCCACCGCCGGAGGCTCCCAGCACACCCGGCGCACCGTGTCCGGCGTGATCAGGTTCTCCGCCGGCATCCCGAGCCGCTCGGCGAGCGCGTTCACCCCGGCCCGCGCGGCCGTCAGGCGCGCCGCGGCCTCCGGGTCCTTGTCCGCCCACGCGCGCGGCGGCGGGGGACCGGCCACCTGCTGGCCGGGCTGCGGCAGCCGGTCCTCGCTCAGCGACCGCGCCCGGTCGACGGCGGCCTGCCACTGCTCCAGCTGGCGCCGCCCCACGCGCTGCCCGAAACCGTTCAGCGCGCCCAGGGCGTGGTGGTTGGCCGGCATGGCCAGCGCGGCCTCCACGATGGCCGCGTCGGAGAGGACCTTGCCCGGGGAGACGTCCCGGCGGCGGGCGATCCGGTCGCGGGCCTCCCACAGCTCCCGGACGACGGCCATCTGCCGGCGCCGGCGGACCTTGTGCATGCCGGAGGTGCGCCTCCAGGGGTCCTTGCGGGGCTCCGGCGGCGGCGCGGAGGCGATCGCGTCGAACTCCTGCCGGGCCCAGTCCAGCTTGCCCTGCCGGTCCAGTTCCTTCTCCAGCGCGTCCCGCAGGTCGACCAGCAGCTCGACGTCGAGGGCGGCGTAGCGCAGCCAGGGCTCGGGCAGCGGACGGGTGGACCAGTCCACGGCGGAGTGGCCCTTCTCCAGGACGAAACCGAGCACGTTCTCCACCATCGCGCCGAGCCCGACCCGGGGGAACCCGGCCAGCCGTCCGGCCAGCTCGGTGTCGAAGAGGAGGCTCGGCCGCATGCCTATCTCGCGCAGGCACGGCAGGTCCTGGGTGGCGGCGTGCAGCACCCATTCGACGCCGGACAGCGCCTCGCCCAGACCGGACAGGTCGGGACAGGCGACGGGGTCGATCAGCGCCGTGCCCGCGCCCTCGCGGCGCAGCTGGACGAGGTAGGCGCGCTGGCCGTAGCGGTAGCCGGAGGCGCGCTCGGCGTCGACGGCGACGGGGCCGCGGCCCGCGGCGAAGGCGGCGACCGCCTCCGCGAGGGCGGCCTCGTCGGCGATCACGGGGGGAATGCCCTCGCGCGGTTCGAGCAACGGAGTCGGCGCCTCCGTAACAGAAGATCCGCCGTCGTCCGGAGGGGCGCCTCCGGTGGTTCGCAGTGAACGGTCTGCTGCGGTGTCGTGGGCGTCGGTCACCTGTCAAGAGTATCCGTACGGCCCGGCGCCCGATCTGCCCGCGCGCGCGAGGTCCACGCCGGCCAGCGAAAACAGGCCTCGGCGGACGGCCGGAGCGCGGCGCGCGCGAAGGCGCCCGCCGACCGTGCCGGTCGGCGGGCGCCCTGCGCGGGCTTCTAAGGGGGGCCGGTGAGGGGAGCGGGCGGGGAATCGGAGGGTCAGTGGATGATGCCCGTGCGCAGGGCCACCGCCACCATCCCGGCGCGGTCGCCCGTGCCGAGCTTGCGGGCGATGCGCGCGAGGTGGCTCTTGACGGTCAGTGCGGACAGGCCCATCGAGACGCCGATCGCCTTGTTCGACTGGCCCTCCGCCACCAGGCGCAGCACCTCGACCTCGCGGCCGGACAGTTCGCGGTAGCCGCCCGGGTGGCTCGGGGCACCCGGGGGGCGGCGGTGCAGCCGGGCGGCGGCGGCGCCGATCGGGGCGGCACCGGGCCGGGTGGGGAGCCCGAGGTTGGTACGGGTGCCGGTGACGACGTATCCCTTCACTCCGCCGGCCAGCGCGTTGCGCACGGCGCCGATGTCGTCGGCGGCGGACAGCGCGAGGCCGTTGGGCCAGCCCGCGGCGCGGGTCTCGGAGAGAAGGGTGAGGCCGGAGCCGTCCGGCAGATGGACTTCGGCGACACAGATGTCACGGGGGTTGCCGACGCGGGGACGAGCCTCCGCGACGGACGAGGCCTCGATGACGTCGCGTACACCGAGCGCCCACAGGTGGCGGGTGACGGTGGAACGCACGCGGGGGTCGGCCACGACCACCATGGCGGTCGGCTTGTTCGGGCGGTAGGCGACCAGGCTTGCGGGCTGCTCGAGGAGAACGGACACCAGGCCTCCTGGGGGGCGGGACGGGGCCGGCTCGTGGGGGGTGCTGGGGGACGAACCGTGCTTTCAAGGTCACAGTCGTCTTCGGCAGCAAACCTGGAGTCCTTTAGGGAATGATCACGAAGTAGTGAGTAACAATCTGGGCAATTCGGACGCACGGTCGATCATTCGAAGATCGAACGGTTTCGGTCTGCGTCGCAACGCTTCCGAAAGTGGCCGTATCGACAAAGTGATCCCGATCGATGATTGCGTGGAGCCCGGAGCGGGAAGCTCAGCGCGACTGCGGCCCCCGGCGCTGCGGCAGCGTCACGACCGACGCGTCCCCCGGAGCGGCCGGCGGCAACCCGGCGACCTGCGCCAGCAGATCGCACCAGGCGACCAGGTGCGTGCCGGTGTCCGGTACCCCGCCCAGCCCCTCCCGGGGCGTCCAGGAGGCGCGGATCTCGATCTGCGAGGCGGCGGGCCGTGCCGACAGTCCGCCGAAGTAGTGGGAGCCGGCCCGCGTCACCGTGCCGCTCGGCTCGCCGTACGCCAGCCCGCGCGCGGACAGCGCGCCGGTCAGCCAGGACCAGCACACCTCCGGCAGCAGCGGGTCCGCGGCCATCTCCGGTTCCAGTTCCGCGCGCACCAGCGTCACCAGGCGGAAGGTGCCCCGCCAGGCGTCGTGCCCGGCCGGGTCGTGCAGCAGCACCAGCCGCCCGTCGGCCAGGTCCTCCTCGCCGTCCACGACCGCGGCCTCCAGCGCGTACGCGTACGGGGCGAGCCGCTTCGGCGCGGGGGCGGGATCGATCTCGATCTGCGGCCGCAGCCGCGTGCCCCGCAGCGCGTCGACAGCGGCCCGGAAGGGCGGCGGAGGTGCCCCTCCGTGCCCGAGGTCGTCCCCGGTGTCCTTCGGTTCGTCCATTCCGCCAGCACCGTCCGACAGTCGTCCCTGAGCCGCAGCCATGCGGGGAAGGTTAAGCGGAACGGGCCCCCGGCGCAGGGAGGGACACCCGTGCCGCCCGGGGGTGTCCGGATCCCGCCCCACGTGCACCGCGTACCGGACGACCTCGGGTCCGGACGGCCGGGCCGGTCGTGCGAGACTGGCCGGTGTGAGTGCCAACGCGAGCCCGACGGGCCAGACGCCGACAGCGACCCCCGGCGGGGTCAAGAACGACGCGGTCAAGGATTCAGCCTTCCTCAAGGCGTGCCGCCGCGAGCCGGTGCCGCACACGCCGGTGTGGTTCATGCGGCAGGCCGGGCGCTCACTGCCGGAGTACCGCAAGGTGCGCGAGGGCATCGGGATGCTCGACTCCTGCATGCGCCCCGAACTGGTCACCGAGATCACGCTGCAGCCGGTCCGCCGCCACCGCGTCGACGCGGCGATCTACTTCAGCGACATCGTCGTCCCCCTCAAGGCCATCGGCATCGACCTCGACATCAAGCCCGGCATCGGCCCGGTCGTCGAGCAGCCGGTCCGCACCCGCGCCGACCTCGCCCGGCTGCGCGACCTCACCCCGGAGGACGTCTCCTACGTCACCGAGGCCATCGGGATGTTGACCCGGGAACTCGGCCCCACCCCGCTGATCGGTTTCGCCGGCGCCCCGTTCACCCTCGCCAGCTACCTCGTCGAGGGCGGCCCGTCCCGCACGTACGAGAACGCCAAGGCGATGATGTACGGCGACCCGGAGCTCTGGGCCGACCTGCTCGACCGCCTCGCCGAGATCACGTCCGCGTTCCTGAAGGTGCAGATCGAGGCCGGCGCCTCGGCCGTCCAGCTCTTCGACTCCTGGGCCGGCGCGCTCGCCCCCGCCGACTACCGGCGCTCCGTGCTGCCCGCCTCCGCGAAGGTGTTCGACGCGGTGGCCGGCTTCGGCGTCCCGCGCATCCACTTCGGAGTCGGCACCGGCGAACTGCTGGGGCTCATGGGCGAGGCCGGCGCGGACGTCGTCGGCGTCGACTGGCGCGTCCCCATGGACGAGGCCGCCCGCCGCGTCGGACCCGGCAAGGCGCTCCAGGGCAACCTCGACCCGACCGTCCTCTTCGCCGGCCGCGAGGCCGTCGAGACCAAGGCGCGGGAGGTGCTGGACTCGGCCGCGGACCTGGAGGGCCACATCTTCAACCTCGGCCACGGCGTCATGCCGAACACCGACGCGGACGCCCTGACCCGTCTCGTGGAGTACGTCCACACGCAGACCGCGCGCTGAGCCACCGCGCGCCGAGCCACCGCGTGCGCCCCGCGCGCGTCGGACCCCGGGGGCGGGGTACTGGGCCCTTACGCTGCCCACCGATCGCTCCCGGGACCGGGCAGGTGGAGGCACCATGAGGCTCGCGATGTTCGACCCGGCCCCCATCGGCGTCGTGGTCACCCAGGGGCCGGACCACCGGCTCGCGTACACCAACCAGGTCTACCGCAGGACCTTCGGCGACCGCCCGCTGGGCCGGACCGTCCGCGACGCGTTCCCGGACCTCGCCCAGTCCGGCTACTTCGACATCTTCGACCGCGTCTTCGCCACGGGCACGGCCGAGGTGCTCACCGCCGTACCCGTCGACCTGATCTATCCCGGCGCGCCCTCCAGGGAGACGCGGTACTTCACCTTCAGCATCTCCCACGCCACGATGAGCGACGGACGGCACGGGGTGCTCGGCGTGCTGGTCGAGGTCACCGAGCAGGTCACCGCCGCGAAACGGATCCGCGTCCTGTCCGAGGAGCGCCGCCGCGCGCTGCAGCGCTACCGCAGCCTGGTGAACGCCGGGTCCCAGATCGTGTGGGTGACCGGCCCCAAGGGCGGGGTGACCGAGCCGAGCCCCGGCTGGGAGCGGGTGACCGGACAGAGCTGGGAGGAGTTCCGCGGCGACGGCTGGATCGACGCGCTCCATCCCGACGACCGTGCCCCCGCCGTGGAATCGTGGCACCGGGCGGTGACCGAACCGACGCCGCGCTGGACCCACACCTACCGGCTGCGGCTGGCCACGGGCGGGTACCGGCACTTCGCCGTCGACGCCGCGCCGGTGCGCGACGGCGACACGGTGATCGAATGGGTGGGCACCTGCACGGACGTCGAGCAGGAGTGGCAGGAGACCCGCCGTGAGGAGCTGCTGGCGCGGGCCACCACCGTCACCGCCGGCATCGCACGGCTGGACGACATGCTCGCCGCCCTCTCCGAGGTGATCGTGCCGGACATCGCCGACAACTGCACCGTCCACCTCCTGCCGCACGCCCTGCACCGCCCGCCGGGCACCCCGCTCACCGCCGAACGGGTCGCCGCCGTCAGCCGCCCCGGGCTGCCGGACCTGCCCCCGCACCAGGAGGAGCACCTCGGCCCGGGCAGTCCGCTCGCCCGCGCCGCCGACGGACGCGACCCCGTGCACGCCGTCTTCCCGCCCGGAGAGCCCCCGCCGGACCTCTCCCCGCCCGGCGCCGCACCGTGGCTGCCCCCCGGCGCCAACAGCGTCGTCCTGCTCCCCGTCGTCGTCGACGGCGTCACGGCCGCCCTGGTCACCGCCTCCGCCAGCGGCGACCGCCCGCCCCTCGGCCAGGCCGAGATCAGCCTGCTGCGCACCCTCCTGGAACAGGCGCACACCCCCCTGCGCAACGCCATGGAGTACCAGCGCACCCGGCAGGTGGCCCTGGCCCTCCAGCGCAGCCTGCTCACCGACCCGCCCGACGTGCCCGGCCTGGACATCGCCGTCCGCTACCGGCCCAGCACCGCGGCCGCCGAGGTCGGCGGCGACTGGTACGACTCCTTCACGCTGCGCGACGGCGCCACCGTCCTCACCATCGGCGACGTCGCCGGCCACGACCTGCCCGCCGCCGTCGTCATGAGCCAGCTGCGCAACATGCTCCGCGGCCTCACGCTGGACCGCCAGGAACCCACCGGGACGATCCTGCGCCGGCTGGACATCGCCGTGCAGACCCTGTACCTCGAATGCACCGCCACCTGCGTCCTGGCCCGCGTCGAACCCGGGGACGCCGGCGGCCTCCGGCTCCACTACTCCGTCGCCGGCCACCCGCCGCCCCTGCTGGTCGGGGCGGACGGCACCGCGCGCTTCCTGACCGCGGCCCGCTCCCCGATGCTCGGCCTGGTCCCGCACCCGGAGTACGACAGCGCCGTGCAGCCGCTCGAGCCCGGCTCGACCCTGCTGCTCTACACCGACGGCCTCGTGGAACGCCGCACCGAGGACCTCACCGCCGGCCTGGAACGCCTGCGCCGGCACGCCGCCGAGGCCGTCACCCGGCCCCTGCAGGCGTTCTGCGACACGGTCCTCACCGACCAGCTCACCGTCGACAACGACGACGACGTCGCCCTGATCGCCCTGCGCGTGCCCGGCGGTCCGGGGGCGTCCGGCGGGCTCCCCGGCTAGCCGGTTGAGCTATCAGGTCCGCCGCGCCTGCCGGCCGAAGCGGACGCCGTGCGGGTCCGGTGGTGGCGGGGTGCCGGGTCTGAGCGGCCAGGCGAGGAGCGTGCCGACGACGAAGCCGGCCACATGGGCCACGTAGGCGACGGTGCCGGCGTCGGACACTCCCTGGCCGGCGGAGTAGAACGCCTGCAGCACGAACCAGGAGCCCAGGACGAGCCAGGCCGGCAGCCGCAGCGGCAGGAAGATCAGGAAGGGGACGAGGACCCAGACGCGGGCCTTCGGGTAGAGCACCAGATAGGCGCCCAGGACCCCGGCGACGGCTCCGGAGGCGCCGATCAGGGGGTCGCCCGAGCCGGCGTCGAGGAGGGCGAAGCCGTACGCGGCGGCGTAGCCGCAGACGAGGTAGAACAGCAGGTACCGCACGTGACCCATGCGGTCCTCGACGTTGTTGCCGAAGATCCACAGGAACAGCATGTTGCCCAGCAGGTGCAGCCAGCCGCCGTGCAGGAACATCGCCGTGAGGACGCTCAGCTCGGGGGACTTGTCGTAGCCCGGCCGGTCCACCACGCATCCCGGACCCTGGGGGCCCACGCCCGTGTCGCCGGTGGGCACCAGGTTCGGCATCCGGTGGTGGATCAGCTCCTGCGGGACCGCCGCGTAACGCTCCAGGAACGCCTGGAGGTGACACAGCTCGGCCAGGCTGCTGCTGCCGCCGGTGAGCGAGTCGGCGACGCCGGGCGTGAAGGCGAGGAAGACGACGAAGTTGGCGGCGATCAGCGCGTACGTCACCCACGGGGTGCGTCGCGCCGGGTTCACGTCGTGCACGGGGATGACCACGTCGCACAGGTGCCCGGAAGGGGCCGGGCGAATCCGCGGCCCGGCTGAACGCGGCCGCACAGGCGTACGTATGACTCCCCGACGTCCGCGGCGCGGGGAAGGCGCCGCGGGGCCGAGGTGAGGATGGTGGCGATGAACGACCGAGTGAGTCCCGCGATGCAGGCGCTGCCCGACGGCGAGGCCGAGCTGACGCTGGTGGTGCGCCTCCCCTGGGAGGACGTCGCCCGGCTCGGCCAGGAGGCGGGGCGGCTCGCCTCCCAGATGCAGCGGCCGGTGACGCTGGACGAGGCGGTGAGCCACCGCCTGCGCTCCGCGCGGGCCGCCGCGCACGCGAAGCCGGCGGGGGAACAGCCGCCGCCCGTGCCGTCGGGCGCCTCGATGCCCTCCGTCTCGTCGGTGTCCTCGTTGCCGTCCCGGCCGCCGGCGGAGCAGGCGCGGCAGGCGATCGAGAGGATCAACGGGACCGGGTGAACCGGCGGGGTGCCGCACCGCCCCCTTACCCGGTTCCCCCGATCTTCGCCGACGCCTTGCGGGCCGCCACCAGGACCGGGTCCCAGACGGGGGAGAACGGCGGTGCGTAGCCGAGGTCCAGGGCCGTCATCCCGTCCACGGTCATACCGGCCGTGAGGGCGACCGCCGCGATGTCGACCCGTTTGCCCGCGCCCTCACGGCCGACGATCTGCACGCCGAGGAGCCGGCCCGTGCGCAGTTCGGCGAGCATCTTCACCGTCATGGGCGAGGCGTCCGGGTAGTAGCCGGCGCGGCTGGTCGACTCGATGGTGACCGACTCGAACCGCAGACCCGCCCGGCGGGCGTCCTTCTCCCGGAGCCCGGTGCGCGCGATCTCCAGGTCGCACACCTTGCTGACCGCCGTGCCGACCACGCCCGGGAAGGTGGCGTAACCGCCGCCGGCGTTGGCCCCGATGATCTGGCCGTGCTTGTTGGCGTGCGTGCCCAGCGGGATGTGCCGCTGCTGCCCGGAGACCAGGTCGAGCACCTCGACGCAGTCGCCGCCCGCCCAGATGTCCTCGTGCCCGCGCACCCGCATGGATCGGTCGGTGAGCAGCCCGCCGGAGTCCCCGAGGGGAAGCCCGGCCGCCCGGGCGAGGGCCGTCTCCGGCCGCACGCCGATACCGAGGACGACGACGTCGGCGGGGTACTCGGCGCTCTCCGTGGCGACCGCGCGCACCCGGCCGTCGTCACCCGTCGGCAGTCCGGTGACCTCGGCGTCGTTGACCATGGTGATGCCCATGCCCTCCATGGCCCGGCGCACCAGGCGCCCCATGTCCGGGTCGAGGGTCGCCATGGGCTCCTTGCCGCGGTTGACGACCGTCACCTCGTAGCCGCGCTTGATCATCGCCTCGGCCATCTCCACGCCGATGTAGCCGGCGCCGACCACCACCGCGCGGCGGCCGCGCGTCACCCGCAGCGTGTCCAGCAGGGCCTGCCCGTCGTCCAGGGTCTGCACCCCGTGCACCCCGGGGGCGTCCATGCCGGGCAGCTCAGGGCGGATCGGCCGCGCACCGGTGGCGATCACCAGCTTGTCGTACGACGTCCAGGACTCGGCGCCGGACTCCACGTCACGCGCGCGCACCCGCCGGCGGTCGGTGTCGATCTCCGTGACCTCGGTGCGCAGCCGCAGGTCGATGTCCCGCGCGCGGTGCTCCTCGGCGGTGCGCGCGATCAGCCGGTCCCGGTCGGGGACGTCCCCGCTCACCCAGTAGGGGATGCCGCACGCCGAGAACGAGGTGAAGCTGCCGCGTTCGAACGCCACGATCTCCAGCTCGTGCGGCCCCCTCAGGCGGCGGGCCTGGGACGCCGCGGACATCCCCGCGGCGTCGCCACCGATCACGACGAGACGTTCCCTCGCACCACGCGCATCGCTCTTGTCCATGCGAACACGCTACGGCGAGGGACCGCCGAGGAGCCCGGGACCCTTCAGTTCGGCCCGTTCCCCTGCCCGCCACCCGGCCGGAAGGGAGCGGGGAGCGGGCCCGCGTCCCCGGCCGGACGGCGCCGCCGCAGCAGGGGGCGGACGGCCCGCACCCACAGCAGGACCAGCAGTGCCGCCAGGGCCGCGAACGGCAGGACCGCGCCGATCGCCACCGTCAGCCAGCGCAGCACGGTCACGAACGCCTCCCATCCCCCGGCGAGGGCGTCCAGGAATCCGGGACCCTCGTCGTCCTTCCCGCCCTGTTCCGACGGCGCCCCGGACAGGGACAGCGTGATCGTCGCCAGGCTCGTACGGTCCTTCAGGGACGCCTGCTGCGCCAGCAAGGACTCCAGGTCCGCCTGACGGACGCTCAGTTCGCCCTCCAGGGTGACCACGTCGCTCAGTTTCGTCGCCCGGTCCATCAGCTCGCGGACCCGGGCCACGCTGGCCCGCTGCGACGCGACGCGGCTGTCCACGTCGACCACCTGCCCGGTGACGTCCTCCGCCTTCGCGCGCCGCTCGACCAGCTCGCCCACCCCCTCGAGACCGGCGAGGACCTCCGCGTACCCGGCGACGGGCACGCGCAGCACCGCGCGTGTGTGCTCGTGTCCCTCCGCGTCCCGGCGGGTGGTCTCCTCACCGACGTACCCGCCCGCGTTCTCGGTCGCCGTACGGGCCTCGTCCAGCGCCTCGGGCACGTCCTTCACCCGCACGGTCAGCGAGGCGGTGCGGATGACGTGGTTCGCGGTGACCTTCGGCGTGGCAGCCGGGGCACCGTCCGCCGAGCCGCCCGGGGCGCCCTGCTCGGCGCCGGCGTCCCCGGCGCCCTCGTCCCGCGCGGCCCCCTGGCCCCGCTCCGGCGCCACGGCGGCCTTGTCGTCGGCCATGGAACCGCCCGAGTCGCCGCCCGCACCACTGCACCCGGTGACCGTGAGGGCCGCCGCCAGCAGGACCCCGGCCAGCGCCTGTGCGGGTCGTACGGACCGTCGTGTGCGCATGTGTAACTCCCCCTGCGTCGTGATGACTGACGCTCCTTCGACGCGGTGCGGGGGCGAAACGTTGGTGCCGGACGGTCCCGATGCGGTCACGGTAGGGACTCGGCGGGGCCACATGGCCCTGGCGGGAGCGCCGGCGCCGTCTGAGAAGGTGGAGGCATGAGCGGATCACATGCGGGCGACGGGCCGCGGGTCGTCGTCGTCGGGGCCGGGATCGCCGGGCTGGCCGCCGCGCACCGGCTGCTGGGGCGCGGCGCGCGGGTCACCGTCCTGGAGGCCTCGGACCGGGTCGGCGGCAAGCTGCTGCCCGGAGAGATCGCGGGCGCCCGCGTCGACCTGGGCGCGGAGTCGCTGCTGGCCCGCCGCCCCGAGGCGGTCGGTCTGGCCCGCGAGGTGGGCCTCGCCGACCGGCTCCAGCCACCGGCCACCGCCTCCGCCGCGCTGTGGACCCGCGGCGCCCTGCGCCCCATGCCCAAGGGCCACGTCATGGGTGTGCCGGGCACCGCCGCCGCCCTCGCCGGCGTGCTCTCCGACGAAGGGCTCGCCCGGATCGAACGGGACGCCGACCTGCCCCGTACCGAGGTCGGCGACGACGTGGCGATCGGCGCCTACGTGGCGGAGCGCCTCGGCCGCGAGGTCGTCGACCGTCTCGTGGAGCCCTTGCTCGGCGGGGTGTACGCGGGCGACGCGTACCGCATCTCGATGCGCGCGGCGGTCCCGCAGCTGTTCGAGGCCGCCCGCACCCACACCTCCCTGACCGAGGGCGTCCGGGCGGTCCAGGCGAAGGCCGCCGCGGCCGGGCAGAGCGGTCCGGTGTTCATGGGCATCGCCGGGGGAGTGGGCACCCTCCCGCTCGCCGTCGCCGAGTCCGTGCGGGCCCGCGGCGCCGAGATCCTGACCGGCACGCCCGTCACCGGACTGCGCCGTGAACCGGAGGGCGGCTGGCGGGTCGTCGCCGGCGAGCGGGTGCTGCGCGCCGACGCGGTCGTCGTCGCCGTGCCCGCGCCGGCCGCCGCCGCCCTGCTGCGCGCCGAGGCGCCCGGCGCCGCCGCCGAACTCGCCGGTGTGGAGTACGCCTCCATGGCGCTGATCACCCTCGCCTACCGCCGCGCGGAGACCGACCTTCCCCAGGGCAGCGGCTTCCTGGTGCCGCCCGTCGACGGGCACACCATCAAGGCGTCCACCTTCGCCTCCCACAAGTGGGGCTGGATCGCCGGGGAGAACCCGGACCTGGTCGTGCTGCGCACCTCGGTGGGCCGCCACGGCGAGACGGAGATCCTCGACCGTGACGACGCCGGCCTCGTGGAGGTCTCCCGCCACGACCTGAAGGCGGCCACCGGCCTGACCGCCGCCCCGGTCGCCACCCGCGTGACCCGCTGGCAGGACGGCCTGCCCCAGTACCCCGTCGGCCACCACGCGCGCGTGGGCCGGGTCCGCGCACACCTCGCGGGCCTCGCCGGGCTCGCCGTGTGCGGCGCGGCCTACGACGGTGTCGGCGTCCCCGCGTGCATCGCGAGCGCGTACGCCGCCGCCGACCAGATCCACGGTGACCTGCGCGGTGTGCAGCAGCTCACCGCCCACCCGGTGCAAAGCCTCCACGGCGGAGCAGGAGAATGAGGCCCATGAGTGACGACGCCACCACCCCCGACCGCATCCCCAACAAGGGCAAGCTGGCCAAGGACCTCAACGAGGTCATCCGCTACACCCTCTGGTCGGTGTTCAAGCTGAAGGACGTGCTGCCCGAGGACCGCGCCGGGTACGCCGAAGAGGTCCAGGAGCTGTTCGACCAGCTCGCCGCCAAGGACGTCACGATCCGCGGCACCTACGACGTGTCGGGTCTGCGCGCGGACGCCGACCTCATGATCTGGTGGCACGCGGAGACCGCCGACCGGCTCCAGGAGGCGTACAACCTCTTCCGCCGCACCCGGCTCGGCCGCGCGCTCGAGCCGGTCTGGTCGAACATGGCGCTGCACCGCCCCGCCGAGTTCAACCGCTCGCACATCCCGGCGTTCCTCGCCGACGAGACGCCCCGCAACTACGTGAGCGTCTACCCCTTCGTGCGCTCCTACGACTGGTACCTGCTGCCCGACGAGGACCGCCGGCGCATGCTCGCCGACCACGGCAAGATGGCCCGCGGCTACCCCGACGTGCGCGCCAACACGGTCGCCTCCTTCTCGCTCGGCGACTACGAGTGGATCCTCGCCTTCGAGGCCGACGAACTGGACCGCATCGTCGACCTGATGCGCCACCTGCGCGGCTCGGAGGCCCGGATGCACGTCCGCGAGGAGGTGCCGTTCTACACGGGCCGCCGCAAGGACGTCGCCGACCTGGTCGCGGGCCTGGCCTGACCGCCCATGGGCCTGCCCGCCGGGCGGGCCCACGGGCGCCGTCCGGGTGGCGCGCGGACGCGGTCCCGGACGGGTGTCTAGCGCGGTCCCGGCCGTTCCACCGGCCGGGTCCGCGGCCCCGGCTCCGGCTCCGGGTGCGGGGCGCAGGAGGCGTGCCGTCCCGGGACCCGGCCCCGCAGCAGGTACGCCTCCAGGTGCCCGTTCACACAGGCGTTGGGGCCGCCCGCGATGCCGTGGCTGCCGGCGTCCCGCTCGGTCACCAGCGCCGAACCGGCCAGCCGCCGGTGCAGTTCCAGGGCGCCGTCGTAGGGGGCGGCCGCGTCCCGCTCGGCGGCCAGGATCAGCGTGGGCGGCAGCTCGCCGCGCCCCGCACGCACGTCCAGCGGCCGCTGCCGGGGCCCCTCCCAGTAGGCGCAGGGCAGATTCGTCCACACGTTGGCCCAGGTCTCGAAGGGCGCCCGGCGCGCGAGCCGGGTGTTGTCCCGGTCCCACACCGCCCAGTCGGCCGGCCAGGGCGCGTCGTTGCACTCCACGGCGAGGTACACCGCCCGCGCGTTCTCCGCCTCCGCCGCCGCCTCCGGATAGGTCTGCGCCTGTTCGACCAGCGGCCCGGGGTCGCCCTTCAGGTACGCCGACAGCGCCCGCGCGCGGTGCGGCCAGAGGTCGTCGTAGTACGCGGCCCGGAGCAGTGCCGCCTGCAACTGCTCCGGGCCCACCTTCCCGCCCGCCGGTTCCTTCGCCAGCCGGGTCCGCGCCTTCTCGTAACTCGCCTGCACCGCGCGGGCGTCGTCGCCGAGGCCGTACACGTCGTGGTGCCGGGCGGCCCACGCCCGGAAGTCCGCCCAGCGGTCCTCGAACGCCGCCGACTGGTCGAGGTTGTTGCGGTACCAGACCTGCTCCGGCGCCGGGTTCACCGCCGCGTCGAACACCATCCGCCGCACGTGCGAGGGGAACAGCGTGGCGTACAGCGCCCCGAGGTACGTGCCGTACGACGAGCCCAGGAACGTCAGCCGGTTCTCGCCGAGGGCGGCGCGCAGGACGTCCAGGTCGCGAGCGTTGTTCAGCGAGTGGAAGTGGCGCAGGGAGTCCCCGGTCCGCTCGGCGCAGCCGCGCGCCTGCGCCTTCGCCCGTTCGATCCGCTCGCGCTTGTGCCCGGCCGAGGGGTGGGCCGGCGCGTCGGTGGGGGCCTCCTGGAACGTCTCCGGGTCCGCGCAGGACAGCGGCGCCGAGCGGCCGACTCCGCGCGGGGCGTAGCCGACCAGGTCGTAGGCCGCCGCGATGCGCTTCCACTCGGGGAGCGCGCCCATCATCGGGAAGTACGTGCCGTCGGCGCCCGGCCCGCCCGGGTTGTGGACCAGGGAGCCCTGCCGCGGCACCCCGCGCCTGCCGTCGTCCGGGTCCTTCCCGGTGGCCCGGACCCGGCTGACGGCGAGTTCGAGCTGCGCGCCGTCCGGGCGGGCGTAGTCGAGCGGGACACGGACCGTGCCGCAGCGGACGGTGCCCGGAAGCTGCTGCGCGGCGGGGCAGGCGCCGAAGTCGATGCCCCGGTCGGCGGCGCGGGCGGCGGCCACCACGGTGCCGCGCAGCTCGGCCGCGAGGGGCGCTGCGTCGGTCCCGGCGCCGGCCGGGGCGGCGGCCAGGGCGGTGAGGAGCATGGACCCGGCGGCCACATGGACGGCGGCGGTTCTCATCGGCGATCCCTTCGGTGCACAACGGCGACAAAAGGGATGTTTCGGGTGGCGGGGGTGTGAGGCAAGCACCGCAAGCACCCTTCGCCGGGTGTGTCGTCAGTGCCCCGGACGCGGTTCGCGGTGCGCGAAGGCGGCACGCAGTTCCGGCTCGCCCACCGCGTGGACGCCGCGTACCGCGACGGAGGTGAGGTACGCGCGGTCGTCCCCGCCGCCGGCCTCCCGGGGCAGCGCGCCCAGCAGCCGCTGACCCGCGGGGGAGGCCCAGCGCGAGTAGGGGTGGGCCTCGAACCGCGCGATGGCCAGGCAGCCGAGGGTGAGGATCAGCGGCAGCGCGAACCACAGGGCGACCAGGTGGCGCGGCACGTCCGACGGGACCGGCATGAGCAGCGCGGTCACCGCCAGCCCGGCCACGGCCGCCGCGGCGAGCCGCACCTGCCGCACCGCGTCCGCGACGGTCGTGCCGGCACCGTCCGGCACCGCCAGACCTGCGCCGACCAGCCGCTCCGCGATCCCGCGCACGGGATCCGCGGTCGCCGCGGCCGCCCGCACCGGGGCGATGGGCGACTGTCCCCCCGGCCCTATGGCCCCGAGGACCGAGCGCTCCATGTCGTCCCGCCCGCGCGGGTCGACGACCGTCGCCCAGCCGGTGTGCGCCAGCAGCAGCCGCCGCTGACGCGCCATCGCGACGAGCGTGACGTCGGCGACCCGGCCGGGACCGCCGGACAGGAAGGCGGCCTCGTACAGCGTCAGACCGCGCCCCTCCGCGGCGCCGCGACCGCCGGTGGACGCGGCGGCGCCGCGCACGGCGGACAGACACAGCCGCAGGCCCGCCACACCGGCGACGGCCCAGGCCAGGAGCAGGAGCGGGACCCAGAACATGAGTTGTTTGTAAGCGACACGGTCGCGGGAACACCATGCCCTGTTCACGATCCGGACGCAGTGTTGTCGGTATGTGACGTTCCGCTCGGGTGTGCGCGGCCGCGCGGCCGCGCGGCGCCGGCGCGGTTCAGCGCCGCAGCAGCACCCGTCGCGTGGCCCGCACCAGCCGCACCGCCGGCCTGCCCGACCGGGGTGCGGGCCCCGACCGTTCCCGCCACCACTCCCGCAGCTCGCGCCGCGCCCGCGCGTCCTCCGGCCGCCGGGCGAGGAGCAGTTCCTCCACGAAGTCCATCGCGTCCCGCCGGTAGCCGCCGGTCATCGGCCGCGTCCGCGCGTACGCCAGGAAGGCCGGCCGGTACCCCTCCCCGAGGAGCACCGGCAGTTCGGGCGCGACCTTGGCGACGACGTCGGCCCGCTTGGCGGCGAGCGCCCGCGCCTGCACCGCCATCCGCCCCCGGTCGAACCCCTCCGGCACGGGTGTCCCGGCGACCAGCGCGGAGAGCACGGCGGTCTGCGCGAGGGCGAGCCGCTGCCGCGCCGCGTCGACGGAGCCCCGCCGCGACGCGGGCCGGGCGCCGGCGGGCGCGGCCGGAGAAGCCTGCCTGCTCTCCGACCCCTTGACGACCGCGTCCCGGATCGCGGTCAACTCCCGCTCCGTCTCCGCCGCGTCCGGGAAGTTCTCGTCACGCTCCAGCAGCACCCCGGGCGGGGACACGCGGGAGGCGAGGTCGGTGAGGACGTCCAGCACCGGCTGCGGGACGGGGTGCGCGTGACTGTCGTGCCACACGCCGTCCCGCTCGAACCCGCCCGCGACGTGGACATAGGCGATGGCCTCCAGGGGCAGTTCGGCGAGTGCCCGGGCCGGGTCCTCGCCCCGGTTGACGTGGTTGGTGTGCAGGTTGGCGACGTCGATGAGCAGCCGTACGCCGGTGCGGTCGGCCAGCTCGTAGAGGAACTGTCCCTCGGTCATCTCCTCGCCGGGCCACGAGATGAGCGCGGCGATGTTCTCCACGGCGAGGGGCACGGGCAGCGCGTCCTGGGCGATCCGGACGTTCTCGCAGAGCACGTCCAGGGCGTCACGGGTGCGCGGCACGGGCAGCAGATGCCCGGCCTCGATCGGCGGGGAGGCGGTCGGCGCCCCGCCGGCCCGTACGAACGCGATGTGCTCGGTGACGAGCGGCGAGCGGAGCGCTTCGGCCCGTTCGGCGAGGGCGGCCAGCCGTCCCTCGTCGGGCCGCTCGGCCCCGCCGAGCCCCAGCGAGACCCCGTGCGGCACCACCGTCACCCCGCGCCGGCGCAGCCGCAGCAGCGACTCGGGCAGATGGCCGGGACAGACGTTCTCGGCGACCACCTCGACCCAGTCGATCCCCGGCATCCCCTCCACCGTGTCCGCGATCTCCGGCCGCCACCCGATTCCGGTCCCCAGCCTCAGATCCATCCCCGTCCCCTCCTCCGCCCGGCACTCCCCGCCGGCCCCCTCACGCCCCGTGCCGGGACGTGTGGGGGGTATGGCCCCGCGGCTCGCCCCCGAACCCCGCGGGGCCGGCCTTCAGAGCAACATTTGAGGTTGCGGACCCCCCTCGGCCGGCGCCGCTCGCCCGGCACACGGGCGTGGTCCTCCCGGGGCCGGCCCCCGTACAGTACGGGCGGGACACGACGAGGGGCGGGTGCGGTGGCGAAGGTCAACATCGGTCTGGACGCGGAACTCGTGGTGGAGGTGATGGTCCTCGCGGGGATCGGTTCGCCGCAGGACGCGATCGAGGCGGTCGTGCGGGACTACGTCGCCCGCGGCCATCGCACGGAGGCACGCACCGGACTCACCGACCGCAATCTGCGCGAGGTCGACGCCAAGCCGCAGGATCCCCAGGGCTGAGGACGCGGCGCCGCCTCGGCAGCGCGGGGTGGACCGGGTCAGCGCACCGTGAACGCCGGCGAGGTGCCCGTGAACGGGGTGATCGTGCCGGTGAGGCTCCGCGCGTCGCCGTGGTAGACCATGCGGTAGGTGCCCGGGGGAGTGCCCTGGGGGATGTCCCAGGTGAGGGTGACCCTGGACGCGGCGACTCCGTCGCGCGCCCAGTGGAAGCGGGTCTGCCAGTCGCCGTCGTCTGCGACGGTGCGCCAGGTGCCGCCGGAGTCCCGGCGCTGGATCTCCAGGTAGGTGTCCCCGCGGTGCAGGTCGTTGCCCGGGTGGGCGCCCGCGAACACGGTCTCGGCCCGCTCACCGGCGCGGTGGCTCTCCCGCGGCGGCACCAGTACGTCCCCGAACTTCCGCAGCAGCGGCGGCGCGTCCAGCACCACGCCCGGCTGGAGGGAGAGCGCCTTGCCCGACAGGTCCGGCGCCTTCGGGCCCAGCGGCAGCTCCGTTCCGTCGCGCAGCGAGGTGGCCAGCGCCGCCGCGGTCTGCTGGAGCGCCGGGAGCTGCCAGCGGCCGAAGAGCGTGCTGCCGCCCTCGTACTGCTGCGCGTCGTACTCCTCGGGAGTGGTCACGTAGTGGAAGTAGGAGTTCGCGTACCCGGCGACCAGGACGTCGTCGAGGTCAGCGCCCACGATCGCGGCGACCGTCCGCCGCAGCCGCAGGCCCGCGCAGACGGTGACCTCGCCCGGGATGCCGATCAGATGGAGGCGGCCGATACGGACCAGCATCACCGGCACCCGCTCCTGCACCCACGGGTAGACGCGGTTCATCTCCCCGATCGGCACGAAGACGTCCTTGGGTGCCTGCGCCTGCCTCAACTCCGGTGACACCGTGTAGATCACGGAGTCGGAGATCGCGTCCCAGAAGGGGTTGTCCCCCTCCTCGAAGCCGGGGAAGGCCGGCCCGTCCTCCAGGCTGCCGGCCGCCATGGACGCGCCGACGCACGGCTTGGACGTGCGGTGGGTGCGTCCGTCACCGGTGAACTCGGGGCCTACGGTGACGTCGGAGAGGTCCACGTACACCAGCCGGGAGTCGACCGGTCCGGTGAGCCGGACACCGGGCTCCGGCAACTGGGCCGCAGCGGCCTCGAACTGCCGCAGTCCGTTCGCGCGGGTGTGCGCGAAGTCCTCGGGTGTGGTGGGCGGCCGCAGGTCCAGGTTGGGCGACATGTCGCCGCTGTTCGTCTGGGCGAAGGCGGAGACGAACGCCGGGGAGCCGTCGGCCAGGTAGTCGACGCCGTGGACCTCGCGCTCCCAGTGGTAGGCCGCGTAGCCCTTGTTGTCCGCGCTGACGAGCCGGTTGTCCCCGGACATGCTGGTGCTGTGCACCGGGAACCAGTTGACGGCCCCCACCGCACGCCCGGCCCGTTCCACCCGGAGCAGGGTGGTGTGCGTGTCGACGGCGTCCGGGAAGTGGTCGCGGTCGGCCTTCGGGTTGCGGTCGAAGGCGGACCGTGAGCGGTTGACGCTGGCGCCGGTCAGCGTGCCGTGGCTGAGGACGAGTTCGGACGGCGCCAGGTCGTCGTGGGCCCGCTGCGCGGCCTCGAAGAGACCGTCCGCCACCGCCTCGAAGGTCTTGCGGTGGAAACCGAACGTGGTCGTGTTGTAGAGCAGGTGGTGCGAGTAGCCGCCGGGCCCGGCGTGGGTGTGGGTGGCGGTGACGAGCACGTTCTGCTCGGTGTAGAGATCGCCGTACGCCCCGGCGAGCCGGCGCAGCACCGCCTGATGCACGCTGTGGAAGATCATCGGGGAGTCGGCGACGATCAGCATGACCCGCCGTCCGCTCGCCCGGTCGGCCACCACGAACGCCCGCGCCCGCAGCCGGGTGTGGAGCCCCGCCGCCTGCTGGTCGAACCGGCCGTACCCCATCAGGCCGACCTCGGCCACCTCGCCGGTGGCGTCGGCCAGTCCCCGGCCGACGAGGAAACCGGTGCCGGGGGCGGCGCCGGCGCGGCCCGGGACCGCGAGCTGCGCACCCGCCAGCCCCAGGCCGGTCAGGGCGCCCGCCCGCAGAACGCTGCGACGGCTGCTGTGCACGGGACGACGTTCCGCGGACATCCGCTGCTCCTCCGGCTCGCTCGGCCCCCCGGCGGCGCGAAACCTGAACAACATTCAAGTTCCGCGCTCCCATTGGTACACCGCCGGTCATGAGCACGGCAAGATGCGTGCGGGCAGGTCCTGGAAACCCCGCGGGAATCCGGGCGGACCCCGGAATCCCGGGACGGCCCGGCCGCCGCCCCGGGCCCCGAGCCCGTCAGGTCACCGCCCCGGGCCCCGTCAGGTCACCGCAGCGCCGGGTGCTCCGCCACCACCGTGCACGAGCCCGGGGCGATCTCCGTGAAGCCGGCGTCGCGGACCGTGGGCAGGCCGCCGGCGGTCAGCGCGGGCCAGCGGGAGGGGGCGGCGGTGCGTACGGCCAGGGGGAAGCCGGCGGCCCGCCAGCCGGCCCGGGCCCCGGGGGTGAGCGCCAGCCAGGCCAGCTGTGCGCCGTGGCCCGCCTGGGCCATCGCCTTGCCGGCCGACATGTCGAGGCCGGGGTTGAACCAGAGGACGGGTGTGCCGGGATCGGCCGGGGGAACCGGATCGGGGTCGTCGAGGTCGGTGCCGGAGACCTGGAGGCGCGCCAGGTCCTTGGGCCAGCCGTCCAGGGGGACCGGCGGGAAGACACGGACCTCGGCGGACTTGCCGGTGACCGTGATGCCGGGGAGCGCCTCGGCGCGGCGCCACTCCGCGCCGCGCGCCCGGCGCACCACCTTGCGGATGCGGCCGTCCTGCCAGTCGCGCACCGCCCGTGCCCACTCGCCCTCGCCCGCCGAGCGCTCGTCGGACAGCATCACCAGGACCGCGCGGGCCGCCGTCTCCAGGGCGTCCGTACGGGCCGGGGGCGCGGCCCGTTCGATGCGGACCACGAGGGGCAGCACGAACTGGGGCGCCCGGTCGCGGGCGTCCGGGTCGGGGCGGAAGGGGCTGTCGGCGGAAGGCGTGTCGGTGCTCACGGGGTCAAGTGTGCCAAGCCGCGCGGGGGCGCCGTCAGCCCGAGCAGGACGTGCGCTCCGCCTCGCGCCATTCGCAGACCGGGCACAGCGTGACGCCCTTGTACGACTCCGGGTACTCCGTCGGCTCCCGGCACAGCACGCACTCCGCGTACGGCGGACCGTCGGCCTTCGGCGGCCTGGACACGTCGATCAGGCAGTAGTCGTGGTCGGTGTCGCTCATGGGTCCAGGGTAGGACGTTCAGCCGCGCCCGCCGGCGGCCGCGATCAGCTCGGAGACCTTCACGAAGCGGTAGCCCTGGCGGCGCAGCTCCGGCACGATCGCACGCACGGCCCGTTCCGTCGCCGGGGCCGCGCTGCGCGTGCAGTGCAGGACCACCACCGAACCCGGGCGCACGCCGTCCAGCACCTGCCGCGCCACCGCGTCCGCGTCCGCGGCGAACGCGTCGCCGCCGACCACGTCCCACTGCACGGCCGTGACACCGGCCGGGACGAGCGCCTTCAGCGCCCGGCGGTCGTAGCAGCCACCGGGGAAGCGGAAGTACGGCATCGGATCCGGCACCCCCACCTTCCGGAACACCGCGTACGCCCGCTCCACGTCCGCCCGCATCCGGTCCGCGGCGACGGCCGGCAGGCCGTAGCAGTCGCCGGTGAAGGCGTAGTGGCTGTAGGAGTGGTTGGCGACCTCGAAGAGCGGGTCCCGGCCGATGGAGCGGGCCTGGTCCGGGTACTCCTCGGCCCAGCGGCCGGTCATGAAGACCGTGGCCGGCACCTTCAGCGCGCGCAGGGCGGCGACGAGCTCCGGGTGGTCGAACCGCTCGCCCGCCGCCGCCCTCGGGCCCTGGTCGGCGGTCATGTCGGCGTCGAAGGTGAGGGCGACCGTCCGCTCGCCGCCGCGCGGGCCGTGGTCGAAGACCGGCGTCAGTCCGGCGGGGCCGGGGGCGAGGGTGGGCGTCGCCGGGGCGGCGGGGGAGGCCGAGGGCGCGGGGCGGGGCGGCTGCCGGGCGGGCTGGACGGTGGCGCAGGCGGTGAGCGCGGTGGCCGCCACGCACAGGGCGGCCACCCGACGGGTAAGTGTGATCACCGCATGACGGTATGAGACGTTTTGAGGGGATCCTGGCGGCCCGTCCGGGGACCCGGCGGGGTGTCACCCGCCCGGCGGCCCGGCCGGTCCGGGTCTCAGATGTCCCGCCGCTCCAGCGGCCGCGTCGCCGGTCCCTGGACGACCTTGCCGTCCGTGTCGAAGCGGGAGCCGTGGCACGGGCACTCCCAGGCGCGCTCGGCGGCGTTGAAGTCGACCAGGCAGCCCATGTGGGTGCAGCGGGCCGAGACGGCGTGCAGGCTTCCCTCGTCGTCGCGGTACACCGCGAGCCGTCCGCCGTCGACCCGCACCACCGCTCCCTCGCCCGGCGGCAGCGCCTCCACCGGCGGGGACGGGCGCAGCCGGTCGCCGACGAAGTGCATGGCCACCTGCGCCTGGTGCTTGAGGAACGACGGCGCCTCGCGCACCGTGGAGGCCAGGCGGCGCGGGTCGTACAGGCCGCTCCACTCGCACTTCTCACCGGTGATCTGCGCGGTCAGCAGCAGGCCCGCCATCATGCCTCCGCTCATGCCCCACCCGCCGAAACCGGTGGCCACGTAGGTGTGCCGCGCGCCCGGGTGCAGCGGACCGACCAGCGGCACGGTGTCCGTGGGGTCGTTGTCCTGGGTCGCCCAGGAGTACGTGAGCTCCACCCCGGGGAAGTGCTCGCGGGCCCAGGCGGAGAGCCGGTCGAATCCGGCCCGGGGATCACCCGTGCCGGGGGTGAAGTGCTCGCCGGTGACCACGAGCAGGCGCCGGCTGCCGTCCTCGCCGTAGGGGGCGGTGCGGACCGAGCGCGTGTTCTCCTCCTGGGTGATGTACATGCCCTCCGGATCCTGGCCCGCCGGGATCGGCCCGGCGACCACCAGCTCGCGCCGTGACGACAGCCGGGTGAACAGCAGCGCCCGGTCGAACACGGGGTAGTGGGTGGCGACGACGACGTCGCGGGCCGTCACCGTGGCCCCGGTCGACGTCGACAGCCGGCACGGCGTGCCCTCCTCCAGGCCGACCACCGTCGTGTCCTCGTGGATGCGCCCGCCGCGCGCCACGATGTCCCGGGCGAGGGCCAGCAGGTACTTGCGCGGATGGAACTGGACCTGCCCGGTCACCTCGACGGCGCCCGCCACCGGGAACGGCAGGCCGGTCCCGGTCACGAACGAGGCCGGCAGCCCCGCCTCCCGCGCGGCCCGCGCCTCCGCGCGCAGCTCCTCCACCCCGCTGCCGTCCCGCACGAAGGTGTACGCGCTGCGCCGCTCCCACTCGCAGTCGACGCCCAGCTCGGCGACCACGTCCGCCGTGTGCTCGATCGCCTCGGACTGCGACCGGGCGTACAGCCGCGCGCCCTCGCTGCCGCGGGTGCGGCGCAGCTTGTCGTAGATCAGGGTGTGCTGGGCGGTGACCTTCGCCGAGGTGTGCCCGGTGACGCCCGCCGCGACCCGGCCGGCCTCCAGCACCGCGACGCTGCGGCCGGCCCGGGTCAGCTCCCACGCCGTGCACAGCCCCGCGATGCCCGCGCCGATCACGGCCACGTCGACCTCGAGGTCGCCGGACAGTGCGGGATGCCGCCCGTCCGGTGCGGTGCGGAGCCAGTACGAGTCGCCGGTCTGCTGCTTCTCCGTCATGCGGCGCCGGGTACCCCGCGGCGCCCCGTTCAGTGACCCGGGGTGCTCCTCTTGCGGGAGGGGCGGGACGGGACTAACGTACAACCAAATGGTTGTAGATGGGATGGCGGACGAGTCCGCGGAGACCGTGGACCGGTTGTTCCACGCCCTGGCCGACGCGACGCGGCGCGACATACTCCGCCGCTGCGTCCGGGGTGAGCTGTCCGTGTCACGTCTGGCCGCGGCCTACCCGATGAGCTTCGCCGCGGTGCAGAAACACGTCACGGTGCTGGAGCGGGCCGGTCTGGTCACCAAGGAGCGACGCGGACGGGAGCAGCTCGTGCGGACCGAGCCCGACGCGGTGCGCCGGGCGCGGCAGGCCCTCGACGAACTGGAGTCGGCCTGGCGGGCCCGGGTGGACCGGATGTCCGGTCTGCTGGCGCGGGACGCCGGCGCGACCACCGGGCCCGTGACCCCGGCCCGCGACGGGACAACGACGGAAGGAACGGACAGATGACGGTCACCAGCGTCGACAAGGACGTCGACACCCTCACCCTCACGCTCGTCGCCGACTTCACCGCCCCGGTGGAGCGGGTGTGGCGGCTGTGGGCCGACCCGCGGCAGCTGGAGCGCTGGTGGGGCCCGCCGAGCTACCCGGCGACGTTCGAGGAGCACGACCTGACGCCGGGCGGCGGCGTGACGTACTACATGACCGGCCCGGAGGGCGAGAAGTTCGGCGGCTGGTGGCGGATCTCCTCCGTCACCCCGCCGACCGCCCTGGAGTTCACCGACGGCTTCTCCGACCGGGACGGCGCGCCGGATCCCGAGATGCCCACCACCTCGGTACGCGTGACGCTCACCGAGCACGACGGCGGTACGCGGATGGAACTGCGTTCCGTCTTCGACACCCGGGAGCAGATGGAGCGGCTGGCCGAGATGGGCATGGTGGAGGGGCTGAGCCAGTCCGTCGGCCAGATGGACGCGCTCCTCGCGGACTGAACGCTCGCCGGGACGGGGGGCGGTCGGACCGCCCCCCGTCCCGGCACGCCGCGGCGGTCACCCGCGCCAGGGGCCCGTCACCGCGAACGTCGTGCCGGGGGCGTAGCAGTTGACGTACATCGTGTCGCCGTCCGGGGAGAAGGCGACCCCGGCGAACTCGCCCCACTCCGGATCCTCGGGAGTGCCCACGTTCTGGCGGTTGCGGGCCACCGCGTAGACCTCACCCCGGCGCGTGACGCCGTAGACGTGCTGGGCGCCGCCGCCGTCCTCGCACACCATCAGTCCGCCACCGGGCGCGAGGCAGATGTTGTCCGGCGACTCGCCGGGCAGCCGGACGTCCGTGTCCGGGCCGAAGACGATCACCAGGGTGAGGCGGCGGCGGTCCGGGTCGTAGCGCCAGATCTGACCGTAGTGGTCACCGGCGGACCCCTCGGAGCTGCGGGCGTAGGACGAGACGAAGTAGACCGAGCGGCCGCCCCAGTAGCAGCCCTCGAGCTTCTGCGCGTGGGTGATGCCACGGGGGCCGAAGTCCTGGAAGCGGATCGGCGTCCCGGCGGCCAGCGGGTCCGGTACGTCGACCCACTCGATGCCGTCGAAGCGGGCTCCCGTCTCCCGGATGGAGGACAGGTCGGGCACCCCCGGCACCCGCATCGCCTGGAGCCGGCCGCCCGCCCGCAGGGAACCGGTGCCGCCCAGGGGTTTCCTCGGCAGGAAGCGGTAGAACAGGCCGAAGGGCCGGTCGAAGGCGTCCTCGGTCTCGTAGACCACCCCCCGCTTCGGGTCCACGGCGATCGCCTCGTGCTGGAAGCGGCCCATCGCGGTCAGCGGGACGGCGCCGGTGCGGCGCGGGTCGGCGCCGTCGACCTCGAAGATGAAGCCGTGGTCCTTGGTGTAGCCGTTGGTGCCCGCCTTGTCCTCGGTCTCCTCGCAGGTCAGCCAGGTGTCCCAGGGGGTGGGGCCGCCCGCGCAGTTGACGGCCGTCCCCGCGATCGCGACCCGTTCCGACAGCACGCTGCCGCGGTGGTCCAGGGTCAGGGCCGTACAGCCGCCCTTGCCCTCCGGGTCGTAGGTCAGGCCCTCGATCACCGGGACGGGGACTCTTCCGGTGGCCCGGTTCTCGTGGTTGCGGACCAGGTGGACCCGGCCGTGCCGGCCGGCGAACGCCGCCATGCCGTCGTGGTTGGAGGGCACCGGTCCCTCGCCCGAGCGCAGGGGGTCGCCCTCGCGGGAGAGGACCCTGTACCGGAACCCCTTCGGCAGGTCGAGCAGGCCGTCGGGGTCCGGGACGAGCGGGCCGTAGCCGCCGTGGCCGAGGTTCCCCGCGGCGGCGGTCCCGGTGAAGAGTTCGGAGAGGGCGCCGGAGAAGGCGATGCCGATGCCCGCGGCACCGGTGCGGGCGAGGAGCTGACGGCGCGTCGTGGGGGAGGGGGGCGTGGGCACGGTTTCGGACATGGGGGAAACCTTCCTGCTGGCGGACAGGAACTGTGACCCGGCCGTGTCTATCACCTGGTGCGGGTCCCGGGAACCACGCGTGTCGCACGTGTCCCCCGGGCCGGGGCAGCGGGCGGCGCGGCTCCGCCATCCCGCCGCCGCTACGGGACGGTCACCGCGGTACTGCCCTCGTCCGGTGTGCCGTCGGTGAGCTTCACCGGCGGTGTGCCGGTGGCGCCGTGGCGTTCGGCCCAGTGCCCGAGCGCCGTGCGGCAGGCGTGGTCGAGGTGGTGGAGGCCGGTGAGGTCCAGTTCCACGGGGCGGTCCCGCGGTAGGGACTCCAGGACGTCCAGGATCCTCGGCAGGCGCAGGAACGTCGCGTTGCCCGACAGGTACACCCGGACGGGTCCAGCCCCCTCGTCCCTGACCTCGACCCGGGAGTGCGAGGCTTCCCAGGCGGTCTTGGCCACGGACAGGGCGAGCCCGATCAGCACGCCCTCGAACATGTTCACCGTGACGATCGACACCGCGGTGACCACGAGGACCAGCGCCTCGCCCCGGTGCGCCCGCCACAGCGCGCCGAGCCCGCGGAACGGGATCAGCTTCCAGCCCGCGTGGATCAGGATGCCGGCCAGCGCGGGCAGGGGGATGAGGGCCAGCGCGGACGGCAGCAGCGCGGCGAACAGCAGCAGCCACACGCCGTGCAGCACCCGGGACGCCTTGGTCCTGGCGCCCGCCCGGACGTTGGCGGAACTGCGCACGATGACCGCGGTCATCGGCAGCGCGCCGAGCAGGCCGCAGACCGTGTTGCCCGCGCCCTGCGCCATCAGTTCCCTGTTGTACCGGGTGGGTGGGCCGGTGTGCAGCCGGTCCACGGCCGCCGCGCTGAACAGGCTCTCGGCGGAGGAGATCAGCGCGAAGGCGAGGATCGTGCCGAGGAAGCCGATGCCCGCCAGAGCACCGAAGGCGTCCGCGCCGGGCGGCTGGACGGAGTCGAACAGGCCCCGCACCTCGACCGTCGCGACGGGCATGCCGAAGGCGAGCGTGACGGCCGTCGCGAGCAGGACGGCGGTGAGCGCCCCCGGCACGGCGCCCGCCGGCCGCGGCATCCGGCGCCAGAGCACCATCACCGCGACGGTGCCGGCGGCGACCCCCGCCGAGGCGAGCGCCTCGGTGCTGCCGAGCGCGTCCACGGCCGCCCCGGGCAGACCGACGACCTTGCCGAGGCCGCTGTCGGGCGCCTCCAGCCCGGCCGCCGCGTAGAGCTGACCGGCGATCAGGACCAGGCCGATGCCGGCCAGCATGCCCTCGATCACCGAGAGCGACATCGCGCGGAACCAGCGCCCGAGCCGCAGGGCGCCCATGACGAGCTGGAGCACTCCGGTGGCCAGCACGATCACGCCGAGCGCGGGCAGCCCGTAGGTGTCGACCGCCTCGAAGACCAGCACGGTCAGTCCGGCGGCCGGCCCGGACACCTGGAGGCTGCTGCCCGGCAGCATTCCGGTGACCAGGCCGCCCACGATGCCGGTCACCAGGCCGAGTTCGGCCGGGACGCCGGAGGCGACGGCGACACCCACACACAGCGGGAGGGCGACGAGGAAGACGACGAGCGAGGCGGCGAAGTCCTGCCTCAGATGGGGGAACCGGGACGGGGGCGTGCTCACGGCGCCTCCGGCGCGTAGCCGTCCGCCGGCGGGACGGTGCCGGACGGGACGCCGGGTGGTTCTCCCGAGGTGCGGCAGCTGTCGACGAGGGGCTGCATACGGCGGTGCCTCCTGGCGCGTGTGGGGACGCGTCTCCGGCGCCGGAGGGGTGGTGACGCGGCCTCTCCGGCGTTCGAGGAGCGGGGGGTCCGGGGCGGACACGGGCCTGTCGCTCCCGACGCGTGGAGCCGACCCGTGGCCCTTGCTTCACGAAGTGTGTATGCGGATGCGAAGACCGGCCGGGAACGCGAAGAAGCGCCGCAGGGCGGGGCGACGACGGGGGTCCGGGGTGCGGCCACGGTCGCCCGACCTCGTGTCACGCGCGTCCCCCGAGGTGGTTCGCACCTCTTCGACAGGCCAACGCTTGGTCAACGACTGGTCAAGAAACACGTTAACCCCGCAAAGTCATTTGCAGGGTCAACTCGGTGCTCCGTGGCGGAGGGCGCCTGAAAAGACGGCGTGCCGTGGCGCGAACGTGCCCTTGGCCGACGGCGATTCGCTCGGTGGTCGCACACCCGTCCTACGGGAGGTCGGTGAGCCGTTTCGCGTCGCGGGCCAGCGCGGTGAGCCGCGAGATCGCCCGGAAGTACTTCTTGCGGTAGCCGCCCTTCAGCATCTCCTCGCTGAACAGCCGGTCGAACGGCAGTCCGGACGCGAGGACGGGCACCTCACGGTCGTAGAGCCGGTCCGCGAGGACCACCAGACGCAGCGCGGTCGACTGGTCCGGCACCGGGCCCACCCCGGTGAGGCACACCGCGCGCAGGCCGTCGGTCAGGGCGCCGTAGCGGCTGGGGTGCACCCTCGCCAGGTGGTCCAGCAGGTCCGGGAAGGCGTCCAGCGAGGCACCCTCGGTGGCCCGGGCGGCCCTGGTCACCACCTCGTCGGAGTAGGGGGCCGGCGCCTCGGGCAGGCCGCGGTGGCGGTAGTCCTCGCCGTCGATGCGCAGGGCGCGGAAATGGGCCGACAGGCCCTGGATCTCCCGCAGGAAGTCGGCGGCCGCGAACCGGCCCTCGCCGAGCTTGCCGGGCAGGGTGTTCGAGGTGGCGGCGAGCGCGACCCCGGCCTCCACCAGCCGGCCGAGCAGGGTGGAGACGAGCACGGTGTCGCCCGGGTCGTCCAGCTCGAACTCGTCGATGCAGAGCAGCCGGTGCCCGGAGAGGGTCTTCACCGTCTGCTGGAAGCCCAGGGCGCCGACCAGGTTGGTCAGCTCCACGAAGGTGCCGAACGCCTTCAGCGAGGGCTCCGCCGGGGTGGCGTGCCACAGGGACGCCAGCAGATGGGTCTTGCCGACGCCGTAGCCGCCGTCGAGGTAGACGCCGCGCGGGCCCGCCGGGGCCTTCTTCGGCGCCCTGCCGAAGCCGAACAGCCTGCGCCGGCCCGGCTCACCGGCCGGAGCACCGCCGAGACCCGCCGCGAAACCCTCCAGGACGCCCACGGCCTCGGTCTGGCTGGGCTGGTCCGGGTCCGGTATGTAGGTGCCGAAGCGCACCGAGTCGAACCGCGGCGGCGGCACCATCTCGGCGACCAGACGGTCCGCGGGGACGTGCGGCTCACGGGCGCACAGGGACAGCGGGGCCACGTCGGCCATCGGACCGGGACGGGAGGCGGGGGAGGAGGACGACACGGTCCCCCATGCTACGGGGCGTGGAAGACTGCCCGTCATGCGACGCCTGTTCCCCCTGACCGACGTGACCGACGAAACAGCAGCTCCGGGCGGGGCGGACGGCCGTGAGTGGAGCCTGGCCGAACTGGCCGCCGCGTACGCCTACCCCGGGCCGGGGCCCGGCGGCCGCGAGCCGTGGCTGCGGGCCAACATGGTGTCCACCCTCGACGGCGCGGCCCAGCACGACGGCCGCTCGCAGCCCATCTCCTGCCCCGCCGACATGCGGATCTTCGGCGTGCTGCGGGCCCTCGCGGACGTGGTCGTCGTCGGCGCGGAGACGGTACGGCAGGAGGGCTACCGTCCGGCGCGCGCGCGGGCCGAGTTCGCCGCCGCCCGGGAAGCGGCCGGGCAGGGTCCGGCGGCCGTGATCGCGGTGGTGACGGCGAGCCTGGAGCTGGACTTCTCCCTGCCCCTGTTCACCTCCCCCCTGCTGCCCACCCTGGTCCTGACCGGCGCCGGGGCCGCCCCCGACCGCGTCGCCGCCGCCGAGCGGGCCGGCGCCCGGGTGGTGGTCGCCGGGGAGGGCGCCGGAGTGGATCCCGCGCGGGCGGTGCGGGCGCTCGCGGAGCTCGGCCACACCCGGCTGCTGACCGAGGGCGGGCCGCGCCTGCTGGGCCAGATGGTGGCCGCCGGGGTGCTGGACGAGCTCTGTCTGACCGTCTCCCCGATGCTCACCGCGGGTGACGCTCAGCGCATTGCCGGTGGACCGTCAGTGACACTTCCGCGGCGTTTCACGCTGAACTCGATGTTGGAAGAAGACGGATTCCTGTTCACGCGGTACCGGCGGAGCTGACCGCCCGCCCGGAAGGGACCGGGAAGGGCGGGGGAGGGATGCCGGGACGGCGCCCGTCGGTGACCACCGGTCCGGCGATCGGCGGAACCGACTCGTCCGCCCACCGCCGAGCGGGGCGAGGATGAATCCGGCAGTACCCGTGCGATCACGGGGCAGGATGGTTTCCGCGGGGCCCGGCTCGGCCCCCGGAGCGAAGAGGGCCCGAGGGCCCTCCGAGGAGAAGGGGCGCACCGTGTTCACAAGCGTACTGATGATCGAGAAGGCCCTGACGTCCGCGGACGTGGAGTTCGTCACCACCTTGCACGGTGACGAGCCGGTCTCCTTCCACGTGCTCCTCCAACCGCGCGGCGAGCAGGCCGACCGGCTGCTGAGAGCCATCGACGACGTCGCCCTCGGTGAACTCGACGAGGCCGTCCGCGAGCACGAGACCCCCGAGGGCGAGGAGGCCAAGAGCATGGGGCAGCGCGCCCTGGACGTCTCCCTCCAGGCCCTGCGCGCCACCGGCGACACGGCGGACGGACGGCTCATCGAGAACCACCCGCTGGACGCGCTGAGGACCATGGTGGAGGAGACCGGGGCGGACGAGGTGATCGTGCTGACCGACCCGCACTACGTGGAGGAGTTCTTCCACCGCGACTGGGCCTCCCGGGCCCGGCACAAGGTCGGTGTGCCGGTGCTGAAACTCTTCTCCCACAGCAAGGCTTAGGCTGGGGCGGCGCTCTCCCGGCTCGCCCGCGGGAGCGCGAAGACCGCCGTCCCCGCTCGTCGCACCACTGGGAGAACACGCATGGCACCCGGCCTTCCTACCGCCATGGACCGACCGCACTTCATCGGCATCGGCGGCGCCGGGATGTCGGGCATCGCCAAGATCCTCGCCCAGCGGGGCGCGAAGGTGGCCGGCAGCGACGCCAAGGACTCCCCGACCGCGGAGGCGCTGCGCTCCTTCGGCGCCACCGTGCACGTCGGCCACGCCGCCGCGCACCTCGCCGACGACGCCAGCTGCGTGGTCGTCTCCTCCGCCATCCGCGAGGACAACCCGGAGCTGCTCCGGGCGGCCGAGCTGGGCATCCCGGTGGTGCACCGCTCCGACGCCCTCGCCGCCCTGATGGACGGCCTGCGGCCGATCGCGGTGGCCGGCACCCACGGCAAGACCACCACCACCTCCATGCTGGCCGTCACCCTCGGCGAGCTGGGCCGCGAGCCGTCGTACGCGATCGGCGGCGACCTGGACGCCCCCGGCTCCAACGCGACGCACGGCGCGGGCGAGATCTTCGTCGCCGAGGCCGACGAGTCGGACCGCAGCTTCCACAAGTACGCCCCCGAGGTCGCGATCATCCTCAACGTGGAGCTGGACCACCACGCCAACTACGCGTCCATGGAGGAGATCCACGAGTCCTTCGAGACGTTCGTCGGCCGGATCGTGCCCGGCGGCACGCTGGTGATCTCCGCGGACCACGAGGGCGCCCGCGAGCTGACCCGCCGGCTGGACGGCTCGGTGCGGACGGTGACGTACGGCGAGGCGGCCGACGCCGACGTGCGGGTGCTGTCCGTCGTACCGCAGGGGCTGAGGAGCGAGGTGACCGTCGAGTTCGACGGCGCCCCCCTCACCTTCACCGTCTCGGTCCCCGGCCGGCACTACGCGCACAACGCGGTCGCCGCGCTCGCCGCGGGAGCCGCGCTCGGCATCCCGGCCGCCGAGATGGCGCCCGCGCTGGCCGCCTACACCGGGGTGAAGCGGCGCCTGCAGCTCAAGGGCGAGGCCGCCGGCGTCCAGGTCGTCGACTCCTACGCGCACCACCCGACCGAGATGACCGCCGACCTGGAGGCCATGCGGGCCGCCGTCGGCGACGCCCGCATCCTCGTCGTCTTCCAGCCCCACCTGTTCTCCCGCACCCGCGAGCTGGGCAAGGAGATGGGCCAGGCGCTGACCCTGGCCGACGCCTCCGTGGTGCTGGACATCTACCCGGCCCGCGAGGACCCGGTCCCCGGTGTCACCAGCGAGCTGATCATCGAGGCGGCCCGGGCGGCCGGAGCCGACGTGACGGCCGTCCACGACCAGGCGGACGTCCCCGGGGTGGTCGCGGGAATGGCGGGGCCCGGTGACCTCGTTCTCACCATGGGAGCGGGCGACGTCACCGACCTCGGCCCGCGCATCCTGGACCGTCTGCCGAAGTAAGGAGCTGGAAGCTCATGCCGTACGACGTGGAGAAGCCGGACGAGCAGTGGCGCGCGGAACTGTCGCCGGCCGAGTACGCGGTGCTGCGCCAGGCGGGCACGGAACCGGCCTTCACCGGTGAGTACACCGACACCAGCACCGAGGGCGTCTACTCCTGCCGCGCCTGCGGCGCCGAGCTGTTCACCTCGGGCACCAAGTTCGAGTCGCACTGCGGCTGGCCGTCCTTCTACGACCCGAGGGACAGCGAGGCCGTGGAGCTGATCGAGGACCGCTCGCACGGCATGGTGCGCACCGAGGTCCGCTGCGCGCGCTGCGGTTCGCACCTGGGGCACGTCTTCGAGGGCGAGGGCTACCCGACGCCCACGGACCAGCGCTACTGCATCAACAGCATCTCGCTGCGGCTCCGGCCCGCCGAGGGCTGAGCGGCGGGGCGAGCCCCGCCCGGCGGTGGTCACGGCTCGCACCCGCGAGCGCGAAACGGACATCCCGGGCGGCGGCTCCTTACGGAACACGAACGCCGCCGCCCGGGATGTCCCGGCCGCGCGCGCGGGGTGCGAGGCTGACCCGCATGGAGCAGCCACCACCGCACGGCGAGGCCGGGGCCCGGGTCCTCGTCGTGGACGACGACCCGACCGTCGCCGAGATCGTCGCGGGCTATCTCGACCGCGCCGGATACGTCGTCGACCGGGCCGGTGACGGCCCGGAGGCGCTCGACCGCGCGGCGGCGAACCGGCCCGACCTGGTCGTCCTCGACCTCATGCTGCCCGGCATGGACGGTCTGGAGGTGTGCCGCCGGATGCGCGGCCACGGACCCGTGCCGGTCATCATGCTCACCGCCCGCGGCGACGAGGACGACCGCATCCTCGGCCTGGAGGTGGGCGCCGACGACTACGTCACCAAACCCTTCAGCCCCCGCGAACTCGTGCTGCGCGTCGAGTCCGTACTGCGCCGCACGCGCCGCGCGCCGGCCGCCGCCTCCGGTCTGCTGCGGGCCGCCGGCCTCTCCCTCGACCCCGCGTCCCGCAGGGCCACCAAGCACGGCGACGAACTCGCTCTGACCGTGCGTGAGTTCGACCTCCTCGTCTTCTTCCTGGGGCACCCCGGACAGGCGTACGGGCGGGAGGAGCTGATGCGGGAGGTGTGGGGCTGGGACTTCGGCGACCTGTCCACCGTGACCGTCCACGTACGGCGGCTGCGCGGCAAGGTCGAGGACGATCCGGCACGGCCCCGGCTGATCCGGACGGTGTGGGGCGTCGGCTACCGCTTCGAGGCCACCGCCGGTCCCGGGGAGGCGTGACCGTGCGGGACACGCCGCTCATCGCGCTGTTCGCGTTCCTCGGCGCCGCCGCGGCCGGTCTGCTCGGCGCGTGCGTGCTGCTGCTGATCCGGCGCAGGTCGCTCGCCGCGCACCTCGCGGTGGTGGCGGGGGTCGCCGTGACGGCGATGCTCGCCGGGACGCTGGCCGTCGCCCGGGCGATGTTCCTCTCGGCGCACGATCTGAGGGTGGTGACCACCGTCGTCGCCATGGCCGCCGTGGTCTCCGTGGTCACCGCGCTGCTGCTGGGCCGCTGGGTCGTCGCCCGCAGCCGCGAACTCACCCTCGCCGCCCGCTCGTTCGGCGACGGCGGCGACTTCGCCGCACCCGAGGGCCCGGCCACCGCGGAACTCGCCGCGCTCAGCCGCGAACTGGAGGCCACCAGCGCCCGGCTCGCCGCGTCACGCGGCCGTGAGCGGGCGCTGGAGTCCTCCCGGCGGGAGCTCGTCGCCTGGATCTCCCACGATCTGCGCACCCCGCTCGCCGGACTGCGCGCGATGGCCGAGGCGCTGGAGGACGGGGTCGCCGCCGACCCCGACCGCTACCTGCGGCAGATCCGCACCGAGGTGGAGCGCCTGAACGACATGGTCGGCGACCTCTTCGAACTCTCCCGCATCCACGCCGGCGCGCTCGCCCTCTCGCCGTCCCGGGTCTCCCTGTACGACCTCGTCGGCGACGCCCTCGCCGGCGCGGACCCGCTCGCCCGCGAACACGGCGTGCGGCTCGTCGGCGACGGGGTGGAGCCGCTGCCGGTGGAGGTGGACGGGCGGGAGATGAGCCGGGTCCTGGGCAACCTGCTGGTCAACGCCATCCGCCGGACCCCGGCCGACGGGACCGTGGCGGTCGCCGCGCGGCGCTCGTCCGAGGGCGTGGTGCTGTCGGTGACGGACGGCTGCGGCGGCATCCCCGAGGAGGACCTGCCCCGCGTCTTCGACACCGGCTGGCGCGGCAGCCACGCCCGCACCCCGCCGGCCGGCGCGGGCCTCGGCCTCGCCATCGTCCGCGGCATCGTCGAGGCCCACCGCGGCAGCACCACCGTCCGCAACGTCACCGGCGGCTGCCGCTTCGAGGTGACCCTCCCCGCCACGGACGGCTGACCGGTGGTCCGGCGGCTCCCCGGCCGCCGGCGCGGTGTCCCGACGGACCCGCCGCCGCGGCCCTTCCCGGAGAACCGGCCGCCGATCCGGCCCGCAGCCGGGGGAGTCGGTCACGACGCGGCGTGACGCCGCCCGGCCGGCACCGGCCGGGCCCGGGCCGGCGGCCCGCGGTGGGTCGACGGTTCCGCCCGCGGTCCGGACATCCGTCAGGCGGCGCCGTCCAGGGGGAGCCGTACGGTGAAGACCGTCGCGCCCGGTTCGCTGCCCAGTTCGATGTCGCCGCCGTGTGCCCGCACCAGGGACCGGGCGACCGCGAGGCCCAGTCCGCTGCCGCCCCGGTCGCGGCTGCGTGCCTTGTCGACCCGGTAGAAGCGGTCGAAGACCCGCTCCCGGTCCTCCGCCGGGACGCCGGGGCCCGCGTCGCTCACCCGCACCAGCACCCGGTCGCCGGTCACCGAGATCCCCACCGACACCGGGGTGCCGGCCGGGGTGTGCACCGCGGCGTTGGTCAGCAGGTTGTCCAGCACCTGCCGGATGCGCTGCGGATCCAGCCGCAGCGGCGGCGGAGCCGCCCCGGCCGTCACCGTCAGCGGATGGCCCGGGTGCCCCGCGCGGAACGCGTCGGCGGCCTGCCGCACCAGTTCCGCCAGATCCGTCCGGGCCGGCCGCAGCGGCGCCTCCACCTCCCCCTCGTCCAGCCGCGCCAGCAGCAGCAGGTCGTCGAGCAGCACCCCCATCCGGGCGGCCTCCGCCCGCAACCGCGCCAGATGGCGCTCGCGTTCGGCGGGCTCGTTGGCGGCGGCGTACTGGAACAGGTCCGCGTACCCGCGCACCGACATCAGCGGGGTGCGCAGTTCGTGCGAGGCGTCCGCGACGAACCGGCGCAGCCGCGACTCCGCCTCGGCACGCACCGCGAGGGAGTCGTCGATGTGCTCCAGCATCGCGTTGAACGCGGACCGCAGCTCCGCCACCTCCCGTCCGCCGTCCCGCCCGTCCGCGCGCAGCGGCAGCCGGGACGCCGACTCGCTCAGGTCGTGCGAGGCGATGCCGTGCGCGGTGTGTGCCATGGCGCTCAGCGGCTCCAGGCCGCGCCGCAGCATCCGCCGCCCGGACACCACCAGCGCCGTCAGCGCGAGCGCGAACACCACGACCTGCACCGTGATCAGCTGCTCGACGGTCTCCTCGACGTCCTTCACGGGTGCCGCGCTCACCAGCACCACCCCCGGTTCCACCTCGCAGCCGCGCAGCCGGTAGGTGCCCTCCCCGTCGATCCGCGCGGTGCGCGTCAGCTCGGTGCCGGAGTGCGCCATCGCCCGCGCGAGGTCCGCCATCGCCCGGGTGTCGTCCGGCACGTCGGAGGGCCTGCGCAGCGTGACCGCGTCGCCGGAGACGTCGTACACCGCCGTGTACCAGCCGTAGTACGGCTTCCGCCTGACCGTGCCGTGCGCCGCCGCGTCCTTGGCCTGCACGGTCTGGATCAGCTTCAGCTGGTCGCCGAGCTGCCGCTCCAGGTAGTCGTGCATGAACGTGGTGAGGGCCGTGCCGACGACCGCGAACACCGCGAGCGACAGCACCCCGAGCCCCAGCGTCAGCCGGGTGCCCAGCCGCATCCTCCGGTACGTGTCCCGCAGGCGCCGCGGGGACGCGGTCACTCGGCGGCCTGCCGGATCACGTACCCGAAGCCCCGCACGGTCCGGATCAGCGGCTCACCGGTGTCGTCCAGCTTGCGCCGCAGCCGGCTGACCACCAGCTCCACCACGTTGGAGCGGCCCCCGAAGCCGTACTCCCACACGTGGTCCAGGATCTGCGCCTTGGTCAGTACCGTCGGCGAGCGGCGCATCAGGTAGCGCAGCACCTCGTACTCCGTCGGCGTCAGCGACAGCAGCCGCTCCCCGCGCCGCACCTCACGGGTGTCCTCGTCCATCGTCAGGTCCGCCACCCGCAGCACCGACCGCGGGTACCCCGGCCCGGCACTGCGCCGCAGCACCGTGCGCAGCCGCGCCATCAGCTCCTCCACGGCGAACGGTTTGACCAGGTAGTCGTCCCCGCCCCGGGTCAGCCCCGCCACCCGGTCCGCGACCCCGTCCCGGGCGGTCAGGAACACCACCGGGACCATCGCCCCGGAGCGCCGCAGCCGGTCCAGGACGCCGAAACCGTCGACGTCCGGCAGCATCAGGTCCAGCACCACGATGTCCGGGCGGAACTCGGCGGCGCGGCGCAGCGCCTCCTCGCCGGAGTTGGCGGTGACCGCCTCCCAGCCCTCGTACCGGGCGACCGTCGCCACCAGGTCGGCTATCGGCGGATCGTCGTCCACGACGAGGAGTCGTACTTTTTCCACCCGCCCATACTGCGGCACCCGTCCCCCGGGCAGGAGGGCGGTGCGGATCCGCGTCCCGATCGATAAAAACTTGAAAGTTGACCGACAGCGGATCGACAGCGTCTCCGACCAGGCTCGGTGTCCCAGGACCCGATCAAGGAGTTTCCGGCGTGACAGCTGTCCAAACGCCTCCCGCACCCCCCACCGCGAGGCGACGCCCGGGCACGGTGGCGCGCGCCGGCCTGTACGGGCTGCTCGCGGCGAACGCGGTGGTGGTGGCCGTCCTCTTCGTCCGGGCGGGCTTCGGCGCCGACGCCCTCGTCCTGCTGGGCCGTCTCACCGGCCTGTACGGCGCCCTGCTGATGGCCTTCCAGCTGCTGCTGGTGGCCCGGCTGCCCTGGCTGGACCGCAGGATCGGCATGGACCGGCTCACCCTGTGGCACCGCTGGACCGGCTTCGCACTGCTGTGGACGCTCCTCGCGCACGCCGTCTTCATCACCTGCGGGTACGCCGGGATGTCCTCCCTGGACCCGGTGGACCAGCTCGTCGACCTCGCCGAGACCGTCGAGGGCGTGCTGCGCGCGGTCGTCGCGCTGGCGCTGCTCCTCGTCGTCGGTGCCGTCTCCGCCCGCCGCGCCCGGCGCCGCCTCGCCTACGAGACCTGGCACTTCATCCACCTGTACACCTACGTCGCCGTGGTGCTGGCCTTCACCCACCAGGTCGCCGCCGGCTCCACCTTCACCGCCTCGACCGCCGCGACGGCCTACTGGTACGGACTGTGGGGCGCCGCGCTCACCGCGGTGCTCGCCGGACGGGTGGTCCTGCCGCTGTGGCGCAACCGGCGCCACCGGCTGCGGGTCACCGCCGTCGTCCCGGAGAACGACCACGTCGTGTCGGTGCACATCACCGGCCGCGACCTGCACCGACTGCCCGCCCGCGCCGGCCAGTTCTTCCTCTGGCGCTTCCTGACCCGGGACCGCTGGTGGCAGGCCAACCCCTACTCGCTGTCCGCCGCGCCCGACGGCCGCGGCCTCCGGCTCACCGTCAAGGCCGCCGGCGACGGCAGCGCGGCGCTGCGCGGGCTGAGGCCCGGCACGCGCGTCTTCGCGGAGGGCCCGTACGGTGCCTTCACCGCCCTGCACCGCACCCGTCCCGACGTCCTGCTCGTCGCGGGCGGCGTCGGCGTCACCCCGATCCGCGCCCTGCTGGAGGAACTGCACGGCCACGCCGTCGTCCTGTACCGCGTCACCGCGGAGGCCGACGCCGTGCTCCACGACGAACTGCGCCGCCTCGCCCTCGCCAGGGGCGCCGAACTGCACCTGATCACCGGCCCGCCCGTCCCGGACCGGCTCGCCCCCGCCGAACTCGCCCGCCTCGTGCCCGACCTCACCGACCGGGACGTCTACGTCTGCGGCCCTCCCGGCATGACCGCCGCCGTCCTGCGGTCCCTGCGCGAACTGGGCGTTCCCCGCCGGCAGATCCACCACGAGCGCTTCAGCCTGGCCGGCTGACGCACCCCCGGCGAACGAGGAGAAACCCGTGAAGCGAGCCCTGCCCGTCCTGATCCTGACCGTCGCCGGACTGGTCCCCGTCTGGCGCCACGCCCCCGCCGACGAGGCGCCGGCCACCGCCGCGCCCGCGCCGGCCCCCACGGTGTCCACCGTCCCGGGAGGTACCACCCGGGTCGTCGCGGGGCCGTCCGTCGACACCGAGAAGGGCGCCGTCCAGGTCGAGGTCACCCTCGACGGCGACCGCATCACCGGCGTGCGGATGCTCCGGCAGCCGGACCACCCGCAGACCACGGCCGCCGTGCCCACCCTCATCGAGGAGACCCTCGAAGCGCAGAGCGCCGACGTCGACACGGTCTCCGGGGCCACCGTCACCAGCGACGGCTACCGGGAGTCGCTGCAGGCCGCCCTCGACGCGCAGGGCTCCTGACGTGCGCCGCGTCGAACACGTCATGGGTTTCCCGGTGTCCCTGCGCGTCGACGACGAGGACTTCCCCGCCGCCGCGGCCGACGGACTCTTCGCCTGGCTGCGGGAAGTGGACGCCCGCTTCAGCCCGTTCCGCGAGGACAGCGAGGTGTGCCGGCTCGACCGGGGCGAGCTGGACCCCGATCGCCTCAGCCCTCACCTGACCGAGGTCCTCGGCCTCGGTGAGAGGTACCGGACCGCCACCGGCGGCGCCTTCGACGTGCGGCTGCCCGGCCGGCGCCTCGACCCCTGCGCGGTGGTGAAGGGCTGGTCGGTGCAGAAGGGCGCGGAACTGCTCCGGGCCGCCGGGGCACGCCGGTTCTGCCTCAACGCCGGCGGTGACGTGGTGGCCGCCGGCGGGCCGTGGCGGGTGGGCGTGCGGCACCCGGAGCACGCCGGCCGGCTGTGCGCCGTGGTGCCCCTCACCGACGGCGCGGTCGCCACCTCCGCACGCTACGCACGCGGCGACCACATCCTCGACGGCCGCACCGGCCGCCCGTCCACCGGCCTGCTGAGCCTGACCGTCACCGCCCCCACCCTCACCGAGGCGGACGCGGTGGCGACGGCGGCCTTCGCCCTGGGGGCGGACGGCGTCCCGTGGGCCGCCGCGCTGCCCGGCTGCGAGCTGTTCGCGGTGACCGCGGACCGCCGGGTGCTGCGGACCCCGGGGTTTCCCGCGGACGGATCGGGGCAGGTGGCGGCGTAGCCCGTGGCCGGTCGGCCCGGGGGCGGGGTTCCGGGGTTCTGTCGGTGGTGCCGTTTACACTCACCGGCGACAGAGTGCGCGAACCCGGTCAGAAACTTCCGCCACCCGAAGGGCATCGGCGTCTTGATACGGATCGATTCAGTCACGAAGCGGTACCCGGACGGCACGGTGGCGGTCGACCGGCTGTCGCTGGACATCCCCGACCGCTCGATCACCGTTCTCGTCGGGCCCTCGGGATGCGGCAAGACGACCACCCTCCGGATGATCAACCGGATGGTCGAACCCACCGAGGGCACGATCCTGATCGACGGTGAGGACAGCCGGCGGCAGCCGGTGACCACCCTGCGCCGGTCCATGGGGTACGTCATCCAGAACGCCGGCCTCTTCCAGCACCGCACCATCGCGGACAACATCGCCACCGTGCCCCGCCTGCTCGGCTGGGGCAAGCAGCGGGCCCGGGACCGGGCGGCGGAGCTGATGGAGCGGGTGGGACTGGACCCCTCGCTGGCCGGGAGGTACCCGTACCAGCTCTCCGGCGGCCAGCAGCAGCGCGTCGGCGTGGCGCGGGCGCTCGCCGCGGACCCGCCGGTGCTGCTGATGGACGAGCCGTTCTCCGCCGTCGACCCCGTGGTGCGCAAGGGGCTCCAGGACGAACTCCTGCGGATCCAGGACGAGCTGGGCAAGACCATCGTCTTCGTCACCCACGACATCGACGAGGCGATCAAGCTCGGCACCATGGTCGCCGTCCTGCGCGAGGGCGGCCGGCTCGCCCAGTACGCGCCGCCCGCCGAGCTGCTGAGCCGGCCCGCGGACGGCTTCGTGGAGGACTTCCTCGGCGCCGACCGCGGCATCCGCCGGCTGTCCTTCTTCCCCTCCGCCGCGCTGGAGCCGGCCACCGACGCCGTGATCCCCGCCGGCGCGACCGCCGAGCGCATCGCCGCCACCGCGGCGCCCCACCTCCTCGTGACCGACGCCGAGGGGCGCCCGCTCGGCTGGGCCGCGCGCGAGGAGCTGACCGGCGGGGACGTCGGGACCGACCGGCTGCTGCCGTACGGGCGGCCGTTCGTGCCGGGCGTCGACTCGCTGCGGACCGCGCTCGACTCCGCGGTGCTCTCGCCCACCGGCTGGGCGGTCGCCGTCGACGGCGACGGACGGGTGACCGGAGTCGTTTCCCAGCAGACCATCGGCGAGGCGATCAGGGCCGCCCACACGGCCGCCCACACGGCCGGCGGTGCCGGGACGGCCGGCCGCGCCGAGGACGAGAAGGTCGCCGGATGAGCGGCTTCTTCGACATCCCCAGCGACCTCCAGCACAGCTGGACCGGCCTGATCGGGGTGCACATGCGGGAGGCGCTGCTGCCGGTCGCCGCCGGCCTGCTCCTCGCGCTGCCGCTCGCGCTGCTGTGCGGCCGCTTCCGCTGGCTCTACCCGCCCGTGCTCGGGGTGACGACCGTCCTCTACGCCATCCCGTCCCTGGCGTTCTTCGTCGTCCTCATCGACTACACCGGCCAGACCGAACTCACCGTGATGATCCCGCTGGCCCTCTACAGCCTCGTGGTGCTGGTCCCGGCGATCGTCGACGGTGTGCGCTCGGTGCCGGACGAGACCCTCGCCGCCGCCACCGCCATGGGCTTCGGCCCCGTACGGCGCTACGTCCAGGTGCAGTTGCCGATCGCCGCGCCCGCCGTCATCGCCGGACTGCGGGTCGCCACCGCCTCCAGCATCTCCCTGGTGAGCGTCGGTGCCCTGATCGGCAACCAGGGCGCCCTCGGTAACCTGCTCGCGGCCGCGCAGAAGTACGACCGCCCCGAACTCGCGGTCAACGCCGTGCTCACCATGGCGGCCCTGGCGATCGCGTGCGACGCGCTGCTGGTCCTGCTGCGGACGCTGCTCACCCCGTGGATGCCGCGGGGCGGCACCACCCGGCCGAAGCCCGCCGCGCGGCGGGCGGAGATCACCCCGGAGGGCGCGGTCCGGTGAACGTCCTCGACTTCGTCAACGCCTTCTTCAGCGACGGTGCCCACTGGCAGGGCTACGACGGCATCCCGCGGCGCTTCTGGGAGCACGTGCAGTACTCGGTGCTGGCCCTCGCGGTCGCCGCCGCGATCGGCCTGCCCGTCGGCCTGCTCACCGGCCACACCGGACGCGGCGGGAACGCGCTCGCCTTCCTCGCCAACGCGGCCCGCGCGCTGCCCAGTTTCGGCCTGCTGGTGCTGGCCGTCCTGCTGATCGGCTTCGGCCTGCTGCCCGTGATGATCCCGCTGGTCGTCCTGGCGGTCCCGCCGATCCTGGTGACCACCTACGAGGCGGTCCGCTCCGTCGACCCCGCCCCGGTGGACGCCGCCCGGGGCATGGGCATGCACGAGTCGCGGATCCTCTTCCGGGTCGAAGTGCCCGTCGCCCTCCCGCTGATCCTCAGCGGGATGCGCTCCGCCGCCATCCAGATCGTGTCCACGGCCACCATCGCCGCGTACGTCAGTCTCGGCGGTCTCGGCCGGTACATCATCGACGGCCTCTACCAGCGCGACTACGAGAAGGTGGTCGGCGGCGCCACCCTCGTCGCGTTCCTCGCGCTCCTCACCCTCGCCCTGTTCTGGGCGGCGGGACGGCTGGCGGTCTCACCCGGCGTGCGCAGGCGCTGAACCCCGGCCCCCACCCGTGTGACAAACCGTGACCATCACGTTCTTGACTGACCGTAAAACGGCTGGATTGGATCGGCGAATGACTTTCACCGCGAAGAGAAGCAGGTACAGGACGAGGCACACCGGCGCGGCGGCCGTCGCGCTCACCGCCGCGGTGGCCCTGCTCGCGGGCTGTTCCTCCGACGACGAACCCGACAACCCCCTGGCGGGCGAGAAGGCCGAGGCGGGCACCGTCGTCGTCGGCTCCAACAACTTCGCCGAGAGCACCCTGCTCGCCGACATCTACGGCGAGGCGCTGCGCGCCAAGGGCCTCAAGGTCAGCTACAAGCACAACATCGGCAGCCGTGAGACGACGTACGGCCTGATGAAGAACGGCTCCATCACGGTCCTGCCCGAGTACAACGGCTCCCTCCTCGCCTACCTCGACCCCAAGGCCGGGCAGGAGTCGGCGGAGGCGGTGAACGAGGCCGTCAAGGCCAAGCTGGACAAGAAGCTGACGCTGCTGGAGTCCTCACCGGCCGAGAACAAGGACTCGGTCAGCCTCAACGCGGAGACCGCGAAGAAGTACGGCCTCACCGCCGAGTCCACCCTCGCCGACCTCAAGGAGACCGCACCGGACCTGGTGATCGGCGGCTCGCCCGAGTTCCAGACCAGGCAGCAGGGGCTGAAGGGCCTGGAGACCGTCTACGGACTGAAGTTCAAGTCGTTCAAGGCGCTCGACGCCGGCGGCCCGCTGACCCAGGCCGCGCTCACCGGCAACGAGGTCCAGGCCGCGGACGTCTTCACCACGGACCCGACCATCGTGAAGGAGAAGTTCGTCGTCCTGAAGGACCCCGAGAACCTCTTCGGATTCGCCAACGTCACCCCGCTGGTCCACAAGGACGCGCTCCCCCAGGAGGGCGTCGACGCGCTCAACGCCGTGTCGGCGAAGCTGGACACCGAGACCCTCCTGGACCTCGACGCCCAGATCCAGCTGGAGAAGAAGGACCCGCTGGACGTGGCCAGGGCCTGGCTGAAGTCGGCCGGACTGGACTGACCGCCGTCCCCCCGGGGTGCGGCCGTCCGGCCGCATCCCGCGGGCGGTTCACCGCGCGGGGGCCGCCTGGGCTATCAGCCGGTCGATCAGCGCGATCAGCACGTCCCTGCTCGACTCCCGCTCCCGCGCGTCGCACAGCAGCACCGGCACGCCCTCCGGCAGCGTCAGCGCCTCCCGGATGTCCTCCGCCGGATACGGGTGCTCGCCGTGGAAGCCGTTGGCGGCGACCACGAACGGTATGCCCCGGCGTTCGAAGAAGTCGATCGCGGCGAAACTGGACTTGGGCCGGCGCACGTCGACCAGGACCACCGCGCCCAGCGCGCCGAGCGCCAGGTCGTTCCACATGAACCAGAACCGCTGCTGCCCCGGCGTACCGAAGAGGTAGAGCACGAGGTCGTCGGAGACGGTGATCCGGCCGAAGTCCATGGCGACCGTGGTGGCACGTTTCTGCTCGACGCCGTCCAGGTCGTCGACGTCCAGCCCCGCCATGGTCAGCGGTTCCTCGGTGCGCAGCGGGGCGATCTCGCTGACCGAGCCGACCATGGTGGTCTTGCCCACGCCGAAGCCACCGGCGATCAGGATCTTGACCGTGTCCGGTGACGGACGGTCGGCGGACGCCTGAGCGGTGGTGTCAGAGCCGGCCAAGGCCCTCCCTCACTTTCTGCAGCAGGTCCAGGTCCGGGGTGGTGCGGGTGACGGGGTGCGGCGGACGGGCGGTGATCCGGCCCGCCTCCAGCAGGTCGCAGAGCATGATGACGACGACGCTGACCGGAAGGTCCAGCCGCGCGGCGACCTCGGCGACGGCGACCGGCTCGGCGCACAGCCGGAGGATCCGCAGGTGCTCGGGCTGCGGCCGGGCCGCGTCCGCGGGCTGCGGATCCACCGCCGTCACCGTGGTGATGAGCGTGAAGTCGGCGCGGCTGGGCCGGGTCCGGCCACCGGTCAGGGTGAACGGCCGTACCAGCCGCCCCGCCGAGTCGCTTCCGCCCACCTCACACGCCGGGGTCGACGGCGGGCCCCGCGGCCTCCCGCGGCGGCGCGCTGAGGTGCTCGCCGATCTTCTTGACCAGCATGTTCATCTGGTAGGCCACCACCCCGACGTCCGCGTTCGGCCCGGTCAGCACCACGAGGTGGGCGCCGGGGCCGGCCGAGGTGAGGATCAGGTAGCTCTGGGCCATCTCGATGAGCGCCTGCCGCACGGGCCCGCCGCGGAAGTCCATGCTGACGCCCTTGCTGAGGCTCATCAGACCGGACGCGGTCGCCGCGAGGCGCTCGGCGTCGTCGCGCAGGAAGCCGGTGGACTTGCTGACCACCAGTCCGTCCTCGGACAGCACCACGGCCTGGTTCACGTCGGCGACCCGTTCCACGAGTCCGGTCAGCAGCTGGTCCAGCTGGGTGTGGGTGGCGGGGGCGGGGCGTGTCATGTCGGAGTTCCTTCGTGAGCGGTCGACGGTCGGCTGTCGGCGGGCGGAGCGGGAGGCTCGGCGGGGGCGGCGGGCACGTGCGCCGGTACGGTCTCGCCGGCGTCGTCCGGGTCGCCGTCGCGTGCCTGGCTGGTGCCGCGCTGGAAGCCGGCGAGGGAGGACGCGGCGCGTTCCGCGGTGAAGTCGTCACCGGGGTCCCCGGTGGTGTCCGGCACGGACTCCTCGCGCAGTTCGGCGGCCAGGCTGGTCTGCGGCACCCGGCGGGGGAGCGGGGTGAGCCCGTCGGCACGGGGGGCGGGCGCCGGGCCGGCCGCCTGCGCGGGGACGGCCCGTACGGCGGTGACCGGCCGGGGCGCGGCGGCCTGCGGGCCGGCGGCGGTCCTGCCGGGCGCGTCGTCCGCCGTGCCGCCCGCGTGCTCCGGGCCCGCGTCGTCCCGGCCGCCGCTGCCGTCCGGCTCGTCGCGCACCACGATCTCGTGCGGGATCAGCACGATCGCCGTCGTCCCGCCGTACGGGGACGGGCGCAGGGTGACGGCGATGCCGTGCCGGTGCGCGAGCTGCGAGATCACGAACATGCCCAGCCGGAGGTCGTCGGCGAGCGCCACCACGTCGAACTGCGGGGGCCGGGCCAACTGGGCGTTCAGGGAGGCGTAGTCGTCCTCCGACAGACCGAGGCCCCGGTCCTCGACCTCGACGGCGAGCCCCTTGGCGACCATCGCCGCCCGCACCCCGACGGGGCTGGGCGCCGGCGAGTACACGGTCGCGTTGTCGATCAGCTCGGCCAGCAGGTGGATGACGTCGGCAACCGCCGGCGGGGCGAGCGACACCTCCTCCTCGGTGAGCACCTCCACCCGCTGGTACTCGGCGACCTCCCCGACGGCGCTGCGCACGATGTCGATCAGCGCGACCGGCTCGCTCCAGGTACGCCCGGGGCGCTCCCCGCTGACGATGACGAGGTTCTCCTCGTAGCGGCGCAACTGGCTGGCCACCGAATCCAGTTCGTACAGCCCCTTGAGGACCTCGGGGTCGGTGTGCCGGCGCTCCAGCGCGTCGAGCTTGCTGAGCTGGAGATTGACCAGGTTCTGGCTCTGCCGGGCGATGCCGAGGATGACCTTCTGGAAGCCCCGCCGGGTGTCGGCGAGTTCGACCGCGGTGTGCACGGCGGTGCGCTGCGCGGTGTTGAACGCGCTGGCGACCTGGCCCAGTTCGTCGTGCCCGTAGTCCAGCGGGGTGGTCGCCGACTCCGCGTCGACCTTCTCGCCGCGCTCCAGCCGGGCCACCACGTCGGGCAGCCGCTCCTCGGCCAGTCCCAGGGTGGCCATCCGCAGACCGCGCAGCCGGCGGGACAGCGAGCGGGTGATGCGCCAGGACAGGCCCACGCACAGCAGCAGCGCGAGCAGTCCGGCGGCGCTCAGGGAGGCGGCCGTCACCAGGAGGCTGCGCGCCTCGTCGGCACTGCGGGTGAGCAGCGCGTCGGTCTGGTGGCGGATCATCGAGGCGTACTGCGGGGAGACCTTGTCCATGGCCTCGTCCCAGCGTGCCCGCAGGTCCGGCAGGTCGACGCTGCGGTCCTCGCCCTCCGCCGCGGTGACCAGCACCTGGTCCTCGACCGCCTCCAGGGCGCGCCACTCGGGGCTCTGCAGGATGCGTTCGGTCTGGGTCTTGGTGCTGCCGCTCAGGGAGGGCACGATCTGGTCCTCGACCAGCCAGCGGCGGGTGTGGACCAGCTCCGCGAAGGCGCTCCAGCTCTCGCCGTCCAGACGCCCGGACGGCCAGGCGAGGGTGAGGTGGGCGTCCTCCCGGGAGACCAGCTCGGCCGCGTGCTCCAGTGCGATCAGCGGCTGGGCCTGCGAGGTCAGGTCCCCGTCGTCTACCTGGGAGAGCTCCTGGAAGGCGTGGATCTGGTCGTCGATGATCGAGGTGTACTGCTCCAGCGCCTCCTCGGCCGTGATGTCGCTGGGGTCGTCCACCTGGTCCCGGTAGTACTCCAGGCTGCCCACCGAACCGAGGACCGAGTACAGCCGGTCCGAGACGCGCGCCGGCGCCTCGGCGATCGCGTCCGCCTGCCCGGCCAGTTGCGCCACCGCCGCGTCCGTCCGCTCGCGCTGGGCCTCGAGGGCGGTCCGCGAGCCGCGCGGCTCGGCCAGCCACGCGGCGGTCAGCCGGCGTTCCTTCTGCAGCGCCAGAGTGGCGTGCGTGCCCATCGCGCCGGTGGACCGGCTCAGTTCGGTCTGGGACCGCAGTTCGAGTCCCTCCGAGAACATCTGGATGGTGGTCAGGCCCCACATGCCCGCGAGGGTGACGCTGGGCACCAGGGCGAGGAGGAAGAGCGAGAGCCGGATGGAGCCGAGACGGCGCCGGGCACCTGTCCGAGGAGACATCGTGGTCCTAGAGCGGTCGGGTGTCGGGGGAGGTACGCACGGGGCCCGTCAGCGGGTTCCGCCGGCGGCGAACTCGGCGACGGAGTCCGCGTTGGCCTTCGAGACGAACGCGGGCCCGGTCAGCACCGGCGCGACCCCGCCGCCGCTGGTGTTGCCGTTGCTCCGGTACAGCCACAGCGCGTCCACGGCGAGATAGCCCTGGAGGTAGGGCTGCTGGTCGACGGCGAACTGCACGTTGCCGCCGCGCACGGCGTCCACCAGGTCCTTGTTGAGGTCGAAGGTGGCGACGTCGGCGTCGCTGCCCGCGGCCGCGGCCGCCTCGACCGCGGTGAGCGCGAAGTCCGCCCCGTTGGCGACGACCTGGTCGATGGTCGGTTCCTGCCGCAGCTTCGCGGTGAGGATGCCGGTGACGGCCCGCATGTCGGTGCCGTCGACGTAGAGGTTCTCGGTCTTCCCGCCGAACGTCTTGCGCACACCGGCGCAGCGCGCCTCCAGGCCGACGTTGCCCCGTTCGTGGACGAGGCACAGGGTGTGCCCGGCCTTCAGCTCGTTCAGCTTCTCGCCCACGGCCCGGCCGGCCACGCTCTCGTCCTGGCCGAAGAACGCGAGCAGCCCGGCCGGTTTCCAGGCGTCTATCCCGGAGTTCAGCCCGACCACCGGGATGTCCGCGGACCGCGCCTCGTTCACCGGGCCCCTCATGGCCTGCGGCTTGGCCAGCGTCAGCGCGATGCCGTCGGCGCCGTCACGGACCGCCTCGCGGACGAGTTCGGCCTGGCCGGCGGGGTCCGGGTCGCTCACGTACGTCAGCTCGACGCCGTCCTTGGCCGCCGCCGCCTCGGCGCCCTTGCGCACCCGGTCCCAGAAGGCGTCGTCCTCGCTGCCGTGGGTGACCATCGTGACCTTCATCCGCCCCGTGCCCGCCCCGCTCGCGCCGTCCGCGTCCGCGGAGTCGCCGGACGTCCCGAGGGCGGAGCAGCCGCTGACCAGCAGGCCGACGGCGGCTGCCAGGACCGCCGCGCGGTGTCGCGGGAAGCGGCGGGACGGAAAAGACGTGTTCATGAGGAGTGCGGACCTCGCTGTACGGCCGAGCAAGAGCAGGGGAGAGCACGGACGGCCGCCGCGGGTGGCGTTGGCCGGCCGGGTGACTCTCGCTGGGCCGGAGCCAACCCTGTGCGACCGCTGGTCGTCAAGTGAAGGGCCACGTGAAGTGAGGTGATGCTGCCGCATTGTGATGAACCGTGAGGGTGGGCGCTCCCGGCGCGCACCCCCGTACCGATGCGGGGCACAGCCTCACGTACCCGGTCAACCGCCGTACACCGAGGGTGGGTTCCCGGGCCGATCGAGGGTTTCCCCCGTATCCGCCCGGCTCGCGGGCTGCCTATCGTTCGACCTCACGCGGCACATCGAACGGCTCCTTCCGCTTGGACGGCGGGTGAGTCCGGCGCCGCGGGGGTGAGGTCCGGCGCGGGCGCGGCATGCCGTGCCGCGCGGCACGGCCGGAGCGACGGCCGGCGGCGGACCTCCCGGGCCGCCCTCACAGACAGGCGGGCCGGCCGGTGCGGATGGGGCACCGGTCGGCCCGCCGTTCTCTTTTGTGCCGCCGCCTGCCACACTTAGATACCGGGCGCGCCGTTTTCTTTCGCAGAGCCCGTTTGTTTTGCCGGATGTGCCCCAACTGCGGTCGCCTTCCCGCGTGGTGGAGTAGCCGCAGGGTGAGATATCGTGTACGCGGCGTTAAAACAAACGGCATGACCCGTTCCTTTCCGGCTCAGGAGTACAGGCGATGGCGAGGCAGGTACGCGCCGAGCAGACCCGCGCGACGATCATCACGGCCGCCGCCGAGCTGTTCGACCGGCAGGGATACGAATCGACCAGTCTCAGCGACATCGTGGAGCACGCCCGGGTCACCAAGGGCGCCCTGTACTTCCACTTCGCCGCCAAGGAGGACCTGGCCCACGCCATCCTGGAGCTCCAGTCGGCGACCAGCCGCCGGCTGGCCCGGGACACCGAGATCCGGGGCCACACCTCCCTGGAGGCGCTGATGCGCCTCACCTTCTGCATAGCCAGGATGTCCGCCGAGGACCCCGTGCTGCGGGCCGGACTGCGGCTCGCCACCGGCGGCACCCGCCCGCGCCCGCCGCTCAGCCACCCGTTCACCGAGTGGCTGGACATCGTCACGGCCCGGCTCCTCGGCGCCGTGAAGGAGGCCGACGTCCACCCCGACGTCGACATCGACGTCGTGGCCCACTCCCTCGTCTGCTTCTTCGTCGGGACGCGCGTCGTCGGCCGTTCCCGGGAGTCCGTCGCCCGGCAGCCCCGCCGGACGGCGGAGATGTGGCAGATCCTCATCCGCGGCCTGGTCCCGGTGACCCGCCGCGCCCGCTACCTCTCCCTGGCCGCCCGGCTGGAGCGGGAGATCGCGCCGGTGTGACGTCCGGCGCGCGGCGGCGGGCGCGCGTTACGGTGATCCGCATGTCCGACATCCCCGCCGCCCCCGTGATCGTCGCCGACGAGCCCGGCACCTTCCCGCACGGCGTGCTGGCCGAGCGGCACCCCGCGATCGTCCGGCAGGTGCGCGAGGCCTTCCCGTACGGACCCGCCCGGCACCGCGCCCTCGACGCCCTGCTGGCCGAGTGCGCCGAGGGCGTCGTCGCGCCGCTCCCCGCGGACGCCCACGACCGGGAGCGCTGGCGTGCCTGGGGCATGGACACCTACACCGGCCGCTCCTGGTTCGACGTGCCCTGGCTGTGGTCCGAGAGCTTCTTCTACCGCCGGCTGCTGGACGCCGTGGGCTACTTCGGCCCCGGCCCCTGGCAGGGCGTCGACCCGTTCCGCCCCTCCAAGCGGGCCGAACTCGACTCGCCCGCCACGGACGAGGAACTGGCCGCGCTCGACGACCTCGCGGGCCGCCCCGAGGACGAACAGGCCCTCGCCCTGCTGCACGGCTCCCTGTGGGGCAACCGCGCCGACCTCGGCTTCCGGCTGTCCGCCGAGGGGGCCGGCCGGAGCGCCGCCGTGTCCGCGCTGGTGGCCGACGACAGCGAGCGCCTGTGGCCGCTGCTCGGCGCGTCCTCCGCGGCCACCCTGTGCCTGGTCGCCGACAACGCCGGCCGTGAACTCGTCCCGGACCTGCTGCTCATCGCCCATCTGCTCGCGCACGGCCGCATCCGCCGCGCGGTGCTGCACCTCAAGCCGTACCCGTACTACGTCTCCGACGCCACCACCGCCGACCTGGTCGACGCGGTGCGCCGGCTCACCGGCGCCGGAGGGGCGGCGGCCGCGTACGGGCGCGACCTGTGGGCCGCCCTCGGCGACGGCCGGCTCGCCCTGCGGACGCATCCCTTCTCCTGCGCGCCGCTGCCCTACGCCGACATGCCGGACGACCTCCGCGCCGACTTCGCCGCCGCCACCGTCACCGTCGTCAAGGGCGACCTCAACTACCGCCGTCTCGTGGGGGACCGGTACTGGCCCCCGACCACGCCGTTCGCCGACCTCACCCGGTACTTCCCCGGACCGGTCGCCGCCCTGCGCACCCTGAAGTCCGATGTGATCACCGGACTGGACGCCGGTACCGAGGCGGCGCTGACGGCCGCCGAGGGGCAGCGCTGGCGCACCGCCGGCACCCATGCGCTGATCCAGGTACGGACCTGAGCCCCGTGACTCCCGAACGGGGGAGGGTTCACGCGATGGTGTGATCACGTCCCGGCCGGAGGATGCCGTCACCGGGCCACGGGTAGCTCCGGGCCATGACGCAGCCGTTCGAACTCCCGCACTTCTACCTGCCGCACCCCGCGCGGCTCAACCCGCACCTGGAGGAGGCCCGCGCCCACTCGACGGTGTGGGCGCGCCGGATGGGCATGCTGGAGGGCAGCGGGGTCTGGGAGCAGGCCGATCTCGACGCGCACGACTACGGACTGCTCTGCGCCTACACCCACCCCGACTGCGACGGACCCGCCCTCTCGCTCGTCACCGACTGGTACGTGTGGGTCTTCTTCTTCGACGACCACTTCCTGGAGATGTACAAACGCACCCAGGACCGCGGCGCCGGGAAGGCCCACCTGGACCGGCTGCCGCTCTTCATGCCGGTCGAGCCGGGCACGCCCGTCCCCGAGCCGCGGAACCCGGTCGAGGCGGGCCTCGCCGACCTGTGGGCACGCACCGTGCCGGCGATGTCCGCCGACTGGCGCCGCCGGTTCGCCGTCGCCACCGAGCACCTCCTCAACGAGTCCCTGTGGGAGCTGTCCAACATCAACGAGGGGCGGATCGCCAACCCCGTCGAGTACATCGAGATGCGCCGCAAGGTCGGCGGCGCCCCCTGGTCGGCGGGGCTGGTGGAGTACGCGACGGCCGAGGTGCCCGCCGCCGTCGCCGGGACGCGGCCGCTCAGGGTGCTGATGGAGACGTTCTCCGACGCCGTGCACCTGCGCAACGACCTGTTCTCCTACCAGCGGGAGGTCGAGGACGAGGGCGAACTCAGCAACGGCGTGCTCGTCCTGGAGACCTTCTTCGGCTGCACCACCCAGGAGGCCGCCGAGCTCGTCAACGACGTCCTCACCTCGCGCCTGCACCAGTTCGAGCACACCGCCTTCACCGAGGTGCCCGCCGTCGCGCTGGAGAAGGGCCTCACCCCGGACCAGGTCGCGGCGGTGGCCGCGTACGCGAAGGGACTCCAGGACTGGCAGTCCGGCGGCCACGAATGGCACCTGCGCTCCAGCCGGTACATGAACGAGGGCGCGCGGTCCGGCGCGCCCTGGCAGGCGCTGTCCGGCCCGGGGACGTCCGCCGCCGGCGTGGGCGCGCTGCTCGCCACCACCGGAGCCCGGCGCTGGCGGGCCCACACCCAGGTGCCGTTCCCGAAGGTCGGTCCGTCGCTGATCCCCGAGATCGAGATGCCCTTCCCGCTGCGGCTCAGCCCGGCGCTCGACGGATCGCGCCGGCACCTGCTGGAGTGGTCACGGCGGATGGGCATCCTCAGCGAGGGCGTCTGGGACGAGGACAGACTGGCCGGCTGCGACCTGCCGTTGTGCGCGGCGGGCCTGGACCCGGACGCCACCCAGGAACAACTCGACCTCGCCTCCGACTGGCTGGCCTTCGGCACCTACGGCGACGACTACTACCCGCTCGTGTACGGCCACCGCCGCGACCTGGCCGCCGCCCGGCTCACCACGGCCCGCCTCGCCGCCTGCATGCCCCTCGACGACGGCCCGGTGCCGCCGCCCGCCAACGCCATGGAACGCTCCCTGACCGACCTGTGGGCGCGCACGACGGCCGGTATGACACCCGACGAGCGCCGTCCCCTGAAGTCGGCGGTCGAGGTGATGACCGAGGCATGGGTGTGGGAGCTGTCCAACCAGATCCTGAACCGGGTCCCGGACCCGGTGGACTACCTGGAGATGCGGCGCGCCACCTTCGGCTCCGACCTGACCCTGGGGCTCTGCCGCGCCGGTCACGGACCGGCGGTCCCGCCCGAGGTCTACCGCAGCGGCCCCGTGCGGTCCCTGGAGAACGCGGCCATCGACTACGCCTGCCTGCTCAACGACGTCTTCTCCTACCAGAAGGAGATCGAGTTCGAGGGCGAGATCCACAACGCGGTCCTGGTCGTGCAGAACTTCTTCGGCGTCGACTATCCGACCGCGCTGCCGGTGGTGCAGGACCTGATGAACCAGCGCATGCGCCAGTTCCAGCACGTCGCGGAACACGAACTGCCGACCGTGTACGACGACTTCGGGCTGTCGGAGGAGGCGCGGTCGATCATGCAGGGGTATGTGACGGACCTGCAGAACTGGATGGCGGGCATCCTCAACTGGCACCGGAACGTACCGCGGTACAAGGACGAGTACCTGTCCGGCCGGGTCCACGGCTTCCTCCCGTGCCGCGCGCCCGCGCTGCCGGTCCTCACCTGAGGTCCGGGCCCCTTCCGCCGGAGGCGAACCATGGAACAACCGGCCCTGCGGCCCCGGCCGATGCCCGGGAACAGGACGGGAGGGGACGGTCCCGGCGGCCCGGCGGGCCGGGCGGAGTCCGTCGGTGCGTCCGGACAGCACGCGGGCCGGCGTCGGGGGCGGCGGCTGACGGCCGTGCTGCTCGGCGCCCTGGCCGGAGCGCTGCTGGTGCTGTCCGGCGTCGGGCTGGGCGCGATGGGCGTCTCGGTCGTGGGGGCGGGCCGGACCGGCGGCCCGGAGCGGGCACCGGGGGCGGCTTCCGTGTCCGGCCCGTCCGTGCCGTCGCGGCCCCTCGTGCCGCCCGGGCCGGGGGCGGCGCCCGCGCCCGTCGTCGCCCGGCTCGGAGTGGAGGTGGCCGACGGCCGGGGGCCGGGCGCCCGGGTCGTCGGTGTGCACGAACCGGGCCCCGGGTTCTCGGCCGGTCTGGTCCGGGGCGACGTGCTCCTCGCCTTCGGCGGCACCCGCGTCGACTCGGCCGCCGACCTGGCCCGCGCCGTCGCCCGGGCCCGCCCGGGCGACGAGGTGGAACTGACGGTGCGCCACCGCGAGGGCGCCGTCCAGCGGCTCACGGCCGTCCCCGGAATCGTCACATGACCACGCGGAAGTGGCTGGTGAGCCGGCCCCCGTCGTCCAGGACGTGGAAGGCGAGACCGACCGGCGCGTCCCGGTCGGCGACCGGCTCGCCCTCCCAGGGCAGCCGGAGCGTCCAGGTCACCCCCGGCCCCACGACGACCGGGCGGCCCGCGAAGGTGGTGGCGGCCGGGGTGTGCGCGTGACCGGTGATCAGCCCGGCGATCCGGGGGCGGCGCGCCAGCAGGCCGGCCAGCCGTTCCGCGCCGCGCAGGGGGTAGGAGTCGGGGAGGGGGTGGTGCAGGGGGACCGGCGGGTGGTGGAAGGCGAGCAGCACGGGGAGACCCCCGTCGAGCCCGTCGAGCGTCGACTCGATCCAGGCGAGGGTCTCCGCGTCCAGCTCACCCTCGTCACGGCCGGGGATGCTCGAGTCGCACATCAGCACGGCACCGCCGTCCAGCACGTGCGCGCTGTTCACCGGCCCGTCGGCGGCGGGCCGGCCGAGCAGGGCCTCCCGGTACGGGGCCCTGCTGTCGTGGTTCCCCGGGCAGGTCAGCACCGGGAACGGGGCGCCCCCGTCGCGCAGCCCGAGCAGGCGGGCGGCCTCCTCGTACTCGGCCTCCGTGCCGTGGTCCGCGATGTCCCCGGTCACCAGCAGCGCGTCCGGCGGCTCCGGCAGCTCCCACAGCCGGTCACGCACCCGCCGGGCGCGTTCGGTCGCCCGCCGGGTTCCGTCCAGATGTAGGTCGCTGATGTGTGCGAGTACGAGCACGGTCGTGGGCCTCCTCGGCAACGTGCGGGAACACGTGTGATCCAAGCACGGGATGTAATGGCTGGACAACGCCTTCCCATTAGCTGGCGCGGGGCGTGCGGCGAACACCGGCAATCGGCTCGCGCCGCCCCCGCCCGGCGGGCAGGATGCTGCCCGTAGCCCCGACGTCCGCCCTGGGAGGCCACCGGATGACCGGCACCGCACCCGCGCCCTTCACCGCCGACGACTACCGGGCCCGCATGGACCGGGCGGCGCGGCAGGCCGCCGGGGCCGGTCTCGCCGGACTGCTCGTGGCTCCCGGCCCCGACCTGGTCTGGCTCACCGGCTACACCCCCACCGCGGTCACCGAGCGCCTCACCCTGCTGGTCCTGGCCGCAGGCCGGGAACCCGTGCTGGTCGTCCCCACCCTGGAGGCCCCGGACGCCGAGCACGCCCCCGGCGCCCCCGCGATCACCCTGCGCGACTGGACCGACGGCAAGGACCCCTACGCCGTCACCGCCGCCCTGCTGGACGCGGACGGCCGGTTCGGCGTCAGCGACAACGCGTGGGCCATGCACCTGCTCGGCCTCCAGCGGGCCCTGCCCGGCACCTCGTACGCCTCCCTCACGGAGGCCCTGCCGATGCTGCGCGCCGTGAAGGACGCCGCCGAACTGGACCTCCTGGCCGCCGCGGGCGCGGCCGCCGACGCGGCCTTCGAGGAGATCAGGAAGGTCCCCTTCGCCGGCCGCAGGGAGACCGACGTCGCGGCCGACCTCGCCGCGCTGCTGCGCCGCTTCGGGCACTCGCAGGTCGACTTCACCATCGTCGCCTCCGGGCCCAACGGCGCCAATCCGCACCACGAGATCGGCGACCGCGTCATCGAACGCGGCGACATGGTCGTGCTCGACTTCGGCGGCCTGAAGGACGGCTACGGCTCCGACACCTCCCGCACCGTCCACGTCGGCGAACCCACCGACGAGGAACGCCGGGTGCACGACCTGGTGCGCGAGGCCCAGGAGGCGGGCTTTAGCGCGGTACGGCCGGGGGCCGCCTGCCAGGACGTCGACCGGGCCGCCCGCGCCGTCATCGCCGACGCGGGGTACGGGGAGTACTTCATCCACCGCACCGGGCACGGGATCGGCGTCACCACGCACGAACCGCCGTACATGATCGAGGGGGAGGAACAGCCACTCGTCCCCGGCATGTGCTTCTCCGTGGAGCCCGGCGTCTACCTGCCCGGCCGGTTCGGCGTGCGGATCGAGGACATCGTGACCGTGACCGGGGACGGCGGACGGCGGTTGAACAACACCGCGCGGGAGATGGTCACCGTCGACTGAACGGCCCCCTTCCGCCCCCTTCCTGCCTCCCCGAACGGCAACGGCGCGACCATGACCCAGGCACCGACACCCACCGCGGACACCGTCCGCCGACTGGCCCGTTCCCTGCTCGGGGACGGCGGGGCGGCGGGCGGCACGGCCCCCGGCACCGGACCCGACGTGCGGCCCGTCACCGAGGGCGCCGCCACCTGGTGGGTGGGCGCCCGCCACGTGCTGCGCCTCGCCCGGGACCGCGAGGAGAGTGCCCGCCGGCGCCGCGAGACGCGACTGCGCGACCTGGTCCGCCCGCACGTCCCGGTCGCCCTGCCGGCCGCGGTGGCGCAGGGGGAGTGGGCGCCCGGCCTGCTCTGCACCCTCGACACCGGGCTGCCCGGCGGCACCGCGGAGGAGCACACCGTTTCCGCCGTCGGCGAGACCGACCTGGCGGGGCTGCTCACGGGGCTGCGCGAGGTGCCGGCACGGCAGGCGGAGACGATCGGGGTGCCGCGCGTGTCCCCGCGGTCGCTGGAGGCGCTGCGCCGGGTCGCCGCAGAGGCCGCCGAACGGCTCGCCGCCGCCGACGAGTTCGACCCGGTACGCCTGCGCCGGCTCACCCCGCCCGCCGCGGTGCAGCTCGCCGCCCAGTCCGGCACGGCGGTCCTCGTCCATCACGCCCTCACCGGCAGGCACCTCGTGGTCGGCGCGGACGGCCGGGTGCGGGGGGTCCTCGGCTGGGACGCGGCGGTGGTCGGCGACCCGGCCGAGGACATCGCCGGCCTCGCGCTCGCCGTCGGAGCCCCCGCCGCGGTGCGGGCCGCCACCCTCGCCGGCTACGGCGCCCGCCCCTGTCTGCGCGGCCTGTGGCTGGCCCGCTGCGACGCCCTCGTCCAGCTCGCCGAGGCGCTGGCCGGCCGCCCCGCCGCCCCGCCGCTGCGGCCCCCGCGCCTCAGGCTCCGGCGCGCCTGGGAACCGATCATGCTGGAGCGCGTGACGGATCTCGGCGGCGACGACACCCCCTGAAGGGCCTGTCCGCTCACTCCTGGAGCAGCACCACGGCCGACTCCGCGGGCAGCCGCAGCACCCCGTCCGCGCCCGGCGTCTCCACGGGCTCCCACGCGGCCAGGACGCGCGCGCCCGGGACACCGAGGGGGACGGCCGCCGGCCGGTCCCCGAGGTTCACGGCCACCCGCACGTCACCCCGCCGGAAGGCGAGCCAGCGCTGCTCCTCGTCGTAGGCCACCTTGGTGTCGCCCAGGTCCGGGTCGATGAGGTCCGGCTGCGCGTGGCGCACGGCGACGAGCAGCCGGTACCAGGCCAGCACCCGCGCGTGCGGATCGCGCTCCGGTTCCGACCAGTCCAGGCAGGAACGGTCCCGGGTGGCGGGGTCCTGCGGGTCGGGCACGTCCTCCTCCGCCCAGCCGTGCGAGGCGAACTCCCGCCGCCGTCCCTCGCTCACCGCCCTGGCCAGCTCCGGATCGGTGTGGTCGGTGAAGAACTGCCACGGTGTGCCCGCCGCCCACTCCTCGCCCATGAACAGCATCGGCGTGAAGGGGGCGGTCAGGGTGAGAGCCGCCGCGCAGGCCAGCAGCCCGGGGGAGACGAGCGAGGCCAGCCGGTCCCCCTGGGCGCGATTGCCCACCTGGTCGTGGGTCTGGCTGTACCCGAGGAGCCGGTGCCCGGCCACCCGGGTGCGGTCCAGCGGACGGCCGTGGTGCCTACCCCGGAAACTCGAGTAGGTGCCGTCGTGGAAGAACCCGCCGGTGAGCGTCTTGGCCAGGGCCGCGAACGGGGCCCGCGCGAAGTCCTCGTAGTAGCCCCGCGATTCACCGGTCAGCGCGGTGTGCAGGGCGTGGTGGAAGTCGTCGTTCCACTGCGCGTGGATGCCGAGGCCGCCGGTCTCGCGCGGGGTGACCACCCGCGGGTCGTTCAGGTCCGACTCGGCGATCAGGAACAGCGGCCGGCCCGTGTCGGCGGCCAGGGCGTCCACCGCCAGGGACAGTTCCTCCAGGAAGTGCCGGGCGCGCGTGTCCACCAGCGCGTGCACCGCGTCCAGCCGCAGCCCGTCGATCCGGTAGTCCCGCAGCCACGCCAGCGCGCTCTCCAGGAGGTAGGCGCGCACCTCGTCGGAGCCGGGCGCGTCCAGATTGACCGCCGCGCCCCACGGGGTGTGATGGGTGTCGGTGAAGTACGGGCCGAACCGCGGCAGGTAGTTGCCGGAGGGCCCGAGGTGGTTGTGCACGACGTCCAGGACCACACCGAGGCCCAGCGCGTGCGCCCGGTCGACGAACCGTTTCAGCCCCTCGGGACCGCCGTACGGCTCGTGCACCGCCCACAGCGAGACACCCTCGTAGCCCCAGCCGTGCCGGCCCGGGAACGGGCACACGGGCATCAGCTCCACGTGCGTCACGCCCAGGTCCGCCAGATGACCGAGCCGTTCGGCGGCCGCGTCGAAGGTGCCCTCCCGGGTGTACGTGCCCACGTGCAGCTCGTACAGCACCGCGCCGGGCAGCGGGCGCCCGGACCAGGACGCGCTCCAGGCGAACCGGTCGTGGTCCACGACGGCACTCGGTCCGTCCGGTCCGTCGGGCTGCCGCCGCGAGCGCGGATCGGGCAGGACCGGCCCGTCGTCCAGCGCGAAACCGTACCGGGAGCCGTCCCCCGCGTCGGCCTCCCCCCGCCACCACCCCTCCCGTTCGGGATCGCGCCGCAGCGCGCTCCCCACTCCGTCGCACTGGAGCGTCACTCTGCCGGCCTGCGGTGCCCACACCTCGAACTGCACGGACGGTTCCCCTTCGTCTGCTCACCGTGATGTAGCCCGTCCATCGTGCGCCATCGGAGATCGATTCGCCGGGGGATTTCCCCTTCCGCGGCAGGTGTCGTCCGGTGCGCCCGCGAGCCGGCCGTTTCCCCGGATTCTGGACAGCCGGCCCGTCGCTGACCGACAATCGGCAGCGTGACGTCGTCCTTCGAGTTCCACACGTATCCCGCGCGGCTGTCCGACGCGGAGCGCGACAAGGCGCTGAACGTGCTGCGGGACGGGGTCGTCAGGGGGCGGCTGTCCCACGACACGTTCGTCCGGCGCATGGAACTCGCCCTGGTCGCGCGCCGGTCCGACGAGCTGGCCGCGCTCACCGCGGACCTCCCGAGGGAAAACCGTCTCGCACGCGTGGTGTTCGGCTCCGTGGAGGCGGTGTCCGGGTTCGGCGTGCGGCTGCGCCGCGCCTGGCAGGCCGAGAAGCTGCCCAAACTGCTGCTGCCGTACCCGGTGTCGGGACACCCGCTGCGCATAGGGCGCGATCCCGCCAGCGGACTGCGGATCAGCCACGAGACGGTCTCCCGCGTCCACGCCGAGCTCCGCCACCAGGGCGGACTGTGGGTGCTGCGCGACCTCGGCTCGACCAACGGCACCACGGTGAACGGGCGTCGGGTGGTCGGCGCGGCCGTCGTCCGCGAGGGCGACCAGATCGGCTTCGGCCGGATCACCTACCGGCTCGCGGCGAACTGACCGGAGCGGCCCGCGGGTCGTCCGCACCGTGTCCGCGCCCGCCGCACGGCCGGGCCCGTACGCTCCCGTTCGGGTGAGCGGGGTGGGGTTCGGGGGCCGCCGTGCCGATGCATCGGGCATGACGCACACCTCAGTGAGAACGCTGCGGGCGGGGCTGGCCGCCGCCCTGGTCCTGCTCGCCTGCGCGGCGCCCGCACGGGCGACCGGTACGGAGCACCCCACCGCTCCCGTCCCCGACAGCCGGCTGCTGCTGACGGTCAGCCACGGAGAGCAGCCGTCCACGGCGGCCGGCGGCACCCTGCTGAGCTGCGACCCGCCGCGCGGGCACCGGCGTGCCGCGGACGCCTGCGCGGAACTGGACGCGGTGGACGGGCGCATCGAGAACATCCCGGCGAAGGAGGTGTTCTGCCCGATGGTCTACGCGCCGGTGACGGCACGGGCGAGCGGCTCGTGGCGCGGGAGGCAGATCGACTACACCGCGACCTTCCCGAACTCCTGCACCCTGACCGCCCGGACCGGCGCGGTCTTCGCCCTGGACACCCCCTGACCCGGGCCCGTGGCCCCCGCTCGGACGCGGGGGCTACGGGGCCTGTTCCCGACTGTGGCGGGCCGCCGCCACCACCGTGCGGGACTGGTGCTCGACCTGGTGCTCCACCGGCACCCACCGGGCCCGGAACCGCGCGGCGAACGCGTCGCTCCAGTGTGCCACCAACCGCTCCAGCCGCCCCGCAGCCCCCGCGTCCGTCGCCGTGAGCGCCCGCCGCAGCATCGCCGCCGCCCGGAGCGGCACCCGGCGCGCGAACGCGTCCACGCTCCCCACATAGGCCCGCGTCCCGTCGGCGGGCGGGGTGCGGACCAGGTCGTCGGCCAGTCCCGGCACCAGCTCGAGGCCCCAGACAGCCGCCCGCAGCAGCGGACCGCCGGCCCCACCCGGCCCCGCCCCCGTGTCCGTCCCGCCCAGGGCACGCCGTACCTCGGCCGCGTCCGCCAGCAGCCGCTCCGCGAGGCGGTGGATCGCCGCGTCCGGAGCAGGGTGCGGAGCGGGGTCGTCGACCAGGTCGCTCGCCCACATCGGCACCTCGATCACCGCGGTCATCCCGCCGTACCGGTGCGCGTGGTACCAGGTGCTGTGCCGGGCGTCGTCGGTCAGGCTCGGATAGGCCCGCCCGGCCTCCGCCGCCGGCATCACGTGCACCCCGGGACCGGACGCCGGCCAGCCCGCCGCGTCCGACGCGCCCGTCTCCACCGGAATGTGCAGCTGCGCCGCGGACTTGGCGAACGGCTCGGCCAGCCCGGGGACGTCCCTCGTCAACTGCACCCAGCTGCCGCCGAGATCGGTGCCGTGCAGGGACACCTGGAGGAAGGGCCGCAGCTCGTCGATGACCCCCGTCAGGGCCAGGGTCTCCGGCGGCAGCCGGTCGGGGGGCAGCACCGACGGCGCCCACTCGGGCTGCTCCGGACCCGCGGGGCGGAAGAAGCCCAGGTGGTAGTCGTACAGACTGCGCGGGGCCGGGGTCACGTGCAGGCTCGCCCCGTCCGGGTCCGCGCAGAGCAGGAAGTGCCACGACACGCCGTCGCGCAGCTCCCGCTCCCGGACCGCCCGCCGGGCCAGCGCCAGCAGGGTCCCCCCGGCGGCCGGTTCGTTGGCGTGCGCACCGGCCACCACGAGCACGGCCCGTGGGGCGCGCCCCACGGACAGCAGGTGCAGGGGCCGCCCCGCGCGGGAGACCCCCACCTGCCGCAGTCCACACAGCCCGGGCCGCTCCACGGCCAGCGCCCGGGCGGAAAGTACCAGTTCGGCCACCGTCGGATAGCGTGACTCCCGCAGCGGACCCACCCCCCGTCACCACCTGAATCCGCACCGCACTGCGCAGTACCCCACGGCCGGAGAACGGTGTCAAGGGCGCGGCGGGGGAGCCCTCCAGGGGCGCCCGGAGGCGCGCCGGAGGGCCGTCACCGCGCGTGCGGGCCGGCCGGTCGGCTCCGGGTGCCGGTCAGCCGTACCGCCATCAGGGCCACGTCGTCGCTGCCGTCCGCCGGCAGGCGTTCCAGCAGCTGGGTGCAGGCTTCCTCGGGATCGCTGGTGGTCCGGCCGACCACCGAGGCCAGGGTCCGCAGGGAGTCCTGCAGATTGACGTGACGGCGCTCCACCAGGCCGTCGGTGACCAGCAGGAGCAGCGAGCCGGGCGTCACCGCGACCCGGTGGGCCGGCGGGTGCGGCAGGCCGAGGCCGAGCAGCGGCCCGTGCTCGTCGATGTAGAAGGTCGAGCCGTCCGGGTTCCGCACCAGCGGGGGCAGATGTCCGGCGTTCGCGACGCGGAGGGTGTCGCCGGACTCGATCAGGACGATGCACAGGGTCACCGTGGCGCCGGGTTCGACGGACGTCAGCAGGTGGTCGAGCCGTTCGAGGATCACCTCGGGCGGGTGACCCTCCACCGCGTAGGCCCGCAGGGCGTGCCGGACCTGGCCCATCACCATGGCCGCGTCCAGCGAGTGGCCGGCCACGTCGCCCACCGCCACGACCAGTCCCTCCGGCGTGTCGACGGCCTCGTAGAAGTCGCCGCCGATCTCGGTGTGCTGGCCGGCGGGCAGGTAGCGCACGGCCAGGTCGGCGTACGGGGTCTCCGGCAGGCTCTCGGGCAGGAAGCTGCGCTGGAGGGTGAGCGCGAGGGCGTGTTCCTCGCTGTAGCTGCGCAGGGCCTCCAGTGCCAGCGCGCCGGCCTGGAGGAGCTGGTCGAGCAGCTGCTCGTCGTCGGGCGTGGCGACCGCGTCCGCCGGGGTGAGCACGGCGATGGGCGGGCGATGGGCTTTGGCGCGGCCCAGCGCGGTGCGCCGGCCCTCCGGGTCCTTCAGGTGCGGGGGCAGACAGGGGGGCTCGAACGCGGCCGGCGGACTCTGACGGGTCCGGGCGGGGTCCTCGCCGGGGTGCGGCAAGGCCGGGACCGCGTGCACCACCGGTCCCCCGCCGGCCGCCGGGGCGTCCGGGTCCTGCCAGGTGTGGGCCACCAGTACGCCGCCCTCGGGAGCGGTCAGGAAGGCCGCCGCCTCGCAGCGGAGCAGGGTCGCCGCCCCCTCGGCCACGACCCCGGCCAGCTCGTGCGCGTCCGCGGCGCTGTACAGCGCCAGCGTGGTGCGGTTCAGCAGGCTCAGGCGGTCGGCGAGGAGCTCCGCGCGGCGGCGGGCCCGGGCGTAGCGCAGGTTGGCGAGGACGGTCGCGAGCAGTTCGTCGGGGGCGATGGGCTCGACCAGATAGGCGTCGGCCCCGCGGTAGAGGCCCTGGGCCCGGTCGTCGACGGTGATCGCGGAGGCGGAGATGTTGATCACCGGGACGGCGGCCGTGGCCGGATTGCCCTTGATGCGCTCGCAGACCTCGAAACCGGTCATGTCGGGCAGCCGGACGTCGACGATGGCGAGCTCGGGCAGGGGGCCGCCCGGCCGGTCGAGCAGTTCGAGCGCGCCGGTGCCGTCCTCGGCCTCGACGACCTCGTGACCGGCCCTGCGCAGGGTGGTGGCGAGGACGTAGCGGGTGGTGGGGGCGTCGTCCACCACCAGGATGTGCGCCGGACGGTTGTCCGCGTCGAGGGGGAGGGTCATGGGTGTTCCTTGGCCGTGGACGGCTTCGACTGGTCGGCGATTATGGTCCGCCCCGTGGGCGGGGCGGTGCGCAGGTCCCGCAGGGTGTCCGCGAGGACGGAGGCGGTCACGCGCGACTTGTTCAGCACCGCACGGGCGCCCTCCAGGCGCGGGAGTTCGATGGCATCGGCTTCCAGCGCCGTCAGGACGATCACGGGGACGCCGGCCGTGGACGGGGTGCCGGCCAGCAGCCGTCTGACCTCGTAGCCGTCCTGGCCGGGCATGTCGAGGTCGAGGAACACCGCGTCGGGCCGCACCCGGGCGACGGCCGCGACGGCCTCGGCGCTGTCGGTGATCGCGGTGACCGTCTCGGCCGAGTCCTTCACCATGGCCCGGAAGGCGGTCACGAAGGCCGGGTCGTCGTCGACGATCAGGACGGAGCGCGCCGGGCCGCGGCCGCTCACCGCCGGCTGCTGAGCCGCGGGCCGGGCGGGACGGGCCGGGATGCCGACGGTCACCCGGGTGCCGCGGCCCGCCTCGCTGTCCAGCGTCAGGGTGCCGCCGAGGAGTTCGGTCAGTTTGCGGGCGTAGGGCAGCCCGAGGCCGGTACCGGGCCGCCCCCGCTGGTGCGGTCCGCGCACCTGGTAGAACTCCTCGAACACGCGCTCGATGTCGGGGGCCGGTATGCCGACACCCGTGTCCTGCACGGAGAAGACGACGCGGGCGCCGTCCTCGCGGTCCGACCCCGTGACGTCCAGGACGACCGAGCCGTCGCAGGTGAACTTCAGCGCGTTCGACAGCACGTTCCGCAGGACCCGGGCCAGCATGACCTCGTCGGTGACGAGCGTGCCGACCGGCACCTCGTCGGGGATGCGCAGGTCGACCCCGGGCTGCGCGGTGCTCTGCAGCATGCCGCGCAGCTGGTGCAGCAGCGAGCGCACGTCCACCTCGGCGAGGTGCGGCTCCAGCCGGCCGGACTCGGCCTTGGCGACGTCGAGGAGCTCGTCGACGAGGGCCAGCAGGGTGGTGCCGGACGCGTGCACCATGGCCACCTGCTGACGCTGCTCGGGGGAGAGCGGGTCCGCCGCCGTGTCCAGGAGCAGCTGGGCGAGGGCGATGACGGAGTTCACGGGGGAGCGCAGCTCGTGGCTGACGTTGGCCCAGAAGCGGGTCTTGTAGGCGTCGGCCAGTTCCAGCTGGCGGGTCTTGTCCTCCAGCTCCGCGTAGAGGGCGACGACCCCGCTGTTGGTCTCCTCCAGCTCGCCGGCCAGCTCGGTGTAGAGCGCGAGGACGCCGGCGTTGGTGTCCTCCAGTTCCGCGTTGAGCCGTTGCAGCTCCTGCTGCTGCCGCTCGGACTCCTCCAGCGACGCCAGCAGGTGACGGTTCTGGGTCCGCAGGGCCTCGATCAGATCGGCCGCGGTGTCCACGCCGGCCAGCGCCCCGCGCACCTCCTCGGCCAGCCCGGCGGCGGACGCCGCCGGGGCGCGAAGGCGCTGGGCGAGGACCAGCCGGTGCGGGCCGTCCCCGTCGGAGAGCAGCAGCCGGCTGTCGTCCAGCAGGCGGGAGGCGGCGGTCAGCAGGGTCACGGGCGGCCGGTGCTCCTTCCGCCAGGTGAAGTGCACCGACAGGCGCACCCCGTCGTGCTCCTCCAGGCACAGGTGCGCGGTCAGGTCCGAGGCGCCCTTCAGGTGTTCCCCGGCCTCGCTCACCACGGTGGTCAGCCGGACCAGCGGACTGCCCGCCAGGCCCGCCGCCCGGCAGGCGGCCTGGGTGCACCTGCGCAGCGTGACCACGTCACTTTCCTCCGAGAGCAGCACGGTGGCCAGTTCGTGGAGGGAGGCCCCGGCGGTCATCGCTGTCCGTGCGAGGCGACCACGACACCGGCGTCGTCCCTGCGGACCGCCGCCTGGTTGAGGATCTGCGCGGCGGTCACGACCGGGTCCTGGGCGAACAGCCCGGGGAAGTCGGCGGGGCGCCACCGGTCGCTGAGGCCGTCGGTGTGCATGACCAGACAGGCCCCGGGCGGGAAGTCGGACTCGAAGACGCGCGGCCGGCCCATCTGCACCCCCACGATGCCGGGCATGGACGGCAGGCCGTGCCGGGCGTCCGCGGTCACCACCACCGACGTCACGTTGCCGCTCCCGCTCAGCCGGACGCGCCGGGCGGCGACGTCGATGAGGGCGACCGCGACGGCCGCGCCGCGCGTGCCGCGCAGCTGCTGGTGCACCTCCTGGAGGACGTCGACCGGGCTCGTGCGGGCGCTGTCGCGGAAGGCGCCGGCGGCCCGCTCGGCGGCCCGGGCCGCCAGGGGACCGTGGCCGAGTCCGTCGCACATCATCAGCAGCAGGGCGCCGGGTCCGTGGTCGCCCGCCGCCCGCACGGCCCAGGTGTCGCCGCACATCTGCTCGCCGCTGATCGGACGGGTCAGGCCACCGGCCACGACCGGACCCGGTACCGGTGCCGGCCCTTCGTCCCAGAACCGCGCCAGCACGACCGTGCCCCGGCCGTGCAGGGAGTGGAGACCGTGGGCGTCGGCGAGGCGGCCGATGGCACCCAGGCCGATGCCGAGGCTGCCCGCGGTGGACGTGCCGTCCACCAGGGCCCTCGGGAGGTCGTGGATGCCGGGCCCGCTGTCCAGGGACAGGCACTCCACGGCGGCCCGGCCGGCGGGGCGGACCACCCGCAGGGCCAGCGAGCCGTCGTGGGCGTGCTTGAGGAGATTGGTCGCCATCTCCGTCACGCACAGCTCGACCCGTGCCACCCGGTCCTCCGGGAAGCCGAGCCGGCGGGAGAGCTGGGCGGCCTGGCGGCGGGCGGCGGCGGCCAGCGCCACGTCCGCGCGCAGCCAGTGCACGTCACCGGCCTCGACGACGAGGCCGTTCACTTGGCCCACTTCACGATGCGCACGGTGGTGCCGGAAGGACCGGACTCGATGTCGAACTCGTCCACGAGCCGCTTGGCGCCGCTGAGGCCGAGTCCCATGCCGTTGCCCGACGTCCAGCCGTCGGTCAGCGCCAGGTCGAGGTCCGCGATGCCCGGGCCCTTGTCCCGGAACTCCACGAAGACGCCCGGCCGGCCGGCGTCGAGCACCGGCGCCGCGCGGACGACTCCGCCCCCGCCGTACACCAGCATGTTCCGCCCGAGCTCGCTCGCGGCCGTGACGAGCTTGGTCTGGTGCACCAGGGACAGGCCGTTGCGCTGGGCGAGGATGCGCACCGTCTGCCGCATGCTGACCACGTCACCGCTGGTGGAGACCGGGACGGTCTCGAGCGAGGCAGTGTCGGCCGCGTAGTCCTTCATGCGCGGCCTGCGGCGATGCGCCGCAGCAGCTTGAGCCCGCGCTCCAGGTTGAGGGCGGTGCGCACGCCGCTCATGGACAGCCCGAGCTCGACGAGGGTCATCGCGACCGCGGGCCGCATGCCGACGACGATCGTCTCGGCGCCGAGGATGCGTGAGACGGCCGCGTTGTGGGCCAGCATCCGCCCGACGAACGAGTCGACGATCTCCAGCGCGGAGATGTCGATCACGACGCCCTTGGCGCCGGTCGCGACGATGCGGTTGGACAGGTCGTCCTGGAGATCGAGCACCATCTGGTCGTCCAGGTCGGTCTGGATGGAGACCAGGAGGACCTCGCCGATCTTGAGGACGGGGACGCGGTCGGTCACAGGAGACCCCGTACGTCGTCCTCGGCGTCCAGCGCCACTTCCTTCAGCGCCTGGCGCAGCGCGTCCGACAGCGAGGCGTTGGTGGGGATGTCGCCGAACTCGATGCCGAGCGCCACGATCGTCTGGGCGATCTGCGGCCGGATGCCCGAGATGGTGCACTGGGCGCCCATCATGCGCGCCGCGACCACCGTCTTCAGCAGGTGCTGCGCGACCTGGGTGTCGACGGTCGGCACACCGGTGATGTCGATGATGGCGTGCGTGGAGTCGGTGTCGACGAGGGTCTGCAGCAGCTTCTCCATGACGACCTGGGTGCGGGCGCTGTCGAGGGTGCCCACCAGGGGGACGCCCACCACGCCGTCCCACAGCTTGACCACCGGCGTCGACAGCTCCAGGAGCTGCTCGGCCTGGGAGGAGATGATCTCCTCACGGGTGCGCAGGTACGCTTCGCTGGTCAGCATGCCGAGGTCGTCGAGCAGGCGGCCGAACTGGAGATAGGCGCGCGCGCTCTCGGCGTCCCCGGTGAGGGAGGGTTCCAGGACCTCCTTCAGGGCGAAGACGCTGCGGACCGTCTCGGTGGGTGTGAAACCCTGCCGGGCGCGGTCGCGGGACAGCTCGACCAGCAGACTGCGGGTCTCCGCGAACTGCTCGCCGCGGCTGTCCAGGGAACCGGTGCCCACGGCGGTGAGGACGGCGTCGTACAGTTCCGCCAGCTCCCGGCCGAGTTCGGCCGTGCTCAGCCTGCCGCGCAGGTCCTCGCCGACGGTCCGGGTCCACTGGGCGAGGAACTCCTCGCGCTGCCCGGTCAGGGTGTCGACCAGCAGGCGTATGTTGCTCTCTGTATTCACGTCTTCCCCATCAGACACTCATTCGATGTGCCATGAAGACGATACGGCAAGCCGCCGCGACCCCGTCGGGGCGGCACCGGCCGGCGGTGCGGCGGCCGGTGCCGGCGCGGGGTCAGTCCGGGAGACGCTCCAGGAGTGCCACGGGCAGGCGCGCGAAGAGCTCGTCCGCGGGCACCCGCCCGCGGAGCTCCCGTCCCGGCTCCAGCACGTCGGCCCACCGTCCCGGCGGGAGCGGCAGCACGGTGTCGCGCCAGCCGCCCTCCCGCGTCAGGCGGAGCGACAGCCGAGTCACCGCCGTGAGCACCTCGCCGGAGCGCGTGAAGGCGGTGCAGTGGGCCGCCGCGGGACCCTCGGCGGCCAGCGGCTCGTACGTCGCCGTGTCGCCGAAGACGTCCGGCCGCCGCGCCCGCAGCCCCAGCGCCGCCCGGGTCACCGCCTCCTTGTCGCTCCCGTCGGCGGCGAACCGCACGGGGCGCCGGTTGTCCGGGTCGACCAGGGCCCGGTACTCCCGCTCCGTGCCCTGGTAGACGTCCGGCACCCCGGGCATCGTCAGATGGACCAGGGCGGTGCCCAGCACGTTGGCCCGGACGTGCGGCTCCAGGGCCGCGCGCAGCGCCGCCACCCGCTCGCCGGGCTCCCCGCACGGCCCCGCCGCCACGAACCGGGCCACCGCCTCCTCGTACGCGGGCTCCTGCTCCGTCCAGGCGGTGTGCAGGCCCGCCTCGCGCACGTGCTTCAGCAGTGCCTCCCGCACCCGCTCCTCCTCCGCGGGCCCCAGCCCGAACACCGTCTGCCAGGCCGCCCACGCCAGCTGGGCGTCCGGCACGCCCTCGCCCCCGCGCGTCACCTCGGTGAGGAGGTCGGCCCAGCGCTCCGGGCACTCGGTGAGCACGTGCAGCGCCGCGCGCACGTCGGCGCTGCGCTTGGCGTCGTGCGTCGACAGGACCGTGCCGGTGGCCGGCCAGTCGCGCTGCACGCGCGCGCAGTACGCGTGGAACCGCTCCGGGGAGACCGCAGGGTCGCCGGGGTTCCCGCCCACCTCCGTCGCCGACAGCAGCGGCACGTACCGGTAGAACGCGGTGTCCTCGACGGACTTGGCCCGCAGCGCCGAGGACGTCTGCGCGAACCGCGTACGGAACTCCACGTGCGCCGGCCCGTCCCCGTACCGCCCGAGCACCAGGTCCCGTACGACGTCCACCGCCCCGGCCTCCTCGGGGACCGTGAAGGCCGGCCGGGCCTCGGCGGCGGCCTCCTCGGTGACCACCGCCGCCGCGTCGGCGGACTCGTACGGGCGGTAGACCTCCATCCGCACCAGCAGCTCGCGCAGGGCGGTGCGCAGCGCCCACGGCGCGCGGTCGCGCAGCCCGGTCTCCGCGGCGGTCGCGCACAGCCGGGCCGCCACCCGGGTGAGCCGGTCCGTCTCGGTCGCCAGTTCGTGCGTGAGGACCTTGTACGCGGCCCGCCGCACCGTGGCGTCCCAGTCCCCGCCCCGGTCCGGCTGCGGGGCGGCGAAGCTCCGGTACTGGCCGAGCAGCTCGCCGAACCCGGCCGGGTCGGTGAACAGGCCGTCCACGTGCCGCAGGGCGTCGTAGCCGGTGGTGCCGGCCACCGGCCAGGAGGCCGGCAGCGGCTCACCGTCGGCGAGGATCTTCTCCACCACCGTCCACCGGCCGCCGGTGGCCTCGTGCAGCCGGCGCAGGTAGTCGTCGGGGTCGGCGAGGCCGTCGGGGTGGTCGACGCGCAGCCCGTCGACCACCCCCTCCCGGAGCAGCTCGAAGATCTTCGCGTGGGTCGCCTCGAACACCTCCGGGTCCTCCACCCGGACCCCGATCAGCTCGGAGATGCTGAAGAACCGCCGGTAGTTCAGTTCGGTGCGGGCCAGGCGCCACCACACGGGCCGGTACCACTGGGCGTCGAGCAGCCGCGGCAGCGGCAGCCCCGCGGTGCCCTCCCGCAGCGGGAAGGCGTGGTCGTGGTAGCGCAGCACGTCGCCGTCCGTCTTCAGGTCGCCGGCCACCGTGCCGAGCGGCCCGCCGAGCACCGGCAGCAGCACCTGCCCGCCCTGGGCCTCCCAGTCGATGTCGAACCACCGCGCGTAGCGCGAGGAGGGGCCGTCGCGCAGCACCTCCCACAGGGCGCGGTTGTGGCGCGGGGACATCGCCATGTGGTTGGGGACGATGTCCAGGACCAGTCCCAGCCCGTGCTCGCGCGCGGTGCGGGCCAGCTCCCGCAGCCCCTCCTCGCCGCCGAGCTCCTCGCGCACACGCGTGTGGTCCACCACGTCGTAGCCGTGCGCCGAGCCGGGCACGGCCTCCAGGACGGGCGACAGATGCAGATGGGAGACGCCGAGCGAGGCCACGTACGGCACCGCGTCCGCCGCCGCTCGGAACGGGAAGCCGGGCTGCAGCTGCAGCCGGTACGTGGCCGTGGGCACCGCCGGGTCAGGTCGCCTAGGGGTCATGGGAGCTTACGTACCCGCGTGGCCGCCTTTCGTGTCATCGCCCGCGTCACCGGGTCACCCGTCGCCCGGACGGGTGACCCCGGACGGCGCCGTACCGGCCGTCACGCCGGCCGCTGCAGCACCGTCATGCTGCGGTCGGCCAGGGTCAGGCGGGTGCCGGCCGACACCTTCGGTCCGGTCCCCGGCGGCACGCCCTCCGCGCGCGCGGTGTCGACGACCACCTGCCACTGCTTGCCGTGGTCGACGGGCACCACGAAGTCCAGCGGCTTGGGGGAGGCGTTGAACATCAGCAGGAACGAGTCGTCGGTGATCCGCTCGCCCCGCTGCCCCGGCTCGGAGATCGCGTTGCCGTTGAGGAACACCGTCAGTGCCGACGCCCGCGCGGAGTCCCAGTCCCGCTGGGTCATCTCCGCGCCCTCGGGGGTGAACCAGGCGATGTCGGACAGGTCGTCGTGGGTGCCCTCCACCGGCCGCCCGTGGAAGAAGCGGCGCCGGCGGAAGACCGGGTGGTCCTTGCGCAGCCAGACCATGGCGCGGGTGAACTCCAGCATCCGCCCGCGCGGGTCCTCCTCGCCGTCCTCCCCGTCCCCGGAGCCGGGCCAGTCGAGCCAGGCCAGCTCGTTGTCCTGGCAGTAGGCGTTGTTGTTGCCGCGCTGGGTGCGGGCCACCTCGTCTCCGTGGCTGATCATCGGCACGCCCTGGGAGAGCATCAGCGTGGCGATGAAGTTGCGCATCTGCCGGGCGCGCAGCCGCAGCACTTCCGGGTCGTCGGTCTCGCCCTCGGCCCCGCAGTTCCAGGACCGGTTGTGGCTCTCCCCGTCCCGGTTGTCCTCGCCGTTGGCGTCGTTGCGCTTGTCGTTGTAGGACACCAGGTCGTGCAGGGTGAAGCCGTCGTGGCAGGTCACGAAGTTGATCGAGGCCAGCGGCCGCCGCCCGTCGTCCTGGTACAGGTCGGAGGAGCCGGTCAGCCGGGAGGCGAACTCCGCGAGCGTGCGCGGCTCGCCCCGCCACAGGTCCCGCACGGTGTCGCGGTACTTGCCGTTCCACTCGGTCCACAGCGGCGGGAAGTTGCCCACCTGGTAGCCGCCCTCGCCCACGTCCCAGGGTTCGGCGATCAGTTTCACCTGGGAGACGACCGGGTCCTGCTGCACCAGGTCGAAGAACGACGACAGCCGGTCCACCTCGTGGAACTGCCGTGCGAGGGTCGCCGCGAGGTCGAAGCGGAACCCGTCGACGTGCATCTCGGTGACCCAGTACCGCAGCGAGTCCATGATCATCTGCAGCACGTGCGGGGACCGCATGAGCAGGGAGTTGCCGGTGCCCGTGGTGTCCATGTAGTAGCGGCGGTCGTCGGTGAGCCGGTAGTAGGACGGGTTGTCGATGCCCTTGAAGGACAGGGTGGGGCCCAGGTGGTTGCCCTCGGCGGTGTGGTTGTAGACCACGTCGAGGATCACCTCGATGCCCGCCTCGTGCAGCGCCTTCACCGCCGACTTGAACTCCAGCACCTGCTGGCCCCGGTCGCCCCACGAGGCGTAGGCGTTGTGCGGGGCGAAGAAGCCGATGGTGTTGTAGCCCCAGTAGTTGTTCAGGCCCATGTCCACCAGGCGGTGGTCGTTGACGAACTGGTGCACCGGCATCAGCTCCAGCGCCGTCACGCCCAGTTCGGTCAGGTGCTCGATCACCGCGGGGTGCGCGAGGCCCGCGTAGGTGCCGCGCAGTTCCTCCGGCAGCCCCGGATGGCGCATCGTCAGCCCCTTGACGTGCGCCTCGTAGATCACCGTGTGGTGGTACTCCGTACGGGGGAGCCGGTCGTCGCCCCAGTCGAAGTACGGGTTGACCACGACCGACGTCATCGTGTGCGGCGCCGAGTCGAGGTCGTTGCGCCGTTCGGGGTCGTCGAAGTGGTAGCCGTAGACCTCCTCACCCCACTGCACCGACCCGCTGATCGCCCGCGCGTACGGGTCGAGCAGCAGCTTCGCGGAGTTGCACCGCAGCCCCCGCTCGGGCGCGTACGGTCCGTGCACACGGAACCCGTACCGCTGCCCGGGCATGATCCCGGGCACGTACGCGTGCCGCACGAACGCGTCGCTCTCGCGCAGTTCGATCGCGGTCTCCGAGCCGTCGTCGTGCAGCAGACACAGCTCTACTCGGTCCGCGGCCTCCGTGAAGACCGCGAAGTTCGTTCCGGCGCCGTCGTACGTGGCACCGAGCGGATACGCCTCGCCAGGCCAGACCTGCATGGATGCGACTCTTTCAGGTGTACGGCGCCGGTGGGGCGCCTTGGCTCCGAGTGTTCCCGTGTCTCCCCGAAAGGCGGGAACAACCTTCTACCCACACCCGGCCGCCCACGACCGCGCACACGCCGGACTCGCTATGAATCCGCTCACTCCCGCGCGCCGGACGGACGGAACGATCGCGCGGATACGGGAAGTTGGGAAACGACCCGGCCCATCGGGCTGCACCGTGTGCCACTGGCGGAGTACTCTCCTTGATCGTCGGGACGGGAGTGCTCGGGGGAGCGGAAGGCGGTGCGCGGGTGGGGTCGGGAGGGCTGGAACTGCCCCCTGGTGACGAGGGTCACGAGGGGAGCAGCTCCACGGACGTCCCGCCCGGTGCGGTGTCCCTGGCGCGGCCGATGGACGCGGGTTCGATCGGGCCGGAGCTGGACTGGGACGCGGACGCCTGGCGCGAGGTGCGCACCCGCGCGCAGCGGGCCGGCCGCGCCTACATCTGGCTGAACCTGGTGGAGCAGCGGCTGCGCTCGGTCGTCGCCGCCGTGCTGCGCCCCGTCTACGAGCCGGTGCACGGCGACGACTGGGTGGTGGCCGCGGCCGGGCCCGCCGGGCAGGAGTGGGTGCAGCGCGCGGTCGCCGTGCGCGAGGTCAGCCGCCGCAAGGGCTATCTGCTCGACCCGGCCGACGACAACGTGCTGTCCTTCCTCACGCTGCCGCAGCTGCGCGAGCTGATGGTCCAGCACTGGCCCTGCTTCGCGCCGTACTTCGACGACCGCAGGGACGTGGAACTGGCCCTGGACGAGCTGGAGGTCACCCGCAACGTGGTCTCCCGCAACCGGGCGCTGTCCGAGGCGGTGCTGAACCAGGCGGAGCGGGCCTCCGCGCGGCTGCTGGAGATGCTCGGCGCGGGCGGCGACGTGCCGTCGGCGCGCCGGCTGCCCGTCGACGCGGTGGAGGACCTGGTCGGTGACCGGTACGCCGACGTGGTCGCCGTCCACCCCGACCGGGTGCGGCTGCTGCGCCGGTTCCCGGCCGAGGACATCTTCGGCGGGGCCCGCCGCCTGGACGCCATCGGCATCGGGCTCAACCTGCTGGTGCAGAACTTCTCGGGGCGCCGTCTGGTCCGGCTCGCCGAGTCCGGCTGCCGGGTGCGCCTGCTGTTCCTGAACCCGGCCTCCAGCGCGGTCAAGCGCCGCGAGCGCGAACTCGGCATCAAGCGCGGCGAGCTCGGCCGCGCCGTCGAGATGAACATCCTCCACATGCGGCGGGTCCGGTCCCGGCTGCGTGACCCGGGCGCCTTCGAGATCCAGGTCTACGACGAGACGCCCCGCTGCACCGCCTACCTGGTGGACGGCGACGGGTCGGACGGCGTCGCGGTCGTGCAGAACCACCTGCGGCGCGCCCGGGGGATGGAGGCGCCCGTGCTGGTGCTGCGCAACGGGACGAAGGTGGTCAAGCCGGGCGAGGTCGAGGAGGGTGGACTCTTCCCCACCTACCGTGAGGAGTTCGAGCTGATGTGGGCGGATTCGCGGCCTGTGTCGTGAACTCCCCCTTCCCGGGCCGGATGCGGGGATTCGCCGCGACCGCCAAGCGGAATGCGACCCTCTGATTGTCAGTGGCGCGTGGCAGGGTGGAGATCACTGGGGGAACGCACCACACAGAAGGGGGGCAGCCCATGGGCTGGCACCGGGAGCTGCTGATCGGCTTCGACCTGGAGACGACGGGGACCGACCCGCGCGAGGCACGCATCGTGACGGGTGCCGTGATCGAGGTCAGGGCGGGGGAGCCGATGGGCCGCCGCGAGTGGCTGGCCGACCCGGGCGTGCCGATCCCCGAGGACGCGGTGGCGGTGCACGGCATCAGTACCGAGCGGGCGGCCGCCGAGGGCCGCCCCGCCGACCAGGTCGCCGACGCCATCGCCGGTGTCCTCACGGCCTACTGGAAGACGGGCGTCCCGGTCGTCGCCTACAACGCCGCCTTCGACCTCACCCTGCTCTCCGCGGAACTGCGGCGCCACGGGCTGCCGTCCCTGCGGGACCGGCTGGGCGGCACGGACCCCGCACCGGTCATCGACCCGTACACCATCGACCGCTCCGTCGACCGCTACCGGCGCGGCAAGCGCAACCTCGAAGCGGTCTGCGCGGAGTATGGGGTCGTCCTCGACACGGCGCACGACGCGACCGCCGACGCCCTCGCCGCGGCCCGGCTGGCCTGCGCGATAGCCGGCCGCCACCCCAAGGTCGCGGCCCTCGGACCGGCGGAACTGCACCGCCGGCAGATCGAGTGGTACGCGGCCTGGGCGGCGGACTTCCAGGAGTTCCTGCGCCGCAAGGGCGACGCGGGCGCGGTGGTCGACGGCACCTGGCCGCTGCGGCAGCCGGCGGGGGAGCGGGTCTGAGCCGTCCGGCACGGCCTCAGAAGGGGTACCAGCGGACCGTCTCGTCGCCGTCCCGCAGCGACGCCACCCGGCGTTCGAACTCCGCCAGGGCCCTGGGGTTGCCCGGCGCGTGCTGGGCGACCCAGGCGCAGCTGGCGGTCTCCCGCGCGCCCCGCAGCACCGAACACCCCTCCCAGGCGCGCACGTCCCAGCCGTAGGTCCCGGTGAAGGAGGCGTACGCCTCGTCCGGCAACCCGTAGCGGTCGTGGGAGAGCGCCATCACCACCAGGTCGTGCTCGCGCAGGTCCGCCGAGAAGGTCTCCAGGTCGATCAGCACCGGTCCGTCCGGCCCGACGTGCACGTTGCGGGGCAGCGCGTCACCGTGGACGGGCCCCGGCGGCAGCTCCGGCGTCAGCGCCGCCGCGGCCGCGGCGAAGCCGTCGCGCCGCTCGCGCAGATAGGCCGCGTCCGCCGGATCGACCGTGTCGCCCGCCAGGCGCAGCCAGCGTTCCACGCCGCCCAGCAGGTCGCGGGGCGGCAGGGCGAAGGGCGGAGCGGGCAGCGCGTGGACCTGCCGCAGCAGTCCGGCCAGATCCGCCGGCTCCGTCGGCCGCACCGCCTCCGGCAGCCGGTGCCACACGGTCACCGGGTGCCCCTCCACCAGCAGCGCCTCGGGCTCGGCCGCCCGCACCGCGGGCACGCCCTCCGCCGCCAGCCACCGCGCGACGTCCAGTTCCCGCCGGGCCCGCTCCAGCAGCTCGGGATCGCGGCCGACCTTGACGGCCAGCCCACCGGCGGCGAACACCGCGTTCTCGCCGAGGGCGAGGAGCCGCGCGTCCCGTGCCCCGCCGGGCAGCACCCCGGCCGCCGCGAGCACCTCCCGCGCCCGTGCCTCGTCCATTCGTCCCCTCCATGTCCGTCCGCGTCCGACCGCCGGGTTCCGGCCATCCGCCGGTCAGTCTCGCATTGCCACAGGTGGGGCGGTGTGCGCGGTGCCTTGACGAGGCAGACCGCCTTCACGACCATGACCGGGCCCACCCGCGCCGCGCAAAGGGGCTGATCGCTTGACACCGGTGACCGAGGCGAGGAGACCCGGGCCCCGCGCGCCCCGCGCGCCCGGCCCGAAGCGCGCACGGGGCCGCGCCGTCGACCACGGTCCGTGGTTCCTGGTGCTGCCCGCGCTGATCCCGATCCTCGTCCTCAGCGTCGGCCCGCTGCTCCACGGCATCCTGCTGGCCTTCACCGACGCCCAGTCCGGCCGCACCGAGCCCACCCGGTGGATCGGCACGCTCAACTTCCGGGACCTCCTGCAGGACACCCTGTTCTGGGAGTCGTTCCGCATCGGCCTGGTCTGGGCGGTCGGGGTGACGGTGCCGCAGTTCCTGCTGGCCCTCGGCCTGGCCCTGCTGCTCGACCGGGATCTGAGGCTGCGCCCGCTCGCCCGCGCCCTCGCGATCGTCCCGTGGGCGATGCCCGAGGTGGTCGTCGGCATCATGTGGCGGATCGTCTACAACCCGGACGCCGGCCTCCTCAACGAGACGCTGCGCGACCTCGGCCTGGGCGACGGCCGGGACTGGCTCAGCGGGCTCGCCACCGCCCTGCCCGCGGTGATCGTCGTCGGCGTGTGGGCCGGCATGCCCCAGACCACGGTGGCGCTCCTCGCCGGGCTGCAGAACACCCCGCGCGAGCTGCACGAGGCGGCGGCCGTGGACGGCGCCGGCGCCTGGCGCCGCTTCCGCACGGTCACCTGGCCCGCCCTCCGCCCCGTCGCCCTCGCCATCACCGCGCTCAACCTGATCTGGAACTTCAACTCCTTCGCCCTGGTCTACGTGCTGACCAACGGCGGACCCGGCGGGCGGACCCGGCTGCCCATGCTGTTCGCCTACGAGGAGGCCTTCCGCTACGGCCAGTTCGGCTACGCCGCGGCGATGGGCTGTGTCATGGTCGCCGCGATCTCGGTCGCGCTGGCCGTCTTCCTCGCCGGCCGGCTCCGGGCGGGTGACACGGCATGAGGACCTCCGCCGCCGCCCGCGCCGGACAGTACGCCGCGCTGCTCGCGTACCTGGTGTTCCTGGCCTTCCCGTTCCTCTGGCTGGTCTCCACCGCCTTCAAGCCCCCGGCCGAGCTGGCCGCCCTGCACCCGACCTGGATCCCCCGGGACCCCACCCTCGCCAACTTCCGGCAGGCCTTCGGCGAACAGCCGCTGCTGCGGGCCGCGCTCAACTCCCTGCTCGCCGCGCTCGCGGCGGCGGTCGTCGCCGTCGTCGTCGCCACCCCGACCGCCTACGTGACGGCCCGGCACCGCACCGCGCTCGCCAAGGCCGCCGCCGGCTGGGTGGTGGTCAGCCAGGCGTTCCCGTTCGTCCTGCTGATCGTCCCGCTGTTCCTGGTGCTGAAGAACCTGCGCCTGATCGACTCGCTCCCCGGACTGGTGCTGGTGTACGTCGTCTGGACGCTGCCCTTCGCCCTGTGGATGCTCACCGGGTACGTCCGCGCCGTACCGGCCGAACTGGAGGAGGCGGCGGCCGTCGACGGGGCCGGGCGGCTGCGGATCCTGCTGTCGGTGACCGGACCGCTCCTCGCGCCGGGGATCGTGGCGACCGCGCTGTTCGCGTTCGTCACCGCGTGGAACGAGTTCTTCTTCGCCCTCGTCCTGCTCAAGTCGCCGGAGAAGCAGACCCTTCCGGTGATCCTCACGCACTTCATCGGGGCCGAGGGCGTCGCCGACCTCGGTCCGCTGGCGGCCGCCGCGTTCCTCGCGACGCTGCCCTCCCTGGTCGTCTTCGCGATCATCCAGCGGCGGATCACGGGCGGCATGCTCGCCGGGGCGGTGAAGAGCTGATGCGGACGAGGATCCTGGCGGCGGCCCTCGCCGTCGTCCTGCTCCTGGCGGGCTGTTCCTCCGGCGGCGGCGACGACGGCCGGATCGTCCTGCGCTTCCAGTCCCTGGCCTGGCAGGACGAGTCGGTGGCGGCAACCAGGGAACTGGTCGAGGAGTGGAACGCCCGCCACCCGGACGTCCGCGTGGAGTACGTCCAGGGCAGCTGGGACAGCGTCCACGACCAGCTGCTCACCTCCTTCGAGGGCGGCGAGGCCCCCGACATCGTCCACGACGCCGCCGACGACCTCGCCGACTTCGCCTACGGCGGCCACCTGGCCGACCTGACCCACCTGCTCCCCGAGCGGCTGAGGTCCGACATCCCGCCCGGCAGCTGGGAGACCGTCACCTTCGGCGACGGGCTCTACGGCGTCCCGTTCCTCCAGGAGCCGCGCGTGCTCGTCGCGGACGCGAACCGGCTGAAGGAGTCGGGAGTCCGCGTACCGACCCCGGAACACCCGTGGACCTGGGAGGAGTTCCGGCAGGTGACGAAGCGGCTCAGCGGCGGGGGAAGGTACGGGGTGGCCTGGCCGCTCAGGGACCCCGTGTCCGCCACGCTCAACCTGTCCCTCTCCGCCGGCGGGCAGCTCTTCCACCGGGGCCCCGACGGCAAGGTGACCGTGCGCTTCGAGGAGGGTGACGAGGTCGTCCCGCGCACCGTCCACGAGCAGGTGAACACCGACCGCAGCGCCTCGCCCACCACGCTCGGCAGCGGCGGCTCCGACACCCTTCCCGGCCTGTTCGCCGGGAAGTACGCGATGGTGCCGCTCGGTTTCTCCTACCGGCAGCAGATCGCCCAGCAGGCCCCCGAGGGCTTCGACTGGCAGGTGCTGCCCGCCCCGGCCGGAGCGGACGGACTCACCCAGGGTGTCAGCCCGCAGACGCTCTCCGTCGCCGAGGACTGCCCGCACAAGAAGGAGGCCGTCGCCTTCCTCGACTTCCTGCTCCAGCCGGAGAACACGGTCCGCCTCGCCCTCGGCGACTGGATGCTGCCCACCGGCCGCCGGGCCCTCGCCGACCCGGCCCTGCACACCGCCGAACACGGGTGGGCCACCGGCACCGCGCTCGCCGGCCACCTGCGTCCCGCACCCGCGCAGACCGTGCGCGGCTACCCCGAGTGGAAGGACAAGGTGGCCACCCCGGCCCTCCAGGAGTACTACAGCGGCGCGATCGGCCTGGCCGAGCTGCGCGAGCGGCTGGAGAAGGACGGCAACCTGGTCCTCGCCCGCTACCAGCGCTGAGCGCGCCCGAGTGGACCCGGGCTTCTCCGGGGTCGGCGGCTCGCTGCACGCCTCGCCGCGCCGGACGCATCCCCGGCGGCGGGTGGACGCCGCGTTCCGGGCGGCGCGCCCGGATCCCGGGGTGCCGGTGGGTCAGGTGGCGAGCGGTGGCTGCGGCTGCACGCGGTGCCGGCCCTGTGACCGCAAACGAGTTGCACGAGACGTCTCGTCTCGTCTATGGTCGCGGTATGACCGCTCCCGCGCACATCGCCATGTTCTCCATCGCCGCCCACGGGCACGTGAACCCGAGCCTCGAGGTGATCCGCGAGCTCGTGGCGCGCGGTCACCGGGTGACCTACGCCGTCCCGCCCCTCTTCGCCGCCAAGGTCGCCGAGACGGGCGCCGAACCGAAACCGTGGAACTCCACGCTGCCGGGCCCCGACGACGACCCCGAGGCCTGGGGCACCACCCTGCTGGACAACGTGGAGCCGTTCCTCGCCGACGCCGTCCAGGCGCTCCCGCAGCTCATCGAGGCGTACGAGGGCGACACCCCCGACCTCGTCCTGCACGACATCACCTCCTACCCGGCGCGCGTGCTGGCCCACCGCTGGGGCGTGCCCGCCGTCTCCCTCTCGCCCAACCTCGTCGCCTGGGACGGGTACGAGAAGGAGGTCGCCGAGCCGATGTGGGAGGAACCGAGGAGGACCGAGCGGGGGCGGGCCTACTACGCACGCTTCCACGCCTGGCTGGAGGAGAACGGGATCACGCGGCACCCCGACGACTTCACCGGCCGTCCCGCCCGCTCGATCGTGCTGATCCCCAAGGCGCTCCAGCCGAACGCCGACCGGGTGGACGAGAGCGTGCACTCCTTCGTGGGCGCCTGCCAGGGCGACCGCGCCGCGGAGGGCGGCTGGCAGCGGCCGGCCGGCGCGGAGAAGGTCGTGCTGGTGTCGCTGGGATCGTCCTTCACCAAGCAGCCGGCCTTCTACCGGGAGTGCGTGCGGGCGTTCGCCGGTCTCCCCCGCTGGCACCTGGTGCTCCAGGTCGGCAGGCACGTCGACCCCGCCGAACTGGGGGACGTACCGGACAACGTCGAGGTGCGCTCCTGGGTGCCGCAGCTCGCGGTCCTCCGGCAGGCCGATCTGTTCGTCACCCACGCGGGCGCCGGCGGCAGCCAGGAGGGGCTCGCGACGGCCACGCCGATGATCGCCGTGCCGCAGGCGGTGGACCAGTTCGGCAACGCGGACATGCTGCAGGGGCTGGGCGTGGCCCGGCACGTCCCGGCCGGGGAGGCGACCGCGGAGGTGCTGAGGACGGCCGCCCTCGCCCTGGTCGACGACCCGGAGGTGGCCCGGCGGCTGAAGGACGTCGCCGCGGACATGGCGCGGGAGGGCGGCACGCGCCGCGCGGCCGACCTGATCGAGGCGGAACTGCCCGGGCGGCGCTGACCCCGCCGCGGACGGTCGCGCCCGCGCGCGCCCGGAGCGTCCGCTGGTGCCCCCGGGGCCCGGCGGGTGCTCGGGCCCGTGCGTACGCCGGTGCCCGGAGCGTCCGGCGGCGCCCCGGGCACCCGCTGGGTCCCCCCAGGGCGCGGCGGGTGCCTCGGCCCGTGCGCACGCCGGTGTCCGAGGGCCCGGCCGGCGCCCGGCCGGCGCGCACGCGGAAGGGCCCGGCGGAGTACCGCCGGGCCCCCGGTGCCTCACCGGATCACACCGGTACGGGCTCACCCTTGTCGTCGCGGGCCTCCGGCGCCGCTGCCGCCACCGCGTCCGGCGACTCGTCGTGGGTCAGGTCGGGCATCCGGTGCAGCCACTTCGGCAGGTACCAGTTGCGCTCGCCCAGCAGCGCCATCACCGCGGGGAGCAGCACGCCCCGGATGATCGTCGCGTCGATCAGCACCGCCGCCGCCAGGCCGACGCCCATCTGCTTCATGGACTGCATGGACAGCGTCCCGAAGATGCCGAACACGGCGACCATGATGACCGCGGCGCTGGTGACCACACCCGCCGTGGTGACGACGCCGTGCTGGATCGCGTCCCGCGTGGTGCGGCCCCGCATCCGTGCCTCGCGGATCCGGGACACCACGAACACGTGGTAGTCCATCGACAGCCCGAAGAGGATCACGAACAGGAACAGCGGCAGCCAGGTGATGATCGCGCCGACGCCCTCCGCGCCCACCAGGGAGGCGCCCCAGCCGTGCTGGAAGACCGCCACGAGGATGCCGTAAGCGGCGCCCACCGACAGCAGGTTGAGCACGATCGAGGTGATCGCGACCGTCAGCGAGCGGAACGACAGCAGCATCAGCAGGAAGGCGAAGACGATCACGAAGACGAAGACCGGGACCACGGACCCGACCAGCTGGTCGTTGAAGTCCTTGGAACCGGCGACCTGCCCGGTGATCGGCGCCTCGACACCGTCCACCCGGCCGAGCGTGGCCGGCCGCACCTCGTCGCGCAGCGTGTCCAGGCTCGCGCCCGCCTTGTCCTGGTCGGAGCCGCCCACCAGCGGGACGTGGACGAAGGCGATGTTCTGCTCGTCGTGCAGCTTGATCTCGACCGGGCCGCGGGAGGCGCCCGAAGCGACCGCCTGCTCACGGAAGTCGGCCAGCGCGGCCTTCACCTCGGGGGCGTTGATGTCGTCCGCCCTGACGACCACCTCGGCCGGCTCCGAGCCGCCCGGGAACGCCTCGTTGACCCGGTTGTACGTCTGCACGATCGGCAGCGAGTCACCGAACTCCTGGTCCAGGGTGAGGTTCTGCGTCTTCATGCCGATCGCCGGAGCGGCGACGGCGAGCAGCGCACCGGTCGCCACCAGGGCCGCCGTCAGCGGCCTGGCGAGCACCCGCTTGAGCACGGCGGTCCAGAACCGGCTGTCGTTGCCGCCGTTCGCGCGCCGCCTGCGCAGGAACGGCAGCCTGCCCTTCTCGACCCGCTCACCCAGCAGCGACAGCAGCGCCGGGAGCACCGTCACGGACCCGACCATGGCGACCGCCACGACCATCAGCGAGGCCAGACCCATCGCCTCGAACTCGGCCAGGCCGGTGAAGAGCATGCCCGCCATGGCCACGCACACGGTGACACCGGAGACGACGATCGCCCGGCCACTGGTCGCCGCGGCGATCCGCAGCGCCGTCTGCGCGTCCCGCCCGGCCGCCCGCTCCTCCCGCTCTCGGCGCAGGTAGAACAGGCAGTAGTCGACACCGACGGCCAGACCCACCAGCAGCATCACCGAGTTCGCGGTCTCGCTCATCGGCTGGAGGTGGCTGACCAGGCCCATCAGACCCATCGTCGCCATGATCGCGGTGATCGCCAGCGCGACCGGCAGCAGCGCCGCCACCAGCGCGCCGAACGCGATCAGCAGGATGCCGAGCGCCACCGGCACCGCCGAGTACTCGGCCTTCTTGAAGTCGTCGCCGAACGCGTCGTCGAACGTCTTCATCATGCTCGCGCCGCCGATCTCCTCGATCCGCAGCGAGCCGTGGTCCTTCTGCACCTCCGCCACGGCCTCCAGCACCGGCTCGACCCGCTCACCCGCGGTGTCGGAGTCGCCGCGCATGTCGAACTGGACCAGCGCGCTGCGCCCGTCCTCCGAGATGGTGTCGCTCTCGTACGGCGAGGTGACCGCGGTGACCTCGCCCGTCTTCCCGACGGCCGTGACCACCGCGGTGACCGCCGACCGGAACTCCTCGTCCGTGGCCGTGAGGCCGTCGCCCTTCGCCTGGACGAGCACGGTCTCACTGGCCGGCTCCTCGATGCCGGCGTCCTCGACGATGCGGGCGGCGGTGCTGGTCTCCCCCTTGAGCTGATCGCTGTCGCCGACGTCGACGCGGCCCGCGGCCGAGCCGAGCCCCATCGCCAGCACGACGAACAGCACCCAGATGCCGACGGCCGCCCAGCGGTGCCGGGCGCTCCAGCCGCCGGCCCGGGCGGCGAGGCCCCGTACCCGCGAATCTCCGTTCCCCATGACGGGCTCGCTCCCTCGTGTTCGGCAGCGGCCCCCTGCCGCCACCTGACCCTTTCGAAGGTAGGGGCCGCGTAAGCGCGTCTCGTCGTGCTGTCCGGTGAGGCTCTGGGGAGCGGAGTCATCCCGTCGGCGTTCCCGTCCTCCCCACTGCGGAGGACAGCCGCCCCCTACACGTACCCGGACATGTGGGGGACGGAGATCAGGGTCGGGCCCCGGCCGTCCTATCGTGGGGGCATGGCGACGAGATACGCGGCGCTGCTGCGCGGCATCAACGTGGGCGGCAGCAGGAAAGTCCCGATGGCCGAACTGCGTACCCTCATGGCGGGCCTCGGCCACGACGGCGTGCGCACCCACCTCCAGAGCGGCCAGGCGGTCTTCGCCTCCGGCCACGGGGACGAGGAGTCACTGGCCGCCGAGCTCTCCACGGCGATCGAACGCCACTTCGGTTTCGCCGTGGACGTGATCGTCCGCGACCACGCCTATCTGAAGGCCGTCGTCGAGGCCTGCCCGTACCCGGCCGGCGAGCTGGAGCCGAAGCAGCTCCACGTCACCTACTTCTCCGCGCCCGTCACGCCCGACCGCTTCGCCGGGATCGACGCCGCCGCCCACCGGCCCGAGGAGTTCAGCCTCGGCGACCGCGCCCTCTACCTCTACGCCCCGGACGGCCTCGGCCGCTCCAGGCTCGCCGAGCAGCTCGCCAAGCCACGCCTCACCCGGGGCGTCGTCGCCACCACCCGCAACTGGAACACGGTGACGAAGCTGGTGGAACTCACCGGCGACTGACCGGCCGGGACACCGGCGCGGTGCGGCCCGGGCCCCGGCACGGCCCGCCGGTCAGGCGCCGACCGCCGTGAGCAGCGGCGCCCGCGCCGCGTCGTACCGCTCCAGCAGCACCCGCGCCACCTCGGGCGCGGGACCCAGTACGTCCGCGAGCACGTCCGCCCGGTCCGCGCCGCGGGCGATCCGGTCCGGGAGACGGCCGGGAGCCAGGACGTACGGGGCGACGGCGACGCGTGCGCAGCCCAGGGCGCGCAGCTCGCGGACCGCCTGCTCGGTGCGGGGAAGGGATGCGGAGGCGAACGCAGGCCGCACGGCGCACCAACCGGTGTGCCGCCACTCCCGCGCGATTTCTGCGATCACTGCGATCGCCTCCGGGTCGGAGGACCCCGCCGAGGCCAGCACGACCCCGGTCGAGGACTTGTCGGCGGGCGTCAGGCCCGCCTCGTACAGCCGGCGCTCCAGGGCCGCGAGCAGCAGCGGGGACGGGCCCAGCACGTCGGCCTGGCGGATCCGCAGCCGCGGCGGGGCCGCGGCCAGCACCGCCGGGATGTCCGACTTGGCGTGGAAGGCGCGGGTCAGCAGCAGCGGAAGGGCCACCACCTCACGGACCCCCTCGGCGTCCAGGGACTCCAGCACCCCCTGCACGGAGGGGACGTTGAAGTCCAGGAAACCGGTCTCCACGCGCAGTCCCGGCCGCAGCGACCTGACCCGCCGCACCAGGTCGTGCACGGTGGCGGCGTGCCGCGGATCGCGGCTGCCGTGGGCGACGACGAGCAGTACCGGACGGTGCACGGCGCGCCTCAGCCCTTCACCAGCAGACCGCGGCTGCGCAGCACCCACCGCTCCAGCGGACTGAAGATCAGCAGGTCGATGGCGATACCGACGGTCAGGATCAGCAGGATGGCCTCGAAGACCATGGCCATGTCGCTGGCGTTGCGGCCGTTCTCCAGCAACTGGCCCAGACCGACGCCGAGATCGGGGAAGGACGCGATGATCTCCGCGGCCATCAGCGAGCGCCAGGAAAACGCCCAGCCCTGCTTCAGACCGGCCACGTAGCCCGGCAGCGCGGCCGGCAGCACGATGTGCCAGGTGCCCTTCAGCCCGGTCGCGCCCAGCGTGCGGCCGGCCCGCAGGAACAGCGGAGGCACCTGGTCGACGCCGGAGACCAGGCCGTTGGCGATGGAGGGGACCGCGCCCAGCAGGATGACGGCGTACATCATCTGGTTGTTCAGCCCCAGCCAGATCACCGCCGGCGGCACCCACGCCACCGACGGCAGCGACTGCAGACCGGACAGGATCGGCCCGATCGCCGCGCGCACGAACCTCACCCGCGCCACCAGGAGTCCCAGCGGGGTGCCGATCAGCAGCGCGAAGAAGAAGCCGAGCAGACCGCGCGACACACTGGTCCAGATGTAGCCGAGCAGCTCGCCCTTGAGCCAGGCGTCCTGGAGGACCCCCCACACGGCGCCGGGTGAGGGCAGCTTGGTCGGATCGTCGACGATCCCGAAGGAGACCAGGGCCTGCCACACCGCCAGCACCAGGGCGATGGCGAGGACCGGCGGCAGGATCTTCTCCACGAAGGTCTGCCGGAACGGCTTGCGTCCGGTCTGCACCGTCTCCAGTGCGTCGAGGCCCGCCTCCAGACCGGCGAGGTCGCCCCCGTCCCGGTCCTGCGCGGTCGTCTCAGTGCTGGCCATGACGGCGGATCTCCCCACGGAGTTCTTCGGTGATCTCGACGGACAGTTCCGCCACGGCGGTGTCCTCGATACGGCGCGGATGCGGGATGTCCACGGTCCACTCACGGGCGATCCGGCCCGGACGGGAGGACAGCAGCACCACCCGCTGCGCGAGCCGGACCGCTTCGCGCACGTTGTGCGTGACGAACAGGACGGACAGCTGTGTCTCGCGCCAGATCCTGGTCAGCTCGTCGTGCAGCACGTCCCGCGTGATGGCGTCCAGCGCCGCGAACGGCTCGTCCATCAGCAGCAGTTTGCTCTCCTGGGCGATCGCCCGGGCCAGCGCCACCCGCTGCCGCATGCCGCCGGACAGCTCGTGCACCCGCTTGCCGTGCGCGCCCTTCAGGCGGACCAGCCCGAGCAGTTCCTCGGCCCGGCCGCGGCGCTCGTCCTTCGCGACGCCCCGCAGCTTCAGGGCGAGTTCGATGTTCTTGCCCGCGGTCAGCCACGGGAACAGCGCGTGTTCCTGGAACATCAGCGCCGGCCGGCCGTCCGTGCTGATCGCGCCGGACGTGGGGCGGTCCAGCCCCGCGACCAGGTTGAGCAGCGTGGACTTACCGCAGCCCGAGGCACCCAGGAGGGTGACGAACTCACCGGGCGCGACATCGAGGGTGATGTCGTCCAGCACGAGCTGTTGCCCGGCGGGGCCCGCGAACGACTTCGAGACATGCTCGATGCGGGCGGCGTGCGTGGCCGCCTCGGTGCCGTCGGCGGCCTTGGCGAGGGTCGTGGCCATGGTCGTCACCTCCTGGGAACTCTTCGGGATCCGGACTTACTCGGCGCCGAGTCCGGCGTCGTCGACGGCCGGCGCACCGGCGGCCTTCAGGACCGTGTTGAGCGGCGTCAGGTCGTAGATGCCGTTCAGGTCGGGCTTCTCCAGCAGGCCCGCCTTGACGGCGTGCTCCGCCTGCGCGTCGAGCGTCGCGGCCAGCGGGTCGTCGGTGAACGTGATCGACTTCCACGCCGGGTCGAGCACCTCGGCGGGCAGCGCCTTGCCCGAGTCGGCCTCCAGCTGCTCGTTGGCGACGGCCTTCGCCTCGTCCGGGTTGGCGTTGATCCACTTGTTGGTCTCGACGGACGCCTTCAGCACCGCCTCGACGGCCTTCGGGTGCTCCTTCAGGAACTCCTGGCGCACGATGATGTTCGTGATCACGAACTTCTCGTCCGGCCACAGGGACGCCTCGTCCAGCAGCACCTTGCCGCCCTCGGCGACCAGCTTGGAGGCGGTCGGCTCCGGTACCCACGCGCCGTCCAGCGACCCGGCCCTGAACGCGTCCGGGGTGACCTTGTTGTCGCTGCGGACGACGGTGACGTCACCCTTGCCGCTCTGCGCGTCGACCTTCCAGCCCTGCTCGGCCACCCAGTTGAGGAACGCGACGTCCTGGGTGTTGCCGAGCTGCGGGGTCGCGATCCGCTTGCCCCTGACGTCCTTCAGGGACTTCACCTTGTCCGGGTTCACCACGAGCTTGACCCCGCCGGACGCGGAACCGCCGATGATCCGCAGGTTCTTGCCGCCGGACTTGGTGTAGCCGTTGATGGCGGGGGAGGGGCCGATGAAGCCGATGTCGATGGAACCGGAGTTGAGCGCCTCGATCTCCGACGGCCCCGCGTTGAAGGTCGCGTAGGTGGCCTTGGTCGCGCCGAGTTCCTTCTGGAACAAGCCCTTCCTGTTCCCCACGAGGGCGGTGCCGTGGGTGAGGTTGCCGAAGTAGCCGATCCGGACGGAGTCGAGTCCGTCGATCTTCTTCGCCCCGGCGGCGACCTTCGCGGAGCTGTCGTCGTCGGCCTCGGACCCGTAGCCGCAGGCGGCCAGGGTGAGCAGCGGGAGCGCGGCTATCACCGCGAAGGTACGGCGCAGGGCGGATGTGGCAGGCACGGGAGGTGTTCCTCTCGGAGGCCCGGCGGTCACGGTCTCTCAGGCCGTGGCCGGGAAGTCGGCAGGTTTTCGTCTACGGCGGTGGGGGGTGAGGGCGCGCGAGCGGTGCGCGTACGTCAGCGCACACATCGGTCGACCCCGCCCTGCCCGCTGCCGAGAACACCGCTGCCGACGCGGCCGCCCTCCTTCGCGAACGTGGAGTAGACATCGGTGGAGTTCATGGTCAGAAGTTCCACCCGTCGTCCTCGGCCTCGTCCTTGACCGGCTCCGGCGCGGCGAACGACTCGCCGACCATGCCCGCGGTGAGCGTGGTGCCGTCGCTGGGGTCGATGAGGATGAACGAGCCGGTGCGCCGGGAGTCCGCGTAGGAGTCCGCGGGCAGCGGCTCGGCGGTACGGATCTTCACCCGGCCGATGTCGTTGGCGACGAGCCGGCCCGGGTGCGGGTGCAGGGACAGGTCGTCCAGCGTGAGACGGGCCGGGATGTCCTTCACGATCGCCTTGACCGTGCGCGTGCCGTGCTTGAGCAGGACCCGGTGGCCGACGGTCAGCGGCTGGTCGGCGACGTGGCAGACGGTGGCCTCGACGTCCTGCGAGGTGGCGGGCGCGTCCTTGCTGGGGACGATCAGGTCACCGCGGGAGATGTCGATGTCGTCGGCGAGCAGCAGCGTCACCGACTGCGGGGTCCAGGCGACGTCCACGGGTTCGCCCAGCAGGTCTATCCCGCTGACCGTCGTCGTCCGCCCGGACGGCAGCACGGTCACCGGGTCCCCCACCCGGAAGGTGCCGGCGGCGATCTGGCCGGCGTAACCGCGGTAGTCCGGGTGCTCGGCGCTCTGCGGCCGGATCACGTACTGCACGGGCAGCCGCGCGTGGCAGTGCGCCAGGTCGTGGCTGACCGGGACCGTCTCCAGGTGCTCCAGCACCGTCGGGCCGCCGTACCAGTCCATGTGCGCGGACGGCTCCACCACGTTGTCGCCGACGAGCGCCGAGATCGGGATCGCGGTGACCTCGGGGACGCCCAGCTCGGTCGCGTACGCCGTGAACTCCTCGGCGATGGCGGCGAACACGGACTCCCGGTAGTCGACCAGGTCCATCTTGTTGACGGCGAGCACCACGTGCGGGACGCGCAGCAGCGCGGCGATCGCGGCGTGCCGGCGGGTCTGTTCGACGACACCGTTGCGGGCGTCGACCAGGATCACCGTCAGCTCGGCGGTGGAGGCGCCGGTGACCATGTTCCGCGTGTACTGCACGTGGCCCGGGGTGTCGGCGAGGATGAACCGCCGCCGGGGCGTGGCGAAGTAGCGGTAGGCCACGTCGATGGTGATGCCCTGCTCCCGCTCGGCCCGCAGGCCGTCGGTGAGCAGCGCGAGGTCGGGCGCCTCCTGGCCCCGGCTCGCCGACGCCCGCTGCACGGCCTCCAGCTGGTCGGTGAGGACCGACTTGGAGTCGTGCAGCAGCCGGCCCACCAGGGTGGACTTGCCGTCGTCGACGGAACCGGCGGTGGCGAACCGCAGCAGCGTGGTGGCCGCGAGCTCCTCGGTGGTGATGGTGCTCATCTCTAGAAGTACCCCTCGCGCTTGCGGTCTTCCATCGCGGCCTCGGAGAGCTTGTCGTCGGCGCGGGTGGCACCGCGTTCGGTGAGCCGGGAGGCGGCGATCTCGGCGATCACCTTCTCGATGGTGTCGGCGTCGGAGTCCACCGCGCCGGTGCAGGACATGTCGCCCACGGTGCGGTAGCGCACGAGCCGCTTCTCGACCCGCTCGCCGTCCTTGGGGCCGCCCCACTCGCCGGCGGTCAGCCACATGCCGGCCCGGGCGAAGACCTCCCGCTCGTGCGCGTAGTAGATCTCGGGCAGTTCGATGCCCTCGCGGGCGATGTACTGCCACACGTCCAGCTCGGTCCAGTTGGACAGCGGGAACACGCGGACGTGCTCACCGGGGGCGTGCCGGCCGTTGTACAGGTTCCACAGCTCGGGGCGCTGGCGGCGCGGGTCCCACTGGGAGAACTCGTCACGCAGCGAGAACACCCGCTCCTTCGCGCGGGCCTTCTCCTCGTCGCGGCGCCCGCCGCCGAACACCGCGTCGAACCGCTCGCTCTGGATTTTGTCGGTGAGCGGCAGGGTCTGCAGCGGGTTGCGGGTGCCGTCCGGGCGCTCCTTGAGCACCCCCCGGTCGATGTAGTCCTGCACGGAGGCGACGTGCAGCCGCAGCCCGTGCCGGGCGACCGTGCGGTCCCGGTAGTCGAGCACCTCGGGGAAGTTGTGCCCGGTGTCCACGTGCAGCAGCGAGAACGGGACGGGCGCCGGGGTGAACGCCTTCAGCGCCAGGTGCAGCATCAGGATGGAGTCCTTGCCGCCGGAGAACAGGATCACCGGCTTCTCGAACTCGCCCGCCACCTCGCGGAAGATGTGCACCGCCTCGGACTCGAGGGCGTCCAGGTGCGAGAGGGCGTACGGGCTGTCCGTCCCCTCCCGGACAGTGGCGACGGCCGTCATGCCAGTCCCCTTTCGCTGAGCAGGGCGTCCACCGACGCCGCGGACTCCTGCACGGTCTGGTTCTGCGACTCGATCCGCAGATCGGGCGTCTCGGGCTCCTCGTACGGGTCGTCCACACCGGTGAGCCCGGTGAGTTCGCCCGCGGCCTGCTTGGCGTAGAGGCCCTTCACGTCGCGTACGGAGCACACCTCGACCGGGGTCGCCACGTGCACCTCGACGTACGGCGTGCCGTTCGCCCCGTGCCGCTTGCGGACCGCGTCCCGGCTGTCCGCGTACGGGGCGATCACCGGGACCAGCGCGGTGACGCCGTTGCGGGCGAGCAGTTCGGCGACGAAGCCGATGCGCTGCACGTTGGTGTGCCGGTCCTCGCGGCTGAAGCCGAGGCCCGCCGAGAGGAACTCGCGGATCTCGTCGCCGTCGAGCACCTCGACCCGCCGGCCCCGCTCGCGCAGCCGGGCGGCCAGCTCGTGGGCGATGGTGGTCTTGCCGGCGCTCGGCAGACCCGTGAGCCAGACGGTGGCTCCGGTCGTCACGTGATTCTCCTGGTTCGTCGAAGGCGCGGTCATGGTCAGCCGTGCAGCCCGCACTCGGTCTTGGCGCGGCCCGCCCAGCGGCCGGCGCGCGCGTCCTCGCCCTCCAGCACCCGGCGGGTGCAGGGGGCGCAGCCCACGGAGGCGTAACCGTCCGTCAGCAGCGGGTTGGTGAGGACGCCGTGCTCGGCGACGTAGGCGTCCACGTCGTCCTGGGTCCAGCGGGCGATGGGGGAGACCTTCACCTTCTGCCGCTTCTCGTCCCAGCCGACGACCGGGGTGTTCGCCCGGGTCGGGGACTCGTCGCGGCGCAGGCCGGTCGCCCAGGCCGCGTAGTCCTTCAGGCCTTCCTCCAGCGGCAGCACCTTGCGCAGCCTGCAGCACAGGTCGGGGTCACGGTCGTGCAGCCTCGGGCCGTACTCGGCGTCCTGCTCGGCGACCGTCTGCCGCGGGGTCAGTGTGATGAGGTTGACGTCCATCACCGCCTCGACCGCGTCCCGGGTGCCGATGGTCTCCGGGAAGTGGTAGCCGGTGTCGAGGAAGACCACGTCGACGCCGGGCATCACCCGGGAGGCGAGGTGGGCGACCACCGCGTCCTCCATCGAGGAGGTCACACAGAAGCGCCTGCCGAAGGTCTCGGCGGCCCACCGGAGGATGTCCGACGCCGAGGCGTCCTCCAGATCACGGCCCGCCTGCTCGGCCAGTGCCTTCAACTCCTCGGCGGTGCGCCTGTGCTGAGCAGTCGTCATGTCCGGTCCCCTCCCGTGTCGGATCGCTCAAGGCCCCGGGCGAGCAGCCCGAGGAACTTCAGCTGAAAGGCTCGGTTGCATCCGCCGCATTCCCAGGCCCCGTGCCCTTGCTCCCCCGGACGCAGGTCCTCCTCGCCGCAGTACGGGCAGTGGAACGGCGCCGCGCGCTCGCTCACGACAGGGCCTCTTCGGACGCGCGGCCGACCCAGGCCGCGAAGCGCTCGCCGTCCTCGCGCTCGTCCCGGAAACGCCCCAGCACCCGCTCGATGTAGTCGGGCAGTTCGTCCGCCGTGACCTTGAGACCGCGGACCTTGCGCCCGAACCCGGCCTCCAGGCCGAGCGCGCCGCCGAGGTGCACCTGGTACCCCTCGACCTGCTCGCCGCGCTCGTCGAGCATCAGCTGTCCCTTGAGACCGATGTCCGCCACCTGGATGCGGGCGCAGGCGTTCGGGCAGCCGTTGAGGTTGATGGTGATCGGCTCGTCGAAGTCCGGGAGGCGGCGCTCGAGTTCGTCGATCAGTGAGGCGCCGCGCGCCTTGGTCTCGACGATGGCGAGCTTGCAGAACTCGATGCCGGTGCAGGCCATGGTGCCGCGCCGGAAGGGCGAGGGCCGCGCGCTGAGGTCCAGCGCCTCCAGGGACTCCACGAGGGAGTCGACCCGGCCCTCCTCCACGTCGAGGATGATCATCTTCTGTTCGACGGTGGTCCGCACCCGGCCCGAGCCGTGGGCCTCGGCGAGGTCCGCGATCTTGGTGAGGGTGGTGCCGTCGACGCGGCCGACACGTGGCGCGAACCCGACGTAGTAGCGGCCGTCCTTCTGGCGGTGCACACCGATGTGGTCGCGCCACTGCTGCACCGGCTGCTCGGGCGCGGGCCCGTCGGTGAGCCTGCGCTTCAGGTACTCGTCCTCCAGCACCTGCCGGAACTTCTCCGCGCCCCAGTCGGCGACCAGGAACTTCAGCCGGGCGCGGGTGCGCAGCCGGCGGTATCCGTAGTCGCGGAAGATCGACAGGACGCCCTCGTAGACATCGGGCACGTCCTCGATCGGCACCCAGGTGCCCAGCCGCACACCGAGCTTGGGGTTGGTGGACAGGCCGCCGCCGACCCAGAGGTCGAAGCCCGGCCCGTGCTCGGGGTGACGGACGCCGACGAACGCCACGTCGTTGATCTCGTGCACCACGTCGAGGACGGGGGAGCCGGAGATGGCCGTCTTGAACTTGCGGGGCAGGTTCGAGTACGCCTTGTTGTTCAGGACGCGGCGCTTCATCTCCTCCAGCGCCGGGGTGCCGTCGATGATCTCGTCCTCGGCGATGCCGGCGACGGGGGAGGCGATCATCACGCGCGGGGTGTCGCCGCAGGCGGTGACCGTGGACAGGCCGACGCCCTCCAGGCGCTCCCAGATCGCGGGCACGTCCTCGATGCGGATCCAGTGGTACTGGACGTTCTGCCGGTCGGTGATGTCGGCGGTGCCGCGCGCGAACTCCTGCGAGACCTCGCCGATCACCCGGAGCTGCCGGGTCGTCAGCGCGCCGCCGTCGATGCGCACCCGCAGCATGAAGTAGCTGTCGTCCAGCTCCTCCGGCTCCAGGATCGCGGTCTTGCCGCCGTCGATCCCGGGCTTGCGCTGGGTGTAGAGACCCCACCAACGCATCCGGCCCCGCAGGTCGTTGGGGTCGATCGAGTCGAAGCCGCGCTTGGAGTAGATCGTCTCAATGCGTGTCCGCACATTGAGACCGTCGTCGTCCTTCTTGAACTGCTCATTGCCGTTGAGCGGGGTCAGGTGCCCCACGGCCCACTGGCCCTCGCCGCGGTGACGGCTCACCTTGCGGCGGGGGGTCGCGGCGGCGGGCTTCTGTGGGGTGGCGGCCATGGTTGATACGTCCTTCGGGACAGCGACGGGTGGTGTCGGCGCGCAGCGCCGTCGGTGAGGGGCGGTGGTCGGGCGGCGGAGGGACGCTCTGACCTGCGCACGAGGGCGCACGGATGCACGTGCGCGTCGTTGCGCGAGGGGTGCGGCGAGGAGGGGATGCCGGGCGGTGCCGGGTGCTCTCAGCGCGCCGGACAGATGGCGCTGGACATGCGGCCGAGGTCGACGTGCCGCCGACTCACCAAGGCGATTCCAGTTCCGAACATGACGGAAGCGTGGCACGGAGATCTGAACACAGTCCAGCTTCGTCCAAAGTGCGGACACCCTTGTCTCGCAGTGCGAGACAAGGGTGTCCTTGGTCACAGGCGGCCGCGAGCGGTCGCGCCGGCGCTGGTCAGGCCGGGTGGGCGCCGGGCCACGGACCGGGCGTGGCCACCTCCGGCTCGTTCTCGACCTTGGTGTCGAAGAGGGTGAAGCCCCGGCGCAGGTAGTTGTCCATGGCGTGTTCGCCGTCCTTGCTGCACGTGTGCAGCCACACCCGCCGCGTCGGCTTCAGCCCCGGGTGCCGCTCGGCCAGGTCCCAGGCGCGCGCCGTGCCGAGGGACAGCAGGTGTCCGCCGATGCGGCGCCCCCGGAAGGCGGGGATCAGGCCGAAGTAGACGATCTCGACGACGCCGTCCCGCTGCGCCTCCAGCTCGACGTACCCGGCGGGCGTGCCGCGGTCGTAGGCGACCCACGTCTCCACCCCGGGGCGGTCCAGGTGCTCGGTCCACTGCGCGTACGTCCAGCCCAGCCGGTCGGTCCAGCGGATGTCACCGCCGACGGAGGCGTACAGGAAGCGGCTGAACTCGGGCGAGGGCACCTCGGAGCGGACCACCCGCACGTCCCCCTCGGGCGCGGCGGCCGGACGGAGATCGGCGGGCGCGGTCTGCTCCAGGGACCAGGTGGTCACGGCGATGGTCGTCATGTCCGAAAGGGAACCATCCGGTGCGCAGGTCTGTCGAACGCCTGATCACCGCGCGGGCGGGGACGTGCCGGCGGACGGGGACGCGCCGGCGGACGGTCCGGCGGACGGGCCGCGGACGGCCCTAGTCGTCGAGGGACCGGTCCACCGAGGCCAGCGGCAGCGCGAACAGCATCCGCCCGGACTGCGACCACACGTCGCCGGTCTCCTGCCAGTAGGACAGGGACGTCGCCTCGCCGCTCCAGCAGCGGTGCGTCTCGTCCGCCCCGCAGCGGGTGGGGCTCGCCCCCTCCGTGTCCTGCCGCCACAGCGTGCCGCGCTCGTCCGGCGTCCCGGTCATCCGGCCCAGGTACCAGCCCGACCGGTGCGCCAGCACACTGCGCACATGGGTCAGTTCGGTCTCGTAGACCGCCACCGGGTCCGCGTCGAGCAGCCCGCTCCGCTCCGGCCGGGCGCTGAACGCGTACCGCCACAGCCGGGTCGGCCCGTCCTCGTCCGCGGGCGTCGCCTCGTGCGCGACCAGGCTGTCCGGCGCGGTGCTGCGGTCCAGGGCGATGCCGCCGGGCTGGGGCGCGCCGGCGCCGGCCGTCCGGTAGGAGGCGACCGCCGGGAGGACGTACCGCGCCCCGGCCGCCGACCAGCCGCCGGGCACCCGGCCGACGGACGTGCCCTCCACGGTCGCCCGCTGTACCCGGTCCAGGTCGTACACGTACAGCGCGCCGCCCTCGCCCCGGCCGGTCGTGACCAGCAGCTTGTCCTGGTACCAGACCATGCCCGACACGGTGGAGCCCAGCCCGCGGTAGTCGCGGCCGCCGTCCACCGGGACGGCGAGCAGCGCCCAGGTGTAGCGGAGTTCGCCGGCGTCACCGGCGTTGACGAAGGCGACCCGGGCGAGTCCCTGCTCCGCCGCCGTGCCCGCGGCCCTGGTCCACCCCGAGAGGATCACCCGGTTCTCGCCCCAGCGGCCGTCCTCGTCCGCGTCCCCCGAGGTGGTGACCGCGCCGGCCCGCCACCCGTCGGTCTCCTGGCCCGGCCAGCAGTACGCCCGCGTCGCGGCGGGCTCGACGGGCAGGGCACGCCGGTCGTCGTCCGGACAGTCCGCCGCGTCGCGCAGCGCGCCGTCGGGATCGGCGAGGACGTCACCCACCCCGACGGGCGGGCCCATGCCCGCGGTGAGACGGCCGAGCGTGTCGCCCGGAACGCTTTCCTCGGTCAGTCGCAGCGGCGCGGTCTCGGAGGCCGCGGTCAGCGGCTTCAGCGCCCCGGGGTCGTCGGCGTCGGTGGCCTGCGAAGCGCTGATCAGGGTGGCGGCCGCGGTCAGCGCGAGCGCCGTCCCGGCGAGCCCGGCCCGCAGCGCCCTGCCCCGTCTGCGCCGGCGGTGTCTGCCGCGATGTCCCATAACGTCCTCCCGGGGCGAGCCAACTGCGTCCGGTGATCCGCGGGTTGACCGAGGAGCAGATGGGGTGGCCCGTACCGGGATGCTACGGCAGCCGGCCGCCGCGCAGCACGAAGACCCCGCAATTGAGCCCGATCCGTGCCCGTTCCGGGCGGCGACGGGGGCGTTCCGGCTCGTCAGGGGTGTTCGCGCGGCCCCGCGGCACGTGTACGGGAGCCGTCGCGCGCCGGGGCCGCGGAGCGGGCGAGGAGGTCCGGGAGGTCGAGGGGGTCGTCCGGGAGGAGCACGTCGACCTCCGTGTTCTCCGCGAAGCGGTACGGGCGGTGGTCCAGCAGACCGCCCAGGTAGCGCCGGATGCGGGAGATCTCCGCCCGCACCGTCACCGTGCGGGCGGGATCGCCGAAGAGGTCCCCGGCCAGCGCCGCCGCACTGCGGCCGGCCCGGTGCACGGCCAGCAGGTACAGCAACCCGGCGTGCCGCGGGCTCAGTTCACGGACCCAGGAGCCCGCGCCGCCGGACACCTCCACCGACCGGTGGCGCGGCCGGCGCAGATCCAGCACGATCCGCGTCCCGGCACGGGTCAGCGGCTCGTCCGCGGCCCGCACCAGCCAGCCCCCGGCCAGCGGCTCCAGCGAGCACCGGCCCAGTGCCGGCAGCCACCGGGTGCCCGCCGACACCGACGTGGGCAGCGCCAGCCGCTCGGTGTGCGGCATGCCCGTCACCGCCGCCGTCCACCCGTGCCGGTCCACCACCAGCGCGCGCCCGGTGGTGCGCGCCAGCACCGGTGCCGCCACCGCGCGCAGCCGCTCCAGCGACCGCACGTGCCTCTCCCGCAGCCGCGCCTCGGCCAGCTTCGCCACCGAGTCGACCCACGCCAGCGTCGCCGGGTGCATCGTCTCCAGCGGCCCGCTGACGTCGACCACGCCGATCAGCCGCCCGTCCCGGGGGTCGGTGATCGGGGCCCCGGCACACGTCCAGGAGGAGTGCGACCGTACGAAGTGCTCCGCGGCGAACACCTGCACGGGACGCCCGGTCACCGCCGGGGTGCCCACCCCGTTGGTGCCGACGACGTCCTCGCGCCAGTCCGCGCCGATCTCGAAGCCCAGCCCGTCCGCCTTGCGCAGCACCGGCGGGCTGCCCTCCCGCCACAGCACCCGGCCCTCCTCGTCGGCCACCACCATGATGTGGTGCGCGACGTCCGCGACCGACAGCAGTCCCTCCCGCAGGACCGGCAGCACGTGCCGCAGCGTCGACGACGCCCGCCGCCGCTGCACCTCCTCGTGGGACAGCAGCCCGCTGCGGACGCCGTGGTCCGGGTCCACCCCGCTGCGCAGCACCCGCTCCCAGGACTGCCTGATCACCGGGCGGGGGGCCACCGGCGCGCGCCGGCCGGACAACGCGGCGGAACGCACCTCGTCGAGGACCCGTGCCGCGCGCGCCGAGTCGACGGCGGCCAACTGCGTCACGTCCATGGGCGAGAGCGCCACCGGACCTCCCGGAAGAAAACCTGTCGGACCCATACTGCCGTCTGTCCCCGGGCGCGGACGCCCGGTACGGGAAGGGGACCAGTACGTTGCAACCCCCTGCAACCCTGGTGGACGGCCGGGCCCTGATTGAACATTGAGCGACGCCGTCCCGAGCGGCGTCCACGGCTCTCAAGGGGCCCGTGCGGCGGGGGTGGTGCCGTGTCGGCGCAGCACCACCCCCGCGTCGCGCGCTCAGGACACCGGCCGGGCCCGCTCCACCAATGACGCCAGGTCCAGGGTGTGCGGCAGCGTCCCGAACGCCGCGCCCGCGTCGCCGCCCAGCCGTCCCGCGCAGAAGGCGTCCGCCACCGCCGGCGGCGCGTACCGCACCAGCAGTGATCCCTGGAGCACCAGCGCCAGCCGCTCCACCAGCCGCCGCGCCCGCGCCTCGACGCCCTCCAGGTCGGACAGTTCCGTCAGCAGGTCCTTGATCGCCGCGTCCAGCCGGTGGTCCGCCCCGCGCGCCCGCCCGACCTCCCTCAGGTAGGCGTCCAGCGCCGCCGGCTCCCGGCGCAGCGCCCGCAGCACGTCCAGCGCCTGCACGTTGCCGGCGCCCTCCCAGATCGAGTTCAGCGGCGACTCCCGCACCAGCCGGGGCATGCCCGACTCCTCCACGTACCCGTTGCCGCCCAGGCACTCGGCCGCCTCGATCGCGACGGGCGCGCACCGCTTGGTCACCCAGTACTTCGCCGCCGGCACCGCGATCCGCAGCAGCGCCCGCTCCTGCTCGCCGCCGTCGTCGTACGCCGCCGCCAGCCGCAGCGCCAGCGTGGTCGCCGCCTCCGACTCCACGGCCAGATCGGCCAGCACGTTGCGCATCAGCGGCTGGTCGACGAGCGTGCGGCCGAACGCCGCACGGTGCGCGCAGTGGTGCACCGCCTGCGCCACGGCCTGCCGCATCAGCCCCGCCGAGCCCAGCACGCAGTCCAGCCGGGTCGCCGCCACCATCCCGATGACGGTGCGCACCCCGGCCCCCTCGTCCCCGACCCGGCGGGCCCACGTCCCGTCGAACTCGACCTCGGCGGACGCGTTGGACCGGTTGCCCAGCTTGTCCTTGAGCCGCTGGATGAGGAACACGTTGCGCGTGCCGTCCTGCAGCACCCGCGGCAACAGGAAGCAGGTGAGCCCGCCGGGGGCCTGCGCCAGCACCAGGAACGCGTCCGACATGGGCGCCGAGCAGAACCACTTGTGCCCGGTCAGCTCGTACGCGCCGTCCTCGGCCAGCGGCCGCGCGACCGTCGTGTTCGCCCGTACGTCGCTGCCGCCCTGCTTCTCCGTCATGCCCATCCCGAACAGCGCGCCGGGCTTCAGGCCGGCCGGCCGCAGGGCACGGTCGTAGACCGTCGACGTCAGCCGGGGCTCCCACTCCGCCGCCAGCGCCGGGTCGGCGCGCAGCGCCGGCACCGCCGCGTGGGTCATCGACAGCGGGCACCCGTTGCCGGCCTCCGCCTGCGTCCACATCAGGAACGCCGCGGCCCGCCGCACGTGTCCGCCCGGCCGCCCCCACGCCGCCGTGAGTCCGGCCGAGACGCCCTTGCCGAGCAGCCGGTGCCAGGCGGGGTGGAAGTCGACCTCGTCGATCCGGTGACCGTAGCGGTCGTGGGTGCGCAGCCGGGGCGGGTTCTCGTTGGCCTGCACCCCCCACTCCTGCAGCTGCGCCGACCCGACCGCCCGGCCCAGCGCGGACAGTTCCGAGCGCCCCTCCTCCAGCACGTCGGCGGACAGGTGCCGCTCGACCGCCTCCGCCAGGGCCCGGTCGGCGCCGTAGACGTCGTACTGCACGAGCGGGGGAGCCTGGTTGGTCACGGAGTGCGTGCTGCCTGCCATGTCCCGAACGTACCCCGAGGCCGTGCGCCCTCACCCGGTGACCTGGCCTCTGGATGAGTGCGACCAGGCGTGACGGATACCTTTAGGACGTGCAGCCAGCAAGTGAACCCCCAGACGAGCCCTCCGGCCGCCTCCACCGGGCCCGGGCCCTCTACCGGAACGTCTCCAAACGCAGGACCGCCTGGCTGCTGCTGAAGGACACCGTCAATTCCTGCATGGAGTACCGCATCCTGGGCCTGGCGGCCGAGGCCGCGTTCTTCACGCTGCTGTCGGTGCCCCCGCTGCTGCTCAGCATGATCGGCCTGCTCGGCTACGTCGACGCGTGGACCGGCGCCGACACCATCCAGAGCCTGCAGCGCAACCTGCTCGACGCCTCCCGCACGGTGCTCTCCGACCGCGGCGTGAGCCAGATCGCGGAACCGATCCTGCGGGACGTGACGAAGGGCGGCCGGCCGGACGTCATCTCCCTCGGCTTCCTGATCGCCGTGTGGTCGGGTTCTCGCGCGGTGAACGTCTTCATCGAGACCATCACCGTCATGTACGGCCTCGACGGCGTCCGGGGCATCGTGAAGACCCGGCTGCTGGCCTTCCTGCTGTTCATCGTGGCCCTGCTGATCGGCTCGATCGCGCTGCCGCTGATGGTCGCGGGACCGGACGCGGTGGTGGAGATCGTGCCCTGGTCGACGACGCTCGTGCAGATCCTGTACTGGCCGGTCGTGATCCTGCTGTCGATCGTCTTCCTCACCACCCTCTACCACGTCTCCGTACCCGTGCGGTCCCCGTGGATCGAGGACGTGCCCGGCGCGCTGGTCGCCCTCGGCATGTGGGTGCTGGGCAGCTTCCTGCTGCGGATCTACCTGACCAACACCGTCGAGGGCCCCACCATCTACGGCTCCCTGGCCGCCCCCGTCGCCGTGCTGCTGTGGATCGGCGTGTCCGCGTTCGCGGTGCTGGTCGGCGCGGCCGTCAACGCGGCCATCGACCGGGTCTGGCCGGCCGCCGCGACCGCCGCCGCGCGCGAGGCCAACGAGCGGCTGCGGCAGGCGCAGGTCGCCGAGTACGTCGCCCGCACCGCCGCCACGGCGGGCGAGGCCGACCCCGACATGCCCTCCGAGTTCCCCGAGCGCTGGTCCCGTTTCCTGCCCCCGGAGGACGTCACCGCCCGCCTGCGCACCCAGGCGAAGACCCCTCATCCGAAGAACGGCGAAGCCCCGCCCCCTGGCGACAAGTAGGCCGCGCGGGAGGGACCGGAAACCGGTCCCTCCCGCGCCGGAGGAGCGGGGTCCGGGGCGGCGCCCCGGGTCCGGGACGGGACGGGAAGGGGCGGCGGGGGCGCATCGACCCGGCACCGCCCCGGACCCCGCGTCCGCTCACGCCTTCCACACCCCCGCCGCCGCCTCCTCGGCCACGAAAGCGGAGAAGTCCCGCGGCTCCCGCCCCAGCACCTGCCGCACCCCGTCCTCCAGGTGTGCGTTCCGTCCGTCGAGCAGCGTCCCGAACAGCCCGGTGAGGAACGCCGCCTCCTCCGCCGGCACCCCGAACCCCACCAGGGCCTCGCCGTAGTCGTGCGCCGGCACCGGCCGGTACGTCAGTGTCCGCCCCGTGGCCGCCGCGATCTCCGCCACCGCCTCCCGCCAGGTCAGCAGCCGGGGTCCGGTCACGGTGAGCGTCCGCCCCGCGTACCGCTCCCCGTCCCCCACCGCGGCCACCACCACCTCCGCGATGTCCCGCACGTCCACGAACGGCTCCGCCACCTCACCCGCCGGGAACACCAGCTCGCCGCGGCGCAGCTCGTCCGCCAGCGGCCCCTCGCTGAAGTTCTGCGCGAACCAGGCGGCCCGTACGACCGTCCACTCCGCGCCCGACGCGCGCAGTGCCTCCTCGGTGGGCAGCGCCCGGTCCTCGCCGCGCGCGGACAGCAGCACCAGCCGCCGCACCCCCAGCCCCACCGCCATCCGGGCCAGCTCCCCGACCGCCTCCGCGGTCCCGGGAGCCCCCACGTCCACCGGGTGCGCCAGATACGCGGCGTCCGCCCCGCGCAGGGCCCGCTCCCACGTCGACCGGTCCGTCCAGTCGAACCCGGTCGCCCGCGACGCCGCCCGCACCGTCGCCCCCGCCGCCTCCGCGGCCCGCGCCACCCGGCTTCCGGTGCGTCCGGAAGCGCCCGTGACGACCAGGGTCGTGTCCTTAGTCCTCTTCACTTCGTCCGTCATGCCCCGAGTCAACCGCCGTACCCCGTACCCGGACCATCGCCGAGCGGCTCACTCCCATACGCCCGCGTCTACGCTGACCGCATGGACGTACTCACCGGCCTGCTGGAGGGCCCCAGGGCCCGTGGCGCGTTCATGATCCGGGCATGTTTCGACCCGCCGTGGGCGGTCCGTGTGGAGGACCGCGCCCCGCTGACGGTGATGCTCCTCGTCCGCGGCGACGCGTGGATCGTGCCGGACGGCGGGGAGGCGCTGCGGCTGCGCCCCGGCGACCTCGCCGTCGCGCGCGGCCCCGACCCGTACACCTGCGCCGACGCCCCCGGGACCGCCCCGCAGGCGCTGATCCTCCCCGGCGGCGAGTGCCACTACCCCGACGGCCGCCCCCTGAACGGTGTCATGGACCTCGGCGTGCGCACCTGGGGCGACCGCCCCGACGGCGGCACGGTGATGCTGATCGGCACCTACCGGATGCGCGGCGAGATCGGCGGCCGCCTGCTGGACGCGCTGCCGCCGCTGCTCTCCCTCACCTCCGACGTGTGGGACTGCCCGCTGCTGCCCTTCCTCATGCGGGAGATCGTGCGGGAGGCCCCCGGGCAGGAGGTCGTCCTGGACCGGCTGCTCGACCTGCTGGTCATCGCCGCGCTGCGCGCCTGGTTCGACCGGCCGGAGGCGGAGCCGCCCGCCTGGTACGCGGCCCTGTCCGACCCCGTCGTCGGCCCGGCCGTGCGCCTGCTCCAGGACGACCCCGCCCACCCGTGGACGGTCGCCGGCCTGGCCGCGAAGGCGGGCGTCTCGCGCGCCGCCCTGGCCCGCCGCTTCACCCGGCTCGTCGGCGAACCCCCGATGGCCTACCTCACCGGCTGGCGCCTCGCCCTCGCCGCGGACCGCCTGCGCGACACCGACGACACCATCGGCGCGCTCGCCCGCCAGGTCGGTTACGGCAGCGCCTTCGCCCTCTCCACCGCCTTCAAGCGGGCCTACGGGGTCAGCCCGCAGGAGTGGCGGTCCGGGGCGGCGTAGCCTGGGCGACGTGTACAGGGAGCGGGCGTCGCGGCTGACGGGAGCGGTCGTGTGGACCAACACCCCGTCCCGGGACGGGCAGGGCAGGGTGCTGCCCGACGGCTGCATGGACCTGCTCTGGCACGAGGGACGCCTGCTGGTCGCCGGCCCCGACACCCGTGCCCACCTCACTGGGGGAGAGCCGAGCGCCTGGGCGGGCATCCGCTTCCCTCCCGGCACCGCGCCCGCCCTGCTGGGCGTCCCCGCCCACGAACTGCGCGACCGCCGCGTCGCCCTGGCCGACCTGTGGCCCGCCGCGGACGTACGGCGTCTCACCGCCCGGGTCGACGCCGCGGCCGACCCGGCGCACGGACTGGAGGGCCTCGCCCTGCGCCGGGCGGCGGACACCGCCCCGCCGGACCCCCTGCTCAGCCGTCTCGCGGCCGCCCTCGCCGCGGGCCGCCCGGTCGCCACGACCGCCGACGAACTGGGCCTGACCGCACGCCAGTTGCACCGCCGCTCCCTCGCGGCCTTCGGTTACGGGCCCAAGACGCTGGCCCGCATCCTGCGCATGCGCCGCGCCCTCGACCTCGCCCGCGCGGGCGTCCCCTTCGCCGAGACGGCCGCCCGCGCCGGCTACGCCGACCAGCCCCACCTGGCCCGCGACGTACGGGACTTGACGGGGCTGCCGCTGGGCCGCCTACTCGGCCGCGGGTAGCGGAGCGAACAGGTCCACGCCGTTTCCGTCCGGGTCGAGGAGGACGGCGTAGCGCTGCCCCCACACCGCGTCGAACGGCTTCAGTTCGAACCGGCTGCCGGCTGCGGTCATCTCCCCGAACAGCGCGTCGACGTCCGCCGGACTGTCGCAGCGCAGCGCCAGGGAGGTCCTGCCCTCGCCCGCCGGCGGCCGCCACTCGGTGTGGAACGACCGGACCACCTCCTCCGTGTCCATCATGAACCGCAGCCCGCCCGGCAGTCCGGCCTCCACGTGTCCCTGCGTCTCGGCCCCCTCGGGGAAGGCGAACCCCAGCCGCCGGTAGAAGGCGACGGAGGCCGCCATGTCCGAGACGACCATCCCGATGGCATCGAATCGTGCACTCATGCGGTCCACCGTAGGGCCGCCCCGGCGCGGCGGTCTTGAAGGAATCGGACACGCCCCCGGCGGGACGGCCTCGCTGGGCGGGGCGGGGCGGGCGGACCGGGGCGGACCGCCGCATAGGCTCTCGCGCATGACCGCCCCCGCCCGCACCGCCCTCCTCGTGTACACCCGCACCGCCGACTACCGGCACGACTCCATCCCCGCCGGTGTCGCCGCCCTGCGCGGGCTCGGTGTCTTCGACGTCGACGCCACCGAGGACCCGGCCGTCCTCGAGCGGCCGCTCGACGGTTACGCGGCCGTGGTGTTCCTCTCCACCAGCGGCGAGGTCCTCACCCCGGCCGGACGCGAGCGGCTCGCGGCGTACGTGGACGGGGGCGGCGGGTTCGCCGGGGTGCACGCCGCCGCCTGCACGGAGTACGACTGGCCGTACTACGGCGAACTGCTCGGCGCCCGCTTCGACCGCCACCCGGCCCTCCAGCCGGGCCGCGCCGTCGTCGAGGACCGGGGCCACCCGGCGACCCGGCACCTGCCGGCCGTGTGGGAGTTCACCGACGAGTGGTACGACTTCCGCACCAGCCCGCGTCCCGCCGTGCGGGTCCTCGTCTCCGCCGACGAGTCGTCGTACGAGGGCGGCGGGATGGGCTCCGACCACCCCCTGGCGTGGTGCCGGGAGCAGGGCGCGGGGCGGGTGTTCTACACCGCGCTCGGCCATGCCGCCGACGCCTACGCCGACCCCGCCTTCCGCGCCCACCTGCGCGGCGGGATCGGCTGGGCGGCCGGGTCGGCGTGAGCGCGGTCAGTCCGAGTGGTACCCCGCCGTGACCCGGCCGGCCCCCGCGGGAGTCCCGTCGGACGAGGTGATCACCTCGGAGCGGCCCTCGCCCCGGTTCAGCAGGCCGCCCGTCAGGGCGAGGCCGAGGCCGGCCACGGCGAGGACGGCGCCGACCAGGGCGGGGGAGGTCCAGCCCCAGCCCGCCGAGAGGGCGAGACCGCCCAGCCACGCGCCGCCCGCGTTGGCCAGGTTGAAGGCGGAGTGGTTGGAGGCCGCCGCCATCGTCGGGGCGTCCTTCGCCTTCGCCATGAGCAGCATCTGGACCGGCGTGGTGATGAGGGAGCCCAGCGCGCCGATGAAGGTGATCGTCACCAGGGCGGGCCAGGTGCTGTGCACGGTGAAGGAGAACGTCACCAGTGCCGCGGCGAGCAGGGCGAGGCCCGCGTACAGGGTCGGCCGCAGGGCACGGTCCGTGAGCGGGCCCGCGACCAGCGTGCCGAGCGTCATGCCGACGCCGTAGAGCGCGAGCACCAGCGTGGTCGAGGACTCGGAGATGCCCGTCACGTTGGTCAGGATCGGCACCAGGTAGCTGTAGACGGCGAAGAAGCCGCCGAAGCCGACCACGGCGACGGCCAGGCCGATGGCGACCTGCCGGTTGCCCATCGCCCGCAGCTCGTGGCGGATGCCGGACTGTCCGGCGCGGGGCTGGTGGGGGACGAAGAGGGCCAGCGCGGCGAGGGCGGCGAGCCCGATGACGGCGATCGCGAGGAAGGCGGACCGCCAGCCCAGCTGCTGGCCGAGGGCCGTGCCGGCCGGGACGCCGACGATGTTCGCGACGGTGAGTCCGAGGAACATCTTCGAGACGGCGCGCGCGGCCCGGTCGGGGGCGACCAGCCGGGAGGCCACGACGGCACCCACGCCGAACAGCGCCCCGTGCGGCAGCCCCGTCAGGAAGCGCGCGCCGAAGAGCGTGCCGTAGGTGGGCGCGAGCGCGGACGCCACGTTGCCGACGACGAACAGCCCGGTCAGGAGCAGCAGCAGCCGCTTGTGGGGCATGCGCGCACCGATGCCCGTCAGCACCGGTGCGCCGATGACGACACCGAGCGCGTAGGCGGAGACGAGGTTGCCGGCGTCCGGTACGGAGACGCCGACCCCGTCGGCGATCTGGGGCAGCAGCCCCATGGTGGCGAACTCGGTCGTGCCGAGGCCGAACGCGACGACGGCCAGGGCCAGCAGAGCCAGGGGCATGGTGCGGTGGAACCTTTCGAAGACAGCGGGCCGGATCGAGGGAGGGGAAGGACCGAGGTCGTCCCCGGCGCTCGTGGCCGGTCGCGCTGAGCACCGTTGCCCGGCGACCCCCGGAAGAGGGCAGGCCCATGGGCGGAGCGCGCCCACAAGGGAGGCAGCAAGCACGGCGGGCCGCGCATTCCAAGATCCGGCCGTCTGCCTCCGTGAGCTGTGTCACGCCGTGTCCGGCCGGGCGCCGCCCCTCAGCCTCGACCGCCCGGACGCGAACCGGGAGGAGCCGTGGAGGCGCGTTCCACCAGCCGGGTCGACAGCTCCGTGCGGGTGCTCTCGGGACGGTGGCCGTCCTTCATGCGCAGCAGCAGCCGCAGGGCCGTCGCCGCCATCTCCGCCAGCGGCTGGCGGACGGTGGTCAGCGCCGGGGCCGGCCAGCGCGCCTCGGGGAGGTCGTCGAAGCCGACCACGCTCATGTCCTCCGGCACCCGCAGGCCCCGCTCGGCCAGCGCCTCGTACACCCCGAACGCCATCCGGTCCGAGCAGAGGAAGACGGCCGTGGGCGGCTCCGGCAGATCGAGGAGTTCCCGCATCCGGCGGCGGGCGGCGGTCTCGTCGGGCCCGGTGTGCCGCACGTACTCCGGGCGGTGGCTCAGCCCGGCCGCGGCCAGGGCCGAGCGGTAGCCGGCGACGCGTGCGGCCCCGGGCATCGTGCGCCGGCGGCCGGCGATGACGGCGACGCGCTCGTGGCCCAGGGACAGCAGGTGCTCGGTCGCCGTCACCCCGCCCTGCCAGTTCGCCCCGCCCACCGAGACCGCGCCCGGCGGCGGCTCGTGCACCGGGTCGATCAGCGCGAAGGGGACACGGTGCTGCTCCAGCCAGGCGTACTGCGGCCCGGCCGGCTCCACCAGATGGAACAGCACCCCCGCCGACCCGCGCAGCACCAGCTTGTCCAGCCAGGCCCGCTCCCGCTCCGGGCGCCCGGCCCGGTCCCGGGTGAGGGCCGCCGACACGACGATCTCCAGTCCGGCGTCGTGTGCCGCCTCCTCGGCGCCGTGCAGGACCGCGCCCGACGCCGAGTCCCCGAGGGAGTGCACCACCAGGTCGACCAGGCGCGGGGAACGGGCCCCGTCGAACCGGGGCCGCCTGATGTAGCCGAGCCGGTCCAGGGCCTCGGTGACGCGGCGACGGGTCTCCGGGGCCACGTCCTCACGGCCGTTGACGACCTTGGACGCGGTCGGCACGGACACACCCGCCTCGCGGGCCACGACGGCCAGCGTCGGCCCCGCCGTCATCCCGGCACCACCCGAACGGGCCATCGGGACATCCCACCCTCCACCGAACGGACAGCACCTGCATAGAAAGCGCTTCCTACTGTAGATCCGGTAGCCCGGGGCGGGAAGAACCTCCACGAACGACAGGAATACCGCTGAGCGGTGTGGTGCTCTTGTGGTGGTCGGTGCGCCCGGTGGCAGACCGCCGGGCCCCAGGGGCCGGCGCGTGAACGCGGCGCGGTGAAGGGCTGGTGGGCACATGACGGCGGACCGGATGGATCCCGTGATCAGGACGCCGTACGGTGCCGTGCGCGGCCGCTGGGAGAGGGACGCCGCCGTGTTCCGGGGCATCCCCTACGCGGCGCCCCCCTTCGGTCCCCGCCGCTTCCGCCCGCCCGTCCCCCCGGAGCCCTGGGACGGCGTGCGCGACGCCGGCGCCTTCGGCCCGACGGCACCGAAACCCCCGTACTCCGAGGCCTTCGCCCAGTACCTCTCGGACCCGGAGATCCCCGGCGACGACTGCCTCAACCTGAACGTGTGGACCCCGGACCCGTCCCCCGACGCCCGGCTCCCCGTCCTGGTGTGGCTCCACGGCGGTGCCCTGACCAGGGGCTCCTCGGCGGTCCCCGTCTACGACGGCGGCACCTTCGCCCGCGACGGCGTCGTCTTCGTGTCCCTCAACTACCGTCTGGGCGTCGAGGGCTACGGCCTCTTCCCGGACGCCCCCGCCAACCCCGGCCTGCGCGACCAGCTGGCCGCCCTGCGGTGGGTCCACGACGCGATAGCCGCCTTCGGCGGCGACCCCGGCCGTGTCACCCTCGGCGGCCAGTCCGCCGGGGCCATCAGCGCGGGCGCCCTCGTCGCCGCCCCGCAGGCCCAGGGCCTGGTCCGCCGCGCGGTCCTGCAGAGCGGCCCGCCGGAGGGCACGGACCGCGACAAGGTGCGGCGCATGGTCCGCCGCATGGCGGCCCGCCTGAAGACACCCGCCACCGCCGAGGCGTTCGCCGCCGTCGACCGTGAGCTGCTGCTCCGCGTGCAGGCCGACATCGGCCGCCGCAGCAGCCCCGTTCTGGGCGGTCCCGCCTTCGGTGTCGTCGTCGACGGCGACCTCGTCCCGCGCGACCCCCTGGACGCCCTCACCGGCGGCGCCGCCCCCGGCGTCGGTCTCCTGACCGGCTGGACCCGCGACGAGTACCGCCTCTGGCTGGTCCCCGGCGGCCTCCTGGAACGCGTCGACCGCCTCGGCACGGTCGCCCTGGCCGGTGCGATGGCCCGCTGCCACTGCGGCAGCGAGGTCCCACGCGGCTACCGCACCCTGCACCCCGGCGCCGGTCCCGCCGAGACCGTCGGCCAGATGGTCACCGACCACCTGCTGCGCGCCCCGCTGCACCGCCTCGCCGACGGCCGCGACGAGCCGTCCTACGTCTACGAGTTCGCCTGGCCCTCGCGGCGCCCCGGCATGGGCGCCTGCCACGCCCTGGAACTGGGCTTCGTCTTCGACAGCGGCGACGAGCCCGACGCCCGCAAGCTCGCCGGCGACGGCGCGCCGCAGGACCTGTCGGACGCGATGCACGGCGCCTGGGTACGGTTCGTCACCGACGGCTCCCCCGGGTGGGAACGGTGGGACGACCGGCACCCGGTGCGGGTGTTCGGGGACGGTGCCCCGCGCACCGTCCACGGCCCCCGCGATCGCGAACTCGCCCTGTGGAGCGCCCCCGAGGCCCCCGCCGACGCCCAGCCCCCCGAGCTCCGCTCGGTCATCCGCCGGCTGCGCCGCACGGGCGCCCTGCGCCGCGACTGACCCGCGGGCGGGGCCCGTTACTGCCCGACCCGCCCGTCGACGCACTCGCGCAGCAGGTCCGCGTGCCCGCAGTGACGCGCGTACTCCTCGATCCGGTGCACCAGCAGCTCCCGCACCGCGATCCCTTCCTTCCCCAGCCGCACCCCGAGGTCCGCGTGCCCGTCCAATGCGGAGTCCGTCGCCGCCTGTTCACGCTCCAGGTCCGTGTACGCGGCCTCGACCACGGCCGGGTCGCCGACCGCCCCGTCGAAGTCCCCGTCGCGCCTGCCGTACAGCTTCGGCAGCGGCTCCCCGTCGGTGATCCAGTTGCGCCAGTCCCGCTCCGCCTCGGCGAGGTGCCGCACCAGCCCGAGCAGCGACATCGTCGACGGCGGCACCGACCGCCGCGCCAACTGCTCCGCGTCCAGCCCCTCGCACTTCATCCGCAGGGTCAGCCGGTAGTTCGTCAGCACGTCCACCAGCGTCGCGAGCTCACCGTCCGGGGCGGGGCCGTCGTTGTTGCGGGGGTCGGTGTCGGGGTCGGCCCACATGTCGGGGTGGACGGTGGCCTCGGTCCATCGCGCGGGTGCGTCGCTCATGGGCCCATGCTCGACGGGGCGGGCCCGGCCGCGCCATCGCTTTTCCCGCCCGTGCCGCCCCCGGCGCCTACGCGCCCTGCTGCCGGCTGACCATCTCGCCGATCCACACCGGCGCGAACGGGGACGTACAGCCCGGGGACGTCGGGTAGTCCTTGAGCACCTCCAGCCGCTCACCGATGCCGATCACCCGGGCGCGGTACTCGGAGTGGTCGATCCCGATCTGCGCGAGGCAGTGGTTCATCGCCCACTGGAGACGGTCCGGGGCGTCCTTCATCTCCGACTCGACGACGTCGAGCAGCCCCGCCAGGTCGAGGCCCTCGGGCTTCTTCGCCACCCGCTCGGTGGTCAGCGCCCAGCCCGCGGCGGCGACCACCGGACGCCCTGGGCCGGCACACCAGCAGCGCCAGCAGCCGCGCGGCGGTGTCCTCCGTCGCCCACAGCTCACGCGCGAGCTCCTGCTGCGTCCTCAGCCGCTTGGCGAGCGCCCGCAGCTTGCTCAGGTTCACCCCGTGGTCGTCACGCGCGCGTGCCGTTACTCCGTCGACGGTACGGAGAGGAAGGCCGCCCAGGCCTCAGGGGTGACGGTGAGGTGGGGAGCGTCCGGGGTCTTGGAGTCGCGGATGTGGACGGCGGCGGGCTGGGTGGCGACTTCGAGGCATTCGCCGCCTTCGCTGCCGCTGTAACTCGACTTGAACCACTCAAGTGCGGTGCCAGTCATGCCTCTCCCCGAAGCCGGTCCAGCAGGTCCCTCGTATCCTCGGTGTTGAGGGCCTGGGTGCGCAGCATCGCATACTTCTGTGTGAGGATCCCCACCCCGTCCGGATCGGCGATCAGTTGACTGCCTCGGTGGGTTTCCATGTAGGCGACCCGCTGATGCTCGGGGGTTTCCAGGAGGACGAAGGGGCCGTCCAGCCCGGCGTGAGACGTGCGGCCAAGAGGCAGCACCTGGACGGTGATCCCGGGTACGTCGGCGTATTCGCGCAGCTTCCTCAGTTGCTCCACGTACACGTCCCTCCCGCCCAGACGATCCCTGAGCACAGCCTCCCAGACGACGAAGCTGGTGGTGGGCGGCACTTTGCGTCGCAGGATGTCCTGACGCTGCATGCGCGAGGCGACGAGTTGCTCGATCTCCTCCTCGTCGTAGACAGGGACCCGGCTGCGGAAGACGGCCCGGGCGTACGCCTCGGTTTGCAGCTGGCCCGGTACGGCGAGGCTTCCGTACACGGAGATCGCGATCGCCTCCCGCTCCCGGTCCAGGTACTCCTCCGCCCACAGCGGCACCAGGTCCACCTCCGGCATCCGGCTGAGCGCGACCGACAGGGCGCCCTTCGTGTCGAGGAGGTCGTCGAGCTGCTCGGCGAGGTCGGGCTTCAACGGGCGTCTGCCCTGTTCGATGGAGGCGATCTGCTGCTCGCCGATGACGAAGCGCTCGCCCAGGGACTTCTGGGTGTGGCCGGCGGACTGGCGGTACAGGGCGAGCAGCGCGCCCACCATCCTCATCGCCGAGGCGTTTCTCCGTGTCGTGGTGCCCATGAGGCGGAACTCCCCAGCCGTGCGCGTACGTTCACCGTCGCGCATCCGTACAGTCGGGCCGTACGGGTGCGCGGACTGTTCCATGGTGGACACGGAGCGTGAGTCTCGTCCCGTGAATCAGGAAACTTCACCCCCACTCCAGGTCCCCTGCCCCCGTGAGCGCCTCTTCCGCCGTGAGCGGCGTTCCGTGCCCGGTGCGCGGGCGTTCGCACGGCGGGTGCTGGAGGACTGGGGCGTGCACGCGTCGCGGATCGACGACGTGCTGCTGTGCGTCAGTGAACTGGCGACCAACGCCCTGCTGCACGGAGTACCGCCCGGCCGGGGCCTTCTGCTGAGGCTGCTGCCGTACGCCGACAGCGTCCGTGTGGAGGTGCACGACAGCGGGGGAGGCGTGCCTGCCGTCCCGCGCGGTGCGCCCGACGAGCCCGACGAGAGCGGGCGCGGGTTGCTGCTCGTGGCCGGGCTGGCGGACAGGTGGGGGGTGGGGGAGAGGAGCCCGGGCAAGGTCGTGTGGTGCGAGTTCGCCCTCACCGCCGTGCCGTCACGCGACGCTTCCGCGCGGTTCGGTCCCCGCCCGGACGGTCCTCCCGCCGACGCGATGCTGTGACTTCGTACCGGGTGAACGGCCCGGGCGCGGACCCTCCGCGCCGGGCGCATGCTCGCGCCTCCCGCGTTCTTTAGCATGGTGTGTGCCGATTGATGCGGTGGGTGTGCCATCCGTCAGGGACGAGAACGCGGTGACGAGACAGCAGCACGCTTCCGGGCCGGCCGGTGTGCGGGGAACGGAGCGCGCCGACGGCCTGCCGTTCCACCCGCCCGCTGTGGCTTCCGTCCGTGCGGCGGCCGGGGTGATGGCCCTGCTCGCCGCCGTTCTGGGCCTGGTGGGCCTGACCGGGTGGGTCTTCGACGTCGACGTGCTGAAGAGCGTGCTGCCCGGGGTCGCCACGTCCATGAAGGCGAACGCCGCCGTGGCCGTCGTGGCGCTGGGGGTCTCGCTGTTCCTCGTCGCCCGCGGCCCGGTCCACAACCCGTGGGCGGCCGGGGCGGCCCGCGCGGCGGCTGTCCTGGCCCTGGTGCTCGGGGCGCTCACTCTGGCGGAGTACGCCCTCGGCACCCGCCTCGGCATCGACGAGCTGCTGTTCGAGGACGACACCGCGGACGTGCAGACGAGGGTGGCCGGGCGGATGGCGCCGAACACGGCCGCGGCCGTGACGCTCGCCGGCGTGGCGTCCCTGTGCGCGAGCACGCGGCGGCTGCCCGCGTGGATCAGCCAGGTCATGGGGCTGGTGGTCGGCGCCCTCGGCATGCTGCGGCTGTACGGGGCCGCGTACGAGGTGCCCGAGCTGGAGCGGTTCGGCGCCTACACGGGCATGGCCCTGCACACCGCGCCTGCCCTGGCCCTCCTGGGCGCGGCCGCCTTTCTGGCCCGGCCGGACGAGGGGCTGACCGGGCTCCTCATGAACGCGGGCACGACGGGCGCGCTGGGCCGCCGGCTGCTCGTCGCCGCCGTGGTCGCGCCGCCCCTGCTGGGCTGGGCCGTCCTGGCGGGCGAGAACGCGGAGATGTTCGGACCGAGGCTGGGCATCGCCCTGCTGGTGTGGGGCCATGTGGCCGCCCTCACCGCGGTGATCTTCGCGGCCCTGACGGTGGGCCGCCGGGTCGAGGTGGCCCACGGCCGTCTCGCCTGGCAGGTGCGCCAGAACGAACTGCTGCAGGACTTCATGGACCACACGCCGGCGGCGGTGTTCATCAAGGATCTGGAGGGCCGCTTCCTGGCGGTCAACACGACGTTCGCGGCGATCGTGGGGGTGGCCCGCGACCAGGTGCTGGGCCGCCGCGACCTGGACGTCCTGCCGGCCGGTCTCGGCCGTCACGCGCGGGACGCCGACCTGGCGATGCTGGCCGGGGGCGCCCCGGTGCAGCGGGAGGAGACGCTCACCCTGCCGGACGGCCCGGGGGAGTTCCTGACCACCCTGTTCCCGCTCAACGACGCGGCCGGCGCCCCCTACGCCGTGTGCGGTGTGATCACCGACATCACCGAACGCGTCGCCGCGCAGCGCGAGGTGCAGCGGGCGCACCGGCGGTTCCGGGCGCTGCTGGAGTCGGCGCCCGACGCCACGCTCATCACGGACGGCAGCGGCACCGTCGTCATGGCCAACGCCCAGGTGGAGCACGTGTTCGGCCGACTGCCGGACGACCTCGTCGGCACCCGGGTCGTCGACCTGGCGCCCGCCTCGCGGCGCCGCCGGCAGGGTGCCCTCCTCGGCGCCTACCTGCGGCGGCGCGACCCGCAGCCGGCGGTCGTGGACCGGAACCTTCAGGGGCTGCGCGCCGACGGCTCCGCCTTCCCCGTGGAGGTCAGCGTCAGCAGCCTCCAGACCGAGGAGGAGACCCTGGCCGTGCTGTCCGTGCGGGACATCAGCGAGCGCAGGCGGGCGGAGGCCGTGCGCGCCGAGCGCTACGAGCAGCAGCGGCACATCGCCTACACCCTCCAGCACAGTCTGATGGGGGAGCCGCCCACCCTGGCCCACCTGCCCAGCGCGTACCGGTACCTGGCGTCCGTGCAGGACCCCGGGGTCGGCGGCGACTGGTTCGACATCATCCCCCTCGGCGGCCGCCGCACCGGCGTCATCATCGGCGACGTGATGGGCCGGGGGCTGGAGGCGGCGGCCGTCATGGGGCAGCTGCGCGCCGCCTCCCACGCGCTGGCCGGTACGGGCGCGGCGCCAAGCCGGCTGATGACCGCACTGGACGTCTTCGTCGGCGACCTGGCCGGCCAGCTCGTAACCTGCCTCTACCTGATCCTGGACCAGGACGCGTGCGAGGTCACCGTCTGCTCGGCGGGCCATCTGCCCGTCGTCGTCCTGCCGCCCGGCGGGCCCCCCGGGCGGCTGGGGACACCGGTCGGCGTGCCCCTCGGGGTCAACGACCCGGGCGGGGTCGGGCTGCCGTTCGAGGAGTCCACCGTGCCGCTGCCGCCGGGCAGCGTCCTCGTCCTGTACACCGACGGGCTGGTCGAACAGCCCGGCACCGACATCGAGGCGCGGATCGACGTTCTCGCCCGTACCGCCGGGATGGCCCTGACGGGTGTCCGCGCCGGCCCGGAGGTCCTGGACCGGGTGGCGGACCTGCTGATCCGCACCTTCATCACCGCCCCGGACGACCACGACGACGACGTGACCCTGCTCCTGCTCGGCGTGCCCGGTCCGGCCGGCGCGGACGGGCCCGACGGCGCGGACGGACCCCACCGGCCCCACGGGCCCGACGGCGCGGACGGGGCGGAAGAAGCGGACCGGCCGGACGGGCCGGACGACACCGGCCGCTGACGGGGGGCGAGGGCGCTACGACGGCCGGAGCACCTCCGCCACCGACGCGACCGTCCCCGGCCCCACCCGGCAGCACCCGCCGATCAGCCGGGCCCCCGCCGCGCGCCACCCCGCGGCGCGGGAGGCGGTGAACGTCGGCCGGCCGGTCCACGTCCGCGCCCCGGCGTCCCACCGCTCCCCGCTGTTGGGGTAGACCACGACCGGCTTGCCGGTGACGCGGGCGGCGAGGGCGACGGCGTGGTCGGCGTCCTCGGGCGTGCAGCAGTTCACACCGACCGCGATCACCTCGTCCGCCCGCGCGGCCAGGGCGAAGGCTTCCTCCAGCGGCCGGCCCGCGCGGGTGCGGCCGCCGGCCGCCGAGTACGACAGCCAGGCCGGTGTGCCGAGCCCGCGCAGCGCGCGCAGCAGCGCCTCGGCCTCGTCCGTGTCGGGGATCGTCTCCAGGGCCAGCACGTCCGGGGCCGCGGCCGCCAGGACCTCCATGCGGGGGCGGTGGAAGCGTTCCAGCTCCGCGACGGACAGGCCGTACCGGCCCCGGTACTCGGAGCCGTCCGCGAGCATCGCCCCGTACGGGCCGACCGAGGCCGCCACCCAGAGCGGACGGGACGCCCCCACCCGCCCGGCCGCCGCGCGGGCGCACTGCACGCTCAGCGTGAGCAGGGAGGCCGCCTCGTCCCGGCCGATGCCGCGCCGCGCGAACCCCTCGAACGTCGCCTGGTAACTCGCCGTGATCGCCACGTCCGCGCCCGCCTCGAAGTAGGCGCGGTGCGCTCCGGTCACCGCCTCCGGGTCCTCGGCGAGCAGCCGGGCGGACCACAGCTCGTCGCTCAGGTCGTGCCCCGCCGAGGCGAGCTGGTTCGACAGGCCGCCGTCGAGGACGACGGTGCGGCCGCCGGCCAGTGCCCCGGCCAGGGACGGCGTGGTGCGGGTGCTCATGGCCCCGACGGTAATGCGCGCGCCGGTCACGGCGCGCCGTTCCGGGGCACTGCTGGGATGCTGAAGGGAGCACAGCCGTGGCCGGAGAGAGCAGGGGCGGTGGGTGCCGTGACAGAAGCCGACGGACGGGACACGGAGGCGGCCTCGCGGAGACGGTTCGCCGACCCGCACGGCGACCCGTTCCTGCGGACCAGGTTCGCCGTCCCCGCGCGCCCCGTGACGTTCCTGCCGCGCCCGCGGCTGACCCGGCACCTGGACGACGCCCTGTGCACCCCGCTGACCATGGTCAACGGGGCGGCCGGGGCCGGGAAGAGCCTGCTGGTCGCCGACTGGGTGCGCGGTCTGGACCGGCCGGGCGGACTGCCGGTCGCCTGGCTCACCACCGACGCGGCCGGGGACGCGCCGGGGATGTTCTGGGCGTACCTGATGCAGGCCCTGCGCGTCGCCGGTGTCCCGCCGTCCGCGGACATCGGGTTCCCGGCGGACGCGGGCCGGCTCAGCCCCACCCTCCGGGCCCGGCTCGCCGCCGAACTGAACGCCCGGGAGCGGCCCGTGGTCGTCGTGCTCGACGAGTTCGACCGGGTCACCTCCCCGGAGATCGCCGAACAGCTGGAGTTCGTCCTGCGCCACGCGGGGCCGGGACTGCGGCTGGTCCTCGTCACCCGCACCGAACCGCTGCTGCCCCTGCACCGCTACCGGGCCGCCGGCGAGCTGACGGAGATCAGGGACGCCGAGCTGGCGTTCACCCCGCAGGAGGCGGCCCGGCTGATGGAGCTGCACGGGCTGCGGCTGCCCCCGGCCGCGGTGCGCGGACTCGTGGAGCGCACCCGGGGCTGGGCCGCCGGACTGCGGCTGTCCGCGCTGGCGGCGGGGCAGAGCACGGACCCGGAGGCGTACCTGGCGGAGTTCGAGGCGGACCGGAGCGCCATCGCCGACTTCCTCCTGGCGGAGGTGCTGAAAAGGCAGGACGCCGGCACCCAGGAGCTGCTGCTGCGGGTGAGCGTGCTCGACCGGTTCTCCCCCGCCCTGGCCGACGCGGTCACCGGGCGCGACGACGCCGAGGGCGTGCTGGCGCGGCTGAGCCGCGACAACGCGTTCGTCGAACACGTCGGGCACGGCCTGTACCGCCTCCACCCCCTGTTCGCGGAGATCCTCCGCGCCCACCTGCGGATGCGGCGGCCCGGCCGGGAAGCCGAGCTGCACCTGCGGGCCGCCGCGTGGCTGCGGCGCTCCGGGGCCCTCGCGGAGGCGCTCGGGCACGGGGCCGCCGCCGACGACTGGGAGTTCACCGCCGGTGCCCTGGTCGACGACCTCGCCATCGGGCAGTTCTTCACGGGGTTGCGCGCCGACGCGGTGACCGGGCTGTTCGCCCGGATGGGGCGGGAGGGCGCCGGTCCCGCCCCCGAGCTGGTGCGGGCCGCCGGCCGGCTGGCCCGGTGCGAACTGGACGCGGGGCTGACCCATCTGCGTCGCGCGCAGCGCGAGCTGGGGGAGTACGACGGCACGCCGGACGAGGCGGCCGTGCGGCTGACCTGCGCCCTGCTGGAGGCGCTCGCCGCCCGGATGGCCGGCGCCCCGGACCGTGCGGAGGAGGCGGCGCGGGCGGCCGGGGAACTGTGGGGAGCGGTCCCCGAGGGGCTGCTGGACCGGCATCCGGAACTCACCGCGCTGCTGCTGGACCACCTGGGGTCGGCGCGGCTGTGGGCCGGGCACTTCGAGGAAGCGCGGGCCGCCCTGACGGCGGTGGCGGACACCGCACCGGGCGCGGCCACCGCGCTCCCGCGTGAGGACTCGCTGGGCAGGCTCGCCCTGATCGACTACCTGGACGGCTGGCTGGCCGGCGCCGAGCACAGGGCCCGCGAGGCGCTCGCCGAGACGGAGCGGTTCGGGCTGCCCCGGCCGTCCGGGTCGGGAGTCGAACGGCTGGTCCTGGCCGCCGTCGCCGTGGACCGCGACGAACTGGGGCAGGCGCAGGCGCTGCTCGACACGTCGGCCGGGGCGCACCCGGCGATGCGGGACCCCGTGCTGCAGGCCGGCCGCGCCCTGACGTCCGCGCGTCTGCTGCTGGCGCGGGGTGAGACGCAGGCCGCGCTCAAGGCGGTGGAGGCGGAGGTGCCGGCCGAGGCGGCCTCGCCGTGGGCGCGCGGGGAGGCGGCGCTCGTCGCGGCAGCCGCGCACCTCGCCGAGGGCCGGACGCGGACGGCCGAGGGACTCCTGGCGGAGGTGCCCGACGAGCAGGTGGCGTGCGCGGTGGGTGCCGCGCGGCTCCACCTCGCCACCGGACGGGCCGCCGAGGCCGTACGCCTGCTCGACCGGGTGCGTCCGGAGGAACGGGCCGGCCCCGCGGTGACCGTCCGGGCCGCGCTGGTGCGGGCACAGGCGGCGCACGAGGCCGGGGACGGCGCGACCGCGCGGCGGCTCGTCGCCCGGGCGCTGGCCCAGGCGCGGGGGGAGCGGCTGCGCCGGCCCTTCCGCGAGGCCGGGCCGTGGATACGGCCGTACCTGGACGGGACGACCCGTCACCGGCTCACGCCCGGCACCGGTCCCGCCCCGCGCCGGCCGGGGACGCCGCCACCGGTCGTCGAGGAACTCAGCGGGCGCGAGCACGACGTGCTGCGCCGGCTGGCGATGACGATGTCGACCGAGGAGATCGCCGCCGACCTGTACGTGTCGGTGAACACCGTCAAGACCCACCTGAAGAGCGTCTACCGCAAGCTGTCGGTCAACCGCCGCAACGAGGCGGTGCGCCGCGCCCGCGACCTGGATCTGCTGTGACGAGGGAGATGCCGTGACGCACTGGCGGGCGCTGGTCGTCCTGGGGACCGCGCAGTTCCTGATGGTCCTCGACACCTCGGTCATGAACGTCTCCATCAGCCGCCTCGTCGACGACTTCGACACCGAGGTCACCGCGATCCAGGCCGTCATCACGCTGTACGCGCTGGTCATGGCGGCCTTCATGATCATCGGCGGGCGGCTGGGGGACATCCTCGGACGGCGGCGCGTCTTCCTCGGCGGTCTGGTCCTCTACGCCACCGGCTCGGCGCTCACCGCCGTCGCGCCCACCCTGTGGGTGCTGGTCCTCGGCTGGTCCGTCATCGAGGGGCTCGGCGCCGCCCTGGTGCTGCCCGCGATGGCGGCGCTCGTCGCCGAGTCCTACCGCGGCCGGGACCGGGCCGTCGCCTACGGCGTCGTCGGCGGACTGGCCGGCGCCGGGATCGCCGTGGGCCCCCTGCTCGGCGGCTGGGTGACCACGTACCTCACCTGGCGGCTGGTCTTCGCGGGCGAGGTCGTGGTCGTGCTGGCGATCCTCCTGCTGCGCGGCGCGATCACCGAGGCACCCAGGACGGGGGCGCGCCCCCGGCTGGACGGGGTCGGTGCCGTGCTCTCCGCGGCGGGCCTGGCGCTCGGTGTGCTCGGCGTGCTGCAGAGCGGCACCTGGGGCTGGGTGCAGCCGCGCAACCCGCCCTTCACCGTCCTCGGGTTCGCGCCGACGCTGTTCGTGATCGGTGCCGGGGTGGCCGTCCTCGCTGCCTTCCGCCGGTGGGAGCACCACCGGGACCGGCGCGGTGACGAACCGCTGGTGCACCTGTCCCTGCTGCGCCGGCCCGCAGTGGGCTCCGGCCTGATGTCGCTGGTGAGCCAGAACCTGATCCTGCTGGGGCTGTTCTTCACCATCCCGCTGTACCTCCAGGTCGTCCAGGGCTTCGACGCCTTCGAGACGGGGCTCAGGCTGCTGCCGGTGTCCGCGACCATGCTCCTGACCTCGCTGGGCGCCGCCCGGCTGGGACGCCTGGCGGGCCCGCGCAGGATCGTCCGGCTGGCGCTGGTCACGGTCGCGGCGGCCGTCGTGTGGCTGCTCGCCACGATCGACCCGGTCATCGACGACGCGCAGTTCGCCGGGGCGATGGCCCTGCTGGGCGTGGGCATGGGCCTGTTCGCCTCGCAGCTCGGCAACGTCGTCCAGTCCGCCGCGGGGGAGGAGGAGCGCAGCGAGGCCGGCGGACTCCAGTACACGGCCCAGAACCTGGGTTCCGCCCTCGGCACCGCGCTGATCGGGTCGCTGCTCGTCGGCTCCCTGGCGCACGCCTTCACCGCGCAGGTGGAGGACGACGCCCGGCTGTCCCAGGAGGCCAGGCAGCAGGTCGGCATCGCCCTCCAGGCCGGAGTCACCTTCGTCCCCACCGCCCAGGTGCGCGAGGCCGCCGTCCGCGCCGGACTGCCACCGCAGGAGGTGGACGCCGTGACGGACTCCTACGCTGCGGCGCAGCTCGACGGGCTGAAGGCGGCGATCCTCGCCACCGGTGGCATCGCCCTCGCGAGCTTCCTGGTCACCCCCGGCCTTCCGGGCCCGGCGCCCGGTCCCGGCCGGGGCAGCCGGAGGGAGCCGTGATGTCCGACGCCGGCCGCGCCGCCGCGCACCCGCCCCCGCGGGCCGCCGCCCGCAGGGCGCACGCCGACTACACGGGCGGCGTCTACGGATCCCTGCTCGCCGCCTCGGTGATCGTCGGCGCGGGCACGCTCGGCTCGTTCCCGCGGGTGGAGCTGGTGCTGCTGCTGTTGCTGACCGGCGGGGTGTTCTGGATCGCCCACGTGCACGCACAGCTGTTCGGGGAAGGGCTGGCGCGGCACAGACCGGACCGGCATGTCCTGTGGCGGGTGTGCCGGGAGGAGTGGACCGTCGTGAAGGCCGCCGTACCTCCGGCGGTCGCGGTGGCCGTCAGCCCCGTGCTCGGCCTCGGGGTGCAGGCCACCCAGTGGTTCGCCCTGTCCGTCGCCGTGGCGGGCCAGGTGGGCTGGTCGGTGGCTGCGTCCCGCCGGGCCGGGGCCGGACGGCGGCTGATCGTCTGGTCCGCCCTGGTGAACCTCGTGCTCGGCCTCGTCGTCCTCTCCTGCAAGCTCTGGCTGAAGCACTGAGCCCGGCGGGCGGAGAGGGCCTCACTCCCGTCTCTCTCACCTGTACGGGGTGAACCCTCCCGGCGCCCCGAGGCGGACCATCGCAGGTACGGGGGTGTGCGGCCCGAGCGAGCCAAGGCCATCCGGGGAGCAGCTCATGCGCTACGAGATCCGTGTCGAGGGACATCTCTCGGAACCGCTGATCAGGGTGTTCCCGGAACTCGACCACGTGACGATGTCCGGGCAGACCCTGCTCTTCGGGCACGTCGTCGACGACGCGCACTTCTACGGGCTGCTGGCCCGCTGCCAGTCCCTGGGCCTGCGGGTGCTGGAGATGCGCCAGGTACCGGAGTGACGGCCCGGCGGCCGGCCGGTCACCGGCTCTCGGCCCGCAGCCGCCCCGACCGGACGGCCGCGCCCAGCGCCTCGAAGTCCCGCTCGTTGCGGTCCGCGTAGTCCCGGGCGAACCCGGCGAGCGCCCGGTCGAAGCGGTCACCGCGGCCCAGGTAGGCGGCGATGGCGACGGGATCACCCGAGCGGGCGTGGGCGCGCGCCAGGCTCGCCCCGCACAGCCGCGCGAACAGCGCCATCAGCTCCGGGTCCATGGTCTCCGGGCGGGCGATGCCCTTCCAGTCGCGCAGCTGCCGCACGTAGAAGTCCCGGGGCCGGCCGTCGAGGCCCGCCGCGTGCGTCCAGCCGAGCAGGATGTCGCTGGTCGTCTGGATGAGCCGCTGCCCCGCCACCACCCGGCGGCCCTGGTTGTCGTGGCGTTCGCCGCCGGTGTACGGGGCGAGCACCGACTCCTGCGCCTCCTTGGCCTGCAGCAGCAGGGGATCGTCGTCGTCCCTTCCCAGCAGGAGCACGATCCAGCAGCGGGTGCCGACACTGCCGACGCCCACCACTTTCCGGGCGACGTCGACCAGGTGGTAGCGCCCCAGCAGGTGCCGGCGCTCCGACGACAGCGAGCCCGCGTAGCCGCCGAGGACCTCGCGCAGGGCCCTCTCCTCGGCTGCGGGATCGTCCAGCAGGTCCCGCAGCGGCGTGATCAGCGGGGGGTCGGCGGCGATGCGCCGCCCCTCGGCCGAGGGGCGGGTGAGCTTGGCGAAGGCCTGGAGGTGAGTGCGGGTGCGGGCCTTGCCGGTCGCCTCGGCGGTACGGCGCCGGGCCTCGCGGTCCATCGACGAGGCCATCAGTTCCCGCAGCCGGTCGGCGTCGTCCTGCGCGTACCAGATGTCGAGGGTGCGCATCCCGGCGAACTCGCGCATGCGCCGCCGGTACGCCTCCACACAGGCGCGGACCGCCCGGTTCTGCGCCCCGGCCGGGAAGCCGTTGGCCCGCCCGGCGATGGCGACGCTGGCCGCCAGCCGTTTGACGTCCCACTCGAAGGGGCCGGCGTGGGTCTCGTCGAAGTCGTTGATGTCGAAGACGAGACGGCGCTCCGGCGAGGCCAGCAGCCGGAAGTTGAGCAGATGGGCGTCACCGCACAGCTGCACCCGCAGACCGGTGTCCGGGAGGGCACCGAGGTCGCCCGCCATGACGGCCGCCGCTCCCCGGTAGAACCGGAACGGGGACTCGAGCATCCGGCCGTGGCGGACCGGCACCAGCTCGGGCAGCCGGGTCGCGGACTGCCGCTCGATCACGTCGACGGGGTCCCGCCGGCCCGGGGCGGCCTGGAAGGAGCCGTGGGACGAACGGGGGACGCGCTTGCGCACGCTCCTGCCGTGCGCGGCCCGCTCGGCCGGGGACGGGAAGGCGCCGGACGAACTCGGTACGGTCATCGCTGTTCTCCCGCCTGCACCGCCGACCGCGGGCGACGACTGCCCGCCGCCCTCCCATCGTGCCCCCGCGGCCGCCGGATCACCCGTCGGGGGTGACCCCGCGACGGGGCGGGAGCGCGACGCTGGTCGTGGCCCGCGGGGCGCCCCCGTGAGGCGCCCGTGAGGGAGGAGGAGCCATGTCCGTGACACGAGGCACGGCGTCCGGAGCCGGTCCCGGGCCCCTGCCCGGCGGCCCCGCCGAGATCCTGGCGGCACTCGGACGCTCGTGGCAGTGGATGCTCGCCTCCGCGGCCGCCACCCTGGTGCCGGGCGTCGTCGTGCTGGTGTGGCCGGACACCACGCTGCACGTCCTCGCCGTACTCGTCGGCCTGTACCTGCTGGTGACCGGGGTCATCCGGTTCGTCGGCGTCTTCGGCCGCGACGAACAGGGGGAACGGCTGCCCGGTCTCCTGCTGGCCGTGCTGTTCGTGCCGGCCGGAGTGCTGTGCCTGCGCAACCCGCTGCAGACCGTCGCCGCCCTCTCCCTGATCGTCGGGGTGGTCTGGCTGGTGTCCGGGATGCTCACCCTCTTCACCGCCCTTGCCTCGCGGGACCTGCCGCACCGCGGTGTCGTCATCGGCGCCGCGCTGCTCGCCGTCGTGGCCGGCATCGTCGTCCTGGCGCTGCCCGCCGAGTCGGCCCGGGCACTGACCCGGCTCCTGGGCCTGTGGCTCGTCCTCCTCGGACTCGTCGAGGCGGCCGTCGCCCTCGCCTGGCGCTCCGCCCTGTCCCGGGCCGGCGTCACGGGCACCCCACGCGGCCCCGCCCGCACCGGCTGAGCCACCCGGCCGGCGCCGCGGGCACTTCACCCGCCCCGGGTGAGGCGGAGCCCGGCCGCCGCGCCCACGCTGAAGTCGGCACACCACGCGAGAAACCTCGGGCACGAACGGCCCGGAACGGAGGACGAGATGAGTGGGGCGACCTACCTCGCGTACGACTATCCGCTGCTGAGCGCCTTCTGGACCCTGCTGGTGTTCTTCCTGTGGATCATGTGGTTCATCCTGCTCTTCCGGGTCGTCATGGACATCTTCCGCGACGACGCCCTGAGCGGCTGGGGCAAGGCCGGCTGGCTGGCGTTCACGATCGTCCTGCCCTTCCTTGGCGTCCTCGTCTACGTCATCGCCCGGGGCAAGAACATGGGACGCCGCGAGATCGCGCAGGCGCGCGCCCAGCAGGACGCGTTCGACAGTTACGTCCGTGAGACCGCCAAGGGCACGGCCGGACCCACCAGCAGCGTGGACGAACTGGCCCGGCTGTCCGAGATCAAGGCCCGCGGCGACATCTCGGAGGACGAGTTCCGCAGGGCCAAGGAACTGGTCCTCAGCGGCCACGGCCGGGCGGAGCACGCCAAGCCGTACGCCTCGTCCCCGGGCCGCTGACGCCGCCGACCGTACGAAGCGAATCGAGGTACCGGAATGACAGCCACACACCCGGGACACGGCGCGACCGGCGCGCACGGGCAGACCGCCAAGCGGCAGTGGGCCGAGGGCCTCACGGTCTTCGCCGCCGTCTCGCTCATGATCGTGGGAGTGCTCGACATCCTCCGGGGCGTCATGGGCATCGCCGAGGACGACGTCTTCGTCACGACGCAGGACTACGTCTTCCAGTTCGACCTGACGGCCTGGGGCTGGACCCACCTGGCGCTCGGCGTGCTCGCCGTGCTCGTCAGTCTCGGCCTGGTGCGGGGAGCCATGTGGGCCCGTGTCGCCGGAGTGGCGATCGCCGGTCTGCTGATCATCGCCAACTTCCTCTCCCTGCCGTACTACCCGGTCTGGTCCGTGGTGATGATCGCCTTCTCTGGCTTCATCATCTGGGCGCTGTGCGCGCCGCGTTCGGGCTCCCGGTCCGGGCGCTGAGCAGGATCCCGGCGGCCCCGGACGGTCCGGCACCGCGTCGGTGCCGGACCGTCCCGGAGGGGCCGCCGATTCGCGTCCGACCCGGCCGGCTGGGTACCCGCCGGGACAGCGGGCCCCGCCCATGCCGTGGCGGCGGGGCCGGGAAGGCGGTGGACATGTGCCGTTGGCTGGCCTACTCGGGCACTCCGATCATGCTCGACACCATCCTCTACAAGCCGGCTCACTCGCTGATCGACCAGAGCCTGCACGCCAAGATGGGCGTCGAGACGACCAACGGCGACGGGTTCGGCGTCGGCTGGTACGGGCCGGACAGCGACAGTCCGGCGGTCGTCCGTGACATCGGGCCCGCCTGGAGCGACCGCAACCTGCGGGAGATCGCCCGGCACGTCGTCTCACCGCTGTTCTTCGGGCACATCCGGGCCTCCACCGGGACGGCGGTGCAGCAGACCAACTGCCATCCGTTCCGCCACGGCCCCTGGATGTGGATGCACAACGGCGCGATCGAGGGCTTCCACCTGATCCGGCGCGACCTCGCGATGTCCGTCGACCCGGGGCTGTTCGCCGACATCGAGGGGTCCACGGACTCCGAGATGATGTTCTACCTGGCGCTCACCTTCGGCCTGGAGGACGACCCCCCGGGCGCCGTCGCCCGGATGGCCGGCCTGGTGGAACGCACCGGGCGGGCGCACGGCGTGGAGTACCCGCTCCAGATGACGGTCGCGGTGACCGACGGCGTGCGGCTGTGGGCGTTCCGCTACTCCAGCCAGAAGCGGTCCCGCTCGCTCTTCTACAGCACCCGCGTGGAGACCCTGCGCTCGCTCCACCCGGACCTGGGCTTCCTGCGCGGCCTCTCCGACGAGACCCGCCTGATCGTCTCCGAACCCCTGGGAGACCTCCCCGGCGCCTGGAACGCCGTCCCGGAGGGGGCGTACGGCGTCGTCCAGCCGGAGGGCGACAGGATGGCCGACTTCGCGCCCCTGGCGGTGTAGGGGGTGAGCGGCCCGCTGCGGGGCGCACGGCGGGCCGGGAGGACGGTGCGCGGGGACGGGCTCGCACCCGACCCGCGGGCGCTCACTCGAGCCGGGTGACGGCGAGGAGGGCCGCGTCGTCGTGCAGGTGTCCGCCGGTGTGCCGGAGGGCGGCGGTGAGGAGGGTGTCGAGCACCGTCTCCGGATCCGGCGGGAGGGGCCGGGAGAGCACCGGCGCGGGATCGAAGAAGGCGCCCCGCTCGTCGCGGGCCTCGTCGATGCCGTCGGTGAACAGCACCAGGGTGGCGCCGACGGGCAGGTCGAACCGGTCGACCGGAACGCCGTCGCCGCCGAGGAGGCCCAGGCCCAGGGGCAGCGCCGGCACGGCCGGCTCCAGCGCGCGTGCCGTGCCGGCGTGCACCAGCAGCGGCGGCTCGTGACCCCGGTTGGCGACCCGCAGTTCGGACCGGCCCGGGGGAAGCTCCGCGACGACCGCGGTGGCGAACGCCTCGGCCTCCGCCCCGGTCGCCCGCGCGGCGCCCTCCTGGACGCGGTTCTCCAGCTGCCGGACCACGCCGGGCAGGTCCGGCTGGTGGTCGCAGGCCTCGCGGAAGGCGCCGAGCAGGACGTTGACCGTACGGACCGCCTGGAGCCCCTTGCCGCGCACGTCGGCGAGGAGGATCCGGACGCCGTGCGGCGTCTCGTGGACGGCGAAGAGGTCCCCGCCGATGGCGGCCTCCTCGTGGGCGACCTCGTAGCGGGAGGCCACGGACAGCCGCCCCACCCGCCGGGGCGGATCCGGGAGGACGGCGCGCTGCACGGCGGCGGCCACCTCACGGCTCGTCCTCAGCTGTCGCCGGTCGCGTGCCAGCAGCACGTTGAGGACCGCCGCGACGACGGTGAGGAGCACCAGACTGGTGAACGGGACGAGGTCGCCCCGGGCGGGTTCCCTCTCGACCTCGACCAGGACCAGCCCCGCGAGGTTCGCCGCCACCCCGGTGGCGATCGTCCCGCGCAGGGAGAGCAGGGGCGCGGCCACTCCCGGGGCGGCCGCGAGCAGGGGGAAGACGTTGACGCTCGTGGGGACGAAGACGTCGATGACGACCGCGCACCCGATCACCGCTGCGGGCAGCCACCGCAGCAGCCGCTGCCGTCGCTCCCGCGCGTCCCTGTGACGGTCGGGCATCTCGTGTCCCCGGGTCGGCCGGCTGGGGTCTACCGCGGGGCGGCGGACCGCTCCGGAGCGGCGGACCGCTTTGGGGCGCGCAGCGCGTCCACGACACGGCCGGTGGTCTCCGCGGGGGTGCCCGGCACGTCCACCGTGACACCCGCCTCGTCCGGCTCCAGCGGCTCCGGCCCGGCCGGCCAGCAGCCCAGGTGCTCCCGGCGCACGCCGTGCCCGGGCCCGCGTGCCGGCCGCCCCTCGATCAGCGCGCGGTCACCCGTGAGATGCGCGCAGACGATCCCCGGCGCCGCCGCCCGCGCCCACGCCCCGATCCGGTCCCGCGAGGGCCACCGGCCGGGTTCGGTGAGCGGCACGCCGGAGGACATCGTGACGACGGCCGCCGGCAGGACACCGGCCCCGGCCCTGCCGGTACCCGTGCCGCCCATGACCGTCACCACCCGGGGGCCGCTCCCGCTTTCCTGTGCCATGGCGCGATCCTCTCAGGGAACCGGCGCGGCGGCAGTCCGGGCGCGGCACCCCGCAGGCACCGGCGCCCGCCCCGCAGCCCGGAGGCCCACGCCCCGCCCGCCCCGCAGCCCGGAGGCCCGCGTCCCGCCCGCCCCGGCGGCCCACACTTCGGCCGTCACCGAAGCGTCCCGCTCCTAACGTGACCGCATGAACGAAAGCACGCAGGCCGGCACCCCTTCCGCGACCGTCACCGGCATGGTCGACCACGTCCTCGCGCTGGCCGCCACCTGGACCCGCTGGAACGGCGAACCCGTGCACGCCGACGGCCGGGTCCACACCCCGCACAAGGCGATCCGCCGTGTCACCGACCACCTCATCGACCACCTCGCGGAGATGGAGGCGCGTCTCGCCGGTGAACGGCCGCAGCCCGACCACTGGCACGCCTCCACCATCACCACCGGTGCCGACCTCGCCCCCTTCACCCCGCAGGACCTCGACGAGGCCCGCAGCCGCCTCACCCGTCTCGCCCGCGTCTGGGCCGTCCGCCTCGACGCGCTCACCGCCGAACAGCTCGACGACTCGCCCGGCGAGGGCTGGAGCTTCCGCGAACTCGCCCGCCACGTCCAGGAGTCCGTCTACTACGCCGACGCCGTGGGGGACCTCTCGTGACCGTCCCCGCCGCCCGCCGGCGCGGCCCGTCGCGGGGCCGGGGCGAGCCGTCGTGTCGGGGGCATGTGACGCTCACTCACGGGTCGTCCGGCGTTCACGCGGTGCCCTGATCCTCCAGTCGCGGCGTGCTCGCGCCGCGGCGTCGAGGAGGCAGGCACATCATGGGGCACGGGCACGGGCACGGGCACGCACACGGACCGCACCACCACGGACACGATCACGACCACCGGCACGAGGCGACGGCGCCCCTGCCCGCCGCCTTCGACACGTCCGTGCCCGACGAGGCGCTGAACCCCGAGCAGAGGTCCCGCCGCACGCTGCTGCGCCGGGCCGGGCTGCTCGGCGCGGGGCTCGCGGCCGGCACCGTCCTCTCCACCGGGGCCGGTGCGGCCGCCCCGGCCCACGCGGCGGCCGGCAGCCGCCGCGGCAGCGGCAGGGGCGGGGGCTTCCTCTGGCTCGCGGGTGATCACCACATCCACACCCAGTACAGCAGCGATGGCAAGTACCGCGTCCTCGACCAGGTCCGCCAGGGCGCCCGGTACGGGATGGACTGGCTGGTCATCACCGACCACGGCGGCAGCACCCACGCCAGGATCGGCGTGGACCGGGTCAACCCGGACATCCGCGAGGCCCGCGACGCGTACGGGGACACCCTCGTCTTCCAGGGCCTGGAGTGGAACATCCCGGCCGCCGAGCACGGCACCGTCTTCGTCCACCCCGGCCCGGGCGAGGTCGCCGTCCTCAAGCAGTTCGAGACCGACTACGACGGCGGCGTCAAGGGCGCCACCGCCTCCACCCCGGCCAACGAGGCGCTGGCCGTCGCCGGCCTGGACTTCCTCGCCGAGCAGGTCCGGCGGCGCAAGGTCAAGGACGCCCTGATGCTCGCCAACCACCCCGCGCGCAAGGGCATCGACTCCCCGCACGAGATCCGCGCCTGGCGCGACGCGACCGGCACCGGTGACCGGCAGATCGCCGTCGGTTTCGAGGGCGCCCCCGGCCACCAGGCGGGCGGTCTGCCGGGGCCCCTCGGCCCGGGCGGGGCCCGCGGCATCTACGACGGCGGGCCGAGTGCCAACTCCTTCGCCGGCTACCCGCTGGAGAGCTATCGCACCTGGGGCGGCTTCGACTGGATGACCGCCACCGTCGGCGGCCTGTGGGACAGCCTCCTGGCCGAGGGCCGCCCCTGGTGGATCACCGCCAACTCCGACTCCCACCAGGTGTACGGCGACACCGCCGCCCGCGGCGGCGGCGACTTCAACGCCAACGGCCGCTACGACGACCCGGTCTACGCCGGACGGATCGACCTCACCGAGAACGACTACTGGCCCGGCCAGTACAGCCGCACCCACGTCGGCGCCGACGGCTTCTCCTACGCCGCCGTCATGGACGGCATCCGCGCCGGCCGCATCTGGGTCGACCACGGCCGGCTCGTCAGCGGCCTCGACGTGCGGGTCTCCGGCGGCGGCCGCTGGGCCACCCTCGGCGGCGCCCTGCACGTGCGCAGGGGCACCAGGGTCACGCTGACCGCCGACATCGCCCTCGCCGGCGGCAACAACTGGGCCGGGTTCACCCCGAAGCTCGCCCGCGTGGACGTCATCCGGGGCGACGTGACCGGTCCGGTCGCCGACAGGGACACGTTCACCGCGCCCACCGCGAAGGTCGCCCGGTCCTACGACGTCGGCAAGTCGGCCGGCACCGTCCGCGTCACCTTCGACCTCGGCCGCGTCGACCGCCCGGTGTACGTCCGGCTGCGCGGTACCGACGGCAACCGGACCGCCGTCGGCGCGATGGGCGCGGAGGTCGACCCGGCGGGCCCCGCCCTCGACGTCGTCGGCGACGCCGACCCGTGGCGCGACCTGTGGTTCTACTCCAACCCGGTGTGGGTCCTGCCGTCATGACGCCGTACGCCCTCACCGTGGACGCGGGCATCGGGGACCTGCTCGACGCCGACCGCCTGCTGCACCGGATGGCGGCCGAACTGGACCTCCCCGAGGACGTGTTCGGCTGCACCCACCTCGTACGCGACGACCGTCCGCGCGTCGTCGTGTCCCTGTCCCGGCCCGCGCGGCCGCTCCCGGACACCCTCCGGGAGCGGCTCGCGGGGTACGGCGACCTCGCCCCGGGTCTGCCCGACCAGGTGGGCCGCGCGGTGCTCTACCCGGGGGTCGGCGCCCTCACCGGCACGCTGACCGTCGCGGAGCTGCTCGCCGGCTCCGCGATCGCCCGCGTGACGGTGCTGGGCACGCCCGGGCCGCCCGGGCCGGACACGCGCGTGGTGACCCGCGGCCACGTACGGCCGCAGTGGCAGCGCGACGAACTCGTCCTCGCCGCCATGCCCGCCCGGAGCGACACCCTCGTGCCGTTCGAGGCCCCGGACCCCACGCCCTGCTGCCCGGACCACTGAGCCCGGCCGGCAGTACCGGGGGAGCGGGCCCGGCCCCTCGGGTTCAGTCGCCGAGGACGTCCCGGACGAAGGCGTTGGTGAACGTGCCGGCCGGGTCCAGGTCGCGCACGAGCGCCCGGAAGTCGTGCAGCCGCGGGTACAGGGCGTGCAGCCGGGCCGCCGGCACGGTGAACACCTTCCCCCAGTGCGGCCGGGCGCCGAACGGGGCCAGTGCCTCCTCCACCCGGGTCACCACGGGCAGCACCGCGCGCGTGTCCTCGACCCAGGTGAAGTGCAAGGCCACCGTGTCCCGGCCGTACGAAGGACCGAGCCACTGCTCGTCGGCGGCGACGGTACGCACCTCGCAGGTCTGCAGCACCGGGGCGACGCTCTCCCGGACCGCGTCCAGCGCCCGCAGCGCGTCCACGGCCGATCCGCCCGGCACCAGGTACTCCGACTGGAGCTCGGCACCGCTGCTCGGCGTGAACTCCGCCCGGAAGTGCGGCAGTCGCTCGTGCCAGGGCCCCGGCACCCCGAACTGCTCCGTGCAGTTCACCGCCGGCATCCCCGGCACCGGGTGCATCTTCCCGGCGGCGGCAGGGGCCCAGGGGAAGTCCGGCAGCGGCTGGTCGGTGCGCCGCTTCACCCACACCTGACGGAAGCCCGGCGCCCGCCAGTCGGTGAACAGGCTCACGCTGTACGCCGCCGACATCACCGCCTCGAACGCGGCCTCGTCCAGCCCCTCCGGGGCCAGCTCGGTGAACACGTACTGCTCCACCTCGAACGCCGGCTCCAGGTCCAGGGTGAGCGCGGTGACCACACCGAGCGCGCCCAGCGAGGTGACCGCGCCGCCGAACCGCCCGTCGCCCCGCGCCAGGGTCACCGTCGAACCGTCCGCCAGGACCAGCTCCACCGCGCGCACCGACGAGGCGAGCGGACCGTTGCCCACCCCGGAGCCGTGGGTGCCGGTGGCGACCGACCCGGCCACCGAGATGTGCGGGAGCGACGCCATGTTCGCCAGCGCCAGCCCGTGCCGGTGCACCTCCCGGGCCAGCTCCGCGTAGCGCACCCCGCCCCCGACCCGCACCGTGCGGGCCGCGGTGTCCACCTCGACGCGCGGGGGCAGCGCGTCGAGGGAGAGCAGCACGCCGTCCGCGCCGGCCTCGGCGATCGCGTTGAAGGAGTGCCCGCTGCCCAGGACCCGTACCCGGGAGCTCCCCGCCACCAGCGCGCGCAGCGCGTCCGGGGTGGGCGGGCGGTGCAGCGCCTTCGCGGCGTAGGTGATGTTGCCCGCCCAGTTGGTGACGCTCTCTGTCATCCCTCGTCCTTCCCGGCCCCGGGGCCGGACCGCGGCCCCGGTCGGAACCTATCCCGGGAGTGACCCACGCCATGTGGGGGGACCCGCCCCCACGGATGTCCGGCCGGGGGCATACCGTGAGGAGTCGTACGTCCGAACCGGGAGGAGAACACGGGATGGGCAGCCGTACCGCGCTGGTCGAGGATCTGATGGAGCGGTTCCCGCACGTGCCGCGCGAGGCCGTCTTCAAGGAGGACCTGCTGCGCGGCGGTGTGGCCTTCGACCCGTCCGCGCTCAGCGACAACGAGAGCGGCGAGGTCAAGCCGAAGTCGTACTTCATCTTCTCCTTCGACCACGGCACCCTGCCGGAGCTGGGCGAGGCCGCGCTGCGGCGCCCGCCGGAGGAGATCATCCTCACGGGCGGCCCATACGACCTGCGCCGCACGGTGGTGTCGGTGCGGGTGAACCCGGCCTCCCCCTACCGGGTCGCCGCCGACGAGCACGGCGTGCTCGGCCTCTACCTCGACGGCAGGCGGATCTCCGACGTCGGCGTGCCGCCCATGCCCGAGTACTACCGGCACACCCTCTCCAACGGGAAGTCCGTCATGGAGGTCGCCCCCACCATCCAGTGGGGCTACCTCATCTACCTGACGGTCTTCCGGGTCTGCCAGTACTTCGGCGCCAAGGAGGAGTGCCAGTACTGCGACATCAATCACAACTGGCGCCAGCACAAGGCGGCAGGCCGGCCCTACACCGGGGTGAAGGACGTCGAGGAGGTGCTGGAGGCCCTGGAGATCATCGACCGGTACGACACGGCGAAGGCCTCCACCGCCTACACGCTGACCGGCGGCGCCATCACCAGCACCGTCTCCGGACGCGACGAGGCCGACTTCTACGGCCACTACGCCAAGGCCATCGAGGAGCGCTTCCCCGGCCGCTGGATCGGCAAGGTCGTCGCGCAGGCGCTGCCCAAGGACGACGTGCGGCGCTTCAAGGACTACGGGGTGCAGATCTACCACCCCAACTACGAGGTGTGGGACGAGTACCTCTTCAAGATCTTCTGCCCGGGCAAGGAGCGCTACGTCGGGCGTGACGAGTGGCACCGGCGCGTCCTGGACTCCGCGGACGTCTTCGGCGCGCGCAACGTGATCCCCAACTTCGTGGCGGGCGTGGAGATGGCCGAGCCGTTCGGCTTCAAGACGGTCGACGAGGCCATCGCCTCCACCACCGAGGGGCTGCGCTTCTTCATGTCGCACGGCATCACGCCCCGCTTCACCACCTGGTGCCCGGAGCCCACCACGCCGCTCGGCAAGGCCAACCCGCAGGGCGCGCCGCTGGAGTACCACATCCGGCTGCTCCAGGCCTACCGGCAGACCATGGAGGACTTCGGTCTCTCCTCGCCCCCCGGCTACGGGCCGTCCGGACCCGGCCAGGCGGTGTTCTCGGTCAGTTCCTTCATGGACAGCCTCCCCGCGCGGGAGCCCGCGGAGACCGCCTGAGACACCGGCGGCCGTCGAACGGCCGTCGAAGAGGGATCGGGAAGGCCGGAACCGAGACGTTCCGGCCTTCCTTGCGTATTGTCCACGCGAGGGGTTGCCGCGCGGCCACGGAAAGTGAAGACAGCGCTTGTCAGTTGTGGCGAGCACGTGAAAAGCTCTCGTCCACCTCCGCGAGGTTCCCCCAACTCCACTGCCAATAAGGCGAGTTGACCTCGTTCGTGGATGCAGGAGTCTCATGCCCGACCTGCCGAGCCCCCAGGACGCCACCGAGGTGGCACTGTTCACCGAGTGCTGGGACGCGGTGCTCTCCTACGCCGACCTGTGCACGGCGGGCTCCGCCGCCGCCGCGGAACTGGCCCGCGAGGCCTTCACCCGGGGCACAGGAGAACTCCGCGCCGCGGAGACCGGCTCCCCGCGCGGCACCGGCCGGCGTTCCTCCCGGCTGCCCCGGATACCCCTGCTGCTGACCGCCGTCCGCACCACCGCGGCCGCCTGGGAGGAAGCCGGACAGGGGCACAAGCTCGACCCCGACCTCCGGCTGTGGCTGCACTCCGGGCAGGCCGCCCGCTACACCGGGCCGCCGCTGCAGCGCCCCGTCGCCGTACGCGGACTGCGCGACCTCCAGCAGGCGGACGCCGAACTGCTGTGGCTGGCCGAGGTGGAGGCCCTGCCGCTGCCCCTGGTCGCCCGCCGGCTCGGCCTCGACCCCGACACGGCGGCCGACGAACTCGCCCAGGTCGGCCGCCTGTTCCGCGACCGCTGCCACCGCAACCACCTCGACTCCCCGCTGGACGCCGAGTGCCGCAGCTACGCCCGGCTCCTCGACGCCGTCACCCGCTCGCCCGCCGCCGACACCCCCGGCGACCTCTCCCGGCACCTCGCCACCTGCCAGCCGTGCGCCGAGGCCGCCGCCTGTCTGCGGCTGCACGGCGGCGGCCTGCCCGGAGCACTGGCCGGCGGGGTGATCGGCTGGGGCGGCCTCGCCTACCTGGAACGCCGCCGCCGCGCCGCCGAGGTGCGGCTCGGAGCCGGCCGCCCGGACCTGCCCGACACCGACGACCCCGCCCACGGCGACGGCAGGGCCCGGGTCGCCCGGCACGGGCTGCTGGCCGCCGCCGCCCTCGTCTCCCTCCTCGCGCTCGCGGTCTCCCTGATGCCGTTCGGGGACGGCGCCGCCGAGAGCGCCGCCCGCCCCGACACCGACCGCCCGCCGGCGGCCGACTCCGGCCCCTCCCTGCCCCCCGCCCCCACCGCCGGGCCGGACGACACCGCCCCCGGCTCCCCGGACCCGTCCGCCGGGCGCACCCCCGAGCACACCCCGGAGGGGAAGCACCCCGACCCGGAACCCCAGGGCACCTCGTCCGCCACCGCCGCGCCCGAGACCACCGCCGCCCGCGGCGGCCCCGCCCCCTGCCGGGTCCACTACGACCTCGTCAACCAGTGGCCGGACGGCTTCCAGGCCACCGTCACCGTGACCGCGCCGCAGCCGCTCGACTCCTGGCAGGTCGGCTTCACCTTCGCGGACGGCCAGCGCGTCACCCAGGCATGGGACGCCTCGGCACACCAGGACGGCTCCCGCGTCACCGCCACCGCCGCCGACTACAACAGGACGGTCGCCGCCGGCGGGAAACTCGCGTTCGGCTTCCTCGCCTCCTGGCGCGGCACCAACACCCCGCCGACCGCCTTCACCCTCAACGGCCGCACCTGCGTGACGGCGTGACGCGGGGCGCCCGGAAAAACAGGTTGACGGGCGGGGACGGTCGCGGGCTACTGTGACCCACAGACCGCACGACGGCCCCGCGCCGTCGTACCGGAACGTTCACGGAGTGAGGAGGTGTCGACCGATGGCTGTCACTGTGCCGGGCGCTGCCCGCATCCAGGATTCCGTCACGTCCACCTCCGTGGCCACCGGCTGACTCACTCCTTCTGCCCGCGCCCGCGCGGCCGCCGGGGCCACGACCCACCCGAAGGGTCACCCCCTTGAGTTCCCTCCCCTCCTCATCCGTCTCCACCGCGCTCGCTCCGTACGGCTGGGACGACGCCTGGGCGGACGCGTTCGCCCCGTACGAGGCCGAAGGTCTCCTCGCCGGACGCGTGGTCCGCGTCGACCGCGGCCAGTGCGACGTCGTCACCGCCGGCGGGCTGCTGCGCGCCGACACCGCCTTCGTCACCCCGCACGACCCCCTGCGGGTCGTGTGCACGGGCGACTGGGTCGCCGTCGAACCCGGCGGGAACCCCCGCTACGTACGCGCGTACCTGCCCCGCCGTACCGCCTTCGTGCGCTCCACCTCCTCCAAGCGGTCCGAGGGGCAGATCCTCGCCGCCAACGTCGACCACGCCGTCGTCGCCGTCTCCCTCGCCGCCGAACTCGACCTCGCCAGGATCGAACGCTTCCTCGCGCTCGCCTGGGAGTCCGGGGCACAGCCGGTGGTCGTCCTCACCAAGGCCGACCTGGTACCGGACGCCGTCACCCGGGGACACCTCGTCCACGACGTGGAGACCAGCGCCCCGGGCGTGCCGGTGCTCACCGTCAGCGCCAGGGACGGCGAGGGACTCGACGTGCTCGCCGCGATCACCGCCGGCGGCACCACGGTGCTGCTCGGACAGTCCGGCGCCGGCAAGTCCACCCTGGCCAACGCGCTCCTCGGCGAGGACGTGATGGACGTCCGGGAGATCCGGGACGTCGACGGCAAGGGCCGCCACACCACGACCACCCGCAACCTGCTGGCCCTGCCCGGCGGGGGAGTCCTCATCGACACCCCGGGGCTGCGGGGCGTCGGGCTGTGGGACGCCGGAACCGGCGTCGGCCAGGTGTTCTCCGAGATCGAGGAACTCGCCGGGAACTGTCGCTTCCACGACTGCGCCCACGAGAGCGAGCCCGGCTGCGCGGTCCTCGAAGCCGTCGAGACCGGTGGGCTGCCGCAGCGCCGCCTGGACAGCTACCGCAAGCTGCTGCGGGAGAACCAGTACATCGTCGCCAAGACTGACGCCCGGCTGCGCGCGGAGATCCGCAAGGACTGGAAGCGCAAGGGCGCCATCGGCAAGGCGGCGATGGAGGCCAAGCGCGGCCGTTTCCGGTAACCCACCGCCGTGTCCGATTTCCGCCAGCCGGGACTCCCCGGCCGGCGGAGACTGGAGGGTGTGAAGGACGACGACAGCAGGTACGAGGCGGTGCGCAGCCGGGACGCCCGGTTCGACGGGGTGTTCTTCTTCGCCGTGACGACGACCGGCATCTACTGCCGGCCCAGCTGCCCCGCCGTCACCCCCAAACGGCCCAACGTGCGGTTCTTCCCGACCGCCGCCGCCGCGCAGGGCTCCGGATTCCGGGCCTGCCGGCGGTGCCGCCCGGACGCCGTGCCCGGCTCCGCCGAGTGGAACGTCCGGGCCGACGTCGTGGGCCGGGCCGTACGGCTGATCGCCGACGGCGTCGTCGACCGCGAGGGCGTCGCCGGGCTCGCCGCCCGGCTCGGCTACAGCACCCGCCAGGTGCAGCGCCAGCTCACCGGCGAGCTCGGCGCCGGACCCGTCGCACTCGCCCGCGCCCAGCGGGCGCACGCCGCGCGGGTGCTGCTGCAGACCACCGGCCTGCCGGTCACCGAGATCGCCTTCGCCGCCGGATTCGCCAGCGTGCGGCAGTTCAACGACACCGTGCGCGCCGTGTACGCCGGCACGCCCAGCGCCCTGCGCGCCGCCGCGCCGTCCCGCCGGGGTCGGGCCCGCGGCGGCACCCCGTCCGCCGGGATCCCCCTGCGTCTCGCCCACCGCGGCCCCTACCGGGCGGGGCCCGTCTTCGACCTGCTGGAGCGCGAGGCCGTCCGGGGCGTCGAGGAGGTCGGCGGCACCCCCGGCGCCCGCACCTACCGGCGCACCCTGCGGCTCCCGCACGGCACCGGCATCGCCGCCGTCGGGGAGCGCACGCACACCGGTTCCGGCGCCCACGCCGGAGGCTGGCTGGACGCCAGGCTCCACCTCACCGACCCGCGCGACCTGACCACCGCCGTCCAGCGGCTGCGGCGGCTGTTCGACCTGGACGCCGACCCGTACGCCGTCGACGAACGCCTCGGCGCCGACGCCCGGCTCGCCCCGCTGGTCGCCGCCCGGCCCGGACTGCGCTCGCCGGGAGCCGCCGACGCCGACGAACTGGCGGTGCGCGCCCTGGTCGGCCCCGAGGAGGCCGCGGAGCTGGTCCGGCGCTACGGCAAGCGGCTCGACGCGCCCTGCGGCAGCCTCACCCACCTGTTCCCCGAACCCGGAGTGCTCGCCGGGGCGGAGCCGGACGGCACCCTGGGCGCGCTCACCGCCGCCCTCGCCGACGGCACCGTACGCCTCGGTCCCGGCGCCGACCGGGACGCGGCCCGGGACGCCCTCGCCGCCGTCCCCGGCCTCGACGACCGTACGATCGCGGCGATCCGCACCCGTGCCCTGGGCGACCCGGACGTGGCCCCGCCCGGCCCGGACGTCCCCGACGACTGGCGCCCCTGGCGCTCGTACGCCCTGAACCACCTGCGTGCCGCAGGGGAGTTGGAGTGATCATGGAGACCGTGACGTACTGGACGGAGGTCGACAGCCCCGTCGGCCGGCTGCTGCTGACCGCCGCCCCGACCGGCGAGCTGACCTCGCTCTCCGTGCCCGGCCAGAAGGGCGGGCGCACCGTGCTCGACGGCTGGCGGCGCGACGCGGGGCCGTTCCGGGAGGCCACCGGGCAGCTCGCCGCGTACTTCGCCGGGGAGCGCACGGAGTTCCGGCTGGCCCTGCGCGCCGTCGGCACACCCTTCCGGGAGAAGGTGTGGGCCGCCCTCGACGACGTCCCCTACGGGGCGACCGTCTCCTACGGCGAGATCGCGGCGCGGATCGGCGCGACCCGGCCCGCCGTACGCGCCGTGGGCGGCGCGATCGGCGCCAACCCGCTGCTCATCGTCCGCCCCTGCCACCGGGTGATCGGCGCCGACGGCTCCCTCACCGGCTACGCGGGCGGCCTGGAGCGCAAGGTGCGGCTGCTGACCCACGAGGGGGTGCTGCGGCCCTGAGCGGGTCCGTTCCGTCAGCCCCAGAACACCGCCCCCAGCCAGGCCGCGGCGATCAGCTGGCAGGCGAAAAGCTCCGTCAGCAGGCTCCAGCCGCCCGACCGCATCGCCGTGCGCGTCGCCGCGACCGCCTCGCCGCGACGGCCCAGCCGGAGCCGCTCGTGGAGGTAGATCCCGCCGAGGAAACCCGGCACCGCGCCGACCACGGGCAGCAGCACGAACCCCAGGAACGAGCCGCAGCCCCCGTACGCCAGCATCCGCGCGTCGGCGCCGCCCGCGCGGAGCCGGCGCGGCGGCAGGGCCCAGCGCACCACCTGCGACAGCAGCAGCACCGCGGTCGCCCCCACGCACACCCACCACGCGACGGGCCGGGGGTCCTTCAGCGCCCACCACAGGACCGCGGCCCACACCAGCCACGACCCGGGCACCCCTGGCAGCAGCACTCCGCACAGGCCGAGCAGGAGCACCAGTCCGGCCAGCAGGAGGTCCCACGCTCCCATCTGTCCAGGGTGCAGGAGGCGGGGGACCGGCGCACAGCGGGCGGCCGGGCCCCCGCCGGCGGCCCACCCCGTCTCCTGCCGCGCAGCCGTCCCGCCCTTCACCCGGGCGGCCCCCCGGCGCGCGTCCACGGGCGGGGATTTTCCGGATGCGCCGTTTTCATCCGGCCCGCGGGGGCGAGAATTGGGGGCATGAGTCAGCAGGGGGGAAGGCCCACCGGTCCTGAGGACGACTGGTGGGCGCAGCTCTACGACGACGCCGCCGACGACACGGGTCCGGCGCCGGCGCCCGATTCCCTCGACGACCGTTTCGCCTCGGCGTCCGGCGCGCTGGACGGCGCCCGGCCGGCCCCGCCGCCCACGACGAGGGTCCCCCCGCCCCGGCACGCCCCGCCGTCCCGCGCCCCGTGGGAGCCCCCGCCGGCCACCCCCGCGCCCCCGGCGACCTTCCCCCCGAAACCCCACCGCCCACCCGCCGCCCACGCCCCGCGGGACGCGGACCGCGGCAGCCCGCAGCGGCCCGGCGGGGCCACCCCGCCCGACGCGGACCGGGACGCCGGGCAGGCCGTGGGCGGGGATGCGCCGCGGAGCTCCGGGTGGGACACCGGGCAGGGCCCGGGCGGTCCGTCCGGCGCGGGCCGGAACGCCCGGCAGGAGCCGGGACGGGAGGCCCCGCTGGGCCCCGGCGCCCCGCCCGGCCGGGGCGCGGACGCCTCCCGGGGCGGCCCCCTCAGGACCGGCCGGCCGGGAACGGGCGGCCCGCAGGACGCGGCTCCGCCCCTGCCGCCCATGGCCTTCGGCACGTGGACGCCCTTCCCCGCCTCGGCCGCCGACGAACAGGGCCCCGCCGCCGACGGCGTCATCCCGGTGCCCGGAGCGGCACCGCCCCCGGCCGACCCGCGCGTCGCACCGCTCCCGGCACCCCCCTCCCGCGGCCACGTCGGCTCCCGGCCGCCGACCTACGACGCCGAACCCACCGCCCTCCCCGAGGCCGACCCCGACGAGCTGGACGGCCTGGTGCCGGACACCGTGCTGGAGGGTGCCCGGTACGGCGCCTGCACCCTGCGCGCCACCTCCGTACGCGGGGACTCCGCGCGCTACCGGGGCGAGTCCCGCCGCGACGCCCTGCTGACCGCCCGGTTCGGCACGGGCGAGCGGGCACTGCTCCTCGTGGCCCTGGCGACCGGCACCCGTGCCGCACCCGGGGCCCATCTGGCCGCCGCCGAGGCCTGCCGCCGGATCGGCCGCGAGGTGGGGCGCAGCCACGCCCGCCTCGTCGACGACCTGAGGGCCGCCCGGCGCGGCGAACTCAAGTCGGGCCTGCACCGGCTCACCGACCGCAGCCTCGGCGGGCTCCGCGCCGCCGCCGCCGAACGGGGCCTCGAACCCGACGCCCACGCGGCCACCCTGCGCGTTCTCCTGCTGCCCGCCGACCCCGAGTGCCGCACCCGGGTCTTCTTCGGCGTCGGCCCCGGCGGGCTGTTCCGGCTGCGGGACGGCGAGTGGCAGGACATCGAGCCCGAGGTCGCCGAGGCCAGGGGCGAACCCGTGCTCGGTTTCGGCTCACCGCCCTCCGAGACCCCCGACGGCGACCGCCTCACCATGGACCTGGGCATCCCCACGCCCCCGAGCCCGTACGAGCCCGCCCCCGAGCCGCCCCGCGAACCCTTCCGCTTCCGCACCTCCGTAGCCCGGCCGGGTGACACCCTGCTGATGTGCGGCACCGGCCTCGCCGACCCGATGCGGGGCGAGGCGGAACTCCGCGCCCACCTGGCCGGCCGGTGGAACCGCCCCGAACCGCCCGGCCTCGCCGCCTTCCTCGCCGACACCCAGGTACGGGTCAAGGGCTACGCCGACGACCGTACGGCCGTCGCCGTGTGGGAGGCGTGAGCGCGCCCGGTGTGACTTGATGGAACCCGTCAGGCATCTTCGGCACCGGAGGGGCAGACGGAACCCATGGCCAAACAGAACATCGCGGAACAGTTCGTCGACATCCTCACCCGCGCGGGAGTCAAACGCCTCTACGGCGTCGTCGGGGACAGTCTCAACCCGGTCGTGGACGCCGTGCGCCGCAACTCCGCCATCGACTGGATCCACGTCCGGCACGAGGAGACCGCCGCCTTCGCCGCCGGCGCCGAGGCGCAGGTCACCGGCAAACTCGCCGCCTGCGCCGGCTCCTGCGGCCCCGGCAACCTGCACCTCATCAACGGTCTCTACGACGCCCACCGCTCCATGGCGCCGGTCCTCGCCCTCGCCTCGCACATCCCCTCCAGCGAGATCGGCCTCGGCTACTTCCAGGAGACCCACCCCGACCAGCTGTTCCGCGAGTGCAGCCACTACAGCGAGCTGATCTCCAGCCCGAAGCAGATGCCCCGGCTGCTGGACACCGCCATCCAGCACGCGGTCGGCCGCTCCGGCGTCAGCGTCGTCTCCCTCCCCGGCGACCTCGCCGACGAGCCCGCCCCTGACCAGGCCCCCGAGACCGCCCTGGTCACCTCCCGCCCCACGGTCCGCCCCGGCGACGACGAGATCGACCGCCTCGTCGACATGATCGACCGGGCCGGGAAGGTCACCCTGTTCTGCGGCGCCGGGACGAAGGGCGCGCACGCGGAGGTCATGGAGTTCGCCGGGAAGATCAAGGCCCCGGTCGGGCACGCCCTGCGCGGCAAGGAATGGATCCAGTACGACAATCCGTACGACGTCGGCATGAGCGGGCTGCTCGGCTACGGCGCCGCGTACGAGGCCACCCACGAGTGCGACCTGCTGATCCTGCTCGGCACCGACTTCCCGTACAACGCCTTCCTCCCCGGTGACGACGTGAAGATCGTCCAGGTCGACGTGCGGCCCGAGATCCTCGGCCGGCGCTCCAAGCTGGACCTCGCGGTCTGGGGGGACGTGAAGGAGACCCTGCGCTGTCTGACGCCCAGGGTCCGCGCCAAGGACGACCGCAGGTTCCTCGACCGCATGCTGAAGAAGCACGCCGAGGCGCTGGAGGGGGTGGTGAAGGCGTACACCCGCAAGGTGGAGAAGCACGTGCCGATCCACCCCGAGTACGTGGCCTCCGTACTGGACGAGATGGCCGACGACGACGCGGTGTTCACCGTCGACACCGGCATGTGCAACGTCTGGGCGGCCCGCTACATCTCGCCCAACGGCCGCCGCCGGGTGATCGGTTCCTTCTCCCACGGCTCGATGGCCAACGCGCTGCCGATGGCGATCGGGGCGCAGTTCACCGACCGGGGCCGGCAGGTCGTGTCGATGTCCGGCGACGGCGGATTCACCATGCTGATGGGCGACTTCCTCACCCTCGTGCAGTACGACCTGCCGGTGAAGGTGGTCCTGTTCAACAACTCCTCGCTCAGCATGGTGGAGTTGGAGATGCTGGTCGCGGGCCTGCCCTCGCACGGCACGGCGATGAAGAACCCCGACTTCGCCGCGGTCGCCCGCGCCTGCGGCGCCTACGGGGTGCGGGTGGAGAAGCCGAAGGACCTCGCCGGGGCGCTGAAGTCGGCGTTCAAGCACAAGGGTCCGGCCCTCGTCGACGTCGTCACCGACCCCAACGCGCTGTCCATCCCGCCGAAGATCAGCAAGGAGATGGTGACCGGGTTCGCCCTGTCCGCCTCCAAGATCGTGCTGGACGGCGGGGTCGGCCGGATGGTGCAGATGGCCCGCTCGAACCTGCGCAACGTGCCCCGGCCGTGACGCCGGCTCACTGGGCGCGCGGCCGCCACTCGCGCGCGGAGGTGTCGTACGCGTAGTGGGGCAGGCCCTCGATGCCGCTGGTGCGGAAGGGCCGCCCGCGGTCGTCGACGCGGACCGTGCCGGTGCGGCCCTGCGAGGCCCAGTCCAGCTCCAGGTACCAGCGGCAGTCGCAGCGCGCGGTCCTGGCGGTGACCACCAGTACCTCCGGGTCGCTCGCGGAGACGCGGTAGGGCAGCCTCACGGCCGGGACCGGCGTACCGGCGTCGTTCCCGGCGACCGCACGGGCGAGGGGCCGGTCCTTGTCCAGGTCCACGTCGAAGTACCGGGGGGTGAGCGCGCCGCCGCAGCCCTCGTCGTCCATGGCGTAGGCGTTCCCGGCCGCGGGTCCGGCGCGGCCGGCCACCCGCACCCGCAGCGCGGTGAGGACGACGGCCGCCTGGGACGTTCCCTGCACCGACAGCTCCACCCTCGTCTCGCCCCCGTGCACGGCCGCCTGCGTCCCCGCCCAGGTGCGGGCGTCCTGCGGGGCCGGGGGCGGAGGGACCTGCCCGGGGGGCCTGGCGACGACGTAGTCGTGACCGCACCCGTACTCCCACGCGTGCGAGTCGGCGGACCAGGTGAGGGGCGGCGGTCCGGCGGTCGCCCGCCGCCCGGACTCCGGCGGTGCGGAGGGGGCGCGCCGGCCGTCGGCCGAGGTGGGGCCGGCCCCGGGGGGCGTGGAGGGGGCGGCGGACCCCGTGGGGGTTGAGGGGGAGTCGCGGGGCGGGGCCGCGGGACCGGTCGCCGTGGGGGTGGCCGGGGGTGCCCCCGTGCTCCGTCCCCCCGAGGCGCTGGTCTCCCGGTCCTCCGGCAACGCGGACAGGCTCCCCACGGTCGCCAGCAGCGCGCACACGGCGGCCAGGGCGACGGCCACCCGCTTCCGCCGCCGGTACCAGGGCCGCCGGCCCTCCGCCCCCGGCGGCGGGGGGCCGTTCACGACGCCCGCACCGGCCGGCTGAGCACCCGCGTGGACGCCGGCGGACGGCGACCCGGACCCGTCGGCCCGCCCGGACGGACGGACCGGATCGCCGCCGGCGTCACCACGGGCCGGATCCGGACGGGCGGACGCATCCGGGCCGGGGTCCGAAGCCGGGCCGGTATCCGGGTCCGCGCCCGCCGGGCCGGCCGTGTCGTGGGGGCGCCGGCGGGCTTCCAGCGCGCGCAGCCAGTGACGGTGGAGGTCGAGGCGTTCCTCGGCCGACGCGCCGCACAGGGCGGCGAAGCGCTCCACGGGGGCGAAGTCGACGGGGACCGCGTCGCCCGCGCAATAGCGGTGCAACGTCGAGGTGTTCATGTTCAGGCGGCGGGCCAGCGAGCCGTAGCTGCGGTCCGTGCGTTCCTTCAGCCCCCGCAGCAGCGCCGCGAATTCCGCCACGTCGTCCTGTGCCGACACCGACACCGTCACCCCGCACTCGCTCCGACCCCGAACCGGGCCCCGGGACGGCGTCCCAGGCATCCCCTGTACCTGCACGTCGGAGGGGCTGGGATGGTTCCATGCCGCCGAATCCGGCGACGCCGCTTGCGTCCGCCTCGGGCCGCGGCGGATGCTCTTGGCACCGCCCCGACGGCCGCCGGACGACCGACCCGGCCGTCCCGGCGCACGGCTCCGACCTTCCATCACGCACACCTCACGGGGGACACCCATGCCCATCCGCACCCGGGCCACCGCACTCGCCGCGCTCACCGTCGCCGCGCTCGCGGCCGGCACCGTACTCACCGCGCCGGCCGGCGCCGCGCCGAAGGCCACCCCGCCCAAGTTCCTCTCCGCCTCCGAGCTGCCTGCGCACCCCTCGTCCGCCTGGACCGCGGGCCCGGTCACCGACGGCTTCCCGGTGGAGCTCGCGTACTGCCTCGGCGAGGGCGTACCGGCCTACGACTACCGGCACCGCGCCTTCCACACCGACCTCGACACGGGCGCCGTCCAGGTCACCGTCGTCACCGGTTCCGCCGCCAAGGGCAAGGCGCTGGCCGCCCTGCTCGACAAGGAGATCCGTTCCTGCGCCGACCGGATCGAGGCGGCGGACCCGGAGGTCGAGGCCGAGGGCCGCTTCTACGGCACGCTGCCGGTCGAGGAGGGCGCGACGGTGCACGGACTGCACACCGAGGCATCCTGGGGCGCCTCCGACGTCCACCTGCTGTCCGTGGGACGGGACGGCAGGACGGTGACGGTCGTCGGCTGGGGGCAGATGGGCGACTTCGGCGACGCGCCGGTCGGGGCCTTCAAGAAGACGGCCAAGAAGGCGGTCGACAAGCTGTACTGAGCCCGCACGTCCACCACGACCACCGTGTGACACCGGGGTCGTCCTCTCGCCACGGGGGTCGGGAGGACGGCCCCGCACGCATACGTGGCCACTGCACTTCGGCCAACAACGGTTCGTCGACGAGCGGTATGACTGCCGCGCGGGTGACCGGGCAATGATTCCCGTGAACGCGTTCGAGCAGCAGGGGGAACCGACATCGGCACGCGGGCGGGGGCCATGAAGAGTAAGGCTTCGGCGGCTCAGCTGAGGCGCACACTGGGACGGGCGGATCTGCGGGCGGTGCCGGAGTCCCGCAGGGCGCTGCGCGAACTGCTCGCGCACTGGGGCACACCGGAACGGTCCGCGGTCGCGGAGCTCCTCACCAGCGAACTCGTCACCAACGCGCTGGTCCACACCGACGACGGGGCGGTGCTGACGGCCACCGTCGGACCCCGTGGACTGCGGGTCGAGGTACGGGACTTCGTGGCCCGGGATCCCCGGCCGCGCCTGCCGGACGCGCACGAGGGCACGAACGGCCGGGGTCTGGTGCTGGTCGAGTCCCTCGCCGACGAGTGGGGCGTCAGGAAGCACGACGTGGGCAAGTCCGTCTGGTTCGAACTCGAGACGGACGCCGCCTGAAGGGTCACCGACGCGAAGCGGGGGTGCGGCCCCGGGCGGGCCGCACCCCCGTCGGTCCGGCGAGCGACGTCAGCCGAACTGCTGCTCCAGATCCTTGAGTTTGCGCTCCAGCGAGTCCAGGCGCGGCAGCGCCTGGGTGTCGTCCTCGGCGGTGAGGTCGACGGTCAGCGGGTCAGCGCCACCGGTGCGTACCGGCTGCAGGGAGTGACGCGCGCGGACGGGCAGGGCCTCCGACGCCGATATGGCAGGCTCCGCGGAGACCATGTCGGCTTCCCGCTCCACGGTCGCCGTCTCCAGCTCCCGCCCACCGCCGCCCCGGCCGGGCAGACCCCGGTGACCGCGGCTGATCGCCTTCAGCCGGGCCCGCTCCAGCCGCTGCTGGTCCCGCCGGCGCTGCTTCGCCTCGTCCTTGCGGGCCTTGTCCTCACGGACCTCCTCGACCGCCTCCTCCAGACTGCGCACGCCCTCGAGCAGCATCAGCGACCAGGCACGGTAGGTCTCCCGGGGGGCGCGCAGCCAGCGCACGATACGGATCTGCGGGAGCGGACGCGGGACCAGGCCCTGCTCGCGCAGCGCGGCCCGCCGGGTCTGCTTCAGCGCGCGGTCGAACAGGACCGCCGCCGACAGGGACATGCCCGCGAAGAAGTGCGGGGCGCCCGCGTGGCCGATGCCCCGGGGGGCGTGGACCCAGTTGAACCAGGCCGCGGCGAAGGCGAACGTCCACACGAGTATGCGCGAGCCGAGCGCCGCGTCACCGTGACTCGCCTCGCGCACGGCGAGCACCGAGCAGAACATCGCCGCGCCGTCCAGACCGAAGGGGACGAGGTACTGCCAGCCGCCGGACAGGCCGAGGTTCTGCTCGCCGAAGCCGACCAGACCGTGGAAGGAGAGTGCGGCGGCGACCGCCGCACAGCAGAACAGCAGAACGTAGGAGACGGTGCCGTAGACGGCCTCCTTGCGCCGGCGACGCTCCTCGCTGCGCTCCCACGAGTCGTCCGCGCTCGTGTCCTTGACCGAGGAGCGCTTCCCGCGCGCCAGCACCGCCACCGCCGCCAGCATGCCGAGGAGCAGCACGGCGCCCGGAAGCAGCCAGTTCAGCGATATGTCGGTCAGTCTCATCTAGGGGTCCCTTGCATTGGGATAGGGCGTAACGCCCGCCATAGTGGCCCAATCCCAGCGGCCCTCAGGGTGTTTCGGGGCAAGAGGCCGCCAAGGAAGTGCGAGGGGGGTGCACGGGGCGGCGATCTGCTCGAACTGCCGCATGAGGGGCGGGAGTTGAGTTCGAATAACATTACCCGTACGGGTGGTTCCGTGGACACTTCCCGCGACGGGTGAGGGAATTGTGAATCACCCGTGACCTCCGCGGGGGCGAGCGAGGGCTCGCGGGGGCGATCCTACGGCCCGCAGGCGGGTGCCGGTGTCCGACGCGACGTCAACTCGCCTGCGCCACCAGGGCGGTGGCCCGCTCGGTGGTGCCTTCCCTGCCGCAGGTGCGGGGGCAGGTGGCGCAGATGTCCGCGGGGCGCAGGGTGTAGAACATGCAGCAGCTGACCCGGTCCCGGGTGGCGCGCTCCCGCTCCGCGTCCGGTCCGGCCGGCCGGCGGAAGGCCGCCGCGCCGACGTACGGCTGGGTCGCTCCCGGCAGCAGCTGCTCCAGCTCGCGCAGTCCGCGCTCCTCCTCGCCGAGCAGCTGGGCGATGTACCACAGGCTCTCGACGATCTCGTCGGTCGCCATGCCCCACAGGGCGCGGCCGCGCCGGCGCATCCGGGGCCCGAAACCGGTCAGGACGGGCTCCAGGTGCTGGGCGACCGCCGCACGCACCTCCGCGCGCAGCGCCTCCTCGTCGGGCACCACCCGGGCGCCGGGCAGTGCCGCGACCGGGTCGTCGGGCAGGCAGGCGAACCCGTCGGGCCGGACGGCCATGCGGCCGACGGCGAGGCCGGTGGCCGTACGGTCGAACGAGACGTGCGTCACGGGGTAGCGCGGCACCCGGCGGTGCAGGAACCACGGGACGGTGATCAGCAGGCAGGCGGGCCAGGCGTAGCGGTGCAGGCCGAAGCTGGCGATCACGTCCGGGCGGGCCTGCCGGCCGTAGTCCCGCAGGACCTGGGTGTCGTCCCAGGTCAGGAAGGTCTCCAGGGCGCTTCCGCCCTCGGCGAGATCGGACGCGGCGACCCAGCCGCCGCCCCGCGGGGCCTCCTCGTCCGCGCCGAGTTCGGTGACGGCCAGCGCGGGGAAGGCCTCCGCCAGGCGGGCGTACGCGTCCGCGACGGCCGAACCGGGCACAGGCATGGGGCCACCCTTCACGTCTCGTGGAGCCGGATCAAAAAAGGTAAGCCTCACCTTACCGAAGATCTCCGGGATGTGAACTGGTGTCCGGTGCGCCTATCGTGCTTGACGGTGAGGCGACAACCCGCCGTAATGGCCGCAAGTACCGACACGTCCGCAGGAGGACCTGGTGAAGCAGGACACGCAGGGCCCCGTGGAGGGGGCGGCGCAGGCGCGGCCCCCGCGGGTTCCCGTCCAGCGGGCGACGGCGGCGCGGCCGGGTGACCGGCTGGGTGACCGGCCGGGTGAGCGGCAGGCGGGCGCTGGGAGGGGCGGGCCGGGCGGCGGTGGCGCGCGGGACGGTGCCGCGCGGGGTGAGCACACCCACGGTGAGCCGGCGGTTCCGCCTCTCGCCCCACCCCGCCCCCGGGCGGCCGTGCAGCGGTCCTCCGTGCGCGGACAGGTCCTGGACGCGCTGCGCACCGCGCTGGTGAGGGGTGAGCTGCGTCCCGGTGAGGTGTACTCGGCGCCGGTGCTGGGCGAGCGGTTCGGTGTCTCCGCGACGCCCGTCCGGGAGGCCATGCAGCAGCTGACGCTGGAGGGCGCGGTCGAGGTCGTGCCCAACAGGGGGTTCCGGGTCGTCGAGCGCGGGGCGCGGGAACTGGCGGAGCTCGCGGAGGTGCGGGCGCTGATCGAGATGCCGGTGATGCTGCGGCTGGCCCGTACGGTTCCGGCGGAGCGGTGGGCCGAACTGCGGCCGCTGGCGGAGGCGACGGTGCGGGCGGCGTCCTCCGGGTGCCGGGCAACGTACGCGGAGGCCGACCGGGCGTTTCACCGTGCGGTGCTCGCTCTGGCGGGGAACGAGCAGTTGGTGCGGATCGCCGAGGACCTTCATCGGCGGGCCCAGTGGCCGCTGGTGGGGGGCGCAGCGGGCGCCGGGGCCGGTGGGCGGGGGCGCCGGGGGGAGCTGGTCGCGGACGCGCACGAGCACACGGCGCTGCTGGACGCGTTGATCGCGGGTGATCTGGAGGTGGTGCGGGCGCTGGTGGGGGAGCACTTCAGCGGGGCGGGGTGAGGGGGGCGCGTGCGGGGTGGTGCCGGGTTCTTCGCCCCCGCCGCCCCTTCCCGTCCCGTCCCCGGGGGCTGTGCCCCCGGACCCCCCTTCGGCCCTGAACGGGCCTCGTCCTCAAACGCCGGACGGGCTGGGGGGCTCGTCGCCGAGTGGCGGACGGGCGGGCCGGCTGGGGGGCGGGGGCTCGTCGTCGAGTGGGGGGCGGGTTGTGGCTATGCCGTTGCCGCTCCTGGGGTGGGCGGGGCCAGTTGGGTGGTCAGCCAGGTGGGGACGCCGCCGAGGAGGCGGAAGAGGCGGCGGGCCTCCTCGCGCAGGCGGGAGGCCTCCGGTTCGGTCTCCGTCTCGGCGAGGGAGACCAGCGCGGGGGCGGTCCCGACGAGGTAGCCCAACTCCTCCCGGATGCGGAGTGATTCGGCGAAGCCCTGCCTGGCCTCCGCCAACTCCCCCTCCCGCAGGGCGAGTCCGGCGAGGTGGCGCCAGGTGGCCGACAGCAGCAGCGGGTCGGCGTGCGCGGTGGCGCCCGCGTGGGCGCGGCGGTAGGCGGCCCGCGCCGCCTGGGGGGAACGGGTGAGGTTCTCCGCGATCAGCCCGCGCCGGAAGTCCAGCAGTGCCCGCCCAGGCGCTCCGGGCGCGATCAGCGCCGCCGCCCGTCCGAGCGCGGCCCGCGCCTCGTCGGCCCGGTCGCGCACCCGGAACAGCGTGGCCGCGTACGCCAAGTACCCGCGCTCACAAGCGGCCGCCCCGCGCTCGTCGTCGCTGTCCGCCAGTGCCTCGGCCGTACGCAGGGCGTCCTCGGCCTCCTCCCACCCCGCCTCGGTGTAGAGACACCGCTCGACCAGCAGCGAAGCCCGCTGCAGTGCCGTGTCCGGGGTGGCGGGGGCGAGCAGCGCGGCGGCGTCGGCCCAGCAGGCACGGGAGCGCAACCGCCACACCGCCGTCTGGAGAGGATCGTCATCGGCGGTCGTTCCGTCACCGGACATGGCGGTATGCGCCACGTTGCCCTCCCCGAGCACGCCATCGAGCTGTTGAGTGGTGGCCGCATCTCAGCACGAACCGCACGGCCCGGCCAAGAGGGTGGGTGAAGGATTTCACAAAGTCATGGCTCGCGGGTCCGAACCGCCCGGACGCGTCCTCTTCAGCTCAACTCATGCGCAGGGCAAGGAAGAAGTCCAGCTTGTCCTCCAGCCGGGAGAGGTCGCGGCCCGTCAACTGCTCGATGCGTCCGACGCGGTAGCGCAGCGTGTTGACGTGCAGGTGGAGGCGGGAGGCACAGCGGGTCCAGGAGCCGTCGCAGTCGAGGAACGCCTCCAGGGTGGGGATCAGCTCGGCACGGTGCCGGCGGTCGTACGCGCGCAGGGGGTCCAGGAGCCGGGCGGTGAAGGCGCGGCGCACGTCGTCGGGGACGAAGGGGAGCAGCAGGACGTGCGAGGCGAGTTCCTGGTGGCCGGCCGCGCAGACCCGGCCCTTGCGGGCCGCGGCCACGCGCCGGGCGTGCCGTGCCTCCTCCAGCGCGCCGCGCAGCCCCTCCGCGGAGTGCACGGCGGCGGAGACGCCGAGGGTGAGCCGGCCGTCGCCGTCCAGGCCGGCCGTGAGCGGGTCGCGCACCGTCTCCAGCAGGGTCTCGGCGAGCACCCCCGTACCCGGGTGGCCGTCGTCACCGCTCACCGCGGGCAGCGGCACCAGCGCGACCGCCTCGTCCCCGGTGTGCGCCACCGCGATGCGGTCGGCGTGCTCGGTCCCCGTCGCGGCGGGGTCGACCAGGATCTCCTCCAGCAGGGCCTGGGCCACCGGGCCGCCGTCGGTCTCGCCGCCGTCCCAGTCGACGCGGGCCACCACGACCTGCCAGTGCGGTGCCGTTCCCAGCCCGGGCAGCAGCACCGGCGCGGCCACCCGCAGCCGTGCGGCGATCTCGGCGGGCGCGGCACCCGCCTGGACCAGTTCCAGCACCTCCTGCGCGAGCCGGCGTCTCACCGTGCGGGCCGCGTCCCGGCGGTCCCGTTCCACGGCGATCAGCTGGGTCACGCCGTGCAGCAGGTCCAGCCGCTCCTCGGCCCAGTCCCCGGCGTCCGCCTCGACGGCCAGCAGCCAGTCGGACAGCACCTTCCCGCGCACGTCCCGGGCGTCCCCCGCGGCGCGCCCGCTGCCCCGCACGGGGAACACGCTGTACGTGGTCTGCCCGAGCGTCACCCGGTGCGGTCCGAGCCGGCCGGTGCGGGCGGCCGCCTGCTGCTCCGCGGCGAGCCGCGCGCACACGTCCGCGGGCAGCGCCGGCCCGTCCCCCGGCGCCCCGGCGGCCCGCGACCCCGCGATCAGCCGGCCGGTGGGCGACAGCAGCCAGGCCCGCAGGTCCAGGTCGGAGCCGAGCAGGTCGAGCACCACGTCGGGGCCGCCGCCCGCCGGGCCGGACGTCATCATCCGCCGGTGCCGGTCCACGACGGCCGCGAGGTCCCCGGCGCGCTCGCCGGAGACCTGCCGGACGACGTGCTCGGTGATGGTCGCGAAGGCCACCGACTCGTGCACCGCGAACAGCGGCAGCCGGTGCCGGGCGCAGGCCGCCACCAGGTCCTCCGGCACATCGCCCAGCTCGGCCTCGCCGGCCGCGAGCGCGGCCACCCCCGCCTGCACCAGCAGCCGTACGAACGGCTCGGAGTCGGCGGCGTCCCGGCGCCAGGCCAGGCCCGTGAGGACCAGCTCGCCGCCGGAGAGGTAGCGGCTGGGGTCCCTCAGGTCGGTGGTCATCACGCCCCGCACACCGCGGTCCAGCTCCTCCTCGCCGCCGAGCAGCTTCAGGCCCAGCGCGTCGGTGTCCAGCAGTGCGCGCAGCCGCATTCTCGTCGCCGCCGTTCTCTGTCTCGATGTCTGTGCGGAACCGCCGGAGGAACGTCCGACGGGGTCCGCGGCCTGGCTGATCAGCGTGTCGGCCGGTCCCCGGACGGTGCCCCCCGTTTCCGGAGGAAGAGGAGGAGGTTACGGAAGGCCTCCTTTCATATGAATCTACAAGATGCCTGCGCTGGCCAGCCAACTCCTTCATGGTTTCCGTGACTGACCCATGCGGAGCACGCGGCGGTGTACTGGGCCCACGCAGCGTGAACACCGCATCTACGAGCCGGGACCGCCGCACACGGATTGGCTCCATCTGTACGCCCCACGAGACGAGGAAAAGAGCCGGTCATGGACTTCCTTCGCCCCGCCAGCTGGGAGGAGGCGCTCGCCGCGAAGGCCGAGCACCCCGCCGCTGTGCCGATCGCGGGCGGCACCGACGTGATGGTCGAGATCAACTTCGACCACCGCCGGCCCGAGTACCTCATGGACCTGAACCGCATCCGCGACCTCGAGGAATGGGAGGTCGGCGCGGACAGCGTACGGCTCGGCGCCTCCGTCCCGTACTCCCGGATCATGGAGCACCTCCGTGCCGAACTGCCGGGGCTCGCCCTCGCCGCGCACACCGTCGCCTCCCCGCAGATCCGCAACCGGGGCGGCGTCGGCGGCAACCTCGGCACCGCCTCCCCGGCCGGTGACGCCCACCCGGCCCTGCTCGCGGCCGGTGCCGAGGTCGAGGCCGAGTCGGTGCGCGGGTCGCGCCGCATCCCGATCGACGCGTTCTACACCGGCGTGAAGCGCAACGCGCTGGCGCCCGACGAGCTGATCCGCGCCGTCCACATCAGGAAGGCCGACGGCCCGCAGCAGTTCTCCAAGGTCGGCACCCGCAACGCCATGGTGATCGCCGTGTGCGCCTTCGGGCTGGCCCTCCACCCGGAGACCCGGACGGTACGCACGGGGATCGGTTCGGCCGCCCCGACACCGGTCCGGGCGCGGGCCGCCGAGGAGTTCCTGGACGCGGCCCTGGAGGAGGGCGGCTTCTGGGACAGCGGGAAGGTCATCACCCCGTCGCTCGCCAAGCGGTTCGCCGATCTGTGCGCCGCCGCCTGCAACCCCATCGACGACGTGCGCGGCACCGCGGGCTACCGCCGCCACGCGGTCGGCGTCATGGCCCGCCGCACCCTGACCTGGACCTGGGAGTCGTACCGCGGCGCCCGCCGCACCACGGAGGGAGCCGCGTAATGCGCATCGACTTCACCGTCAACGGACGCCGCCAGGAGGCCGACGACGTCTGGGAGGGCGAGTCCCTGCTGTACGTGCTGCGCGAGCGGCTCGGCCTGCCCGGTTCCAAGAACGCCTGCGAGCAGGGCGAGTGCGGCTCGTGCACCGTGCGGCTCGACGGCGTGCCCGTGTGCGCGTGTCTCGTCGCCGCCGGCCAGGTCCAGGGCCGCGACGTCGTCACCGTGGAGGGCCTGGCGGACTTCGCCCGGCAGCGCTCCCGCGGCACCGGCGCCCGCGGCACCTCCCTGGACGAGGCACAGGAGTGGCAGGCCCACGGCTCCGACTCGCGGACCGGCGAAGGGGGCGGACTCTCGCCCGTCCAGCAGGCGTTCATCGACGCCGGAGCCGTGCAGTGCGGCTTCTGCACCCCCGGGCTGCTGGTCGCCGCCGACGAGATGCTGGAGCGCAACCCCGACCCGGACGACGCGGACATCCGCGAGGCGCTGTCGGGCAACCTGTGCCGCTGCACCGGATACGAGAAGATCATGGACGCGGTCCGCCTCGCGGCCGCCCGCCGGTCCGAGGGGGTCTGACCATGCCCACGAACGGCGTACCCACCAGGCTCACGCAGGGCTCGGGGACCAGGGGCGGCATCGGCGAGTCCACCCTCCGCCCGGACGGCACCCTCAAGGTCACCGGCGAGTTCGCGTACTCCTCCGACATGTGGCACGAGGACATGCTCTGGGGGCACATCCTCCGCTCCACCTTCGCGCACGCCGAGATCCTGTCGATCGACACGGGCGAGGCCCTGGCCACCCCCGGTGTGTACGCCGTACTGACCTACGACGACCTGCCCACCGACGTGAGGCACTACGGCCTGGAGATCCGGGACACCCCGGTCCTCGCGCACGGCAAGGTCCGCCACCACGGCGAACCGGTCGCGATCGTCGCCGCCGACCACCCGGAGACCGCGCGCCGCGCCGCCGCCAAGATCAAGGTGGACTACCGCGAACTCCCGGTCGTCACCGACGAGGCCACCGCCACCGCCCCCGGCGCGGTCCTCGTCCACGAGAACCGCGACGACGGCCACGCGGGACACGTCCCGCACCCCAACATCGTCCACCGCCAGCCCATCGTGCGCGGCGACGTCGGGGAGGCCCGCCGCCGCGCCGACGTGATCGTCGAGGGCGAGTACACCTTCGGCATGCAGGACCAGGCCTTCCTCGGCCCCGAGTCCGGCCTCGCCGTCCCCGAGGAGGACGGCGGCGTCCACCTCTACATCGCCACCCAGTGGCTCCACTCCGACCTGCGCCAGATCGCCCCCGTGCTCGGCCTGCCCGAGGACAGGGTGCGGATGACCCTGGCCGGCGTCGGCGGCGCGTTCGGCGGGCGCGAGGACCTGTCCATGCAGATCCACGCCTGCCTGCTGGCCCTGCGCACCGGCAAACCCGTCAAGATCGTCTACAACCGGTTCGAGTCCTTCTTCGGCCACGTCCACCGCCACCCGGCCAGGCTGCGCTACGAGCACGGCGCCACGGCGGACGGCCGCCTCACCCACGTCAGGTGCCGCATCGTCCTCGACGGCGGCGCCTACGCCTCCGCCTCCCCGGCCGTGGTCGGCAACGCGGCCTCGCTCGGCATCGGCCCGTACGTCGTCGACGACGTCGACATCGAGGCCGTCGCCCTCTACACCAACAACCCGCCCTGCGGCGCCATGCGCGGCTTCGGCGCCGTCCAGGCATGCTTCGCCTACGAGGCGCAGATGGACAGACTGGCGGCCCGGCTCGGCATGGACCCGGTGGAGTTCCGGCAGCTCAACGCCATGGAGCAGGGCACGCTCCTGCCCACCGGGCAGCGCGTCGACTCCCCGGCGCCGGTCGCCGAACTGCTGCGGCGCGTCAAGGCGATGCCCATGCCGCCGGAGCGCCAGTGGGAGTCCAGCGAGGGCGCCGACGTGCGCCAGCTCCCGGGCGGACTGTCCAACACCACGCACGGCGAGGGCGTCGTCCGGGGTGTCGGCTACGCGGTCGGCATCAAGAACGTCGGCTTCTCCGAGGGCTTCGACGACTACTCCACCGCCCGCGTCCGCATGGAGGTCGTGGGCGGTGAGCCGGTCGCCACCGTGCACACCGCGATGGCGGAGGTCGGCCAGGGCGGCATCACCGTCCACGCGCAGATCGCGCGTACCGAACTGGGCGTCGCCCGGGTGACCATCCATCCCGCCGACACCCGCGTGGGCTCGGCCGGTTCGACCTCGGCGTCCCGGCAGACCTACGTCACCGGCGGCGCGGTCAGGAACGCCTGCGAGCTGGTCCGTGAGCGGGTGCTGGAGCTCGGCCGGCGCCGGTTCGGGTCGTACCACCCGGCCTGGGCGACCGCCGAACTGCTCCTGGAGGACGGCAAGGTCGTCACCGACGGCGGCGAGGTCCTCGCTGGCCTGGCGGACGTCCTCGGCGAGGAGGCCGTGGAGGTCGAGGAGGAGTGGCGGCACCGGCCGACCGAGCCCTTCGACCCGCGCACCGGCCAGGGCAACGGGCATGTGCAGTACTCCTTCGCCGCGCACCGTGCCGTCGTCGAGGTCGACACCGAGCTGGGTCTGGTCAAGGTCGTCGAACTGGCCTGCGCGCAGGACGTCGGCAAGGCGCTCAACCCGCTGTCCGTGATCGGCCAGATCCAGGGGGGCACCACCCAGGGCCTCGGCATGGCCGTCATGGAGGAGATCCTCGTCGACTCGGGGACCGCCAAGGTGCGCAACCCGTCCTTCACGGACTACCTGATCCCCACCATCCTCGACACCCCGACCATCCCCGTCGACCTGCTCGAACTCGCCGACGACCACGCCCCGTACGGCCTGCGCGGCGTCGGCGAGGCACCCACCCTGTCGTCCACCCCGGCGGTCCTGGCGGCCATCCGCGACGCCACGGGCCTGGCACTCGACAGGACCCCGGTCCGCCCGGAACATCTCACGGGCACGGGGTGACCGCGCCGCCGGCGGGCAGTCGTGCTTCCCCCGTGCAACCGGAGCCGAGGAGACCGAGACATGCTGGACATCGCCGAGGAACTGGACCGGTGGGTGGGGCAGGGCCGTGACTTCGCGGTCGCCACCGTGGTGGCGGTCGGCGGCAGCGCGCCCCGCCCCCCGGGCGCCGCGCTCGCGGTCGACACCGACGGCACGGCCGTCGGCTCGGTCTCCGGCGGCTGCGTGGAGGGCGCGGTCTACGACCTGTGCGAGCAGGCCCTGAGGGACGGCGAACCCGTCCTGGAACGCTTCGGCTACAGCGACGAGGACGCCTTCGCCGTCGGCCTGACCTGCGGCGGAGTCGTCGACGTCCTGGTCATGCCGGTGCGGGCGGCGGATCCCGCCCGCCCGGTGCTGGCGTCCGCCCTGGCCGCGGCGGCGCGGGGGGAGGCGGTGGCGGTGGCGCGGATCGTGAGCGGTCCGGCGGAGCTGAGGGGCCGCGCCCTCACGGTGTGCCCCGACGGCTCGTCCGGGGGCGGCTTCGGCGCCCACCCGGAACTGGACCGCACGGTGGCCGCCGAGGCGGGCGCCCTCCTGGACGCCGGCCGCACCGGCACCCTGGAGATCGGGGAGCGGGGCTCGCGCTGCGGGGCCCCGCTCACCGTTCTGGTCGAGTCCGCCGTCCCCCCGCCCCGGATGATCGTCTTCGGTGCGATCGACTTCGCGTCGGCGCTGGTGCGGGCCGGCAAGTTCCTCGGCCACCACGTCACCGTGTGCGACGCGCGCCCCGTGTTCGCCACCAGGGCCCGCTTCCCCGAGGCCGACGAGATCGTCGTCGAGTGGCCGCACACATACCTGGAGCGCACGTCCGTCGACGCCCGTACGGTCCTGTGCGTCCTGACCCACGACGCCAAGTTCGACGTACCGCTGCTGCAGCTCGCCCTGCGCCTGCCGGTGGCCTACGTCGGCGCGATGGGCTCCCGCCGCACCCACCTGGACCGCGGCGCCCGGCTGCGCGAGGCCGGCGTCACCGAGCGGGAGCTGGCCCGTCTCAGATCGCCCATCGGCCTGGACCTCGGCGCCCGCACGCCGGAGGAGACGGCCCTGTCCATCGCCGCGGAGATCGTCGCCGACCGCCGGGGCGGCAGCGGGATCCCGCTCACCGGCGCCCACACCCCGATCCACCACGACGACCCGGGCGTGCCCAAACACCCGCCCGTGGCGCCGTGACCGCCGTCCCGGCTCACGCCCGCCGGAGCAGCCGGTTCACCGCGCGGCCGAAGACGTGGCGGCCGGCGCGGGCCAGGGCGGCGTCGCCGAAGGCGGGCAGGAAGCGGACCCGGATGTCCTCCCGCCACACCACCCGCGCCCGGCCGCCGGGACCCGGCCGCACCTCGATCTCCGCCCAGCCGGTGACGAGGCGGCCCCGCTTCTCCAGGCGGCACAGCCCCGGCGAGTCGCCCGCGGGCGGCCGCCACACCGTCACTTCCATCGGGTCGTCGAAGGAGAGCGGGCCCAGACCCGTGCGGGCGACGAAGAGCGTGCCCTCACCGGTGGGAGGGGGAGTGGTCACCGTGACCCGGGTCATCGGCACCACGTCGCCGTGGCGGGGCCACGTCGTGAGCCTGCGCCAGGCCTCGTCGAGGGGGAGGGGCGCCGTGCGCTGAAGCTGGAAGGTGGCCACGGGAGAATCCTAGGAAACCCCGGCCGCCCGGCGGTCTCCCGCGGGACGGCTCACCCGTACGGCCCAGCGGCCCGTGAGGGTCACCGGTACACCTTCCCCGGCTCGGCCCGGCCCGGCGCGAGGAGCTGCGGCACCGTCACGAACACGTAGCCCCGCTTCTTCAGCGCGTCGATGATGCCCGGCACGGCGGGGACGGTCCCGTCGTAGATGTCGTGGAGCAGGATGATGCCGTCGCGCGAGGCCTGGGCGAGGACACGGCGGGTGATCAGGTCCGAGTCGGTGGTCCGGTAGTCCTTGGCCGTCACGCTCCACAGGACCTCCGACAGGCCCAGTTCGCGGCTGATGGCCTGCACGGTGTCGTTCGTACGGCCCTGGGGCGGGCGCATCAGGGTGGGGCGGCGGCCGGTGAGGCGCTCTATCTCCTCGTTGGTGCGTTGGAGTTCCTCGCGTATCTCGTCCGGTTCCAGCTCCGTCAGGATGCGGTGGGTCCAGGTGTGACTGGCCACCTCGTGACCCTCGTCGGCCATCCGCCGCACCAGCTCCGGGTAGGTGTCGATGTGCCGCTCGCCCAGGAGGAAGAAGGTCGCCGGCACCTGCTCGTCCTTCAGGATGTCCAGCAGCCGCGCGGAGTTCTCGCCGGGGCCGGCGTCGAAGGTGAGCGCGATGCACTTGGCCTCACGGCAGTCGACGGTGCCGAAGCGGGCCTGGACGTCGGTGGTGCGGACGGCGCTGGGAGCGGTGGTCTCCAGCCGTGCGCAGCCGCTCAGCGGCAGTGTCAGCGCCGCGACCGCGGCCAGTGCCGACGCCCCCCGGAACGCGGCCGCCGGTCTTCTCATCTTCCTGGTCAGAAAAGGCATGGCCGGACTGTACATTTTGTCTATACGTGAGATGTATAGTCCCTTTCGTGTGCCCTCCGTGGGGTGACGCGGTGGATGTGAGAGTCGTCACGCGAGCGGGCGGCGGTGACCTGAATCGACGCCGAAAAGTCCACGGTTCCGTCCGTAATGGGACAAGCTGGGTCCAAGTGTTTGAGACAACCGCGAATGCGGCACTCGCGTCCCGGTAGTCCGCAGGCCTCTCGTGGACGGAGCACAGCCCCGATGCGCAGCCTTGGTACCAGAGTCCGGGGGAGGGCGTCCGCGTGACGTCGTACGCCGTCGTGATCCCCACCCTGGTGCGGGACACCCTCCCCGACTGCCTCGCCGCGCTGGCCGCGGCGATCGGACCGCGTCCCGACGAGATCGTCCTCGTCGACGACCGGCCCGGACCCCTGCCCTCCCCGGACGTGATGGGTCACGCGCTGGGCGTCCTCGGCGACCTGCGGGAGCGCACCACCGTCCTGGCCGGCGACGGCCGCGGGCCCGCCGCAGCGCGCAACCGCGGGCTGCGCGCCGTCACCGCCCCCTGGGTCGCGTTCCTCCACGACGACGTCCAGGTCGGGCCGCGCTGGTGCGCCGAACTGGTGCGGGACCTCGCGGAGGCGTCCCCCGACACCGCCGGCGTCCAGGGCGTCATCACCGTGCCGATGCCCGGCGGGCGCCGCCCCACCGACTGGGAACGCGGCAAGGACGGGCTCGCCCGGGCCCGCTGGACCACCGCCGACATGGCCTACCGCGCCGAGGCGCTGAAGCGGGCCGGCGGATTCGACGAACGCTTCGCCCGGCCCTTCCACGAGGACGCCGACCTCGCGCTGCGCCTCCTCGACACGGGCTGGCGCATCCGCCGGGGCCACCGCACCACCCTGCGCCCCGTACGCCCGGCCTCCCGCTGGGCGTCGGTGGTGCAGCAGCGGGGCAACGCCGACGACGCCCTGATGTGCCGCCTGCACGGACCGGACTGGTGGGACAAGGCGGTCGCACCGCGCGGCCGCATCCGCCGGCACGCCGCGATCACCGCCGCCGGCACCGCCGCCTGCGTGCTCGGCGCGACCGGCCACCGCCGGGCGGCCACCGTCTGCGCGCTCGGCTGGGCCGCGGGAACCGCCGAGTTCGCCCGCGCCCGCATCGGCCCGGGACCGCGCACCCCCGACGAGGTGACCACGGTGCTGGCCACCAGCGTGGCCATACCGCCCGCGGCGACCTGGCACCGGCTGGCCGGGGCCTGGCGCCACCGCCGCACCCCCGCCCGGCCGGCGGGGACCCGGTGAGCCCGGTGAACGCGGTCCTCTTCGACCGCGACGGCACCCTGGTCCACGACGTCCCCTACAACGCCGACCCCGCCCGCGTCCGGCCCGTCGACGGCGCCCGCGCGGCGCTCGACGCCCTGCGCGCCCGCGGCATCCGCACCGGCGTGGTCACCAACCAGTCCGGCATCGCCCGCGGGCTCCTCACCGAGGCCGACGCCCACCGCGTCAACCGGCGCGTCGACGAACTGCTCGGCCCGTTCGACGTGTGGGCCCTGTGTCCGCACGGCCCCGACGACGGCTGCCCCTGCCGCAAACCCCGGCCGGGCATGGTGCTCTGGGCGGCGGGCCGGATCGGGGCGGCCCCGGCCGACTGCGTCGTCATCGGCGACATCGGTGCCGACATGGAGGCCGCCCGCCGGGCCGGCGCCCACGGCATCCTCGTCCCCACCCCGCAGACCCGTCCCGAGGAGACGGCCGCGGCCCCCCACGTCGCCCCGGACCTCCCGGCAGCGGTCCGCCTCGTCCTCGACACCCCGCCCTGGGGCCGTGCCCCCCTCACGCCACCCCCCTCCGGCCCCGGCGCCCGCGACGGCACACCGCCCGCGGCCACCCGGATCTCCGGTCCGGCCCCGCAGCGGGCGGTGCCCGTCACGGAGGGCGGCGGCGACCTGAGCACCGCGGCGTCCGCCCGGGGCGGGACCGGCCACCGGACCGGAGACGCCGAGCCGCGGGGGAGGGCCACGTGAAGGCCCTCGTCACCCGGCTCGACAGCTTCGGCGACGTGCTGCTCGCGGGGCCCGCCGTGCGGGCCGTCGCCGCCCGGGCCCGCCACGTCACCCTGCTCTGCGGACCGCACGGGGAACCCGCCGCCCGGCTGCTGCCCGGCGTCGACGAGGTGCTGGTCTGGGAGTCCCCCTGGACCGGGTTCCAGCCGCCCGCGGTCAGCCGCGCGGCGGTCGAGTCGCTGATCTCCGCCGTCGACGCCGACACCGCGCTCGTCCTCACCTCCTTCCACCAGTCGCCCCTGCCCACCGCCCTGCTGCTGCGCCTGGCCGGGGTCCGCTTCATCGCGGCCGACAGCGAGGACTACCCGGGCTCCCTCCTCGACGTGCGGCACCAGCGCGCCCCGCAGGCCCATGAGGCCGAGGCCGCCCTCGACCTCGCCGCGGCCGCCGGCTTCCCCCGGCCCGGCGACACGCGGCTGCGGGTCCTCCCGCCGCCCCCCACCGGGGCACTGACCGGCCCCGGCGGATACGTCGTCCTCCACCCGGGCGCCAGCGTGCCCGCCCGCGCCTGGAGCCCCGGCCGGTGCGCGCAGACGGTGCGCGCCCTCGCCGCCGCCGGGCGCAGGGTCGTGGTCACCGGCGGCGCGGGGGAGCGGGAACTGACCGCGTACGTGGCCGGCGGCCGTGCCGTCGACCTCGGCGGCCGCACCGGAGCCGCCGAACTGGCCGGGGTGCTCGCCGGGGCCGACTGCGTGGTCACCGGCAACACCGGCCCCGCCCACCTCGCCGCCGCCGTCGGCACCCCGGTGGTGTCCCTGTTCTCCCCGGTCGTCCCCGCCGAACGCTGGCGCCCCTACGGCGTGCCCTGCGTCCTCCTCGGCGACCAGCGGGCACCCTGCGCCGGCACCAGGGCCCGGCAGTGCCCCGTGCCGGGCCACCCGTGCCTGGAGGAGGTCACCGCGTACGACGTCGTCGCCGCCGTCGACAAACTCGTGGAGGTCCTGCGGTGAGCGGCCGCACGGGGTCCGCCACGGAGGCCCGGACCGGCGCCCCCGCGCCCCCGGCGCGCCTGCTCGTCCTGCGCGCCCTCGGTCTCGGGGACCTGCTGGCCGGCGTCCCCGCCCTGCGGGCGCTGCGCCGGGCCCACCCCCGCCACGAGCTCGTCCTCGCCGCCCCCGCCGCGCTCGCGCCGGTCGCCGAGGCCTCCGGAGCCGTCGACCGGCTGCTGCCCGCCTCCGCGCCCTCCCGTGCCGTACCGCGCACCCTCGACTGGACCGGCCCGCCCCCGGACGTCGCCGTCGACCTGCACGGCAACGGACCCCCCAGCCACCGCCTGCTGCAGGCCCTGCGCCCCCCGCGGCTGCTGGCGTTCGCCCATCCCGGGACCCCGGACATCGCGGGTCCCGTCTGGTACGCCGGCGAACACGAGCGGGACCGCTGGTGCCGGCTGCTGCGCTGGTACGGCATCGACGCCGACCCCACCGATCTGCTGCTGCCCCGCCCGCCCACCGCGTCACCCGCTCCCGGCGCGGTCGTCCTGCACCCCGGCGCCGGCTCCCCCGCCCGCTGCTGGCCGGTCGAGCGGTACGCCGCCGTCGCGACCGCCCTGCGCGCCCGAGGCCGGCGCGTCGTGGTCACCGGCGGAGCGGCCGAGGACGACCTGGTGGCCCGCCTGGCCAAACGGGCGTCGCTGCCCGACACCGACGTCTTCGCCGGCGGCCTCCCCCTCGCCCGGCTCTCCGCCCTCGTCGCGGGCGCCCGCGCCGTCGTCAGCGGCGACACCGGCATCGCCCACCTCGCGGTCGCCCACGCCACCCCGACCGTCACCCTGTTCGGCCCGGTCCCGCCCAGCCAGTGGGGGCCGCCCGCGCTGCCGCGCCACACCGCGCTGTGGCACGGCCCGCCGGGCGACCCCCACGGCGACCGCCCCGGCCCGGCCCTCCTGCGCATCACCCCCGACGAGGTCCTCCACGCCCTGACCCGCCTGCCCGAGGGGAGCACCCCATGACCGGCCACCGCCCCCTCGGCGTCGTCATCGCCACCCGCGACCGCCGCGACCGGCTCGCCGGCACCCTGCGGCGGCTGCTGGAACTGCCCGAGCGGCCCGAGATCCTGGTCGCCGACAACGCCTCCACCGACGGAACCCGGGAGATGGTCGCCCGCGACTTCCCCGAGGTGCGCCTCCTGGCGCTCCCCGTGAACCACGGCGCCCTGGCCCGCAACCACGGCGCCCGCGCCCTCACCACCCCGTACGTGGCGTTCAGCGACGACGACTCCTGGTGGGCGCCCGGATCCCTCGGCCGGGCGGCCGAACTGTTCGACGCGCATCCCCGGCTCGGCCTGATCGCCGCCCGGACGCTCGTCGGCCCGGCCGAGACCCCCGACCCGCTCAACGACGTCCTCGCCGGCTCACCGCTCGGCCCGGCCACCGACCTCCCCGGCACCCAGGTGCTCGGCTTCCTCGCCTGCGGCGCCGTCGTCCGCCGCGACGCCTACCTCGACGCCGGCGGATTCCACCGCCTGCTGTTCTTCGCCGGCGAGGAGACGCTGCTCGCCTACGACCTCGCCGCGCGCGGCTGGGGCGTCACCCACTGCCCCGAGGTCGTCGCCCACCACCACCCGTCCCCCGCACCCCGCGAAGGCCGTCCCGTGCTCCAGCTCCGCAACGCGACGCTGACCGCCTGGCTGCGCCGCCCCGTCCCCTACGCCCTCGCCCGCACCGGGGCCCTCGCCGCGGACGCCCGCGGCGACCGGCACGCACGGCGTGCCCTGCGCGAGGTCCTGGTCCGGCTGCCGGCCGCCCTGCGCGAGCGCAGGCCCCTTCCCCCGCAGGTGGAGCGGGCCGCCCGACTCCTGGAGGGGACGACCGCATGACCGACCCGCGCACCACCGTCGTCGTCATCACCCACAACCGGCGTCCCGAACTCCTGCGCACCCTCGGCCACCTCGCCCGGCTCCCCGAGAAGCCGCGGGTGATCGTCACCGACAACGGCTCCACCGACGGCACCGCCGAGGCCGTCGCCCGCCACCACCCCGGCATGCGGCTGCTGCGGCCCGGCCGCAACCTCGGCGCCGTGGGCCGCAATCTGGCCGTGCGCGAGGTCCGCACCCCCTACGTCGCCTTCTGCGACGACGACTCCTGGTGGTCGCCCGGCTCCCTGGCCGGCGCCGCCGACCTGCTCGACCGGCACCCGGCGCTCGGCACGGTCACCGCGCGGATCATCGTCGAACCCGACGGCACCGAGGACCCGATCGTCCGCGAGCTGCGCGACTCGCCCCTGCCCCGCCCGTCCTGGCTGCCCGGCCCGGCGCTCGGCTCGTTCCTGGCCGCCGCGACCGTGCTGCGCACCGACGCCTTCCGCACCGCCGGCGGCTTCCACCCGAGGCTCTGGCTGGGCGGCGAGGAGGAACTGCTGGCCGCCGACCTCGCGGCCGACGGCTGGTGGCTGACCTACGCCGAGGCGCTGACGGTCCACCACCAGGCCTCCACGGCGCGGGACCCCACCCTGCGCCGCAGGCACGGCATCCGCAACACCCTGTGGTTCACCTGGCTGCGCCGCCCGGCCGGGCCCGCGCTGCGCCGCACCCTGAACCTGGCGCGCACCGTGCCGCGCGACACGGTCTCCCTGCTCGCCTTCGCCGAGGCGGCCGCGGCCCTGCCCTGGGTCCTGCGCGAACGCCGCGTCCTGCCCCACGAGGTGGAGTCCAGGCTGCGTCTGCTGGAACCCTCCCAGCGCGGCTCCACGGCCCGCCGCTACACCGGCTGACCCGCGCCGCCGCTCCACCGGCCGGCCCGCGCCGCCGCTCCACCGGCTGACCCGCGCCGCCGCTCCACCGGCCGGCCCGTGCCGCCGCTCCACAGGCCGGCCGCGCGCCGCGGGCCCGGACGGTCAGCCGCCGGACCACCGGCACAGCAGCCGGACCGCCGCGAAGAGCGTGAACGGCCACAGGACGGCGAAGGAGCAGATCGCCCACGGCGCCGAGGTGGCGATCGCCGTCACCATCAGCGTGACGGAGACCGCGAGGAGGACGGCGACGGTCCGCCCGCGGGGGCGGCAGCACACGAGGCCGCGCACGCCGGGGCCCGGGTGGACGGTCATGGTGCGCAACCGCCGGTCGAGCCGGCGGTCGCGGCGCAGGACCCGCTCGATGCCGTCGAGGACGCGCTGTTCGTGTGCGGAAAGCCGAGCGGGCGACACCGTCTCTCCTTCTGGGGACGACCGGGAGGACCGCGACGGCCGCGAGGGCCGCGACGGCCGCGGGACGCCTGAGTGCCCGACGGGCCCCGCGGCTAACCGGCGGAGGTGTGCGGTGCCAGCACCTCCAGCAGACGGTCCGCCCCGTCCGGCGCCCGGCCGTCCCGGAACGCGTCACGGACCTGCCGCGCGGCCACCCGCCCCGAGGTCAGGCACCAGTCCCACCAGCGCTCCAGCCGGCGCTCGTCCACCTGCTCCGCCGCCAGCAGCGCCGGCCAGCCGCACGCCCGGGCCTGCGCGCTCACCTTGGCGCCGCCCGCCACCGGGTCCACCGCCAGCACGGGTGTGCCGACCCGCAGCGCGAGCACCAGCCCGTGCAGCCGGTCGGTGACCACGAGGTCGAGGCGCGCCAGTACGGACTGCACCTGCGCGGGCGTCGCGCTCAGATGCCAGTCACGGGTGTCCAGCCGGGTCTCCAGCTCCAGCCGGGCACAGTCCTTCCCGGCCAGCCAGCGGGTCACCGCGTCCGCGACCTGCCCGTGCCGCCGCTGCTCCCCGTACTCCTGCTGCCCGTGGGTGAGGATCACCCCGACCACGGGCCGCGCGGGCACCGCCGGGGCGCGGGCCGCCAGGTCCTCGGACGGCGCGCGGCCCGGCGCGTCCCGCGCCAACACGCTGTGGAAACCGGTCGCCGCCGGGTCCGCCGGGTCGACCACCGACGTCCCCACGGCGATCCGCACGCAGTGCGCGAAGCGCCGGTGCAGTTCCTCGATCTGCGGTCCGTGCAGCGGCCCGCACACGAAGACCAGATGCGAGTAGTCACGGGGCCGTACGGCGTCCAGGTGCAGCGCGTCCGGCAGGAAGCCGGGGCTCCAGGCGACGTCGTACGTCGTCCCGGAGCCCCGCAGTACCTCCTCCACCCGGCGCAGCGCCAGCACGTCACCGGCGGTGGCCTCGCCGTCGCGGAAGCTGAACCACCCGGTCAGCAGGACCCTTCCCGGCCCGGAGCGTTCTCGTTCGTCCACGCGGCCCCGAGTGCCCCGCTCCGGCGCGACGCAACCGGCCGGGCCGCGGGCCGCGCGGGTTCAGCGCCCCGCCCGCTCCCGGAGCGGGCCGGGGGAGGAGCCGGGGTGACCGGCCAGGCCGCGCCGGGCCTGGTCCAGGGCCCGCTCGGCGACCTCGCGCACCTCGGCCACGACGTCACCGCGTTCGCGGACCAGACCGTCGTAGACCGGCAGATCATCTGTGGCGGGGGGAGGGGATGTCACGGAGTGCCTGTCCTTCTGTGTGGGGGAGACGTGCCGGGCGCGGTCCGTCCGTCCGGCGACGACCGGGACGGAGGCACGGGCCCGTAGAGGACAGCGCCGTCCGGCCGCCGCGGCGTTACTCCCGGCCGCGGGATGTCCCGAATGGGCGTACGTGTTCCGGCATCGCGGACAGGACCTGGCCGCAAGCCCCGCTAACGTGCCGGTATGACGAAGACCAAGCGGAGCGCCACCCCGTCGGCCGGCGTGCTCGGAGTCCGGGCCCTCAACCGGGCCACGCTGGAGCGGCAGCTGCTGCTGCGCCGCTCCCCGATGTCCGCCGTGGACGCCACCGCCCATCTGCTGGGCCTCCAGGCGCAGAACGTCAAGCCGCCCTACTACGCGCTCGCCGCCCGCCTCGACGACTTCACCCCCGAGGCGCTGTCCCGGCCGATGGCCGACCGCGAGGTCGTCCGCATCGTCACCATGCGCTCGACGATCCACACCCACACCGCCCGCGACTGCCTCACCCTGCGGCCCCTCGTGCAGCCCGCCCGTGACCGCGAGGTGCACCAGTTCCGCGCGGGCCTCACCGGCGTCGACCTGGACCGGCTCGCCACCCTCGCCCGTGAGCTCGTCGAGACCGAACCGCGCACGATGGGACAGCTGCGCGAGGCCCTGCTGGCCGAGTGGCCGGACGCCGACCCGCAGGCCCTGGCCATCGCCGCCCGCTGCCGGCTGCCCCTCGTGCAGATCACCCCGCGCGGACTGTGGGGGCACAGCGGGCAGGTCGTGCTGACCACCGCCGAGCACTGGCTGGGCCGTCCCGCCGAACCGGCTCCCGTGACGCCCGACGACACGGTGCTGCGCTACCTCGCCGCCTTCGGACCCGCGTCCGTGAAGGACATGCAGACCTGGTCCGGACTGACCCGGCTGCGCGAGGCCTTCGAACGGCTGCGTCCCCGGCTCGTCACCTTCCGGGACGAGGGCGGCACCGAGCTCTTCGACCTCCCGGACGCACCCCGTCCCGACCCGGACACCCCGGCCCCGCCCCGCTTCCTGCCCGAGTTCGACAATCTGCTCCTCTCCCACGCCGACCGCACCCGCGTCGTACCGGCCGAGTACCGGGGCCGCAGCTGGAACGGCAACGTCGCCCACCGCACGCTCCTCGTCGACGGGTTCCTGGCGGGACTGTGGCGGCTGGACGCCGACGCCCTCGTCGTCGAACCGTTCGCCCCGCTCGGCCGGGCGCGGCGGGAGGAGGTCACGGCGGAGGCCGAGCGGATGCTGCGGGTGATGCACCCGGACACGGCCCGCGACATCCGCTTCGGGACGGTCCGCGGCTGACGCCGGACATGGAGAGGGGGCGTTGCGGGCTGCTCGTGGAAGCCCGCAACGCCCCCTGGCCTGCGACCTGAGGGGTACTCAGGAACTCGTGGGAACGCTCGCCCGGCGGCCGGGAACGCGGTGGCGCGGAGAGCGGGCCCCGCGCGTCGGCCGCGGGGCGAAGGAGGCGGCCGGGGCGGTCACGGCGGCTGCCTGTGGTGCGCGGGCGAGCCCTGACATGGGTCTCCTCACGGGGTTGCCGGTGGGGGGTCGCGCGGGTCTGGAGGTCGAGCCCGGGGGCTCCGGCCTCCGTGTGCCCGGCGGGCGGCACGGCGTTCACGCTACGACCGCGGCGCGAGCCCTCCCAATGAGGGAACCCCCTAAGCGATGCGGGGCAGGGAAAACCCTCGGTCCCCTCCCCGGGAAGGGGACGTCAGGTCGAGCGGCGGCCCGCCGCCAGCCGCACGATGTCCACCCGGGACCGTATGCCCAGCTTGCGGTAGACGCGGGTGAGCGTCGCCTCCACCGTCTTCACGCTGATGAACAGCCGGCCGGCGATCTCCCGGTTGGTGGCGCCCTCCATGACCAGCGCGGCGACCTGGCGCTCCATCGCGGCGAGCCCGTCCAGCACGGCCGGAGTGGCGGCCGGCACGGGCTCCGCCTCCGCGGGGCCGGCGGCCACGGCCTTGTCCACCTGACGCAGCCAGGGCAGCGCGCGGCAGCGCCGGAACAGCCGGGCCGCCTCCTCGTACCCGCCCGGCCCCGGGTTCCGGGAGCGCAGCCGGGCCAGCGCGAACGCGGCCCGGGCCTCCTCCAGACCGTGGCCCAGCCTGGCGAGCCGGTCCTGCGCCGACAACAACTGGGCCTGAGCCGCCTGGTGTTCACCGCGCGCGGCGCGCACCAGGGCCTCCGCGCGGTCCAGCACCGCCAGCACGCTCGCCCGGTTCAGCCGCACCGCGTGCACCCGGGTGACGTTGATGAGCTCCTGCGCCTCGCCGGGCTCCCCGATCCGCACCAGCGCCTCGGCGAGGTCGCCCTGCCAGCGGCCCCGCGCGGGGTCGCTGATGCCCATGGCGTGCTCCAGCTCCCGCACCCGGCGCAGCGACCGCACGGCCGCCTGCGCGTCCCCGGCCACCAACTGGGCGTAGCCCAGGGCCGCCAGGGACAGCGAGAGGTACAACTGGTCGCCGTCCACCTCGGCGTGGTCCGCGGACTCGCGGGCCAGCGCCAGTGCCCGGTCCACGTCACCGCCCGACGCCTCCGCGAGCGAGGCGAGCATGGCCGAGGCGCTCTCGCCGATGCCGGAGTCACGGGCCAGCCGCAGGCTCTCCCCGGCCACGTCCAGGGCCCGCCCGCAGTGCCCGAAGCGCAGTTCGGTGTCGGCGAGCAGCCGCGAGAAGTGCACCTCGCTCTCGACCATGCCGCGCCGCCGCGCCTCCCGCAGCAGCGCGGTGATGGCCGTACGGGCCTCGGGCAACTGGTCGCTCATCAGCAGCCAGCGGAACCGCGCCATCGCGGCGCCGTTGTGGTGGGAGGCCACATCGGGGTCCTGCGGTTCCTGGAGCGCCCGCTGGATCGTCCGGGGGGCGTCCGGGTGGCCCATCAGCGTCTCGGTGGACGACTGGAAGGCCAGCGCCATCAGTTCGGTGCGCCGGTCGCCGCCGCGGGCGGCCAGCTCCGCCGCGTGGGCGGCCTCCTGGCGGGACTTGGCGAAGTCGCCGTCCACCACCACCTCGCGCCAGGCCAGCTGGTAGTGGACCAGTGCGAGCAGCCGGGGGTCCTCGCCGGCGTCGGCCAGCACCTGCGGGAAGACGGCGTCGACCTCGCCGAGCGCCTGCCCGGCGGCCTCGATGACCACCATCCAGGCCCGCACCCGCTCCGCCGGCACCGTCGCCCGGGTCAGCACCTCCCTGGCTATGTCCCGGGCCAGGTCGGCCTCGCCCGCGGTGATCGCGTCCTCGGCGGCCTGGAGCCGCCGCTCGTCCGGGCCCGGCTCGCCGTCGGCCGGGGTGTGCCGGGCGGCGAGCAGCCCGAGCGAGGCGGCGACCGACGGCGCACCGCGGTCCCGGGCGAGCGCGGCGGCCTCCGCGAGCCGGGCCGCGACCTCCGGGTCGGCGCCGGTCGCGGCCAGCGCCAGGTGGCGGGCCCGCTCGATGGGGTCGGACGCCGCCGTGGACAGCGCCGCGTGCACGGCCCGCCGCTCCTGCGCGGGCGCCTCCGCGTACAGGGCGGCCGAGATCAGCGGATGGGCGAACCGTACGGCCGGCTCCTCCGGGTCCGTCGCCAGCAGTCCCAGGGCGGCGGCCTGGGCCGTCTCGGCCTCGGCGTTGTCCCGGCCGGCCGCGTGCAGCAGCGCCAGCGTGGGGCGGGCACCCGCGCTCGCCACGAGCAGGGTGCGGCGCGCCTCGTCCGACAGCATCTCCAGCCGGCTCAGCACCAGCGCCCGCAGCGACGTCGGCACCGGCAGCGGCTCGCCCGGGCGGGGCCGGGCGGAACTCTCCGCGAGGGCGCGGCCCAGCTCCAGCGCGAACAGCGGGTTGCCCGCACTGGTGCGGTGGATGTCACGCACTGTGGAGCGGGACAGGCCGGTGTAGCCGCGGTGGTCCAGCAGCGCGGAGACCTGCGTGCGGGAGAACGGGCCGAGCCGCACCGCGAGCGTGTCCGGCGGGCAGGCGCGCAGGTGACGGTCGTACTCCTCGCCGTCCGTGCGCACCGCGCACAGCATCCGGACCGGGCTGTCGCCCAGCCGCCGCGCGGCGAAGCCGAGCAGCTCGGCGCTGGCCGGATCCAGCCACTGAAGGTCGTCGGCGACGACCAGGACCGGCCCCTCGTCGGCCAGCGCGCGCAGCGTGGACAGCACCGCGAGCCGCAGCGCGAGCCCGTCCCGCTGGAGGGTGGACTCGCCGCGTCCGGTGAGCGCCGACTCCAGGGCGGTGCGCTGGGCGGCGGGCAGCCGGGGGGCCACCTCGTCGAGGACCAGGCCGAACAGGTCGGCCAGCGCCAGGAACGGAAGATGGGATTCGGACTCGGTGGCCGAACAGCGCAGCACGGTGCGCGCCGCCCCGGCGTTTTCCGCCGCGAGTGCCCGCAGCACGGTCGACTTTCCTATTCCGGCGGGCCCGTGGAGCAGCACGCTGCCCCCTCGGGCGAGCTGCTCCCGCGCGTCGGAGAACAGCTCCTCCCTGCCGATGACCAGGTCGGGGCGGTACCTGGCAGACTCCTTGAAGTCCCGTCGCACGGTCACCGCTCCCCTCCGTGTGGCGTGTCCTGGCCAATATTAGGCAACAGGCTCCTTAATTCCGGACGGACGGTGCAGTGAGGCAAATTACAGCGGGCGCGGCAACGATAAATCCAAACATGTACCCCTGGTAATGCCCAGTACGGGTCATCACCGCTCGAAACCGGGGCAACCACCCCGCCCGCCGGGCCGCGGCCGCCGCCCGCCCCCGCCCTCGTCGGGTCGGCGTTCACCTGTTCGCCCCTCCCATGCGGCGTCCGCGCGACGCACTCCGCCCGTCCGGGGGTGGTGAGACCAGGGTCACGGAATGCACGATGACCGGGAGCCGCCCGGCCATGGTCGGGCACGAGGAGGAGACATGACAACGGGGACGGACGCGTTCCGCAGGGCCCGGGACTTCCTGCTGGAACACCGGGAGGACTACACCACCGCCTATCGTGACTTCGCCTGGCCCCGGTTCGACCGGTTCAACTGGGCGCTCGACTGGTTCGACGTGATCGCGGACGGCAGCGACCGCACCGCCCTGCACCTCGTGGAGGAGAACGGCGACGAGACCCGGCTGAGCTTCGCCGCGCTCTCCCGCCGCTCCGACCAGGTCGCCACCTGGCTGCGGCAGCGGGGCGTGACCGCCGGGGACCGGGTGCTGGTCATGCTCGGCAACCAGGCCGAGCTGTGGGAGACCGCCCTCGCCGCGATGAAGCTGCGCGCCGTCGTCGTCCCGGCCACCCCGCTGCTCGGCCCCGCCGATCTGCGGGACCGGGTCGACCGGGGCGGCTTGGCGCACGTGATCGCGCGCGCCGCGGACACCGCGAAGTTCGACGAGGTCCCCGGCGACTACACCCGGATCGCCGTAGGGGAGGGAGCCGGCGGGAGCTGGCTGCCGTACGCCGACACCCGTGCCGCCGCCGAGCGGTTCACGCCCGACGGGCCGACCCTCGCCGACGATCCGCTGATGCTGTACTTCACCTCCGGTACCACCGCCCGGCCCAAGCTGGTCGAGCACACCCACACCTCGTACCCGGTCGGGCACCTGGCGACCATGTACTGGATCGGTCTGCTCCCCGGCGACGTGCACCTCAACATCTCCTCGCCCGGCTGGGCCAAGCACGCCTGGTCCAACCTCTTCGCCCCGTGGAACGCCGAGGCCACCGTCTTCCTGCACAACTACACCCGCTTCGACGCGCCCCGGCTGATGGCGGAGATGGACAAGGCGGGCGTCACCACCTTCTGCGCCCCGCCCACGGTGTGGCGCATGCTGGTCCAGGCCGACCTCGGCCGGCTGCGCACCCCGCCGCGCGAGGTCGTCGCCGCCGGCGAGCCGCTCAACCCCGAGGTCATCGAGCAGGTCAGGAGCGCCTGGGGCGTCACCGTCCGGGACGGCTTCGGGCAGACCGAGACGGCCGTGCAGGTGTCCAACAGTCCCGGCCAGGTCCTCAAGCCCGGCTCCATGGGCCGCCCCGGCCCCGGCTACCGCGTCGAACTCCTCGACCCGGTCACGGGCGCGCCCGGCGCCGCCGAGGGAGAGATCGCCCTCGACCTCTCCGGCCGGCCGGTGGGCCTGATGACCGGCTACCACGGGGACCCGGACCGCACGGCGGAGGTGATGTCCGGCGGCTACTACCGCACGGGTGACATCGGCGCGCGCGACGAGGACGGGTACCTGACGTACGTCGGGCGCAGCGACGACGTCTTCAAGGCCAGTGACTACAAGATCAGCCCCTTCGAGCTGGAGAGCGCCCTGCTGGAGCACGCGGCGGTCGCCGAGGCGGCGGTCGTCCCCGCCCCGGACGAGCTGCGGCTGGCCGTGCCCAAGGCGTACGTCGTGCTCGCGGAGGGCTGGGAGCCCGGCCCGGACACCGCGAAGGTGATCTTCGAGCACTCCCGCTCGGTGCTCGCCCCGTACAAGCGGATCCGCCGGCTGGAGTTCGGCGAGCTGCCCAAGACCGTCTCCGGCAAGATCCGGCGCATCGCGCTGCGCGAGGCCACGGCGGCGGGCTCCACCGGCGAGTACCGCGAGGAGGACCTCCGCTGACCGGGCCCCCGCCGCACGCCGACGGCACCGGTCCGACGGCCCCCCGGTGCCGCCGCCGCGGTGCCGGTCAGCGCACCTGCCTCCGGTAGTCCTGACCGGAGCCCGGCTCCGGGCCCGGCGGGACCTGTGCGTCCGGCCGCCGTTCCGGCAGCTCCGCGCCGCCCCGGCCGGCGGGCGGGACGGCGGCGCGCATGCACACGCGCGGCCACCGGTCGAGACCGTGCGCGGCCTCCTCGGCGCGGATCCGCCGCAGCCCCGGCGTGAGTTCGGCCTCGGAGAGGGTGCGGAAACCCAGCCGCGCGTAGTACGGGGCGTTCCACGGGACCTCGGCGAACGTGGTCAGCGTCAGCGCGGTCAGGCCGTCGGCGCGCGCCCGGTCCGCGGCACGGGCGAGCAGGGCACGGCCCACGCCCCGGCGGGCCGCGGCCGGGTGGACGGAGACCTGCTCGACGTGGAGCGCGCCGTCCACCGGTTCGGCGATCAGATAGGCGACGGGGCGGTCCTCGCGCCCGTCCTCGACCGCGACCCAGCAGCGGTGCGCCCGCCGGTGGCGCTCCAGCGTGTCCAGCGCGGGGGGAGCGTCGTCGGCGACCTCCGGCATGCCGAGGTCGCGGAACGGCGCGCCGGCCGCCCGTTCGATCTCCTGGAGGGCGGGCAGGTCGCCTGGGGCGGCGGGACGGATGCGCATCCGCCGAGTATCGGGCGCCGGCGGCGGCCGCGTCGCCGGGATTTCACGCCCCGTCGGCGTCCAGCGCGTCGGCGGCGGCGTTCACCGGCCGCGCGGCGCCGTCGAGGCCGAGCAGGAACAGCGGGACGCCCAGGGTGTCGGCGCGGGCCCGGGCCTCCTCGGCGTACCCGGCGAGGGAGAAGTGCAGACACGCCGACGACTCCGTCATCGCCGTCAGCCACAGGCACTCCACGTCCCGCGGGGTCGCCGGCCGGTCCGACGGGTCCACGTGGGCCAGCACGCCCCGGCCCGCCAGCCCGATGCCGGACGGGGGCCGCTGGTCCGCGCGCCGGACGTCCTCGTGGCCGAGGCGCCGCAGATGCAGCACGGCGGCCGTGACCGCGTCCCGGGCGGTGCGGATCGGCACCGGGCGGAAGGCGGGGCGCGCGGGCCGGCCGGTGAGGACGGCGGCGGCTTCCGGGCCCGCCACCGGGATCCGCAGCACGGTGCCGCACGGGCAGCCCAGTTCCGGCCGGGGCCACTCACCGCGCAGCCCGCAGCAGCCGCAGCGCAGGGTGATCCACTCCTCCCGCCAGGCGCGGTGGCCGACGGTGCCGGGCACCCCGTCGAGGTCCAGCGGCGGCGCGACGGGCGCACCGCAGGCGCAGGGGTACGACGGTGCCGTGAAGCGGTGCGCGCGCCGACAGGCGGGACAGCGCACCGGCACGCTCTCGGGCATGACCCCACTCCCGTGTTCTCGAGGCGCTGCCCATCGTCCTCCACGAGGCCCCCGTTGTCCGGCGGTTGCCCGGACTGAACCCGGCGGCCGGCGCCCGCCGGGTTCAGTCCGGGCCGCCGCCCCCGCACCCCCCGCCGGAGCCGCCGCCGCAGGAGAGGTGCCCGGCGCTGCCGTAGGCGTCACCGCGGGGCGAGTGGCGGAGCAGGCGCCGGTGGCGGAGGCTCACCCGCTCGGTCAGTCCCGCCCGGAGGGCGAAGCGGGGCACGAGGACCCGCAGCGCGGTCTCGCCGTGCAGGGCGACGGCGAGCAGCCGCTCGTCGTCCGGCAGGTCGCGCCTGCTCGCCGGCAGCGGGAACGCCTTGCGCAGCACCTGGAGCCGGCGCCGGGCCGCCCTGGTGGACCCCAGCAGCGGGTAGCGCAGCATCCCCGCCTCCGCCAGCCCGACGCGCAGCTCGGCCACCGCCCACCGGATGTCCAGGTCCCGGACCAGCTCCCGTATCGCGGACGGCTCCGCCAGGCGGTGGTACACCGCGCTCTCCAGGTACGCCGCCCGCATCGCTCCCGTGAGGGCCCCCGGCTCGCTTCCCGGTGCCGGGAGCGGCGGCAGGGCCCGCCCCGCCTCGCCGTCGACCGCGCGTACCGTGCCGGGCGCGCCCGCCTCGACGGCGCCCCGCAGGTGCAGGGCGACGACGGCGACGGTGACCGCGGCGCGCGGGCCGCCGGCCAGCAGGGCGATCTCGTGCGGCGTCCCCCGGACGCGCCCGGTGTCGGCCATGGCAGGCCCCCCCCGTCGACAGGGGCCCGCCGCCCCCGTGCCGGCGGGCCCCGTGTGGGAGGAGTGTGCCCCTCGGCGGGGACGGCCGAAGCCCTTCGGGGCCGTCTTCAGAGGTTGATTTGAGGGTGCCGTAGCCGGGCTACGGCCGATGCCGTACCGGTGCTCACGGCTCGTGGTGCTCCGACAGTCCGGGCCAGTCGTCGGGGCCGCCGCCCTGCCACTCGATGAGGTCGCTCCCCTCGACGTCGGTGACGTACAGGTCGGCCAGCCGGAGGATCTCGCCCACGTCGTCGGCGTGCGTGGCGAGGCCCAGTGTCTCGTCGCCCGAGGTCACCCGCCGGGACCCGTCCAGCGCGGGGGAGTGCACCACGATGTGGGGGTGCTCCGTCGGTTCTGCCATGGTTCCAGGCTGCTGCGCCGCGCGCCGTCGCGCACCCCGGAAGCCCGCCCGCGGCCGGGAGCGGTGGGCGCGACGTGGCTCCCCCGCCCGCGCCGCAGCGGCTAGGTTGGGCCCCGTGCGACTGAGAGTGGAGTTCACGACCGAGCCCTTCGACCTGGACGAGGCGCCCGCGCACGCCGTGGTGGCCCGGCAGGTGATCGAGGCGGCCGAACTGGACGTGGTGGACGTCGGCCCGTTCGGCAACACCGGCGAGGGGGGCGCCGACGCGGTGCTCACCGCCGTGGACGCGCTGCTGCGCCGGAGCCTGACGGCCGGCGCCACCCGCATCTCGCTGCAGGTCAACGTGGTCGGGGAGGACGACCGGTGACCGGCGCCGGCGAGGACGCCTTCATCGCGGCGGTCAAGCCGCTGGTCGACGCCATGGGCGGGGAGATGCTCCCGCCGGACGAGGCGGGCACCGACGACGTCGTGCTCTCCTGGGAGGGCGCCGCCGTCGTCGCCGTGCGGCTGCCGCAGCTCGGCGACTCCCTCGACCACATCCTCGCGGCCCTCGAACGCCGCAGGGGCGTGCCGCTGGCGGACCTGGACCGCAGGGCGAAACAGGAGGTCGTGCGCGGTCTGGAGGCGCGCGGGGCCTTCGCCGTGCGGCACGGCGTGGAGACCGTGGCGAGCGCGCTGGGGGTCAGCCGCTTCACCGTCTACAACTACCTCAACCGCGACAAGGGCGCCTGACCCTCCCCGGGCGGGGTCCTCCTCCGCGCCCGCCACTTTTCAACAAACTGTTGACGCGTGGTCCGTGACGGCGTTCACTGTCGGCACGCCCGTTCGCAGCATCAGGCCGTCCGCGGCCACGGAGGCTCCCGTGACGTCGACACCCACGCCCCCGGGCCTGGCCCGGTTCAACGCCCTCGCGGAGCCCGCGGCGCTCGCCGTACTCCGCGAGGTGTGCGCCGCCGACGCCTGGGTCCGCCGGGTGCTCGCCGCCCGCCCCTGTGCCACCGCCGACGAGCTGTACGCCGCCAGTGACGCCGCCACGGCCGGGCTGACCGCCGCGGACCTCGACGAGGCGATGGCGGCGCACCCGCCGATCGGCCGCCCCCGGCCCGGCGACCGGGCCTCCGCGCGGGAGCAGAGCGGCATGGCCGCGGCCCCGGACGAGCTGAGGGCCGAGATGCTCGAACTGAACCTGGCCTACCAGGAGAGGTTCGGCCACGTGTTCCTCGTCTGTGCCACCGGCCGGACCGGCGAGCAGATGCGCGACGCCGTCCGGGAACGCCTCGGCAACGCGCCGGAGAAGGAGCGCGGGATCGTCCGCACCGAACTGGGGAAGATCAACCGCATCCGGCTGGCCCGCCTCGTCGACGTCGAAGAGGACTGACGCACATGAGCACCGACACCACCGCCTCCGTGTCCACGCACATCCTGGACACCAGCGTCGGACGCCCCGCCGGGGGCGTCGCCGTCCACCTCTCCGCCCGCCCGGGCCGGGAGGCCGGCTGGCGGAGACTCGGCGGCTCCGCCACCGACGCGGACGGGCGGTGCGCGGACCTGCCGGCCCTGCCGGAGGGAACCACCCACGTACGGCTGGACTTCGCCGTGGAGCCGTACTTCGACGCCAGGGGCGCCGAGGGGCGGGCCGACGCGCGGCAGGACGCCCCCGCGGACCGGGACGGCGGCACCGGAGCGTTCTTCCCGGAGGTGGCGGTCACCTTCGCCGTCGTCCCGGGCGAGCACTACCACGTGCCGCTGCTGCTCAGCCCGTTCGGCTACTCCGTTTACCGAGGGAGCTAGCACACCATGCCCACGATCCTGGGACAGAACCAGTACGGCAAGGCCGAGAACCGGGTCGTCAAGATCACGCGGGACGGCGCCACCCACCACATCAAGGACCTGAACGTCTCCATCGCCCTCTCCGGCGACATGGAGGAGGTCCACTACTCCGGATCGAACGCGAACGTCCTGCCCACCGACACCACCAAGAACACCGTGTTCGCCTTCGCCAAGGAGCACGGCGTCGAGTCGGCCGAGCAGTTCGGCATCCACCTCGCCCGCCACTTCGTCACCTCCCAGGACGCCATCCACCGGGCCCGCGTCCGCGTCGAGGAGTACGCCTGGGAACGCATCGCGGTCCCCGACGCCGGCAGGGCCGGACACTCCTTCGTCCGCAAGGGCCAGGAGACCCGCCTGACGCAGATCACCTACGACGGCGAACGGTGGGAGGTGGTCTCCGGCCTGAAGGACCTGACCGTCCTGAACTCCACCGACTCCGAGTTCCGGGGCTACGTCAAGGACAGGTACACCACGCTGGAGGAGGCCTACGACCGCATCCTCGCCACCTCGGTCTCCGGCCGCTGGCGGTTCAACTGGACCGGCGACGACCAGCCGGCCCCCGACTGGGACGACTCCTACGAGCAGGTCCGACGGCACCTGCTGGAGGCCTTCGCCGAGACCTACTCCCGCTCGCTCCAGCAGACGCTCCACCGGATGGGCGCCCGCGTCCTCGACCACCGCGGAGAGATAGACGAGGTCCGCTTCTCCCTCCCCAACAGCCACCACTTCCTGGTGGACCTGGAGCCGTTCGGGCTGGAGAACGACACCGCCGACGGAGCCGTGTACGTCGCCGCCGACCGGCCCTACGGCCTGATCGAGGGCACCGTCCTGCGGGAGGGCTGCGAGGCGCGGATCCCGGTGGACCTCACCAGCCCCTGACCGCACCCCCTTTCGGCAGCAGCAGCGAGAAGGACGGACCATGGCAGCAGACCGGCGCATCGTCATCGAGAACTGCGCGATCGCGACCGTCGACGCGGACGGCACCGAGTACGCGTCCGGGCACCTCGTCCTCGCCGGCAACCGCATCGAAACGCTCGGCGCGGGCCCCGCCCCCGGGGGACTCGGCGACGTCGCACGGCGGATCGACGCCACCGGGCACCTGGCGACCCCCGGCCTGGTCAACACCCACCACCACTTCTACCAGTGGATCACCCGGGGCCTGGCCACCGACCACAACCTGTTCGACTGGCTCGTCGCGCTCTACCCGACCTGGGCGCGCATCGACGAGCCGATGGTGCGCGCCGCGGCCCGCGGCTCGCTCGCCATGATGGCCCGCGGCGGCGTCACCACCGCCATGGACCACCACTACGTCTTCCCCCGCGGCTCCGGCGACCTGTCGGCCGGGATCGTCACCGCCGCCCGCGACATGGGGGTCCGCTTCACCCTCGCCCGCGGCTCCATGGACCGCGGCGAGAAGGACGGCGGGCTCCCCCCGGACTTCGCCGTCGAGAGCCTCGACGACGCCCTCGCCGCCACCGAGGAGACCGTACGGCGGTACCACGACGCCTCCTTCGGCGCCATGACCCAGGTCGCCGTCGCCCCCTGCTCCCCCTTCTCCGTCTCCACCGACCTGATGCGCGAGGGCGCCGAACTGGCACGCCGTCTCGGTGTGCGGCTGCACACCCACGGGTCGGAGACCGTGGAGGAGGAGAAGTTCTGCCACGAGCTGTTCGGCATGGGCCCGACCGACTACTTCGCGTCCACCGGCTGGCTCGGCGAGGACGTGTGGATGGCGCACTGCGTCCACATGAACGACTCCGACATCGCCGCCTTCGCCCGTACGGGGACCGGCGTCGCCCACTGCCCCTCCTCCAACGCCCGCCTCGCCGCGGGCATCGCCCGCGTCCCCGACATGCTCGCGGCCGGTGTCCCCGTCGGCCTCGGCGTGGACGGCACCGCCTCCAACGAGTCCGGCGAACTCCACACCGAGCTGCGCAACGCCCTCCTCGTCAACCGTCTCGGCGCCCACCGCGAGGCCGCCCTGACCGCCCGTCAGGCACTGCGCCTGGGCACCCACGGCGGGGCCCGCGTGCTGGGCCGCGCGGGGGAGATCGGCTCCCTGGAGCCGGGCAAGCTCGCCGACCTGGTGCTGTGGCGGATGGACACCCTCGCCCACGCCTCCATCGCCGACCCGGTGACCGCGCTGGTCCTCGGCGCGGCGGCCCCGGTCACCGCGTCCTTCGTCGACGGCCGCCAGATCGTCGAGAACGGCCGCCTGCTCACCGCCGACGAGGACGAGATGGCCCGCACCACCCGCGCGGAGGCCCGTCGCCTGTCCCGGATCACCGCGGAGGCCTGAGCCCCGTCCGCGTGGACGGCTGCGCCCCCCGGGCCGCCGCCACTTCCTCCCGCAGCCGGGGGAGCAGGTCGTGGTACACGCCCGGGCAGAGGGTCGCGCCGTAGTCCTTGTGGCCGTAGAGCTGTGTGGAGGGGATGCCGTAGCGCGCGCAGGTGTACGCGCAGAGGGCCACCAGGACGTCCCACTGGGCGCCCGGCGGTACCGCGCCCGCGTGGTAGGCGCCCTCGCACGCGATCCCGACGGCGTAGTCGTTCTGTCCGGAGGTGTGGGAGCCGAGGACGAAGTTCCGGCCTCCGGTCAGCGCCCGGAGGCTGCCGTGCCGGCCCTCGGTGATCCAGCCGCCCCGGCTGACCAGGAAGTGGTACCCGGTGTCCACCCAGCGGTTCTTGTCCAGGTGCAGGTCCTGCACCCAGTGGGCGTGCGCGTGGGCCTGGGCGCGGGAGAAGTCGTTCGAGTTGGTGCTCACCGTGTGGTGGACGACGATCCTGCTCGGCCGGTACGGGAGGAGGCTGATCGTGCCCCGCGGGGCGCGTGCGCCCCAGTCCGCGGTGGAGTCGATGTCCGGCTCGACGGCGTCGGTCCCCCGCGCGTGCGCGAGGCCCGGCAGGGCGGTGGCGGCGGCCAGACCGGCCGCGCCGGCGATCAGCAGGCGGCGTCGTGAAGCGTTCTCGGGGTGCACGGTCGCTCCTCGTCGGAGGGGAGAGGTGGGGGGAAGCGGGCGCGGGGGAGCGGACGGCGGACCGCCGCCGGCTCCCCCGAGCGTGTGCGGGGCGGGCCCGGTGCCGTCAGGTGTTGTTGGCGAGCGCCAGGAGCCGGTCGCGGGAGCCGTTGAACTTGTTGCGGTCCACGTCACCGGCGACGCCGCCGACCGAACCGGTGCTGGTGTACTGCCACACCGTCCAGGTGGGGAAGCCGCTGGGGAGGGCCGGGGCGGAGGCGGAGGTCCAGTGCGCCACCCACAGCGGGCTCTTGGCGGACATGCCGGTCCAGTTGCCGGTGCAGGTGTTCCACCAGCTCGCCGTCGTGTAGATGACGACGTCACGGCTGGTGCGCGCCTTGTAGGTGGTGTAGAAGTCGTTGATCCAGGTGCGCATCTGCGTGGTGGACAGGCCGTAGCACATGGCCCCGTAGGGGTTGTGCTCGATGTCCAGCACGCCGGGGAGGGTCAGGTTGTCGCGTGACCACCCGCCGCCGTTGGTGGCGAAGTAGTTCGCCTGGGTGGCGCCGCCGGAGGCGTTGGGGAGGGCGAAGTGGTACGCGCCGCGGATCACGCCCGCGGCGTGGGCGGCGGGGTAGTTGGTGTTGAAGCGCGGGTCCTTGTAGCCCGTGCCCTCGGTCGCCTTCATCCAGGCGAACTGGATGCCGGAGCCGCGTACCGAGGTCCAGTTGATGGCGCCCTGCCAGTGGGAGACGTCGATGCCCTGGACGCCGTCGGTCGGGGCCAGGACGCCCCGCGACGGCTCACCGGCGGGGACGGCCCCGTGGACGCGGGCGCCCGCACCCATGTACGCCTCGCCGGGTTCGACGGTGACGCGGTCCCGGTCCGGCCGGGGTGCGGCCGTCGCGCCGCCGACGGTGGTGACCGTCAGGGCGAGGGCGGCACCGAGGACGCCGAGTGCCGTGACGGTGCGTCTGCGGGTGCCGTGCGGGGGGCGGGGGAGAGAGAACATGGGGCTGCCTCCTGGACACATGTGGGGATGAGCGAAGGAGGTGACGTCGGCCGCTGCCACCTGGGCAGATCCGTGCTGCGGGACTCGCATTTGACGTGCGCGCGTCATTAGTTACGCACGTAGATTCCGGGCCTGTAAAGAGCCTTCGTTCCTCGCTGGTGGTCTGGTCCACTGTAGGAGCGGATGGCCTGGAAACTTGGGATCCGGGCGGCGGAAACTTTCAAAGAGTGAAACCCCGGCTACAGCCCGAACGGGGCCGGATCCTTCGCCAGGCCCCGGAAGACGTCCTCCGGACGCGGCACCAGCTTGCGCAGTTTCAGGTCCATCAGCCCGCCGACGCCGGTGAGCTCGGCGGCCACGGTGCCGTCGGCCCGGGTGATCGTCTGCTCCATGGTGAAGATCTTGCCGCCGCTCCAGAGGAACGCGCAGCTCACGTCGGCCTCGTCACCGGCGAGCAGTTCCCGCCGGTAGCGGATGGTGGTCTCCAGGGCGACCGGTCCCACGCCCTGGGAGATCAGGCCGGACTGGGTGATCCCGGCCGCCTGGAGCAGCGACCAGCGCGCGTGCTCGGCGTAGTTGAGGTACACGGCCTGGTTGAGGTGGCCCTGCACGTCGGTCTCGTATCCGCGCACGGTCACACGGACGGAAAACGGCTCGCTCATCGCGGCTGTCCCCTTCATGCCTGTTCGACTGCCCTGCCCGACCCACCGATCTTGGCACGGGCCTCACACGCGCCGCGGCGAGGCCAGCAGATAGCGTGCCCGCGTCCTCGGCTCCGTGTACTCCCCGGCCTGCCAGCCCGCCCGCTCCAGGGTGGCCGCGCAGGCCCGCAGCGCCTCGCCGTCCGGCTCGTACACGGCGACCGCCTCCGGCTGCGGGGTCTCCCGCACGCGGTAACCGCCGTCCCCGGGGTCCGCGCCGGCCGGGCGGTGCCCGGCGGCCTCCAGGGCGAGCGCGGCGGCCCGCACCAGATGCGAGCGCTCCCAGCCGCAGGGCCGGTCCGTCGCCCCGTCGGGGTTGGTCATCCGGCGCAGCTCCAGCATGCCCTGCCAGGCGCCGCGCACCTCCCGGAGCCGGGCGGGACCGTCCGCGGGCGCCGTCTCCTCGCCGCCCGCCCGGGCCGCGAACCCACCGGCCGTGGCGGGCGGACCCGACGGCCCGGCCTCCGGTTCCGCCTCCCGGATCCGGTGCCCGGCCGGGGTCAGGAAGTGGTCGTGCGGCGGCCTCGGGTGACGGAACGCCAGCCCGTGCCGCACCAGCGCGGCGAGCTGCGCCGGCGTCCCCTTGAGCCGCCCGGTCACGGGATCGGCGGCCTCGACGAGACGGCGCTGCGCGGCGGTGGGCGGCCGGCTCATCGGCGTCCGGGGGCGTGGGGGAGGAAGGCGGCCCCCCGGTGGGGGAGGGAGGCGGCCCCCTGATGGGGGGCGAAGGCGGGACGGTGCCCTGACGGACGGTCGGTCATCGGGTTCCTCCCAGCGCCTTCTCGGCCAACGCCGGCGACTCACGGGGTGTGAGGGCCTGGGCCCGGATGATGCCACACGGTTCCCCGCGCGGCGCGACCCGGACGGAGCCGGACCGCGGGGGCGCGTGACCCCGCGTACCGGCGCCGGCGGTGTCCCTAGCCCATGAACTCGGGTCGCCGATAGGGCATCCACCAGCTGAGCAGGCCCCAGACGCCGAGTGCGAAGGCGCCCGCCGCGATCAGGGCCGCGAGCCAGGGGCGGCGCAGCGCACGCAGGGCGAGCAGCCAGGCGGCGAGCGGGACGAGCGCGCCGCCGGCGGCGATGAGGGGCAGGTCGACGTAGAGGACGCTCAGATCCCGGTGCATGCCCTCGAAGCCGCCGTGGACGCTGACCCGTGCCTTCGGTGCCCAGGCGAGCACCGCCATGACGGCGCCCGCGGCTGCCAGGAGCAGCCCGAAGCAGCCCGCTCTGTGTTCCCTCATGCCCTGATCCGACGCGATCACCGTCCCGTCGGTTCCCCCCGGGCGCCTCACTGCCGGTAGCCGCTCAGGAAGCGGCCGATGCGGCCGATCGCCGTCTCCAGGACGTCCGCGTGGGGGAGGGTGAGGATGCGGAAGTGGTCGGGGGACGGCCAGTTGAAGCCGGTGCCCTGGACCACCTGGATCTTCTCCCGGAGCAGCAGGTCGAGGACGAACCTCTCGTCGTCGTGGATCCGGTGCACCTTCGGATCCAGGCGCGCGAACGCGTACAGCGCGCCCCTGGGTTTCACACAGCTCACGCCGGGGATCTCGTTCAGCTTCTCCCAGGCGACGTCCCGCTGTTCGCGCAGCCTGCCGCCCGGCGCGGTCAGTTCACGGATCGACTGCCGTCCGCCGAGGGCGGCCTGGATGGCGTACTGGGCGGGCGCGTTGGCGCACAGCCGCATGGAGGCCAGCATGGTCAGGCCCTCCAGGTAGTCCCTGGCGTGCTGCTTGGGGCCGGTGACCACCAGCCAGCCGGAGCGGAAGCCCGCCACGCGGTAGGTCTTGGACAGGCCGCAGAAGGTGAGGACCACCAGGTCGGGGGCGAGCGCGGCGGCCGAGTGGTGCACGGCGTCGTCGTAGAGGATCTGGTCGTAGATCTCGTCGGCCAGCACCATCAGGCCGTGGCGGCGGGCGAGGTCGAGGATGCCCTCGACGACCTCCTTCGGGTAGACGGCGCCCGTCGGGTTGTTGGGGTTGATGATGACCACGGCCTTGGTGCGGGCCGTGATCTTCGCGGCCATGTCGTCCAGGTCCGGGTACCAGTCGGCCCGTTCGTCGCACAGGTAGTGGACCGCCTTGCCGCCGGCGAGGGTGGTCGCCGCCGTCCAGAGGGGGAAGTCCGGGGCGGGAACGAGGATCTCGTCGCCGTCCTCCAGCAGTGCCTGCACGGCCATCGAGACCAGCTCGGAGACGCCGTTGCCGAGGAAGACGTCGTCCACGTCGACCTCGAGGCCCAGCGTCTGGTAGCGCTGGGCGACCGCGCGGCGGGCGGAGAGCACACCGCGGGAGTCGGTGTAGCCGTGCGCCCGGGGCAGCATCCGGATCATGTCCTGGAGGATCTCCTCCGGTGCCTCGAAGCCGAACAGGGCCGGGTTGCCGGTGTTCAGGCGCAGCACACTGTGCCCCGCCTCCTCCAGCGCGTCGGCGTGCTCGATCACCGGACCGCGGATCTCGTAACAGACCTCGCTGAGCTTGCTCGACTGCCGGAACTCCATGCGCCCCTCCGGATTCTGGTGTTGCTTGGTTTTACCAAGTGGGAGCTTGGAAAGTCCAACAACATGTCTAGACTGCGTCGCATGTCACCACGCCGAAGCTACGACCAGTACTGTTCCGCCGCGCGTGCGCTCGACACCGTCGGCGACCGCTGGACCCTGCTGATCGTCCGCGAACTCCTCGCCGGCCCGCGGCGCTACACCGACCTGCACGCGGACCTGCCGGGCGTCAGCACGGACATGCTGGCCTCGCGGCTGAAGGACATGGAACGCGACGGTCTCGCCACCCGCCGCCGCCTCCCCCCGCCCGGCGCGGCCTACGTCTACGAACTCACCGCCCGCGGCGGCGCGTTGCTCCCCGTCCTCCAGGCCCTCGGCGCCTGGGGCGAGGCCGAACTCGGGGATCGGCGTCCCACGGACGCGGTGCGCGCCCACTGGTTCGCGCTGCCCCTGCTGCGGGCCCTGGGTGACACGACGGGACTCGTCGAAGTCCGGCTCGACGAAGGGGTGTTCCACCTGCACGCCGGTGCCGGTGCCGGACCCGTCTACGGGGACGGCCCCGCCCCGGGGGAGCCCGACGCGCGGCTGTCCCTGGACACCGCCACCTGTACGGCGGTCGGTCGCGGCGAGCTGAGCCTGACCGACGCCGTCCGCGCCGGACGGGTCGAGGTGACGGGTGGGTCCCCGCTGGCCAAGGAGCTGCGGGAGGGGTGAGGGGAACGGCGGAAGGCCCGCACGGGGCGGGCCTTCCGGGAGGGTGTCACGCCGTCGGCGGCACTCCGGGCGGACGCCCGGAACCCCTCGTCAGGCGGTAGCCGGCGACACCGGCGAGCGCGGCCAGCGCGCCGCCCGCGGCGGTCCAGATCCAGCGGTCGGACCACCAGCCGGACGTCCAGCCGTCCTCCGGTTCCAGGCCGGCCAGGACCGCGGTGGGCGAGTCGTCGTCCTCCGCCAGGTCCTGCTCCGCACGGATCGCGATGCCCGGCACCAGCGGTTCGGACAGCGTGCCGTCCACCGCCGCCGCGCCGCCCATGTCCTGGGACTCCACCCGCAGTTCGGCGGAGACCGGCTGCCCCAGGTCGGACGTCGACAGCCTGAGCGCGGTGAGCCGCACGTAGTACGTGCCCGGCAGCGGGTCGTCGGCCCACGGCTCCGACCAGGCGCGGACCGTGCGCAGCACGCACTCCAGCTCCACCGAGGGCGCGCCGGGGGCCGCTGTGCGGGTCTGCGCCCCGTACTGGCAGGCCTGGCGGCGGCGCAGACCGTCGTACACGTCGACCTGCCAGGTCTCGGCCGCGTGGCTCTCCGGCAGCTTCACCGTCGCCCGCACCGTGGGGCGCTGTCCGGCGTCCGCGGGGAAGGACCAGTACAGGTAGTCGCCCGTGGAGGCGCGCGCGGTGGCGGTCAGCCCCTGCTCGACCTCCGTCGCGGTACGGAACGAGGTGCCCGCGCGGGTGGGGCCCTCAGCCTCCCCGGACGCCTCCGGCGAGGGCGAGGAGTCGGCCGCAGCGGGGGCCGCGGCCAGTCCGAGCGTCAGCAGGGCCGTGCCCAGTACACGTATCGCGCGCATCAGTGGGTCCTCCAGACAGCGAACCGCCAGCGGGACAGCCAGCCCCAGAGCAGACCGGCGACGAAACCGGTCACGACCAGCGCGCCGAGCAGCCACCAGCCCCGGCCGAGACCGAAGGACGCCACGTCGCTCGCGCCGTCCGGGCCGTCCACGACGTCGACGGTCAGTTCCAGCGGCAGACCGGGGGTGGTCTTCACCCCGGCGTCCGCCGAGAAGGAGTGGGTCACCGCCAGGCACACCACCTCGGCGGCCGGCTTGTCGCCGTCGTCGTCGTCCCGCTCGGGCTTCGGGTACCGCAGACCGGTGGACAGGACGTCCGTACGGCCGTTGCCCGCGGCCTCGCCCCGCACGATCTCCCGGCCGTGCACCGTGACGGCCCGCAGCAGCACGCCGTGGTCCGGCCGCACCGCGCGGTCCGCCGCCACGCTCACCGAGGCCCGCAGCTCCTGCCCGGCGAGCAGCTCCACCCGGTACCAGCGCTGCTGACCGAACTCCTCGCGGTCGGTGTAGAGGCCGGACTCCACCGTGGGCGCCTTAGCGCACGCGTCGGCACCCTGCACGGCCACCGGAGTGACCACGGGTTCGGCCGCCCGGTCCACCAGTTCGTTGACCCGGTCGGTGAGTTCGTCCTGGTGCTCGACCGAGGCGTAGGTGCCGCCGGTCGCCTCCGCGATGCAGCTGAGCTGCCGGCTGAGCTTGGCATTGGGCACCAGGCCCAGGGTGTCGATGGTCAGGCCGATGCCCTTGGCCGCGATCTCCCGGGCCACCTCGCACGGGTCGAGCGGGGCGCAGGTGTCCTCGCCGTCGCTGATCAGAACGATGCGCTTGGAGCCGTCGCCGCCTCCGAGGTCGTCGGCCGCCTTCAGCAGCGCCGGGCCGATGGGCGTCCAGCCGGTCGGCGCCAGGGTGGCCACCGCGGTCTTGGCCTCGGTGCGGTCCAGGGGGCCGACCGGGTAGAGCTGCGCGGTGTCCTTGCAGCCCTCCTTGCGGTCGTCGCCGGCGTAGTCGGCGCCGAGCGTCCGGATGCCCAGTTCGACCTCCTCCGGCGTCGCGTCCAGCACCTCGTTGAACGCCTGCTTCGCCGCCGCCATCCGGGACTGGCCGTCGATGTCCTTGGCCCGCATCGAGCCACTCACGTCGAGGAGCAGATTGACCTTGGGCGCGTCCCGGCCCGCGGGTTCGTCGGCGGCCGCCCCGGCCGGGAAGGCGAGCCCGGCCGTCAGTGCGGCGAGCAGGGCGCAGGCGCCTGCCACCGGCCGTTTTCTTCTGATCATCGGCGGATCCTATTGATCAGGGGTGCCGGGTTCCAAAACGGGGTGTCACCAGGCGTCGTCGCGCAGCGGATTGGGAAGGTCCGCCCACTGGTCCCCGGATGTGCGCGGCGACAGGCGCATCAGCGTCAGCGCCTTCGCCGGCAGCGGCTCACCGGTCAGCGCGGCCAGGTCCGGGGTGCGCGGCAGCTCCCGCACGACGCTCTCCAGCGCCGCCCGCAGCGCCGGCCCGGACCCCGCCGTCCCCGCCAGCGCGCCCGCCACCAGCGAGCCGAACAGCTTGCGCCGCAGCACGCGTTCGTCGTCCGTGACCATGCGCTCGGGCAGCGCGGGAAGGGGGACGCCGTGCCGGGCCAGCCGCGCCGGGCCCACCCGCAGATCGGCCAGGTCGCGGTAGACCAGCCGCACCGGGTCCCCGTCCTCCGACAGCACCACGAGCAGGTTCTGGCCGTGTGCCTCCAGCGCCACCCCCAGCTCCAGCAGCCGCAGCCCGACGGTCAGGGCGAGCGCGGTGAAGCGGCTCAACCAGGCCGGTGAGCGGGGCAGTCCGGTGGTCGCCAGCGCCGCCACCGGCACCACCCGCTCCCCGTCCGCCGCGTAAGCCCGCGGCGACTCGCGCAGCACCGCCGCGAGATCGGGCGACCCGGCGGCCACCGCGCCGCGGGTGCGGGTGATGTGCAGCAGTCCGTCCGTCCGCGCCGCCACCGCCTCCCCGAAGTCCGACAGCACCGCGGACGCGGCGACCGAACCCAGCGAGATGTCCCGCACCGAGGACGTCAGCCGGGCGCTCAGCGCCGTCTTGACGTGCGGTCCGTCCGGCAGCGCGAGGGTGCGCAGCGCCATCAGCGGATGCGCCGCGAGCCGCCCCTCACCCGTCCGCTTCAGCACGTGGGCCGCCTGCCACGGATGCACCGGGACGAGCAGCCGTCCCGCCTCCCGCAGCCACCGCGGCCACTCCCCGGTCACCAGGCACTCCCCGGCCGGCACCGGCATCAGCTCCAGCTCCACCACCGGCCGGTGCTCGGGCCCGTAAGCGAGCTGCTCCGCCACGGAGAATCCGGGCCGGGAACGGCAGTTGGGGTGGAAGGGGTGTCCGTCGGTCACCCGCTGCTCCCACTCCCAGTCCCGGGCCGGCCACTCCTCCGGGTGACGATGCCGCCCCGCCCGCGAGAGCGCCAACGACGCGACGCTGTGCCCGAGTTCGGCGGCGAACACCGCCGAGTGCGGTACGGCCAGCTCCGTCATCAGCCGCGCCGGGTCGCCGTACGCCGCCCCGTCCAGCCGTACGGTCGTGACATGGCCGGCGGTCGTGTACGGGTCGGCCCGCGGGCCGTGCAGCCGGCGCCCGTCCGCCAGGCGCAGCGTGAGCCCCTCGCGTCCCGGTTCCCGCCGGGTGACCCAGGGCAGCGGCTCGTGCGCGAGACCGCGCCACAGCCGGGTCAGCACGGCCGCGCGGGCACCGGGGAGCCCTTCCGCGTACCCGGCGGCGAGACCGGGCCGTACCGAGGCCAGCTCGTCGGCGATCTCGGCCTCGGCGGTCGGGGGTCGGTGCACGGGCGGTCTCCTCGGGTACGTACAGGACGGGACGAACGGGGGGACGGCGGCAGACATACTGATCGTCTCCGCCGTACAGACCGTAGGGAACCAGAACGCGTGGACCTCATGCCCCCGCCCGCGGACGACCACGCGGCGAGCCCCGCGGGCCCGGCCGCACGGGCCGACGCCCATGCGGCCGTGCCGCTGCTGAACTGCCTGCTGCGCGAGGTGGCCGAGCCGCTGCCCGGGCCGGGACCGGACCGGGACCCGCACGCCCGCAGCACGTACCGGCTCCCCGGTACGGGCCGGCTGCTGAGGGTGCGGGGCACCCGCCGCCCCGCGGCGCCCGAGGTGTTCACCGCGGGCGCCTGGCACCGCCTCGGCCACCCCGGACTGGTCGCCCTCGTCGCCGAGGAACTGCGCCGGCACACCGGCCTGGCCAACCGTGAACTGCCCGCCGAGATGCTCGACAGCCGGGACGCGGTGGCCGCCCTGCTCGACGCCCGCGCCCGGACCGCCCCGCCCGACGACCCCTACGTGCGCTCCGAGCAGTCCCTGCTCACCGGCCACCCCCACCACCCCGCCCCGAAGGCGAGGGGCGGCGGCCCCGCGGCCGGCTGGCTGCCCTACGCGCCCGAGGCGCACGCCCGTTTCCCGCTGGCGCTGCTGGCCGTGCGCGAGGACACGGTGGTGGAGGACGGCGACACCGCCGCCCTCGACCGCCTGGGCACCGCCCCGCCGGGCTACCGCCTGCTGCCCGCACACCCCTGGCAGCTCGGCCTCGCCGCCCGCGACCTCGCCCCCGCCTTCGCCGACGGCCGCCTCATCGAGCTGGGCACGACCACCTCCCCGGTGTGGCCCACCGCGGCGATCCGCACGGTGTACGCGCCCGGCGACGACCTGTTCCTCAAGTTCAGCCTCGATGTGCGCATCACCAACGACATCCGCCGGCTGTGGCGTCACGACCTGCGGAGACTGCACGGGACCGACACGGCCGTCCGCCGCGCCTTCGCCGCCTTCGACGGCCCCGGGGCCCCCGCCTGGCTCAGCGACCGGGGTCACCGCACCGCGGACTTCGCCTTCGAACAACTGGCCGTCGTCGTGCGCGACGGACTGCGCGGTCATGTCGTGCCGGGTGCGACCCCCTGCCTCGCGGCGGCGCTGGCCGAGGGCTTCGACGGGAGCCCGCTCGCCCGCACCCCCCACCCGGCCCAGTGGTGGGAGAGATATCTGGAGCACGTGGTGCCCCCGGCCCTGACGGCCTTCGCCGAGCACGGCGTCGTCCTGGAGGCCCACCTCCAGAACACCCTGATCGCCACCGGCCCGGACGGCATGCCCGTCCAGGCCCTCTTCCGGGACGCCGAGGGCGTCAAGCTCCTCCCGGGGGCCGCCGGGGCGGCGCCGCTGCCCACGGTGTCCCGGGCGGACGGCTGGGAGCGGCTGGTGTACTGCCTGGTCGTCAACCACCTCATGGAGATCGCCGCCGCCCTGGCCGACCACCACCCCGGCCTCGACCCCTGGCCCGCCGTCCGCCGCGAACTGGCCCGCCACGACCTCCCCGAGATCCCCGCCCTCCTCGCCGCCCCGACCCTCCCCGCCAAGACCAACCTCCTGCTGCGCTGGACCGGGGCGGACGGCGCCGACGCCCGCTACCGGCCGCTGCCCAGCCCGCTGGCCGCCGGATGAGGGCGAACAGGCGGCAACCCGCCGGATGCCCCAGACTCTGAGAGGACGTTTCCGGCAGACCGCGCCCGAGGAGGCGTGCTTGTGCATGACGTGCCGTTCTGGCTGTGGGTGGTGTTCGGTGTCACCGTGCTGGTGTCGCTGGCGGTCGATCTCCTGGCGCACCGCTCGGCGCATGTCATCGGCTTCCGTGAGGCCGCCGCCTGGAGCGCGCTGTGGATCGGGCTGGCTCTCCTCTTCGGAGGCGTCGTCTTCCTCGTGGTCGGCACGGACGCCGGGGTGGAGTACACCACCGCCTGGCTGCTGGAGAAGAGCCTGTCCGTCGACAACCTGTTCGTCTTCGCCCTCATCTTCGGCTACTTCAAGGTGCCGAGGGCCTACCAGCACCGCGTGCTGTTCCTCGGTGTCCTGGGCGCCCTGGTCTTCCGCGGTCTCTTCCTGGCCGCCGGTGTGGCCGTGGTCAGCCAATTCACCGCCGTGCTGTTCGTCTTCGCGGCGATCCTCTTCTGGAGCACCTACAAGATCCTCAAGGGTGAGGACGAGAGCTTCGACCCGGGCAAGAGCCTCGCGGTCAGGCTGCTGCGCAAGGTCATCCCCGTCCAGGACGAGTACGCGGGCCCGCACTTCTTCGTCAAGGAGGCCGGCAAACGGGTCGGGACACCGCTGCTGGCCGTCGTGGCCGCGATCGAGGCGGCCGACCTCGTCTTCGCCGTCGACAGCGTGCCCGCCGTCCTGGCCGTCAGCAGTGACATCTTCATCGTCTACACCAGCAACGCCTTCGCCATCCTCGGCCTGCGCGCCCTGTACTTCATGCTCGCCGGCCTGCTGGACCGCTTCCACTACCTCAGCGTCGGCCTCGCCCTGATCCTCGCCTTCATCGGCGTCAAGCTCACCCTCCAGGCGGCCCACAAGACGATCAGCACGTCCGTGCCCGAGATCCCGTCGCTGGTCAGCCTCGCCGTCATCGTCGTCGTGCTGGCCGCGTCCGTCACGATCAGCGTGCTGCGCCCCCCGCCGGAGAAGGCCGAGCACGAGTGACCGGCACCGGCCCCCTGTACGAAGAGTGCAAAGCGGGCGTAAAGTGCTGATATGAGCAGCGACCGGATGAACCGCGACGGGGACCGGCCCGCCGGGCATGTGTGCGGCTCGTGCCGGCACCCGGTGGACACCGTCGTGGAACGGCACAAGACCTTCGGCATGTACGTCCCGCAGTGGACCGCGGGCCCCTGCCACAACCCCGACTGCGAGCACTACGTCCCCGAGTACGTGCCCGCGCACCCGCCGCGCGCCGCGCACACCGCGCCCGACGCCCGCCGGAAAGAGGCCGGTCCCCCCGCCTGACCGCCCGTCCGCCCGTCATGCCCGGTTACCATGCCCCTTTCGACGCCGGACGAGGACGGGGTGGACCGGGAGCATGCTGAAGCAGGTCACCGCCGTCCGCTACCTCGAACCCCTGCACTCCGGCGGTTCCGTCCCCGGCCTGTTCGAGGCCGACGACCTGGGCACGTACGTCGTGAAGTTCACCGGGTCGGCGCAGGGGCGCAAGGCGCTGGTCGCCGAGGTCATCGTGGGGGAGCTGGCGCGGGCGCTCGGACTGCGCTTCCCCGAGCTGGTCCTGGTGCACTTCGACCCGGCGGTCGCGGACACCGAGCCGCACCAGGAGGTGCGGGACCTGCACGCCGCCAGCGCCGGGGTCAACCTCGGCATGGACCACCTGCCCGGGGCCCGGGACTTCACCCCGGAGGTCGCCCGGGACCTCCCCGTGGACCCGCTGGAGGCCGGGCGGATCGTCTGGCTGGACGCGCTGACGGTCAACGTGGACCGGACCGTCCACAGTTCCAATCTGGTGGTGTGGCCGACGCTCGGTGTCGCGCCACCGCGGCTCTGGCTCATCGACCACGGTGCCGCGCTCGTGTTCCACCACCGCTGGGAGGGCTCCGACCCCGCCAAGGCGTACGACTTCCGGCACCACGCCCTCGGCCGGTACGGGCCCGACGTCCGGGCGGCGGACGCGGAGCTGGCGCCGAAGGTGACCGAGGGGCTGCTGCGGTCCGTCGCCGCGGAGGTGCCCGACGACTGGCTGGCCGGCGACCCGCGCTTCGCCACGCCCGACGAGGTCAGGGACGCGTACGTGGCCTACCTGCACGCGCGCGTACGGTCCTCGGCGTCCTGGCTGCCCACCGACTTCCCCGGTGCGCGGGAACTCGCCGAGGAGAACGCCCGGCGGGCGGCGCGGACCCGGCGGGGGCGGCCGGACTGGCTCAAACGCGTCCCTGACCTGCACGGCAAGCCGGCGGCGGAACAGGACTGGTCGGTCCACCTGGGCGGACGGCCGCGCCCGGGCGGGTGACCCGGCGGGCCGCCCCGCCCGGCCGCGGGGCTCAGCCCCTGAGCCGCTCGTAGGCCGGCAGGGTGAGGAAGTCGGCGTAGTCCTCGTCCAGGGCGACCTGCAGCAGCAGGTCGTGGGCCTGCTGCCAGTCGCCCGCCGCGAACGCCTCCTCGCCGAGCTCCGCGCGGATGTCCGCGAGGTCCCCGGCGGCGACCTCGCGGACCAGCTCGGCGGTGACCCGCTCGCCGTTGTCCAGGACCACCTCCGCGTTGATCCACTGCCAGATCTGGGAGCGGGAGATCTCCGCGGTGGCGGCGTCCTCCATCAGGTGGAAGATGGCGACCGCGCCCAGTCCGCGCAGCCAGGCCTCGATGTAGCGGATGCCGACCTGCACCGCGTTGACCAGACCCGCGTACGTCGGCCTGGCGTCCAGGGTGTCGACGGCGATGAGGTCCTCGGCGCGGACGTCGACGTCCTCGCGGAGGCGGTCCTTCTGGTGCGGCCGGTCGCCGAGCACGCGGTCGAAGGACTCCATGGCGATCGGCACCAGGTCGGGGTGGGCGACCCAGGAGCCGTCGAAGCCGTCGTCCGCCTCGCGGTCCTTGTCGGCGCGGACCTTCTCGAAGGCGACCTTGTTGACCTCCGGGTCCCGGCGGGAGGGGATGAAGGCCGCCATGCCGCCGATGGCGTGCGCCCCGCGCTTGTGGCAGGTGCGTACGAGGAGTTCGGTGTAGGCGCGCATGAAGGGGGCCGTCATGGTGACCGCGTTGCGGTCCGGGAGGACGAACTTCGGCCCGCCGTCGCGGAAGTTCTTGATGAGGGAGAAGAGGTAGTCCCAGCGGCCCGCGTTCAGCCCCGAGGCGTGCTCGCGCAGTTCGTAGAGGATCTCCTCCATCTCGTAGGCGGCCGTGATCGTCTCGATCAGGACGGTGGCGCGGACGGTGCCGCGGGGGATGCCCAGGTACTCCTGGGCGACGACGAAGACCTCGTTCCACAGCCGGGCCTCCAGGTGGGACTCCGTCTTGGGGAGGTAGAAGTACGGGCCCCTGCCGCGCTCGGCCAGCCGCTCGGCGTTGTGGAAGAAGTACAGGCCGAAGTCGACGAGCGCGCCGGGCACCGGGGTGCCGTCCGGGTCCGTGAGGTGCCGCTCGTCCAGGTGCCAGCCGCGCGGGCGCACGACGACCGTCGCCAGTTCCCCGTCGGGTCGCAGGGCGTAGGACCTGCCGGACACCGGGTCGGTGAAGTCGATGGTCCGGGTGTGGGCGTCGATCAGGCTGAGCTGGCCGGTGACCACGTTCTCCCAGGTGGGCGACGAGGCGTCCTCGAAGTCCGCCAGCCACACCCGCGCACCGGAGTTGAGGGCGTTGACGGTCATCCTGCGGTCGGTGGGGCCGGTGATCTCGACACGGCGGTCGTCGAGGGCCTCGGGGGCGGGCGCCACCCGCCAGGAGTCGTCCGCGCGGATCGCGGCGGTCTCCGGGAGGAAGCCGAGCGTGCCGGTGCGGGCGATCTCGGCGCGGCGTTCCGCGCGGCGGGCCAGCAGTTCGTCACGCCGGGGCGTGAACCGCCGGTGCAGTGCGGCCAAGAAGGCGAGCGCCGGCTCGGTGAGGACCTCCTCCTGCCGGGGCAGGGGCTCGGCGTCGACGATGACCAGCGGGGACGGCGCTGGAGCGGACATCGGCTGTCACTTCCTTCGGCGTGCGGGGCACGGGGTGCCGGACGGCCCGGAGGCGGCGCGGGACGCCCTGACGGACCCGGGGCCTCCTGGGCGGTGGATAGTAGTTTCCTCATGGTGGAAGTTCAATGTCCTGGTGCCTCACTCGATGAGGCTTCACTCGAGGTGCGCCAGATCCGCCTCGGTGTCGATGTCGTACGCCTCGGCGACGTCACCGCACTCGACGAGCACGACCCGGTCCGCGTGTTCCCCCAGGTAGGCGCGCGCACCCCGGTCGCCCGTCGCGGCTGCGGCGACCCCCGGCCAGTGCGCGGCACCGAACAGGACGGGGTGACCGCGCACACCGTCGTAGGCGGCGGAGGCGAGGGACGCGGGCGACTCGTACGCGCCGAGCACCCGGGACACCGCCTCCGGCCCGATCCCGGGCTGGTCGACCAGGAGCACCAGCGCGGCCCGCGCGCCCGTGCCGGCCAGGGAGTCCAGCCCGGCCCGCAGGGAACCGCCCATGCCCCGCTCCCACGCCGGATTGCCGACGAGGACGCAGCCGGGCAGTGCGGCGCGGGCGCGCACCTCGTCCGCCCGGGCGCCGAGCACCACGTGCACCCGGGGGCAGCCGCCCGCGCGCAGCACGCCCACCGCGTGCTCGACCAGTGGCCGCCCGCGGTGGGGGAGCAGCGCCTTGGGGCGTCCGCCGAGACGCCGTCCGCCCCCGGCCGCCAGCAGGATCCCCACGATCCCGTCCTCGTCGTCCGTCATGGGTCCTGCATACCCCACCCGGGGCGCGCCGCCGGTGCGGCGCGGGGAACGGGCGCCCCGGGCCGCGGCTGTCGCGCCCCGGGCCATGGCTGTCACGCTCCGGAACAAGTCGATGACGCAGCGGACTGGCGCAAAGGCCCCGGGGTGGCGTTTACTGGCGCGCACCGACCGGCGGTGGGGTGCTGGGGCAGGCCGCCGGGGAGGCGCGACGGCAGGCGAGGGGGAGGATCGTGTTGCGGAGCGTTGAGCGCAGGCGTGTGCCCGGCGGTCAGGTGGATCCACGGGTGGCGGGGCTGCGCTCCGCCGTGGCCCGGTTACGTCGTCAACTCGCCGCCCACCCGGCGGAGTTCCGGGACCGGGATGTCGCGGAGGAGGAACTCGCCGCGCTGGCGGACCTGGCCGCCGGCGACCACCCCGACATCCCCCGGCTGCGCCGCTCCCTGCTGCTGGTCGCCGGGGCCATCGGCTCGGTCAGCGCCCTGGGGCCGGGCGTGCGCGAACTGCGGGAGGCGGTGGACCTGTTCGGCCCGGCGCCACGCGGGTGACGCACGCCCCGCACGGGGGTGCGGCGCACGCCCCGCGCGGGGGCGCCGCGCGTGCCGTCAGGCGGTCGGCGCGGCGCCCGGGGTGGCGAGGGCCTGCGAGAGCTCCACGGCGACCTGCCGGAGCACCGGGACGATCCGCTCCGTCGCCGCCTCCGTGACCCGGCCGGCCGGACCCGAGATGGAGATCGCGGCGGCCGTGGGGGAGTCCGGCACCGGCACCGCGAGGCAGCGGACGCCGATCTCCTGCTCGTTGTCGTCGATCGCGTAGCCCTGGCGGCGCACTTCCTCCAGGGCCGCGAGGAAGCCCTCCGGCGTGGTGATGGTCCTGTCGGTGGCGGCCGGCATGCCGGTACGGCCGAGCAGCGCCCGCACCTCCTCCGGCGGGAAGCCGGACAGCAGGGCCTTGCCCACGCCCGTGGTGTGCGGCAGGACGCGCCGCCCGACCTCGGTGAACATCCGCATCGAGTGCTTGGACGGCACCTGCGCCACGTACACGACCTCGTCCCCGTCGAGCAGCGCCATGTTCGCCGTCTCCCCGGTCTCCTCCACCAGCCGGGCCAGGTACGGCCGCGCCCAGGTGCCCAGCAGCCGGGAGGCGGACTCGCCCAGCCGGATCAGACGGGGGCCGAGCGCGTACCGGCGGTTGGGCTGCTGGCGTACGTAGCCGCAGGCGACGAGGGTGCGCATCAGACGGTGGATCGTCGGCAGGGGCAGTCCGCTGCTCGCGGACAGCTCGCTGAGGCCGACCTCGCCTCCCGCGTCCGCCATCCGTTCGAGCAGGTCGAAGGCGCGCTCGAGGGACTGCACGCCGCCGCCGGCGGCGGACCGGGCGGACTCGGTGGTGCTGGCGCTGGACGTCGGCACGGCGCGTTCCTTTCGGGGCTGGCGGGACGGGCAGAGCCTACCCGGCGCCCGGTAACCCGCTTGCTGGTGCGCGGCCGCGTTCCGTCCAGCGGGACCGCCGTTCTGCCTTGTGGAAACGTCCGGCCCGGTGTCCGCAGGGCCGTCCGGCCGGGCAGTGTGCCCTTGACGGGGTGGAACCCGGGGGGAACACTCCTTCAACAGAACGTTGAAATCGTTCGTGCCCGTGCCCGTGCCCGTGCCCCGTGCCCGAGCCCGTGCGGAAGTCCAGGAGGATCCGGGTGTCCGACACCGAACTGGTGCTGCGCTCGACGCGCGTCGTCACTCCCGACGGGACGCGGCCCGCCTCCGTCGAGGTCGCCCACGGCACCATCACGGCCGTCACCGCGCACGACGCGCCCGTCCCCGGCGGCGCCCGCCTGGAGGACCTCGGCGACGACGTCCTGCTGCCCGGCCTCGTCGACACCCACGTGCACGTCAACGACCCCGGACGCAGCGAGTGGGAGGGCTTCTGGACCGCCACCCGCGCGGCGGCGGCCGGCGGCATCACCACCCTGATCGACATGCCGCTCAACTCCCTCCCGCCCACCACCACCGTCGCTCACCTGCGCGCCAAGCAACGGGCCGCCGCCGGCCGGGTCCACGTCGACGTCGGCTTCTGGGGCGGAGCCCTGCCGGACAACGTCCACGACCTGCGCCCCCTGCACGAGGCCGGCGTCTTCGGCTTCAAGGCCTTCCTGTCGCCCTCCGGCGTGGACGAGTTCCCGCACCTCGACCGGGAGCGACTGGACCGCTCACTCGAGGAGATCGCCGCCTTCGACGGACTGCTGATCGTGCACGCCGAGGACCCGCACCAGCTCGCCGCCGCCCCGCGGCACGGCGGACCCAGGTACGCCGACTTCCTCGCCTCCCGCCCGCGCCGCGCCGAGGACACCGCCGTCGCCCACCTCGTCGACCGGGCGGCGCACCTGGACGGACGGGTGCACGTCCTGCACCTGTCCTCCGGCGACGCACTGCCGGTGATCGCCGCCGCCAGGGCCGACGGCGTACGCGTCACGGTCGAGACCTGCCCCCACTACCTCACCCTCACCGCGGAGGAGGTCCCGGACGGCGCCAGCGAGTTCAAGTGCTGCCCGCCCATCCGCGAGGCCGCCAACCGGGAGCTGCTCTGGCGGGCCCTGGCGGACGGCACCATCGACTGCGTCGTCACCGACCACTCCCCGTCCACCGCCGACCTCAAGACGGACGACTTCGCGACCGCCTGGGGCGGCATCTCCGGCCTCCAGCTCAGCCTGCCGGCCGTCTGGACCGAGGCCCGCGGGCGCGGCCACGGCCTGGAGGACGTCGTGCGCTGGATGTCGGCGCGCACCGCCGGCCTCGCCGGCCTCGGCGCACGCAAGGGCGCCGTCGCACCCGGGCGCGACGCCGACTTCGCCGTCCTCGCCCCCGACGAGACCTTCACCGTCGACCCCGCGGCGCTGCAGCACCGCAACCGCGTGACGGCCTACACGGGCAGAACCCTGTACGGCGTCGTCAGGTCCACCTGGCTGCGCGGCCGGCGCATCCTGGCCGACGGCGAGTTCACCGCGCCGCGGGGACGGCTGCTCACCCGTTCCCCCTGACCACGACACCGACATCGAGAGAGGCAGGAGCGGACCACCGTGACGGCGATCGAGAGATTCACCGGCGACGCGCGCCCGTACAGCGGCGGTGACCCGTACGCGGACTACCGCACCGCCGACTTCCCCTTCACCCACCACGTCGACCTCGCCGACCGCGGGCTCGGCGCCGGGGTCGTCGCCGCCAACGACGAGTTCTTCGCCCAGCGCGAGAACCTGCTGCTGCCCGGGCGCGCCGTGTTCGACCCCGGACTCTTCGGACACAAGGGCAAGGTCATGGACGGCTGGGAGACCCGGCGCCGGCGCGGCACCTCCGCCGAGCACCCCTGGCCGGCGGACGAGGACCACGACTGGGCGCTGATCCGGCTGGGGGCGCCCGGTATCGTCCGCGGCGTCGTCGTGGACACCGCCCACTTCCGCGGCAACCACCCGCAGGCCGTGTCCGTCGAGGGCACCTCCGTCGCGGGCGCCCCGTCCCCCGAGGAGCTGCTCTCGGACGAGGTGACGTGGACGACGCTGGTGCCGCGCACCCCCGTGGGCGGCCACGCGGCCAACGGCTTCGCCGTCACGGCGGAGGAACGCCTCACCCACCTGCGCCTCAAGCAGTACCCCGACGGGGGCGTCGCCCGGCTGCGCGTGTACGGCGAGGTCGTCCCGGACCCGGCGTGGCTGGCGGCGCTCGGCGCCTTCGACGTCGTCGCCCTGGAGAACGGCGGCCGGGTCGAGGACGTCTCCGACCGCTTCTACTCACCGGCCGTCCACACCATCCAGCCCGGCCGCTCCCGGAAGATGGACGACGGCTGGGAGACCCGGCGCCGCCGCGACCGGGGCCACGACTGGATCCGCTACGTGCTGGTCGCCCAGGCGCGGATCAGCGCCCTGGAGATCGACACGGCGTACCTGAAGGGCAACAGCGCGGGCTGGGCGTCGGTGTCGGTCCGGGACGGCGCGGACGGTGACTGGCGGGAGATCCTGCCGCGGACCCGGCTGCAGCCGGACACCGCCCACCGCTTCGTCCTCCCGGAACCGGCCACCGCCACCCACGCCCGCCTGGACATCCACCCCGACGGCGGCATCTCCCGCCTGCGCCTCTTCGGCACGCTGACGGAAGCGGGCGCGGCCACCCTGCACAGGTGACCGCCCTCCGCTCACCCCCGTCGGGGCACCCCGCGACGCCGGTGCGACGACACCCGTGTCACGCCGCGTGCCCTCCGTCCACGGAGAACTCCGCACCGGTGACGTACGACGCCCCCGCCAGGTGGGCGATCGTCTCCGCCACCTCCTGCGCCGTCCCGAAGCGGCCCAGCGCGGTCATCGCCGCCTGACCCGGCGCGTACGGCCCGTCCGCCGGATTCATGTCCGTGTCGACGGGCCCCGGGTGCACGATGTTCGCCGTGATGCCCCGCTCACCCAACTCCCGGGCCAGCGCCTTCGTCAGCCCCACCAGCGCCGACTTGCTCATCGCGTAGAGCGTCCCGCCGGGGCCGGGCACCCGCTGGGTCATGCACGTGCCGACGGTGATGATCCGCCCCCCGCGCGGCATGACCGCGACCGCCGCGCGGGAGGTGAGGAACACCCCGCGCACGTTCACCGCGAGCACCCGGTCGACGTCGGCGGGGGTCAGGGTCTCCACCGGGCCGAGCAGCCCGACACCCGCGTTGTTCACCAGGACGTCGAGCCCGCCCAGCTCCCGCGCGGCCACCGTCACCGCCCCCGCCGCGTCCTCCGGATCCCCGGCGTCCGCCCGTACGGCCACCGCGCGGCGCCCCAGCGCCTCCACGGCCCGTACGACGTCCCCGGCCGCCTCCTTGCCGTTCACGTAGGTCACCGCCACGTCCGCGCCCTCCCGCGCGAGCCTCAGTGCCGTCGCCGCGCCGATCCCGCGGCTGCCGCCGGTGACCAGGGCCACCCTGCCGAGCAGGTTCTTCTCCGTGTGCTGTGTCGTCCGATGCGTCATGTGTCCATCCCAGCCCGCCCGCCACCCCCGCGCTGGCGGCGAACGGACGTCGACGTGGACCGGCCGGCGCCGAGGGGCCCGCCCCGTTCCGGCCGCACCCCCGACCCGGCCGGAACGTCCCTGGCCACAGGGCCGAAGGGCCCAAGACGACGCCGCGGCACGGCGGCCATGCTGAGGGTGAGAGACGGAATGGAAGCACGAGAACATCGAGGAGTCATGGTGAGCGGTCTCGTGGTCGTGGGCGTGGACGGTTCGGCGTCGGGTCTCGCCGCGGTGGAGGTCGCCGCGAGGGAGGCCGCGTCGCGCAAGGCGGGACTGCGGGTGGTGCACGCCTGCGTCTGGCCGGCCATGCACGTACCGATGGGGCCGTCCCCGATGGGGCCGCCGGAGGGCGGGCTGCGGAACATGGTCGACCGGCTCATGGACGAGGCCGTCGACCGCGCCCGCGAGACGGCGCCCGAGGTCACCGTCGACCCGGTCGTGGTGACCGGTGACGCCCTCACCGTGCTCGAGGCGCAGTCGCGCGGAGCCGGGCTGGTGGTGGTCGGCACCCGCGGCATGGGCGGCTTCGTCGGCCTGCTGGTGGGCTCGACCGCGGTCCACCTGGCGGCGCACGGCCGCTGCCCGGTCCTGGTGGTGCGCGAGGAGGGACGGGCCGACGGCCCGATCGTGCTGGGCGTCGACGGCTCGGCCGCCGGCCGGCGGGCGGTGGAGTTCGCCTTCGCCGAGGCCGCCCTGCGCAAGGCACCCCTGGTGGCGCTGCACACCTGGACCGACTGGAACGCTCCGCTGCCCGCCCCGCAGGAGGCGTCCGCGCCGTACGCGAGCGAGCCCGGCGCACTGGTGGGCGAGGAGGAGAGCCTGCTGTCCGAGGCGCTCGCCGGCTTCCAGGAGCGCTACCCGGACGTCGCGGTCGAACACCGGACGGTGCGCGGCGGGGCGCGGGAGGAGCTGATCGGGGCCAGCCGGTCCGCGCAGCTCCTCGTCGTCGGCGCGCGCGGGCGCGGCGGATTCACCGGACTGCTGCTCGGTTCGGTCAGCCAGGCCCTGCTGCACCACGCGCACTGCCCGGTCGCCGTGGTGCGGGGAACCGGCGAAGGGAACTGAGGGATCAGCGGGCCCTCCGGCTCCCGGCGGCAGCGAACAGGGCGCCGGCCAGCACCAGCAGGGCGACGCTCGCGTAGATCTCGCGACCGTCGAGGAACCCCCACCGGTGCACGAGCCCCCAGTTCCAGTCGGTGAACTCGGTCACCAGGCCGGCCACGCCCTGCACCAGTGCGAGGAACCCCAGGACCTCCAGCGTCTGCTTCATGCCGACGACCCTCGTCCCGCGGCCACTCCCTCCGCATCGGCCGCGGGGTGGGAGCCGGTCCGCCGGAGGACGGTGCGGCGCACCGGCGGCCGCGACGGAAGTCTGCGCCGCCGCGACTTCGGTAGCGGATCCGTCCCGCGCGGCACCGCGCGCCCGGCCGGCGTGCGTAGATTGGCCGACCGTGACTGGTGACAAGGCGGCGCAGACCGCCCCGGTGTTCGCGGGGCGCCGATGGTTCTTCCCGTCCGCCCTCCTCCACGAACTCGACCCCGACGCGAGCCGCTCCGGCCGGCGGCCCCGGCGTACCGCGCGGGACTGGATCGTCGACTTCGCCTGCTTCCTGCTGGCCGTCCTGATGGGTCTGCTCGGCGCGGAGACGCTCAGCAACAGCCCCCACCTCTCCCCGGCACTGGTCGCCGCCGACCAGCTGATCGGCGCGCTGTCCTGCGGCGCGGTCTGGCTGCGGCGGCGGTGGCCGCTCGGGCTGGCCGCCGTGATGGTCCCCGTGAGCTTCGTCTCCGAGACCTCCGGCGGGGTGGCCGTGATCGCCCTGTTCACGCTCGCCGTGCACCGGCCCTTCCGCTACGTGGCCTGGGTGGCCGGGGTCCAGACGGCGCTCGTCCCGCTCTACTTCTGGTGGCGTCCCGATCCCGACCTGCCGTTCCTCGCCTCGGTCGTCCTCCTCGTGGTGCTCACCGGCGCCATCGTCGGCTGGGGCATGTTCGTCCGCTCCAAGCGGCAGCTCGTGCTGAGCCTCAGGGACCGCGCCCGGCGCGCCGAGACGGAGGCGCGGCTGCGGGCCGAGCAGGCGCAGCGCCTCGCCCGGGAGGCCATCGCCCGGGAGATGCACGACGTGCTGGCGCACCGGCTGACGCTGCTCAGCGTGCACGCGGGCGCGCTGGAGTTCCGGCCCGACGCACCGCGCGAGGAGGTCGCCCGGGCGGCCGGTGTGATCCGGGAGAGCGCCCACGAGGCGCTCCAGGACCTGCGGGAGATCATCGGCGTGCTGCGGGCCGGCGAGTCCGAGGACACGGGCCGGCCGCAGCCGACGCTCGCCGCGCTCGCCGCACTGGCCGCCGAGTCCCGGGAGGCCGGCATGAGGGTCACGCTGGAGCAGCGGGTCACCGACCCGGCCACCGTGCCCGCCTCCGTCGGCCGCACCGCCTACCGGATCGCCCAGGAGGCATTGACCAACGCCCGCAAGCACGCCCCCGGCACGGAGGTCACCGTGACGGTCACCGGCGGGCCGGGGGAGGGACTCACCGTGACGGTGCGCAATCCGGCGCCCGAGGGGGACGTACCGCACGTCCCCGGTGCCGGTCAGGGCCTGATCGGCCTCGCCGAACGGGCCCTCCTCACGGGCGGCACCCTGGACCACGGGCCCGGCCCCGACGGAGGGTTCGCGGTACGGGCGCGGCTGCCGTGGGGCTGAACCCGCTCCGCTGGCCGGCCGGGCGGCCCGGTGTCCCCGTCCCGCGCCGACGTGATTACGTACCGCCCATGACCGCGATCAGACTGCTCCTCGTCGACGACGACCCGCTGGTGCGAGCCGGGCTGTCCCTCATGCTGGGCGGCGCGGACGACATCGAGATCGTCGGGGAGGCGGCCGACGGCGGCGAGGTGGGGGCGCTCGTGGACCGCACCGCCCGGACGTCGTCCTGATGGACATCCGGATGCCGGCCGTGGACGGTCTCACCGCGACCGAGTCGCTGCGCCGCCGCGAGGACGCCCCGCAGGTCGTGGTGCTCACCACCTTCCACGCGGACGAGCAGGTGCTGCGCGCGCTGCGCGCGGGGGCCGCCGGGTTCGTCCTCAAGGACACCCCGCCAGCCGAGATCGTCGCCGCCGTCCGCCGGGTCGCGGCCGGCGAACCGGTGCTGTCGCCCGCGGTCACCCGGCAGCTGATGGCGCACGCGGCCGGAGCCGGCGGCGACACCCGGCGCAGGCACGCGCGGGAGCGCGTCGCTCGCCTCGGCGACCGTGAACGCGAGGTCGCCGTCGCCGTCGGCCGCGGCCTGGCCAACGCCGACATCGCCGCGGAGCTCTACCTGAGCGTCGCCACCGTCAAGGCCCACGTCTCCCGGATCCTGGCCAAGCTCGACCTCGACAACCGGGTGCAGATCGCCCTGCTGGCCCACGACGCCGGTCTCATGGAGGAGACCGACACACCGTGACCCGCCGTCACCCCGATCCTCGCCGAGGACGGCACGGAGACCCCGTGCGCGGTCGCCCAGGGGACGGTCCTGCCGGTCCGGGCCCCCCGAGCCGGCGTCGGCGCGTCAGGTCAGCGCCGCCTCCTGGGACCCGCTCAGCAGCTCCGACGGACGGACCGGTCTGCGCTCCCGCCGGGACTTCTCGCAGGCCTCCGCGATCAGCAGCGCCCGGAGGGCCTCACGCCCGTCGCAGGGATTGGCCCGCTCGCCCCGCACCACCTCGACGAACGCGATCAGCTCCGCCTCGTACGCGGCCCCGAACCGCTCCAGGAACCCCGTCCACGGCTTGTCCGCGGCCGGCGGTCCGGTCGGTTCCGTGGACGCGATCGGCGTACGGTCGTCCAGGCCGACCGCGATCTGGTCCCGCTCACCGGCGAGCTCCATCCGCACGTCGTAGCCGGCGCCGTGCATCCGGGTCGCGGTGACCGTGGCGAGCGTGCCGTCGTCCAGGGTGAGCAGCGCCGCACCCGTGTCGACGTCGCCGGCGTCCCGGAACATCGCGGGCCCGGCGTCGGAACCGCAGGCGTAGACGTCGGCGACCTCCCGGCCGGTCACCCAGCGCAGCATGTCGAAGTCGTGGATCAGGGTGTCCCGGTACAGACCGCCGGACTGCGCCAGGTACCCGGCCGGCGGCGGCTCCGCGTCACTGGTCATCGCCCGCACCGTGTGCAGCCGTCCGAGCCTGCCCGAGCGCACCGCCTCACGCGCGCCCGTGTAACCGGCGTCGAACCGCCGCTGGAAGCCCATCTGCAGCACCGTCCCGGCGGTCTCGACCTCCGTGATCGCCTGTAACGTCCCCGCGAGGTCCAGGGCGACGGGCTTCTCGCAGAACACCGGCAGTCCCGCGCGCGCCGCCCGGCCGATCAGGTCGGCGTGGGCGGAGGTGGCCGCCGTGATCACCACGGCGTCCACCCCCCAGGTGTAGATCTCGTCCACCCCGGGTGCCGCCGTCTCGCCGAGACGGTGGGCGAGGGCCTGGGCCCGGGCCGGATCCACGTCCGTGAGGATCAGGGAGCCGACGTCGCGGTGCCTGCTGAGTGTGTGGGCGTGGATGGTGCCGATACGGCCCGTACCGATGACCCCGATGCGCATGGAATCAAGGTGGGCCCCGCACCGGCCCCTGTCAATCCGTATGTCCGGACAACCGAACTACACGACTTCCCGTCAACAGCGCACGCGGCTACGCTCGGCCCGTGCCGAAACCAGAAGTGGACCCGACCGTACAACTGGAGCTGAGCGTCGACCGCGGCTCCCCCGTGCCGTTGTACTTCCAGCTGTCCCAGCAGCTGGAGTCCGCGATCGAGCGCGGCGTGCTGACGCCCGGCACCCTGCTGGGCAACGAGATCGAGCTCGCCGCGCGGCTCGGTCTGTCCCGGCCGACCGTCCGCCAGGCCATCCAGTCGCTCGTCGACAAGGGCCTGCTCGTCCGCCGCCGCGGGGTCGGCACCCAGGTGGTGCACAGCCAGGTCAAGCGCCCGCTGGAACTCAGCAGCCTCTACGACGACCTGGAGTCGGCCGGTCAGCGCCCGGCCACCCGGGTGCTGGTCAACACCGTCGTCGCCGCGACCGCCGACGTCGCCGCCGCGCTCGCCGTGGCCGAGGACAGCGAGGTGCACCGGATCGAACGGCTGCGGCTCGCCCACGGGGAGCCGATGGCGTACCTGTGCAACTACCTGCCGCCGGGGCTGCTCGACCTGGACACCGGACAACTCGAGGCCACCGGCCTGTACCGGCTCATGCGGGCCGCCGGCATCACCCTGCACAGCGCCCGCCAGACCATCGGCGCCCGGGCCGCCACCGCCGCCGAGGCCGAGCGGCTGGGCGAGCGGACCGGCGCCCCGCTGCTCACCATGCAGCGCGTCACCTTCGACGACACCGGCCGCGCCGTGGAGTTCGGCACCCACACCTACCGCCCCGACCGCTACTCCTTCGAGTTCCAGCTCCTCGTGCGGTCCTGACCGCGCGGGCCGCCTTCGTCGCAATGTCCGGACAATCAGACCGGCGTCAGCTCACGGAGGAAAACCGACCTCGGCGATCGACGCCGGGAACCCGCAGCGCCCCAGGGGCGCGGGGAACCGCGCGACCGGCGCCGGCGAGCCCGCACCCGGCGATGATCCGCACCACCCCCCACCTGCCCCGCACCACATTCAGCACACCGGTGCGGCACAATCGCACACGATGAGCACCTACCGCGACTTCACCGCCCCCATCGGCTCCCGCCGCGCCCCGGTCCTGAGAACCGTCGGCACCCGCGAGCGCCGCTCGCACCTGACGGCGCCCCGCGTCCCGACGGTGGGCATCGACATCGGCGGCACCAAGGTGATGGCGGGCGTCGTCGACGCCGACGGCAACATCCTGGAGCGGCTCCGCACGGAGACCCCGGACAAGTCCAAGAGCCCGAAGGTCGTCGAGGACACCATCGTCGAACTGGTGCTGGACCTGTCCGACCGGCACGACGTGCACGCCGTCGGCATCGGCGCGGCCGGCTGGGTCGACGCCGACCGCAACCGCGTGCTGTTCGCCCCCCACCTGTCCTGGCGCAACGAGCCGCTGCGCGACCGCCTCGCCGGCCGGCTCGCCGTCCCGGTCCTGGTCGACAACGACGCCAACTCCGCCGCCTGGGCCGAGTGGCGCTTCGGCGCCGGACGCGGCGAGGACCACCTCGTCATGATCACCCTCGGCACCGGCATCGGCGGCGCGATCCTGGAGGACGGCCAGGTCAAGCGCGGCAAGTACGGGGTGGCCGGCGAGTTCGGGCACATGCAGGTCGTCCCCGGCGGACACCGCTGCCCCTGCGGCAACCGCGGCTGCTGGGAGCAGTACAGCTCCGGCAACGCGCTGGTCCGCGAGGCACGCGAGCTGGCCGCCGCCGACTCGCCCGTCGCCTACGGGATCATCGAGCACGTCAAGGGGAACATCGCCGACATCAGCGGCCCGATGATCACCGAGCTGGCCCGCGAGGGCGACGCCATGTGCATCGAACTGCTCCAGGACATCGGCCAGTGGCTCGGCGTCGGCATCGCCAACCTCGCCGCCGCCCTCGACCCGTCGTGCTTCGTCATCGGCGGGGGCGTCTCCGCCGCCGACGACCTGCTGATCGGGCCCGCGCGGGACGCCTTCAAGCGCCACCTCACCGGCCGCGGCTACCGTCCCGAGGCCCACATCGTCCGCGCCCAGCTCGGCCCCGAGGCCGGCATGGTCGGCGCCGCCGACCTCGCCCGTCTGGTCGCCCGCCGCTTCCGCCGCGCCAAGCGCCGCCGGGTCGAACGCTACGAGCGCTACGAGCGGTACGCGGAGGCCCGCCGCACCACCCAGGAGTCCCTGTGACCGGTGACCTCTCCCAGCAGCCGGGCGTACGGGGCGAACCCGGCCCGGCCGAGGACCGGCGCCACCGGATCCGCCGCAGGGCACTCACCCTGCTGATCATCGTGCTGCTCATCGGCGTCCCGGCCGGCTATCTGGTGATCTCGGCGAACCAGAGCCGGGCCAGCGGCAAGGACAAGGAGGCGAAGTACTCCGCGACCGGCCTCACCGAGGGCTGGCCGTCCAAGCTCCAGCGCCGCATCTACCAGGTGCCCCTGCCGCACCCGGCCTGGTGGGTCGCCTACTACGAGACCAACAACTGGAAGACCAGCCGCCTCTACGTCGAGTTCGAGACGACCGACGCGGGCCTGAGCGCCTTCCTCACCGGCATCGGGGTGCAGGAGAGCGAGCTGAAGCGGGGCGACCTCACCATCGGCCGGCGCGACCGGGAGGTCACCGGCTGGACCTTCGACGGTCCCGGCACCTGGTCCGGACTGGTCCACGCGCAGGAGGACCCGGCACCCACGCACGACGTCGTCGTCAACCACGACAAGCCCGGCTACCCGAGGGTGTACGTCGTCTCGCGCACCGTGCCCTGATCCCGCGCCCGCCGGCCGCCGGGGCGGGTTGTCGTACCACGCCCGTAGAGTCGAAGACGACGCAGGCCGGCACGCGGACGGGAGGTGGCAGGACGTATGGACGGGCGGACCCGGGCGGCGGGACCGGACACGGCCACCGGGCCCGGCGGCGCGCACGCGGCGGACGTCCCCGTCCGGCTCGCGGCCGTCTTCCTGCCCGCGCCGCTCCCACGCGACGGGCGGGTCGCCTTCTACGACCCCGAGGGGCCGGACCTCCCGCCGTCCCCCGAAGGGCGCGACACGTCCGCGCACCGCACCGACCTCACCGTCGTCCGCCCGCACGGCGCCGGGGTGCGCCGCAGGCCGGTCACCGCCCTCGCCCTTTCCGTCGACGAGGCGCTGCCCCTGCTGGTCCGCGCCCGGCACGATCCCGCCGCCCACCCGGCCACCGCCTGCTGGGGCGCCGCCGCCCTGCAGGCGCTGCGGCTCACGGCCCGCGGCCGGCTCCTCCCCGGCCTCACCGCCACCGGCCACGACGCCTGGCGGGCGGGCCCGCTCGACCCGGACGACGTGGCGCACCTGCGCGCGGTGGCCGCCGCCCTGCCCCACGAGGGGCACGCCGTGCCGCTGCCCGGACCCGGCCCGCTCCGGCTGCCCCGGCCCGAGGCCCTGGTGCGCGCCTTCCTGGACGCGGTCGCCGACACCCTGCCCCGCACCCCGGCCGCGCCGTACGCGTCGGGCCTGCCGTTCGCCGCGCGGCCCCCGCAGCGGCTGCCCGCCGCCCACGACTGGGCCGCCGAGGTCGCCGCCGGGATGGACGCCGGGGTACGCGTCTCGCTGCGCCTCGACCTGTCCGCGTACGACCTCTTCGACGCCGGCGGGGGAGCGGGCGGGCAGGAGGGCGGCGCGCGGGGCGCGGGCGCGGCGGTCGTGCAGGTGCACAGCCTCGCCGACCCGACTCTGGTCACCGACGCCGCCGCCCTCTGGACGGGCGGCGCGGACGACGCCTTCGGCCCCCGCGCACGTGTGGACACCGCTCTCGCCGTGCGCCGCGCGGCCCGCGTCTGGCCGCCGCTGGACCGGCTCTGCGGCCAGGACGTGCCCGACGTACTGGCCCTGTCCGAGGACGAGCTGAACGACCTGCTCGGCGTGGCCGCCACCCGGCTCGCCGCCGCCGGGGTCGCCGTGCACTGGCCCCGGGACCTCGCCCAGGACCTCACCGCCACGGCGGTGGTCCGCCCGGCCCCCGGCTCGGCCACCGACGGCACCGGATTCTTCGAGAGCGAGGACCTGCTGCGCTTCGGCTGGCAGATCGCCCTCGGCGGCGACCCGCTCACCGAGACCGAGATGGACGCCCTGGCCGAGGCCCACCGCCCCGTCGTCCGCCTGCGCGACCAGTGGGTGCTGGTCGACCCCGCCCTCGTCCGCAAGGCCCGCAAGCGGGAGCTCGGGCTGCTCGACCCCGTCGACGCGCTCTCCGTCGCCCTCACCGGCCGCGCCGAGATCGACGGCGAGACGGTCGAGGCGGTGCCCACCGGGGCCCTGGCCGCCCTCCGCGACCGCCTGACCGCCGGGACAGGGCCCGCCGCGCCGCCGCCCGGACTGGACGCCACCCTGCGCGACTACCAGCTCCGGGGCCTGGCCTGGCTCGACCTCATGACCTCCCTCGGCCTCGGCGGCTGCCTCGCCGACGACATGGGACTCGGCAAGACGATCACCCTCATCGCGCTGCACCTGAAGCGGGCCCGCAGCGAGCCGACACTCGTGGTCTGCCCCGCCTCACTGCTCGGCAACTGGCAGCGGGAGATCACCCGGTTCGCGCCCGGCGTCCCCGTGCGCCGCTTCCACGGCCCCGAGCGCACGCTGGACGGGACGGACGGCGGGTTCGTCCTCACCACCTACGGCACCATGCGCTCCGCCGCGCCCGCCCTGGCCGGGCACGCCTGGGGCATGGTCGTCGCCGACGAGGCACAGCACGTCAAGAACCCGCACTCCGCGACCGCGAGGGCGCTGCGCACCATCCCGGCGCCCGCCCGGGTGGCCCTCACCGGCACACCCGTGGAGAACAACCTCTCCGAGCTGTGGGCCCTCCTCGACTGGACGACCCCCGGGCTCCTCGGCCCGCTGAAGTCCTTCCGCGCCCGGCACGCCCGCGCCGTGGAGACCGGCGAGGACGAGGAGGCGGCCGAGCGTCTCGCCCGCCTGGTCCGTCCCTTCCTCCTGCGGCGCAGGAAGTCCGATCCCGGCATCGTCCCCGAACTGCCGCCGAAGACGGAGACCGACCACCCCGTACCGCTCACCCGTGAGCAGGCCGCGCTGTACGAGGCGGTGGTGCGCGAGTCGATGGCCGCCATCGAGACCGCGCAGGGCATGGGGCGCCGCGGACTGGTGCTGAAACTGCTCACCGCGCTGAAGCAGATCTGCGACCACCCGGCGCTGTACCTGAAGGAGGAGCGGGCGGGTGCCGGGGGCGACCGGCAGGCGGCCCGCTCCGGCAAGCTCGCCCTGCTGGACGAGCTGCTGGACACGGTGCTCGCCGAGGACGGCTCGGCCCTCGTGTTCACCCAGTACGTGGGGATGGCCCGGCTGATCACCGCGCACCTCGCCGAGCGGGCGGTCCCCGTCGACCTGCTCCACGGCGGTACGCCGGTGCCGGAGCGGGAGCGCATGGTGGACCGCTTCCAGAGCGGCGCGACCCCGGTCCTCGTCCTGTCCCTGAAGGCCGCGGGCACCGGACTGAACCTCACGCGGGCGGGCCACGTCGTGCACTTCGACCGCTGGTGGAACCCGGCGGTCGAGGAGCAGGCCACGGACCGCGCCTACCGCATCGGCCAGACCCAGCCCGTCCAGGTCCACCGTCTCGTCACCGAGGGCACGGTCGAGGACCGGATCGCCGACATGCTGGAGTCCAAGCGGGCCCTCGCCGACGCGATCCTCGGCTCGGGGGAATCGGCCCTCACGGAGCTCTCCGACCGCGACCTGTCCGCCCTCGTCTCCCTGCGGAGGCCGGCATGAACCCCCGCCCGTCCGACGAGGCCCGCGAGGCACTGCGCGCGGCACGTGCCCGGGCGGCCCGCGAGCCGGCGGCCGGCCCGGCAGGTCCGCCCGCCGACCCGTCACGGCGTCCGGGCGACCCGGCCCGGGAGGCGCTCCGCCGCGCCCGCCGCGAAACCGGGCCCGGGGAGGCGCCGACGGCAGGGGAGGACGGCGGGACAGGCCCGTCCGGCGCCTCGGCGGACGCCGGCAGCGCCCTGCCCGCCGAGGGGGCGAAGCGCGACGACGAGCCGCCCGGCGTTGCCCGGCCCGGGACACCGGCCACCGGGGGAGTGGCGCACGCCGCTTCGGCCGAGGCGGGACCTGCCGGGGAAACGTCCGGCGGCGCGGCCGCTGCCGAAGCGGTGGATGACGCCGGGGGTGCCGTACGGCCCGGACCACCCCGTGCCGAACGGCCCGCGCGGGAGGCGGCGCGGGCCGCGGCGACCGAGGCCACCCCGGCGCCGACCGGCTCCGTGAGCCCACCTTCCCCGGGGTCCGGCCCCTTGCCGGAGGTGGGCACGCACGGTGCGGGGGCCGCAGGGGAGAGGTCCTCCTCCGGGCCCGGTGACCCGGCGAGCACCGGTCAGGGCGAGGGCGGTCGCGCGGGGCGGCGGCCCGGGGACGTCGCGCGGGAGGCCCTGCGTTCGGCCCGCGCGGAGGCGGAGCGCGCCCGTGCGCAGGCGGAGGACCGGAGCGGGTCCGCGCGGCGGCGCGCCGCGCCCGCACCTCGCGTTCCCCGCACCACGCGCGGCGACCGTGTCGCCGAGGAGCGGGCCCGTGAGGTACGCGCGGCACTGGCCGACGCCTTCCGCATGCCCGCCGACGAGGACACGCCCCGGCCGGACCCGGTGTCCGAAGCGCGCCCGGAACCGGTGTCGCAGGTACGCCCGGAACCGGTGTCCCAAGCGCGGCCGGACCCGGTGTCCGAAGCGCGCCCCCGCCGGGAGAGCCCGGCCGCCGCTCCGACTCCTCCTGCCCCGCCCGCCCCACCGGAGACGCCCCCCGCCCCGTACGCCACGCCCCGCACCATGGCCGCCCCCGCCCGCGACGGCGACCTGCGCCGCACCTTCCCCGCGTTCCCGCCGCGCACCGACGGCGGAGAGGGCTTCGCCGGGACGTGGTGGGGCAGGGCGTGGGTCACCGCGCTGGAGGACGGCGCGCTGGACGCCGCGCGGCTCGCCCGCGGACGCGGGTACGCCGAGCAGGGACACGTCGACGCCATCACCGTCACACCGGGACTGGTCCTCGCGTACGTACGGGGCAGCCGGCCCCGGCCCTACCGGGTGCAGGTGCGGCTGCGGACGTTCGGGGACGCCGACTGGGAGCGGTTCCTGGACGCCGCCGCCGAGCGGCCCGGACACATCGCGGCCCTGCTCGACAACGAGATGCCCCAGTCCCTCGCCGACTGCGGGGTCCCCCTGTTGCCCGGCCCCGGCGACCTCGCCCCGCGGTGCAGCTGCCCCGACTCCGGTCACCCCTGCAAGCACGCGGCGGCCCTCTGCTACCAGACCGCCCGGCTGCTCGACGCCGATCCGTTCGTGCTGCTCCTGCTGCGCGGACGCGGTGAGCGCGAGGTGATCGACGCGCTGTCGAGGCTGAGCGCCGCCCGCGCGGCCCGCGCCGCCCGGGACAGGGAACCCGAGCCCCTGCCCGGCGTCCGCGCCACCGAGGCGCTGGCCCACCGCGAACTCCCGCCGCTGCCCGCCCCGTTGCCGATGCCGCCGCACCCCGAGCAGCCGCCCGTCTATCCCGCCTCCCCCGGCGGCCCCGACCCGTTCGCGCTGGACCAGCTCGCCACCGACGCGGCCGCCCGCGCGCACACCCTGCTCACCACCGGACGGGACCCCGTCGGCGGGCTCACCCTGTGGCACGACGCGGTGCGTCTCGCCGCCGCGCGCCCCGGTTCCGGACTGACCGCCGCGACCCGCGCGCTGTACACCTCCCTGGCCCGGGCCGTCGGCCGCACCCCCGCCGAACTGGCCCGCGCGGTCGCCGCCTGGCGCCAGGGCGGTTCCACGGGCCTCGCCGTCCTCGAGGACTCCTGGGACCCGCCGGCCGGCCGCTTCGACCGCGCCCGCCCGCTCCTCCTGGCCGCCGACCTCCCGGCCTTCCGGCCCTGGCGCAACCGCCTCACCCATCCCCGGGGCCACGTCCAGCTCCGCCTCGGCCGCGACCACCTCTGGTACGCCTACGAGTCCGAAGCGGGCCAGGACGACTGGTGGCCCCGCGGCACCCCCGACGTGGACCCGGTGGGCGCGCTGACCGGCCTGGACACACCCGGCGACCTGTGACGGGCCCGCCCGTGCGGGCGCGCTCAGCCCTGCCCGCTCCTGGGCACCGACGGCACCCGAGGCGCTGACGACACCGCCGGTACCGACGGCACCGGCGCGTCCGTCTGCCGCAGTTCGGCCAGCAGTTCGCTCTGCCCGGCCAGCAGCTCGGTGAGGATCCGGCGCGCCGCGCGCAGCAGTTCGGCGACGTCACCGCCGGCGAGGGCGTAGCGGACGGTGGAGCCCTCCCGGACCGAGACGACGATGCCGGACCTCCTGAGCACGGCCAACTGCTGGGAGAGGCTGGACGGTTCGATGTCGATGTCGGCGAGCAGGTCCCGCACCGGCACGGGCCCGTGCTGGAGCAGCTCCAGGACCCTGATGCGGACGGGGTGTCCCAGCATCCGGAAGAACTCCGCCTTGACCTGGTAGAGGGGGACTTGCATGGGTGCGCGCTCCCTGCCGCATCGGGGATGTTCTGCAAGGCGCGGCGGCGCCCCGAGGACGCGCCGCCGCACGATGTGCCGTTCCTCGCCACCGATCCTTCTCGCTCGCCGCGGCGCACGCCCATGGCTTGGGACCATGTTGATGTGGTGACTTGAAGAAGTCTTCACATCACGGGCATGCGTCGGCCGGTTCCGCGGACCGGTCATACCTCCAGCTGTTCCTCGATCCGCTTGAGCTGGTGGCGGGCCATCGCCAGGTTCGAGCGGGACTTGTCCAGGACGACGTACAGGAACAGGCCGTTGCCGCTGCGGCCGGTGACCAGCCGGATCAGGTGGTACTGGGTTTCGAGCGTGATCAGGATGTCCTCGATCTGGCCGCTCAGACCGAGCAGTTCCATCGTGCGCACCTTGGCGCGGATCACGTCCGTGTTGCCGGCCGCCGCGACGGTCAGGTCCAGGTCCTTCCCCCCGCCCAGTGTCCCCAGCGCCATGCCGCTGGAGTAGTCGACGAGGGCCGCTCCGACGGCCCCTTCGATGGCGGTCATGATGTCCTTCAGCGACACTTCCACGGTTGCCATGGACGTCTCCCTCTTCAGTCGAATCGTGGGTTGCGTCGGCCGGACGCGGCAGCACCCCTCGCTCTCGGCCGCGGTGGCACCGTAGGCAGGCGGCCCGCTCCCGGGGGCACGGGTTTCCGGGGATGACCGCCGATGATCGAACATCTGCGCCGTGTGGTCGCTCCGTCACCGGAACCGGTTCGAAAAGGTGCCGTGATCCTCCGCCGGACCGGTGCGCGCGACTCACGCATACGGGCGTGCCGCATGTGTCGACGACACCGTGCCGGCGCACATCCGTTCCCGTTGCGTACGCGAACGCGACGGTGTCCGGTTCTCGCCAGTGCGCGGTAAATGCGTGGACCGGTGAGCGTCACGGACGGGAGACTTCCGGCCTCCGAACCTCCGGGAGTGTGATGGGGACAACAGACACCAGCGGGCCGGCGCCGGGCAGGGGCGCGGTCGTCCTGGCACTGCGACGTTACGGCAGTGAACTCCTGCGCCTGCGCGCCCTCGCCCTGCCCGCCCTGCTGCTGCCGGCCGTGGGCAACATCGGCATCCGGTACGTGGCCCCCCTGCTGATCGCCAAACTGGCGGGCCAGGCCGCCGACGACGGGGGCCTCACCCTCGACTCGGCGCTGCCGTACGTGCTGGCCTTCGGTGCGGTGCTGCTGCTCGCCGAGGTGCTGTGGCGGATCGGGCTGCACTGCCTGAACCGTGTGGACGCCCTCGGCATGGAGCACCTGTACGTGAGCGGCATGGACGAACTCCTCGCCAAGGACGCGGCGTTCTTCCACGACAACTTCGCCGGCTCCCTGACCAAGCGGGTGCTCAGCTTCGGCAAGCGGTTCGAGGACTTCGTCGACACGCTGACGTACCGGATCGTGGGCAGTCTCGTGCCGCTGGCGTTCGGTGCCGTGGTGCTGTGGAGCTACGAACCGATGCTGGTCGCGGGCCTGTTGTTGATGATCGCGCTGACCGTGGTGGCCGCGACACCGCTGATCCGCCGCCGGCAGCGGCTCGTCGACCAGCGCGAGGCGGCGATCGCCCGCGTCTCCGGGCACGTCGCCGACAGCCTCACCAACATGGAGACCATCCGGGCGTTCGCGGCCGAGCGACGGGAGGCGGACGAACACCGCGACCGCGTCGCCGACTCCCGGCGCCTGATGCTGAGGTCCTGGGACTACGGCAACCTGCGCGTCGACGTCCTGATCGCCCCCATGTCCGTGCTGACCAACGTGCTGGGCCTGCTGGTCGCCGTCGCCTTCGGCGGCGCGGGCCAGGGTGTCGAGGAGATCGTCGTCGCCTTCACCTACTACTCCAACGCCACCCAGATCATGTTCGAGTTCAACCAGATCTACCGGCGTCTGGAGAGCTCGATGACCGAGGCCGCGCAGTTCACGGAGCTGCTCCTCGACCCACCCACCGTGCTCGACCCGGCGGAACCCGAACCGCTCGCGCCGCGCGACACCGGCGTCCGCTTCGAGGCCGTGACCTTCGCCCACGCGGGGGCGGAGCCCATCTTCCGGGGGCTCGACCTGGACGTGCCCGCGGGTGCCCGGGTCGGGCTGGTGGGCAGGTCCGGCGGCGGCAAGACCACGCTCACCCGGCTCCTGCTGCGGATGTCGGACATCGACGCGGGACGCATCCTCATCGGGGGGCAGGACATCAGTCGGCTGCGCCAGGGCGACCTGCGCTCCCTGATCGCCTACGTCCCGCAGGAACCCGCCATGTTCCACCGCAGCCTGCGAGACAACATCGCCTTCGCCCGGCCCGGCGCCACCGACGCGGAGATCCACGCGGCGGCCGCGGCCGCGCACGTCACGGAGTTCGCCGGCCAGCTCCCCGACGGCTTCGCCACCCTGGTGGGGGAGCGGGGCGTCAAGCTGTCGGGCGGTCAGCGCCAGCGCGTCGCCCTCGCCCGGGCGATCCTGCGCGACGCCCCGGTCCTGCTGCTCGACGAGGCGACGAGCGCCCTGGACTCGGAGAGCGAACTCCTCGTCCAGGACGCCCTGTGGCGGCTGATGGAGGGGCGCACCGCTCTCGTGGTCGCGCACCGGCTGAGCACCGTCGCCGGCATGGACCGCCTCGTCGTCCTCGACCGCGGACGCGTCGTCGAGCAGGGCAGCCACGGGGAACTCCTCGCGGCGGACGGCGCCTACGCCAAGCTGTGGCGGCACCAGTCGGGCGGCTTCCTCGGCGAGAGCACGGAGAGCACGGAGAGCACGGAGAGCACGGAGAGCACGGAGAGCATGGAGGACACGGAGAACAAGGAGGGCACGCAGGGCACGGAGAAGGCGGAGAACGCGGGGAGGGCCGGGAGCACCGAAGGGGCCGGGGTGGCGGCCGTGGACCCGGTCCCGCACGCCCGTACGAGCACGGGCCCCACATGAGCGAAGCGCTTTCCGGACAACCTCGACGGCGCGCACCCGACCCGCACCGCTCCCGCCACCGCCCCGTACAGTGCCTCCCGAAGATCCTTCCGAACTCGAGGTACTGAGCCGTGCATGCCGCCCGATCCACCCCGACCGCAGCCGTGACCGTCGTCGGGATCGGCGCCGACGGGTGGGAGGGCGTCCCGGACGCCTCGCGGGCCGCCCTGCTCGACGCGCAGGTCGTGATCGGCGGCCCGCGCCAGCTGGCGCTGCTGCCGCCCGGGTGCGGAGCGGAGCGGGTGACCTGGCCCTCGCCCCTGCGGCCCGCGGTCCCCGGGGTGCTCGCCGCGCACGCCGGCCGCCGCATCGCCGTGCTGGCCAGCGGCGACCCCATGTTCTACGGCATCGGGCGCGCGCTCACCGAGGTCCTCGGCCCCGGCTCGGTGCACGTGCTGCCGCACCCCTCGTCCGTCTCCCTGGCCTGCGCCCGCCTCGGCTGGCCGCTGGAGGACGTCGAGGTCGTCACGCTCGTGGGCCGTCCCACCGCCCGCCTCGCCGCCGCCCTGCACCACGGCCGGCGTCTGCTGGTGCTCAGCGCGGACGCCACCACCCCCGCCGACGTCGCCGCCCTGCTGCGCGACCGGGGCTTCGGGCCGAGCCGGATACGGGTCCTGGAGCAGCTCGGCGGCGCCGGGGAGCGGACGGCCGAGGCGGTCACCGCCGACGACTGGCCGGTGCCGTACCCGCCGGGCGACCCGCTCAACGTCGTCGCCGTCGACTGCCGCCGCGCACCCGGCGCCCTCCGCGTCGGCGCCGTGCCCGGGCTGCCGGACGCGGCGTACGAGCACGACGGACAGCTCACCAAGCGGCACGTCCGCGCCGCCACCCTCGGTGTGCTCGCCCCCGCCCCCGGCGAACTGCTGTGGGACGTCGGCGGGGGCTCCGGTTCCGTCGCCGTGGAGTGGATGCGCGCCCACCCGTCGTGCAGGGCGGTCTCCGTCGAACGCGACCCCGGGCGGGCGGCACGCATCACCCGCAACGCCGACCGGCTCGGTGTGCCGGGGCTGCGGGTGGTGACCGGCACCGCGCCCGGTGTCCTCGCCGGACTCGACCGGCCGGACGCCGTGTTCATCGGCGGCGGGCTCACCGAACCCGGACTGCTGGACGCCTGCTGGCAGGCGCTCCCCGCGGGCGGGCGGCTGGTCGCCAACACCGTGACCCTGGAGTCCGAGGCACTGCTGGCCGACGCCCACCGCCGGTACGGCGGTGAACTGGTGCGGCTGGCCGTGACGCACGCCGTGCCCGTCGGCGGCTTCACCGGGTGGCGGCAGGCGATGCCCGTGACCCAGTGGGCCGCCGAGAAGCCCTCCGCGCCGGCCTGATCAGGTGCCGGGCCCGGCACCGGGAGACCGCTGCTCAGGCCACCGCGCTGCGGCCCACCACCGCCCCCGCCCGGTCGATGCAGATCACGTCCACCGCGACGGGCGCCCCGCGCAGCACGGCCAGGGCCTCGTCGCGCGCCGCCACCGCGACCAGGTCGCCCAGCGGCACCCCCGCCGCCCGGCACAGCCGCAGCGCGGCGAGACCGGTCTCGGCCTCCGCGACCCGGGCGGCCAGCGCCTCGTCCGCGCCGCCGCGCCGTGCCAGTCCTGCGAGGAACCCCCGGTCGACCTGCGAGCGGGCCGAGTGCAGGTCGAGGTGGCCGGCCGCGAGCTTGGAGAGCTTGGCGAAACCCCCGCAGACGGTCAGGCGGTCCACGGGGTGACGGCGCACGTACTTCAGCACGGCGCCCGCGAAGTCACCCATGTCCAGCAGGGCGTCCTCGGGCAGACCGTACTCGGCGACGACCGTCCTCTCCGACGTCGAGCCGGTGCACCCGGCGACGTGCGTGCGGCCCGCCGCCCGCGCCACGTCCACCCCGCGCCGGATCGAGTCGATCCACGCCGAGCACGAGTAGGGCACGACGACCCCGGTGGTGCCGAGGATCGACAGACCGCCGAGGATGCCGAGCCGGGGGTTCCAGGTGGAGCGGGCGATCTCCTCGCCGTGGTCGACGCCGAGGGTGATCTCGACGTCCCCGGTGCCTCCGTACCGCTCGGCGACGCGGGCCACGTGGTCGCGCATCATCTGCCGCGGGACGGGATTGACGGCGGGTTCGCCCACCGGCAGCGGCAGACCGGGCCGGGTGACCGTACCCACCCCCGGCCCCGCCCTGAAGACGACTCCGCTCCCGGCCGGCAGCCGCCGCACCGTCGCCCGGACCAGCGCCCCGTGCGTGACGTCGGGATCGTCACCGGCGTCCTTCACGATGCCCGCCATGGCGTACGCGCCGGTCAGCTCCTCCACCGCGAGCGCGAACGACGGAGTCTGCCCCTTGGGCAGCGCGATGGTCACCGGATCGGGGAACCGGCCGGTCAGCAGCGCGGTGTACGCGGCTGTCGTGGCGGCGGTCGCGCAGGCGCCGGTGGTCCAGCCGGGCCGCAGACCGGTGTGCTTGAGTTGGGCGCTGCGACCGCCCTTGGCCTCGCTGCTCATGCCTCGCTCGGGAAGAGGGAACCGGATGAAGGGAACGGATCCGCCGTGCACGTGCTGATCCTGGGCGGGACGGCGGAAGCCCGCCGTCTCGCGGAACTGCTGGCCGCCGACGCCCTGCCGGGGCTGCGCGTGACGAACTCGCTGGCCGGCCGGGTGGCCGCGCCCCGGCTGCCGTCCGGCGAGGCGCGCGTGGGCGGCTTCGGGGGTGCCGACGGGCTCGCCGGCTGGCTGCGCGAGCACGGGGCGGACCTGCTCATCGACGCCACCCATCCCTTCGCCGGCACCATCAGCCACAACGCGGCGCGGGCCGCCGCCACCGCCCATGTTCCCCTGCTCGCGCTGCGCCGCCCCGGCTGGGTGCCCGTCGAGGGGGACCGCTGGCACGAGGCGGGCTCCCCGGAGGAGGCCGCGGCGCTGCTGCCCGGGCTGGGCCGGCGGGTGTTCCTGACCACCGGCAGGAAGGACCTCGCGGCCTTCGCGGAGCTGCGCGACCAGTGGTTCCTCGTACGGTCCGTGGACGCCCCCGCGGGCCCGCACCCGGCGCGCATGGAGACGCTGCTCGACCGCGGCCCGTTCACCCTCGACGGGGAACGGGAGGTGCTGCGCCGCCATCGCATCGACGTCCTCGTCACCAAGGACAGCGGAGGCGCGGCCACCGCGCCGAAGCTGACGGCCGCCCGCGAGGCGGGACTGCCGGTGGTCCTGGTGCGCCGGCCGCCGGTTCCCGCGGGGGTGCGCGCGGTGGCCGGGCCCGAGCAGGCGCTCCGGTGGGTGCGGGACGCGCACGCGCGGCGGCCGCTCCCGGACGGCGGCTGAACCGACGTCCCGCTCACGCCGCCGGACGACGGCGGGACGCTCCCGGCTCCCTCACCCCGTACGGCTCGCCGTTCACTCCTGCTCGCTCGCGATCGCGTTGACCGCGGCGGCGGCGATGGCGCTGCCGCCGCGGCGGCCCCGCACCACCAGGTGCTCCAGCCCGGACGGGTGCGCGGCCAGCGCGTCCTTCGACTCGGCGGCGCCGACGAAACCGACGGGAACGCCGATGACGGCCGCCGGACGGGGAGCCCCCTCCCCGATCATCTCCAGGAGACGGAAGAGCGCGGTGGGCGCGTTGCCGACGGCGACCACGGCACCGTCGAGACGGTCGCGCCACAGCTCCACCGCCGCGGCGCTGCGGGTGGTGCCCAGCTCGGCCGCCAGCTCCGGCACGGCCGGATCGGAGAGGGTGCACAGCACGTCGTTGCCGGCGGGCAGCCGCCCGCGGGTCACACCGCTGGCCACCATCTGCACGTCGCAGAGGACGGGCGCCCCGGCGTGCAGCGCCTCGCGGGCGCGGGCGACGACACCGGGGGAGAAGGACAGGTCGCGCACGAGGTCGACCATGCCGCAGGCGTGGATCATCCGGACCGCGACCCGGCTGACGTCGGCGGGCAGGCCCGCGAGGTCCGCCTCCGCGCGGATGGTGGCGAAGGACTGGCGGTAGATGGCCGCTCCGTCCTTCTCGTAGGCGTACGTCGTCACGGTGTTCTTCTCACTGCTCTCGGTCGTCGAACGGCTCGACGAGAGGCCGGGAGCCGCGGGCACGGCGGCGAGCATACCGCCCGGGGCGCGGACACCCCGGGGAAGGCGGACGCCGCATGCTGCCATCTCCCGGGGAGCCCTCCCCCCCCCGCACCACCGCGTCCCGCTCGGCGGGCACCCGGCCCCCGAGGGCGGGGACTGAACGACCGGCGCAGCCGAGTGCCGCGAGCGCCTCGTGGGGGAAGTCAGGTCGAAGTCCGGCGCTGACCCGCAACGGTGGGCGGATCCCCCGGGAGGGATCCGCGAACCCGATCACCCACGGTCGCGAAGCTCCCGACGATCGCCGTGGACGGCGCACCGCGCCCGGAGCCGCCCCCACGACCCCGCCAGGCGCACGGCCCGACGCGGGGGACGTCACCGCGGAACAGAAAGCGCGCCTTTCTCAAGTCCTACGAGCCGCTCGCGAACGTCTCCGCGGTCAGGAACGACCGGATCGTCGTCCTCGACCACGCCGACCTCGTGGAGAGCCCCCGCAACCCGGCGGCCGTCGAGTCCCTCGCGGCGCGGCTGCGGAACGCCGGCTCCTGAACCGGCGCAGCAGGACGGCACCGGCGACGAGGAGGAGCGCGAGCAGCCCCGCCCACCCGCCGGTGCCGGGCGGCCGCGTGCCCGGCCCCGCGCACGCGGTGCCGCCCGCGGACCGCCCTCCGGGGCGCGGGGGTGCGGTGGTCCCGTGCGACAGTTCCCCGACGATCCGCTGCCAGACACGGTCGGGCGGAGCGGCCGGCAGGTCCGCTCCCTCGGCGCCGCGCGCCGACCTCACCACGCGGGCCGTACGCCTCAGCTCCTCCCGGCAGCGCGGGCACACGGCGATGTGCCGCCAGGCGCCGGCGTCGTCCTCGTCACCGGTCGCATGACCGAGCGCCAGTTCCACCAAGTGCGCCGGATCCACATGGTCCACCGCGACCTCCGGGGTCTCGGGTGCCGTACCGCGGCGGGTACGGCCTGGTCGGACTCACCAACGGTGCCGTCAGCCGTTCACCGGCTCCGCGGTGACGACGAGGTTCGCCGTGTAGCCTCCCCGTTCGGGCTCGAACGGCGGGGCGCAGGTGATCAGCGTGAGGACCGGGGCGCCCGTCCGGCTGAAGACGGACGGCGGCAGCTCGTCCTTCGGGACGGTGGTGCGCGCGACGACGCGGTAGACCGCGGGATCCGCCCCCGCCCGCCGCACTTCGACGGTCTCGCCCCGGGACACCTCGCGGAGCGCGGCGAACTCGCCCAGGTCCCCCGTGTCGCTGTCGACGTGCCCCACGAGCACGGCCGATCCCTGGGGACTGCCGGGGGCCGGGCCGTAGCGGTACCAGCCGGCCACCGCGGGGTCGTCGGGGACGGTCATGTCGCCCCCCGGGTTCACACCGACGGCCTCGACCCGGGCGTCGAGACCGATGCCGGCCACCCGGACCCGCTCGGGCGGTGCCTCCCGCACCGGGTCGGTGCCCTGCCGCGCCGGACCGGGCGCGGTGGCGACCGCGGCCGTGCGCACCGGCGGCGCGGCGCCGAAGCCGGCCGCCGGGGCCGCTTCGGTCCCCGACGGCAGAAGGACGACGCCGAGGACGGCCGCCGTGGCGGTTGCCAGCGCGGCAGCCGCCACGGCCGGGCGCCGCACGGTGTCAGGCACGCCGGCCCGCGATCCGGCGGGCCACCAGGACGCCGGTCACGGCGACCGCTCCGGTCGCGGCGGTCCAGGCCAGCCACGCGTCGGAGTCGTTCGGCGCGACGGCCGCGCCGTTGCCGCCCGCGTGCACGCCCTTCGGGGTCGACTCCATGCCGCTGAACGTCTGGGTCGCCAGGGCCAGGTTCTTGTCGTCGGCGCTGCCCCAGGCGTACACGACGTTGCTCGTACCCTCCTGGAGGTCGAGGTCGGCCGGTCCGATGGCCACGGTGTCCGTCCCGGCGAGGACGACGTCCGCCTCGACCGTGCCCGCGTCGACCGGCGCGCTGTCCTGGTTCGGGTTGGTCAGGCCCGTGAAGACGGGCTGTCCACCGGCCCGTACGTCCACGGCGGGCGCCGCGGCGACATGGCGGACCGTCAGCCGCGACTTGCCGGCGTCGACCTTGGACACGTCGTTGGTGAAGGCCGTCAGCCGGGGCTGGCCGTCGGCGGAGAGGTGGGCGGCGATCGTGGCGTTGCCGCCCTCGGGCACCTTCACCTCCTTCTCGAGGGCGGGCGTGCCGTCGGGGCTCTGGCCCGCCTCGAAGATCTGGATGTCGTAGGTCCCGGCGTCGAGGGACTGCGGGTCGGTCACCGTGCCCGGCTTGAAGTCGCTGAGCAGCTCGTCGCCGTTGGCGTAGACGTCGACCGTCATCCCGGGGATGCCGTGGAAGACGGACACCATGGCCGTCTCCTGAGCGGCGCCGGGGGCCGCCACGGCGGGTGCTGCCACTCCGAGGGCGAGCGCGCAGGCACCGGCCGAGGCGGCGATGACGAGGGGGGTCCGGGAGGTCATGGGGATCATCCCTTTCGAAGGAGTCTTCGCACGCTGCGGAGTCTCGGTCCTGTTTCCTGGCCGGCGGGTGCGGCGGATGCGCCCGGGGCACGAATTCCTCGGCTTCCCCGGCATGGTCACGCGGCCGCGTCCGTCGCCCGGCCCTGTTCGATCACCCGGCGCAGCCGGTGCAGACCGCGGCGGGCGTGACTCTTGACGGTTCCCAGCGGTACGCCGGTGCGCTCCGCGATCTGGGCCTGGGTCAGGTCCTCGTAGAACGCCATGCACAGCACCTCGCGCTGGGCGTGCGGCAGCCGGGACAGGGCCTGGACGACCAGCACCCGGTCCAGCACCTCGTCGGGTGCCCCCGGGGCCGGTCCGGCGGGTGCGGTGCCCTGGGCGGCCGAGTCGGCGAGGGAGAGGCGCCTGGTCCGGGCCGCCAGCGCGTCGACGATCTTGCGGCGGGTGATGCCGACCAGCCAGGCGCCGAGCGGGCCCCGCTCGGGGCGGAACCCGTGCCGTCCGCGCCAGGCGCCGATGAAGACCTGCTGGGTCACGTCGTCCGCCTCGTGGGCGTCACCGAGGGACCGGGCGGCCATGGTGTGCACGAGTGAGCCCCAGCGCCGGTAGATCGCGGCGAACGCCTCCTCGTCGGCGGCGACGAGTCCCCGGGCCAGTTCCTCCTCGTACCGGGTCTCCTCCACGGGTGGGACAAGGGCGGTGGTGGGTCGCGTATGGGTGCTCATGGCCTGACTCCTCCTGCCGAGGGCGTGCGTCCAGTGTTGGACGCACAAACGACGCAGACAACATGCGTCGTTTGTGCGTCGTACAGTGGGGTCATGAGCGAGATGACGGAGAGCACCGGGCTCCAGGACGGCGGGGACACCCCGCCGGGCGGCGGGCTGACCACCGGGGAGGTCGCCAGGCGCCTGGGCGTGGCCCCCACCACGGTCCGCACGTGGGACCGCCGCTACGGGCTGGGCCCCGACGCGCACACCGGCGGCCGGCACCGGCGCTGGACCGCGGCGGACGTGGCGCGCCTGGAGCGGATGTGCGCGCTGACGGCGACCGGGCTCCCGCCGGCCGAGGCCGCGCGCCTGGCCCGCAGCGAGGAGCCGGCCGGGGCGGCACCGGACCGTCCGCGGGCCGTCACGCCACGGCGTCCGCCGGCCCGCAGCCGGGCGGGCAGCGGGCTCCGGCTCGGTGACGCGCGCCAGGAGTGCAAGGGCATCGCCCGCGCGGCCCTGCGGCTCGACGCCGCCGCACTGGACCGGCTGCTGCTCGACGCGATCACCGAACACGGGCTGGTCGCCGCCTGGACCGAGGTGATCGTGCCCACGCTGCAGGCCGTCGGCCGCAAGTGGGAGACGTCGGGCGAGAAGTACGTCGAGGTCGAGCACTTCCTGTCCTGGCACGTCTCCGGCGCGCTGCGCCGCGTCGCGCCCGACACGGTCGCCGACCGCCCCGGCGCCACCACGGTGCTCGCCTGCGTACCGGGGGAGACGCACACGCTCGCGCTGGAGGTGCTGTCCGCCGCACTGACGGAACGGGGCATCCCGGTACGGATGTTCGGTGGGGCCCTGCCGGTCGAGTCGCTCGTCGCGGCGGTGCGCAGGACCGGACCGGCCGCCGTGGGGCTGTGGGCCCAGTCCCGCACCACCGCCAGCGGGCCGCTGGCCCAGCACGTGGCGGGCATGGAGTGGGGGGTGCGCGGGGCCCGTCGCAAACCGGTCGTCCTCACCCTCGGCCCGGGCTGGGCGGGGCGGGCGGTGGCCGGCGTGGCGCGCCCCGCGGGTCTCGCCGAGGCCGTCACCGCCCTGGAGTCGGTCGTCGCCCGGTGAGACGCCGTCGTCCGGGGCACCCGGTCGTGGTGCCTGGCATCGGACCGGGGAACGTGGTCCGCTGGGCCGGCGGTCCCCGTCCGCGGTCCGCCGCCGAAGGAGGAGCAGCATGACCCACGCACACCGCCGGACACCGGACGCCGTCGTGGTCGGCGCGGGCCTGGCCGGCCTGGCCTGTGCGCTGGACCTGTGCCGCGCCGGACTGCGGGTGACCCTGCTGGAGGGATCCGACCGGCCGGGCGGCCGGATGCGCACCGACCGGCGGGACGGGTTCCTGCTGGACCGCGGCTTCCAGGTCTTCAACACCGCCTATCCGCAGGTGAAACGGCGCCTGGACCTGAGAAGCCTGCGTCTGCGGCCGTTCACCGCCGGCGTGGTCGCCCACACGCCGGGCGGGCCGCTGCGCCTCGCCGACCCGACCCGGAGTCCCGGCGCGGCACGCGCGCTGCTGCCGGGGAAGGGGCTGACGGCCCGTGACCTGGCCGCGCTGGCCGTGCTCACCGCCCGTGACGTGGTGCCGCCCGCGGACGTTCTGAAACGCCGCGCCGACGGCCCGACGTCCGCGGCCCTGTCCCGTGCCCTCCTGTCGGACGAGGTGATCGAGCGGGTCCTGCGGCCGTTCCTGTCCGGGGTCTTCCTCGAGGACCGTCTGGAGACGTCCGCGCGCTTCTTCCACCTGGTGTGGCGGACCATGGCCCGCGGAACCCTGTGCCTGCCCGCCGCGGGCATCGGCGCGGTCCCCGCCCGCATCGCCGGCGACCTGCCCGACGGCGTCCTGCGGCCGGAGACGCCCGTCGCCGAAGTCACCGACGCGGGAGTGCTGCTGGGGGACGGCAGCGAGCTGGCGGCCGGCGCCGTGGTGGTCGCCACGGACGCGGCGACCGCGGGCCGCCTGCTGCCGGGCCTGCCCGTCCCGGACGGACGCACCGTCACCACCTACCACCACGCGACGGACCGCACCCCGCTGGCGGAGCCGACCCTGATGACGGACAGCACCCGGGCGGTCCTGAACACCTGTGTGCTCAGCGAGGTCGCCCCCACCTACGCGCCGCGCGGCACCGCTCTGGTGTCCACCTCGGTCCTGGGCGAGGACCTGCCCGGCACGGCGGACCGGGTGCGCCGCCGGCTGGCCGACCTGTACGGCACCGACACGAGCGGCTGGAGCCAGGTCGCCGCGCACACCGTCGAGGGCGCGCTCCCGGCGATGCTCCCGCCCTGGCCGCTGAGCCGCACCACCCGCTTCGGCCCCGGCCGGTACGTGTGCGGGGACCACAGGGCGACCGGATCGGTGCAGGGCGCCCTGGCGTCGGGCACCCGCGCCGCACGGGAGGTCCTCGCCGACCTGGGACGGCCGGGAGCACAGCACGGCACCGGTCACCGCGCCGCGCATCCATGACGGGCCGTCGGCCCGAAGCAGTGACGACCCGAAGTGCCCCGTCGACCCCTCCCCGGAGTGCAGCGTGGAAGTGAGCGGCCCTGAGCGCCGAGCGGCGGACCCGGAGCCGGAGCCGGAGCCGGCGACCGAGGAGTCCGACGTGGTCGTCCTCGGCGGCGGCGCGGCAGGCCTGAGCCTCGCGCACCGGCTGACCGGGACGGACGCGCTCACCGTGACCGTGGTCGAGCCGCCGGACGGACCGCTGCGCCCCGCCGAACGGACCTGGTGCTACTGGGACCGGGGCGGCGGGGACCTCGACGAGGTCGTCTGCGCCTCCTGGCCCGTGCTGCGCGTCCACGGTGCCGACGGCCGGGCGGTCACCGTCGACCCCGCCCCGTTCACCTACCGCATGGTGCGCTCCACCGCGTTCGAAGGGCACGTCCACGCGCTGCTGGACCGTTCCCCGGGCGGCCGTCTCCTGCGGGCGACGGCGGACTCGGTGGACGACGTGCCCGGGGGCGCGGTGGTCCGGTGCACGCTGCCCACGGGCCGGCCGCTGCACCTGCGCGCCCGGCACGTGTTCGACTCGCGGCCGCCGCGCGGCCTGCCACCGGCCCGCACCCAGCTGCTCCAGCACTTCCGCGGCTGGTTCGTGCGCACCGACACCGAACGGTTCGATCCCCGGGTCGCCGACCTGATGGACTTCCGGGTGCCCCAGCCCGCGCACGGGCTCGCCTTCGGCTACGTCCTGCCGCTGGCCCCGGACCGGGCGCTGGTGGAGTACACCGAGTTCTCGCGCACCGTCCTGACCACCGACGCCTACGAGGCGGCGCTCGGCCACTACTGCCGCGACGTCCTCGGGCTCGGCGCGCTCACCGTGGAACGGACGGAGCAGGGCGTCATCCCCATGACCGACGCCCGCTTCCCGCGCCGGGCGGGGAAGGCCGTCTTCCGCATCGGGACCGCGGGCGGCGCGACCCGTCCGTCCACCGGCTACACCTTCGCCGCGGTGCAGCGGCAGAGCCGGGCCGTCGCCGCCGCCCTGCGCGAGGGGCGCGGGGCGCTTCCCGCCCCCCACGGGCGGCGGGCCCTGGCCATGGACGCGGTCCTGCTGCGCGCCCTGGACACCGGGCGGATCGACGGACCGGACTTCTTCACCGGCCTGTTCCGCCGCGTCCCGCCCCGGCGTCTGCTGCGCTTCCTCGACGGCACCACCACACCGCTGGAGGAGTGGGGCATCGGACTGCGCACGCCCATGCTGCCCATGCTCCGCACGGCGGTCGAAGTCCCCTTCCTGCCCCGCCGCTCCCGGCCCCCCGCTCGAAACGGAGAGAACCACCGATGACCCTCCCCCGCGCCCACGCCCCCCGCACCGGCGGCCCTCCGGGCCCGGCCCGCCCCTCCCGGCCGGCCGGTCCGCACGGCCCCGGCCCCGGGCGCGCCGCCGGGGCCGGACCGCGTCCCGCGGCCGTGCCCCGGACCCGCGTCACGGCCGTGGACGCCCCGGTGGGCACGCGGCGCCCCGCACGCCCTGGACCGGACCCGTCGCCCGTGCCCCTTCCGGACCCGTCGCCCGTGACCCTTCCGGGCCCGGCCGCCGTCGCCGGACGGCAGCCGGGGGCCGTCCGCGCCGCCCACGGCCCCTCCCTCACCGCCGAGGGGTACGGCCGGTGAGCACCCGTGGCGGCGGAGCCGCGCGGCGGGGCCGCGACCGCAGGGCCGAGATCCTCCCACCCCCGCCCGGCGGGCCCCGGTTCCGGCGCGGCGAGGAACCGTCCGTCGGCGTGGTCGGTGGCGGCATCGCCGGTCTGGCCGCGGCCACCCTGCTGGCCGAGCGCGGCGCCCGCGTCACCCTCTACGAGCGGGAGGAGTCCCTCGGCGGCCGGCTCGCCGGCCACCCCACCCGGCTCACGGACGGCTCGCCGGTCACCATGACCCGCGGCTTCCACGCCTTCTTCCGGCAGTACTACAACCTCCGCGGCCTGCTCCGCCGCACCGACCCCGCCCTCGCCCGGCTCACCGCGATGCCCGACTACCCCCTGCGGCACAGCGGGGGCCTGACCGACAGCTTCGCCCGCGTCCCGCGGACCCCGCCGTTCAGCGCCCTCGGATTCGTCGCCCTGAGCCCCACCTTCGGCTGGCGGGACCTCGCTGCCCTGGACGCCCGGGCGGCGCTGCCGCTCCTCGACGTGCGCGTGCCCGAGGTGTACGAACGCTTCGACGACGTCTCCGCCACCGACTTCCTGGAGCGGGTGCGCTTCCCCGAAGCCGCGCACCACCTCGCCTTCGAGGTGTTCTCGCGCAGCTTCTTCGCCGACCCGCGCGAACTGTCCGCCGCCGAACTGCTGCTGATGTTCCACATCTACTTCCTCGGATCGTCCGAGGGACTGCTCTTCGACGTACCGGACGAGCCCTTCCCCCAGGCGCTCTGGGAGCCGCTCGGCGACTACCTCCGGCGTCTCGGCGCCGACGTCCGCACCGGGACGGAGATCCGGGAGATCACCCCGCTGGACGGCGGGGGAGCGGAGGTGCGCACCGGGGCGGGCGCCGACCGCCACCAGGCGGTGGTGCTCGCCGCCGACACCGGGGGGCTGCGCCGGATCGTCGACGCCTCACCCGCCCTGGGCACCTCCGCCTGGCGCGAGGACGTCGCGGCCCTGCGCACCGCCCCGCCGTTCCTCGTCTCCCGGCTCTGGCTGGACCGCCCGGTCCGCTCCGACCGCCACGGCTTCCTCGGCACCAGCGGCTACGACGGCCTGGACAACATCAGCGTCCTGGAGCGGTACGAGGGCGAGGCCGCGCGCTGGGCGGCCCGCACCGGCGGCTCGGTGGTGGAGCTGCACGCCTACGCCGTGGATCCCGGGGCGGAACGCAAGCGGGTGCAGGACATGCTCGTCGACCGGCTGCACCGGATCTACCCGGAGACCGTGGACGCGCGGGTGGTCGACGCACGGCACGAGTGGCGCGCGGACTGCCCGCTCTTCCCGGTCGGGTCGCACGCCCGGCGCCCCACCGTGCGCACTCCGCACCCGTGGCTGGTCCTGGCCGGTGACGCGATCCGCTGCGACCTGCCGGTCGCCCTCATGGAACGGGCCGCCACCACCGGCTTCCTCGCGGCCAACGCCCTCCTCGGCGACCGGGGCGTACGGGGACAGGTGCTGTGGACCGTGCCGCGGGCCGGCCGTTCGCCGGTGCTCCGCGCGCTCGGGGCGCTCGCCGGTGACCGTTCTCCCCGCTGACCGGCCCGCTGACCGGCGGCGGCCCGGCCGCACCCCACCGGGTGCCGCCGGGCCGCGGGTCCCGGGCCGCGCGGATCAGCCGGGGAAGCGTCCGGTGCTGCGCAGCTCCCAGCGGCGCTCGGCGTAGGCCAGGTCGTCGCGCCACAGGCGCCCGGCCGTCCGGCGCATCAGCGGGCGCAGCGCGGGGGCAGCGAACCGGGCCAGGGCGAAGCCGCGCCGGCCGGAGGCGGCGACGACCGCCTCGACCACGGCAGTCCTCGGCCGTTCCGCGCCCGCACCGGTCAACGGCGTCGCGTGGGTCTCCACCACCGACGTCTCCCCCTCGCCGTCGGTGATGCGCATGACGACCGTGCGCGGCTCCGGCGCGGTGAACTCGGCCCGCACCGGCACCACGAGACGCCCGGCCACCCGGAAGGAGACGTCGACGACGAAGGCGTCGTCCTCCTCCCCCTCGGGTTCGCGCGCCACCGTCAGGTCGACGAACGAGTAGGGGTGGAACCACGAGCCGTGCCACGGATCGAGCCGGTTGGCCACCACGTCCTGCGGCTCACACCGCCCCACCCCGGTGTACACGGCGTCCACCCCGCTGCCCGCCGCGGGCCGCGGGGGCACCACGGGACTCCTGGTGGGTTCCTCGCCGCCCACCTCGTCCAGCCGTACCCAGACCAGCACGCCGTCGTCGTGCACCGGGAACGGCTGCCATCCGGCGTACGGCGAGCCGTCCAGGGCCAGTCCGTGCCAGTGGCAGACCAGCGTGCCGCACACCACCCGGCTGTCCCGCAGGGGAGCGCCGAGATGCGGGCACACGCCCGGTCCCGCGCGCAGCTCACCGGTGTCGGAGCGCCACAGCACGACCTCCGTGCCCCCGACCGTCCTGCCGTACGGGCCCCCCGCGGCGCGGATGCCGCGGGACGCGCCGACCACGAACCAGTTGCCCGACGGGCGGGCGGACGCGCGCTTGAGCGCCTCCGCGATCAGCGCCGGCCGGGCCTGGCGCCAGGTCGGCGTCTGCGTCGCCCAGTCCGGGCCGGAACGCCGGCGCCGCAACGGCGGGGTCCAGCGGGCCCCGCCCCGTCGCCCGCTCATCGCACCGTCCCCTTCCGCGGCACCACGGGCCCGGGCGCCGCCGCCGTCCGGCGCGGGGCGCGGGCGTCCCACCGGGCGGCGGCCACACCCAGCGCACCGGCCGCCGCCGTCGCCGCCCGGCGCCGGCGGGACACCACCGCGCGGCGGTGCAGCACGGTGTAGTCCTGCGCCGCGACCGCGTCGAGGATGCCGCCGTACAGGGTGAACGCGGTGCGGATGCAGGGACGTACCCGCGGATCGAGCATGGCGATGCCCGGCTCCGCCTCCCGGTACACCTCCCTCGTCATGGCGTCCGCCGCGACGAAGGCCGCGCGGATCCGGGGGTCGTGGCGCCCGGTGCGCCGGCTCCACTCCAGGAGCGGCCGGTCCACGCCGTGGGCGGCGAGCAGGTCCCCGGGCAGGTAGACACGGCCGCGGTCGAGGTCCTCGCCCACGTCCCGCAGGAAGTTGGTGAGCTGGAAGGCCACACCGAGGGCCGCCGCGTGCGGCGCCGCCTCCTCCCGGGGCACGACCGTGCCCAGCACGGGCAGCATCTGCAGGCCGATCACCTCGGCCGAACCGCGCACATAGCCCAGCAGGTCGGCGTAGGTGGGGTAGTCGGTGACGGTCAGGTCGGCCCGCATCGACGCCAGGAAGTCGGCGAACAGCTCGTGCTCGATGTCGTACCGGCGGGCGGTGTCGGCCACGGCCCGGACCACCGGCTCGTCCCCGCCGCCGGTCCGCAGCCCGTCGGCCAGGTCCTGCTCCAGACGGCGCAGCAGCCGGTCGCGTTCGTCGGGCGTGCGGTGCCGGTCGAGGTCGTCCACGATGTCGTCGGCCCAGCGGGCGAAACCGTACAGGGCGTGCACGGCCGAGCGGTGCTCCAGCGGCAGCAGACGGGTGGCGAGGAAGTAGGTCCTGCCGTGGCGGGCGTTGAGCCGCCGGCACCGGCTGTAGGCGGCGCGCAGCGCGGGATCGCCGATCCCGGCCGCGTCCAGTTCACGACGCGTCATCGGCACCTGCCGGAGTAGGGGTGGTGGTGGAGGGCGCGGGCACGGTGGTCAGGGGGGTGCGCGCGGGTGCGGGGCGCCGGGCGGCACCCCCGGTGACACGGTCGGCGGCGAGTTTGCCGCTGATGAGCACGGTGGGCACGCCGACGCCCGGGGTGGTCCCGCAGCCCGCCAGGACCACGTTCTCCACCTCCCGCACGAGGTTGCGCGGCCGGAAGGGGCCGGTCTGGGCGAAGGTGTGGGCGACCGAGAAGGGACTGCCCGCCGCGTGCCCCTGCGCCGTCCAGTCGAGCGGGGTCACCAGCAGTTCCTCCCGCACGCTGTCCCCGAACCCCGTCAGGCCCCGGCGCTCCATTTCACCGACCAGGCTGTCCCGGTAGCGGGGGCCGAGATCCCGCCAGGCCGCGGCGCCGGGCCCGACCGCCGTGTTCGGACAGGGGGCGAGCACGTAGTGGAGGTGGCCGCCGGGCGGTGCCAGGCCGGGGTCGTGCGTGGTCGGACGGGTGATCAGCAGCGACGGGTCGCTCATCAGCTCGCCCGTGCGGGTCAGTTCGTCGAAGGTGCGCTCCCAGGAGGCGCCGAAGGACAGGGTGTGGTGCGCCAGCTGGGGCCAGGTCCGGTCGGTCCCGGCGTGCAGGATCACCGCGGACGGCGAGTGGCGCAGCGGTGCCGGACGCCTGGGCCGGCGTCCCAGCAGCCGGTACGCGGTGGGCAGTTCGCAGGTCAGCACCACCGCGTCACACGGGATCCGCTCGCCGGAGGCCAGCCGGACGGCCCGCACCCGGCCCGCCGACCGCTCCAGCGTGCTCACCTCGTCCCCCCAGCGCAGGTCGGCGCCGGCGTCGGCCGCCGCGTCGGCCATCGCCCGGGGGAGTGCGTGCATGCCGCCCTTCGGGAACCAGACGCCGGCCACGGTGTCCATGTACGCGATGACCGCGTACGCCGCGAGCGCCTGGGCCGGCGCGACCCCGGCGTACAGGGCCTGGAAGGTGAAGACACGGCGCAGGCGGTCGTCGGAGAGGAAGCGGCCGATGCGGCCGTCCAGCCGCCCGAACCCGCCCAGCGCCGCCAGACGGGCCAGGTCCGGGTGCAGCAGCTGGAAGGGACTGTCGAAGTTCGTGTCGATGAAACGGCCCATCTGCGCCCGGTACAGACGCTCCAGCCACTGCCGCAGGTCGCGGTATCCGGCCGCCTCCGCCGGTCCGGCGAAACGCCGTACCTCCGCCTCCATCGCCTCGCCGTCGGTGTGCACGTCGAGGGAGGAGCCGTCCGCGAAGGACGCCCGGTAGGCCGGGTGCAGTGCCGTCAGTTCGACACGGCGGTACAGGCTGTCGCCGACCGCCGCGAACGCCTCGTCGGCCAGGTGCGGCATGGTCAGCACCGTGGGCCCGGTGTCCACCTGGTAGCCGCCCAGCCGCACGCGGCCGGCCCGGCCGCCCGGCCCGTCGTCCCGCTCGACGACCGTGACCCTGCGGCCCGCGCCCAGCAGGTGCAGGGCCGAGGCCAGCCCGGACAGACCGGCACCCACCACGACCACGTGGTCGGTGGGCCCCGGCACCCGCCTCACGCGACCCCCTCGGCACGGCGCGGAGCCGCGTCCGAGGCGCGTGCGACCAGCGCGGCGAACTCCTGCCGGACGGCGGGAGCGGCTCCCGTGCGCTCGAAGTGCCGCACACTCAGGTCCGTCAGCTCCACGATCTTCGCCTCCACCACCTCCCGGGCACCGGTGCGCTCCAGCGCCGCCCGCATCCGCTCGACCGCCCGGTCCGAGCGCGGGTCGGCGTCCGGGGCGAGCGTGGCGGCGGCGTGGTGGTCCCCGGCGGCGTCGGCGAGGCGCAGGGCGACGGCCAGGAGGTAGGTGAGCTTGCGCGCACGCAGGTCGTCGTCGGCGGGCTTGCCGGTCAGCGCCGGGTCGCCGAAGGCGCCGAGGAGGTCGTCGCGGAGCTGGAAGGCCAGGCCGGCGTTCCGGCCGGCCGCCCGCAGCGCGTCCAGGGTCCCCTCGCCGGCCCCGGCCAGCGACCCGCCGAGGGCGAGGGGCCGGGCGACGGTGTACAGGGCGCTCTTCAGGGTGGCGATGTCCAGGGCCTCGTCGACGTGCGACGAACGGGTGGCCTGGGCGTGCAGGTCGCGGTACTGCCCGGCGACCATCTCGGTGCGCATCGCCCGCCACTCCTCGTGCAGACGCCGGCCGTGCGGGCTGCCGAGCGCGGTCTCCGTCAGCAGGTCGTCCGCCCACGCCAGGGCGAGGTCACCGGCGAGCACCGCGGAGGAGGAGCCGAACCGCTCCGCGGAGCCGTGCATGCCCGCCGCCCAGTGACCGCGGGCCATGTCCACGTGCAGCGCCGGGCCTCCCCGGCGCCGCAGTGATCCGTCCATCACGTCGTCGTGCACGAGGGCGCACACCTGGAGCAGTTCGAGGGCGGCCCCGGTGCGCAGTACGGCGGTGGCGTCGCCCGTGCCGCCGGCCGCGCGCCAGCCGCAGAACGCGAAGGCGGTGCGCAGCCGCTTCCCGCCCCGCGTGACCAGCGCGCCCACGCGGTCGGCGAGGTCCCGGGCGAAGACCGCGTCGACGGCCCGGGAGTCGCGCAGCCGCGTCTCCAGGACCTGTTCGAGGACGGCGGCGGCACCGGCGGCGGCGTCGGACGCGGTGAGGGGGTCGTCGGCCGGTTCGTCGGGTAGGGCGACGATCGGCGGCAGTCCAAGCATGCGCGGCCCCTTCTCACAATCGGTTATCTGCACACCAGTGCTTCCGCCGAGTGCCCTGTTGCGGATGCGCTGATGTCTGCCCGGAACGGCGGGGCTTCCGGACCGACTCACCCCAGCGGCCCAGCGATGCCCCTTTGGTGATGATATGTCACCCTTCCGTCATCGGTGTGCGCGCCGGGCTCCCTCAGTCACGGCCGCGGGCCCGCTTGAAGCGCGCGAGCCCGTCGGCGAGGTCGATCAGCGGGTCGGGGTAGCCGAGCGCGTCGCGCTGCTCCGCCGGGAGCCGCCAGGGCTCGTGCACCGCCGTGCCCTCCACCGGTCCGAGCTCGGGCACCCAGCGGCGCACGTAGGCGCCGTCCGGATCGAACCGCTTCGCCTGGACGAGGGGGTTGAGCACCCGGTGCGGACGGGTGTCGGTGCCGGTGCCGGCCACCCACTGCCAGTTGAGCTGGTTGTTGACGACGTCGCCGTCCACGAGCAGGTCCAGGAAGTGCCGGGCGCCGATCCGCCAGTCGACGTAGAGCGTCTTGGTCAGGAAGCTCGCCACCAGCAGCCGCGCCCGGTTGTGCATCCAGCCCTCGTGCCGCAGCTGGCGCATGGCGGCGTCGACGATCGGATACCCCGTACGTCCCTCCCGCCAGGCGGCGATGTCGTCGGCGGCGTCCTCCTCGTCGCGCCAGCGGTCGTGGCGCGTGCGGTAGTCCGCCACGGACGCCCGGGGCCGCGCCGCCAGCACCTGGTGGTGGAAGTCCCGCCAGCACAGCTGGCGCACGAAGGCCTCCGCGCCCGGCCCGCCCCGCCGGCGGGCACGGTGGACGAGTTCCACCGGCGACAGGGCCCCGAAGTGGAGGTACGGCGACAGCCGGGAGGTCCCGTCACCGGCCAGGTCGTCGTGCCGGTCCCCGTACGAGGCGAGTCCCGCCTCCAGCCAGCGCGAGAACCGCTCCCGTCCCGCCGTCTCCCCTCCCTCCGGGAGGCCCCGGGACGTGCCGGACACGTCCTCGCGTCCGGGCAGCGGCCGGCCGCGCACCCCCTCGGGGACGGGCACGGCGCGGGGCGCCGGGAGGGGCGATCTGAGCGGCTCGCGGTCCCAGCGGCGGAAGTAGGGGGTGAACACCGCGAAGTGGTCGGAGCCGGCGGGTGTCACCGCGCCGGGGGCGACGGCGGTGATCACCGCCTCGTGCGCGTGCAGGGCCACGCCGCCGTCGCCGAGCCGTTCCCGCAGCCGCTCCTCGCGGTGCCGCGCGTAGGCCGTGACGCCCGCCGCCATGTGCACCTCGGTGGCCCCGCACTCGGCCGCGACCGCGCGGACCTCCCGGGCGACCGGCCCCGAGCGCACGACCAGCCGGCCGCCGCGGCGGCGCAGCGACGCGTCGAGGTCCCGCAGGCAGTCGGCGAGGAAGGCGCGCCGGTTGGGAGCGTCGAAACCGGCCGCCCGGATCCCGGGGTCCAGCACGAACAGCGGCACCACCGCGTCCGCCGACCGCAGCGCGGCACGCAGCGGCGGGTGGTCGTGCAGACGCAGGTCCGAGGTGAACAGGACGACCGCGACGGTCATGGCGTCACTCCTGGTGCGGCGGTGCGGTGGCGCGGGAACGGGGGGCCCGGCGGGAGGTACTTCGCCGGCCGGCGGCGCCGCGGATGCGTCCGGCGGGCCGCTCACCCTTACGGGCGGTCAGTCCCTTCGCGGCGGCCTGGGTGATGTTGCGGGCCATCCCGCCGAAGACGACCGCGTGGAAGGGGGAGACGGACCACCAGTAGGCGTGGCCGAGCAGCCCGCGCGGGTGGAACAGGGCGCGCTGCCGGTAGCGGGTGCGGCCCCGGTCGTCCGTCTCGACGTACATCTCCAGCCAGGCCAGTCCCGGCAGCCGCATCTCCGCCCGCAGCCGCAGCAGGCGGACCGGTTCGATCTCCTCGACGCGCCAGAAGTCCAGGGAGTCGCCGACGCGCAGACGCTCCGCGTCACGCCGTCCGCGGCGCAGGCCGACGCCGCCGACGAAGCGGTCCAGCCAGCCGCGCACCGCCCAGGCCAGCGGGAAGGAGTACCAGCCGTTGTCGCCGCCGATCCCCTCGATCACCTTCCACAGGGCCTGCGGGGACGCGTCGACGGGGAGTTCCCGCTCGTCCTGGTAGAGACTGCCGCCGGCCCAGTCGGGGTCGGTGGGCAGGGGGTCGCTGGGAGCCCCGGGGACGGAGGCGTTGGACCAGCGGGTGGCGACCTCCGCCTCCCGCACCTTGCGCAGGGCCAGCGCCAGGGCCTCGTCGAACGGCAGGGGATGGCCCGGCGGGTCGGGGACGTACCGGGCGATGTCGTGCTCGTGGCAGACCACCTCGTGGCGCAGGGACTCCGTCAGCGGACGGGCCAGGGAGGCCGGTACCGGGGTCACCAGGCCGACCCAGTGACTGGACAGCCGCGGCGTGAGGACCGGGACCGGCACGATGACCCGCCGCTTCAGGCCGGCCACGGCGGCGTAGCGGCGCATCATGCCCTCGTAGGTGAGGACGTCGGGGCCGCCGATGTCGAAGGCCCGGTCGACGTCGTCCGGCATGGTGGCGGAGCCGACCAGGTAGCGCAGCACGTCGCGGACCCCGATGGGCTGGGTGCGCGTCTGCACCCAGCTGGGTGTCACCATGACCGGCAGCCGCTCGGTCAGGTAGCGCAGCATCTCGAAGGAGGCCGAGCCGGAGCCGATGACGACCGCGGCCCGCAGCACGGTCGCGGGCACCGGGGACTCCAGGAAGACGCGGCCGACCTCGGCGCGGGAGCGCAGGTGGGGGGAGAGGGCGCTCTCGGGGACGTCCCGCGGGGTGAGACCGCCCAGGTAGACGATCCTGCGGACGCCCGCCGCGTGCGCCTGCCGGGCGAAGATCCGTGCCGCACGGCGATCGGTCTCCTCGAAGTCCGTACCGCTGCCCAGGGCGTGGACCAGGTAGTAGGCGACGTCGACCCCGCGCATGGCCTCGGCGACCGACTCCGCGTCGGTCACGTCACCCCGTACGCTCTCGGCCCGCGACGCCCAGGGCTGGTCGCGCAGTTTGGCGGGGGAGCGGACCAGACACCGCACCCGGTGACCGGCCTCCAGCAGCTCCGGCACCAGACGCCCGCCGATGTACCCGGACGCACCGGTCACCAGACACAGCGTCCCTTCCGTGTCCCGCTCTCCGCTCGTTCCCACGGTCTTTCCCTCCGGCTCGTTCCACGGCCCCGGGCCGCGGCGCGACGGTCACTCGGACGGCGGGGCCCGCCGGCGCGGGTACCCGCCCGATGCGGTCGTCCCTGCTTCGTGCGGGCGCCCGCACGGCGGGGTCGTCCCTGCTTCCCGCCGTGCGCCCGCGGCGGATGCACGACACGCGCGGGCGGCCGTTCAGCCGCGGGACGCGTCGGTGCCGGCCTCCTGGTCGGCCCGGCCGCCCGCGCCCAGCAGCCCGGTCGCCGAGAACGGCTCCTCGGCGGCGAGCCGCGGCAGCTCGCGCCGCGACAGCGACGTGACGACCGCCGGCATCGCGCCCCGCACGAACTGGGTGGCGCGCAGCCACCCGGGCACGTAGACGGCCGGACGGCGTCGTTCGACGGCGTGGACCAGCCGGTCCGCCACATACGCGGCGGGGTACATCTTCCGCGCGGGCGGCGGCATGTGCCCGCGCAGTTCCCGCAGCACGGGGTGCCGGTCGGCGTCGCGCACCATGTCGGTGTCCGTCCAGTTGATGTAGGCGATGCCCACCCCCACGTGCCGGTGGGCGACCTCCGCCTGCAGCGCGTGGGCGAACGACTCGACCCCCGCCTTCGACGCGCAGTAGGCGCTCATCATCGGCGCCGCACCGATCGAGGCCAGCGACGCCACCTGGAGGAAGTAGCCCCGGGTGTCGAACAGGCCGGGCAGGAACGTCCGCGCGGTGACCGCGCTGCCGATGAGGTTCACCTCCACCACGCGCCGCCAGACGGCGGGGTCCGACTCGGCGAAGGGGCCGCCCTCCGCCAGTCCGGCGTTGGCGACCACCACCGAGGCCGGTCCGAGCCGCTCGCGGATGCCGGAGGCGGCCCGGCTCATGCCCCGGTCGTCGGTGACGTCGACCTCCCAGCACACGGAGCGTCCCGCCGGCAGCGAGTCCCTGACCGCCGCCAGGGTCCGCTCCTCGCGGCCCAGCAGCGCCACGTGCGCGCCCCGTTCGACCAGGACGCGGGCCATGGCCGCGCCGAGGCCGCGTGCGGCTCCGGTCACCACGGCGACGCGGCCGTGCAAGGGACTACGGGCGACCGGCATGGGCGGTTCCTTTCCGCGGTGGCGCCTGCCCGGCCCACGCTAGACGCGGCCCGGCCCAGGGGCATGTCAGCGGCTGCCCGCCCCCCCGGGCGCCGGCGGCGGCCGTCGCACCGCTGCCGGCCCGGCATCCCGGCGCGGGGGCGGACCACCGCGAACGGCGTGCGGTGCGAGGAGCACGGGGCCGTCCGGGTGACCCGGCCGGAGGCACGCCGGGGCCCGGCGGCCGGGTGGTCCCCGCCGCCCGGTCACGGCGGCGGGCCCCGTCAGACGGTGTGGACCTCGATCCCCGCCTCGGTGAGCCGCGCCGTCGTCGCGGACGGCAGCCCGGTGTCGGTCACCAGGACGTCGACGCGGTCCAGCCCGCAGATCCGCGCGAAGGCGCGCCGCCCCATCTTCGACGCGTCGGTGACCACGATGACCCGGCGTGCCCGCTCGGCGAGCAGCCTGCTGACGCCGGCCTCGTCCTCGTGGTGGGTCATCAGCCCCAGCCGCGGATCGACACCGTCGACGCCGAGGACGGCGACGTCGAGCACGACCTGGTCGAGCACGCCCGCGGTGAGCGGGCCGACCAGTTCGTACGTCTGGGGGCGGGCCACCCCGCCGGTGACCACGAGCTTCACCCGCGGACGCACCGCCAGCTCACTCGCGATGTTGAGGGCGTTGGTGACCACCGTGAACACGGGCGCCGAGGACTCGGCCGCGTCCCGCCGCCCCCGTCCGTCGCAGGTGCCGCCCGCCCGCAGCGCCAGCGCCCGCGCCACCTCGGTCGTCGTCGTTCCGCCGTTGAGGCCCACCACGTCGCCGTCGGCGAGCATCCCGGCGACGGCCGTCGCGATGCGCTGCTTCTCCGAGGCGTGGCGGGAGGACTTGTAGCGCAGGGGCAGTTCGTAGGAGACGCCGTGCGCGACGGCTCCGCCCCGGGTGCGGACGAGCATCTGCTGTCCGGCCAGTTCGTCGAGGTCGCGGCGGACCGTCGCGGGGGAGACCGCGAGGGCGGCGGCCGCGTCGTCGACGTCGATCCTGCCCGCGCCGGCCAGCAGTTCCAGCAGGGTGCTCCACCGCTCGTGCTTGGACATGTGTCGGACTCCCTCGGACCTCGGCGCGGCGCTCCCGACACGGTAAGGGACGTGACGGCGCGCGCCGCCGGGGGCGGCGGGGCGGCGGTCCGGTGAGCGGGGCGGCGCCCCGGGCTCAGCTCGCGCCCGGCGGTTCCTCGCAGACGACCTCGTCACGCGGGGTGTAGCGGGTGCGGAACGGCTCGCGTCCCACTTCCCGGCCGCCGTCGCGGAAGACCCGCTCCACGGTGACGTCGAACCCCTCGAGCGGGGTCTGCGGCACGCACTCCTCGGCGCTGCTCACCTTCCGCGCCGGCTGGGTCACCTCGGTGCGCGGCCCCTTGACCGAGGTGACCTCGTCGTACTTCTTCGTGCCGAGGAAGGTGACGGTCACCGAGGTCTCGGTGGACTCGGCCTCGATGTAGAGGGCCTTGCCGGAATCGTTGGTGAACCTCAGGTCGAGGCTGCCCCAGGCGACGGTCGCCTCCCGGCCCTCCGGGTAGCGCTCGATGTAGAAGGAGTGGGCGCCGTACTCGACCGGCTTGACCCCGGCGAAGAACATCGCGTTGAAGACGGTCGTGGCCACGGCGGAGACACCGCCGCCGGGGGCCTTCTTGTACTGGTCGTCGTAGATCATGATGCCGTCGACGAACCCGTTGGCCTCCGTGCGCTCGCCGACGGTCTCGTTGAAGCTCCAGGTCTCACCGGGCATGACGACGGAGCCGTCGATGAGGTCCACGGCCCGGCCGACGTTCGTCGTGCGGTAGGCGGCCGGTTCGTACGCGACGGTGAACGAGGACATCTTCTCGGTCAGTCCCAGACGCGCCGCGTTCTCGCGGGTGACCTCCGGCTGGGTCTCCCGGACGGCGATCTCCCCGGTGCGGGCGGTGCCCGACTCGGTGAGCAGGGGCAGTACGGCCTTGCCCAGCGCCTTGTCGGTGACCTCCATCCCGGCCCGCGCGTCGGCGGCCACGACGACCCGGTCGCCCCGGGCGGTCAGCTCGGCGTTGCGGGGCGTGGAGGGCAGGCCGTCCAGGGCGGCGGCCACCGCGGGGGCGGCCCGCAGGCCCTTGCTGTCGAGTTCCGGAGCGAGCCTGCCGGCCTTGTCGGGCCGCATGGTCAGGTACTCGCCCAGTACGGCCGGGGAGAGCGTGAACCGCTTGCCGCCCGCGGTGAGCGTGACCGGTGCCGACATCGCCGGGTCCGCGAACCCGCGCACCGCACGCCGCACCTCCTCGGCCGTGACCTTCGGCGCCCTCTCGCGGGCGGGCAGCGCCGTGACCGAGTCCGCCGCGCCGCGCAGGAAGGGGCCGCGCAGGGCGTCGACGGATGCGTCCACGTCCAGCGCGTACCCGGTGCGCGGGGCGACCTGTTCGACGCGGCCGCCGGAGAAGGAGACGGCACCGTCGCGGACCTCGGTGCCGAGCGTCCCCGCCAGCTTCCGCAGGGTGGTGCGCGCCTTGTCCTCGTCGACCCGCACCACCGGCTCGATGTCACCGCCCGAGCGGAACAGCCCGCCGATCACACCGACCGGATCGGCGCCGGTGGTCGTCGCCCGGTCCACGGTCTCCGGGATGTCGAAGGCGTACCCCGCCTGCCGCGGATCGACCGTGCCCCGGCGCTCGCCGACCCGCACGGCCATGTCCCGCGAGCCGGCCGCCGCCAGGTGCCGCTCCAGCTTCGCGGTGGCTTCCTCGCGGCTCAGCCCTCCGATGTCCACGCCCCGCACCGTGGTCCCCGCCTCGATCTCACCGCCGGTGAGCAGCAGCCCGGTGAGGTACAGCCCCCCGACACCGACGGCCAGTGCCCCGCCCGCCAGGGCGGCGGGCGGGAGGGACGCGATGCGGGGGACGGCGGGTATCCGGGGGCGCATGGGTCTCCTGAACGATGCGTGCGACGGGCACCCGGGTCACGACACGGTGTGCGGGAACAGTCGCCCAGGCTAATGCACCACCGCATGCCAAAGGTCGTATCCCCGGCCACATCGGGCCTTATGGATCAAGGGCCCCCACGTCATGGGGGCCCTGACGAGGCGCGGGCCCGCGCCGGAGTGAGTTCGGACACGGAACCGGCCCTCCGCCGCACGCCGGCTCCCTCCTCACCCGGCGGTGTGCCCCCCTCACCCGACGGCGGTGCCCTCCAGCTCGACCATCTGGCCGGGGACCGCCAGCCGCGTCACGCCGAGCATGGTGGTGGCCGGGGCGACGCCGGCCGCGCCCAGACGGCCCGCCAGCACGCCGTAGTGCCGCAGGAGGAGGTCGACGTCGGTCGTGTAGACGTTCAGCCGGACCAGGTTCGCCAGCGACATGCCCGCCCCGGCGAGCACCGCCTCGACGTTGTCGGCGCTCAGCGCCAGCTGCGCCGCCATGTCGCCGTCGTGCTCGGGCCTGCCGTCCTCGCTCATCGCCGTCTGACCCGAGAGGTACAGGGTGCGGGTGTGGCCGGAGACGACCTCGCCCTGGTTGAACCCCATCTCCACCGACCACGACACCGGGTTGACCGCTGTGCGCTCCATCACCGGACCTGCTCCCTTCACCACGCGGACATCTCCGTACGCCGGCCGCGGCGGCTGCCGCGCTCCGACGTCGTGAGGGAGAGCCTGGCGGCGAAACATGACATCCCCCGTCATGTATGTCGCTAGGGTTTCCCCATGCGTGCCGACCGCCTGGTTGCCCTGGTCCTCCTGCTGCGTCAGCGGGGCCGGATGACCGCGCCGGCACTCGCCCGTGAGCTGGAGGTGTCCACCCGGACGGTGCTGCGCGACATGGAGGCACTGTCCGCGGCGGGCGTCCCGGTCTACGCGGAGCGCGGCCGGCACGGCGGGTTCGCGCTGCTGCCGGAGTTCCGGACGACCCTCACCGGCCTGAACCACGACGAGGCGCTCGCCCTGCTGGTCGCCGGATCACGGCGCGGCGCGCAGCTGTTCGGACTCGGGTCGGCGCTCGCCTCGGCCGTGCTGAAAGTGGTCGACACCCTGCCCGAGGGCCTGCGGGACACCGCCGCCGGCGCGGCCCAGCGCCTGCTCGTCGACCCGGAGACCGATCTCCTCGCGCGCCGCGTGGCCCCCGAGGAGGTCCCCGACTCCCTCGCCGCCGAGGTCCGGCGCGCGGTGTTCGCCGGCCACCGGCTGCGCATCCGCTACGCGGCCGCGAACCGGCCCCCCTCGTGGCGCACCGTGGACCCGATCGGCCTGGTCACCGTCCGGGACCAGGGCTACCTGCTGGCCAAGCGGGGCACCGAGGACCGCACCTACCGGCTGAGCCGGATCCTGGCGGCCGAGGAGACCGGCGAACCCGCGCGGCGGCCGGACACGGTCGACCTGGACCGGGCCTGGCGCGACCGCGGCACGCGGTTCCGCACCGGCGGCGACGGCACCACCGTGGTGGTGCGACTGGACCCCGGGCGCCGCGAGCCGCTGGTCGCCACCGCCCTGGCCGTCCGCGCCGAGGAGACCGACGCGGACGGCCGGCTGCGGATGCACGTCGTGTTCCAGGACGCCCGGCACGCCGAATGGGCCCTGTGGGAACACGCCCCGCACATGGAGGTCCTGGCCCCGCAGTGGCTGCGCGCCTCCCTGCACGAGCGGGCGACCCGGGTCGCCGCCCGCTACGGCGCACCGGCCTGACGGGAGCCCGCACGCACCGGGAGGCGACGCGTGGACACGCGATGGAGGTCCCGCGAGTGAGGGTCTGACCAGGTGGTGATGGCTGTGTGATAGGCGGGTGATACGGCGAGACCCTACCGAGGTCCGTCCGGGCGGGATCTCTGCGCGATCCGTGAGACGGCGAAGCCGCACCGGAGCACTCCGGTGCGGCTTCGCCGTGAGGTCGAACGCGCCGGCGCACTAGACACGTTCGGCTCCTCGCTCAGTCAGGTTCCTGCGTTGCTTGTGGGGACGACGGAACCCCGCGGGAGGCAGGGCGGGGCTGGCGCCAGAAAAGTTTCGTGTCAGGGACCATTGAAGCTCCGCCGTGGCTGCGACCACCGACTGGGCCTCCGCGTCCACCTGGGGCCGATGAAGACGAGTTCCTGCGCACAAGGGCTGGCGGTGTCACTCGCAGAGGCAGACTCGAAGCGAGCCACCGAACCGGCTGCGGCCACAGTCCCGTCACCCAGGGCCGGCTGGCGAGGGTGAAGAAGCCCTTGGAGCTGAGGACCTGTCTGTAGGCGCTGCTGCCTGGTGTCTCCGTCACCAACGTCCAACCGTCCGGGTGGAATGACCTTCCGGAGCAAAGGACGGTCGCTGAGATGGCGTACTGAACGAAGTTTCCCAGGAGGGCGTGAACACCGTGTCGCCGGGCACAAGGGCTATTGCACCGAGGTCCTGGCGTTCGGAGCTGGTCGGGATCTACCCACCGAGGGACGACTCAGGCCCTTGTGAAGCTCATACGCACACGCGCCTGAGTCGGAATTGACGATAGGGTTCAAAATGATCATTCTTGGGCTTATTCTGCTGATCATCGGCATGCTTGTCGGGATGGGTCTGCTGACGACGATCGGTGGCATCCTCATTCTGGTTGGCGCCATCCTGTGGATCCTGGGTGCGACCGGTCGCGCGGTCGGTGGACGCAAGCACTTCTTCTGAAGTCAGGGCGCCTCACCAACTCTCTGCGACGAGCGACGTGTCCATGACTCCCTCAGCGTCGGAAAGTCCACACCGTGAGGAGCTTCTGGACCACTCGAGGCCGGGACGAGGTGAGAGGCCGGCCAGAGAGACAGTTGGGAACGCCGTGGGCGGAGCCATGCGCCGATCGCGCCCTGCCTCACTGGCGATGAGTCTGCCCTGAGCCGGACCCTGTCCTCGGTCGTCGAGCGCAGAGCCTGGCTGCGGGGTGAGGCGGATGCTGCCGCTTTGATACAGGAAGCGACGGGCGTGCTGCATCGGTGCCCAGAGGGCCCAGCCGGTCAAGCTGAACCCCGTGCGGGGGCGCAGGGTGGAAAGGGCTCCGGATATGGTGCGCTCGGGTTCGTCCAGGAGGAGCGTGTTGTGTACGACGCCGGTGCCGCTCTGCACGCGTCGGGGGTGTGCCCCCGGAAAAGACCCCAGGAGGCGGTTGCGGTGAGATGGCCGACGCCGGTCCAGGCGTTCAACGCAATGGTGCCGTAGCGGAGTTCGGCTCCTTGTTCGTGAAGCGGAACCGCCTCGGCGAGGAACTGGCGCGGGTCACCGGGGGGAGTCTCAACACGGCGAGGACGGGGGGCGAGGTGCTCCGTGGTCAGAGCTGGTCCGGGTTCCGCCGGGGCGAGACCTGTGATCAGCACGCGGCCTGCTCCGAGCCGTTCGGCGTCGTCGCCGTACGTGTCGAGGGCGTGGGCGCCCAGGTCGTTCCGCTGCCGGGGTAGTGCGGGGAGCGGGTGGGTGCGTCGGCCGGCGCGACTCGCAGGTGGCGAGGAAGCGGTCCTTCCGCGCCCAGTCGGCGCTGACGACGACCGCCTGGCTCGCTACGCAGTTGTAGTTGTTGTGGTGCAGCTCCTGGGTGGCTCACCCTCGGGGACTGGTTCTGCCGGGTCCACCCTCGTTCCGCCTGCACACGGCCTTCGCGTACCCGGCACTCTGCCTCACCTGTCCCGTGAGAACCGGGATGGCTGAGTATCGCCGGCGCCCAGGAATCGGTGCTACGGCTCCTTGAGATCGTCGGCCTGGACAAGGTCATCGGCTGCCATCCCACCGTCGAACAGGCCCTGCCCGCCTGACCCGCGCCGTTCCCGACCACCGCGTTTCCACCCGGCTTCCGCGTTTGGGGCATCTCGCCGGCGTCACGAAAACCGGTGGCCGCATTCTGGCAAAGCGTCTGCGGAAGCCCTTGGACGACGATCTGGCACTTCTGGTGACCCGGGTGCGCCGACTTCCCGAAGATGCCACTGACACCTGGGAGCTGGCCGCCGACCCGGCCTCGTCGCAGGGATGCGCCGTCAAGTCGCCGACCGGCTGACCTCCTGGGAGCTGGAAGAAGGTCCCTGACCTGTCGGCCCGGTTGTCTCATGTGGTGCGGGCGCATCAGCCGACGGTCACCAGCACATGTCGCACCGTCGGACTGCCTGGCCACTCGGTCGGAGTAGTAGACGAAGATGTCCCGTAGGCATACGCGGGAGTACGAACGCTTCATCAAGCACTCCGAGAGCCTGATCACCCGGGCGGCCATCACCCTCATGACCAGGCGCCTCACCCGCACTGAAGAGGTGGGCTCGCTCATCCGGGACTGGGAACGGCAGCCGCTGCGGCACGGTCGTCCCACAGTCTCCTGGGCGGCAGCGGCTTTTCCCCAGCCGTCGCGCTGCGTGTCGGTCGGCAACTCTTCCTGAGACGTTGAACTCCGGGTGAATCAATATCTGTTCCCGAGGTATCAGATTTTGGGGGGGGCGTGCGGCGGGATTTTTTTGCCGCGAGGAGCAGCGTGGAATTATCCAACGCACAAGGGTCGTTCCGGCGTGCTACTGTCGTTCTCGGTTGCAGTTGTGGTTCCCAAAGCTTCAAGTGCCCCCACCAGGCTTCTGCCGGTCGGAGCGCTTATGTATTTCCGGTCATTTCCGGGCGGGGTAATCATCGCGGCGACACGGCGTCCGCGTGGTGCGGATGCCGATGCACTGCCCCAAAGGAGATATGACATGGCTGCTGGTACCGTGAAGTGGTTCAACGCGGAAAAGGGCTTCGGCTTCATCGAGCAGGAGGGTGGCGGCGCCGACGTGTTCGCCCACTACTCGAACATTGCCGCGCAGGGCTTCCGTGAGCTGCTCGAGGGCCAGAAGGTGACCTTCGACATCGCGCAGGGCCAGAAGGGCCCGACGGCCGAGAACATCGTTCCGGCCTGACGCTCACGCACAGACTGCAGCTGGGGCCCGCATCCTTCGGGGTGCGGGCCCCAGCTGCACGCGTATCCCGCAGCGGTTTCACCCGCGGGACGACCCGGAGGAATCCGCTGTACCACCGTAAGCGGTTCCTCCCTCAGGACGCAGGCGCATCCTGAAGCGCTGCACCGCAGCCGGCCCCCCGGATCGCAAGGTGCCCATCGCGTCACCCATTTCAGCACCTGTGCCCACGGACGTTTTCGCCGGCCAGATCTGCATTCTTTTGCCACCGGTCCATACTTGTAATTCTCCATGCCGTTCATCGCGGCGGGAATTCCTTGATATGTGCCACATCGAGGAAGGTTCCGCATGAACCGCACGTACACGAACGACCGCCCCGCCCGCACCCGTGACGGCCGTACCGACGCCGGAAGGGGCGCCAGCGGCTACGGCTCGCAGGCACCGCGGCGTACCGGCGCCCCCGTCCGCTCCGGCGGTTACGGCCGCCGGCCCGCCGCCGTGCAGGGCGAGTTCGCGCTGCCCAGGACGATCACCCCCGCACTGCCCGCCGTCGAGGGCTTCGCCGACCTCGACATGCCCGAGCAGCTGCTGGCCGAACTCGGCAGGCAGGGGGTGACCGTGCCGTTCCCGATCCAGGGCGCGACGCTGCCGAACTCCCTGGCGGGCCGTGACGTGCTCGGCCGCGGCCGCACCGGCTCCGGCAAGACCCTGGCCTTCGGCCTCGCCCTGCTCGCCCGCACCGCCGGACAGCGTGCCGAGCCCCGTCAGCCCCTAGGGCTGATCCTCGTACCCACGCGTGAGCTGGCGCAGCAGGTGACCGACGCGCTGACCCCGTACGCCCGCTCCGTGCGGCTGCGGCTGGCCACCGTGGTGGGCGGTATGTCGATCGGCCGGCAGGCCGGCGCGCTGCGCGGCGGAGCCGAGGTCGTCGTCGCGACCCCGGGGCGGCTCAAGGACCTGATCGACCGCGGCGACTGTCGGCTGAACCACGTGGGCATCACGGTGCTGGACGAGGCCGACCAGATGGCCGACATGGGCTTCATGCCCCAGGTCACCGCGCTGCTCGACCAGGTGCGCCCGGAGGGGCAGCGGATGCTGTTCTCCGCCACCCTGGACCGCAACGTCGACCTGTTGGTGCGCCGCTATCTGACCGACCCCGTCGTGCATTCGGTCGACCCGTCGGCCGGTGCGGTCACGACGATGGAGCACCACGTCCTGCACGTCCACGGCGCCGACAAGCACGCCGCCACGACCCAGATCGCCGCCCGCGACGGCCGCGTGATCATGTTCCTGGACACCAAGCACGCCGTCGACCGGCTGACCCAGGACCTGCTCAACAGCGGGGTACGGGCCGCCGCGCTGCACGGTGGCAAGTCGCAGCCGCAGCGCACCCGCACGCTGGGGCAGTTCAAGACGGGGCACGTCACCGTGCTGGTGGCGACCAATGTCGCGGCGCGCGGCATCCACGTCGACAACCTCGACCTGGTCGTCAACGTCGATCCGCCGACCGACCACAAGGACTACCTCCACCGCGGCGGCCGTACCGCCCGCGCCGGCGAGTCCGGCAGCGTCGTCACCCTGGTCACGCCGAACCAGCGCCGAGGCATGGTCCGTCTGATGTCGGACGCCGGAATCCGGCCGCAGACCACCCAGATCCGCTCGGGCGACGAGGCCCTGAGCCGGATCACCGGCGCCCAGGCCCCGTCCGGCATCCCGGTCGTCATCACCGCACCGGTGGTTGAACGCCCCAAGCGCAGCGCCACCTCCCGAGGCCGACGCCGCCCCGCCTCGGCGACGAGGCGCGCCCCCGTACGCCGGCCCGGCTTCGGCGCGGCGGCCTAGAACTCTCGTGATCAGGAAGCGTACCCATCTCTGCAGGAGGCACCTTGTGACGCTGGTTCAGACACAGCTCCGCCCGGCGGACGCCGACTCCGTGCACAGGCCGGCGGTGGAGGTCATGGAGGCGGCCGGACCGCAGGTCTGTGACGACATGAGCGTCGAGGTGGCGCTGGCCGTCATGGCCGCCGCCCGCACGGTCCGACTCGTCATCTGTGACCAGGACGGCCAGTGCACCGGCCTGGTCACCCGGACCGAACTCGCCGCCGTCCGAGACAGCTCCGACTACACGGACCGTGTCCGCCTGCGCGACATCCTCGGCGACCACGGCTCGTTCGCCTCACCCGTGACCACGATGGCCGAAGCCGAGCACGCGATGCGCACCCGTCGGCTCGGTGTCCTGCCGGTGGTCGACGAGCAAGGCAGCGCCCTGGGCATCCTCGCCCTCTCCCGCTGACCGTTCTTTCCTTCTCCCTGTGAGGCCACATGCGCTGCGTCATCGCCCGCTTCCCCTTCGAGCTCACCAAGAGCGGCGTGCTGGAATCGATGAAGGGCATCAAGCCCGAACCGGTCACCGGCGAATCGGTGATCATCGGCCGCCGCCGCTACCCCGTCAAGCAGGTCGGCCAGGTCATCACCCGCCAGGACCGCCGTGACTTCAGCGTCGCGGAAGTCCTGCGGGCCATGGCTCAGCTCGGCTTCACCTGCCGCGCCGTCCCCGAGGCGGCGCCCCTGGGCATTCTCAGCCCGATGCAGCACGCCTCCGCGATGCTCGGCACCCCTCTCGCGGTCTGACCCGGTAACCAGACACGAGCCGACACCTGATCTGCAGTGTGGGCCCGACCGGTGCGCCGGTCGGGCCCACACCGCGTGCGGCGGGTTCCCGTCACCGTTGCCCTGCAGGATCCGGGCGACATAGAGCTGCAGACGCGTGGGCGGCCCGTCCTCCTTCACGGGGGGCGCCGAAGACGGCGGGCGAACTCGCCCAGGTGAGCGCAATCCCCCAGCACAGCCGACACCCTCTGCCTCCACAGCGCTTCGGCAGTCGGCCGACCGGTGACGGCAGCGCCACCGGTGGCCGCGGCCAGGGACTTCTGGTGGCTCCGGCCGGACTCCACCAGGGCGGAACGTCCCCAGCAACTCGTCGGGCTGCGGTATGAGGCGGACCATAGCCGCCGGCCATCCGGCTGCTTGAGCGGTGACGCTACCGAGCAAGGAAGACGCTCACGATGTTGCTGCCGGTGGCCCGGCGGGTGGGCGCCGTGGCGTGGGCGAGGCCGGTGACCATGGGCCAGCCGAAGCCCCGGTACCGCCATTCAGGTCAGGGGTGCGCATGCGCGGCAGATGCCGGCTGGCGTCACGGCTGGAAACGTCCGGGCCGGTCGGTGGTGTCCTCACTGGACGCAGTGTCGGCCGGTGCCGCCGGCGGCAGCCGCGGCGCAGGCGGCGACGTCACGCCCAACCCGACATGCCACGCGGTGGTGGGTCACTGTGAGCGCCGGCCAGAGCCTCGCGGCTGCTTGAACCATCCATGGGGACCGGTCGAGGCAGACTGGTCGAGGCGGAGTACCGCATCTTCCAGCGCGCGGAAATCTGTACTCGCTGGAGTAGACATTGGCCGGCGATGTGGTTAAGGTTTCTGTCGTAGCCGAGATCAAGAGAGGCCCGGCAGAGATGAACTGCCGGGCAGTAGTACGCAGTTGCAGTTGGCGTGACGGTGCGGTGGTGGAGTTCCGAAGCCAGAGTGGTCGAGGACGGCGACGGGACTGACGACCGGACCGGGTGGCCCGCAGTGGTCAGGGGCCGCCACGAGCAGCACCGCAGTGTCAGTAAGTGAAGGTTCGCAGTACCCAGCAGCGAAGTCAGTGAGCAGTACCTCGGTGAAGGCGCCGGCTGCGGGCGCGCGCACCGGGAGGTTCGGCAGTGGGGTTCTAAGCCAGAGCAGACGCAGGACGGGCGACGGGACTGGCTGCCGGAGAGTGGCGCTGTTCGAGGCCACCAGCAGTTCGCAGTACAAGTAGTACGCAGTTCCCATTAGTGAGTAGTTGATCAAGAGGGAAGAACGGAGGAGCCGAGCGCCATCAGGATCGCCCGGGCGGAAGTCTTGGACCCGGGTACCGAAGGACATCGATAGTGAGGTGGTCTCCGGTCAAGCAACCGCGATCCCCGCGCCCCCGACAGCATCTCGGTCGGGTCTGCGGAAACACAGGGCCGGTGCAGTATCAGGGCCGGCAGATGGTGTAGGAATTCCTTCGGGGCCTTGGCGCCAGTACGGCGCCAGGGCCCCTCGAGGTGTCCCAGAGGGAGGTGCAATGACAGCAGACGACACGTTCGGCCGTCTCGATGACGACGACTACCCCGCCTACACCATGGGCCGGGCCGCCGAGATGCTCGGCACCACACAGGGCTTCCTGCGCGCCATCGGCGAAGCCCGCCTCATCACCCCGCTGCGCTCCGCGGGCGGACACCGCCGCTACTCCCGCTACCAGCTGCGCATCGCCGCCCGTGCCCGGGAACTCGTCGACCACGGCACCCCCATCGAGGCCGCCTGCCGCATCATCATTCTCGAAGACCAGCTGGAGGAAGCCCAGCGCCTCAACGCCGAATACCGCCGCGCCACCGAATCGGCGGACCCGACCGCAGCAGCGTGAGATAGGCGTGCCCGTCCGCGTCGGAGGGGACCGCACGCATGGTCTGCCGTGCGGTGTGATCGTTTCCTGTGGTGACGCGGCGTGTAGGCGTGTAGCGTCTGCGTCAGCTGTCGTGGTTCGGAACTCCCCCTTGTCCACGCCTCCGGTGTGGGCGTTTTTGCTGTGCTGTGCCGCAGGGGCCAGGGCGATCACCTCCGTCTGCCACACGGAGTGGTAGGCGTTCATCGACTGGAAGGCATCAGACATGGCAACGGGAACTGTGAAGTGGTTCAACGCGGAGAAGGGCTTCGGCTTCATCGCCCAGGACGGCGGCGGTCCGGATGTCTTCGCGCACTACTCCGCGATCAACTCCACCGGCTTCCGGGAGCTCCAGGAGGGCCAAGCCGTGACGTTCGACGTCACCCAGGGCCAGAAGGGTCCGCAGGCCGAGAACATCACCCCGGCCTGACCTCACAGACCCGCCCGAGGGATCACGCACACTGCGTCCGGTGAGCGCCGCCCGGTGGGCTTTGCCGCCCACCGGGCGAAGCGCCTGCTCTCGTGCGGGGCGTGCACAGGATCAGGGGCCGCGCAGTCATCGCTGCGCGGCCCCTGATCTGTTGAGACGGGTGTGACCTCGGCCGAACTTCCTGACCTCAGTTGCCGGCCGTTTCACTCGGCTTCGGCAGGCCCGATCGGCGGGAGGGGTCAACGGGACCGGAGTTCGCGCGGTGGAGAGTCGGCCGGGGCCGGCGACGTGGCTCTGGGGTTTTGGACCGACCTCCCACGCATGCCTTCGGAGTGAGGTCTTTTTGCATTACCGCATTACCGCATTACCGCATTGCTGCCAGTGACGCCCAGTCGCCCGAGGGAGAACGAGAAGCAGTGTCCCGTGATGCCGCTGAAGTCGATTACGGTCACGCCGCCTCAGCGCGTGGAGAGCGCCGTGGAGGCGGGCTGACCGACGGATCGCAAGGCGGACACGCAGGGGAGGGGAAGGCGTCGCGTCGTTCCTGCTCCGAGTGGTAGGGGCGGGCGTAGGCCCACTCTTCCAGCAGGGTGCGGTGGAAGCGTTCGACCCTGCCGTTGGTCTGCGGCCGCCAGGGCCGTGTCCAGCGGGGGCTGATGTCCAGGTCGTGACAGGTCCGGCGCCAGGTGTTCTTGGTGTAGGCCCAGGCGTTGTCGGTCAGCACGCATTCGACGGTGATGCCGCGGGCGCGAACCAGGCCACGGCTCGGGTCGGGAAGCCGGCGCAGGTGTCGGCCACGACACACCGGGCCAGACGCGGCCTGCCGGTCGGCGTCAGCGGGGCATTACGGTGGGACACGAGGGCCTCCTGGCGGTCGGGCGTAGATGTCGCAATCCACACCGAACCCAGAAGGCCCTCACCTGTTCAAGCACCCAGCACACCTAGCAGGCCACGCTGCGTCAGGGGCGCGCGTACACGCTGAGAGGCTCAGACTCGATCGACGAGGCCGTCGGCAGTGCCCGACGGGCCGAGCCTCGGGTGCATCGGGCCGCCGGCTTCCCCGGGCTGTGTGAGATTTCGTGAGACGTGAGAGGGTCTGGGGCGTGAGCGAGACACCACCCAACACCCTGCAATACCGCTTTGACGGGCCAGAAGACGCTCCGGTTCTGATCCTGGGTCCCTCACTGGGTACCACATGGCACAGGTTGTAGAGACCGTCCAGGGGCGTCTACGGCAGTCCACTGCGGGCATGAAATTGCAGGTCAGAGCCTCTTGGTCCAAGACGGTCTGCCCAGTTGGTGATTGCGGTGTGACACGAGGGTGATACGGCGAGGCCCCACCGAGGTCCGTCTTGACGGGATCTCTGCGCGGATCGTGAGACGGCGAAGCCGCATCGGAGCACTCCGGTGCGGCTTCCCTGTGAGATCGAACGCGCTGGCGCACACGATGCGGTCGGCGGCCCGTGCAGTCCGTATGGACGTGACTTTCCCGGGTGCCTGATTTGCGATCGCACGCGCTCGTCCGTCCGTGTGAGGGTGCGTGCCCCTCCGAGTGCGACCGGGTTGCGTGAGTGCGGGAGACAGGATCGACTAGCTGGCCATGGCAGCTGAACTGGCGATCCCGGCCCGTGGCGAAGCCACGGCTGCTTGGGGCCCGTCTTGTTGCGAGGCGGGCGGTCGGGCAGCTTAAGCAGACGACGGTGTTGGCCTGGTGTCATGCGCCGCCTTCACTGTCGGCTGTTTCCTTCGCGTGGCCAGAAGGAGCAAGCCGGCCGCGCAGAACACCGCACCCGTCGTGACGTACAAGGCCAGCGGTGTCCAGCCCGCGTCCAGCAGCCAGCCCGCCGTGGTGGGTGCGATGATGGCACCCACGCGGCCGACACTGATCGCCGCTCCCACACCTGTCGCCCGCAGCGGTGCCGGGTAGACGCTCGGCGTCAAGGCGTAGAGGCCGGCGATGCAGCCGTTGACCGCGACTCCGATGGCGGCGCCGATGCAGAAGGCCAGGACGAGTGTGTCGGTGGACGACGCGAAGGCCACGACGAGTGCTGCCGACACGAAGAGGTAGGTACGCAGGACGCTGCCGAGCGCGTACCGCGCGGCCAGTGCGCCCAGGAGTGCGGTGCCGAAGACACCGCCCAGGTTGAGCAGCGTTCCGCCGGTCAGGCTCTGTGTCGCGGACATCCCGGCCTCCACGAGGAGAGTCGGCGTCCAGCTTGTGACGAAGTAGAAGGCGGCCATGACGAGGAAGAAGGCACCCCACAGCACCAGGGTGGGGCGGCGGAGATCCGGCGCCAGAAGGCGGCGGAACCCGCCTGCGGAGGTGAGCGTCGTCGGTTCCTTGTCCGGGAGCGTGGACAGGTGTGGCTGCCCCATGCGGCGGGCCAGCTCGTTGACACGGCTCAGGGCATTGGCGGGTCTCCTGCTGAGGAGGAAGTCGAGCGATTCCGGCAGGAGACGGAAGGCAAGGGGAATGACGGCCAGGGTGGCGAGTCCGCCGGCCAGGAACACCGAGCGCCAGCCGTAGCGGTCGATGAGGGCGACCGAAGAGACGCCGCCGATTGTCGCTCCCACGGCGTACCCGGTGGAGTTGAGGCTGACGGCCAGACCGCGCCAGCGGCGGGAGGCGAACTCACCGGCGATGACGTTGCTGCAGGCGAGAACGGCGCCGATGCCGACGCCTGTGAGCAGGCGCAGCGCCCCCAACTGCTGCCAATTCTGACTGACCGAGGACAGCAGCATGCCCGCGGCTGCGAGGGCCAGGCCGGCCAGGATGACGGGGCGCCGGCCGATCCGGTCGGCCTGGGGAGCGATGAGCAGGGCGCCCAACGCCATGCCCGCCAGCCCGCTGCTCAGCAGCAGCCCGAGGGTACCGGCATCGAGGTGCCACTCGCCGGAGATCGTCTTCCCGGTGAAGGACATGACCAGCACGTCGAAGCCGTCAAGGGTGTTGAGCAGCACGCAGATGGCGATCGCACCCCACTGGAAGCGGCTCATGGGCCCGTCGTCCAGGGCCTGCGTGAGGCGGGCGGTCACCGGACGGCCTGCGGGGCGGTGGGGCGGTGGGGGCACTTCTCCATGGCAGCACTCCGTTGTCGACTGCGGGATGGCCGAACCGGCTCGTCGGCGCGCCGTGGGCGGCAGCCTCGGGTTCGGCAGTGGGAGCAGTCATGGTGCGAGCGGCGCTCTCGCGCGGCCAGGTGGTTTCCCGGATGCCGGGAAACAAGTGTGGCGGGCCGATGTCCTTCAGAGGTCGGGTGTGTCAAGAGCTCGCGAAATGGCGCGGCCGCATGAGCGGACCAGATCGGCGAGCGCTCCGACGGACGTGGACCCGTGCCGGACCACCGCGGAGACGGCTGCGGTCACCTCGCCGTCGTCGGTGGTGACGGGCGCGGCGACGGAGAGGGTGTCGGTGGACAGTTGCCGGTCGCTGACCGCGTAGCCGCACGTGCGTGCCTGGGCGAGGACCGCCCTGAGCCGGCCGCTGTCGGTGAGCGTGAACGGGGTGTGCCGGGGTATCGTCCGCGCGAGAGCTTCCTCCTGAACGGCTGCCGGTGCGTGAGCGAGCAGCACCAGTCCAGCCGCTGTCGTGGTGATGCCCAGCCGTCCTCCCACTCGTGTCAGCGTGGGCACGGCACAGCTCGGCGCGATGCGTTCGATGAAGACCACCTCGCTTGCGTCACGGACGGCGAGCTGGACGTTCTCACGGACGAGGGAGGAGAGGTCTTCCAGGTAGGGCAGTGCGCGCTCGCGCAGCCCTTGACTGCGCGGAGCCAAGGATGCGACCTCCCACAGCCGCAGCCCGATGCGGTAGCGGCCTTGCGCGTCGCGTTCCAGAGCGCCCCACACGAGCAGGTCACCCAGCATGCGGTGCACGGTGGACACGGGCAGACCTGATCGCCGGGCCAGCTCGCTCAGGGACAGGTGAGGACGTTGTGCGCTGAAGGCACCGAGGATGCGCAGAGCCCGGCCGATGACGGGCCCTGTTGCGGTGGCGGGCGGGGAACCGGATTCCTGCGGGGAAGGGGAGGAAGGCGCGCTGCGCAGGGTGTGACGGGTCAAGGCGTGAGTCCTTCCTCGCTACCTGGACGTCCCGCGCTTCACCGAGCTCACTGGCCGTCGCTGAGTGCCTCGGCGTCCAGCGACGCGATCTTGCGAAGGACGTCGACGGCCAGCTTGCGTTCGTCACCGGGAAGCGCCTCGAGCAGTTGCTCGTTGACGGCCTCGGCCGGACCGATCAGGGAGTCGAGCAGTTCGGCTCCCTGATCGGTGAGACTCAGCAAGGTCCGCCGACGGTCCTCCTCGTCGCGTACCTGACTGACGTAGTGCTGCTCGGTAAGCCGGCGGACGATGTGGTTGACCGTCGAACGGTCCAGTGAGGTGAAGCGCGCCAGGGTGCGTTGGTCGATGCCGGGGTCACGGCTGAGGGCGTTGAGGACGGCGAACTGCTGGGAGGTGATCTCCCTGGACACGTGCCGGTACCACAGGGCGGTGTGCACCTGTTCCGCGCGTCGGATCAGGTGTCCGACGTAGTTGTGCAGTTCCAGTGCGTGCGCCACAGTCTTCCGTCCGTCTGTCGCCGGGGTGGTGCCGGCCGGGTGCCGGCCGGTGGGGGGAGTCTACGAGTGCCGGCACCACCTGGCGGCGAGCGGCGGTCAGCGGCCGCGGTGGCCGGGGCGCTGGTCGTAGGGGGTGGCACGGGAGCCGTCGACACCGACCTCCAGGCGACCGACCTTCTCGATGTCCAGGACCACGCGGTCTCCGTGGCTGAGCGGTCCCACTCCGGCCGGGGTGCCGGTCGCGATCACGTCGCCCGGGTGCAGGGTCATGACGGAGGAGGTGTAGGCGATCAGTTCGCGGACGCCGAAGATGAGGTCCGTCGTGTTGGTGCGCTGCCGGGTGGTGCCGCCGACGTCGCAGCGCAGGTCGAGGGCGTCCGGGTCCGGGATCTCGTCGGCGGTCACGATCCAGGGGCCGAGCGGGGTGAACGTGTCGAAAGACTTGCGGGTGGAGCGGTCCTCGCCGGAGCGGACGGTGATGTCCAGGACGCAGGTGTAGCCGAAGACGTGGTCCAGGGCTTCGTCCGTGCTCACGTGCGAGGCAGTGCGGCCGATGACGACGCCCAGTTCGCCTTCCTGGTCGGTGCGCTTGTCGGAGTAGGGGAGGAGGATGTCCTGGCCCGGGCCGATGACGGAGGAGTTCGCCTTGAGGAACACACCGAGGTCGGCCACCGAGGTGGTGTACTCCATCTCGGCCTTGTGGTCGAGGTAGTTGACCGGCGCGCCGATGATCTTCCCGGGGCGGGGGAGCGGGGCCTCCAGGACCGCTTCGGCCAGGGGGATGCGGGGCCGGCCGGCTGCTTCGAAACGGGCCGTCTCCCCGTCGGCGACCGCCTCGACGTACCGCTGGAGCGCACCGACGGGGCCGGCGGTGTCGGCTCCGGCGACCTGGTCGGTCACGTCGACGAGGTCGTCACCGACGACGAGTCCGAGGCGTCCCTTGTTGAACAGTGCCAGACGCATGCTGGCCTCCTTGTGGGTGTCGGGTGGGAGGGTCAGGCGCCGGGGTCGGCGTCTTCGGTGCGGTAGAGGCCGAGGGAGCGCATGACCGGCTCGTCGCTGTAGGAGAAGAGGACGGCGTCCGCGGAGGCCGAGGTGTTGACGTGCCGGTAGGAGGCCCAGCCGGGGACGGCGAAGGTGTCGTGCTCGGACCACTCCAGCCGCTCGCCGTCGACGATCGTGGCACCCTCGCCGCGGACGACGTTGAAGATGGTCGAGGCCGTGTGGCGGCGGCCGGCTCCCTCGAAGCCGGGGCGCAGCCGCTGGACGCGGCAGCCGATGGTGGGCATGACCGGTCCCCCGGTCCAGGGGTTGGTGTACTCCAGGACGACACCGTCGACGTCGCTGCCGTCGGCCGTGTCGGCGACGGCGTCCAGAGCGCGCTCCGTCTCCTGCCAGGTGTACCGGGTGACGGGGGAGTTGGGGCCCTCCTGGGTGAGCCAGGCGGGCGTGAGCCGGCCGTGCAGGAACTGGCGGCTGCCGGCGTCGTCGGGCTTGGTCACGGCCTGGAGCCGCTGCGGGTACTGCTCGTAGAAGCCGGCTTCCAGGGCGTTGACCAGGGGGTAGTCGAGGGCGTCGAGCCAGATCATCGGCGCGTCACCTCGGTGGGTGTGGTCGTGCCAGTGCCAGCCGGGAGTGAGCAGGAGGTCGCCGGGGGCCATGAAGACCCGCTCGCCGTTGACGGTGGTCCAGGCACCGTCGCCTTCCAGGATGAAGCGGAAGGCATTGGAGGTGTGCCGGTGTGCCTGTGCGGTCTCGCCGGGCAGGATGATCTGGAGGCCCGCGTAGAGGGTGTTGACCGTGGCCGGGGGGTCGGTCAGGCCGGGGTTGACGAGCATGAGGACCCGTCGTTCGGCCTCCTCCAGAGACAGAGTCTTGGAGAAGTGCAGCAGATGCGGGCGGAGTTCACGCCAGTCCCAGCGGTAGGGGACGGCGCGGCTCTTGGGCTGGGCGGGGAACAGGTTGCCGTAGAAGCGCCACAGCGGGGCGGCTCCCAGGCCCTCCAGGGCCTTGTAGGCGAGTTCGTCGGTTGTCATAGTGTCCTCCTACGCGAGCCGGATCACAGGGCGGGAGCAGGTGCGGGGGTGGGGGTCCACACCCAGGAGATGTCGTCGAACGCCTCGGGGCCGCGCGACGAGAGGAGCATGTTGCGCAGGGTGGCTCCCATGCCTTCGAGGTGGCAGATCTCGCCGAAGCGGCGGGCGTTGATCTGGATGAGAGTCGCCCGTTCCCGACGCCGGTCCGCGTATGCGGCGAAGGCTTCGGCGGGGTCCGCGCTCCGGCCGAGAGCCTGGCCGAGCGCCACGGCGTCCTCCAGTGCCTGGCAGGCGCCCTGCGCGAGGTACTGGAGCATGGGGTGGGCGGCGTCTCCGAGCAGCGCGATCCGCCCGTGCACCCAGGTGCTGATCGGGGCACGGTCGTACAGCGGCCAGCGCCGGTCGCGGGAGACGAGCGGCAGCGCGTCGCGCACGGCCCGGCAGGCGCCGGCGAAGCGCTCCTCCAGCTCGGCCTCGGTGCCCCAGTCGTCGGAATCCGGCGTGTAGTGGTCGCTCTCGAACACGGCGACCTGGTTGTACAGCTCGCCGCGACGTACGGGGTACTGCACCAGGTGCATGCGCGGCCCGGCCCACACCATCACCGCTTCCGAGGCGGCGTGCTGGGACATCCGGCCGGTCATCTTCCCGGTGGGCAGGGCGCCGCGGAAGGCGACGTAGCGCGAGCAGACCGGTTCCCCGTCACCGACCAGTACCTGGCGCAGCCGGGAGTGCAGTCCGTCCGCGGCGACGACCGCGTCGGCCGTCAGCGGGGCGTGGCCCTCCGCGAAGTGCAGGTGTACCCCGGATCCGTCCTGGTCTGCCTCGGCGACGGTGTGTCCCGTGCGCAGCGTGACGGCCGGGTGCTCCTGACAGGCGGTCAGCAGTGCGGCGTGCAGGTCGGTGCGGTGGGTGACCAGGTACGGGTGCGCGAAACGGTCGGTGTAGGCCGAGCTGCGCAGATCGAGGGAGGTGACCTCGTCACCGGTCAGGGCATCCATCATGACCAGCCGGGGCGGGGCTACCGCGGATGCCCGGACGGCCGGCAGTACGCCGAGTTCGTCGAGGGCTAGGGAGGCGTTCGGGGCGAGCTGCAGGCCGGCCCCGATCTCGCCGAAGCGGGCGGCCCGCTCCACGAGCGTCACGCGATGGCCGGCGCGGGCAGTCGCCAGCGCGGCGGCCAGTCCGCCGATACCGCCTCCGACTACGGCGATGTGGAGTGGAGAGGTGAGGACGGGCATCTGGCCTCCAAAAGTCAGCTCGGGAGGACATCGGGAGCGGAGGCGGTCAGACCCGGCCTCCGATGGTCTGTACACCAATCATTGGTGTACGGAATATATTCCGAGAGTGTTTCCCCCGTGTCAATGGATCGTGGAGAAACTCTTCCGACCGCCGGTCAGCACGCGGCGGAGACACTGTCCACCTTCAGGGCGGTGCCGGTGCGGGCGGTGATGTCCTCGACGGTGACGCCGGGTGCGGTTTCGACCAGGGCGAGGCCCTGGGGGGTGACATCGAGAACGCCGAGGTCGGTGATGATCCGGTGGACGCACTGCTCGCCGGTGAGGGGGAGGGCGCACTCGTCGACGATCTTGGGGGTGCCGTCCTTGGCGGTGTGTTCCATGAGGACGATGACGCGGCGTGCGCCGTGGACGAGGTCCATGGCACCGCCCATGCCCTTGACCATCTTGCCGGGGATCATCCAGTTGGCGAGGTCGCCGCGGGCGGAGACCTGCATGGCGCCGAGGACGGCGGTGTCGATGTGACCGCCGCGGATCATGCCGAAGGAGAGCGCGGAGTCGAAGAAGGAGGCGCCCGGCAGGACGGTGACCGTTTCCTTGCCGGCGTTGATCAGGTCGGGGTCGACTTCGTCCTCGGTGGGGTAGGGGCCGGTGCCGAGGATGCCGTTCTCGGAGTGCAGGACGACGTGGACGCCGCGTGGGAGGTGTCCGGGGATCAGGGTGGGCAGGCCGATGCCCAGGTTGACGTAGGAGCCGTCGGTGAGTTCGGCGGCGGCGCGGGCGGCCATCTGCTCGCGGGTCCAGCTCATGGACGTACGGTCCTCTTCTCTATGGGCTTGTCGGCGGCCTGGCCCGCGGTGAGCGCCACGACCCGCTGAACGTAGATCCCGGGCACGTGGACCTCATCGGGTCGGAGCGCGCCCGGTTCGACGAGTTCCTCGACCTCGGCGACGGTGACGCGGCCGGCCATGGCGGCGAGGGGGTTGAAGTTGGCGGCGGCCCGGCGGAAGACGAGATTGCCGTGGTGGTCGCCGCGCCAGGCCCGGACGAGGGCGAAGTCGGTGGTGATGCCGTGTTCCAGGACGTACGGGCGGCCGGCGAAGTCGCGTGTCTCCTTGGGCGGGGAGGCGACGGCCACGGTGCCGTCGGGCGCGTAGCGCCACGGCAGCCCGCCGTTCGCGACCTGGGTGCCGACGCCGGCCGGGGTGTAGAAGGCGGGGATGCCCGCGCCGCCGGCGCGCAGCCGCTCGGCGAGGGTGCCCTGCGGGGTCAGTTCCACTTCCAGTTCGCCGCCGAGGTACTGGCGGGCGAACTCCTTGTTCTCACCGACGTAGGAGCCGGTCACTCGGGCGATACGGCCCGCGGAGAGCAGGATGCCGAGTCCCCGGCCGTCGACGCCGCAGTTGTTCGAGACGACTTTCAGGCCGTTCGTGCCCCGTTCGTACAGGGCGCGGACCAGGACTTCGGGGACGCCGCTGAGGCCGAAGCCGCCGACGGCGAGCGAAGCGCCGTCGGGGATGTCGGCGACCGCTTCGGCGGCGTCGGCGCGGACCTTGTTCACGTGCGGACTGCCTTTCGGTTCGGGGCGCCGGGCAGGACGGTGGACCAGCCGCCGTCCACGACCAGGTTGGCGCCGGTGATGTAGGCGGCCTCGTCGGAGGCCAGGAAGACGGCCGCGTTGACGACGTCGTCGGGGTGGCCCAGCCGCCCGAGGGGGATGTGGCCGGAGATGTCGCTCATCGGGTGGTCGTCGGCGAGCAGGTTGTCGCGCGAGCCCTCGGTGTCGATCATCCCGGGGCTCACGCAGTTCACCCGGACGCCGTGCGGTGCTCCCTCGGCGGCGAGTTGGCGGGTGAGCGCGATGACGGCGCCCTTCGACGCCGAATGGGCCGTCCGGTGGTTGGTGAGGGAACCGGTGAGTCCCGCGGTCGAGCCGACGGTCAGGACGCAGCCGCGGCTGCGCACCAGGTGCGGCCAGGCCGCCCGCACGGTCAGCCACACCGAGTCCAGCTCGGCCCGCATGGTGAACGCGAAGTCCTTGTACGGCTGGCTGTCGATCGGGCCGAACCGCACGGCGCCCGCGTTGGCATACACGATGTCGACGCCGCCGAACGCGTCCACCGCCTCGTCCACCCAGGCACGGACGGACTGCTCGTCGGTGACGTCGAGCGGGCCGGGGGTGAGGGCGGTGCCGCCCTCGCGGGCGATGAGGCGCTGGGTCTCGACGGCTTCCTCGTGCAGCAGGTCACTGCCGACCACGAGGGCGCCCTCGGCGGCGAACCGCAGCGCGGCGGCCCGGCCCTGGCCGCGCGCGGTCCCGGAGATCAGCGCCACCTTGCCTTCCAGCCGCTTCACCGCGCTCCCTCCCGCAGGGCGTCGGAGACGGACTTGACGCCGCCGTGCGCGGTCATGCCGCCGTCCACCGGGATCTCCGCGCCGCTGATGAACGACGCGTCGTCGGACAGCAGGAACACGACCAGCGGCGCCACCTCGCCGACGGAGCCGGTGCGGCCCAGCGGAGTCTCCTTGATGTTGGCCTCGCGGAAGGCGGGCGCGGCGGAGGCGGTCATCTCCGTCTCGATGTAGCCGGGGTGGATCGTGTTGACGCGGATGCCGCGCGGGCCCAGCTCCAGGGCGGCGGTCTTCGACAGGCCGCGCAGCGCCCACTTGCTGGTCGTGTAGGCGACCGGGTAGTGCGCGGTGAGGGCCGCCGAGGAGCCGACGTTGACGACCGAGGAACCGGGCGGCATGAGCGGGGCAAGGTGCTGGATGCCGAGCAGCGGGCCGGTGACGTTGACCGCGTGGACGCGGGTCATGTCCTCGGGGCGTACGTCGCCGACGCGGGCTCGCCAGGTGATGCCGGCGTTGTTGACGAGGCCGTGCACCTGCCCGTACGCCTCGCGCAGCTCGGCGGCGAGTGCGGCCCAGTCCTGCTCGCGGGTGACGTCCAGGCGCCGGCAGCCCGGCGCTTCGACGGCGTCGGTGGCGATGACCCGGGCCCCCTCGCGGGTGAGGGCCTCGGCCTCGGCGGCGCCCTGTCCGCGTGCGGCGCCGGTGACGACGACGACCTTGCCGAGCAGCCTCTTGGGGTGCAGGTCGCTCACGGCCGCTCCCGGGAGCGGCGCCGGCCGACGGGCAGCGGGACGGGCTCGACGCCGGGGACGACGGTGTTGGTGAGGGTGCCGATGCCCTCGACGGTGAGGGTGACGGTGTCGCCGGGCTTCAGCGGGGGTGGGGTCTGCTCGCCGCGCAGGCCCCAGAGTTCGGCGAGGCAGCCGCCGTTGCCGCAGGTGCCCGAGCCGAGGACGTCACCGGGGACGACGCGGGTGCCGCGGGAGGCGTAGGCGGTCATCTCCTCGAACGTCCAGCTCATGTTGGACAGCAGGTCCTCGCCGAGCTTCTCGCCGTTGACCTCGGCGGTCAGGGCCAGGCGCAGGAATCCTTCGCGGTCCCGGTACGGCTCCAGCTCGTCCGCGGTGACCAGGTACGGGCCGAGGGTGGTGGCGGTGTCCTTGCCCTTGCACGGGCCGAGGCCCACCCTCATCTCCGCGCCCTGGAGGTCCCGCGCGGACCAGTCGTTGAAGACGGTGTAGCCGACGATGTGGTCGCGGGCCTGTTCGGCGGTGAGGTCGCGGCCCTCCCGACCGACCACGGCGCCCACTTCGAGTTCGAAGTCGAGCACGGCCGAACCGGGGGGTACGGGGATGCCGTCCCCGGGGCCGTAGATCGCGTGCGGATTGGTGAAGTAGAAGGTCGGGGCCGCGTACCACTGCTCGGGGACGCCGCCGGTGCCCTCCACGGACCGGCGCACCCCTTCCACGTGCTCCTCGAAGGTCACGAAGTCCCGTACGGACGCGGGCTGCAGCGGAGGCAGCAACCGGACCTGGGAGACATGCGGGCCCGGGGGGACGTCCAGGGCCGCGGCGCCGGCGGCGAGCAACCCGGGGAGCCCGTCGGTCCGCTGGATCAGTGCGGTGAGCGAGGTGACGCCCGGCAGGGGGAAGAGGGTGCCGTCCTCTTCCACGACGGCCACCCGGTGGTGGTGTCGGTGTTCGTATGCGGCGAAACGCATGGTGCGGCTCCAGCGGAGTGTGATCAGGAGAGTGGGATGCGCATGAGGTGGTGGCCCACGGTGAGGCGGCCCCGGTAGTCGGCCGCGCCGCCGGCCCGCGACGGGACAGCGGGGTCGAGTGAGGGGCCATCGGGGCGGTTCCTTCGATCGTCGTTGATGCGGGAGCCGTGGGGGGTGAGGAAGGGGGACAGCGGGGCCGGGGACGTGGCGGCGGGAATCAGGGCGTGGACACCGCCGCCGCGTCCCCGGTGCGCGGGGAGCGGATCAGACCGGCGGGGCGACGAACACGCCGCGGTCGGGGTCGTTGAACGATTCCTTGGCGACGAGTTCGTTCATGGGGTTGGCGGTGCCCCACTGGTCGGTGACCTCGGGCTGGGAGAAGTCGTAGACGTGGGGGTGCCAGGTGTCCTCGTCCAGGTTCTCCAACTCGGTGGTGTACTCGACGGTGTTGCCGTGCGGGTCGAGGAAGTACGTGAAGGTGTTGTCGCCCGCCATGTGCCGGCCGGGCCCCCAGATCTTCTTGAAGCCGGCCCGGATGACGCGGCCGGAGCCGCGCATGTATTCGTCGATGCCGCGCATCTCGAAGGAGATGTGGTGCAGGGCGGTGTGCGGGCCCTTCGCCAGGGCCATGGAGTGGTGCTGGCTGCTGATCCGCATGAAGTGCATGACCTCGCCCATGTGCGGCGAGCTGAGCGTGTCCGACAGGGCGAAGCCGAGGTGGCGCTCGTACCACTCGCGGGTGCGGTTCAGGTCGGGGGAGTTGAGGACGACGTGGGAGAGCTTGACCGGGATCGCCTCCTTCTCCTCGATCCTGCGGTGCTGCCTGACCTCGACGTCGGCGGACACCTCGATGGTGCGGCCGTCGACGTCGAAGAAGCGGAAGCCGTAGCCGCCGCCGGGGGTGTCGACCTTGCCCGGCCGGGAGATCAACTGCACGCCGCCCGCGAGCAGTCGCTCGGCGAGGGTGTCGACGTCCGCGGGGGACGCGGCGCCGTAGGAGACGAGGTCGAGGCGCTTCTCCTCGGCCCGGCGCAGCCGCACGACGTACTGCTCCGGGGAGCCCTCGGCGGCCAGGAAGGAGATGCCGGAGTCCTCGGCGACCTTGGTCAGGCCCCAGACGCCGGCGTAGAAGTCGAGCTGCTTGTCGTAGTCGGGCACGGCGAGGTCGACGTGCCGCAGGTGAGTGAGCAGGCGTGGGCTCATGGTGTCAGTCCTTCCTCAGGAGGGCGGCGGCGTTGCCGCCCCGGACGGCTCGGAAGTCGGCGTCGGACAGGCGCGCGGCGCGCAGGGCGCCGACCGGGTCCTCGGTGCCCATGTCGAAGGGGAAGTCGGAGCCGAGCAGCACCCGGTCGGCGCCGGCCACCCGGATCAGCTCGCGCAGCACGTGCGGGTCGTGGACCAGCGAGTCGAAGTACAGCCGCTTCAGGTAGCTGCTGGGCAGCTGCGCGCAGCCGGCGCCCGCGTCGGAGCGTGCCGACCAGGCGTGGTCGGAGCGGCCGATGTGGGTGGGCAGGTAGCCGCCGCCGTGCGCCGCGATCAGCGTCAGCTCCGGGTGGCGGTCGAGCACTCCCGAGAAGATCAGGTGGGACAGCGCGACGGCGTTCTCGGTGGGCTGTCCGACCGTGTTGGACAGGTACCACCGGTCCAGTCGCTCGTCCAGAGTGCAGCCGAAGGGGTGCAGGAAGACGAGCGCGCCGGTCTCTTCGGCCCGGGTCCAGAAGGGCTCGTAGGCCGGGTCGGACAGCTCGCGTCCTGGGGCGTGGCTGGAGATCTCCACCCCGGCCAGGCCCTGCTCCAGGGCGTGGTCCAGGGCCCGGACCGCCTGCTCCGGGTGCTGGAGCGGGGCCAGGCCGAGTCCGCGCAGTCGGTCGGGGGCGGCTGCACAGTGTGCGGCCGTGGCCTCGTTGGCGAGCCGGTACAGCTTCTCGGCGGTGTCCTTGTCGGCCCAGTAGTGGTAGTGCGAGGGCGAGGGGCAGACCAGTTGGACGTCGACGCCCTGGGCGTCCATCGCGGCCAGGCGCACGGCGGGGTCGGTCAGGCGGGGGATGCGCTCGCGCACCATGGGGCCGCTGACGGCGAGGGCGGCGGGGCCGTTGCGCCGGGCGTCCAGTTCCTTGGCCTCGGCGTGGCCGGGCAGGCCGGCGACGAGCGCCTCGACCTCGGGCAGCAGGACGTGGGCGTGCACGTCCACGGTGGGCGTGTTCACGGCGGTGGCGTTCACGAGAGCCGTGTTCTCGGCGGTCACGGCAACTCCCGGAGCATGGTCATGGTGCGGCCCATCAGGCCGGGCACATCCGCGTCGCGCACCCCGTCGAGCTGCCACTGCCCGATCTGTACGGACGCCTCCACGACCGGGCGGACGCGGGTGATCCGCCGCTCGTAGTACGCCTGGAACAGCGCGTCGTCCCAGTCGTCGGTCCCGGTCAGCATCTGCGCGAGCACCCAGGCGTCCTCCAGGGACAGTGCGGCGCCCTGGGCGAGGGTGGGCGGGCAGCAGTGTGCGGCGTCGCCGACGAGGACGACCCGGCCGCGGTGCCAGGAGCCCTCGACCAACAGCCGGTCGAACCAGGTGTAGTTGACCTTCGCCGGGTCGGTGATGTGCTCGGTGATCTCCGGCCAGTGGCCGCCGTAGGAGGAGGCCAGGCGCCGCATCTCGTCGGCGTACGACTCCGGCGGGATCGACGCGCGGTCACGGTTGGCCTCGACGACGTACGCGTACAGGGTGGTCTCGCTGGTGGGGCAGTAGCCGGCGATGTAGGCCGGGCCGCCGTAGGCGAGGTCGGTACGGGTGACGCCGGCCGGGCGCGGGGCGGCGATGCGCCAGATGGCCATGCCGGTCGGTTCCGGCTTGTCCGTGATGCCGATCGCGGCGCGGGTGCGGGAGCCGAGGCCGTCGGCGGCGACCACGAGGTCGTAGCGGTGCTCGGTGCCGTCGGAGAGGCGCACGGAGACGCCGTCGGCGTCCTGGTCCAGGATCTCGGCGGTGGTGCCGACGCGGACGGTGGCGCCGCCGGCGCGCACGGCGTCGATGAGGATCTGCTGGAGCCGGGGGCGCTGCATGCCGACGGTGGCGGGCAGGTCGTCGCCGCCGGTGCGCAGGTCGTCGTGGGCATGCAGGACGGTGCCGTCGGGGGCGGTGATGCCGACGGAGCCGAAGCCGAAGCCGGACGCCTCCACCTGCTCCCAGACGCCGAGTTCACGCAGGACGCGCAGGGCGTTGCCCTGGAGGGTGATGCCGGAGCCGGCGGTGGCGTTCCAGTCGTCCTTGGCCTCGACCAGGTCCACGGTGATGCCGGCGCGGCGGAGCAGGATCGTGACGGCATTGCCGGCCGCGCCCCCGCCGATCACCAGGACTTTACGGGCTTTGCTCATGGGGAACTCCCTTGTTCCGCTGGTTACTTGACGGCGATCGGGTTGACGGGTGAGCCGACGGCCCCGGTGATGGGCAGGGGTGCGGCGGTGAGCCAGAAGGCGTACTCCCCGTCGGTCGCGCAGTCCTCGGCCAGGGCGTCCAAGTCCCACATCTCGCCGATCAGCAGGCCGATGTGGGGGATGGCGACCTGGTGCAGCGGCTGGAAGGCGTGCTCGAACTCATTCGGGCGGACCTCGAAGCCCCAGGTGTCGGTGGCGATCGCGGCGATCTCGCTGCCGTGCAGCCAGCCCGCCGTGGTGAACGACAGCCCGGGCGCGGGCCCGCCGGCGTAGTCACCCCATCCGTCGCGGCGCACCCGGGCGAGCTGGCCGGTGCGGACGAGGACGATGTCGCCGCGCCCCACCCGCACACCGTGCGCCTCGGCGGTCGCGGCCAGGTGCTCCTCGGTGATCGCGAAGCCGTCCGGCAGCTCACCGTCCTCACCGACGACCCGGCCGACGTCCAGGAGCACTCCGCGTCCGGCGACGTGCGGGGCCATGTGCTCGATGCCGGTGACCTGGTCGCCGTCGGAGGTGACGACCTGCTCGGCCGGGCGCCCGTTCCACGCCTTGCCGTGGTCGAAGATGTGGCCGAGCCCGTCCCACTGGGTGGAGCACTGCAGCGGCATCGCTATGACGTCGTCGGCGCCGCCGATGCCGTGCGGCAGGCCCTGGTTGCCGAGGGCCGCGTCCGTGCCGGTGTCCAGCATGGTGTGCACCGGATTGGTGCGCTTGCGCCAGCCCTTCTGCGGGCCGTCGATGTCGAAGCGCTGGGACAGGGAGAAACTAGTACCCCGCCGTATCAGGGCGGCGCCCTCGCGGCGCTTGGCCTCGTCGAGGAAGTTGAGCGTGCCGAGCACGTCGTCCTCGCCCCAGCGGTTCCAGTTGGAGCGCGCCTTCGCGGTCCGGGCGATCGAGCCCTCGGGGTCGGTGCGGTCCAGCGTCATCGGGCCGCCTCCGCCACGCATCGCGTGCGCTGGGCACCGAGCCCGGTGATGGAACCGTCCATGACGTCACCGTCGCGCAGCAGCCGGCCCCAGTGCATGCCGTTGCCCGCCGGGGAGCCGGTGAGTACCAGGTCACCGGGCAGGAGGTGGGCGGTCTGCGAGGCGTAGGAGACCATCCGCGCCACGTCGAAGATCATGTCCTTGGTCGACTCGTCCTGCATGGTCTCGCCGTTGAGCTTCAGGGTGAGGCGCAGGTCGCCCGTGTCCGCGATCGACGCGGTGGGCACGATCCAGGGGCCCAGCGGGGTGAACCCGGGGGCGTTCTTGCTGCGCAGCCAGTCGGTCCCGATCTGCGGCATGTCCCGGCGGAAGACGGTGGCCCGGTCGGTCAGGTCGTTGGCGATCGTGTAGCCCGCGACGTGGCCCAGGGCCTCCTCGACGGACACCTGGTAGGCCGGGCGGCCGATCACCGCGGCCAGTTCCAGCTCCCAGTCGGGCTTCTTCGCCCAGGACGGCAGCACGACGTCGTCGTAGGGACCGGTGATCGCGCTCGGCAGCCCGATGAACACGTACGGCAGATCCTCGGCGGCCCGCCGGTCCATGATCTCGGCTGCCTCCGCGCGCCGCTCCGCCTCCGGCCGGTCGTCACCGGGCGCGCGGTGCGCGACGTGCAGGTCGATGACGTGCTGCCGGTAGTTGGCGCCGGACTGGAACACCTGGCGCGGCTCGACCGGTGCGTGCACCCGGAAGTCCGCCAGGGGCGCGCGTCGTGGCGCGCTGTCGCCAGCCAGGGCCGTCAACCGGGGCAGCACCGCCTCCCAGTCGTCCAGGAGGTCCCGCACGCTCAGGTCGGCGTCGTCCAGGGCGTCCCGCAGGTCGATCACCTGGGCGTCGAAGGTGACGAGAGCGGGGAAGGCGGCCCCGTCGAGGGCCGAAAGGGTGGCGAGGGCGAAGGGTCCGGCGAAGAGGGCGGACGCGGCTTCAGGTTTCACGGACATGTCCTCCTGATTGCGATGGCACTAATCTGGACTCGCCACCCGCGATCAGGGAAATAGATTCCGTGGATGACAGTCATCCATGAGTCAAATTTCCGCAGGTCACCGCCGAACAACGAGAAAAGCCGCCGTGAATCTCAGTCGCCTGGACCTCAACCTCGTCGTCGCCCTGCGCGCTCTCCTCGAAGAGCGCAACGTCACCCGCGCCGGACAGCGCGTCGGCCTCAGCCAGCCGGCGATGAGCGCGGCGCTCTCCCGCCTGCGCAGGCACTTCGACGACGACCTGCTGGCCCGGGTCGGCGGCCACTACGAACTCACCGCCCTCGGGCAGGTCCTCCTCGACCGCGCGTCCACCGCCTACGACCTGCTGGAACGGCTCTTCGCCAGCCAGGCGGACTTCGACCCGGCCAAGGAGAGCCGTGAGTTCAAGCTCGTGGCGTCCGACTACGCGGTCGCCGTCTTCGGCGCCGAACTCGCCCGGGTCGTGCATCAGGAGGCCCCCGGCATCCGCCTGCGGTTCGCCCAGACGCCGACCACCGTGGTGGACGCCACGGACACCCTGCTGAGCACCACCGACGGCCTGCTCATGCCGCACGGCGTCATCAGCGACTTCCCCGCCACCGACCTCTACCAGGACCGTTGGGTCTTCCTCGTCGCCGAGGATCACCCGAGCGTCGACGACCGGCTGACCCGGGAAGACCTGGCCCGGCTGCCCTGGGTCACCTACCAGCGCACCTACGACGCCCCGGCCGTCCGACAGCTCGGCATGCTGGGCATCGAGCCCCGTGTCGAGGTCTCCGTCGACAGCTTCCAGATCATGCCGCTGCTGGTCAGCGGAACCCGGCGTATCGCCCTGATCCAGGCCCGCCTCGCCCGGCTCCTCGCGCCGCTCGCCGCCGTGCGTGTGGTGGAGCCGCCCTACGAGGCGGTGCCGCTGCGGGAGGCGTTGTGGTGGCACCCCGTGCACACCCACGACGCGGCCCACATCTGGCTGCGGGAGACCGCCGCCCGGGTCGGCAGGCGGATGGCCGACGAGCCCGGGGGGTGAGCGAGGCCCCGCACGTGAACGGAGGACCTCATCCACGTCACGGATGGAATCCATCCGTAACGTGAATGACGGTGGGGGTGGGCAGGGCCGCCCGGCAGGACGCATGCTCGGACGGGGCCTGTCGGTGCGCTCTCGCTCGACGTCTCTCTCCGACAGCCGGAGATGATCATCGTCTCGGCGGTCGACCCTCCCGTACCGTCGGCCGGAGTTTCGCCGTGCTCGTTTTCCATGCCGTACCCGTGATCGGTTCCGTACACGTTTCCCACGGTCCCGAGTCGACCTGGTCAGCGCGCGGGAGCCGCCAGCGTCGACCGGCGTACGACCAGTTCCGGTTGCAGCACGAGGTGGCGGTGCGTGTGCCTGACTCCGTGGGCCGTGTCCTCGATGAGCAGTCGGCCGGCCTGCCGTCCCATAGCGGATGCCGGTCGTCGCACCGAGGTGAGCGGTACCACGGCGGACGCGGCGAATTCGATGTCGTCGTATCCCACCACAGCGATGTCGTCCGGCACCCTGAGGCCGGCCTCGTACAGGGCCTGCAGGACACCGAGGGCGAGCAGGTCGTTGGCGCAGAAGACGGCGGTGGGTCGCTCGGGCAGGCCGAGGATGCGGTGCCCGGCGTCCTTGCCGGCCGTCACGGTGAGGGTGTCGCAGGACAGTTCTCTCAGCGCGGTGGACGGCAGGCCGGACTCGCTGATCGCGGTGAGGGCGCCGCGGCGGCGGTCCCTCACCTGCTGGAGGCGGTCGGGGCCGCTGACGTAGGCGAGGGAGCGGTGGCCCCGTTCGAGCAGGTGCCGTACCGCGGCCCGTCCGCCCGCCACGTCGTCGATGCCGACGGAGCATGCCGCGGGCTGGGGCGCGTACTGGTCGGCCACGACGAAGGGCACGGCGTTGCGGCGGAAGGCCGCGACGGTGCGCCCGACTCCTTCGCCGGAGGCCAGCACGGCACCGCGGACCTGGTGCGAAGTGATCAGCGACAGGTGACGTGCCGCCTCTGCCGGATCGTGGGCGCCCGTGCAGACCATGACGCCGAGGTCCGCCTCACGGGCGGCCTGTTCCACGCCGGAGGCGAGCGCGGTGAAGAACGGGTTCGCCATGTCGAGCACCATGACGGCGATCACCCGGGAGGCCCAGCCGCGCAACTGCCGGGCGCCCTCGGCCCGGACGTAGCCGAGGGAGTCGATCACTTCCAGGACGCGCGAGCGCGTTCCCTCGGACACGATCTCGGGCCGGTTGAGGACGTTGGAGACCGTACCGAGCGAGACGCCTGCCTCCCGCGCCACGTCCTTGATGCCGACCCGGGGACGTGGGCGGCCGACAGGTTCGGCCACCGCCGTCGCTCCGTCGGAGCCACGTTCGCGGTGAGCTGGGGGAGCGGCGGTCGGTCGCCGGTCCACGGCCTAGCGTCCCTGCGGAGCGCCGGTGGTGGAGCGCACCACCAGACGGGGGGTCATCGTGGTCTGCATGGCTCTGTCCCTTCGGTTTTCGACGCGCTCGACGAGCATCCGGGCGGCGGCGGAGCCCATGGTGTGCCCCGCCTGGTCCACGCTGGTCAGTTGCACGGGGGCCAGGGCGGCGAGCGCGGTGTTGTTGTAGCCGACGAGCGACAGGTCCCGGGGGATGCGCAGCCCGAGTTCGTGCGCCGCGCGGTATACGCCCAGTGCGGCGACGTCCGCACCGGTCATCACGGCGGTCGGCGGACGGTCGGCCGTCAGCAGTGTCATGCCCGCCTTGAAGCCGCCGTCGTCGGAATAGGCGGTGTGGTGGACCCGCGCGAACCGGTCGAGTCCGTGCCGTTGCATCGCGTGCAGATAGCCCTCGCTCAGCACGGCCTCCGGAGTGCGCTTCCACTTGTTGGCCCGGGTGCCCGGGGCCGAGACCAGGGCGATGTCACGGTGGCCGAGCGAGACCAGGTGATCCACCACCAGACCGGCGCCGAGGTCGTCGGCGTCGACGACCGAGTCGTAGGTGTCGGAGGCGTCGTGGTGCCCGATGACCACGGTCGGCGTCGAAACGGCCGTGTCCAGCACCTCCGCGCGCGGTGTCCCCGGGGCGATGAGGATCAGTCCGTCCATCTGCCGGTCCACCAGGGAACGGATGGTCCTGGCCTGTTCCTCGGGGTCGAAGCCGGCCGCGCCGATCAGCACCGTGTAGTCGGTGTGGCGGAGTTCGTCCCGGATGCCGTCGAGGATGTCGGCGAAGAACGCGTTGCGGACGTTGTCCAGCAGTACACCGATGGTGTACGTCCGGCCGCGCATCCCTCGTGCCGCCGCGTGCGGACGGTAGCCCAGGTCGGCGATGGCCGCCTGGACCTTCTCCCGCATCGCCTCGCTCACGCCGTAGGCATTGCGCATCACCTTGGAGACGGCGGCCGTGGACACCCCGGCGTGCCGGGCGACATCGGTGATGGTCACGCGCTTGTTCGGCTTGGCTGCGGAAGCCCCGTCCATGGTCCACGTCCCGAAGTGAGTAGTCGTAGGTGTAACGGTCTACACGCTACTCCCCGCTGTCCGTCAAGCCCTTCGTTGATCACCACGGTGTTACCTGCTTGTGTCTTGACGGTGGCGGAGGAGCGGTGCAGGGTGTTGCCCACTCGCTGTGGAGAACGTTTTACACGGTCTCTGTCGGGTTGCTGCCCGCGTGCTGCCGGGCCTCGTACTTCGCCCCTGGCGCTGTTTCCCGCACTCACCCCGCTCGTCATGATCCTTGGGAGTCCTCCGTGCCCCTTCGTACCTCCCGCGCCCGTCGTGCGCGACTGAGCCTGCTCACCGCCGGCACCGCCTCGCTCGCGCTGCTCGCCACCGCGTGCGGCGGCAGCGGGGCCGGCGGCTCCTCCTCCGCCCCCGAGAACTTCGACTACCTGAGCGTCACCGAGAACACCACCGTGAAGACGGCGCTGACCGCCATGTCCAAGGGCGAGTGCAAGGCCGCGAACGACGCCCTGCCGCTGAAGGTGGAGACCGTTCCGCAGGCGAGCCTGGACCAGAAGCTCCAGTTGCTGGCCGGCCAGGACGCGCTGCCGGTGCAGTTCGCGGCGGGCAACGCCCCGGCGCTCACCCAGCAGTTGGTCAAGTCCGGCAAGGTCGCCGACCTGGAGGCGAAGCTCAAGGAGCTGGGCGTTCTCGACCAGCTGGAGCCGGCCGCCGTCTCCACCATCAAGGCCCTGTACGGCGGGGAACTCCAGGTCCTGCCGTACGAGTACAACATCGAGGGCATCTTCTACAACAAGAAGGTCTTCGCGGACAACGGGATCAAGGTGCCGGGCACCTGGGAGGAGCTGGTGTCGGCCGCGGCGAAGCTGGAGGCGAAGGGCGTCCAGCCGTTCTCCGCATCCGGTCAGCAGGGCTGGCCGCTCACCCGTCTCATCAGCGGCTACCTCTACCGCAGCCTCGGCCCCGACGCCCTGCAGAAGGTGGCGGACGGCAAGGCGAAGCTGACCGACCCGGAGTACGTGAAGGCCGCCGAGGAGGTCGCGGCCCTCGGCAAGAAGGGCTACTTCGGCAAGGGTGTCGGCTCCATCGACTACGACACGGCGATGAACCAGTTCCTCACCGGCAAGGCCGCCATGTTCTACATGGGCAGCTGGGCACTGGCGAACATCTCCGACGACAAGCAGAACAAGATCGGGGCGGAGGACACCGGCTTCATGCCCTTCCCGGCCGTCACCGGCGGCAAGGGCTCCGTCGACCAGTACCCGTCCAACGTCGGCCTGGGCATCACGTTCGCCTCGAAGTCCTTCGACAAGAAGACCGGCGCCTGGGTGTCCTGCATCGCGAAGAACTACGGCTCCACCGCGCTGAAGGACCACGGCTCCATCTCCGGCTTCAAGGTGAACACCGAGGTCAAGGACGCCAACGAGGTCACCACCCAGGTGCGGGACACCATCAGCGCCTCGAAGCAGAACGTGCTGTGGTTCGAGGCCCTGTTCAGCACCAAGGCGACCACCGTCAGTCAGCAGAACGCGGCAGGTCTGGTCAGCGGCAGCACGAGCCCCGAGCAGTTCATGCAGACCGTTCAGGACGCGCTGGCCGCCCAGTGACCGGCCGGGGACGGCCCGCTCGCTCCTGCCCGCCCCGCCGCGCGCGGGCCGTCCCCGTCCCTCCGAAGAAAGTGGACACCCACCCATGCACCGCGTACTCGGTGACCGCAGGGCCATCGCGCTCCTGCTCGGTCCCGCCCTCCTCGTCTATTCCCTGATCATGCTGGTCCCGATGGTGTGGTCGCTCGGGTACTCCTTCACCAAGGGCAACACGATCAACGGCTTCACCGGAAACGGCGTCGCCAACTTCTCCCGCCTTCTGGACGACCCGGCCGTCCACGACGCCCTGTGGTTCACCCTGAAGTACGCCGTCGTCGTCACCGCCGGGCAGGTGGTCGCCGGGTATCTCCTGGCGCTGCTCTACGTCTTCTTCCTCAAGCGCGCCTCGGCGCTCGTCCGCACCCTGGTGTTCTTCCCGGTCGTGCTGCCCACCGTCGCGGTCGGCCTGCTCTTCCAGAAGTTCTTCCAGGTCGCCCCGCAGACCGGCCCGGTCAACTCCCTTCTCAACGCCGTCGGCATCGACTCGATCGACTTCTTCGGCAGCGCCGGCAGCGCTTTCTGGGTCCTGATCGCCATGGACATCTGGCGCTCCATGGGCTTCTACGCCGTACTCCTCTTCGCCGGCCTCGTCGACATCCCCGACGAGGTCCTGGAATCGGCCCGCCTCGACGGAGCCACGGGGCTCAGGCTGGTCCGCCACATCGTGCTGCCGCTGTCCCTGCCGGTCCTGATGTCCTCGCTGATCTTCAGCATCAACGGCACGCTGAAGGTCTTCGACTCGATCGTCGCGTTGACCAACGGCGGCCCCGGCACGGGCACGACGCCGTTGACCCTGTACATGTTCCAGACGTCGTTCACCTACAGCGACTACGGCTACGGCAGCACGATCGCCCTGCTGCTGACCGTCGTGTGCTTGCTGGTGAGCCTGGTCGTCTACCGCGTCTCGCGGCGCGACCTCACGGAGGGCTGAGAGACATGGCCACCATCGACACACCCGTGAAGACCTCCGCAGGCGGCTCCGGGCAGGCGCCCGTGCGTGCCCCGCGGGCCCGGCGCGGCCGTCCGGGAAGCCGCCTCTGGGTCAAGGTCGTCGTCGCTCTCCTGCTGGTCGTCGAGGTCTACCCGATGATCTGGATGTTCCTCACCTCCCTGAAGTCCAACGACGACTACCTGAACAACTCCACCTGGAGCCTGCCCACCACCTGGGAGTGGGGCAACTACACCGAGGCGTGGACGACCGGCAACATCGGCCTCTACGTACAGAACAGCCTGCTCGCCGTCGTCCCCGCGCTCGCGCTGATGCTGCTGCTGGGCACCGCCGCCGGCTTCGCCCTGCAGGTCATGGTGTGGAAGGGCCGCAGCCTCACTCTGCTGGTCTTCCTCGCGGGCATGATGGTCCCGCCGCAGATGATCCTGTTGCCCCTGTTCACGGTGTACTTCCAGACCGGCCTGTCCGGCACCCTGTGGCCGCTGATCCTCACCTACACCGGCACGGGCCTGCCCCTGACCGTCTTCATGATGGCCACCTACTACCGCAGCGTGCCCCGCGAGCTGTTCGAGGCCGCCACGATCGACGGCGCCGGCATCCTGCGGGCCTTCTGGACCATCAGCCTCCCCCTGGTGCGCAACGCCCTGCTCACCGTCGGCCTGGTGCAGTTCTTCTTCATCTGGAACGACCTGCTCATCGCGCTGACCTTCACCAACAACCAGGACCTGCGCACCATCCAGGTCGGCCTGCTCAACTTCACCGGCGACTTCGGCGCCACCCAGTACGGCCCCCTCTTCGCGGCCATCTGCATCAACGTCTTCGGCACCCTCGTGATCTACCTCTTCCTCAATCAGAAGGTCATGAAGGGCCTCACCTCGGGAGCGTTGAAGGGCTGACCCGGTCCTCGCCCCGGCCTGCCGTCTCCCCGGCCCCCGGCTCCGGGGAGTTCGCCGCGCCCACCCGTCACGCTCCCGACTGTGACCACACGTGAAAGAAGGGTCGCCCCTTGCTCCCCCCTCAGCCCTCCCCGGTCAGCTTCGAACACCTGCCGGACGGACTCGGCATCGGAGTCGCCTCCCCCCGGTTGACCTGGACCTTGCCCGCAGGCACCGGCCGCCAGGTGTCGTACGAGCTGGAACTCGAACGCCGTGGCGGCATCCGCCGCACCGGGCGCGTCGACAGCGCCGAGCAGGTCCTCGTGCCGTGGCCCGGCGACCCCCTGACATCCCGGGAACGCGTCACCGTCCGCGTCCGCGTCTGGACCTCCGACGCCGCAGGCCCCTCGGAGTGGAGCACACCGAGAGACGTCGAGGCGGGGCTCCTCGACGCCGCCGACTGGCAGGCCGTACCCGTGGGCGCCGACTGGGACGAGGACCCCGAGGGCGAGCGCCGCCCCGCCCGCGTGCGCAAGGACTTCCGTCTCGACCGGCCCGTCGCCCGCGCACGCCTCTATGTCACCGCTCACGGCCTGTACGAGGTGGAGATCAACGGACGCCGCGTCGGCGACGAGGCGCTCGCACCGGGCTGGACCGTCTATCCGCACCGGCTGCGGTACCGCACCCACGACGTCACCGCTCACCTCACCGAGGGCGCCAACACCATCGGTGCCTGGCTCGGCGACGGCTGGTACCGCGGCAAGTACGGCTTCGACGGCGGCACCCGCAACATCTACGGCACCGACCAGTCCCTCATCGCCCAACTGGAGGTGGAGTACGACGACGGCACCACCCATGTCGTCGCCACCGACCGAACCTGGAAAGCGGCACCCGGCCCGATCCTCACCAGTGGCCTGTACGAAGGGGAGACCTTCGACGCCCGCCTGCACGATCCCACGTGGGCCACACCGCCCGCGGCCGGCACGGGGGACTGGACGCCGGTCCGCACGGGCGCACGAGATGCCGGCACCCTCGTCGCTCCTCTCGGACCGCCCGTGCGCTGCACCGAGGAGGTCACCCCGGTCACCGTCACCCGCACCGGCGACGGGCGTCACCTGCTCGACTTCGGGCAGAACCTCGTCGGTCGTCTCCGGGTCACCGTCGACGGACCGGCCGGCACCACACTCACCCTGCGGCACGCCGAGGTCTTGGAGGACGGCGAACTGGCCACGCGCCCGCTGCGCGAGGCGTACTCCGTCGACACCCTCATCCTTTCCGGCGGCGGACCTCTCACCTGGGAACCCCGCTTCACCCTGCACGGCTTCCGCTACGCCGAGATCAGCGGCTGGCCCGCCGAGCTGACGGCCGGCCAGGTGACCGCCCGCGTGTACCACACCGACATGCGCCGCACCGGATGGTTCGAGTGCAGCGATCCGCTCGTCAACCGCCTGCACGAGAACGTCGTGTGGAGCATGCGCGGCAACTTCGTCGACCTGCCCACCGACTGCCCCCAGCGCGACGAACGCCTCGGCTGGACGGGCGACATTCAGGTCTTCGCCCCGACGGCGAGTTTCCTCTACGACTGCGCCGGCCTGCTCGACTCCTGGCTCACCGACGTCGGCATCGAACAGCTCCCGGACGGCACGATCCCCTGGTACGTCCCCGTCATCCCGGGCGAACCGATGTGGACGCCGATCCACCCCGGCGCCGCATGGGGAGACGTCGCCACCCTCACGCCCTGGACGCTCTTCCAGCGCTACGGCGACCTGGAACTCCTGCGCCGCCACTACCCCATGGCCAAAGCGTGGGTCGAGCTGGTCGAACGCCTCGCCGGTCCCACCCGCCTGTGGGACACCGGCGTCCAGCTGGGGGACTGGCTCGACCCGGCCGCCCCACCGGACGACCCGGCCGCAGGCCGTACCGACCGCTACCTGGTCGCCACCGCCTACTTCGCCCACTCCGCGCGACATCTCGCCCTGGCCGCAGCGGAGTTGAGGTTTGACGCGGACAGCGAACGGTACGCGGCACTCGCCGCCGAGGTAGCCGACGCCTTCCGGCGACGGTACGTCCTGCCCTCGGCCCGCCTCACGAGCGACAGCGCCACCGCGTACGCGATCGCCCTGGCCTTCGACTTGCTCACGCCGGAACAGCGCGGACCGGCTGCCGACCGCCTCGCCGAGATCGTGCTCGCCGACGGCGCGCGCATCTCCACCGGCTTCGTCGGCACCCCGCTCATCTGCGACGCCCTCACCGACAACGGTCACCTCGACGTCGCCTACCGCCTGTTGCTGCAGACCGAGTGCCCCTCCTGGCTCTACACCGTCACCATGGGCGCCACCACGATCTGGGAGCGCTGGGACAGTCTGCGGCCCGACGGCACCCTCAACCCGGGCGGCATGACCAGCTTCAACCACTACGCGCTCGGAGCCGTTGCCGACTGGCTGCACCGGGTGGTCGGCGGTATCAGCGCCACCGCTCCGGGCCACCGCCGGCTTTCCTTCCGCCCCCGTCCGGGCGGCGGCATCAGCTGGGCCCGTGTACGCCATGACACTCCCTACGGGACGGCCGCACTGTCCTGGGAGCTCACCGCCACCGGCATGACGGCCGACATCACGGTGCCGGAAGGCTGCACGGCCACAGTGGAACTCCCCGGCTGCGCACCCCTCGCCCTCGGGCCGGGCGACCATGCCCTGGACACCGCGGAACTCGGAGCGGCGGCCTGACCGTCTCCCGTACGCGAAGAGGGACAGCCCGACGCATCACGCGATGAGTCGGGCTGCTATGTGTCTGCTATTTGTCTTGTGAATTCAGATCATCCAGGGCGTCGATGGCAGAGAATTCCATCGGTCCGTTCAATTGAAATTTCAGGACCCTATTAAAATTCCAAGGCGGTAACCTGCTGGTCAGGGTCTATTTTAAAGAGGAGGTCCCGGAGGGTTGACCTTGCCTCGGAGGAGGCCATAGTTTCCAGCCTGCCGGGAAGAACTTCGTGGCCGAATACGGCCGTGGCGCCGAGAGCTCACCGTGGGACGCGGCGAGTACTCTGCCGCCGAGAAGTGAAAAAAGGGAAATGCGATCCCTCGGGGCTCCGCGACCACGCGGCTGCTCCCAGAGCCCCATCGAGCCGGGGCCGGCCGTGACCTGACCCCTCGGCCGGCCTCACCTCCCCCCAACCCGCGGCGGCGCGTCGTACTGCCGCCATCTCAGTCCGGAGAGCCGCTGTGAACCGACGAACGTTCCTCTCTGCCGCAGCCTTCACGGCCCTGGCCGCAAGCATGGCTCCCGCGGTCACCAACCGAGCGGTCGCCGCGCCACGGACCGTGGCGCAGGACCGGGCCGCCGAACTGCTCGCCCGTATGACGGCCGGCGAGAAAGAGGCCCTCGTACGCTGCGACTTCGCCGCCGTGGCCCACCTCGGCATCCCCGCCCTCACCATGGTCGACGCCTCTGCAGGGCTGCGCGGCGAGACGGGCGTCACCGCCTTCCCCGTACCCGTGGCCCAGGCGGCCACCTTCGACGAGGCGCTCGCCGGCCGGATCGGGAAGGCCATCGGCATCGAGGGCCGGGCCAAGGGGTACAACAACGCCCTCGGCCCCACCATCGACCTGACCCGCACCTGGCACTTCGGCCGTCAGGCCGAAGCCATGGGCGAGGACCCGGTGCTCGCCGGACGGCTGGGCGCCGCCCTCACCGTGGCCATCCAGTCCCAGTACATGGCGGCCACCCTCAAGCACTTCGCCGCCTACACCCAGGAAGTCAACCGCTTCTTCATCGACACCAAGGTGTCCGACCGCGCGCTCCACGAGTACTACCAGGCGCCCTTCCGCCGCGTGATCGCCGCCGCCCCCGCCACCTCGGTGATGATGGCGTACCCGAAGATCAACGGCACGTTCGCGACACGGCACACCGGCCTGTTCGACGATCTGAAGAAGGGTATGGGTCTCCAGGGCTACACCGTGCCCGACTTCTGGGCCGGGGACGACCAGGTGGCCGCCGCCCGGGCCGGCATGGACCTTGCCGGACTCGGCCCCGGCGGCGTCCAGATCCCCGCGGGTTCCCTCACCGGCGGGGCGATACCGGCAGCTCGGCTCGACGACGCGGCTCGTCGCATCCTCGTCACCATGTTCGCGAACGGCCTCTTCGACCACCCGGTCCCCGCCCCTGCGGGCGACGTCAGCTCCCAGGCGCACAAGGACCTCGCGCACGAGGCGGCCGTCGCCTCCACGGTGCTCCTCGCCAACCGCGCCGCAGCCCTGCCGCTCACCGGCGCCGTGAAGTCGCTCGCCGTCATCGGCCCGGCCGGGCCCGACACCTTCACCGGCGTGTCCGGCTCCACCTACGTCGATCCCGGTACGTGGACCACCCCGCTCGACGCGATCCGGGCCCGCGCCGGAAGCTCGACCAAGGTCACGCACGCCCAGGGAACCAAGGGAGACCTCCCCCTCACCACGGTCCCCTCCACCGTCCTGCGCACCCCCACCGGGGCGGCCGGCCTGACGGCGAACTACTACACCAGTGCCGACGGCACCGGCACACCTGTCACGACCCGCACCGATACCACCGTCGACTTCACCACCGCACCCGTCGAGGGCCTGCCGCAGGTCTGGTCGGCCAAGTGGACCGGCACACTGACCCCGACCACTACCGGCCTCCACCGCTTCTCCCTGCTGCCGTCGGGGACAACCTCGCTGAAGATCGACGGCAGGACGGTCGTCTCCGGCACCCGCCAGATGGCCCGCTTCTTCCTCGGCCCCTACGACTACCCGCTCCAGGGCACCGCCGAACTGACCGCCGGACGTGCCGTCACCGTGGAGATCACCTACAACAACGCCACCGCGGAGCCCGGAACGTGCGGCCTGACCTTCGGCTGGCAGCCCGAGTCCCTCATCCCCGCCGCCGTGGGCGCGGCCCGTGCGGCCGACGCGGCCGTCGTCTTCGTCAACCGGGTCGCCGGCGAAGGCATGGACCACGAGGGATACGCGCTGCCCGGAGACCAGGACCAGCTCGTCAGGGCCGTGGCCGCCGCCAACACGCGCACGATCGTCGTACTCAACACCGACGGCCCCGTCGCCACCCCATGGCTCGACGAGGTGGAGGCCGTGGTGCAGACGTGGTATGGGGGTCGCGGTGCGGGCACCGCCATCGCCGCCGTCCTCTTCGGCGACAGCGACCCGGCCGGCCGTCTCCCGGTGACCTTCCCCACCGACGCCACCCAAGGGCCCGGCACCACCCCCGCCACCTACCCGGGCACGAACGGCACCGTGACCTACGACGAGGACATCGCCGTTGGCTACCGCTTTTATGACGCCAGGAATCAGGACCCCCGTTTCCCCTTCGGCCACGGCCTGTCCTACAGCACGTTCGCCCACGGCTCCCTGGAAGCGAGCTACAACGCGGGCACCAGGCAGGTCACCGTCGAGGTCACTGTGACCAACACCGGACGTCGTCAGGGCACCGAGGTCGTCCAGGTGTACGCCACCCTCCCCGCCTCGGCGGCAGCGGAACCGCGCCGTCTGGTCGCCTTCCAGAAAGTCACCCTCCCCGCGGCCGGCACGAAACGACTCAGCCTGACGATCCCGGTCCAGGACCTCAGCGTCTGGAAGTCGGGAGCGATGACGCTCACCCCAGGTGTCCACACCTTCGCGACGGCGCGCTCGTCCCGCGTCGTGACCGCACAGCGTGCCCTCACACTCGGCTGACCTCCCTCGGCCCCCGGGGTGCCGGTGGCTCGTGCGACCTCTTCACGGTCGAGTGAACGTCACACGAGCCGCTGACAGGCGACCTCGCTCCAACACCCCATATCGCTCTGACCATCCTCGCGCCTTCTTCCCGCCCGGAGTACGTCTGACCGCAGTGTCCAGTCACGGGCCTGTCGACTGTCGTTGCGGGATGGTGCCTGCTGTCACCGAGCCACAGGGCGTGTCCCCATAGGGGCTTTGCCGATGATCAGGCGCCATCACAGTTCAGACCGCCCGGGCCAGTGTCAGCTACTCAGCACGTCACGACGCGGAAGGTGAACCACCATGATGAGCAGGACGACGAGACAGCGCAGCACTTCCTCGAACACGGACCCGCCCGTGCGGAGAGAGGTCGTACTGGGCGTGGACACGCACGGCGAGATGCATGTCGCCGCCGTTACCTCCCCGCTGGGGAAGGTCCTGGGAACCGAGTCCTTTCCCGCGACGGCGGCCGGTTACCGACAACTGCTTGTCTGGGCCCGCAAGCGAGGGACGGTGCGCCGGGCCGGCGTGGAGGGCACGGGCACCTTCGGCGCGGGCCTGTCCCGTTATCTGCTCGCTCAGCAGATTCAGGTGTTCGAAGTGAACCGGCCCGACCGCTCGGCCCGCCGGCTGCTCGGCAAGTCGGACCCGCTCGATGCCCAGGCCGCAGCGCGAGCCGTGCTCAGCGGTCGCGCCCGAGCCCGGGCGAAATCCGGCGACGGTCCGGTGCACAGCGCCCGGATCTACAAACTCGCCAAGGACTCCGCGGTCAAGGCCCGCACCCAGGCGATCAACCAGCTCAAGGCCGTCCTGGTCATCGCCGACCCCGCCCTGCGGGAACGCATGTCGAGCCTCGGAAACGCCGAGCTGTTCCGCACCTGTGCGCGCCTCGGCCCGCACGACGGTGGTGGGGGAGACGAGGACGCGGTGGCCCAGGCCACCCACATGGCATTACGCATGCTCGCCGAACGCATCGAGCAGCTCACCGGACAGATCAATGAGCTGAACCAGCAACTGACCCGGCTCGTCGAACGCCACGCGCCGCAACTGCTCGTACCGGTGGGCATCGGTCCGGACAGCGCCGTCACCCTGCTGATCACCATGGGAGACAACCCTGAACGGCTCAACACCGAGGCATCCTTTGCTGCCCTTTGCGGAGTCAGCCCCATCGAGTACTCCTCCGGCCGGCGGAGCACGCGCCGGCTCAACTACGGCGGCGACCGGCAGGCCAATGCCGCCCTGCACCGCATTGTCTTCACCCGCCTGCGTCACGACCCACGCACCCAGGAGTACTACGAACGCCGCACTCAGGAGGGCAAGACCCGACGAGAGATCATCCGATGCCTCAAGCGATACGCCGCCCGCGAGGTCTTCAACCTGGTCAGACCGGTGTCCCGCGCCCCCGCGTTATAGGGGCGTCCGGGAGCGGATGTTTCCGTCGTTCCCGATACGTGGTTGGGCTCGAACCCGGGGGATACCCAGGAGTCATGGGGTTCGGCAGTGTGCCCCACGAGTGAGCCGTCTGCCGTGGTCACGAACCATCGGCAGGCGGTGCGCCCGGCCGGAACGCGGCTGCCCGCGCCACATCGTTGTTGTGCTCACCTTCGAGGGGCGGCGTAACTGGTTGTGCGGCTGGCTGGAGATCCACCGGCGTCACCGGGAAGAGCGGGCCCTCGTCGGCGCACCTGGATGGGCCGACTTCTTTCGGCGGCTGCCGACGGCCGACGGCCGGGCTTCGTGCTGCTGGTCGCGGAGACGACCCTGCTGGTGGGGTGCGTCCTCGGATTTCCGGTAGGTCCCGAGGCCCCCTGCGAGCGAGGGTTGCATGAGAGCGTCCAACGCCTGACCGGCCGTACCGGGTTCCTGGCCCTGGGGGACACCGGGAGCATGCCGGGCGCGTGATCTGGCGGCGCCGGTCGCTGAGTCGGCTCTCCGGGCTGGTGCCGATCTGCTGGTGACCAAGCACGCGTGCGCCGATCTGTTCTTCCGGACCCGCCGCGGCGAACGAACAGCGTGGCGGGGTGCGGCTGAGCGCACCGTTGGTTTCGGCCGTGAGGCGACGGGGCCCGTCAGAGCTGCCGTGCCTGTCCGCCTCCCGTATCGATGAGGATCTGCGCCGCCGTACTGGGATTGCCTGCCACGACGGCCTGGGCCATCGCCGCGCGGGCGGCCTCGGGTGTTGCATCAGGCGGGACCACCAGCAGTGAGAACAGGTCGTTCTCGCCCTGGGTGATCAGGACGGTGTCGTCGCTCACCGGGAACGAGTCGATGTGCACCACCCGGTCGGCGACGACGATTCGCGTCGGCAGCCCCTCCCAGGCCGCGGCGTCCAGCCCGAGGCGCGTCAACGGGCCGAGGTGTTCGGTGAGGGCGCTGAGCAGCGCGGGCAACTCCGCACCGATGTCGCGCGACCTCGGCCACCACGCCCCGTCCAGCACGCCTTCTCGCGATGCCGTCGTCTCGAGCCGGAGCAGCGCGCATCCGGGTCGTATCGCCGTATGGACGCCACCGGGCAGATGGCGGGAACCGGAGGAGGTGCCGGAGTCGGTCATGAGAACCAACCGTTCAGGGGTCTGGGACGAAGGCTCTGTTCCGCTCGCCCCTGACCACGCTACTCCTCGCTGGGGCGAGCATCGGCGTCGCCGGGAACGGCGGTGACAACCCGGCATTCCGCCGCGGAAGGCCGCATGCGCGCAGTCGGGCGGGGCACCCGAACGCGGGGCGCCATGAGCGAGGCCGCAGGGTCGGCTGCCTGTCGGCGTCCGCAGGGCCGGCCGCAAGCCTTGAGAGCGCCAGACATGACGACACTCCGCGATCGCAGGGTCTACCGCCACGCAGTCCTGCGGTGCCTGTACGGCGCCATGGAGCGCAACCGTCCCGAGGTCAGCGGGACGGCACTTCGTGAGCAGCTCGGCCTGCCCGACGACGACCTCGGCGCAGCCTGTACCTATCTGGTCGACGAGGGCCTGATCATGGTCGACTGGACGTCGCACGGGACTCCTGCCACTGCCTCTCTGACCCATGAGGGCATCCGGGTCATGGAGGGAGAGGAAGAGTCCGACGAAGCCGGACCGCAGGGGTGAACCCGACACCGCGGGCACGCTGCGAGCGCTCCCTCACCGGCGGCCTGCACCCTGACGCTCAGGCCGAGCCGGCTCACGGGCGCAGACGCACGCCGCGGGACAGGATGCACAAAGGCAGGGTCCTGGGGTAAAAGTCGAACTGTCGTCCTCGCAGTTCCGCTCCGGTACGGGTGACCGGGGCGGGAGACCCGCTCCCTGGGATGTGATCACGATGGACAGCCCTCGCAATGGCGTTCCGGTGCGGACCGAAGTGCACACGGTCCCGGGGCGGGAAGGTTTTCTGAACGAGATCGGTGAGTTGCGGGCGGAAATCAGTCAGTTGCAGGAGGCCGTCGTCTCTCACGCCGTGGTCGACCAGGCGATCGGGGTGGTTGTCACCCTCGGTGGCCTGCGCCCCGACGAGGGCTTCCAAGTGCTTCGAGAGGTCTCACAGCACACCAATGTCAAGCTGCGGCAGGTTTCCGAGCAGATAGTGGACTGGGTCCACAGCGAACGGTTGTCCGACGAGATCCGCGCTGCTCTGGACAAGGCACTGGCCACCGTGCGGTCCACCTGACCACGGCACAGTTCCGCCGCCCGCTGTCTGGAGTTCCGGACGGTGAAGACGAGCCGGGAACCACCGCACACCTTGGCCAGGACTGATCCCGAGGAGCCTGCCGTCGCAGGCGAGTGGCTGCTCTTCGGTCACGTCCCTGCCCTGCCCCGACGAGGACGGCACCCGTCGAGACGACAGGCTGTCGAGAGCTTCGGCTCTCGCTGCCTGAAGGGGAGGCGCTGTCGTCCCGACTTCTCATCGGGTTCGGGCCCGAGCAGGGCAACCGCGTCCGCGATGCCGGACTGTGGCCCCTTCACGAATTGACGCCGACGGCGGCGGTTCCCAAGCTGGTGGGATGGGCTGGTGGAAGGGACCACGGGTCGTGAGTGGTGAGCAGAGTGGACTTCCCCGATTGCTGACGGCAGCGGAGACGGCGGCGCCGGCGGACGCCGTCGACGTGATCGCGGAGGATCTGCGACGGCGTTTCGACGCTACGAGGGTCTCCTTCCTCATTGTGGACCTGACAGGAAGAGCGGTGGCGCGGCTGTCCACCACCGCCGCGGAGAGCGAGCGGGAGACGGAGCGGATCCCCCTGTTCGGCAGCGTCTACGAAAAGGTCATCCGCACCCAGCGGCTGTATCAGGAGGCGACCGGCCAGGGGCAGCGGGTGATCTCGCCGGTTACCAACCGGGGGGATGCGATCGGGCTGCTGGAACTGCTCCTGCCGACGGCCCCGGGCGAAGACGTCCTCGAAGAAGTCGGGGAGGCCGCTCACATCCTGGCTTACGTCGTAATCGCCAATGGGCGCTTCACCGACCTCTACACCTGGGGGAAACGCTCCAGGCCTCCCACGCTGGCGGCCGAGATTCAGTACCAACTACTGCCTCCGTCACTGTCGTGCGAGGCTGCGCAGTTCACCCTCTGCGGGAACCTTGAGCCCTCCGAGGACCTCAGCGGGGACTCCTTCGACTACTCACTGGACCGTGACACCTTGCATGTGTCGGTGACCGATCCCATGGGCCACGACATCGACGCTGCCCTGGCCGCCACAGTCCTGGTGGGTGCCCTGCGCGGCGCCCGCCGGGCGGGAGCCGGCCTGGCCGAGCAGGCCCTGTGTGCCGACCAGGCACTGAACGACCACGGCCAGGGCCATGCCACCGGACAACTTCTGCGGGTCGATCTCCGGACCGGGCGGGCCCGGCTCGTCAACGCGGGGCATCCCTGGCCACTGCGCATGCGTGGGGGCGCTGTGGAGGTGATCACCTGCCAGGTGGACCATCCCTTCGGGCTGTCCGAACTGACTCCCCGGCCGTACCGTGTGCAGGACCTCGACCTGCGGCCCGGTGACCGTCTCCTCATGATCACGGACGGCATGCTCGAACGCCATGGCGAGAAGGTCGACCTGCCCGCTCTGCTGGAGCGCACCCGCGGCCTGCACCCGCGGGAGACCACACTGGCGATGACGTCCGCGATCCGCGACGCCGCCGACGGCCGGCTCGAGGACGATGCCACCGCCGTGTGCCTGGACTGGCACGGCCCCCAGGAGACCCAGCGGCATGTCAGTTCCGGCGCGGATACGCTGCAAGCCTCAGCCGTGCGTACGAAGCAGCAGCCTGGGTGACTTGTACCGGACAGCTCCGCACCACGAGAACGAAACCCCGGCCGCAGGACCGGAACGCGGGGCCCGCCCGGTCTGTGCTTCCACCATCGTCTGGACCTCAAGTTGCCACGTGTGCCACAACACCGAGGTACGGGACAGATAGCACGCTCAACCCACTCGGTGTACTCCACCCGGGCGCACTGTGCGGTCCGCCCGCTGTCGTCGGTCGCCCCGGTGGGCAGCGGGCGGACCGCACCGGATCAGCCCACCGGCATCACGGCTGGTCTCACGATGGCGAGGCGGGCCCGAACGCCCGGACATCCGGTGCTTTCGAGCTGTTCGAGGGAGTACGGTGGGGTTACCGGGGGTTCTTCGCGCACCGGCTCCGTACCGGTGCCGTTCCCGGTGATCGACAACTCTGGGTCCGTACGGCGGTTCCCGGGGACAGGTCCGCGCCATGACCGTGACCATCGACCGCACGGCATCCACCGGGCGCGCCCCGTCGCCGCGGGCCCGCGTGTCCCTGACAGCCGCACCGGGCAGCCTGGACGGCGTGTGGTGGCCGCGCTCCCGTGCCCTCACCCGTGAGCTGCCGCCCTTGGCGGACGCAGTGGGCGGCGCCTGGGGCCGCATCACCGGCATCACGGTGAGCCCCTCCCACTGGCCCGTCATCCCGCGTTGGGTGTCCCTGGCCGGGCGCACCGTGCGGGTGGACTGGTCGGCCGAAGGACAGGACTCGCACAGGCTGACCCTGGTGTCCTCCGGTGGCCGTAGGGACATGCTGGTGATCCCGCCGGAGACCGGAGCGGTTGCCGCAGCGCAGCTGATGGGCCCTGCCGCCGTGGTCCCGCACCGGGAGCGTGCAGTGGACGCGGCCGATGCCCGCAGCCGAGAGGAAGCGTGGGAGACCGACGGTGGGGCGGGCCGCGCGTCATCCCGGCCCGGGCGCAAGGGACTGGCCGCGGCACGGCCTCCGGGCGCTGGAGGTGAGCGGTCATGACGGTTACAGCCATCACTGTGGTCGCGCTGCTCTTCCTGATCGCCGTCGGAGGCGTTCTGATCCACCGGCTCAACGTTCAGCACGGCGAGCGGATCGCGGCCTTCTCCTACAGCGACGCCCTGCCGGGGGTAGGCCGCCGGGCCCGGCGGCGTCGCCGGTCGGAGGCGGACGTGATCGCGGCACCCACGAGGGAGACCAGGGATCGCGGCGCGGGCGAGGACGACCGGCGACGGCATGTCATGGCGATACTGCGCGAGCGGCAGGCATACCGTGAGAAGGTCATGCGAGCTCTGCTCCGAACTGCCGGAGGAGATGGCCAAGGCAGTGTCGACGGAGCGGAGCTCCAGGACGACCTCGGTATCCCCGAGCGGGACTTCCTCGTCGCCTGTACGTATCTGGCGGACGAGGGCTGGATCATCGTGGACCGAGGGCCCGGCGACAGGCCCACGACGATCAGGCTGACGCCTCGGGGAGTCGGATGGCCGCGGGCGGGAACGGAGCGTGCGGCTGAGCCGGCCGCCCCGCAGTACGCCCCCGAGTGAGCAGGCTGCGGGGGCCTCTATGTCTTTCGTCAAGGCACCCCTGTCGGGTTTGGGGTGGTTCGGGGTTGCTGAGGTTATGCGGTGAGCTCGACGTCTTTCGGTGTCCGGGGTTCGTAGAAGGTGCCGTCGCGGAGCATGGCGAACAGGACGCTGATGCGTTGACGGGCGAGTCGGAGGAGGGCTTGGGTGTGGGTCTTGCCGCGGGCTCGCTGGCGGTCGTAGTAGGTGCGGGAGGCGGGGGCGGCGTTCATGCAGGCGAAGGCGGACAGTCACCATGGCCCGACCCGGGTCCCCCGGCAGCGTCGACGTCCTCGGCGAGTGCGTCGCCGACATCTTCGAGGACCGCGACCGGTCCGATCCCGACGGTCTGGCCCTACGGGCGCTGGCCGGTGGAGGCCCGGCCAACACCGCCGTCGCCCTCGCCCGGCTCGGCACCCCCACCCGCTTCCTCGGACGCTTCTCCAACGACGCCTTCGGCACCCTCTTCCGCGCCCGCCTCAACGCCTCCGGCGTCAACCTGACCAGCAGCGTGACCACCTCCGAGCCCAGCACGCTCGCCGTCGCCGACCTCGACGCGACCGGCCAAGCCACCTATGGCTTCTATGCCGACGGCGCCGCCGACTGGCAGTGGACCGACAGCGAACTCGCCGCGACGCGGAACGACGACGCGGTCTGCCTGCACACCGGTTCTCTCGCGCTGATCCGCCGGCCCGGCGGCAGCCGAATCGAGGAACACCTCGCTCAGGTGCGCGAGCGCACCACCGTATCCATCGACCCCAACGTCCGCCCCCTGCTCGTACCGCCCTCCGCCTACCGCGAACGGCTGCACCACTGGTGCGCCGTCGCCGACATCCTCCGCCTCAGCGAAGACGACTGCACCTTCCTGGCGCCCGGTGCCGGCCTCGAAGAAGCCTGCCACACCTGGCACACCGCAGGCGCCCGCCTCGTCGTCATCACCCTTGGCGGACGCGGCGCCCTCGCGTCCCTCGACGGTGCGCGCGTCACCGTCCCAGCCCCTCCTGCGGTGGTCATCGACACCGTCGGTGCCGGCGACTCCTTCACCGCGGGCCTGCTGCACCGCCTTGCCGGTGCCGGACACCTGGGTGGCCGCCTCGACGAACTGACCCTCGAAGACGTCGCTGATGCCTGCTCGTTCGCCGCCCAAGTCGCCGCCCTGACGGTTTCGGTCCCCGGTGCGAATCCACCCTGGGCGGACGATCTCGCCACTGCGGTTCGACGCTGACCGCAACGTTGGCGCCGTTCGCCGGCAACGCAGCTGACCGTGACCCGGCCCCGGTTCGAGATGTTTCCGCTCACCGGGGGCGATGGTGCGGCCCACCCGGTAGGGCGCCAGCACTGTGACTCCGGGAAGGGCTGCCTGCCGTCCACCCCCGTCGCAGCGGCCTACGCCCCAGCAGACACCAACTACTTTCCCGCCCCGGGCCCGCCTCGTGAGGGAAACAGCTATTGCTCGTCGAGGACTCCGGGGGTGTCGTGCAGGACCACACTCTGTTGCAGCGGGATGCGTCCCATGCCGATGTCGTACATCGGTGACGTCTTGTCGCCGATGCCGAAGGAGATGCCGAAGAGCAGCTTGAGGTCGTCTCGGACGCCCAGCGACGCCCGGACTGTGTCGGCGTACACGCCGAGGACGGCCTGCGGGATGCCGTGGAAGCCCCGCGCGGTCAGCGAGAGCAGGAAGTTCTGGGCGTACATGCCGATGTCACCGGCCGTCCGGACCCCGTCGCCGAGTTGTGGCATGAAGAGCAGGGCGACGTGGGGCGCATCGTAGAAACGCAGGTTCTCGCGGATCACTTCGTGCCTGCCCTCCATGTCGGAGTGCGCTATGCCCCGCGCCCCGTAGACACGGGCGCCGTGCTGATAGGACCGCTCGAGGTAGACGCCGTCGCCGTAGTCGCCGGTGAAGTCCGCCGAGTCCCGGCCGTCCTCGTACGCCTTGAGCAGTTCCTTGCTCAAGGCGTCCCGGGCGGCACCCGAGACTACGTGCACCGTCCAGGGCTGGGTGTTGCTGTTCGAGGGGGCGGTCTGCGCATCCTCCAGGACGCCGCGGATGTCCGCAGGGGACAGCGGCGTCGGCCGGAACTGCCGCGGGGAGTGTCTGACGCGTACGAGTTCGGTGAACAGGGAGGCGGTGGTGGACAAGAGGTTCCTTTCCAGAGGGCGGCTCGGGGTGGCCGGAGGGCGGGCGTGTCAGTGGCGAGGGGAGTGGTTGGTTCCACGGTCTCCTCGAGCGTGGGCGTGGAGGTGAGAGCGGCGAAGCGTGGCGTCTGGCGGTTCCGCTTGCTCCGGGTCTCGTTGTGGTCGGCCGCGGCACAAGCGGCTCCCAGGTCATCGAGGGCCGGCTCGGTGCAGTACGCGGGGTTCGTTGGCTGCCGGCGCCAGGAGCCACCCGCTTCAAGTGGCGGCTCCTCGCCGGTGTGTCGGCGTCTGCGCCGGGGTTGTCAGTCCGTTGCCGACGACACTGTCGACACTGCGGTGGCGTTGACGGGAGCGTTGCTCGGTGGAGACGCCGGCGGCTGGGGGGTGGCTGCGGTTCTGCGGACCCCGAGGGTGCCGATGATCGCGAGGCAGCCGATGACCGCCGCCGTCGTGAAGGCGGCTTGTGCCGCCGAGACGGACTGGGCCAGGTTCAGTGCTCCCGCGTCCTTGGCGTGGGAGCCGATGGTGTAGGCCGAGATCAGGACGGCGCCGCCTGCGCCGCCGGCCAGCTGCTGGGCGGTGTTGAACGCCGCGGTGCCGTGCGGGTAGAGCTCGGCGCGCAGGGAGGACAGCGCGGCCGTCGTCATCGGTGCCCACATGAGGGCCTGCGAGGCCGACAGGACGAGGTAGGCGGCCAGGAGCGCTGTGACTCCGGTGTTCTCGTCGGCTCGGCTCAGGAACCACAAGGAGCCCGTCCAGATGATCGATCCGGGGATAGCCAGGGGGCGCGGTCCGTAGCGGTCGTAGACACGTCCGCCGAGGGCCGAGACGAGAGCGATCAGGGCCCCGCCGGGGACTAGGAAGAGGCCGATCTGGAGCGTCGTCAGGCCAACGACGTTGGTGAGGACCAGCGGCAGGACCATCGTGGTGCCGAACCCGACCAGCGCGACGACTAGCATGACCAGCAGCGGCACGGTGAACGACCGGGTGCGGAAGATCCTCATGTCGAGGAAGGCGTTGTCGCTGCGCTGCAGCACGGTCTGGCGGCGGACGAAGACCGCCAGGGCGAGAAGCCCGATGACGATCGGGATCCAGGGGGCGACCGGTGCGTGGCCGGAGGCCGACTCGCCGATCGTGGACAGGCCGTAGACGAGGGCGCCGAACCCGATGGCGGACAGGACGAGGGACAGCACGTCCAGCCTGACCGGTTCCGGAGTGGTGATGTTGCGCAGCTTGGCGGCGCCCAGGGCCAGCCCGGCCAGGACGACGGGCAGGACCAGGATGAACAGCCATCGCCAGCTGAGCTGGGAGATCACCAGGCCGGACACCGCCGGGCCGACTGCGGGCGCCACCGCGGTCAGACCGGTGACCAGCGCCATCGTCCGGCCTCGCCGGTGCGGGGGAACCAGGCGCATCGTCGTGGCCATCAGCAGGGGCATCAGGGCGGCAGTGCCCGCTGCCTGGATGATGCGTCCGGTGAACAGCACGCCGAACCCAGGGGCTGCGGCGGCGAGCGCCGTGCCCAGGGTGAACAGGGACAGCGAGCCGAGGAAGATCGTACGGAGGGTGAACCTCCGCAGGAGGAAGCCGGTGGCCGGGATGAGGATCGCCAGGGTCAGCAGATAACCCGTCGTGAGCCACTGTCCCGTGGTGGGAGTGATGTCGAGATCGGTGATCAAGGTGGGGAGTGCGACTCCCAGCAGCATCTCGTTCAGCAGGACGGTGAACGCGGAGACCATCAGAATCCCGATGACGAGGACGTCTTGGGAGGCCAGTCTGTCGTCATTGCGGGTCTGTGGCGGTGCGTCTGCGGCGGCCGGCGCCGGAGTCTTGTCGGGGGACATGTGATCTCTTCCGTGTTGCTGGGTGTGCGAAGGGCCGTACGCGTTCCATGCCGTTGGTGCGCGCCGGTGGGGTCCGGCTGCACAAGCCCAACCCGGTGGGGCCTCGGCCGGGGAGCTGTCGCGTGGGGTGTGCCGCCCCGGTGGCCATCGGCACGGAACGCCTGTGTGCCGCGCCGGGCTGCCCTGGGAGCAGCGGATGCCTGCCGAGGCCGGCGGTAGCATCGGAACCGATAAGGAGATAGTCTCCGTTTCACGGAAGACGATACGGAGATGGTCTCCGCATTGTCAACGGGAGGTGCAACGACATGGGTGAGGCAGCCACCGGCGAGCGTCGGCAGCGGACGGACAAGCAGCGCAACCGCACGCACATCCTCGAGGTCGCTGAAGAGTTCTTCGCCGAGCAGGGCATCACCGGCTCCATGGACGCCATCGCCAAGCGGGCCGGTGTCGGTCCGGGCACCCTCTACCGGCACTTCCCCAACCGGGAGGCACTGCTGGCTGCCCTGCTGCAGGCCCGCGACGAAGAACTGGAGGCCCGACGGGACGCCATCCGGCGCGAGGTGGCCGACTCCCGCGCCGCGCTCGCCCAGTGGCTTCAGGCACTGGGCGAATGGGTGACCGCCTTCGACGGCCTGCCCGAGCCTCTGCGGGCCGCACTGACCGAGGACACGTCCCCGCTGGCGATCACCTGCCAGGGCTTCGTCACGACCACCGAGGACTTCCTCCGCGCGGCACAGCGCGACGGCGGTGCCAAGCCCTGGGTGCGGGGACGCGACCTGTTTCTCAGCACGCTGGCCACCGCCTGGGCCCGTGGCGCCGCCATGGCCGACGAATCTTCCCCCGACGCGCTCGTTTCCCTCATACGCACCGGGTGGGAGACGCCCGCGACGGGAACAGCTCCCGGGAGCGGCGAAGACCCCGCGTAACCGCAGGCAGAAGCGTGGCGCCCTGACGCGGGGCGCTCGCTCTCCCGAGAACTCACCCCTGGGCGCCCCGCCCGTCGGGCGTGCGGCCTGCGGGCTGGGCTGCCACTGGGGCACCGTGGACGCAGCGTCGGCGGCCTCTCGTGACCGAACTCGAGGCAAGGAGAAACATCGTGAAGATCGGCATTCTGGGCGTAGGGCACATCGGGAAGACCCTGACCCAGCGGCTGGCCGCGGCAGGGCATCAGGTGAAGGTGGCCAACTCGCGCGGCCCGCACACGATCGAGGCTGACGTCCTCTCCACGGGCGGGCGCGCGGTGACGGCGGCGGAAGCCGTCGAGGACGTCGACGTCGTGGTCCTCTCGATTCCCTTGAACCGTCTTCCGCAGGTCGTGCCGCTGATCGCCGACGTGCCGGCTGACACGGTCGTCA
>NZ_BMTU01000003.1 GCF_014649835.1 Streptomyces pilosus | reverse complement strand
CGACCGGGGTGCCGGTCGGCACGGCGTAGTCCTGGCCGGAGTGCTTGGAGGCCCACATGCCGCCGTTCGCCGCGTAGCTCGCCGACAGCTTGTAGCTCTTCACGGGCGACACCCACGACGCCTGCTTCTTCTTGGCGGCGGCCTTGGCGGCCTGCTTCGCCTTCGCGGCCTTGGCGGCCGCGGTCTGCTTCGCCTTCGCGGCCTTCTCGGCCTGGGCGGCCTGGGCCTTCGCGGCCTCGGCCTGGGCGGCGGCCTGCGCCTGGACGGCGTGGGCGGCACTCGCGGCACCGGATGCGGCCGTGGTGTCGGCGGCGACCGCGACCCCGGCTCCCAGCGCGACCGAGGCCCCCAGGCCGGCGGCCAGCACGGCCGCGCGGGTGCGGATCAGGGACGTACGGGAGGAACGGGACGTGACGCGCTCGAACATCGAAACCTCATCAGGAAGGGGACAGTCGAAACCACCCGACGCACAGGACCGCGTCGCGGTGGCCATTCAGTGGTAACCCTTCCGCCCGAAAAGCCGCAATAGTGTGATCTACGACGGAACGTCGTAGATCAGGCGTGAGATGCACGTCTCTTGACAGAGCCCTTTTACCGGGCGAAACCCGCATTTCAGGCTGATCGATCAGACCTTCGCACGGTATGTCCGATTTGATTTCCGGCCGCTTCTCACTATTCCGGGTAGTACCGGACATAACGCCTGTGCAGCATGTCACCGGGGGGTGGCGCGGGTCGCTCAAGAAATGTGGCGCAGGCCTCTTGGCGCCTACCGTTCGGTAACCCTACGGTTCACCTCGCGTCACCCCCGCACACGAGCATGCTCACGACATGTTGGAACCGCGTCACGGACGTGAGAGGACACCCCCACTACATGAGAAGCCGACGTTCCTGGTTAGGTCGCGCATCGGTGACCGCCGTCTCCGCGACCGCACTGGTGGCCCTGGCCGCACCGGCCGGCGCCACGACCTCCTCGGGCTCCCCCACCGCCGCCACAGCGGCCGTGGCCGCCGCCGAGGACGTCGACTACGCCACCTGGCAGCGGGACTGCCAGGCGGTCATGGACCAGGCCCTGCCCTATCTGAAGCAACGGATCGCGGACACCCGGCCGGGCGAGAAGCAGGCCATCGTCCTCGACATCGACAACACCGCGCTGGAGACCGACTTCGGCTTCAGCTTCCCCCAGCCGGCCAACGAGCCGGTCCTGGAGGTCGCCCGGTACGCCGAGGAGCGCGGCGTCGACCTGTTCTTCGTGACCGCCCGCCCGGGCATCATCCACGCGCCCACCGAATGGAACCTCGACCAGGCCGGTTACGAGTCCTCCGGCCTCTACGTCCGCGGCTTCCTCGACCTGTTCAGGAACGTCGCCGACTACAAGACGGCCCAGCGCGTCGCCATCGAGCGGAAGGGCTACACGATCATCGCCAACATCGGCAACAGCCCCACGGACCTGTCCGGCGGCCACGCCGAGAAGACGTTCAAGCTGCCGGACTACGACGGTCAGCTCTCCTGAACCGTCCCGCGGCCACCGCGGCGACGCGAAAGGGGTCTGCCCCGGGACACATGTCCCGGGGCAGACCCCTTTTTCCCGTTCGGGCCGAGCGCGGCGGCTACGCGTCCTTGCTCAGGTTCGGGCCGGCTCCGCCGGCCGCTTGCTCGATCGGCGGGACGTCGGGCAGGGCCGACTTCTCCTCACCGCGGAAGGTGAAGGTGGCGGACTCGCCCTCGCCCTCGATGTCCACGACCACGATGTGACCCGGACGCAGCTCGCCGAAGAGGATCTTCTCCGACAGCGAGTCCTCGATCTCCCGCTGGATGGTCCGGCGCAGCGGCCGGGCGCCGAGGACGGGGTCGTAACCCCGCTTCGACAGCAGCTCCTTGGCGGACTGGGAGAGCTCGATGCCCATGTCCCGGTCCTTCAGGCGCTCGTCCACCTTGTCGATCATCAGGTCGACGATCCGCAGGATGTCGTCCTGGCTGAGCTGCGGGAAGACCACCACGTCGTCGACACGGTTGAGGAACTCGGGCCGGAAGTGCTGCTTGAGCTCGTCCTGGACCTTGTTCTTCATGCGCTCGTAGTTGGTCTTCGTGTCACCCGCGGCGGCGAAGCCCAGGTTGAAGCCCTTGGAGATGTCCCGGGTGCCGAGGTTGGTCGTCATGATGATGACCGTGTTCTTGAAGTCCACGACCCGGCCCTGGGAGTCGGTCAGGCGACCGTCCTCCAGGATCTGCAGCAGCGAGTTGAAGATGTCCGGGTGGGCCTTCTCGACCTCGTCGAAGAGGACGACCGAGAACGGCTTGCGGCGCACCTTCTCCGTCAGCTGGCCGCCCTCCTCGTAGCCCACGTAACCGGGGGGCGAACCGAAGAGACGCGAGACCGTGTGCTTCTCGCTGAACTCCGACATGTCGAGGGAGATCAGCGCGTCCTCGTCGCCGAAGAGGAACTCGGCGAGCGCCTTGGACAGCTCCGTCTTACCGACACCGGACGGGCCGGCGAAGATGAACGAGCCACCCGGACGCTTCGGGTCCTTCAGACCCGCACGGGTACGGCGGATCGCCTTCGACAGCGCCTTGACGGCGTCGTTCTGGCCGATGACCCGCTTGTGCAGCTCGTCCTCCATGCGGAGCAGACGGCTGGACTCCTCCTCGGTGAGCTTGAAGACCGGGATGCCGGTGGCGGTCGCGAGGACCTCGGCGATCAGCTCGCCGTCGACCTCCGCGACGACGTCCATGTCGCCGGCCTTCCACTCCTTCTCCCGCTTCGCCTTGGCGGCGAGGAGCTGCTTCTCCTTGTCGCGCAGCGAGGCGGCCTTCTCGAAGTCCTGCGAGTCGATCGCGGACTCCTTGTCCCGGCGGACACCGGCGATCTTCTCGTCGAACTCGCGCAGGTCCGGCGGCGCGGTCATCCGGCGGATGCGCATCCGGGAACCGGCCTCGTCGATCAGGTCGATCGCCTTGTCCGGCAGGAAGCGGTCCGAGATGTAGCGGTCGGCCAGGGTGGCGGCCTGGACCAGGGCCTCGTCCGTGATGGAGACGCGGTGGTGCGCCTCGTACCGGTCGCGCAGGCCCTTGAGGATCTCGATCGTGTGCGGCAGGGACGGCTCGGCGACCTGGATCGGCTGGAAGCGGCGCTCGAGGGCCGCGTCCTTCTCCAGGTGCTTGCGGTACTCGTCCAGCGTGGTCGCACCGATGGTCTGTAGCTCACCGCGGGCCAGCATCGGCTTCAGGATGGAGGCGGCGTCGATGGCGCCCTCGGCGGCACCCGCACCGACCAGCGTGTGCAGCTCGTCGATGAACAGGATGATGTCGCCGCGGGTGCGGATCTCCTTGAGCACCTTCTTCAGGCGCTCCTCGAAGTCACCGCGGTAGCGGGAGCCGGCGACCAGGGCACCGAGGTCCAGGGTGTAGAGGTGCTTGTCCTTGAGGGTCTCGGGCACCTCGCCCTTGACGATGGCCTGGGCGAGGCCCTCGACGACGGCGGTCTTGCCGACGCCGGGCTCACCGATCAGCACCGGGTTGTTCTTGGTACGGCGGGACAGCACCTGCATGACCCGCTCGATCTCCTTCTCGCGCCCGATGACCGGGTCGAGCTTGGACTCACGAGCGGCCTGGGTGAGGTTCCGGCCGAACTGGTCGAGGACCAGGGACGTGGAGGGGGTGCCCTCGGCAGGACCGCCGGCGGTGGCGGTCTCCTTGCCCTGGTAACCGGAGAGCAGCTGGATCACCTGCTGCCGCACGCGGTTCAGATCGGCGCCCAGCTTGACCAGGACCTGGGCGGCGACGCCCTCGCCCTCACGGATCAGGCCGAGCAGGATGTGCTCCGTGCCGATGTAGTTGTGGCCCAGCTGAAGGGCCTCGCGGAGCGACAGCTCCAGGACCTTCTTGGCACGGGGGGTGAAGGGGATGTGACCCGACGGGGCCTGCTGGCCCTGCCCGATGATCTCCTCCACCTGCTGGCGGACCGCCTCGAGCGAAATCCCGAGGCTCTCAAGGGCCTTGGCGGCGACACCCTCACCCTCGTGGATCAGGCCCAGGAGGATGTGCTCGGTGCCGATGTAGTTGTGGTTGAGCATCCGGGCTTCTTCCTGAGCCAGGACGACAACCCGCCGCGCGCGGTCGGTGAACCTCTCGAACATCGTTAATCGCTCCTCAGAGCGGTCAGGCAGTGGGGGGAACTTCCCCTCCCTGTCCTTCCGCAGCTTAGTCCCGCAAGCGGGGACCGCTCATTCCAACTGCCGACACCGTCGATGGCCTCCTGACCCCGCTCACGCCGACATCTGCTCCAACCCGATGGTGCGAGACGATGTTCCCGCAGGCCAGGCAGTTACCCCCATCGCCAGTACGCCCATGGCGAACGGAGCACGCGCCGGGCTGCGTGTCGCCCCCTCTCACTAGGGATGTCTTACCCGCTGCTACCGACAGTCCATGCCGAGTGCACGGGTTCCCTCCGCTACGGGCGAACAACCTTGCGCGCCTCAGCACCCCTGCGCGCCCCCTTGTTCGACACCCTGCGCGTACACATGAGCACCCAGCGTAACCCGGCGGCCGCTCACGTGGTTGCGCGGGGCATGGCCGGCATCCCCTCCCCCGACGTCCCTCCGCAGCGCCGACCGCTCACCGTCGGTGACGAGGCGCTCGGGCTCTGGTACGAGGACGTGCTGGGCTGGCCCACGGTGCCCGGCCGTCCGGTGCGGTTGGTGGTGGGGGTGCGCTTCGACGTCCTCGACGTGCCCGCCGAGGCGGGGGGCGCGGCGCTGGCGCGCCTGGGGCGCCACGGGCGGGGGTTCCCGGTGGCCCTGTCCGGTGACCGGATGCGGCTGCTGGTGGCCGCGGGCAGCGCGGAGGAGCTGCCGGGGCTGCTGGAGTGGCTGGACTGGGGGGCGCCGCCGGATCTGGACCTTACGGCGATCGGGGCGGGGGGCCTCATGGAGGCTCCCGGAATTCCCGGGACTCCCCCCGGGGTGCCCGGTGCACCCGGACCCGTCCGCTGCGGCGCGGGGGCCGTGCGGGACGCGCGGGCGGGCGCGGGGGACGGTTCGCAGGGGGCCGCCGTGTGGCTGCGGCCCCCCGGGCCGGAACGCGAGGCCGGGGCCTCGCTGCCGACGATCTCGGCGATGGGCACGAGCGGCGCCGGGGGGAACGGTGCCGGCCCCCCGGATCTCGTGCGACTGGTGAACACCGTGGCGACACAGGTCCACCGGGTTCGGCTGCGGCGCGCGGGTGCGGCCGCCGCCGCACAGGCCGACGGTCAGCCGTTGGCCTTTTCGTAGGCCTCGCGGATGGACGCCGGAACACGGCCGCGGTCGTTGACCTCGTATCCGTTCTCCTTGGCCCAGGCGCGGATGGCCGCGGTGTCCTGGCTGCCACCGGAAGAAGCACGCGCCTTTCCACGGCCGCCGGAAGCGCGGCCCCCGGTACGGCGCCCGCCCTTCACGTAAGGGTCGAGAAGGCCGCGGAGCTTGTCCGCATTGGCGGTGGTGAGATCGATCTCGTACGTCTTGCCGTCCAACGCGAACGTCACGGTCTCGTCCGCCTCGCCGCCGTCGAGGTCGTCGACAAGAAGGACCTGAACCTTCTGTGCCACCGGATTTCCTTTCATCGAAAACCTGAGGGTCCGGGGTGTGGCGGCGTCCGCCGTATCGCCGTCCCTTGTTATATGCAGTACTGCAGTACTCCGGAAAGCAAACCGCTTTTGCCGTAAAAACACAAACCCCCCGGAGAGACCCGGAGCCCGCCGCGGGCCCGGAAACATGCGCGTTTCGGACATAGGGGCACCGGGGCATGGTGGGATCGTGCGGAATCTCCCGGCGATCACAGATGCAGAAGCATCCGACTGTTGCCCAAGGTGTTCGGTTTCACGCGTTCGAGACCGAGGAACTCCGCGACACCCTCATCATAGGAACGCAGTAGCTCGGCGTACACATCGGTGTCCACCGGGGTCTCACCGATCTCCACGAAGCCGTGCTTGCCGAAGAAGTCCACTTCGAAGGTCAGGCAGAATACGCGCCGAACACCCAGCCAGCGGGCCGTCTCCAGCAACTTCTCCAGCAACCGGTGTCCGACCCCGGCGCCCTTCAGACCCGGCTTCACGGCAAGAGTGCGGACTTCCGCGAGGTCTTCCCACATGACGTGCAGGGCGCCGCAGCCGACCACCTCGGCGTTGTCGTCCCGTTCCGCGACCCAGAACTCCTGGATGTCCTCGTAAAGCGTCACGGTCGCTTTGTCGAGCAGGATGCGCCCGCGGACGTAGGCGTCAAGGAGACGGCGCACGGCCTGTACGTCGCTGGTGCGGGCCCGCCGGACCGTGATGGCATTTGCGGTGACTTCGGGGCTGTCTGCGGACATGAGCGGACGCTATCGTCCGCCGCTGTCCTCGGCGGAGCCGGGGTTCTGCTCGGAGACGGGGTTTCGGCCGGAGGCGGGGTTTCGGCCGGAGGCGGGGTTCTCGGGTGGGGTTTCCGGGAGCTGGACGATGCGGACGGCGTCGGTGAGCGCCTGCCGCTGTTCCTCGCTCATCATGCCGAAGAAGGCGACGAGAGCGGCCGCGGCGTTGTCGCTCTGCGACCACGCCTCGTTCATCAGCGCCGCGGCGTAGGCGGCGCGTGTGGAGACCGCCTCATATCGATAGGCCCGGCCTTCGGCTTCCCGGCGCACCCAGCCCTTCTGATGGAGATTGTCCAGGACGGTCATCACCGTGGTGTAGGCGATGGACCGCTCCTTCTGCAGATCTTCCAGGACTTCCCGAACGGTCACCGGGCGGTTCCACTTCCACACCCGCGTCATGACCGAGTCTTCGAGTTCTCCCAAGGGGCGAGGCACAACTCAGACAATAGTGGGAGAACCGCACCATGGCGTGCCGGGGCGGGCACGGGCTGGTGAACGCGCACAAAAAGGGCGTACGAGTGGAGGTCGTACGCCCTGGGGCGGTGGGGGTGTGCGGAGGTTCAGGCTTCGGGCCTGGGGGCGGGGGTCGCGCCCTCCGCCCTGGCGAGGGCCGCGTCGACGGCGGCGTCCTCCTTGGCCTTGTTGGCGCCGCCCTGAGTCTTCACGATCACTCGGATGACGCTGATGAAGAGGACGGCCATCACGGCCGGGGGGAGGAGCGCGGAGACGTAGTCCATGACTCCAGGGTAGCCAGGCGGAGCCGTCAGCCCGCCGCCAGGTGCTGACCGGGCGGGGGCGGGGCGGGTTTGCGGCGGGGGAAGACCTCGCCGGGGGTGGGGACGGGGCGCCGGGTGGGCTTGGGGGTGCCGGGGGTCGGGGCGGGCGTGGGCGCGGGGGGCGGGTTCGGTGCGGGATGGGGCCTGGAGGGGCTCTCCGCGGGCCCGCTCTCCTGGCTCTCCTCGTCGGAGGCGGCGGCCGCGTCCGTCCGGCCGCCGGGGAGGGCGGTGAGGCGGGTGCGGTCGCACTGGCGCAGGAGGCCGGCGGCGGTGGGGTTGCCGCGCAGGGCACGGAGGGCGGCCAGGTCGTCGGGGGCCGGACGGTACCCGGCGCCCAGCGCCTCTTCCAGGAGCGTGAGGTAACCGGCGGCGGTGCCGGGGAGGGCGGCGCGGTAGCGGCCCAGGTCGGCCAGGAGGAAGGCGCGCAGCCGGACACTCTCCCGCGTCGCCTCGTCGAGGGAGTCGGCGAGGCGGAGGCAGTCCTGGACGTCGTCGGCCGAGGCGGGCGTGGGGTGCAGCGCGAGGGCGAGGGCGCGGCGCAGCACGCGCAGTTCCTCCGCGCCGAACGCCAGGCCGCCGCGGGATCCGTAGGGCGTGGGCATGCTGCGACGATACGCGCTAATCAGACAAACAGGGCGTATGGGGTGAGGGTGTGGCGTCGGGTGCCACCCGGGTGGGTGGGACGCCCGCGCGGCCGCACGCGCCGTCCGCCCGCTCTCCGCCGCGCCGTCGGCGGCCACCCCGCCGCTCCCCGCCCGGTGCCCCGAGGGCCCGGGAGGTACCGGGGATGCGGCGGGTGGGGGCCGGGCTGTGCCGCTACATGCGGGACACGTTGCGTTCGTAGACCATGCGGAGGCCGATCAGGGTCAGCCACGGTTCGTGCTCGTCGATCACCGAGCTCTCCCCCAGCACCGTCGGCGCCAGCCCACCGGTCGCGATCACCGTGACGTCGTCGGGATCGTCGGCCAGTTCCCGCGCCATGCGGTTGACGACCCCGTCCACCTGCCCGGCGAAGCCGTACACGATGCCCGACTGCATCGCCGCGACGGTGTTCTTGCCGATCACCGTCCGGGGCCGGGCCACCTCGATCTTCCGCAGCTGGGCCGCCTTGACCCCGAGCGCCTCGACGGAGATCTCGATGCCGGGGGCGATGACCCCGCCGACGTACTCGCCCCGCGCGGAGACCGCGTCGAACGTCGTCGCCGTGCCGAAGTCGACGACGATCGCCGGTCCGCCGTACAGCTCGTTCGCCGCGACCGCGTTGATGATGCGGTCGGCGCCGACCTCCTTGGGGTTGTCGAACTGGATCGGGACGCCCGTCTTCACGCCCGGTTCGACGAGGACCGCCGGCACGTCCCCGTAGTAGCGGCGCGTGACCTCGCGCAGTTCGTGCAGGACGGAGGGGACCGTCGCGCAGATCGCGATGCCGTCGATGCCGTCGCCCAGCTCGTCGCCGAGCAGCGGGTGCATGCCCATGAGGCCCTGGAGGAGGACCGCGAGCTCGTCGGCGGTACGGCGCGCGTCCGTGGAGATGCGCCAGTGTTCGACGATCTCCTCGCCGTCGAAGAGGCCCAGGACGGTGTGCGTGTTGCCCACGTCGATCGTCAGCAGCATGACCGGTCCTACTCCGCCGCGCGCAGGTCGAGGCCGATGTCGAGGATCGGCGAGGAGTGGGTGAGGGCGCCCACGGCCAGGTAGTCGACGCCCGTGTCGGCGTAGGCCCTGGCGTCGGCGAGCGTGAGACGGCCGGACGCCTCCAGGGCGGCACGGCCGTCGACGAGGGCCACCGCCTCCGCGCACTCGGCCGGCGTGAAGTTGTCCAGCAGGATCAGGTCGGCGCCGGCGTCCAGGACCTCGCGGAGCTGGTGCAGGGTGTCGACCTCCACCTCGATGGGCACGTCGGGGAAGCGCTCACGGACCGCGGTGAAGGCCTCGGCGACCCCGCCGGCGGCCACCACGTGGTTGTCCTTGACCAGGGCCGCGTCCGAGAGGGACATGCGGTGGTTGACGCCGCCGCCGCAGCGCACCGCGAACTTCTCCAGGCTGCGCAGCCCGGGGGTGGTCTTGCGGGTGTCGCGCACCTTCGCCTTGGTGCCGTCGAGGACGTCGGCCCAGGCGCGGGTGGCCGTGGCGATGCCGGACAGGCGGCACAGGATGTTCAGGGCGCTGCGTTCGGCGGTGAGGAGATCGCGGGTGCGGGTGGTGACGGACAGGAGCGTCCGGCCCGCCTCCACGCGGTCGCCGTCCTCCACGTGGCGTTCCACCTCGAACTCCTCCGTGCAGACGATCGACATGACCGCCTCGGCGACCCGGAGGCCCGCCACGGTGCCCGCCTCCCGGGCGGTGAAGTCGGCGGTGGCGACGGCGTCCTCGGGGATGGTCGCGACCGTCGTCACGTCCACTCCGTGGGCCAGGTCCTCCTGGAGCGCCACATTGGCGATGTCCTCGACCTCGACGGGGTCGAGGCCGGCATCGGCGAGGAGTTCGGCGAGCGCGGGGTCGAGGCCGCACTCCAGGTAGTTCTCCTCTTCGGCGCCGCAGCCACAGCCGTCGCCACAGCCGCCGGAGGAAACGAGGGGAAGGTCGGGTGTGGTCACTGCTGTCACTGCTCCTGGGACTGGGGGAGGGTCGGGGGGAAGTCTGTGGCGTCGGTGGTGTGCACCGCCAGCGAGCGGTCCGGATTCAGCCGTACGACGATGTGGCGGCGCCAGACCGTGTCGTCGCGCCCGGGGCGGTCCTCGCGCCAGTGGCAGCCGCGGGTCTCCTCCCGGCGCTGCGCGGCGGCCACCAGGACACGCGCCACGCACAGGAGGTTGGTGGCCTCCCAGGTGTCGACGCCCGGCTCGGCCGTCTTGCCGTTCTCGTCGAGGGCGTCGCGCGCGTCGGCGTGCAGGCGGTGCAGGCGGTCGGCGGCCTCGGCGAGGGACGCCGCGGAGCGCAGGACGCCCGCTCCCCGGGTCATGGCCCGCTGGATGGCGAAGCGGGCCTCCGGGGCGAGCAGGGGGTGGGCCGGGCGCTCGGAGACGGGCAGCGGCTGCGGCTCGCGCGGGTGGAGGGTCCCGGTGCGCGCGATGTCGGCGGCGATGCGCTCGGCGTACACGAGTCCCTCGAGGAGGGAGTTGGAGGCCAGCCGGTTGGCGCCGTGCACACCGGTGCAGGCGACCTCGCCGCAGGCGTACAGGCCGGGCACGGTGGTGCGGCCGTGGGAGTCGGTGCGGACGCCGCCGGAGGCGTAGTGGGCGGCCGGGGCGACGGGGACGGGCTCGGTGACCGGGTCGATGCCGTGGGCACGGCAGGCCGCGAGGATGGTGGGGAAGCGCTGCTCCCACATCCGCGCCCCGAAGTGGCGGGCGTCGAGGTACATGTGCTCGGCGTCCTGCTCCCGCATGCGGCGCATGATGCCCTTGGCGACGATGTCCCGCGGGGCGAGTTCGGCGAGCTCGTGCTGCCCCTGCATGAAGCGCACGCCGTCCGCGTCCACGAGGTGGGCGCCCTCGCCGCGCACCGCCTCGGAGACCAGGGGCTGCTGGCCCTCCGCGTCCGCGCCGAGGAAGAGCACCGTGGGGTGGAACTGGACGAACTCGAGGTCGCTCACCTCCGCGCCGGCGCGGAGCGCGAGGGCCACGCCGTCGCCGGTGGAGACGGCGGGGTTCGTGGTCGCCGAGAAGACCTGGCCCATGCCGCCGGTGGCGAGGACCACGGCGGGCGCGTGGACGGCTCCCACACCGTCGTGCTGGCCCTCGCCCATGACGTGCAGGGTGACGCCGGCGGTGCGGCCCCGGGCGTCCGTGAGGAGGTCCAGGACGAGGGCGTTCTCGATGGTGCGCAGCCCCCGCGCGCGGACCGCCTCGACGAGGGCGCGGGAGATCTCCGCGCCGGTGGCGTCACCGCCCGCGTGGGCGATGCGGCGGCGGTGGTGGCCGCCCTCGCGGGTCAGTTCCAGGGCGCCGTCGGTCGACTCGTCGAAGTGCGCGCCGGTCGCGATGAGCCGCCGTACGGCGTCGGGGCCCTCGGTGACCAGGATGCGGACCGCTTCCTCGTCGCACAGGCCGGCGCCGGCGACCAGGGTGTCGTCCAGGTGCTGTGCGGGGGTGTCGCCCTCGCCGAGGGCAGCCGCGATGCCGCCCTGGGCCCAGCGGGTGGAGCCGTCGTCGAGGCGGGCCTTGGTCACCACCACCGTGGTCAGGCCCGCCGCCTCGCAGCGCAGGGCGGCGGTGAGGCCGGCGACGCCGGAGCCGACGACCACGACGTCCGCGTCGATGGACCACCCGGGGGCGGGCGCGTGCAGACGTATGCCTGTGCTGGTCACGAGGCGGCTCCGAAGGTTCCGAAGGTCAGCGGGACGTTGTCGATCAGGCGGGTGCCGCCGACGCGGGCGGCGACGGCGAGGACGGCCTCGCCGGTGAAGCCGTCGCCGATCTCGGCGAAGTCGGACGGGTCGACCAGGGCCAGGTAGTCCAGGGCGAGGGGCGGGTCGAGCCGGGCGGCCTCGTCGAGGACCAGCCGGGCGGCGGCGCGGATGGCCGCCGGACCGCCGGCGGTGGTGGCGACCGCGTGCGCGTCGGCCGCCGCGCGGGACTCGCCGATGGCGCTGAGCGCCTCGGCCCGCGCCCGCGAGGTGGGCACCTCCCGGGCCCGCGCCCGCAGCGCCTCCTGGGCGGCGTGCCGGTCGCGGCCGGCGAAAAGGGCCTGCGACAGGGCGAGCGCGGTGTGCCGCTCGGCGGGCGAGAGGTAGCGGTTGCGGCTGGACAGGGCGAGCCCGTCCTCCTCGCGGACGGTGGGGACGCCGACGATGTCCACGCCGAAGTTCAGGTCCCGCACCATGCGGCGGATCAGGGCGAGCTGCTGGGCGTCCTTCTGCCCGTAGAGGGCGACGTCGGGACGGGTGAGGTGGAGCAATTTGGCGACGACGGTGAGCATGCCGTCGAAGTGGCCGGGGCGGGCGGCGCCCTCCAGGCGCTCCCCCATGGGGCCGGCGGTGATCCGGACCTGCGGTTCGCCGCCCGGGTAGACCTCGTCCACGGCGGGGGCGAACACGGCGTCCGCACCGGACCGCCCGGCGAGGCCGAGGTCGGCGTCCAGGGTGCGCGGGTAGCGGTCCAGGTCCTCGCCCGCGCCGAACTGCAGCGGGTTGACGAAGACGGTCACCACCACCTCGCCGCCGGCGCCCGCGATCTCCCGCGCGGTGCGGATCAGCGTGGCGTGGCCCTCGTGCAGCGCGCCCATGGTCATCACGACGGCGCGGCGGCCGGTGCGCGGGCGGGCGTGCAGTTCGGCGGCGGTGCGCAGCAGGGTGGCGGTCATCGGTTCTCCCCCGGGGTGTCGCCGGAACTGTCGGTGCCGCCGGTGCCGCCGGCTCCGTCGGCGAGTACGCCGAGGAGGTCCTCGGCGAGTTCCGGCTTGAGCAGGCCGTGGGCGAGGGCGCGGTCGGCGGTCGCCCGGGCCATGGCCAGGTACCCGGCGACCGTTCCCGGGGAGTGCCGGCGCAGCTCGGCGACGTGCGCGGCGACCGTGCCCGCGTCACCCCGGGCGACCGGTCCGGTGAGGGCCGCGTCGCCGGAGCGCAGGGCGTTGTCGAGGGCGGCGCCGAGCAGCGGGCCGAGCATCCGGTCGGGTGCCCCGACCCCGGCGGCGGCCAGCAGTTCCATGGACTGGGCGACGAGGGTGACCAGGTGGTTGGCGCCCAGGGCGAGGGCCGCGTGGTAGAGCGGGCGGTTCTCCTCGGCGATCCACTCCGGTTCCCCGCCCATCTCGATGACGAGGGCCTCGGCGGCCAGCCGCAGCTCCTCGGGGGCGGTGACGCCGAAGGAGCAGCCGGCCAGGCGCTGCACGTCGACGGGGGTGCCGGTGAAGGTCATCGCCGGGTGCAGGGCCAGCGGCAGCGCGCCGGCGCGCAGGGCAGGGTCGAGGACCTTCGCGCCGTAGCGGCCCGAGGTGTGCACCAGCAGCTGGCCCGGCCGCACCGCGCCGGTGTCGGCGAGTCCGGCGACCAGCTCGGGCAGGGCGTCGTCCGGGACGGTCAGCAGCACCAGTTCGGACCGGCGCAGGACGTCGGCGGGCGGCACCACCGGCACGTCCGGGAGCAGCTGCTCGGCGCGCCTGCGGGAGGCGTCGGAGACGGCGGAGACGGCCACCGGGCGGTGCCCGGCGAGCCGGAGGGACGCGGCCAGGGCGGGACCCACGCGTCCGGCGCCTACGACGCCTACGGTGAGCCGCGCCGGGCGGTCCCGGGGATCGGGCTGTGGGGTTGTGTTCACGCGACGGGGGCCTTCCCGTTCCAGTCCGCTCGGGGTACCGGACGATTTCTCGTCATGTTAACGCGATCGCTTCCGGTGGCGGTCGGTCGTCCACAGGCTGTGGGTTTCCGCGCGGCACCGGGGCACACGCGTGTGCGGAAATGGGGGTGCCCGTGAGGGGCGGGGCGCGGGATGATCGCGCGCATGAGTGATGCGGCGGACGACAGGACCGGTACGGCCGGGGACGGGAGTGTGCCCGTGGGGGAGCACGCGGACCGGCCCGGGGAGGGCGACGACGCGTCGCGGCCGACGCTGCGCGAACGGCGGATCGCCGCCTGGCGCGGTGCCCCGCGCGTGCTCGCGCGCCTGGGTTTCCTCGCCCCTCTGTCGGAGCGGCTGACGCTGCTGGAGGCGGCGGGCGGCGTGTACGACCTCGACGAGACCTCCGACATCTACGGCAACGGCGTCGTGGAGGCGCTGGAGGAGCGGGTCGCCCGGCTGCTCGGCACCGAGGCCGCCGCGTTCTTCCCGACCGGCACGATGGCCCAGCAGGTGGCCCTGCGCTGCTGGGCCGGCCGCACCGGGAACCCGGCGGTGGCCCTGCACCCGCTCAGCCATCCCGAGGTGCACGAGCGGAACGCGTTCAGCCAGGTCAGCGGATTGCGGCCGGTGCGGGTGACCGGGGAGCCCCGGCTGCCGACCGCCGCGGAGGTACGCGACGCCGAGGAGCCCTTCGGGGCGCTGATGCTGGAGCTGCCCCTCAGGGACGCCGGTTTCGTCCTGCCGTCGTGGGAGGAGCTGACCGCGGTGGTGGACGCCGCGCGGGAGCGCGAGGCGGTGGTGCACTTCGACGGGGCGCGGCTGTGGGAGTGCACCGAGCACTTCGGGCGGTCGCTGGAGGAGATCGCGGGTCTCGCGGACAGCGTCTACGTGTCGTTCTACAAGTCCCTCGACGCCTTCGGCGGCGCGGCGCTCGCCGGCCCGGCGGGTCTGGTCGAGGAGGCGCGGGCCTGGCGGCACCGGTACGGGGGCAACGTCTTCCAGCAGTTCCCGACCGCGCTGTCGGCGCTGATCGGGCTGGAACGGGAGCTGCCGCGGCTGCCGGAGTACGTACGGCACGCGCGCGTCGTGGCCGCCGCCCTGCGGGAGGGCCTGGCGGCGGGCGGGCTGCCCTGGTTCCGGGTGCACCCGGAGGCGCCCCACACCCACGACTTCCAGGTGTGGCTGCCGTACGAGGCGGACGTGGTCGCCGAGGTGGCGATCGTGGCGGCGGAGGAGACGGGGGCGGTGCTCTTCGCCAATTACTGGGACCCGAAGGGGCCGGCTCTGTCGTGCACCGAGGTGTACGTGCGGGCGGCGGCCCTGGAGTGGACGGCCGGGGACGTACGGGAAGCGGCGGAGGACTTCGCGCGCCGCCTGCTCCGGGCGGCGGAGGCGACCGCCTGACGGTCCGGCAGGGGCGGGATCCCCCGCCCCTGCCGGACCGTCGGTCCCGGCGGCGTTCAGCCGTGTCCGCCGGCTCGTACCAGGCCCGTCTCGTAGGCGAGGACGACCACCTGGACGCGGTCGCGCAGGCCCAGCTTGGTGAGGATGCGGCCCACGTGGGTCTTGACGGTCGCCTCGGAGAGCACCAGCCGGGCCGCGATCTCGCCGTTGGACAGGCCCTGGGCGACGAGCACCATGACCTCCCGTTCGCGCTCGGTGAGCCGCTCCAGCTGCTTGTGCTCGGGCTGCCCGCCGCTGCTGGGCAGCATCGGCGCGAAGCGGTCCAGGAGCCGGCGGGTGGTGGACGGGGCGACCACCGCGTCGCCGCTGTGCACCGCGCGGATCGCGGCCAGCAGTTCGCCCGGCGGCACGTCCTTGAGCATGAATCCGGAGGCGCCGGCCTTCAGTCCGGAGAAGGCGTACTCGTCGAGGTCGAAGGTGGTGAGGATCAGCACCTTCGGCGGGTCGGTGTCCGCGCAGATCCGGCGGGTGGTCTCGACGCCGTCGAGCTTGGGCATGCGGACGTCCATCAGCACCACGTCGACGGCGGTGGACCGCAGCACCTGCAGGGCCTCGACTCCGTCGCCCGCCTCCGCCACGACCTCCATGTCCGGCTGGGCGTCGAGCACCATCCGGAACCCGGTGCGCAGGAGCACCTGGTCGTCGACGAGCATCACGCGGATCGCCATCGGGGCCTCTTCCGTTTCGCATTCGATTACGCAGATCTTCAGACTTTCAGGCTTTCAAGTCTTCAGGTCCTCAGCCGGCGTCACAGGGGTTGTGACAGGTGTCAATCGGGGGCGTGCGTGAGCGTCAATGCGCGGGTTTGAGCGGCAGCAGCACACTGATGCGGAATCCTCCGCCCGGGCGCGGTCCCGCGTCCAGCGTCCCGCCGACCATGCCGACCCGCTCGCGCATGCCGATCAGGCCGTGGCCCTGCCCGTCGAAGCCGCCCTCCTCGTACAGCTCGTGGGGGGCACCCTTGCCGTCGTCCTCCACGAGCAGGCCGAGACCGTCGTCGAAGTACACCAGGCGCACGCTGGCGCCCGCGTTGGGGCCGCCGTGCTTGCGGGTGTTGGTGAGCGCCTCCTGCACGATGCGGTAGGCGGTCAGCTCGACGCCGCTGGGCAGCGGGCGGGGCGTGCCCTCGACCTTGAAGTCCACGGGCAGACCGGACTCCCGGCACTGCCCGACGAGGTCCTCGATCTGCCGCACGTCGGGCTGCGGCACGTACTCCCCGGCCTCCTGGTGCTCGCCGGTGCGCAGGACGCCCAGCAGGCGGCGCATCTCGGCGAGGGCCTGGCGGCCGGTGGAGGAGATCGTCTCCAGGGCCTTCTTCGCCTGGTCGGGGGCCGCGTCGAGGACGTAGGCGGCACCGTCGGCCTGGACCACCATCACCGACACGTTGTGGGCGACGACGTCGTGCAGCTCGCGGGCTATCCGGGCGCGTTCGGCGGCGACGGCGACCTTGGCCTGCGCCGCGCGTTCCTTCTCCAGGCGGGCGGCCCGCTCCTCCAGCTGCGCGAAGTAGGCGCGGCGGGTGCGGATGGAGTCGCCGAGCACCCACGCGAGGGCGAAGGGGACCGCCTGGAAGATCATGACGGCGACGTTGGTCGCCACGCTCTGGTCCTCGTTGGGCCAGCGCAGCTGCGCGAGCGGGGCCGCGCACAGGCCGGCGGTCAGCGCGAGGCGGGACGCCCAGCGCGCGCCGATCGCCGCGACCGTGTAGACGATCACCAGCAGGGCGAAGTCGGCGGGCACCGTCGCCACGTCCACGACCAGCTGTGCCACGCCCACGGCGAGGGCGAGGACCAGCATCCGCTCGGGCATCCGGCGGCGCAGCGCGACGACCAGCGAGAGCAGCAGCACGACCGGCACGGTCAGGGCCGGCAGGTCGGTGCCGCGCGACTCCTCCACCGTCGCACCGCCGACGACCGAAAGCCCGAACAGGACCACGGCCCAGAAGCCGTCGACCCAGGTCGGGTGTCTGCGGAGGAAGTCGTAGAGGCGCTGCACGTAACCCAGCGTAGGGAAGCGAAATGCGTGCAGGGGTCAACCGGAGGGCCGATACCCGGTCCTCACGTGTACTCCGCAAGGTGGAGGCCGGGCGTGTCCGCGCGCTTAACCTGGGCCGGTGACGACGGTACGGGCGGGTGTGGGGAAGCGGTGACGGCCGGGACGCGGGAGGACGCGCGGGGCTGGCGGGCGGCCGCCCAGGAGGCCCTGTACGGGCCCGGTGGCTTCTACCGGCGGCCCGGCGCGGGACCGGCCGGGCACTTCCGTACGTCGGTGCACGCCTCCCCGCTGTTCGCCGGGGCCGTGGCGCGGCTGCTGTGCCGGGTCGACGAGGCGATGGGACGTCCGGCGGCGCTCGACTTCGTGGACATGGCGGCCGGGCGGGGCGAACTGGTCACGGGGGTGCTCGCCGCGCTGCCCGCGGACGTGGCGGGACGCACCCGGGCGTACGCCGTCGAGCTGGCCGGGCGGCCGACCGGGCTCGACCACCGGATCGAGTGGCGGGCGCGGCCCCCAGAGGGGGTCACGGGGCTACTCTTCGCCAACGAGTGGCTGGACAACGTGCCGGTGGACGTCGCCGAGGTGGACGCGGCGGGCGTGCCGCGGCTGGTGCTGGTGCGGGCGGACGGGAGCGAGCTGCTCGGCGAACCGGTGACCGGAGCGGAGGCCGAGTGGCTGGCGCGGTGGTGGCCGCTGGGGACCGGGCAGGGGCTCCGGGCGGAGATCGGACTGCCCCGGGACCTGGCCTGGGCCGCGGCGGCCGGGACGCTCGCGCGGGGGCTCGCCGTCGCGGTGGACTACGCGCACACCGCCGCCGCGCGGCCGCCGTTCGGGACGCTGACGGGCTTCCGGGAGGGGCGGGAGACGGCGCCCGTGCCGGACGGGTCGTGCGACATCACCGCGCACGTCGCCCTGGACGCGTGCGCCGCGGCCTGCGCGCCGCCCGGCGCACGCCTGCTCTCGCAGCGCGAGGCCCTGCGCGCCCTGGGGGTGAGCGGCGCACGCCCCCCGCTCGCACTCGCGTCCACCGACCCCGCCGGGTACGTGCGCGCCCTCGCGGGCGCCGGTGAGGCCGCCGAACTCACCGCGCCGGGCGGACTCGGCGACTTCGGATGGCTGGTGCGGACGGCCGGGATCCCGGACGTGCTCGACGGCTGACGCCCGCCCGGGTCACTTGTCGATGTCGCCCACCACGAAGAACATCGACCCGAGGATCGCCACCATGTCCGCGACCAGCGTCCCCGGCAGCAGCTCGGTGAGCGCCTGGATGTTGTTGTACGACGCGGAACGCAGCTTCAGCCGGTACGGCGTCTTCTCGCCCTTGCTGACCAGGTAGTAGCCGTTGATGCCGAGCGGATTCTCGGTCCACGCGTACGTGTGCCCCTCGGGTGCCTTGAGGACCTTCGGGAGCCGCTGGTTGACGGGGCCCGGCGGCAGGTCGGCGAGCCGGTCGAGGCAGGCCTCGGCGAGGTCGAGGGCGTTGTGGGTCTGCTCCAGCAGGCATTCGAAGCGGGCCAGGCAGTCGCCCTCCTCACGGGTCACGACCTTCAGCACGTCACCCAGTTCGCCGTAGGCGAGGTACGGCTCGTCGCGGCGCAGGTCGAAGTCGACGCCGGAGGCCCGCCCGATCGGCCCGCTCACGCCGTACGCGTGCACCGCCCGGGGCGACAGCACGCCGACACCGCGCGTGCGGCCCCGGAAGATGTCGTTGCCGAGCACCAGGTCGTCGAAGCGGTCCATGCGGGAACGCACGTCGGCGACGGCGGTGCGCGCGCGGGCGGTCCAGCCGGCGGGGAGGTCCTCCTTCAGGCCGCCCACGCGGTTGAACATGTAGTGCATCCGCCCGCCGGAGACCTCCTCCATGACGTGCTGGAGCTCCTCGCGCTCGGTGAAGGCGTAGAAGATCGGGGTGATGCCGCCGAGCTCCAGCGGGTAGGAGCCGAGGAACATCAGGTGGTTGAGCACCCGGTTCAGCTCGGCGAGCAGGGTGCGCAGCCACACCGCCCGCTCGGGGACCTCCATGCCGAGCATCCGCTCCACGGCGAGGACCACGCCCAGCTCGTTGGAGAAGGCCGACAGCCAGTCGTGGCGGTTGGCCAGCATGATGATCTGCCGGTAGTCACGGGCCTCGAACAGCTTCTCCGCGCCCCGGTGCATGTAGCCGATCACCGGCTCCGCGCGGACGATGCGCTCGCCGTCGAGGACGAGCTTCAGCCGCAGCACACCGTGCGTGGAGGGATGCTGCGGGCCGATGTTGAGCACCATGTCGGTGCTCTCCGCCGCGCCGCCGATACCGACCATGGTCTCCGTCGTGGGAGTCATGCACACAGTCTGCCCTACGTACGCTTGCCCCATGGAGACGGGGAGCCCGCGGGACACGGGGCCGGCGGGGACGGACGGAGCGGCACCGGCGGCGCGGCCGGCGACGACGAAGGACGAGCCGGCGTGGATCGCGCTGCCGCCCGGACTGCTGCGGATGCGGCGGCTGCTGCTGGTGGTGTGGCTGGGGCTGCTGACCCTGGCCACGGCGCTGGTCCCGGGACTGCTGGCCGGGCCGGGCTGGGCCGCCTTCGCGGCCCTGCCGCTGGCCGTGCTGCTCTGGGGCTGGGTGATGCTGGAGCGCAACTGGCGCTCCTGGCGGTACGCCGAGCGCGCCGACGACCTGCTGATCAGCCGGGGCGTCCTGTGGCGCCAGGAGACGGTCGTCCCGTACGGGCGGATGCAGCTGGTCGAGGTCACCTCCGGACCCGCCGAGCGGTACTTCGGGCTGGCCAGCGTGCAGCTGCACACGGCCGCCGCCGCGACCGACGCGACGATCCCCGGGCTGCACCCGGCCGAGGCGGAACGGCTGCGCGACCGGCTCACGGAGCTCGGCGAGGCCCGATCGGCGGGGCTGTGACGGCCCCCGACGTCCACGAGGACGTGCGCGACCGGCTGCCCGTGACCGAGCGGCGGCTGCACCCCGTCACGCCCTTCCGGCGGGCGTGGGCGCCCGTCGCCGTGCTGTTCGGGTGGGCGCTGCACGACCCGGACCAGGCGCAGCGCCACCTGACCCGGCTGACGACCACCACACTGCTGCTCGGCCTCGCCGTCCTGGTCCCGGCCGCCGCCCTCTACGGCTTCCTGAGCTGGTGGTTCACCCGCTTCGCGGTGACCGGGACCGAGCTGCGCATCCGCACCGGGCTGCTGTTCCGGCGCACCGCGCACATCCGGCTGGAGCGGATCCAGGCCATCGACGTGACCCAGCCGCTGCTCGCGCGGGTCGCCGGCGTGGCCAAGCTCAGACTCGACGTCATAGGCACCGACAAGAAGGACGAACTCGCCTTCCTCGGCGCCGGCGAGGCGCGGGCGCTGCGCGCCGAACTGCTCGCGCGGGCGGCGGGTTTCGCCCCGGAGACCGCGCACGAGGTCGGCGAGGCGCCGGCCCGGGAGATGCTGCGGGTGCCACCGGGCGTGCTGGCCGTCTCCCTGTTGCTGACCGGGGCGACCTGGGGCTGGCTGGTCGTCGCGGCCGTCGCGCTGCCGCTGCTGTGGACGGTCACCCACAGCCTGTGGACGCTGCTCGCCGCGGCCGTGCCGATGCTGGGCGCGGCGGGCGCGAGCAGCGTGGGGCGGTTCGTCGCCGAGTACGACTGGACGCTCGGCGAGTCGCCCGACGGACTGCGCATCGACCACGGACTGCTGGACCGGGCGCACGAGACGGTGCCGCCGGGGCGCGTGCAGACCGTGCGGATCGTCGAGCCGCTGCTGTGGCGGCGACGGGGCTGGGTGCGCGTGGAACTGGACGTCGCCGGCTCGTCGAACTCCCTGCTGCTGCCGGTCGCTCCGCGCGACCTCGCGGAGTCGGTCGTCGCGCGGGTGCTGCCCGGGGTGAGCGTGCCCCCGCGCGAGGCGCTGCTCCCGCCGCCGCGCCGCGCGCGGTGGTGCGTGCCGGTGTGGTGGCGCGGCTACGGGCTCGCCGTCACCGACGCGGTGTTCGCCGCGCACCAGGGGCTGCTGCGCCGCAGCCTGTCCCTGGTGCCGCACGCCAAGGTGCAGAGCGTGCGGCTCGTCCAGGGGCCCTGGCAGCGGGCCCGGGGCGTGGCCGACGTCGTGGTGGACACCGGGGCCGACAAGTCCGTCACCGCCCACCTGCGTGACGCCGCTGCGGCGGCGGCCCTGCTGCGTTCCCAGGCGGAACGGTCCCGCACCGGCCGCCGTGACGCCCGCCCGGACCGCTGGATGTCCTGACGCCTCGGGTGACCGCGACGACGACGGGGCCCCGCGCACGGTGCGTGCGCGGGGCCCCGTCGGTGCGGCCGGTGCTTTCAGGAGGCCGCGCTGCGCAGCCCCTGCAGGTCGATGTGTTCCGTCTCGTCGTGCTCCGTCAGGTCGATGACCTGGCCGACCCCGCGCGCGTCCTCCCCGGCCGGCTTGTACCGCGCCTCGGCCTCGGCCTTGTGCAGCGCGAGCGCCTCCTGGCCGACGACGTCGGCGAGGTCCTCGTTCTGCACGGCGTCCAGGGCGGACCCGTCCGTCTCCTTCTTGGTGCCGAAGAAGTCGAAACCGCCGTCGGCCACGGGACGCCGTACGGGCGCCGTCGGCGGGACGACGGCCACCGCGGTCGGCACGGTGAAGTGCCCGGAGGGCTGCCGGGCGGGCGGGACCTGGGGGGCGGCCGGGGCGGTGGAGGCGGCGTCCGGGTGCTCGTGGTCGACGGCCGCTCCCTCGGCGCCGTCCTCCTGCGCCGGGGCGGGCCTGGACTGCCTGGCGGGTCCGGGGCCGTCGTCCTCGGGGGTGCGGTCGCCCCGCGGGGCGTCGTCGTCGCGCCGCGCCGAGGATGCGTCCGCCACCGTGTCACCGGCGGTCCGGCCGTCGGTGTCGGGGTCGTCGTGGGCGTCGTGGGCGTCGGCGTCAGGCGCTTCGGCGGCGAGGGCATCGGTGTCGGGGGCGTCGACGGCGGGAGCTTCGGCGGCGGGGGCGTCGGCGGTATCCGTCTGACGCGCCTCCTCCTCGGGGGTCTCCCCGGCGAATCGCCGGAGCGCCGCGTCGGCCCGCAGGAACAGCTGGGAGCCCTCGGGTGAGAAGACCGCGGGAACCTCCGCCGTCTCCGCGGTGTCCGCCGCGTCGTCGGCCGGCGTCCCGGCCCCCGCCTCCGCGGGCGTCCCGCCGGACTCCGGTCCCCCGGACGCCGCCGACGGGCCGGCCGGCAGCGCGCGGGCCGGGACCGTGGCCTCTATCTCGAGCACCCGGCGCTCCTCCAGGACGCTCGCCCGGTCGACCTCCGCCGCCGCGTACCGCCGCAGCAGCGCCGCGTGCTCGTTGCGCAGTCCCGCCAGCTCGGCGCGCTTGGCCCGCAGCCGCTGGTCGAGTTTCATCCGCAGTTCGCGCGACTCCTCGAGGTCGGACTCGAGTTCGGCGACGCGTTCCTCGAAACGCCACTCGTCGCTCGCCCGCGCGCGCGTGAGATCGGCGACGCGTTTGCCCGCCTGGGCGTCCCAGTGCCGCATCACGAAGGCGCCGGTCACCGCGGTGACCGCGGCGGCCGCGGCCAGGACGCGCAGCACCGCTGGTTGCGTGAACACCCAGGGCCCCAGGGCACAGACGACGGAGACGCCTGCGATCGCCGACGGGGGCAGCATCCTGTGCAGGGGCGGGGAATGACGGTGACGTCCACGTGGCATGGCCAGAAACTTACCGCGCGTAGGCGAATCGTGGAGCCCCGCCCCGTAAAAACAAAGCCACGCCGAGGGTTTCACAGGGCATCAAACGACGGCGGGGGAACGTGAATAGACATCTGACCCGAATTCAACAAGATCATTTCCGGGCGCGGAAGTCCGTCCGGGGGACTCCGAAGTCCTCTCCTCGTCATTCCACTTCGGCCCCGGACGAGCCGCCCGCCCCCTCCGAAGATCCACCCCGCCCGGAGTGAACCTCACCCCCCGGGCCGCCGTCCTAGAGGGCGCAATGTCGCCGGATGCCCGAATCGGCACCGGATCCACGGTCTCTCGCAGAACTACGGGACGCGATGTCTGTCATGACAGATGAGGAAATGCCGGGCGGTGCCCCGCTCGCCACGGGCGGGCGGAGGTCCACGGGCGGACCGCGGGACCCCGCGCCCCCGCGGGGCGTACGCCGCCTGCTGCGCGGCCCGCGCCCCGAAGCGGTCCCCGTCCTCGCCGGACGCGCCTGCGCGCTGGTGGGCCTCCTGGACATCGCCGCGGGCGTCTTCCCCCGCTTCCGGCACAGCCGTATGCACGCCCTCGCCGAGGTGCTCCCCGGCGCCCTCGGCCCGTTCGCGGCCGCCCTCTCCCTCAGCGCCGGCGTGCTGTTGCTGCTGCTCGCGCACGGCCTCAAGCGGGGCAAGCGACGGGCCTGGCGGGCCGCGGTCGTCCTGCTGCCGGCCGGCGCCGTCGCCCAGTTCACCTACCGCCACTCCCTCCTCGGCGTCCTGCTCACCCTCGCCCTGCTCGCGCCGCTGCTGCGCCACCGCGAGCAGTTCACCGCGTTGCCCGACCCGCGCAGCCGGTGGCGGGCGCTGGCCAACTTCGTCCTGATGGGCGCCGGTTCGCTGCTCCTCGGCCTGGTCGTCGTCAACGCCCACCCCGGCCCGCTGGTCGACGACCCGAGCCTCGCCGACCGCCTCACCCACGTGCTGTACGGACTGTTCGGCTTCGAGGGCCCGGTCCACTACCGCGGCGACGCCTCCTGGACCGTCGCCTTCTCCCTCGGCGCGCTCGGCCTGCTCACCGCCGTCACCACCATCTACCTGGCCTTCCGTCCCGAACACCCCGCCGCACGGCTCACCGGGGACGACGAGGTCCGGCTGCGCGCCCTGCTGGCCCGGCACGGGGCGCGCGACTCCCTCGGCCACTTCGCGCTGCGCCGCGACAAGGCGGTCGTCTTCTCCCCCAGCGGCAAGGCCGCGGTCACCTACCGCGTGGTCTCCGGGGTGATGCTCGCCAGCGGAGACCCGATCGGCGACGTCGAGGCCTGGCCCGGCGCCATCGAACGCTTCATGGACGAGGCCAGGGCCCACTCCTGGACCCCCGCCGTCATGGGCTGCTCGGAGATTGGCGGCGAGGTGTGGACCCGGGAGACCGGACTCGACGCCCTGGAGATCGGCGACGAGGCGGTGGTGGACGTCGCGGATTTCTCCCTCGCCGGCCGCCCGATGCGCAACGTCCGCCAGATGGTCAAGCGCATCGAGCGGGCCGGTTACGAGACCCGCGTACGGCGGGTGAGCGACCTCGGTGAGGCGGAGCTGGACCGGATCCGGCGCGCCGCCGACGCCTGGCGCGGCACGGACACCGAACGCGGCTTCTCCATGGCGCTGGGCCGCGTCGGCGACCCGGCCGACGGCGACTGCCTGGTCGCCACGGCACACCGGGCCGACGCCCCGACGGCCGGGCACGGCGACCTCAGGGCCGTCCTGCACTTCGTCCCGTGGGGCACCGACGGCGTCTCGCTGGACCTGATGCGCCGGGACCGCTCGGCCGACCCCGGCATGAACGAACTGCTGATCGTGGCCGCGCTCCGGTCCGCCCCGCGGTTCGGCGTCACCCGGGTCTCCCTCAACTTCGCCATGTTCCGCTCCGCCCTGGCGCGCGGCGAGAAACTCGGCGCCGGACCGGTCCTGCGGGTCTGGCGCGGTCTGCTGGTGTTCCTCTCCCGCTGGTTCCAGATCGAATCCCTGTACAAGTTCAACGCCAAGTTCCGGCCCCGCTGGGAACCGCGCTTCGTGGTCTACCGCGCCCCGGCCGATCTGCCGCGCATCGGCCTCGCCGCCCTCCAGGCGGAAGGTTTCCTCCGTCTCGCCCTCCCCCTGCCCCGCTTCCTGCGCCACCGCTTCCCCGCACCCCGGCCCTGCGTCCACCGGACGGTGCCGGACCCCGTCCACGCACGGGCGGAGAACGCCGCACGCACCGCATGAGGCGCGCCGGAAGGGGAGCCCGCGGGGGCCGGAGGGACCCGCTCGTGCCCCCACCCGGCCCGAGGCAGACCCCGGCCGCTCCCGGGCCTACGCTGAACATATGAGCAACCACAGCGGACGCCGCCGGGTCGCGGGCCTTCCTCACTGGGACCGCTGCGCGGTCATGGGAGTCGTGAACGTCACCCCCGACTCCTTCTCCGACGGCGGCCGCTGGTTCGACACCACCACCGCCGTCAAGCACGGCCTCGACCTGGTCGCCCAGGGCGCCGACCTGATCGACGTCGGCGGCGAGTCCACCCGGCCCGGTGCCACCCGCGTCGACGAGGCCGAGGAGCTCAAGCGCGTCATCCCGGTGGTGCGCGGCCTCGCCGCCGAGGGCGTCACCGTCTCCGTCGACACCATGCGCGCCTCCGTCGCCGAGCGCTCCCTCGCCGCCGGCGCCGCCCTCGTCAACGACGTCAGCGGCGGACTCGCCGACCCCGCCATGATTCCCGTCGTGGCCGACGCCGCCGCCCCCTTCGTCGTCATGCACTGGCGCGGCTTCCTCGAGGGCGGCAACGTCAAAGGGGTCTACGCCGACGTGGTCAGCGAGGTCACGGAGGAACTGCGCGCCCGCCTGGAAGCGGTCCTCGGGGGCGGCATCGCCGCCGACCGCGTGATCCTCGACCCCGGTCTCGGCTTCTCCAAGGACGCCGGCCACGACCTGGCCCTGATCGCCCGGCTCGACCGGCTCCTCGACCTGGGCCACCCCGTGCTCGTCGCCGCCTCCCGCAAGCGGTTCCTCGGCCGCGTCCTCGCCGGCCCCGACGCCCCGCCGCCGCCCGCCCGTGAACGCGACGCGGCCACCGCCGCCGTGTCCGCCCTCGCCGCCCAGGCCGGCGCCTGGGCCGTCCGCGTGCACGACGTCCGCGCCACCGCCGACGCCGTACGGGTCACCCGCGCGATCGAACAGGCGCGCACGGCCCACCCCGTCCCCTCCGATTCCGGCGCGCACGGCGCGGAAGGATCCCGGTGACCGCACCCCACACCGACGTCGCACAGGTGGAAGCCGCCAACACCGCCTTCTACGAGGCGGTGGAGCGGGGCGACTTCGAAGAGGTCTCCGCACACTGGCTGACCCCGGCCGACCTCGGCGTCGACGAGACGTACCACGACCCCGCGGACAGCGGAGTGGTCTCCTGCGTCCACCCCGGCTGGCCGGTGCTCACCGGACGCGGCGAGGTCCTGAGGTCGTACGCCCTGATCATGGCGAACACCGACTACATCCAGTTCTTCCTCACCGACGTGCACGTCTCCGTGACCGGCGACACCGCCGTGGTGACCTGCACCGAGAACATCCTCAGCGGCGGTCCCGCCCCCGAGGCCGGCGAGGAGCTCGGGCCGCTGGTCGGCCAGCTCGTCGTCGCCACCAACATCTTCCGGCGCACCCCGGCGGGCTGGAAGCTCTGGGCGCACCACGCCTCCCCGGTGCTCGCCGAGGAGGACGAGACCGAGGACGACGACACACCCGGGCCGGGCCTCCCCGGCTGAGGCCCCGGCACCGACGTGGCCGGGATCACGACCCCGGCCGCGATGACCGCCGCCGCGCGGTGGGCACCCGCCCTCCACGGGGCGGACGCAGGGCGGAGGCCCCGGACACGGGACCGCGGCGGCACCCCGGGGCACCGGAACCACCGGTGCCCGCGGGTAGATTCGAGGCAGGCCGGTGTGCCCCCGCACGGGGCACCGGACGGCCGGACCGACGACTGCAGGAGTGATTCGCGTGGATCGTGTCGCGCTGCGCGGCCTGAAGGCCCGCGGGCACCACGGTGTCTTCCCGAAGGAACGCGAGGAGGGCCAGACCTTCATCGTGGACCTCGTGCTCGGCCTGGACATCCGGCCGGCCGCGGCCGACGACGACCTGACGAAGACGGTGCACTACGGCATCGTGGCGGAGGAGGTCGTGGCCGTCGTCCAGGGTGAGCCCGTCAACCTCATCGAGACGCTCGCCGAACACATCGCCCGGGTCTGTCTGAAGCACGACCTGGTGCAGGAGGTCGAGGTGTGCGTCCACAAGCCGGACGCCCCGATCACCGTGCCCTTCGACGACGTGACCGTCACCATCACCCGGAGCCGTGTATGACCAGGCCGTCCACCGCGGGCCACACCGACCCCACCGTCCAGCCGGTCCCGGCCTCCGTGACCGAGCGGGTCGACGCCGCCGACACCACGCTGCAGAACCCGAAACTGGCCGTGGTCTCCCTCGGCGCCAACCTGGGCAACCGCCTGGAGACCCTCCAGGGCGCCGTGGACGCCCTGGAGGACACCCCGGGCGTCCGGGTCAAGGCGGTCTCCCCCGTGTACGAGACGGAGCCGTGGGGTGTCGAGCCCGGCAGCCAGCCCTCGTACTTCAACGCGGTCGCGGTCCTGAAGACCACCCTGCCCCCGTCCTCCCTGCTGGAGCGTGCGCAGGCGGTCGAGGAGGCCTTCCACCGGGTCCGGGACGAGCGCTGGGGCCCCCGCACCCTGGACGTCGACATCGTCGCCTACGCCGACCTCCACTCCGACGACCCGCTGCTCACCCTCCCGCACCCGCGCGCCCACGAGCGGGCCTTCGTGCTCGCCCCCTGGTACGACATCGACCCCGAGGCGCAGCTCCCCGGCCGCGGCCCGGTCGCCGACCTCCTCGGCACGGTCACCAGGGAGGGCGTGACGCCCCGCGCGGACCTGGAACTCCGGCTGCCCGAATAGCCGTTAAGGTCGACACGACCACTTTCCGGGGCACCGGTCCGGGGGAACGAAGGGACACCGTGAAAGAGCTGCGCATCAGGGTCCTGGCCGGCGTCTTCGTCGTCGCCGGGATCCTGTCCTGGGCCGGCGCCCGCCTGTGGAACTCCTTCGGGACCCTCCCCAGCGTGCCGGTGGCCGCGCCCGTCGTGCTCGCCCTGATCGCGGTGGTCCTCGCGGCCACCGCGCTGTCGCTGCGCGCCCGTCTGAAGGCCCAGCGCGAGCGGCAGCACGACGCCAAGGGCGTCGACCCGCTGATGGCGGCCCGCGCGGTGGTGTTCGGGCAGGCCAGCGCCCTGGTCGCGGCCCTGGTCGCCGGGATGTACGGCGGCACGGGGGTCTTCCTGCTGGAGTCCCTGGACATCCCCGCCCGCCGCGACCAGGCCATCTACGCCGGCTTCTCGGTCCTGGCGGGCATCGGCGTCATAGCGGCGGCCCTCTTCCTGGAGCGCGTCTGCAAGCTCCCGGAGGACGACGACAACGGCAACGGCCCGGGGACGGCGCCGGCGGCGTGAGCCGGGGCGCGCCGGCTAGCGCGCCATGATCAGGCTCATCGCCTCGTTGCGGGTGGCGGAGTCGCGCAGCTGCCCCCGCACGGCCGACGTGATGGTCTTTGCGCCCGGCTTGCGCACCCCCCGCATCGACATGCACATGTGCTCGCACTCGACGACGACGATCACTCCGCGCGGCTCCAGGATGTGCATCAGGGAGTCGGCGACCTGGGTGGTGAGTCGTTCCTGCACCTGCGGGCGCCGCGCGTAGACGTCCACCAGCCGGGCCAGCTTCGACAGACCCGTGATCTTGCCGTCGTGCGACGGGATGTAGCCGACGTGGGCGACCCCGACGAACGGCACCAGGTGGTGCTCGCAGTGGCTCAGGACCTCGATGTCCTTCACCAGCACCATCTCGTCGTGACCGAGGTCGAACGTCGTGGTCAGGACGTCCTCGGGCTTCTGCCAGAGCCCCGCGAAGATCTCCCGGTACGCCCGCGCCACCCGTGCCGGGGTCTCCCGCAGACCCTCCCGGTCCGGGTCCTCGCCGACCGCGATCAGCAGCTCGCGCACGGCGTTCTGGGCCCGCTTCTCGTCGAACTCGCCGACGGGGGCTATGCCGTCCAGCGTCACGGGGTCGGTCATGGGTGCCTCGTTCCTGTGCCTTCTCGCGCGCCGGGCACGCGTCTTCACGGCGGGTACGCAAAACGCCGCGTCCCCCAGGCTAGAACCTGGGGGACGCGGCATCCATTCCGGGCCCGGTGGGGCGCCGAGGGCCTCGGATCAGGCCTCGGGGCGCTCTTCCGGGGTCCGCTCGGGCGCCGGGGCGGGCTCCGCCGCGGTGCTCTTGGCGGTGCTGATGGCCGGCGTCGCGCCGTTCGCGCCGTTCGTCAGGGCCAGCTCCTTGGGGGAGAGGACCGGCGGGCGGGTGGACGGCGTACGGCGCGAGGAACCGGTCCAGGCGGGCCGGGGCGGGCGCTTGACGATCGGCGCGAAGATCTCGGCGATCTCCTCCTTGCCCAGCGTCTCCCGCTCCAGGAGGGCCAGGACCAGGTTGTCGAGGACGTCGCGGTTCTCGACCAGGATCTCCCACGCCTCGTTGTGCGCGGTCTCGATGAGCTTCTTGACCTCTTCGTCGACCAGCGCGGCGACCTCTTCCGAGTAGTCCCGCTGGTGAGCCATCTCACGGCCGAGGAACGGCTCGGTGTTGTCACCGCCGAACTTGATCGCGCCGAGCCGCTCGGTCATGCCGTACTGCGTGACCATCGCGCGGGCCAGACCGGTGGCCTTCTCGATGTCGTTGGCGGCACCGGTGGTCGGGTCGTGGAAGACGAGCTCCTCCGCCGCGCGGCCGCCCAGCATGTAGGCCAGCTGGTCCAGCATCTCGTTGCGCGTGGTGGAGTACTTGTCCTCGTCCGGCAGGACCATGGTGTAGCCGAGGGCACGGCCTCTGGAGAGGATGGTGATCTTGTGGACCGGGTCGGAGTTCGGTGAGGCCGCCGCGACCAGGGCGTGCCCGCCCTCGTGGTACGCGGTGATCTTCTTCTCCTTGTCCGACATGATCCGGGTCCGCTTCTGCGGGCCCGCGACCACACGGTCGATCGCCTCGTCCAGCATGTGGTTGTCGATCAGCTTCTGATCGCTGCGCGCGGTCAGCAGCGCGGCCTCGTTCAGCACGTTGGCCAGGTCGGCACCGGTCATGCCGGGGGTGCGGCGGGCGACGGCCGACAGGTCGACGTCCGGGGCGACCGGCTTGCCCTTCTGGTGCACCTTGAGGATCTCGAGGCGGCCCTGCATGTCCGGGCGGTCGACCGCGATCTGGCGGTCGAAGCGGCCGGGCCGCAGGAGGGCCGGGTCGAGGATGTCGGGCCGGTTCGTCGCGGCGATGAGGATCACGCCGCCCTTGACGTCGAAGCCGTCCATCTCGACGAGGAGCTGGTTCAGGGTCTGCTCGCGCTCGTCGTGACCGCCGCCGAGGCCGGCGCCGCGGTGGCGGCCGACCGCGTCGATCTCGTCGACGAAGACGATCGCCGGGGCGTTGGCCTTGGCCTGCTCGAACAGGTCACGGACCCGGGAGGCACCGACACCGACGAACATCTCGACGAAGTCGGAACCGGAGATCGAGTAGAACGGCACACCGGCCTCGCCCGCGACGGCACGCGCGAGCAGGGTCTTGCCCGTACCGGGCGGACCGTAGAGCAGCACACCCTTGGGAATCTTGGCGCCGACGGCCTGGAACTTCGCCGGCTCCTGGAGGAACTCCTTGATCTCGTGGAGCTCCTCGACGGCCTCCTCGGAGCCCGCCACGTCGGCGAACGTCGTCTTCGGGGTGTCCTTGGTGATGAGCTTCGCCTTGGACTTGCCGAAGTTCATGACGCGGGAGCCGCCGCCCTGCATCTGATTCATCAGGAACAGGAAGACGACCACGATCAGGACGAAGGGCAGCAGCGACAGCAGAATGCTCACGAACGGGTTCTGCTTCGACGGCGAGACCGTGTAGCCGTCGGGAATCTGCTCGTTCTGGAACTTGTCCTGCAGCGTGTTGGCGATGGTGACGCCCTGGTCACCGATGTAGCTCGCCTGGATCTTCGAGCTGTCCTTGACCTTCTGGCCGTCCTTGAGCTCGACCTTGATGATCTGCTCGTCGCCGGTGGTCAGCTTGGCCGACTCGACCTTGTTCTCATTGATCGCCTGGACGACCTCACCGGTGTCCACCGTCTTGTAGCCGCCGGACGAGCCGACGACCTGCATCAACACGACCACGGCGAGGACGGCCAGCACGATCCACATGACCGGCCCACGGAAGTATCGCTTCACGTCCATCCATACGGAGCGGTGCCGCCCCGTCCCTCCTGCCATAGTGAGTTTGATAGAAGACTGTTCTTCGGACGGTACCCCAGCATTGCCCCCCGAAGCTGCGGGGGACGGCCGGCATTCGCGTCCACGCAAGCATCAACGCCGCGGAGCCCGCCGGGGTTCCCGATCACCGTACGGCGGGCCGGGCCCCGGCGTTCAGCCGCCGTAGACGTGGGGGGCGAGCGTACCGACGAACGGGAGGTTGCGGTACTTCTCGGCGTAATCGAGGCCGTAACCGACGACGAACTCGTTGGGAATGTCGAATCCCGCCCATTCCACGTCGATGGCGACCTTGGCGGCCTCGGGCTTGCGCAGCAGCGTGCACACCTTGAGGGATGCGGGCTCGCGCGAGCCGAGGTTGGAGATCAGCCAGGACAGGGTCAGCCCGGAGTCGATGATGTCCTCGACGATCAGGACGTGCCGGCCCTTGATGTCGGTGTCGAGGTCCTTCAGGATCCGCACCACACCGGAGGACTGGGTGCCCGCCCCGTACGACGAGACGGCCATCCAGTCCATGGTGACCGGGGTGGACAGCGCCCGCGCGAGGTCGGCCATCACCATCACCGCGCCCTTGAGCACGCCGACGATCAGCAGGTCCTTGCCCGCGTACTCCGCGTCGATCTTGGCGGCAAGCTCCACCAGCTTGGCGTCGATCTCTTCCTTGGTGATGAGTACCTTCTCGAGGTCGGCACCCATGTCGTTCGCGTCCACCCGCATCACTTTCGGTCGTCCCAGCGGCCGGTCCGGTCCGCCCCGCGACTCGCAGGGGTCGGTGGGGTCCGGATTCAGCCCTGCCGAATCACCAGTCTGCCACCCTGCCGGCGAGCGACGACCCGGCCGGGGAGATTGATGGCCCCCTGGCCGTGCCAGGCGGTGATCAGCCGGTCCACCTCCTCGATGTGCCGGGCGAACAGCGAACCGGCCGGTGCGCCGGCCTCGATGGCGGCGCGGCGGAGCACACGGCGGCGTACGGCGGGCGGCAGGGCGTGCAGCGCGGCGCACTCGAGGCGGCCGTCGGCGTCGCGCACGCCGGCCTCGGCGCGGCCGGCCCACGCGTCGAGGGCGTCGGCGTCGTCGCGGGAGAGCTGGGCCGTACGGGCGAGGGCCTCGACGACGCCCTTGCCGAGGGCCTTCTCCAGGGCGGGCAGGCCCTCGTGGCGGAGCCGGGAGCGGGTGTAGGCGGGGTCGGCGTTGTGCGGGTCGTCCCAGACGGGGAGGGACTGGACCATGCAGGCGGTGCGGGCGGTCTGCCGGTCGAGCTGGAGGAAGGGGCGCCGGTAGCGGCCGTCGGCCCCCGAGACCGCGGCCATGCCGGACAGGGAGCGGATGCCGGAGCCGCGGGCGAGACCGAGCAGGACGGTCTCGGCCTGGTCGTCGCGGGTGTGGCCGAGCAGGACGGCGGCGGCGCCGTGCCGTTCGGCGGCGGTGTCGAGGGCGGCGTAGCGGGCGTCCCGGGCGGCGGCCTCGGGGCCGCCCGCCCGTCGCCCACCGCCACCCCTGTACGAGGCGCTGTGCGCCACCCTCGTCTCGCGTCCGACGGTCACGGCGACGGACTCGGCGGGATCGAGGCCGAGCTCGCGCAGGCGCACGACGACGTCGGCGGCCCGCAGGTCGGAGCCGGCCTGGAGGCCGTGGTCGACGGTGATGCCGCCCGCGCGCACGCCGAGCCGGGGGGCTTCGAAGGCGAGGGCGGAGGCGAGAGCCATGGAGTCGGCACCGCCGGAACAGGCCACGAGCACGAGCGGGGAGGAGGTCCGCTCGTGCGGGGGCCGGCCGGGGGTACGGCCGTGGTCGTCGAGGATGTCGGTCAGGACGCGGCGGACCGCCAGGCGTATCGCCGCGACCGCAGGATGGGGACCCATGTCCGGTTCCCTTCATGAAGTTGTCGGGGGGTGAGCCCGAGGTTCGGTCACTCAGAGTGTGTAGATGGTGACAGAACCGGGCCGTTCTCCGAGCATTGCACGCCTGCCCGGGACCCACGGTCCCTCGGACGGGTGATTGGTGGGGCGCCCGTCTGCCGTCGGCCGGATCCTTCGCACGGCCGGGGCGCGGAGGCTCACGCCTCCGGCTTGCGGTGCACCCGGGTGACCCAGTCCGCCGGTTTGGCGATCTCCGCCTTGGTGGGGAGCGTGTTGGGCGAGGTCCACACCCGGTTGAAGCCGTCCATGCCGACCTCCTCGACGACGGCGCGCACGAAGCGTTCGCCGTCGCGGTACTGCCGGAGCTTGGCGTCCAGGCCGAGCAGCTTGCGCAGGGCCATGTCGAGGCGGGAGGCGCCCTTGGCGCGACGCTGCTGGAACTTCTCGCGGATCTCGGCGACGCTCGGCACGACCGCGGGCCCGACGCCGTCCATCACGAAGTCGGCGTGGCCCTCCAGCAGCGACATGACGGCGGTGAGCCGGCCGAGGATCTCGCGCTGCGCGGGCGTCTGCACGACCTCGACGAGGGAGCGCCCCTCGTCGCCCTCCTCGCCCTCGGGCCGCCCGCCGGCGAGCGACTGCGCGGCCTCGCGGACGCGTTCGAGGACGGTCATGGGGTCGACGTCGGTCTCCTCCAGAAACGACTGGATTTCGCCCTCGAGGTGGTCCCGCAGCCAGGGCACGGCGGTGAACTGGGTGCGGTGGGTCTCCTCGTGCAGCGTCACCCACAGGCGGAAGTCGTGCGGCTCGACGTCCAGTTCGCGCTCGACGTGGACGATGTTGGGGGCGACGAGCAGCAGCCGGCCGCCGCCGTTCGCGCCGGCCGGGAGGTCGCGGGTGGCGGGGGCGAAGGTCTCGTACTGGCCGAGGACGCGGGAGGCGAGGAAGGACAGCAGCATGCCCAGTTCGACGCCGGTGACCTTGCCGCCGACGGCGCCGAGGACCGCGTTCCCGGGGCCGGTGCCGCGGCGTTCCTGCATCTTGTCGAGGAGCGGCCTGAGCAGTTCGCGGAAGCCGGCGACGTTGGCCCGGACCCAGCCGGGGCGGTCGACGACGAGGAGGGGAGTGTCGTGGGTCTCCTCGGTGCCCAGCCCGGTGAAGCCCCGGACGTGCTCCTCCGAGGCCTGCGCGTGCCGGCGCAGTTCCGCGACGACGGCCCGGGCCTCGTCGCGGCTCACGTCGGGGCCCGGCCGCATGAGGCGGGTCGCGGTCGCGACCGCGAGGTTCCAGTCGACCATCCCGGATGAAGCGGCACCACCGATGCTCGTCATGCGTCAACGGTACGTGAGTGCTGCGGGTTGGGGCAGGGCGGCGAGGTGGCGGCGGCCCGCGGGCGGTGCGCCGGTTCCTGGGACGTTCCCGCCCCTGACGTCCCTTCCCCGGGGGCTCCGCTCCCCGGGCCCGTTCGCCTGGTTCTTCGCGCCCGGAGGTCCGGGTGGTCAGCGGCAGCCGCAGGCCGCCAGGGCGGTGGTGGCCCGGTCCAGGGCGGTCTGGGCCGGGGCCTGGCCGGTGGTGCCGTTGGCCAGGAAGGCGAAGGCCAGCAGCCGGCCGTCCCGGTCGACGACCGTGCCGGCCAGGGTGTTCACCCCGGTGAGCGTCCCCGTCTTGGCACGGACCAGGCCGGCCGCGCCGCCGTCGTAGCGGCCGGCCAGGGTTCCGGTGAAACCGGCGACGGGCAGGCCGGTGAGGGCGGGCCGCAGCTCGGGGTGGGCCGGGTCGCCGGCCTTGACGAGCAGGGCGGTGAGCAGGCCGGCGGTGAGCTTGTCGCGCCGGTCGAGGCCGCTGCCGTCCTTGACGTCGGCGCCCTTCACCGGGAGGCCCAGGTGCTTCAGGCGGGCGGTGACGGCCGCGCCGCCGCCGGCGAAGTCGGCGGGCCTGCCGGTGGCGAGGGCGGTGTGGCGGGCCAGGGCCTCGGCGAGGTCGTTGTCGCTGTGCGTCAGCATGCGCTCGACGAGGGAGGCGAGCGGCGGCGAGGAGACGGTGGCGAGGGTGGTGGCCCGGGTGGTGGCCTTCGACGGGCCGGGGGGCGTCGTCCTGACGCCGTGCTCCTTCAGCAGGTCGCCGAACTTCCGGGCGGCGTCGGCCGCCGGATCCGCGACCCGGGGCGCGGGCCCGCTGGTGGAGTCGTCGGTGCGGGCCTCGTCGACCATGAGGGGGGTGACGGCGGCGAGGTTCGGATTGACGCCGATCGGGTGCCGCGTGCCGCCCCGGTAGAGGGTCGTGTCGTACGACAGCGTCACCTCGCGCACCCCGCGCCTGGCGAGGGCAGCCGCGCTCCGTTCGGCGAGTGCGCGCAGGCTGGCGAGGTCCCCGGCGTCCTTGCGGGCGGTGAGCGTGGGGTCGCCGCCGCCGACCAGGACGACCTCGCCGGTGTCGGGTTCGTACACCGCGCGGGTGGTGAGGCGGTGGTCGGCGCCCATGGCGGAGAGCGCGGCGACCGCGGTGGCGATCTTCGTGGTGGAGGCGGGGGTCAGCGCGTCCGCCGGACCGGTGGCGTAGAGCCGTGCGCCGGTGGCCACGTCGACCACGGCGGCCGACGGGCGGCCCAGCGCCGGGTTCTTCAGCAGCGGGTCGAGGACGCCGGCGAGGGTCTTGGCGGCGGGCGCGGACCGCGCGGCCGTGGCGGTGCCGCCGAGGCCGGTGAGCACGGACGGGGCGGGCGGGGCGGCCTGCGGCCCGCGCGGCGGTGTCCCGGCGCGGGCCCGGCCGCCGTCGTGATCTGCGCCACGCGAGGCTTGCAGGGCCACGGCGCGGTCCCGCTCCGCCGTACGCTGACCCGAGGAGTCCCAGGGACCGGCGGCGGTCACCACTCCCGCGGCCAGCGCCAGACCGGCGGTGGCGGCGGTCGCGGTGAACTGCCAGGTCTTCGGCCGCGCGCCCCGCGGGACCCGCGGTGATCCCGGCCGGTCCGGACGCGCGAACCGCGGCCCGACGGCCGCGGCGACGCGCGCCAGACGTGGCCGCACGGTCCCCGCGACCCGGGTGAGACGCGGCCGTACGGCGCCCGCGATCCGCACGACGTGCGGTCCCGCGGCCCGCCAAGGCCTCCGCTCTGGCACGACCACCAGCCCCTTTCGCGATCACACACCTGCGTGAGGGACACTTAACCACCAGAACTATGTGCTGATCATGGAGGAGCGTCCGGTGGAGTTCGACGTCACGATCGAGATCCCGAAGGGTTCGCGGAACAAGTACGAGGTGGACCACGAGACGGGTCGGATCCGGCTGGACCGTCGGCTCTTCACCTCGACCGCCTACCCGACCGACTACGGCTTCGTCGAGAACACCCTCGGCGAGGACGGCGACCCGCTGGACGCGCTGGTCATCCTGGACGAGCCGACGTTCCCGGGCTGCCTGATCCGCTGCCGCGCGATCGGCATGTTCCGCATGACGGACGAGGCCGGCGGCGACGACAAGCTGCTGTGCGTCCCCTCGACCGACCCGCGCGTGGAGCACCTGCGCGACATCCACCACGTGTCGGAGTTCGACCGCCTGGAGATCCAGCACTTCTTCGAGGTCTACAAGGACCTGGAGCCGGGCAAGTCCGTCGAGGGCGCCAACTGGGTGGGCCGGGTGGACGCCGAGGCCGAGATCGAGCGGTCCTACAAGCGTTTCAAGGAGACGGGCGGCCACTGAGCCCTCCCGCTGCCAGACGCAGAACGGGCCGCGCGCAGGCGTGCGGCCCGTTTTGTCGTGTGTGCGCATACTGATGCCCTACGGGGCAGGCTAGGAACGATCACGGGGGACGGTGTCGTACGAGGAGCGAAGGGCACGTGACGGACGCGGAGGACCGCAAGCCGCAGTCGGACGAGGCGAGGAGTGGGTTCCTGCCACCCATCGGGGTCGCGGCGCCGGCCGAGCCCGACTCGTCGACGACGTCCGAGTTCGCGGTTCCCGAAGGGCTCGCCGTCTCCAGGACCGGCACGGAGTCGGAGGCGACGTCCGAGTTCGCCGTGCCGGACGGCCTGGACGTGGCGCCGCCGCACCCGGCCGAGTCGGAGGGGTCGGCGTTCAACCGGCCCAGCACCTACAGCGCGAAGCGGCCGCCGCCGGCCTTCACCCCGCCGAACGGGGTACCGGCCGTCAGCCTCACCCGGGACGTGCCGTGGCAGGACCGGATGCGCACGATGCTGCGCATGCCGGTGACCGAGCGGCCGGCGCCGGAGCCGATCCAGCGGCACGACGATTCCGGGCCGGCCGTGCCGCGCGTGCTCGACCTGACCCTGCGGATCGGGGAGCTGCTGCTGGCGGGCGGTGAGGGCGCCGAGGACGTGGAGGCGGCGATGTTCGCCGTGTGCCGCTCCTACGGCCTGGACCGCTGCGAACCCAACGTCACCTTCACGCTGCTGGCGATCTCCTACCAGCCGTCGCTGGTCGACGACCCCGTGACCGCGTCCCGCACGGTGCGGCGCCGCAGCCCCGACTACACCCGTCTGGCGGCCGTCTACCAGCTGGTGGACGACCTCAGCGACCCCGAGACCCACGTGTCCCTGGAGGAGGCCTACCGGCGGCTGGCGGAGATCCGCCGCAACCGGCACCCGTACTCCGGCTGGACGCTGACCGCGGCGAGCGGGCTGCTCGCCGGCTCGGCCTCGGTGCTGGTCGGCGGTGGCTTCCTGGTGTTCGTGGCCGCCGCGGTCGGCGCGATGCTCGGCGACCGGCTGGCCTGGCTCTGCGCGGGGCGCGGGCTGCCGGAGTTCTACCAGTTCACGGTGGCCGCCACGCCGCCGGCCGCGATCGGGGTAGCGCTCACCGTGGCGCACGTGGACGTGAAGGCGTCCGCGGTGATCACCGGTGGGCTGTTCGCGCTGCTGCCGGGGCGGGCGCTGGTGGCGGGCGTGCAGGACGGCCTGACCGGCTTCTACATCACCGCGTCGGCCCGCCTGCTGGAGGTCCTGTACTTCTTCGTGGGCATCGTGGCGGGTGTGCTGACGGTGCTGTACTTCGGCGTGCAGCTGGGGGCGAACCTGAACCCGGACGCGGCGCTCGGCGGTGATCCGCGCCCGGTGCTGCAGATCGTCGCGTCGATGGCGCTGTCGCTGGCCTTCGCGGTGCTGCTCCAGCAGGAGAGGTCCACCGTGCTGATGGCGACCCTGAACGGCGGGATCGCCTGGGTGGTGTACGGGGCGCTGCACGTCACGGGCGACATCTCACCGGTGGCGGCCACGGCCGTGGCGGCCGGTGTGGTGGGTCTCTTCGGACAGCTGCTGGCCCGCTACCGGTTCGCGTCGGCGCTGCCGTACACCACGGCGGCCATCGGGCCGCTGCTGCCGGGTTCCGCCACGTACTTCGGTCTGCTGGGCATCGCGCAGAACGAGGTCACCGACGGGCTGGCGTCGCTCACCAAGGCCGTGGCCCTGGCCATGGCCATCGCGATCGGGGTGAACCTCGGGTCGGAGATCTCCCGGATCTTCCTGCGGATCGGTTCCCCGGAGAAGCGCCGGGCGGCGAAGCGGACGCGGGGATTCTGACGCGGCCGCCCGGCTCGCGGCCGGGCGGAGCCGCACGTCGGCTCCGCCCGCGTCCCTTCGGGCGTCTCAGTAGCCGCCGTTGTACGGCTGCTGCTGGTTGTAGTGCTGGTCGTTGCCGTACGGCTGCTGCCGGGGGTCCTGCCTCGGGTAGCCGCCCTGGTTGCCGTACGGCTGCTGGGGGGCCTGCCGCGGGGCGTGCTGCGGGGCCTGCTGCTGGGGGTAGCCGGCCGGGTTTCCGTACTGCTGGTGGGACGGCTGGGGCTGCTGCGGGGCGGCCGGGGGGATGCGTCGCAGCTGGGTCGTGGCGTCGTCCATGACGGGGTACTGCGGCGCGGCGACCGGGGCCGGGGCCTCGGCGGCGGCGCGCTTCTTCTTCCCGCGCTCACGCAGGTACTCGACGATGATCGGCACCACGGAGAGGAAGACGATCAGGATGAGGATCGACTCGACGTTGTTCTTGATGAACCCGATCTGGCCGAGCCAGTAACCCGCCAGGGTGACGCCGCAGCCCCAGGCGACACCGCCGATGACGTTGTACGTCACGAACGTGCGGTACTTCATGCGGCCGGCGCCCGCCACGATGGGGGCGAAGGTGCGGACGATCGGGACGAAGCGGGCCAGGACGATCGCCTTGGGGCCGTACTTCTCCATGAAGTCGTGCGCCTTCTCCAGGTTCTCCTGTTTGAAGAGCTTGGAGTTCGGCCGGCTGAACAGCCGGGGACCGAAGAACTTGCCGATCATGTAACCGACTTGGTCACCGATGACGGCGGCCAGCACGATCAGGGTGCACACCAGCCACAGCGGCTGGGTGATGTAACTGCCCTCGGCCACGAAGAGACCCGCCGTGAACAGCAGGGAGTCACCGGGCAGGAACGCGAAGAGTCCGGACTCCGCGAAGACGATCAGCAGGATGCCGGGGAGGCTGAAGGTCTCGATCAGGTAGTCCGGACTCAGCCACTCAGGGCCGAGCGCAAGCGTGGTCACGGGGATGTGGCTCCTGCAGCTGGGGGAGGTACGGGCCGGGCTGGCTGCCCAAATTATGAACGCAGCCGTCGAAGCCCAGGTTCCGCGGGGGTGTCCAGGATGCCCTGTGTACCGCCCCGGAGAAAGCCGTGATCCGTCACCGGGGCGATCACCGCTGGTCGTGGCCCGGAAGCCCGCCGGGCCACGACCGCTCAGGAGGCGTGCCGGGCGGCGTTGGCGACGATCGCGTCGCGCAGGTAGCCGGCCAGACCGGCGCGGATCCTCTCGTACGTGGCGGTGAACCGCGGGTCGGACACGTACATCTCGCCCAGACCCGCGTGCATCTCGTGCCCGCAGTCGTAGTACGCGCCGGTGATGAACCGCCGGTGCTCCTCGGCGAGGTCCATGGCCGCCTCGGAGTCGGCCGGTGTCCCGGCGTCCATCAGGCCGGCCATGCGCCGGTGCAGGCCGTCGAACTCCGCGGTGACGCGCTTCCAGTCCTCCTTGGTGTACGACGCGGTCCGCCGGCGCGACTGGCGGTAGGCGTCGGTGCCGCCCCAGCGTTCCCGCACCTCGTCCTCGTATTGGTCCGGGTCGAAGTCGCCGAACACCTCGAACTTCTCCTCGGGCGTCAGATCGATTCCCATCGTGCGTGCCTCCATCGCGTGTTCCACGGCCGCCGCCATCTCCCTCAGCTTCTCGATCCGGGCGGTCAGCAGTTCGTGCTGGCGGCGCAGGTGCGCGCGCGGGTCCGCGGCCGGGTCGTCGAGCAGGACGGCGACCTCCTCGAGCGGGAAGCCGAGCGCGCGGTAGAACAGGATCTGCTGCAGCCGGTCGAGGTCGGCGTCGCTGTAGCGCCGGTGACCGGCGTGGCTGCGCTCGCTGGGCGCGAGCAGGCCGATGCCGTCGTAGTGGTGCAGGGTGCGCACCGTGACGCCGGCGAAGCCGGCCACCTGTCCCACGGAGTAGCTCACTTCCGCTCCTTTCCCTTTCGCGCTCCAGCCTGGGTCCTCACGTCGGGTGAGGTGCAAGCCGCTTCCCTGTTTGTCCGCTTTCTCCACTTATCGTGTGCGGGTGGCCCAGGACAGCGCACCACCCGCACCCTCCGCCGCCCCGGGGGCCGCGGCACGCACGCTTCTGCCGACCCTCGTGCCCGCGCTGCTGGTGGGCGTGGTGACGAGTCTGGTGCTGCTGGCGGTCGGCACCGCCGCGGAGGAGTTGCAGGACGTCCTGTGGGAGACGGTGCCGGACGCCCTCGGCGTCGGCAGGTACTCCGTGCTGTGGATGTTCGTGATGCTCGTCGCCACCGGCGTCGCGGTCGGTCTGGTGGTGTGGAAGGCCCCGGGCCACGCGGGCCCCGATCCGGCCACCACCGGACTCGACGCGCCGGTGCTGCCGCTCACGGTGCTGCCGGGACTGCTGCTGGCGACGGCGTTCGTGCTGGCCGGCGGGCCGAGCCTGGGCCCCGAGAACCCGATCATCGCCGTGAACGTCTCCCTGGCCGTCCGGGTGGGCCTCAGGGCCTTCCCGCGGACCCGGCAGAGCGGCTGGGTGGCCCTGGCGGAGGCCGGGACGATCGGCGCGCTGTTCGGTACGCCGGTCGCCGCCGCGCTCGTCATCTCGGAGGCGCTGGCCGGGCAGCGGATCAAGGGGCAGCTGTGGGACAGCCTGTTCGCGCCGCTGGCGGCCGCCGGAGCCGGGGCGCTCACCACCGCGCTGGTGTCCGAGCCCAGTTTCGACCTGCGTCTGCCGCCGTTCGGGCGGCCCGGCTGGGGCGACCTGCTCGCGTCGCTCGTGGTGGCCCCGGTGGGGGCGGCGCTCGGCATGTGCGCCGTGTACGCCTTCCCCCACGTCCACCGGGCCTTCGCCCGGCTGCGGCACCCGATGCTGATGCTCCCGGTCGGCGGGGCGGTGCTGGGCGCCCTGGCCGCCCTGGGCGGGCACCTGACCCTCTTCAAGGGGCTCGACGAGGTCGCCGAGCTGGCGCGGGACCCGGACGGCTGGACGGCGGGCGAGTTCGCCACCATGACGGTGGTGAAGCTGGCCGCCCTGCTCGTCGCCGCCTCCTGCGGCTTCCGGGGCGGGCGGATCTTCCCCTCGGTGTTCGTCGGCACGGCGCTCGGACTGGGCGCGCACGCGCTGGTGCCGGGCGTGCAGCCGGCGGTGGGCGTGGCGGCGGCCGTGCTGGGGGTCCTGCTGGCCGTCACCCGGCAGGGCTGGGTGAGCCTGTTCGTCGCCGCCGTCCTGGTCTCCTCCCCCTCGGTCATCGCCCTGCTGTGCATCGCCTCCCTGCCTGCCTGGCTGCTGGTCACGGGCCGCCCGCACATGCAGCTGCGGGAGGACGGAACGGCGGTCCGGTGACCCGCAGCACCCCGCCCCCCTCCGGCCCTTCCAGGGCCGCCCACCCCTCACGGAGGCACCCATGCCGCTCCACAACGGCCCGCAGCACGAAGAGCGCCCCTTGTCCGTCAACCCCTTCCTGGGCGAGGCCAATCCGGTCGGGGACATGCTCGGGGCCCCGCCCAAGCACCGGCTGCCCGACGGGCCCATGACGCCCTCGACGGCGTACCAGCTCGTGCACGACGAGCTGATGCTGGACGGCAACGCGCGGCTGAACCTGGCCACCTTCGTCACCACCTGGATGGAGCCCCAGGCCGGCGTCCTGATGGCGGAGTGCCGGGACAAGAACATGATCGACAAGGACGAGTACCCGCGCACGGCCGAGCTGGAGCGGCGCTGTGTGGCGATGCTCGCCGACCTGTGGCACGCCCCGGACCCGTCGGCGGCCGTGGGCTGTTCGACGACCGGGTCCAGCGAGGCGTGCATGCTCGCCGGGATGGCGATGAAGCGGCGCTGGATGCACCGCAACGCCGACCGCTACCCGTCCCCCGACGCCCGGCCGAACCTCGTCATGGGGGTCAACGTCCAGGTCTGCTGGGACAAGTTCTGCACCTTCTGGGAGGTGGAGCCCCGTCAGGTGCCCATGGAGGGCGAGCGGTTCCACCTCGACCCGGCCGCCGCGGCCGCCCTGTGCGACGAGAACACCATCGGCGTCGTCGGCGTCCTGGGGTCCACCTTCGACGGGTCGTACGAGCCGGTCGCGGACCTGTGCGCCGCGCTGGACGGACTCCAGGAGCGCACCGGCCTGGACGTCCCGGTGCACGTCGACGGGGCGTCGGGCGCGATGGTCGCGCCCTTCCTCGACGAGGACCTGGTGTGGGACTTCCGCCTCCCCCGGGTGGCGTCGGTCAACACCTCCGGGCACAAGTACGGACTGGTCTACCCGGGTGTCGGCTGGGTGCTGTGGCGGGACGCGGGGACGCTGCCCGAGGAGCTGGTCTTCCGGGTCAACTACCTGGGCGGCGACATGCCGACCTTCGCGCTGAACTTCTCCCGCCCGGGCGCCCAGGTCGTGGCGCAGTACTACACGTTCCTGCGGCTGGGCCGGGAGGGCTACCGCGCGGTGCAGCAGGCCTCGCGGGACGTGGCCACGCGGCTGTCCGCGCGGATCGCGGAACTGGGCGACTTCCGCCTGCTCACCCGGGGCGACGAGCTGCCCGTGTTCGCGTTCACCACCACCCCGGAGGTGACGGCCTACGACGTGTTCGACGTGTCCCGGCGGATGCGGGAGAGCGGCTGGCTGGTGCCCGCGTACACGTTCCCGGCGAACCGCCAGGACCTGTCGGTGCTGCGGGTGGTGTGCCGCAACGGCTTCTCCGAGGACCTCGCGGACGTCTTCGCCGAGGACCTGGCCCGGCTGCTGCCGGACCTGCGCCGGCAGCCGCGCCCCCTCACCGAGGACAGGGACGCGGCCACCGGGTTCCACCACTAGGGCCTGTCCGGCGTGGTCCGCCGGACGGGCTCTAGCGGCTGAGCCGCGCGAACCGCCGGACCGCCAGCGGGAAGAACACCGCGAGCAGCGCCAGGGGCCACAGGACGGCCGCCCAGAGGTGCCCCGGCTCCCCGCCGGGGCTGCCGAACAGGTCGCGCACGGCCGTGGCGGTGTGGGACATGGGGTTCCACTGGACGACCGTGCCCAGCCAGTCCGGCATGGAGCCGGGCGCGGCGAAGGCGTTGGACAGGAAGCCGACCGGCCAGACCAGGATCTGCACGGCCTGCACCAGCTCCGGCTTCCCCGCGACCAGCGCGAGGTGGATGCCGATCCACAGCATGGCGAACCGGAACAGCAGGAGCAGCCCCACGGCGCCGAGGAGACCGGCCGCGCCGCCGTGGGCGCGCCAGCCGAGCGCGGCGGCGACGGCGAGCAGCACCGCCAGGCCGAGCGCGGACTGGAGCATGTCGGCGGCGGACCGGCCGACCAGGACGGCGCCGTTGGCCATCGGCATGGCACGGAAGCGGTCGATGACGCCCTTGTTCAGGTCCTGGGTGACGGCGACCATGGTGCCCTCCAGGCCGAAGGCCATGGTGAGCGCGAGCATGCCGGGCACCAGGAAGTCGAGGTACTCGCCGCTCACCCCCCGGCCGCCGCCGACCAGGTAGCCGAACATCAGCAGCAGCATCACCGGGAAGACCAGGTTGACCACCACCGTCACCGGCTGCCGTCCCCAGCGGGCGAGTTCACGGCGGGTCATGGTCCAGGAGTCGGTCAGGGCGTACGTCGCGGTGGTCATGCGGCCTCCTTCACTCGCTCGTCGTGCCCGGTCAGACGCAGGAACACCTCGTCGAGGGTGGGCCGGCGCAGGGCGATGTCCTCGGCCTCGACGCCGGCCTCCGCCAGCGCGCGGACCACCGCGGCCAGGGCCGCCATGCGGTCGGTGACCGGTGCGCTCAGCAGCCGCCGGTCGGTGTCCACGGTGACCGCGTCCTTCGGTACGGGCAGCAGGGCGACGGCGGCGCCCAGCTGCCCGGCGTCGCGCAGCACGACGTCGATGCGGTCGCCGCCGGTGGCCGCCTTGAGCTCGTCCGCCGTGCCGTCGGCGACGACCCGCCCCGCGTCCACCAGGGAGATGCGGTCGGCGAGCTGGTCGGCCTCCTCCAGGTACTGGGTGGTGAGCAGGACGGTGGTGCCGCCGCCGACCAGGGAGCGGACGGAGTCCCACACCTCCGCCCGGCCCCGCGGGTCGAGGCCCGTGGTCGGTTCGTCGAGGAACAGCACCTCCGGTTCGGTGATCAGGGAGGCGGCGAGGTCGAGGCGGCGCCGCATGCCGCCGCTGTACTGCTTCACCGCCTTGTGTCCGGTGCCGGAGAGCTCGAAGCGCTCCAGCAGCTCACCGGCCCGCGCGCGGGCGCGCCGTGCGCCCAGGTGGTACAGGCGGCCGAACAGCTCCAGGTTCTGCCGTCCGCCGAGTTCCTCGTCGAGCGCCGCGTGCTGGCCGAGCAGGCCGATGCGCAGCCGTACCGCGTAGGCCTCGCGCACCACGTCGCATCCCGCCACCTCGACCCGGCCCGCGTCGGGCCGCAGCAGGGTGGCCAGGATCCTCACCAGGGTGGTCTTGCCCGCGCCGTTCGGCCCGAGCACCGCGTGCACCGTGCCGCGCGCGACCGTGAGGTCGAGCCCGTCCAGTGCGGGTCTGTTGTTGCCGCCGCCTCCGCCGTAGGTCTTGCGTACGTCCTCGACGGTGATCGCCGCGTCGGTCAAGGGGACTCCCTCGCTAGTCAAACTTGACTACCAGCTCGACGGTAATACCCGGGCGACCCACTCGTCAAACTTGATTACCGGGCATCCCCCGGATGCCGCTCCCCCGTGGCGTACGGGTTCTCCTCGCCCTCGGCCAGGACGCCGATGAACGGCTCGCCCTCACCGGCGAAGGTGTAGGCGCCGCTCCGGACCCGCTCGACGAGGCCCCTGGTCCACGCGGCGCCGGTGTCGGCCGAGTGCACCCACAGGTCCATGATCTCCCCGATGTGGCCCAGCTGGCCGGGCCCCTCCTCGGGCGTGTAGTACTCGGTGACGGCCCTGCGCCACTCCTCGATGGAACGCAGCCGCTGCTCCAGCAGCGCGAGGGCCTCCGCCCGTTCGAGGTCGACCATCAGGCCGAGCCCCGCCGAGAACACGTCCGGCTTCTGGTCGTAGGAGGTCAGCGCCTCCCGCAGCAGCCGGAAGAACTCCTCGGTGCCCGGCTCGGTGATCTCGTACTCCGTGCGCGGCGGGCCGCCGGCCGTGGACGGAGCGATCTCGTGCGCGTGCAGCAGGCCCTGCCTGGCCATCTGCTTCAGCGCGTGGTAGATCGAACCGGGCTTGGCGTTGGACCACTCGTGCGCGCCCCAGTACTCCAGGTCGTTGCGCACCTGGTAGCCGTGGGCCCGGCCGTGCTGGCGCACCGCGCCGAGCACCAGGAGACGGATCACTGACATGCGGTCCAGAGTAGGCCGCACGGCATCCCGCCCAGGAGCGGCCCCGCTCCCTCACCCACGGGCCGCGGCCGGCACGACGGCCCGTGGGCTCGTGGGCTCGTGGGCCCGGTGGGCGCGCACTCGGCCTGAGTCACTCAGAACGGGAAGCCGCTGCGGCCGTGCTGGACCGAGATCCACTTCGTCGTGGTGAAGGCGTCGAGCATCGTGTCGCCGTTCAGCCGGCCGATGCCGGAGTGCTTCTCGCCGCCGAAGGGGACGATCGGCTCGTCGTGCACCGTGCCGTCGTTCACGTGGAACATGCCGGTGTCGATCCGCTTGGCGAAGTTCACGCCCCGCTCGACGTTGCCGGTGTGCACGGCGCCGCTCAGCCCGTACGGGGAGTCGTTGACGATGCGCACGGCCTCCTCCTCGCCGTCGAACGGCACGAGGAAGGCGACGGGGCCGAAGACCTCCTGGCGCAGCAGGGCCGAGTCCGCGGGCAGTCCGGTCAGCACCGAGGGCTCGACCAGGTTGGCGGTGCGCCCGCCGCGCACCAGGGCCGTGGCGCCCTCGGCGAGCGCCTGCTCGACGACGGCCGAGAGGGCGTCCGCCTGCCGGGAGTTGATCACCGGGCCGATGACGGTCTCCGGGTCGCGCGGGTCGCCGGCCTTCAGGGAGCCGACCTTGGCGACGAACTTCTCGGTGAACTCCTCGGCCACCGCGCGGTCGACCAGCACCCGGTTGGCGGCCATGCAGACCTGGCCCTGGTGGACGTACCGGCTGAACACGGCCGCGTCCACCGCGTAGTCGACATCGGCGTCGTCGAGGACCACGAGGGCGCTATTGCCGCCGAGTTCGAGGACCGTGCGCTTGAAGAGGGAGGCGCAGACGGTCGCCACGTGCCGGCCGACCTGGTCGGAGCCGGTGAAGGAGATGACCTTCGGTATCGGGTGCTCCAGGAACGCGTCGCCGATCTCCGCTATGTCGGTGATCACCACGTTCAGCAGGCCACCGGGCAGACCCGCGTCCTCGAAGATCTTCGCGACCAGCGCGCCGCCGACGATCGGGGTGTTCTGGTGCGGCTTGAGGACCACGCCGTTGCCGAGCGCCAGCGCGGGGGCGACGGACTTCAGCGACAGCAGGAACGGGAAGTTGAAGGGGCTGATCACACCCACGACGCCGACGGGCACGCGGTAGACGCGGTTCTCCTTGCCGTCCACCGGTGAGGGGAGGATCCGGCCCTCGGGGGCCAGCGCGAGGTGGACCGCCTCGCGCAGGAACTCCTTGGCCAGGTGCAGCTCGAAGGCGGCCTTCAGCCGCGTACCGCCGAGCTCGGCGACGATCGCCCCGGCGATCTCCTCCTCGCGCTCCTGCACCAGCGCGAGCGCCTTCTCGAACACCGCGCGGCGGGCGTACGGGCTGGTCGCCGCCCACTGCTTCTGCGCGCGGGCCGCCGCCCGGTACGCCTGATCGACCTCGTCGACCGTGGCTATGGTGATCGAGGCGAGCTTCTCGTCGTCGTACGGATCGAAGTCGATGATGTCCCAGGAGCCGGAGCCCGGACGCCACTCACCGCCGATGTACTGCTGAGCCAGGTCGGTGAAGTACGACGACATGTGATCCCTCGATCCCTCGCTGCATCAGCAGAGCACTGATCAACTCCACGGTCTGATCACGCGTCATCGTACTTGTGTTTCAACGGAGTTGGGGGCGCTTGCTCAGGAGAGCTGGAGCAGTCCCCGCAGCAGGTCCCGGCTCTCCGACGGACCCGGGCTGTCGTGCTGGAGCTCCTTGAGCGCCCGCTCGTACTGGCCCACGTCCTCGGCCTTGTCCAGGTAGAGCGCGCTGGTGAGCTGCTCCATGTACACGACGTCCGACAGATCGGACTCGGGGAAGCTGAGGATGGTGAAGGAGCCGGACTCGCCGGAGTGACCGCCGAGGCTGAACGGCACGACCTGGAGCCGCACATTGGGGCGCTCGGAGATCTCGATGAGGTGCTGGAGCTGGCCGCGCATCACCTCGCGGCCGCCGTAGGGCCGGCGCAGGGCGGCCTCGTCGAGGACGACGTGGAACTCCGGGGCGTTCTCCGCGACCAGGTACTTCTGCCGCTCCAGGCGCAGCGCCACCCGCCGCTCCACATCGGCGTCGCTCGCGCTCTTCATGCCCCGCCGCACCACCGCGCGGGCGTACTCCTCGGTCTGCAGCAGGCCGTGCACGAACTGCACCTCGTACGCGCGCAGCAGCGAGGCCGCGCCCTCCAGGCCCACGTAGGTGGGGAACCAGCTCGGCAGCACGTCCGAGTAGCTGTGCCACCAGCCCGCGACGTTGGCCTCCTTGGCGAGGGAGATCAGCGAGGTGCGCTCCTGCTCGTCCGTGATGCCGTACAGCGTGAGCAGGTCCTCGACATCCCTGGTCTTGAAGCTCACCCGGCCCAGCTCCATCCGGCTGATCTTCGACTCGGAGGCGCGGATCGAATAACCCGCCGCCTCGCGCGTGATCCCCCGCGCCTCACGCAGTCGCCTGAGTTGTGATCCGAGCAGCATGCGCCGCACCACCGATCCCGGCTCTCCCGCGCTCACGTTCGCCAGCCTCCCCAACGTCTTCAAGGGCCGCAGTCTGCCACTAAAACACTTCGAGCAGTACTCGTCCGGTTACGGAAACGGAATCGAGCCGAGCGATCCGATCGGGAAGCATCACTGATCGGAGGGCCGGGAGCAACGAGAAGACAAGAGAACAGCCAGGAGAGGACAGGAAGATGACGGAAAAATTGGCCAACAAACCAGTACGGGCGTAACCAATTCGGTCAGCTGCACGTGCATCTGCCCTTGCATCTGCTGTGCGCATCCGAAACCATGGTCTCCGCACCACCGCCGCCTCGCTACGACCGCGAATTCCGGGAGTGCCTCGCATGGGGACGAATGGATCGACCATGCTCGAGCCGTTACGGCAGGGCCTTCCGCCGCTGAACCTCTCGGCCGCCTCCGACGCCGCCTCCTGCGCCCTCCCCGCCCGCTACGAAGCGGTCCGCGACGCACGGCAGTTCACCCGCAAGACGCTCGAACAGTGGACTCTCGGCGACCGTTTCGACGACGTCTGCCTGGTGGTCTCCGAGCTGGTCACCAACGCCCTGCGGCACGCCCTGCCGCCCGGCGCCCCGCGGCAGCCGGCACACGAACCGCCGGTACGGCTGCACCTGATGCGGTGGACCGAGCGGCTGGTGTGCGCGGTGCGCGACCCGAGCGACGACAGCCCCGTCACCCGTGACTCCGACGACTTCTCCGCCGAGTCCGGCCGCGGGCTGTTCCTGGTCGACTCCTTCAGCGACAGCTGGGGCTGGCACCCGATGGCGGGGGCGCTCAGCGGCAAGGTGGTGTGGGCGCTGTTCCGGCTCCCCCACCACACCGGGGCCGGAGGCCGCGGCCCCGGCGTCTGACGCGGCGCGCCGCGCACGGGTGCCCCGGTTCTACGCGCGTCGCCGCCCCTCGGTCACCACGGGCCCCTCCGAGCAGGCCGGAGGGCGGGGACGTCAGCCGGCGACCAGGTGGTCGAACTCGCCGTCCTTCACGCCCAGCAGCATGGCCTCGATCTCCGCCCGGGTGTAGACGAGCGCGGGACCGTCGGGGAAGCGGGAGTTGCGCACGGCCACCTCACCGCCGGGCAGCCGGGCGAACTCCACGCACGAACCCTGCGAGTTGCTGTGCCGGCTCTTCTGCCAGGCCACGCCGTCCAGCCCGGTGGCCGCCATGCCGTTGTGCACGCCGGGCGCGTCGGCACCGTCGTACACGTCACCGTCGAACACGTCGTGGTCCACAGGTCGCTCCCCGCTGGTGCACTGGCTGGTGTGGCCATTGATGCAGTGGTCAACTGACCGGGATCATAGCTTTGTTCAAGTGCAGATGCATGGGCAGATGCACGTGCACGCGGGGTGTTCCTGCGATTACAGCGTCGCCAGTCGCCTCGTGCCCGCTTTGACGGACGCTTTACCGAATCCCCGCGGTAGGAGAGACGCGCCCGGGGGCTTTTGTGTTCCCTCGTGTGCCGTTCTGGTGAGGTGGGTCCACCAGGGTGCGAGGTGGGTCACGGGGGGCTGGCCGGGGGACGGCGGTTCCTGTTAGCTGACTGCGGTCGCCCGGCCGACGGGGCCGGCAACAGGCAGGGGGCTCGCAGTGACTTCGGAGGCTTCGGACGCTTCGGTGGGTCCGGTGACGCACGCTCCCGCGGCGCGCGGGACGCATCCGCCCGTACCCCGCGCGTCGTCACCGTGGCGCCGGCGGGCGACGGCCGTGGCCGCGGCACTGGCCGGCGCGCTCGCCCTGGCGGGGTGCAGCGGTGACGGCTCCGACGGCACGGACGACCCGGCGAGCCCCACCCCGTCCGCCACGGCGTCCGCGGACTCCGGCGGCACGGGCGACTCCGGGGCGGGCGCAACCCCCGCGGACGAGCTGGACGGAAGCTGGCTCACCACCGCCGGCGGGAAGGCCGTGGTCCTCATGGTCAACGGTGAGCAGGCGGCACTCTTCGCCACGGGCGGCACCATGTGCACCGGCTCCGCCCGGGAGGACGGCGGGAGCCGGTCGATCAGTTTGACGTGCGACGACGGCACCGAGGACCGCGCGGAGGGGACGGTCGGCTCCGTCGAGGGGAACTCCCTGAAGGTCACCTGGAAGGGCGCGCTCGGCACCGAGACGTACACCAAGGCCGAGGGCGGCACCCTCCCGACGGGTCTCCCGACACCCGACCCGGCCTCCTGAGAGGGGCCCTGGGAGGCACCCTCCCGACCGCGCTGCCGGCGCCCGGACCGGCCTCCTGAGCGACGGCGGCGCCCGGGACGGCGACGGCTTGCGCCGGCACGCGACGGCAGGGGTCCGGCTCAGGGGAGGCGCGGGTGCGTTCCGACCCGGGCGCCGTCCGCCGCGCGGGCGCCTTCCTCCCAGCCCGCCGCGTCGCTCACCCCGCGCAGCCGCGTGGTGGTCGTCTCCGGGAACAGGCGGTCCGTGCGGTCGGTGACCGCCACCGCGCGGGAGGCGAGGACGGGGAGCAGGTCGTCGCTCACCTCGGTCTCGGCGGCGGCCGCCAGACGCGTGCCCACGCGGTGGGCGTAGGCCGCCATGAAGGACTGCCGGAAGGTCTTGGTCCGCTTCCGTCCGCCGGCGCGCTGCGCGGCCTCCGCCCTGGTCATCGCGGTGGTGGCCTGCACGAGCAGCGAGGTGTGGAGGAGCTCGACCGCCTCCAGGTCGGAGGCGAAGCCGACCACGGTGGAGAAGCCGAACGGTTCGTTCCACACCGCCCGGCAGTGGTTCGCGCCCGCGACCGCGTCCAGCAGCACCGCCTTGGCCTGCTCGTACGGCGGCTCCACCTCGATCCGGCAGGCGCCCGGGACCTCGCCCGAGGGCTCCCGCGAGGCGAGCACCGCCTCGTCGACGCTGTGCCGCGCCATCAGCTCCTGCGCCTTCGCGCTGAGCGCCTCCGCCTCCTCCGGGAACCCGGTCGCCTCCGCCTTGGCCAGCAGCGCGCGGATGCGGCCGAGCATGCGGGACTCCGGCCGCCGGTCGCGCGGGCCGGGAGCGGCCGTCTCGTCGAGGGGTTCGAGGGCGGGCAGGCGCAGCAGCAGGCGGTACAGCTCCAGCACGGCGGTGGCGTGCGAGAAGCGGTCCGCGCGCGGTGACGCGTCCGGGCCCTCCGCGCCGAGCCGCTCCAGCTGGGCCTTCCAGCGCGGCCCCCGGGGCCGGTCGTCGCGCGGGGCCTGCGCGCGGATCAGCTCCGAGACGGTGCGCACGTGCACGTCGTCCAGCCGGCGCCGGACGATCCGCACCACGTCGGCGGGCTGCCAGCCACGCCGCCAGAGGGTGCTCAGGAACTCCTCGCCCCGCCGGGCGAGTTCGATGTCGGCCGCCGGGTCGGCGGCGAGCAGGGAGGCGCCGGTGTCGAGGGCGGTGTCGCCGCTCTCGTGGAGGGCGGCCCGGAAGGCCCGGTCGACGGTGCTGGACGTACTCACGGCTCCGATCGTGCCACGTCCCCGGGCATCACCCGAAGGTGTCAACCACGGGTTGACAGTGCCCGGGTGTCAACTTACGGTTGACACATGACGACGAACCCCGCCATCACGTCATCCGTACGCCTCGACGACCTCATCGCGGCGATCAAGAAGGTCCACGAGGAGCCGCTGCGGCAGCTCCAGGACGCGGTGCTCGCCGGCGAGCACCTCGGGGACGTGGCCGACCACCTGATCGGCCACTTCGTGGACCAGGCCCGGCGCTCGGGCGCCTCCTGGACGGACATCGGCAGGAGCATGGGGGTCACCCGGCAGGCCGCCCAGAAGCGCTTCGTGCCGAAGGAGGGCAACGACCTCGATCCGAGCCAGGGCTTCCAGCGCTTCACCCCCCGCGCCCGCAACACGGTGACGGCCGCGCACAACGAGGCGCAGGCCGCCCACAACGCCGAGGGCCTCCCCGAGCACCTCGTCCTCGGCCTGCTGGCCGAGCCCGAGGGGCTCGCCGTGCGGGCGATCACCGAGCAGGGCGTCACCGTGGACGCGGTCCGAGAGGCCGCCCGCGCGGCGCTCCCGCCGGCCGTCGAGGACGCCCCCGAGCTGGTGCCGTACGGCCCCGCCGCCAAGAAGGTCCTGGAACTGACCTTCCGCGAGGCCCTCCGTCTCGGCCACAACTACATCGGCACCGAGCACATCCTGCTCGCCCTGCTGGAACACGGGAACGGCGAGGGCCTGCTCGACGGCCTCGGTGTCACCAAGACGGCCACCGAGCGGTACGTCGCCGAGGCGCTGGCGCGGCACACCGAGACCCGGGCCGCGGAGACCGAGGACCCGCAGGGCGACTGACCGCCGCGGAGTCAGGGGGCCCGCACGGCGACTGACCGCCGCGGAGACGGGGGCCCGCACGGCGACTGACCAGCGGGCCTTCGGACGGCCCGGCCCGGGGTGCGATGTCACACCCCCCTGCCACACTCGCGGCATGAGCCGGCGATGGGCACTCGCTCCGGCCGAGGAGGGCGGCGTCGACGTCGCCCCCCTCGGCGCGGACGGCCTGCCCTCCGGCCCGGTGGTGCGGGAGAGGGACCCCGCCGAGGCCGTGCGGAGCCGTCCCGGTGTCACGCGCTGGGTGTGGCGTTCCACCGCCGAGGTCTATCCGGGCCTGCTCGCCGCGGGCGTGCGCGTGGAGCGGGCGTACGACGTCGAGGCCGCCGAGACGCTCCTGCTCGGCCACGAGGGCCGGTACGGCGAACCCCGTTCGGCGGCCGCCGCGCTGGCCCGGCTGCGCGGCGGCCCGGTGCCGCCCGATCCGCCGCAGCGCCAGGCCGAACCGGGCGCCCAGTCCTCCCTCTTCGAACCGCGGGGCATCCCGCTGCCGCTGGCCGACCTCCTCACCGTCTACGCCGAGCAGCAGAGCCGCACCGGGGCGACCGCGCACCCGGAGCGGATGCGGCTGCTGACCGCCGCCGAGTCGGCGGGCATGCTGGTGGCTGCCGAGATGAACCGCGCCGGGCTGCCCTGGCGGGCGGACGTGCACCGTGCGGTGCTGCACGACCTGCTCGGCGAGCGGTACGCGGGCGGCGGCGAACCCCGCCGTCTCGCCGAGCTCGCCGACGAGGTGTCCGCCGCCTTCGGCCGCCGGGTCCGGCCCGACCTGCCCGCCGACGTCCTCAGGGCGTTCGCGCAGGCCGGCATCAAGGTCTCCTCGACCCGCCGCTGGGAGCTGGAGTCCCTCGACCACCCGGCCGTCGAACCGCTGATCGCCTACAAGAAGCTGTACCGGATCTGGGTCGCCCACGGCTGGTCCTGGCTCCAGGACTGGGTGCGTGACGGCCGCTTCCGGCCCGAGTTCCTCGCGGGCGGCACCGTCACCGGCCGCTGGGTGACCAACGGCGGGGGCGCCCTGCAGATCCCCAAGGTGATCCGCCGCGCCGCCGTCGCCGACCCCGGCTGGCGGCTCGTCGTCGCCGACGCCGACCAGATGGAACCGAGGGTGCTGGCGGCGATCTCCCGCGACCCCGGGCTGATGGAGGTGGCCGGCCGGGAGACCGACCTCTACCAGTCGGTGTCCGACCGGGCCTTCTCCGGCGACCGCGCCCAGGCCAAGCTCGCCGTCCTCGGCGCGGTCTACGGCCAGACCTCCGGCGACGGCCTGAAGAACCTCGCCGCGCTCAGACGCCGCTTCCCCAAGGCGGTGGCCTACGTCGACGAGGCCGCCCGCGCGGGCGAGGAGGGCCGGCTCGTACGGACCTGGCTGGGCCGCACCTGCCCGCCGGCCGTGCGGCTCACGGACGACGCGGTGGAGGAGGCGGGCATCCCGCTCGCGGAGGAGGAGCAGGGCTCCGAGTCCCGTCCGTGGGTCCCGGGCTACGCCTCGACCGACGCCCGCGCCCGGGGCCGCTTCGCCCGTAACTTCGTGGTCCAGGGCAGTGCCGCCGACTGGGCCCTGCTGCTGCTCGCGGCGCTGCGGAAGGCACTGAGCGGCATGGCGGCCGAACTGGTGTTCTTCCAGCACGACGAGGTGATCGTGCACTGCCCCGAGGAGGAGGCGGCGACGGTGACGGAGGCGATCCGGCAGGCCGCCGACCTGGCCGGCCGGCTGACGTTCGGGCCGACGCCCGTGCGGTTCCCCTTCACGACGGCGGTCGTGGAGTGCTACGCCGACGCCAAGTGATCAGCTCACCGGCCGGGCCCCGGCCACCAGCTCGCGCAGTTCCTCGACCACGGCCCGCTCGTCCGTGCCGTCCAGCGCGGCGAGCGCCGACCGCCACTGCTCCCGCGCCTCGTCCACCCGCCCCCGCTCGCGCAGCAGCAGACCGTACTGGTGGCGGGCCAGACCGCCGGTGTAGCGGTCGGCGCGGGCGTCCGCGCGGCGCAGCAGTTCCGCGCACTCGGCGTCGGCCCGGCCGGAGCGCCCCAGCAGCCGCAGGGCGCGCACCAGCCCGAGCCGGGTCTGCGACTCGCCGTGCCAGTCGCCGTGCCCGCCGAGGATGCGCAGGCTCTCCTCGAAGTGCGGCAGGGCGGCGGCCGGTTCGCCCAGCCGCAGGTGGGCGTAGCCGATGTTGCAGTGCGCGGAGTGCTGCACGATCACCGCCGCGATCCGGTCGCCGATCGCGAGCGAACGCCGGTGCTGCTCGATCGCGGCGCGCGGATCGGTGTGCTCGTACAGGTTGCCCAGGTGGCTGAGGGTGACGGCCTCGCCGTAGGGGTCGGCCAGCCGCCGTGAGTGGGTGAGGCTCTGCCGCAGGGCCCGTTCCGACTCGGCGTACCGGCCGAGCCCTTCGAGCAGCAGGCCCCGGTTGTTGAGGGCGCGCCGGATCCAGGAGACGGCGCCGAGCCGCCGCCAGAGCTCCAGCGCGCGGTCGGTGAGGGCGAGGGCCTCGCCGGTGCGGCCGGTCAGGAAGTGCATCCCCGACAGGTCCCCCAGCGCGCACGCCTCGGCGGCCTCGTCCCCGAGCCGTCGCGCCACCCGCAGGGCCGCCCGCCCGAGCACCTCCAGCTCCGGGACGCGGCCGCCGCGCAGGAGGTAGGGGTGGAGCAGGCGGAGGAGGACGGCGACGTGGACGTCGTGGGCGCCCCGGCCGGCGCCGTCACCGGTGTCCTCGCCGGCGTACCGCTCGACGAGGGCGACGATGTTCTCCAGCTCCCGGTCGCCCCAGGCGAAGGCCGCCGCCGCGTCGGCGAACGGGGGCACGGACGCGACACGGTCGGCGTGCCCGGGCGGCTGGGACGGGGTGGGGCGGCGGCGGTCGTCCTGGTCGAGGCCGGGTTCGACGATCGCGGTGAGGGTGCGTTCGGCGACGGCGGCGTACCAGCGCAGGGCGGTCCCGGCGGGATGCTCGGGCGTACCGGCCCCGGGGCCGGTGTCCCCGGGTGTCGCGGCGTCGGTCCGCGCGGCCGCCCGGGCGCGTTCGCGGGCGAAGTCACGGACCAGGTCGTGCGGGACGTAGCGGCCGTACGCGGTCTCCTCCACGAGGGCGACGTCGACCAGCCGGTCCAGTGCCGCCTCCGCCCGGCGTTCGCCGGTGCCGGTGAGCCGGGCCAGCAGCGGCGCACCGTAGGCGGGCAGGTCGAGCGCGCCGATGCGGCGCAGGGCGAGGGCCGCGTCGCGGTCCGTCTCGCGGTCGGAGACGGCCAGCGCGTCGTGCGCCACGGCCAGCGAGCGGCGGACGCTGAGGTCGTCGTACTCCAGGTGGGACAACCTGCTGTCGGTGGCGGACAGCTGACCGGCGAGGACGTCGGGCGTCAGGGCCCGGCGCGCGGCGAGCCGGGCCGCGACGACCCGCAGGGCGAGCGGAAGCCGGCCGGTGAGCGCGACCAGCGGATGCCCGGCGCCGAGACCGTCCCTGCCGGAGACCGCCCGCAGCAGGGCGGCGCTGTCCTCGTCGGACAGCGGGGCGAGCGGGACCCGGGCGGCGCCGTCGAGCGTGGTGAGCGGCGAGCGGCTGGTGACGATCACCGCGCAGCCGGGTCCGGCCGGCAGCAGCGGCCGGACCTGCGCGGCGTTCGCGGCGTCGTCCAGCACCAGGAGGGTGCGGGTGGGCGCGAGCAGCGAGCGCAGCAGGGCGGCCGCCGCGTCGGGCTGTTCGGGGACGGCGCAGGGGTCGGTGCCCAGGTCGCGCAGGAGCGCGGTGAGGGCCTGGGCGGGGGTGAGGGGGGTCATGCCGGGGGTCGCTCCGTGCAGGTTGACGTAGAGCTGACCGTCGCTGAAACGTTCCGTCAGGGTGTGCGCGACCTGGAGCGCGAGCGCGCTCTTGCCGACCCCCGCGGTACCGCTGACGACGACGGCCGGGGGCCCGGCCGGCCGGGGCGCACGGGTGAGCACCCGGACCAGCTCGTCCCGCACCGCGTCACGCCCCGTGAAGTGGGCGGGCGCGGGCGGCAGCTGGGCGGGGCGGGCAGGCGCCTGGGCAGGGCGGGGCAGCGCCTCGGCGCCGTCGGATGCCTCGGCGGACGGACCGTGGCCGGGCTCCTGCCGCTCCCCCCTCCCCCGCAGCACCTCCACGTGGGCCTCGCGCACCCCCGGCCCCGGCTCGATGCCGAGTTCGTCCACCAGCCGGGCCCGCAGGTCCCGGTGGACCACCAGCGCCTCCGCCCGGCGGCCGGTGCGGTGCAGGGCGAGCATCAGCTGGCGGTGGTACGCCTCCCGCAGCGGATGCTCGGCGGCCAGGGCCGCCAGTTCGGGCACGAGGTCGGCCAGGCGGCCGGTGTCCCGGGCCAGTTCGGCGTCGTACCGCCACTCCAGGAGCAGCAGCCGGGCCTCGCGCAGCCGGCGCGCCAGGGCGTAGCCGCCCACTTCCGGGGGCAGACCGGTCAGCGGGCTCCCCCGCCACAGCGCGAGCGCGGCGGCACACGTACGCGTCACCCGCTCCCAGTCCCGGGCGGTGTGCGCGGCGCGGGCGGCGGCGGTGTGCGCGTCGAACACCTGCACGTCCAGCTCGCCCTCGCCGACCCGCAGCAGGTATCCGTTGGGCACGGTGAGCAGCCGGCCCGGGTCGTCCAGCAGCCGTCGCAGCCGGGCGACGTGGTTGTGCAGCGACGGCAGCGCGGAGACGGGCGGCGCACCGCCCCACATCGCGTCCTTCAGCGCCTCGACGGACACGACCCGTCCGGCGTCGAGCAGCAACGCGGCCAGCAGGATACGGAGTTTGGGACTCCCGATCACCTGGACCGACCCGGGGACGTCAGACCCCTCGCCGTCGTACAGCACCGGTGTCCCCAGCAGCCCGAAGCGCAGTCCGCGCCGTGTCACGCCGCACCACTGCCTTCCGGGTGACCGAACAGAGAACCAGGGAGCACATGTTAGCGATCCGTTGGCAAAGTCTGATGTGATCACTACATCGGATCCGGCCCGGGGGTGCGCGCGTGGTACGCGCAACTCGGGGGAGTGTCGCCGCCGCGGCCCGGTCCGCACACGGGGGTTCCGGTCGGCAGAGGTGAACGACCGGGCCCTCGTTCTTTTTGTGCGGCGGGTTTGCCCCTGAGGTCAGGTGACGGCAGCGGGCCGGACCGCCGGAGCGGGTCAGATGACGGGCGGCCGGCCGAGCCGGGTGAGCCGCCACACCGTCCGCCAGCGCATGGCCCGCCGCTCCCCGGCCGGCTCCCGCAGCCCTTCCACGAACCCGCCGAACCAGGCCCGCAGCCCCCGGACCGACCGGCTGCGCAGCAGGGTGAGCAGCACCCACACCCCGAGATGCACGGGGATCAGCGCGAGCGGCAGCCGCCGCCGGACCAGCCAGACCCGGTTGCGGGCGTTCACCCGGAAGTAGATGGCGTGCCGGGCCGGGGAGGTCTTCGGGTGCTGGAGCAGCAGGTCGGGCGCGTACAGGATCCGCCACCCCGCGTCGACGGCGCGCCAGGCGAGGTCGGTCTCCTCATGCGCGAAGAAAAACGCCCCGGGCCAGTCACCGATCTCGTCGAGCATCGTCATCCGCAGCGCGTGCCCGCCCCCGAGGAACCCGGTGACGTACCCGCCCTTCATCGGATCGGCCTTCCCGAGCCGGGGCACGTGCCGGCGCTGCGTCTCCCCCAGCTCGTCGGCGATCCGGAAGCCGACGACGCCGAGCCGCTCGTCCGCCGCGTACAACTCCCCCACGCGGCGCAGCACATCGGCGTCGACCAGCAGACCGTCGTCGTCCAGTTCGACGACGACGTCCACGTCCCCGAACTCCCGCAGCCGCTCGATCCCCACGTTCCGCCCGCCCGGGCAGCCGAGGTTCTCCGCCAGCTCGACGGTGGTGACCTCACCGGGCAGGGACAGCCGCTGGGCGAACTCGGGCAGCGGGCAGCCGTTCCCCACGATCACGATCCGCGCGGGCGCCACGTCCTGCTTCGCCACGGACTCCAACAGCGCGTCCACCTCGGCCGGCCGGTTCCCCATGGTCACGACGGCGACGGCGATCCTCGGCGTCTCCATGTTCCTCACCTCACTCCAGCCGGCTGCTCCGCTGACGGGCGATGCTAACCGTTCACCCCCACGCCCCACACACGACACCCACCCCGACGCCCCCGGCGCCCCGGGCGCCCCGGGTCAGCCGGTCGTTCGCCGATCACACACGGCAGTGAAACAACGGAGTTCCTGTGACCGACCACGGCACGAGGCAGTTGTCCCGGGTGCTCAGCAGGAGAACACCGGAAGGGGACCGCCTTGGTCTTGCAGTACGCCGCGCGCCTCACCACGGCCCTGACCGCCGCGGGGGCACTCGTCCTGACCACGCCGACCGGTGCGCACGCCGGAGCGGTCGGATCAACTCCCGTGCAGACCTTCGAGTACAGCGTGGGAGGCGTGACGATGAAGGTTCCGACCGGCTGCATGTTCACGCACATCATCAAGGGAGGCGGCAGGAGGATCACCTACCAGAACGCCGGAGTCGACTGCGCTTTCGTCGGAGCGATGAGCAGCGGCTTCTGCAACTGGCGGATCGACTTCACCTACGCCGACTCCGACAATCAGCTCTACCGCACGTCGCGCGGCAGGACGCACAGCGAGTGCAGGATCGACCCGATGCGGGGCAATTCCCCGCAGACCCTGCCCCGATACGGGAAGGCCTGCGCCCATCTCCACGTCAACGGGGTGCGGCGCGTGAGCCAGTGCCACCACATCACGAAGTGAGTCGTTCATGATCGGAGACCACAGTGATCCCCGTACGGATCAGCGGTTGAGCACACGGCGGCGCCGTGCGGGGACCGTCGCGTTCGTCGTGGGTCTGGCCGCCTCACTCGCCTTCTTCGCCTTCTTCCCCGGGCTGCCCCATGTCATCGACTGGGGGGCGATCCTCGTGTCCCTGGCCGTGGGTGCGCTTGCCCGCCGGGGTTGCCGGTCCTGGATCGCCAGATCGGCGCACCGGAGTCCGGACCGGTGACCGTTTCCACGGAGCCGCCGGAGCCGGACCTCCCGCCCGGCAGCGGCGACCGGCGTCGTCCTCGGTCGCGGCCCGGCGTGGCGGCGTGAACCCTTTTCGTCCGTGACCCCATTCGCCACTGGTCAAGCGGCAGTTGACGCGCTTATCATCACCCGATCGAGGTGGGGGGATTCCACCGCAGTGCCATGAGAGGCCGGGGGGCCTCGGATCAGGCCTGCCCGCATGTTCTTCGCGCCCCACCGATGACCCAGTTTCCACCGGTGGGGCGGTCGCGCCCTGCCGGTACAACCCGAGGGGTTACCGCGTGCAGATACGCACCCGTGGTAGTCGGCACAAGCGCCGCATGAGACTTGCGGTACCGGCCGTCGCCACCGCGCTCGCCCTGGGCGGCACGGTGCTGACGATGTCCGGCTCGCACGCCGCGGAAGCCGGCGAGCGTCCGGAGATCACCGCCTCCCAGCAGAAGGTCGTTCCGCCCTCCCAGAGGGAGCTGCGCTCCCGCGCGGCCGAGGCGATGAAGGCCGACGAGGCGAGCAAGCAGGAGCTCGTCACCGCGCCGCGGTCGGCCCTGACCACCGTGCCGTCCCAGCGCATCATCGGCGGCAAGGAGACCACCATCTCCGCGGCGCCCTGGATGGCGCAGCTCCACTTCGCGGACGCGGAGGGCAACGGCTACTTCTGTGGCGGCGTCGTCGTCGCTCCGTCGAAGGTCGCCACCGCCGCGCACTGCGTCAAGGGCATCAAGTGGTACGCCACCGGCACGGTCATCACCGGCACGGACCAGCTCCCCACCGAGAACGCCGACGGCAGCTGGGACTTCCACGGCGGTGAGCTGCGCGGCGCGTACCGTCAGTGGCACCACCCGCAGTACAGTCCGGTCACCATTGACAACGACGTGGCCGTGCTCACCCTGACCTCTCCGGTCAAGGCCAAGCCGCTGCCGATCATGCAGAACACCGACACGGCGCTCTACGCCCCGGGCACGGACGCCAAGGTGTACGGCTGGGGCCGCACCAGCTCCACCGTCCCCGACAGCGGCTCGCAGACCCTCAAGGTCGCGGACGCCGACATCAACTCCAACGCCGCCTGCCAGGCCGCGTACGGCTCGGACTACATCGTCGGCCACATGGTCTGCGCCGGTGCCGCTCCGACCGGTGACGACGCCACCTCCGAGACCACCTGCAACGGTGACTCCGGCGGCCCGCTGGTGGCCGGCGGCAAGCTCGTCGGCATCGTCTCCTGGGGCGACGTCGACTGCTCGGCCAAGGGCAAGTACGGCGTGTACGCGAAGGTGAGCACGTACGCCGCTCCGCTCCGCGCCCGGGTCCACGACGCCAACTGGAACGCCGACCACACCGCCGACCTGCTGGCGCGTCGCACCTCGGACGCCAGCCTGTTCAGCTGGCACTCCAAGGTCACGGGTCTGACCCGCACCTACAACCTCGGCAACTTCGGCAATGTCAACCTGCTCGTCCAGAACGACCTGAACGTGGACGACTACGACGACCTGCTGTACCGCGTCGGCAACGGTGACGTGTACTGGGACCGCTACGTCCCCGGCCCCGACGGCGCCGAGGGCTACTGGCAGTCCAAGCTCGTCGCGAAGGCCTGGGGCAAGCACAAGCAGATCCTCGTCCCCGGTGACGTCACCGGCGACGACAAGCCCGACATGCTCGCGGTGAACTCCTCCGGCAACCTCCACCTCTACCCGGGCAACGGCGCCGGCGGCTTCGCCGCGCCGAGCCTGGTCGGCGGGGGCTGGGGCCAGTACAACGCGGTCCGTGGTCACGGTGACTTCACCAACGACGGCAAGGCCGACATCCTCGCCCGCGGCTCCGACGGCTCGACCTACCTCTACCGGGGCACCGGCAAGGCCTCCGCTCCGTTCGAGGCCCGTCGTCTCGTCGGCAAGTTCGCCAGCAGCACCTTCAACGCCCTGATCACCGTCGGCGACGTGAACAGCGACGGTCACGCGGACCTGCTGGCCCGTGACTCGGCCGGCAAGCTCTGGCTGTACCCGGGCAACGGCAACGGCAAGACGTCCGGTGGGATCTTCTCCGCCCGCAAGGACTTCGGCACCGGCTGGAAGGCGTACAACCTGTTCGGCTGATCCGGCCGAACACCGCAGGCGAACAAGGGTCCGTGCGCTCCGTGTCCCCCACGGAGCGCACGGACCCTTTCGACGCGCCCCATTCACTGAACGAGAAAGCCCGGCTCAGACAGTGTCCGAGCCGGGCTTCGAAAAGAGCCGCCTTCGGGATTCGAACCCGAGACCTACGCATTACGAGTGCGTTGCTCTGGCCATCTGAGCTAAGGCGGCGTGCCGGGTGCACCCATGGTGCGATCAGCGACGTCGGTAAGTCTACACAGTTTCGAGGGGTGGTTCGTACCGGCCCCGGAGGCGGGCGGGCGGACCGTCTCCGGGGCCGGCGCACCGGCTACGAGCAGCGTTTCCCGTCGGCGGGCGGGGTGCCGTGGAGCAGGTAGGTGTTGATCGCGGTGTCGATGCAGGCACTGCCGCGGCCGTAGGCGGTGTGGCCGTCGCCGTCGTAGGTGAGGAGGCGGGCCGTGGCGAGCTGGCCGGCCAGGCCCTCGGCCCAGCGGTACGGCGTCGCCGGGTCCCGGGTGGTGCCGACGACGACCAGGGGGGCCGCGCCCTTCGCCTCGATGCGCTGGGCCTCGCCGGTGGCCTTCACCGGCCAGTAGGCGCAGTTCAGCGAGGCCCAGGCGAGGCCCTCACCGAACACCGGTGACGCCTTGCGGAAGTCGGGCAGCGCGCGGCGCACCTCGTCCGGGGAGTCGAAGGCGGGCGGGAGGTCCAGGCAGTTCACGGCCGCGTTGGCGAACATCAGGTTGGTGTACGCGCCCTCGGCGTCCCGTTCGTAGTAGCTGTCCGAGAGGAAGAGGAGTCCGGCGCCGTCGTTCTCCTTCATCGCCGCCGTGAGTGCCTCGCGCAGCCGCTGCCAGGCGCCCTCGTCGTACATGGCGGCGATCACGCCGATGGTGGCGAGCGACTCGGTGAGGGTGCGGCCGTCGGCGTCCCCGGTGGGCAGGGGGCGGGCGTCGAGCCTGCCGAAGAACGCCTTCAGGTTCTCGCCGGCCCGCTCGGGGCTGGTGCCCGCGCCGCCGAGCGGACAGTCGCTCTGCCGGACGCAGTCCTCGGCGAAGGCGGTGAACGCCGTACCGAAGCCCTCCGTCTGTTCGAGGTTGAGCCGCCGCGCGGGCAGCGAGGGGTCCATCGCGCCGTCCAGCACGAGGCGGCCCGTGCGGTGCGGGAACAGTCCCGCGTAGGTGGCACCGAGGAACGTGCCGTAGGAGGCGCCGACGTAGTTCAGCTTCCTGTCGCCCAGCGCGGCCCGCACGATGTCCATGTCCCGGGCCGCCTCGACGGTCGACACGTGGCGCAGCAGCTCGGGCGCGTCCGCCCCGCAGCCCTCGGCGAACGTCCGGTACGCCGCGACCAGCGCGTCGGTCTCCTTCGCGTCGTCGGGTGTGATGTCCGTCCGCGTGTAGGCGTCCATCCGCGGGCCGTCCAGGCACTCGACGGGTTCGCTGCGGGCGACGCCGCGCGGATCGACGGCCACCATGTCGTAGCGGGCGCGCACGGCCTCCGGGTAGCCGATCCCGGCGTACGCCTGGACGTAGGCGGTCGCCGAGCCGCCGGGGCCGCCGGGGTTGACCAGCAGCGAGCCCAGCCGCTTGCCCGGGCCCGTGGCCTTCTTGCGGGTGACGGCGAGACGGACGTCGCCCTTCGACGGCTCGGCGTAGTCACGGGGGGCCTCGAGGGTGGCGCACTGGAAGCCGGGTGTGCCGCAGTCGCGCCAGACCGGTTTCTGTGCGTAGTACCGCGTGAGCGCCGCGGGTGTGGAGCCGGGCAGGGGGGTGAGGGCTGCCGGCTCCTTCGCCACGGAGTTCGCCGTGTTCGTCGTGTGCGTCGTCGTCCCGGAGGAACAGCCCGGGATCAGCAGCGCGACGGCGGCGAGCAGGGTGGCTCCGGCACGGGTCCTGCGGTGGGTGCGCCTTGTGTGCATGCACCGAGCGTAACCGTGTGCGACCGGATGAGTGCTCTGCGCGCACGCCGTGCCCCGCACGAGTCGTGCGCCTGCGGGACGCGGGGGCGGCGGCGTGCGTCAGCCCGCTCTGAGCGCCATGGTCATCGCCTCCACCGCGAGCAGGGGGGCCACGTTGCGGTCCAGTGCCTCGCCGCAGGCCGCGATCGCCTCGATGCGGCGGAGGGTGGACTCCGGGGTGCTGCCGCGGGCCAGGCGCTGGAGCGCGTCCTCGGCGTCCGTGTTGGCGAGGGCGACGCGGGAGCCGAGCTGGAGGGCGAGGACGTCGCGGTAGAAGCTGGTCAGGTCGGTCAGCGCCACGTCGAGGCTGTCGCGCTGGGTGCGCGTCCTGCGGCGCTTCTGCATGTCCTCCAGGTCCTTGACCACGCCCGCCGTGCCGCGCGGCAGCCGCCCGCCCTGTACCGCGCCGAGCGCCGCCTTCAGTTCCTCGGTCTCCTTGCCGTCCATCTCCTCGGCGAGCTGCTTGGCGTCCTCGGCGGCGGCGTCGACGAGCTCCTGGGCGGCCTTCAGCGCCCCGCCGATGTCGTCGACCCGCAGCGGGAGCTTCAGCACGGCGGCCCGCCGGGCGCGGGCGGCGGGGTCGGTGGCGAGACGGCGGGCCCGGTCGACGTGGCCCTGGGTGGCGCGGGCGACGGCGGCGGCGGTGTCCGGCTCGATGCCCTCGCGCCGTACGAGCATGTCGGCGACGGCGTCCACCGAGGGCGTGCCGAGGTTGAGGTGGCGGCAGCGGGAGCGGATCGTCGGCAGGACGTCCTCGATGGAGGGCGCGCACAGCAGCCAGACCGTGCGGGGGGCGGGCTCCTCGACGGCCTTGAGGACGGCGTTGGCCGACTTCTCGTTCAGCCGCTCGGCGTCCTCGACGAGGATCACCTGCCAGCGGCCGTTCGCCGGGGCGGTGAAGGACTTGCGGACGGTGTCGCGCATGTCCTTGACCAGGATCTCCGCGCCGACGGCCGCGACCGGACTGACGTCGGCGTGCGTGCCGACCAGCGCGGTGTGGCAGCCGTCGCAGAACCCGCAGCCGGGGGCCCCGCCGAGGGCCCGGTCGGGGCTGACGCACTGGAGCGCGGCGGCGAAGGCGCGCGCCACCTGGGTGCGTCCCGCGCCGGGCGGGCCGGTGAACAGCCAGGCGTGCGTCATCTTCGACGCCTCGGGTGGAGGTGTCCCCTGCGAGGCGGCGGTGACGAGCGCGTCGGCGTCCCGGGCGGCGGCAGCGAGCTGCCCGCTCACCCGCTCCTGTCCGACGAGGTCGTCCCACACGGTCATGGGTCAGCCCGCCCTTCCCTCGCGTCCGTCACATCCGTCCTGAGGGTCCCATTGTGCGGGCGGGCACCGACAACGGCCCTACCCGCCCGGGACCCGGGCCGTATCAGCGCCGGCGCCCCCGGCCGCCGCCGTCGTCGTCGCCCTCGTCCTGGTGCGGGCCGAGCAGTTCGTCGGCCAGGGTCGGCAGGTCGTCCAGCGGGGTCTCCTCGGCCCAGTCGGAGCGCTTGCGGCGGCGCGGCGCGCGCCCGGCGTCGACCTGCGGCAGCTCCCGCGTGCGGTCGTCCCGGCCCTCGTCCTCGCGCACCGGCGGCAGCACCGCGGTCTCGTCCGCCGCGCCCGGGGGCACGGCGGGCAGCACGGCCGTCTCGTCGGCCGCGCCCGGCGGCACTTGAGGCTTCGGCAGCTCGGTCGTCACCTCGGCCTCGGACACCCCGGCACCGGACCGGCCGGAGTGCTGCCCGGGGTCCTCGTCCGGCACCCGCGGCAGCACCGCCGTCTCGTCCACCGGCCCGCCCGAGGCGTTCGTCGGCGCCACCACCGGCGTCGGCACGGTCACGGCGTCGTCGGCCTGCGGCCGGGAGGCCCCGGCAGCGGACGCGTGCGCGGCGGGTCCGCCCGTCGTCCTCGGACCGGCCTCGGCCGCGGCCGCCGCCTGTTCGGCGAGCCGCCGGGCCTGCTCCGCGCGCAGCAGCGCCTCCTCGGCCTTGCGCTGCTTCTCCAGCCGCAGCGCCTCGGCCTCGGCGCGCAGCCGCTCCTCCTCCTCGGCCTGCTTGCGGCGGCGTTCCTCCTCCGCCCTGCGGCGGGCCTCCTCCTCGGCGCGGGCCTTCTCCTCGGCGAGCAGCCGCTGCCGCTCCTCCTCGGCACGCCGGCGCGCCTCCTCGGCACGCAGCCGGGCCTCCTCCGCCTGCCGTTCGGCCTCGCGCCGCTGCGCCTCCTCGAGCTCGCGCTGCTTGCGCTCCTCCTCCTCGGCGCGCAGCCGCGCCAGCTGCTCCTGACGCTCCCGCTCCAGGCGCTCCTCCTCGGCCTTGCGGGCCGCCTCCTCCTCCGCCTTGCGGCGGGCCTCCTCCTCGGCCTTGCGGCGGGCCTCCTCGCGCGCCCGGATCTCGGCCTCGGACAGCGGCAGCACCTGGTCGAGCCGGTGCCGGATCACCGTGGTGACCGCCTCCGGCTCCTGACCGGCGTCGACCACCAGGTAGCGGCCGGGGTCGGCGGCGGCGAGCGTGAGGAAACCGGCGCGTACGCGCGCGTGGAACTCGGCGGGCTCGGACTCCAGCCGGTCCGGCGCCTCGGTGAAGCGTTCCCGCGCGGTCTCCGGCGCCACGTCCAGCAGCACGGTCATGTGCGGGACGAGGCCGTCGGTGGCCCAGCGGTTGATGCGGGCGATCTCGGTCGGCGACAGGTCGCGTCCGGCGCCCTGGTAGGCGACCGAGGAGTCGATGTACCGGTCGGAGATGACGACCGCGCCGCGCTCCAGGGCGGGCCGGACGACGGTGTCGATGTGCTCGGCGCGGTCGGCGGCGTACAGCAGGGCCTCCGCGCGGTGCGAGAGTCCGGCGCTGGAGACGTCCAGCAGGATGGACCGCAGCCGCTTGCCGACCGGAGTCGCGCCGGGCTCGCGGGTGAGGACGACCTCGTGGCCCTTGGCGCGGATCCACTCGGCGAGGGCCTCGGCCTGGGTGGACTTGCCCGCGCCGTCGCCGCCCTCCAGGGCGATGAAGAAGCCGGCGGCGGCGGACGTCGGCTCGGGGTCGTCGCCGCCGAGCAGCGCGTCGCGCAGGTCCTGCCGCAGCGGCACCCCGGACCGGTCGTCGACCTTGGCGAGGACGAGCGCCGCCACCGGCAGCAGCAGCGCGCCGACCAGCATCAGCGTGTACGCGGCACCGCCGTGCGCGAAGACGAACCGGCCGTTCTCCAGCCGGTGCGGCCCGATGGCGGCGGCGACCAGCGGGGCGGCCACCGCGCCGAGCGCCACCAGGACCCGGACCACCGCGTGCAGGTGCTCGGTCGTGCGGACCCGGCGCTGCTCCTCGGTCTCCTGGTCGAGCAGTGTGTGCCCGGTGTTGGCGGCGACGCCCGCGCCGACGCCGGCCAGCGTCATGATCAGCAGCACGCTGGTCACATCGGGCACGAGGCCGGCGGCCAGCAGCGCGACACCGGTGAGGGCGAGGGCGAGGGCCAGCAGGCGGCGCCGGGACAGGGCGGGCAGGACGGCGGGCGCGGTCCGGATGCCGACGACGACACCGCCGGTCAGCGCGCCCACCATCAGGCCGTAGAGCACGGGGCCGCCGCCCAGGTCCTTGGCGTGCAGCACCGACACGGCGACGGCGGCCGACACCGCGGCGGCGACGGACGCCGAGGCGAGCACCAGCAGCGGCATCGCACCGGTGCGGCCCTTGTCGTTGCCCGTGGCGCTCCTCGGGCGGCGCAGGCCCTCGAGCGGCGACCGCGGACGGGGGGTGCGGGTGCCGGGCAGTTCCAGGAAGGTGACGACGGAGAGCGAGGCGGCGAAGAGTCCGGCCGCGACGTAGGAGGCGAGGGCGGCCTGGTGCGTGCCGAACCACTCGATGCCGGTGCCCAGCAGGTTGTTGAGGAGCGCCGCGACGACGAGCACGAGGGCCGCGAGGGGTATCGCCACGAAGCCGGTGCGCAGCGAGAGGCGGCGCAGCGCGTCCATGTGGTCGGGCAGCGGCCTGATGCTGGCGCCCTCGGGCGGCGGGGCGGGCAGCAGGGCGGGCGCGGCGCCCTCGCGGCACACCGTCCAGAAGCGCTCGGCGACGCCGGTCACGAAGACGGTGACGAGCAGCACGGCCGGTGCGTTCTGCGGGGTCCAGTCGATCCACAGGGGTGCCACGATGAGCAGGGCGGCCCGCACCCCGTCGGCGCCGACCATGGTCCAGCGGCGGTCGAGCGGCCCGTCCTGCGAGGTGAGCGAGGTGAGCGGGCCGAGGAGTACGGCCCCGAACAGCAGCGTCGCGAGGATGCGCACCCCGAAAACGGTCGCCACTGCGAACGCCGCGCCCCGGCTGCCGCCGCCGAACGACTGTTCGGCGATGGTCGCCTGGAGGACCAGGAGGACCAGCACCAGAAGGGCGAGGACGTCACCGACCCCGCCCACCAGCTGTGCGCTCCACAGCCGTTTCAGCTGGGGTCGGCGCAGCAGGGCGCGGACGGCACGCTCGCGGGAGTCCGCGACCAGGGCGTCATCGGGGGCCGGCTGAGGGGCCGTAGGCTGCTCGGCTCGCGTCATGCGTTCAGCCTATCGGCCCGGGCGGGCAGCCCCGGTGCGACGCGCCTGACATGCACACGCCCCGGCAGCGATGTGCCGGGGCGTTCGCATTCCGAACGCCGGGCGAAGTCCGCCCGGCGTCACCGGGGAGGCGTCAGTCCTCCGCCCCGTTCGAGGCGGTCGCCTTCTTGGCGGCGGTCTTCTTCGCCGCCGTCTTGGCGGTCGTGGTCTTCTTCGCCGCGGTCTTCTTGGCGGCCGTCGCCTTCTTCGCCGGCGCCTTCTTGGCCGCCGCCTTCTTGACGGTCTTCTTCGCCGCCTTCTTGGCGGGGCCCTTCGCCCGCTTCTCGGCGAGCAGCTCGAAACCGCGCTCCGGGGTGATCTCCTCGACGCTGTCGCCGGAGCGCAGCGTCGCGTTGGTCTCCCCGTCGGTGACGTACGGGCCGAAGCGGCCGTCCTTCACCACGACCGGCTTCTCGCTGACCGGGTCGGTGCCCAGCTCCTTCAGCGGCGGCTTGGCCGCCGCCCGGCCACGCTGCTTGGGCTGGGCGTAGATCGCCAGCGCCTCCTCCAGCGTGATCGTGAAGAGCTGCTCCTCGGACTGCAGCGACCGCGAGTCGGTGCCCTTCTTCAGGTACGGCCCGTAGCGGCCGTTCTGCGCGGTGATCTCCTGGCCCTCGGCGTCCGCGCCGACCACGCGCGGCAGCGACATCAGCCTCAGCGCGTCGTCGAGCGTCACCGTGTCCAGGGACATCGACTTGAAGAGGGAGGCGGTGCGCGGCTTGACCGCGTTCTTGCCCGTCTTCGGGGTGCCCTCGGGGAGGACCTCCGTGACGTAGGGGCCGTAGCGGCCGTCCTTGGCGACGATCGTGTGCCCGGAGACCGGGTCGGTGCCCAGCTCGAAGTCGCCGCTCGGCTTGGCGAGCAGTTCCTCGGCGAGCTCGACGCTCAGCTCGTCCGGCGCCAGGTCGTCGGGGACGTCGGCGCGCTGGTGCTGCTCGCTGTCCTTCTCGCCGCGCTCGACGTACGGGCCGTAGCGGCCGACCCGCAGCACGATGCCGTTGCCCACGGGGAACGACGACACCTCGCGGGCGTCGATCGCGCCCAGGTCGGTCACCAGTTCCTTGAGGCCGCCGAGGTGGTCCCCGTCGCCGTTGCCCGCCTCGGCCGCGCCGCCGTTGCCCGTGCCCTCGCCGAAGTAGAAACGCTTCAGCCACGGCACGGCCCGGGCCTCGCCGCGCGCGATGCGGTCGAGGTCGTCCTCCATCTTCGCGGTGAAGTCGTAGTCGACGAGCCGGCCGAAGTGCTTCTCCAGCAGGTTGACCACGGCGAAGGAGAGGAAGGACGGCACCAGTGCCGTGCCCTTCTTGAAGACGTAGCCGCGGTCGAGGATCGTGCCGATGATCGACGCGTACGTCGACGGGCGGCCGATCTCCCGCTCCTCCAGCTCCTTGACCAGGGACGCCTCGGTGTAGCGGGCCGGGGGCTTGGTGGCGTGCCCGTCGACCGTGATCTCCTCGGCGGTCAGGGCGTCGCCCTCGGCGACCTGCGGCAGCCGGCGCTCGCGGTCGTCGAGCTCGGCGTTCGGGTCGTCGGCGCCCTCGACGTACGCCTTCAGGAAGCCGTGGAAGGTGATCGTCTTGCCGGACGCGCTGAACTCGACGTCCCGTCCGTCGGCGGCCCTGCCGCCGATCTTCACGGTGACGGAGTTGCCGGTGGCGTCCTTCATCTGCGAGGCGACGGTCCGCTTCCAGATCAGCTCGTACAGCTTGAACTGGTCACCGGTCAGCCCGGTCTCGGCGGGCGTGCGGAAACGGTCGCCCGAGGGACGGATCGCCTCGTGCGCCTCCTGCGCGTTCTTGACCTTGCCCGCGTAGGTACGCGGCTGCGGGGGCAGGTAGTCGGCGCCGTACAGCTGCGTGACCTGGGCGCGGGCGGCGGCGACCGCCGTCTCGCTCAGGGTCGTCGAGTCCGTACGCATGTAGGTGATGTAGCCGTTCTCGTACAGCTTCTGCGCGACCTGCATCGTGGCCTTCGCGCCGAAGCCGAGCTTGCGGCTCGCCTCCTGCTGCAGCGTCGTCGTACGGAACGGGGCGTACGGCGAGCGGCGGTACGGCTTGGACTCGACGGAACGCACGGCGAACCGCGTGCCGTCCAGCGCCGCGGCCAGCGCCCTGGCGTTCGCCTCGTCCAGGTGCAGGGTGTTCGCGCTCTTCAGCTGTCCCAGCGAGTCGAAGTCGCGACCCTGCGCGATGCGCCGCCCGTCGACGCTCTGCAGGCGCGCGACCAGCGACGACGGGTCCGAGGCGTCACCCGCGCGGCCGGTCGCGAAGGTGCCCGTCAGGTCCCAGTACTCGGCGGAACGGAACGCCATGCGCTCGCGTTCCCGCTCCACCACGAGCCGGGTGGCGACGGACTGCACGCGGCCGGCCGACAGCCGGGGCATGACCTTCTTCCACAGGACCGGCGAGACCTCGTAACCGTAGAGGCGGTCGAGGATGCGGCGGGTCTCCTGGGCGTCGACCAGCTTCTGGTTGAGCTGGCGCGGGTTGGCCACGGCCTCCCGGATCGCGTCCTTGGTGATCTCGTGGAAGACCATCCGCTTGACCGGGATCTTCGGCTTGAGCACTTCCTGGAGGTGCCACGCGATGGCCTCGCCCTCGCGGTCCTCATCGGTGGCGAGGAAGAGCTCGTCGGACTCCTTCAGCAGGTCCTTGAGCTTCTTGACCTGGGCCCGCTTGTCCGCGTTGACCACATAGATCGGCTGGAAGTCGTGGTCCACGTCCACACCGAGGCGGCGGACCTCGCCGGTGTACTTCTCCGGCACCTCCGCGGCGCCGTTGGGAAGGTCGCGAATGTGCCCGACGCTCGCCTCGACGATGTAGCCAGGGCCGAGGTAGCCCTTGATCGTCTTCGCCTTGGCAGGCGACTCGACAATGACGAGTCGGCGCCCGCCGTTCGCGGTCTCGCTGGTCGGGGACAACTTCGCTCTTCTCTCCGGTCGACGCTGGGGCCTCCCCAGGCGGTCTTCCCGGGGTCGGGTCATGGTGACGCTGCGGAGTGTGACGGTACATCCCGTCCCCGTGTCAAACGGGAAAAGCCCGCAACGGCCACTCGAACGGTAACCCGACTACCACCGTTCCTGCCGCCCGGAGTGTCCAGACTGCGCCTGCCCTTATCCGGAGCGCAACCCACCGCTTGTCCGGGGGCGGCCCTGACCCCGCACCCCTCACAGGCGGGTGAAGCACCACGCGCCGAGGGCCAGGATGATCACCGCGGCGAGCCCGGCGACGGTGATCGATGCGACCGGGCTCACACCCTGGGCGACCGGGCGGTGCTGTCGCGCGCGGGTCACGGTCCAGGCCAGCAACGCGGCCCCGAACAGGCAGAACACCATCCCCGCGAAGATCGCCGGTCCGCTCTCCATCGTCGCCCGCGCCCCTCTTTCCGTCCGCCGTGCCGTCCGTCGGCGACGGCCCGGGCGTGACGCTGCCACGCCCGGACGGCGCGCGGGCGAACCGGAGGTGAACGCGGGGGCCACGGGGCCCCGCGACCCGGCCGGAACCGATGCGAGGGACCGCCGCAGCAGCTCCGGAACGCTGTGAAAAAGGGTCCGCGGGTGGTGCGGGACACAGGTACCCCGTGCCCCACGGGCCGCCGGCGTCCCTCCCGCCTCAGCCTGCGGGCTCCAGGAACCCCTGCTCCACCAGCAGCCGGATCTGGGCCGGCACCCGGTCGCGCAGCAGGACCGGGTCCTCGCCCAGCAGCTGGGCGATGGCGTCCAGGATCCGGCCCGCGCTCATCGTGCCGTCGCACACGCCCGCGAACCCCGCGCCGATGGTGTCCACCCGGGTGGCCCGGCGCATGCCGCGGTTCTGCCGCAGCACGACGTGCTCCGGGTCCTCCGCTCCGGGCAGCCCGACCTGCTCCTGCACGACCTCCGCGGCCAGCGCGAAGCGCGCCTCCAGCAGCGCCGCGTCGTCGTGCGCCCGCAGGTAGTCGACCCGGTCGAAGTGCGCCCGGACCGTCTCGCCGAGCGGCTGCTCGACCGGGTGCGGCCACTCCTCCACCGTGACCGACGGCGCGGCGGCGTCCGACCTGCGCAGCGTGATCCAGCCGAAGCCGACCGCCTTCACCTTGCGCGCCTCGAACTCGTCCAGCCACGCGTCGTACCGTGCCCGGTACGCGGTCTCGTCGCCGCGGTGGTCGCCCGCGTCACGGAGCCACAGCTCGGCGTACTGGGTGATGTCCTGCACCTCGCGCTGCACGATCCACGCGTCGCACCCGCGCGGTACCCACGACCTGAGCCTGTCCTGCCAGTCCTCCCCCTCGACGTGCTGCCAGTTGGCGAGGAACTGCGCGAACCCGCCCCCGTTCAGCCGTCCCCCCGCCTGCTGAACGATCGTGCGGCACAGATCGTCCCCGCCCATCCCGCCGTCGCGGTAGGTGAGCCGGGCGCCCGGCGAGATCACGAAGGGCGGGTTGGACACGATCAGGTCGTACGTCTCGCCGTCCCGGACGGGGGCGAACAGCGACCCCTCACGCAGGTCGGCGGCCGGCGCGCCGGACAGGGCCAGGGTGAGCGCGGTGATGTGCAGCGCGCGCGGGTTCACGTCGGTGGCGGTCACGCGGGTGGCGTGCCGGGCGGCGTGCAGCGCCTGGATGCCGGAGCCGGTGCCGAGATCGAGCGCGGAGCCCACGGGCGTACGGACGGTGACGCCGGCCAGGGTCATGGACGCGCCGCCGACACCGAGCACCACGCCCTCGTCCCGGCTGCCGATGCCTCCGGCGCCGCCGACCGCGCAGCCGAGGTCGGAGACGATGAACCAGTCCTCGCCGTCCGGCCCCCCGTACGGACGTACGTCCACGGTCGCGGCGAGCCCGTCCTCGCCGGTCAGGGTCAGCCAGCCCGCCTGCAGGCAGACGTCGACGGGCAGGACGCCGGCCACGCGCGTGCGCGGCACCGGCTGCTGCAACAGGAACAGGCGTACGAGCGTCTCCAGCGGGGTGTCCCCGCGGGTGGCCCGGAGCGCGGGAACCGTCTCGCTGCGGGCCAGCGCCGCGTACGCGGGAGCGCCGAGCAGTTCGAGCAGTCCGTCGGCGGTGAAGGAGGCTCCGAGCAGCGCGTCCCTCAGCCGGGCGGCGGCTTCGGGACGGTCGGACGAGGGCAGGGGCGGCAGGCTGGCGTCACTCACGCCCTCCATTGTGGCCGCCGCCTCCACCCGGCGCGCCCCGCGTCCCGGCCGCCGGGCGCCGTACGTACGGCTGCCGGCGCCGGACCCGCGGGCACCGGGGGCCGTACCGACGGACGCGGGGACCCGGCGCCGGTCGGCGCCGGGTCCCCGCGTGCGCTGTCGCCGGGTCAGCTCCGGGTGGCTCCGGCCGACTCGGTGGCCGTCTGGCAGCTGGCCTGACGGGACATCGCCTCGCCGACCTCGCCCTCCTCCAGTGCGCTGAGGGCGTCGTTGCCGCTCTTGCTCAGCTTGTCCAGCTCACTGGCGATGTCCTTCAGACCGTCCGCGAACTCCGCCTGGTCAGCCGTGTCGAGGCCGTCGACCTGCTTCTTCAGCGAGGCGTAGGAGGCGGAGATGCCGTTGAGCTCCTTGACCGCGTCCGTCTGCTTCTTCTCGCCGTCCTCGACGTCCGGCGCTCCGGCCTCGTTCACGGCGGCGCCGATCGCCTTGTAGGCGTCGGACATGTCCTGGAAGGCCTTGGAGTCGGCCTTCTGGACCTCTGCCGGCGTGCTGTTGTCCGAGGTCTCCTTCTGGATCGCGGCGTTGGCCGACCTGATCTTGGCGGCCTGCGGCTGCACCGAGTCGCAGACCTCCTTCGCCCAGGCGTCGAGCTTCTCGTTGCCGTCGTCGCCGCCGCATCCCGTCAGCGCCAGTACCAGTACCGCACCGCCGGACAGTGCGGCCGCGAGCTTCTTGTTCACCGGATTGGTCCCTTCCATGGCCTTCGGCCCCGGAACATACACGCCAGATGGACTACACCCACCCGTCGAACGTCCGTTAAGACACTTTTTGAAGCCATTTGCACCAAGAGAGAGAAGGCTCACGGCAGCGGGAGAAAGCAGAGGTGAGGGCGGACGGCGCGTCAAAACGCGCCGTCCGCCCTCACCTTGACCCGGTGCTCGCCGTCCGCGGCTAGGAAACCACCGCCGGATCCGGCGACTTGGGCTCCGGTTCCGCCTCGCCCTCGTCGTCCTCGTCGTCCGCGGCGATGCCGCGCCGCTTCGAGACGTACACCGCGCCGACGATGACGAGCAGCGAGAGGACCGCGACGAGCACTCTCGCCCCGACGCTCTCGTCGGCGCCGTAGGAGAACTTGATGACCGCGGGCGCGATGAGCAGCGCCACCAGGTTCATCACCTTCAGCAGCGGGTTGATCGCGGGCCCCGCGGTGTCCTTGAAGGGGTCGCCGACGGTGTCGCCGATGACGGTGGCCTCATGGGCCTCGCTGCCCTTGCCGCCGTGGTGGCCGTCCTCGACGAGTTTCTTGGCGTTGTCCCAGGCGCCACCGGAGTTGGCGAGGAACACCGCCATCAGCGTGCCCGCGCCGATCGCGCCCGCGAGGAAGGCGCCCAGGGCGCCGACGCCGAGCGTGAACCCGATGAAGATGGGCGCCATCACGGCGAGCAGACCGGGAGTGGCGAGTTCGCGCAGGGCGTCCTTGGTGCAGATGTCGACGACCTTGCCGTACTCCGGTTTCTCGCTGTAGTCCATGATCCCGGGCTTCTCGCGGAACTGCCGCCGCACCTCGTAGACCACCGAACCCGCCGACCGTGACACCGCGTTGATCGCCAGCCCCGAGAAGAGGAAGACGACCGCCGCGCCCGCGATCAGGCCGACGAGGTTGTTGGGCTGGGAGATGTCCATCATCAGGCTCATGGGCACGCCCTCGCCGCTGAGCCGTTCGCCCACGTCTCTCGCGCCGGTGGTGATGGCGTCCCGGTACGAGCCGAACAGCGCCGCCGCCGCCAGCACGGCGGTGGCGATGGCGATGCCCTTGGTGATGGCCTTGGTGGTGTTGCCGACCGCGTCCAGGTCGGTGAGCACCTGGGCGCCGGCGCCCACGACGTCGCCGGACATCTCGGCGATGCCCTGCGCGTTGTCGGAGACCGGGCCGAAGGTGTCCATGGCGACGATCACGCCGACCGTGGTGAGCAGCCCGGTGCCGGCCAGCGCCACCGCGAACAGCGCCAGCATGATCGACGTGCCGCCGAGCAGGAACGCCCCGTACACACCGAGCCCGATCAGCAGGGCGGTGTAGACGGCCGATTCCAGACCGAGGGAGATGCCGGACAGGATGACGGTGGCCGGGCCGGTGAGCGAGGTCTTGCCGATGTCCCGGACGGGACGCCGGGTGGTCTCGGTGAAGTATCCGGTGAGCTGCTGGATCAGGGCGGCGAGCAGGATGCCGATGCCCACCGCGACGAGGGCCAGGATCCGCGGGTCGCCGCCCTTGCCCAGGATCGCCTCGTCGGTGACGCCGTCCAGGTCGGCGTACGAGGACGGCAGGTAGGTGAACACGGCGATCGCGACCAGCACGAGCGAGATCACCGCGGAGATGAAGAATCCCCGGTTGATCGCGCTCATGCCGCTGCGGTCGGCGCGCCTCGGCGCCACGGCGAAGATCCCGATCATGGCGGTGAGGACACCGATGGCGGGCACGAGGAGCGGGAAGGCGAGCCCCGCGTCGCCGAACGCCGCGGTGCCGAGGATCAGCGCGGCCACCAGGGTGACGGCGTACGACTCGAAGAGGTCGGCCGCCATGCCCGCGCAGTCGCCGACGTTGTCGCCCACGTTGTCGGCGATGGTCGCGGCATTGCGCGGATCGTCCTCCGGAATGCCCTGTTCGACCTTTCCGACCAGGTCGGCGCCGACGTCGGCGGCCTTGGTGAAGATGCCGCCGCCGACCCGCATGAACATCGCGATCAGCGCGGCGCCCAGACCGAACCCCTCGAGCACCTTCGGAGCGTCGGCCGCGTACACCAGCACCACGCAGGAGGCGCCGAGCAGGCCGAGGCCCACGGTGAACATGCCGACGACACCGCCCGTGCGAAAAGCGATCTTCATCGCCTTGTGGGAGACGGTGGTGAGATCCTTTTCCGGTTCTCCCTCGGCCGGAGTCGCTTCGCGGGCCGCCGCCGCGACCCGGACATTGGTGCGTACGGCGAGCCACATACCGATATAGCCGGTGGCCGCTGAGAACGCCGCTCCGATCAAGAAGAACACCGACCGCCCGGCACGCTGATTCCAGTCGTCCGCGGGCAGCAGCATGAGCAGGAAGAACACGATCACGGCGAATACGCCGAGGGTGCGCAGTTGCCGGGCCAGATAGGCGTTCGCGCCCTCCTGGACCGCTGCGGCGATCTTCTTCATGCTGTCGGTGCCCTCGCCGGCCGCGAGCACCTGGCGCACCAGGACTGCCGCGACCACGAGCGCCGCCAGCGCGACGACCCCGATGACCACCACGAGCAGGCGGTTGTCGTCGGTCAGCACGGCGGCCGCGAGGGATGTGGGTCGGCCCGACTCGTATGAGATGGAAAGCCCCGCCATTCGTCCTCCTTGACGCTTGGGCTGAGCTCAAGATGTGGACGGGATTGTAGGTACCGGAACCTGATCAAAACAGAGTGCGCGAAATGTAAAATGGCCTGCGCGCACTCTTCCCATTGATCGCCGGGTGGCCGGCGGTCCGTAATCGGTAATGCCTTTGAGGCATTCCTGTGATCGCAATTACGGAGCACGGATCGATCGTGAAGGAATTCACGCGATCAATGCTCGTGACCACTGTAGGCGCGGTCGGCGGGACCCGCACATGCCGAAGGGCCCCACGAGGGGGCCCTTCGGAAGAACGGTCGCCGTCCGGGTGAACCGGGTCAGGCGAGGAGGGTGGCCGGCGGCGCGGTGGGCCACCGCATGCGGATGGATCCGCCGTGCTCCCCCGCACTGACCTCGACGTCGTCGACGAGGCCGCTGATGACCGCGAGGCCCATCTCGTCCTCCTCGGTCTCGACGTCCGCGGGGCCCGCCCCGTCGCCGGGCGCGCGCCCGCCCGGGACCGCGTGGGGCGCCTCGTCGCCGACCTCGATGGAGAACTGCTTCTCCTCCTCGATCAGCAGCACCTTCACGGGCGCCGAGATGTCCCCGTGCTGGTGAAGTCCCACGGCCCGGGAGCACGCCTCACCGACGGCGAGCCGGACCTCGTCGAGGACGGCCTCGTCCACTCCGGCCCTGCGCGCCACCGCCGCCGCCACGAGACGGGCGGTCCTGACGTGTTCGGGCAGCGCGCTGAAGCGGAGTTCGACGGTGGCCATGCATCCCCCTCGCGACTACGGGCGTGCTGTGGGGAGGCCGGGCCGCTTCGGGCCCGGCCCTCCTCATGGTTCTCTCCCCCGCCCGGGCACGGGGCCCGGGAGCGGGCTGGTCAGTCGGTCGCCGCCACCGCCTCCTCGACCGAGGTGTGGATCGGGAACACCTTGGTGAGGCCGGTGATGCGGAAAATCTTGAGAATGCGCTCCTGGTTGCAGACCAGGCGCAGCGAGCCCTCATGGGCTCGTACCCGCTTCAGGCCGCCGACCAGCACGCCGAGTCCGGTGGAGTCGAGGAAGTCCACACCTTCCATGTCGACGACAAGGTGGAAACTGCCGTCATTCACCAGCTCGACCAGCTGCTCGCGCAGCTTGGGCGCGGTATATACGTCGATTTCGCCACCGACCCTGACGATCGTGCGATCGCCCATGGTCTCGGTCGACAGGGACAGGTCCACGGATCCTCCAGCACCTAGCTATCGAGCGGTCGCCCTTGGGGCATCTCGGCTCAGCCCCCGGGACGGTTCGCCAGCCGCGATGGCATTCAATCACTTACCGGCAGGCGTGCACGACGCCTTGGCCCCATTGTCCGTCACGCCAGTGACACACTCGGTGCCGATGGCCGAGAATCACCGATCCGATCGACCCCCGGCGGACACGCCGTCCAGGACCGCGCCGGACGCCGTCCTGGACCGGCTCGCGTCCGGACCGAGCAGGGCTTCGCGCATCACTCATACGGAGCACTTGCCCCCGCGTGCGGGCCGCCATGCCGCCTGGCCGGACCGGATCCGCGCGGAGGTCGTCGCCGCCGTGCGGGCGGCGGGCATCGACCGGCCCTGGGCCCACCAGGCACGCGCCGCCGGGCACGCCCTGGACGGCGAGTCGGTCGTGGTCGCCACCGGCACCGCGTCCGGCAAGTCCCTGGCGTACCTCGCACCGGTCCTGTCCACGCTCCTGGACGGCTCCGAGGCCCCGAACGGCCGCGGGGCGACCGCCCTCTACCTGGCCCCCACGAAGGCCCTCGCCGCGGACCAGTGCCGATCCGTGAAGGAACTTTCACAACCACTGGGCCATTCGGTGCGCTCGGCGGTCTTCGACGGCGACACGCCGTTCGAGGAACGCGAGTGGATCCGCCAGTACGCCAACTACGTTCTGACCAACCCGGACATGCTGCACCGGGGAATCCTGCCGTCCCATCCCCGCTGGTCCTCCTTCCTGAAGTCGCTGAAGTACGTCGTCGTCGACGAGTGCCACACCTACCGGGGAGTGTTCGGTTCGCACGTCGCGCAGGTGCTGCGCCGGCTGCGGCGGCTGTGTGCCCGCTACGGCGCCTCGCCCGTGTTCCTGCTGGCCTCCGCGACCGCCGCCGAACCCGCGGTGGCCGCCGGCCGCCTCACGGGCCTGCCGGTGGTGGAAGTGGCCGACGACGCCTCACCGCGCGGTGAACTGGTGTTCGCCCTCTGGGAGCCGCCGCTGACCGAACTGCACGGCGAGAAGGGCGCCCCGGTCCGCCGTACGGCGACCGCCGAGGCCGCCGACCTGCTGACCGACCTCACCATGCAGGGCATCCGCTCGGTGACCTTCGTGCGCTCCCGGCGCGGAGCCGAGCTGATCTCGGTGATCGCGCAGGAACGCCTCGCGGAGGTCGACCGCTCACTCGCCCGGCGGGTCGCGGCGTACCGGGGCGGCTACCTCCCCGAGGAGCGCCGCGCCCTCGAACGCGCCCTGCACTCCGGTGAACTCCTCGGTCTCGCGGCGACGAACGCCCTCGAACTCGGCGTGGACGTCTCCGGCCTGGGCGCCGTGGTGATCGCCGGATACCCGGGCACCCGGGCCTCCCTGTGGCAGCAGGCGGGCCGCGCGGGACGCTCCGGGCAGGGGGCCCTCGCCGTCCTGGTCGCCCGCGACGATCCCCTGGACACCTTCCTGGTCCACCACCCCGAGGCGCTCTTCGACCGGCCCGTGGAGTCCACCGTCCTCGATCCCGACAACCCCTACGTGCTCGCCCCGCACCTGTGCGCGGCGGCCGAGGAGCTTCCGCTGACGGAGGAGGACCTGGCCCTCTTCGGCCCGGCCACCGAGGATCTCCTGCCGCAGCTGGAGGCAGCGAAGCTGTTGCGCCGGCGGACGAGGGCCTGGCACTGGACCCGGCGCGAACGGGCCGCCGACCTGACCGACATCCGCGGCGGGGGCGGCCGCCCCGTGCAGGTCGTCGAGACCGGGACGGGACGGCTGCTCGGCACGGTCGACGCGGGCGCCGCCCACACGAGCGTCCACGAGGGCGCCGTCCACCTGCACCAGGGCCTCACCTATCTCGTGCGCTCCCTGGACCTGGAGGACTCCGTCGCGCTGGTCGAGCGGGCGAGCCCCACCTACACGACGGTGGCCCGGGACACGACGTCGATCTCCGTGCTGGAGACGGACACCGGAATCCCCTGGGGCGACGGCCGCCTCTGCTACGGCTCCGTCGAGGTCACCAACCAGGTGGTCTCCTTCCTGCGCCGGCGCCACATCACCGGCGAGGTGCTGGGCGAGACGAAGCTCGACCTCCCTCCGCGTACGCTGCGCACCCGCGCGGTGTGGTGGACGGTCACCGAGGACCAGCTGGACCGGGCCGGGATCGGCCCGGAGATCCTCGGCGGTGCGCTGCACGCGGCCGAGCACGCGTCGATCGGCATGCTGCCGCTCTTCGCGACCTGCGACCGCTGGGACATCGGCGGTGTCTCGGTCCCGCTGCACCCCGACACGCTGCTCCCGACGGTCTTCGTCTACGACGGCCACCCGGGCGGCGCGGGCTTCGCGGAACGCGCCTTCCACACCGCCCGCTCCTGGCTCACCGCCACCCGCCAGGCCATCGCCTCCTGCGAGTGCGACGCGGGCTGCCCCTCCTGCATCCAGTCCCCCAAGTGCGGCAACGGCAACGACCCCCTGCACAAGCGGGGCGCGGTGCGGCTGCTCACGGTGCTGCTGGAGGGCGCGCCGGTCGAGAAGCCCGGGGGGACGGCGGGCGCGGCCGGCACGGACGGGACCACGGAGTCGGAACCGCCCGGACGGACTGCTGAGTCGGGTTGAATTCCGCGCTGCCCGGGCAGGGTTCTGCCCGGGCGGACGCCTGCATCGGGGTGAACTCCGCCTTCTGCCCGTACGGATCAGGGGATGACCTCGGGCGGGGTTCTGCCCGGGCGGACGCCCGCGTCGAGGTGGACTCCGGGGACGCAACCGGCGTCCCGAACCCCGCCACCCCGGCCACCACCGGACAGGGACGACGCGGGCAGTGCGGGCAGGACCGGGCCGCGGACCCGGGACGGCACCCCGGCCGTGCCCGGCGGCGGTGGGGGTTCGGGTGGGCCTGCGGCAGGGCCCGCCCGTGCCCTGACCTCCACCGTGAACGGCCCGTGCCCGGACGCCACCGACACGTCCGCCACCTCGCCGGTGAGCGCGCACCGTACGAGCCTCGCGTCCTGCCTGCGGGCCACCCGGTCCGCCCGCGCACACGCGGCCGCACGCCCTTCGGCCCAGTGGTCCGCCGCGGCGAGCGCCGCCAGGTCCGCGCCCCCGGCCGCCCGGTGCCGGACCACGACCGCGTGCCCGAGGGCGAGCACGATGCCGAACACCACGCACAACACGGCGATCGCACCGACGCTCCAGACCGTCGCGGACCCCCGGTCGGCGAGGGCCACACCTCTTCGCTCGGCGCAGGCCACACCTCTCCGGCCGGCTCGCTCCCCGTCTCCGGGCGGCCGGCCGCCCGGACCCGGCGCACGGCCGGCCGCCGGGCGGGCCGGGACGCCCGGTCCGCCCGGCCCGCTCGGGCGTCCAGGCCGCCGCCCGGTGCCGCGCACGGTGCCCGGGACCGCCGGGAGCCGCCGTTCGCGTGACCGGGCCCTCATGCCCCCGCCCCCGCCGTCTCGCCGTCCGACCGCTCCACCGCCGCGACGGCCTCCTCCCGCAGGTCGAACGGCAACCCGTGCAGGACCGGAGGCCGGGCCACGACGACCACGCGGACGTGTCCGGCCTCGTGGCTCACCGTGACCCGCGCGCCGGGCGGTGCCGCTGCCCGGGTGACGTCGACCACGGCGTCGGGAGGGTCCTGCCGGGCCGCCGCGCGGGCGCCCGTGCGGGCGGCGTCCACGCACTGGATCTGCGCCGCCACCACCATCAGGCCCCAGACCAGCGCCGTCGCGAACATCACCAGCACGGGCAGCACCATGGCCGCCTCCGCCGTCACGAACCCCCGGTCCCCGCGCCGCTCACATCCGGCCATCGAGTGCCTGCTGCACGATGTTCCGCAGTGCCGTGCTGACCGGTCCGCTGTTGACGACCTTGTAGAGCACCACGGCGAACGCCACCGCCGCCACGATGCCCATGGCGTACTCCGAGGTCACCATCCCGCCGTCCTTCCGTGCCGCACGTGCTCCGCTCACCAGGGCACGCAGTCGTGCCCGTACCGCCTGATACATCTCAACCCCCGTATGGAGAAGTCGTCCTGCTCTTGTGGTCACTGATTGCTGGGCCCGGTCGCCACAGGTCGTCCCCGGTCATCCACCACCTCCTCCCAGCACTCCGCCCGCGAGCCCGATGACCACGGGAAGCACACCGATCGCGATGAACGCGGGCAGGAAGCACAGCCCCACCGGGGCGCTGACCATGACGGCCGCCCTCCGGGCCCGAGCCGTCGCCGCGCGGGCCCACCGGGCTCGGGCCTCGGCGGCGAGCCGGCCCACGGGGACGGCCAGGGGGAGCCCGGACACGTCGGCCCGTTCCAGCAGCCGGGCCAGCGGCACGGCGCCCTCCATCGCGGCCAGCCGGCGCCAGGCCTCGGCCGGTTCACCGCCGAGCCGCACCTCCGCCGCACCGCGCGCCAGCGCGTCCCCGACGGGGCCGCCCAGGGCCTCTCCGACGGCCTGCGCCGCCAGGACCGGACCGGCCCCCGCCGCGATGCAGGCGGACAGCAGATCGGCGGCCAGCGGCAGTTGGCGTGCCGCCTCCGCGGTCCCGGCCTCCCGGGCGTCCTCAGCGGCTTTCCTCTGCCGCAGCCGCCACCGCCACAGCCCGACCGCGGCCGCCAGGCCCACCAGCACTCCGGCGGGCCCGCCCACCAGCCACCATCCGGCGCCCACGACACCCGCGAGCGGCAACCGGCCCCGTGCGAAACGCAGCGGCGCGAGAGCCGGGGCGGTCGCGGGCGCCGCCCGCCCCGGCGCCAGTACCCCGGCCAGTCGCCGCCGCACCGCCCGCGCGGACCGTGAGCGCCGGAACCACCCCACCGACCAGACGAGCGCCGAGACGATCCCCAGCACCGCCCCCAGCCTGTGGACGGCGTCCCCGCTCATCCCGTCACCTCCTCGGCGCCCCGCACGATGCGCAGCGCCCACCACAGGCCCGCGCCCTCCAGCACGCCACCGGCGACCAGGCAGGCCAGTCCCGACGGGGTGTGCAGGAGGATGCGCAGCGGGTCGGCGCCGAGCGCCGCGCCGAGCGCCAGGCCGACGGCGGGGAGCCCGGCGAGCATCACCGCCGTCGCACGGGCCCCGGCCAGCTGGGCGCGCAGGTCGGCCCGCTGGTCCCGTTCGGCACGCAGCGCCGCTTCCAGCCGGTCGAGCCCGGCCGCGAGACCGGCACCCCGGTCCACCGCCACCCGCCAGCACGCCGCGAGTCCCCGCAGCCCTTCGGCGCCCGGCTCCCGTGCCGCCGCCGCGAGCGCGTGCGGAACGTCCCCGCCGAACCGCGCCGCCGCCAGCACGGCGGCCTGTGTGTCACCGAGCCCACCGGAGTCCCGCCCGGTCACCAGCAGCGCCTCACCCGGCTGTCGCCCGGCCCGCACTTCACCGGCGAGCGCCCCGCACAGCGCGATCACCGCGTCGCCGCGCCTCTCGCGGGCCCGCCGGGCCCCGGCGGCCCGCCGCACCCGCCGGAGCACGGGCACTCCGGCCGCTCCCGCGAGCACCGGCAACACGGACGCGCCCAGTACCGCCAGCACCGTCCCGGCGGCGAGTGACCACCACTCGGCCCGCAGCCGCCCACGGACACGCGCCCACTGGCCGGCCACCCGGGACCATCCGGGCGGCCCGGTCCCCACCGCGCCACCACCGGCGTGCAGCAGCCGCACCCGCCGGGAACCGGCACACCCGCCGCCCAGCAGCCAGGCGGCGACTCCCAAGCACGCCACGGCCGCGCCCGTCGACATCCCGGCGGACCCGCTCATCCCGCGGCCCCTTCCCGCGGCCCGTCCCCGCCCCGGAGCCGGAGCAGCTCCCGCAACCGCTCCCAGCCCGGCTCCCGGACGAACGCCTCCGGGCCCCACCGCAGCGCCGGCACGGTGCGCACCAGCCCCGACGGGTCCCGCTCCAGCACGTGCACCTCGGCGATCCGCCGCCGGCCGCTCCGGTCGCGCACGAGGTGGAGCACCACCGACAGGGCGGCCGCCAGCTGGCTGTGCAGGGCGAACCGGTCGAGGCCCGCGGCCGTGCCGAGGGCCTCCAGCCGGGCCGGTACGTCGGCGGCGGCGTTGGCGTGGACCGTGCACGAGCCGCCTTCGTGGCCGGTATTGAGGGCGGCCAGGAGATGGGTCACCTCCGGGCCGCGGACCTCGCCGACGACCAGCCGGTCCGGCCGCATCCGCAACGCCTGCCGTACCAGGTCCTCCAGGGTCACGAGACCCGCGCCCTCCTGGTTGGCCGGTCTGGTCTCCAGGCGCACGACGTGCGGGTGATCCGGACGCAGTTCCGCCGAGTCCTCCGCCAGGACGATCCGTTCGTCCGGCCCGGCCAGTCCCAGCAACGCGCTCAACAGTGTCGTCTTGCCGCTGCCGGTCCCTCCGCTGACCAGGAACGACAACCGCGCGTCCAGCAGTGCCCGCAGCAGCCGGTCCCCGCCCGGCGGCACCGTGCCGGCCGCCACCAGCTCGCCGAGCGTGAAGGCGCGCGGGCGTACGACGCGCAGCGAGAGACAGGTGCAGCCCACCGCCACCGGGGGCAGCACCGCGTGCAGGCGCGTCCCGTTCGGCAGCCGGGCGTCGACCCAGGGCCGGGCGTCGTCGAGTCGCCGCCCGGCCACCGCGGCGAGCCGCTGTGCCAGGCGCCGGACGGCCGTCGCGTCGGGGAAGGCGATGTCGCTGAGCTCCAGCCCGCCACCCCGGTCCACCCAGACCCGGTCCGGCGCCGACACCAGGACGTCGGTCACCGTCGGATCGGCCAGCAGCCGCTCCAGCGGACCGCTGCCGACCAGCTCGGACCGCAGCTGTTCGGCCGCTCCCAGCACTTCGGCGTCCCCGAGCACCCGCCCCTGGTCGCGCAGCGCCTGCGCCACCCGGGCGGGCGTCGGCTCGGCCCCGCTCTCGGCCAGCCACCGCCGCACCCCGTCGAGCAGACCGGGGGGCATCACCGCCCCGCTCACCGCCGGCCCCCTCATACCGCCCTCCCCTCGACCAGCGCGCGCTCCCAGAACTCCTTGCAGAAGCGGGCGAGCGGACCCCGGCCGGACGCTCCCGGCGGCCGCCCGGCGCCTTCGGGGCGCTGCAGGGCGGGCTCGACGGGCACGTCGCCCGCGAGGGGCAGCCCGAGCAGCCGGGACACCTCGCGGTCGTCCAGCCCCGGCGCGTAGGGCCCGCGCACCACGGCCCTGAGATCGCGCAGGACCATGCCCACGGCGGAGGCGACTCGGCCAGCCGCCGCGACGGCGCGCAGTTCCGCGGGGACCACGAGCAGTCCGAGGTCGAGCTGGGCGAGGACCTCGGCGACCCCGTCGTCGACGCGGCGCGGCAGATCGACCACGACGGTGCCGCCCCCGCGCCGGGCCGCGGCGAGCACCGCGCGGACGGCCGGGGGCGGCACGGCGAGGCAGTCGCCGCGGTCCCAGCTGAGGACCCGCAGCGAGTGGAGCTCCGGCAGCGATTCCTCCAGGGCGCCGCCGCCGACCCGTCCGCGTGACGCGGCGAACGCGGGCCAGCGCAGTCCCTCGGCCGCCTCCCCGCCGAGGACCACGTCGAGTCCGCCGCCGAGCGGATCGGCGTCCACGAGCAGCGTGCGCAGTCCCTCCCGCGCGGAGGTGACGGCGAGCGCACAGGCGAGGGTGGAGGCTCCGGCACCGCCGCGGCCGCCGATGACTCCGACGGTGAGGGCGGGCCGGCCGACGCCTTCGGCGACGTCGGCGATGCGGTCGACCAGCCACTGCTCCCCGTCGGGGAGCATCAGTACGTGGTCGGCGCCGATCTCGACGGCCCGCCGCCAGACCCCCGGGTCGTCCTGGTCCCGCCCGACCAGCACCACACCGGTCCGGCGTGCCGCCCCGCGCACCCGCCGGGCGGCGTCGTCGCCGACCAGGACGAGCGGCGCCGCCTCCCAGCTGCCTCTCGGTCCGGGCACTCCGGGATGGACCTCCGGTGTGGCGCCGGCCGCCGCGCACAGGCGCAACAGGTCGTCGAGGAGTCCGGCGTCCTCGGTGAGGATCAGCGGTGCGCCCGGTCGCCCGCCTCCGGAGGCGGGCGGTGGGTCGTGCGTGATGATTCCGTTCATGTGCGTCCCCGTTCGCTGCGGGCTGCGCACGGCCCTGCGGCCGCGCGATTCCCAGGCGTGTGAAGAACCGGCGAGCGGTCCTCCGATCAGCGGCCGGCGGAAACCGGCCGTGCGCGCCCCGGCAAACGGAAGCGGGTGTGAACTCGCGGCGAGCGGGTCGCGCAGGAATCACGGTGCAGCGATCCGGAAAAACTCGTGGATCTTGGTTGATTTCTGTGGACAAGAGGGCAGCTGTGAATATCGCGGTCACCCATAGCGGTGAGCCCGACGGGCCTTCTGTGCGAGCCCCGCAGAGCAGTCCGACGACTACCCCCAGTAACTAGTCGCGCACATGACAAGAAGCTGAAGCGACGTCACCGCTGCGGTGTCCATAGGGCCGAAAGAGGGAAGAAAACGCGTCCGGACATGCGACGACCCCCGCCGGGGGGGAGAGCGGGGGTCGTCCCCACGGCCGACTCGGGGGGGGAGGAGTCGGACCGGGTTAGCACGGTCGCGAACGATCCGTGACTTCCATGGTGTACCCGAGACCCTTCTCAGGCAAACCCACGCGCCCCACCTTACGCCGAATGGGCTGCGCCTATGCTCAGGGATGTGGAAAACCACTCCCTGCCCCGCGCAGCCGCCTTCTTTGACCTGGACAAGACGGTCATTGCGAAGTCGAGCACACTCACGTTCAGCAAGTCGTTCTACCAAGGCGGTCTGATCAACCGCAGGGCGGTCCTGCGGACCGCGTACGCCCAGTTCGTGTTCCTCGCCGGCGGCGCGGACCACGACCAGATGGAGCGCATGCGCAAGTACCTGTCCGCCCTGTGCCGCGGCTGGAACGTGCAGCAGGTCAAGGAGATCGTGGCCGAGACGCTGCACGACCTGATCGACCCGATCATCTACGACGAGGCAGCCACCCTCATCGAGCGGCACCACGCCGCGGGCCGCGACGTCGTGATCGTCTCCACCTCGGGTGCCGAGGTCGTCGAACCGATCGGCGAGCTCCTCGGCGCGGACCGGGTCGTGGCCACCCGCATGGTGGTCGGCGAGGACGGGTGCTTCACCGGTGAGGTGGAGTACTACGCGTACGGTCCGACCAAGGCCGAGGCGGTCCGGGAACTGGCCGAGTCCGAGGGCTACGACCTGGCCCGTTGCTACGCGTACAGCGATTCGGTGACCGACGTGCCGATGCTGGAGTCCGTGGGACACCCGCACGCGGTCAACCCGGACCGCGCGCTGCGCCGCGAGGCCCTCACCCGCGAGTGGCCGATCCTCGACTTCCACCGGCCGGTCCGGCTCAAGCAGCGCTTCCCCGCCTTCTCCGTGCCTCCCCGCCCCGCACTGGTCGCGGCGGCCGCCATAGGAGCCGCGGCGGCGACCGCCGGGCTCGTCTGGTACGCCAGCCGGCGCCGCACGACGGCGGCCTGACCGCCCGGGTCGTAAGAAATCGTCCTTGCCGCCCGTATGACGATTATTTGAACCCAAAAGTAAAGAAGCAGGGTCAAGACTTCCCCTTGCTTCGAACCCGGAGTACAAAGGACTTAACGGCCCGCGAGACCAAGGACATCCGCGAGGATCACCTTCACAACGCATTTAGGCCCCACGGACCGCGCATGAACACCGCGCACCCACGCGACGTCGACCCGTCGATTACGGGCCAGCCGCACCAGGTGACGGGCAAAGTCCCCGACCTGATGGGCACATATCGAGGACGCTTGGTAACGCGGTGGACGTGCCAGCGGCGGTACGAGTATTCGTACCGCCGCATCTCTGTGCGGGCCCTGCGCGCCGCCCGCAGGCGCACGCGTTGTTTTACGCCCGCGGCCGGTTATGCCGCCCCGCGCTGGAGCGCCTCGCACACCGCCGTGGATTCGCGCGCCCCGAGACCCACCGCCCGCCCGCAGTGGGCGATCCAGGCGGCCAGCCCTTCGGGCGTGCCGGAGACATAGCCCTCCAGCGCCCGCAGATACGCCTCCCGCCCCAGCTCCGCGTGGCCGACCTCGGCGGGGCAGACCGACTTGGGGTCGAGCCCGCTGCCGACCAGGACGATGCGCTCGGCCGTACGGGCGACCAGACCGTTGTGGGAGGTGAACGGGCGCAGCGCGAGGAGCTCCCCGTGCACCACGGCGGCGGTGACCAGCGCCGGGGCGGACCCGCCCGCGATGATCAGCTCGGACAGCCCTTCCAGCCGTCCGTGCGCCTCCGCCGCGTCCGGCAGCGGCAGCCCGATCAGCGGCTCGTCGACCGGCTCGCCCTCGTGCCGGGGCCGCCCGATTCGCTCGTCCTTGTCGGCCGCCGCGACCAGGTGCAGCCGGGCCAGCACCCTCAGGGGCGACTGCCGCCAGATGGACAGCAACTGGCCGGCCTCCGCGGTCAGGCGCAGGGCGGCGCCCATCGTGCGCGCCTCCTCGTCACCGCTGAAGTCGCTGCGCCGGCGCACCTCCTCCAGGGCCCAGTCCGCACCCGCCAGCGCCGCCGTGCCCCGGGCCCCGCGCAGCGCGGCCTCGGACGTGATCTCGTTGCTGCGCCGCCGCATGACCCGGTGTCCGTAGACCCGGTCCACGGCCTTGCGCACGGACTCCACGGAGTCGGCCACACCGGGCAGGGCGGCCAGGGCCGCGAGCGGGTCGGCGGTCGCGCCTGTCGTACTCATGAGTACGACCCTACGCACCCCGGGCGCCCGCCCCACGAAGGAGTGGTCTTCTTCACGCCCGACTGTGACGCACAGCGATACCGGTACTACGCTTGGTGAACATGAAAATTGCTTTCGTGGGGAAGGGCGGCAGCGGAAAGACGACCCTGTCCTCCCTGTTCATCCGTCACCTCGCGGCCTGCGGGGCTCCGGTGGTCGCGGTCGACGCCGACATCAACCAGCATCTCGGAGCCGCGCTGGGTCTGGACGAGGCGGAGGCGGCCGCCCTGCCCTCACTGGGCGATCACCTGCCGCTGATCAAGGACTACCTGCGCGGCACCAACCCCCGCATCGCGTCCGCCGAGACGATGATCAAGACGACGCCGCCCGGCGAGGGCTCCAGGCTGCTGCGGGTACAGGAGGACAACCCGGTCTACGACGCCTGCGCGCATCCGGTGGGACTCGACGGCGGAGCCGTCCGTCTGATGGTCACCGGCCCCTTCTCCGACGCCGACCTGGGGGTCGCCTGCTACCACTCCAAGACCGGTGCGGTGGAGCTGTGCCTGAACCACCTGGTGGACGGCCCCGAGGAGTACGTCGTGGTCGACATGACCGCCGGGTCGGACTCCTTCGCCTCCGGCATGTTCACCCGCTTCGACATCACGTTCCTCGTCGCCGAGCCGACCCGGAAGGGGGTCTCCGTCTACCGCCAGTACAAGGAGTACGCCCGCGACTTCGGCGTCCTCCTCAAGGTCGTCGGCAACAAGGTGCAGGGCCCGGACGACCTCGACTTCCTCCGCGCCGAGACCGGGGACGACCTGCTGGCGACGGTGGGGCACTCGGACTGGGTCCGGGCCATGGAGAAGGGCCGGCCACCCCGGTTCGCGACACTGGAGGAGCCCAACCGCAGCGCACTGCGCCTGCTGCGGTCGGCCGCCGACGCGGCGTACGGGCTGCGCGACCGGGAGCGTTACACCCGCCAGATGGTCCACTTCCACCTGAAGAACGCAGCGTCCTGGGGGAACGAGCGCACGGGGGTCGACCTGGCGGCCCAGGTCGACCCCGACTTCGTGCTCGGTGAGGGCGTCACGGTCTCCGCCTGACACCCATCGTCATTCCTTGGCCGCCGGTGACCCCGGCGCTCCCTTGGGGGCCGGGGCGGGGCCGTCGGCCAGGAAGGACTTCCAGCCCTTCTTCGGGGCCTCGCCGACGCCGAGCGTGCGCAGCTTCGCCAGGGCGGCGGGATCCTGCGCGTCCAGCCAGTCCGCCAGCTGCCGGAAGGAGACACAGCGCACCTCGGACCTGGTGCACACCGACTCGACGACCTCCTCGACGGCACGCATGTAGGTGCCGCCGTTCCAGGACTGGAAGTGGTTGCCGATGATCAGCGGCGCCCTGTTGCCCTCGTAGGCCCGCTCGAAGCCCTGGAGCAGACCGTCGCGCATCTGGTCGCCCCACATCTCGTGCTTGGCGGGGTCTCCCTGGGTGGTGGTCCCGGACTGGTTGACCATGAAGTTGTAATCCATGGTGAGCTGCTCGAAGGAATGCCCGGGGAAGGGCACCAGCTGCATGGACAGGTCCCACAGCCCTTCCTTCTTCTTCGGCCACACCTGGTTGTTCACGCCGCTGGTGTCGTAGCGGAAGCCCAGTTCACGGGCGGCCTTCATGAAGTTCTCCTGCCCCTCCAGGCAGGGGGTGCGGGCGCCGACGAGTTCCTTGTCGTAGTCGAAGGGCAGTGGCGCCGCGTTCTTCATGCCGGTGTTGGTCTTCCAGGTCTTCACGAAGCTCTTGGCCTGCACGATCTCGTCCTTCCACTCCGCCACCGACCATTCGCCGACGCCGCCGCCGCTGCCGCAGAAGTGCCCGTTGAAGTGGGTGCCGATCTCGTTGCCCTCGAGCCAGGCGAGCCGCAGCTGCTCCACGGTGTCCGCGATGCCCCGCCGGTCGTTGAAGCCGATGTCGGAGCGGCCCGGGGAGTGCTGGGGCGGCCTGTACAGATCGCGCTTCTCCTCCGGGAGCAGGTACACACCGCTCAGGAAGTACGTCATGGTCGCGTCGTTCTCCTTGGCGACCTTCCGGAAATGGGAGAAGAGCCTCTGGCTGTCCTCACCCGCGCCGTCCCAGGAGAAGACGACGAACTGCGGGGGCTTCTCCCCGGGCTTCATCCGCTCGGGCCGGGGCAGGTGGGGCTGCGCCCCCGTGTACGCGGTGGAGCCGTCGCCGATCAGCCGGACGACGTTCTTCGGGGCCGGCGCCGGCTTGGCCTTCTCCTGGTCCCGCGCCTGCTCCCCGGAGTTGTCGGCGCCGGTCCCGCAGCCGGCGAGCGAGGCGACGCAGACCGCGGCGATCACGGTGCCCGCGGCGATCCTGTGGGTGGCGGCCATCCGCCCACCTTCTTCCTTCTCTCGGGCCGAGCTCGATGAGGGCGTTGCTTGGTGCAGTGCCGGTCCTCGCCGACAGCGCCGCCAACGTCGCACGGAACGAAGAAGGAATTAATACGACAAGCCGATGAAATGGATGCTTCACGCGCCGGAGTGATTCGCTACTCCGTTTGCCCGGAAAGTCTATGCCAGCACTTTACTCTGAATTACGATTCGTTTACTGATAGTGACTGATCAATCCCTGTAGTCGCCGTATCCCGCCGTTTCGGGGCATGCCCCTCGGCCGCGACCGCCGGCCGCCCCGTGGGGCCCACCCGTCACGCGCCCGCGCAGACCCGAAGGAGACGGGCATGTCAGCCTGCGTTCCCGCCCGCACCGCCGACGCGAACCACACCGAGCGCACCCATCCACCGCACAGCCCGCCACCGTCCGGCCCCCGGCGTCCGCGGATCGCGAGCGCCGACGTGTCGGCCGCGGTCGCCGTCTTCCTCATCGCCCTTCCGCTGTCCCTCGGCATCGCCCTCGCCACCGGCGCACCCCTCCAGGCCGGACTGGTCGCCGCCGCCGTCGGCGGACTCGTCGCCGGGCGGATCGGCGGCTCTCCCCTCCAGGTCAGTGGCCCCGCCGCCGGACTCACCGTCGTCACCGCCGACCTCATCCAGCAGTACGGCTGGCGGACGACCTGCGCCATCACCGTCCTCGCCGGCCTCGCCCAGCTCGGACTCGGCTGCCTGCGGGTGGCACGCGGCGCGCTCGCCGTCAGTCCCGCGATCGTGCACGGCATGCTCGCCGGAATCGGCGTCACCATCGCCGTCGCCCAGTTGCACATCGTCCTCGGCGGCACCCCGCAGAGCTCCGTCCCCGACAACCTGCGGGCGCTGCCCTCCCAACTGGCCGACGTGCACCCCGCGGCCCTCTTCGTGAGCCTGCTGACCCTGACCCTGCTGCTGCTCTGGCCGCGGCTGCCCGGGCGGGCCGGACTCCTGCTGCACAAGATCCCGGCCGCGCTCGTCGCGGTCGCCGGGGCCACCGCGATCGCCGCCGCGGCCGGCCTCGTCCTCCCCAAGGTCGACCTGCCCTCCTGGCGCAACCACGCCCTGGCGGGCCTGCCCGAGGGCCCGGTGCTCGGGCTCGTCGCCGCCGTCCTCACCACGACGCTGGTCTGCAGCGTGCAGTCGCTGCTCGGCGCGGTCGCCGTGGACAAGCTGGCGTCCGCCCGCCCCGGTGGCGCTCGCGTCGCGCGGTCCGACCTGGACCGCGAACTGCTCGGTCAGGGCGCGGCGAACATCGTCTCCGGTTCGCTCGGCGGGCTGCCCGTGGCCGGGGTCGCGGTGCGCAGTTCCGCGAACGTGCACGCGGGTGCCGTGAGCCGGAACTCCACGATGCTGCACGGCGTTCTCGTAGTAGCCGCCGCGCTGCTGATGGTTCCGCTCCTGGAGTTCATCCCGCTCGCCTCGCTCGCCGCCCTGGTGATGGCCGTCGGCATCCAGATGGTGTCCCTGCACCACATCCGCACGGTGACCCGCCACCGTGAAGTACTCGTCTACGCGGTGACCACCCTCGGCGTCGTCTCCTTCGGCGTCCTGGAGGGCGTCGCCCTGGGCATCGCCGTGGCCGTCGGCGTGGCCCTGCACCGGCTCACCCGCACCCGCATCACCCACGAACTGGAGGAAGGAGTTCACCACGTACACGTCAGAGGGCAGTTGACCTTCCTCGCGGTGCCCCGGCTCAGCCGGGCCCTGCACCTCGTCCCCCAAGGCAGCCACGCCGTCGTCGCGTTGGACGGCTCCTTCATGGACCACGCGGCGTACGAGACGCTGCAGGACTGGCAGAGCACACACACCGCGCAGGGCGGCACCGTCGAGATCACCGGCCGCCGTTCCGGGGTCCGGATCGCCGAACCTTCCGCCCTCGCCTCCGCACACCTCCCCGGCGTCGACGCCGGGGCGGACGGAGCCTCCGAGGCCCACTGCCGCTGCCGGCCCTGGACGGCCTGGCGCAATCACCAGTGCGAACGCCCCGGCCTCCTGCCGGACGGCGACCCACGACCCGACCCGGCCGACGCAACGGACGGCGGGAGCGGAGCGGACGGCGGGAGCGGAGCGGACGGAGCACTCGGAACCGCAGCTTCCAGAACCGCAGCACACAGAACCGGCACGGGCGCGAAGGACGCGGCGGCCGGAGCAGGTGGAGCAGACCCGACGCGGGCCCCGGAGCCGGACCGGGACGGTGCCCATGCCGGCGCCGGCGCCGGTGCCGGATCCGGCGGCAGCCAACTGGTGCGCGGCATCGGCACGTTCCAGCGCTACACCGCCCCCTTGGTGCGCGGTGAGCTGGCCCGGCTGGCCCGTGAGGGACAGCGGCCCGCCCAGCTGTTCCTGACCTGCGCCGACTCCCGGGTGGTCACCTCGATGATCACGTCCAGCGGTCCGGGAGACCTGTTCGTGGTGCGCAACGTCGGCAACCTCGTGCCCCCGCCGGGCGCGGAGAGCGGCGACGACTCGGTGGCCGCCGCCATCGAGTACGCCGTGGAGGTGCTGGCCGTGCGGTCGATCACCGTGTGCGGGCACTCCGGGTGCGGTGCCATGCAGGCACTGCTCGACTCCGGCCCGGGCGGCGGCGCCGGTACGCCGCTGAGACGCTGGCTGCGGCACGGGCAGCCGAGCCTGGAGCGCCTGGGCGCCAGGAGCGCGGTCCCGCCGCGCCTGACCGGGCGGACGCCGGCCGACGCGGTCGAGCGGCTGTGCCTGACCAACGTGGTGCAGCAGCTGGAGCACCTGCGTGCGCACGACTGCGTGGCCCGGGCTCTGAAGGACGGGGCGCTGGAACTGCACGGGCTGTACTTCCACGTGGGGGAGGCCCAGACGTACCTCCTCACGGAGCAGGACGAGGAAACGGTGTTCGACCGGGTGCGGGCCGTGGACCTGGCGATGTGAGGCGGCGCGTCCGGGTGTGAGAGGCGTTACACCCCTTGAACCGGCTCGCTCCCGGGCTCGTGGGAAGGGGTGACGGACGTCGCACGACCACTCGACCCGACAGGTCTAAACCAATTTCCCGTCGGCCCTTGTCAGCGCACCCCCGGGTCTGATGAGCTGTGGCCTGGGACACAACGGACACCCCTGGGAAAGGCAGATGCCGTGAGCAATGAAAGCCTGGCCAACCTTCTGAAGGAGGAGCGTCGCTTCTCGCCCCCCGCCGACCTGGCCGCGAACGCCAACGTCACGGCGGAGGCGTACGAACAGGCCAAGGCTGACAGGCTCGGCTTCTGGGCCGAGCAGGCCCGCCGGCTGACCTGGGCCACGGAGCCCACCGAGACCCTGGACTGGTCGAACCCGCCGTTCGCCAAGTGGTTCCAGGACGGCGAGCTCAACGTCGCCTACAACTGCGTGGACCGCCATGTGGAGGCCGGGCACGGCGACCGGGTCGCCATCCACTTCGAGGGCGAGCCCGGCGACAGCCGCGCCATCACCTACGGCGAGCTCAAGGACGAGGTGTCCAGGGCCGCCAACGCCCTGCTGGAGCTGGGTGTCCGCAAGGGCGACCGGGTCGCCGTCTACATGCCGATGATTCCCGAGACCGCCGTGGCGATGCTGGCCTGCGCCCGCATCGGCGCGGCCCACTCGGTCGTCTTCGGCGGCTTCTCGGCGGACGCGCTCGCCACCCGCATCAAGGACGCCGACGCGCGGGTGGTCATCACGGCCGACGGCGGCTACCGGCGCGGCAAGCCCTCCGCGCTCAAGCCGGCGGTCGACGAGGCGGTCGGACGCGTGGACAGCGTCGAGCACGTCCTCGTCGTCCGCCGCACCGGCCAGGACGTCGCCTGGACCGAGGGCCGCGACGTGTGGTGGCACGAGACGGTGGACCGGCAGAGCGCCGACCACACCCCGGAGGCGTTCGGGGCGGAACACCCACTGTTCATCCTCTACACCTCGGGCACCACGGGTAAGCCCAAGGGCATCCTGCACACCTCCGGCGGCTACCTGACCCAGACGGCGTACACGCACTGGTCGGTGTTCGACCTGAAGCCCGAGACCGACGTGTACTGGTGCACGGCCGACGTCGGCTGGGTCACCGGCCACTCCTACATCGTCTACGGCCCGCTCGCCAACGGCGCCACCCAGGTCATGTACGAGGGCACCCCGGACACCCCGCACCAGGGCCGGTTCTGGGAGATCGTGCAGAAGTACGGCGTGACGATCCTCTACACGGCGCCCACCGCGATCCGGACGTTCATGAAGTGGGGCGACGACATCCCCGCGAAGTTCGACCTCAGCAGCCTGCGGGTACTGGGTTCCGTCGGTGAGCCGATCAACCCCGAGGCGTGGATCTGGTACCGCAAGAACATCGGCGCGGACCGCACCCCGGTGGTGGACACCTGGTGGCAGACGGAGACCGGCGGCATCATGATCTCCCCGCTGCCGGGCGTGACCGACGCCAAGCCGGGCTCCGCCCAGACCCCGCTGCCCGGCATCTCCGCGACGGTCGTCGACGACGAGGCGAACGAGGTGCCCAGCGGTGGCGGCGGCTACCTGGTCCTCACCGAGCCGTGGCCGTCGATGCTGCGCACCATCTGGGGCGACGACCAGCGGTTCATCGACACGTACTGGTCCCGCTTCGAGGGCAAGTACTTCGCCGGCGACGGCGCGAAGAGGGACGGCGACGGCGACATCTGGCTGCTGGGCCGGGTCGACGACGTGATGCTGGTGTCCGGGCACAACATCTCCACCACGGAGGTCGAGTCCGCGCTGGTCAGCCACCCGTCGGTCGCCGAGGCGGCCGTGGTCGGCGCGGCGGACGAGACGACCGGCCAGGCGATCGTCGCCTTCGTGATCCTGCGCGGCACGGCGGCGGAGACCGAGGACCTCGTCGCCGAGCTCCGCAACCACGTGGGCGCCACGCTCGGCCCGATCGCCAAGCCCAAGCGGATCCTGCCGGTGGCCGAGCTGCCGAAGACCCGCTCCGGCAAGATCATGCGCCGTCTGCTGCGGGACGTGGCGGAGAACCGTCAGCTCGGAGACGTCACCACCCTGACGGACTCCACGGTCATGGACCTCATCCAGGCCAAGCTGCCGCAGACCTCCGGCGAGGACTGAGCGGGCGGTCCCCGGCCACGGCGGGGTGCCCCGGCGCGCGGACGCGCCGGGGCACCCCGCCGGGCCCGGCCCCTGGTGCAGCTCAGGGGCTGGTTGGTTAGGGTGGGCGAAAAGCTGTTGTCTCATGGGGCGCCGGGAAGTCTGGTCGGCACACGATCAGTGCTGCCCGAACACGTGAGGACGACCTGTGACCGCCCCCCGCACCCCCACCCCCCGCAAGGCCTTCGGGCGTCTCTCCCTGCCCGAGCGGTCGTACGTCGCGGACGCGCTGCGCACCGAGACGGTCGGCGGCGTCCTGCTCCTCATCGCCGCCGTCGTGGCGCTGGCCTGGGCGAACATACCCGCGCTGGGCGACAGCTACGAGAAGGTCAGTGACTTCCACTTCGGCCCCGGCGCGCTCGGGCTGGACCTGTCCGTGGCCCACTGGGCCGCCGACGGACTGCTCGCGATCTTCTTCTTCGTCGCCGGCATCGAGCTGAAACGCGAACTCGTCGCCGGCGACCTGCGTGATCCCAAAGCCGCCGCGCTCCCCGTCGTCGCCGCCCTGTGCGGCATGGCGGCACCGGCACTGGTCTACGTGGTCGTCAGCGGTACCGGCGGCGGCTCCCTCGCCGGCTGGGCCGTGCCCACCGCCACCGACATCGCCTTCGCGCTGGCCGTGCTCGCCGTCATCGGCACCTCCCTGCCCAGCGCCCTGCGCGCCTTCCTGCTCACCCTCGCCGTCGTCGACGACCTGTTCGCGATCCTGATCATCGCGGTGTTCTTCACCGCCGAACTGAACTTCGCCGCGCTCGGCGGCGCGGTCGCCGGCCTGGTCGTCTTCTGGCTGCTGCTGCGGAAGGGTGTGCGCGGCTGGTACGTGTACGTGCCGCTCGCACTGGTCGTGTGGGGGCTGACGTACAACAGCGGCATCCACGCCACGGTCGCCGGTGTCGCCATGGGCCTGATGCTCCGCTGCCACCGCGAGGAGGGCGAGGAGCACTCCCCCGGTGAACACATCGAGCACCTCGTCCGGCCGATCTCCGCGGGCCTCGCGGTCCCGCTGTTCGCCCTGTTCAGCGCGGGCGTGGGGGTGTCCGGCGGTGCGCTGGCCGAGGTGTTCACCCAGCCCGAGACGCTCGGCGTGGTCCTCGGGCTCGTCGTCGGCAAGACGTTCGGCATCTTCGGCGGCACCTGGCTGACGGCACGTTTCACCAGGGCGTCGCTCAGTGACGACCTCGCCTGGCCCGACGTGTTCGCGGTGGCGTCGCTCGCCGGCATCGGTTTCACCGTCTCGCTGCTCATCGGTGAACTCGCCTTCACGGACGACGCCTCGATGACGGACAGCGTCAAGGCCGCGGTGCTGACCGGCTCGCTGGTCGCCGCCGTCCTCGCGACCGTGCTGTTGAAGATCCGCAACGCCAAGTACCGCAGGCTGACCGACGAGGAGGAGCGCGACGAGGACTCCGACGGCGTCCCGGACGTCTACGAGCAGGACGACCCGGCGTACCACCTGCGCATGGCGGAGATCCACGAGCGCAAGGCCGCCGAGCACCGGCGGCTCGCCCGGGAGAAGGCCGCCGAGCGGGACGCGGTTGCCGAAGTGGCGGGCGGGGCAGGCGATCGGCAGCACGGTCCGGCATGATCTGACGAGACGGTACAAAAGAACTGGACCGTACGCGCAGCCACGAGGAACGTACGCAGGACGTACGCAGGAGAGGGAGACCGCGATGAGCGCACCCGACGGCAGCCCGGTCGGCGCCGAACGCAGCATCGGCCAGCTGTTCGCCTCGGCGACGGCTGACATGTCGGCGCTGGTGCACGACGAGATCGCGCTGGCCAAGGCGCAGCTCAGGCAGGACGTCAAACGGGGCGCGACCAGCGGCGGGGCGTTCACGGCGGCCGGGGTGCTGCTGCTGTTCTCCCTGCCGATGCTGAACTTCGCCCTCGCCTACGGCATCCACACCTGGAGCGACTGGAACCTCGCGCTCTGCTTCCTGCTGTCCTTCGCGGCGAACGTGCTGATCGCCGGGGTCCTCGCGCTGATCGGCGTCACCTTCGCCAAGAAGGCCAAGAAGGGCCGGGGTCCGCAGAAGGTCGCCGCCTCGGTGAAGGAGACGGCGGGCGTGCTGCAGAACGCCAAGCCGCACCCGCGCCCCGCCCTGCCCGAGGACCGGGTCCCCCACGCCATCGAGGCTGTGGCACGCTCGTCCTCATGACGGGCTCCTTCGTCCCTTCGGGGCAATCCCCTTCGGCGCAACCCGCTTCGGCCGTACGCCTCGACATCCCCGGCAGCCCCGGGCTCATCCACCGGGATGTCGCGGCCAACGGTGCCCGCTTCCACATCGCGGAGCTGGGCGACGGACCCCTGGTGCTGCTGCTGCACGGTTTCCCCCAGTTCTGGTGGACCTGGCGGCACCAGCTCACGGCGCTCGCCGACGCAGGGTTCCGGGCCGTCGCCATGGACCTGCGAGGGGTGGGCGGCAGCGACCGCACACCGCGCGGCTACGACCCGGCCAACCTCGCGCTCGACATCACCGGGGTGGTGCGCTCCCTCGGCGAGCCGGACGCCGCGCTGGTCGGCCACGACCTGGGCGGCTACCTGGCGTGGACGGCGGCGGCGATGCGCCCCAAGCTCGTGCGGCGGCTCGCGGTCGCCTCCATGCCGCACCCGCGGCAGTGGCGGTCGGCGATGCTGTCCGACGCCAGGCAGTCGGCGGCCATGTCGCACATCTGGGGCTTCCAGCGGCCCTGGATCCCGGAGCGGCAGCTCACCGCGGACGACGGGGCGCTGGTGGCGAAGCTGATCCAGGACTGGTCCGGGCCCCGTCTGCCGGACGAGGAGGCACTGGAGAACTACCGGCGGGCCATGTGCGTCCCCTCCACGGCGCACTGCTCGATCGAGCCGTACCGCTGGATGGTGCGTTCCCTGGCCCGCCCGGACGGCTTCCAGTTCAACCGCAGGATGAAGCGCCCGGTGCGGGTGCCGACGCTGCACCTGCACGGCTCCCTGGATCCGGTGGTGCGCACCCGCGTCGCGGCGGGTTCCGGTCAGTACGTCGAAGCGCCCTACCGCTGGCGGCTGTTCGACGGGCTGGGGCACTTCCCGCACGAAGAGGACCCGGTCGCCTTCTCCACGGAGCTGATCAACTGGCTGAAGGATCCCGAACCCGACCGGTGACCGGACGGACGCACTCGGTACCGCTTCCGCCCCCCGCACCCTGAACGCTTGTCCGACGAACGCCAATTGCCTGCCGCATAGGCCAATTGGCCCCCCGCGAAGCGGTTATCGACCATGGGGTGGGGGCAAACGTCGGGGTATGGGCTGGACGCACGATTACAGTGACGCAACCCGCACTCGCCGTCAGGCGGGCGGTGTGAGCTCCCACCAGCAAGGCGGTGCACCACCGATGGCGGCAACGGACCTCAGGGTGGGAATTCCGCGCATCCTCCGTCGCCGAGCCCGCTGGGTCTCCGTACGTCTGCGTCATCCCCGCGGCTGACGCTCCCTCACCTCACAGCGCGCACTTGTCGCTGTCCACTTCACGGTTCGCGGTACGCCCCTCGCTGATGTTCTGCTGGATCTCGTCCACGGTGAGGGCGTACCCCGTCTCGGCGTTGTCCCGCGACTTGGCGAAGACCACGCCGTAGACGGTGCCGTCGGTGCTCAGCAGCGGGCCGCCGGAGTTGCCCTGACGGACGTTCGCGAACAGCGAGTACACGTCCCGCCGGACCGTCCCGCGGTGGTAGATGTCCGCGCCGTTGGCGGTGATGCGGCCGCGTACCCGCGCGGCCCGGACGTCGTACGCGCCGTTCTCGGGGAAGCCGGCGACGATGGCGCCGTCACCGCTGCTCGCGTCCCCGGAGGCGAACTTCAGCGCCGGGGCCTTCATGTCGGGGACGTCGAGGACGGCGATGTCGCGCTCCCAGTCGTAGAGGACGACCTTCGCGTCGTACTTCCTGCCCTCGCCGCCTATCTGCACGGTCGGCTCGTCGACGCCGCCCACGACGTGGGCGTTGGTCATCACCCGGCGGGCGGCGAAGACGAACCCGGTGCCCTCCAGGACCTTCCCGCAACTCTCCGCGGTGCCCGTGACCTTGACGATGGAGCGCTGCGCGCGCGTCGCCACCGGACTGTTCACCAGGGCCGGGTCCGGCGGCCGTACGTCGTTGATCGGCTCGTTGGCGAACGGGCTGAAGACCTGCGGGAACCCGTTCTGCGCGAGGACGGAGGAGAAGTCGGCGAACCAGGTGTCGGCCCGGTCGGGCAGCACCCGGGAGACGCCCAGCAGCACCGTGGATCCGCGGACCTCCTTGCCCAGGGTGGTCAGTGTCGTACCGGCGAGGGCCGAGCCGACGAGCCAGGCGACCAGCAGCATCGCGACGACGTTGACCAGCGCCCCGCCGGTCGCGTCCAGCGCGCGGGCCGGGGACCAGGAGATGTACCGCCGCAGCTTGTTGCCCAGGTGGGTGGTCAGGGCCTGGCCGACGGAGGCGCAGACGATGACGACGACGACCGCGACGACGGCGGCGGTCGTGCCGACCTCGGCGTCGTCGGTCAGCGCGTCCCAGATCACGGGCAGGACGTACACGGCGGCGAGTCCGCCGCCCAGGAAGCCGATCACCGACAGAATGCCGACGACGAAGCCCTGCCGGTAGCCGACGACCGCGAACCACACGGCGGCGAGCAGCAACAGGATGTCCAGCACGTTCACCGCTTCACGCCCCGCCTCGTCGTACCCAGCACGGCGCCCACCCTGTCATGACCCCCAGTCCAGGGGGACCCGCTTGCCCCGATCCCAGGGGCGCTCCCACCCGGCGAAGTGCAGCAACCGGTCGATGACACCCGCGGTGAACCCCCACACGAGGGCCGATTCGACCAGGAATGCCGGACCCTGGAAGCCGCTGGGGTGGACCGTGGTCGCACGGTTGTCCGGGTGGGTGAGATCCGCCACGGGGACGGTGAACACCCGCGCGGTCTCGTTCGGGTCGACCACGTCCACCGGGCTGGGGACCCGCCACCAGCCGAGGACGGGGGTGACGACGAAGCCGCTGACCGGGATGTAGAGCTTCGGCAGCACACCGAAGAGCTGCACGCCGGACGGATCGAGCCCGGTCTCCTCCTCGGCCTCGCGCAGGGCGGCCCGCAGCGGTCCGTCGCCCTGCGGGTCCCCGTCCTCCGGGTCGAGGGCCCCTCCGGGGAAGGAGGGCTGTCCCGCGTGCGAGCGCAGCGAGGTCGCCCGCTCCATGAGGAGCAGCTCCGGGCCGCGCGCGCCGTCGCCGAAGAGGACGAGGACGGCCGACTGCCGTCCCGCGCCGTCCTCCGGGGGCAGGAAGCGGCTCAGCTGCCGGGGCGCGACCGTCTCCGCCGCGCGGGCCACCGGCTGGAGCCAGTCGGGCAGCCCCTCCTGGCTGAGCGTCACCGGGCCGCCCTGGGTACCGCTCGTCCGCGTCATCGCCACCCCCCTCCTCCCGCCGCGTCCGACGGGTCCAACGCCCGGCCGCCCCGGGATCGTTCCGCGGGCCGCCGCCCGGTGTGCCGCTCCGTCATCCGGCCCCCAGCGGCGGGGCGGGCCTGCCGCCGGCGTCGAGGTAGGCCTGCGGGGGGTTCAGACGCTGGCCGGGAAGACCGCCCTTCTCGTACTTCAGCAGCTTCTCGGCCTTCTCCGGGTCCGTCTCGCCCTCCCCATACGCCGGGCAGAGCGCCGCGATGGGGCAGGCGCCGCAGGCGGGCTTGCGGGCGTGGCAGATGCGGCGGCCGTGCCAGATGACGTGGTGGGACAGGTCCGTCCAGTCGCTCTTGGGGAAGAGCGCCCCGACGGCCGCCTCGATCTTGTCGGGGTCGGTCTCCCCGGTCCACCGCCACCGGCGCACCAGGCGCTGGAAGTGGGTGTCCACGGTGATGCCGGGGCGCCCGAAGGCGTTGCCCAGTACGACGAAGGCGGTCTTGCGGCCCACACCGGGCAGCTTCACGAGGTCCTCCAGCCGCCCGGGCACCTCGCCGCCGAAGTCCTCCGTGAGGGCCTTGGAGAGTCCGATGACCGACTTGGTCTTGGCGCGGAAGAAGCCGGTCGGGCGGAGGATCTCCTCCACCTCCTCCGGGTTGGCCGCGGCCAGGTCCTCGGGGGTGGGGTACTTCGCGAAGAGGGCGGGGGTCGTCTGGTTGACCCGCAGGTCGGTGGTCTGGGCCGACAGCACCGTGGCGACGACGAGTTGGAAGGGGTTCTCGAAGTCCAGCTCCGGGTGGGCGTACGGGTACACCTCGGCGAGCTCACGGTTGATCCGGCGCGCCCGCCGGACCAGCGCGGTGCGCGACTCGTCCCCGGCCGGCTCGACCACGGTCTCGGCCGGGGCTGCCTTCACGGCCGCGGTCGCCTTCTTGGGCGCGACGAGCTGCTTCCTGGGGGGCGGGGCCTTCTTGATGGGGGCGACCTTCTTGGCTGGGGTGCTGGACTCGGCCGTGGGGGCGGCCTTCTTGCCGGAGGCGGCAGACTTCTTCGCAGGGGTGGCCTTCTTGCCGGAGGCGGCAGCCTTCTTCGCAGAGGCGGCCTTCTTGGCGGCGGGGGCGGTCTTCCTCGCCGGCGAGGCGGTCCTCTTCCCGGACGCCGATCCCCGCCCCGACGGGGCGGCCGTCTTCGCGGGCGCGTCCTTCCCGGCCGCGGCCCTCTTCCCCGGCTGCTTCGACGGCGACCCCTTTGCCGCTTTCGCCGATTCCCTACCGCCATCGGAGCCCTGTTCGCCCACAGCGGAATCGCGACGTACACCCACTCGCGCAGCCTCCTCGGCCTGTGCTCTCACCGGCGATTTGGACACCCGGCCAGCCTACGACCCGGCACGGACATCCGCCCCGGTCCCTGCGGTCCGGCGCCCAATTGGACCCCTGCCGCATACCCCGACCGGCCTGTACGGCATCCTTGTGACAGATCACACTGTTTGGACCGTCCGGCAAAATGGGCACCACGGTCCCCTGGTACGTGGGGAAGAAGATCCCCTGAGCAGGTCGACAAGGAGAGAACTCGTGGACGACGTTCTGCGGCGGAACCCGCTCTTCGCGGCGCTCGATGACGAGCAGGCCGCGGAGCTTCGCGCTTCCATGAGCGAGGTGACCCTGGCACGGGGCGACTCCCTGTTCCACGAGGGCGATCCCGGGGACCGCCTGTACGTGGTGACCGAGGGCAAGGTCAAGCTGCACCGCACCTCCCCCGACGGCCGCGAGAACATGCTCGCCGTGGTCGGCCCGGGCGAGCTGATCGGTGAGCTGTCCCTGTTCGACCCGGGTCCGCGCACCGCGACCGCCACGGCGCTGACCGAGGTCAAGCTGCTCGCGCTGGGCCACGGCGACCTCACGCCCTGGCTGAGCGCCCGCCCCGAGGTCGCCACCGCGCTGCTGCGCGCCGTCGCGCGCCGGCTGCGCAAGACCAACGACGCCATGTCGGACCTGGTCTTCTCGGACGTCCCCGGCCGTGTCGCCCGCGCCCTGCTGGACCTGTCCCGCCGCTTCGGCGTGCAGTCCGAGGAGGGCATCCACGTGGTGCACGACCTCACGCAGGAGGAGCTGGCCCAGCTGGTCGGCGCGTCCCGCGAGACGGTCAACAAGGCCCTGGCGGACTTCGCCCAGCGCGGCTGGCTGCGTCTGGAGGCCCGCGCGGTGATCCTGCTGGACGTCGAGCGCCTCGCGAAGCGCTCCCGCTGACCGTCCGCACTGCCGTACGGCGGAGGCCCGCTCCCCGCAGGGAGCGGGCCTCCGCCTCGTTTCCGCACCGCCCGGCGGTCAGATGAGGCCGTGCTCCCGGAGGTACTCGAGCTGCGCGCGTACCGACAGTTCCGCGGCGGGCCACAGCGCGCGGTCGACGTCGGCGTAGACGTGGGCGACGACCTCGGAGGGGGTGCGGTGTCCGTTCTCGACGGCCGTCTCGACCTGGGCGAGCCGGTGCGCGCGGTGGGCGAGGTAGTACTCCACGGCCCCCTGGGCGTCCTCCAGGACGGGCCCGTGGCCGGGCAGGACCGTGTGGACGCCGTCGTCGACCGTGAGCGACCTGAGCCGCCGCAGCGTGTCCAGGTAGTCCCCGAGCCGTCCGTCGGGGTGGGCGACGACGGTGGTGCCGCGGCCCAGGACGGTGTCGCCGGTGAGCACCGCCCGGTCCGCCGGAAGGTGGAAGGACAGCGAGTCGGCGGTGTGGCCGGGGGTGGGGACGACCCGCAGTTCGAGGCCGCCGACGGAGATGACGTTCCCGGCGGCCAGCCCTTCGTCACCGAGCCGCAGCGCCGGGTCCAGGGCCCGCACCTTCGTGCCGGTCAGCTCGGCGAAACGGCCGGCGCCCTCGGCGTGGTCGGGATGACCGTGGGTCAGCAGGGTGAGCGCGATCCGCTTGCCGGCCCGCTCGGCCGTGCCGACGACGTGCCGCAGGTGCCCGTCGTCGAGGGGGCCCGGGTCGATCACGACTGCCAGGTCGGAGTCCGGTTCGGACAGGATCCAGGTGTTGGTGCCGTCGAGGGTCATCGCCGACGGGTTGGGCGCGAGCACGTTGACGGCACGCGCGGTGGCGGGGCCGGAGAGGACACCTCCCCGCGGTTGTCCCGGCAGCGTGTGCGCGTCCGTCATGCGGGGGCTCCCCCGGTCGGGATGTGTCGGGTGAACTCGTCGTGCCCCGGCCAGGTGAGCACGATCTCGCCCTCCACCAGGCGCGCGGTGGCGCGCACCGGCGTGAGGTCCCGCCCGGGAGCCGCGTCGAGCGCCTCCGCGGCCGTGTCGTACGCCGCGAGCTGGCGCAGAGTGGCGATGGTGGGGGGCATCATCAGCAGCTCGCCCCGGTCGTAGCCGGCGGCCGCGGCGCGCGGGGTGATCCACACGGTACGGTCGGCCTCGGTGGAGGCGTTGCGGGTGCGCTGACCCTCGGGGAGCTTGGCGGCGAAGAACCAGGTGTCGTAGCGGCGGGCCTCGAACTCGGGGGTGATCCAGCGCGTCCAGGCGCCCAGCAGGTCGGAGCGCAAAACCAGTCCGCGGCGGTCGAGGAACTCCGCGAAGGACGTCTCCCGCGCGACGAGCGCGGCCCGGTCCGCCTCCCAGTCCTCGCCGGTCGTGTCACCGACGACCGAGTCGGGGGCGGGTCCGGCGAGCAGCACCCCGGCCTCCTCGTACGTCTCCCGTACGGCGGCGCAGACGATCGCCTGGGCGCCCGCCTCGTCCACCCCGAGCCGGTCGGCCCACCACGCGCGCGCGGGGCCCGCCCAGCGGACGCGTTGGTCGTCGTCGCGGGGGTCCACGCCGCCGCCGGGGTAGGCGTACGCGCCGCCCGCGAAGGCCATGGACGTACGGCGCCGCAGCATGTGCACGACGGGGCCGTCGCCGGTGTCCTTGAGGAGCATGACGGTGGCCGCGCGCTTCGGCGTGACCGGCGTGAGGGCGCCGTCGGTGAGCGCCCGGATCCGCTCCGGCCACTCCGGCGGGTACCACTGCCCATCAGCCTGCGCATTCGCCATGGCCGGAGGCTATCCCGTGACGCCCGGATGTTCGAGTGCCCCCGGGGGTGGGCGGGGAGGGCCCGTACGCACCAGGAAGGTCCGGGGCCCCGCACCGCCGGCCGGCGCGCGACGGCCCCACCCCGTGCGCCGCGGTCCCATGCCCGGGGCGCCGTTCGGCCCCGGCCGCCGGCGGCCCGTTCACCCGGACGCATCAGCGCGCGGAGAGAGGTCCGAGCCGGACCGCATCCGCGGCGCGGCGGCGCCCGCGTTCCCGCGACCGCCGCCCCCACCGCTCGTCGGGGACTACGCGTCCGTCAGCTCCACCTGGATCTCGACCTCGACCGGCGCGTCCAGCGGCAGCACCGCGACGCCCACGGCGCTGCGGGCGTGGACGCCCTTGTCGCCGAGGACCTCGCCCAGCAGCTCGCTCGCGCCGTTGAGGACGGCCGGCTGGCCGGTGAAGTCCGCCGCGGAGGCCACGAAGCCCACGACCTTCACCACGCGCGCCACCCGGTCCAGGTCCCCGGCGACGGACTTGACCGCGGCGAGGGCGTTCAGCGCGCAGGTGCGCGCCAGGTCCTTCGCCTCCTCCGGGGTGACCTCCGCGCCGACCTTGCCGGTCGTCGGGAGCTTGCCGTCCACCATGGGCAGCTGCCCGGCGGTGAAGACGTACGGCCCCGACCGCACGGCCGGCTGGTACGCGGCGAGCGGAGGCACGACCTCCGGCAGGCTCAGGCCCAGCTCGGCCAGTCTCGCCTCGACGGCGCTCATGCCTGCTTCTCGCGCTTCAGGTAGGCCACCAGCTGCTCGGGGTTGTTCGGCCCGGGCACGACCTGGACGAGCTCCCAGCCGTCCTCGCCCCAGGTGTCCAGAATCTGCTTCGTTGCGTGGACGAGCAGCGGCACAGTCGCGTATTCCCACTTGGTCATGCGGCCGACTCTAGCCGCTGCCGCCCCGGCTTCCGGCGGCCGCACCACCACCACGTGCCACCACCGCGCGCCCGTCCCCCACCACACCGCCGAACCGCCCCGCACCACCACCGCGTACCCGCCCCGCACCCCCGCCGAGGACCGCGCGGCCCGCCCTCGCGGGGGGCGCCACCCCCGGCAACTGCCACCCGGAGCCGACGGGGCGCGCGGAGAGCCTTTAGGCTCGAAGACGTGAGCAGGCTCCAGGTCGTCAGTGGCAAGGGCGGAACCGGCAAGACCACGGTGGCCGCCGCCCTCGCGCTGGCCCTCGCCACGGAGGGGAAGCGGACGCTCCTCGTCGAGGTCGAGGGCCGGCAGGGCATCGCACAACTCTTCGAAACGGAGGCGCTGCCCTACGAGGAGCGGAAGATCGCGGTCGCTCCGGGCGGCGGGGAGGTGTACGCCCTCGCCATCGACGCCGAGCAGGCCCTCCTGGACTACCTCCAGATGTTCTACAAACTGGGCAGCGCGGGCCGGGCCCTGAAGAAGCTCGGCGCGATCGACTTCGCGACCACCATCGCCCCCGGCGTCCGTGACGTCCTGCTGACCGGCAAGGCGTGCGAGGCGGTGCGGCGCAAGGACCGCGACGGCCGGTTCGTCTACGACTACGTCGTGATGGACGCCCCGCCGACCGGCCGCATCACCCGCTTCCTCAACGTCAACGACGAGGTCGCCGGGCTCGCCAAGATCGGCCCGATACACAATCAGGCCCAGGCGGTGATGCGGGTGCTGAAGTCGCCGGAGACGGCCGTGCACCTGGTGACCCTGCTGGAGGAGATGCCCGTCCAGGAGACCGCGGACGGCATCGCGGAACTGCGCGCCGCGCGGCTGCCGGTGGGCAGGGTGATCGTCAACATGGTGCGGCCGCAGGTCCTGGACGCCCCCGCGCTGGAACTCGTGGCGTCGGTCCCTCGTTCCTCTGTCGCGCGGGCCCTGTCGGCGGCCGGCCTCGGCGGCGCGCGGCGCGGCGGACACGCCGAGCGGCTGGTGGAGCCGTTGCTCGCGCAGGCGGAGGAGTACGCCGAGCGGTACGCGCTGGAGACGGAGCAGCGCGCCGTGCTGGCGGACCTCGGCGTGCCGTTGCACGAACTTCCACTGCTCGCGGAGGGCATGGACCTGGCCGGCCTGTACGCGCTGGCCCGGCAGCTGCGCGAACAGGACGTCACATGATCCACGGCGTCCGCCCGTCCCGCCCCCGCGGCCTCCACCGCCCGACCCGTTCCAGCACCCGCCCCGTCACCCGTCGCAAGCACCGGAAGCAGGGGATGTCATGAGCCGTCGTCCGGAACCGGCGACCCACGACCCGGCCCGTCACCACCTCTCCCCCACCCGCACGCTCGACATCGACCCGCTGCTCGAGGACCCGGCGACCCGGATCGTGGTGTGCTGCGGCGCGGGCGGGGTCGGCAAGACGACCACCGCGGCGGCGCTGGGTCTGCGCGCGGCGGAGCGGGGGCGCAAGGTGGTGGTCCTCACCATCGACCCGGCGCGCCGGCTCGCCCAGTCCATGGGGATCGACTCGCTCGACAACACCCCGCGCCGGGTGAAGGGCATCGACGACACCGCGGGCGGCGAACTGCACGCCATGATGCTCGACATGAAGCGCACCTTCGACGAGATCGTCGAGGGGCACGCGGACCCCGAGCGGGCCACCGCGATCCTGGGCAACCCCTTCTACCAGTCGCTCTCGGCGGGCTTCGCGGGCACGCAGGAGTACATGGCGATGGAGAAGCTGGGCCAGCTCCGGTCGCGGGACGAGTGGGACCTCATTGTGGTCGACACCCCGCCGTCCCGTTCCGCGCTGGACTTCCTGGACGCGCCCAAGCGCCTCGGGTCCTTCCTCGACGGCAAGCTCATCCGCGTGCTGCTGGCCCCGGCGAAGGTCGGCGGCCGCGCGGGGATGAAGTTCCTGAACGTGGGGATGTCGATGATGACCGGCGCCCTGGGCAAGGTGCTGGGCGGCCAGCTGCTGAAGGACGTCCAGACGTTCGTGGCCGCGATGGACTCGATGTTCGGCGGGTTCCGTACGCGGGCGGACGCCACGTACAAGCTGCTCCAGGCGCCCGGGACGGCGTTCCTGGTGGTGGCGGCCCCGGAGCGGGACGCGCTGCGCGAGGCCGCGTACTTCGTGGAGCGGCTGGCCGCGGAGAACATGCCGCTGGCCGGTCTGGTGCTCAACCGGGTCCATGGCAGCGGCGCGGACCGGCTGTCGGCCGAGCGGGCGCTCGCCGCCGCGGAAAATCTTGAGGACTCCCGCATTGTGGATCAGGAGGGCGGGAAAGCTGGACTTCGTAACTCTCCCGAAACGTACGGCAGTTCAGAACCGCCCGCGCCATCCGGGGCATCCGCTCCCTCCGTGACACCGGCCCATGACGTCCCCGGGGAAGGCTCCCCCGCCACCGCGGACGCCACGGAAACAGCCGTGAACGGCACGGAGACCGCAGCGGACGGCACGGAGACCGCCGTGGACCCGGACGCCGCGACCCCGGAGGGGGCCGTCGACCGGCTCACCGCGGGCCTGCTGAGGCTGCACGCCGAGCGGATGCAGCTCCTCTCGCGCGAGCAGCGCACGCGCGACCGCTTCACCGCGCTCCACCCCGAGGTGGCGGTGACCGAGGTGGCCGCGCTGCCCGGCGACGTGCACGACCTCACGGGGCTGCGGGACATCGGCGACCGGCTCGCGACCGACCGGCCGGAGCTGCCCGAAACGACCTGAGCCGGAGCTGCCCGGAACACCTTGGGCATCCCGGAGCGCCCTGCCGCGCCCCCGGCGGGGCGCCGAACGGGGCGACCGGGGGCCCGAGCACCCCCAGGTCCTCAGCCCACGGCCGCGTAGCTCTCGTAGACCTCGTCGTCGTCGAGGGGCAGGATGCCCGTCCCCCGCTCGTACTCCGAGCGCGCGGTCTCCAGCAGCCTGCGCCACGAGGTCACGGTCGGCCGCCGGCGCAGCAACGCGCGACGCTCACGCTCCGTCATGCCTCCCCACACGCCGAACTCGACGCGGTTGTCCAGCGCGTCGGCCAGGCATTCGGTGCGTACCGGACATCCGGTGCACACCGCCTTGGCCCTGTTCTGCGCTGCTCCTTGAACGAACAGTTCATCCGGATCGGTAGTGCGGCAGGCAGCCTGCGCACTCCAGTCGGTAACCCAGCCCATACCGGCGCCGTCCTCTCCCGAATCGAGGCTCCCCCACGGCGGCAGCGGCATATTCACCGCCGCCAGTTGAGGACGTTACGGAAGGTGGGCACAGCGCAACACCCCCAGCGGGCCCAATCTTGAATGGTCCGAACGGACTATGGGTAAGCGGCAGATCACCCGGGGGAGTGAGGGGGCGACATGCGCGACATAGGGGGTGTTTCGGGTCAGTTCCGTTGCGCCACAACGGGCACCGCATGACACACGAGGCGGATACGGACACGGACTCAACACCCTCCGACGCATCTCATATGAAGAAAGTCGAGAGGATCCGGAACGATTCGGGGTCGCCGGACGTATTGATACGTGGCCTCACTGCTGTGACAGTTGAGTGCAGCTTAGGCCAAGGCATTTACGCTTGTCCGGCGAATGAGAACGTAGGCTGCTCCCATGCCAAAGAAGCGCTCGGGCGGTGGTCTGTCTCCCACGCAGCAGGCCGCCAAGTTCCTCGGTGTCAGTGTCCTCGCGGGAGCCGTCATGGCCGGCATCGCGCTGCCCGCTGTGGGCGCGCTGGGCCTCGCGGCCAAGGGATCGGTCGAGAGCTTCGACGAGCTCCCGGCCAACCTCAAGACGCCGCCGCTGAGTCAGCGCACCACCATCCTCGACGCCGACGGCGGCACGATCGCCACCGTCTACTCGCGCGACCGCACGGTGGTCGAACTCAAGGACATCTCGCCGTACCTCCAGAAGGCGATCGTCGCCATCGAGGACTCGCGCTTCTACGAGCACGGCGCGGTGGACCTGAAGGGCGTCCTGCGCGCCCTCAACAAGAACGCGCGCAGCGGTGAGGTCTCCGAGGGCGCGTCCACGCTCACCCAGCAGTACGTGAAGAACGTCTTCGTCGAGGAGGCGGGCGACGACCCGACGAAGGTCGCCCAGGCCACCCAGCAGACCATCGGCCGCAAGATCCGCGAACTGAAGTACGCGATCCAGGTCGAGGAGGAGCTGGGCAAGAAGAAGATCCTCGAGAACTACCTGAACATCACCTTCTTCGGTCAGCAGGCCTACGGCGTCGAGGCGGCCGCCCGGCGGTACTTCTCCAAGCCCGCCAAGGAGCTCAACCTCCAGGAGTCCGCCCTCCTCGCCGGCCTGGTCCAGTCGCCGAGCCGCTACGACCCGGTCAACGACGAGGCGGAGGCGACCAAGCGGCGCAACACCGTCCTCCAGCGGATGGCCGAGGTCGGCGACGTCTCCCGGGAGGAGGCGGAGAAGGCCGCGAAGAGCCCGCTGGGCCTGGACGTCAGCAAGCCCAAGAACGGCTGCATCACGGCCGGCAAGGGCGCGGGCTTCTTCTGCAAGTACGTGGAGAAGGTCTTCCTCAACGATCCGGTCTTCGGCAAGACCCGGGAGGACCGGGCGAAGATCTGGAACCAGGGCGGCCTGACCATCCGCACGACGCTCGACCCGCAGGCGCAGGAGTCGGTGCAGGACTCGCTCAAGGACCACGTCTACCAGTCGGACTCGGTCGCCGCCGCGAGCACCCTGGTCGAGCCCGGCACCGGTAAGATCGTCGCGATGGGCCAGTCCAAGCCGTACGGCTACGGCAAGAACGAGACGGAGATCAACTTCTCGGTCGACTCGGCCTGGGGCGGCTCCAACTTCGGCTTCCCGACGGGTTCGACGTTCAAGCCGTTCGTGGCCGCCGCGGCCATCGAGGAGGGCAGGCCCCCGACCCAGACCTACTCCGCCCCGTACGAGATGCCGTACCCGAAGACGGTGCGCGGGTGCGAGAAGCCCTGGGTGAACGACGCGAACTACAAGCTGGAGAACGAGAACGAGACCGAGGTGGGGCCGTACCCGCTCAAGGAAGCGATGGCCCTGTCGGTCAACACGTACTTCGTGCAGATGATCGAGGACATCGGCATGTGCCCGGTGGTCACCATGACCGACAAGCTCGGCGTGGTGCAGGGCAACGGCAAGAAGATCCCCGAGGTGCCCTCCTCGATGACCCTCGGCTCCACCGGCCTCTCCCCCCTGACGATGGCGAGCGCGTACGCCGCCTTCGCCGCCCGGGGCATGTACTGCACGCCGGTCGCCATCGAGTCGATCACCCAGCGGGTCGGCGACGAGCAGGAGTCGCTGGAGGTGCCGAAGTCGACGTGCTCCCGCGCGATGAGCGAGAACACCGCGGACACCGTGAACACCCTGCTGCAGGGTGTGGTCGACTCCGGTACGGGTCAGGCGGCCGGGCTCAGCGACCGCGCCAACGCCGGCAAGACGGGTACGACGGACGAGCGCAGGAACGCCTGGTTCGTCGGCTACACGCCGAACATGTCGGGCGCGGTGTGGGTGGGCAGCGCCAGCCAGAAGGTCCAGATGAAGGACATCAGGATCGGCGGCCAGTACCACCCCCTGGTCTTCGGTGGCGCGGTTCCGGGCCCCATCTGGAAGGACGCCATGACCGGCGCCCTGGAGGGCAAGGAGGCCCCGTCCTTCAACCTCGTGAACATCCCGGAGGCCAAGGACCCCGACCGTGACCGTGACCGCGGCGACGAGGACGGCGACCGCGGCGACGACGGCAACAACGGCGACGGGGGCCTCATCGGCGGCCTGATCGGCGGCGGCAACGGCGACGGGGGCGGCAACGGGAACGGCGGAGGCGGCAACGGGGGCACCGAGCCGGACCCGACCTTCTCCATCCCGGAGGGCTTCCTCCGCGGCGCGGGCAACGGGCCCGGGGGACGCGACTGACCGGCCCCGCGGCAGGCGGCACACACGCCGGACGGCCCCTGACCCCCGTACGCAGGGGGCCAGGGGCCGTCGGACTTTCACGTCGTCCTCGCCGGTGTGCACGGCGGCGGCGCTGCCACGTCGTACGCGCCGGTACGCGCGGCGGAACCGCTCCGCCGCCCGGTTCAGCCGGCCAGCAGCTTCTTCACCGCGGCCGCCACCCGGCCACCCTCCGCCTGCCCAGCGACCTTCGGGTTCACGATCTTCATCACGGCACCCATGGCCCGCGGACCCTCGGCACCCGCCGCCTTCGCCTCCTCCACCGCCTGGGAGACGATCGCGTCCAGCTCCTCGTCGGACAGCTGCTTGGGCAGGTACGCGGCCAGCACCTCGCCCTCCGCCTTCTCCCGCTCCGCCTGCTCGGGGCGCCCGCCCTGCGCAAAGGCGTCCGCCGCCTCGCGGCGCTTCTTCGCCTCGCGGGTGATCACCTTCTGCACCTCGTCGTCGGAGAGCTCGCGCTTCTCCTTGCCCGCGACCTCCTCCTTGGTGATCGCGGCGAGCGTCAGCCGGAGCGTCGAGGAGCGGAGCTCGTCACGCTCCTTGATCGCGGCGTTGAGGTCGGCGTGCAGCTTCGACTTGAGCGTGGTCATGACTCGATTGTCGCAGGTGCGCGCGCGGGGACGCCTGCTGTTTTAACGCCCGCCGCGCATCAGGGGCGTTCGGAGGAAACCCGCGGGGTCTGACACGATGGACCCATGCGCGCGCGATACGGAATCCCCCTCGGAATCACGGCGGCCGGCGCTGCCGGGCTGCTGTACGCGGCGGGCTTCGAAGCCCGCTCCTTCCGCCTCCGACGGGTGACCGTCCCCGTCCTGCCGTCCGGCATGCGCCCGCTGCGCGTCCTGCACGTCTCCGACATCCACATGGTCGGCGGCCAGCGCAAGAAGCAGCGCTGGCTGCGCTCCCTGGCGGGCCTGCGCCCCGACTTCGTGATCAACACGGGCGACAACCTGTCCGACCCGGAGGGCGTCCCCGAGGTCCTCGACGCACTCGGCCCCCTCATGGAGTTCCCGGGCGCGTACGTCTTCGGCTCCAACGACTACTACGGCCCCACGCCGCGCAACCCCGGCCGCTACCTGATCGAGAAGCTGCAGGGCCGGCACGGACTCAACGGCAACCCCCCGGTGGTCGGCGCGGTCCACAACCCGTGGGAGGACCTGCGGGACGGGTTCGACTCCGCGGGCTGGCTGAACCTGACGAACACCCGGGGCACCCTGAAGATCGAGGGCACGTCCGTCGAGCTGACCGGCCTGGACGACCCGCACATCAAGCGTGACCGCTACCTGGAGGTGGCGGGCGGCCCCTCGGACGCGGCGGACTTCTCCATGGGCGTCGTCCACGCCCCCTACCTGCGCGTCCTGGACTCCTTCACCGCCGACGGCTACCCGTTGATCCTGGCCGGACACACCCACGGCGGCCAGCTCTGCATCCCCTTCTACGGCGCCCTGGTCACCAACTGCGACCTGGACACCGACCGCGTCAAGGACCTGTCCACCCACACGGCGGACGGCCGCACGTCCTACCTCTACGTCTCGGCGGGCTGCGGCACGAGCCGGTACACCCCGGTCCGCTTCGCGTGCCCCCCGGAGGCGACCCTGCTCACGCTCGTCGACCGCGACCAGGGCGGCCTGCGGTAACCCGTCCGGCCCACCCACGTCGCCCCACCTCCCCGGTCCGCTCACGCTGGGGTGCATGACCGCCCCGATACCCAGGGACATACCGGACCTGCCCGCCCTGCCGCGCAGGTCACCCCGGCTGCTGCCCTCGGCCGTCCCCGCCCGAGCCGTCATCCCCCTGGTACGCCGCCCGGTGGCGGCGGCGTACCGCGCCGTCCTGGCGCTGCTGGCGACGGCCGCGGTGGTGGTCGAGCTCCTCCTCGGCAGCCCGGCCCGCGTCCTCAGCTACTTCGCCGTCCAGAGCGCGCTCGTCCTGGCCGTGGTCATGCTGGCCTCCGCCCGCCGCGCGTGGCTCGCCCGGCACCCCCTGCCGGGCGCCGTCACGGGAGCGGCCCTGCTCTACGTCGTCATGGCGGCCCTGGTCCACCACCTGCTCCTCGCGGACGCCACCCCGCCCTTCTCGATGACGCCCGCCCCCTCGGGCCCGGCCTGGGCGGCCACCCTGGCCGCCCACACCCTGCACACGGTGCTCCCGGCCGCCGCGCTGCTCGACTGGCTCCTGCTCTCCCCGCCGGCCCGCATGCACCTGCGCCAGGCCACGACCTGGCTCGTCTTCCCCCTGGCCTACCTGGCCTTCACCCTCGCCCGGGGCGAACTCCTCCCCGGCTCCCCCAGCGGCTACCTGTACCCCTTCCTCGACGTCACCCGGCACGGCTACCGGAGCGTCCTCGCGAACGCCCTCCTCGTCGGCCTCTCCTTCTACGCCGTGGCCGTCCTCCTCGTCGCCCTGGACCACGCCCGCCCGAACCCGGTCCGCCGCCACCCGAAAACCGGATTTCGTGTCTAGCGGGCAGTGGGCTAAAGTAAACGTCGTCGCCGCGAGAGCAGCGACGATCGGGGTGTAGCGCAGCTTGGCAGCGCGCTTCGTTCGGGACGAAGAGGTCGTGGGTTCAAATCCCGCCACCCCGACAGTGAAGTACCAGGTCCGCCACCTGCTCGTAAGAGTAGGTGGCGGACCTGTTTCGTGTGCGGGACCACCTGCGTGGCTGAGTCCCACCTGCACGGGGTATGCGGGTTCGCCGAGGGGCGCGGACCGTCAGGTCCGGTCGCTCGAGGATGGCTGACGCGGGGAGGGTGAGCCTCATGGGGCAGGAGCACTGGACGGCGGAGAGGCTCAGGTTCGCGTTGTGGGTCGCCGGTGCCGTCACCGGGTTCGGTGGGGTGGGAGCGTTGCTCTCGGCGGTGGGTGCTCCGGAGACGGTGGCCTGGCCCGCGGCTGTGGGAGCGGCGGTGGCCGGTGGGTGGGGCGGACACCAGCTGATGCGCCGGTACCTGGCACGCCGGTGACTCGGCACCACGGGCGAGCACGGTGCCCGCGGGTGCGCCGACCGCGCTCCGGCCGCCGGCGGTGACCTGTGGACGGCGAGGGCCGCGGGCGTGGCACGGAGGCGGGTGCGCTTGCCGTCGCGGGTGGGGTACTGGCGTGTCGGGGGCCGGTGGCGAACTCGGCGGACCGTTCCGCGGTGACGCGGTCGGCATCGGCCGGGGTCGGCCGGGGTCGGTGATGACACGGGTCTCCCACACGTCCTTCCCCTCATGGGGTAGCCGGACGGCATGACGAGGCATCAGCGGCCGGGGAACGAGGCAGCGCCTTCGTGGCGTGAACGCAGGGTGACACGGTGGCTGGCGTTCCTCGCTTACGCGCTGGTCGTGTCCGGGACCGCGGCCGTGTTCTGGCACGAGGTGCGGGGCAAGTCGTGGGACGACTCGCTGTCGTTCGCGCTGACGGTCACGCTGAGCGCGATCGGCGGCCGGCTGATGGCCGCGCACATCCTGCGGAAGGCCGGCCGTGGTGACGGCTGATCGTCAGCCGTGGAAGTCAACCCCGCACAAGTGGTCAGGTGTGCCACCCCGTGCGTCTCGTGCGAGTCGTGCGTCCGCCGCACGTGGACCCGGGCCCCGCCGAGGTGATCATCGCGTCGGCCGCGTTGTGTGATGATGCCCTGTCAGTGGCCGGCCCTGGGGAGGGGCCGGGTGGGTGAGAGGGGCGGGCCCATCGTGGGCAAGGGCGGGGAGTCCATACCGGACGAGGAGTGGGAGCGCTTCCTCCGTGACGCCGAGGCGGGGGCGGAGGGGGCTCCCGAGGAGCCGTCGGCGCGGGCCCGGATGGTGGCGCGGCGGCTGCGGGAGGAGAGCGGGCCGCCGGAGCCGTGGCGGGGCCACCGGCCGGTCCGGCGGCGAGGGGGCAAGGGCTGGTACGTGGCCGGTCTGCTGGTCGCGGTCGCCCTGGTGGTCGTGGCGTTGGCTCCGGGGTGGGTGGCCGGGTGGTTCGGGGGCGGAGACGGCGGCGGGGAGGGGGCGCCGCTCGGTGTGGAGTCGGCGCGTCCGGATCAGCCGCCGCCGACGGCGGCGGCCGCCGCAGGTCCCACGCTGGAACAGCCGTTCCGGGGGTCGCCCGCGGCGCGGTGGGCGGACGGGACGGCCGGGATCGGGGTGCCCGAGGCGCGGGCGACCGGCTGGATGAGCAAGGGGCAGGTCGCCCGGGCGCTGGAGAAGACCCGCGACTTCCTCGCCGCGTCCAGTCTGGACCCCGCTGTGCTGCGCGGGGAGCGGCCCGGGAAGGCGATCGCGTCGATCAATCCGCATCAGCGGGATGTGCGGGACTACCTGGCGGCCGCGTTCCGCGCGCCCAGCCGGGAGAACGATCCCCTGCTGCTGTTCAGCCGGTTCGACGCGGCGGAGGTCCGGTTGGCCGGGGACGTGGTGAAGACGCGGGGGCGGATCACGTACCGGGAGGGCAGGCTCGGGGCGGTCGAGGTGACCACCGACGTCACCTACGTCTATCCCGTGGTGCGGGCCGCCGCGGGCAGTGACGAGGTCGTGCGCACCATCGTGCGCCGCGAGGTCGTGATGAGCTGGGACGACCCGGAGAAGGTCGTCACCGAGCCGGGTACGTTCTCCCTCGTCTCCTACAAGGGGGACACCACCAACGGCGGCTGTGACACCTTCACCGGCTACTTCGCCCCCGAGTTCGGCGCGGAGCGCGCGACCTCGCGTCCGGAGGACGGTCCCGCGGTCGACCCGTACGACCGGAGCACGTCGGTGGGGACGCGCGTGCGGGAGGGCGGCGACGCGGGGTGCGGGACCGCCACCCGGTCCTGACGGGGCCGGCCGGGTGTCCGGCGGTCAGTGGCAGTCGAAGCGCCAGTCCCAGGGGTGGCCGGGGCACTGCGGGCGGTGGAAGAAGTAGACGCCGCCGCAGTCGCCCAGCTGTATGTCGCCGGTGACGGTCAGCAGGTGCTCCATGCGGTGTCCGCCGGCGCAGTCCGGCCAGTCGGCGGGCTGTGTCCAGGCGGGCCAGCCGCCGGCCTTCGTCGCGACGATGTGGGAGCCGGGGGGCCACGGGGAGCCGTCCGACGGGAGCGGCAGACGGCATGCCCCGCTCCCGCCCGGATCCGCGGGCAGGTCGTGCCGGCGCGGGCGGCGGCCGCGTGGGGTGGATTACGGGGAGGGAGGGGAGTGACGTAGGGTGCCGTCGGTCATGGCCCGTAGGGGCACTCACTTCTTGCAGGGGGACGGTCATGGGCGGCGCCGCGCGCATGGGGCACACGCCGTTGCCGGGGATCGGTGTGCGGTACGACCTGGCCACGCGGGAGGGGCGGCGGCTGTCGGTGATCGCGCACCTCGACGGCTCCCGGACGCTGAACACGTACCGCACCGACGACCCGGACGCCACCGCGCTGTCCCTGCGGATGACCGCCGAGGAGGCGGGGGCGGTCATCGACGCGGTGATGCCCGCCCACCACAGCCCGAACCTGCTGGCGACGGCCGAACTGGGCCTGGTGGCCGAGCGGGTGGAGCTGCCGGCGGGGTCGTACTGGAGCGGGCGGCGGCTGGGGGACACCCGGATGCGTACGGACACCGGGGTGTCCGTGGTCGCCGTACTGCGCCGGACGGAGGCCGTCCCGTCGCCCGGGCCGGACTTCCGGCTGGCCGGCGGTGACACCCTGATCGTGATCGGCACCCGGGAGGGTGTCGGGGCGGCCGCGGGGATCCTCGGCCGGGAGTGACGCTCCGGGCCCGGCCGGTGCCCCGGGCGGTCAGGCGTGGGCGTGGGTGGCCGGCTCGGCGCGGTCCTCGTCCGCCGGGCCCGCCCGGTGTGCGGCCGGCCGGCGGGTGAGGCGGCGGGCCAGGGGCTCGGTCCAGCGGGCGGTCAGCGGGCCGATGACGACCAGGAGCAGCACGTACGCCGTGGCCAGGGGGCCGATGCGGGGCTCGACGCCGACGGCGAGGCCCGCGATGACGATGGAGAACTCGCCCCGCGCGACCAGGGTGCCGCCCGCCCGCCAGCGGCCCGCGCCCCTGATTCCGGCGCGGCGTGCCGCGTACCAGCCGGTGGCGATCTTCGTGAGCGCGGTGACGACGGCGAGGAGCAGGGCCGGCAGCAGGACGGGCGGGATGTCGGCGGGGTCGGTGGACAGGCCGAAGAAGACGAAGAAGACGGCGGCGAACAGGTCCCGCAGCGGGGTGAGGAGACTGCTCGCGCCCTCGGCGACCTCGCCGGACAGGGCGATGCCGACGAGGAACGCGCCGACGGCCGCGGAGACGTGCAGTTCCTGGGCGAGGCCGGCGACCAGGAGGGTCAGGCCGAGGACGACCAGCAGCAGCATCTCCGCGTTGTCGGAGGAGACCGCTCGGCTGATCAGCCGTCCGTGGCGCAGCGCGAGGTAGAGGACCGCGCCGACGGTGCCCAGCGAGATCAGCAGGGTGACGGAGCCGCCGGCCAGGCCGGCGCCGGCCAGCAGGGCGGTGAGGATCGGCAGGTAGACGGCCATGGCGAGGTCCTCGATGACGAGGACGCCGAGCACCACGGGGGTTTCGCGGTTGCCGAGCCTGCGCAGGTCGCCGAGGACCTTGGCGATGACGCCGGAGGACGAGATCCAGGTGACGCCGGCCAGTGCGACGGCGGCCACCGGGCCCCAGCCGAGGATCAGTGCCGCCACGGCGCCGGGCACCGCGTTGAGGACGAAGTCGACCGCGCCGGAGGGGTATTGGGTCTTGAGGTTGGTGACCAGTTCCGAGGCGCTGTACTCCAGGCCGAGCAGGAGCAGCAGCAGGATGACGCCGATCTCGGCGCCGGTGGCGGTGAACTCCTCGCTGGCGCGCAGGGGGAGGATGCCGCCGTGGCCGAAGGCGAGGCCGACCAGGAGGTAGAGGGGGATGGGCGAGAAGCCCATGCGTCCGGCGAGGCGGCCCAGCAGGCCCAGGGCGAGAATGATCGCGCCGAGTTCGATGAGCATGGCGGCGGTGTTGTGCACGGGCGTCGGTCCTCCGGTTCGGTGACGGCGGCGTCAGTGCCTGGTGAGGGCGTGAGGGTGCGGCGATGCGCGGGGATGCGTGGCGGCGGTGCCGCAGCGGTGCGGCGGCGCCCGGGCGGCCGGTGCGTGCCGTGCCGTGCAACGGTCGTCCGCGTTCGGGCAGGGGGCATCCGGCGGTGTGCGCGGTGGGTGCGAGCCGGGAGATCAGGCGCCGGGGAGGGCGGTCCCCGGTTCGGGGACGCTGTCGCGGGCGGCGTTGTCGATGCGTACGGGCTGGTGCATGTCACGTCGGCGCATGGCACGTTCCCCTCGTCGCATCCGAGATCCGCTTCTCATGAACTGAGCATTCGGCCGCTCAATGGAGCGCCAGGACTCGGTTAAGAAGTTTACCGTACGGCGAAATACTTATACATCTCATGTGCCTGCTTATGGGGAGGAAAGCACGCCGTCGGCGGTCGTGGGGCGCCCGCCTCAGCCGTCACTCATGCTCGGCGCCCCCTGCTCGCCGAGCCACCGGGCCAGTTTGCCCCGGCGGCCGATGGCGCGCAGCCGGCGTTCCGCCGCCTCGCGGGTCAGCGGGGTGGTGATGAGCAGCAGTTCGTCGCCGGCGCGCAGCACGGTCTCCCGGTCGGGGACCAGCGTCGTGCCCTCCCTGACGATCAGGGTGACGACGGTCGGCGGCGGCAGGCGCAGCTCGAAGACGGCGACGCCGTGCAGCCGGGAGTCCGGCGGGACGGTGACCGTGAGCAGGTCGGCGTCCAGTACGTCGAGCGGTGCGGTCTCCACCTGGATCTCGCGCAGTGCCCCGGTCCTGACCAGTCCCAGGCGCCGGGCCACGGCGGGCAGGGTCGGACCCTGGATCAGGGTGAACATGATGACGAGGACGAACACGATGTTGAGCACGTCACCGGCCCCGTCGATGCCCGCGACGATGGGGAACGTGGTGAGGACGATCGGCACCGCGCCGCGCAGGCCCGCCCAGGAGATGAACGTCTGCTCGCGCCAGGGGATCCGGAACGGCAGCAGGCACAGCACCACGGAGATGGGGCGGGCGACGAGCAGCAGGACCGAACCGACGACCAGGGCCGGGACGACCGCGGAGGTCAGTTCGCTGGGGTCGACCAGCAGGCCGAGCATGACGAACAGGCCGATCTGCGCCAGCCAGCCGACGCCCTCTGCGAAGGACCGGGTGGCGGCGCGGTGCGGCAGCCGGGAGTTGCCCAGCACCAGGCCGGACAGGTACGCGGCGATGATGCCGCTGGCGTCGACCGCTCCGGCGGCGGCGAAGGCGATGACGCCGAAGCCGACCGTGGCCAGCGGGTAGAGCCCGGTGGCGGGCAGGGCGATGTGGCGCAGCGCGGTGACGCCCAGCAGTCCGATCAGCACGCCCAGGGTGCCGCCGACCGCGAGCTGGAAGATCAGGTTGCCGACGAGGGGGCCGGGGCCCGGCAGGTCCGCGGTGGCGGTGGAGAAGACCAGGACCAGGATGATGGTGGGGGCGTCGTTGAAGCCGGACTCCGCCTCCACCAGCCCGCGCAGTTTCTCCGGCATCGGCAGCGCGCGCAGGACGGCGAACACGGCGGCGGCGTCGGTGGAGGAGACGATCGCCGCGAGCAGCAGCGCCAGCTGCCACTCCATGCCCAGCAGGAAGTGCGCGCCGGTGGCGGTCACTCCCACCGAGAGGGCCACTCCCACGGTGGCGAGCACGCCGGCGGGGGCCAACTGGCGCCGGACGTCGTCCCAGCGGGTGCTCAGGCCGCCCTCGACGAGGATCAGGCCCAGCGCCGCCGTCCCCAGCGCCTGCGCGAGCTGGGCGTCGTCGAACTCCAGGCCGAGCCCGTCCTCGCCGGCGATCACGCCGACCGCCAGGAACAGCAGCAGGCTCGGCAGGCCGACGCGGTGGGCGGTGCGGGCGGCGGCGATGCTGGCCAGCAGGACGGCGCCGCCGATGAGCAGCGTCACGTACAGCTCGGACAGGGTCATCGCACGGTCCCCGGGCGGTGCGCGGCCCCGGCGTCAGAACCGGCGGGGGGCGCGACGGTGCCGCGTCCCGCGGTGCGGGTCGAACAGCTCCCCGGCGACCCCGGCCAGCACCAGACCGGCGGCGACGAGCAGCCCGTGGGCCAGGGCGATGCCGGCACCCAGCACGGCCAGCGCGACGGCGAGCAGCAGCCAGGCCCGGGCGTACCGGTACTCGCGGGGCCGGCGGGGGCGGCCGTCGCCGAGGCCGCGGGCGAACCGGGGGTCCTCGCGGTGCAGCCGGGCCGAGATCTCGTGGAGCCGTCCGTCATCGGGGCCGTCCATGGCCCTCTTCTCGGCCGCCGGCTCGCGGCGGGGGGCGGTGGGAAGACGTCGGCGCGGTCCCCGGTGTGATCCATCTGCTGTCCTCTCGCATCCCGTGCCTCACGATCACACCAGGACGAAGTAGCGCGGCCAGACATACGCGGCCGCGGTGGTGACGGTGACCGCGGTGACGAGGAACGGCACCACGGGCACGCCGAGCCGCCGGCAGACCCGGTACGGTCCGCCGCGCGCCCGGCGGGCCGCCCGGACGGCGATGTACGCGAAGACGCCGGTGCGTCTCACCACGGCGACGATCGGCATCGTGCCGAGCAGCGGGGAGATGACGTCCCGGTCGATGCCGGCGTGCTCGGAGAGGAGCGCGTGCTCGGAGAGGGACGCGTGCTCGGAGAGGAACGCGTGCTCGGAGAGGGACGCGTGCTCGACGTCGGTCGCCCCGATGAGCGGCATCAGGACCCGCCGAGCGCTGCTCCCACCCTTCCGGCGGATCGGGTCCGTTCCCACGCGGCCGCCGAACGGCACAGCAGCAGCACCAGCGGAGCCGGGACGCCCACGTCGTCGTTGCGGCCGGGTCGCTGCGTCGCTGCGTGCATCAGGGCGCGGGCTCCTCTCATGGTCCGGCAGCCCGCGCGGTCCGCTCCGTGAGCGGTACCCGAGGTGCTCAGGACGGGTACGGGGCAGGCCGGGATGTGTGGCTCCCACCTTCACCCGGCGGGGGAATCGCGGACCATCGGGGACGGCACCCAAATGGCCCGGGGGTCCGACCCGCACGGATTCGGTGAGCCGTGGGTGTCGTCCCCGATGCCCGTCGGGGGCCGGCCTCGTCGCCGCGGTGCCGGGGGCCTCCTCCAGGGTCAGGCGACGGGCGCACGCCGGTGGCCTCGCCCGCCGCCCCTGGCCGCCGCGTGGGGTGCGGCGGTCCGGCGGCCGGTCACGTTGCCGACCGCTCTGATCGTCTGATGTGGTGGTGGTTCGGGGAACCGCGGCCCGGGAAGGATCGACGACATGATCATCTTTGGCACCAAGGGGTATCTGCATCAGCTCGCGATACTGACGCTGGTGTGCGCGCAGTGCGGGAACCCGTCCGCGCACACGCTCAGGAAGCGGGTCACGAAGTTCACCCTGTTCTTCGTGCCGCTCTTCCCGGTCTCCACCAAGTACGCCACCCAGTGCACGTTCTGCGGTGCGGAACAGAAGGTGACCCAGGAGCAGGCCGAGCAGCTCCGGGCGCAGTCCCTCGGCGGCGGCCAGGCGCAGGGCCGGCCGCACCAGCAGGAGCCGTACCGGCCCTAGCGGCACGGAATCCGGCACGGCCGGCCGGGGCGTCACCGCGCGGGTGACGGCCGCGGTCGCCGTCCTAGCCGTTCCACACCTCGTCGTACGGGTTGCGCGGGGCCGGGACCGGTTCGGCCCGGACGACGTCGATGTAAGGGATCGGGCCGCCGTTGACCGGGTCCTTCGTGCGGCGCGGGGTGTAGGTGCCGGTGATCCTCAGCCAGGTGTCCGGGCGCAGCACCGGCGGGACCCGGCCGGTCAGCGCGACCTTGACCGGGCGGCCGTCCGCGGCACAGCAGTTGAGGCTCATGCGGACCAGGTACGGGTCGTCCGTGCCGTTCGCCGCCACGAAGCCGGTGATGCTGATGGGCCGGTCGCGCAGGTGCCGGCCGTCGTCGTGGACGGCGCGGGCCGCGTACTCCCCGACACCGAGGCGCAGCGGCCCCCGCGCGGGCAGTTCCGGGAAGCCGAGGGGTTTCGTCAGGGCGGTACCGGTGTGGGCCGCGCTGTAGGAGCCGAGGGGTGGCGGGGCGACCAGGATCAGGGCGAAGAGGGGCAGGGTGAGGAGCCAGGAGACCCGGGGTGCGCGGTGCGGCTCCCGCGCGCCGGGCGGGCGCCGCCACTCGTACCAGGCCGTCGCCGCGGCCGCCGCGACCAGCACCGCGCCGGCCAGCAGGAGCAGCGGCCGCAGGCCCGCCTTGACGTACCGCAGGTGGAGGTCGGTCAGACCGGCGTGCAGCACCGTCGCGCCGAGCAGGAACAGCAGGGCCGCCTGGGCCTGGCCGTCGAGCCGTGTCCTCACAGCAGCACCGCTCCCGTCAGGGCCGACACGGTCACGCCCAGCACGAAGGTCGCGGGCGCGAACCGCAGGGCGAAGGCGCGGCCGAAGGTGCCCGCCTGCATCGCGAAGAGCTTGAGGTCGACCATCGGCCCCACGACCAGGAAGGCCAGCCGCGCCGTCAGCGAGAACTGGGTCAGCGACGCCGCCACGAACGCGTCCGCCTCCGAGCAGATCGAGAGCAGGACGGCCAGCACCGCCAGCGCCAGCACCGACAGCACCGGGCGATCCGCCACCGAGCCCAGCCACCGCTCCGGCACCACCGCCTTCAGCGTCGCCGCCGCCATCGCGCCGATCACCAGGAAGCCGCCCGCGTGCATCACGTCGTGCCGCACCGCCCCCCAGAACGCCGCGCCCCTGCCTCGGCCGTCGTACACCGACCGGGAGGGCGGCCGCAGCAGGTCGGCGCGGCCCAGGCGCTGCCACAGCCAGCCCATCGCACACGCCACCAGCAGGCTCGCCACCAGACGGGCCACCACCATCTCCGGGTTGCCCGGGAAGGCGACCGCCGTCGCCGTCAGCACGATCGGGTTGATCGCGGGCGCGGACAGCAGGAACGCCAGGGCCGCCGCCGGAGCCACTCCCCTGCGCACCAGCGCTCCCGCGACCGGCACGGACGCGCACTCGCAGCCCGGGAGCACCGCGCCCGCCGCGCCCGCGACCGGCACCGCCAGCGCCGGACGCTTCGGCAGGGCCCGGGCGAAGAACGACGGCGGGACGAAGACCGCGATGGCCGCCGACAGCAGGACACCGAGCACCAGGAAGGGCAGCGCCTGTACGACGACGGCCACGAACACCGTCATCCAGCTCTGCATCACCGGGGCGGCCAGGGCACCGCGGACGGGGCCCTGGAACAGCACGGCCGTGAGCAGCACCAGGGTGAGCAGGAGGGAGGGGTCGAGGTGCCGGGACTCCCCGGCGGACGGCCCGGACGCCGGCTCCGGCCCGCCGGTGCCGGGCGGGGGCGAGCCCGGTGACGTCGACGGGGCCGACGAGGTCGTGGGGGCCACGGGCCGGCTGCACCTCCCTGGACGCGCGCGAGACGGCGGGCCCGCTCGGGTCCCCGCCCCCCTTGGTACGCGGGACGGGGCACGGGCGTTCACCCGGCACCTGGAACCACGCGCCGCGATGAGGCAGTCTCTTGCCCCGTGGTGAGTCTGCTTCCCAACCCCGCCCTGCCCGGCGACCCTTCGGCCCACATGGTGGTGTGCGGGGACGACGGGCTCGCGCACCGGCTCGCCGCCGAACTCCGCGGTGTCTACCGCGAGCAGGTGACCCTCGTCGTCCCGCCCGCCGGACGCGCCGCGCGCCGGCCGGTGGCCGGGCGGGCCCGGGCGGCCTCCGCCGCCCTGCTGGACCGGGTGGTGACCGCGGTCAACAGCCGGGGCAACGGCGGCTCCGACGACACCCTGGCCCCCGGCGAGCGGATCGTGGAGGCCGCCGAGCCGACCGAGGCCGTGCTCGCCGAGGCGGGCGTGGCACGGGCCGCCGCGCTGGCCCTGGTGTACGACGACGACGAGACCAACATCCGCGCCGCGCTGGACGCCCGCCGGCTCAACCCCCGGCTGCGGCTCGTGCTCCGGCTCTACAACCGGCGGCTCGGCCAGCACATCGAGGAACTCCTCGACCAGGCCGCCGAACTGGCGGGCGACACGGCACCGGGACGGGGCGGCGCCGGGACCGACATCTCGACCACCGTGCTGTCCGACTCCGACACGGCCGCACCCGCGCTGGTCGCCACCGCGCTCGTCGGCACCAGCAAGGTCGTCGACGCGGAAGGGCTGCTGCTGCGGGCCGTGGAACGCCGGCCCCCGGCGCCCGGCGAGGTGGCCGACCCCGGGCTGTGCACGCTGGCGCTGCTGTCCGCCACGAGCAACGACCCGGCCGGTGCCGAGGGTTCGGAGGACAGCGGCGAGCAGGGGCCGCGCCTGCTGCCCGACGCGGCCGCGGTGGCGGCGGCCACCGGGCGCGGGACGGTGGTGCTGGAGCAACTCTCGTACTCCGGGCCTCCCCTGCCCGCCCGCCGGGGCGGACCGCCGTTCGCCTCGCTGTTCTCGCGGCGGCTGCGCTGGTCGCTCGCGGGACTGGTCGCGGCGGTGATCGCGCTCGCCGTCGCGCTGACCGTGGTGACCCGCGACAATCCGCTGCACGCCACCTACGTCACCCTGCTCGACCTGTTCGCCATCAACGAGCCCGCGCACAGCCAGTCCACGGGGCGGCAGATCCTTCAACTGCTGTCCATGGGCGTCGGGTTGCTGCTGCTGCCGGTGCTGCTCGCCGCGGTGCTGGAGGCGCTGGGGACGTTCCGCACGGCGTCGTCCCTGCGGAAGCCGCCGCGCGGGCTGAGCGGACACGTGGTGCTGCTCGGACTGGGCAAGGTCGGCACGCGGGTGCTGACGCGGCTGCGGGAGCTGCACATCCCGGTGGTGTGCGTCGAGGCGGACCCGGAGGCCCGGGGGATGGCCGCCGCGCGGCGGTTGCGCGTCCCGGTGGTGGTCGGGGACGTCACCCAGGAAGGCGTCCTGGAGGCCGCGAAGATCCACCGCGCGGACGCGCTGCTCGCGCTGACCAGTGAGGACACCACGAACCTGGAGGCGGTGCTGTACGCGCGGTCGGTACGGCCGGACCTGCGGGCGGTGCTGCGGCTGTACGACGACGACTTCGCGAAGGCGGTGTACCGGACGCTGCGGACGGCGCACCCGGGCGCGCTGACGCGGAGCCGGAGCGTGACGCACCTGGCGGCGCCCGCGTTCGCCGGGGCGATGATGGGGCGGCAGATCCTCGGGGCGATACCGGTGGAGCGGCGGGTGCTGCTGTTCGCGGCGGTGGTCGTGGGCGGGTATCCGCAGCTGGAGGGGCGGACGGTCGGGGAGGCGTTCCGGGCGGGGGCGTGGCGGGTGCTGGCGCTCGACACGGCTGCGGCCTCCGGCGGTGCGCGCGGTTACGGGCCGGAGATGCCGGGGGCGGGGCTGGTGTGGGACCTGCCGGACACCTATGTGCTGCGGGCCGGGGACCGGGTGGTGCTGGCGGCGACGCGGCGGGGGCTGGCGGAGTTGCTGGGGCGGCGGCGGGGGGCGGGTGCGGGGCGCTGACCCGGGCCGGGCGGGATGGGTCCGCCCACCCGCGCCGGCGGGGCCGCGGCTCGGGCGGGGACCCGCCCGCCCGCAGCCGCGGGAGCTGCGGGCGGACGGGGCCCGGTCACGCCGGGAGGTGTCTGGCGGCGAAGTCGAGTTCCAGGCGGATCTGCTTGATGCGCTCGTCGACGACCAGGGAGCCGTGGCCGGCGTCGTAGCGGTACACCTCGTGGACCGCGTTGCGCGACTCCAGGCGCTTGACGTAGTTCTCGATCTGCTGGATGGGGCAGCGCGGGTCGTTGACGCCGGCCGAGATGTAGACCGGGGCCCTGACCTGGTCGACGTAGGTGATGGGGGACGACGCCTCGAAGCGCTCGGGGACCTCCTCCGGCGTGCCGCCGAGCAGCGTGCGGTCCATCGCCTTCAGCGCTTCCATCTCGTCGTGGTACGCCGTGACGTAGTCGGCGACCGGGACGGCGGCGATGCCCAGCGCCCACGCGTCCGGCTGCGTGCCCAGGCCGAGCAGCGTCAGGTAGCCGCCCCAGGAGCCGCCGGTGAGGATCAGCCGGGCGGGGTCCGCGAGGCCGGAGCCGACCGCCCACGCGCGGACCGCCTCGATGTCCTCCAGCTCGATCAGGCCCACCCGGTGCTTCAGCGCGTCCGTCCAGGCGCGCCCGTACCCGGTGGAGCCCCGGTAGTTGACGCGGACCACCGCGTAGCCGTGGTCGACCCAGGCCGCCGGGCCCGCCGCGAAGGAGTCGCTGTCGTGCCAGGTGGGACCGCCGTGGATGTCGAAGACCGTGGGGAGCGGGCCGGTCGCCCCGGCCGGCTTCTGCACGAGGGCGTGGATGCGGCCGCCGGGCCCCTCCACCCACACGTCCTCCACCGGCACCGAACCGGGTGACTTCATGCCGGGCGGGTCGAGGACCACACCGCCCGCCGTGGACCGCACCACCGGCGGCTGTGCCGCCGAGGACCACAGGTACTCCACGCTGCCGTCGGGGCGGACCGTCGCACCCGAGACGGCGCCGCGCGGGGTGGGGATCTCCACCAGCCGGCGCTCGGTCAGGTCGTAGCGGAACAGCTCGCCGCGCGCCTCGAAGCCGTGCGCGATGAGCAGCCCCGTGCCGTCCGGGTACCACTCGGCGCTGACGTCGCCGGGCAGTTCCAGGGCGAGGTCCTGCTCCTCCCCCGTCGCCACGTCCCACACCAGGGGCTCCCAGCGGCCGCGCCGCTGATGTCCGATGAGCAGCCGGGTGTCGCCCTCCACCGGGGCGAAGCCCAGCACCTCCAGGCCCAGCTCCCTGGTGCCGCCCTCGGTGTCGTCGAGCTCGGCGACCGTCGTGCCGTCGGGGCGCATCACCCGCAGCGCGGAGTGCATGGCGTCACCGTGCTCGGTGTGCTCCACGGCGATCAGCGAACCGTCGTAGGAGAGGTCGCCGACGCCCGCCGACTCCCGGTGCCGGTACAGCTCCACCGGCGCCTCGCCGGTGCGGACCAGGTGGATCGTCGTCCCGTCCTCGTCCGTGGAACGGCCCACGACCGCCGTGCGGCCGTCCCTGCCCAGCGCGAGACCGGCCGGGTAGGAGGGGGCGAGGCCCGGGGCCGCCGGCTCGTCCTCGCCGCCCGTGAACCGCTGGCGCCGCCAGACCCCGAACTCGTCGCCGTCCTTGTCGTCGAACCACCAGATCCACTCGCCGTCCGGCGAGAGCACGCCGTCCGTCGTGCCGTTGGGCCGGTGCGTCACCTGGCGCTGATCGTCCGTCGACCGGTCCCACGCGTACAGCTCGTACGTCCCCGTCGCGTTCGACACGAACAGGGAGCGGTCGGGGGCGTCCTCGGCCCAGTCGGGCAGGGACACCCGGGGCGCCCGGAAGCGCTTCTCCCAGTCGGGCATCCCCGCGCCCTGTCCGGCTCGATCGGTCTGGTGGTCCGCCCGGCCCGGCGCGTCGGACCCGTTGCTCTCAGTCATGACCCCATCTTGCCCGTCCGCGGGGCATTCCACCGACACGGTTCCCAGCCCTGTGGACAACCTCCACCGGATCCGTCACCGCCCCCGCCCCCGGCGGCGTCCCCGAGCCTCCCGCCGCAGGTCGGGGCCGACGGATCCGGCGGCCGGACCGGACCGTCGGCGGCGGGGCGCGCACCGCACCGCACGACCGCACGGCGCGGGACCGTCGAGCGCTTCCGGCGGGCCGCCGAGGCCCGTGACCGGACCGCGTTCACCGCCACCCCGGCCGAGGACGGACGCCTTCGGGCGCGGGGCGACCATCATCGACGTCCGGCCCGGGCCGGACGAGCCGCCGGCCGGGCGTGAACATCCGGTCGAGCGGTCACCGCCGCGGCGCGGGCGTCCCCCGGGCCGGTACCGACCCCGCGGGCCGGGAACCGGGTGCGGACCCGTACCGTTGGGGGGGTGTACCGGTTTCTGCTGACGCCCCGCTGGTGGGGGATCAACGTCTTCCTGTTGCTGTCCATCCCCTTCTGCATCTTCATGGGGTCCTGGCAGCTGGGCCGGTTCGAGGACCGGGTCGACAACCACCGCGAGGCCGAGGAGCGGGTCGTCTCGGACCAGCGGGAGGAGGCCCGGCCGCTGGACGACCTGCTGCCCGTCACCAAGGCCACCTCCGGCAAGCAGACCACCGCGAGCGGCCGGTACGACACCGAGCTGCTGGTGCCCGACCGGAAGGTGGACGGCGAGGACGGCTACTACGTCCTCACGCTGCTGCGCACCGACACCGGCCGCGCCCTGCCCGTCGTACGGGGCTGGCTGCCCGGCGCCCCCGACCCGGCGAAGGTGCCCGCACCGCCCGCCGGTGAGGTCACCGTCACCGGCGCGCTCCAGGCGTCCGAGACCCCGGGCAGCAACGGCGTCAGCGCCCGCGGCGGCCTGCCGCAGGGCCAGACGGCCGCGATCAGCTCCGCCTCGCTGGTGAACCTGGTGCCGTACGACGTGTACGACGCCTGGGTCACGCTCAACCGCGGGGACTCCGGGATGCAGGCGGTACCGGCGTCCGCGCCGGGCGGCACCGGACTGGACCTGAAGGCCTTCCAGAACCTCGGCTACACCGCCGAGTGGTTCGCCTTCGTCGGCTTCGTGATCTTCATGTGGTTCCGGCTGCTGCGCCGCGAGGTGGAGCTCGCCCGCGACGCGGAGCTGGGCCTCGCGGAGGGCGGGGACGGCACCGCCGAGGACGGCGACGACGGCACCGAGGACGACGGCACCCCCCGTCAGCCGGCGGGTGTCAGCAGCCCCGTCCAGTAGACCGTCCCCGCGCACGCGTTGCCGATGGTCGTGGTGGCCGAGCTCGAACCCGTCGACGCCGTGTACGACACCGCCACGCTGCCCTCGGTGCCGCCGTCCGCCCGGACGGTCTGCGTCGCCGTGCCGCCGTCGGTGCCCTCGGACGCGCCGGTCGTCGTGGTCGGGTCGCCGGAGGGTGTCGGGTCGGGCGAGGGCCCGCCGGTGCCGCCGCCCGGCGTCCCGCCGGGGGTGGGACAGGTCTCGGAGGGCACCCAGGCGAACTGCACCTCGTAGGCCGCGCCCGGCTTCAGGACCAGCTGCCCCGCCTCCTGGGAGGGGTCGGGCAGCCCGGCGGCCGCGTCCCCCGCCACGTGCCGCGCCGAGCCCACCTTGGCGGCCGAGGCGGCACCCTGCGGGGTGACGCCCACGACGCCGGCGCCCTCGACCGTGCAGTCGGCCGTGGAGACGTTGGCGACCCGGAAGGAGCCGTAGACCGCGCCCGTGGAGTCGGGGGCGGCGCTGTTCGCCACCGCCGGGCCGAGCTGGGCGGCGGTGCAGGCGGGCGCCGGGTCGGACGCGTCGGCCGAGGGGTCGGCCCCCTCGGTCGCCCCCGTACCGGACCCGGTGCTGGAGCCGTCCTTGTCCTCGTCCTTCTCCTTGTCCTCGGTGCCGCCGCCGACCTCGTCCGAGGAGCCGCCCGCGGTGCTCTCGCCGCCGCCGGGGTCCTTGCCCTGGCCGGTGCCGCCCTGCGCCTGCGAGGCGTGGCCGACGGCCGACGGGTTGGCGTCGGAGCCGGAGGCGGTGGTGACGTGCACGAGGGCGGGGACGGCCGTGCCGACGAACAGGGCGGCGGCGGCCATGCCGACGAGGGCCTGGCGCTTGCGTGCCCGGCGGGCGGGGACGGCCCGGCGCAGGTAGTCGAGGGTGCCGTCGCCCGGCTCCACCTCGCGCACCGCCTGCCGCAGCAGGGTGCGCAGTTCCAGCTCGTCCGAGTCGAGCCCCTCGGGGCCTCGGTCGTCCCGGCCGTGGTTCACAGTTCCGTTCCCAGCGTGCGTGTGCTTCGGCTCTTGCCCGTGCGGCGTCACGAGCCCGCGCAGCCGCGCCGGCCCGTCCCCGGTCTCCCGGAGGCCCTCGGCGTCCCGCCCGGTGTCGGTCTTCCGCCCGGTGCCGCTGTCCCGGTCACCCACGGGGTCCCGTCCCGTGCCGGTGTCCGGCGCGTCCACGGGGTCCCGCCCGGTGCCGGTATCCGGCGCGTCCTCGGTGTCCGGGGCGCCCCCGGTCTCCCGTCCGGCGTCGGCCGCGGGCGTGCTCTCCGGCTCGCGGTCCTCGTGACCCGCGGTGCTGCCGTCGCTCATGCCGACGCCCCCATGGCCAGCCGCAGCGCCGCGATCCCGCGCGAGCCGTACGCCTTCACCGAGCCCAGCGAGATGCCGAGCGTCTCCGCGACCTGGGCCTCCGTCATGTCGGCGAAGTAGCGCAGCACCAGCACCTCGCGCTGGCGGCGCTGGAGGTTCTTCATCGCCTTGATGAGGGAGTCGCGCTCCAGCTGGTCGTAGGCGCCCTCCTCCGCGCTCGCCATGTCCGGCATGGGCTTGGAGAGCAGCTTCAGGCCGAGGATGCGGCGGCGCAGCGCGGAACGCGACAGGTTGACCACCGTCTGGCGCAGGTAGGCCAGGGTCTTCTCCGGGTCCCGGACGCGTTTGCGGGCCGAGTGGACGCGGATGAACGCCTCCTGGACGACGTCCTCGCAGGAGGCGGTGTCGTCGAGCAGCAGCGCGGCCAGGCCCAGCAGCGAGCGGTAGTGGGCGCGGTAGGTCTCGGTGAGGTGGTCGACGGTGGTGCCGGCCGCGACGGCGTCGTCGGCGCCGTCACGCTGACCGGGTATGCGGGCGGGCCGCGCTGCGGGCATGCGGGCGATCACCGGCATGCCGCCGCCGGACGCGCCGGGCATGCGGGGTCGGAGAGCCTGGCGGGGCGGCCGGAGGGCCGTGCCGCGCGGCGCTGTGAAGTCGAGTACCTCAGCCACGTCAGTTGGACACGCTTCCCCCCGCAAGGGTTGTACGTGCCGGGCGTCACTTCCGCGGCGGCCGCCGCCGACGGCGGCCCGTCCGCGCCAGGCAGCACCACCGACAGCGCTTTCCGTGCCCTCATGCGACCCGCTCTTCCCCTGTGTCCCATATGAACGGACGTCCCCACGTCCGGTTCCAGACGTCCCCACGTCTGAAAGGCAGCGTCCCCAGGCCCCTGGAAGGGCGACCGCAAAGACGCTCCCCGCCCTCCGCTCGGTTGCGGAGGACGGGGAGGTGAATCCTTGTGCCATCCTCGGCCGCCGTATCTGCGGTGACAAGTGGTCCAGACCGAGAACCCGGCTGCCGCGGCTTACACAGATCCTACAAACGAATCCTCCGTGATCCAGAACTTTTACCGCTCGGCGACGACGAGCTCCGCGATCTGCGCGGTGTTGAGCGCCGCGCCCTTGCGCAGGTTGTCCCCGCACACGAACAGCTCCAGTGCCGTGGGATCGTCCAGGGCCCGTCGTACCCGCCCGACCCAGGTCGGGTCGGTGCCGACGACGTCGGCGGGGGTGGGGAACTCCCCCGCGGCCGGGTTGTCGAACAGGACGACGCCGGGGGCGGTGGCGATGATCTCGCGCGCCCGGTCGACGGTGACCTCGCCCTCGAAACGGGCGTGCACGGTGAGGGAGTGCGTGGTGACGACGGGGACGCGGACACAGGTGACCGCCACGGGGAGCGCGGGCAGGCCCAGGATCTTGCGGGTCTCGTCCCGGACCTTCATCTCCTCGGAGGACCAGCCGTCCTCGCGCAGCGATCCGGCCCACGGCACGACGTTCAGCGCGACCGGCTCCGGGAAGGGGCCGGTCCTGTCCCCCACGGCCCGCCGCAGGTCGCCGGGGTGGGTCCCCAGTTCCGTACCGGCCACCAGGGACATCTGTTCGCGCAGCGTCCGCACGCCGGCGAGGCCGGCACCGCTGACCGCCTGGTAGGAGGAGGCGACCAGTTCGCGCAGGCCGAACTCGGCGTGCAGCGCGCCCAGCGCGACGATCATCGACAGGGTGGTGCAGTTCGGGTTGGCGACGATCCCGCGCGGGCGCCTGCGCACGGCGTGCGGGTTGACCTCGGGCACGACGAGCGGCACGTCCGGGTCCATGCGGAAGGCGCCGGAGTTGTCGACGACCACCGCGCCCCGCGCGGCGGCGACGGGCGCCCACTGCTCGGCGACCTCGTCGGGGACGTCGAACATCGCGACGTCGACCCCGTCGAAGGCCTCCTCGGTGAGCGCCACCACCTCGACCTCTTCGCCGCGCACGGTCAGCTTGCGGCCGGCCGAGCGCGCGGAGGCGACGAGCCGGATCTCGCCCCAGACGTCCGCCCGCTGGGACAGGATCTGGAGCATGACCGTGCCGACGGCCCCGGTCGCTCCCACGACCGCGAGCGTCGGCCGCCCGGAACGTCCGGGTCCCTCGGGTCCGGCCATCAGCGGCCGGTGCCTCCGTAGACCACGGCCTCGTCGCTGTCGGAGTCCAGTCCGAAGGCGGAGTGCACGGCGCGGACGGCCTCGGGCACGTCGTCCTTGCGGGTGACGACCGAGATGCGGATCTCGGAGGTCGAGATCAGCTCGATGTTGACGCCCGCGTCGCTGAGCGCGGTGAAGAAGTCGGCGGTGACGCCCGGGTTGGTCTTCATGCCCGCGCCGACCAGGGAGATCTTGCCGATCTGGTCGTCGTAGCGCAGGGAGTCGAAGCCGATGGCGGCCTTGTTCTTCTCCAGGGCGTCGATGGCCTTGCGGCCCTCGGTCTTCGGCAGGGTGAAGGAGATGTCCGTCAGGCCGGTGGAGGCGGCGGACACGTTCTGCACGACCATGTCGATGTTGATCTCGGCGTCGGCGATCGTGCGGAAGATCGAAGCCGCCTCGCCGGGCTTGTCCGGCACGCCGACGACCGTGACCTTGGCCTCGGAGGTGTCGTGCGCGACACCGGAGATGAGAGCCTGCTCCACCTGCTTGTCCCCTTGCTTCTTCGGCTCGCTGCTGACCCACGTGCCCTGGAGTCCGCTGAAGGACGAGCGGACGTGGATCGGGATGTTGTACCGGCGGGCGTACTCCACACAGCGGTGGAGCAGCACCTTGGAACCGGAGGCCGCCAGTTCGAGCATGTCCTCGAACGAGATCCAGTCGATCTTCCTGGCCCTGGTCACCACGCGCGGGTCGGCGGTGAACACGCCGTCGACGTCCGTGTAGATCTCGCAGACCTCGGCGTCGAGCGCGGCGGCGAGGGCGACGGCGGTGGTGTCGGAACCGCCGCGGCCGAGCGTGGTGATGTCCTTGGTGTCCTGGCTGACGCCCTGGAAGCCGGCGACGATGGCGATGTTGCCCTCGTCCACCGAGGCCTTGATCCGGCCCGGCGTGACATCGATGATGCGGGCTTTGTTGTGGACCGAGTCGGTGATGACACCTGCCTGGCTGCCGGTGAAGCTCTGGGCGTTGTGGCCCAGGTTCTTGATCGCCATGGCCAGCAGGGCCATCGAGATCCGCTCTCCGGCGGTCAGCAGCATGTCGAGCTCGCGCCCGGCAGGAATCGGGGAAACCTGCTCGGCGAGATCGATCAGCTCGTCCGTCGTGTCGCCCATCGCGGAAACCACGGCGACCACCTGGTGGCCGTTCCTCTTGGCTTCCACGATCCGCTTGGCGACGCGCTTGATGCCTTCGGCATCGGCTACGGAGGAGCCTCCGTACTTCTGCACGACAAGGCCCACGTGCGCTCCTCGCTCAGTCCGTCGTTTTCCGCGGTCCGCACACACAGGTGTGCGCCGCGGTCGGTTCAGTCTATCGAGCGTCCGAAAAACCCCTCCGCGATATCGCATCGTGAGACATCCGGCCGCCCGCGCAGGGGGCTCATGCCCATCCCGCCCCGACCCACTCGGAAAAGCGACCCGCGTCACACCGGGGCGTGCGGAGTGGCTCTCAGGTGACCGGGCGCATGCCCAGGGGGGCGGCGATCTCCTGGGCCATGACGCGGCCCGCCTCGAATTCCAGGGTGTCGTCGCCCATGCCCTGGTCGGTGTCGAGGCCGTCGAGTTCGGCGAGGGGCTGGTTCAGGCGGACGTGGGCGACCACCGACTGCAGGGCGCGCAGGGTGGCGGACGCCGTGGAGCCCCAGTTGGAGAAGTAGGAGAACTGCCACCACCACAGGGCCTCCGTGGTGCGGCCGGCCTTGTAGTGGGCCATGCCGTGGCGGAGGTCGGTGATGACGTCGGTGAGGTCGTCGGAGATACGGGCCGGGACGGGCGCCTTGCGGGGCTCGTAGGGGTCGAAGACCTCGGAGTAGACGTCGACCGGGTCGAGCAGGCGGGCCAGGTTCTCGCGGAGCAGGTCCACGTCGGCCTCCGGGCCCAGGTCGGGCTCGTAGCGCTCGTCGGGGACGATGTCCTCGTGGGCGCCCAGGCGGCCGCCCGCCAGCAGCAGCTGGGAGACCTCCAGGAGGAGGAAGGGGACCGCCGAGTCGGGCTCGTCGCCCTTCGCGACCTCCGTGACGGCGACCAGGAAGCTCTCGATCTGGTCCGCGACCTGGACCGCGAAGTCGTCCGGATTCCGGTCGGTCGCGTGCAGCGTGGCGTCAGACATCTAGGAGTCGTCTCCCCTCGAAGGCGCGGCCGAGGGTGACCTCGTCCGCGTATTCCAGGTCGCCGCCCACCGGGAGGCCGCTGGCCAGGCGGGTGACCTTCAGGCCCATGGGCTTGATCATGCGGGCGAGGTACGTCGCCGTGGCCTCGCCCTCGAGGTTCGGGTCCGTGGCCAGGATGAGCTCCGTGACCGTGCCGTCGGCGAGACGGGCCAGGAGTTCCCGGATCCGCAGATCGTCCGGGCCCACCCCGTCGATCGGGCTGATCGCCCCGCCCAGCACGTGGTAGCGGCCCCGGAACTCACGGGTGCGCTCGATGGCCACCACGTCCTTGGGCTCCTCCACCACGCAGATGACCGCCGGGTCGCGGCGGGCGTCGCGGCAGATGCCGCACTGCTCCTCCTGCGCGACGTTCCCGCAGGTCGCGCAGAAGCGGACCTTCGCCTTGACCTCCATCAGCGCGTGCGCGAGGCGCCGTACGTCCGTCGGCTCCGCCTGCAGGATGTGGAAGGCGATCCGCTGCGCGCTCTTGGGACCGACGCCGGGCAGCCGCCCCAGCTCGTCGATGAGGTCCTGGACCACGCCTTCGTACAACGGACTGCCGTCCTTCCTAGGTGGTGCTTCAGTACGTACGGTAGAGGCCCGCGGGCCTTCTTAGTAAGGGCGGGAAGGTCAGAAGGGGAGACCGGGGATCCCTCCGCCGCCCAGTCCCTGGGCGAGCGGGCCGAGCTTCTGCTGCTGGAGGGCCTGGGCGTTCTCGTTGGCCGCCTGGACCGCCGCGACGACCAGGTCCGCGAGGGTCTCGGTGTCCTCCGGGTCCACCGCCTTCGGGTCGATCGTCAGCGCGCGCAGTTCGCCGGAGCCGGTGACGGTGGCCTTCACCAGTCCGCCGCCCGCCTGTCCCTCGACCTCCGTACGCGCGAGTTCCTCCTGCGCCTGGGCAAGGTCCTGCTGCATCTTCTGGGCCTGCTGGAGCAGCTGCTGCATGTTGGGCTGGCCACCACCGGGGATCACGATTCAGCTCCTTGGTCGGTCCGTCGGTCCGTGTATCACGGTTTTGCCGTTCGGCACGAGCCTACGTGGTCGGACCAGCCGTCGCCCCGGCACTCTTTCGAGTGAGTCCCGGACGGGGCCCTATACCGGACGACGGCCTACTTCCGGGGGAAAGGGCGCCCGAACCCCCGGCGCCGCCACCCATTGGGAGGTAGGAAGGGTCGGACGCGCGCGCACTTGGCGTCACAATCCATGCACACAACGTACGCGTCGCCGGGCGGGGGCCGGCAGGGATCAGCAGGGGTCGGCAGGGTCGGTGCAGTAGGGAGATACCGGGTGGGTCAGCCGGAGATGCAGCCCGAGGGTCGGTCTCAGGACCGGCGGGGCGAGGGGACGGCCGGGGAGCGGCCGGGCGATCCGGCCGGACGCGCGTTCCCGCTCGGGGACTGGGGCGACCCGGCGTCCCGGCTGGACGAGCTGTACCGGTGGGTGGAGCGCGGGGCGCTGGACACCGCCGCCTGGTACCTGGAGGACCGCGCCTGGAAGCGGCGGTGCGCGTGGGCGCTGCGGGCGGGTACCGCGGCGGGCGCGCTGGCCGGGGCGGCGCTGCCGCTGCTCGACCTGACCGGCGCGGCCGACGGCTCCGCGTCCTGGGGGTACCTGGCGCTGCTGCTGGCGGTGGCATGTGTAGCCGGGGACCGGTTCTTCGGGATGACGTCCGGCTGGATGCGGGACGTGGCGACGGCACAGGCCCTCCAACGGCGGCTGCAGAGCTTCCAGTTCGACTGGGCCTCGGAGTGCGTCCGCGAGGTGCTGGGTCCCACCGAGGGCACGGCGAGCGAGGCGGCCGAGCGGTGCCTCACGGTGCTCAGGCGGTTCTCGGAGGACGTCACGGAGCTGGTGCGGGTGGAGACGGCCGACTGGATGGTGGAGTTCCGCAGCGGGGGCGCGCCGCTGGGCGTGCAGACGGCGCTGGCGGGCGGCGGACGGCCGGAGGGCCCCCTCCCGCACGGCCGTTTCTCCTCCCCGCCGGGGCCGGCCCGCCCCAACATGCCGCGCCAGCGCCCGCCGGAGCCGCGCTGAGACCGGCCGTCCCACCAGGCCGCGCCGAGACCGGCCGTCCCGTCAGGACCGCGCCGCTTTCGGCGCTCCCGCCGTGGTCGCCACGCGACCGGCCGTCCCGCCGGAGCCGGCCGTCAGCCGGCGCGCCGCGCACACGAGGATCGCCGTCCCCACGGCCACCAGGTTCTCCGCGCTCAGCCACTCCATCGTGCCGCCCCCGCAACCGCCCCGCACGTCCGCCAGGGTGGCCACCGTACGGCCGTGCGGAGGCGGGGCCGGTCCGCGTCCGCGGAAGTTCACCGGCGTTCGCCGAACGTTCAACCAGTGCGGGGGACGCGGGACTTGGTCAGTCGCGGGTGTAGGTGAGCTGTTCGCCGCTGCCGGTGGTGACGCGCTGGAGGGAGCCGTCGGGGAGCAGGGTGATCCGGCTGGCGGCCCCCGGGGAGCAGGCGCCGCCCGGGCCGACCGTCACGGTGGACGGGCCGAGGTCCAGCCGGTCGCCGGAGCCGCCGGTGAGCGGGGCCTCGAAGACGCAGTGGTAGGTGCCGTTCCCGGTGGGCCCGTCGGCGACCAGGGACATCACCGTGTCGCCGGGCTCACCCTGCTGGACGGTGAGCCGGCGGCTGTGCTGCCCACTGGCGTTGTCGATGGTGGCGGACCAGGTGCCGAGGAAGTCCGCCGGGACCGAGCCGTCCGCCGGCGCGGAGGTGGTGGGCCGCCCGGTGCCGGCCGTCCGCCGGTCGTCCGGCGTGTCCGCCTCCTCGGTCCGCGGCGCGCTGCTCGGCGTGGAGGGGGCCGACGGGTCGCCGCCGGCGCGGTCGCCGCCCGTGCCGCCGCTCATCAGCGCGTACACGGTGCCGCCCGCGGCGAGCGCGACGACCAGGGCGATCACCACGAGCAGCGCGGTGGAGCGGTTGTCCCTGCGCGGCTCGGGCGGCGGCGCGTAGGCCGGGATCATCCCGGCCGGGGGCGGGCCGTAGGGCGGGGTGGGGCCGGCGCCGTAGCCGTTGTGCGGGTGGCCGTACGCGGGGGGCTGCGGGTGCGGGTGGGCCTGGCCGTACGCGCCGGCCGGGGCGGGGCCGGGCGGCGGGGTGGTGCCGTTCTGCCCGTCGGGGCCCGCGACGAGGGTGGGGAGGTGGTTCCCGTCCTGCTGTCCCGGCGGCGTGGCCGGGTCGCCGGGAGGTGCCGCGGAGTCGTCGGCGGCGCGGGCGTGTTCGGGGGCGTCACCCGTCCCGGCGGCACCGGGGGGCTCCGCGGACGGGCCCGGGGCCGTCGGCACGGGCTGCCGGGGCGCTTCCGGGTCCTCCGTGTCCAGCAGCCGCACGGCGTGCCGGCCGAGCTGGGCGACGAGGGCGCTGGGCAGCCAGGGGTCGCGGGAGCGGCCGCCGACGACGGTGTCCTCCGCGCCGGTGCGTTCCAGCACCTGGTCGAGGGTGGGCCGTGCGGCCGGGTCCTTGTGCAGGCAGTCGCGGACGAGCACGGCGAGTCCCTCGGGGACCCGTTGCAGGTCGGGTTCCTCCTGGGCGATGCGGAACATCAGGGCGTGCACCCCGCTGTTGGCGGTGCCGAAGGGGAGTTCGCCGGTCGCCGCGTAGGCCAGCACCGAGCCGAGGCAGAACACGTCGCAGGCGGGCGTGATGCGGTCGCCGCGCACCTGCTCGGGCGCCATGAACCCGGGCGAGCCGACGAGCGCGCCGGTGCGGGTCAGCCCGCCGTCGGTGACCGTCTCCAGCGCCCGCGCGATGCCGAAGTCGATGACCCGCGGGCCGTCGATGGTGACGAGCACGTTGGACGGCTTGAGGTCGCGGTGGACCATCCCGGCGGCGTGGATGTCCTTCAGCGCGTGCGCGAGACCGGCGGCGAGGATGCGCACCGACCGCTCGGGCAGCGCGCCGTGGTCGTGCCCGACCACCTGCTGGAGGCTCGGTCCGGCGACGTATCCGGTGGCGACCCAGGGGACGGGTGCCTCGGTGTCCGCGTCCAGCACGGGGGCGGTCCAGTCGCCCCCGACCCGCCGCGCGGCCTGCACCTCCTGGCGGAAGCGCGCCCGGAACTCCTCCTCGCGGGCCAGCTCCGTGCGGACCAGCTTCACGGCGACGGTGCGTCCCCGGTCGGAGCGGGCGAGGTAGACCTGCCCCATTCCGCCGGCGCCGAGCCGGGCCAGCAGCCGGTACGCCCCGATGGTCCGCGGATCCCCGGCCCCGAGCTTGTCCATCGCCGCGCCGCCTTCCCCCGTGCAGTGAGCAACGGATCGAGGATAGTGCGGGGCCGGTGCGCGGTGAGCGGGGCGCTGTCTACGGTTCCGTAACAGGCGGTCCGATCCGGTCGAGCACCTCGGACAGCCGCTCCAGCGCCCGCACCGCCCGGGCGAGGTCCTCCTCGCCGTACTCCTCCTCGTACGCCCGCGCCAGCCGCTCGGCGAAGGCCGCGTGGCCGGGGTCGATGCGGCGGACCGCGGCGCGGCCCTCGTCGGTGGGGGCGAGGAGCTTGGCGCGGCGGTGGGCGGGGTTGGGCCGGTACTCGGCCAGTCCGGCGTCCACCAGCAGGTCCGCGACGCGCTGCACGCTCTGCCGGGTGATGCCCATGGCCCTGGCGATCCCGGAGACGGGAAGCGGCTCGCCGAGGACGGCGCCGAGCACCTGCCAGCGGGCGGCGCTGATCCCGGCGGGCCGGGCCAGTTCCTCCGCGACCGCGAGGAACTGGCCGTTCAGCCGGAAGGTGCCGAGCGCGCCCCGGCTGAGCAGGTCCTGCTGCTGACGGCTCACCGGCTCAGCGCCTCCTCGTACTCGGCGTAGGCGGCCGGGTCGGAGTCGTGGAACAGCCGGTACCAGGCGTCGGTGGTCTTCGCGTCGTAGGCGCCGAGCAGCCGGAAGACCTCGCGGGCGAAGGCGACGGGCTCGGTCGGTCCGGCGGTGACGAGACCCCCGTCGGTGACCGCGTCCGCCTCCGCGTACCGTCCGGCGCCGGCGTAGCCGGTCATGGCGAGGTAGGGGGCGGCGCCGCTGGTGTGCGCGCGGTCGTCGAGCAGCCCCTCGCGGGCCAGCCCGGCGGTGGCCCCGCAGATCGCGGCGACGGGCACCCCGGCGTCGAGGAAGGCGCGGGCGGTGCGGGCGAAGGGGGCGAGGTCGTCACTCTCGTCCCAGCGGGCGGCACCGGGGAGGATCAGCAGCGAGCTGTCCCCGGGGCGCAGCGCGTCGAGCGCGAGGTCGGGCAGCACGCGCAGTCCGCCCATGCTGGTGACCGGTTCCCCGGCCGGGGCGACGGTGCGCACCTCGTAGCCGGCGAGCGCGAGGTGCGCGGTGGTGTGACCGGTCTCCCAGTCGGCGTAGGTGTCGTAGACGGCGAGGTGCACGGGCTTGCGGGTCATGACCGCTCCCTGGGGTGTGGTGTCCGGATCCGCCTTCTGATGACAGTAGCCTGTCATGACGACAGCAGGCTGTCAATTGGATGCGTCGACAACCTGTCGCGGAAAGGCCCCGAGCGCAGACAGGCCGCCGATGTCGCGGCCGCGCCCGCCCCGCTTACCCTCGGCGGCATGACTCCTCAGCCGAACCCCGAGGTCGGGACCGCCGTGAAGGCCGCCGACCGTGCGCATGTGTTCCACTCCTGGTCCGCACAGGAGCTCATCGACCCGCTCGCCGTCGCCGGGGCGCAGGGGTCGTACTTCTGGGACTACGACGGCCGGCGCTACCTCGACTTCGCCAGCGGGCTCGTCTACACCAACATCGGCTACCAGCACCCCGCGGTGGTCGCCGCGATCCAGGAGCAGGCGGCGCGGATGACGACGTTCGCGCCCGCGTTCGCCGTCGAGGCCCGCTCCGAGGCGGCCCGGCTGATCGCCGAGCGGACCCCCGGCGACCTGGACAGGATCTTCTTCACCAACGGCGGCGCCGACGCCGTCGAGCACGCGCTGCGCATGGCGCGGCTGCACACCGGGCGGCCCAAGGTGCTCTCCGCCTACCGCTCGTACCACGGTGGCACCCAGCAGGCCGTGAACGTCACCGGCGACCCGCGCCGCTGGGCCTCCGACACCGGCACCGCCGGGGTGGTGCACTTCTGGGCGCCGTTCCTGTACCGCTCGCGCTTCTACGCCGAGACCGAGGAGCAGGAGTGCGCGCGGGCCCTGGAGCACCTGGAGACGACGATCGCCTTCGAGGGGCCGTCGACCATCGCCGCGATCATCCTGGAGACGATCCCGGGCACGGCCGGGATCATGCCGCCGCCCGCCGGTTACCTCGCCGGCGTCCGCGAACTGTGCGACAGGCACGGCATCCTCCTCGTCCTCGACGAGGTCATGGCCGGCTTCGGGCGCACCGGCACCTGGTTCGCGGCCGGCCTGTACGACGTCGTCCCGGACCTGCTGACCTTCGCCAAGGGCGTGAACTCCGGCTATGTGCCGCTCGGCGGCGTCGCCATCTCCGGGGCGGTGGCGGAGACCTTCGCCAGGCGTCCCTACCCGGGCGGACTGACCTACTCGGGGCACCCGCTGGCCTGTGCCGCCGCCGTCGCGACGATCAACGTGATGGAGGAGGAGGGGATCGTCGGGAACGCGGCGGCCCTCGGCGCGTCCGTCGTCGGACCCGGACTGCGCGCGCTGGCGGAGCGGCACCCCTGCGTGGGCGAGGTCCGTGGCGTGGGCATGTTCTGGGCGCTGGAGCTGGTGCGCGACCGGGAGACCCGGGAGCCGCTGGTCCCGTACAACGCGACCGGCGAGGCGAACGCCCCGATGGCGGCCTTCGCCGCCGCCGCGAAGGAGGCCGGCATCTGGCCCTTCGTGAACATGAACCGCACGCACGTGGTGCCGCCGTGCAACGTGAGCGAGGCGGAGCTGAAGGAGGGGCTGGCGGCGCTGGACGCGGCCCTGACCGTCGCGGACGGCCACGTGGCGTAACGGGGAGGACGGGCCGGACACCCCGGCGCGGGGCGGTCGGGGTCCCGCGCGCGTTCGAACATGCGCGCCCATCCGACAGCGTAAGGTGGCGTGCCCGTGCCCCCTTGGCACGCACGCCACCCGAACGCGACGAGGGAGACGCCCCGACCATGCCCGGCATCACCGGCACCGGCGCCGTGACCCGCAGCACCCTGCGGCAGCAGATCGCCGACGCGCTCCGTGACGAGGTGCTGGCCGGGCGGCTCCAGCCGGGGCAGGCGTTCACCGTCAAGGAGATCGCCGAACAGTACGGGGTGTCCGCGACGCCCGTCCGCGAGGCGCTCGTCGACCTGACGGCGCAGGGCCTGCTCGACGCCGACCAGCACCGCGGTTTCCAGGTGCGTGCGTACTCCGCCGACGACTTCCGCGGCATGGTCGAGGCCCGGGGCCTCGTCGTCGACGGCATGTTCCGGGCGCTGTCCGCCGGCCACCTGGCCCACCTCCGGCCGGACGAGCCCCGGGTGGCCGCCGCCCTCGCCGGGGTGCGCCGGCGCGGCGAGGAGGCCGAGCGGGCCGCCCTCGCCGGTGAGATCACCGTCCTCATCGGCTACGACCTGCGCTTCTGGCGCGAGCTCACCGCCGTGTTCGGCAACCCGTACCTCACCGACTTCCTGCACCGGCTCCGCGCCCAGGGCTGGGTGTACGCGGTGCAGCGTCTGCGAGGGCTGCCCGATCTCCGGGGGCGCCTGTGGTCCCGGCACACCGAGCTGGTCGACGCGCTGGCGCGCCGGGACACCGACGCCGCCCGGGCGATCGTCGGGGCGTACGACGCGCACTCGCTGTCCCTCGTGGAGGGGCTGACGGACGCCGGGGACGGGTAAGGGACCTGCAGCACGGCCTCCCGCACGGGGGGAGCCTCCCGCCCCGGGCCCGGATACCCTTCCCTGACCGGGACGACCACCCGACCATCCCGACGACCGCGCGATGCGAGGAGCCCTCTTTTGGCCTGTGACCTGTGGCTGGTACCGCTCGTCGACGTGTTGTGCCACACGCCCGACAATCCGTTCGCCGAGGAACTCGCGCAGTACAACGCGGTGCTGGCCGAGGCGGGGCTCCCCCCGGTCCCGGTGTACCAGTACATGCCGGGACTGACCGGCGAGGTCGCCCCGGTCGCGGGCTTCGACTACGACGCGCTGCACTTCCTGCGGCGCGTCTACCTGCTCCAGGTGTGCGGTTTCCCGGTCACTCCGGTGGACGAACTCGGCGGTGACTACGAGCAGTTGCTGGAGATGTTCGAGGCGACGGCCCAGCAGTCGCACCTGGTCTGGCACTACGACCACGCAGGCGCCTACGTCCCCGTCGACTTCCCCGGTCCCCTCTCCAGCGACGAACTCCTCGCCGGGGGCGGTCCGCTGGGCTCCTCCCACGCGCTGCTGCGCGAGCTGGAGCTGGTCGCCCCGTCGATCGGCATCGACCCGGCGAACCCCCCGGCGGCTCCCGAACCGCCGCGCGGTCCGACCGAGTTGGAGGAGCCGGCCGTCCCCGCCCCGTACGACCCGAGTCCCTTCGCCCGCGAGCGCCACGTCTGGCTGGGCCTGCACGCGGCGGCCACCCGGAGCCTGGCGCAGGGCTCGATGATCGTGTTCAGCTGAGTCCGGTGAGGCTCACCGCATGGCGGAGAGCCCCTTCTGCAGGTCCTCCGCGTTCATGACGGGGCACATCTCCACCTCGGCGTTCATGTGAGTGAAGAACGGTTCGCCCACCGGGGGGATCTCCGAGCTGTCCTGCATGTGGAGGACCAGCACCATCGTCCGCCGCCCGCCGACCGGGCCGAAGTAGGCCGCCTCGGGCTGGAGCCGGTCGAGGATCCCCTTGATCTCCTCGGGCATCTTCCCGCTGCGGAGCAGTTCGTTCGACTTCTCGGTGTCCAGTGTCGCCTTGAGCATCACGCGCATCGCACTCACCTTCTTCCGGTCGATGCACGTGGCGGTTCCCTCCCAGGCTATGACCGCCCACCGGCGCCCGCACGGGCGCCGGTGGGCGGTGTCCCGGCTACAGGAACGAGTTGATCTCGATCGTCTCGTCGCGGCCCGGGCCCACGCCGATCGCGGAGATCGGGGCGCCGGACATCTCCTCCAGGGCCTTGACGTACGCCTGGGCGTTCTTCGGCAGGTCGGAGAAGGACTTCGCCTTGCTGATGTCCTCGCTCCAGCCGGGGAGCATCTCGTAGACCGGCTTCGCGTGGTGGAAGTCGGTCTGCGAGTACGGCAGCTCCTCGACGCGCCTGCCGTCGATCTCGTAGGCCACGCAGACCGGGATCTGCTCCCAGCCGGTGAGGACGTCGAGCTTGGTGAGGAAGAAGTCGGTGAGGCCGTTGACGCGGGTGGCGTAGCGGGCGATCACCGCGTCGAACCAGCCGCAGCGGCGGTCACGGCCGGTGGTGACACCGCGCTCGCCGCCGATGCGGCGCAGGGCCTCGCCGTCCTCGTCGAACAGCTCGGTGGGGAAGGGTCCCGCACCGACGCGGGTGGTGTACGCCTTCAGGATGCCGATGACCCGGCTGATCTTCGTCGGGCCGACGCCCGCACCCGTGCAGGCGCCGCCCGCGGTCGGGTTGGACGAGGTGACGAAGGGGTACGTGCCGTGGTCGATGTCGAGGAGCGTGCCCTGGCCGCCCTCGAAGAGGACCACCTTGTCCTGCTCCAGCGCCTCGTTCAGCACCAGCACGGTGTCGGCGACGTACGGGGCGAGCTTGTCGGCGTAGCCCAGCAGTTCCCCGACCACCTGCTCCACGGCGATCGCGCGCCGGTTGTAGAGCTTGGTGAGCATCTGGTTCTTGGCGTCGAGGGCCGCTTCGACCTTCTGGGTGAGGATCGACTCGTCGTAGAGGTCCTGGACGCGGATGCCGACACGGTTGATCTTGTCGGCGTAGGTGGGGCCGATGCCCCGGCCGGTGGTGCCGATCTTGCGCTTGCCGAGGAAGCGCTCGGTCACCTTGTCCACCGTCACGTTGTACGGCGTGATGATGTGAGCGTTTCCGCTGATCAGGAGCTTCGACGTGTCGACGCCTCGCTCGTTCAGACCGCTCAGCTCGGAGAGCAGGACCGACGGGTCGACGACGACGCCGTTGCCGATGACCGGCGTGCAGCCGGGGGACAGGATTCCGGAAGGGAGCAGGTGGAGGGCGTACTTCTGGTCGCCCACGACTACCGTGTGGCCGGCGTTGTTGCCGCCTTGGTAGCGCACCACATAGTCGACGGAGCCACCGAGCAGGTCCGTCGCCTTTCCCTTGCCTTCGTCACCCCACTGAGCACCGAGCAGCACAAGTGCGGGCACGCGCGTACACCCCTTCCGGGCGGGGCATGTCCAAGGTCAAGGGCGCGCACGGAGGATCACCGCCGTGTGCACCGCGCGACCACCGTTGGCCGCCGACCGTCGGACCGGATGCCCCGGAATAGACGAAGCCCCAGGCGCAACAGCGCAAGGGGCTCTTGCACAAAGATGCTACCCGAGGAAGCGAGGCATGGCCGAGGTGGCGACTTCCAGGACCTTTTCCGCGACGTCCGATCAGCTCCTGGTAGTCGTCGATCCGGTCGCCCGGCGGGCGGACGGCGAGTCCGTCCGGATCGCGAAGGACGTGATCGGCGCGGGTGCGGCGGGCACGAAGGTGTGCCTGCCGGACGGCCCGGAGGAGTTCGCGCGGGCGCTGGCCCGGCGCGGGTCGCGCCGGCCGGTGGTGGTCGGTGACGACCGGGCCCTGGTGCGGGCGGTGGAGCTGCTGCACCGGCAGCGGGAGCTGGCCGCGTGCGCGCTGTCGCTGGTGCCGGTGGGGGGTGCCGTCGCCCTCGCCCGGTCGCTGGGGGTGCCCACGGGGGCGGTGGCGGCGGCGCGGGCCGTGCTGGAGGGGGCGGAGCGGCGGATGGACCTGCTGGTGGACGACAGCGACGGGGTGGTGCTCGGCACGCTGCGGATCCCTCCGCTGGGGGGCGCGACGTCGGTGCGGGAGGCGGGGGCCGGGATGAGCGGCCCGTGGCGGCGCACCTGCCGGTCGCTGGTGCGGACGCTGGTTCCGGCGGCGCGGCCGCCCGGCACCGTCTCCGCGCTCGAGGCGGGACCGGCGCGGCTGCGGGTGGAGGTCGACGGGGAGACGCTGGTCGACCTGGGGCAGCCGGTGGAGGGCGTCACGGTCGTGCCGGGCGCCTCGGGGAGGGCCCGGGTCGAGGTGCGTCCGGCGTCGGTGGGCGCGGAGGCGTCCCCGCTGTCGGTCGAGGGCGGCACCGTGACGGTGTCGGGCGCGCACTTCCGCTACCGCGCGGACGCGGTGGTCTCGGGACCGGTGCGGACACGGACGTGGGTGGTCCGGGAGGGGGCCTGGGGGCTCGTCCTGCCGGCGAGATAGGGGCCCGGCGCGGTATCAGGGGGCCTGGAAGCCGGATGTGTCCAGTGTGCAGTCGAACGGGGCGGGGATCGACAGCTTCTCGCCGAACGGCCTCGTTTCCCGAGCCTCGTAACCCTTGGCGGAGGGCGTCGAGAGGACGGTGGCCTGTTCTTCCTGCATGTCCAGGAGCAAGTAGACGGGGACCCCGGCCCTTCCGTACGTTCGGACCTTGTCGGTCAGGTCGTCGTCACGGGTGGAGGTCGAAGTCAGTTCGGCGACGAAGGACAAGGCCTCGCCGTTCAGATGGTTACTGATGGTCTCGAAAGCATGTTCATGTGCGGCATGGATGTCCGGTCCGTAGGCGCGTTCGTCCCCTGGGAAGACGTACAGGAAGGGACCGCAACCAATGGTGTGTCCGGCAGGAAGATGCGGTTCGATCTGCTCGCACACCAAGCGCATAACTCGGTGGTAGTACCCCTTCGACCACGGCGACACGACGATGTTCCCCCTGATGATCTCGGCCTTGTAGCCGTCGGGCACGTCCAGCCCGTCGAGGGTCCTCAGCAGACTCTCGAAGCTGTCGGGCTCGGTGCCGTTGATCGTCGGTCGCTCAGCCATGACTGTCATGATGCGCCCTCCCCGTAATGCGGACCAGCCACCACTCAGAGTATCCGATCAGTTACAGCTTCACCCTCGCTTCCCGCACCCCTCACCTCCGCCCGAACCGCTCCTCCCGCTCCGCCCGCCAGCGGGCCATCAGGGCCCGGAACTCCTTCTCCATGAACTCGAAGAAGGCCAGTGTCTCCGCCAACCGGCGCCCCGCCGGGCTGTCCGCGCCCAGACTGGTGACGCCTTCCCGGAGGGCGTCCTCCCAGCGCCGGATGACTGCCTCGCGGTTGGTGAGGGCCTCGTACCACTGGTCGCCGTGGACCCGGTACCGCTCCCTGCGGGAGCCGGGCTCGCGCTCACGGGAGACCATGTGCTGCTGCGCCAGATAGCGCACCGCGCCGGAGACCGCGGCCGGGGAGATCCGGAGCCGTTCGCCCAGTTCGGCCGAGGTCAGCACGCCCGTGTCGGAGGCGAGCAGGGCGCCGAAGACGCGGGCCGGCATCCGCGGCAGCCCGGCCTCCACCAGCTGCGCCGCGAAGTGCTCCACGAACCGCGAGACCGCCTCCGGGTCCCGGGCCGTCCCGCTCGGTTCCGCCATGATCCGACCATCTCCCCTGCTCAGGCGCCACGGATCAGTCTAATCGGCGTTTATACGGTTCCTTAACTTCACAAATTTGTGAACCAAGCGTACGTTCCGAGGCATGACGAAGGCCATCACCGTGTCCGGACTGCACAAGTCGTTCGGCCGGACCCGCGCACTGGACGGTCTCGACCTGCACGTCGAGTCCGGCGAGGTCCACGGCTTCCTCGGGCCGAACGGCTCCGGCAAGTCCACCACCATCCGCGTCCTGCTCGGCCTGCTGCGCGCGGACTCGGGCGCCGTCCAGGTGCTCGGCCGCGACCCGTGGGCGGACGCCGTGGAACTGCACCGCCGCCTCGCCTACGTCCCCGGCGACGTCGAGCTGTGGCCCGGCCTGACCGGCGGCGAGGCCATCGACCTGCTGGCGCGGCTGCGCGGCGGCCTGGACGGGAGGCGGCGCGCCGAGCTCATCGAGCGCTTCGACCTCGATCCGACCAAGAAGGGCCGCGCCTACTCCAAGGGCAACCGGCAGAAGGTCGCCATCGTCGCCGCCCTCGCCTCCGACGCCGAACTGCTGGTCCTCGACGAGCCGACCGCGGGCCTCGACCCGCTCATGGAGGTCGTGTTCCAGGACGTCATCGGCGAGGCCAAGGCCGCCGGCAAGACGGTTCTGCTCTCCAGTCACATCCTGGCCCAGGTGGAGAAGCTCGCCGACCGGGTGAGCATCATCCGGCTGGGGCGCTGCGTCCAGTCCGGCAGCCTCGGCGAACTGCGCCACCTGACCCGCACCACCATCGAGGTGGAGACCGAACGGCCCGTGACGGGTCTCGCCGTCCTGCCGGGTGTCCACGACCTGCGGACCGTCGACGAGGCCACCGGCCGGGTCCGCTTCGCCGTGGACGGCGGCCGGGTCGACGGCGCGGTCCGCAAGCTCACCGAGTTCGGCATCCGCAGCCTGATCAGCCATCCGCCGACGCTGGAGGAACTGATGCTGCGCCACTACGGCGACGAGCTGGCCGCCAACGGGCACGGCACCGCACCGGACACGGAAGGGGAGCCGGGATGACCTCCGCGACCACCGCCCCCGGCACCCGGGCGCCCGCCGCATCCGTCGCGGGCGGCAACGCGCTGGCCGGGACCCGGACGCTGATCCGCTTCGCCCTGCGCCGCGACCGGGTCCGGCTCCCGGTGTGGATCGGGGCGCTGCTCCTCTCCACGCTCGCCACGGCGAACAGCTTCCGGACGCTCTACAGCGACCCGCAGGACCGGGCGAACGCCGTCGCGGGCGCGGACAGCCCGGCCGGCCTGGCCCTGTCCGGCCCCCGCCACTACCTGACCGACGACGGCTTCGGCTCCATCCTGAGCCACCAGATGATCGGCTTCACGGCCGTCCTCGTCGGCCTGATGAGTGTGCTGGCCGTCACCCGGCACACCCGCGCGGAGGAGGAGACGGGCCGCGCCGAGCTGGTGCGCTCGACCGTCGTCGGCCGCCACGCGCACCTCGCGGCCGCCCTGTCCGTCGCCGTCCTGGCCGATCTCGTCCTCGCCCTGCTGCTGGCGTTCGGCCTGGCCGGCCTGGGCCTGGAGGGCATGGACCTGGCCGGCTCGCTGGTCTACGGCTTCGCCCACGCCGCCGCCGGCCTCGTCTTCGCGGCCGTCGCCGCGGTCACCGTCCAGTTCACCGCGCACACGCGCGGGGCGTCCGGCACGGCGCTGGCGGTCATCGGCGCCGCCTACGTACTGCGCGCCGCCGGTGACAGCGGCGAGAACGGCGCCCTGTCCTGGCTGTCGCCCATCGGCTGGGTCCAGCGCAGCTACCCCTACGTCGACAACCGCTGGTGGCCGCTGCTGCTGTGCCTGGTCGTCGCGGTGGCGTGCGCGGCGGCGGGGTTCGTGCTGTCCACCCGGCGGGACGTGGGCGCGGGCCTGCGCCCGCAGAAGCCGGGCAGCCCCACCGCCTCCGCCGCGCTCACCACACCGGTCGGCTTCGCCCTGCGCCTGCACCGCGGCATGCTGACCGGCTTCGGCACCGGTCTGTTCCTGATGGGCGCGATGTACGGGTCGATCCTCGGGGACGCCGAGGACATGCTGGCCGGCATCGACGAGATCGAGGAGGCACTGGAGCGCATCGGCGGGTCCGGCGTCGTCGAGTCCTTCGCCTCGATGGTCATGGTCGTCCTGACGGTCGTGGCGGCGGTGTACGTCGTCATGGCGGCCCTGCGGCCCCGCGCCGAGGAGACGGCGGGCCGCGCCGAGCCGCTCCTCGCCACCGGTCTCTCGCGCTCCCGCTGGGCCGGCGGCCACCTGGCCGTGGCGCTGGGCGGCGGCACGGTCGTGCTGCTGCTGGCCGGGCTCGGCTTCGGGATCGCCGGGGCGGCCTCCACCGGTGACGCCGGGCTGCTGCCGGACCTCGTGGGCGCGGCCCTCGCGTACGCGCCCGCGCTGTGGGTCACCGTCGGAGTGGCCGTGGTCCTCTTCGGCTGGTTCCCGCGGGCGGTCCAGGCGGCCTGGGCCGTGCCGGTGTACGCCTTCGTGGTCGGCTACCTCGGCCAGATCCTCCGGTTCCCCGGCTGGATGAACAACCTCTCCCCGTTCGGCCACGTCCCCCGGCTGCCCGCCGCGGACCTGGACTGGACCCCGCTGCTCCTGCTGACCCTCGTCGCGGCCGGCCTGGTGGGGCTGGGCCTCGCGGGCTTCCGCCGGCGAGACCTGGACCTGAAGTGACCGCGCCCGGGCGGTCCCGCAGGGGCTCGCCCGGTCACCGGCTCAGACCTCGACCGCCAGCCCCTCCAGCCCCCTGATCACGAAGTTCGGCTTCCGCGTCGGCTCCGCCGCGAGCCGCAGCGTCGGGGCCTTCTCCAGCAGGGCCCGCATGGAGGCGGCGAGTTCGATCCGGGCCAGGGGTGCGCCGATGCAGTAGTGGATGCCGGCGCTGAAGGAGATGTGGGGGTTGTCGGTGCGGGTCAGGTCGAGGCGGGCGGGGTCGGCGAAGACCGCCGGGTCGTGGTTGGCGGAGCCGAAGAGCATGGCGATCTCCGCGCCCCGCGGGATCACCTGCCCGTCGATCTCGATCTCGTCCAGGACCCAGCGTTCGAAGAGCTGGAGCGGGGTGTCGTAGCGCATCAGCTCCTCCACGGCGGAGGGGACGAGGGAGTGGTCCGCGCGCAGGGCGGCCAGCTGGCCGGGGTGGCGGAACAGCGCCCACCAGCCGTTGACCGTGGAGTTCACCGTCGCCTCGTGGCCCGCGTTGAGCAGCAGCACGCAGGTGGAGATCATCTCCTGCTCGGTGAGCCGGTCGTCCTCGTCGTGGGCGGCGATCAGCCCCGAGATCAGGTCGTCGCCCGGGTTCTTGCGGCGCTCGGCGATCAGCTCGCGGAGGTAGTCCGAGAACTCCACCGACGCCCGGACGGCCCGGCGGGCCGTCTCCTGCGACGGGTTCAGCTCGTACATCCCGCAGATCTCCGCCGACCAGGGGCGCAGCGGGGCCCGGTCGGACTCCGGGATGCCCAGCATCTCGGCGATCACGGCGACCGGCAGGGGTTCGGCGACGTCCGTGAGCAGGTCGCCGCCGCCCGCGTCGACCAGCCGGGAGACCAGGTCCCCGGCGAGGCCGGTGACGTAGGGCTTCAGCCGCTCCACCGTGCGCGGGGTGAAGGCCTTCGACACCAGGCGCCGGATCCGGGTGTGGTCCGGCGGTTCCAGGTCGAGCATGCCGTGGTCGTTGAGGGTGTGGAACGGCTCCTGCTCGGGCGGCGGGGCCGTCCGGCCGAACTCCTCGTGGGTGAAGCGGTGCTGGTACGTCCGTCCCAGGCGCCGGTCGCGCAGCAGGGCCGAGACGTCCGCGTGGTGCGCGACCAGCCACTGGTTCGTCGGCTCGAAGTACCGCACCCGGCCCAGCCCTCGCAGCTCGGCGTAGGCGGGGTACGGGTCGGCGACGAACGCCGGGTCCCACGGGTCGAAGGCGAGGTCGTCAAGGGCTGCCATGACCGGACGGTAGCCCGGCACCCGGCCCGCTGACCAGGGTCATCCCGGGGTGACCAGCCGCGCCTCGTAGGCGAACACCGCCGCCTGCGTGCGGTCCCGCAGGCCCAGCTTCACCAGGACGCGGCTCACGTGCGTCTTGATCGTCGACTCGGCGACCACCAGCCGCTCGGCGATCTCCGCGTTGGACAGACCCTGCGCGATCAGCACCAGGACCTCCGTCTCCCGCTCGGTCAGCTCGCCGTAGGCGGCCTGCGCGGACGGCATCAGCCTCGGCGCCTCGGACAGCTTGGAGAACTCGGTGATCAGCCGTCTGGTCACCGTGGGGGCGAGCAGCGCCTCGCCGGACGCGACGACGCGCACCCCGTCGGCGAGCTGACGGGCGGAGGCGTCCTTGAGGAGGAAGCCGGAGGCGCCGGCGCGCAGGGCCTGGTAGACGTACTCGTCGAGGTCGAAGGTGGTCAGCACGAGCACCTTCGCCGCGCCGTCGGCGGCGACGATCTCCCGGGTCGCCTCGATGCCGTTCAGCTCGGGCATGCGGATGTCCATCAGGACGACGTCGGGGGCGAGTTCGCGGACCCGCTCGACGGCCTGCCGGCCGTTGACCGCCTCGCCGACGACCTCGATGTCCGGCATCGCGTTGAGCAGGACCGAGAAGCCCTCGCGCACCATCATCTGGTCGTCGGCGATCAGCACCCGGATGGTCATGCGTCCCCCTCGGTCACCGTGGCGACCGGCAGGAACACGGCGACCTCGTAGCCGCCGTCGTCCGCCGGTCCGGCCGTCATCTCGCCGTTCAGCATGGCGACCCGCTCGCGCATGCCGGTGATGCCGTGCCCGGCCCCGGGCGAGGGTTTGACCAGGCTCGGCTCGGGCGCCGGACCGTTGACGACGCGGACGCCGAGGCCGCCGAGGACGTACCCGATCTCGACGCGGGCGCTCGCGCCGGGCGCGTGGCGCAGGCTGTTGCTCAGCGCCTCCTGCACGATCCGGTACGCCGACAGCTCCACGCCCTGCGGCAGCTCCCGCACCGCGCCGGTCACCACCTTCTCCACCTCCAGTCCGGCACCCCGCACATTGACGAGCAGGGCGTCCAGGTCGGCGAGGGTGGGCTGCGGGGCGTCGGGGGCCTCGTAGTCCTCGGCGCGCACCACGCCGAGGATGCGGCGCAGTTCGGTGAGGGCGGCGACCGCGTTCTCCCGGATCGTGGCGAAGGCGCGCTCCAGCTCCGGCGGCGGGTTCTCCACCCGGTACGGCGCGGCCTCGGCCTGGATGGCGACCACCGACATGTGGTGGGCCACCACGTCGTGCAGCTCGCGGGCGATGGTGGTGCGCTCCTCCAGCCGGGTCCGCCGGGAGCGTTCGTGCGCGGTGACCGTCTGCTGGGCGGTCACCTCCTGCTGGGCGATGTGCCGGACGTGCCAGAGGGATACCACGAGCAGGGCGAACGCGGACGTCACCATCATCGGCCCGCTGTTGGTGTAGTAGTACGAGCCGCCCAGGACGACGTCCGAGACGAAGGCGTACGCGGTCGTCAGCAGCCACATGCCGGCGGCGGTGCGGGGCCGGGTGCGCAGGGCCACGACGACCAGCACGCCCAGGTGGCAGACGAAGGCGCCGGGCATCCACGGCCAGTCACCGGCGCCGTTGTTGATCAGCGCGACGACCGGTGTGACCGCGAGGGACAGCCAGAACGCGCCGACCGGCCGGACCAGTGTGCAGAGCACCGGGAGCGCGCACAACAGGCCGATCAGGAGGGCCGACACGTCCCCGCCGGGCAGTCCGCTGGACAGCGTGCCGGCTGCGAGGGCGAGCAGCGCGAGCACCCCGACCAGCGCGTGCGGGAGGTACGCGGCGGCCGACCGCGGCCTGCCGGGCAGCCGGCGGACGAACGGACCGTCCGTGCGGCGGGGCGGCAGCGGGCGGTAGGCGAAGGGGTCGCGGAACAGGTCCTGGCGCAGACCCCGCAGGGATTTCCGGGCCAGCTGGTACTCCGGGCTGCGGGTCCCGGCCCCCTCCCGGTCGCCGCGCGGGGCGTCCCAGGGCTGCTGCTGGTGCGTCGTCTCGGTCACGCTCACACGGTAGGCCGACCGGGTGGTGGCGGTCGTCCCCGCTGAGACGGGTATCGGGGCGTCCGTCTCAGGTACTACGCAGGCCACGCGGGGGATACCCCGGGTAGGCGCGGGAGCGTGCCGGGCCTCGTCAGGCCGGGGCGAGACGTCCGTGCGCGGGAGCGCCGGGGAGTGCCCGGGGAGCGCCCGGGGAGTGCCCGGGGGGCGTGGTCTCAGTAGCCGGAGGGGCGGACCAGTCCCGACTCGTACGCGAACACCGCCGCCTGCGTGCGGTCCCGCAGGCCGAGTTTCACCAGCATGCGGCCGACGTGCGTCTTCACCGTCTGCTCGGCCACCACCAGCCGTACGGCGATCTCCGCGTTCGACAGGCCCTGCGCGATCAGCGCGAGCACCTCCGTCTCGCGTTCGGTCAGCTCGCCGACGCGCTGCCGGGGCGGGGTGGCCCGGGGCCGGGAGTCCAGCCGGGAGAACTCGGCGATCAGGCGGCGGGTGACCCCCGGGGCGAGCAGGGCGTCCCCGGCCGCCACCACCCTTACCGCCTCGGCGAGTTGCTCGGCGGAGGCGTCCTTCAGCAGGAAGCCGGAAGCACCCGCGCGCAGCGCCTCGTACACGTACTCGTCGAGGTCGAAGGTGGTCAGGACGAGGACCCTGACGTCCGGGGTGGCGGCGGTGATCCGGGCGGTGGCCCCGATCCCGTCGAGTTCGGGCATGCGGATGTCCATCAGGACCACGTCCGGCGCGAGTTCGGCGACCCGCGCGACCGCGTCGAGCCCGTCCACCGCCTGGCCGACCACCTCGATGTCGGGCTGCGTGTCGAGCAGCACGGTGAAGCCCTGCCGGACCATCTGCTGGTCGTCGGCGATGAGTACCCGGATCATGCGGTGCCGTCCTGTGGAGGGGTGTCGGAAGCGTGCGGGGCGGCGGCCGGGAGGTGGGCCTCGACCCGGTAGCCCCGGCCGGACCAGGGGCCGGCCGTCAGCGTGCCGCCCAGCATGACGGCCCGCTCCCGCATACCGAGCAGCCCGTGGCCGGCCCCGGCGGACGGCGGCGCCTCCCGGGTGGGGCCGGTGTTGACGACCTCGACCCGCAGCCCTCGCGGATCGTAGGCCAGGACGACGTGCGCGGTCGCGCCGGGCGAGTGCCGCAGGACGTTGCTCAGGGCCTCCTGCACGATCCGGTACGCGGACAGTTCCACGCCGGGCGGCAGCCGACGCCGCCGGCCGGTGATCTCGGTGGTGACGGTCAGCCCGGCGGCACGGGTGTTCTCCACCAGCGACCCGAGACGGCCGAGGGTGGGCTGCGGGGCGTGCCGGGAGGCACCGGCGGCGTCGGCGTGCCCACCGGGGGCCGGGTGCTCGGAACGCAGGACGTCCAGCACACGGCGCAGTTCGGTGAGGGCCTCGACCGCGTTCTGCCGTATGCCGGCGAGGTTCTCCTTCAGCTCGTCGGACGGGTTCTCCACCAGGTGCGGGGCGACCTGGGCCTGGATGGAGATCACCGACATGTGGTGGGCCACCACGTCGTGCAGCTCCCGCGCGATGCGGCCGCGCTCCTCCAGGAGGGTCCGCCGGGCGCGTTCCTCGGCGGTGAGCGTCGTCTGCTCCACGAGTTCGGCGCGGGCCTCACGGCGTCCGCGCAGGGCGCTGCCGAGCAGGACGGCGACGCCGAAGAGCAGGACGGCGGTCTGGCCGGTGGGGGCGTAGTACCAGGCACCCCAGAGGCCCTGGAGGACATAGGTGAGCAGGGCCGTCACGGCCAGCGCCGCCACCGACACCCGAGTGGGTACGCGCAGGGCGAGCAGCAGCACGACGAGCAGGTGAGCCGCTGTCCCCCAGGTGGTCCAGGGCCACGAGAACCCGTCGATCTGGCCGGCCATCAGCATGCGGCGCAGCAGGACGGCCCCCGTCAGCGAGGCGGCGAGTGACAGCCACAGCGCCGGAACCGGGCGGCGCAGCGCGAGGACGGCGGCGCCGCTCTGCCCGGCCGCCACCAGCATGGATCCGGTCTCGGGGAGCCTGCCGTCGCCCATGAGCTGGTCCAGGTCGCCGACGAAGATGCCGACCGCGGCCAGCCACACGAGCCCGTGCGGCATCCAGCGCAGCCACACGGACGGGGGCAACGGGTCCGCACGCACCGTCCAGAGGTCCTCGCGCAGCGAGCGCAGCCACCGCAGTCCGGACTTCTCCCCCTCGTACGCCCGGGCCGGTTCAGACATGACGTGCTCCCTTCGATGCGGGCCGGTGGGCGCGGACCACCCGGGACCGTCCGTGCCGCCGTCCTCCCCCGCCCCGCTCCCAGGACCGGAACGCACCCACGCAGACGGCGAGGGCGAGGAGGAAGACGGGCAGCCACACCAGCCGGGCGGCGACCCAGCCGGGGCCGTCGGGGACGGTGTGCAGTCCCGGCAGACGGCCGGCGGTCAGGGCGGTGGCGGTGGTGGCCATGAGGGCGGTCTGGTGCCAGAGGAAGAGGGTCATCGCACTGAGGTTGACCAGCGCCACCGCCGCCCATGCGACGGGTCCGCGCATCGCCTCGCGCAGCCGCTCCCGCAGCAGCAGCGCGAGCCCGCACTGGGCGAGGCCGAAGGTGACGGCGGCCAGCGTCGGCGGGTCCAGGTTGGAGACCCCGGCACCCGGAACGCCGACCATGGACGCCGGGTAGCCGGCCCAGGCGACCAGCGCGGCCGTGGCGGCCGTGCCGGAGAGCAGGAGGATCCAGCCGGACCTGCGGTGTTCCAGCTGACCGCGCGTCCACGCCGCGCCCAGGGTGTACGGCACGAGCCAGCCTGCCGCCAGGTTGAGCAGGCCGAGCGAGTCGGGGGCGCCCAGGCCGAAACGCAGCAGGTCGACGTGGAGGACGACGGCGAGCGGCCACAGCGGGTGCAGGCGGGCCACCAGCGGGGTCGCCGCGGTGAGGGCGGCGAAGACCAGCAGGAACCACAGCGGCGACAGGGCGAGCTTCGCCAGCGTGCGGACGGTCGCGTACTCGGCGCCGGAGAGCAGCAGCACGGCCGTGACGGCCGTCCACAGGGTGAGGACGGCGGCGACCGGCGTGAACAGCCGGGCCAGCCGGTCGCGCAGCCAGCGCCGGTACGGGACGCCGAGGGCGCGGGCCGAGGCGTACCCGCGGGTGGCGACATGGCCGCCGACCAGGAAGAACACGGCGAGGGTCTGGAACGTCCAGGAGACCGGGGCCAGCCACGGCATGTGCTGGAGCGGGCTGGCGGTGTGCAGGGTGCGGCCGTCGGCGACGAGTGCGGTGACGAGCCAGTGGCCGAGCACGACACCGAGGACGGCGAGGGCGCGCAGGGCGTCCACGGCGCGGTCGCGGTGCTGCGGGGTGGCCGCGTCGACGCGTTCGGCGGCGCCGCGCAGCGCGGTGGCGAGACGGCTCACGAGGTCACCGCCCGGGTGTCGCCGAGGACGATCCGGGTGAGGTTGGCCAGGGAGACGGAGCCGGGCGCGAAGTAGTCGCCGTGGCCGCCGTCCCCGGCCTCGAAGACCCGGGCGCCGAACGCCGGGGAGACGGGGTCGGTGCCGAAGCCGACGGTGGTGCCGAGGAGTCCGACGCTGAGGTGCGGCACGTTCCCGACCCAGTCCTCCCCGCCCCGGGCGGCCCAGACGCGGGCCCTGGTGCGCAGGCCGGCGGCGGTGCCGGCGCCGGTGCCGGGGCTGCCGAGGAGGGCGATGTCGGCGACGTCGAGACCGGGGGCCGCCTCGGCGCAGACGACGGAGCCGTAGGAGTGGCAGAGCAGTGAGACCCGGGCCCGCCGCCCGGTCGCCTCGCGCACGGCGTCGACCAGCCGGCGCAGTCGCGGGGCCGCCTCCTCCGCCCGCCCGGTGGTGGCGACGGCGGTGCTGAAGGTGCCGGGCGTCTCGTAGCCGAGCCAGGCCACGACCGCGCCCCGCCCGCCGAGCCGTTCGTGCAGGGCGAGGGCGGCGGCGCGGAAGCGGCCGTAGGTGTCGAGTCCGGTGTCGGAGCCCGGGACGAGCACGGCGACGCGTCCGGCCCGCGCGAGGTCTCCGAACACCTCGGTGACCTGGCCGTCCCCGCGTCCGTCGAAGTACAGCAACTGACCCGCACCGAGCGCCCGGTCGACCGCGGCCCGCTTCCGGTCGCCGTACGCGCCGGCCATGCGGGCGGCTTCGCGGGCGTTGTCCCGGTGGGCGGCGTAGACCGCGTCGAGCCCCGCCGCGGCGGGCACCGCCGGCCGCGGCGCGGGCACCCGCGCCGGCCCGGCCCCGGCGAGCGGCAGGACCACAGCCCCGGCCACCACCAACCCCAACAGACCCCGCCCCCACCGCACGACCCCGCTCCCCCGCCGCCCTCCGCGGCCGACCGCACCCCCGCCGCCGCGACCAGCCGCGCCGCCGCTCCCGCGGGCAGGCGTACCCTCCCCGGTGCCCTGAGGGCCCGGGCGGTGCCCCTTGCCCCCCGCTGCTCCCGCCCCACGCCGACGCCCCATGGCCCCACCCCTCCCCGTCCACCGGCCCGCCCATCAGGCCCGGCACACAGGGAAGTTACGGATCACCGCAGGTAACCCGCGTCCCGCCGGGGGACTCACTCACGGGGTAGCTCTCAGGTACTACGGGTACGACACCAGTCCCCGCCCCGCCCCGCACAGCGGCACTCACCAGCCCAGCTGGGCGATCTCCTCCGCCACCACCGCACACGCGTCCGCCCCCGGATCGATCAGCGGGAAGTGCCCGACGTCCTCCAGCAACGTCACCCCCACCACCTCCCCCGCCTTCGCCGCCGCCTCCGCGTACGACTCGGCGACCGCCTGCGGCACGTCCACGTCGGTGCGCCCCTGCACCAGGGTCGTGGCGATCCCGGTCGGCAGCAGCAGCGCCGGATCCGCGTACGGCCGCCGCTCGGCGAAGTGATCGTCACCGCCCAGGAGTTGCCGCACGGCACCCCCGCACACGCCCAGCTTGTCCGCGACCTCGAAGTCCGCGATCGGCGCGAGGGCGACGACCCCGCGCAGCGACGCCGGTCCCTCGGTCCGCCATGCGCAGTCGCGCGGCAGCACGTGCCGGGCGGCGGCCCACAGCGCCAGGTGCCCGCCCGCGGAGTGACCGGTGAGCACGATCCGCCGCGGATCGGCCTGCGGCAGGTGCTCCCGGATCAGCCCGGGCAGCGCGTCCATCGCGGCGGCCACGTCGTCGAACGTGTCGGGCCACCGCCCGGCGACGGTGTCGCCGCCGGCCGCGTCCCCGCGCCGGTACTCGACGCTCGCCACGGCGAAGCCGCGCCCGGCCAGGAACGCCGCGAACGGGCTGATCTGGCGCCGGTCGTACGGCGCCCGCCAGGCGCCTCCGTGCAGGACGACCACCACGGGCGCGGGCCCCGGCCCGCCCGGCCCGCGCGGCAGGTAGAAGTCGATCAGCTGGTCCGGGTCGTCGCCGTAGGCCGCCGTGGCGTCGGGATCCACGGGCGGACGGGAGAGAGCCGACTCCTCCTCGGCGGCGGTCCGGGCGGCTGCGGCGTCGTCCGTCATGCTCAACCTCTCAGCGGTACAACGTAGGTGACGGACCGGCGGGGACACGGCGGCCGTTTGGCGGGGACGGTATCAGCCCGCCCATGCCCCCCGACATGCGGATGTCACGCACGGTCAGCGGGCCCGGGAGCCGGCACCCCCGTACGGGTCCGGCCCCGGCCCGCCCCGGGCCGCTTCCGCCGCCAGTTCCTCCGCCAGCACCCGGGCCGCCCGCTCCACGTCCGCGAAGCCGACGTACAGCGGGGTGAACCCGAAGCGGAGCACGTCCGGATGACGGAAGTCGCCGACCACGCCCCGCGCGATCAGCCGCCGCATCACCTCGCCGGCGTCCGGGCAGCGCAGCGCGACCTGGCTGCCCCGCTCCGCGTGCGCGCGCGGGGTCACGCACTCCACCCGGTCCCCGGGCACGTACGCCTCGACGCACTCCAGGAAGAAGTCCGTCAGCGCGAGCGACTTGGCGCGCACCGTGTCGACGCAGACGCCGTCCCAGACCTCCAGTGCCGCCTCCAGGGCGAGCATGGAGAGGATGTCCGGGGTGCCGACCCGTCCGCGTACCGCGCCCGCCGCCGGCTCGTACTCCTCGCGCATGCCGAAGGGCTCCGCGTGGGAGTTCCAGCCGGGCAGCGGCGAGTCGAAGCGGTCCTGCAGGTCCTCGCGCACGTACAGGAACGCCGGTGAACCGGGCCCGCCGTTCAGGTACTTGTAGGTGCAGCCGACCGCCAGGTCCACGCCGTGCTCGTCCAGTCCGACCGGCAGCGCCCCCGCGCTGTGGCACAGGTCCCAGACCACCCGCGCCCCCGCCGCGTGCACCGCGGCCGTCAGCGACGGCAGGTCGTGCAGCCGGCCGGTGCGGTAGTCGACGTGGTTGAGCAGCACGGCGGCCGTACGGTCCCCGAGCGCGGCCGGGACCTCGGACGGCGGCACCGGGCGCAGCGTGCACCCGGTCATCCGGGCCGCCGACCCGGCGATGTAGCCGTCCGTGGGGAACGTGGTCGCGTCGACCACGATCTCGTCCCGCCCGGTGTCGGCCGACCGCGCCAGCCGCACCGCGCCCACCAGCGCCTTGAACACGTTGACGCTGGTCGAGTCGCCGACGACGACCTGTCCGGGCGCCGCGCCGACCAGCGGCGCGATCCGGTCGCCGATCCGCTCCGGCGCCGTCCACCAGCCGCCCTCCGTCCAGGACCGGATGCGCAGCTCGCCCCACTGCCGGCGCACCACGTCCTCGACCCGTCCGGGGACGGACACCGGCAGCGCGCCCAGCGAGTTCCCGTCGAGGTACACCACGTCGTCCAGGACGAACTCGTCGCGCTTGGACGCCAGTGCGTCCGCCCCGTCGAGTTTCTCCGCCTTCAGTTCCAGCTCAGACATAGGACCGCGCCGTCCACAGCTCGGGGAACACGCTCTTCTGCGCCCGCTTCTCCAGCCAGGCCACCCCGGCGGAGCCGCCGGTGCCGGTCTTCGCGCCCATCGCGCGGCGGGTGGCGACCAGGTGGTCGTTGCGCCAGCGCCACACCAGCTCGGCGACGTCGGTGAGCGCCTCACCGAGACGCGCCACCTCGTCGCGCTCGTCACCCGAGTAGACGGCCGTCCAGACCGCCTCCACCTCCGCCGACGGCTCGTACCGCCGTGTCACGTCGCGCCGCAGCACGTCCTCGGGGATCGCGTGCCCGCGCCGCGCGAGGAAGCGCAGCACCTCGTCGTACAGGCTCGGCTCGTGCAGCGCCTTCTCCAGCTCGGCGTGCACGCGCGGCGCGCCCCGGTGCGGGACCAGCATGGAGGCGGACTTGTCGCCGAGCAGGAACTCCAGGCGCCGGTACATCGCGGACTGGAATCCGGACCCCTCGCCGAGGGCGCCGCGGTAGGAGTTGAACTGCGCCGGGGTGAGTCCGCTCAGCGGCGTCCAGGACGCGTTCAGCGCCTCCAGCTCCCGCACGGACCGCTTCAGCGCGTCGACGGCGGTCGGTACGTCGTCCTCGCGCAGCGCCTTCGCCGCGGTCTCCCACTCGTGGACGATGACGGTGAACCACAGTTCCATCACCTGGGTGGTGACCAGGAAGACCATCTCTCCGGGGTCGTCGGAGAGGGTGTGCTGGAGGTGGGTGAGGACGTCGGCCTTGACGTAGTCCTCGTAGGGGGTCGTCCCCTGGAAGTCGAGATGCGGGGTCTCGGGCTCGTGAGCCTCGTGGGACATCGCTGTCTCCTGTACGTGTACTCCGGGTAGCGGTCCGCCCCTGCCGTTACCGGCACGGGGGCCCCGGTCCCCACGGTGCATCCTCCGCAATGGTGGCCCGGAACCGCAAGGCCCGCCCGTCGGCGGGCGGGCCCGCGGCGACGGGCCCGCGGCGGCGGGCCCCGGGCGGCGGGCCCCGGGCGGCGGGTCGGAGGCGGCGGGCCTGGGCGGCAGGTCCGAGGCGGCGGGCCCCGGGCGGCGGGTCGGGGCGGCAGGTCCGAGGCGGCGGGCCCTGGGCGGCGGGCCCTGGGCGGCCGCCGCTCAGCCCGGGACCCGGGCCGTCCGCGGGGCGGCGCCCGGTGCGGCGGGCGGGGGCGCGGCGGGCCGGGTGAAGCGCAGCGCCACCAGGGCGGTCACCACCGTGCCCACCGCCGCCGCGAGCCTCGCCGTGCGCAGCCCGGCCACCGTGCCCACCGCCGCCGCGAGCCTCGCCGTGCGCAGCCCGGCCACCGAAGCCGCCGGACCCGCGACGGCGACCAGCACGGCCGGTCCGACCGCCCCGCCGAGCCGCTGGGTGGTCGAGGTCGGCCCGGCGGCCACGCCCTGCTCGTGCGCCGCCACCGAGGTGCCCGCGACGCCGATTCCCGCTGCCCGTGTGGGGCCTGGTCGCCGCCCGCCTCGGCACCCCCGACCCGCGGCACCTGTACGACCTGCCGGCGCCGCACGCCGACCGGTTCGTCGTGGCCGGCATGGGCACCGCGGCCTGGGGTCCGGTCCACCTCGTCCTGGCCGCCCTGGCCGCCCTGGCGGGCCGTCCGGGCCACCCGGACCTCGCCGCCGGGCAGACCGCGGCGGCCCGCGCGCTCCACCCGCGGCCCGCCCCGGCGCCCGCCGGCGAAGTGGCAGACTGACCCCCATGACCACGCACCAGAACCTCCTCGGCGGACCGGAACCGACCCACCTCCCCGAGAACGAGAAGGCCTACGCGCTGCTCGCCGACGAGTCCGCCACGCCGGCGCAGGTGGCGGCGGACTACCCGACGTTCTCCCTGGCGTGGGCGATGCTCGCCGACGACGCCTACCAGGCGGACCGGGTGGTCGAGTCGTACGCGTACGCGCGCACCGGCTACCACCGCGGGCTGGACGCGCTGCGGCGGGCCGGCTGGAAGGGCCACGGCCCGGTCCCGTGGAGCCACCGCGGCAACCGCGGCTTCCTGCGCTGCCTCGCCGCCCTGGCGCGGGCGGCCGGCACGATCGGCGAGTCGGACGAGGCCGAGCGGTGCTGGACCTTCCTCAAGGACAGCAGCGAAGAGGCGTACACCGCGCTCAAGCAGTAGCCGGCCGGCGGCTCGGAGGGGTGTCCGGCACGTGTCCGGCACCCCTTCAGGACCCCTCCCCGCCCGGCCCCCGCCCGGCCTCCAGCGGCGGCACCGCCACGCTGCCGTGGGTGCGGCACTCCGGCCGGCGGCAGTCGGGGGTGGGCCGGCGCACGGTCGCGAAGGCCAGGGCGGAGCCCGCCACCAGGACGACCGCGCACAGCACCATCGCCCGGTCGAACGCGTCGTCGAAGGCGCCGGGCAGCCGGTACGCCTCCGGGCCCATCCCGGCCAGCAGCGGCAGCGCCGCCACCGCGACCAGGCCGGCCGCGCGGGCGGCGGCGTTGTTGATGCCGCTGGCCAGGCCCGCCCGCGCGGTCTCCACGGAGGCGAGGACCGTCGCCGTCAGCGGCGCCACCAGGGTCACCATGCCGAGGCCGAGCACCAGCAGCGCGGGCAGCACCTCCGTGACGTAGGCGGCGTCCGGCCCGACCCGCAGCATCAGCAGCATTCCCGCCGCGCACATCAGCGGCCCCGCGGTGAGGGGGACGCGCGGGCCGATCCGGTCGGCGAGCTCGCCCGAGCGGGCGGAGAGCAGCAGCATCAGCGCTGTCGTGGGCAGCAGGGCCGTACCCGCGGCCAGCGCGGACCAGCCGACGACGACCTGGAGCTGGAGCACGGCGAGGAAGAAGAAGCCGCCGAACGCCGCGTACACGCACAGCGTGACGACGTTGACCGCCGTGAACTGGCGGGAGGCGAAGATGTCGAGCGGCATCATCGGGTGCGGGCGCCGTTTCTCGACGAGGACGAAGGCGACCGCGGCGGCCAGGCCGGCGACGGCGGACAGGGCGACCAGCGGCGACCCCGCCCCTGCCTCGATCAGCGCGTACGTCACCAGCGCGAGGGCGACCGCCCCGAGCGCGGCGCCGAGCACGTCGAAGCGTCCCTCGGTCCTGCCGCCCGACGACTCCGGCACGTGCCGCACCGCGACGGGCGCGCACAGCAGGGCCAGGGGCACGTTGATGAGGAACACCCACCGCCAGCCGGGCCCGTCCACCAGCCAGCCGCCGACGAACGGCCCGACCGCGGCCCCGATCCCGCCGAAGCCGGACCACAGGCCGACCGCGCGGCCCCGGTCGTCGGGGTGGAAGGAGGCCTGGATGAGGGCGAGCGAGCCGGGCGTGAGCAGCGCCCCGCCGACGCCCTGGAGGGCGCGGGCGGCGACGAGCGTGCCGGCGTCCGGCGCGATCCCGCACAGCAGCGAGGCCGCGGCGAACCACAGCACCCCGACGACGAACACCTTGCGCCGGCCGAACCGGTCGCCGAGCGCCCCGCCGAGCAGGATCAGCCCGGCCAGCGTGACCATGTAGGCGTTGACGGTCCACTGCAGTGCGGCGAGGTCGGCGCCGAGGTCGCGGCCGATGCGCGGGAGGGCCACGCCGACCACGGTCGAGTCGAGCAGGGCCATGCTGGAGCCGAGGACCGTGGTGAGGAGGATCCACCTGCCCTGCGGTGATGACAGCCGGACGTCGGGCATGCGGCCGAGCATACGGAAGGGCCCGGCACCGCGAGCGGTACCGGGCCCTTGCGCGGCGCGGGCGGGTTACTTGATGCGGGTGCCCGTCGAACGCAGGTTCTGGCAGGCCTCCAGGACGCGGGCCGCCATCGAAGCCTCGGCGAGCTTGCCCCAGGTGCGCGGGTCGTAGGTCTTCTTGTCGCCGACCTCGCCGTCGACCTTCAGGACGCCGTCGTAGTTGCGGAACATGTGGTCGGCGACCGGCCGGGTGAACGCGTACTGGGTGTCGGTGTCGATGTTCATCTTCACGACGCCGTTCTCCAGCGCGGTGAGGATCTCCTCCGGGGTGGAGCCGGAGCCGCCGTGGAAGACGAAGTCGAACGGCTGGGCGCCGGCCGGCTTGCCGTACTTGGCGGCGACGCCCTCGTTGAGCTCCTTCAGCAGCTCGGGACGGAGGACGACGTTGCCCGGCTTGTACACGCCGTGCACGTTGCCGAAGGACGCGGCGAGCAGGTAGCGGCCCTTGTCGCCGAGGCCGAGGGCCTCCGCCGTGCGGACCGCGTCGTCGACCGTGGTGTAGAGGGAGTCGTTGATCTCGTGGGAGACGCCGTCCTCCTCGCCGCCGGTCGGGGTGATCTCGACCTCGAGGATGATCTTCGCGGCGCGGGCGCGCTCCAGGAGCTCCTGGGCGATGGACAGGTTGTCCGCCAGGGTCTCCGCGGAGCCGTCCCACATGTGGGACTGGAACAGCGGGTTGCGGCCGGCCTTGACGCGCTCCTCGGACACCGCGAGCAGCGGACGCACGTACCCGTCCAGCTTGTCCTTCGGGCAGTGGTCGGTGTGCAGGGCGATGTTGACGTCGTACTTCTCGGCGACGATGTGCGCGAACTCGGCCAGGGCGACCGCGCCGGTCACCATGTCCTTGCTGTGTTGGCCGCCGAGGAACTCGGCGCCGCCGGTCGAGATCTGGACGATGCCGTCGCTCTCCGCCTCGGCGAAGCCGCGCAGTGCCGCGTGCAGGGTCTGCGACGACGTGACGTTGATGGCCGGGTAGGCGAACTTCTCCGCCTTCGCCCGGTCCAGCATCTCGTTGTAGACCTCGGGAGTTGCGATGGGCATCTGTCCGCTCCTTAAGCGTGCGGTGTGGCGTGCTGCGTACGGTCGGCCCTGACCTGGAACCTTGGAAGCGACGTCATTGTCGGCCTCATCTTCCCAGACTTGTCCGGCTGGTCGACGGTGCAGGTCAAGTCGTTATGTCGGGCGATGTCCGGCCAGGGCCCGGCGGTGGCGCGCGGGGTGCCCCCGCGGTCTCAGTCGAGGCCCAGCTCGTCCTTGGAGTAGGCGAAGAGGTACGGCACCCCGGCGCCCTCCCGGATCTTCTCGGCGGCACCGGTCGCCCGGTCCACGATGGTCGCGACGGCCACGACCTCCGCGCCGGCCTCGCGCACCGCCTCGACGGCGGTCAGCGGCGAGCCGCCGGTGGTGGAGGTGTCCTCGACGACGATCACCCGGCGGCCCCTGATGTCCGGGCCTTCGACGCGCCGCTGCAGTCCGTGCGCCTTGGCGGCCTTGCGGACCACGAACGCGTCCAGCCTCCGGCCCCGCGCGGCGGCGGCGTGCAGCATCGCGGCCGCGACCGGGTCGGCGCCCATGGTCAGCCCGCCCACCGCGTCGAACTCCAGCTCCGCCGTCAGGTCCAGCAGCACCTGGCCGACCAGCGGGGCGGCCTCCCCGTCGAGGGTGACGCGACGCAGGTCGACGTAGTAGTCGGCCTCCAGACCGGAGGAGAGCGTCACCTTGCCGTGCACCACGGCCTTGTCCTTGATCTGCTGCAGCAGCGCGCCGCGCGTGTCCGTCATGCCTGCCAGCTTAGAGGCGGGTCCAGGTCCACGTGGTCGAGGCCTCCAGCGGCTCCAGCGGGGTGACCAGGCGCGGGTGGGTGTTCAGCCCGTCGGGCGGCCCGGTCTGCGGCTCCACGCACACGGCCTCGCGCTGCTCGTCGTACACCACGACCCACTCCTCGCGGCTGGTCACCCTCAGCTCCAGCAGCTCCGGCCAGGTGAGGGTGACGTCGACCCCGCCGGGCATCCCGAAGCAGTCGTCCCACGGCCCCGCCTGCGGGTCGGTGCGCCGCCCGGTCGGCAGGTGGTCCTCCCCGCGCTCCTCCTGCCAGGCGGGCGCGAAGCCGATGCTCACGTCCGCGCCGCCGAGGTCGCGGTTGAACCACGGGTGCCAGCCGATCTGCGCCGGGAAGGACGACTCGTACGTCTCCACGCTCATCGTCAGCGTCAGCGCGTCCTCGCCGAGCACGACCTGCTGGGTGACCCGGCCCGGGTACGGCCACGGGTCGGTGAGGTCGTAGGTGAGGACGGCCTCGTCGGTGCTCTTGCGGGCGACGCTCCAGGCGGCGTCGCGGGCGGTGCCGTGGATGGCGTGCGGCGGGGCGTTGAGCGGCATCTGCCGCACGGTGGCGCCGTCCTGGAAGCGTCCCTCACGGATTCGTCCGCACCAGGGCACCATCGGGAAGCACCCGTACCGCTCCCCCTGCCGCAGCAGCTCGACGCCCCCGACCCGCAGCCCACCGACCCGCCCGCCGTTGCCCGGCAGCACGTCCACTTCCGCGTCGCCCGCGGTCAGCGTGATGTGTTCGTTACTCACACCGACGACCCTACTGGGACGATCAAGACCCCGTACCCACGACCGTCTTCCCGGCCCCGGCCCCGGCCCCGGCACCCGACCGTGACGGGACGGCCGGACACCACCATCGCCGACGGCCGCAGGGAGCCTCCCCCCGCCGCGGCGGCGCCGGAGGTCTCCGGCCCGCCGGAGCCCCGGCCGCGCGTGGGCGGGCAGCACCCGCACCCCGCTCGCCCCGCTCGCCGGCAGCCGTCGGCACGGGTCACCGGCCCCACGCGGCACGGTGCGCGGTGAGGCGCCGACGGGCCGGGACGGTGGAGGTGCTGGTTCCGAGATCCCTGAGGCGCCCCGGCGGGGGTCAGTGGCGTCTGCGGAGGGCGCGGATCGCGACCACCGCCGAGGCGACGGCCAGGGCTGCCGCCGGTGCGGCCCAGCGCAGCGTCGCCGGGGACGAGACCGTCTGCGGAGCGGGGACGGGGGCGTACCGGCCACGGGGCGGGGCGTGGTCCACCTCCTCGGCGCTGCGTCCGATCATCGTCCGCCGGGCGTGGGCGGCCTCCGCGACGGTGTCCTCGTCGTCCTCGTCGCCCTCGCTGTCCTCGCCGTCCTCGTCGCGGTCCGGGCCGTCCAGCCCGCCCCGGGCGTCCTCGACGGGAGCCGGCGGAGCGTCCGCGTCCGGTGCGGGGGCGGGCGGCGGGGCGTCCTCGGCGTCCGGGGTGGTCTCGAAGTCGGTGGTGGCGCCGGGCTCGAAGTCGCCCGTGGAGAGCAGTTCGGGGGACTCCGGTCCCCCGGCGGGGCCGGACGGACCCGGCTCGGCTTCCGCCCCGGGTGTCTCCGCCGCCACCCGTCCCAGGTTCTCCCCGAAGCGGTCCAGCAGGCGGGTCACCGCCGCCGCCACCGCCTCCGGGGGCAGTTCCGTGACGCGGCCGCCGGCCGTCGCCGTACCGGAGACGATGAGGGTGGTGCCGCCGTCCGCGGGCCGCAGCCGCAGCCGCAGTGCCGGCTTCACCGAACCGCTGCCCCGGGCCTCCGACGCCTCGCCCTCGACGGCGTAGGAACCGTCGTCCCGCGCGGACACCCGCAGGGCGCCCCGGTAGGTGACGGAGTGGCTGCCGACGCGGACCTTCAGGCGGCCGGCGACCGGGTCCGCACCGGCGTCGTGCTGGAGCCCGGGCACCGCCCGGGCGACCCGCGCGGGGTCGTCCAGCACCTCCCTGAGCCGCTCCTCCTCGACCGGAACGAACACCTCGTGCTCCATGAGTGCGGAGCCTACCCAGACGACGCCGGGCTGCACCCCCGTCTGCGGGAAGTGGCGGCGCGTCGGCGCGGAACGCGGTAAGGGACTCAGTCGCTGTAGCGCGGGTGGAGCAGGGTGGACGGCGTCAGGCCCCGCACCCGGGTGCGCTCGGCGGCGCCCGCGTCCGCCGCGAGGGAGGCGTCGGTGAGCGTGCGGACGTGCGGCCCGGTCGGGTCCAGGCGCGGCTCGGGAGGCCGGTGACGGGCGGCCAGCACGAACCCCCAGTCGCGGTGGGCGTGCGCGGTGCGCACCGGGCTGCGGTCGGGCCCGGCGGCGAAACCGGCCTGCCGGCCGCGCACGCGGTACGCGGCGGTGCGGAACCCCGCCGCGCGGAGCGTGGCGTCCACCGTCCAGAAGTCGCGGGGCCGGTGCGCCACCGCGCCCCCGTGCACCACGAACCGCCCGTCGGGTGCCAGCGTCCGCCGGGCCAGCCCGTAGAACTCCTGCGAGTACAGCTTCGTACTCGCGGTGATCCCGGGATGCGGAAGGTCCGAGACGATCACGTCGTACGCCGCCGGGGGCGCCCCCCGCAGCCAGTCGAAGGCGTCGGCGGTGGTCACGCGCACCCGCGGATCGTCGAGGGCGTGCCCGTTCAGCGCGGACAGCGCCGGGTCGTGGCGGGCCAGCCGCACCACGCCCGCGTCGAGTTCGACGACGTCGACGCGGCGCACCCCGCGGTGCCGCAGCACCTCGCGCACGGCCAGCCCGTCACCGCCGCCGAGGACGAGGACCCGGACGTGCGGCCCGTGCATCGCGGGGTGCGCCAGCGCCTCGTGGTACCGCAGTTCGTCCCGGCCGCTGACCCGCAGCCGCCCGTCGAGGAACAGGTTCAGCGGCCGTCCGTCCCGCCCGCCGGTGAGCAGCACCTCCTGCACGTCCGTGTGCAGGGCCACCCGCACGTCCGGCCCGTACATGGCGCGCCGGGCGGCCCGCTCGAAGTCGTCCACGAGGACGGCGGCCGAGCCGAGGACCGCGAGCACGCACACGTTGGCCACCACCAGCAGCCGGCGCGCGCGGGGCGTGAGGTCCTGCCGGAACAGTCCGAGGACCAGTGCCCCGCCGACGACCGCGTTGACCGCGCCCGTGATCAGTGCGCCCGTCAACTGCCCCAGCAGCGGCAGGAGAAGGAACGGGAAGGCGAGCCCGCCCGCCAGCGCGCCGACGTAGTCCGCGGCCGACAGGTCGGCCACCGCGCCGCCCGCGTCCTGCCGCCGGATCCGCTGGATCAGCTCCATCAGCAGCGGCACCTCGGCCCCGATGAGCAGCCCGGTGGCGAGGGAGAAGGCGACCAGCAGGGTCCGCGGGCCGCTCGCCCACACGCCGCCCCAGTCGCCCGTCCAGGCGAACACCGCGTACAGGGCCATCGCACTGCACCCGCCGACCAGCGCCAGGGCCGCCTCGACGGCGCCGAAACCGGCCGCCGCGTGCCGCCGCAGCCGCTTCGCGGCCAGCGAGCCGATGCCCATCGCGAAGACCATCACGGACAGCACCACGGACGTCTGCGCGACGGAGTCACCCATCAAGTAGGCGGCCAGCGCCACCAGTTCGAGCTCGTACACCAGGCCGCAGGCCGCGCAGACGAACACGCCCGCGAGGACCAGGAAACGCCCGGTGTCCTGTCGCACGGGCAGCCGCAGCGCACTGCCCGCGCCCCCCTGGGGCCCGTCCCAGGACTGCGCGGAGCCGGGCGGTGCGGGGGCCTGCGACTCGATCACCCCAGCGACGTTACGTCACAGCACCATCGCACAACGTCACCCACACGCGTGATGTTTGTTTACGCCCGCCCCACGCCGGAACGCGCCGGCACCCGCACCCCCACCCGGGTCCGCGTGGCCACCAACTGCCCGTCCTGCGGATACGCGTGCCACGTCCGCCAGTGGACCTGACCCTCGCACCGCTGGGCCAGCATCGCCGTGAACGCGTGCGGACTCCCCGGGAACACCCCGGCCAGACCCTGCGGATGATCGGACACCAGGGCGAGCAACTCCTGCGCCCGGCCCGCGAACGACCCCGGCGACAGCACCTCCACCCGCGCGGCGAACTCGTACTCCCAGTCCCCCACCCGCTTGGCCACGCCCAGCGGAAGGGGCGTACTGCTGCCCGGAATGCACGCCACCGTCTCCGACCACAGGCCCCGGTCCTCCTCCACCACCACCTGGTGGGACGCGCCGAGCAGCCGCAACTGCAGCTTCACACCCGTCAGTTCCAGGTCGAGCGTGGCCAGCGCGGGAAGCGTCTCGCGCCCCAGGGCCCAGGCGAGATCGGCCGCGCGCGTGTCGGAATAGGCGGTCTTCAGGGTCGTGAGCATGGATCGGCTCCGCAAGCGCACATGGAGAGGAGGAGATGTGGGTCCGCGCGCCCCGGGTCGCACCGGGGAACTCGGCCCGTCAGCCCGGTCGCCCGGCCGGAAGAAGGGTCCGCGGGGGGCCCGAGGGCTGCACTGGTGATTTATAGGGAATCATGAACTGTGGTGCCACCACAGCGTTTTTACCCAACTTCGTGGGCTTTCCATCCCCTCGGGGGCTCCCCAGCTCACCTGTTCAACCCCTGAGTGCGCCCCCGGGTGACGGCGTACGCCACCGCGCGTACCGGCCACACGCCCCTCCCGTGACCGGACCCCCGCCACCACCCCGACGACAACGGCGGGGCCCGCCCAGGTGCGGACCCCGCCTTCGCGGATGCGCCTTCCCCCGACAGGGAGGCGAGCTGCCCCGTGTCAGCCCCCTCCACCGCCGCATCCGCCGCCCCCGCACGACGACCCGCCTCCGCAGGACGAGCCACCGCCGGAGGACGATCCGCACCCCACGCCCCCACCGCTTCCGCCGCTGCCCCCGCCGGCCCACCAGCCGCCGTCGGAGCTCCCCGCGCGACGCCTCCCGGACACCCCGGCGGGCCGGCGCACCGGACGGAACACCGCCCCCCGGGCCGCCCTGCGCCGCCCGTAGGCGCCGACACCGACGAACAACAGGATGAGCACGACCAGACTGATACCGAAGGCCATGGCGCCACCCTCCTCCCGAATCCCCCGTGATCCCCCGAAGCAGCCCCCCGTGGGCGCCCCGCTCACGTGTGTGACCGGGAGATGCCCTCCGCCCACGCGGCCCAAAGCAGAGTTGAGGAACTCCAGAGGTTCGGCGCAGGATGGCCGCCATGACCTCCAGCGCGCGCCCCCTCCTCAACCGCCGGCTCGCCGAGTTCGGGACCACGGTCTTCGCCGAGATGTCCGCCCTGGCCCTGCGGACCGGAGCCATCAACCTGGGCCAGGGCTTCCCCGACACCGACGGCCCCGAGGAGGTCAGGGAGGCCGCCGTACGGGCCCTGCGCGACGGCCGCGGCAACCAGTACCCGCCGGGCCCCGGCGTCCCCGAGCTGCGCACCGCCGTCGCCGCCCACCAGCAGCGCCGCTACGGCCTGTCCCACGACCCCGACACCGAGGTCCTGGTCACCGCGGGCGCCACCGAGGCCATCGCCGCCGCCCTGCTCGCCCTCGTGGAACCCGGCGACGAGGTGATCGCCCTCGAGCCGTACTACGACTCCTACGCGGCCTGCATCGCCATGGCCGGCGGCACCCGTGTCCCCGTCACGCTCCGCCCCCGCGAGGGCCGCTTCCGCCTCGACCTCGACGAGCTGCGCGACGCCGTCACCGACCGCACCCGCCTGCTGCTGATCAACACCCCGCACAACCCGACCGGCACCGTCCTCACCCGCGAGGAGCTGGCGTCGATCGCCGAGCTGGCCGTGGAACGGGACCTCCTGGTCGTCACCGACGAGGTGTACGAGCACCTGGTCTTCGACGACGCCGAGCACGTCCCGCTGGCGACCTTCCCCGGCATGCGGGACCGCACGGTCACCATCTCCAGCGCCGGCAAGACCTACTCGTTCACCGGCTGGAAGGTCGGCTGGATCACCGCCGCCCCGCCCCTGGTCACGGCCGTCCGCTCGGCCAAGCAGTACCTGACCTACGTCTCCGCCGGCCCCTTCCAGTACGCCGTCGCCGAGGCCCTCGCCCTGCCCGAGTCCTACTTCACCGACCTCCGCACGGACATGCGCGCCAAGCGCGACGTCCTCGCGTCCGGCCTGGAGGAAGCCGGCCTCACCGTCTACCGCCCCTCCGGCACCTACTTCATCACCGCCGACATCCGCCCCCTCGGCGAGACCGACGGCATCGCCTTCTGCCGCGCCCTCCCCGAACGCGCCGGCGTCGTCGCCATCCCCACGGCCGTCTTCTACGACCACCAGGACATGGGCGCCCCCTTCGTCCGCTTCGCCTTCTGCAAGAAACGCCCGGTCCTGGAGGAAGCAGCCCGCCGCCTGAAGAACGCCCGCTAGGCCGGTGACCCACCCGGTGACGGCCCCGGTGGCGCGGGACGAGTTCACCCGTCGGCCCGCGCGCGACCCCGGTCGCCTTCTAGGGTCGTCCGTATGATGATCGACACCGGGACCGCCGGCTCGCTCTTCGCATCCCTCCAGGCGGACGCCCTCACCAGCCCGGACCAGCTGCGCGAGCGCTATCCACAGCCGAACCCGCACGCGCTCCGCAAGGAGAGGGACCGCCTGACCGAGGAGACCCGCGCGCTGATCGGCTGCTCCTCACTGGTGTTCATCGGCAGCGCGGACGCCGGGGGCCGGGCGGACGTGACGCCGCGCGGCGGCCCGCCCGGGTTCGTCACCGTGCTGGACGAGCGGACCCTGGTGATCCCCGACGCCACCGGCAACAAGCGGCTCGACACCCTGCACAACGTGCTGGAGACCGGACGCGTCGGACTGCTCTTCCTCGTCCCCGGCCGCCCGACCACGCTGCGCGTCAACGGCCGCGCCTGTGTCTCGGCCCGCCCGGAGCTGCTCACCCGGCTCACTCCAGTCGGCAAACCCCCGGTCACCGCGATCGTCGTGCACGTCGAGCAGGCGTATCCGCACTGCCCGAAGTCACTGATGCGCGCCGGCGCCTGGAAACCGGAACAGTGGCTCCCCGCCGACGCCCAGCCGACCAGCGCCGAGGTGACACTGGCCCAGCTCGACCTGCCCGGCCTCACCGTCGAGCAGATCGAAGAAGCCGAACGGGAATCACTCCGCTCACGCTACGAGTGACCCCGGGACACGTCCCCGTACCGACCTCGGTGTGCGGGCCGGCGCTCCGGCCGAGACGGGTGAGCCCGGCCACCGCTGTGCTCAGCCGAGGGGCGCATCGCTCGACCAGAACGACGACCGCACATCCGGCGCCGGCAGTTCCTGTCGCGCGTAGTCGGGTCCGTTCGGCTTGCTGGTCGGCTGGGCGACCTCGGACTTGTCCACGCACGGAGTGGTCACACTCAGATGGGCCTGACCGTTGGGCGCGATCAGGACCTCGAGCTGGAAACCGTCCTGGGTCCTGAAGTGAGCCACGAGCCCGTTCGGACTGGTGGTGACGAGCTTGTAACCCTTGCTCGTCCAGTGACGCTCCAGTACGCCGAGGAAACTCCCCCGCCGTTCCGCGGAGATGATGGTCATGACGGCACGATCGCGGTCCACTTAGCAGTCACCGGGCATGGAGTACCTGTGGGTCCACTGAACCGGGGGCTTGATCGCTGCGAATGTCTCGTCCAGGATGTCGTCCGCCCGGTCGGCCGCCTCTTGCAGGTTCATGGTGGATCGACTCTCCTTGTTCGACGACGTGGAACCCGTGGTCCCGCAGCCGGCGAGAACCATCGCCAGCACTGCGGTCACTGCGACCCTTTTCCTCATCGCGGCGTCTCCCTGCTGACGTAATCCGGATATCCCGCGACAATGGCGGCGATATTCTGCGCCGAAACCCTGTCCTTGCCGGCCCCGGGCGTGAGGTGATCGCTCCCGCCGCACGCTGACGGCGGTATGCGAACGTGCGACCGCGACAGCGCGGTGATCGACACGTACGGTAACGCTCCGCCTCAGGTGTCACACGGGTGTCAGGCACCACGACGTCGCAGCAGCCGCACCCAGAGGGCGGCGCCGGGCCCTGCGAACACCCGGCCGGGGTAGAACGAAGAGCCTGGTGCGGGCAGCGTTTTTGCTGCCCGCACCAGGCTCTCCTAGGCGAGCGGCGCGTATGTCGCGCCGTACCCGCCGAAGCGTCGTCGTCCGGGACGGTCTACTCGTCGTCGCCGGGCCTGTCGGCCTCGTTGATCTCCTGCTCCAGGCCGAGCTGCTCGACGAGCCACTTGTCGAACTCGATCGCGGCCCGCACCCAGCTGACCGTCGAGGAGACGAAGTGCTCCAGGCTGACGCCCATGCCGATCAGCATCTGGGCCTCACCGATGAGACGGACCGTGCCGTCGTCGTGGGTGTGGGTGTACACCTTGGGCCACAGGGTGCGACGGTTCCAGTCGTCGACGGACTCCAGCAGCTGGGGCTTCTCGTCGATCTGGTGCGGCCGGTCGTAGAACGTCCGGACGGAGAAGATCTGCTGGTCGCCCTCCCCGCGGAACATGAAGTAGGTGCGGAACTGCTCCCACGGCGCCGCGAGGTCACCCTCGTCGTCGACGACGTACTTGAGCTCCATCTGGTCGAGGAGCTGCTTCACGAGGTCCTGATCCGGGACGACGGGGCCCGCCGGTCCTTGGGGCTGCGGCTCGGGCTGCTGGCCCCCGAAATTCGGAATCGAGGACGGGTCGATGGTCACCGTGAATTTCCCTTCGTACGGATCCCGCCATCCTCCCCCATGCGGGGAGGGGGGTGGCAAGCCCCGACGGGCCTGTCAGCCGTGGGCTGACTCGATCCGGTCAATGCCGGAGTACCCGGTGAGGGACGGGCCCAACGTCCGGCGGGGGACGTTGGGCCCGAAAAGCGGAATTCGCGGCTCAGAGGGACTTCTCCGTCGCCGGGCCCACCAGGAGGCCGTCCTGGAAGCGGTCGACGCGGACCGTGTCGCCGTCCTTGATCTCGCCGGAGAGGATCTCCTTGGCGAGGCGGTCGCCGATGGCGGTCTGGACGAGGCGGCGCAGCGGGCGGGCGCCGTAGGCGGGGTCGAGGCCCTCCTCGGCGAGCCAGGCCAGTGCCTCGGATGTGACGTCCAGGGTGAGGCGGCGTTCGGCGAGGCGGCGGGCGAGGGACTCCAGCTGGAGCTTCGCGATGCGTTCCAGTTCGGGCTTGGTGAGGGCGGAGAAGACGACCAGGTCGTCGAGGCGGTTGAGGAACTCGGGCTTGAAGGAGGACCGGACCACCTCCAGGACCTGTTCCTTCTTCTCCGTCTCGGTGGTCAGGGGGTCGACCAGGTACTGGCTGCCGAGGTTGGAGGTGAGGACGAGGATGGTGTTGCGGAAGTCGACGGTGCGACCCTGGCCGTCGGTGAGGCGGCCGTCGTCGAGGACCTGGAGGAGGATGTCGAAGACCTCGGGGTGGGCCTTCTCGACCTCGTCGAGGAGGACGACGCTGTAGGGGCGGCGGCGGACGGCCTCGGTGAGCTGGCCGCCCTCCTCGTAGCCGACGTAGCCGGGGGGCGCGCCGACGAGGCGGGCGACGGAGTGCTTCTCGCTGTACTCCGACATGTCGATGCGGACCATGGCCCGTTCGTCGTCGAAGAGGAAGTCGGCGAGGGCCTTCGCCAGCTCGGTCTTGCCGACGCCGGTGGGGCCGAGGAAGAGGAAGGATCCGGTGGGGCGGTCGGGGTCGGCGATGCCGGCGCGGGAGCGGCGTACGGCGTCGGAGACGGCGCGCACGGCCTCGGTCTGGCCGATGAGGCGCTTGCCGAGTTCGTCCTCCATGCGGAGGAGTTTCTGGGTCTCGCCCTCCATGAGGCGGCCGGCGGGGATGCCGGTCCAGGAGGCGACGACGTCGGCGATGTCGTCGGCGCCGACCTCCTCCTTGACCATGGTGTCCCTGGAGACCTCCTCCTCGGCCTCGGAGGCGGCCTCCAGGTCGCGTTCGACGCCGGGGATCTCGCCGTAGAGGAGTTTGGAGGCGGTGTCGAAGTCGCCGTCGCGCTGGGCGCGTTCGGCCTGGCCGCGGAGTTCGTCGAGCTTTTCCTTGAGTTCGCCGACGCGGTTGAGGGACTGCTTCTCCTTCTCCCAGCGGGCGGTGAGGCCGCGCAGTTCCTCCTCCTTGTCGGCGAGGTCGCGGCGCAGGCGTTCCAGGCGTTCGAGGGAGGCGGCGTCGGTCTCCTTGCCGATGGCGAGTTCCTCCATGCGCAGCCGGTCGACGGCGCGCTGGAGTTCGTCGATCTCGACGGGTGAGGAGTCGATCTCCATGCGGAGGCGGGAGGCGGCTTCGTCGACGAGGTCGATGGCCTTGTCGGGGAGGAAGCGGGAGGTGATGTAGCGGTCGGAGAGGGTGGCGGCGGCGACGAGGGCGCTGTCGGCGATCTGGACCTTGTGGTGGGCCTCGTAGCGGCCCTTGAGTCCGCGGAGGATGGCGATGGAGTCCTCGACGGAGGGTTCGGCGACGAGGACCTGCTGGAAGCGGCGTTCCAGGGCGGGGTCCTTCTCGATGCGTTCGCGGTATTCGTCGAGGGTGGTGGCGCCGACCATGCGGAGTTCGCCGCGGGCGAGCATGGGCTTGAGCATGTTGCCGGCGTCCATGGCGGAGTCGCCGCCGGCTCCGGCGCCGACGACGGTGTGGAGTTCGTCGATGAAGGTGACGACCTGGCCGTCGGATTCCTTGATCTCGGCGAGGACGGTCTTGAGGCGTTCCTCGAATTCGCCGCGGTACTTGGCGCCGGCGACCATGGCGCCGAGGTCGAGGGCGACGAGTCGCTTGTCCTTGAGGGATTCGGGGACGTCGCCCTTGACGATGCGCTGGGCGAGGCCTTCGACGACGGCGGTCTTGCCGACGCCGGGTTCGCCGATGAGGACGGGGTTGTTCTTGGTGCGGCGGGACAGCACCTGCACGACGCGGCGGATCTCCTGGTCCCGTCCGATGACGGGGTCCAGCCTGCCTTCGCGGGCGGCGGCGGTGAGGTCGGTGCCGAACTTCTCCAGGGCCTTGTACTGGCCCTCGGGGTCGGCGGTGGTCACCCTGCGGGCTCCCCTCGTGTTCTGGAAGGCGTCCTGGAGCTTCCTGGCGGTGGCGCCTTGCTTGGAGAGCACGTCCGCGGCGGCTCCGCCCTTGGCGGCGATGCCGATGAGGAGGTGCTCGGTGGACAGGTACTCGTCGCCGAGGTCGCGGGCGCGGGACTGGGCGTCGGCGATGACGGCGAGGAGTTCCCGGTTGGGCTGAGGCGGTGCCACGGTGGAGCCGGTGACGCTCGGCAGTCCGGCGAGGACGCGTTCGGTGGCGGAGCGTACGGCGGCCTGGTCGGCGTCGACCGCGGCGAGCAGGTCCGTGATGTTCTCGTTCTCCTGGCCGGTGAGGAGGGCGAGCAGCAGGTGGGCGGGGGTGAGGTCGGGGTGTCCCTCGGTCACGGCCCGGTTCCCGGCGGCGTTGATCGCGTCCCGGCTCCGGTTGGTCAGCTCGGCGTCCACGTGTCCGTTCTCCTTCTTGGCCCTTCGGTGACCCTCAGCTGTCTTCGTGGCTGACTCGTACAGCGTACACAAACTTGAGTCTATTCCACTCAAGGTGGTGTCCGGGGTGGGTCCGGGCTAAGTTCCCGGGTCATGGCCCTCACGTATTCGGTGGATCCGGGCGATCCGGACGCGTCGTACCTCAGCTTCTGGCGCGAAAGGCACCTGTGCACGCTCACCACCCTCCGTCCGGACGGCACCCCGCACCTGGTACCCGTCGGGGTGACATACGACCCCGGGGCGCGACTTGCTCGGGTCATCACCAGCGGGTCGAGCGCGAAGGCGCGCCACGTGGCGGCGGCGGGGGAGGGTGGCGCGCACGTCGCGGTCTGCCAGGTGGACGGCAGGCGGTGGGCGACGCTGGAGGGGCTCGCGGTGGTCCGCACGGAGCCGGAGCGCGTGGAGGAGGCGGTGCGCCGGTACGCGGAGCGCTACGGGCGGACGCCGTCGCCGAATCCGGCCCGGGTGGCCGTCGAGATCTCGCTCACGCGGGCGATGGGGCACGTGTGAGACGGGTGGGGCGGCGGGTGCCGCCGGGCGATCGTTTCCGGCCGTCGGGCAATCGTCCGATACCCGGAAATGTCCCGTAGAACTGCAGCGGCGTCACCGTGTTCAGGTCACGGTGACGCCGCTGCGGGGGGAAGCACCTGCGCGATCTTTTACGACGGGGGAATCGCGTCAGGCACTGCGGGGGGTGGCCGAGATGGTCCGCGTGGCAGGGGAGTCGGACTCCACCTGCCGGTGGTCTCGCTGGTCCAGGTTCACAAAGATCATTCCGTACCGGATGGCACAGCGCACGGGCTTCGGCGCGCCCCTGGGCCGTCGCAGGCACCGGTACGCCCGTACGTCTCCGTCCTCGTCGCGGGTGACCACCACCGGCTCGCCGAACACGGTCACCATCAACGAGTCACCGCTGTGGGGGATTGCGGTGACCAGGTCGATGAAGTGCCAGCCGGATCGGTAGGCGGTCGCCATCTCGCGGCGGAAGGAACGGTCGTCGGGTGGTGTGGTCATGGCTCAGCCCCACGAACTGTCGTTCGCGAGCTGGGGCACCACCGGACCCCAGCTGCTGTCCGGGGGCACGGACTTGGACACCGCCACCGGACCCCAGCTGCTGTCAGCCCGTACGTCGCCCTTCGTGCCGGCCAGGCCACTCAGCACCCCGAAGGCCATAACGGCAGAGAAGGCGGCGACAAGTACCGAGCGAAGCTCTCTCTTACGCATAGTCGGCTTCGTCCTCACTCGAAAGTCACCCTTCCCCCGTCAAGTACGACGATGGCTCATTCGGGCACGTCATGGCCACACAATCGGTGCATCATGTTCCTGCATGTTCAGGACCCTGGGGGGTGGAGATTTGACAACGAATCGGACTAATGAGACGCATCCCCATGCGGTGACCGAACTGTGTGAGGCCGGCGGCCGTCTCTATGCCGACGCACTGCGGGCGGGCCGCATCCCGCGCGCCGACGCGGATCCCGCTCCCTGCCTGATGGAACTGGCCCTGCTGCACCCCGATCCCGACGACCCCACCTGGCTGCGGCCGGTGGCCCCGGCGGTGGCCCTGGCGCAGCGGCTCAACCCCCTGGAACGGGAGATCACCGAACGCCGGCGGATGTCCATCGAGCTCGCCGACGCCTTCGAGCCGTTCATGACGCTCAGCGCCCAGACCACGATGAGCACCCACTCGATGACGGTGCTGGAGGGCTTCGACCGGATCAACGCCGCCCTGGACCTGGCCACCTCCCAGTGCCGGTCCGAGATGCTCTCCGTCCAGCCGGGCGGCCGCCGCCTGGAGCACACGCTGGCCCAGGGGCTGGAGCGCGACCACGAGATGACCGAGCGGGGGGTGCGCATCAGGACCCTGTACCAGCACACCGCCCGCCACAGCCCGGAGACCCTGGCCTACGTGGCCAGGTTCGACACCGCCAAGGTGGAGTACCGCACCATCGACGAACTGGTGGAGCGGCTCATCATCTGCGACGAGACCGTCGCCTTCATCCCCATCCGCGACGACCGGCAGGTCGCCCTGGAGCTGCGCCACCCCGGCCTCATCCGCTACCTGATCAAGGTCTTCGAGTTCATGTGGACCCGCGCGGTGTCGCTGAACGCCGGCGCCCCCTACGAACCGGCCTCGGACGGCCTGACGGACATCCAGCACTCCATCGCCAAGCTGCTCGTGGAGGGCCACGTCGACGAGGCCATCGCCCGCCGCCTCGGCATGAACGTCCGCACGTGCCGCGCCCACATAGCCAAACTGGCCTCCGCCCTCGGCAGCGGCAGCCGCGCCCAACTGGGGTACCTGATCGCACAGTCGGGAATCCTGGAACAGGAACAGTGAAGGCGAGGAGGTGCCATCCGGCGTGACCGCGACCGCGCACGAGCACGAGCACGACGCGGAGGACCTGTGCGAGGCGGGCGCCGAGCTGTACGCCCGGGTGCTGCGTGAGGGTCCGCTGCCCGCCGAGGAGGCCCACGGGGTCCCCTGCCTGATCGACGCCGGGCTGCTCCAGCCCTCCCTCGACGATCCCGGGCGCCTGGTGCCCGTTCCCCCGGCGGTCGCGCTGCACCGGCTGCTGCGGCTCTCCGGCGAACGCATCGCGGCGGAGCGCCGGCGTGAGGAAAGGCTGGCGGCGGCCTTCCAGCCGCTGATGCGGGCCGGCGCGCTGCCCGCGGAGGAGACGCTCACCCCGTCGCTCCGCGTCCTCAGCGGCACGGAACGGATCAACCGGGCCATCACCGAGGCCCTGGCGGAGGGGAAGGAGGAACTCCTCTGCATGCAGCCGCACAGCAACTACCACAGCTCCGCGGGCGCCCGGGCGGCCCAGGCCGACGCGATGGTGCGCGACCAGAAGTTCCTCGACCGCGGCGGCCGGATCCGCGTCCTCTACCCGCACACGCAGCGCCACATCCCGCTGGTCGTCGCCCGCTGGGAGCGCCTGGAGGGTGACGCCGAGGCACGCAGCCTGGACGAGATCGCCGGCCGTCTCATCGTCATCGACGGGGCCGTCGCCTTCATACCCGGTGAGGGGAGCGCGGAGCGCAGCGTCGCACTGGAGATCCGCCAGCCGACCATCATCACGTACCTGGTGAAGGTCTTCGACCGCTTCTGGCGGCTGGCCACCCCCATGCACCCCAGAGCCGTCCAGCCGCCCTCCCTGGGCGGCGTCACGGCCCGTCAGCGGGCGGTGGCCCGCTTCCTCGTCGAGGGCCACACCGACGCCGTCATAGCGGACCGCCTCGGCATGAACATCCGCACCGCCCGCGTCCACATCGCCAAGCTCGCCGCGACCCTGGGCAGCGGCAGCCGCGCCCAGCTCGGGTACCTCATCGGCCGCTCGGGGATCCTCGACCGGGCAGAGTGACCGCCGCCCCCCGGAAGCCGTCCAGGCCCGTCTGCGCGATCCGCACCCCCAGCTGCGTACGGCTCGCCGCGCCCAGCGTCTCCGACAGGCGGGCGATGTGGGCCCGGCAGGTGCGCACGCTGATGCCCAGGCGTTCGGCGATCACCGCGTCCTGGTGGCCCTCCGCCAGCAGCGCGGCGATGGACTGCTCCCGGTGCGAGATGCCCTCGATGCCGGTGTCGGGCAGCGGGGCGGTCAGCGGGATGGCGAGCCGCCACAGCCGCTCGAAGACCGTGCCCAGGTACTCCACCAGTGCCGGGTGGCGCAGCTCCAGCGCCATGGTGCGCTCGGCGTTGGCGGGGATGAAGGCGACCGTGCGGTCGAAGAGGATCAGCCGCTCGATCACCTCGTCCAGGGTGCGCGCCTGCACCGCGTCGCCCATCAGCTCCAGGTAGGACAGCAGCCCGTGCCCGTGCCGGGCGACGTGCGTGTACAGGTCCCGCATGCGGACGCCCCGGCCGCGCAGCGCCGTCGCCCGGTGCAGGCCCTCCGAGAGTTCCGCCTCCCGGCGGATGCCGCCCGGCTGGACGGTGAGCACCTCGGTGGTGCACGCCTGGGTCGCCTCGTCCATGGCGGCCTGGATGCGGGCGAGCCCGTCCAGCACCCGGATCGCCGGGCCCTCCGCCGCGACCGGCGAGGGGGGCACCTGGCGGCCCAGTCCCGCGTACCACTCGAAGGCCTCCACGGCCGAGCCGACCCGGCGCTGGCTGGCGCTCACCTCGTCGTACATGCCGCGCAGCAGCCGGGTCATGACCTCCTGCGGGGCGGTCGGCACCAGCCAGTCCATGTCGTCGGGGTCCGGGTGCAGCAGGGCCAGTTCCAGCAGACAGGGCACCCGTTCCGCTTCCCGGCGGGGCAGCCGTCCGCGCCGTACGGCCCGGGAATACACGCGATCCCCGGCCTCGCACAGCCGGTCGGCACCGTGTGGATGCCCGTCCGTCCCGTGCCCGGCCATCGCCCGTCCCACCCCCGGTCCCAGCCCCTCGGTCGTGTCGGTCCGCCTCGCGGCGCTCGCCCTTCCGCAGCGCAACTATGCGCGGACCGCCCCGGCCGCGCAACGTCGGCCACCGGGCCGCACGGGGCGGGCCGCCGCCCCACGACGAAGGCCACCCGCCGGTCGGGAGACCGGCGGGTGGCCGAAAAGCGGGGGGTGTGGGACTACTTCAGCTTGAGCGCCGCGCAGGCCGCCTTGTAGTCCGCCGTGCAGATGTCGGACACCTCGTAGATGCCGTCGGCGACGACGGTGGCCTCGATGTTGTCCCTGGTCAGGGCGACCACGGGGACGAGCTGCGCCGGGATGTCCTTGTCGGTGGGGCTGTCCACCCGGTCGCGGGTCAGCGCGTCGAACTGGATGTCCCGGCCCTGCACCTTCGCCACGGCCATCTCCGCGGCGCTCTCGGCCTCTTCCGGGTAGGACTTGTAGACGCTCATGTACTGGTCACCGGCGAGGATCCGCTGCACCGCGGAGAGGTCGGCGTCCTGGCCGGTGATCGGGGGCAGCTCGGTCACCCCGGCGGCGCGCAGCGCCTTGACGATGCCGCCCGCCATGCCGTCGTTGGCGGAGTAGACCGCCTCGATGTTCTCCGCGCCGATGGCCTCGATCGCCTCGGCCATGTTGGCCTGGGCGTTCTCCGGCTCCCAGTCCTTGGTGTCGTAGGACTTGGCGATGGTCACCTTGCCCTTGAGCTCGGACAGCGCACCCGCCTTGAACTGCTTGGCGTTGGGGTCGGTCGACGAGCCGTTCATCATCACGATCTTGTCGGTGATGCTGATGTCGTCACCGAGCGACTCCAGCAGGGACCGGCCCTGCACCTCGCCGACGAGGGCGTTGTCGAAGGAGATGTACGCGTCGATCGGGCCCTCGGCCAGCCGGTCGTAGGCGATGACCGGGATGCCGGCGTCCTTGGCCTTCTGCACGCTGCTCGCGATGTCCTGCGAGTCGACCGCGTCCAGCACGATGACGTCGACCTGGTCGTCGATCATCTGCTGCATCTGGCTCGCCTGCTTGTCGGCCTTCGACTCCGCGTTGGCGTACTCGACCTTGCCCTTGCTGTTGGTGAGGGACTCCACCTTCGACTTGAAGATGGGGTAGTCGAACTGCTCGTAGCGGGCGTTCGCCTTCTCCGGCAGGAGCAGGCCGACGGTGACGTCGTCCCCCTTGGCCGGGCTCGCGTCGTCGCTGCTGCCCGTCGCGTCGAGCATGCCGCAGCCGGCGAGCATGACGGACATCGAGGTGACGGCCACGGATATGGCGATACGACGCATGCGAGGGCTCACTTCAGGTGCGTTTTGGACGTGGGCACAGCTTTGTGGCCCATGTGACTGAAAAGCCAACGCTTCAGCCCCCGCCGGAGTCAAGGTCAACCACTTAACGAGATGGACACGACACAGTGCGCTGAACTCGTGGAAGACCTGCGGACACCCGGCAGGGATCATCGGGACACGCAGCCATACCATAATCACAAATGTGTTCGCGCATAAGGCAAGGGGTCCGCGGGTTCATGAACCCGCGGACCCCTTGCCCCACTTGACCTGCGACGTCAGTCGGACTGCTGCCGCTTGGGCCGCCACACCACCAGCGCGCTGGTCTGCTGCACCTCCTGGTACGGCACCAGATCACGGCGGTAGGAGGCGTGCACCGCGGCCTCGCGCTGCCGCATCGCCGCCGCCGCGCCGTCGAGCGCGTCCTCCATCTCGGCCACCCGGGCCTGGAGGGCCGCGACCTGGTTCTCCAGCTCGATGATGCGCTTGATTCCGGCCAGGTTGATGCCCTCGGTCTGCGACAACTGCTGCACCTGACGGAGCAGTTCGATGTCGCGCGCCGAGTAGCGCCGGCCCCGGCCCGCCGTACGGTCCGGCGACACGAGGCCCAGCCGGTCGTACTGGCGCAGCGTCTGCGGGTGCAGGCCGGAGAGCTGGGCCGCCACCGAAATGACGTAGACCGGGGTGTCCTGGGTCAGTTCATACGGATTGCGTCGACGGCCGTCCATCTGAAATCAAGCTCCCTTCGCGGCCTGGAACAGCTCCGCCCGCGGATCCTCGTCCGCGGTCGCCTCGCGATACGCCTCGAGCGCGTCACGAGCCTTCCCCGACAGGTCCTTGGGAACACTCACCTCGACGGTGACCAGCAGATCCCCGCGGGTGCCGTCCTTGCGGACCGCGCCCTTGCCCCGCGCCCGCATGGTGCGGCCGTTGGGCGTGCCCGGCGGCAGCTTCAGCGTGACGGGCGGGCCGCCGAGCGTGGGCACCCGCACCTCCCCGCCGAGGGCCGCCTCCGGATACGTCACCGGGACGGTGACGGTGAGGTTGTCGTCCTTGCGGCCGAACACCGGGTGCACGCCGACGTGCACGACGACGTACAGGTCGCCCGCCGGTCCGCCGCGCTCGCCCGGGGCCCCCTTGCCGCGCAGTCTGATCCGCTGGCCGTCGCTGACCCCCGCGGGGATGCGCACCTGCATCGTCCGCGAGGACTTGGCCCGGCCGCTGCCCTTGCAGATGTCGCAGGGCTCCTCCGCGATCAGCCCGCGGCCCTTGCAGTCGGGGCACGGGTCGGTGAGCGAGAAGCCGCCGCCGGAGCCCCGCGCCACCTGCCCGGTGCCGACGCAGGTCGGGCACACGCGCGGTGTGCCGTTCTTGTCGCCGGTGCCCGAGCAGGCCTTGCAGGCCGCCTGCGACGACATCCGCAGCGGGACCGTCGCACCCTCGATCGCCTCGGTGAAGCTCAGCGTCACCTCGGACTCGATGTCCTGGCCGCGGCGCGGCTGGGTACGCGTGGTGCCCGTGCCGCCGCGGTTGAACAGGCCCCCGAAGACGTCACCCAGGCCGCCGCCGAAGCCGCCGCCCGCCTGGCCGCCGGCACCCTGACCCCCGAAGAGGTCACCCAGGTCGAAGTTGAAGGAGCCGCCGCCCGCGGCGCCCGGGCCCGGACGGAATCCGCCGTTGCCGAAGAGCGCGCGCGCCTCGTCGTACTCCTTGCGCTTCTTGGGGTCGCCGAGGACGTCGTTCGCCTCGGAGATCTCCTTGAACCGCTCCTCCGCCTTGGTGTTGCCCTTGTTGGCGTCCGGGTGGAACTCGCGGGCGAGTTTCCGGTACGCCTTCTTGATCTCGGCCTCGGTGGCGTCCTTGGGGACGCCGAGGACCTTGTAGAAGTCCTTCTCGATGAAGTCCTTGGTGCTCATCCCCGACGTCCCTCCTTCCCTGCGTCAGCTTCCGCGTCAGCCCTCCTCGGGGCCACCGCTCTCCTTGTTCTCCGGACCGTCCTGCGCCTCGGTGCTCTCCTCGGCCGGCTTGACGGTCTGCGCGCCCGGCTGGGGCTCGGCGACCGCCACCCGCGCGGGGCGGATGGTGCGCTCGCCGATGCGATACCCCGGCTGGAGAATCGCCACGCAGGTCGTCTCCGTGACGTCCGGCGCGTAGCTGTGCATCAGCGCCTCGTGGATCGTCGGGTCGAAGGGCTCGCCCTCCTTGCCGAACTGCTGGAGGCCCAGCTTGGCCACCGTGGACTCCAGCGATTCCGCGACCGACTTGAAGCCGCCGACCAGCTCGCCGTGCTCGCGGGCGCGGCCGATGTCGTCGAGGACGGGCAGCAGCTCGGTCAGGAGGTTCGCCACGGCGACCTCCTTGACCGCGACGCGGTCCCGCTCGACCCGGCGGCGGTAGTTCTGGAACTCGGCCTGGAGGCGCTGGAGGTCCGCCGTGCGCTCGCCGAGCGCCGAGCGGGCCTGGTCCAGTTGCGCCACCAGGGCGGCGCTCTCACCCGTGTCCCCGGCCGGGGCCGCCTCCTCCTCGGAGGGTGCGGCGGCGGCCTTCGGCTCGGCTTCCTCGGAGGGGACGTCGGGCTGCTGCGACTGCTCGTCGAAGCCCGGGGTCTCCTCGGTCACGCCGCACCGTCCTTGCGGTCCTCGTCGACGATCTCGGCATCGACGACGTCGTCGTCCGCCTTCGCCTCACCGGCACCGGCGGACGCGCCACCGGCGGCCTGGGCGCCCTGGGCGTCGGCGTACATCGCCTGGCCCAGCTTCTGGGAGACGGCGGCGACCTTCTCCGTGGCGGTGCGGATCTCGGCGGTGTCCTCGCCCTTGAGCTTCTCCTTCAGCTCGGCGACGGCCTCCTCGACCTCGGTCTTGACCTCGCCGGGAACCTTGTCGGCGTTGTCGCTGAGGAACTTCTCCGTCTGGTAGACGAGCTGCTCGCCCTGGTTGCGGGACTCGGCGGCCTCGCGGCGGGCGTGGTCCTCCTCCGCGTACTTCTCGGCCTCCTGGCGCATCCGGTCGACCTCGTCCTTCGGCAGCGAGGAGCCGCCGGTGACGGTCATCTTCTGCTCCTTGCCGGTGCCGAGGTCCTTCGCCGTGACGTGCATGATGCCGTTGGCGTCGATGTCGAAGGACACCTCGATCTGCGGGACGCCACGCGGCGCCGGCGGCAGACCGGTCAGCTCGAACATCCCGAGCTTCTTGTTGTACGCGGCGATCTCGCGCTCGCCCTGGTAGACCTGGATCTGCACGGACGGCTGGTTGTCCTCGGCCGTGGTGAAGATCTCCGAGCGCTTGGTCGGGATCGTGGTGTTGCGCTCGATCAGCTTGGTCATGATGCCGCCCTTGGTCTCGATGCCGAGGGACAGCGGGGTGACGTCGAGCAGCAGGACGTCCTTGACCTCGCCCTTGAGCACACCGGCCTGGAGGGCGGCGCCGATGGAGACGACCTCGTCCGGGTTCACACCCTTGTTGGCCTCCTTGCCGCCGGTCAGCTCCTTGACGAGCTCGGCGACGGCGGGCATGCGGGTGGAGCCGCCGACGAGGACGACGTGGTCGATCTCGGACAGCTGGATGCCGGCGTCCTTGACCACGTTGTGGAACGGCGTCTTGCAGCGCTCGAGCAGGTCCGCGGTCAGCTGCTGGAACTGGGCGCGGGTCAGCTTCTCGTCGAGGTGCAGGGGGCCCTCGGCGGAGGCGGTGATGTAGGGGAGGTTGATCGTGGTCTCGGTGGACGAGGACAGCTCGATCTTCGCTTTCTCGGCGGCCTCGCGCAGGCGCTGGAGCGCCATCTTGTCCTTGGCCAGGTCCACGCCGTGCCCGGACTGGAACTGCTTGACCAGGTAGTCGACGACGCGCTGGTCCCAGTCGTCACCACCGAGGTTGTTGTCACCGTTGGTGGCCTTCACCTCGACGACACCGTCGCCGATCTCCAGCAGCGAGACGTCGAACGTACCGCCACCGAGGTCGAAGACCAGGATGACCTGCTCGTCCTTGTCCAGGCCGTACGCCAGGGCGGCGGCCGTGGGCTCGTTGACGATGCGCAGCACGTTCAGACCGGCGATCTCGCCGGCCTCCTTGGTGGCCTGGCGCTCGGCGTCGTTGAAGTACGCCGGGACGGTGATGACCGCGTCCGTGACCTTCTCGCCCAGGTACGACTCGGCGTCGCGCTTGAGCTTCTGCAGCACGAAGGCGCTGATCTGCTGCGGGTTGAAGGGCTTCCCGTCGAGCTCGATCTTCCAGTCGGTGCCCATGTGGCGCTTGACCGACCGGATGGTCCTGTCGACGTTGGTGACCGCCTGGCGCTTGGCCACCTCGCCGACCAGCACCTCGCCGTTCTTGGCGAAGGCGACGACGGACGGCGTGGTCCTGGCGCCCTCGGCGTTGGTGATGACGGTGGGCTCGCCGCCCTCCAGAACGCTGACGACGGAGTTAGTCGTGCCCAGGTCGATGCCGACCGCACGTGCCATTGTGATTCCTCCAGCTGACTTGAGTGGAACAGACTCAAGCATGCATGACGGCCGCCGCAGGGTCAACAGAGCTGAGTCGGCCGGACTCAACTCTTATCCGTTCCTTACACGCAACTGGCTTGTGACCTGCGCCGATTCACTGGAGGACCGCTGTCGGGCCCGGAAAGCGGGGGTGACGGGAACGCGGACGAGGGCGAGAACCGCCACGACGGCGGCCGCCGCCACCCACAGCACCGCACCCCCGGACATCCGTCCGGTGTGCACGCCCACCCCGACCAGTACCCCGCCCAGCGCGGCCACACCGGGCAGCACGGCCACCGCACGGGGAGCGATCCCCAGCCGGCGCAGCCGGTGCCCGAGGTGGTCCGGCCGCCGGCGGGTGAGCGGCCACCGGGCCAGCCGCCGGGCGAGCAGCACCAGCACGGCGTCCGCGCACACCACGGCGGTGAGCGCGAACAGCACGCCCGCACCCGGGCCGGCCTCCTGCCCCGCCCGGACGAACACCGCCGCTGCGGCGACGGTGAACCCCGTGAACAGCGAGCCGCCCGCCCCGAGCCCCGCCCGCGCGGGGTACCAGTTGTGCAGCAGGAACCCGGCGAGCGCGGCGGCCAGCACGCTCAGCAGCACCGCGACCCCGTCCATCAGCTCCGCCGCCGCGCAGGCCGCCACGGCGAACGCCGTCACCGTCCCCACCCCGCCGGCCAGCCCGTCGGCGTGGTCCAGCCCCCGGAACCCCGCGGCGACGGCCACGATCCACACCGCGGCGAGCACCCCGCCCGCCACCCCGGTCTCCCCGTACGGCACGACGAGCGCCGCCGCCACGGCCGTACCGGCGAGCGGGACCCACCACCGCAGCCGCCACACGTCCACGGCCAGCCCCAGCGCGCCCACCCAGGCGGCGGCGGTCAGCAGGCGCCCGACCCCGGTACCGAGCGGCGCGAGGCCCGCCGCGTCCCCGGCGGCCGCGACCAGCCCGGTGACCAGTGCGACGGCGGCTCCCCCGGACAGCGGCAGCGGCCTGCGCCGTCTGCGGTCCAGGATTCCCAGGCGCAGGGCGGGGGCCCGCAGCACCGCCGTGAGGAGGGCGGACAGCAGCAGGGCGGTGGCGGCGGCGGCGATCCCGTAGAGCACGGATATAAGTTAGGGGCGTATGGACCGATTTGGCGTGAATAACACGATCGGATCCCGGATGCCATCCGGGACACCCGTCCGGACGCCATCCGGGACCCCCGTCCGGGCGCCCGCCGGGTCGCCCACCGGGGTCACCCGGGTAGGCAACCCTCAGCGATTCAGATCACCCCGTGCCCGGCTACAGTGCGGCCGGAGATGGGGGTAGTCTCAAACGGACTGCATAAGTTACCGCTTAGTAATCTCGGGGAAGCCGTACCGGAGCCCCCGGGACCCCCCGGAATCCCTCTCGAAACCCCTCGCAGGCCCGAGGAGCCCCCATGCAACTCGCCGCGATCATCGTGTCGCTGGTCCTGACCGTGGTCGGCGTTGCGCTGCTCGCACGCGCGATCGGCCAGTTCGTCCGGTACTTCAAGCTGGGCCAGCCGGTCCCGGCCGGCGCCCGGACCGACAATCCCTACCAGCGCAGTGTGACCCTGGTGCGGGAGTTCCTCGGCCACACCCGCATGAACCGGTGGGGCATCGTCGGCATCGCCCACTGGTTCGTCGCCGTCGGCTTCCTGACCCTGCCGCCGACCCTCGCCCAGGCCTTCGGCCAGCTCTTCCAGGCCGACTGGGTGCTGCCGGTCATCGGCGGCTTCCTGCCGTTCGAGATGTACATCGAGTTCATCGGCGTCATGACCGTCATCGGCATCGCCGTCCTCATCGTCATCCGGCTGCTGAGCCTGCCGACGCGCCCCGGCCGCAAGTCCCGCTTCACCGGCTCCAAGTCCGGCCAGGCGTACTTCGTCGAGGCCGTCATCCTCACCATCGGCCTCGCCATCTACGTGCTGCGCGGCCTCGAGGGCGCCCTGCACCACGTGGACGGATACGAGCCCGCGTACTTCGCCTCGTACCCGCTGGTCCTCGCCTTCGACGGCCTGTCGGTCGAGACGCTGCAGAACCTGGTCTACCTGGTCGCCACGATCAAGATCGGGACCTCGTTCGTCTGGATGATCGTCGTCTCGCTCACCCTCAACATGGGTGTGGCCTGGCACCGCTTCCTCGCCTTCCCCAACATCTGGTTCAAGCGCGAGGCCGACGGCGGCACCGCCCTCGGCGCCCTCCAGCCGATGACCTCCGGCGGCAAGCCCATCGACTTCACCGACCCCGGTGACGACGACGTCTTCGGCGTCTCCCAGGTCGAGCAGTTCTCCTGGAAGGGCCTGCTGGACTTCTCCACCTGCACCGAGTGCGGCCGCTGCCAGTCGCAGTGCCCCGCCTGGAACACCGGCAAGCCCCTCTCCCCCAAGCTCCTGATCATGTCCCTGCGCGACCACGCGCACGCCAAGGCCCCCTACCTGCTGGCCGGCGGCGGCAAGACCATGGAGGGCGAGGAGAAGGCGTCCGAGGAGCAGCTCGCCGGCGTCCCCGCCGCCGCCCTCGCCGAGGCCGAGCGCCCCCTCATCGGCACCGCCGAGGAGAACGGCGTCATCGACCCCGACGTCCTGTGGTCCTGCACCACCTGCGGCGCCTGCGTCGAGCAGTGCCCGGTCGACATCGAGCACGTCGACCACATCGTCGACATGCGCCGCTACCAGGTCATGATCGAGTCCGCGTTCCCGTCCGAGGCGGGCACGATGCTCAAGAACCTGGAGAAGAAGGGCAACCCCTGGGGCCTGGCGAAGAAGCAGCGCCTGGAGTGGACCAAGGAGGTCGACTTCGAGGTCCCGGTCGTCGGCAAGGACATCGAGGACCTCTCCGAGGTCGAGTACCTGTACTGGGTCGGCTGCGCCGGCGCCCTGGAGGACCGCGCCAAGAAGACCACCAAGGCCTTCGCGGAGCTGCTCCACATCGCGGGCGTCAAGTTCGCCATCATGGGCGGCGACGAGAAGTGCACCGGCGACTCCGCCCGCCGCCTCGGCAACGAGCCCCTCTTCCAGGAGCTCGGCATGGAGAACGTCTCCGCGCTGAACATGGCCTTCGGCGAGGAGATGGACGACGAGGGCAACTTCACCGAGGAGTCGAAGAAGCCCAAGTCGGCGAAGAAGATCGTCGCCACCTGCCCGCACTGCCTCAACACCCTCGGCAACGAGTACCCGCAGCTCGGCGGCGACTACGAGGTCATCCACCACACCCAGCTGCTCCAGCACCTGGTGGACGAGGGCAAGCTCATCCCGGTCACCCCGGTCGAGGGCATCATCACCTACCACGACCCGTGCTACCTGGGCCGCCACAACAAGATCTACACGCCCCCGCGCGAGATCATCGGCAAGGTCCCGGGCCTGCGCAACGAGGAGATGCACCGCCACAAGGAACGCGGCTTCTGCTGCGGCGCCGGCGGCGCCCGGATGTGGATGGAGGAGCGGATCGGCAAGCGCATCAACAACGAGCGCGTCGACGAGGCCCTCGCCCTCAACCCGGACATCGTCTCCACCGCCTGCCCGTTCTGCCTCGTCATGCTGACCGACTCGGTCAACGGCAAGAAGAACGACGGCAAGGCCAAGGAGTCCATCCAGGTCGTCGACGTCGCCCAGCTGCTGCTGGAGTCCGTCAAGACGCCGGTCGACCCGGCCGGCGAGGAGGAGAGCGAGCCCGCTCCCGAGCCGGAGCCGGTGAAGTAGCGGCAGGCGAGTGCAGCGGAGGGGCCGTCCAGCCGGGCGGCCCCTCCACCGTGTTCACCCCCGTCCCGCCCCGCCCGCGCCCGCCCCTCTCCGCGGGTCCGCTCCCGCTGGTACCCGTGGGTTCGCGCCCGCTCGTCCCGTTCGGTTCGCGCCCGCTCGTCCCCGTTCGGTTCGCGCCCGCTCGTCCCCGCGGGTCCGCCCTCGCCCGCCCTCGCCTGTTCCCGCACGTCCCCCGCGCGGAGGACGCCTCCCTCCCCGTCCCCTCCGCACGACGGACACCCCGGCTGACGACCCCTTAGGGGATGTCACAGCTCGGCCGCAATGCCCCGCCCGAATGCCGGGGCCCGGCACGCGGCAGCCCGGGACCAGGTACGTTCGATGACGTGGCTGGATTCAGGATCGGACGCGGCCGTAACAACAACGGCGCTCCCAACGCGCGACCGCAACACCCCCCGCACGGGCAGCAGACGCCGCCGGGGCCGTCCTACGGCTACCCGCAGGCGCCACAGCCGCCCTCGTACGGACCGGGCGGCGGGGGCGGCAGCCCCTGGCCGCAGCCGCACGGCGGCCGCGGCGGACACGGGCACGGCGGGCACGGTGGGCACGGTGGTCCGGGCGGCTACGGCGAGCCGGAGTACTTCGGCGACGGCGCCTACCCTCCCGGCTCCCACGGCGCCCCCCACGACCCGTACGCGGCCAACAACCCGGGCCACACCCAGGCCTTCTCCGTCAACGACGACCCCTACACCCAGGGCGAGACCTACCACGCCGGCACGGCCCCGCACCCCGGCCCGGTCGGCCCCCGGCTGGGCTGGAAGGACCTGCTGAAGGGCATCGTCCTGTCCCCCGCGCAGACGTTCTTCCAGATGCGCGACTACGCGATGTGGGGCCCCGCCCTCGTCGTCACCTTCCTCTACGGCCTGCTCGCCGTCTTCGGCTTCGACGGCGCCCGCGAGGACGCCATCAACGCCACCCTGTCCAACGCGGTCCCGATCGTCCTGACGACGGCCGTCGCGCTGGTCCTCAGCGCCTTCATCCTCGGCGTGGTCACCCACACCCTGGCCCGCCAGCTCGGCGGCAACGGCGCCTGGCAGCCCACGGTCGGCCTCTCCATGCTGATCATGTCCATCACGGACGCGCCGCGCCTGGTCGTCGCCATGTTCGCCGGCGGCGACGCCTCCTTCGTCCAGCTCCTCGGCTGGGCGACCTGGGTGGCGGCCGGCGCCCTCCTCACGATCATGGTCAGCCGCTCCCACGACCTCCCCTGGCCGAAGGCCCTGGGCGCGTCGGCGATCCAGCTGGTCGCCCTGCTGTCGATCGTGAAGCTCGGCACGTTCTGACCTGCCGGCCACACGGCCACACGGCCACACGAAAAGGGCTCCCCTCGGGGAGCCCTTTCCGCATGACCACGGCCCGCCGTCAGGCGTCGAGCACCTGCCCGTCCCGCCGCACCACCGGCGGCTGGACGCTCCACGGGAAGTTGATCCACTCGTCGGTGCGCTTCCACACGTACTCGCACTTCACCAGCGACTGCGTCTTCTCGTAGATGACGGCGCTGCGCACCTCGGCGACGGCGTCGAGGCAGAAGTCGCGGACGAGCTTGAGCGTCTTGCCGGTGTCGGCGACGTCGTCGGCGATCAGCACCTTCTTGTCGGTGAAGTCGATGGCGTTGGGCACCGGCGCGAGCATGACGGGCATCTCGAGCGTGGTCCCGACCCCGGTGTAGAACTCGACGTTCACCAGGTGGATGTTCTTGCAGTCCAGGGCGTACGCCAGCCCGCCCGCCACGAACACCCCACCGCGCGCGATGCTCAGCACCACGTCCGGCTGGTAGCCGTCGTCGGCGATGGTCTGGGCGAGTTCACGGACGGCGACGCCGAACTGCTCGTAGCTGAGGTTCTCGCGCACGCCGCTCACACCTGCGTCCGGTGGAAGTTGAGGTACGACCGCGAGGCCGTCGGCCCCCGCTGCCCCTGGTACCGGGACCCGTAGCGCTCACTGCCGTACGGGTGCTCGGCCGGCGAGCTGAGCCGGAACATGCACAGCTGCCCGATCTTCATACCGGGCCACAGCTTGATGGGGAGCGTCGCGAGGTTGCTGAGCTCCAGCGTCACGTGCCCGGAGAACCCCGGGTCGATGAACCCGGCCGTGGAGTGCGTGACGAGCCCGAGCCGCCCGAGCGAGCTCTTGCCCTCCAGCCGTGACGCCAGGTCGACCGGCAGCGAGATGACCTCGTACGTACTGGCCAGCACGAACTCACCGGGGTGCAGGATGAACGGCTCGTCCCCCTCCGGCTCCACCAGCCGCGTCAGGTCCGACTGCTCCACCGACGGGTCGATGTGGGGGTACCGGTGATTCTCGAACACCCGGAAGAAGCGGTCGAGGCGTACGTCGATGCTGGAGGGCTGCACCATGGATTCGTCGTAGGGATCGATCCGCACCCGCCCGGCGTCGATCTCGGCCCGGATGTCCTTGTCTGAGAGAAGCACGCCCCGAGAATACGCAAGGCGCGCGGAACGCCCACAACCGGCCGCCCCGCGCGCCCGCGCCCTCTGCCTGTACCGCCCGGTCCCTACTGCCTCTGCAGGCTGACCGGCACGACACTGCGGAGCCGCGCACAGCGCGGACACCGCAAGAGCCGGCCGGGGCCGAGTCGCTCGGCCTGCTGCATCGGGAACGAGGTGGCGGTGAACACGTGCCCATCGGCACAGCGGACGACGGTGCGCTCCATCAAGTCCAAGAGTCCCTTCCCCAAGAACCGCGCCTGGCTTGCTGCCCTGACGACAAAAGCCACGTTACGGGATCAAAGGAACGACTCTCCAGGCGGCACCCCACACCCACACCGCCGCTCCACCGTACGCCCCGACGACTGCCCCCCGCAGCCGGATCCAATCCCTGAAACGCCATCAGGCCCCCGGGTTCTGAACACCGGGAGCCTGCCATGGGGTAGAGTGATCGAGCATCCGGACACCGCTCGCGGGCGGCGCCTGGATCGTGCGCGGGTGTAGTTTAATGGTAGAACATCAGCTTCCCAAGCTGAGAGCGCGAGTTCGATTCTCGTCACCCGCTCCATGAGGAAGGCCCAGGTCATCGACCCGGGCCTTTTTGCTGTCCGCTGTGATCACTCGTCGCGTGCCGGATCTGTGCCGGAACGCTTCTCGTCGGAGTGCTGGTGGATCACAGTCCGGGTCCCGGCCTCCGACTCGGTCTCGCCCTGGGCCCGTCGGCCGCTCATCCGCTCCGGCTCGGCCAGGCGGAACCGGACGCGCAGGGCGTCGACATCGTCGTCCCGGCGGCGGAGGCCGGCCAGATCCGCAGGTCGCATCGGGCCGTAGGCACCGGGGCACACCATGAGTCGCCACCGCACCCCCACCGCTTCGACCACCGTCGCCCCAGGCAGAGCCGAGCTGACGTCCTATTCCAGTCCGTCAACGGTGCGCTGCTGCTGTTGCCGGTACAGCTCGACGAAAACTGCAACTTTCGCCCGCAGGACCCACGGGTCGAAGGGTTTGGAAATATAGTCGACGGCTCCAGCCGCATACCCCCGGAAAGTGTAGTGCGGCCCATGTTTCTCGGCAGTGAGAAAGATAACGGGGATGCGGCGACTTCGAATGCGGCGTTTGACGTGCGCAGCTATCTCGAACCCATCCATACCTCTCTCCATCTCCGCGGACAAGAGAATGAGGGCTACCCCTTCGGTGGAGTCGAGGACACTCAGCGCTTGTTCACCCGAGCCGGCCTCGAGCAGATCATGGTTGAACGGCGCGAGAATCGCCCGTAGGGCCAGAAGGTTGTCAGGCCTGCTGTCGACCAGCAAGATTCGGGCAACCTTCGCCAGCGAGCTCCACTCGCCGCTCGCACCCTCCTCGTCGATGGCGGCCAACTGTCGTTCCAGCAGTTCACAGCGCTGCTCGGCTTCGAGACCACGGCTATTCGCTTCGTGCAGCTGCCTCTCCAGCTGCCGAACAATCGTCCTGAGCCGATCGCGCTCCGACGCCAGGCCGGCGAATTGCTTCTGGTACGCCTCAACCTCGGCCGTCAGCTCTCGGACCTGTCGACCTCTCTGCGCCTCTGCATAGCTGATCTGCACTTGCAGTTCAGCGATCCGCCGCTGGCGCTCCTGCAATGCCCCCGTGAGTACCTGCCGCTCGATAATCGCCGAACGAGCTTCTCTGTCCGCATCGGCGAGCTGGTCCTGCAGGAGAAGCACTGCATGGGCAGGGGAATTGCTGACTTTCAGCGCATTGCGATGCATATCTTTGACGACTGCGACAGCTTCTGGGGTCGGCGCGATTCCCCGAACCTCCGAAACATCGTTCAGCAGGTCCAGCACGAAATCCCAGGGTGGGATCCTCGCGCCACTCATGTAACGGGAGACGGCTCCAGGATCGCGACTGCGTCGGGCGGCATAACGACGCACTGAGACGTCCAGGCTCGCCAGCATGTCCCGCAGGGCCCCGCACAGCGCACGCACTTCGGTCGGTAGCCCCTCCGAAAGCGGCAGTAACTCCCCCACTCGCACCTCTCATGGACGTTGCCGAATCTCTGGCAACACTGTTGCGGATGGTGCAACGCCGAGCGCTGCCCGCACCGTTGACCCACCGCAACTCGGCGGACATGCAGAAAGGTACTGCGCAATGCGCCAGCGTCCACGGGGAATCGACTTGATCGTCTTCGTCTCGGTGCTCACGACTGGTCTTGGGCTCGTCGTGCTCGACGTACATCCCGAGGCCGTGGCGACCCTCGCTGTCGGGGTCCTGGGCCTCTACTCGGCCTGGGCTGGTAGTGGCCGGTCCGATCAGCCCTCCAGGCAGGAAACCGAGCACTAGCCGATCAGCCCTGGGAGGTCCACCCTGACGACGTCGTAGATGACCACGTGTGCGCACAGTGATCGCAGAGGTAGTCGACCGCATCGCGTCCCGCAACAGTCATCGGCCTGCCCGGACGGACTGCCTCGACAAGGCACCGAAGGCCCGGGAGGGTGTGAAGGGCCAGATGCTCTTTGCTTCCCGAGCTGAGGTGCAGGCCCGCTGCCCGCAGCAGGGCGGCAGCGGAGTGTGCGACGGCTCGGGTCACGGGCTCGACGCTCAGGCGGGACAGGGTCCACTTCAGTGCGGCGTCGTTGATCTTCGGATGGATCACCTCGACCAACACGGCCGCCGAGGTGATCACGGGCAGGTCCGCGTCGCGAGCCGCCGTCAGCCACTCATGGAGTTCCCGATCACGCTGTACGGCCTTCGCCAGGCCCTCGCTGTCCAGGACCAGGACACCGCTCACGCGGCCGCTCCGGCGTTCGTGCCGCCTCCGGTCAGCCGGGCACGCTTGGCCGCCACGGCCTCGGAATCGGCCGGACCGTGCACCTTGTCGAAGTCGTGTGGGTCGGGCGGCTACGTGCCGTCGGGCAGGGCTACGACCATGGCCTCGACGTTCTCGCACGCGGGTACGGGGGTCGACGTAGCCGGCTGAACACCGGTGACGGCTTCCGGAGTCTGCCTGGCCGCCTGTTCGCCCTCGTCGACATGTCAGATCGGGAGGTCGTCGGGGAGTACGCGGAAGGCCTTGTGGTGACCCAGGGGGCGTACGGCCCGGAAGTCACGGCGGTCGAGGGTGAGGACGGCGTCCGTGTCGTAGTCGGCGGCGAGTGCCACGTTGACCGCATCGGCGAGGTCGAGGTCGAGCGCACGGTAGCGGAGACGGACGGACTGCGCGGCGCCCAGGTGGGCCTCGGTGATCTCGGGCATGACCACACGCCCGCGGCTCATCCAGCGCCGGAGGTCGTCGACCGCTCCGAGGGCGGCCTCCCTGCCCAGTTCGCGTGTGGCGACGTGATCCAGTTCGGCCAGCAGCAGCGGGGACATGACCAGCAGGCCGGCCGCCATGATCGCCTCGTTGGCCGCCGTGTGTTCCGGGTGAGCCGAGTCCAGGGCAGCCATGAGACCGGATGTGTCGGCGATGACGATGATCATGCCGCGTTTCCGGGATCCGAGTCGGTCCTGCGGCGGACGGCGTCGGCGACCGTGTCACGGACCTCCGACTTGGACGGCGTGCGCCCCGTCCCTTCGTAGGTGCGCGAGAACAGCGGCTCGTCCCAGACCCTGTTCGCCATGGCCGCGAGGTGGATGCCCTGGCGGATGATCTCGGCCTCGCTTATGCCCCGGCGCTTCGCGGCCTCCTTGATGATCGCCAGGTCCGCGGGGTCGGCGTAGACGTTCGTGCGCTTCATGGACATGTACCAAAGGTAGTCCATGTACCAGTCGAGGGGCGGTGGCGGGTGGAAGGGCGGCTATGTGCTGGTGGAGGTACCAGGCGACGGCCAGGACGATCAGGAGGGACAGGGCGAACGCCCCGACGGTGGTCGTGGTGTCGTGGGAGTGGGGGGTGAGGGCCTGCATGTGAGGGCGGATACCCGGGGCGGGGGGGGGTGGCAGGCCCTCGGGGGCGGACGGGGCTCGCGAGGTCGGGCCCGGGTGCCGGGTCAGACGAAGAGGGGGATCGGGTTGAGGTGGTGCGGGGGGAGGGGGGTGGGGTGGCGGCCGAGGGCCACGGGGGTGTCGTAGAGGCGGCCGGGGGCCAGGCGGGGCCAGAAGGGGCGCATGCCGGGGACGACGACCTTGACCACCGGGACGGCCAGGTCCTCCCGGGTCTGGTCGAGGACCAGGAGGTCCATGCCGCGCTCGCGTACCAGGGTGGTGATCCGGGTGACGTCGTCCAGGAGGTCCGTGGTGGGGGTGTACGTCCAGTCCTCGGGGCGGCGGAGCGGGACCGCCGGGTCCGGGGTGACGTACGGCTGGGTGTCGAGGGTGGCGGTGCGCCACCAGTGGAGGGCGTCCGGGTCGTCGACGCGGTAGCCGGTGCCCCCGTCCGTGACGCCGGTGACGGCGGGGAGGAGCTGGCCCATCTCGGTCAGCGCGCGGCGCAGGGCGAGGCGGGGGTCGAAGTGGGCGCCGAAGCCGAAGACGATGTCCTCGGCGGGCTTGTCCGTACGGCGTGACAGGGCCGCCATGACGGGGATGCCGAAGTCGGAGGTGAGGTCGAGGACCCACACCGAGCGGCCGACGGTGCGGTAGCCGTCGACCAGTTCCGGCAGGTAGGTCTCGTCGAAGGCGTCGAGGTCCACGCCCGGCTGCCGGGTGCGGTTGTACCACCAGAGCGCCACGGCGTCCCGCTCCACCAGTTCCAGGAAGCCCTGGACGAGGGCGTCCTCGGGGCTGCTGCCGGCGGCGTTGCCGTTGGAGTCGGCCCACAGGCCGTCGGGGGACGCCTCGGGGGTGAAGTAGAGCATCGAGGTGGGGAGCAGCCGGTGCTCGTTCCCGGTCAGCGACCAGAGCGGGGTCCAGTCGGTGGGCCGGGTCCCGTCGAAGGGTTCGGGCACGTACTGGAAGCGTGAGCCGCTCGCGTTCCACCGGGCGCGTTCGGCGAACTGCCGCTCGCTGTAGAGCTGGCAGGTGTTGGGGTGCAGGGCCGCCGGGCCGAGGGCGCGCAGGGAGTCGCGGATCACCGGCTCGTCGCCGTGCCGGGTGCCGCTGTGCCGTTCCACCGCCTCGCACAGGGCGCTCACCCGGGCCTCGGTCTCGGTCAGGCCCTTGCCCCCGCTCAGGCTGCGCAGTCCGGCGCGCAGGCCGGCGAGCGAGCGGCCGGGCATGGCGAGGTTGTGGCCGGAGAGGTAGGTGTGCAGGAAGTCCGGGCTGCCGGGGGCGCGCCGGATCTCCTTGACGATGCCGGTGAGGGGGTCCACCAGGTGCCCGTGGCGGCGCAGCATCTGGGCCGGTGTCAGTGCGCGGTGGCCGTTGCCGGTTCCGCCGGTCTTGGGGCGTGACACCGGGGTGAACGGTGCCCGGACGCGTCGCCGGGTCGCGTCCGGGTCGCCGCAGGACGGGCACTGGGGGATGCGGGACACCGGGTGGGCGGTCGTGGTGAGCCGTGCGGTGTCCAGGACGCGCAGGGCCGACTGCTCGGGGCCGCGCAGTCCGCCGAGCCACTTGGCGGCCTCCAGTGCCGCCAGGTGCAGGGCGAGTGCGCGGACCACGGGCAGGGTCGCGGAGGGCAACGGCACCGGGCGGGGCCGTCCCAGCGTGTGCCGGAGGACTTCCTCCGAGTGGCGGTGGGCGCGCAGCCGGGAGGCCAGGCAGTGCCAGCAGGGGCCGTCGTCCGGCCGGAACACCGGCCCCACCCACGGGTCGGACCAGCCCAGCCGGACCGCCAGCCAGGCCGTGCCGGCGCGGCGGTGCGCCGCGTCGACGTCGGCGAGCCGCGGCGAGAGGAAGTCGTCGCAGAGCACCACGGACAGCTCGGCGGGTGCGTCCGGGCCGGTCACCGGGTTGAGTCCGGCGCCGCGCAGCGCCTCGCCCATCTCCTCCGGTCCGGTGCCGGTCAGCGGGACGACCCGCACCCGGGCGCGGGCGAGGGTGGCGGGTACGCGGCCGCCGTCCAGTCCCGCGAGGTCCCAGAAGGCCTCGGCGGCCGGGTCGGCCGGGGCGTGCGGGCCGCCGGTCGCCGGACCGTCGGCGGGATCCGCCGGCCGTACCCGCAGCAGCCCGGCCGACTCCATGGCCCGCAGGGAGCCGAGGGCCTCGTCGGCGGAGAGCGCCGAGGAGGCCTCCCGGAGGACGGCGGCCGTGCTGCGGCTGCCGTCCAGCAGGGGGACGAGCACTTCGGCGTGTTCTCCGCGCAGGGCGGTGACCCCGCTCTGGGAGACCAGGTAGACGCCCTGGTCCGGGGCCGGTTCGGGCCGTAAGTGGCTCTTGAAGCCCACCCGGTTCGCGTCATCGGTGACCGTCATGGTCGATTCCCCCCGTGTCACGGATCAGGCTCCGAGGTCCCCGTTCGCGGCCGGCGCGGGGGCGGGGTTCGCCGCCATGACGCAGATGGTGAACAGGGCGACGTGCTGCGGGGCCACGGTGTCCATGCTCTCGATCACGAGACCGGGGGTGGGGGTGGCCGTGCCGGACTCGGCAGTGTGGGGGCGCGTCACGATGTCGCTCATCGGTGCCTTGTCTCCTTGGTCGAAGCGTGTCGGTCGGTCGAACGTGCCTACGACGAGGATTGTGCGAAAGCGGGACAAGGGCCGAATAGTGGTGCCGTCACTGACCCGGTGTGAAGATGTCACGTCCCCGCGGGTCCGCTTTTCAGGCGGAACGGGCCTGCTGAGGGAAGGACAGGCCGGTGGGTCCAGCCGTGAACGGCGGGCCGGTGAGCAGCTGTCCGTCGAGCAGCGCCATGCCGAGCGGGGTGACGGTGTGCAGGGCGCTGCTGCCGACCCGTCTGGTGGTGATGAGGCCGGTCTCCCGCAGGACGGTGGCGTGCCGGCTGGCGACGCCCGGTGAGACGCCGAGCCGGGCGGCGAGTTCGGAGTTGGTGGAGGTGTCGGTCAGCACCCGCAGGGCGGCGGCCCGGGTCTGGCCGACCAGGGCGCTCAGGGCGCGGGATTCGCCGTCGTCCCCGGTGTCCCCGGCTTCGGGGAGCTCGTCCCAGCCGTCGACGAGGACCGGATCGGCGGCGAACACCAGCACGGTCTGCCCGCTGTCGCGTTCGCAGGCGACGACCCGTCCCGCCTCGCCGGGCAGGAACACGGAGGGCTTGAGGACCAGCCCCCGGCCGTCCAGGTGGATGTCCCGGTCGGGGCCGCCGTCGATCTCCAGGACGGGGGCCTTCCACCGTATTCGCGGATGCAGGGTGGACAGCAGGTGCTCCACGCCTCCGGTGGCGGCGATCCTGCCGTGCGCCGCGCACACCGCGTCCAGGCGTCCGCGCATGTGCTCCCAGTACGGGTACACCCCGGCGCGCCAGGCGGTGAGCGCGAGCCGGGTGACCTCCTGGACGCCGCCGTCGCCGTCGCCGCCCCGCCCGGCCAGTGCCGTTCCGTCGTGGCCGGTGCGCTCCAGCAGTCGCAGCAGCGGCTCGGCCGTCCGGTCGGGCCGCATCGACAGCACCGCGCGGGCGTTGCCGCGCAGCGAGGTGCGCAGGGCGACCCGCCAGCGGGTGTACGTGTCGCCCGATGACGGGTGTGTGAGCAGGCGCAGCGCGAAGACACCCTCGGTGAGCGGGCCCGTGCTGCTCCGCAGCCGGACGCGTGCGAAGTCGGTACCTGTGAAGTGGATCCGCTGCATCGATATCGCCCCGTCTGCCGGTGTCGTCTGCCTGTGTCGTCGTGGACCACGCTCGACAGTGCGCCCGGGACGCCGGTGAAAACAGTGCCTGGGTCCCGGTGGCGCCGTGTGTGCGTCACGGGATCTCGTATGAAAATCTCAGGCGCCGCACCGCGGGGGCACGGGAGCCGGCGTGCGGGAGAGGGAGCCGAAAAGCGGAATTGCCGCTTCTACCCTTCCGTTTGGCAGCTGCAAACTGAGGTGGGGAAACAGACACCGATTCTTTACTCTGCAGGCTTAAGATCCCACGAGTGTGGACAGGTGTGAGCAGACGACGCCGCGAGGATGAGGATGCCAGTTCCCGATGAGCTCAGTCAGACCGAAGCCCGTCGTCCGCAGTCTTCGGGGAGACCGCGGTCGGGGGACGCCCAGCACATCACCCTCGCTCCGCGCCTCGCCTCCGCCATCCTGACCTCGGCCCTGCTCTGTTACCTCGGTATCACCGCCCTCAACATCGCGGGCACGAGCCTCGCCGCGTTACCCAAGGCGATCTCCCTGCTGTGCCTAGCCGCCATCTTCGTCCTCCAGTTACGGCACTCCCGCCCCGGGGCCGAACAGGCGCCCATCGCCCACAAGTCGGCGAGTCTGGCCGCCCAGACGCTGCTCACCTACCTGCCGTTCCTGGTATACGACTCGCACTGGGGCGCCATGGCCGGATTCCTCTCCGGTTCACTGCTGCTGCTCCTGCCCCCACGACTGGCCTGGCCGCTGCACGGCGCGGTCGGACTCAGCATGCTGGCGCCGCCCGCGATCGAAGGACGGCCCGCGATCGACAGCCTCTACCTCCTCCAGTCGACCCTGCTCACCGGCCTCGTCGTCTACGGCCTCTCCCGGCTGTCCGCCCTCGTGCAGCAGATGCACGACACCAAGAACGAGATGGCGCGGATGGCCGTGACGAAGGAACGGCTGCGCATCTCCCGCAACCTGCACGACCTGCTCGGTTACAGCCTCTCCGCGATCACGCTGAAGACCGAGCTCATCCACCGGCTCGTGCTGACCCATCCGGAGCGCGCCAAGGCGGAGGTCGAGGACGTCCTCGGGCTGGCCCGGCAGTCGCTGGCGGACGTGCGCCGGGTGTCCCGGGGGTTGCGTGACATGTCCCTGCGAACCGAACTGGTGTCCGTCACGGCTTTGTTGAAGGACACCGACATGAAGGTGACGGCCCGGGTGCAGCTCGACGAGCTCAGCCCCGAGGTCAACGCCGTCATGGCGGCCGTGCTGCGGGAGGCGATCACCAACCTGCTCCGCCACTCACGGGCCTCCCACTGCTCCATCGAGGCCGTCCAGCGCGACGGGCGGGTGCGGCTGGCCGTCGCCAACGACGGAGTGGACCCGGCCCACCGCGACAGCTCGCAGCACGGCGGGGCGGGGCTGGAGAACCTCCGGATGCGGCTGCACTCGGTCACCGGCCGCCTGGTGGTCGAGCACGGGCAGGACGGGACGTTCCAGTTGATGGCCGAGGCCCCGGTGTCCGCCCCGTGCGGTCGCCGCGGCACCACCGAGGAGGCGGACCTCTGGGAACCCGAGGGGACCTCCTCACTGCCGCAGAGCGGCCCGGCGGCCTGACTTCGAGCCGCCGTCGCCCCCTCCGGGGCCGTGAACGCCGACACCCCAGGCGCCCCCCACGCTCACTAAGGAGTTTCCGCCGTGGACATCCGCATACTGCTGGCCGAGGACATGCACATGGTGCGCGGCGCGCTCGTGGCCCTGCTGAGCCTGGAGGACGACCTCGCCGTCGTCTGTGAGGTCGCCCGCGGTGACGAGATCATGCCGGCCGCGCTGGAGCACCGACCCGACGTGGCCGTCGTCGACATCGACCTGCCCGGCGTGGACGGGCTGACCGCGGCCGGCCGGCTGCGGGAGCGGCTGCCCGAGTGCCGCGTGCTGATCCTCACCAACCTGGGGCGGCCCGGCACGCTGCGGCGGGCCCTCAACGCCCAGGTCCACGGGTACCTGCTCAAGGACGCGCCGCCGCGGGAACTGGCGTCCGCGATCAGACGGGTGGCGGCGGGGCAGCGGGTGATCGACCCGCAGCTCGCGCTGGACACGTGGAACAGTGAGCAGACGCCGCTGACGGAGCGGGAGACCGAGGTGCTGCAGCTCGCCGCGGAGGGGTACGACCCGGCGGAGATCGCGGGGTTGCTGCGGTTGTCCCTGGGGACGGTGCGGAACTATCTGACGACGGTCGTGTCCAAGCTGAACGCGCGGAATCGGGTGGATGCGATTCGTACGGCGCGGGAGGCGGGGTGGTTGTTGTGAGGTGTGCGCAGTTCCCCGCGCCCCTGAGTGCCGTGGTGCGGCGGGGCCTTGGGCGGGTGCGGGTGGGTGGGGGCTTGGCGCGCAGTTCCCCGCGCCCCTGGGGGGGCAGGGGGCAGCGTCGTCGGTGGGTGCGGGTGGGTGGGGGCTTGGCGCGCAGTTCCCCGCGCCCCTGGGGGGGCAGGGGGCAGCGTCGTCGGTGGGTGCGGGTGGGTGGGGGTTTGGGGCGCGGTTCCCCGCGCCCCTGGGGGAGGGCCCCCGGGGGCGCGGGTGTGATGGTCAGAGGGTGAGGGGGAGGGTGGCGGGGCCGCGGAGGCTGAGGAGGCCGTTCCACTGGACGTCGCCTGCCTGGCGCAGGGCGGGGAAGCGGCGGACCAGGGTGCCGAAGGCGATCCTGCCCTGGACGCGGGCGAGCATCGCGCCGACGCAGTAGTGGGCGCCGCCGCCGAAGGAGACGTGGCGGCGCGCGTTCTCGCGGTCCAGCCGCAGCCGGCCGGCGTCCGGGCCCCAGAACTCCTCGTCGCGGTTGGCCCCGGCCAGGCTCGCCAGGACGACCGAACCGGCCGGTATCTCGTGCTCCCCCACCCGGTGGGGAGCCACGGTGATGCGCCGGGCGAGGTGCACCGGCGGTTCGTAGCGCAGCAGTTCCTCGGTCGCGTTCCGGTCGAGGCCGGGTGTCTCGCGCAGCAGACGGAGCTGGTCGGGATGGCGCAGCAGCGCGAGGACGCCGCCCGAGATCAGGTTGACGGTCGTCTCGTAGCCGGCCACGTAGATCATGGCGACCTGGGCGACCAGTTCGTCGTGGCTCAGCCGGTCGCCGTCCTCCTCGGCGTCGAGGAGGGCGGTGAGCAGGTCGTCGCCGCGTTCCCGGCGCTTGCGGGAGATCGCGTCGGAGACGAGGTCCACCATCTCGGCGTCGGCGGCCTCCACGTCCGCGTCGGAGCCGGCGCCCGGCTCCCCCAGCCGGACCAGCAGGCCGGTCAGCTCGCGCAGGCGCTCCGTGTCGATCGCGGGCATCCCGAGCAGCCGGGTGATCACGGTGAACGGCAGCGGGAAGGCGAGGGTTTCCACCAGGTCCCCGCCCCCCGCGCGGCCCAGGTCGTCCAGCGCGGCGCCGACCAGGTCGTGCACGACCGGCTCGATGCCGCTCATCGCCCGTGGCGTGAACGCCTGGGAGACGAGCTTGCGCAGCCTGGTGTGGTCCGGCGGGTCCTGGTCGATCAGTGCCAGGCCCTTCAGACGCGGGGGACGGCCGGATCCGCCGGCGCCCCGCGCCCGGCGCTTGTCCACGGAGTGGTCCGCGCGCAGCAGCGCGTCCACGTCCTCGTACCGGGAGAGCATCCAGAAGCCACCGGGGTGCTCGTGCACCGGGGCGTGCCGGCGCACCTCGGCGTAGTGCGGGTGGGGGTCCTCCATGAAGCCCTCGGAGAGCGGGTTGAACATGACCGGGCTCTGGCGCGTCGCGCCGCTCATACGGTGTGTCCTCTCGTGGGGTGGACTGGTGCGGACATGCGGGGCGGCAGGCGTCGTGCCCGCCCGCGGGCCAGGGCGGCGAGGGCGCCGAGTGCCAGTGCCGCCCCGACGGCGGCGCCCGTGCGCAGCCGCCCGCCGGCGGACCGGTCGGGGGGCGGGGGCGCGGGGACCGGAGGCGGGGTGACGGCCGCCGGGTAGGGCCGCACGGCCGCCGCGTAACGGCGCCGGCAGACCTCCGCCGTCCGTGCGCGCCGCCCGGGCGGCAGGGCGCGGAGCCGCTCGTGGAACATCGCCTCGTAGCGGTCGACCTCGCGGCGCAGTTCCCCGGCGGCCGCGTCGCCGAAGAGGTCCACGAAGACGGCGTAGACGTTCAGCGTGCCCGAGGAGACGTCCTGCTCGTAGTGGCGGAGGTCGTTGGCGATGTCCGCGAGGACCTCCACCGGCCAGAGCAGGTCCCGGGCCGCGGGATCCATCGGCCGCCCGCGCAGCGCGAAGGTCATGGCCCGCAGCAGGCGGACGTCGGTGGGGCGCAGTTCGGCCAGGGCGAGGGCGTCCTCGCGGGTGACCGTGCCCCGCGACGTCGTGGCGTTCTCCAGCCGGACGAACCGCTCCGCCTCCTCGACCTGGAAGGCCACGTCCTCGCTCCACGCGCCCAGCGCCCGCAGGACCTTCTCGAAGGCCCGCTTGTAGGTGTGGAAGGCGTCGTAGTCGCTGTTGCGCACGGCGTCGAGGTCCACCGCGGCGTTGCGTTCGGCCAGGGAGTCGACGCGGTAGACCAGGTACTCGACGCCGAGCAGCAGGGGCGTCAGGCGCAGGCGCTGCGCGCGGGGCACCTCGTCCACCACGTAGTACGTGCGCACCACGTAGTCCCGTACGATGCCCGCCGCCTTGGCCAGCGGGGTGGACGTCAGTCCGGCCGGGCTATTCATGTCGTTTCCTTTCCTGAGCCGTCCGGGGGGCGGGGCTCCATGAGCCGGGCGACGGCGCAGCCGACCGTGAGTCCCAGCAGGACGCCGCCGGCGAGGTCGGTGGCGTGGTGCGCGTCCGCCAGCAGGCGGGACACACCGACGGCGGCGACGAGGAGCGCCCCCAGCGCCAGGCCCGTCCACCACGCGGCGGTCCGTGTGCGCGGCACCAGCAGGAGCACCAGGACGGCGAGCGTCGCCGAGGCCATGTGCCCGGACGGGAAGCCGTACCCGTCCTCGGGCGTCCCGCCGCCGTCCGGGAGCGGCAGCGGCCGCTCCGTCAGCGGCCCGAGCGCCGTCTCCACCGCGAACTGCACGGTCAGACCGGCGAGCACCCACAGCGCGGCGCCGAACCGGCGGCGGCGCAGCAGGACGGCGAACACCGCCAGCACGGCGGCGCCCAGCAGGACCGAGCCGAACGTGTCGGCCCCGGTCCGGCCGCCGCCGTGCGGGGAGCCGAGGACACGGTCGGCCAGCGCCCGGGCGTCGGCGTCGAACGCGCCGACGGCGTCGCTCCCGGACGCCACCAGCACCGTCAGGACGGTGAACGCCACCGCCGCGGCGGCCGAGCCGAGGAGGAGCCGGGAGGCGGTACCGGCTCCGGCGCCCGTCACGACGCGGACGGGGCGGGGGTGCGTCCGGTGGGGTCGGTGTCGCCGCCGGGCTTCCTGGCCGTGACGACCTTGTACCGCCAGACCCCGGCGTCGAACATGCGGATCTGCGCGGCGGACGCGCTCAGGTTCCCGGCGGGCACCGGGGCCAGCACCCCCAGCCGGCGGAAGGCCGGCGCGGTCGGGCCGAGCAGCCGCACCAGTCGTCCCAGCCGCTTCAGGGAGGGGGCGACGTGGTGGGAGATGTCCGTGATCCGTACGTCCTCGAAGCCCTGCTTGCGCAGCAGCCGCTCGTACTCGGTGCCGGTGAGCAGGCCGGGCATCGCCCAGCCCTCGCACCAGGTCCGCAGCTCCTCCTCGTCGGCCGGGGCCGGCGCCGGGTCCTCGCGGACCAGGTACTCGGCGATCATCAGCCGGCCGCCGGGCGCCAGCACCCGGTGGGCCTCGCGGACGAATGCCTCCTTGTCGTCGACGTGCACGACGCTCTCCAGCGCCCACACGACGGTGTGCGACGCGTCGGGGAGCCCGGTGTCGGTGAAGTCGGCCTCCACGAACTCCACGAGGTCGTCGACGCCCGCCCGGCGGGCGGCCTCCCGGGCCTGAGTGACCTGGAACGGGGTGATGTTGACGCCCGTGGCGCGGCAGCCGAACCGCTCGGCGATGCGGATGGCGCAGCCACCGATCCCGCAGCCCGCGTCCATGATCCGGTCCTGGGGGCCGATCCGGGCGACCGACGCCAGGTAGCCGGTCATCCGGCGCAGTGCCGTCACGTGGTCGCGGATGCCCTGGTCGTAGAAGCCGAAGTGCAGGGCTCCGGCCCTCTCGCTGCGCCACAGGTGGCGGTAGTCCCAGCGTGTTCCCTCGAAGTAGTCGACGACCTGTTGGCGGTTCGTGCTCATGACGCGGACCTTCCTGTCGTCCGCCCGCACACGGCGGCCGGTGGCGGGGCGGGAATTGTCAGAACCGGCGCCAGGGCGACATGCCGGCGGCCTTGATACGGCGGTGGAGCAGGACGCAGTAGGCGGCGTCGAGCAGGAACGTCCACCCGTACATCACGTTGATCAGCGGCGTCAGCGGATACGAGCGGTTGCCCAGCGACTTGCGGGTGAACTCGGACCAGCTCGCCGGCCACGTCCGCTGCGGCGAGGTGGTGACGGTGAGGGCCGTGGCGATCCAGGCGCACAGCGTGCCCAGCCACTTGCCGACGGCGATGTACATCGACTGGCCCGCCGGGGACCCGCGGTCCTCCAGCATCTTGAGGTACAGGATGGACATCATGAGGTTGATGCCGAAGCCGGTGTACTCCCCGTCGGGGTCCGCCAGGTCGATGAACGCGTGGTAGTTGACCGACAGGGCGACGGCCAGGCACAGCCCGAAGAACGGGCGGAAGTAGCGGCCGAGCGCGCTGTCGGGGAACTGGGCCGCGCCGTACTTCCACACCTGCCAGGCGATCACCGCGTCGACCAGGAAACCGAAGATGCTCGCCGTGTGGAAGTAGTCGCCGAGCGGGTCGAGGAGGAACCCGTAGGCGAACTCCCAGGTGAGGTTGGCGAAGAGGGCGGCGAGTGGCACCCCGTACGTCTGGTCGACGAAGCCCCGGTAGATGATCGCCGCGTAGGCCACCAGCCAGCCGAGCACGCACAGCATGCCGAAGAGGACGACGGCGCTCGACACCCCCTGGGCCGCGCTCTCCTCCTGGTGCCGGTCGGCCGCCGGTTCGGGGAAGTCGTCCCGCAGCGGGGCGCAGTGGAGGGTGAGGGCGTGGGTGATCCGCTCGCGGTGCTCGGGGCCCACCGACCGCAATCGGGCCTCCAACCGCGTTTCCAGGGTGGCAACTTCCTGCCGCAGGTGCTTCGCCGCGGTGTCGCCGTAGGTATCGACGAAGGCGGCGTAGATGTTGGTGCGGTCGATGGTGCCGGTGTCGCGGGCGTACTGCTTCAGGTCCCACGCGATGTACGCCAGGGATTCGGCGGTCCGCAACGTCTCCCGGAGCGCCTCCTCGTCGTCGTGGCCCCGCAGCCGGCCGAGGTCACGGATCACGCGCAGTTCGGCGGGGGCCAACTCCACCAGGCGGCGCAGCTGTTCGGGGGTCGCCGCGCCCCGGCGGACCGCGAACTCCACGTCGGCGAGTTCGACGACGTCCCGGTGGGCGCGCGCGCCGTCGGGGACGTGGGCGCAGAGACGGGCCAGTGCCCGGTCGAAGCAGGCGTCCCGGAACGCCGCCATGTGTCCGAAGAGGTTCCCTCCGAGGGGTTCCGGGGCGAGTGCCGCAAGACGTGCGCGTTTCACCGCGAATGCGAGGTAGCGCGCCGTCAACCGGACCGGTGTGGCGCGAATGTGCCGTCTCGCCGGAGAGCCGAGGACGGGGTCGTGGACGCCCTCGCCGACGGCCGCTTCCACGCCGCGCCGAATCGGCGGGGCGACTTGAGTGACCACCGAGGTCAATAACCGTTTGACTCGACGAGACGCGCTCAGTCTCAGGTTTCCCGTCCTGTTCAATACAGCCTCCTGGAGCCGAATGCCGCGTGGCTTGTTCCGATCCGTGGGCGAACAACCGGCGCAACGGAACCGGTAGTTCAGGGGTTGCCATTCCCTGAACGAATGGTGAACATGGTGTACCATCATGATCGGCACCGTCCAGACTTACCCGCAAGACCAGCGCACCGGATCGGCTCCCTTTCACCGCTGAAGCCGCCCGTGCCGTTCTTCGCAGATCCAGTCGCATCCGACCAACCACGGGGGATTCGCAATGGACGTCGTTTCGAGGTGCTTACTGTCGGCCCAAGAGGCCGACAGCTTATGCGCAGCAGCCCAGTCCGCACTCACCGCCCAGGGCTCTCCGGCACATCCCTCTTTCTATGAGGGCCTGGAAGATCATTTCCATCGAATACCGGCGTCAATTCGCCACGCACTCCGTGACCTGAGGGAATCCCCCACCCTGTGCGCGCTGCACATCTCGGGGGTACGCGTCGACCCCGAGCGGTGCGGGCCCACACCGCTGTCCTGGCAGGCGGGCCTCGACGACGACCGGCAGGCGCTGGAGGAGGCCCAACTCGCGCTCCTGGCCTCGTTCCTGGGCAGCGTCTTCGCCTGGCCGACCATCCAGCGGGGGCGGATGGTGCAGAACCTCCTCCCCGTCGAGAAGGACCGGGAGGAACAGAGCGGCCACGGCTCGGTCGCCCTGGAATGGCACACCGAGGACGGCTTCCACCCGGACCGCTGCCGCTACCTGGCGCTCCTCGGCGTCAGGAACCACGACCGGGTGCCGACCACGCTGGGCACCGTGCACGACCTCGGGCTCGCCGACGACCTGCGGGCCGTGCTGCGCGAACGGCGCTTCCTGATCCGGCCCGACCTCGAGCACCTGCGCCAACTGGCCGCGTACGCCCCCGACAGCGACATGCTCCGGCAGGCGCGGGCGATGCACGAGAACCCCGAGCCGGTCGCCCTCCTCTTCGGCGACCCGGACGCCCCCTGTCTGCGCATCGACGCCCCCTACACCACCGCGCTGCCCGGCGACGACGAGGCCGCCGAGGCGCTGGCCGCGATCACCGGCGAGCTGGACCGCGCCCAGCGCGACGTGGTGGTCGGCGAGGGCGACGTCCTGATCGTGGACAACTACCGCGCCGTACACGGCCGCCGGGCCTTCCGGCCGCGCTTCGACGGTACGGACCGCTGGCTGAAACGGATCAGCGTGGCCGGCCGTGCGCCGGCCCCGGCCATGGCGGGCGCGGGTACCCGGTCACAGGCGCTCTGAGCATTCGCCTTCCCGCCCCGGCCCCTCCGCCGCATTCTCCGCACAAAGGGTCCGGAAGGCCGGGCCCAGCACGCCAGCACGCCGTATCGGTGCATTCGGTGGCCGGAATCCAGCGCCATCCCATATTCCTTACGCCATGAATCGGCCCCGTCGGCACACCCCTGTGTCCGAGGCACGTTCCAGGCTTTCTCGGGGAGAGTGATGCTTCGTGTCCTTCGCGATGGACAGCACACAAGTGGAAGAAGCTTTTCCGGCTCCACTGGAGGATTTCCGCCGCCAGGTCAACGAGAAGTTACGCTCCTCGGTCGACGCGGTGGAACCACCACGGCTGCGCGAGGCCATGGCCTATTCCCTGCTGGCCGACGGCAAACGCATTCGGCCGACTCTCTGCCTGTTGACGTACGAGATGTTCGGCCACGATGTCTCGATAGCGCTCCCCACCGCCTGCGGCCTGGAAATGCTGCACACGGCCTCGCTCATCCACGACGACCTGCCGGCCATGGACGACGACGACTTCCGCCGCGGCAGCCCGTCCAATCACCGGGTGTTCGGTGAGGGCATGGCGCTGCTCGCCGGGGACGCGCTGCTCGCCTACGCGCTGGAATTCATCCTCCGCAACTCCGGTTCGCTGCACCCGGAGAGACAGCTGGGCGTCATGGCCAAGCTGATCGAGGTGGTCGGCCCGTCCGGGCTCTCCGGCGGACAGGCGCTCGACCTCGACTGCCAGGGACGCGACGAGGTCGATCCGTGGACCGTGGAGGAGATGCACATCAAGAAGACCGGTGCGCTCATCGAGGCCTCCGTGGTCACCGGGGCCATCCTCGGGGGCGCGTCGCAGGACGAGATAGCCCGCCTCACGACGTACGCGCGGAACCTGGGGCTCGCCTACCAGATCGTCGACGACATCCTCGACGAGACCTCCAGCTTCCAGGAGGTCGGCAAGGAGGTCGGCCAGGACCGGGCCGCGGGCAAGTGGACCTACCCCCGGCTGGTCGGGGTGGAGAAGGCACGCGAGCGGGTGCGCACACTGATCACCCGGGCCGTGGAGGAACTCGACGCGTTCGGTGAGCGCGCGTCGATGCTCCGCTGGGCCGCCGGCGTGGTCAGCGGCCGGGCGGCGGCGTGATCGGCGCGGACGGCCCCCCGGAGGAACTGCGGACCGCGCCCGCCTCGGCGGTCCCGCCGAATCCCGCCGGAGCGAACATCGCCGCCTCCTGGTACGCCGCGGTCAGGAGCTCCCGCCTGGGCAAGGGGCCGCACCGGCTGCGGCTGTTCGGCCGCGAGGTGGTGCTGTGGCGCGACCGGCGCGGGACGGTGCGCTGCGTGGCCGCGCACTGTCCGCACCAGGGCGCCCACCTGGGCCTCGGGGACGTGGTCGACGGGGAACTGCGCTGCCCGTTCCACCACTGGCGGTTCGACGGCGAGGGGGTCTGCTCCGCGATCCCCGGGCAGTCGCGCATCCCGACGACGGCCCGCACCCGGTCCTACCCCACCCGTGAGGCGTACGGGTTCGTCTGGGTCTGGTACGGCACCGCCGAACCCCTCTTCGACCTGCCGGAGTTCCCCGCCCTGACCGACAGGCCCCGCCGCTACCTCGGCTTCCACTACGACGACGCGACCACCGGGACGATCCGCCAGCTGCTGGAGAACGCGGTCGACCACCAGCACTTCAGCGCCCTGCACGGACTGGCCCTGGACCAGGTCGAGTTCCGGGTGCTGGGCAAGCAGTCCGAGGCGGCGGACAACGGCCCGCCGCTGACCCGGGACGACGCCTGGTTCGGCGTGTGGTTCTCCGGCCGCCCGCGGCGCCCGCCGCTGCGCCGCTCACCGTTCGGCTGGATCACCGGTGTCGTCTCCACCTTCGCGATGGGCCGCCGCATGCAGCTGCTCGTCGACGGCTGGCCCGGCGGGCAGCGCTTCACCGCGTACGTCGACGGCGTCGAGGTCTACAAGGTGATCATGGGGATCGTCCCCGAGGGGGACCGCGTCACCCGGCAGGTCGGCTGGGCCGGGGTACGCCGCACCGGGCGTCCCCTGCGGACCCTCTTCAACTACGTCCTGTTCTGGGTCCAGAACCGCGCGGGGACCTTCCAGGACGTACCCGTCTACGACTCCACCCGCAACGCCCAGCCCACGATCTACGTGCGCTACGACAACGGCCTGCTCCGGTTCCGCCGCTACTACCAGTCGTGGGTCGACCGGGCCGCAGACGACGGAAAGGTCGGCAGATGAGTCCCGCGCCGGTACGGGGACGACCGCCCCGTGATCTCCAGCCGCCCCGCGACCTGGCACGCGGCTGGTACGTGGCCGAGCGCTCCACCCGGGTGGGACGCCGGCCGCGCGCCACCGTGGTCGCCGGACGGGAGGTGGTGCTCTGGCGTGCGGGTGACGGCACGGCCGTGGTGATGGACCGCTTCTGCCCCCACCAGGGAGCCGCCCTGGAACTGGGCCGCGTGGTCGACGGCGCGCTGCGGTGCGCCTTCCACCACTGGCGGTTCGACGCCGGGGGGACCTGTGTGGCCGCGCCGTCCACCCGGCGGCTGCCCCGTGACGCCTCGGCCCGGGTCCACCCCACCTGGGAAGGGCTCGGCTACGTGTGGACCTGGGTGGGCTCGGCGGCTCCGGAGTACCCGCCGCCGGACTTCCCGCACCTGGACCGGCGGGCGCCGGCCCACCGGCGCTACCGGTTCGCCTTCGACACCGAGGCGCCGGCGCGCCGGGTGCTGGAGAACGGCTTCGACGTGCCGCACTTCCCGGTGGTGCACGGGATCACCGGTGACCTCGCGCTCTCCTGGGACACCGACGTGGACCGGCACACGATCGGGGCGCGCATCACCACCGACTCGATCGCCCTGCCGCCCCCGCTGGACCGGCGGCCGGGCGGCCTCGGCCGGCTCTGCCTGCACCTGCGGTCGACGCCCTCGTACCAGGTGCTGACCTTCGAACTGGACGACCGTCCGGTGGCGCACGAACTGCTCGCCGTGACACCGGTGACACGGTCCCGGACCACCATGCACGGCTGGACCGTGATGCCGCGGTCCGGCGGGCTGCTCGGCTCCGCACCCGTCTTCTGGGGCTACCGGCTCCAGCACTGGTGGGGGACCCGTGCCGACCTGCGCATCTACCGGGACGCCGAGGAGACCGACGGCTCGATCAACACACCCGACGACGAGGGCGTGCTGCGGTTCCGCCAGTTCCACCGCCGGTGGACGGACGAGGGCCCCGGTGGGAGATCCGGTGCGGCACGGGGACGGCGGAACGGCGTCGGGGGAGGAACGGCATGAGGAACAGGACGTCCGAGCGGCTGACCGCGTCGGCACGACCGGTCACGAACCTCGCCTCCGGCTGGTACGTCGCCGTGCCCTCGGCGGAGCTGCGGCACCGGCCGCGCCGGATCACCCTCTTCGGCAGCTCCTACGTGGGCTGGCGCGGGAGTGACGGCCGGGCCCGGGTGCACAGCGCGGTCTGCCCGCACGCGGGCGCCGCCCTGTACGGCGGCAAGGTGGTCGACGGCACACTGGAATGCCCCTTCCACCGCTGGCGGTTCGACGAGTCCGGCGCGTGCGCCTTCGTGCCGGGGCGGCGCCCGCCGGCGCGGGCCGCCCTCACCGCGCTGCCCACCCGGGAGTGCTCGGGCTACGTGTGGGCGTGGTACGGCGGCGGGCCGCCCCGCCACGAGCCGCCGGACCTGCCCGGCCTCGGCGGGCGGCGGCTGCCGGGCCTGCGCACCTTCCGGCTGGCCGACCCGACCCGGGCGACCACCCGGCGCATCCTGGAGAACACCTACGACCCCGACCACCTGGTGGCGCTGCACGGACTGACGGTGCGCGGGGAGGCCCGCATCGTGTTCCCGGACGCACCCGGGGCGAAGGGGGACGGCGGGGCGGCGGACGACGAGCCGGCGGAACGCTGCGACGCGACGCTGACCTGGCCCGCCTACCGGGGCGCGCTGGGCACCGTGTCGGACGCGGTGGGGCTCAACGCGGACGAGTTCACCCTGCGCATGCGCGGCTGGTCCAGCTGCCAGGAGATCGAGTACTACGCGGACGGCCGGCGCCTGTACCGGATGGTCCTGGCCGTCACCCCGATCGGGGAGCACCACAGCGTCCAGCACATCAACGCCGTCGTCGACGCCGACGGCCGCGGGGCCCTCGGATGGCTGCGCGCCCTCGTGCACCGCGCGGAGGTGCAGGTGGCCGCCCGCCAGGACCTCCCGGTCTTCGACACCCTGCTGCCGGGCGACCGGCACGGCATCTACGTGCCCGGTGACGAGGCGGTGCGCCGGTTCCGGCGTTTCTACCAGCGGTGGGTCGAGGTGGCCGAACATGACTGAGGGTGTCGTGGACCTGGTCGAGGCCGCGGACCTGCCCGTCGAACGGGTCGGGGGCAAGGCCAGGGGGCTGGGCCGGCTGGCGGCGGCGGGATTCCCCGTGCCGCCCGGTTTCTGCCTCCCGGTGGACGCCTTCACCCCCACCGCGGGCGAGGAGGGGGAGGCGGAGAGCACCGGCCGGCCGGGGCTGCGCGAGGGCGCGCTCGCCGAGCTGCGGGCGCGCTGGGAGGCGCTCCCCGCCCCGCACGGCGTGGCCGTGCGGTCGTCCGCCACCAGCGAGGACGGTGCGGCGAGCAGCGCGGCCGGCCAGTACGAGAGCGTGCTCGGGGTCCGCACCTTCGAGGAACTGCTGGACGCGGTCGGCCGGTGCCAGGCGTCCCGGCACTCCCACGCCGCCGGCGTCTACCGGGGCCGGGTCGGCCTCGCCGGGGAGGCCCCGCGGATGGCCGTCGTGGTGCAGGCGATGGTGGACCCCGCGTGGGCCGGTGTGGTGTTCACGGCCGAGGCCCCGGTCGCGGACGACGACCAGCTGGTCCTCGTGGAGGCGGTCGAGGGGCTCGGCACGCGGCTCGTGGACGGCGTGGCGGAGCCCGAACGGGCGGCGTTCTCCCGCAGGGAGCCGCACACGCCCGCGTTCAGCACCGCCTTCGGTGAGCGGATGGGCGAGACCCGGGAAGGCGGGGGCCCGCTCCGCTCCCTGGTGCGCACGGCGCTGGCGGTGGAGCGGGCACTGGGCGGACCGCAGGACATCGAGTGGGCACTGGACGGCACCGGACTCCACCTGCTGCAGGCCCGCCCGATCACCGCCACCGTCCCGCGTCCGACACAGTTCGGCGACTGGGTGAGCGAGGTCCCCGGGGCGCGGTGGGCCCGGATGAGCATCTGCGACTCCTGGCTGTCCGACCCGCTCTCCCCGCTGTTCGCCACCACGCTGTTCCCGGCGCTCATCGACCGGTGGGCGACCAACTGGGGCGGCCCCCGCCGGGTCCGTGCGCGCAGTCCGCTGATCCCCGAGCCGATGCACGGGACCGTCAACGGCTACGCCTACCTGCGCTTCGACTTCCCCCTCTCCCGGCACCCGGTGCGCACCCTGCGGCTCACCGCGCGCTGGCTCGGCTTCCACCTCTCACCGGTGGAGCGGCACTGGCGGCGCGAGGTGCTGCCCGCCCTGCGGGAGGGCCTGGAACGGGTGCGGGACACCCCACTGACCGACCTGTCGCCGGCCGAGGTGCTGCGGCGGATCCGGACCGTCGAGGAACTGAGCGCCCGCTACTGGGCGGTGATCGGCGGCCTCGCCTGGCACTGGAACACCACCGAGTGGCTGCTGGGCGCGGTCCTGGCACGCGGCGGGCGGCGCACCAAGGGGCTCACACCCGGCTCCCTGCTGGTGGGCGAGGACCGGTTCGCCCACCGGGCCGAGCGTGCCCTGGACCGGGTGGCGGCCGCCGGCCCGGAGGACGAGGAACGGCTGCTGCGGGAGTACCTGCGGAGCTTCGGCCACCTGGTGTACAGCCTCGACACGGCCGAGCCGACGGCGGTCGACGACCCCTCGATGCTCCGGTCGGTGGTCGCCGGCCGCCGTCGTGACGGCGCCGGCGAGCCCGGCGCCGCGACGGTGGCGCCGGGTCCGGGCCGTGACCCGGCCCGCCGGCTCGGGCGCGGTCCGGCCGGCGTGCTGCGGCGCGGCGTCCACCGGTGGGCCCACCACTGGAGCGGGGTCCGCGACGAGGCCCTGCACCACTTCACGCTCGGCTGGCCCTTCATGCGGGCCGGATACCTCGAACTGGGCCGCCGGATGGTGCGCGCCGGGTTGCTCGACGCCGACGACGACGTGTTCTACCTGACGGGGAAGGAACTGGGCGACTGGGTGCGCGCCGGCCTGAGCGACGAGGGGTGGCGCGACGCGGTGCGCGAACGCCGGCTGCGGCGCCAGTGGCAGCGCCGGCTCGACCCGCCCGACGTGGTCCCCGCCGACGCCCGGATCACGCTCTTCGGGTCCGACATCACGTCCCTGGCGCTGTTCGGCGTCGAGCGGGGTGAGGACCGGGCGGACTCGCTGAGCGGCTCGGCGGTCAGCCCGGGGAGCTACACGGGTCCCGCCCGGGTGATCCACGAGCTCTCCGACGCGGACGCGCTGGAGAAGGGGGAGGTCCTCGTCGTGCGCCAGGTGACGCCCGCGTGGGCGCCGCTGCTGGCCCGGGCGGGCGCGGTGGTGGCCGACGTCGGGGGCGCGCTGTCCCATGGCTCGGTGGTGGCGCGCGAGTACGGCATACCGGCGGTGATGGGCGTGCGGACCGCGACCACGCGGGTCGGCACCGGGGACACGCTGACGGTGGACGGTGACACGGGCACCGTGCGGCTGCGGAGCGGTCCGTGACCCCGACCGGGTCCCCGCCGGAGAGCCGCCGCACGCGGGACCGGGTGGTGCGGGCGCTGCTGTTCGCGGCGGTGGGCGTCAGCCTGGTGATCACCCTGCGGGGGATGGATCCCGGCCATCTGTGGACGGTGCTGAAGGGGGCCGACTGGCGCTGGCTGGCGGTGGCCGTCCTGGCGAACGCGGCCTCCCAGGTGACCCGCGCCGTCGGCTGGAACGCGATGCTCACCGGCACCCGCCTGCGGTTCCCCCTCCTGGTGCGGATCGAGTTCGCCGTCCAGGCCGCGGCGGCCGTCAGCCCGGAGGGGGTGGGCGAATTCGTCCGGGTCGGCTACCTGCTGCGCGAGGGCGTGGCCCGGACGGTGACCGTCACCCTCATGCTGGTCCGCAAGTACTTCTCCAGCCTGGGCCTGGTGCCCTTCCTGGTGGTCCTCTGGTGGCCGGGGAGCGGGGTGCCCGGCTGGGCGGTGGCCGTCGCCTGGGCGTACCTGGCGGTGCTGACGGTGGAGACGGTGCTGATCCTGCGGGTCGCGCGCACCCCGCGCGCCCCCGCCCGGGAGGGCCGGCTGCGCCGGATCGTGTTCGACGCGCGCACCTCGCTCGGGTCGGTCCGCCACCCGCGTGTCTTCGCGGAGCTGGGGGTGGCGGCGGTCGCCACCCGGACCCTGGACCTCGTGGCGGCGGTCGCCGTCGCGCGAGCCCTGGACCTGCGGCTGACGGCGGCCGTCCTGGTGCTGGTGCTGCTGTCGATCGAGGTCTCCAACATCCTGCCCACCCTGCCGGGTCAGCTGGGCACCTTCGAGGCGGCCGTGCTGGGCGCGACGGCGGGATTCCTCGGGCAGGCCGAGGGATTGGCCTTTGCGCTAGTGTTTCACGCCCAACAAGTGCTCCCCCAAATTCCGTTGGGGATGATGGCGATGGCCGGCACTTCCATCAGGCGAGAGAGAACGGAACGGAATTCGACATGACCACCGAACCGTGGAACACCGATACCCCCAAAGTGATTACGCTCCCCTCGGGGCGGCGGATCCGCGGACGCGGGCTGAGATACGACATGCCGGAGGGCCAGACCCCGACGTTAGCCGTGCATTTGACCGACCATCGGCCGCCCGCGCCGCCGTGGGAGTCGCTCTGGATTCCGTGGCGGGATTTCTGGCTTCCCACCGACCCCGCGGAGGCCATGCGCACGCTGCGCACCGCGTACGACCGTGCCGCGGACGAGCGGGTGGAGATCTGCTGCGGGGGCGGCGTCGGGCGGACCGGCACGGCGCTCTCCGCGCTCTGCGTCTTCGAGGGGATGGACCCCAAGGAGGCGGTCAAGTGGGTGCGGCAGAACTACCACTCCCGCGCGGTCGAGGTGTTCTGGCAGCGGCGCTTCATCCGTCAGGTCGCCGGCGCGAACGGCTCGGGACAGCCGTAGGCACGCCCGGGACATGAGCGGAACGCCCGGCCGGGACTCCCGGCCGGGCGTCCTGCTTCGCTCCGGCCGGGAACACCGGCGGGGTCCTCCGGCGACCGGGGGGCGTCGCCGCGTGGTTCACCGGGGGCCGTCACCCGGCGGTTCACCGGGGGGCGTCGCCCGGTGGTTCACCGGGGGTCGTCGCCCGGTGGTTCACCGGGGGCCGTCGCCCGGTGGGCAGGGGACATCGTCCGGGCCGTGGCGGACCGGGCCCGGGTCGGCCGGCGCGGCCACGCCCGCGGCCAGCAGGTAGCCGAGAAGGCCGCGGATCACCCCCGCGGGCAGCGGCAGCGCGGCGACCGCGTTCTCCACCCGGCACGGACGGATCAGCGTGCCCACGACCCAGACCGCCTCGGGGCGGTGCACCACCACCCGGTAGGGGCTGCCCGGCGTCTCCACCACCAGGCCCTCGGTGCGCATCGCCAGCGACGTGCCGAGCACCAGCCGCAGGGAGGACCCCTCCTCCACCCCGACCAGGGTGAACGAGGCCTGCCGGCTCAGCGGATGCACCGACAGCAGCGGCCCCCGCAGGTCGTCCATGGCGAGGGTGCGGACCACGAGGTGCGCCACCTGCCGCAGCACGGGCTCCAGTCGCAGATGGAGGTGGGCGCCCCCGCCGGCGCCGGGCGCGTACTCGACGTTGGTCAGCCGGACCGGCCCCAGCGACATGCGGTACAGCGCCTCGCGCACGTAGTCGTCGGTCTCGATCCGCTGGGCACCCCACGGACCGCAGAGGATGGTCCCCGTCCTGTCGTTGCCCCCCACGACGATGACGTCCTCGCCCAGCGACCAGAGGTGCACCACCTGATGCTCGCCCGTGTCACTCAAGGGTGCCTTCCAGGTCCGATGGATGTGTCGGGTCAGTATCGGGGAAGCGGCACGGCCGGAGGCAGGTCGGCAGACACACGGCGCACGTGAAGATCTCATACGAACACCTGACGCCCCGGGGCCGGTACGGGGCGGCGGGGCGGTCCGGGACCCTGCGGTTTTCCGCAGGGTCCGGGTGCGGGGAACAGCACCGGGCCGGGTGGCAACCCTCATACCGCCGCCGGTCCGCGCTTCCTAGGTTGGAGGTCATCGGGGGCAGCCGCCCCGCCCCACCGACCCGCCTCCCTGGAGACCCACCATGCATCACATGACTCTGGCTCTGCCCCAGGAGCCCGCGGACGGCATCGCGGGGTGGGCCGCCGACCTCGTGGACGCGCTGGGCGCTCCCGGCGCCGGCCTGTTCGTCGCCCTGGAGAACGTCTTCCCGCCGCTGCCCAGCGAGATCATCCTCCCGCTGACCGGCTTCGCCGCCGGCCAGGGCGTGCTGACCCTCGCCTCGGCCCTGTTCTGGACGACGCTCGGTTCGGTGGTCGGCGCGCTCATCCTCTACTGGATCGGCGCGCTCTTCGGCCGGGAGCGGATGTACGCGCTGTGGGGGAAGCTGCCGCTGGTGAAGACCTCCGACCTGCAGCGCACCGAGGAGTGGTTCGCCAAGCACGGCACCAAGGCGGTCTTCCTCGGCAGGATGGTGCCGATCTTCCGCAGCCTGATCTCGGTGCCCGCCGGCATCGAGCGGATGCCGATGCCGGTGTTCATCATGCTCACCACGCTCGGCAGCCTGATCTGGAACAGCGTCCTGGTGATGGCCGGTTACTGGCTGGGTGACCAGTGGGACGAGGTCGGCACCTACGTCGGTGTCCTGAGCAAGATCGTTCTGGTCATGGTCGTCGTCGCCTTCGCCGCCTACGTGGCCGTACGGGTGAAGGGCCGCGCCAAGGCCCAGCACCGCCGCGCCTGATGCGTAGCGACCGCGTGCACACCGGCCCCCGCCCCGTGCCCCCGCCCACGGCCCCCGGCGATCTTGCCCGGGGCCGTTCGGCCGCACTAGGCTCGGGCGCTGTGCAGGAGGACTTGACTGGCGCCGCGTCCCACGGCCCCGCAGGAGCCCTCGGCACCGCGGTCCCCGGGGACGACCGGAGCGCCGCCTCGCCGCCGCGGCTGCGCCGCGGCCTGGGCGTGCTGCTCGGCTGCGCGACCGCCCTGCTCGGCGCCCTCTACTTCCTCCTCGTCGGCGTCCTCCTCGGCCCCTTCCTGCTGTGGCCGCGCACCCGCCCGGACGCCTTACGGGTCCTGATGACCGGGGCGCGCCGCCTCACGGCGCTCGAACGGATCCGCCGCTCGGTGTTCTTCGGCGACCGGTTCCCCGAGCACTACAAGGCCTCCGACCAGAAGATCCTGCGCTACCTCGCCGTCCGCTGCTACACGGGCCTGCTGTGCGCCGTCGTGATCGGACTGCTCGGTTTCGGCGCGCTGCTGGCCGGGCTGCTGATCAGCGGGGTGGCGCGGGGCAGCCTCGACTGGGACGAGCTGCTGACCCAGGCGGTCCTGGGCAGCGTCCTGCTCTTCCTCGACGTGCAGGGCCTGTACTCGCTGGCCGCCCTGGACACCCGCACCGCCCGCGAGTGCTTCGGCCCCTCCGAACGGGAGCTGCTCCAGCAGCGGATCGACGAACTCGCCGCCAGCCGGGCGGCGGTGGTGCAGGCGGTCGACGCCGAACGCCGGCGCATCGAACGCGACCTGCACGACGGTGTGCAGCAGCGCCTGGTCGCACTGGCCATGCTGCTCGGCCGGGCCCGCCGCAGCCGCGACCCCGAACGGGCCGACGCGCTGCTGCTCCAGGCGCACGAGGAGTCCCGGGGCGTCCTCAACGAACTGCGCGAGGTGGCCTGGCGGGTCTACCCCTCGGCGCTGGACAGCCTCGGCCTCAAGGAGGCGCTGGGCGGGGTGGCCGAACGGAGCAGCATCCCGCTGCGGATCCGGTTCGAGGCCGGCGCGCCGCTGCCCCAGCCCGTGGAGACGGCCGCCTACTTCGTGGTGTCCGAGGCCGTCACCAACGCCGCCAAGCACTCCGCGGCCACCGCCATCGAGGTGCGGGTGGCGCTCACCGGGGAGCGGCTCGCCGTACGGGTCGAGGACAACGGCCGGGGCGGCGCGGACCCGGCCGGCAGCGGGCTGGCCGGGCTGCGCGGGCGGGTGGCTGCCCTGGACGGCGTGCTGCACATCGACAGCCCTCTCGGGGGACCCACCACCATCTCCGCGGAGCTGCCATGCGCGTGATCCTCGCCGAGGACTCGACCCTGCTGCGAGAGGGCCTGGTCCGGCTGCTCGCCGACGAAGGCCACGAGGTGGTGGCGGCGCTCGGTGACGCGGTGACCCTCCTCAAGGAGGTCGAGGAGCACCGGCCGGACATCGTCGTCGCCGACATCCGCATGCCGCCGACCCACACCGACGAGGGTCTGCGGGCCGCCGTGGAGATCCGCGAACGCTTCCCGGACGTCAGCGTGCTGGTGCTCTCGCAGCACATCGAGCGCAACTACGCCGCCCAGCTGCTGGCCTCCAACGCCGAACGGGTCGGCTACCTGCTCAAGGACCGGGTGGCCCAGGTCGAGGAGTTCCTGGACGCGCTGGAGCGCATCCACGCGGGCGGGGCCGCCATCGACCCCGAGGTCGTGCGGCAGTTGCTCATCCGCACCACGCACAGCGACCCGCTGACCCGGCTCACCCCGCGCGAGCGCAGCGTGCTGGAGGCGCTGGCCATGGGGTACACCAACACGGCCATCGCGGAGAAGCTGCACCTGTCGCTGAGTTCGGTGGAGAAGAACCTCAACGCCGTCTTCGACAAGCTGGACCTGCCGCACACCACCGGCTACAACCGGCGCATCCTGGCGGTCCTGCGCTACCTGGAGTCGTAGCGGAGTCTCCTCCCGGAGGCCCTCAGGGCTCCCGGAGGTCCTCCGCGCTCCCGGGGTCCCGAGGGGAGACGCCCCGGGCCGCCCCCCGCCGGTGCACGGCGGACGGCGGCCTCCTCGCGCCGGACAGCGGGACTACGCGAACGCGTACGGGTCGAGCGCGTCCTCGGGCAGGTGCTCTATCCGCACGTAGTCGCCGATGCCGGCGTCGCCGGCCAGTTCCAGCAGGACGTCGAAGGCGATGTGGTCCTCCAGGGCGAACCCGGTGGAGTCGAAGACGGTGAGGCCGTCCCGGTGCCGCTCCGCGAGGGACGGGTCGGCGCACAGGTCCATCAGGTCCGGACCCAGATCGCTCTCCACCAGCTGCTGCGACTCCCCCTCGCGCAGCGCCTGGCCGCGGTGGTCGGTGGTGACGAACGCGGACTTCAGCACGTGCAGCGGCACTTCGAACTTGCCGATCAGGTCCGCGCCGATGGCGTTGACGTGCGCGTGCGGCTGCAGCCGCACGCCCGGCAGGACCGGGCCGGCGCCCACCCCCACCGAGGTGACGGTGCAGATGATGTCGGCCGCGGCCTCCAGCACCGCGACCGGGACCACCTCGACGTCCAGGCCGAGGAACTCCACGCGCTCGGCGAAGGTCCGCTCGTGGGCGGGCTCGATGTCGTGGACGAGGATCCGCTCCAGCGGGAAGACCCGGCTGAGGGCGTGCGCCTGGGTGACCGCCTGCGCCCCGGCGCCGACCAGACCGAGCACCCGGCTGTCCGGGCGGGCCAGCAGCCGGCTGGCGACCGCCGCGGCGGCGCCGGTGCGGACCGCCGTGGGCAGGATCCCGTCGCACACCGCCAGCAGCCGGCCCGTCACGTCGTCGTAGCGGGTCATGGTGCCGATGATGGTCGGCAGCCGGTGGTCCTGCGGGTTCGACGGGGTGTAGCCGACGGTCTTGATGGTGATGGAGTCGCCGGGCCGGTGGTGCGGCATCCACTCGAGGATCGCCGTGTCCGCCGGACCGCGCAGAAACCCGTCCCGGGCCGGGGTGATCCCGCCGTACCCGCCTTCCCGGAACGCCTCGCCCAGGCGGGCGATCATCCGGTCCATGAAATGGTCCAGCCCCTTTTCCTCGACGATCTTGGCAATATGCTGCCGCGTGAGGATGACAGTTTCCATTAAAGCCCCTTTGGCAATGCCAGAGAATGACAATTTCCTGCCGACTTTCCGATCGGTGCAGGCCGAAATGCAGAGCCGAAATCGAAGATAGTCACGCGAATTCTCCGCGGTCAAGATTTCAACCGGTGACATTACGGGAAACCGCAGGGTCCCCGGACGGTTTACCTCGTGTTCCGGACGCGCCCGAGTCCCTAGCGTTTCCCCTGTCGCCACGCGGCACGGGGCAGTGCCCGCAGCAACGGAAGGAAGCAGAAGGTGCGAAAGAAACCGGCAACGGTACGGATCGCGCGATGGAGCGCCACGCACCCGTGGTCCGCCATCGGGCTGTGGGTGGTCTTCGTCGCCCTGTGTCTCTTCCTGGGCGGGGCCGCCGGCACCAACAAGATCAGTGACGAGGAGTCCGGGGTCGGCGAGTCCGGCCGGGCGGGCCGCATCACCGCCGCGGGCGACTTCCCCGAGAAGCCCGAGGAGAACGTGCTGATCACGGCCGCGGACGGCCGCACGTTCGACGCCGGGGTGGCCCGGGAGGCGGCCGCGGACCTCTCGCGGCGGATGAAGGCGCTGCCCGAGGTGGAGAGCGTCGCCACCGCCGTGCCCTCCCCCGACGGCAAGGCGCTCCTGGTCGCGGTGACCATGAAGGGCGACACGGAGAACGCCGACCAGCGGGTCCAGCCGCTGCTCGACGTCAGCGAGGCGACCGAGAAGGCCCACGAGGGGCTGCGGATCGACGAGGTGGGCACGGGCTCGACCGCCAAGGGGCTGGGCGAGACCCTGGGCGAGGACTTCGTGAAGGCCGAGCTGATCAGCCTCCCGCTGACCCTGCTGATCCTGCTGGTGGTCTTCGGCGCCGTCATCGCCGCCGGCGTCCCCGTGGTGCTCGCCCTCTCCTGCGTCGCCGCCGCGATCGGACTGTCGACCCTCGCCTCGCACGTCCTGCCCGAGACCAGCGCCGTCAGCAACATCATCCTGCTCATGGGCATGGCTGTCGGCGTGGACTACTCCCTCTTCTACCTGAAACGGGAACGGGAGGAACGCCAGAAGGGCGTCCCCCACATCGACGCCATCGAGATCGCCGCGAAGACCTCCGGGCACACCGTGGTGGTGTCCGGCACCACGGTCATCGTGTCGATGGCCGGTCTCTACCTCGCGGACGAGGCCACCTTCGCCTCGCTGGCCACCGGATCGATCATCGTGGTCGCCGTCGCCGTCCTCGCCTCCCTGACCGTGCTGCCCGCGCTCCTCGCGAAGCTGGGCCGCTGGGTCGACCGGCCGCGGGTGCCCCTCCTGTGGCGGCTGACCATGCGCTCGGGCGACTCGAAGCTGTGGCCGGTGCTGCTGCGGCCCGCCCTGGTGCGGCCGGTGCTCACGCTCGTGGTGTCCGTCGGCGCCCTGCTGCTGCTCGCCCTGCCGGCGCTCGACATGAAGCTGAAGCAGCCCGGCTCCGACGACCTGTCCCGGGACATCCCGGTCGTCCAGGCGATGGACCGGCTCACCGGGGCCTTCCCCAGCAAGGGCACCGTGCACCAGGTGGCCGTCCGCGCCCCCGCCGACCGGGCCGCCGACGTGGAGGCAGCCCTCGGCGGGCTGCTGGAGCGCACCGCGCAGGACGACCTGTTCGCCCACGACCAGAAGCCCACGGTCCGCGTGTCGGAGGACAAGCGGGTGCACACCGTCCAGGTCGGCACGCCGCACTCGCCGAAGAGCGACGGCGCCCGTGACTCCCTCGAACTGCTGCGGGACTGGGTGCCCCAGGCGATGGAGGGCGTGCCGGGAGCCGAGAGCGCGGTCGGGGGCAAGGTCGCCCAGGGCGTCGACTTCACCGGCCACCTGGAGGACCGGATGCCGTGGGTGGTGGGCTTCGTCCTGCTGCTGACCTTCGTCACCATGGTCCTCATCTTCCGGTCCCTGGCCGTGGCGCTCTCCGCGATCCTGCTCAACCTGCTGTCGGCGGCCGCCTCCTTCGGTGTCCTCGTCGCGGTCTTCCAGCACACCTGGGCCGAGGGGCTGCTGGACTTCCACAGCTCCGGGGCGGTCGTCTCCTGGCTGCCGCTGTTCCTCTTCGTGGTGCTGTTCGGCCTCTCGATGGACTACCACGTGTTCGTCGTGAGCCGGATCCGCGAGGCCGCCCAGAACGGCGCGAGCGTCAAGGACGCCGTCCGCGAGGGCATCACCCGCTCCGCCGGGGTCGTCACCAGCGCGGCGATCGTCATGGTCGGCGTCTTCTCGATCTTCGGCACGCTGAGCATGGTCGAGTTCAAGCAGCTCGGCGTGGGCCTGGCGGCGGCGATCCTGCTGGACGCCGTGGTGATCCGCGTCTTCGTCCTGCCGGCCCTGATGACCGCGCTGGGCAAGTGGAACTGGTGGCCGGGCGACCGCTCGGCGGGCCGCGGCGGCCAGCACGCCACGGGCTCCGACGACACCCGCCGGCTGCGCACGGTCCCGGCCGCCCAGCCGCACTACGCGGGAGCGCAGCACCAGCAGCCGTACGCGGACCAGCAGCCGTACGCCGGCCCGCAGTCCTACGCGGACCAGCAGCCGTACGCGGACCAGCAGCCCTACTCCGGCCGGCAGCCGTACGCGGACCGGCAGGACCACTCCGGGCAGCAGGGTTTCGCCCCCTTCGGCACCCCGCCCCAGCAGCAGCCGCACCGGCCGCAGCACCGCGACCACCGACCTGACTCCTGGCAGTAGCGGCAGGAAGCAGGTCCCTCCGACGAGGAGGGAGGGCAGCCCGTACATCCCCCGGCGGGCGCCCTCCCTCCTCCCTTTTGTGCCGCTTCTCCCGCGCGGCCTTCCGCCGCTTCTCCGCGCGGCCCCCGGTCAGCCGGCGGCCGGGCCCGTCAGGAACCCGACCAGGGCCTTGTTCACCGCGGCGGGGTCCTCCAGGTACCCGTAGTGGCCGCAGCCCCCGATCAGCTCGAAGGCGGCGCCCGGGATCGCGTCCGCGACCTCCCGGCCCAGGTGCGGCGGGGTGACCAGGTCGTCGGCGAAGGCGATGACCAGGCAGGGCACGCGGATGCCGCGGTAGGCGGCGAGCCGGTCCTCCAGCCTGCTCACCTCCATCTGCGCCCGCTGCCCCGGGCCCGCGGGCGGGGCCAGCTCGAACAGGTCGAGCCAGTCGGCCACGGCCGCGTCGTCGTCGAGGGTCCTCGGCGACAGCGACTTCAGGGCGCGCAGCACCGCCGCGTAGCGGGGCGGCAGCACCGTGCCGGAGTCGTGCAGCTCGGTCTCCGCCCGGGTGAGGGCGGCACGCAGGGCGTCCGTACGGCCGCGGGTGGCCATGAGGACGGCCTGGCGCACCAGGTCGGGCCGGGCGAGGGCGAGTTCCTGGGCGACGAAGGCGCCCATCGAGGTGCCGACGACCCGGACGGGTCCCCGCCCGAGGCGTTCGATCAGTCCGGCGACGTCACCGACCATGTCCTGGAGGGTGAAGCCCTCGGCGCATTCGGACGTGGGCGGGATTCCCCGGTTGTCGAACGTGACCACACGGAATCCGGCGGCGGTGAGCGCGGGCACCTGATGCAGCTGCCACACGGTGCGGCCGCCGCCGGTTCCCTGGATCATCACCACCGTTTCACCGTCTCCGGTTTCCTCGTAGTTCAGGCGTATGCCATTGACCGGAACGACCGGCATCGTGAATTCCCCCTCGGTTCGGAGTGCGGACGGAAACGGCGTGCGCGGACGGAATGCGTACGCGGACGGAAGGGTGTACGCGCACGGACGGGCGCGGACAGACGTGTGGCCCGCGCCGGGCGCGCGGATGCGCTCGGGCGGGCCACACGGGTGGGGTCAGGCGGCGGCGTCGGCGCCTTCCATCGCCCGGACCAGGGAGGCCGGGCGCATGTCGGTCCAGTGGGCGTTGACGTACTCGAGCGCGGCCTCGCGGGTGGTCGCCTCCAGGGCGGTGCGCCAGCCGTCAGGCACCTCGGCGAACGCCGGCCACAGGGAGTGCTGGCCCTCGTCGTTGACCAGGACGAGGTAGCTGCCCTCGGGGTCCTCGAACGGGTTGGTGCTCATGCGATCGCTCCTTTTCGAAGAATTGCATTTCTCGCGGTCCGTCACTCCGACGGGGTCACAGCCGTTCGGCAAGGAAGCGCCCGATGCGGGCCATATGACGGGCGTCCGCCATCAGATTTCCGTGTGTCGATTCTATAGGGCACACATCGATCGATCCGCGGACGAAGGGTTGCCACAAGTTGACATTCAGACGGGTTGACCGATCGGCTTCCGACTTCTTCTCGGCGGAGACGAAAACGAGGTCCCCGTCGAAGACCTCCGGCTCGAAGCGGCGCATGAGCCGGACATTGTTCACATAGACGTCCTTCAGCGCCAGGATGTCCTGGGCCTCCAGGTGCCGGAGGTTCTGGTCCCCGCTCTGCAGGAACTCGCGGAACCGCAGCAGCACCGCCTTCTGGTCTGCTATGAGCTCGTCCATGTCGAAGGTGAAGCCCATCGCCCGCAGGTTGTGGGCGACGACCTCGTGCTCCACCGGGTCACCGGTGACGGCGTTCTCGCCCGCCGGATAGGCGTCGAGCACGGCGAGCAGCCCCACCCGCTCCCCCTCCGCCTGGAGCCGGGTGGCCAGCGCGTGCGCGACGAGACCGCCGAACGACCAGCCCGCCAGCCGGTACGGCCCCTCGGGCTGCACCGCCCGGATCCGGTCGAGATAGTCCCGGGTCATCTCCGCCATGGAGGCCGGCAGGGCGCCCGAGCCGTCGAGCCCGCTGGCCTGGACGCCGTACACCGGCACGTCGGGGCCGAGGTGGCGGACCAGGCCGGCGTAGCACCAGGAGAAGCCGCCGCCGGGGTGCAGGAAGAAGACGGGCGCGGCCGTGCCGCGGGCGCGCAGCGGCAGCAGGTCCCGGGTGGCGCGCCGCCCCCGTTCCGTGTCCGCCCCGCCGTCCGCGAGCGTCCGGGCGAGGCCGGCGGGGGTGGGGGCGTCGAAGACCGCGCGGACGGGCAGGTCGGCGGCGAGTTCCTCCCGCACCCGGCCGACGAGCCGGGCGGCGAGGAAGGAGTGGCCGCCCAGTTCGAAGAAGTCGTCGTCCGCGCCGACCTGTTCGGCTCCGAGGACCTCCGCGAACAGGGCGCACACCGCGTGTTCCTCGGGGGTGTTCGCGGGCCGCGAGCGGGTGTCGTTGCTCTGGTCGGGGACCGGGAGGGCGGAGCGGTCGAGCTTGCCGTTGGGGGTCAGCGGCAGCGCGTCCAGCACGACGAACGCGGCCGGGACCATGTGGTCGGGCAGCCGGCGCGCCAGGTGCTCACGCAGGTCGGTCCGGTGCGGCCGGGCGCCGTCCACGGCCACCACGTACCCGGTCAGCCGCCGGTCGCCGGGCCGGTCCTCGCGGACCACGACGGCGGCCTGGGCGACCCCGGGCGCCGAGGTGAGCGCGGCCTCGACCTCGCCGGGTTCGACGCGGAAGCCCCGGATCTTGACCTGCGCGTCGGCCCGGCCCAGATAGACGAGCTGTCCGTCGCGGGTCCAGCGGGCGAGGTCGCCGGTGCGGTACATCCGGGTGCCCGCCGGTCCGTACGGGTCGGCGACGAACCGCTCCGCGGTGCGGTCGGGCCGGTGCGCGTAGCCGCGGGCCAGGGCGGCCCCGGCGATGTACAGCTCTCCCGGGACGCCGGGCGGGACCGGGGTGAGCGAGGCGTCGAGCAGCCGGACGGCGGTGTTGTCGACCGGCCGGCCGATGGGCGGCGCGGTGGGCGCCCAGTCGGCGGGGTCCGGGGCGAGCCGGGCGGCGGTGACGACGTGCGTCTCGGCGGGCCCGTAGTGGTTGTGCAGACGGCGGGGGCGGGCCGCGCAGAAGGCGCGGATGGCGCCGTGCGGGGTGAGGGCCTCGCCGGCCTGCACCAGGTCGGTCAGTTCGGGCAGGGCGAGCCCCTGTGCGGTGGCCGCCTCGCACACCGCGTCGATGACCAGATTGGGCGCGTACAGCTCGTGGATCCCCCGGTCCCCGAGCCACCGGGCGAGCCGGGACGGGTCGCGGCGGACGTCCTCGGGGCAGACGACGAGTGTCCTGCCGGTCAGCAGCGCGGAGAGCATCTCCTGCACGGACACGTCGAAGCTGACGGCGGTGAACTGGGCGACCCGGCGGCCGGGTCCGCCCGGCAGCTCCCGCTCGTGCCAGTCGAGCAGGTTCAGCAGGGCGCCGGAGGGCATGACGACGCCCTTGGGGCGGCCGGTGGAGCCCGAGGTGTAGATGACGTACGCGGGATGGTCCGGGTGGTGCGCGGGGGCGGGGGTGCCGGGGCGGGCGGGGGCGTCCCGGACGGCGGGGTCGTCGACCCGCACGGTGCGGGGCGCGGTGTCCGCGGGCAGCAGGCCGGCGACGTCGCCGGTGGTCAGGACCAGCCGCGGCCGGGCGTCGTCGAGCATGGCGGCGACGCGGTCCGCCGGGTAGGCGGGGTCCACGGGCAGGTAGCCGGCGCCCGCCTTGAAGGTGGCGACGAGCGCGGTGACCAGCTCGGCGGAGCGGTGCATGGCCACGGCGACGAGGTCCTCCGGGCCCACCCCCCGGTCGGTGAGCAGCCGGGCGAGCCGGTCCGCCCGGGCGTCCAGCTCCCGGTAGCTCAGCCGGCCGCCGGGGGTGTCCACGGCGGTGGCGTCCGGGGTGCGGGCGGCGGCCTCGGCGAACCGGGCGGCGAGACCCCGCTCCCGATCGCGGGGCCGCTCGGGTCCGGTGCCGTCGGCCAGCACCCGCCGCCGTTCGGCGTCGTCGAGCAGGGGCAGGTCACCGAGCCGGCGCTGCGGGTCCGCCGTCGCCGCGTCCAGGAGCCGCAGCAGCCGGTCGACGAAGCCGCGCGCGGTGCCGGGGTCGAACAGGTCGGTGCTGAACTCCAGTCCGGCGCCGAGCCCGGCGGGCCCGCCGTCGGCGGTGTGCCGCTCGGCGAAGGAGAACAGCAGGTCGAACTTGGCCGAGCCGGTGCCGGACGGCAGCGGGTCGGCGGTGAGGCCGGGCAGCCGCAGTCCGTCGGCGGTGCCGGTCCGCTGGTCGGTGTTGTTGAAGGTGAGCATGGTCTGGAACAGCGGGTGGCGGGACTGGGACCTGCGGGGGTTCAGCGCCTCCACCAGCCGCTCGAACGGCAGGTCCTGGTGGGCGTAGGCGGCCAGGTCGGTCTCCCGGACGCGGGCGAGGAGGTCCTTGAACGTGGGATCGCCGGAGGTGTCGGTGCGCAGGACCAGGGTGTTGACGAAGAAGCCGACCAGGTCGTCGAGGGCGTCGTCGGTGCGGCCGGCGATGGGGGAACCGAGCGGGATGTCGGTGCCCGCGCCGAGCCGGGTGAGCAGGGCGGCCACGGCGGCCTGGAGCACCATGAACGGGCTGGCCTGGGTGGCCCGGGCGAGGCCCCGGACGCGTGCGTAGAGCGCTTCGGGGACCTCGTAGAGCACCCGGTCGCCGCGGTGGGTGGCGACGGCCGGGCGGGGCCGGTCGGTGGGCAGCGGCAGTTCGTCCGGCAGCCCGGCCAGGGCCCGCTTCCAGTGGGCGAGCTGGCGGGCGAGGGCGCTGCCGGGGTCGTCCTCGGTGCCGAGCGTCTCACGCTGCCACAGGCTGTAGTCGGCGTACTGGACGGGCAGTTCGGTCCAGGCGGGGGCGGTCCCCTCGTGCCGCGCGGTGTACGCGGTGACCAGGTCGCGGGCGAGCAGCGGCACGGACCAGCCGTCACCGGCGATGTGGTGCACCACCAGCAGCAGCACGTGTTCCTCGGCGCCGGTGCCGAACAGCCAGGCGCGCAGCGGCAGTTCCCGGTCGAGGGCGAAGGGGTGCGCGGCCGCGCCGGCGATCCGCCCGGCGAGCCCGTCGGCCGGTACACCGGGGACGTGCGTCAGTTCGGGCCGGGCGGCGTCGCCGTGCCGCAGCACCTGGTAGGGGCCCTCGGCGTCCTCGGCGAAGACGGTGCGCAGCGACTCGTGCCGCTCGGCGACGTCGGCGAGGGCGGCCCGCAGGGCGTCCTGGTCCAGGGCCCCGGTGAGCCGCAGCGCGAAGGGGATGTTGTAGGTGGCGCCCGGCCCTTCGAGCCGGTGCAGGAACCACAGCCGCCGCTGGGCGAACGACGCCGGGACCCGGGTGGGCCGGGGGCGGGTCCGCTCCAGCGCCGGGCGGGCGGCGGCCCCCGCGGCGGTGAGGGCCCGGGCGAGCGCCGCCGGGGTGGGGTTCTGGAAGACCTGCCGCACGGCGATCTCCGCGCCGAGCACCGAGCGGACCCGGCCCGCCAGCCGGGTCGCGAGCAGGGAGTGCCCGCCCAGGTCGAAGAAGTCGTCGTCGATGCCCACCTGCGGCACGCCGAGGAGTTCGGCGAACAGGCCGCACAGGATGTCCTCCTGCGGGCTGCGGGGCGCCCGCCGGGCCCCGGTGGCGGCGGTCGCCGGTTCGACGGTGGGCAGGGCGCGGCGGTCGACCTTGCCGTTGGCGGTCAGCGGCAGCGCGTCCAGGGTGAGGAATGCGCCGGGCACCATGTAGTCGGGCAGTTCGGCGGCGACGTGCGCGCGCAGCTCGGCCGGCGACGGGTCGCCACCGCGCTCGGCGACCAGGCAGGCGACCAGCCGCTTGTCTCCGGGGCGGGGCTCCTGGACGGTGACCACGGCCTGCGCGACCAGCGGGTGCCGGCCCAGCACGGCCTCGATCTCGCCGAGTTCGATGCGGAAGCCGCGCAGCTTGACCTGTTCGTCGGCGCGCCCGAGGTATTCGAGGGTGCCGCCGGGCGTCCAGCGCACCAGGTCGCCGGTGCGGTACATGCGGGCACCGGGCGGGCCGGACGGATCGGCGACGAAGCGTTCCGCCGTCGGTGCGGGCCGCCGCCAGTAGCCGCGGGCCAGGCCCGCGCCGGCGATGTACAGCTCTCCCGCCGTGCCCGCGGGCACGGGCCGCAGTCCGGCGTCGAGGACGAGCAGGCGGGTGTTGTCCAGGGGGGTGCCGATGGGCACGGCGGCCGGGACGGGACCGCCGGCGGGCAGCCGGTGCCGTACCGCGAACGTGGTCGTCTCGGTGGGCCCGTACCCGTCGACGACGGTGGTGGCGGGGCAGGCGGCCATGACGCGGCGCACGGACGCGGCGGGCACCACGTCGCCGCCGGTCCACACCTCCCGCACCCCGTCCAGCGCCTCGGGTGCCTCGTCGGCGACGAGCTGGAAGAGGCCGGAGGTCAGCCACATCCCGGTGATGCGGTGCTCGGCGACGAGCTTGCCGAGGATTTCGGTGTCGAGCTCGCCGGGCGGGGCGACCACGGCGGTGCCGCCGGACAGCAGCGGCACCCACAGCTCGTAGGTGGAGGCGTCGAAGGCGTGCGGGGAGTGGACCAGGACCCGCCGGTGGGCGTCCCCGGCGAAGGACCGGTCGTGGGCGAGTTCCAGCACGTCCCGGTGGGTGACGGCGACCCCCTTGGGGGTGCCGGTGGAGCCGGAGGTGTGCATCACGTAGGCGAGCCGGTCCGCGGTGATGTGCCGGGGCGGCGGGGGCGGGCCGGGGTCCGGCGCCGTCGGGCCGTCGTCGACGGTCAGGTGCGGCACGCCGAGTTCCGCGGCCCGCTCGGTGTGCTCCCGGTCGGCCAGGGTGAGGCGGACCTCGGCGAGGGCGGCGACCCGGCGCAGCCGGTCGGCCGGGTCGCCCTGCCGCAGCGGCACGTAGGCGCCGCCCGCCTTCAGCACGGCGAGCACGGCCACGACCAGTTCGGCCGAGCGGTCCATGAGCAGCGCCACCGGTGTCTCGGCCGTCACGCCCCGGGCGGCCAGGCGTGCGGCCAGCGCGTCGGAGCGGGCGTCGAGGGTGGCGTAGTCGTAGGCGACGGGTCCGCACCGCACGGCGACGTCGCGCGGGGTGCGCCGCGCCTGGGCACGGAACGCCTCGGGCAGGCCGGTGTCCGGTACGGGCGTCCGCGCGCCGGTGCCGAGGGCCAGCACGGCCCGGCGCTCGGTGCCGGCCAGCAGGTCGAGGCGGGCCAGGGGGCGGCCGGGGTCGTCGGCGACCGAGCGCAGCACCCGGACGAGCCGGTCGAGGACGCCGCGGGCCGTCTCCTCGGGCACCAGGTCGGGCTGGTGGTCCAGGCGCAGCCGCAGTCCGCCGCGGCCGACGGCGACCAGGGCGAGCGGGTAGTGGGTGGCGTCGCGGCTGCGGCTGCCGGTGACGGCGACCCCGCGGATGCCGCCGGGCCGGTCGTTCTCGGCGCCGATGTCCAGCGGGTAGTTCTCGAACACCATGGTGGTGTCGAAGAGTTCACCGGATCCGGCGAGGCGCTGCACGTCGGCCAGGCCGATGTGCTGGTAGGGCTGGAGCCGGGTCTGTTCGTCCTGCACCCGGCGGACGGTGTCCACCAGGGGCTCCTCGGGGCGCAGCCGCACCCGTACCGGCAGGGTGTTGATGAACAGGCCGACCATGGTCTCGATGCCGGGGATCTCCGGCGGCCGGCCGGAGACGGTGGTGCCGAAGACCACGTCGTCCCGGCCGGTCAGCCCGCTCAGGACGACCGCCCAGGCGCCCTGGACGAGCGAGTTGAGGGTGAGGGCCCGCTCGCGGGCGAGACCGCTGAGCGCCTCGTAGGTGGCGGTGTCGAGCTCGGTCTCGAGCCGGCCGGGCACGACCGGGGGCCGCTGCCCCGCCTGCGGGGCGACGAGGGTGGGCCCGTCGAACCCGGACAGGGTGTCCCGCCAGGCGGCGAGCGCCGACTCCCGGTCCTGCCCGGCGAGCCACTGGAGGTAGTCACGGAAGGGCCGCACCCGGGGCAGTCCGCCGTCGTCGCCGCCCGAGGCGTACAGGGCGAGCAGTTCGCGCACGAACATGGGCCGCGACCAGCCGTCCAGCAGGATGTGGTGGTTCGTCAGCACGAACCGGTGCCGCTCCTCCCCGAGGCGGATCAGGGTGAACCGCATCAGTGGCGGTTTCCCCAGGTCGAAGCGGCGGGTGCGGTCCTCCTCCACGGCCCGGTCCGCGGCGGCCGCCCGCTCCCCTTCGGGCAGCCCGGTCAGGTCCAGTTCCTCCCACGGCAGCCGCACCTCGCGCGGCACGATCTGCACCGGGCGCTGCAGTCCGGCGTAGCGGAAGCCCGCGCGCAGGTTGCCGTGCCGCCGCAGCAGGGCGTGGCAGGCGGCCCGCAGCGCCTGCGGGTCGAGGTCGCCTTCCAGGTCGATGGCCTGCTGGACGAGGTACACGTCCGGCGCCGCCTCGTCGTACACGCTGTGGAACAGCAGGCCCTCCTGGAGGGGGGCCAGGGGCAGGATGTCCTGAAGTCCGGAACGCGACGCCATCACTCGGTCCTCCACTCGTCTTCCAGCAACTCGATCTCGTCCTGGCTCAGCAGGCTCAGGGACACGTCGGAGACGGTCAGTCCGCCCGCGTCGGGTCGTTCGGCGTGCTCGGTCAGCGCCCGCAGGGCCTGGAACCACAGGTCGGCCAGCTCCCGCACCGCCTCCCGGTCGAGGACGTCGCCCGCCCAGGTCCAGGTGGCGGCCAGTTCGGGCCCGGCGGGCCCGTCGTTGGTGCGGGCGTTCAGCTCCAGTGGGTGGGCGAGCGGCACCCTGGGGTCGGTGCCGCCGACGCCGGCCGCGGTGGACAGCACGGTCCAGTCCGGGACGGTGACGCTGCCCGCGTCCCGGGTGCCGGCGGTGGTGAAGCGGCCCAGGTAGTTGAAGGCCACCTGCGGTTGCGGCAGCCCGGCGAAACCGGGGGACGTGTCCGGGTTGAGGTGCCGCACCAGGCCGTATCCCATGCCCTTGTCGGGCACCGCCCGCAGCTGCTCCTTGACCTCCTTCAGGGCCGCGCCGGCGGCGGGGCCGCCCGCGAACGCGCCGGCCAGGTCGGCGGTCGCCGGGTCCAGGCGCACCGGGTACAGGCTGGTGAACCAGCCGACGGTGCGGGACAGGTCCGCCCCGCCGACGGTCTCCTCCTCGCGCCCGTGTCCCTCCAGGTCGATCAGCGCCGTCCCGGACGCGCTGCCCCGCCACCGCGCCCAGGCCAGCGCGAACGCGGTCAGCAGCACGTCGTTGACCTCCGCCCGGAACGCCGCGGGCACCCGGGTCAGCACCTGTTCGGTCACCTCGACCGGCAGGGTCAGGGTGAGGTGCTCGGCCGTCGCGTAGGTGTCCCGCGCCGGATCGAGGGCACGCCGCCCGATGCGCGGGTCGCCGGGCCGCAGCACCCGCTGCCACCAGCCGGCCTCGGCCGCCCGGGCGGGCCGTGCGGCCTCCTCGGCCAGCCGCTGCGACCAGCGCCGCAGCGAGGTGCCGACCGGCTGGAGTCCCGCGGCGCGCCCGCCGCTCACCGCCCGGTACGCCTCCGCCAGGTCGGGCACGAGGATCCGCCAGGACACCCCGTCGACGACCAGGTGGTGGACGAGCAGCAGCAGCAGTCCGGGCAGGTCGCGGCCCCGGTCGAACCAGACGGCCTGGACGACACCGCCGGACGCCAGGTCGAGCCGCTCGCGGGCGGCCCGGGTCTCGCGGGCCACCAGGTCCCGCTGCGCCTCCTCGCCGAGCCCGGCCGCGTCCACCCGGCGCAGCAGCCCGTCGACGTCCACCGACCCGGGCTCCCGGATCTCCAGGATCCGCCCGGGCGCCGGGGTGAGCCGGGCCCGCAGGGCGTCGTGGTGGTCGGTCAGCGCGGCGAGCGCGGTCCGCAGGTGCTCGTACCGCAGTCCCGCCGGGACCTGCACGAGCCGGGACTGGTTGTACTGGTCGGCGGGGCCGCCGCGCTCCAGGAACCAGTGCATGATCGGCGTCAGCGGCACCTCGCCGACCCCGGCGCCGGGCTCCTCGGCCGGGGCGGCACCGGTCTCCGTGACCACGTCGGCCAGCGCGGCCACCGTCCGGTGCTCGAAGACGTCCCGCACCGTCAGTTCGAGGCCGGCCCGGCGGGCCCGGCTGACCAGCTGGATCGACATGATGCTGTCGCCGCCGAGGTCGAAGAAGCTGTCGTCGATGCCCGCCTCGTCCAGGCCGAGCACGTCGGCGAAGAGCGCGCACAGCGTCTTCTCCCGCTCGGTGCGCGGCCCGCGGCGGCCGGTGCCGTCCCGGTCCGCGCCGTAGTCGGGGGCGGGCAGCGCCCGGCGGTCGAGCTTGCCGTTCAGGGTGAGCGGCAGCGCGTCGAGGACGACCACCGCCGACGGCACCATGTAGTCGGGCAGTGCCGCCGCGACCCGCTCGCGCAGCACGTCCGGTACGGCCGCGGCGGCGGCCTCGACGACGTACGCCACCAGGCGCTTGTCGCCCGGCCGGTCCTCGCGCACGATCACCGCCGCCTGGGCGACCTCCTCGCCCGCCGTCAGCACCGCCTCGATCTCGCCGGGCTCGATCCGGAAGCCGCGCAGCTTCACCTGGTCGTCGACCCGGCCGAGGAACTCCAGCCGCCCGTCGGGGAGCCGGCGCACCACGTCACCGGTGCGGTACATCCGCTCGCCGCCGCCCGTGAACGGGTCGGCCACGAACCGCTGCGCGGTCAGCCCGGCCCGGTCCAGGTAGCCGCGGGCCACACCGGCGCCGCCGATGTACAGCTCGCCCGCGACGCCCGCCGGCACCGGCCGCAGCCGGGTGTCGAGCACGTGCAGCCGGGTGTTCCACAGCGGCCCGCCGATCGGCACGACCGCCTCGGGCACCTCCCGCGGCGAGCGCAGCGGGTTGACGGAGGAGAACACCGTGGTCTCGGTCGGCCCGTACTCGTTGGCGACGACGGTGCCGGGGCAGACCTCCAGGACGCGCCGCACCGCCGCCGGCGACACCACGTCGCCGCCGGCCCAGATCTCCCGCACCCCGCGGAAGCACTCGGGCCGCTCCTCTGCCAGCACCCGGAACAGCCCGGCGCTGACGAAGAGCCCGGTCACGCCGCCCTCCGCGATCGCCGTCGCCAGGTCGGAGGCGTCGAGCCGCCCGGCCGGTGCGACGACGACGGCGCCGCCGGTCAGCAGCGGCGTCCACATCTCGAAGGTGGACGCGTCGAACGCGTACGGCGAGTGCATCAGGACGCGCTCGTGGTTGCCGCCGTGCCAGTACCGGTCCGCCGCGAGGTGCACCACGTTGTGGTGGGTGTTTCCGACGCCCTTCGGCAGGCCCGTCGAGCCCGAGGTGTACATGACGTAGGCGAGTTGCTCCGCGTCGGTGGCCACGCCGGGGTCGCCGGCGGGCTCCGCCGACAGGTCGATCCCGCCCCCGGGCCCGACCCGCAGCACCGGCACGTCCACGGCGAAGCCGACGGCGTCCGGTGCCCGGTCGGTGAGCAGGGCCACCGCGCCGGTGTCGCGCAGGATGAACTCGGAGCGCGCCGCCGGCTGGTGCGGGTCGATCGGCACGTACGCGCCGCCCGCCTTGAGCACGGCCAGCGTCGACACGACCAGCTCCGCCGAACGCTCCTGGAGGACGGCCACCCGCGTCTCGGCACCGACACCCCGGCCGACGAGGTGGTGGGCGAGCCGGTTGGCCCGCTCGTCCAGCTCCCGGTACGTGAGCGTGCCCCCGGCTCCGGTCAGCGCGACGGCGTCCGGCCGCGCGGCCGCCCGCTCCGCGAACAGCACGTGCACCGGCGTGCGGTCCCGGTGGTCCACGGCCGTGTCGTTCCACTCGGCCAGGAGCCGCCGCTCGTCGGCACCGAGGATCTCCACCTCGCCGACCCGGCCCCGCGGGTCGTCGGCGAGCGCGCACAGGACGCGCACGAAACGGTCGGCGATGCCCTGCGCGGTCGCACGGTCGAACAGGTCGGTGCTGTAGTCCAGCGCGCAGCTCATGGCCGCCGCCGCACCACCGTGCTCGACGATCTCGAAGGACAGGTCGAACTTCGCCGACGGGGCGCCCAGCGGACGCCCGGCGACCGAGAGCCCCTCGGGACCGCCCGGCTCCACCCCGGCCGCGCCCGGCCGGGCGGCGGCGTCACGGGCGCCGTTGTCGAAGCTGAGCATGGTCTGGAAGAGGGGGTGCCGGGCGAGGGAACGCTCCGGGTTGACCGCCTCCACCAGCCGCTCGAACGGCAGGTCCTGGTGCGCGTACGCCTCCAGGTCCGCGATCCGCACCCGCTCGATCAGCTCGGCGAACGTGGGGTCGCCGGACGTGTCGGTGCGCAGGACGAGGGTGTTGACGAAGAAGCCGACCAGACCGTCCAGGGCGTCGTCGGTACGGCCGGCGATCGGCGTGCCGAGGGGGATGTCGCTGCCCGCGCCCAGCCGGGACAGCAGACCCGCGAGCGCCGCCTGGAGCACCATGAACACGCTGGCCCGGTGCTCGCGGGCGACCTCGGTCAGCCGCTCGTGCAGGTGGTCGGGGAAGGAGAAGTCGATCCGGTCGCCCGCGTAGCCGGCGGTGGCCGGACGCGGACGGTCGAAGGGCAGCGCCAGTTCCTCCGGCAGGTCCGCCAGCGTCCGCTTCCAGTAGCCGAGCTGGCGGGAGATCTCGCTGTCCGGGTCGTCGTCCGAGCCCAGCAGGTCGCGCTGCCACAGGCTGTAGTCGGCGTACTGCACCGGCAGCGGCTCCCACACCGGCTCCGCGCCGCCCACCGTCCGCGCCGTGTACGCGGCCGTCAGGTCGCGCACCAGGATGCCGCGCGACCAGGCGTCACCGGCGATGTGGTGGGTGAGCAGCAGCAGCGCACTGCGGTCCTGCGCGCCGTCCGCGGCCCGGGTGTCCGGGGTGTCCCGCCCGTCGCGTCCCGCCGCCGCGGGCAGCCGGAACAGCGACACCCGCAGAGGGATCTCACGACCGAGGTCGAAGACGTAGCCCGCCGCGCGCCGCATCATCCGGTCGGCGGCCGCCTCGTCGTCGACGTGCTCCACGACCAGCGGCACCCGCACCTGCTCCGGCTCCAGCACCACCTGGTACGCGGCACCGCCGGCGTCCTCCGCGAACACGGTCCGCAGGCTCTCGTGCCGGGCGACGACGTCCGCGAGCGCCAGCCGCAGCGCCTCCTCGTCGACCGGGCCGGTCAGGGTCAGCGACACCGGCATGTTGTAGGCGTCGCTCGGGCCCTCCAGGTGCTGGAGGAACCACAGCCGCTGCTGGGCGTGCGACAACGGCACCCGGGCCGGCCGGTCCGCCCGCACCACCCGGCCGCGCGCTCCGGCGGACTGGTCGAGGACGGTGGTGAGTTCGGCGACCGTGGCCGCTTCGAAGACCTGGCGGACGGCGAGTTCGGCGTCCAGCACGCTGCGGACGCGGCTGACCAGCTTGGTGGCGAGCAGGGAATGCCCGCCGAGTTGGAAGAAGTCGTCGTCGATGGAGACGGTGTCCAGGCCGAGCACTTCGGCGAAGAGGCCGCAGAGGATCTCCTCGCGCGGGGAGCGCGGGGCGCGGCCGCCGGGGGTGTCGAGGCCGTGGTCCGGGGCGGGCAGCGCCCGCCGGTTCAGCTTGCCGTTCGGGGTGAGCGGCATCGCGTCGAGGGTGACGAAGGCGGACGGGACCATATAGCCGGGCAGCCGGGCGGCAGCCAGTTCGCGCAACTCGGCGGCCTGGGGCCGGGCACCCGCGGTGCCGACGACATACGCCGCGAGGCGCTTGTCGCCGGGACGGTCCTCACGGACGATCACCGCGGCCTGCGCCACCTGCGCGTGTGCGGAGAGGACGGCTTCGATCTCGCCCAGCTCGATGCGGAAGCCGCGCAGCTTGACCTGGTCGTCGACCCGGGACAGGTACTCCAGCTCCCCGTCCTTGGTCCACCGGGCCAGGTCACCCGTGCGGTACATCCGGGAACCGGCCGGACCGTAGGGGTCGGCGACGAACCGCTCCGAGGTCAGTGCGTACCGGCCGTGGTAGCCGCGCACCACACCGTCACCGGCGATGTAGAGCTCTCCGGGGACGCCGGGCGGTACCGGGCGCAGACCGGCGTCGAGGACGTACACCTGCGTGTTGGCGATCGGCCGGCCGATACGCGGCGAACGGGCCGCATCCCCGGTCACGTCCCAGGCCGTGGACCAGATGGTCGTCTCGGTCGGGCCGTACAGGTTCGTGACCGACACGGCGTGTTCGGCCAGTGCCACCGCCAAGTCCGCCGGCAGGGCCTCCCCGCCGATCAGCACCCGCAGCCGCTCCACCACCGCCGGGTCCTGAGCCAGCACCGCCCGCCACAGGCTCGGTGTCGCCTGCATCACCGACGCGTCCGTCTCCAGGGCGAGCTGGCAGAGTGCGGCCGGGTCGCGTACGACGTCGCGGGCGGCCATCACCACCGCCGCACCGCTGAGCAGCGGCACGAACAGCTCCAGACCGGCGATGTCGAACCCGACCGTGGTCACCGCCAGCAGACGGTCCTCCGCGCCCAGGGCGAACCGGTCCGCCATCGACACCAGGAAGTTGACCAACGGCCCCTGCGGAACCACCACACCCTTCGGCAGCCCCGTCGAACCCGACGTGTAGATCACGTACGCCGAGCGATGGAGGTCGGTTCCGGCATGCACCGGCCCGGCCGCGGGGAGGTCCCTGAGGTCGTCCAGGAGCAGGCGGGGCTGGTCGAACTCGGGCAGCTCGGAGAGGAGTCCGGTGGTGGTGAGGACGAGGGCGGGCTGGGCGTCGTCCAGCATGTACGCCAGCCGGTCGGCCGGGTACTCCGTGTCCAGCGGCAGATACGCCGCCCCCGCCTTCCACACCGCCAGCAACGCCACCACCAGGTCCGCCGACCGCGGCAACGCCACCGCCACGAACCGCTCGGGCGCCACCCCACGCTCCACCAGCAGCCGCGCCAACCCCTCCGCCCGCGCGTCCAGCTCCGCGTACGTCAAGGACTCCGCACCGGCGATCACCGCGAGTGCGTCCGGCGACTCGGCCACCCGCTCCGCGAACAGCTCCACCACCGAACGAGCCGGCATCTCGCACACCGTGTCGTTCCACCCCGACACCACCAGACCCGACTCCACCTCGTCGAGGAGGTGTGCCCGGTCCAGGGGCGCGGCGGGGTCGTCGACCATGGCCCGGAGAACGCGCAGGTAGCGGCGGCCCAGGGCCTCGACGGTGTCCTGGTCGAACAGGTCCGTGCTGTATTCCAATACGCCGTGCAGGGAACCGGACGTGGCCTCCTGCTCGGCAAAGGCGAAGGACAGGTCGAACTTGCCCACACCCGTCTCGGCGACGGCACGGGACACCTCGAGCCCCGGCAGCCCCGACGCGGCCCGGTCGACGGCCGCGGAGTCCGTGTTGTTGAACGCCAGCAGCACCTGGAACAGCGGGTGCCGGGCCATCGAACGCTCCGGGTTGAGCACCTCCACCAGCCGCTCGAACGGCAGGTCCTGGTGCGCGTAGGCGGCCAGGTTCTGCGACCGCACCCGCTCGACCAGTTCCCGGGCGGAGGGCCGGCCGGAGGTGTCGGTGCGCAGCACCAGCGTGTTGATGAACACGCCGACCAGGTCGTCCAGAGCCTCGTCGGTACGGCCGGCGATCGGCGTGCCGAGGGGGATGTCCGTGCCCGCGCCGAGCTTGGTCAGCAGGGCGGCGAGACCGGCCTGGAGCACCATGAAGGGGCTCGCCTGGGAAGCACGGGCCAGTGCCACCACCCGCTGGTACAGCTCCGCGGGGACCTCGAACGGGATCCGGTCACCGCGGTAGGAGGCGACCGCGGGGCGCGGCCGGTCGTACGGCAGCTCCAACTGGTCGGGCAGCTCGGCCAGGGCCTCCGTCCAGTAGCCGAGCTGCCGGGAGATCTCGCTGCCCGGGTCGTCCTCGGAGCCGAGCACCTCCCGCTGCCACAGGCTGTAGTCCGCGTACTGCACCGGCAGCGGCTCCCACACCGGCGCCCCGCCCGCGACCCGCGCGGCATAGGCCGCCGTGAGGTCACGGGCCAGGGGGGTGCGGGACCAGGCGTCGCTCACGATGTGGTGCAGGAGGAGCAGCAGCACGTGCTCGTCGTCCCCCAGCGCGAACAGCGTCGCGCGCAGCGGCAGTTCGCCGGACTCGGCCGACAGGTCGAAGCCCCGGCGCGCCGCCTCGTGGAGGCGCTCCTCGACCTCGTCCCGCGTGACGGCGACGACCGCCAGTTCGGGCCGTGCCTCGTCCACCGGCCGGACGACCTGGTAGGCGCCCGCGGTGTCCTCCGCGAACACCGTGCGCAGGCTCTCGTGCCGGGCGACGACGTCCGCGAGCGCCAGCCGCAGCGCCTCCCGGTCCAGCGGACCGGACAGCCGCAGCGCGACCGGGATGTTGTAGGTGGCGCTGGGACCCTCGAACTGGTTCAGGAACCACAGCCGCTGCTGCGCGTACGACAGCGGGACCCGGTCCGGCCGCGGCACCGCCGCGGTCAGTGCGGCACGGTGGCCGCCGTCCACCTCGTCGATCGCGGCCGACAGGCCGGCGACACTCGGCGTGTCGAAGAGCTGCCGTACGGCCATCTCCACACCGAGTGAGCCGCGGATGCGGCTGACCAGGCGGGTGGCGAGGAGGGAGTGCCCGCCGAGACGGAAGAAGTCGTCGTCGATCGAGACGGCGTCCACACCGAGGATCTCGGCGAAGAGACCACAGAGGATCTCCTCGCGGGCCGTACGGGGAGCGCGGCCGGTCTCGCTCTCCGGACCGTAGTCGGGGGCGGGCAGGGCGCGGCGGTCCAGCTTGCCGTTCGTCGTCAGCGGCAGTGCGTCGAGGGCGACGAAGGCCGAGGGAACCATGTACTCGGGAAGGCGGGCGGCGACGTACTCGCGCAGGCCCTCGACCGAGCCGACGACGTAGGCGACCAGACGCTGGTCACCAGGGCGGTCCTCACGGACGACCACGGCGGCACGGAAGACGTCCGGGTGACCGGCGATGACCGCCTGGATCTCGCCCAGCTCGATCCGGAAGCCCCGCAGTTTGACCTGGTCGTCGACCCGGCCCGCGTAGACGAGTTGACCGTCGGCGTTCCAGCGGGCCATGTCACCCGTGCGGTACATCCGCGCGCCGGCCGGACCGTAGGGGTCGGCGGTGAAGCGCTCCGCCGTCAGATCCGGACGCTCGAAATAACCACGCGCCAGGACCACACCACCGATATACAACTCACCCGCCACACCCGGAGGAACCGGCCGCAGCCGCTCATCCAGCACATAGGCGCGGGTGTTCCAGAAGGGTCGCCCGATCGGCACCGGGCCAGACGCGACACCCTGACCGGGCTCGATCCGGAAGTCCGTGCAGTTCACCGTCGCTTCCGTGGGTCCGTAAGCGTTGATCACGGTCACGTCCGGGTGAGCCGCACGCCACGTCTCCAGCGCCTCACCGACCAGCGCCTCACCACCGGTGACCAGCGTCCCCGACGGCGACACACCCTCCGGCAGCGCCTGAAGAAGACCCAGGTGGGACGGCGTGACCTTCATGAACGACGGCCGGCCCCACGCACCCGCCCGCTCATCCAGCTCCGCCAGCACCACACGCCCACCCGACACCAACGGGCTGTAAAGCGCTGTCACCGTCAGGTCGAAGGCGACGGACGAATGCAGCAACGCCGTCCCGGCCGCGTCCCCGTACACCTCACGAGCCCGCTCCAGATACGCCCCGACCGAACGGTGTTCGACCACCACACCCTTCGGACGGCCCGTCGACCCCGACGTGAAGATCACATACGCCGGATGCGACAAGTCCAGGCGGTCCATCCGGACTTCGTCCGTGACCGGGCCGCCGGAGAAGCCATCGGACTCGGTCAGCCTTCCGGGGTCGTCGATCATCAGCACCGGGCGCGCGTCGCCCAGGATCTGGTTCACCCGCTCCGCCGGATAGTCGACGTCGATCGGCACATACGCGCCGCCGGCCTTCACTACCGCCAGCAGCGCCACCACCAGCTCCACCGACCGCGGCAGCATCACGCCCACGAACGACTCCGCGCGCACCCCGCGGGCGATCAGCCAGCGCGCCACCCGGTTCGACCACGCGTCCAGCTCCGCATACGACAGCGACCGCTCACCCGCGACCACCGCCACCGCGTCCGGAGTCCGCGCCGCCTGCTCACCGAACAACACCGGCAACGACACACCACGCACCTCACGCGCCACGCCGTTCCACTCACCCAGCACCTGCTCCCGCTCACCCGGAGCCAGCACCTCCACCGCACCCACCCGCACACCCGGGTCCTCCACGAGGGCGACCAGCACACGGACGAACCGCTCGGCGATGCCCCACGCGGTCTCGCGGTCGAACAGGTCGGTGCTGAAGTCCAGGGCGCCTCCGCTCTCCGAGAGACGGAACGAGAGATCGAACTTGGCGGAGCCGGCTTCCACAGCCCGGCCCGTCACCTGGAGGCCGGGCAGGGAGGCGACGGCCGAAGCGGCGCCCTGCTCGGTGTTGTTGAGGACGAGCATGGTCTGGAAGAGGGGGTGCCGGGCGAGGGAACGCTCCGGGTTGACCGCCTCCACCAGCCGCTCGAACGGCAGGTCCTGGTGCGCGTACGCCTCCAGGTCCGCCACCCGCACCCGCTCGATCAGCTCCGCGAACGTCGGATCACCCGACACGTCCGTCCGCAGCACCAGCGTGTTGACGAAGAAACCCACCAGATCGTCCAGCGCATCGTCCGTACGACCCGCGATCGGCGTACCCAACGGGATGTCGCTGCCCGCACCCAACCGCGACAGCAGACCCGCCAACCCCGCCTGAAGCACCATGAAGACGCTGGCCCGGTGCTCGCGGGCGACCTCGGTCAGCCGCTCGTGCAGGTGGTCGGGGAAGGAAAACGTGACCCGGTCGCCCGCGTAGGTGGCGGTGGCCGGGCGCGGACGGTCGAAGGGCAGCGCCAGTTCCTGCGGCAGCCCGGCCAGGGCCTGGGTCCAGTAGCCGAGCTGGCGGGAGATCTCGCTGTCCGGGTCGTCCTCCGAGCCCAGCAGCTCGCGCTGCCACAGGCTGTAGTCGGCGTACTGCACCGGCAGCGGCTCCGTCACCGGTGCCCGGCCGGCGATACGTGCCGCGTAGGCCGCCGACAGGTCACGGGCCAGCGGTCCCATGGACCAGGCGTCGCCCGCGATGTGGTGGACGACGGCCAGCAGGACGTGTTCCCCGTCTCCCAGCTCGAACAGCCAGGCGCGCAGGGGAAGATCGCGCGTCAAGTCGAACGGCGTCCGCGTGGCGCGCTGCAGCTCCTCGTCCAGGTCGTCGGTGCCGACAGTGACGACCTGCAGTTCGGCCTCCGTGGCGCGCGCGGCGTCGAGCACCACCTGGTAGGCACCCTCGGCGTCCTCCGCGAACACGGTCCGCAGGCTCTCGTGCCGGGCGACGACGTCGACCAGCGCCCGGCGCAGAGCGTCGATGTCGAGGGCACCGGACAGTCGCAGCGCCACGGGAACGTTGTAGGTGGCGCTCGGACCCTCGAACTGGTGGAGGAACCACAGCCGCTGCTGGGCGAGCGAGAGTGGCAACCGTTCGGGGCGCTCCGCCACGGCACGCAACGGGGCCCGCCCGTCCGCCGACTGGTCGAGGGCCGTGCCGAGCTCGGCGACCGTGGGGGACTCGAAGACCTGCCGGACGGCGAGTTCGGCGTCCAGCACGCTGCGGACGCGGCTCACCAGCTTGGTGGCGAGCAGCGAGTGCCCGCCGAGCTGGAAGAAGTCGTCGTCGATCGAGACCGACTCCAGGCCCAGTACCTCGGCGAAGAGGCCGCAGAGGATCTCCTCGCGCGGGGAACGCGGGGCGCGGCCGCCCGGGGTGTCGAGGCCGTAGTCCGGGGCGGGCAGCGCCCGCCGGTTCAGCTTGCCGTTCGGGGTGAGCGGCATCGCGTCGAGGGTGACGAAGGCGGACGGGACCATGTAACCGGGCAGCCGGGAAGCGGCCAGGTCACGCAGGTCAGCCACCTGCGGACGGACACCCTGCACGCCGACGACATACGCCGCGAGGCGCTTGTCGCCGGGACGGTCCTCACGGACGATCACCGCGGCCTGCGCCACCTGCGTATGCGAGGCCAGCACCGCCTCGATCTCGCCCAGCTCGATGCGGAAGCCGCGCAGCTTGACCTGGTCGTCGACCCGGGACAGGTACTCCAGCTCCCCGTCCTTCGTCCACCGGGCCAGGTCACCCGTGCGGTACATCCGCGCACCCGCAGGGCCGAACGGGTCGGCGACGAAGCGCTCCGAGGTCAGCGCGTACCGGCCGTGGTAGCCGCGCACCACACCGTCACCGGCGATGTAGAGCTCTCCGGGGACGCCGGGCGGTACCGGGCGCAGACCGGCGTCGAGGACGTACACCTGCGTGTTGGCGATCGGCCGGCCGATACGCGGCGAACGGGCCGCGTCCCCGGTCACGTCCCAGGCCGTGGACCAGATGGTCGTCTCGGTCGGCCCGTACAGGTTCGTGACCGACACGGCGTGTTCGGCCAGTGCCACCGCCAAGTCCGCCGGCAGGGCCTCCCCGCCGATCAGCACCCGCAGCCGTGCCACCACCGCCGGGTCCTGAGCCAGCACCGCCCGCCACAGGCTCGGTGTCGCCTGCATCACCGACGCACCCGAGGACACCGCCAGCTCGCACAAGGCCGCCGGGTCGCGTACGACGTCACGGGCGGCCATCACCACCGCCGCACCGCTGAGCAGCGGCACGAACAGCTCCAGACCGGCGATGTCGAACCCGACCGTGGTCACCGCCAGCAGACGGTCCTCCGCGCCCAGGGCGAACCGGTCCGCCATCGACACCAGGAAGTTGACCAGCGGCCCCTGCGGAACCACCACACCCTTCGGCAGCCCCGTCGAACCCGACGTGTAGATCACGTACGCCGAGCGGCGCAGGTCGGAGCCCGCGTTCAGGTCTTCCGTGCCGGTGTGCGCCGCGAGCGCGTCGCGGGTCGAGGAGGCGTCCAGAAGCAGCCGGGGCTGCTCGAACGCGGGCAGCTCGGAGAGCAGGTCCCGCACCGTCAGCACCAGCGCCGGGTCGGCGTCGTCCAGCATGTACGCCAGCCGGTCGGCCGGGTACTCCGTGTCCAGCGGCAGATACGCGGCCCCCGCCTTCCACACCGCCAGCAGCGCGACCACCAGGTCCGCCGACCGCGGCAGCGCCACCGCCACGAACCGCTCGGGCGACACCCCACGCTCCACCAGCAGCCGCGCCAGCCCCTCCGCCCGCGCGTCCAGCTCCGCGTACGTCAAGGACTCCTCACCGGCGATCACCGCGCAGGCGTCCGGCGACTCGGCCACCCGCTCCGCGAACAGTTCCACCACCGAACGAGCCGGCATCTCGCACACCGTGTCGTTCCACCCCGACACCACCAGACCCGACTCCACCTCGTCGAGGAGGTCCATGGCGCCGATGGGAGCGGTGGGCCGGGCCACGGCCGCCGTCAGCACACGCAGCAGGCGCTCGACGAGACCGGCGGCGGTGTCCTGGTCGAACAGGTCGGTGCCGTACTCCAGCACGCCGTCGAGACCGCCCGCCCGCTCGGAGAAGCCGAAGGCCAGATCGAACTTGGCGTGCGAGGTCTCCACCGAGTAGCGCTGCGCGGTGAGTCCGGGCAGCCCGTCGAGTGAGTCGAGGGCGCCCCGGTAGTCCGTGTTGTTGAAGGTCAGCAGCACCTGGAACAGCGGGTGCCGGGCAAGCGAACGCTCCGGGTTGACCGCCTCCACCAGCCGCTCGAACGGCAGGTCCTGGTGTGCGTAGGCCCCCAGGCTGGTCTCCCGGACCCGGTCCACCAGCTCGGTGAACGCCGGGTTCCCCGTGGTGTCGGTCCGCAGCACCAGCGTGTTCAGGAATACGCCGACCAGGTCGTTCAGCGCCTCGTCGGTACGGCCGGCGATCGGCGTGCCAATGGGGATGTCGGTGCCGCCGCCCAGTCGTGTCAGCAGCGCCGCGAGCGCGGCCTGCACCACCATGAACGGGCTCGCCTGCGTGTCCCGGGCCACGCGGTCGATGCCGGCGGCGACGTCCTCGGGCAGGCGGAAGGTGATCCGGTCACCGCGGTAGGAGGCGACCGCGGGGCGCGGCCGGTCGTACGGCAGCTCCAACTGGTCGGGCAGCTCGGCCAGGGCCTCCGTCCAGTAGCCGAGCTGCCGGGAGATCTCGCTGCCCGGGTCGTCCTCCGAGCCCAGCACCTCCCGCTGCCACAGGCTGTAGTCCGCGTACTGCACCGGCAGCGGCTCCCACACCGGCGCCCCGCCCGCGACCCGCGCGGCATAGGCCGCCGTGAGGTCACGGGCCAGCGGCTCCCGCGACCACGCGTCGCTCACGATGTGGTGGGTCAGGAGCAGCAGCACGTGCTGCCCGTCCGCCACGGCGAACAGCGCGGCACGGAAGGGGATCTCCCGCGCCAGGTCGAAGGGCAGGGCCGCCGCGTCCGCGAGCGCCGCCGGCAGTCCCTCCTCGCCGACCTCCGTCACCGGCAGGGCCACCGCGGCCTCATCCACCGGCCGGACGATCTGCCGGGCTCCTTCGCCGTCCTCGGCGAACACCGTGCGCAGGCTCTCGTGCCGGGCGACGACGTCCCCGAGCGCCAGCCGCAGCGCCTCCCGGTCCAGCGGACCGGACAGCCGCAGCGCGACCGGGGCGTTGTAGGTGGCGCTGGGACCCTCGAACTGGTTCAGGAACCACAGCCGCTGCTGCGCGTACGACAGCGGAATCCGCTCCGGCCGCGGCACGACCGGGGCGACCCCACGGCGGGCCTCACCGGCCACCGCCTCCAGGGCGGCGGCCAGGCCCGCCACCGTCGGCGTCTCGAACAGCTGCCGGATCGGCAGCTCCGCCTCCAGGACGGTGCGGATACGGCTGACCAGCTTCGTCGCCAGCAGCGAGTGCCCGCCGAGGCGGAAGAAGTCGTCGTCGATCGTGACCGACTCCAGGCCCAGCACCTCGGCGAACAGACCGCACACAACCTCTTCGCGAGCCGTGCGCGGTGCACGACCGCTCTCGCCCTCCGGACCGTAGTCGGGGGCGGGCAGGGCGCGGCGGTCCAGCTTGCCGTTCGTCGTCAGCGGCAGTGCGTCGAGGGCGACGAAGGCCGAGGGCACCATGTACTCGGGGAGACGGGCGGCGACGTACTCGCGCAAACCTTCCGTCTCCCCCACCACGTACGCGGCGAGGCGCTGGTCACCAGGACGGTCCTCACGCACGACGACCGCCGCACGGGCCACCCCGGCATGGCCGGCGATGACCGCCTGGATCTCCCCCAGCTCGATCCGGAAGCCCCGCAACTTGACCTGATCGTCGACCCGGCCGGCGTAGACGAGCTGACCGTCGGCGTTCCAGCGGGCCATGTCACCCGTGCGGTACATCCGTGCGCCGGCCGGACCGTAGGGGTCCGCGGTGAAACGCTCCGCCGTCAGATCCGGACGCTCGAAGTAACCACGCGCCAGGACCACACCACCGATATACAACTCACCCGCCACACCCGGCGGAACCGGCCGCAGCCGCTCATCCAGCACATAGGCGCGGGTGTTCCAGAAGGGGCGCCCGATCGGCACCGGACCGGACGCGACACCCTGACCGGGCTCGATCCGGAAGTCCGTGCAGTTCACCGTCGCTTCCGTAGGACCGTAAGCGTTGATCACGGTCACGTCCGGGTGAGCCGCACGCCACGTCTCCAGCGCCTCACCGACCAGCGCCTCACCACCGGTGACCAGCGTCCCCGAAGGTGACACCTCATCCGGCAGGGCCTGCAGCAGACCGAGGTGGGACGGGGTGACCTTCATGAACGACGGCCGGCCCCACGCACCCGCCCGCTCGTCCAGCTCGGCCAGCACCACACGCCCACCCGACACCAGCGGGCTGTAAAGCGCCGTCACCGTCAGGTCGAAGGCGACGGACGAATGCAGCAACGCCGTCCCGGCCGCGTCCCCGTACACCTCACGAGCCCGCTCCAGATACGCCCCGACCGAACGGTGTTCGACCACCACACCCTTCGGACGGCCCGTCGACCCCGACGTGAAAATCACATACGCCGGATGCAACAACTCAAGCCGCACCAACCGGTCCTCATCCGTGACCGGAGCATCCGAGTAACCGGAAGCCTCCTCCAGCACCCCCGGATCATCGATCGTGATCAGCGGACGCGCGTCGCCAAGAATCTGGCCCACCCGCTCCGCCGGATAGTCGACGTCGATCGGCACATACGCGCCGCCGGCCTTCACCACCCCGAGGAGCGCCACCACCAGCTCCACCGACCGCGGCAACTTCACGCCCACGAACGACTCGGCACGCACCCCGCGGGCGATCAGCCAGCGCGCCACCCGGTTCGACCACGCGTCCAGCTCCGCATACGACAGCGACCGCTCACCCGCGACCACCGCCACCGCGTCCGGAGTCCGCGCCGCCTGCTCACCGAACAACACCGGCAACGACACACCACGCACCTCACGCGCCACGCCGTTCCACTCACCCAGCACCCGCTCCCGCTCACCCGGAGCCAGCACCTCCACCGCACCCACCCGCACACCCGGGTCCTCCACGAGGGCGACCAGCACACGGACGAACCGCTCGGCGATGCCCCACGCGGTCTCGCGGTCGAACAGGTCGGTGCTGTACTGGAGGGATCCGCGCAGGCCGTCGTGGGCCTCGGCGAAGGAGAAGCCGAGGTCGAACTTGACGCGGTCCGTCTCGAGGGGTTCGTGGTGGACGGTGAGGCCGGGAAGTTTGGCGATCTCGTCGAGTGCTTCGACCGGGCCGGCGTTGTTGAGGTTGAGCATGGTCTGGAAGAGGGGGTGCCGGGCGAGGGAACGCTCCGGGTTGACCGCCTCCACCAGCCGCTCGAACGGCAGGTCCTGGTGCGCGTACGCCTCCAGGTCCGCCACCCGCACCCGCTCGATCAGCTCCGCGAACGTCGGATCACCCGACACGTCCGTCCGCAGCACCAACGTGTTGACGAAGAAACCCACCAGATCGTCCAGCGCATCGTCCGTACGACCCGCGATCGGCGTACCCAACGGGATGTCGCTGCCCGCACCCAACCGCGACAGCAGACCCGCCAACCCCGCCTGAAGCACCATGAAGAGGCTCGCCCGGTGCTCGCGGGCGACGCGGGTGAGGCGGGCGTGCAGGCCGGCGGGCAGGTCGAAGGTGAGGGTGTCGCCCGCGTAGGTGGCGGTGGCCGGGCGCGGGCGGTCGTACGGGAGGGTCAGCTCCTCCGGGAGGCCCGCGAGTGCCCGCTTCCAGTAGCCGAGCTGGCGGGAGATCTCGCTGTCCGGGCCGTCGTTCGTGCCGAACAGTTCGTGCTGCCACAGGCTGTAGTCGGCATACTGCACCGGCAGCGGCTCCCACGCCGGCGCCCCGCCCGCGGCGCGGGCCGCGTAGGCGGTCGTCAGGTCGCGGGCCAGCGGGGCGCGGGACCAGGCGTCGGTGGCGACATGGTGGGTGAGCAGCAGCAGGACGTGCTCGTCGGCGCCGAGTTCGAAGAGCCACACCCGCAGCGGGACGTCCTCGGTCAGGTCGAAGGCGTGCCGGGCGGCCTCGGACAGGGCCGCGTCCAGTCCGTCCCGGTCGGTGCGGACGACGGTGAGGTCGGCGGTGCCGGCGGGGTCCCGGACGATCTGGTGGGGACCTTCGGCGTCCTCCGCGAACACCGTCCGCAGGCTCTCGTGGCGGGCCGTGAGGTCGGTGACGGCGCTGCGCAGGGCATCCTGGTCCAGCGGGCCGGTCAGCCGCAGCGCGACCGGGGAGTTGTAGGCGGCGCTGGGCCCCTCGAACCGGTGGAGGAACCACAGGCGTTGCTGGGCGTAGGAGAGCGGGATCCGCCCGGGGCGCGGTGCGGCGGCGGTGAGGGCGGGGCGGGCGTGGCCGTTGCCGGTGTCGAGGGCGCCGGAGAGGCCGGCCACGGTGGGGGTGTCGAAGAGCTGGCGGATGGCCAGTTCGGCGCCGAGGACCGAGCGGATGCGGCTGACCAGCTTGGTGGCGAGCAGCGAGTGCCCGCCGAGCTGGAAGAAGTCGTCGTCGATGGAGACGGTGTCCAGGCCGAGCACGTCGGCGAAGAGGCCGCAGAGGATCTCCTCGCGCGGGGAGCGCGGGGTCCGGCCGCCGGTGTCGCCCGCGTACTCGGGGACGGGCAGGGCACGGCGGTCGAGCTTGCCGTTCGGGGTGAGCGGCATGTCGTCGAGGACGACGAAGGCGGACGGCACCATGTACTCGGGCAGCCGGTCGGCGGCGAGGTCGCGCAGGTCGTCGGTGGTGAGGGGGCGGCCGCCGGTGGCGGCGTAGGCGACGAGGCGCTTGTCGCCGGGCTGGTCCTCGCGCAGCAGGACCGCGGCCTGGGTGACGTGGTCGTGGGCGGCGAGGACGGCCTCGATCTCGCCGAGTTCGATGCGGTAGCCGCGCAGCTTGACCTGGCCGTCGCCGCGGCCGACGAACTCCAGCAGCCCGTCGTGGTTGCGGCGCAGCACGTCGCCGGTGCGGTACATGCGGGAGCCGGGCGGGCCGTACGGGTTGGCGACGAAGCGTTCGGCGGTGAGGCCGGCGCGGTGCCAGTAGCCGCGGGCGAGGCCCGTTCCGGCGATGTACGCCTCGCCGGGGACGCCGGCGGGGACGGGGCGCAGGGCGCTGTCGAGGATGTGGACCTGCGTGTTCCAGAAGGGGCGGCCGACGGGGACCGGGCCGGTCGGTGAGGGGGAGCCGGCGGGTATCAGGTGCTGGACGCTGTTGACGGTGGCCTCGGTGGCTCCGTACACGTTCAGCACGTCGGCGTCGGGGCGGCGGGCGCGCCACCGGTCGATGACCTCGCCGAGGAGGAGTTCACCGCCGAGCATGATCAGCCGGTCCGGGGAGGCGTCGGCGGGCAGCGCCTCCAGGAGGGCGAGGACGCTGGGGGTGCCCTTGAGGAAGCTCGGGGCGGGCCCGTCGGCGGCGCTCTCGTCGAGGTCGGTGACACGGACCAGGCCGCCGGAGACCAGGGTGGTGTAGAGGGCGGTGACGGTGAGGTCGAAGGAGATCGGCGAGTGCAGCAGTGAGGTGCCCGTCATGGCCGGGTAGGCGTGGCGGGCCCACTGGAGGTACGCGGCGAGGGAGCGGTGCTCGATGACGACGCCCTTGGGGCGGCCGGTGGAGCCGGAGGTGTAGATCACGTACGCCGGGTGGGCGGGCAGCAGACCGCCGTCGCGGTCGGCGTCGGTGGGCCCGGTCGCGGGACGGGCCGCCAGGTCCCCGGCGAGGGACGGGTCGTCGAGGAGGAGGTGCGGGGTGCCGGTGCCGGGCAGGACGGGGGCGAGGTCCCGGGTGGTGATCAGGAGGGCGGGCCGGGTGTCGTCGAGCATGAACGCGATGCGTTCGGCCGGGTAGTCGGGGTCGACGGGCAGGTAGGCGGCCCCCGTCTTGAGGACGGCGAGCAGGGCGACCACCATCTCGGTGGTGCGGGGCAGGGCGATCGCGACGAACCGCTCGGGGGCGGCGCCGCGGGCGACCAGCAGGTGCGCGAGCCGGCTGGAGCGGGCGTCGAGCGTGGCGTAGTCGAGGGTTCCGTCCGGGCCGGTGACGGCGGGCGCGTCGGGGGTGCGGGCCGCCTGCTCGCGGAACAGGTCCAGGACGGTGAGGTGGCCGGGGACGTCGTGCGCGGTGTCGTTCCAGCGGACGAGGGCCTCGTGGCGTTCGTCGTCGCCGAGCAGGGCGAGCCGGCCGACGGGCTGGTCGGGGTCGGCGACGAGGCCGTGCAGGACGCGGACGAAGCGGTCGAGGACGCGCTGCGCCGACGCCTCGTCGAACACGTCGGGCCGGTAGTTGAGGCGGAAGCGCATGGTGTCGCGGGCCGAGGCGATCAGCAGCAGCGGGTAGTGGGTGGCCTCGCGGTTCTTTCCGGGGGCGAGGCTGATGGCGGCACCGATGCCGGTGCCCGCGGTGCCGGTGCGGCCGACCGGGTAGTTCTGGAACACCATCGAGGTGTCGAACAGGTCGCCGTGGCCCACGACGCGCTGGATCTCGGCCAGCCCCAGGTGCTGGTGGCCGGTGAGGCGGGCCTGCTCGTCCTGGACGCGGGCGACGAGCGCGGCGAGGGACTCGGCGGGGCGTACCCGCACGCGGGTGGGCAGCGTGTTGATGAACAGGCCGACCATGCGTTCCACGCCGTCGATCTCCGGCGGGCGGCCGGAGACGGTGGTGCCGAAGACGATGTCGTCGCGCCCGGTGTGGGTGCTCAGGGCGATGCCCCAGGCGGCCTGGACGACGCTGTTGAGGGTGATGCCGCGGGCGCGGGCGAGCGCGCCGAGGGTGGCGGTGGCGTCGGCGTCGAGGACGGCGGTCACCTCGGCCCCGGCGACCGCGGCCCGTCCGGCGTCGGGCGCCACCTGGGTGGGCTCGGCGAGGTCGGCGAAGGCGTCGCGCCAGGCGGCGCGGGCGGCGTCCTTGTCCTGCCGTTCCAGCCAGGCCAGGTGGTCGCGGTAGGGGCGGACCGGGGGCAGGGCGGTGAGGTCGCCGCCGGTGTCGTACAGGGTGAACAGTTCGCCCATGAGGACGGGCAGGGACCAGCCGTCCATGAGGAGGTGGTGGTTGGTCAGGACGAACCGGTGCCGGTCCGGGCCGAGCCGGAGCAGGGTGAAGCGCAGCAGCGGGGGCCGGGCGACGTCGAAGCGGGTGGCGCGGTCGGCGGCGACGGCGGCGGCCGCCGCCGCGGACCGCTCGTCCTCGGGCAGCCCGCTCAGGTCGGTCTCGGCCCAGGGCAGGGGGGTGTCACGCATGACGATCTGCGCCCAGTCGCCGTTCTTGCGCTGGCGGAACGCGACGCGCAGGTTGGCGTGGCGGTCGAGGAGCTGCCGGGCGGCGGCGCGCAGGGCGGACGGGTCGAGGTCGCCGTCGATGTCGAAGGAGATCTGGACGACGTAGGGGTCGAGGCCGCCCTCGTCGTAGACGCTGTGGAAGAGCAGGCCCTCCTGAAGCGGGGCCAGCGACAGGATGTCCTCGATCTTGCGCGGGTTACGGCTCACTTCTCGGCCTCTTCTTCGTCTTCAGGAGCGGGTACGTCGTCGAAGGCGGCGAACTCGTCGTCGCCGATCAGGTCGTCGAGCTCGTCCTCGAACAGGTCGTCGAGCTCGTCCTCGAACGCCTCGATCTCGTCCTGGGTGATGGAGGACAGGGACACGTCGGAGGGGGTGAGACCGCCGGCGTGGGGGTCGCGGGCGTGCGCGACCAGCGCGTTCAGGGCCTGGAACCACAGGTCGGCCAGTTCGCGCACCTCGGACCCGGTGAGGATCCCCTCGGCCCAGGTCCAGAAGGCGACCAGGCGCGACCCGCCGGGGCCGTCCTCGGTGCGGGCGTTGAGTTCCAGGGGGTGGGCGAGCGGCAGGTGACCCGGGTCGCCGGAGACGGCGTCGATGCCGCTCAGCGGAGTCCAGTCGGCGACCGGGCCGCCGGCCGCGGTCGAGAACCGCCCGAGGTAGTTGAACGCCACCTGAGGCTCGGGCAGTGCGGCGAAGCCGGCGGCGGTGTCCGGGTTGAGCCGGCGGACGAAGCCGTACCCCATGCCCTTGGCGGGGACGGTCCGCAGCTGCTCCTTGACCGCCTTGAGCGCGGCCCCGGCGGCCGGCCCGCCGGCGAAGGCGTCGGCGAGGTCGGCGGGGCCGGTGTCCAGGCGGACCGGGTAGAGGTTGGTGAACCAGCCGATGGTGCGGGACAGGTCGGCGCCGTCCACGAGGTGGTCCTCGCGGCCGTGGCCCTCCAGGTCGAGCAGGAGCCCGCGGGTGCCGCGCCAGCGCGCCCACGCCAGACCGAACGCGGTCAGCAGCACGTCGTTGACCTCGGCCTGGAAGGCGGCCGGGACCCGGGTCAGGACGGCCTCGGTGACGTCGGCGGGCAGGGTCGTCTCCAGCCGCCCCGAGGTGGCGTGGGTGTCGCGGGCCGGGTCCAGGGCGCGCCGTCCGAGCATCGGGTCGGGGGCGCGCAGCACGTCCTGCCACCATGCGGCGTCGGCCGCCCAGGCCGGCCCCGTGGCCTCCTGGGTCAGGCGCTGCGCCCAGCGGCGCAGGGACGTCCCGACGGGCTGGAGTGCGGGCGTGCGGCCGGCGGCGACGGCCTCGTGGGCCTCGGCCAGGTCCGGGATGAGGATCCGCCAGGACACGCCGTCCACGACGAGGTGGTGGATGACGAGGACGAGCAGTCCCGGAGCGTCGCCGCCGCGGTCGGCCCACACCACCTGCACGACCCGGCCCGCGGCCAGGTCGAGACGGTCGCGGGCGGCCTCGCCCTCGGCCCGCACCAGCCGGATCAGGGCCTGCTCGTCCAGGCCGGCGGCGTCGGCGCGGTGCACGACGGCCGCGGCGTCCACGGTGCCCGGCGCCGGGATCTCCAGGCGCCGGCCGGGGGCCGGGGTAAGGCGCGCGCGCAGGGCGTCGTGATGGTCGAGGAGGGCCTGCACGGCGCCGGTGAGATGACGCGGGTCGAGTCCGGCGGGCACCTGGAGGACGGCGGACATGTTGAAGGCGTCCAGGTCGTCGCTGCGCTCCAGCAGCCAGTGCTTGATCGGGGTGAGCGGCACCTCACCGAGGCCCGCGCCCGGCTCCTCGGCGGCGACGCCGGTCGCCTCGGTGACGACCGAGGCGAGGGCGGCGACGGTGCGGTGCTCGAAGATGTCGCGGACGGACAGCTCCAGTCCGGCGCGGCGGGCCCGGCCGACGAGCTGGATCGACATGATGCTGTCGCCGCCGAGGTCGAAGAACCCGTCGTCGATGCCGACCTCACGGACGCCGAGGACGTCGGCGAACAGGGCGCACAGCGTCTTCTCCCGGTCGGTCCGCGGCCCCTGGCCCGCGGCCGTGCCGGTGGCCGCCTCGGGGGCCGGGAGGGCCGCCCGGTCGAGCTTGCCGTTGGCGGTCAGCGGGAGGGCGGGGAGCACGGTGACGGCGGCGGGCACCATGTAGTGCGGCAGCCGGCCCGCGATGTGGGTGCGCAGGACACGGCCCAGGTCCGGGTCCTCGCCGGGCCGTTCGGGCACCACGTAGGCGACGAGCCGGACGGCGCCGGGGGTGTCCTCGCGGGTGACGACGGCGGCGGTGTCGACGTCCGGATGCTCGGCGAGGACGCTCTCGACCTCGGCGGGCTCCACCCGGAAACCGCCGATCTTCACCTGGTGGTCGGAACGGCCGAGGAACTCCAGTTCCCCGCCGCCGTTCCAGCGCACGACGTCGCCGGTGCGGTACAGGCGGGTGCCGGGCGGACCGAACGGCGAGGCGACGAACCGCTCGGCGGTGCGGTCGGGCCGGCCCTGGTAGCCGCGCGCCATCTGCGCGCCGCCGATGTACAGCTCGCCGCGCACCCCGGGGGCGACGGGCCGCAGCCGCTCGTCCAGGACGTGCGCGGCGGCGTTCCAGATCGGTGCGCCGATGGGTGCGGAGACGGGCCACTCGTCGGTGTTGTCGGGGAGGGTGGAGGAGGTGATGGCGGCGACCTCGGCGGGGCCGTAGATGTTGTGCGCCATGCGCCGGCCGCCGCGCGCGCAGAACGCCCGCAGATCGCCGCTGAGCCGGAACTGCTCGCCGCCCTGGAAGAGGTCGGTGAGACAGTCGAGGCTTTCGCCCCGGTCGGCGGCCGCGGCCAGCACCGCGTCGATGACGAGGGTCGGCGCGAACAGTTCGTTGACGCCGTGGCGGGCGGTCCACGCGGCCAGTTCGTGGGCGTCGCGCCGGACGTGCTCCCCGGGCAGCACGAGGGTCTTGCCCGCGACGAGCGCCTGGAGGATCTCCTGCACCGCGAAGTCGAAGGAGACGGCGCAGAACTGGGCGGTGCGGGTGCCGACCCCGCCGCCGTAGGTCCCGGTGTGCCAGGCGAGCAGGTTCGTCAGGGAACCCATCGGCATCACCACACCCTTGGGGGTGCCGGTGGAGCCGGAGGTGTAGACGACGTACGCCGGGTGGCGGGCGTCCAGCGGGCGGACCCGGTCGGCGTCCGTCAGGTCGGTGTCCGCCGCGGCGGCCAGCAGCCGGACCGTGGCCGGGTCGTCGAGGACGACGTCCCGCCCGCCCGGCTCGCCCGGCAGCGGGCGGTGCGCCGTGTCGGTGAGCACGGCCGCCGGGCCGCAGTCGTCGAGGATCGCCCGCAGCCGCTGCTCCGGCGCCTTGACGTCGAGGGTGAGGTAGGCGGCGCCGGTCTTGAGGACCGCGAGCAGCGAGACGATCATGTCGGCGGAGCGGGGCAGCGCCACGACCACGATGTCCTCGCCGCCCACGCCGCGGGCCGCCAGGTGGCGGGCCAGCCGGTTGGCGCGGGCGTTGAGGTCGCCGTAGGAGAGGGTGGTCTCCTCGGAGACGACGGCGGTGGCGTCCGGGAAGTCGGCCACCTGCCGTTCGACCAGCTCGGGCACGAACTGCTCCGGCACCTCGTGCCCGGTCCTGTTGCGGTCCGCCAGCGCCGCCAGCTCGGCGGGCGTCATGACGTCCAGCCGCCCGACGGGGCAGTGCGGGTCGGCGGCGACGGAACCGAGCAGCCGCAGCAGCCGGTCGGCGAAGTCCCGGGCCGTGCCCGGGTCGAACAGGTCGGCGTTGTACTCGACCGCACCGTGCATGCCGGTCGGTTCGCCGTCGGGACCATAGGTCTCGTCGAAGAAGAACGCCAGGTCGAACTTGGCCCGCCCGGTCTCCGGCGCCCGCACGTCGACGGTCAGCCCGGGCAGCCGCAGGACGTCCAGGGCCTCCTGGTTGTTGTCGAGGCCCAGCAGCACCTGGAAGAGGGGGTGGCGGGCCAGCGACCTGACCGGGCTGAGCACCTCGACCAGCCGCTCGAACGGCAGGTCCTGGTGCGCGTAGGCACCCAGGTTGGTCTCCCGCACCCGGGCGACGAGGTCGGTGAAGGCGGGATCGCCGGAGGTGTCGGTGCGCAGCACCAGCGTGTTGACGAAGAAGCCGACCAGCTCCTCCACCGCCGTGTCGGTGCGGCCCGCGATCGGCGTGCCGATGGGCACGTCCGTCCCGGCGCCGAGCCGGGTCAGGAAGGCGGCCAGCGCCGACTGGAGCACCATGAACAGGCTCGAACGGGACTGGCGGGCCAGGTCGGTGAGGGCGCCGTGCAGGGCCGCGGGCACCTCGAAGGCGACCCGTCCGCCCCGGTGGGACTGGTGCGACGGGCGGGGCCGGTCCGTGGGCAGTTCCAGCTCCTCGGGCAGCCCGTCGAGGGTCCGCGCCCAGTAGCCGAGCTGCCGGGAGATCTCGCTGTCCGGGTCGTCCTCCGAGCCCAGCACCTCCCGCTGCCACAGCGTGTAGTCGGCGTACTGCACCGGCAGCGCCGTCCAGGCCGGCTCCTCGCCCCGGGCGCGTGCCGCGTAGGCGAGGGACAGGTCACGGGCGAGGGGTCCCATGGACCAGCCGTCACCGGCGATGTGGTGCACGACGAGGGTCAGCACCCGGTCACCGGCCGGCGTGCTGAACAGCCACGACCTGACGGGCAGTTCGGTGCGCAGGTCGAAGCCGTACGAGGCGGCGTCCCGCACCCGGGCGTCCAGGTCCCCGGCCGGCACCTCCTCCTCGGTGAGCACGGGCCGCGCGTGCTCGGCGGGCACGACGACCTGCCGCGCACCGGCCGGGTCGTCCGCGAACAGGGTCCGCAGGCTCTCGTGCCGCACGACCACGTCCGTCAGGGCCTGCCGCAGCGCCGCCCGGTCCAGCGAGCCGGTCAGCCGCAGCGTGACCGGGATGTTGTACGTGGCGCTGGGGCCCTCCAGGTTGTGCAGGAACCACAGCCGCTGCTGGGCGTAGGAGAGGGGGACGTGGCGGGGGCGTTCCACGGGCAGCAGCGGGCTGCGCGCCCCGGACGCCCGGGCGAACGCCTCGGCGAGCCCGGCGACGGTGGGGTTCTCGAAGAACGTGCGGATCGAGATCTCCGCGCCCAGCACCGACCGGACCCGGCTGAGCAGCCGGACCGCCGACAGCGAGTGGCCGCCCCGGTCGAAGAAGCCGTCGTCGATCCCGACCGACGGTACGCCGAGCACCTCGCCGAACAGGGTGCACAGCATCTGCTCCAGCGGGCTGCGCGGGGTGCGGGAGCGGGCGGGCAGCACGACCGGCTCCCCCACGGCGTCGGGGGAGCCGGCGAGCCGCAGCCCGCCGTCGGCGGTCCAGCGGGCCGCGCGGTCCGTGCGGTACAGCCAGGACGCGCCCGGGAACGGGGAGGGCAGCAGACGCCCCAGGTCGACGCCGTCGGCCCCGGCGGGCACCGGATCGTCGCCCGCCGCGAACAGCATCCCGGGCACCCCGGGCGGCACCGGCCGCAACGACTCGTCCAGCACCCGGACGCGGGTGGGCCGCAGGGCGGCCGGCAGCCCGGCCCGGGTCAGCACGTCGGCCACCTCCGGGCGGGCGGCCCCGCTCCACTCGTCCAGGACGGCGGCGCGCTCCGCCGCGTCGAGCACCTCCACCGCCGACAGGGCGAGACCGGGCTCGGCGGCGACCGCCGCGAGCAGCCGCAGATAGCGCTCACCGATCGACCGGGCGGTCCCCGTCTCGAAGAGCCCGCTGTTGAACTCCAGTTCGGCGACGATGCCCGCCGGGAGCCCCGACTCGTCGAAACGCTCGGTCAGCTCGAAGTTCAGGTCGAACTTGGTGTCCTCGATCGGCAGCCGCTCCAGTTCCACCGCGAGCCGGGGCAGCCTGGCGACCTCGGCCACGGTGGCCCGCGGATCGGTGCTGTGCAGGGTCAGGCACACCTGGAACAGCGGGTGCCGGGCGAGCGAACGCTCCGGGTTGACCGCCTCCACCAGCCGCTCGAACGGCAGGTCCTGGTGCGCGTACGCCTCCAGTCCGCGGGTGCGGACCCGCTCCACCAGCTCGGTGAACGCGGGGTCCCCCGAGGTGTCGGTGCGCAGCACCAGGGTGTTGGCGAAGAAGCCGACCAGTTCCTCCACGGCCGTGTCGGTCCGGCCCGCGATCGGCGTGCCGATCGGGATGTCCGTGCCCGCCCCGAGCCTGGTCAGCAGCCCCGCGAGCGCGGCCTGGAGCACCATGAAGAGGCTGGCCCGGGTACGGCCGCCGAGCGCCCGCAGCTCCTGGTGCAGGGCGGCGGGCACCCGGAAGGACACCTGACCGCCGCGCTGCGACAGGTCCGCGTCCCGCTCCCGGTCGGCCGGCAGTGCCAGCTCCTCCGGCAGCCCGGCCAGGGCCCCGGTCCAGTAGGCGAGCTGGCGGGAGATCTCGCTGCCCGGGTCGTTCTCGGATCCGAGCACCTCCCGCTGCCACAGGCTGTAATCCGCGTACTGCACCGGCAGCGGCTCCCACACCGGCGCCCCGCCCGCGGCCCGGGCCGCGTAGGCCGCGGCCAGGTCACGGGCCAGCGGCCGCATGGACCAGCCGTCGCCCGCGATGTGGTGCAGCAGCAACAGCAGTACGTGCTCGTCCGCGGACAGCGCGAACAGCGTCGCCCGCAGCGGCGGTTCGGCCGCCAGGTCGAACCGGTGACGCGCCGCGGCGACCAGCTCGGCCGGCAGGCCGTCCTCGTCGGTCTCCCGCACGTCCAGCCCGACCGGCGCGTCCCCCGGGGTCAGCACCCGCTGGGTGAACCCCTCCTCGTCCTGCCCGAACACCGTGCGCAGGCTCTCGTGCCGGGCGACGACGTCCGCGAGCGCCAGCCGCAGCGCCTCCCGGTCCAGCGGACCGGTCAGCCGCAGCGCACCGGGCGCGTTGTACGCCGTGCTGTCGTCGTCCAGCAACTGGAGGAAGCGCAGCCGCTGTTGCGCGTACGACAGCGGAATCCGCTCCGGCCGCGGCACGACCGGGGCGACCCCGCGCCGCACCCCGGCTCCGGACGTGGCGTCCAGGAACCCGCCCAGTCCGGCGACCGTGGGGGTGTCGAACATCTGCCGGATCGGCAGCTCCGTCCCGAGGACGGTACGGACCCGGCTGACCAGGCGGGTGGCGAGGAGGGAGTGCCCGCCGAGACGGAAGAAGTCGTCGTCGATCGAGACGGTGTCCACACCGAGGATCTCGGCGAAGAGACCACAGAGGATCTCCTCGCGGGGGGTGCGCGGGGCCCGGCCGACGGGGGTGTCCAGGATGTAGTCGGGGGCGGGCAGGGCGCGGCGGTCCAGCTTGCCGTTCGTCGTCAGCGGCAGCGCGTCGAGGGCGACGAAGGCCGAGGGAACCATGTACTCGGGAAGGCGGGCGGCGACGTACTCGCGCAGGCCCTCGACCGAGCCGACGATGTAGGCGACCAGACGCTGGTCACCAGGGCGGTCCTCACGCACGACCACGGCGGCACGGAAGACGTCCGGGTGACCGGCGATGACCGCCTGGATCTCCCCCAGCTCGATCCGGAAGCCCCGCAGCTTGACCTGGTCATCGACCCGGCCCGCATAGACGAGCTGACCGTCGGCATTCCAGCGGGCCATGTCACCCGTGCGGTACATCCGCGCACCCGCAGGACCGTAGGGGTCCGCGGTGAAACGCTCCGCCGTCAGATCCGGACGCTCGAAATAACCACGCGCCAGGACCACACCACCGATATACAACTCACCCGCCACACCCGGCGGAACCGGCCGCAACCGCTCATCCAGCACATAGGCGCGGGTGTTCCAGAACGGACGCCCGATCGGCACCGGGCCCGAGCCAACGGCCTCACCGGGCTCGATCCGGAAGTCCGTGCAGTTCACCGTCGCTTCCGTCGGACCGTAAGCGTTGATCACGGTCACGTCCGGGTGAGCCGCACGCCACGTCTCCAGCGCCTCACCGACCAGCGCCTCACCACCGGTGACCAGCGTCCCCGACGGCGACACCTCACCCGGCAGGGCCTGCAGCAGACCCAGGTGGGACGGCGTGACCTTCATGAACGACGGCCGCCCCCACGCACCCGCCCGCTCATCCAGCTCGGCCAGCACCACACGCCCACCCGACACCAACGGGCTGTAAAGCGCCGTCACCGTCAGGTCGAACGCCACCGACGAATGCAGCAACGCCGTACCGGCCGCGTCCCCGTACACCTCACGAGCCCGCTCCAGATACGCCCCGACCGACCGGTGCTCGACCACCACACCCTTCGGACGGCCCGTCGACCCCGACGTGAAGATCACATACGCCGGATGCGACAAGTCCAGGCGGTCGACCCGGACTTCGTCCGTGACCGGGCCTTCGGAGAAGCCATCGGACTCGGCCAGCATTCCGGGGTCGTCGATCATCAGCACCGGGCGCGCGTCGCCAAGAATCTGGCCCACCCGCTCCGCCGGATACTCCACGTCGATCGGCACATACGCGCCACCGGCCTTCACCACCCCGAGCAGCGCCACCACCAGCTCCACCGACCGCGGCAGCATCACGCCCACGAACGACTCCGCGCGCACCCCGCGGGTGATCAACCAGCGAGCCACCCGGTTCGACCACGCGTCCAGCTCCGCATACGACAGCGACCGCTCACCCGCGACCACCGCCACCGCGTCCGGAGTCCGCGCCGCCTGCTCACCGAACAACACCGGCAACGACACACCACGCACCTCACGCGCCACGCCGTTCCACTCACCCAGCACCCGCTCCCGCTCACCCGGAGCCAACACCTCCACCGCACCCACCCGCACACCCGGGTCCGCGGCGAGCTGCTCCAGGACCCGCACCAACCGGTCCTGGTGCGCGTCGATCTCGCGGTCGTCATAGAGGCCGGGGTCGGCGTCGAACTCGACGCGGACTCCTCCGGGGGCGCCGGCGGAACCGTAGAAGTTGATCTTCAGGTCGTTGACCGGTCCGGTGGAGAGCGGGTGGACCGTGGCGGGGCTGGTGCCGAAGGACAGTTCGCCGGCGAAGGCCATCACGTTCACGGTGGGGCCGAGGCGGGCCTGGCGGCCGCCGGAGAGGCCGAGTTCCCGTACCAGGTCCTCACCGCGGAACCGCTGGTGGCGGATGACGTCGGCGAGGGAGCGGGAGATCTCCGCGGCCAGGTCGGCGAAGGTCCGGTCCGGGCCGGGGCGCACCCGGATCGGCAGCACGTTGACCATCGCGCCCGGCGTCGTCAGTCCGGTCCGTCCGGTGCGGCCCGCCAGGGGCAGGGCGAAGGTGAAGTCCGTCCGGCCCGTCATGCGGTGGTAGAGGGCGGCGGTGGCGGTGACGGCCAGGGCGGGCCACTGGACGCCCAGCCGCTCCGCGACGGCGGTGAGCCGGGTGACCAGGTCCGGGGAGAGCCGGCGGACGCGGCGCAGACTGCTGTGGGTGCTGCCGGCGACGCGGTCCGCGAGCGAGATGGGGTCCGGGACGTCGGTGAACAGGTCGAGCCAGTACGCCCGGTCGCCCTGGCGGCGGCGGGAGCCCGGGTAGGCGGTCTCGTCGGCGACCACCCGGTCCAGGGTCGCGAAGGGGGACGCGGGCGGCTGCCGTCCGTCGAGCAGGGCGTCGTAGAGCGCGGCGACCCGGGCGGCGTAGACGGTCTGGCCGAAGCCGTCGAGGGCCGCGTGGTGGTAGCGGTGCACGTAGAAGGACCGGTCGTCGGCGAGCAGCAGCAGCGTCTGGGCGCTGAGCGGGCCGCGCGTCAGGTCGAACGGTTCGGCCATCTCGCCCGCCGTCCAGCGGTGCGCCTCCGCCTCCGGGTCGGGGGCGTCGCGCAGGTCGACGACGCGCAGGGGCCGGGGTTCGGCGGGGGTGACCACCTGCCACAGCCGCGGCTCGCCGCCGGGGCCGTCCTCCGGGTCGGTGTCCTCGACGAAGTGCGACCGCAGTGCCTCGGTCTCCTCGACGCCCCTGCGGACCGCCCGGGCGAAGACGTCGACGTCGACGGGACCGTGGATCTCGTAGTAGCCGCCGCAGTTGTAGAGGGGGCTGTCCGGCTGCAGTTGCTGGGCGACCCAGATGCCCAGCTGGGCTGCGGAGGTGGGTCGGCGGAGGGTGCGGGCGTCGTCGGACATGGACGAGCGGTCCTCTCGGGGGTCTGCGTGGCCTACGGGATCTGCGGGATGCCGCCGGGGGCCGGCGTACGGGCTCGGCGGGCGCCGAGCGGGGTCAGGCGTTCTGGGACAGTTCCCGGACCAGCGCCACGCTGAGGGAGTCGAGCGTGGGGTTGTCCCACATGACGGTCGGGTCGAGGGAGATGTCGAGGTGGTCCTCCAGCTCGGCGGCGATCGCGAGCACGTGGAGGGAGTCCAGGCCGTAGTCGGAGAGCTTGGCGGTGGTGTCGACGGCTTCGGCGGGACGGTCCAGGTGCGTGGCGACGCAGTCGACCAGCCAGGCGCGCAGGCTGTCGGCGGTCAGGGTGTCCAGGGCGAGGTCGGGCACGGGATGCTCCTCGGGAGGGGTGCGGTCAGGGGCGGTCGGGCAGGGGGCGGCGGGTCAGGTCGAGGGCGAGGTTCGCCTCGTGACGGTCGACGAGGTCGGCGTACAGCCGCTCGTGCGCGGACCCGGTGGGCTGCGGCGTCCGGCGGGCGCGGCCGTTCAGCGCGCGGCCCGGGGCGGCGGCCAGCAGGGCCGGGTCGTACAGGCCGGTGACGGCCGGGGCGGCGAGCAGCGCGTCGAGCGGGAACGGGGCGGCCGGGTCCCGCTCCGGTGTCCGCCGGCCGGCACCGAACAGGGCCCGCTGCGTCTCGTGCAGCAGCCGCTGGAAGGAGGCGTGGTCGCCCTCGCGGATGTAGAAGCGGGAGCCCATCACCACCGACAGGCGGTCCAGGGCACCCTGGAGGACGCGGGGGACGAACGCGGTGACGGCGTGCGCGGTGGCGTCGGGCCGGTCGGGCAGTGCGTCGGTGCCGCGTACGGCGAGGGTGGTGAGGGCGTCACAGAGCAGCAGGTCGGCGAAGGCACCGGAGAGCACGGAGCGCAGGACGGGGAGGTCGGCCGCGGCGGCGCCGTAGAGGCGGCGGCCCCGCAGGTGGCGCAGGGTGATCCGGAGTGCCGAGTCGAGTGCGCCGGCGCAGGCGCCGACCGCGAGGGCCTCGTCGGCGGCGCCGGTCCCGGGAGTCCCGGCCAGGGTGGGTGAGCGGCGGCAGACGGCGCGCAGCGCGTGCAGCACCGGCTCGGGGGCGCCGGACGGGACCCGCCAGGGCTCCGGGTCCTGTGGGCGGTGGGCCTCGGCGGCGGCGAGGAGGGCGTCGAACCCGTGGGGGTTGGCCGGGTCGAAGGGGTCACCGAGGCGCTGCTCCAGTGCCTCGACGGCGGTGAGGGTGTTCACGAGGGGGACTCCAGCCGGTCGAGCAGCGAGACGAAGGAGCCGGACGGGCGGTCCAGGAGCAGGCCGGCCAGGTCGTCCAGGACGGCCGCTTCGTCGTCCTCGACGGGTTCGCCGAGGTCGGTGAGCGCCTTGACGAGACAACCGCGCAGCCAGGTGACGTCGCCGTCCGCCGGGCCGCCCCGCAGCCACAGGTGCAGGGCACAGGCGGCCGCGCAGCACAGTTCGTAGCGCTCGGCGAGGTCGAAGGCCTCCGCCGGTACGGCCCGGGGCGGGAACCGTACGGCGGCCATGGCCTCGTGGAGCCGGCCGGTGGCGTCGAGGAGGCGGGTGGCCAGGGCGGCCGGCGCGGCGAGGTCGCCCCGGTGGCGGGCCCGCTCCCGCAGCTCGGCGACGGCGTCGGGCAGTCCGGCGAGCAGCGAGTTCCCGGTGGTGGACAGCAGGCTGAGCGCGGCGGGCGCGAAGGGGCGCGGCCGGATGTGCGGGCTGGTGGCCTCGGCCAGGCCGGCCGCGTCGACGCGGCCCTTGCGGTAGCCGCGGGCCAGGCGCGGGAACTGCTCGATCAGGGCGCTGCGGTTGACCAGGCTGCTGCCGTCGAAGATGCCGATGATGCGGTGGTCGCGCTCCGCCTTGGCGAACTGCCCGTGCGGGTCGCCGGGGCCGAGCAGGCCGTGCGGGCCGAGCAGGTGAAGCAGCCGGGCGATCAGGGCGTCGATCTGGGCGGGCACGTAGGCCTTGGCGACGGCGGACAGGACGCTCATCTCGCCGGTGAGGGAGTGCAGGGCGCGGACGGCGACCAGGCCGGTCGCCTCGGCCAGCAGCAGGCCCGCGGTGGCCTCGCCGAGTTCACGGCGGACGTGCGGGCGCCGGGCCAGTGGTGTGCCGTCGTCCGCCGGGTGGCCGGCGGCGAAGTCGGCGGCCAGCGCCAGGGCGTGGTCGCCCGCGCCGAGCGACATGGCGGCGCAGCAGGTGCGCGTGATGTGCAGGGCCTTGACGATGATCTCGACGCCCTGGCCCGGCCGGCCGATCAGGGCGTCCGCGGGCACCCGTGCCCCGTGCAGGGCGATGCCGCTGATGTCGGCGCCGCGGATGCCGTAGGTGGGCACCTTGGGCGGGCAGGTGTACGTGCCGGGGGCGAGGCGGGCCTTGTCGACGAGGAAGAGGCTGAAGCCGCGCGGACCGCCCGCGTCGTCGGTGCGGGCCAGCACGGTCACCAGGCCGGCCCGGGTGGCGTTGTTGATCAGCCACTTCTCGCCGTCGAGCAGCCAGCCGCCGTCCGCGGCCGGCCGGGCGACGACCTCGCCGGCCAGCAGGTCGCTGCCGTGGTGGCGTTCGGTCAGCGCGCAGGACACCACCTCGCCGTCGGTGATCCGCCGGGCGAGCCGCCGGGCGGGCTCCTCCGCGCCGGCGAGCCAGGTCGAGACGGCGCCGAGGTAGGTCTTGCCGTGCGCGGCGGCGACGGTGAGGTCGATCCGCGAGACGGCCCGCAGCAGGCGCATGACGACACCGAAGTCGTCGAGGGCGCCGCCGTGTTCGGTGGGCACGTAGTGGCGGGGCAGTCCGGCCTCGTCCAGGGCGCGGCAGGCGTCGGCGGGGAAGGCGTCGGCCCGGTCGAGGGCGGCCAGCTCCCCGGCGTCCAGCGCCAGCCCGGGGCCGGTGAGCCGGTGCAGGTGCCGGGTGAACCGGTCCACGGTGCCGACGGTGGGCGCTGCGACGGTCATGCGGCGGCCCGCTCGGGGGCGGGGACGGGCCGGAGCAGGCCGTCCTGGTAGTCGGCGTAGGTGGGTTCGAGGAGACCGGAGCGGAAGAGTTCACGCATCGCCGAGCGCTGGATCTTGCCGCTGGTGGTGCGGCGCACCCCGCCGGGCCGCAGCAGCAGGACCGCCCCGACGGGCGCGCCGAACTCGCGGGCGACGGTCAGCCGCATGTCGGCGGCGAGCCGGCGCAGCCGGTCCTCCTCCTTGATGCCGCGCACCTCGTGGGTGACGACGAGGACGTCCTCCCGGTCCGCGGTGTCGCCGGGGACGGTGAAGCAGGCGCCGACCAGGGTGCCCAGTTCGGGCTGCTGGACGCGCAGTTCGTGCTCGATGTCCTGCGGGTAGAGGTTGCGGCCGCGCACGATGACGACGTCCTTGATGCGGCCGGTGACGTACAGCTCGCCCTCGTGGAGGGTGCCGAGGTCCCCGGTGCGCAGGTAGCCGGTGTCGCCGTCGGCGGTGGTGGCGCGGAACTCGGTGGCGTTGGTGGTCTCGCGGTTCCAGTAGCCGTGGCCGATGACGGGGCCGCGCAGCCAGATCTCGCCGACGCCGCCGTCGGGCAGGACCCGGTGGGTGCCGGGGTCGACGATGCGGATCTCCGCACCGGTGACGGGGCCGCAGGCGGCGACGAGACGGCCGGGCCCGTCGCCCTCGACCGGCCGGAACTCGTGGTGTTCGAGCCGGTCCACGTCCACCCGGCGGGCGCCGTGCGGGGCGTCGAGCGCCCCCGAGACGAAGAGGGTGGCCTCGGCCATCCCGTAGCAGGGGCTCAGGGCGTCGGGACGCAGACCGTGGCCGGCGAAGCGGGCGCGGAAATGGTCCAGCACGGAGGGGCGCACCGGTTCGGAGCCGTCGACGGCGTACCGGAGGCGGGACAGGTCCAGGCCCTCGATCTGGGCGTCGGTGATGCGCCGGGTGCACAGCTCGTACGCGAAGTCGGGCGCGGCGGAGGTGTGGATGCCGAACCGGTCGATCATGTGCAGCCACAGGTGCGGCCGCTTGAGGAAGGTGGACGGGCTCATCATCACGGTCCCGGCCCCGCTCATCAGCGGCGGCAGGATGAGGCCCATCAGCCCCATGTCGTGGAAGTGCGGGATCCAGCCGCCGAGCGGGGTGTGCTCGTCGAGGCCGAGGACGCCGATGAGGTTGGCGCTGTTGTGCAGCAGGTTGCCGTGCGTGATGACGACGCCCTTGGGGTCGCCGGTGGACCCGGAGGTGTACTGGAGGACGGCGACGCTGTCGTGGGAGAGCTCCGGCGGCGTCCAGTCGCCGGCCCCGGCGTCCGTGTCCGGCAGGTCGTCGACGACGTCGGTGACCAGCAGCGGGACGTCGCCGACCGCGTCCTCGGCCGTCCAGGCCTCGACGTCGGCGCGGGTCGCGGTGTCGGTCAGGATCGCCGTGACGCCCGCGTCGTCCGCGATGCGCGCGACCCGGTACCGCTCGTGGCGGTAGCGGCCCGGCAGGGAGGACGGGACCGCGACGGCGCCGGCGTACAGGCAGCCCGCGAAGGCCGTCAGGAAGGCGAGCCCGGCCGGGTGGAGCAGGAGCACGCGGTCGCCGGTGCCGACGCCCGCGGCGCGCAGCCGCAGGGCCACGGCGCGGGCCTGCCGGTCCAGCTCCGCGTAGGTCAGCCGACTCGCCCCGTCGTCCCGCAGCGGATCGGTGACGAAGGTCGCCGCGGTCTTCCCCGGAATGTTCTCCGCGTGCCCGAGGAGAACCGCGGTGACACTACGGGCGATGACGATGTCCGCCATATTCACTGTCCTGCCCTTCGCGTTCGCTCAAGAATTGGCGCCGCACCTGGTTCAGGGCAGCGAACACTTTCTAGCGACGCCCGGCCGACTCCCGGAAGGCGGCTGACAGCAAACTGCAGGACGGGGCGGCCACCGCGCCGACGGCGGCGCGGATCACGCCGGCGGGGGTGCTGTCGAGCCCGCTCACCGGGCCAGTACCGGCCAGTCAGCGGCCCGTTGGGGCGGTCCGGCGCGCAGTAGAGTCGACAGCGCCGCCGCTGCGCGGCCGTCCACGACGGCCGGATTCCCGGCAGCCGTCCCGCCTTTTTCCCCATTCCGCCGAGCAGTCGGCGTACCGGTGCTGGCGCCGGAATACGCCGGCACTCCAGAAACCGGACCGGATATGAATTCCTCAGTCGGATCCATGAATTCCTCACGTGTCGACGCGGCGCCTTCCGTGCTGCTGACCGGAACCTCCTCGGACGCCCACACCTGGAATCTCGTCCATCTCCAGCTCGTTCTGGAGGAGATCGGCCACACGGTGGCGAACCTCGGCCCCTGCGTCCCCGACGAGCTGGTGGTGGAGTCCTGCCTGGGGCTGCGGCCCGCCCTGGTCGTGGTCAGCAGCGTCAACGGTCACGGCTTCAACGACGGTCTGCGGCTGATCCGCGTGCTGCGGGCACGGCCGGAACTGGCCGGCACCACCGTGGTGATCGGCGGCAAGCTGGTCACCGACGGCCTGCGCAACGTCGGCATGGTCCGGCGGCTCACCGCGGCCGGCTACGACCGGGTGTTCGACGACGGCGAGCTGCCCGCGTTCCGCACCTTCGCCGCCCGGACGCCCGACCGAGCGGTGTCGTGACGCCGGCGTCCTTCGGCGGCTTCGTCTCGCGGGCGCACGCGCGGGGCGCACTCGTGGTGCAGCCGCGCATGGGGTTCGGGGACCCCCGGCAGATGCGCGAGGGCCTGCGGCGGACCAGGGACGCCGGGGCGGTCACCGTCGGCACCCTCACCCTCGACAGCTACACCCGCGTGAACGACCTGGCGGCGGCCCGCCGCGCCGTCCGCGACGGGGTGCCGCTCAACGGGTACCCGATCTGCACCCACCCCGCCGAGGTGTCGCGGGCGATGCTGGACGGCGTCCACGAGGCCGCCTTCCCGGTGCAGGTGCGGCACGGGTCGGCGCGCCCCGAGCACATCGTGTCCGCGCTGCTGGACCTGGGCCTGGACGCCACCGAGGGCGGCCCCGTCTCGTACTGCCTGCCCTACGGCCGCACCCGGCTGAGCGACGCCGTGGCCGCCTGGCGGACCGCGTGCGCCCTGCTCGCCGAGGCCCGCACCGACACCCGCGAGCCGCACCTGGAGAGCTTCGGCGGCTGCATGCTGGGGCAGCTGTGCCCGCCGTCGATGCTGGTCGCCCTCAGCGTCCTGGAGGGCCTGTTCTTCGCCCGGCACGGGCTGCGCAGCGTCTCCCTCAGCTACGCCCAGCAGACCAGCCCGGAGCAGGACCTGGAGGCGATGGCGGCCCTGCGGGCACTGGCCGGCGAATTCCTCCCCGGCATCGACACGCACCTCGTCGTCTACGCCTACATGGGCGTGTTCCCGGCCACCCGCGGCGGCGCCCTGCGCCTGCTGGAGGAGGCGGCCCGGCTGGCCGTCGCCTCCGGGGCGGCCCGGCTGATCGTCAAGACGGCGGCCGAGGCACACCGCATCCCCACCATCGCGGACAACGTCGAGGCCCTGCGCACGGCCGCCCGGGCCGCCGAGGCCACCACGCCCCGGGCCGCGGGCGCCGCGGCCGGTTCGGAGGTGTACGAGGAGGCCGCCGTCCTCGTCCGCACCGTGCTGGGGCTGCACGACGACGTCGGCGAGGCACTGCTGCTGGCCTTCCGGCGCGGCCTGCTCGACATCCCGTACTGCCTGCACCCGGACAACGCGGGGCGGACCCGCAGCTTCATCGACACCGACGGGCGGCTGCGCTGGGCGGACACCGGGCTGCTGCCCCTGCCCCGCACCGCGCTGACGGCCGCCCGCCGGGTGACCTCCGACGAGCTGCTGACGGCCCTGACCCGGGTCCGCAGGATCTACGACCAAGGAGGCATCCGATGACCCTCACCCCCTCCCTGCCCGCCGGCCGGCCCGGCACCGCCTGGCAGGGCAGCAGCCTGCCCGCACAGCTGATGATCCTCACCGGCCGCTCGGTCCGGGCGCACCTGACGCACCGCCGGGCGCTGGTCCTCGCCCTGCTCCAGCCGGTGTTCATGCTGCTGCTGCTCAGCGAGGTGTTCGGCAGCATCGTCGACCGCGGACACCTGCCCGAGGGCGTCGGCTACCTCGACTACCTGCTGCCCGCCCTGCTCGTGACCACCGGCATCGGACCGTCGGTGGCCTCGGGCATCGGGCTGGTGCGCGACATGGACAACGGGGCGGTGGCCCGGCTGCGCACCCTGCCGATCCAGTCCTCGCTGCTGCTGCTCGCCCGCAGCCTCGCCGATCTGCTGCGCACCGCCGCCCAGCTGGTGATCCTCGTCGCGGTGGCCGTGCTGGCGCTCGGCTCCCGTCCGGCCGGCGGCCCGTTCGGCGTGCTGGCCGCGCTGCTGCTGACGTGCGTCGTCGTGTGGGCGCTGACGTGGATCTTCCTGGCGCTCGCGGCGTGGCTGCGCAGCGCCGAGGCCATGCAGGCGGCCGCCTACCTGGTGACGTTCCCGCTGATGTTCGCCTCCAGCGCCTTCGTCCCGGTGGACCGGCTGCCGGGCTGGCTCCAGATCCTGGCGAAGCTCAACCCGCTGTCGTACGCGATGGACGCCTCCCGCGCCCTCGCCCTCGACACCCCGCTGGGGACGCGGTTGTGGGCGGCGCTGGGCGCCAGCCTGCTCGTCGCGGCGCTCGGGTCCGCCGCGGCGGTGTGGGCGTTCCGCCGGCCCGTGACCTGACCCGCACGCCCCCACCCGACCGACCACCGACGTCACGGAGGACACCATGACGAAAGCGCAGACCCAGCCCCTCGCGCGCCTGGACGCCGCACCCGCCCCCGGCGCGGACGCGGTGGCCTGGGCGTCCGGACACCGCGCGGAACTGCGGGACCTGGTGGCCCGGCACGGCGCCGTCCTGGTCCGCGGACTGGACCTGGACAGCCGGGAACGGGCCGTAGAGACCGTGGCCGCGGTCCTCGGCGAGGGCATGACCGAACGCGAGGGGTTCGCCCCGCGCGACCCGTACGGGACGCCCGGTGTGTACTCGTCGTCGCACTGGCCGGCGGACCAGCCGATGTGCATGCACCACGAGTTGAGCTACGCGGCCCGTGCCCCGCGCCTGCTCGCCTTCGCCTGTGTGACGCCCCCGGCCTCGGGCGGCGTCACGGCGCTCGCGGACGCCCGCGCCGTCCTCGCCGACCTGCCGCCGGCCCTGGTGGAGCCGTTCGAACGGCACGGCTGGCGGCTGACCCGCAGCTACAACCCGTTCGTCGGGATCGGCTGGCAGGAGGCGTTCGGCAGCACCGACCGGGCCGAGGTGGACCGCTACTGCGCGGAGCACGGCATCGAGACCCGGTGGGACGCCGACGGCGGACTGCGCACCGCGCAGACCCGGCCCGCGGTGCTCGCCCACCCGGCCACCGGTGAGCGCTGCTGGTTCAACCAGATCGCGTTCCTCAACGAGTGGACGATGGCCCCCGAGGTCCGCTCCTTCCTCACCGCCGAGTTCGGCCCCGAGGGGCTGCCGTTCAACACCTTCCGCGGCGACGGCGCCCCGCTGGACCGCGCCACCGTCGACCTGATCAACGAGGTGTACGAGCGGCACACGGTGCGCGAGCCGTGGCGGCGGGGCGACCTGCTGCTGGTCGACAACGTCCGCACGGCGCACAGCCGCGAACCGTACCGCGGCGAGCGGGAGATCGTCGCCGGGCTGGGCGAGCCGTTCGCCCCCTGAGCCGGCGCACGCGCGAGGGGCCGCACCCGGTCTTCCGGGTGCGGCCCCTCGCGCTCGGTCCCGCGCCGGTCAGTCGAAGCTCAGCGTGCGGTACACGGTGACGTTCCCGACCAGTTCCTGGCACGCCTGGGCGGCCGCCGCGAGCTGGGCCGGGCAGTCCGGCGAGGCCGTGTCGAGCAGGATGCCGACGGCCGTGCCGCTGTGGCCGACGACGACCCCGAGGCCGCCCACGTCACGGCAGATCGCGGCCATCCCCTCCAGGGACCACTTGTGCCGCAGCACCTGGTTCATCCGGGCGCTCTCCGTCGCCACCCGCCCGACCTCGGCGAGGTCCCGGCGGGCGACGGCGGTGGTGACCCGGCCGAGCAGCCGGGCGTACTCGCGCTTGTCGGCCTCGGTGAACGGCTTCGGGATGTTGTTGAAGTCCACCGTGTCCACGGCGCCGCCCTCGTCGGCACTGACGACGGCCATGGACGGCAGCGAACCCAGCTGGGCGCGCAACCGGACGGTGCGGTGGTGGAAGGCGACGATCGAGGAGTAGAGCACCCCGTCGGTCGGCTCGATCCTGGCCAGGTACGACTCGATCCGGCGGGGCGGCATGGGCTCGTCCAGCGCGTTGGCCACCGCGCGGGCCGTGGCCACCAGGTCCGCCGAGGAGCTGGCCAGCCCCTTGCCCTCGGGGAGGGTGCTGTGGATCGTCAGGGTGCCCCCGCCCGGCCAGCCGGCGTCCTCCAGGATCATCGAGGTGAGGCGGAGCGCCTTCTTCTTGTGCGCCGGATGGACCGTCAGCAGGCCCGGGTCCGGGCGCGGTTCGAACCTGGCCATGGCCCAGCGGGCGACGGGCAGCGTCACCAGGAAGTCGCCGTGCTCCTCGGGCAGCACTCCCTGGAGCAGCTCGCCGAAGGTGCCGAAGGCCGTACTGACCCCGGTGGTGGCGCCTCTCCGGCCGGCCGCCGGAGTGAGGATCTCGGTGGTCACGTCGGCTCCCTCCTAGGCCCGGGGTCCGGGCGATGTACGGCGGCCGCGTATCACGTGGGCGGTCTCCGCCGGCCGGGTGCTGACGAAGTAGTGTCCGCCCTGCGCCAGTTCGTGCAGCGCGACCCGGTCGGAGACCGCCTTCCAGCGGCCGTAGACGTCGGTGGCACCGGCGGTGGAGGCGTCGTCCCGGGCCACGACCACGTCCACCGGCGCGTCCAGCCGGTACCGTTCGCGGTCCTCGTGCAGCCGCATCAGGTGGCTGTTGGCGGTGAGCACGTCGTGCCGGTAGGCCCGGCCCACCACCTCGGCGCGCTCCGGCTTCAGGGAGTCCAGTTCCACGTAGGCGTTGTCGGCCCGCAGCCACGACAGCAGCGTGGCGGTGTCGGCGGCCGACGTCTCGGCGATCTCGGCGCGCAGCGCGTCGGGCTCCGCCGGCAGCAGGGCGCCGATGAAGACGCGCTCGACCGGCCGGCCGGCCCGCTCCAGCAGCCGTGCCGTCTCCAGGGCCGCCGCGGCGCCCGCGCAGTGCCCCCAGATCAGCACGGGCGTGGTGACCCGGGCGACGATCTCGTCCCGTACCCGCCGGGCGATGCCGGCGACGTCCAGCATCTCCTCGTCGGCGTCGGCGAGGTCGTGGCCGGGCGGCTCGACCGCCGCGACGGCGAACCCGTCGCGGCCCAGTTCGGCGGCGAGCGAGCGGAAGTTGACCGCGTTGCCACCGGCGTACGGGAAGCAGACCACCGTGTGGTGCGGGGCCCGGGGCGTGGCCAGCGGCTGCAGCAGCCCGGTGGCCGCGGTGCCCGCACCCCCCTCGCCGCGGGCGTCCAGGACCGCGGCCAGGTCGGCGAGGACGGGACTGCCGACGAGGTCCCGCAGGGACAGCACCCGGTCCAGGCGGACCAGCAGGCGCACCGCGGCCAGCGACGTGCCGCCCAGCTCGAAGAAGTCGTCGGTCCGGCCGATCCGCTCCAGCGGAACACCCAGCACCTCCGCCCACAGCATGGCGAGCCGCTGTTCGGCCGGCGTGCTGGGGGCCGCGTAGGCGGCACCGCCGTGGCCGAGGGTGCCGGCGAGCCGGACGAGCGCCTTCTTGTCGATCTTGCCGTTCTCGGTGAGCGGCAGCCGCTCCGTCTGGTGGAAGTAGGTGGGCACCATGTAGTCGGGCAGCAGACCGGCCAGGAAGTCGCGGACGCTCTCGACCGGCAGCTCCTCCACGCCCGCGTAGAACGCGACGAGGTTGCGCAGGTCGCCGGTGCCGCCGTCGATGACGACCGCGGCCTCCCGCACCCCGGGCACGGTCAGCAGCTTGTTCTCGATCTCGCCGATCTCGATGCGGAAGCCGCGGATCTTGACCTGTTCGTCGCGGCGGCCGAGGTACTCGATGCGGCCCTCGGGCAGCCAGCGGCCGAAGTCGCCGGTGCGGTACATCCGGGTGTGCGGCCGGAACGGGTCGGGGACGAACGCCTGCCGGGTCCGCTCCTCGTCGTTGACGTAGCCGCGCCCGACGCACACCCCGGAGAAGGCGATCTCGCCGGGGGAGCCGAGCGGCACCAGGGCCAGGTTCTCGTCGAGCACGTAGGTGTTGACGTTGCGCAGCGACCGGCCGACCGTCACGAAGTCCCGCTCCGGCAGCCCGTCCAGGACCTCGTGCATGGTGTCGTCGGAGACCTCGGTGGCCCCGTAGGCGTTGACCAGCCTGATGTGCGGGTAGCCGGCGAACCACCGCTGGACCAGCTCGTACTTGAGCGCCTCGCCGGTCACCGACACCGTGCGCAGCGCGCCGAGCGGGCGCGGGTGCTGTTCGAGGTGGGTGAGCAGCACCTCCAGGTAGGAGGGGACCACCTGGACGACGGTGACGCGGCCGTCGACGATCTCGTCGACGAAGCCCGCCACGTCGAGCTGGGTGTCGGTGTCCACGATCCGCACGGTGCCGCCGACCATGAGCGGGGCGGCGAACTGCCACAGCGAGATGTCGAAGCACTGGGAGGCGGTCTGGGTGACCACCTCGCCCGCTCCGGCGGCCATCCCCATGTCCTCGATCTTCATGTGGAGGTGGTTGAGCATCCCCGCGTGCTCGCACAGCGCCCCCTTGGGCGCGCCGGTCGAGCCGGAGGTGAAGTAGATGTACGCCGCCTGCCCCGGCGTCACCGGCACGTCGGGCGGCGTGGCGGGCACGTCCGGCCGGGCGAGGATCCCGGGGACGGACAGGACGGCGGGCGCGTCCGCCACGGCGTCGCGGGCACGGCGCGCCAGCTCCTCGCCGGCGGGGTCGGTCAGGGCGAAGCGGCAGGCGCTCCGCTCGAACTGGGTGGCCACCCGGTCCGCCGGGAAGTCGGGGCGGACCGGCAGGTAGACGCCGCCGGCCTTGAACACGCCGAGGGCGGCGGCGATCCAGTCCAGGGTGCGGTCCATCACGACGGCGACGACGTCCTCGGCGGCGGCGCCCGCCCCGATCAGCGTGTGGGCGATCCGGTTGGCCCGTTCGTCCAGCTCCCGGTAGGTCCAGCGCACACCGGCGTGCTCGGCGGCGACGGCGTCCGGGACGGACCGCACCCGCTCCTCGAACACGTCCACGAAGGTGTGGTGGGGCAGTTCGGCGCGCGGTCCGGCGAGCCCGTAGAGCTGCTTCTCGACCTCGCGTTCCGACAGCAGGCTCTGCCGGTGGTGCCGCTCACCGGGGCCGGCCGCCAGCAGGCGCAGCGCGGCCAGGTGGTACTGGGTCAGGCGCTCGGCGTGGTCCGCGTCGAGCGCGGCGCGGTCGTGCAGGAGACGCAGCGCCAGGCCGTACTCGTCCCGGCTCCACACCACCCGCAGCACCGGCGCGCCGTCCGCGTCCCCGGCTGCCGGGGCGGGTGCGTCGGCGAGCCCCGACAGGTCCAGGACCACCTCGGGGCGCCCCTCGGCCTCGTCCGCGCCGGCCTGCCCGGCCGGGGCGACGGCCGCGTGCGCGACCAGCTCCGCCCAGGTGGAGTTCTCCACCCTCAGCCGCAGCTGCCGGGCCGGGCCGGTGCCGCCCGGCGGCACGTACCCGACGCACAGGTCCCGCTCCGCCGCCACGGTCGCCAGGACGCGGGCGTGGGCGGCGGTGAGCAGGGCGGGCAGCCCGGCGCCCAGGTGGGCGGCGCGGTCCTCGAGGTCCCGGGTGAGGTGCTCGGGGAGCCGGGTGCCGTGGACCCCGGTCCCCTCCTCCCGGGCGGACGGTGCCGTCCACCGCGGAACCCTGGTGAACGCCTGGTTGTTCGCGTGCTCTGTCATCGGCCCCCGACTCCTTCTCCCGGCGCTGCCGGATCCTCCAGCTCGACCCTGACCAACCGCGCGGCGTCCGCCGCGCGTCGTGCGGCCTGTGCCGCGTCCGCTCCGGTGGCGACCACGCAGGCCAGCCGGTCCTGGAACGAGTGCGTGATGCGTACGGTCCGCCCCTTGGCGGTGCCGGCCGTCACCGCCACCACACCGGGCGACGCCTCGGCGTCGGTGAGTCCGGTGATGCCGGTGACGTGCCCCTCCCGGCCGGCGGACAGGAAGCGCACCGCCGCGTGCCCGGCGCCGGCCGTGGGCTGCGGGGCGGGCAGGCCGGCCGACCTGGCGATCACCGTGTCCACCAGGTCGGTGCCGAGGGCGGCCCGGAGGGCGACCGGGATCATGCCGCCGGCCAGGCGCGGGTTGACCTCGATCACCACCGGCCCGGCGGCGGTCAGCCGCAGCTCGGTGTGGGCGGCGCCCCAGCCGAGGCCGAGCGCGGCCAGCGCCGCCAGGGCGGTCGCGGCGAGCGCGTCCGCGTCCCGGCGGGGCAGCGGGGCGGGGATGTCGTGCCCGGTCTCGACGAAGTACGGCGGCGCCCCGGTGTGCTTGGCGACGACGGCGACCACCCTGTCGTCGAACGTCTCCACGGAGAACTCGGGGCCTGCCACGGCCGCCTCGACGAGGACGCGGGCCGCGACCGGATGTCCGCGCTCGTCGGCGCCCCGGTCCAGCAGCCGCTCTGCCCAGGCCAGGGTCTCGTCCCGGTCGCGGCACAGGCGGACCCCGACCGAGCCGGAGCCGCTGACCGGCTTGAGCACCACGGGATGGCCGATCGCGTCGGCGGCCCGTACCGCCCCGGCCGCGTCGGAGGCGGCCGTGAAGGCGGGCACCGGTACCCCGGCGGCCGCGAGCGCGGTGCGCTGCCGTTCCTTGTCCCGGCAGCGGGCGACGGCGTCGCCGTCCGCGGCGGGCAGCCCGAGGGCGGCCGCGGCGCGTGCGGCGGCGGCGACGAAGTACTCGGAGCTGGAGGCGACGCCCGCCAGCCCGGCCCCGTCGGCGGCGAGCCGGGCGCAGCAGTCGAGGACCGCGTCCGGGTCGGCGCTGTCCAGCACCCGCACGTCGAGGCCGTCCTCGGCCGCGTACGGGTAGCGGCCGGGGTCCCGGGTCAGCAGCACCGGGCGCATGCCCCGGGCGCGGGCCGCCGCGCAGAACGCGCGTCCCGTTCCGGTGGTGTTGCTCTCCAGGAACGCGAACCACGGCCCGTCGGGCCGGGGTCCGTTCCCTGCGTCATGCGGTTCACGCGCGCTCACGGCGCACCCTCCGTTCCCTGTCCGCGGGCCACCAGGGCCCGGACCGTCTCCTCCAGACGCCGTCGTGCCCGGCCGGTCACCGCCCGCCGCCCGGCGAGCCGGTCGCAGTGCCCTGCGAGCCGTTCCCGCAGGACGCGCACGATCCGGTCGCACTCCCCCGGGCCGCCGCCGCGGTCGTGGGCGTCGACCACCTCGGGCAGCGGCGGCAGTTCGATGCCGGCGGCGGTGCCGCCGGGCGGGGTGATCTCCCCCAGCTCCGTCGCGCCGGCCTCGACGGCCTCCCGCACGGCCTCCCCGACGACGTGGTGGGCGGTGCGGAACGGCACGCCCTGCGCGACGAGCCGGTTGGCGACCACGGTGGCCGTCACGAAGCCCTCCCGCGCCCGCCGCTCCATCCGGTCCGCGACGGGCCGCGCCCCGCCGGCCAGGGACTGGCTCAGCAGCACGGAGTCCCGTACGGCGGCCAGCGCGGGCCAGACCGCGGACACCGCCTCGGTGCCCACTTCGATGGAGTTGGTGAAGGGCGTCGACTTCATCGCGCCGGCCGCGGCCGTCCAGCCGCCCACCGCGAGGGCCGCCTTGGCCTTGACGTGCTCCAGCAGGAAGGCGTTGCGCTTCTGCGGCATGGCGGAGCTGCCGCCGACCAGCCGCTCGGGGAACTCCAAGAAGCCGAACTCCTGGGTGCTCCACAGCTGGAGGTCGGTCGCCAGCCGGCTGAGGGTCAGGGCCGCCGAGGCCGCGGCGGCCACCGCGCGCAGCGGGATGTCACGGGCCGCGACGGCGTCCGTGGCGTGCAGCGGACCGTCCCGGAAGCCGAGCAGCCCGGCGGTGCGGGCCGGGTCGATGGGCAGGTCGGTGCCGGCCACCGCGCCGGCGCCCAGGGGGCACCGGTCGAGCTGGGCGAGGACGTGGTGCAGGGCGTCGGCGTCCCGGTCCAGGGCGGTGGCGATCCCGGCCAGGTAGTAGCCGTAGCCGACCGGCATCGCCGGCTGGAAGTGGGTGTAGACGGGCATGACCACCGAGCGGTGCGCCCGGGCCCGGGCCAGCAGCACCGCCTGGAGCCGCAGCAACTCGCCGAGCAGATCGGTGAGTTCCGCGCGCAGCCGCAGGGCGGTGACGGTGGCCTTGAGGTCGTTGCGGGAGCGTCCGGTGTGCAGCTTCCCGCCCACGTCGGCGCCGAGTTCGGCCGCCAGGTGACCCTCGTACATCAGGTAGAGGCCGCGGGGCGCGGGCAGGTCGTACAGGGCGCGGAAGCCGTCGGCGCGCAGGTCGGTGATCCGCCGCAGCAGAGCGGCCGCCGCGTCCCGCGGCAGCAGTCCGCACTCGGTGAGCATCACCACGTGGGCCAGGTCGACGGTGGTGGTGGCGCCCAGCTCCTCGCGGATGTCGGCGGGCCCGCTCTCGCCGTAGACGAGCCGCCGGGTGCGGGGGCCGAGGGTCCGGGTGAGCCGTCCGGTGGCCGTCACGACCGGGCCCGATCGGGCAGCGGCCGGCCGGTGCGGGGCACGGCGCCCGGCACCTCGTCGTAGGCGCGGCGGGCCCAGGCGAAGCGCGTCCAGTGCTCCCCCGCCTCGGCGGGCGACGCCACGGTGAGGGGCTCGGCGGGCAGGGCGTCCAGGCGCAGGCCGTTGTCGGCGAGCCAGCTGTCGTCGTACACGGTGGCCTGGTAGCGGTAGCCCTCGTCGGGCAGCATCACCACACCCAGCCGGTCCGGGTGCCGGTCGGCCCACCACTGGGCGACCAGGTGGGCCGCGCCGCTCGTCGGGCCCTGGAAGAGCGCGTGGCGGGCGTGCAGCAGGCGGGTCTGGGTGTACGCCTCGGCCGCGGAGCACCAGTGGACCTCGTCGAAGACGGTGTGGTCGAGGTTGGACGGCCACAGGCTGTTGCCCAGTCCGCGCAGGCCGCGCGGCCCGTCGGCCTGCCCGAAGAGGACGCTGCGGTGGCTGTCGACACCGAGGGCGAGGGTGTGCGGGGTGCGCTCGCGCAGGGCCCGGACGGTGCCGCACATCGAACCGCCGGAGCCGACGGGGCCGATGACGCAGTCGACGTCCCCGAGGGTCTGGTGCAGCATCTCGGCGACCACCCCGTAGGAGCGGGGGTTGTCCTCGTTGGTGTACTGCTCGGGGCAGAAGGAGTCGGGGAGCCCGGCGCGGATCTCGGCGAGGCGGCGCAGCCGGGCCTCCTGGTAGCCGCCGACCGGGGCGGGCTCCCGGCAGATCTCCACGCGGGCACCGAGGTCGGTCAGTCTCCGGTACAGGTTCGGGTCGATCGCCGGGTCGCTGACCAGGATCAGCGGACGCTCCATCAGCGCGCACTGCATGGCGAGGGCGAGACCGAAGGTGCCCGACGTCGTCTCCACCACCACGGTGCCCGCGCCCAGTTCACCCCGCTGCTCGGCCCGCTTCAGGATGTAGTGGGCCGGCAGCAGTTTCATCAGGGTGAAGACGGCGCCGTACAGGTTGGGGCCTAGCCGGACGAGGCGCGGGATCATCTGCGCCTCGGTGATCGAGGGGTAGGTCGCGGTGGTCACCGTCATGGGAGCTCCCAGGGGATGCGGCGCGGACCGGCGCGCCCGTGCCGGATTCCGGGGGGCGGGCCGACGGGGCCGGGGGTCGTGGTGTGATCCGGTAGAGGATCCAGAGGTTCACTGGTGCGGCCTTTCGGCCGGGTCGGCGGCGGATCGGGCGGGGCGGCGGATCAGGAGGCGACCGGCACCCCGGCCGCGGGCTCGGCACCCTCCGCCAGTGCCAGGTAGACGTCGTCGAGGGTCGGCTCGGTCAGGGAGATCTCCTTGATGGTGACCCCGGCCTCGTCGAGGGCCCGGACGACCGCGGCGAGGGCGGCCGACTCCCGCACCGGCACGGCGACCGTCCCGTCCGGCTCGCCCGGCGCGGTCGGAAGACCGGCCCGCCGCAGCGCGTCGGACGCCGCCGCCCCCTGGCCCGGTTCGGCGAGCCGGGCCCGTACGGTGGCACCGCCGAGGTGCCCCTTGAGCTCGGCCACGGTCCCGTCGGCGATGGTCCGGCCGTGTCCGAGCACGATGACGCGGTCGGCGAGCTGCTCGGCCTCTTCCAGGTACTGGGTGGTCAGCAGGACGGTGGTGCCCTCGGCGACACAGGAGCGGACCAGGTCCCACAGGCCGGCGCGGCTGACCGGGTCGAGTCCGGTGGTGGGTTCGTCGAGGAAGAGCACCTGCGGGCTGCCGACGAAACTGCTGGCGAGGTCGAGGCGGCGGCGCATCCCGCCCGAGTAGGTGCGGGCCGGCCGGTCGGCCGCGGCGTTCAGGTCGAAGGCGTCCAGGAGCTGCCCCGCCCGCTGCCGGGCCTCGGTCCGGTGCGCGCCGAGCAGCCGGGCGACGAGGATCAGGTTGTCCCGGCCGGAGAGGTTCTCGTCCACGGCGGCGAACTGCCCGGTCAGCCCGATGCGCCGGCGCACCTCGCGGGGCTCGCGCACCACGTCGTACCCGGCGACGCGGGCCGTGCCCGAGGTGGGCGGCAGCGCGGTGGCGAGAATGCTGACCAGGGTGCTCTTGCCCGCCCCGTTGTGCCCGAGCAGGCAGAGCACCTTTCCCTTTTCCATGCGGAAACTGACGCCGTCGAGCGCCCGCGCACCGCCGAAGGACCGGCCTATGTCCATCGCTTCGATCATCACGCTGTTCACCGGATGCCATTCCTCGCAGAGACCGGGCGGATAGGGAGGGTAAGAACTCCGAGATTGCGGACTGCGGACTACTGAATCAAGGACTGCGCAATTCCTACATTTCCCGGGCCGTGCGCGGCAAGAAGCGCTACAGCAAGCTGCCAATTCAGCCGGCGTCCCGCTGCGGGCGGGGGGCCGTCGCCGGCGGCAGCAGGCCGAGTTCCGCGGCCCGCACGCCCGCCTGGAAGCGGGAAATGGCACCGAGTTCCCGGGTGATCTCGGCGACGTTGCGGCGGTAGGTGCGCACCGACATGCCGAGCTCCCGGGCCGCGACCTCGTCGGTGCGCCCGGAGCTGAGGGCCAGCAGGATCTGCCGGGCCACGTCGCTGCGCGTGCGGCCGGACAGCCGGCGGTGGTCGGCCAGCGGGGCGCTGCCGTTCCAGGACGCCGCGAACAGTGTGCGCAGGTGGCGCAGCAGGGCCGGCGCCCGCATCACCAGGGCCTCCCGGGCCGGGCCCGCCGACGGCCCGGCGGACCGGCACCACATGACGCCGACCAGGCCGTCGGCGAGCACCATGTCCTGCAGGGGCGCCCCGGCGAGCCGGACCTGGACCGCCGGGGCGTACTTGTCGAGGCGCTCCAGGAACAGGCGGTCCTCCAGCACGGCGAGGCGGGCGAGGAGCCGGACGTCGACGCCGCGCGCCGCGGCGCGGCCCAGGGCGGCGACGAGCGGGGCGGTCTCCTCGCCGTGGCGGCCGGAGAGCACCACCACCAGCGAGCGGGTCGCGCAGTCCACCACCTGCTCGGCGGTCTCCGTCCCCTCCCCGGGCTCCAGGGCGGTCAGCAGCTGGCCTTCGTTGCGGTGGCGGTCGACGGCGGACTCGACCAGTCTGCGGGCTTCGAGAAGCATCTTCTCTATTTCCCCGCCGGTCAGGTCCTCGGTGACAGAAGCGCTCGGCACGACTCCCCCTGATATGTGAGTCAATTCATCCGTTCAGGAGGGTTCGAGGATCGTGTCGTCAGGATGGAACGGAATGCACGGCAGGACGCCGCGCATTCCGTTGAAACCCCCGTTTCCCCCAGCGCCTACACCGTAGGATCGGCCGTCTCGGCGGGTCAAACAGTTGCAGGATGAAGCAAACGTGGGCACGTGCTCAGGGCATAACCAGGGGTTCGGGGCTCCGCGTCAGGACAGCTCGCCGTCGTAGTCGGGCAGCTTGAAGGTGCGCTCGGCGTGCCCGCCCACGAGGTCGGTCGTGTTGTTGCCGATGTTCGCGATGATCGCGTACCCCTTGGCCTCGATCTCGGCCCGCTTGGCCGTCTTGAACTCGGCCGCGCTGCCGAACAGGTCGAGCAGCGACCGCTGGTAGAGGCCCGCCACCGGGTAGCCGACCGAGGTGAGGTTGGACTTGGTGACCACCTCGAGCAGGTCGGGCCGCGCGGTGACGAAGAAGATCGCCACCCCGCGGTCGTTCGCGTAGCGGGCGAGGTCGAGCACGGGCGCGACGGCCGGGGTGGGCGGGAACAGGTGGAAGTGCGTCTCCAGGGAGGTGTTGTCGATGTCGAGGACGATCGCCTGCCTGGCACCGCCCGCCCCGGCCGTGCGCTGCTCCACGTACGGCCGCGCCTGGTCGATGACCGCCTTGACGTCCGCCTGCCACGTCGCGTAGTCCACCGAGGCCGCCGCGGCGGCGGCCGGCCGCTCCTGCGGTGCCGCCGACGCCGGTACGGCGACCGTCCCCGACACGCCCAGCACCGTCAGCGATACGGCCGCCAGGGCGGTCCCGAGGCGTGTGGTGCGAATTGCCGCGCTCATGCTTCCTCCGTTCTCGGGCCGCGGCCGACGGCCGCGGTCGGCCAGGAACGTAGGACGGACGCCGGGGCGACGGCGACGCCCGTGACCACAACCGGTGCGGCAGGCGCCCGCACGGGCGCGAAATCACCGGCGGAGGCGGCCGGTTCCCGCCGCGACACCGGCTGACCCCGCAGCTAGCTGCCAGGGCGGAGGGCGCCCGGCCGCGCACGCGGCTCACGGCAGACGGGACGGGGCGGCGCTCCGTGCGCACGCGCACCAAAGGGGCTGCCCCGGGTCCTCGACCCGGGGCAGCCCCTTTCCGCGTGCGCGCGGAGGTGTCAGTGCTTGAAGGCGTCCTTCGCCTTCTCCTTCGACTCGCGGGCATCGCCCTTGCTCTTCTTGGCCTGCCCCTCGGCTGCCATGCGGTCGTTCCCGGTGGCGTTGCCCAGGGCCTCCTGCGCCTTGCCCTGCGCCTGCTCGGTCTTCGCCTTGGCCTTCTCGCCGGCACTCATGGAACACGCCTCCTCGTAGCGTTCTTGCCGCTGTCGTGGTGGACTTCGGGTGCCCCCACTTCTCCTTCACAAACAAGGCCGTATCGAGGAGTGAGGGAGCCGACCGAGGGCAAACGGTGGCCCAGGAGGTTGATAACTATGGTTCCCCTGCTGCTGGTTCTGCTGCTCGCCCTCATTCTCTTCGGCGCCGGTTTCGCCGTGAAGATCCTCTGGTGGATCGCCATCGCCGTCCTGGTGATCTGGCTGCTCGGCTTCGTCATGCGCTCCACGTCGGCCGGCGGTGGTCGCGGCCGCTGGTACCGATGGTGAGACGTCCAGGCGTCCCACCACGCCCGTGAAGGGCCCGGCCACCACGGTGGCCGGGCCCTCGGCGTGTTCACGCGCCCCGAAGGCCCGGGCAGCCGGGTGCCGGGGCGCCTGAGCGCCGGGGGGCCGGAGCGCCGGGGGCCCGGAGCGCCGGGGGGCCGGAGCGCCGGGGCGGCGGGCCGCCACCCCGGGCTCTCCCGGGCCCCCGGGTCGGGTTCAGGCGAGGTTCATGCGGGCCATGACCTGCTTGCCGATCCGCAGCCGGCTGGTGTGCAGGTACTCGCACAGACGGGTGACCAGCAGCAGACCGTGGCCGCCGATGCGGTGCGGGTCACGCGGCCGCACGACGGGCGGGTGCGGGGAGCTGTCACGGACGGCGATGTCGAGGCGGTCCGCACCGGGCGCCAGGACGAGCAGGAGCGCGCCCGGGCCCGGTGCGTGACGGACCGCGTTCGTGACCAGCTCACTGACCACCAGGTGGGCGCCGAGGGCCGACTCGTGGTCCGCGCGGCGGCCGGCGCGCGCCAGCAGGGCGCTCACCGCGTCCCGGGCGTCGGCGATGGGGACGCCGCTCAGGTCCCAGGCGGTGGTGAAGCGCAGCGGTTCCGGCCGGGCCGCGTTCCCGGCCCGCGTCATGAGCGGGATGACCATGGAAGTGTCTCCGTCATTGCTCGATCGACGCCCCTCTGATCACGGATTGTCGTCTTCGATGGCGTTCGCTTACCCAATGTGTCCGTATCCATGAGTCTCCTGCGCCGAATGCGGTGTCCGACGGCGCTCGGGAACGCCGGGGGTGTCGGCGGGTACCCGTTCCGGATGAGGCTCATCACTGGACATGCGCGTCCGTCCGGCCGTGCCGGGTGGACGGCCGGCTCCGCCGCCGCCGTGACGGCCGCGGCGGTGGCCGGCGCCCGGGCGGTCGACGCCGACAGCACCTGGTACCGGTCCCTGGACAAGCCGGCCTGGCAGCCGCCGGGCTGGGCCTTCGGCGCCGTGTGGACCCCTCTGTACGCGACCGTCGCCTGGAGCGCGGGGCGCGGGCTGAGCAGGACCCGCGGCCGGCAGCGCACGCGGCTGGCCACGGCCCTGGCGGTGAACCTGGTGCTCAACGCGGGCTGGAACCACGCGTTCTTCCGCCGGCGCAGTCCGCGCGCCGGGCTGGCCGGCACCCTGGCGCTCGACCTCAGCAACGCCCACCTCGTCCGCCGGATGGCCGGCGCGGACCGCACCGCCGCCGCCGCACTGGCCCCCTACGCGGCCTGGTGCCTGTTCGCGACCGCCCTGAACGCCTCCCTGGTCCGGCGCAACCCGGCCGCCGGAGCCGGCCCCTCGGCCGGGCCGTAGCCCCGCGGGGTACGCCCGGCGTCCGTGCCGCCGCGGGCGCGCCGCCGTTGTCCGCGAACCCCTGCGGAATCGTCCGTGATCGGTAACGGACGCATCCGCGGCCGCCCCTCCCCCGTCCCCCCAGGTGGTTCCCCGGTGGACGCGGGGTGGAGCGACGGTGCGGAGGCGGGGCGGACATGGCGCGGCACGGTGGTGGGCGGGGCTGGTACGGGAAGGTGGCCGGTGCGGCACTCGGGGTGACGGCGCTGGCCGTCGGCGCCTCGGTGTGGACCGCCGAGGCCGGTGTCACGAGCGGCCCGCCGCCGCAGGCGGCCGCGTCCGCCTCGCCGGCCGGCGGCGTCGGGCGCGTCCAGGAGACGATCGTGCACGCCTCCGACGCGGGGCCGCGCGGCGTCAACCTCACCATCGACGACGGCCCCGACCCCGCATGGACCCCCCAGGTGCTCGACCTGCTGCGCGAGCACGGCGTCCGGGCGACCTTCTGCGTGACCGGCATCCAGGCCGAGGCCCACCCGGACCTGGTGAAGGACGTGGTCGCGGCCGGGCACCGGCTGTGCAACCACTCCGTCTCGCACGACACCACCATGGACCGCAAGCCCGAGGCCTACCAGAAGCAGCAGATCCTCGACGCCGAACGCACGATCACCGAGGCGTCCGGGGGAGTGCGGCCGTTGTACTACCGGGCACCCGGCGGCGCCTTCACGCCCTACAGCCGCGAGCTGGCCGCCTCCCGGGGCATGCGACCGCTGGGCTGGAACGTGGACACCAAGGACTTCGAGCGGCCCGGCGCGGACGCCATCGTCGCCACGGTCGAACGGGAGCTGCCGAACGGGCCGACCCTCCTCTTCCACGACGCGGGCGGTGACCGCTCCCAGACCGTCGACGCGCTGCGCCGCATCCTCCCCCGGCTCAAGGAGCAGGGGTACACCTTCGGATTCCCGGTGCGCTGACTCCCCGCGCACCGGGCGTCCGGCCGTCCCGTTCCCGGTGGCTCACGTGCGGTCGACCGCGTCGGGGGCGCGTTCGACCGGCGCGGGGTCGGCGGGCGCCGGCACCACGGGCCCGGCGGGGGCCGGCGGCACCGGACCCGCGGGTGCCGGCACCACGGCCCGGGCGGGCTCCGGTGCCGGCTCCGGTGCCGGTCCCGTGCCGGGGTCAGGCACCGGCACGGTGTCCCGCGACCACGCCCCGGTGACCCGCACGTAGCGGTACACCACGGACGCCGTCGCCAGGAGGAGCAGGGGGCCGGCCAGCCACGGCAGCCGGGCCATCTCCACGGGCAGCCAGCGGTACGACAGCAGCAGCGCGGTGAAGACCACGGCGCCGTGCGCGGCCAGCAGCAGCCCCGCGCGGTCCGGGCCGCGGTCGTAGGCGCGCAGCGCCGCCTCGATCGTGAGGGTGAAGACGACACCGGCGAGCAGGTCCACGCCGTAGTGGTAGCCGAAGCCCAGCGTCGCGCAGAGGGTGGCGACCAGCCAGAACGTTCCGGCGTGGCGCAGCAGGCGCGGGCCCCCGCGGGTGTGGATGAAGATGGCGACGGCCCACGCCGTGTGCAGGCTCGGCATGCAGTTGCGCGGGGTGATCTCGTCGAACGGCATGGGCCGCGGGCTGTCGGCCGGCGGCAGGGTGTCCGGCCACAGGTCACCCACGGACCAGGGGACGGTGGGGGGCATGTCCGGGGCCCACAGGCTGATGGCGGACCAGTGGGCGGTGCCCGTGCCGTAGGCGAAGAGCGGGCCGACCACCGGGAAGATCATGTAGAACGCCGGGCCGACGAGGCCGATCACCAGGAACGTGCGCACCAGGTGGTGGCGCGGGAAGCGGCGTTCGACCGCGACGCGGCGCAGTTGGTACAGCGCGGCGACGACCGCGGCGACCGCGAGATTGCCGTAGACGAAGTCGAGGACGTTGAAACCGACGGCACCGGTGGCCTCCACGACCCGGCCCACCAGCCAGGACGGGTTGCCCAGCGCGTGGTCGGCGGCGGCCAGGTACGGGTCGAGCACCATCGGGCGGGTCTTGGAGGTGATGAGCAGCCAGGTGTCGCCGGTCTTGCGGCCGGCCATCAGCAGCAGGGCCAGGCCGACGCCCTTCAGCAGCAGGGTGCGGTCCGGGCCGGTGCGGCGGGTGACGGCGACGACCGCGACGCCCAGGGTCACCCACAGGGCACCGTTGCCGAAGGGGTGGCCGCCGGCCGTGTCGATGCCGGCGGCCCACCGGACCGCGACGAAGGCGAGGTCGATGCCGACGGCCGCGCCCAGCGCGACGAACCGTTCCCGCCGGGTGAGCACCACCGTCATCAGGGCCATGGAGGCGTACAGCAGGCCCCCCGACTTGGGGGCGTGGATCACTTCGCGCGCCTGGAGGGTGATCGGCCCCGGGGTGCCGTAGTGGCGCGCGGCCACCTCCAGCCCGATGAGGAAGCCGAGGGTCACGAGGGCGGCCAGGGACCACAGCACGGTCCGTAACCGGCGCCACACCGGGACCGTGACGGCCCCGGTCATCCCGCTGGCCCCGGTCGTCCCGGATATTCGTCTGCGCTGAACGTTCTGCGGCGGTATGTGTCTCAACTTCTGTCAGCTTTGTTAGAGGGTGCTCGCGTCGGGGCGGATATCGTCCCACCTTCTGATCGGGACCGTGCCCTTCCCGCCCGGAACAGCCGGTCGGAAGCAAGACGCGAGCAGCGCACCGCGCGTTCCGCCGGCCTCCCGCCCCACCGGTCGCCCACCCCTTCGCCCTCTACACCGATGTAGAAGATAGGGTGGGGGCACCGCCTCGCACGAACACGGCGGTGGAACGGAGCGTCGGAGAGATGAGCATCGTCGCCTGGCTGGTCCTGGGACTCCTCGCGGGAGCGATCGCCAAGCTGATCCTGCCCGGGCGTGATCCGGGCGGCTGCGTCGGCACCACGGTCATCGGCATCGCCGGCGCCTTCCTGGGCGGCTGGCTGTCCGCCGAGTTCCTCGACCGGCCGGTGCGGCGGGAGTTCTTCGACGCGGCGACCTGGGGCTCCGCCGTCGTGGGCGCCCTCGTCCTGCTGATCGCCTACCGCCTGCTGTTCGGCAGGTCCCGGAACTGACCGGCCCCTCAGGACGTCTTCCAAGTCCTCGATACCCCTGGTCCCGGCCGGCGCACGGACGGTGACCACACCTGCCGAGAAGGAGTACGCAATGGGAATCTCCCTGGCCAAGGGCGGCAACGTCTCGCTCAGCAAGGAGGCACCGGGCCTGACCGCCGTGCTGGTCGGCCTGGGCTGGGACGTACGCACCACGACCGGTACCGACTACGACCTCGACGCCTCGGCCCTGCTCCTCGACGCGTCGGGCAAGGTACTCTCCGACGGGCACTTCGTCTTCTACAACAACCTCACCAGCCCCGACGGCTCGGTCGAGCACACCGGTGACAACCTCACCGGCGAGGGCGAGGGCGACGACGAGGCGGTCAAGGTGAACCTCGCCGCCGTGCCCGGCACCGTCGACCGGATCGTCTTCCCGGTCTCCATCCACGACGCGGAGAACCGCGGCCAGAGCTTCGGCCAGGTCCGCAACGCCTTCATCCGGGTCGTCAACCAGGCCAACAACGTGGAGATCGCCCGCTACGACCTGTCCGAGGACGCCTCGACGGAGACCGCCATGGTCTTCGGCGAGCTGTACCGCAACGGCAGCGAGTGGAAGTTCCGGGCCGTCGGGCAGGGCTACGCCTCGGGACTGGCGGGCATCGCCGCCGACTTCGGCGTCAACGTCTGATCCGGCCGGCGGGTCTGTGACAGACCCGCCATATCGGATCTTCACGGCACCGGGCAGACTCGGGGCCGTAGTTCCGCAACGGAGGTTGACTCACGCATGATCACGCTCACCAAGGAAGACGGACCCGCGGACCTGGACGGGGTCACCCACCTGTCCATCGGTGTCTCCTGGGACCCCACCGCCGGCAGCAGCGGCGGAGTGCTCGGCAAGCTGCGCCGCAAGACCGGCACCGACCTGGACCTGATAGCGGTCGCCATGCAGGGCGGGGACCCGGTGCGCCTCGCCGGTCTCGACTCGCTCGACCCCATGGGCAACGGCTCGCTGCTGCACAGCGGCGACAACCAGACCGGGCACGGCGACGGGGACGACGAGACGGTGACCGTCGAGTTCGCCCGGCTCCCCTCGGCCATCACGGCGGTCGTGTTCGTCGCCGCCGCCTACAAGAAGGGCAGTTCCTTCCAGAAGGCCCGCAACATCAGCTTCAAGGTCTACGACGCCACCGGCGGGAGCACCCAGCAGGTCGCCGACATCTGGCCCAGCCTGCTGAGCCAGGACAACGGCTGTGCCGTGGCGAAGGCCGTGCGCGTGAACGGCTCCTGGAAGCTCGAGGTGATCAACGAGACGGGCAAGGTGAAGCAGGGCGACGAGCACGCCCTGATGCGCTTCGCCGTCAGCAAGTAGGACGTCGTCCGCGAGGGGCCCGGCGCACGGCGCCCCGCCCCTCGCGGACACCTCCTCCTCCGCCGCCGCCGCCGAGGCGGTCGGACCTTTTCACCGAAGGGGTCGGACTCACCGCGCGGTCCGTCCCCGCCGCGGGGGTGCGCGCCGGCCGGTGCGTCCCGTCACCCGGGCGGCGTGGTTTCCGGCGGCGGGGTGGCCCGGAGCCGGTTGTTCCAGTGGGCCAGGGCGCGTTCCGTGGCGGGGAGCGCCGGATGGGCGGGGGACGTGGCACGGAGGGTGTCGGCCAGGGCGGTCAGCAGCGCCGCGGCCCGCTCCGGGGAGCCGGCGGCGCCGGTCATGACGGCGTGGTTGCGGCGGGCGCCGATGGCGAAGTCGTCGAGGGGGCCCAGCACGTCCGCCGCGTCCCGGGACAGACCGGCCAGCACCGTGAGCAGCTGGGGGAGCCTCGCCGGGTCGGGCACGGGGGTGCCGGGTGACGGCTCGGTCAGCTTCTTGAGCCGCTGGGCGAAGGCACCCCGGGCGCGCAGTCCCGCCGGTGTCCGGTGGGTGCCGTGGGCCGGGTTGACGGCCAGCGCGAGATGGCCCGATCCGTCGACGGTCTGCTGGTGGGGCGCCGGGTAGCCGGTGGGGACGATGCCCGTGCGCGGTGCGGGGGTGGTCGGCAGGACCACGGACAGCCGGTCGTAGAGCGCGGTGAGGGACAGCTCGCGGGGCCCGTCGGGGATGCCCTCGTCGAGGACTCTGAGCAGTTCCCCGCCGAAGCCCGTCAGTGTCCCCCCGGGCGGGAACAGGGCCTTCTGGGTGCGGCCGCACGCGGTGAGCAGGTGGATGCCGTGGCCGTCCGGGCCGAGGGCGCGCCCGGAGAAGCAGCAGTCGAGGAGGGCGACCTTGTGCCGGGCCGGTGACTCCCGCAGCAGACCGGCGACTTCGGCGAACGGCAGGGACGGGCTCGGGTCGCCCCCGCCGCCGTCCTGGCCGGAGGGGGTGAGGGCCAGACAGAGCCGGTCGCCCCGGCCGAGCAGACCGTGGCCGCAGTAGGAGAAGAGCAGCAGGTCGGCGTCCCGTCGACGGACCATGCGGCGCAGCGGGTCGAGGACCTGGCGGGCGTCGGCGGGGTCGGGCACCACCGTGGTCCGCCGCGCGTCGAACACCCCACGGGCGCCGCCGAGGGCGGCGCCCAGGGCCCGGGCCGTGGTCACCGCCTGGGGCATGGAGGGCAGCGCACTGGGCCGGACGTGCCGGCCGGTGCCGACGAGCAGCGCGTACGCGGTGGCGGGGGCGGGCGGCCACACGGCCCAGGTCACTCATCGCCTCCCGGCGGCGGGGTCACCGCGAACCGCGACAGCCGGTCCATGACCGCCGTCAGCTGGGCCTCGTCCTCCACCGTGGCACTGATCCGGGTGCCGTCCGGGCGCACCGCCTCGAACTCGATCCGCCGGTGGGTGGCCCGCCGTTGCTGGAGCCAGAGGAAGAACGCGTTGGTGGCCGCGGCGACCACCGCCGCGGAGGCGTTGACGATGTCCACGGCGACGGCGACGTCCCCCTGTTCACCGGGGGCGGGCGGCTCGGTGCGCAGGCTCGCCCCGGCGCCCAGCTCCTCCGTGTCGTTGATCCACTCCGCGAGGTCCCGGTTCAGGGCGTCGGCGTGCGCCTGTGGTCCCGGGAAGCTGAAGGTCAGCGCGTTCTCCGGCGGCCGGGCCGCGGGGGTTACGGGCATGTCCGGTGGCTCCTGTTCGTCATCGGGTCGTGGCGGGGCCGCACCCGCGGGGTGCGGTCAGTCACCGGGACCGAAGTCGGTCCAGCCGGCGTCGGTACCGCCGGTGGGGACGCGGGAAGGGTTCGCGGCCCGGCGCTCCAGGGCGAACAGCTCGGGCTCGCCGGGCTCCTCGTGGGGCAGCCGGAACACGGCTGCCGCCTCGTCGGCGTCCACGAGATCGGCGAGGGCCGTCACCGTCCCCGGATCGCTCAGCCACAGCGCTCCCGCGGCGGGCGGCCGCAGGAACGCGGGAACCTCCTGCCAGTACGCCTCCGGCTGCCGGTCCTGGTTGACGCCCAGCAGGTTGCCGCAGGCCACCCGGTGGTCCTCCGCGCTCCGCGGTCGCACGACGACCGCGCCGGAGCTCTCCGGCGCGAGGGTGTGGCCGATCAGGCCGGCCAGTACCTCCGGCACCGGGGCCTCCCCCTCGACGGCCACCGAGACGCGCACCCGGTGCAGCCGCCCGGTGTAGCGCCGTGCGGCGGTGTCGTACAGACGGTGCGCCTCCGCGGCGAAGGGGTCACCCGGCACCGGCAGCCCGTGCAGCGGGTCGGGGATCCCCGGCGCCGCGAGGGTCGCGAACGCCTGCGCCCTCATCGTCAGGCCCTCGACGAGCCCGGCCGGGGCGGAGCACGGTTCGAGGCACACGCTGACCACCGTCGGCCGCGGCTCCGCGGCCAGCTGGGCCCAGACCGGCGTCCAGGACGGGGCGCCGGCGTCGAACCGGGAGACCGCGGTGGCGACCCGTTCCGCTCCCCACGGGCGGGTGAGTGTCCGGCAGGTGAGGCGTTTGCGGATCTCGGCGATCCCGCCCCGTCCCGGTACGAACGGGGCGAGCAGGCGGGCGATCCGGCCGGTGTCCCCCACCCGGGCCGCCGTCACGTGCGCCGGGAACCGCTCCAGGACGGGCAGCGCCTCCCGCACGGCCCCCAGCGCGGCCGCCCGGTCGGCGCCGTACACCTGGGCGACGAGGAACGCCCCGACCCGGCCGCTCGCCGGGTCGCCGACGAACCTGAGGTCCCAGCGGGCGGTGGTGCGGTCCGTCCACAGGGCCGCGAGCCAGGTCCGCTCGGCGGCGACCCGCTCGGCCGCGCGCCGGGCCTCGGAGAACTCGGGGTACAGGCCCCCGGGCATCACGGCGGGACTCAGCGCGAAGGCGACGTACGCCCAGGTCTCCCCGCCGGGTGCGGCGCGCAGCAGCACGCCTCCCGCGTCCGCTCCGGTCATCGGCTCTCCCTTCCCCCTCCCGCTCGAGCCTCAGGCGCGGGGCGGGGCACCGTCCGCCCGCGGGCCGCCCTGCGGCGGGCCCCAGGAGCCCGTGGCGTCGGGGGCCGTGTCCGGGACCGGCGGCGCGGCCGGCGCCGCACCCGGGGCCGGGGCCGACCGCGCGGGTTCGACCTGCACCGGCGGCAGCCCCTGGGGGAAGGCGTAGGTGGCGGGCACCACGACCTGGTCCACCGCCGTGGCCAGCCCCTCCCGGCACGCCGCGTGCACCGCCTCGCGCATCGCCCGCACCCCCTCGGTCCGCATCATGATGCGCTCGGGGCCGAGCCGGCCCATGATCGACGCCATCAGGTCGGAGACGAACCCGCCGATCAGGGCGTACCCGCGGCGCGAGCGCCACATCTGCCAGCCCAGGTACAGGCTCGTGCCGTACGAGAAGACGGAGACGTAGACCTGGCATCTGCCCTCGGAGAGCACCAGGCGGTTGCGGACCTGGTCGCGGCCCAGCCCGGTCGCGATGATCCGTTCCGCGCGGTCGACGGGGACGTAGCGGCGGGCGAGCGTGCCGGCGATGGAGACGTACGCCGAGTCGAGCGATCCGCTCCGGTCCGCCAGCAGGACCCGCCACTCGGCGATCGGCTCGACCAGGCGCATCCCGAGCAGGGTCACCCAGAAGGCGAGGCCCGACGCGACGTACGCCAGCCCGACCATGACGGCGAAGCCCTCGGTGCTGTCCCCGAGGAGGAACAGCAGCGCGAAGAAGAACACCGGCAGGAACGCCAGGAACGAGGCGAGCAGGGCGCAGACGAACAACTGGAGCAACTGCCGCCAGCCGACGGAGTCGTCGAGATTGGTCTCCACCGGCAGGTGCCTGAGGTTCTTGTCGAGGTACGCGGCGTTGGCGTCACCACCGCGCCATCCCGGCAGACTGGTGTACCCGTTGTCGTTCACATGTCCCCCCTGGACGGTCGCGGATCCAAGGTAGCGAGGATTACCCACCGTTGCCGGATGGTCACACGCATCGGGAGGTCTCAAAAGTGTGACGGGTCAACTCCCGTTGGTCTACGGGTTTTTGTGCGCGCCCGAGGGATCAGGGGCCGTAGACCACCGACCAGGGACGCGGGGTGTCGTCCGGGGGGCCCGGGGCGGTGGCGCGGTGTGCGGAGGCGGTGTGGTCACGGGAGAGGACGCCGGCCGCGAGGTGCGCGAAGCGGCGGGCGGCCGGGTGGGGGGTGCGGGCGGCGGGCCAGGCGCCGCCGACGCGCCGGGCGAGGGGGCGCCCCGCCAACGGCCGCCAGGCGACCCGGGGTTCCCGGCGGGCCACCGGACCCTGGTCGAAGGCGACCGCGTGGCCCGACGCGACGAGGGCCAGCAGGAACTCGGGGTTGGACGCGTGGCGGAGCCGGCCGGGCACGAAGCCCCCGGCGCGGCACACGTCGAGGATCCGGTCGTACCAGCCGGGCGCGTGGGCCCGGGGGAAGAGCACCAGGTCATGGCCCGACAGGTCGGCGAGCGCCGGTTCGGCGAGCCGGGCCAGGGGGGAGGTGCGGGGCAGCACGACCCCCAGGTCGCGGGAGACCTCGGGCCCGAGCCGCAGTTCGGTGGCGTCGACGGGATGGTGCAGGAGCCCGGCGTCCAGCCCGCCGGAGACCAGCAGCCGGACCTGTTCCTCCGTGGTGACCTCCTGGAGGTCGACGGTCAGCCCCGGGGCGTCCTCGGCGCAGGCGGCCAGCAGCGCGGACAGCACGGCGGCCGTGGTGTCCGGCGGTACGCCCGCGCGGAGCGTGCCGAGCCCCCCGTCGGCGGCCCTGCGGGCCAGCGCCCGCAGCCGCTCCTCCCGGGCGAGGAGGTCCCGGGCCTCCTCCAGGAGTGCCGCCCCGGCGGCGCTCAGCCGGACCCCGCGCGGCGAGCGGTCGAACAGCTCCGCGCCCAGTTCCCGCTCCAGTCGTCGGATCGCCTGGCTGAGCGGCGGCTGCGCCATGCCCAGCCGGTCGGCGGCCCGGCTGAAGTGCAACTCCTCGGCCACGGTGACGAAGAGACGCAGGTGGCGCAAGAGATTCACAGCGGGGATCGTACGGGAGCCGCCGGGGGATGATCGGGTGCGTTGGTGCGTTGGTGCGTTGGTGCGTCGGTGCGTCGGTGCGGCGAAGGGGGAGCGGTGGAGCCGGGGACGACGGGGGCCGGGGAGCGGGTCCGGCGGGTCTTCGCGGGGGCGGGAGCCGTGGGGCAGCTGCACGCCGTTCCCGTCGACGCGGGCGCGGCGGGCGGCGGCGAGGTCGCGGTGGGGGCGGACGAGCCGGTGGTGATCGCCTCGATCTTCAAGGTGCTGCTGGTGCTGGAGTTCGCCCGGCAGGTGGCCGCCGGGCAGCTCGACCCGCGGGAGCGGGTGCGGGTCACCGCGGCCGACCGGCTCGGCGGCTGGGGGACCGCCGGCTGCCTGGACGACGTGGAGCTGTCGCTGCGCGACCTGGCCCACTTCGCGATGTCCGTCAGCGACAACACGGCCGCCGACCTGCTGCTGGACCGCGTGGGCCTGGACACCGTACGGCTCCTCGCGGCGGAGCTCGGCCTGGAGCGCACCCGGATCGTGGGCGGCCCGCGCCACCTGCTGGAGTCGATGCTCGCGGAGGCCGGGGCACGCGACGAGCGCGAGTTCGCCGTCCGCTACCCGGCCCTGCCGGAGGACCGCAAGCGCCGGCTGGCCGTACTGGACCCCCGCCAGACCACGGCGAGCACACCCCGCGAGATCACCCGGCTGCTGCGGCTCGTGTGGAGCGACGCGGCCGGCCCTGCCCGGGCCTGCGCCTTCGTGCGGGACCTGATGGGGCGGCAGGTCTTCCGCCACCGGCTGGTGTCGGGCTTCCCGGACGAGGTGACGGTGGCGGCCAAGACCGGGACCCTGCCGGGCCTGCACATGGAGGCGGGCGTGGTCCGCTACCCCGACGGCGCGTCCTACGCGGTGGCCGTCTTCGCCCGCACCCACGACCTGGCCGCCTCCCGCGCCACGGTGGACGCCGCGATCGGCCGGGCGGCCGGCATCGCGGTCGGAGCGCTGCGCGGGCACGACCACCTCCGGTGACCTGGCGGTATACGCGTCCGCGTATCGCACGGGCCCGATCGCGGTCTTGGACAGGGCGGTCCGGCTGCTGGTCTGCTGCCGCCATGACCCAGGAACCACGTGTCACAGACGTATCCGGCGCCTCCGCGCGCCGCGGGTTCGGACGTCGCGCGGTGCTGCGCGGCGCAGCGCTCGGGGCCGCCGTCCCGCTGGTCCCGGCCACGGCCCCCACCGCCGCGGCCGCCGCGGACACCTCCCGACGGGGCCGTGAACCGGACGCCGGGGCGGTGACGCTGCGCTGGCTGGGCACCGCCGGCTGGCGCATCGACGTCGGCGCGCGGACCGTGCTGTTCGACCCGTACCTCACTCGCTTCCCCACCGGCCTGTTCGGCGACGGCTTCGACCCGCGCACGCCGCTGCTGAGCCGGCCGGAGGCCGTCGACCCGCACATCGGGCGCCCCGAGCTCGTCCTGGTCAGCCACTCCCACTGGGACCACCTCGCCGACGTGCCCCACATCGCCAGGACCACGGGCGCCCGGGTGGTCGGCACCGAGACCACGTACCACCTGCTGGTGGCGCTGGGGGTGGAAGCGGGGCAGATCTCCGTGGTGAAGGGCGGCGAGGTGCTGGATCTCGGCGGGATCGTGGTGGAGGTGGTGCCGAGCCTGCACAGCCGGAACAAGAAGTGTTCCTACTTCGCCCCCGGCACACTGAACGCCCCGCCCGCGGCGGTGCCGGCCACCATCGCCGACCTGCCCGAGGGCGACACCCTCGCCTTCCAGGTGACCGCCGGGGCGGACGGGCCGTCCGCGTTCCTCATGGGCGCCAGCGACTTCTCCGAGCGGGCGGTACGGGGGCTGCGTCCCGACCTCGCGATGATCGCCGTCCCCTCCGGCACCGCCACCCACCTGTACCTGCCCCGGCTGCTGCGCGCCCTGGACCACCCCCGCGTGGCCGTGCCCGTCCACTGGGACAACTTCGAGGTGCCGCTCGGGACGCCCGTACGGGACCCGGCCATGGACCTGGACGCGTTCCTCGCCGGGGTCCGGCAGGCCTCCCCCGCGACCCGCGTGGTCGTCCCGGACCACCGCACGGTGTACGACGGCGCCCTGCGGCCCGTGCGCGCGTAGCGGAACCGGTGGCCCGCCCCGGCCCGGGGCGGCCGAGTTGCCGTGCCGGGCCGATGCGAGAAGGTAAGGAGGGAGACCCCCGCGAAGGGAGCCCCCGGTGACAGGCTGTCCCGCCGACGACACCGCGGTCCTCAACGCCCTGTTCGCCGACTCGCCCCAGGGCCTGTTCGTCTTCGACGCCGAACAGAAGGTCACGCGCTACAACCCCTCCGGACGGGGAGTGCGGGGCCTGCCCGCCGGCGACGTCGTCGGGCACGGCGTGGACGACTTCGTCCCCGGCTTCGCGGCGGGTGAGCTGGGCAGGCTCGTCGGCGACGCCCTGCGGACCGGCGAACCGCTGCGCGGCCGGCTGGTGCGCGGGCGGTCCCCGTCCGAGCCGTGGCGCACCCTGGCCGTCGAGGTGTCCCTGTTCCCGCTGCCCGACCGGGGCGGCGGGGTCCCCGGTCTGGTGGGCGTCGTCGAGGACGTCACCGAGAGACAGGCGGCGGCCGACCGGCTCGCGGTGCTCGGCGCGGTGCACCGGACCGTCGGCTCCACCCTGGAGGTGCGCACCACGGCCGGTGAACTGGTGCACGCCCTGGTGCCCGGCTTCGCCGACGCGGCGGCCGTCGACCTGCTGGAGGACGGTCCCGCCGGGGAGGGGCACCGGGCCGGGCCCGTGCCGTCGGACGCCCCGCTGCGCCGGACGGCGTTCGCTCCCCCCACCGTCCCCACCAGCCGGAAGCAGGACGACAGCCGTCCCTTCCCCTTTCCCACTCCGTACACCCAGGCCCTCAACGACACCCGCGCCCGGCTCCTCCAGGTGTCCCCGGACGACCCCTGGCTCGCGGCCGGCCCGGACGACTTCGCCCCGCTGATCGCGGCGGAGGTCCACTCCATGATCGTGGCCCCGCTCATGGCGCGGGGCACCGTCCTGGGCCTGCTCACCCTGTACCGCGTCCGGACCGACCCCTTCGAGGAGGCGGATTTGGACGTCGCCCGGCAGGCGGCCGCCACCGCGTCCGCCCACCTGGACAACGCGCTCCGCTACCGCCGCGAGCACACCGTGGCCTCGGCGCTGCAGCGCCGGCTGCAACCCGGGGAGATCCCGCGGCTGACGGCGGTGGAGACCTCCCACGTGTACCTGCCCGAAGGGGCGGGCGGCGCCTGGTTCGACGTCGTCCCGCTTTCCGGCACCCGCGTCGCCCTGGTGGTCGGCGACGTCACCGGGCACGGCATCGAGGCGGCGGCCACGATGGGCCAGCTCCGGGTCGCCCTGCGCACGCTGGCCCTCCAGGACCTGGAGCCGGACGAGCTGCTGACCCACCTGGACGAGGTCGCCGCGCAGCTCCCCGCCACCGCCGGCACCGGCACCGACACCGACACCCCGGACGCGGACCGGTGCGTGGCGACGTGTGCGATCGCGGTCTACGACCCCGTCTCCCGCCAGTGCGCCCTGATCCGCGCGGGACACCCCGCGCCCGTCCTCGTGGACCCCGACGGCTGTCCCCTCGACGTGGACGTCCCGCGGGGGCCGGCCCTGGGCGCGGGCGGCGGACAGGTCTTCACCCCGGTGGTGGTCCAGCTCGCCCCGGGCAGTCTGCTCGCCGTGTGCACCGCCGGTCTCCTGGCCTCCCGCGGCGAGGACGAGGAGGCCGCCCGCCGGGACGTCGAGCACGTCCTCGCCACTCCCGCCCGGCCCCTGCGGGAACTCTGCGACACCTGCGTGTACCGCATGGCGCCCTCCCGCTCGGACGACGCCGTCCTGCTGCTGGCCCGGACCCATGCCCTGCCGCCGGACCGGGTCGCGGACTGGACCCTGCCCCGCGACGTCTCCGTGGTGGGCACCGCGCGCCGTCTCGTCGACCAGCAGCTCACCGTCTGGCACCTCCAGGAGGCGGCGTACGCGACGGAACTCATCGTGAGCGAACTCGTCACCAACGCCATCCGCTACGGCAGGGGGCCGGTGCGGCTGCGGCTCATCCACGACCAGGGGCGGCTGCTTGCGGAGGTCACCGACGCCAACAGCGTCAGCCCGCACCTGCGGCACGCCCGCGACAGCGACGAGGGCGGCCGGGGCCTCTACATCGTGATGCGGCTCAGCTCCCGCTGGGGCGTGCGGCACAGCCGCCGCGACAAGACCATCTGGTCCGAACAGCGTCTCGACGGCACCTCGCCGGATCCCTTCGCCCTGATGGGCGCCTTCGGCCTGGACACGGCCGAGCTGTGAACGGCGGAGCCGGGGGGTGTCACCGCTCCGCCCTGCCGCCGCCGCGCCGCAGCACGCGGGCACACGCGCCGATGACCAGGGCGTTGGCCAGCGCGCCGACCACTATGGCGACGAGGAACATCGCGGGACGGTCCGGCAGGACGAACAGGACGAGACTGGCCGGGGCGGTGGCGAGCCACGGGATGACGCCCGCGAACGACGCGTCCTCGTTCCCGGTGCTCGCCGTAAACGCCCATACGGTCAGGGCGGCGCAGAGCCCGAGGTAGACGAGGGCGGCGACGTCCGTGAGGGCGTGGCGCAGGCGCCGGGGCAGGGATCGGACGGGTCCGGTCACGGCGGTGGTCTTCTCGGCGGTGCTGGTCATGAGGGCTCCTCGGATGGTCAGAGAGGGGTGCCGGGCGGGTTCGGGCGGGCGAGGCCGAGGTCGTAGGCGAGGATCGTGGCCTGGACCCGGTCGCGCAGCCCGAGCTTGCGCAGGACGGCGTTGACATGGGATTTGACGGTGCCGACGGTGATGCCGAGCTGTGCGGCGATCTCCGCGTTGGTGAGTCCGGAGGCGACCAGGGCGAGGACGCCCCGTTCGCGGTCGGTCAGGCCGTCCAGGGCGCCGTGGCTTCGCTCCCCCGGCCCCCCGGCGACCGCTCCGGAGGCGTAGTGGCCGATCAGGCGGCGGGTCGCGGACGGCGCGAGGACGCTCTCGCCGGCGGCCACCACCCGTATTCCCCGGAGCAGTTCGGAGGCGTACACGTCCTTGAGGAGGAACCCGGACGCCCCGGCCCGCAGTGCCTCGAAGACGTACGCGTCGAGGTCGAAGGTGGTCAGCACCAGCACCCGGGGCGCGTCCGGGCGGCCGGTGATGATCCTGGTGGCGGCGATGCCGTCGAGTTCCGGCATGCGCACGTCCATGACGACCACGTCGGGCGCCGACTCCGCGGTGAGGCGGACCGCTTCGGCCCCGTCGCCGGCCTCGCCGACGACCGTCATGTCCTCCTCGGCGTCGATCACGGCGGCGAACCCCGCCCGGACGATGCCCTGGTCGTCGGCGACCAGCACCCTGAGACTCATCGTTCCCTCTCCTCCCCGCCGCCCGTGGTCAGCGGCAGCCGGAGACGGACCGTGTCCGCGGGCCCGGTGGTGAAGGTGCCGTCGAGCGCCGCGAGACGGGGCGCCAGCCGCTCCCGCACGGCCGGGTGGGCGGCGGGTGCGACCCCGGTGGCCGTGATCGTCAACGTACCTTCCACAGCATCGAGTTCGAGCAGCGCCGGCCGGTCGTCGTCGCCGGTGGCGAGGAGGGTCTCGGCGGCGTGGTAGGCGGCCAGGTCGACCGCGGTCGGCAGGTGTTCCGGTACGCGGTCGGTCAGGCGTATCCCGACCTCGCGGCCGGTGGCCCGGCACTGGCGGGCGAGCAGGTCCAGCGCCTGGAGGGTGGGCTGGGGGCGCAGGGCGCGCTCCGCCTCGCCCTCGCGGACGGTGTCGAGCAGGGCACGCATCGCGGCCAGCGCCTCGCGGGCGCGTTCGGCGGTGGCGTCGAGGCGTCCCGCCTCGGCCTCGGTGACCATGTCGGCGGTGCGCGCCAGCACGGTGGTCTCCAGTCCGCCCGCGATGCGGCGGCGCTCGGCCCAGGCGTCCCGGACCGCCTCCTCGGTCCAGGCGGCGAGGCGTTCGTCCCGGTCGCCCCGGGCGGCCCGTTCGCGGCGCCCCCGCAGGAGCCCGTATCCGTGGGCGGCCCCGGCCGCGAGGCAGGCCCCGGCCGTCGCCGACACGACGACCGCCCCGACGGGCGCGGTCGTGCCCCGGTCCAGCACGGCGGCGGTCACGGCCGCCGCCTGCACCACCGCGGCGGTGGCCGGGAGGAGGGCGTGCGGGCGGTGCCCGGCCGCGGTCACGGCGAGCGCCGCACAGACGGCGAGCATGCCCAGCGCGGGCGGGAGGACGACCGGCCCGCCGTAGTCGCCCGCGGTCATCGCCACCGGCCAGAGCGCGGTCAGGGCGAGCAGCACGCCGAGCGTGGTGAGCGGGGCCCGCCGCAGCCACAGCAGCGTGACCGCCTGGGCGGCGGCCAGCAGCGCGAAGAGCACGCCCGCCGACACCGGCCCGGCCGATACGGCCTCCGCCCGCACGACCAGCGCCGGCACCAGCGGCTGCAGGACGAGGCCGGCGGCCGCCGTCACCTGCGCCAGGCGGTAGCCGCGCGAGCCGGACCGCTCCGTGAGGGCGGCGGTGCGCCCGGGCAGGGCCGCCCGCACCTCCCAGCCGCCCTCCGGGGTGGGGCCGGTGGTCAGGGTGCCGCCCGCCTCCCGGGCCCGGGAGCGCAGGAAGCCCTGGCCGCGTCCTCCGCCGAGGCCCGCCCCGGGCGCCGGTGTGCCGGGCCGTGCCGCCCCGCTGGTGACCACGACGTCCGTGCGCTCGTCGCCGTACCGGCACAGCACCCGCGTGGGGGCCCCGGGGGCGTACCGTGCCACGTTGGTCAGCGCCTCGCGCACGATGCCGTACGCCGCGTCCGCGACGGCGCCGTCCGGCAGCGGGTCGATCTCGGCGTCCACCCGCTGGTCGAGGCGCCGGAATCCGGCGACCAGGTCGAGCAGCCGTTCCTCCGGCGACGGCAGGTCCTCGCCCGAGGGGGCCGGGGCCCGTACCGCGCCGAGCGCCCGGGTCACCTCGTGACCGGTGTCGACCGCGAACCGCAGGGCCTCCCCGGCGAGTTCGGGGCGCCGCTCGCGCAGGCCCAGCGCGGCGCCGGCCGTGACCACCACGGCCGTCAGGTGGTGGGCGCTGACGTCGTGCAACTCCCGCTCCATCCTGCGCCGTTCGACCGCCGGGAGCCGGTGGCGCTCGGACTCGGCGCGCCGCAGCAGCCGTTCGGACGCCTGCCGGGTGTGACGGGCCCGGCGGACGAACAGGCCGGTGCCGCACACGGTGGCGTACAGCAGGGCGGTGAGCACCAGGTCGAGTCCGTCGCGTTCGCTGATCCCGTGCAGGGTGATCCCGTACAGGAGCTGCCACAGCGCGAGCGCCACCACGCACAGCACGGAGGTGAAGGTGTCGCGTTCGGTCGCCACCGCGTACAGGGCGAGCGCGGCGCCCGCGGTGCCGAGCACCGCCGTCGCCCCGGCGGGCAGCGGCCCCGCGCCGAGCGCGCAGGCGGCGGCGGTCACGACCAGGGTGGTGACCGGGCGGGCGCGGCGCAGGGCGAGCAGGGCCGTGACGGGCCCCGCGACCAGGGCCGCCACGAGCAGGGCGGACGCGGACGGGACGTCCCCGCGCGCCAGTGCCGCCCCCGGCCACACCACGGCCTGGGCGCACAGCAGCAGGACCGGGAGCAGCCGGTCGTCGATTCGTTTCATGACCGGTTCAGGCTAGGGCGGCACCGGCAGGTCACGACTCCGGCTGGAGGGGGATTCCGCCCTCTTACCTGGGTTGCAGACGCGGGGTGGGTGGGGTCAGGGGGCGGGGTTCTCCGCCGCCGGTTCCGGACGGTGGTCGTCCCGGGGCCGGAGGACCGCCGGCCGGCCCGGTCCCGGGCTCGGTCACACCGGAAGGGCGGTGACGGGACGTCCCGTCACCGCGACCGCCCTGCGCGCCGGAGGTGACGCGGGAGGAGGCGGCCGGGTCGGAGAAGGGGGCCTGGCACGTCTCGGTGCCGGCGACGGCCGGTGACGGCGACACGGTGTTCGCACCGCGCGCCGCCTCCTTCGGTCTCGCCGGCCGCCCCGGGGCGGGCGGCGGCCGGGACCCCGCGTGGGGGGGGCGGGGTCAGGCCGCCGTCCCGGTCGCCGGGCGCGCCGCGTCGGCCGGCGCCGCGGGAGCCGCGGTGGCTACGGGGTCGGCAGGGGCCGCGGTGGCCGCGGCGCGCACGGCGCGGCGCCGGGTCGGCAGTCCGAGCGTCGGGTGGGCCACGGCCCAGGCGGCGCCCTTGCAGACCAGTTCCTTGTAGAGGGCGGCGAACCGCCCGGTCAGGGCCGCGTTCACGGAACGGTCGTCGGCGGTGACGTACTGGATGAGGCCCTCCTTGCGGCCCAGCGAGACGCACTGGTTGAAGTAGCGGATCGTCACGTCGGGCAGCTTCCCGCCGGTCAGGCGTGCCGCGATGGAGTCGGCGGCCTGCCAGGCGGTGGGAATGCCCGAGGCGCAGGACATCCGCAGCGGCTTGCCGCCGGGGCCCGTCACCATGGCCGCGTCACCGACGGCGTACACCTCGGGGTGCGAGACCGAACGCATGGTGCGGTCGACGACGATCTGGCCCGTGCCGGTGGTCTCCAGCGCGGTGGTCCGGGCGATCGGGTGGACGGCGAAGCCGGTGGTCCACACGGTGAGCGCGGCCGGGAGGGACACGCCGTCGGCGGTGGTGACGCGGTCGGCGTGGACCGCGGTGACGTCGACGTGCTCGTGGGCGGTGACGCCGAGCCGGTCGAAGACCTTGCGCAGGTGCCCGCGCCCCTTGGGCGAGAGCCAGTCGCCGAGTCCGCCGCGGGCGGCGAGGGCGACCTCGAGGTCCGGGCGGGCCTCGGCGATCTCGGTCGCGGCCTCCAGACCGGTGAGACCGCCGCCGACCACCATCACGCGCTGTCCGGCCTCCAGCAGGGCGAGGCGTTCGCGCACCCGGAGGGCTCCGCCACGGCCGGCGATCTCGTGGGCGTGCTCGGCGGCCCCGGGGACGCCCCGGTCGTTCCAGCCGCTGCCGAGGGCGTACACGAGGGTGTCGTACTCCAGTTCTCCCTCGCCCTCGCCGTCCGCGTCCCGGACGGTGACGGTCCTGCGGTCGACGTCGACCGCGGTGACCCGGGCGATCCTCAGTTCGACACCGGTGCCCGCGAGCATCTCGGCGAGGGGCCGGTGCCGCAGCCGCCGGCCGGCCGCGAGCTCGTGGTTGCGGACGCGTTCGACGAAGTCGGGCTCGGCGTTGACGAGGGTGATGGCGGTGTCCTGGCGGCGCAGCCGCCTGGCGAGGCGTCCGGCGGCGGAGGCTCCGGTGTAGCCGGCTCCGAGGACGATGATGCGGTGCTGCATGGCCTGCTCCTGTCGTCGGCGGGTTCGCCCCTTGAACCGGGCGGCCCGCCGTTTCCTGACAGGAGTGGCATGTGGCCTGTGTCACACGTCGTTCAGAAGGCGTGGAAGAGGGGTTCCCCGTGGTCCTCGGCGGCCCAGCGCTCCGTGAGGCGTGCGAGCTTGTCGGGGTTGGCCTGGCTGCGGATGGCGGTGATGCCCTCGGTGGTGACCTCCAGGCACATGACACCGACGACCCGGTCCTCGACGACCGCCACCAGGGCGGGACCGCCGTTGACGGTCGCGACGTGGATGCCGGGGGAGCCGCCGACCAGGGCGCGCTTGCCCTTGCCCGGCGTGAACAGGCCCCGCATGAACCGGGCGACCGCGAGCGCGCCCTCGAACGCCTTGGTGCGGGCGGGGACCTTCCCGCCGCCGTCGCCGACCGCGACGGCGTCCGCGGTGAGCAGCCGGACCAGCGGCTCGGTCCGGCCGCTGGTGGCGGCCGCGAGGAACTCGTCGAGGACCTTGCGGGCGGCGGCCGCGTCGACCTCGGTACGGGCCCTGCCCTGCGCGAGGTGCTTCCGGGCGCGGTGCAGCAACTGCTGGCTGGCGGCCTCGGTGAGGTCGAGGATCTCCGCGATCTCCCGGTGCGGGTAGTCGAACGCCTCCCGCAGCACGTACACCGCCCGCTCGTTCGGGGCGAGCCGCTCCAGCAGCACCAGCACCGCGTACGACACCGACTCCCGCTGTTCGGCGGTGTCGGCGGGGCCGAGCATGGGGTCACCGGCGACGAGCGGCTCGGGCAGCCACTCGCCCACGTACGTCTCGCGCCGGGCCCGGGCGGAGGTCAGCTGGTTCAGGCACAGGTTGGTGAGGACCTTCGTCAGCCACGCCTCGGGCACCCGGACGCTCCCGGCGTCGGCGGCCTGCCACCGCAGGAACGTCTCCTGCACGGCGTCCTCGGCCTCGCTCGCGGAACCGAGCAGCCGGTAGGCGATGGCCTCCAGCCGCGGCCTGGAGACCGTGAACAGCTCCACGTCGCTCGCGCTCAGGGCCATGCCCGGATCCTAACTCCGGTGACGGGGAACGGCCCTGGGGGGGGCCGACGGGTCACGGTCCCGCCGCCCCCCTCACGCCTTCGGGGCGCTGTCCTCGGCGAGGGTGTGGGCGACCAGGGCGTTGGCGTGACCGTGGCCCAGGCCGTGCTCGGTCTTGAGCCAGGCGACGAGCTCCATGTGCCGGGTCAGCGGCGACGCCCGGATGAGGTCCTTCCACTCCGCGACCGGGCGGCCGTACTTCTTCTCGATGGACGGGAAATAGCTCGCGGGGCCCTTCACCTGTGCGCTCATGCCGGCCGCTCCTTCTCTCGCTCGCGTCTGCGTCTCACCTGTCATGACCGGCGGGAGGGGCGGACGTCACCGGACCAGCGGAGTGACGTGTGCCACAGTCACCTGGTCACGGGGTGAGGCCGATCTCCGCGCAGGCCGCCGCGTAGGGCTTGGTGCAGATCTCCCGCACGCTGTAGACGCCGTCACCGACCACGGTGTCCTCGACGTTCTCCCTGGTGAGGGCGGTCACCGGGACCAGCATGGCGGGGATGTCCTCGCGCGTGGAGCTGTCGACGCGGTCCCGGGCCAGCGCGTCGAACTGGATCGAGCGGTCCTGCACCTTCGCCACCGCCATCTCCGCGGCCCCGGTCGCCTCCTGGAGGAACGGCTTGTACACCGTCATGTACTGGGTGCCCGCCACGACCCGCCGCACGGCCGCGAGGTCCGCGTCCTGCCCGGTCACCGGCGGCAGGTCGGTCACACCGGCGTCCTGGAGGGTCTCGATGACGGCGCCGGCCATACCGTCGTTGGCCGAGTAGACGGCGGCGACGTTGCCGGCGCCGACCTCGTCGATCGCCTTGCGCATGTTCTCCGCGGCGACCTCGGGCAGCCACTTCTCGGTGTCGTAGGACCTGGCGATGTCGACCTTGCCGTCCAGCTCGCCGAGGGCGCCCTTCTTGAACAGCGCCGTGTTCGGGTCGGCGGGAGCGCCGTTCATCATGACGACCTTGCTCTTCTCGGCGTCGTCGCCGAGCGCGTTCACCAGGGCGCGGCCCTGCACCTGGCCGACGAGTTCGTTGTCGTGCGAGACGTAGGCGTCGATGGGACCCTCGGCGAGCCGGTCGTAGGCGATGACGGGGATGTCCGCCTCCTTCGCCCGGCGCACGTCCGGCGCGATCGCTGCGGAGTCCACGGCGTTCACCAGGATCACGTCGACGCGGTCGGCGACCAGCTGCCGGAACTGCTCGCTCTGCCGGGTCCTGCTGCCCCCGGCGTTCGCGTAGACGACCCGGCCCTGCTGGTCGGTGAGCGAGGAGACCCGCTGCTTGATCAGCGGGTAGTCGAACTTCTCGAAGCGTGCCGTGTCCGTGTCGGGCAGCAGCAGGCCCACGGTGATGTCGTAGCTCCGGGACTCCGGTCCCGCGTCGGCGCCGCCGGTGGCGCCGAGGACACCGCAGCCGGTCAGTGAGAGGGCCGACAGCGCGGCGGCGAGGACCGTGACGCGGCGGCGTACGGAGGTGGGGGCGTGGGGGGTACGGGGGTTCACGTGGGGCGCCTTCCGGGCGGGAGTGCGGCGTGGGCGGCCGCCCGGCCGGGCGGCCGGCGCGGCACCTCGGCAGGGCGTCGGGGCCGGTGCGCGGCCACGCCCTGGACGTCGGTCAGCAGTGTGTCCGGTGCGGGGCGGCGCGGCGGGCGTGCTCACGACCTTCTCGCCCGGTGCGCCGAGAACGTGCGCAGGAGAGGCACACGGGCTGCACACAGTCGGCCGAAGGCGTGGCTAGCGTGGCTGTTCCCCGCTCCGGACCGGGCCCCTTCCCGGACGGCCGGTCCGACGACTCAGGAAGAAGCGGATGGACTACTGCTCCACGTGCCGCCGGCATCTCAACGGCGCCCTGGTCTGCCCCGGCTGCGGCGCCTACGCCCCCGACATCGCGCCCAGCCTCATCGGTGGCCGCGCCCTTCCGGGGACGGCGACCGTCGCCGCCCGGACCGGCGCCGTGCCTTCGGCCGTCCCGCCGGCCGTGCCGCCGGCCGTCGCGTCGGCCGTCACGGCGCCCGACGGCACAGGGGACGGCGCGGGTCACGGTGTACCGCGGGAGACGGCCGCGGCCCCCGACACAGGTGCGGGTACCGGCCGGGCGGCGCGGCGGCGGCAGCTGGCCCGCTGGAGGAAGACCCAGCGGCGCGCCCTGGTCGCCACGGCCGTGGCGCTGGCGGGCGGCGGTCTGACCCTCGCCTCGGCGAACGGCGGCAGCGGTGACCGGGGGCAGGCCGCCACCGCGCCCGACGTCCGGGGCATGGGCGGCGCGACGGGACCCGCGGACGGTTCCCCCGGTCCGGCGTCCCCCTCCACGCCTGCGGACCGTGCGCCCGCGTCGCCCCCGGCGGGCGACGGTGAGCGGGCTTCGGACGCCGCGGCCCCGGCCTCCACCGCCGGTGGCACCGCTCCCCGCACGGAGGCGGTGGCCCCCGCGCGGTCGGCCGACCCGGACTCCGTCTCCCGCTCCGGCGGACGCGCGGGCGGGGACACGGGCGCGGGCGTGGACACCGGCCAGGGGCAGGCTCCCCCCGCCGCGGGTACCACCCGGCCCGCGTCCCCGCCGCCGGCCGCGGACGACGGCACCGGGGGCACCGGCGGGGGCGAGGACGCCCGGCCCGCCCCCTCCACCCCTCCGGCCACCGCCCCGGAGAACACGCCGGAGACCGACCCGGACTCCGCACGGCTCTGTCTGCTGGTCATCTGCCTGGGCTGACCCGGCGCGTGCCCGTCGCCCTCGCTGCGGAACAATCGGGACATGAGCATCGTCAAGATCAACGTACTCACGGTTCCCGAAGAGCAGCGCGAGACGCTGGAGCAGCGGTTCGCCGCGCGGGCCGGGGCGGTGGAGGGTTCGGACGGGTTCGAGTGGTTCGAGCTGCTGCGCCCGGTCGAGGGCACCGACACCTACCTCGTGTACACCCGCTGGCGGACCGAGGAGGACTTCCAGCGCTGGATGGCCGGCCGCGGCCAGGCGGCGCACGGCGGCGAGCAGGGCGGGAAGCCGCGCCCCGCGGCCACGGACGCCACCCTGTGGTCCTTCGAGGTGGTCCAGCAGGCCGCGCCGAAGCAGGGCTGACGGCACGCGGCGCCGCCCTCCGGGTCAGCCGAGGGCGGTGAGGACGCGGCGGGTGACCTCGGCGATCAGCGGGTCGACGGGGTCGGCGTCGCGGTCCGGGCGGTCGGTGAGGACGGCCAGCACCAGCGGGGCCCCGCGGTCCGGCCACAGCACGGCCACGTCGTGGGCCCGGCCCCACTCACCGGTCCCGGTCTTGTCGCCGACCTTCCAGCCCACGGGGACGCCGGCCCGGATGCGCCGGTCGCCGGTGGTGTTGCGGACCAGCCAGTCCGTCAGCAGGGCACGCTCGGCGGGCGGCAGCGCGTCGCCGAGGGTGAGGGCGCGGTAGTCGGCGGCGACGGCGCGGGGTGTCGTGGTGTCGCGCGGGTCTCCCGGCGGGTTGCCGTTCAGCTCGGGTTCGACGTGGTCCAGGCGGCTGACGGAGTCACCGAGTCCGCGCAGGTGGGCGGTGAGGGCGCGCGGCCCGCCGAGGTCGCGCAGCAGCAGGTTGGCGGCCGTGTTGTCGCTGTGCCGGACGGCGGCGTCGCACAGGTCGCGGACGGTCATGCCCGTTCCGGTGTGCCGCTCGGTGACGGGTGAGTACGCGACCAGGTCGTCCCCGGTGTAGGGGACGCGTTCGTCCAGGCGGGCGAGCCGGCGGCGGTCCAGGACGGCTCCGGCGGCAAGCGCCTTGAAGGTGGAGCAGAACGCGAAGCGTTCGTCGGCGCGGTGGACGACCGTGGCTCCGGTGCCGGTCGCGAGGGCGTACACCCCGAGACGGGCGCCGTACGCGCGCTCGAGTCCGGCGAGGCTCCGCGGGGTCACCGGCGCGGGCGCGGACCGGCCCGCGGAGGAGGGCGTGCCACCCCGGCCGTCGGGCCGCGCGGGGGCGTCGTCGGTGGCACATCCGGCCACCGGGGCGAGGGACCCGGCCAGCAGCAGCGCACGGCGCCGGAGGGAGAGGGCCACGGGAACGCTTCCTTTCGGACAGGCCGGCGGCATCACGGTCACGCGACCGGATACGGAATAGCGGGTGAATGCAGCGTGCCGATCGGCGGAAAACAAAGAGCAGGGGCCCGCACCGAAGTGCGGACCCCTGCTCTTGAATCCCTGCGTGCAGGTCAGGCGGGGACGATGTTCTCCGCCTGCGGGCCCTTCTGGCCCTGGGTGACGTCGAAGGTCACCTTCTGGCCTTCCTGGAGCTCACGGAAGCCCGAGGTGGCGATGTTCGAGTAGTGGGCGAACACGTCAGCGCCGCCGCCGTCCTGCTCGATGAAGCCGAAGCCCTTTTCCGAGTTGAACCACTTCACCGTACCGGTGGCCATATCAAATCTCCTGAGACAGTGTCGGAACTCGCACTTTACGAATCCCTACATCGTCGCGATGATCACCTGCCCGGAGACCCGGTAGCAAACTGGCAACCACAACTGCAACTGGCGTCAGCCTAGCACGGAGAGGACTCGCGGCAAGCGAGGAAAATCACTGGAATAAAACGCCGATGGCGTGTTTAGGGAATGAGATTTTCCGCAGCGGGAGAGGAAATTCTGTCCCGACGGGGGGAGATTTTCACCGTGACCCGCGGGCCGGGCCCGCCGCCCGCGCGCGCAGCTCCTCGTTGGCCCGTTCGGCCTGCTCCAGCCGCTCCTCCAGACTGATGATCCGGCACGCCGCGTCGACCGGTGTGCCCTGGTCGATCAGCTCGCGGGCGCGGGCCGCCAGCCGCAGCTGGTGGCGCGAATAGCGGCGGTGACCGCCCCCGGAGCGCGCCGGGGTGATCAGCCGCGCCTCGCCCAGCGCGCGGAGGAACGCGGGGGTGCTTCCGACCAGTTCGGCGGCCCTGCCCATGGTGTAGGCCGGGAAGTGGTCGTCGTCGAGCCGGTCGGCGACGGGGAGCCGGTCCTGGTCCGGCTGCCGGCCGTCGGCGTACGGCTGACTCTCCGGGGGCATGCGCGCCTTTCCGCGGACCACCGTGGGCACGGTCCGCCACGGGGACGGGTTCCCCGCAGGGAAACTCTAGTCGGCCTGGCGGAAAAACTGTCGTGACGGAGGCAGATGTCCGTTCCCCGCGCCGGCGGAGCGCACACCACCCGTCCGGGCGCATTCCCCGGCGGCCCGGCCCCCGTGCGCTTCCCGCCGGTGCCCTCGTCCGTTCGGGTGCGATGGGACCCGTCCCGCCGAGTGCGTTCCCCAGCCCGGTCCGGGTGAGGACGGCTCCGTGGAAGGGGACCCGCGGGGCGGTGCGCGGGCCGCCCATGAACACGACGAGGGGGCGGCGCCAGGCGTCGGGGGCGGTGGCCGTGACGGGAGGGCGGGACGGCACCGCCGGGGGCGGCCAGGGCGAGGGACGGGTCCCCGGTGGTGGCGTCGGGCCGCGTGGCACCCGGCGCGCGTGCCGGGCCCAGGACGGCAGCCGGGTGGTCCTGCGTCCTGAGGTCGCTGGTGCCGCGGCCGGCCGCGAGCACGGCGAAGACGGTGCGGAGGCAGCCCGTCCGTCCCGCCCAGGCGCCCGGCGCGGGCGTGCTCCCCGGCCGTCATGGTGCTCGCGGTCCTGCGGGGCGAGACCGCTGCCGCGGTCGAGGAGTCGCCGCCGGCGCGGCCGGCGCGCCCGGACGCCGGGCGCCGGGCGCGGGAAGACCGGGCCGGGCCCCGAGCTGCACACGTGGGGACGCGACGGCCCGTCCCGGCCTTCCCTCCGGCCGCAATCTGTCACGGGCCGGGGCCCGCCGCCCGCCGGGACGGGCCGAACGAGGGCCCGCCGCACGGCCGGTGGCGCCCTGATCCTCCCGCGGAGCCATGGCCAACGATCTGGACATTCCGGGCGCTTTATCTCATTTCCTCGTCCATACTCAAAGCATGAGCATCGGAACGTATCAACTTCTGGCGGCCGTTCAGAGTGGGTGGAGCGTGACCGCGATCGTCGTCGGCGGGCTGATCGTGGCCGGCGCGCTGGTCTGGGCCGTACGGGTCGGCATGCGCGTCATGGACCAGGAATCCCCCCGTCCCACTCCCGAGCAACAGCCGAAGCTGCCGGACGGCGGCGCGGTCCGCGAGATGCGGGAGATGCGGGAACCCGACGAGATGCCCCGGGTGGAGAGGGGCGGGTCCCGGCTCATGCCCTACGAGATCCACCACTCCGGGTCCAGGACCGGCAAGGACCAGAAGCGCAAGCGCTGGCTGCCCGGCTCCAGCGGGGCCTTCGGCAGCGGTGGCCCGGGACACGTCTGACATGACGGCCCCCAGCCGTCGCGCGGCCGCCGGAGCGGCCGCGCTGACGGCTCTGCTGGTCGGCGGCGCGGTCGGCTGCACCGGCGGGGAGGACGGCGCGGAGCCGTCCGTCTCCTCCGCGGCCTCCCGCGCCACCGGGGCGTGGGAGTCGGCGACGGCCGAGGCGGGGCGCCGGTTCGAGGACTTCACGCGGAACCTCGACGCGAAGGACGACGTCACCCTGGGCTCCCCCGACGTCCCCGCGAGCGGGCGCGCGTCCGTCGGGGTGACCGTGCGCAACACCGACGACTCGGCCCGGTCCTTCCTGGTGCAGATCGACTTCAGGGACGCGGGCGGCGACCTGGTCGACGTGGCCCTGGTGACCGTGGACGACGTGCCGGCGGGCGAGTCCGCGCGGGCCACCGCGCGCAGCACGCACGACCTGCCCTCCGACGCCCGCCCGGAGGTGGCACGAGCGGTGCGCCACTGAGAGGTGCGCTACGGAGCCACGGTGATCTGGATCTGCTCGCTCGACGCGCTCACCCCGTTCAGGGTGGCGGTGGCCTGGAGACGGTTGGGGCCCTCGGGCAGGGCACGGGCGGGGGTGCAGACCCAGAGGCCGTCGGAGCCGGTGGTGTCGGTGCACACCTCGCCGCCGTCCTGGTCGGAGACGGTGATCTGCGCCCCGGGGTGCGCCCGGCCCGCGATCGCCGGCCGCCCCTCCAGCGGGACGCCGGACTCGGGCCTGGCCAGGGTGGGTTCGGCCAGCCCCACGGTCACCTGGCACCCGCCCGACGCCCTGACCGCGCCGCCCGCGTCCGCGAGCCGCAGCACGCAGCCGCCCAGCCGGGTCCCGGGCACCGCGTCCGCGGGGACCGCGACCACGAACGGGAACGCACCGTCCCGCCACGGCCGCTCGGCCGAGGCCGCGGTGTAGACGGCGGTGCGGCCGTCGGCGGCCACCGCGCCCCGGTAGCCGGGGGTGTCGAGGGGGACGCCCGTCACCCGCGTCCCGGCCGGCGCGGTCAGGGTCAGCGTGGATCCGCTGCCGAGCACCGGCCCGGTGACGCCGCCGGCCTCCACGATGCCGTCCCGCCCCGGCGGGATCGTCACGTCGCCCCACAGCACCGCGGGCCGCGCGACCGGGGCGGGCAGGGCGGTGGCTCCCGCCGTCCCGGCCTGCAGCCACCCGCCCGCGAGCACCCCGGCCGCGCCCCACACGGCGGCGGCTGTCCTGCTTGACCTGTTCATCGTCGGCGGGCTCCCTGTACGACCTTCACGGACACACCTGGTAGCGATCATGACGGCGCTCCCGCCGGGCCGCCCGCGCTGGACGGCCGTACGGGTGCCCACCGCGGCCGCCCCGGCGCGGCGGGCACCGGGGCGGAGCGGCACGGTTCAGCGGGCGAGCCAGGCCGTGGTGTCGGGGGCGAGGCGGCCGTCCTCCAGGGGGGCGCTGGTCAGCAGGACCTCACCCGCCGGGAGGGGCACCGGGGCGGCGGACAGGTTGGCCACGCAGCGCCAGCCGTCACCGCGGTCGAACTGCACCACTCCGGCCGGGGCGTCCTCCGCCCAGGTCAGCGTCTCGCCGTCCAGCAGTTTGCGGCGCAGTCGGAGCGCCGTGCGGTAGAGCTCCAGGGTGGAGCCCTCCACCCCGTCCTGCGCCTCCACGGCGTACTCCGCGAAGGACGGCGGCTGCGGCAGCCACGCGCCGGCCGATCCGAAGCCGTACGAGGGGCCGTCCGTGGTCCACGGCAGGGGCACCCGGCATCCGTCGCGGCCCTTGCGCACATGGCCGGTCTGTTCCCAGATGGGGTCCTGGAGGACCTCGGTGGGCAGGTCGGCGACCTCGGGCAGACCGAGTTCCTCGCCCTGGTAGACGTAGGCCGAGCCGGGCAGCGCCAGCATCAGCAGGGTGGCCGCGCGGGCCCGGCGCAGACCGGCTCCGGCGTCGACGGCGGGGGCGTGGCCACCGGACAGCAGCCAGGCGTTGTCGTCGGTGCCCGGCGGGAGCACCAGCCGGGAGGCGTGCCGGACCACGTCGTGGTTGGAGAGCACCCAGGTCGCCGAGGCCCCGACCGCGTGGGCGGTCGCGAGGGAGTCGGCGATGACCCGGCGGAGCGCGTCCGCGTCCCAGGGGGTCTCCAGGTACTCGAAGTTGAAGGCCTGGCCCAGTTCGTCCGGACGGGCGTACAGGGCGCGCCGCTCGCCGGGGATCCAGGCCTCGGCGACGGCCGTCCGGGGCGGCGTGTAGGCGTCGAGGATCTTGCGCCAGTCGCGGTAGATCTCGTGCACCTCGTCGCGGTCGTAGAACGGGTGGGTGCCGGGCGCGAAGTCGGTGAGGGCGGCTTCACCGCCCGCCGCGTGGTCGCCGAGGTCGCGCAGCGGCTCGCTCAGGTCCTTGACCAGGGCGTGCGCCACGTCGACCCGGAAGCCGTCCACGCCCCGGTCGCTCCAGAACCGCAGGGTGGTGCGGTGGTCGTCGCGGACGTCCTGGTGGCCCCAGTCGAGGTCGGGCTGCTCGGCGGCGAACAGGTGCAGGTACCACTGCCCGTCCGGCACCCGCTGCCAGGCGCTGCCGCCGAACACGGACTGCCAGTCGGTGGGCGGCAGCTCGCCCCGTTCGCCCCGGCCGTCGCGGAAGACGTAGCGGTCGCGGGCGGGCGAGCCGGGACCGGCGCGCAGCGCCTCCTGGAACCAGACGTGCTGGTGGGAGGTGTGGTTGGGGACGATGTCGACGATCACCTTCAGGCCGAGCCGGTGGGCCTCGCGCACCAGCGCGTCGAAGTCGTCGAGGGTGCCCAGGCGCGGGTCGACGTCGCGCGGGTCGGCGACGTCGTAGCCGCCGTCGGCGAGCTCGGAGGGGTAGAAGGGGCTCAGCCACAGGGCGTCGACGCCGAGGGCGGCGAGGTGGGTGAGGCGGCGGGTGATGCCGCGCAGGTCACCGAGTCCGTCACCGTCGGCGTCGGCGAAGCTGCGGGGGTAGATCTGGTAGACGACGGCCTGCCGCCACCAGTCGGGGTCCCGCGAGGAGAGGTCGGGCGTGGCGTCGGGTGCGGGGTGGGGCGGCAGGGCGTCGGAGGGGTTCGGGCGATCGGTCACGCGGTCTCCTCTGGGTGCGTGCGGGTACCGGCGGAGAATCTGTCCAGACCACCGTAAAAGCGAACGCACCGGCAGCGGGGAGCCATTCCCTGGGCATGTGGCGTACGGCGCCGTTCACCCGCGCCGGGAGGGGGAACGGGTGTCCGATCACACGGCGGGGCGTTCGACCGTCGTCAGGTACAGCCGCACGTAGCGCTCCACGTCCACGTCCAGGCCGACGTCCACCAGGGGCTGCTCGCGCACCCCCTCGTGGAGTTCGGACTCGCCCGCGCGGGGGCGGCGGTCCACCACGGTCTGGCCGCGGGCCGGACCCGGGGCGAGACCGACCTCGACGGGGAGGCGGTGGGTGGTCAGGCCCTCCGGGTCGGCGACCGCGCACAGCGCGCCCGCGTCGCCGAGACCGCCGGCGTCCTCGGCGGGGTCGTCGGGTCTGCTGCCCGGGTGCGCCGGCCGGTGGGCGAGCAGGTCGCCGGCCAGCCGGGTGCCCGGTTCGGCACTCGCGCGCAGCCGCCGCACCTCGGCGCCCGGGACGACGACCCGGGTGAACACGTCCAGGCCGTACATGGTGATCGGCACGCCCGCGGTGAGGAGGATCGCGGCGGCCTCCGGGTCGTGCCACACGTTGAACTCGGCGACCGGGGTGGCGTTCCCCACGCCCGCCGCGCCGCCCATGAACACGATCCGCCCGATGTTGCGGGTGACCTCGGGGTGGGTCCGCAGCAGCAGCGCGATGTTGGTGAGCGGGGCGGTGGGCACGAGGGTGACCGGGCGGGGCGAGGCGAGGATCTCGCGGCGCAGCAGGGTCACCGCGTCCACCCCGGCCGGGGCGCGGCGCGGGGCGGGCAGCCCGAGGTCGCCCATCCCGTCGTGGCCGTGCACGTGGCGGGCGGAGCGCGGCTCCTCGATCAGCGGCCGTTCGGCGCCCCGCGCGACCGGGACGTCCGGCGCGCCCGCCCGCTCCAGCACGGTCAGCGTGTTGCGCACGACGCCGTCCACGTCGGTGTTCCCGGCCACGCAGGTGACGGCACGCAGGTCGATCCCCGGATGGCGTACGGCGAACAGCAGGGCCAGGGCGTCGTCGACCCCGGTGTCGCAGTCGATGATCACCGGGACGGGCTGACCGTCGGTCACGGCGGTGCTCCTTCCGAGGGCGGTCCTGCCCCGTGACCCTACGCGGGGTTCCCGGCCGCGGCGCCGCGCGCTCCGCCGCTCACCCGGACGGCCCGCCGCGCTGGTGACGCGGCCCGCCCGGTGGTGGCGTAGGGGCACGGCCGCTCGTGGACGGCCCGGTCCCCCCAGGAGGCACCCCGATGACCCATGCCCCGGCCACCCGTGTCCTCCTCGCCTCCGCCCTGTCGGTGACGGCCCTGTTCGCCGCGGGGTGCGTCGCCGACGACCGGAACGTGCCGCGCGCGCTGCCGGAGGCCGTCTCCCAGCCCCCCGAGCCGTCCCGGTCCGCCTCCGTCCCGGCCGGCGAGCGGCCCGCGCCGTCCCCGCCCGCGCTCAGCGAGGCGCAGCTGCGGGAGGCGCTGATCACGGACGCGGACCTGGGGGAACCGTGGATGATGAGCCGGGGCGCGGCGACCTGGCGGGACGGACTGCTCAAGGGGACCACGGACGACCCCGACTGCCGCCGCCTCCTCGACGTCCTCTACACGGAGGAACTGTTCGGCACCCCGGCCGGCCCGCGCGTGACGACCACCCTCGACGACGCCTACAACGACACCCAGCTGCGCTATCAGATCGCCGCGTACCGTCCCGCCGACGTGGACCGTGCCCTGGACTGGCTGGGCACCCTGCCCGAGAGGTGCGAACGCTTCGAGACGAGGACCCCCCGGGCCGGCACCCAGCTCGTCGAGGTGGCACGGCTCCCGCTCCCCGGGGCGGGCGACGCCCGGGCGGCCGTGCGCCTGCGCATGACCGGGGAGGCGTCGGACGGGGCACCCACCGTCCTCACCCTGAACCTCGCGGCGGTCCGCGTCGGCGAGGACACGATCACCCTCACCAACGCCGGCTTCGGCGCGGTCCTCCCGGAGGTCACCCAGGCGGTCACCCAGCTCGGCGCGGACCGCCTGGCGGAGGTCGGCCGCCAGGAGCGCCTGCGGATCTGAGCGGCGAGGGCCCGCCGCCGGTCAGACCAGGCGGTCCACCGCCTGCTTGGCCTCCAGCAGGTCCGCGCCCGTGGTCTCGCGGTACAGCTTGATCGCCTGGACCTGCTTGCCCGCGCGGACGAGGCCGATGATCTCGTCCTTCCCCGGGATCTCCTCCTCCAGGCCCAGGTGGCCGAGGATCAGGTCGAGTTTGCGCTCGACGCGGACGGCGCGGCGCTCGGCGCGGGAGAGGGCGGTCTGCAGGGTCATGACGCCGGCGATCACGAGGCAGGTGAGGAAGAGAATGGCTATGTCCATGGTCCCGCAGCGTAGTTGGCGTCCGTACGCGCGGGGCGGCGCGCAAGGGACGGCTGCCCGGCGGGTGTTGTCACCGGGTGTCGAAGCGCCGGCGGTGGGAGACGACGTCCAGGGCGACCTCCAGCGCGGTACGGCCGTGGGCGAAGGCGTCGCCGCGGAGCCGGGCCAGTGCCTCGTCGGCACCGACACCGAGCTGGGCCATGATCATGCCGACGGCCTGGTGGACCCGGTCGTGATCGGCGGCCAGCCCGCTCAGCCAGGGTTCGTCGCCGTCGGGCAGGCCGTACGGCAGGTCCATCAGCGCCGAGGTCATCGCGTCGGCGACGAGGCCCGCCACGCCCAGCTGGCGGTCGGTGAGCACGCCGGGGGTGTCGCGGTAGAGGTCCAGGCTGCCGAAGCAGGCGCTGCCGCTGCCGAGGGGCAGCGCGTAGACGGCCCGCACTCCGGTGCCGAGCGCCTGCTGGGCGAAGACCGGCCAGCGGTCGGCGCCGTCGGCGGCGGCCAGGTCGCGGACCAGGACGGGGCTCCCGGTGTCCAGGACGTGCCGGCAGGGCCCGTCGCCCAGCGTCGCCTGCAACGCGGCGAGACGCGCGGCGTACGGGCTGGAGGCGGCGAGGTGTACGGGCATGCCGGAGCCGCGCAGCGACACGCTCGCGCCGTCCACCGGCACCAGGGCGACGGCCGCCCCGCAGAGCCGGCCCGGCACGGCGGCGGGCCCGTGCTCGCGCAGCCCCGTCGTGATCGCCTCGGCGACCTGCTCGTACACCCCCCGCTCGGCGCCCCGGCCGTCCGGGTCGCCCCCGGAGTCGTCCGCGGGTCGCACACCCCTCGCCTCCCGTCACGTCCGAAGCGCCCCCCGACTACCCCTGCGCCCATCCGGCGAAACAGGCCGGGTCCGGGGCGGCCGGTGTCCGGGGTGCCGGGTCAGAGCTGGGGCTGGGCGGGGGCCGGGCCCAGGGTGGTGGTGCCGGGGGCCGTGCGGTGGCCCAGGCCGGTGCGGTAGGCGTCCAGGGCCGCCTCGACGCGGCCGCCGCGGCGCAGCAGGTCACCGAGGAGGCGGCACAGGTCGGCCAGGTCACCGGCGGCGCCCGCGCGCTCCAGCAGGCTCAGCGCGCGGACGTAGTGCTCCTCGGCCTCCTCGGTCCGCCCGGCGTCCTCGGCGATGATGCCGAGCAGCCGGTGCGCGGCCGCCGCGTGCACCGCGCCGCGCTCGGGGGACAGCCCGCCGAGCACGCCCCGCAGCAGCTCCGCCGCCTCCCCGGAGCGGTCGCGCCGGTGCAGGACGTCCGCCAGCTCCACCGTGAGCTGGCTGCTGTAGAGGGCCGCGCGGTTCGCGGACAGCATGTGCAGCGCCTCCCGCATCTCGTGCTCCGCGCGCTCCAGCTCGCCGTTCTGCGCGTACACGTACCCGCGCATCCAGTGGCAGTGGGCCAGCTCGGTGCGCAGTCGCAGCCCCCGGTACAGTTCCGCCGCCTTGGCCAGCGAGGCGTCCGCCTCGGCCAGACGGCCCTCGGCGAGCAGGGTGCGGGCGACGGAGCGGTGCATGCGCGCCACCAGCGCCGGGTCACCGGCCTGCGGCGCCAGGGCCAGCGCGAACTCCGCCGCCTGCGCGGCCCGCGCGTGCGCGCCCATGTCCATGTACGGCCCGATCGCACCGGAGTAGAGCAGCAGCAGCGCGTCCGGGTCGTGCAGACCGCTCCGGTTCAGCTCGTCGAGGGTGGACTCCAGCAGGTAGACCGCGTACCGCAGCTCACCCGCCAGATAGTGCGCGACGGCCCGCCCGCGCAGCGCCGGCACCCGCGCGGTCAGCGGCGCGTCAGCGAGCCGCGCCTCGGCCCGCTCGAAGTACCCGCGCCCTTCCTCCAGTTCACCCGTCTCCAGGCAGCACTCCCCGAGTCCGAGCAGGGCGGCGGCCTGTTCCTCGGCCAGCCCGTGCGTCTCCGCCTCGGCGAGCAGCCCGGTGTACTGCTCCACCGCGGTCTCCGCCGCACCGGCGGCCAGCGTGCGCTGCGCCTCGGTCAGCCGCAGCCGCAGCTCGGTCACCAGCCGGGCCGGACGTCCGGTCGCCAGTTCGTCGAACTCGACTCCCAGACGGTCGGCGAGATGCCGCAGCGCCTCGTCGGAGGGGCGCACCCGGCCGGCCTCCAGGGTGGAGACGTACGCGGGCGTGTACACCGGCTCGGCCAGCTGTTTCTGGGTCAGTCCACGCGCCACGCGCAACCGCTGCACCCGGCGTCCGATGGTCCCCGGCTCGTCCCGATCCCCCATGCCAACTCCCCCAGCGCCCCTTGCCGTTCGTGTCCGGCAGCCCCTAGGTTAAACCGCGGATTAAACGTGCTTAACCCGTCGCTGTTGCGAGGTCGCCGTGCTGGAACGCACACGCTCCGCCGAGCGTTACGCCCGAGGCTTCGCCGCGGCCGTCGCCGCGGTCGCGGCGCTGGTCCTGGCGGCGAACGCCGGCCCGGCCAGAGCCTCCGCCGACCCCGCACCGGACCGACAGACCACGATCCCCGCCGAAGCGACGGTCCGCTAGGCCCTGTCCGGCGGACGAGTCGGAGGGTCCGGGCCCGACCGACGGCTGCGGCGCCGTGCGACGCGGCCGGCGCCCGGGGGCCGTGCGGGTCAGGGCTGTGTCTGCAGCTGCCGCAACTGCCGTCGCACGTGGGCCAGCGCGCCCTCCTGCCGGCCGGGGACCCGGCCGCGGAGTTCCGCCAGCACCACGCCCAGCTCACGGGCGCGGACCGGATCACCGATCCGGCCCCACTGGTGGTGCGCCCGGTCCACGGCCGCCTCGACGGCGGGCGCGTCGGCCGGCTGCCCGGCGGCCAGCCGTGCCGCGGCCACCGACAGCCAGCTCCGGCAGCTGCGGGCCGCGTCTCCCGCCAGCATCGCCAGGTCCGCCCGGACCTCGCTCCAGTGCAGCGCCTCCTCGGAGCCGGGCCCGTGGGCGAGGCCGGCCGCCTGTTCCAGCCGCGCGGCGAGCGCGTCGGCGTCCGCGTGCCGGCCGGAGCGCACGGCGGCGGTGACGGCCGCGTGCGGATCGCCCGGGAGGGGCCCGTGCCGCGCCAGCAGCAGGTCCCGGCCCGCGCTCTCCGGGGCGATCCGCGTCAGCGCCAGCCGGTGCAGCTCCTCCTCCGGCGGCCGCCGCCCGCTGCGCAGAATCGTCGCGACCGCCTTCATGTACTCCGGTGCCGCGACCGCGCGCCGCGCCGGCGGCGGTGCGACGCGACCGTACACGGCGGCGTCCCGCCCGCAGTCCAGCGGGAACGCGCCCGGCGGCCCCGGCGCGCACAGCGACTGCCAGCTCTCCGGGTCGGCGTGCAGATCGAGGACCAGGGTCGTCGCGCCCGCCGGCCGCAGCCGCAGCTCCTCCCGGAACCACTGCCAGGGCAGCGCCGTGTACCGCACCGTGGACGGCGTCGTACGGGCCAGCGCCAGGTGCGGCTGCCGCTGCCGGCGGTCGAGCTGGAGCTGGCCGGTGACGTACACGGTCAGCGGCCCCGGTGCGGCGGCCGCCGCGCGCAGCCGGGTCAGTACGGCCTGCGGCTCCAGCGGGTCGGCGAGTTCGACCACGTTCGCCGTGTCCGTGCCGGACAGCACGGCGGGCGGCACCGCGGCGAGGACCGGGAGCACGGACGCCGCGTCGACCAGCCGCCCCCGGCCCAGCGGCGCGGCCGCCAGCAGCAGCACGGTTCCGGGCATGGTCCCCTCCCCCTGTCGATCACCCACGGCAGCACGGTAACGGCTGCGGCTGCAAAGGGTGGGGTCACTACGGTGAACGTCCCCCTTCGTGCCCTTCGCGCACCGCCGGGAGGGCCCGCCGCACCGCGAAGGCGGTGGTGTCGTCGGCCAGATGTCCCTCGCAGTGCCGCAGGGTGCCGTCCCGAACGAAGTTGGCCAGCCGGGCCGGCGCGGCGATCCGCGGGTCCGCCGACACCGCGCGGGTGAGCTGTTCGGCGAGCCGGTAGAAGCGGCCGTCCGCGTCCCGGGCCTCGGTCACCCCGTCCGTGACCACCAGCAGCGTCTCGTCCGTGGCCAGCGGCACCCTGCGGCTGTGCGGCACCCCGGGCGCGAGGTCGCGGTAGCCGAGCGGCAGCCCGCCCGTGACCGGCAGCATCCGCACGCCCGCGGGGCCGACGGCCAGCGGCGGCTCGTGCCCGAACACGATGACGTCCACGACGTCACGGCGGTCGGCCGGGAAGCCGAGCAGCACGGCGGTGGCGAACCGGTCGCCGTCGTTCCGGCCGAGCGCCGTGGTGTACTCGCGGTGGCGGAGCATCCGCGTCTCCAGCCGGTCGGCGACGGACGACAGGTCCGCGTCGTGGTAGCCGCCCTCGCGGAACGCGCCGAGCAGCACCGCCGCCGTCTCCACCGCGCCCAGCCCCTTGCCCTGCACGTCACCGACGAACACGCGGGTGCCGTGCGGGCCCGGCTGGATGTCGTAGAAGTCGCCGCCCACGCGGGCGTCGGCGTCCGCGGTGAGGTAGATCCCGGCGTGCTCCAGACCGCCCCATCTCTTCGGCAGCGGCCGCAGCACGGTGCTGCGGATGGTGTCGGTGACGTCCCGCATGTGCAGCGCGCGGCGCTCGCCGCGCACCCGCACCGCGCAGGCCAGGGTGGCGAGGACGCCACCGGCGGCGACGAGGATGAAGTCCGGCAGCCCTGCCTGGAACTGGTGCGGCCAGGCGCTGTCGACGACGCTGTACACGACCATCGCCAGCACCGCGTACAGGGCCGTGCCCCACACCCCGCAGATGGCGGCGGCGATGCCCGGCACCAGCACGATCCAGGAGAGGATGCGGAACTCGCCGGTGGTGTTGTAGTCGGCCACGGCGATGGCGACGAGCAGCAGCAGCGGGGGCACCCAGGCGACGCTGCGGCCCCTGACCTGGAGCATCTCGTGCCGGTGCACGACGTCCCGGCGGCCGGCCCGCGGGTGCCGGCCGGCCAGGCCGTGTCCCGCGCTGCCCGGACTCATCGACCCCAGCGAAACACGGGCCGGGACGGCCCGCATCCGGTCCCGGCCCGGCGCCGGATCCGCGCGACCGACTTGCCGACGCGGCCCCGCGGGTGTGCTCTGGAAGCCGGGGGTGAGGAGAGAGGAGTGCTCACATGGCGCACGCGGCACCCCGGAACCGGGCAGCGATCGAGCGGGGCGGCACGACGGACCTCTTCAGCCGGAAGGCCCACCGGGCGGCCGTGATCGCGCTGCCCGTCGTCCTCGGACTCGTCTACGGCTTCTGGGCAGCCGCCAACCGGCGTTACGGCGGGCCCGTCACCGGCTGGAACCTCCTGTTCGGGTTCGTCACCGCGCTCGTCTTCGCCGTGGTCCTCATCGCGCTGCTCACACTGGCGCCGAAACTCCGGAGGGAGATCCACGCGGTGGTCTGGGCCGCCTTCTGCGGCATCGCGGTCGCCTTCCTCTTCAGTCAGTCCGGCGCCAGCGTCCTGCGGGGCGCGGCCCTGGGCCTGGCGGTCACGGCCGGCGTCTTCGCCATCATGTTCTACCGCTTCTACACCCAGGAAGACGCCGAGGGCCACCGCATCCGCTGACCTCCGCGCCGTACCCTGGCGGGCGGCCCCGCCCCGGGGGCACCGCGCGCGCAGGCCCGCCTCCCGGCCGCCCGCACCGCACCTCCGGTGACACGCTCCGGAGGTGCGGTGACACGCTCCGGAGGTTCGGCGGCCCGTCCGGACCTTCGGTGGGCCGTACCGGAGATCTCCGGTGCGCCGGTCCGGACCTCCGGTGGCCCGGACCGGATCTCCGGTGGCCCGGACCGGATCTCCGGCGACCCGCACCGGACCTCCGGTGGCCCGCTCCGGATCCACGGCGACCCGCACCGGACCTCCGGTGACCCGCGCCGGGACCCGCAGCGGGACCTCCGGTGACCCGCTCCGGATCCACGGCGGCCCGCACCGGACCTCCGGTGGCACGTTCCGGGTCTCGCACCGGAACCTCCGGTGGGCCGGCTCAGGCCCTTCGGCCGTTCGCCCCCCGGGGACCCGTGCGGACGGGTCCCCGGGGCACCCGTACGCGCCCCAGCACTCGCGCGCCGGGCCCTCACCCCGTTGCCTGGGAAGCGTGCCCCTCCGCGACGCCCTCTCCGCGACCCTCCTCGCCCTGGCCTGCCTCCTCGCCCCCTGCGGCACCCTCGCCGCCTGGGCGACCCTCGGCCTCGCCGACACCGGCCGCTACGTCGACACCATCGCCCCCCTCGCCACCGACCCGGCCGTGCGGGACGCGGTCGCCGACGCCGTGGACGACGAGGTCGTCCGCACCCTGGCCCCCGCACCGGCGAACGCGGACACCGGCACCGACGCCGCCCTCACCTCGTTCGTCCGCGACGCCGTCCACTCCTTCACCCGCACCGAGGCGTTCCGCACCGCCTGGGAGGCGGGGAACAGAGCCGTCCACGACGCGGTCCTGCACGCCCTGCGCGACGACACGGCACCCCGGGGCCCGGTCACCGTGGACCTCGCCCCCGTCACCGCGCAGCTGAAGCAGCGGCTCGCCGCCGACCGCATGCCCTACGCCCACCGCATCCCCGTCGAGCACACCGCGGTCCCGGTGGTGCCGGCCGAGGAGGTGGCCGGACTCCGGAAGGGGTACCACGTGCTGGACGCCGCCGCGTTCTGGCTGCCGCTCGCGACGGTCGTCCTCGCCGTCACCGGGATCGCCGTCGCCGCCCGCCGCCGCCGCGCGCTCACCGCCACCGGCCTGGGCACGGCGCTGGGCGGCGCCCTGCTGGCCCTCGCGGTCGCCGTCGGCCGCCGGCTCACCCTCGCCGACCTGCCCGACCGCCTCCACCGCCCGGCCGCGGCCGCGATCTACGACGCCCTCACCGCCACCCTGCGCACCGCGTCCTGGCTGCTGCTCGCGCTGGGCCTGACGGTGGCCCTGGTCTCCTGGCTGGCCGGCCGCCACGCCGCCCGGCGCGACGCCCCGCCACCGGTGGCCGCCCCGGACGGCCGTTTCCGGCAACCGCCCGCCACGCTCCCCGGTCCATGAGGGAGGATTCGGGCATCGCACCCGCGAGCGGAGGACCGGAACCTTGGACACTGCGACTGCCGACCCGACCGTCACCGACGACGCGCGGGGACGGCGGCCCGGGGGAGGGCGGCGGTTCGGCACCTGGTGCGCGGCGCTGCTGTTCGCGGGGGTGAGCACGGTCGTCGGCTGCCGCGTCGCGGACACCGACGGTGTCACGCCGGTGCCCCAGCTGCTCGCCTTCCTGCCCTGGCTGCTCGTGCCCACCGCCGCGGGCCTGCTGTTCACCGTGCTCGCCCGCTGGTGGACCGGCGCCGTGTGGGGTGTCGTCCTGCTCGGCCTGCTGGCCTGGTACATCGAGCCGTACGGGAAGACGGGCGACCCCTCCGGGCCGCCCGTCGCCGAGCTGCGGGTGCTGACCTCCAACGTGGAGTTCGGGCAGGCCACCGACGCGCTGATCGACGCCGTGCGCCGCGAGACGCCGGACCTCGTGTTCGTCCAGGAGTGCGAGTACACGTGCGACGCGGCCCTCAAGCGGGAGCTGGCGGCCACCCATCCGCACCGGCGGGCCGTGGAGGGCGGCGGGTCCGAGGGCTCGGTCATCCTCAGCCGCCACCCGCTCGCACCCACCGACGGCGTCCCCGGCACCATGGGCATGCCCGGCGCGCTCGCCGACGTCGACGGTCACACCGTACGGCTCCAGCTCGCCCACCCCATGCCGCCGCTGCCCGAGCAGGTCCGCCTGTGGCAGCGGGAGCTGGACCGGCTGCGCGACGCGGCCGCCGCCGGGGCGGACACCCCGGCCGTGTTCGCCGGGGACTTCAACGCCACCCAGGACCACGCCGCGTTCCGCCGCATCCTCGACACCGGTCTGCGCGACGCGGCCCGCCTTGACGGCGCCGACCGCACTCCGACCTGGCCGACCCGCACGACCCCGGCGTTCGGCGCGCAGATCGACCACGTCCTGGTCTCCGAGCACTTCACCGCGACCGGGGCCCGCTTCCTCGACCTCCCCGACACCGACCACCGAGCCCTGCTGGTCGACCTGACCCTGCACCGACCCTGACCCCGGCGGACCGTGCGGCGACCGGCGGGCGCCTACCGCGCGGACTTCTGCAGCGCCTTCTCCGCCTCGTCCAACGCCGCGGCGAACCCGTTCGCCCACAACTGGTTCACCCGGGACCGCTCGGCGGAGTTGGGGTACGCGTTCGTGCACGACGGCCCGGGACCGCCCCCGGACATCAGCTCACTGCACGGCCCCGAGTAGCGGTCCGGCAGCCCCAGCACGTGCCCCGTCTCGTGCGCGGTCACCCGCGTGGAGTTGTAGACCTGGTTCTGCCGGTAGTCGAGGAAGATGTACCCCCGCCCGTGCCCGTCCGTCGACGCGTACGAACCGCGCGAGTCGTTCCCCTCGCGGTACGAGAAGTCGGCACCCGACGTGCCGGCCTGGAGTCTCACGTTGGAGACCGAGCTGTTCCAGATCTGCGTGCTGCGGGCTATCTGCGTGGCGAACGACGGCGCGCGGGAGGCGTTGTAGACGACGGTGACGGCGGCGGCGCTCGACGGGTTCGCGGCCCGCTTCTCCGCCGCCGACTTCAGCACGGCCTCGAAGAACGCACGGGTGGCCGCGGCCTCCTCCGAGGACCCGTCGTACGCGGCGAACGAGGGCGCCGCGTCGAGGGGAGCGGGAGCGGCGGCCGCCGGGGCCGCGCCGAGACCGAGAGCCGTGACGCTCAGGCCGGCGGCGGCGAGGAAGGACAGGGGCGTGCGCAGACGTGTACGCATCGATGACTCCTTCGGTGGGGGTGAGTCACGTGTCATCGGTGAGTGTCCGCGCCGCTCCGGCGGCTGTGATGATGGCAACCGCTGATAGGACCGCGCTATCGCCGCACTCCGGCCAAGCCGTCCCGCCCGCCCGACTCCGCCTGAACGGACGGGGTTTGTGAGTCTGGTGAAAGCTGAACTTCCGCCTTACCCTCCCAGGCCATGGAGCTTGAGGTCAGGCACCTCAGGGCGCTGTGCGCGATCGCCGACACCGGCAGTCTGCACCGTGCCGCACGTCAGTTAGGCGTGGCCCAGCCCTCGTTGAGCACGCAGCTGCGGCGCATCGAACAGGAGCTGGGCGGCGCCCTGTTCGTGCGCGCCCGCACCGGCTGCCGCCCCACACCGCTGGGCCGGCTGGTGCTCAGCCGTGCCCGTCCGCTCGTCACCGAGCTGCGTTCCCTGGTCACCGAGGCCCGGGCCGCCGCCGTCGGCGGCCGGCAGCTGCGCATCGGCTCCACCGCGAGCCGTGCCCTCGCCGGCTGGCTGCGCCGGCTGCGCCGGCACTGGCAGGAGCCCACCCTGCACATGGACGTCTCCGCCAACGCCCTGCTGCGCATGGTGGCCGACGGCCAGCTCGACGTCGCCTTCGTGCACGAGGTCGAGGGCTGCCCGCTGCGCATCCCCGAGAGCCTGCGCACCCGGGTCCTCATCGAGCGCGAACCGCAGTGCGTCTCGCTTCCGGCCGACCACCCGGCCGCCGCGCGGCCGGTCGTCCACCTGTCCGAGCTGGCCGGCGACCGCTGGATGATCGACCCGGCGGTCGACGGCGAATGGGACGCCGTACGCCGTGTCCTGCGCGCCGCGGGGATCAGCCCCCGGGTGCTGCACGGCGACTACCACACGGCCGCGTCGCTGGTGGCCACCGGCGAGGCCGTCACCGTGTGCCAGCCGACCTCGCCGTCCCGCCCCGAGACGGCCGTGCGCCGGCTGTACGGCGATCCGCTCGGCGTACGGCTGCTGCTGGCGGCCCGCACGGACAGCGAGCTGGAGGGCGTCTACCCCGACCTGGCCGACGCCTACCGGGAGGTGGCACGCCAGGCACCGGCGTACCGGGAGTGGCTGGAGGACCTGGTGCCACCGGGCCCCCGTCCTCCGGCCCCTCCCTTCGACGGCTCGCGTCAGACGCCGATGTCCCTGCCGTCCGCCCGGTACACCGCGACCACCGACGGACGGACGTAGGTGCCCGGCCCGTCCGGCCAGGTGCTGGCGGGCGCGGCGACCGTCGCGCCGTCCACCTCGCCCGGGTGCTGCACGGCGACCAGCACCCGCCGGTCCTGGATGACCGGGCCGCAGGTCTCCGCGCCCTTCGGCACGGTCAGGAACTGCTTCAGCTCACCGCGCCGGTCACCGCGGGTGGCGACGCCGAAGAGGCCGTCGTGGGAGCCGAGGGCGCTGCCGTCGGTGGAGATCCACAGGTTGCCGTGGTCGTCGAAGGCGACGTTGTCCGGGCAGGAGATCGGGCTGACGGAGTCCTTCGGGAATCCGGCGAAGTACGTCGCCGGGTCCTCCGGGTCACCGGCGACCAGGAACAGCGACCAGGCGAACCGGGTGCTCTCCGGCCGGTTCCAGCGCTCGGTCAGCTCCAGGACGTGCCCGTGCTTGTTGGCGTGGCGCGGATTGGCCTCGTCCGCCTTGGGGTTGGCGTCGACACCGCGCCGGGTGTTGTTGGTCAGGGCGACGTACACCTTGCCGGTGACCGGGTTGGGCTCGATGTCCTCGGGCCGGTCCATCTTGGTGGCGCCGACCTTGTCACCGGCCAGCCGGGTGAAGACGAAGACCTCCTCGGCGGTCATGCCCTCGACGTGCGAGACGGAACCGCGGGCGGTGGCGGTGGCCAGCGGGATCCACTCGCCGCTGCCGTCGAACTCGCCGTCCCGGGGCAGCTTGCCCGTGCCGTCGATCTCGATCGCCGGCGAGTCACCGGTCAGCCGGGCGACGTACAGGGTCCCCTCGTCGAGCAGCGAGAGGTTGTGCTCGCGGGCGGAGCGGCTGTTGCCGTGCCGCATCCGCTTGCTGCCGACGAACTTGTAGAAGTAGTCGAACCGCTCGTCGTCCCCGCTGTAGACGACCGGCCGGCCGTCGTGCGTGAGCCGCACGGTCGCCGCCTCGTGCTTGAACCGGCCGAGCGCGGTGTGCTTGCGCGGGACGGAGTCGGGGTCGTACGGGTCGAGCTCGACGACGTACCCGAAGCGGTGCGCCTCGTTCGGCTCCTGGGCCAGGTCGAACCGCTTGTCGAAGCGTTCCCACTTGCGCTCGGTGGCGCCGGTGCCGATGCCGTACCGCTTGTCGGTCGCGCTGCTGCCGTGGGCGAAGTACTGGTTGAAGTTCTCCTCGCCGTGCAGGGTGGTGCCCCACGGGGTGGTGCCGCCGGCGCAGTTGTTGAGGGTGCCGAGCACCTTCCGCCCGGTCGGGTCGGCGGACGTCTTCACCAGGTCCGACCCGGCGGCCGGCCCGGTCAGCCGGAACTCGGAGGTCGCGGTGAGCCGCCGGTTGAGCTGGTGCCGGTGGACGGCCGTCAGCCTGCCGCTCCCGCGCTCCTCCTCCACCGCCACCACGGCCAGGCCGTGCGCGGCCCAGGCGATCTCCACCTGCTCGCGGGTGGGGTTGTCGGCGTCGTAGTCCCGGAACATCAGGATCTCGTCGGTGTACTCGTGGTTGGCGACGAGCAGTTGCCGGCCGCGCTCGCCCTTGAGGGGCAGCAGCGACAGGAAGTCGCAGTTGTAGCCGAACTGCCCCGCCTGCGCCTTGGCGGTCTGCCGCTCCGGGTCGAAGGCGGGCGCACCGCGCAGGATGGGCTCGCCCCAGCGGATGACGACGTTCTGCCGGTAGCCCTCCGGCACGGTCACGGCGTCGTTCGTGTTGGGCGCGACGGGCGTGAACCGCAGACCGCGGGCACCCTTGGGTGTGGGCCGGGGGCGGCCCCCCGCGACCGCGGCCGCCTGCGCCTCGGGAGCGGCGGCGACGCCGACCGCACCGGCGCCGGCCGCGGCGACGGTCACCACGGCGGCGGCGCGCATCACGGACCTGCGGCTGAGCGCGCCGGCGATGACGTCACCGACGTACTCGTTGGAGCTGGTGTTGGGCACCTCGTGGAAGCAGGCGTCACCACACCGGAAACGACAAGTCAGGGCGGACCGGCCGCCGGGGTGCGAACCGGACGGCGTTCCGATCAACGGCAGCAGCTTTCGCACGTTTTTTTCTCCTTGGGTGCCCGTGGTGTCAGCGAGACCGTAGGGGCACATATGTGCGGTAGCCGGGCGCCCGGGTGAACGACGGGTGAACCTGCGAGGGCGCGGCGGAAGTTGGGCCGCGAGAATCCGACCCGCCGCTCGCAGGCCGGATCGCACTCTTGACATATACGATTCCGCAAACCCAACCCTGCCCAAGATCGCCCTTGCGGGCCGCTAACCTTACGTGTCCGTCCTGGCCAGGGATTGACGGGCATCAACTCACGCGAAGGGTTGCGCACATGGGCATTCTCACTCTCCTGCGGAACGCGTTCGGACGGTCACGCAAAGCGAGGGCCGCCGAAGCGGAGGGTACGGCGCAGGCCGCCGAGCCGACGCAAACGGCCGCTCCGACATCGCCCGAGCCGTCCCCGGCGATTCCCTCCCCGTCCCCGGAACCGGCCCCCGCCACGGCCTCGGTCCCGGAACAACGCGACGAACACGACCTCGTCAGCGCCGCGTTCGACAACATCACGGTCCCCCACCCCACTCCCCCCGCGGACGACACCCCGCCCCCCACAACAGCCACCACCGAGCCGAAGCCCAGCCCCAACCCGGAGCCGGAGGCCAAGCCCGAGCCCAAGGCCGAAGCCGGCGCCGAGCCGGAGCCGGAGCCGGAGCCCAAGGCGGAGGCCAAGCCCGAGCCCAAGGCCGAAGCCCAGCCGGAGCCCGAAGCGGAGGCCAAGCCCGAGCCGGAGCCGGAGGCGGAGGCCAAGCCCGAGCCCAAGGTCGAAGCCCAGCCGGAGCCCGAAGCCGAGGCGAAGACGGAGCCTGAGCCCAAGGCGGAAGACAAGGCTGAACCCGACACTGAGCCGGAGCCGGAGCCGGACCCCAAGGCGGAGGCCAAGCCCGAGCCCAAGGCCGAAGCCGACGCCGAGCCGGAGCCGGAAGCCGAGCCCAAGGCCGAAGCGGAGCCCGAGCCCGCAGCCGAGGTCGAGCCGGTCACGGAAGCAAAGCCGCAGGCGGACGCCGAGCCCGCTCCCGCCACCGAGGACGCACCCGCAGCCGCCGACGGCGAGACCGCCCCGCAGGGGCCACCCGCACCCGACGACGAAAGCCGCACGGGTGGTGCGGGTGGGAACGACTCCCCGGCCGAAGGCGAAGCCGAGGCCGAAGCGGAATCCGAGCCCAAGCCGGAAGCGGAGCCCGAGCCCGCAGCCGCGGCCGAGGCCGACGTGAAGACGGAGACGGAGCCCGAGGCAGAAGCGGACGCCGAGTCCGAGTCCGAGGCCACCCCGGACCGCAAGCCGGAGGCCCCCGTCCCCGCCACCCTCGGCACCGCCCACAAGGCCGCCGCCACCGCCCTCGCCAAGCACGGCCTCACCGGCACCCGCGCCAAGGTCTACCTCGTCCTCGACCGCTCCGCGTCCATGCGCCCGTACTACAAGGACGGCTCCGCCCAGGCACTGGCCGAGCAGACCCTCGCCCTCGCCGCCCACCTCGACCCCGAGGCCACCCTCAAGGTCGTCTTCTTCTCCACCGAGCTCGACGGCACCGGCGACCTCGCCCTCACCGACTTCGAGGACAGGATCGACACCCTGCACGCCTCGCTGGGCCGTATGGGCCGCACCAGCTACCACGCGGCCGTCGCGGAGGTCCTCGCGCAGCACGACGCGTCGGGCCCCGGCCCCGACACGCCCGCCCTGGTGGTCTTCCAGACGGACGGTGCCCCGGACGCGAAGACCCCGGCCACCCAGGCCCTCACCGAGGCCGCGAAGACCCACCCCAGCGTCTTCTTCTCGTTCGTCGCGTTCGGCGACCCGGAGAACAAGGCGTTCGACTACCTCCGCAAGCTCAAGACGCCGAACACCTCGCACTTCCTGGCCGGCGAGACCCCGCGGGAGCTCACCGACGCGGAGCTGTACGAGGCCGTCCTGGCGTCCTGGCGCCCGTAGGGGCACCGGACACCGCACCGGACACCGCGCCGGACACCGGCACCGGGCCGCACACCGCGGCCGCACGCACGACACCCCCGGGGGGTGGACGGGACAGGGCACCGGAAGCCCCCCGTCCACCCCCCGAAACGCGTGTGAGCCGACCCCCACCGGGCCAGTAGGATTTCGCCCATGGCGGCCACTGGATCAGAGAAGCAGGGAGCGAAGGCGTACTACGTCTCGACCCCCATCTACTACGTCAACGACGCTCCTCACCTGGGCCACGCCTACACGACCGTCGCAGGCGACGTGCTCACCCGCTGGCACCGCCAGCGCGGCGAGAAGGTGTGGTACCTCACCGGCACGGACGAGCACGGTCAGAAGATCATGCGCACGGCCGAGGCGAACGGGGTCACCCCGCAGGCCTGGGCCGACAAGCTCGTCACGGAGGCGTGGAAGCCCCTGTGGGAGCACCTCGACATCGCGAACGACGACTTCATCCGCACCACGCAGAAGCGGCACACCGACCGCGTCCAGGAGTTCGTGCAGGACCTGTACGACAAGGGCGAGATCTACAAGGGCGGCTACGAGGGCCCGTACTGCGTGGGCTGCGAGGAGTACAAGCTCCCCGGCGAGCTGCTCGACGGCGAGGGCGACCACGCGGGCCAGAAGCTGTGCCCGATCCACAAGAAGCCGGTGGAGATCCTCAGCGAGGAGAACTACTTCTTCAAGCTGAGCGAGTACAGCGAGAAGCTGCTCGCCCACTACGAGGCCAACCCGGGCTTCATCCAGCCCGAGTCCGCGCGCAACGAGGTCGTGAACTTCGTCCGCCAGGGCCTCCAGGACCTGTCCATCTCCCGCTCGACGTTCGACTGGGGCGTGCCGGTCCCGTGGGACGACAAGCACGTCATCTACGTGTGGGTCGACGCGCTGCTGAACTACGCCACGGCGGTCGGCTACAACGAGAACCCGGAGAAGTTCGGGTCGACCTTCCCCGCCGACGTCCACCTCGTCGGCAAGGACATCCTCCGCTTCCACGCGATCATCTGGCCGGCCATGCTGATGGCGCAGGGCCTCCCCCTGCCGGGGAAGATCGCCGCGAACGGCTGGCTGATGGTCGGCGGCGAGAAGATGAGCAAGTCCAACCTGACCGGCATCAAGCCGCAGGACCTGACCTCGCACTTCGGCGTGGACGCGTACCGCTGGTACTTCCTGCGCGCGATCGCCTTCGGTCAGGACGGCAGCTTCTCCTGGGAGGACTTCTCCGCCCGCTACACCAGCGAGCTGGCCAACGACTACGGCAACCTCGCCTCCCGCGTCGCCGCGATGGTCGGCAAGTACTTCGGCGGCGAACTGCCGGCGGCGACCGCCGACGGCGAGGCCGAGCAGGCCGTCCACGACGGGCTGGCCAAGGCCGTCGCCGAGGCGGACCGCCGCATCGGCGAGGAGCTGGACTTCCAGGGCGGCATCCTGGCGGTGTTCGACTTCGTGAAGCAGGTCAACGGCTACATCACCGAGCAGGAGCCCTGGAAGGTCGCCAAGGACGACTCGCCCGAGGGCAGGGCCCGCCTGGCCACCATCCTCTACACGGCCGCGGAGTCCCTCCGCGCGGTGGCCGTCCTCCTCAACCCGGTCATGCCGGAGACCTCCCAGAAGCTCTGGGACTCCCTCGGCGCGGAGGCCGGCCTCGGCGCCCTCGCCGGCCAGAACGTCCAGCAGGCCGGCACCTGGGGCCTGCTGCCCGCCGGTTCGACGGTCACCAAGGGCGCGGTCCTCTTCCCCCGTCTCGAGGAGAAGCCGACCGCGTAACGCGATCGCCACAGCAGGGCCCGGGAGCAGAGCGCCTCTTCTCCCGGGCCCTGTCCCTTTGCGAAGATCATATGAAGGCGGCCGACACCCGACCGCCGTCATCACTCCCGTGGGGGGACCCTTTCCATGGCACTCTTCGGCAACGCGCACACCGTCGACCCGGCCCAGGCACAGCAGGACTACGCCCGTCTCCTCGGCCACGGCGAGCAGGTGCACGCCGCGTTCCTGCTGATCCGCGACACCATCCTGTTCACCGACCGCCGGCTGATCCTGGTCGACAAGCAGGGCATCACCGGCAAAAAGGTGGAGTACCACTCCATCCCCTACCGCAGCATCACCCACTTCGCGGTGGAGACCGCCGGCACCTTCGACCTCGACGCCGAACTCAAGATCTGGCTCTCCGGCTCCCAGGCCCCCATCCAGAAGACCTTCACCAAGGGCGTCGACATCTACGAGGTCCAGGCCATCCTCACCCAGTTCGTGGCGCGCTGACCCGTTCACCACATGAGGCCTCCCACCGGCTCTTCCAGGAGCACCCGGAGGCCCTCACCCCCGTCTTCGAGGCACTGGGCCCACCACCGTCCGTGAAGACGGACTTCCACCGCGACCGTTCCACGGCGGCCTGGGCGACGGGGCCTTTCGAAAGCACCGTGGGCACCTGGACGAGCCGGATCACCCGTCCGTTCGTCCTAGGACCGCAGACGGTCCCGGAGGTCACCGACGCGGCAGTGGTGACCACGAAGTACTGGTTCGAGGTGGTGGAGGTCGGTCTGGAGTCCACTCCGACCGCGGAGGACCTGTTCATCGGGCACTGAGCGGCTGTAGATCCCGCACATGGCAAGGGCCCGGAACCGAGTCGGTTCCGGGCCCCTTCGCTGCTTCCGGCGGGACTACTTCGGCTGCGGCTTGCGGACCGAGAGGCTCAGCTCCCTGAGGCGGGCCTCGTCCAGTTCGGTCGGGGCGCCCATCATCAGGTCCTGGGCGTTGCCGTTGAGCGGGAAGGCGATCGTCTCGCGGATGTTGGGCTCGTCGGCGAGGAGCATGACGATGCGGTCGACGCCGGGGGCGATGCCGCCGTGCGGCGGGGCGCCGAAGCGGAACGCGCGGAGCATGCCGGCGAACTTCTCCTCGACCGTCTCGCGGTCGTAGCCCGCGATCTCGAACGCCTTTAGCATGATCTCCGGCTCGTGGTTCCGGATCGCCCCGGAGGACAGCTCGACACCGTTGCAGACGATGTCGTACTGCCAGCCCAGGATGTCCAGCGGATCCTGGGTCTCCAGGGCCTCCAGACCGCCCTGCGGCATCGAGAAGGGGTTGTGGGAGAAGTCGATCGCGCCGGTCTCCTCGTCCTTCTCGTACATCGGGAAGTCGACGATCCAGCAGAAGCGGAAGACGTTCTCCTCGAAGTGGCCGGCGCGCTTGGCGGCTTCGACCCGCACCGCGCCCATGATCTTCGAGACCTCGTCGAACTCGCCCGCGCCGAAGAACACCGCGTGGCCGGGCGCCAGCGAGAGGCGCTTGGTCAGCTCCGCGACGTTCGCCTCCGTCAGGAACTTCGCGATCGGGCCGGTCAGCGAGCCGTCCTCGCCGACGCGCACCCAGGCCAGGCCCTTGGCGCCCTGGGAGACCGCGTAGTCACCGAGCTGGTCGAAGAACTTGCGGGGCTGGGCGGAGACGTCCGGCACGGCCAGCGCGCGGACGTGCTTGCCGGCGAACGCCTTGAATTCCGAGCCCTCGAACACGTCGGTGATGTCGACGAGCTCCAGCTGGGCGCGCAGGTCCGGCTTGTCGGAGCCGTACTTCAGCATCGCCTCGCGGAACGGGATGCGCGGGAACGGCGACGTCACGTGACGGCCACCCCCGAACTCCTCGAACAGCTCGGTCATCAGCTTCTCGATCGGCTGGAAGACGTCCTCCTGCTCGACGAAGCTCATCTCCACGTCGAGCTGGTAGAACTCGCCCGGCGACCGGTCCGCGCGGGCGTCCTCGTCGCGGAAGCAGGGCGCGATCTGGAAGTAGCGGTCGAAGCCGGAGACCATCAGCAGCTGCTTGAACTGCTGCGGCGCCTGCGGCAGCGCGTAGAACTTGCCGGGGTTGAGGCGGGAGGGGACGACGAAGTCGCGGGCGCCCTCGGGGGAGGTGGCGCTCAGGATCGGCGTCGCCATCTCGTTGAAGCCCAGCGCCGTCATCTTCTGGCGGATCGCCGAGATGACCGACGTGCGCAGCAGGATGTTGCGGTGCATGCGCTCGCGGCGCAGGTCGAGGAAGCGGTACTCAAGGCGCCGCTCCTCGTTGACGCCGTCCTCGGCGTTGATCGTGAAGGGCAGCGGGGCGGCCGCGCCCAGCACCTCCACCGTGCCGACCTCGACCTCGACCTCACCGGTCGGCAGCTCGGCGTTGACGTTGTCCGCACCGCGCGAGACGACCTTGCCGTCGACGCGGACGACGGTCTCCTTGGAGAGCTTGTCCAGCGCCTCGTACGCCTCGGTGCCGGGGCGCGCCACGAGCTGGGTGATGCCGTAGTGATCGCGCAGATCGATGAAGAGAATGCCGCCCAGGTCGCGCCGATTGTGCAGCCAGCCACTCAGCCGGACGTCGGTTCCGACGTCAGAGGCGCGGAGCTCGCCGCAGGTGTGGGACCTGTACCGATGCATCGTCGTTCATCCAGCCTTCGCGGATCGGGGTCGTTGTTTCACGTGAAACTCCCCCAAGCCTACCGGCCGGGCCGCTGTCGCTTCGCTGCCATGACGAGGTGGCCGCAGTGGAACTTTTCGCCCCCCTCTTCCTAAAGTGGTGCAATGCGCACTGGTGAGCCCCTGCCCGCCCTGGGGGACGTCCTCGCCGCCCTGGACACCGGGGTGTGGCACTGGGACACCGCCGCCGGGCTGGTCACGGTGGACGCCGTGGCGGCACGGCTGCTCGGCCTGCCCGCCCGGGAGGTCACGCTCACCGAACCCCAGGTCAGGGCCCGGCTGCACCCCGTCGACTGGAACGAGATCACCGGAGTGGTGCAGCTCGCCGTCGCCGAGGGCACCATCGCCGAGGTGCGCATCCGGATCATGGACGACCGCAAGAGGGTCGTCCGGGTCGTACGCAGCCGCTCCAAGCCCTCCTTCGACCGTGCCCGCAAGGCGTACGTCCTGACCGGTTCCCTCCAGGAGGTCACCGAGCCGACACCGGGCACGGCCGCCGGCCGCGCCGCGGTCACCGGTGACTGGCGGCGCTCACGGGAGGCGTTCCTGCTGGACGCGGGCCGCGCGCTGGCGGAGGCGCGGTCGACGCAGGAGGTGCTGCGGGTCACGGCCAACCTGTCGATGCCGGGGTTCACACCGGACGGGCTGGCCGTCTTCGGGGTGGAGGGCGACCAGCTCACGATCATCGGCCACCACGGACACGAGCCCGGCGCCGACAACCCCTTCTACATGCCGCTGGACACGGACTACCCGGCCGCCGAGGTGGTGCGCACCGGCCGCGCGGTCTACATCTCCTCCCCGGAGGAGTACCGGACCCGTTACCCCCTCACCTGGCCGCTCGCCCAGCGTTTCGGCCGCCGCTCCTGGGCGTTCCTCCCCCTGACGGCGTCCGGCCGCACGATGGGCACCTGGCTGGCGGCCTTCGCCTACCCGGTCGCCTTCACCCCCGACGAGCGGTCGGTGCTGACCACGGTGGCCCGGATGCTGGCGCAGGCGCTGTCCCGCGCGGGCACGGCCGAGAGCGAGCGTGCGCTGACGGACGGTCTGCAGCGCTCGATGATGCCGAAGCTCGGCCCCGGCATCCCGGGCATGGGCATCGCCGCCCGCTACATCCCCACCGGCGGCGGCCTCCAGATCGGCGGCGACTGGTACGACGTGATCCCGCTGCCCGGGGGAGAGCGGTTCGCGCTCGTCATCGGCGACGTGCAGGGGCACGACGTACGGGCCGCGGGGTTGATGGGGCAGCTGCGGACGGCGCTGCGGGCGTACGCCTCCGAGGGCCACCGGCCCGACGCCGTGCTCTCCCGCGCCTCCCGCTTCCTGCACGGCATCAGCGAGGCGGACCCGGCCGAGCTGCGTTTCGCCACCTGTCTGTACGCCGAGGTCGACCCGGTGAGCGGCGTGCTGGAGGTCGCCCGCGCCGGGCACCCGGAGCCGGTGGTCCGCATGGCGGACGCGACGGTGCTGACGCCGCCGACGGCGGGCGGGCTGCCGCTGGGCATCGACCCGGACGCCGACTACCCGACCACCCGGCTGGTCCTGGAGCCGGGCGAGACACTGATGATCTGCACGGACGGGCTGATCGAGACCGGCGGCCACGACCTGGACACCGGCCGCCGGCGTCTGCGCACCGTCCTGGAGCAGCACCGGGGCACCCCGGAGGAACTGGCCGACGCCCTGGTCCAGGCGGTGCACGGCCCGTCCTCCCACCACAGCACCGGTCCGCTGATCGACCGCCGCGAGGACGACATCGCCGTGCTGCTGCTGTCCCGGCACGGCGGCGGCTGCGGGTGCGGCGCGGAGCCGGACACGGTGCGGCCGCCGGTGCGCCGCACGATGCTGACCGTGGCCCAGGCCGAGCCCGAGCGGATCGCGGTGGCCCGGCACCAGCTGCGGGAGCTGCTGCACGACTGGTCCTCGGCGGACCAGGTGGACTCGGCGGTGCTGCTGCTGTCGGAAGTGCTCACCAACGTCCTGGTGCACACCGACACCGACGCCCTGTTGCTCGCCGAGGTCGCCGACGGAGGGGACGGCCGCCGCATCCGGGTCGAGGTCACCGACGGCGGCGACGACCTGCCGCACCGGCGCCGGCCGGGCGAGCTGGCGTCCTCCGGGCGCGGTCTGGTCCTGGTCCAGCTCCTCGCCCACACCTGGGGCGTCGACCCGCGCGGCGAGGGCAAGACCATCTGGTTCGAGCTGTACGAGAAGGACGGCACCGACCCCGCCGGCTGAACGGCCGCGGGCGGACGCCGTCGCGTCCGCCCGCGGCCGGGAGCACCGCCGGTCAGGCCTGCTGCGGGCCCTTCTCCGACATGCCGTGCACGGCGGGGACCGTGCCGAGCCGGCCCTTCTGGAAGTCCTCGAAGGCCTGCATGAGCTCGGCCTTGGTGTTCATCACGAACGGCCCGTAGTGCGCCATCGGCTCCCGGATGGGCCGCCCGCCGAGGAGGACGATCTCCAGGTCGGGGGTGTGCGCGTCCTGCTTCTCGTCCGCGCGGACGGTCAGCGAGGAGCCGGTGCCGAAGACCGCGGTCTGGCCGAGGTGGACCGGACGGCGCTCGGCGCCGACCGAGCCGCGGCCGGCCATGACGTACGCCAGGCCGTTGAAGTCCTCCCGCCAGGGCAGGGTGACCTCGGCGCCGGGCGCCAGCGTCGCGTGGACCATCGTGATCGGCGTGTGGGTGATGCCCGGGCCCTCGTGACCGTCCAGCTCACCGGCGATGACCCGGAGCAGGGCACCGCCGTCGGGGGAGGTGAGCAGCTGGACGCTGCCGCTGCGGATGTCCTGGTAGCGGGGCGCCATCATCTTGTCCTTGGCCGGGAGGTTCACCCACAGCTGGAGCCCGTGGAAGAGCCCGCCGGACATGACGAGCTGCTCCGGCGGCGCCTCGATGTGCAGCAGGCCGCTGCCGGCCGTCATCCACTGGGTGTCGCCGTTGGTGATCGTGCCGCCACCGCCGTTGGAGTCATGGTGGTCGAAGATCCCGTCGATGTACCTCCTTGGGTACGCCCAGTTTAGTTGAGCGTTGAACTTCCTGCCACCCGGAACAGAGGAAGCCCGGAGGGAATTCCCTCCGGGCTCCGCTCTGGAGTGACAAGGTCGGCGGGCTCCAGGCCGTCCGCGCGACGACTTCAGCCGCCTGCGCGGCACATCTTCAGCCATACATCCGGCGCATGGCGAACTCCACCATCTGCTCCACGGCCTTCGCGTCGAACACCATCCGGTGCTCGCCCTCCATGTCGAGCACGAAGCCGTAGCCGGTCGGCAGCAGGTCGATCACCTCGGCGCCGGTGATCACGAAGTACTTGGACTCCTTGCCCGCGTACCGCCGCAACTCCTTCAGCGAGGTGAACATCGGGATCACCGGCTGCTGGGTGTTGTGCAGGGCGAGGAAACCGGGGTTGTCACCGCGCGGGCAGTAGACCTTGGACGTGGCGAAGACCTGCTGGAAGTCCTCGGCCGCCAGCTGGCCCGTGGTGAAGGCGCGCACGGCGTCGGCGAGCGAGGGCGCGGACGGCTCGGGGTACAGCGGCGCCTGCTGCCCGTACCCGCCCGGCATCTGCTGCTGCGGCGGTACGTAGCCCTGCTGCGTGCCCGCGCTCTGGTCGTAGCCGTACATGCCGCACAGACTAACGACCCCACGGGAGGGCTGAGTCACAGATGTCCGGATCGGGGTTGCTTCTTATTACCGACGGGTAGCATCATCGGAGCTACTTGCTGGTACGTGTACTAGGTGCGAGGAGACAGTGCCTCGCCGATCTCTCTCTTACGGAGCCGTCGCCATGGGGCACTACAAGTCGAATCTCCGCGACATCGAGTTCAACCTCTTCGAAGTACTCGGGCGCGACAAGCTGTACGGCACCGGCCCGTTCCAGGAGATGGACGTCGAGACCGCCAAGAGCATCCTGGAGGAGATGACGCGCCTCTCGGAGAACGAGCTGGCGGAGTCCTTCACCGACGCCGACCGCAACCCGCCGGTCTTCGACCCGCAGACCAACACCGCGCCGGTCCCCGCGTCCTTCAAGAAGAGCTACCAGGCCTACATGGACTCCGAGTACTGGCGCCTCGGCCTGCCCGAGGAGATCGGCGGCACCACCTCGCCCCGCTCCCTGATCTGGGCCTACGCCGAGCTCATCCTGGGCGCCAACCCGGCCGTGTGGATGTACTCCTCGGGCCCTGCGTTCGCCGGCATCCTCTTCGAGGAGGGCAACGAGGTCCAGAAGCACATAGCCAAGGTCGCCACGGAGAAGCAGTGGGGCTCCACGATGGTGCTCACCGAGCCGGACGCCGGCTCGGACGTGGGCGCCGGCCGCACCAGGGCCGTGCAGCAGGAGGACGGCTCCTGGCACATCGAGGGCGTGAAGCGCTTCATCACCTCGGGCGAGCACGACATGTCGGAGAACATCCTCCACTACGTGCTGGCCCGCCCCGAGGGCGCGGGACCCGGCACCAAGGGCCTGTCCCTCTTCCTCGTCCCGAAGTACCTCTTCGACTTCGAGACCGGCGAGCTGGGCGAGCGCAACGGCGTCTACGCCACCAACGTCGAGCACAAGATGGGCCTGAAGGCCTCCAACACCTGCGAGATGACCTTCGGCGACCAGCACCCCGCCAAGGGCTGGCTGATCGGCGACAAGCACGACGGCATCCGCCAGATGTTCCGCATCATCGAGTTCGCCCGCATGATGGTCGGCACGAAGGCGATCTCCACGCTCTCCACGGGCTACCTCAACGCCCTGGAGTACGCCAAGGAGCGCGTCCAGGGCCCCGACCTGGCGAACTTCATGGACAAGACCGCGCCCAAGGTCACCGTCACCCATCACCCCGACGTGCGCCGCTCGCTCATGACGCAGAAGGCCTACGCCGAGGGCATGCGCGCCCTGGTGCTCTACACGGCCTCCATCCAGGACGAGATCCAGGTCAAGGAGGCCGCCGGCGAGGACGTCTCCGCCCTGGAGGCCCTGAACGACCTGCTCCTGCCCATCGTCAAGGGCTACGGCTCCGAGAAGGGCTACGAGCAGCTCGCGCAGTCGCTGCAGACCTTCGGCGGCTCCGGCTTCCTCCAGGAGTACCCGATCGAGCAGTACATCCGGGACTCCAAGATCGACACCCTGTACGAGGGCACCACCGCCATCCAGGGCCAGGACTTCTTCTTCCGGAAGATCGTCCGCAACCAGGGCGCCGCCCTGAACACGCTCGCCGAGGAGATCAAGAAGTTCCTGGCGGTCGGCGAGGGCGGCGAGGAGCTGGCGGGCGCCCGCGAGCACCTGGCCAAGGCGGCCGTCGAGCTGGAGGCCGTCGTCGGCCTGATGCTCACCGACCTCGCGGCCACCGAGCAGGACGTCAAGAACATCTACAAGGTGGGCCTCAACACCACCCGCCTGCTGATGGCCTCCGGCGACGTCGTCGTCGGCTACCTGCTCCTGCGGGGCGCCGCGGTCGCCGCCGAGAAGCTCCCCACGGCCTCCGCCAAGGACAAGGCCTTCTACACCGGCAAGATCGCCGCCGCGAAGTTCTTCGCGGCGAACGTCCTCCCGGGCGTCACCCTGGCCCGCAAGATCGCCGAGGGTGTCGAGCTGGACCTGATGGAACTGGACGAGGCCGCGTTCTAGGACGAGCCCGTACAGACGCCGTGGAGACCCCGTGACGAGGGGTCCGAGGGCCCGCTCCCGCACCGGGAGGCGGGCCCTCGCGCTCGTTAAGGTGAACCCATGAGCGAACCCCCCCGCTTCGATCGCGGTCACACCGACGACCTGATGTCCTTCCTGGCGGCGAGCCCCACGCCGTACCACGCCGTGGCGAACGCCGCCGACCGGCTGGAGAAGGCGGGCTTCCGGCAGGTCGCGGAGACGGACGCCTGGGACGGGACCGCCGGCGGCAAGTACGTGCTGCGCGGCGGCGCGATCATCGCCTGGTACGTCCCCGAGGGCGCCCCCGCGCACACCCCCTTCCGGATCGTCGGCGCCCACACCGACTCCCCCACCCTGCGCGTGAAGCCCCGCCCCGACAGCGGCGGGCACGGCTGGCGCCAGGTGGCCGTGGAGATCTACGGCGGTCCGCTGCTCAACTCCTGGCTCGACCGCGACCTGGGCCTGGCCGGCCGGCTCTCCCTGCGGGACGGCTCCAGCCGCCTGGTCGACGTCGACCGTCCGCTGCTGCGCGTCCCCCAGCTCGCCATCCACCTGGACCGCGCGGTCAACTCCGACGGCCTCAAGCTCGACAAGCAGCGGCACATGCAGCCCGTCTGGGGCATGGGCGACGACGTCCGCGACGGCGACCTCATCGCCTTCCTGGAGGAGACCGCGGGTCTTCCGGCCGGCGAGGTCACGGGCTGGGACCTGAGCGTGCACCCCGTCGAACCGCCCGCCTACCTGGGCCGCGACCGCGAGCTGGTGGCGGGCCCGCGCATGGACAACCTGCTCTCCGTGCACTCCGGTACGGCCGCGCTGGCGGCGGTGGCGGGCCGGGGCTCCGACCTCTCCTTCATCCCCGTCCTCGCGGCGTTCGACCACGAGGAGAACGGCTCCCAGTCCGACACCGGCGCGGACGGCCCGCTGCTCGGCGGCGTCCTGGAGCGCTCGGTGTTCGCGCGCGGCGGCTCCTACGAGGACCGGGCGCGGGCCTTCGCGGCCACCGTCTGCCTGTCCTCCGACACCGGTCATGCCGTCCACCCCAACTACGCGGAGCGGCACGACCCGACGCACCACCCGCGCGTCGACGGCGGCCCCATCCTCAAGGTCAACGTCAACAACCGGTACGCCACGGACGGTTCGGGCCGGGCGGTGTTCGCCGCGGCCTGCGAGAAGGCGGGCGTCCCCTTCCAGTCCTTCGTCTCCAACAACGCGATGCCGTGCGGCACCACGATCGGCCCGATCACCGCGGCCCGGCACGGCATCCGGACCGTCGACATCGGCGTGGCCATCCTGTCGATGCACAGCGCCCGCGAACTGTGCGGCGCGAAGGACCCGTACCTGCTGGCGAACGCGCTCGTGGCGTTCCTTGAGGGTTAGTCAACCCCCCGTCACGCCACGGCGCATGGGAGCCGCCGGTCCGGGTACCCGGTGCACACCGGAGACACCGGACAGGGAGGCGACACTCATGGGCCTCGGCGGATGCATCATCCTCATCGCCGTGGGAGCAATCCTCACGTTCGCGACCGACTGGGACATGCAGGGTGTCAACCTTGACCTGGTCGGCATCATCTTCATGATCGTCGGTCTGATCGGCGTCGCGACCTTCAGCAGCATCGCCCGGCGGCGCCGGGTCGTCGTACCACCGGCCACGCCGGTCGTCGACGACCCCGCCCGCCCCCGTACCCGCGACGGCTACAGCGACGGCTACGGCGTCTGAGCGGCGCCTTCACGCGGGCCACGGGACGGCCGCCGTCAGGCCCTCCCGGACCACGCCCCCGCGCGGCCGGGAGTGCTCCGGGCTGACCCCCGCCCCCGGCGTGACCGGGGGGCGGGGGTCAGCCCGTCGGCCTACCGGCGGCGTTTCGGCGGCGGGCACGGGGAAGTGCTGGATGCATGAGATTTCTCGTGCGGGACCGGATCCTGGGGATCGGCGACGACTACTGGATCGAGGACGAGCGGGGCGACAAGGTCTTCCTCGTCGACGGCAAGGCCCTGCGACTGCGGGACACCTTCGAGCTGAAGGACACCGAGGGCCGGGTACTCGTCGACATCCGCCGGAAGATGTTCGCCCTGCGGGACACGATGGTGATCGAGCGCGGTGACGAACCGCTCGCCACGGTCCGGCGCAAACGGCTGTCACTGCTGCGCAACCACTACCGGGTGGCCCTGGCGGACGGCAGCACCGAACTCGACGTCAGCGGCCGTGTCCTGGACCGCGAGTTCGCCGTCGAGTACGACGGCGAACTGCTTGCCGTGATCTCCCGCCGGTGGCTCACCCTCCGCGACACCTACGGCGTCGACGTCGTGCGGGAGGACGCCGACCCGGCGCTGCTGATCGCGGTGGCGGTGTGCGTGATCCACCTGGCGGAGAAGGAACGGGAGGACTGACCCGCCGCGCGGGACCCCGGGGTCAGCGGCGGGGGCGGTCCAGGCCCAGGACGCGGTCCTTGAGCGCCGGGAAGCGTTCCCGGGTGCCCGCCACCGTCGCCGGGTCGAAGTCCACCGTCAGGACCTCCTCGCCGGGGCCCGCCTCCGCGAGGACCTCACCCCACGGATCGACCACGGCCGAGTGACCCGCCTGCGCGATCCCGGCGTGCGACCCGGCCGTCGCGCACGCCAGGACGAACGCCTGGTTCTCCACCGCCCGCGCCCGGGCCAGCAGCGTCCAGTGCGACCGGCGCCGCTCGGGCCAGCCCGCCGGGACGACGAGCGTCTCGGCGCCGGCGTCCACGAGACCGCGGAAGAGTTCGGGGAAGCGGAGGTCGTAGCAGGTCGCCAGGCCGAGCACGGTCTCCGGCAGCCGGACCGTCACCAGCGTGTCGCCCGCCCCCATCAGCACGGCCTCGCCCTGGTCGAAGCCGAAGCGGTGGATCTTGCGGTAGGCGGCGGCCAGGTCGCCGGAGGGGGAGAAGACGAGCGAGGTGTTGTAGAGGGTGCCGTCCGGGGCGCGCTCGGGGATCGAGCCCGCGTGCAGCCACACGCCGGCGTCGCTCGCGGCCTTGGCCATCGCCTCGGACGTCGGCCCCTCGAGGGGTTCCGCCTCGCTGCCGAACTCCTCGTACGCGAACGCCCCCGTGGTCCACAGCTCCGGGAGCACCACGAGATCGGCAGCGGCCTGATCCCGTACCGCCGCGGCGACCCGGCGCCGGCGCGATTCGACCGATTCGCCCTCGTTCACGTCGACTTGGAGCAACGAAGCGCGCACACTACCACCGTCCTGGCATTCGACCCGCGCACACGGGCCTACGATCGTCACACGAAAGCACTGCCGGGGTGCCTCTCCGCAGCGTAACTTGGGGGCCTCCCGGGTTCGAGCCAAGCCGAGAACCCGGGGAGTTCCGAGACACCCGCCGAGTGCAGCCACCGCCCACTGGCAACGCCGCCACAACCTGCCCGTGTACCGACCGCCGAGGGGTCCCGTTCCGTGAGTCTGCATCCCACCCTCCAGCCCTATGCCGACGCCTGGTCCCACTCCATCGAGGCGATATCCGAGCTGGTGCAGCACCTCCCGGAGGCCGACTGGAACCGGCGGACACCGTGCCCGGGATGGTCGGTCCGTGACGTGGTCTCGCACGTCATCGGCCTCGACTCCGAGATGTACGGGGACCCCCGCCCCATCCACACCCTGCCGCGCGACCTGTTCCACGTCACCAACGACCACCAGCGGTACATGGAGATGCAGGTCGACGTGCGCCGCCACCACACGGCGCCGGAGATGACCTCCGAGCTGGAGCTCATGACCATCCGCCGCAACCGTCAGCTGCGCAACGAGAACCGGCAGCCGGACGCCAGGGTGCGCGGCCCGCTGGGTACGGAGCTGACGCTGGAGGAGGCCATGCGCCGGCACGCCTTCGACGTCTGGGCGCACGAGCAGGACCTGCGCACGGCCCTCGGCCACCCCGGCAACCTCGACTCGCCCGGCGCGCACGTCGCCCGGGACGTGCTGCTCGCCGAACTGCCGCGCGTGGTCGCCGAGAAGGCGCAGGCGCCGCGCAGCTCGGCCGTCGTCATCGACGTGCACGGCCCGCTGGAGTTCCTGCGCACGATCCGCGTCGACATCCAGGGCCGCGGCACCCTCGAGACGGCCCCCGCCCTCGGCCCCGCCGCCACCCTCACCCTCGACTGGGAGACCTTCTTCCGCCTGGCCTGCGGCCGGGTGAGCGCGGACGCGGCGGCGGACCGGGTGAAGACGGAGGGCGATCTGGACCTGGCGGCGGCGATCCTGCGGCACTTCGCGGTCACCCCGTAGACGTCACGGCCGGTCGTGCCCTTCCAGGCCCCCGGGCCCGGGAGGCACCCGCCAGGAGGCGCGGGTGGGCCGTGGGCCCGCTCGGCCCACCCCGCCCGCCCCGGCCCGGCTCCGGGCGCCTACACGGGCACGTGCACCGAGGAGACCCGGCTGGCGACCAGCCGTTCCGACTCCCGGCGCGCCGCCCGCCGCCGCAACCGCAGGATCTGCGAGACCCCCAGCGCCTGCAGCACGAACACCGACGAGAAGGCGACGGCGTAGTCGTCCCCCGTCGCGTCCAGCAGCACCCCGATCGCGAACAACGTCGTCATGGAGGCGACGAAGCCGCCCATGTTCGTGATCCCGGACGCCGTCCCCTGCCGCTCCGGCGGGTTGGCCGGGCGGGCGAAGTCGAACCCGAGCATCGAGGCGGGCCCGCAGGCCCCCAGCACCGCGCACAGCACCACCAGCAGCCACATCGGCGCGGTGTCCGCCGGGTAGGCGAGCGTCACCGCCCACAGCAGCGCGGTCGCGCCGACCGTCCCCAGCGCCAGCGGCAGCCGCGCCCCGTGGTGCCGGGCGACGACCTGGCCGTAGACGAGCCCGACGGCCATGTTGGAGAGCACCACGAGCGTCAGCAGCTCACCGGCGACGCCCCGGGACAGGCCCTGCGCCTCCACCAGGAACGGCATGCCCCACAGCAGCAGGAACACCATCGCCGGGAACTGCGTCGTGAAGTGCACCCACAGCCCCAGCCGGGTCCCCGGCTCCCGCCAGGACGCGGCGATCTGCCGGCGTACGTAGGCGGCGCCCCGGTGCGGCACCGGCTCCGGTTCGTGGCCCTCGGGGTGGTCCTTGAGGAACAGCACCAGCAGCACGAACACCACGACCCCCGCGAGCGAGCTGCCCGCGAACGCCGCCGTCCAGCCGATGTCGTGCAGCAGCCGGGCGAGGACCAGCGTGGAGACCAGGTTGCCCGCCATGCCGGCCAGTCCGGCCAGCTGCCCCACCAGTGGCCCGCGCCGGGCCGGGAACCACCGGGTGCCCAGCCGCAGCACGCTGATGAACGTCATCGCGTCACCGCAGCCGAGCAGCGCCCGCGAGGCGAGCGCCGTGCCGTACGACGGCGAGAGGGCGAAGCCGAGCTGCCCGGCCGTGAACAGCACGACGCCGATGCCCAGCACCCTCTTGGTGCCGAGCCGGTCCACCAGCAGGCCGACGGGTATCTGCATGCCCGCGTAGACCAGCAGCTGGAGGATGGAGAAGGTGGAGAGCGCCGAGGCGTTGACGCCGAAGCGGTCGGCCGCGTCGAGTCCGGCCACGCCCAGGGACGTGCGGAAGATGACCGCGACGAAGTAGACCGAGACGCCGATCCCCCAGACGGCGAGGGCGCGCCGGCCCCCGGGAGGATCGCCGGGCCGGACGGCGGTACGGGGGCGGGCCGCGCTCATCGCACCTCTCCCCTGGCCAGGTGCGAGAACCAGCCCACGTGCCGGTGGACCACGCCCACGGCCGCCTCCGCGTCGCCCGCGCGCAGCGCCCGGAGGATCTCCTCGTGCTCGGCCAGGGTCTTGGCGATGCGGTCGGGGTGGGAGTGCATCACGGCGACGCCCATGCGCAGCTGGCGGTCGCGGAGCTGGTCGTAGAGGCGGGAGAGGATCTCGTTGCCGCCGCTGCGGACAATCTCGGCGTGGAAGCACCGGTCGGTCACCGAGGCGGCGGCGAAGTCGCCCGCGGCCGCCTGCTCCTTCTGCCGGGCCAGCAGCTGCTCCAGACGCTCGATCAGGCCGGGCGGCGCGGGCACCGCCTTCCGGGCGGCGTGCTCCTCGACGAGCAGCCGGGTCTCCACGACGTCGGCGATCTCCTGGGCGGAGACCGGCAGCACGAGGGCGCCCTTCTTCGGGTAGAGCTTGAGCAGCCCTTCGGCCTCCAGCCGCAGCAGCGCCTCCCGCACGGGGGTGCGCGAGACCCCCACGGCCTCCGCCAGCTCGCCCTCGGTGAGCAGCGTGCCGCCCTCGTAACGGCGCTCCAGGACGCCCCGTTTGACGTGACCGTAGACGCGCTCGGCGGCGGGTGCTTGCTTCACGGGAGCCAGGCTGGTCATGCCGACAGCATAGATACATCACGTACGCGTGGAAGAATACGTCCACGATGCGGACTGCACCCCGAACCCGGAAAGTCGTCCCGCCCCGCGTACAACCATCCGCCCCCGGAAGGAGTCGGACATGTGCGGACCCACTGCCGGCCGCACCCACAACTTCGCTGCACCACCGGGGCATTCAACTCAATCGGGGTATCTCACTTGAAGATCGCCACTCAGGCCATCCGCCTCCGCAGAGCCGTCGGCGTCGCCGTGACCAGCGGCGCCCTGGTCTCGGCGGGCGCCCTCTCCGCGGCGCCGGCGCAGGCCGCTCCCGTACAGGCCGCTCCCGTTCCCGCGATCGTCGCCAAGGGCGGCTACGTGATGAACAACGGGAACGGCAAGTCGCTGTACTCGAAGGCCGCGGACACGCGCCGTTCGACCGGCTCGACGACGAAGATCATGACCGCGAAGGTCGTGCTCGCGCAGAAGAATCTGAACCTGGACGCCAAGGTCACCATCCAGAAGGCGTACAGCGACTACATCGTGTCGAAGAACGCCTCGTCCGCGCGGCTGATCGTCGGCGACAAGGTGACCGTGCGCCAGCTGCTGTACGGGCTGATGCTGCCGTCCGGCTGCGACGCGGCGTACGCGCTGGCCGACAAGTTCGGCACGGGCTCGACGCGCTCGGCGCGGGTCAAGTCGTTCATCGGCAAGATGAACGCGGACGCCAAGAAGCTGGGGCTGAAGAACACCCACTTCGACTCGTTCGACGGCATCGGGAACGGCAAGAACTACTCCACGCCCCGCGATCTGACGAAGATCGCGAGCAGCGCGATGAAGAACTCGACGTTCCGCTCGATCGTGAAGACGAAGAAGTACACGGCGAAGACGCGGACGAAGTCGGGCGGCACCCGCACGATGGCGCCGTGGACCAACACGAACTCCCTGCTCAGCAGCTACGCGGGCACGATCGGGGTGAAGACCGGCTCCGGCGCGACCTCCAAGTACTGCCTGGTCTTCGCCGCGACCCGCAACGGCAAGACGGTGATCGGCACGGTCCTCGCCTCCTCCTCCGCCGCCCAGCGCGAGAAGGACGCCAAGAAGCTCCTGGGCTACGGCTTCGGCAAGGTCTGACCCCCGCGCACCGCAGAAGGGCCCGCCGGAGAACCGGCGGGCCCTTCTGCCGTGCTGGATCTACCGCTTCGTGGCCGTCAGGCCCACGTGATCAGCCGCTTCGGGTTCTCCAGGATCGCGGCCACGTCGGCCAGGACCTTGGAGCCCAGCTCGCCGTCGACCAGGCGGTGATCGAAGGAGAGCGCCAGGGTGGTGACCTGACGCGGCTTCACCTTGCCCTTGTGGACCCACGGCTGGAGCTTGATCGCGCCGACCGCGAGGATCGCGGACTCCCCCGGGTTGAGGATCGGCGTGCCCGTGTCGACGCCGAAGACGCCGACGTTGGTGATCGTGACCGTGCCCGCCTGCATCGCGGACGGCGAGGTCCTGCCCTCCCGGGCCGTGGACACCAGTTCGCCCAGGGACTCGGCCAGTTGCGGCAGGGTCTTGGCGTGGGCGTCCTTGATGTTCGGGACGATCAGACCGCGCGGGGTGGCCGCCGCGATGCCCAGGTTGACGTAGTGCTTGACCACGATCTCCTGGGCCGCCTCGTCCCAGGAGGCGTTGACGTCCGGGTTCCGCCTGATCGCGACCAGCAGGGCCTTGGCGATCAGCAGGAGGGGATTCACGCGCAGGCCCGCGAACTCCTTGTCCTGCTTGAGCTCCTCGACCAGCTTCATGGTGCGGGTCACGTCGACCGTCACGAACTCCGTGACGTGCGGCGCCGTGAACGCCGAACCGACCATCGCCGCCGCCGTCGCCTTGCGCACCCCCTTTACCGGGACACGGGTCTCCCGTGCGGTGTCGTACGACACGGGGGCCGACGGAGCGGGCACGGCAGCCGGCACGGCCGCTGCCTGCTCCTGTGCCTCTGCCGGGGCCTGCGCCGGGGCCGTGGTCACCGCCGCGTGGACGTCCTCGCGGGTGATGACGCCGTCCGGGCCGGTCGGGGTGACCGTGGCCAGGTCGACGCCCAGGTCCTTGGCGAGCTTGCGCACCGGCGGCTTCGCCAGCGGGCGGTCCTGCGGTGCGGCGGCGGGGGCGGCGGCGGGTGCCGCGGGGGCGGCCGCCGTGGCGCCGTGGCCGTTCAGTTCCGCCTGGACCGCCACCGCCGCCTGCCGGCCGGCGGTGTCGTCCGGTGCCTGCTTGCGCGGGCGCCGGCGGGTGGAGGACGTCGCCACGCCGTAACCGACCAGCACGGGCTGGCGGGCGGCCGGCTTCTCCTCGGGTTCCGCGGCGGGCTCGGCGGGGGCGGCGGGCGCCTCCTCCACCGGGGCCGCGCCACCCGCGACGTCCACCGCGATGATGGACGTGCCCACGTCCACCGTGGTGCCCTCGGGGAAGTGCAGCGCGCGGACCACGCCGTCGTAGGGGATGGGCAGTTCGACGGCCGCCTTCGCCGTCTCGACCTCGCACACCACCTGGCCGTCGGTGACCGTGTCACCCGGCTGGACGTACCACTTGAGGATCTCGGCCTCGGTGAGGCCCTCGCCCACGTCCGGCATCTTGAACTCGCGTACGGACGCGTTCGTCATCGTCGTCACGACCCTCTCCTCAGTACGCCAGCGAGCGGTCGACGGCATCGAGCACCCGGTCCAGGTCCGGGAGGTAGGACTCCTCCAGACGGGCCGGCGGGTACGGGGCGTGGTAGCCGCCCACCCGCAGCACCGGGGCCTCCAGGTGGTAGAAGCAGCGCTCCGTGATCCGCGCCGCGATCTCCGCGCCCGCGCCGAAGAACACCGGCGCCTCGTGCACCACGACCAGACGGCGCGTCTTCTCCACCGACGCCTGGATCGAGTCGAAGTCCAGCGGGGAGACCGAGCGCAGGTCCAGCACCTCCAGGGAGCGGCCCTCCTCTGCGGCCGCCTCGGCGACCTCCTGGCACAGCTTCACCATCGGGCCGTACGCGACCAGGGTCAGGTCCGTGCCCTCGCGGACGGTCCTCGCCCTGTGCAGCGGGCCCGGGATCGCCTCGGTGTCGACCTCGCCCTTGTCCCAGTAGCGCCGCTTCGGCTCGAAGAAGATCACCGGGTCGTCGCTCTGGATGGCCTGCTGCATCATCCAGTACGCGTCGGACGCGTTCGACGGCGACACGATCTTCAGACCGGCCACGTGCGCGAACAGCGACTCCGGGGACTCCGAGTGGTGCTCGACCGCGCCGATGCCGCCGCCGTAGGGGATGCGCACGACGACCGGCATCTTTACCTTGCCCAGCGCGCGGGCGTGCATCTTCGCGAGCTGGGTGACGATCTGGTCGTACGCCGGGAAGACGAAACCGTCGAACTGGATCTCCACCACCGGCCGGTAGCCGCGCAGCGCCAGGCCGATCGCGGTCCCGACGATGCCCGACTCGGCGAGCGGGGTGTCGATGACGCGGCTCTCGCCGAAGTCCTTCTGCAGGCCGTCCGTCACCCGGAACACGCCGCCGAGCTTGCCGACGTCCTCGCCCATGACGAGGACCTTCGGGTCCGTCTCCAGGGCGTGCCGCAGCGACTCGTTGACCGCCTTGGCCAGGGCCATGTTCTTGGATGTCACGGTCTCCGCCATGTCACTTACCCCCGTCTTCGTCCGCGAACGACGCCTGGTAGGCGGCGAACTGTGCCCGCTCCTCGTCCACGAGCGCGTGCCCGTCCGCGTACACGTTCTCGAAGATGGCGAAGTGGTCCGGGTCCGGCATGGCGCGGACCGCCTCACGCACCCGCCTGCCCAACGCCTCGTTCTCCGCTTCCAGTTCCGCGAAGAACGCCTCGTCGGCGTGGTTCGAGGACTCGAGGTAGCGGCGCAGGCGCAGGATCGGGTCCTTCGCCTCCCAGGCCAGACGCTCCTCGTCACCCCGGTAGCGGGTGGGGTCGTCGGAGGTGGTGTGCGCGCCCATGCGGTACGTGAACGCCTCGACCAGCGTCGGTCCCTCACCCGCGCGGGCCCGCTCCAGCGCCCACTTGGTGACGGCCAGGTTCGCCAGCACGTCGTTGCCGTCCACGCGGACGCCCGGGAAGCCGAAGCCCTGCGCGCGCTGGTAGAGCGGCACCCGGGACTGCTTCTCGGTCGGCTCGGAGATCGCCCACTGGTTGTTCTGGCAGAAGAACACGACCGGTGCGTTGTAGACCGCGGAGAAGGTGAAGGCCTCGGCCACGTCGCCCTGGCTGGAGGCGCCGTCGCCGAAGTACGCGATGACGGCGCTGTCCGCGCCGTCCTTGGTGATGCCCATCGCGTAACCCGTGGCGTGCAGCGTCTGGGAGCCGATGACGATCGTGTACAGGTGGAAGTTGTTACCGCTGGGGTCCCAGCCGCCGTTGTTCACCCCGCGGAACATGCCGAGCAGGTTGGTCGGGTCCACCCCGCGGCACCACGCGACGCCGTGCTCACGGTAGGTGGGGAAGACGTAGTCGTCGTCGCGCAGCGCCCGGCCGGAGCCGATCTGCGCCGCCTCCTGCCCGAGCAGCGACGCCCACAGACCCAGCTCGCCCTGGCGCTGCAGGGAGGTGGCCTCGGCGTCGAAGCGGCGGGTGAGCACCATGTCGCGGTACAGGCCGCGCAGGTCGTCGGCGGTGATGTCGGCGACGTACTTGTCGAACTCGGCGTTCTTGACGCGCTTGCCCTCCGGCGTCAGCAGCTGGACGAGGGCGGGCTCGGCGCTCCTCCCGGCGCCGGCGGCCTTCTTGGTGGTGCTGGTGGTGCGCTTGGTGCCGGTGGTGCCGGCCTTGCTTCCGGCGCTGCGTCGCGGTGTGCGCGCGGCAGTGCTCTCCACGGTCACGTGTGCTCCTCCGTCGGTCCGGCCCCCGGGGTTGCCGGTGGGCCAGTGCGGCTCACCTGTTACTCGACCACCGGGCACGGGGTGGGTGCCACTCGGCCGGGAACAGGCGTGACAGGTGCCCCGGCGAGCGCCCTGCAACAGGCACGTTACCCAGTGCTCCACATTTCTGTGAAACCCCTCTTGACCTGCGTTTTTGCTTGGATTTCCAAGTAAATCCGGAAGGCGGTGAGAGCGCGCTGGTCACAGCCTTGCAGGAGGCCGGAGCAACGGCACGTTATCCCGGCCACCCCGGGGACGGGAAGAGCCGACTTCGCTGACGGCACGGCGTGCCACGCCGGGCGTCACGGGGTGCCCGATGCCGGGCGTCACGGGGTGCCCGATGCGGGCGTCCGGGTGCCCGTGGAGAGGGGGGCGCCGCCGGGCCCGGGGCAGGTCAGCCCCGGGGCAGCGGGCGCGTCGCCGGGCACGTCGCCCGGGTCGCGGCCGGGACGGTCAGCCCGCGCCGCCGGGCACGCCGCCCACGTTCGTCCCGCCCGCGTCGGCGCCGCCGGCCGCCGCGCCGCCGTTCTCGGTGCCGCCGTTCTCGGTGCCACCGTCCTCCGTGCCGCCCGTCTCCGTGCCACCGGTCTCGGTGCCGCCGGTCTCGGTGCCGCCGTCCTCCGTGCCGCCCGTCTGGGTCGGCTGGGTGGCCGACGGCGGGTCGGTCGGCTCCTCCGTCTCCGTCTCCGTCGGCGCCTCCTCCGACGGCGTGTACGACGGCGTCCAGTCCCCGCCGCCGCCGGAGCCCGTCCCCGGGTCGGTGCCCGGGTCGGTGGTCTCCTCGGTCTCCTCGTCGCTCGGGGAGGAACTGGCCGTCTCGTCCTTGGTGCTCTGCGTGACGGACGGCGACTTCTCGGTCTTGCCGCCGCCCCCACTCCCGCCGGTGTTGTTGAGCGCCAGCGCGACTCCCGCCGCGACCGCGATCACGGCGAGCACCGCCAGGATCCACAGCTTGCCGCGGCCGCCGCCCCGGTTGCCGTTGCCCTCGAAACCGCCGTCGTCCCCGCCGTAGCCGGCGGGCAGGATCGGCTGCGGGATCGCCGTGGTGCCGGCGGCGTCCGGGTGCGGCATCACGGCCGTGCCCGCGAAGCCGGCCGACGGGGTGGGCGGTCCCTCGTGCAGGTCCACCGGGCCGGTGTTCCAGGTGCCCGTGTGCCCGCCCTGCTCGTAGAGCATCTGGAGCCCGTACTGGACCAGGCCGCGCATCTCCTCGGCCGTCTGGAAGCGGTCGTCGGGCTCCTTGGCGAGGGAGCGCATGACCAGCCCGTCCAGCTCCGGCGGGCAGGCGTCCGAGGCCTCCGAGGGAGGCGTGGGGATGTCCTGGACGTGCTGGTAGACCACCGACAGCGGCGTCTCACCGGTGAAGGGCGGACGCAACGCCAGCAGTTCGTACATCAGGCAGCCGGTGGCGTACAGGTCGGAGCGGTGGTCGACGGCCTTGCCGAGGGCCTGCTCCGGGGAGAGGTACTGCGGGGTGCCCATGACCATGCCGGTCTGCGTCATCGTCGTCGACGCGCCGTGCAGCGCGCGGGCGATGCCGAAGTCCATCACCTTCACGGCGCCGTTGTTGGTGATGATGACGTTGGCCGGCTTGATGTCGCGGTGCACGATGCCGTGCTGGTGCGAGTAGGCGAGCGCCTCCAGGACACCGGAGACGATGATCAGCGCCTGCTCGGGGCCGGGGGCCTCCGCGTTCAGCAGCAGGTCGCGGATGGTGCGGCCCTCGACGATCTCCATCACGATGTACGGGACGGCCTGGCCGCCGATGACGTCCTCGCCGGAGTCGTACACGGCGACGATCGCGTGGTGGTTGAGACCGGCCACCGACTGCGCCTCGCGCGTGAAGCGCGCCTTGGCGATGGGGTCCTCGGCGAGGTCGGAGCGCAGCAGCTTGACGGCGACCGTGCGGCCGAGACGTACGTCCTCGGCGGCGAACACCTCGGCCATGCCGCCCCGGCCGAGCCGGTGGGTCAGCCGGTACCGGCCGTCGCCGACGAGCCCGCCGTTGCCCCAGTTGTCCGGCGCGTCCGACATGCCGCCGCCAGTCGCCTCGGGGTCGGACGGGCCCTGAGCGCGCTGCTGCTGTGCCATCAGTCCTCGCCGTCGTTTCTGCCCGCGGTGCGCGCGGTGTTGTCACGGTCTCCGTCGGCCCACGCTACAGCCTTCGCACGAGGCTCCGGTCCGAGACGGGCTGCCGGGGCCGGCACGAGACGGACCGGCCATGAAACCCGCACTCCGTACTGTCGTGCAAATTCCGTGCACCGGCAGTACGACCCCTGTAACGCTTCCGCGACGCTTCTTTCGCGTACGGTCACGGATCGGGCACCACGCTTGACGTGTCAGTGGCCTGGGGCAGACTTGGCCGGGAATAGCACTTTCGATCTACGACGAACAGTCACCGACGGCGGCGCCGGAGAGGCTACGGGGGACGCGGAACATGAGCCAGGACGGCGCACGGGGCCAGTACGCGGGGCGGGCTCTCGCCGGTGGCCGTTACCAACTGCGGGACCTGCTCGGCCAGGGCGGCATGGCGTCGGTGCACCTCGCCTACGACAGCGTGCTGGACCGTCAGGTCGCGATCAAGACGTTGCACACGGAACTCGGCAGGGAGCAGGCGTTCCGTGAGCGCTTCCGCCGCGAGGCCCAGTCCGTGGCGAAGCTCACGCACACCAACATCGTCTCGGTCTTCGACACCGGCGAGGACGACGTGGACGGCATGACGACGCCGTACATCGTCATGGAGTACGTCGAGGGCCGCCCGCTGGGCTCCGTGCTCGACGAGGACGTCCGGCAGCAGGGCGCGATGCCCGCCGACAAGGCGCTGAAGATCACCGCGGACGTGCTGGCGGCGCTGGAGATCAGCCACGAGATGGGCCTGGTCCACCGGGACATCAAGCCGGGCAACGTGATGATGACCAAGCGCGGCGTGGTCAAGGTGATGGACTTCGGCATCGCCCGCGCCATGCAGTCGGGTGTCACCTCGATGACGCAGACCGGCATGGTCGTCGGCACCCCCCAGTACCTCTCCCCGGAGCAGGCCCTCGGGCGGGGCGTCGACGCGCGCTCGGACCTGTACTCGGTCGGCATCATGCTGTTCCAGCTGGTCACCGGGCGGCTGCCGTTCGAGGCGGACTCGCCGCTGGCCATCGCGTACGCGCACGTCCAGGAGGAACCGCCGACCGCCTCCTCGATCAACCGCTCGCTGCCGCCGGCCGTGGACGCGCTGATCGCCCGTGCGCTGAAGAAGAACCCCAACGAGCGCTTCCCCAGCGCGGAGGCGATGCGCGGGGAGTGCCTGCGGGTGGCGCAGTCCTTCCGGGCGGCCCCGCCGAGCATCGTGCCGGGCGCCCAGGCGCAGAGCGGCGCGGGCGTCGGCTCCGCGGTCTTCCCGCCGGTCGACCAGGCGACCCCGGCCCCCACGGGCAACGTCCAGACGCCCTACCAGCCGCCCCAGCAGCCGAACCCGTACGGGACGCCGGCGGCCCCCTCCACGCCCTCCCCGGCGTACGGCTACCCGCAGCACGGCGGCTACCCGACGCCCTCCCCGGCGCCGTACGCGCAGCAGGGCGCGTCGACCCCGCCGCCGTACAACATCACCCCGCAGTCCTCGGGCTCCGGTGCCGGCGGCGGCGGACGGAACAAGCCGGTGATCATCGGTTCGATCGCCGTGTCCGTGCTGGCCGTCGGCGGCCTGGTGACGGCCCTGCTGATGAACGGCGGCGACAAGGACCCGCAGGGCGGCGGGGACACCAGCGCCTCGGCGTCGGCCTCGGCGACCAAGGCAGAGGGCTACCGGGGGCCCGACACGTCGAAGAAGATCGACGCGGAGGAGTGCGAGGAGCCGCAGGAGTCGTACAACGACCCCGACAAGATCCGGCTGCCCAACTTCAAGTTCAAGTACATCGGTTCGGTCAGGGAGTGTCTCCAGGCCGCCGGCTGGGGCGACTTCAAGATCCTCGAGGTGGACGAGAACACCTACGGCGAGGGTTCGGTCCGCGAGCAGTTCCCGCCGGCCGGCACCGACGTCGACCCCGAGGACATGCCGGAGATCACCCTCAAGGTCTCGACGGGCAACCCGCCCTCCTGACCCGCGGCGGTACGCGGCAGCACGCGGCAGCACGGCGAAGGGGCCCGGCATCGGATGCCGGGCCCCTTCGGATCGTTCGGATCGTTCGGGCAGGGACAGGGACGGTTACAGGTACGGGCCGCCCGAGCGGCCGCCCAGGTGCGGCTCCTCCGGGCCGTCGCCGACACCGGGCGGAAGCGCGCGGCGCATCTGCTCCAGCTGGGCGCGCGCCGCCATCTGCTGGGCGAACAGCGTGGTCTGGATGCCGTGGAAGAGGCCCTCCAGCCAGCCCACCAGCTGGGCCTGCGCGATGCGCAGTTCGGCGTCGGTGGGTGTCGCGTCGTCCGTGAAGGGCAGCGAGATCCGCTCCAGCTCCTCGACCAGCTCGGGGGCCAGACCGTCCTCCAGCTCCTTCACCGAGCTCGAGTGGATCTCCTTGAGCCGGGCCCGGCTGGCCTCGTCCAGAGGAGCCGCTCGCACCTCCTCCAGCAGCTGCTTGATCATGCTGCCGATCCGCATGACCTTCGCCGGCTGCTCCACCTGCTCCGTCACCGGGGTCTCGCGGGAGTCCTCGTCTCCGCTGCCGCCGCTGAGCGCCATGCCGTCCTGGCCGACGACCAGGATCTGCGGATTCTCCGGCGACCGTTCGTTCCTCGGCATCTCCATGGCGCCATTGTCTCGCACCCCGGCGGCCGACATCGGGGTGCCCCCGACGACGGCGGCCGATCCGGGCGTCCACCCGACGGACGCGCCCGGAATGCCGGGTCGGGTACGCGGTGCGAGGCTGTTGGGCGTCCATCCGGCCCAACTTGCCGACGGTGCGACCGGGCACCGGCCGGCGCGGGAGGTCACGCTCGTGACTCCATGGCTGCGTGTAGTGGGGGCGACGATCGTCCTGGCGGCGGGGGCGGCGGTGCTGCCGTACGGCCCGGGCGCGGGGCCCGCCCGTGCGGTGACGGCGGCGGCCGCGACGTACAGGGCCTCGGGGGTCGACGCCGGACCGGTGTCCCACACCCCCTCGTCCGCTCCCCGGCCCTCCGTCCCGTCCGCCTCGTCCTCGCCGTCCGCCTCGTCCGCGTCGTCGGGCCCGCCGTCACCGACCGGGCGGCCGTCACGGGCCGAGGACCGGCCGGACCAGGGCCGGGAGCGCCCCGGACGGCACGAACCGCCCGGGGACCCCCGGGACGGGGACCCCCGGGAGCGGGACAAGCGGGGCGAGGCGCACGACGGGGGCGCCCGTGACGGCAGGGGACGCCATGACACCGGCCCGGACGCGTCCCGTCCGGAGCGCGAGGAGGCGGAGCGCCGGGCGCCCGTCGACAGCCCGGCGGTGGCGCCCACGTCGCCGGCGGCGGTCCCGGCGCCCTCCACCTCCGCGCCGGTGGCACCGGACGCGGCCGCGAGCGCCGAGCCGGTCCTGCGGATCCTTCCGCTCGGCAGCGGACTGGTCCTCATCGGCCTCGGCCTGGGACTCGCCTTCGTCGCCCTGCGCATGCGCCAGGCCTGACCACCAGCCGTACGGCCGTGCCCCACCCGGGCGCGAGCAGGCCCCCGCGGCGCTGCGCGGCGCCGGGCCTCGCAGCGCCGCGGGTCCGGGCCGGTACCGGGGCCCGGGCCGGTACCGGGGCCCGGGCCGGGGGCCGAAGGGCGGGTCTGGGCCGGGGGCCGAAAAAGCGGGTCCGGGCCAGGGGCCGAAGAGCGGGTCCGGGCCAGGGGCCGAAAAAGCGGGTCCGGGCCAGGGGCCGGCGGCCAATCCGGGCCAGGAGTCGGGGAGCGGGTGTGGGCCGAGGGCCGGGGGACGGATCCGGGCCGGGGACCGGGCCCGTCGGCCCGGGATCAGTCCGTCGTGACCAGCAGGACCTTGCCGATGTGGCCGCTGTCCTCCACGACCCGGTGGGCGGCAGCCGCCTCCAGCATCGGGATCTCGCGGTCGACGACGGGGCGGACCCGACCCGTGGCGACGAGCGGCCAGACGTGCTCCCGCACGGCCGCCACGATCGCCGCCTTCTCCGCGGCCGGCCGGGCCCGCAGCGAGGTCGCGCTGATCGCGGCGCGCTTGGTGAGCAGCGCGCCGATGTTCAGTTCACCCTTGGCCCCGCCCTGCATGCCGATGATCGCGAGCCGGCCGTTGACCGCGAGGGCCTGGACGTTGCGGTCCAGGTACTTGGCGCCCATGTTGTCCAGGATGACGTCCGCGCCCGCCCCGCCGGTGGCCTCCCTCAGCTCGGCCACGAAGTCCTGCTCCCGGTAGTTGATCAGGATGTCGGCGCCGAGTTCCGCGCAGCGCTCCAGCTTCTCCGCCGTGCCGGCCGTGACCGCGACCCTCGCGCCGACGGCCTTGGCCAGCTGGATCGCCATGGTGCCGATGCCGCTGGAGCCGCCGTGCACCAGGAAGGTCTCACCGGGGCGCAGGTGGGCCACCATGAAGACGTTGGACCAGACCGTGCAGACGACCTCCGGGAGCGCCGCCGCCTGGTCGACGGTGATCCCCTCGGGCACGGGCAGCAACTGCCCGGCCGGCACGGCGACCTTCTCGGCGTAACCGCCGCCCGCGAGCAACGCGCAGACCTCGTCGCCGACGGCCCAGCCGCTCACCCCGGGGCCCAGCGCGGCGATCCGACCGGAGCATTCGAGACCGGGGTAGGGGGACGCGCCGGGCGGGGGGTTGTAGAAGCCCTGCCGCTGGAGGATGTCGGCCCGGTTGACGGCCCCGGCCACCACCTCGACCAGGACCTCGCCCTCGCCGGGCACCGGATCGGGGACCTCCTCCCACACCAGCGCCTCGGGTCCACCGGGTTCGGGAATCGTGATCGCATGCATGAGGCGACGGTACCCCCGGGCAGGCCGGCGCCACGGGTGGCGCCGGTGGAATCCGTGTGCGGGACCGATGAGTTTGCGCGACCGTAAGAGTCTCCCCCTGCGTAGCCCGAGCACGCGGAAGGACCTCCAGCATGAGCACGCATTCGTCCGGCCCGGCGATCGAGACCGTGGGCCTGGTCAAAACCTTCGGTGAGACACGGGCCGTCGACGGCGTCGATCTGACCGTGCCGGCCGGCACGGTGTACGGCGTCCTCGGACCGAACGGCGCCGGCAAGACCACCACCGTGAAGATGCTCGCCACCCTGCTGCGCCCCGACGGCGGTGAGGCCCGGGTCTTCGGTCACGACGTCGTCCACGAGGCCGACGAGGTACGCGGCCGGGTGAGCCTCACCGGCCAGTACGCGTCCGTCGACGAGGACCTCACCGGCACCGAGAACCTGATCCTGCTGGCCAGGCTGCTCGGCCACCGCAAGCCCACCGCCCGCACCCGCGCCGCCCAGCTGCTGGAGGCCTTCGGTCTCACCGAGGCGGCCGGCAAGCAGGTCAAGCACTACTCCGGAGGCATGCGACGCCGCATCGACATCGCCGCTTCCATCCTCAACACCCCCGACCTGCTGTTCCTGGACGAGCCCACCACGGGTCTCGACCCGCGCAGCCGCAACCAGGTGTGGGACATCGTGCGCGCGGTCGTCGCCCAGGGCACGACCGTGCTGCTGACCACGCAGTACCTGGACGAGGCCGACCAGCTGGCGTCCAGGATCGCCGTCATCGACCGGGGCCGGGTGATCGCCGAGGGCACCAAGGGGGAGCTGAAGGCGTCCGTCGGCGCCGGCTCCGTCCATCTGCGGCTGCGGGACGCGGACCGGCGGCCCGAGGCCGAGCGACTCCTGCGGGAGCTGCTGGTCGCGGAGGTGCAGCCGGAACCCGACCCGGTGGCGCTCACCGCCCGCCTCAGCGCGGCGACGAGCGACTCCGCCGCCGAGCAGGCGGCACGGGCACTCGGCGAGCTGACCCGGGCCGGGATCACCGTCGACAACTTCTCCCTGGGACAGCCCAGTCTCGACGAGGTCTTCATGGCACTGACCGGGCGCGAGGCCGGCCCGGCCACCGGCCGCGACGCCGGCACCGACACCGACACCGACGCGAAGGACGAGGTGGCGGCATGAGCACGGTCACCAGCACCGAGAGCAAGGATCTTGCGCCGGTCAGCACCGAGACGCTGACGGCCCTGCTGGTCGCCAAGGAGCGCCCGCCGCGCCCCAGCTCGCTGTCCACGTCCCTGACCTTCGGCTGGCGCGCCATGCTGAAGATCAAGCACGTGCCGGAGCAGCTCTTCGACGTCACCGCCTTCCCGATCATGAACCTGCTGATGTTCACGTACCTCTTCGGCGGTGCGCTGGCGGGCTCACCCGACGACTACATCCAGTTCGTGCTGCCGGGCATCCTGGTGATGTCGGTCGTGATGATCACGATGTACACCGGGGTCTCGGTGAACATCGACATCGAGAAGGGCGTCTTCGACCGCTTCCGCTCGCTGCCCATCTGGCGGCCGTCGGCCATGGTCGGCTATCTGCTGGGGGACGCGCTGCGCTACACCATCGCATCGGTCGTCATGCTGGCCATGGGGCTGCTGCTCGGTTACCGGGCGGACGGCGGGTTCGTCGGCGTGGTCGCCGGGATCGCCCTGCTGCTGGTGTTCTCGTTCGCCTTCTCGTGGATCTGGACCATGTTCGGCCTGATGCTGCGCACCGAGAAGTCGGTGATGAGCGTCAGCATGATGGTGATCTTCCCGCTCACCTTCCTCTCCAACGTCTTCGTCGACCCGCGCACCATGCCGGGCTGGCTCCAGGCGTTCGTCAACAACAGCCCCGTCACTCACCTGGCGTCCGCGGTGCGCGGTCTGATGGCGGGCGACTGGCCGGCCGACGAGATCGCCTGGACGCTGGGCTGGTCGGGGCTGTTCGTGGTGGTGTTCGGGCCGGTCACGATGCGGCTCTACAACCGCAAATGAGCCGGGCCGGGGGCCCGCCCCACAGGGGAGGGCGGGCCTCAGGTCCAGGGGAGGGGGCGGGTGTCGGGCGTCACCTGGGTGCCCGGCGTCGCCCGCACGATCGTGATCAGCCGGTCGGTCAGTTCCAGGGTCCCGACGTCCGGGTCGTCGTAGCCCAGCACCCGGTGCCCGCGTACGACGCTCACCACCAGGTCGTTCGTCTCCCGGGGCGTCTTGCCCACCTCGGCCTTTATGACCGGCCGCTCGACCATGTCGAGACCGGTGCCCTGCTGGATCAGGTCCTCCATGACCATGCCGGCCGAGGGACTGAGCACGGAGAGCCCGAGCAGCCGCCCGGCCGCGCTGGCGCTGGTGATCACCGCGTCGGCGCCTGACTGCTTCAGCAGCGGGGCGTTCTCCTCCTCGCGCACCGCCGCGACGATCTTGGCGTTGCGGTTGAGCTGCCGTGCCGTCAGCGTCACCAGGACCGCCGTGTCGTCGCGCTGCGTGGCGATGATGATCTGGCGTGCCCGGTAGACCTCGGCCCGCTTCAGCACCTCGCTGCGCGTGGCGTCCCCTATGACGCCCGCGAAGCCGTCGGCCGTCGCCGCCTCGATCGCCTTCGCGCTGGGATCGACCACCACGACCTGCTCCTTGCGGAGCCCCGTCGCACAGACCGTCTTGATCGCGGACCGTCCCTTGGTCCCGAACCCGACGACAACGGTGTGATCGCGCAAGGTGGACCTCCAGCGGTTCAGTCGCCACTCCTCCCGGGTGCGTTCGGTGAGGGCCTCGAGGGTGGTGCCGACCAGGATGATCAGGAACAGCACACGCAGCGGCGTGATGACGAAAATGTTGGTGAGACGGGCGGCGTCGCTGACCGGCGTGATGTCGCCGTACCCGGTGGTGGAGAGAGTGACGGTCGCATAGTAGAACGCGTCGAGAAGGTCGATGGACCCGTCGGCGTTGTCGTTGTAGCCGCTGCGGTCGGCGTACACGATGAACGCCGTCACCACGAGGACCACCAGGGCCATCGACAGCCGCTTGGTGACCTGGCGGATCGGATGCTCCACCAGCTTTCTCGGCAGTTTCACCCGATGTGTCACCAGATGTTCGTCCGCCTGGCGAGCGATGGCGTCCTGGCCCGGAAGTTTCACGTGAAACACACCCCGATTCCTCCGGACGCCCAGGGCAGGTCGAGCAGTTCCGTCTCCGTACCGGGTCCCGAACCGCCCGGGGGTACGACAGCGAGCGCGTCGGCCGCCGCGACACCGCGCAGCATGGCCGGACCGTTGTAGAGCAGCGGCACCGCCCGGTCCCCGCGCAGCGCGACGGGAATCAGCCGGGTGTCGTACGGATGCCCCTGTACGCCGTCCCGCAACGGCAGCGCGTACGGCTCCGGGGCGGGGCGGGCCGCGAGGGTCCGCAGCAGGGGCTCGGCGAGGGTGAGCAGGCCGGAGACGGCGGCCAGCGGGTTGCCGGGCAGACCGACGAGGTACTGGCCGTCCCTGACGCGGGCCAGGAGCATCGGGTGGCCGGGGCGCACCTGGACGCCGTCCACGAGGAGTTCGGCGCCGATGCGACGCAGCGTGGGGTGCACATGGTCGACCGGACCCGCGGCGGTGCCGCCGGTGGTGACGACGAGGTCGGCGTCGCAGCCGGTGATCGCGTCGCGCAGCGCCTGTTCGTCATCGCCGATCCGGCGGACCTCGGTGACCTCCGCGCCGAGGGCGCGCAGCCAGGGCGGCAGCAGCGGTCCGAGGGCGTCCCGGATCAGTCCGTCATGGGGCAGTCCCTCGCCGAGCAGCTCGTCACCGAGGACGAACACGGCGGCACGGGGGCGGGGGACCGCCATGAGCGTGTCGTAGCCGGCGGCGGCGGCCATGCCCAGCACCGGCGGGGTGACCAGGGTGCCCACGGGAAGCAGTTGATCACCGCTGCGGCACTCCTGCCCGCGGGGGCGGATGTCCTGGCCGTGGGAGACGGTGTGCGGTGGCCGGTCGGCGGCGGTGGCGTGCAGCCGGCCCTTGTCGTCGGTGCGGCCGCGCTCGCTGCGGAGCACGGCGGTGGTGTCCGGGGGGACACGGGCGCCGGTGGCGATCCGGACGGCCTCCCCGTCGGTGAGCGGCGCGTGCTCCGCGTGTCCGGCGAGCACGCCCTGCTCCCGTACGTCCCAGGGGCCGGGGCCGGAGACCGCCCAGCCGTCCATCGCCGAGGTGTCGAAGGAGGGCAGGTCGGTGAGGGCGGTGAGGGGGGCGGCCAGGGTGAGGCCGAGGGCGGAGCCGAGGGGGACGGGGACCGGGGTCAGGAATCCGGTACGGCTCCGGGCGCCGTGCCGCGGGGCGCGCTCGGCGACGGCACGGGCGTCGGCCCAGGCGGTGTCGCGGTGGTGCGGGTGGCCGGTGCCGCCGCCCCGCTCACCGGCGGAGCGGCCGGAGTGGTCGGGGCGGCGGGAGTGGTCGGGGCGGCCGGAGCGGTGGTCGCGTGTGTTCACGAGGGCGAGCGCCTCCTCGACGTCGAGATCGTCGGCGTCCTCGCCGGCCCGGGTGCCGTGCGCGGTCATCCCGCGTCCGGGCGGGCGTCGGGAGCCGCGTCGGGTGCGGCGCCCGGGGTGGCGTCGGATGCGGTGCCGGGGGCGGAGGGGGCGGCCGAACGGGAGCCGGCCGGGGCATCGGCGGAGGGGGTGTCCTCCTCCGCCCAGCGCCGCGCCAGCGCCACGGCCCTGCGGGTCGCCTCGGCGACGGCCTCGCGGTCGCCGCCCGCCCGCGCGGCCGCGTAACCGACGAGGAAGGTGGTCAGCGGCGCGGCGGGCCTGGCCACCCCGTGGGCGGCGTCACGGGCGAGGTCGAGCAGCGCGGCGGTGTCGACGTCCAGGTCGATGCCCAGCTCGTCCTTGACTGCGGAGATCCATTCGTCCAACACGTGTCCATGCTCCCTGATGCGTGCCCTGGCGGCGGCGATGTCGTCCCAGGTGTCGCAGTCGAAGGACGCCACCGGGCCGGCGATGCGGATGAGGTCGAGGGCGCCGGTCAGCCGGCGCAGCGGGAGCCCGGTGAGGGCGCCGTGACGGTCGGTCAGCGCGGTCAGTCCGCGGCGCAGGGACGCGGTCCGGTACGCGGCGACGAGCGGCTGGTCCCGGCCGTCGGAGTCGGTCAGCAGCACGCCGTCGGCCGTCCCGCGGCCGAGGGCCGCCGGCAGCCCGGCGACGGTGCGGCGGTCGAGGAACGGCAGGTCCGCGGAGAGCAGCACGACGAGGTCGGCCGTGGTGTGCCGGAGCCCGGCGTCGAGCGCGGCGAGGGGTCCGCCGCCCGGAGGGTCCTCGCGGGCCCAGGTCACGGGGCGCACGGTGGGCCGGGGAGTGGCGACCACCACCGTGGTGCGGGCGTCGGCGCAGGCCGTCAGGACCCGGTCGAGCAGGGCCCGTCCGCCGACGCGCACACCGGGCTTGTCGGCGCCCCCGAGCCGGCGGGCGGCACCGCCGGCCAGGACGACGGCGTCGTAGACGGCGCCGGTCTCCCCGGAGGAACGGCCCGAGGGGTCAGCTGAGGGACCGCGGGGCGGCTCACCGGGTGGCTGATACTCGGTCACCCCCCGAGTATGCGTGCCCCCGCGATCACGGAGAACGCGGGGGCACGTGGAGCCGGTCGGCGGGACCCGGTGGAGGACCGGACCGGGGGCCGGATGGCGGACCGGGTGGGGGGCCGGGTGGGAAAGCGGGCGGGGGGCCGGGTGGGGGATCGGACTCACAGCGTCCGCAGCAGCACCGCCGGTTGCTCGACGCAGTCCGCCACGTAGCGCAGGAAGCCGCCCGCCGTACCGCCGTCGCAGACCCGGTGGTCGAAGGTGAACGAGAGCTGCACGACCTGCCGCACGGCCAGCTCGCCCTCGTGCACCCACGGCTTGGGGACGATGCGGCCGACGCCGAGCATGGCGGCCTCGGGGTGGTTGATGATCGGCGTGGAGCCGTCGACCCCGAACACGCCGTAGTTGTTCAGCGTGAAGGTGCCTCCGGTGAGTTCCGCGGGCGTCAGCGTCCCGGCCCGGGCCGCCTCGGTGAGGCGGGCGAACTCGGCGGTCAGCGACTCGGCGTCGCGCGTGTGCGCGTCACGGACGACGGGGACGACGAGGCCGCGGTCGGTCTGCGCGGCGAAGCCGAGGTGCACGCCGCCGTGCCGGACGATCTCCCTGGCCGCCGTGTCCACCGAGGAGTTGAGCTCGGGGAAGCGGGCGAGCGCGGCGGTGCAGATCCGGGCCAGCAGGGCGAGGACGGAGATCTTCGGACCGCCGGCGGCGTTCATCGCGGCGCGCGTGCGCATCAGTTCGGTGGCGTCGGCGTCCACCCAGCAGGTCGCGTCCGGTATCTCGGTGCGGCTGCGGGTGAGCTTGTCGGCGACGGCACCACGGATGCCCTTGAGGGGAACGCGGGTGACGCCCGGCCCGTCCGGCACCGCGGCGGCCGGCGCGCTCGCCGGGGCGGTGTGCGTCCGCGGGGCGCCGGACGGCGCCTCCGTACGGCTCTGGGTGGCGGCGGCACGCAGCGCGTACTCCACGTCGGCCCGCAGGATCAGCCCGTCGGGTCCGGATCCGGTCATCTCCCGCAGGTCCAGGCCGTTCTGCCGGGCCAGCCTGCGCACCAGGGGGGAGATCACGGGGACGGGCCCGTCGGCGACGGCCGCGGGGGCGCCGGACGGGGTGTCCGCGGACTCCCTGACCGTGCCGTTCACCCCGCGTGCCGCGGGTGCGGACGGCGTCGCCGGTTCGGCGCGGCGCACCCGGCGGCGACGGGCCGGAGCCTCGGAGGTGCCGTAGCCGACCAGGACGTTGCCGGAGCCCTCACCGGCCGCGGTCCGGCCGTCCGCCTCCGCGGAGCGCGGGGCGTCCGCGGCCGCGGCGGCGTCCGTGCCGCCACCGGTGCGATCCGCGGCCGTCTCGCCCACCGCCACGGTCAGCAGCGGAGCGCCGACGGGCAGCTCCGTGCCCTCGGCGCCGAAGCGGGCGGTGACCACACCGCCGTAGGGGCAGGGCACCTCCACCATCGCCTTGGCCGTCTCGACCTCCACGACCGGCTGGTCCACGACGACGACGTCGCCGACCTCGACCAGCCAGCGCACGATCTCCGCCTCGGTGAGCCCCTCACCGAGGTCGGGCAGTTTGAACTCCAGCACCTGTGCCATCAGCTCTCGGCCTCCCACTGCAGGCGCCCCACGGCGTCCAGGATCCGGTCCACACCGGGCAGGTGATGGCGCTCCAGCATCGGCGGCGGATACGGCAGGTCGAACCCGGCCACCCGCAGCACCGGCGCCTCCAGGTGGTGGAAGCAGCGCTCCGAGACCCGGGCCGCTATCTCCCCGCCCGGGCCGCCGAAGCCACCCGACTCGTGGACGACCACCGCGCGTCCCGTCCGCCGTACCGAGGCACACACCGTCTCGTCGTCGAACGGCACCAGGGAGCGCAGATCGACGACCTCGAGGTCCCAGCCCTCGGCCTGGGCCGCCTCGGCCGCCTCCATGCAGACGGGTACGGACGGCCCGTAGGTGATGAGCGTGGCGCTCCGGCCGGAGCGCCGCACCACCGCACGGCCTATCGGTTCAACGGCCGTCGGCTCCTCCGGGTTCCAGGCGTCCTTCGACCAGTAGAGCCGCTTGGGCTCCAGGAAGACGACGGGGTCGTCGGAGGCGATGGACGCCCGCAGCAGGCCGTAGGCGTCCGCGACGGTCGCGGGCGTGACGACATGGAGCCCCGGAGTCGCCATGTAGTACGCCTCGGAGGAGTCGCTGTGGTGCTCGACGCCGCCGATGCCGCCGCCGTAGGGGACGCGGATGGTGATCGGCAGGGGCATCTTCCCGCGCGTGCGGTTGCGGGTCTTCGCCACGTGGGAGAGGAGCTGCTCGAACGCCGGGTACGCGAAGGCGTCGAACTGCATCTCCACGACCGGGCGCAGCCCGTACATGGCCATGCCCACCGCCGTGCCCAGGATGCCCGCCTCGGCCAGCGGCGTGTCCGTGCAGCGGTCCTCGCCGAACTCCTTGGCGAGTCCGTCGGTGATTCGGAAGACACCGCCGAGGGTGCCGACGTCCTCGCCCATGACGTGCACGGACGGGTCGGCGGCCATGGCGTCGCGCATCGCGCGCGTGAGGGCCTGCGCCATGGTGGCCGGCTTGACGGCGACGGTGGTCATCACTGCGTCCCTTCCGGTTCGGCCTCGGCCGCCAGCTCGGCCCGCAGCTGCTCCCGCTGCTCCAGCAGCTGGGGGGTGGGCTCCGCGTAGACGTGCGCGAAGAGGTCCATGGGGTCGAGCGCCGCGTCCTGGTTCATGCGGGCCCGCAGGTCGGCGGCCATCGTCTCGGCGTCCTGGCGGACGCTCTCGGCAGCGGCCTCGTCGAGCAGGCCGCGCCCGGTCAGCTCCCGCTCCAGGAGGGCGATCGGGTCGTGCTGCTTCCAGGTCTCCACCTCGGCGTCGCCCCGGTAGCGGGTCGCGTCGTCGGCGTTGGTGTGGGCCTCCACGCGGTACGTGATCGCCTCGACCAGCGTCGGGCCGCCCCCCGCGCGGGCGCGGCGCACGGCGTCGGCCAGGACCTCGTGCACGGCGGCGGCGTCGTTGCCGTCGACCAGGCGGCCGGGCATGCCGTAGCCGACGGCCTTGTGGGCCAGCGACGGCGCGGCGGTCTGCTTGGCGAGCGGCACCGAGATCGCGAAGCCGTTGTTCTGCACCAGGAAGACCACCGGGGCCTGCCAGACGGCGGCGAAGTTCAGCGCCTCGTGGAAGTCGCCCTCGCTGGTGCCGCCGTCGCCAACCATGGCGAGCGCGACCACGTCGTCACCCTTGAGGCGGGCGGCGTGCGCGAGACCGACGGCGTGCGGGAGCTGGGTGGCGAGCGGGGTGCTCAGCGGGGCGACACGGTGCGCGTGGGGGTCGTAGCCGGTGTGCCAGTCGCCGCGCAGCAGGGTGAGGGCCTCCACCGGGTCCACACCGCGCGCCACGACCGCGAGGGTGTCGCGGTAGCTGGGGAACAGCCAGTCGCGCTCCTCGAGCACGAGGGCGGCGGCGACCTCGCAGGCCTCCTGGCCGGTGCTGGAGGGGTAGACCGCGAGACGGCCCTGCTTGGTGAGGGCGGTGGCCTGCGCGTTGTACCGGCGGCCCTTCACCAGCTCCGCGTACAGCCGGCGCAGCAGCTCCGGGTCGGCCCCGGCGGCGGCCTCGGTGCCGAGCACGCGGTACGGCTCCGCGTCGGGCAGCAGCGGCGCGGGGTCGGTACGGGGCTGCCAGGCGGGCGGCGGGGTCGGCCGGTAGGCCCCCCGCTGCTCCATGACCGTCATGACGGCACCTCCTCGTGGGAAGACGGAGGCGCGGCGTCTGTGACGCGCCTCACCAACCGATTGTTCGGTCGCCGGCACATTTTGGCTACGGGTGGCACCAGGCTGTGGACAAACGGTTCTCCACATCATGGGATGGATGCAGGACGTCCACGGCGGAGAGGTGGGGGCGGGTGGCATCTGAACAAATGGCCGAGGGCCAGGAGGGGGCCGGGCCGCTGCCTCCCGCACGGCCCCTGGACGCCATCGACCAGGACATCCTGCGCATGCTCCAGGCGGACGGCCGCGCCTCCGTACGCTCGGTCGCCGAACGGGTGCACGTCTCCCGCGCGAACGCCTACGCGCGCATCAACCGGCTCGTCGAGGACGGCGTGATCCGGGGCTTCGGGGCCCGCGTCGACCACGAAAGGGCCGGCCACGGGACGTCCGCCTACATCACCCTGAAGATCGTCCAGAACACCTGGCGCACCGTCCGCGAGCAGCTCAGACAGCTCCCCGGCGCCTCGCACATCGCGCTGGTCGGCGGGGACTTCGACGTGCTGCTGCTGGTGCACACGCCGGACAACCGGACGCTGCGGGAGCTGGTGCTGACCCGGCTCCAGGCGATCCCGGAGGTGCTGAGCACGCGCACGCTGCTGGTCTTCGAGGAGGAGGACCTGGAACCACAGGCGTGAGGGCCGCGGGGCAGTGCCGCGGGACCGCGGGCGTGAGGGCCGCGGGGCAGCGCCACCGGCCGGCCCCTCGCTGAGCAGGCCGGAACCGCCTCAGACCGCCTTGCGCAGGCCCCCGAAGGCCAGCTGCGCCACCGCGTCCGCCACCTCGCGCTCGTCCATGCCGCGCCCGTCCGGCCTGTACCACTCCACGATCGAGTTGATCATGCCGAAGACCAGCCGGGTCACCAGGCGCACCTCTATGTCCTCGCGCACGTCCCCGTCGGCCGCCGCGGCCCTCAGCAGCCCGGCCACCCGGTGGTCGAACTCGCGCCGGCGCTCCAGCGCCCACCGCTCGGTGTCCGTGTTGCCGCGCACCCGCAGCAGCAGCGTCACGTACGGCAGCTCGGCGATCAGCACCTCGACCATGCGCCGTACGACGTACTCCAGCCGTTCGGCGGCGCGGCCGGTGCGCGCCGGCTCCTCCTCGAGGATCGCGAAGAGCCCGTCCAGGGCCCGGCTCACCGCACGGCGCAGCAGTTCCTCCTTGCCGGCCACGTGGTGGTAGATCGACGACTTGGAGATGCCGGCCGCCTTGGAGAGGTGCTCCATGGAGGTGCCGTCGTAGCCGCGCTCGTTGAACACCCGCACGGCCACGGAGAGCAGCGTCTCCGGGGTGTACGTGTCGCGCCTGGCGGTGGTCATGCGGTGTCCTCCCGCTCGTCGGGGGTGGCGCACGCGTACTGGTAGAGCGCGAGGGACGGCGCGTAGCGGCCGGAGGGGTCGATGTCGTGCATCTCGTCCAGCAGGCCCCCGGCCCAGCCCCGGCCGAGGCGGCGGCTCCACTCGAAGGGACCGAGGGGGTAGTTCACGCCCAGCCGCATCGCGGTGTCGACGTCGTCCTCGGTGGCCACGCCCCGGGCGACGGCGTCCACCGCGAGGTCGATGATCCGGGCCACCGTCCGCGCGACGATCATCCCGGGGACGTCCCCGATGACGCTGACCTTCTTGCCGAGCGCCTGGAACAGGCCGGTGGCCTCGGCGACGGTCCGCGCGGAGGTGTCCCGGCAGTGCGACAGGGCGATGCGCGAGGCGGTGCGGTAGTCGAGGGCGAGGTCGAAGTAGACCACGTCGAGGAACTCCACGGACGTCTGCCCGTCGGCGAGCACCAGCTGTCCGCCGCCGGGCAGCACCAGGCGGGTGCCGCTGTCCTCGTCCCGCTCGCGCACCTCGATGCCGGCCTCGCGGATCAGCGCGAGCAGCTCCGCGGCCGGGCCCAGATCACCCTCGGCGATCACGTACGCGGGCGGTTCGGCGGGCTCGGCGGTGTGCGGTTCGGGGCGCTCGGCGCCGTCGGCGTGGTCGTACCAGCCCCGGCCGGTCTTGCGGCCGAGGCGGCCGGACTCGACCAGCCGGCGCTGGGCCAGGGACGGGGTGAAGCGCACGTCCTGGAAGAAGGACCGCCACACCGAGTGGGTGACGGACTCGTTGACGTCCTGGCCGATGAGGTCGGTCAGCTCGAAGGCGCCCATCCGGAAGCCGCCGGACTCGCGCAGCACCGCGTCGATGGTCGCCGGGTCGGCGCCCTGGGACTCGTACACCGCGAAGGCCTCGGCGTAGAAGGGCCGGGCGATCCGGTTGACGATGAAGCCGGGGGTGTCGGCGGAGGCGACGGGCGTCTTGCCCCAGGCGCGGGCCGTCTCGTAGGCGCGGGTGGCGCTCGTCACGTCGGTGGCGAAGCCGGAGACGACCTCGACGAGCGGCAGCAGCGGCGCGGGGTTGAAGAAGTGCAGGCCCACGAACCGGCCGGGCAGGCGCAGCGCGCCGCCGATCGCGGTGACCGACAGGGAGGAGGTGTTGGTGGCGAGGAGACAGTCCTCGGGGACGATGTCCTCCAGCGCCCGGAACAGCTCCTGCTTGACGTCGAGCCGCTCGAGCACCGCCTCGACGACGAGGGAGCAGCCGGCCAGCCCGGTGAGCTCGTCGACGGGCCGGAGCCGGGAGCGCGCGGCGTCCCGCTCGGCGGCGGTGAGGCGCTCCTTCTCCACCAGCCGGTCCAGCCGGGCGCCGATCGCGTCGGCCGCGCGGCGGGCCTGACCCGGGGCGGTGTCGTACAGCCGCACGGGATGGCCGGCGACCAGCGCGACCTGGGCGATTCCCTGGCCCATGGTGCCGGTGCCGACCACGGCCACGGGACTGCTGAGGTCGAGTGCTGTCATGTGCGCGATCCTCCCGCACGGGGTTTTCCACAGATGCGGCGGACCCCCTTGTCCCGACCGATCGTTCGGTTACCCTAACCCTGACCGCCCGTTCCTGACTACGTTTCCGCACCGGTCCATGAGCTCGACGAAGAGTTCCTGAGACGAGGAGTTGGTCCCGCATGGCCGCCGAACTCACGGCGCACGAGCTGATCGCCCGCCACCGTCCCACGCTGGACCAGGCGCTGGAAGCGATCCGTACGCGCGCGTACTGGTCCCCGCACCCCGAGCACCCCAAGGCCTACGGGGAGAACGGCAGCCTGGACATGGCGGCGGGCAAGGCGGCCTTCGACGCCCTGCTCGGCACCCGCCTCGACCTCGGCCAGCCGGGCACGGACGGCTGGGTGGACGGCGAGACCTCCCCGTACGGCGTCGAGCTGGGCGTGAGCTATCCGCACGCCGACCTCGACGAGCTGCTGCCCGCCATGCGGGCCGGGATGCGTGCCTGGCGCGACGCGGGCGCGGAGACCCGCGCGGTGGTCTGCCTGGAGATCCTCAAGCGGATCAGCGACCGGACGATGGAGTTCGCCCAGGCGGTCATGCACACCTCCGGCCAGGCGTTCATGATGGCCTTCCAGGCCGGCGGCCCGCACGCGCAGGACCGCGGCATGGAGGCGGTCGCCTACGCGTACGTGGAGCAGATCCGCACGCCGGACACGGCGGAGTGGACCAAGCCGCAGGGCAAGCGCGACCCGCTCGCGCTCAGCAAGCAGTTCGTCCCCGTGCCGCGCGGCATCGGCCTGGTCATCGGCTGCAACACCTTCCCGACGTGGAACGGCTACCCGGGTCTGTTCGCCTCCCTGGCCACCGGCAATGCGGTCCTGGTCAAGCCGCACCCCCGCGCGGTGCTGCCGCTCGCGCTCACCGTCCAGGTGGCCCGCCAGGTGCTCTCCGAGGCCGGCTTCGACGCGAACCTCGTGGCCCTGGCCGCGGAGCGGCCCGGTGAGGGCATCGCCAAGACCCTGGCCACCCGCCCGGAGATCCGGATCATCGACTACACCGGCTCGACCGGCTTCGGCGACTGGCTGGAGGCCAACGCCCGCCAGGCGCAGGTGTACACGGAGAAGGCCGGCGTCAACACGGTGATCGTGGAGTCGACCGCCGACTACAAGGGGATGCTGTCCAACCTGGCGTTCTCCCTGTCCCTGTACAGCGGCCAGATGTGCACCACCCCGCAGAACCTGCTGATCCCGCGCGAGGGCATCGCCACCGACCAGGGACCCAAGTCCTTCGACGAGGTCGCCGCCGACCTGGCGCGGGCCGTCGACGGCCTGCTCGGCGACGACACGCGGGCGAACGCGCTGCTGGGCGCGATCGTCAACCCGGACGTCAAGGCCCGTCTGGAGGCCGCCGGCGGGCTCGGCGAGGTCGTCCTCGCCTCCCGCGAGATCACCCACCCGGAGTTCCCGGGCGCGGTGGTGCGCACCCCGGTGATCGTCAAGCTGGACGGTTCCAAGCCGGACGCCGAGGCCGCGTACATGAGCGAGTGCTTCGGCCCGGTCTCCTTCGCCGTCGCCGTCGACTCGGCGGACGACGCGGCCGAGCTGCTGCGGCGCACCGTCCGGGAGAAGGGCGCCATGACGGTCGGCGCCTACACGACCTCCCCGGAGGTCGAGGAGACGGTGCGGGAGGTCTGCCTGGAGGAGGCCGCCCAGCTCTCCCTCAACCTCACCGGCGGGGTGTACGTCAACCAGACGGCCGCCTTCTCCGACTTCCACGGCTCCGGCGGGAACCCGGCGGCCAACGCGGCCCTGTGCGACGGCGCGTTCGTGGCCAACCGGTTCCGGGTGGTCGAGGTGCGCCGGGAGGCCTAGGAAGTACGGGGTGCGCCCCCGGTGGCGCTCCAGTGGTACAGCGTCATGGCCACACTGGTGGCGAGGTTGTAGCTGGAGACCTGGGGGCGCATCGGCAGTGCCACCAGGTGGTCGGCCCGCGCGCGCAGCCCGGCCGACAGTCCGCTGCGTTCCGAGCCGAAGGCGAGCAGCGCGTCGTCCGGCAGCTCCAGCCCGCGGATGTCCTCACCCTCGGGGTCGAGCGCGAAGACCGGCCCCGGCGGCAGCTCCCGCACGGTCAGCCGTTCCACCGCGGTGGCGAAGTGCAGCCCCGCCCCGCCGCGCACGACGGTGGGGTGCCAGGGGTCGAGCGTGCCGGTGGTGACGACGCCGGTCGCCCCGAAACCGGCGGCCAGCCGGATCACCGCCCCCGCGTTGCCGAGGTTGCGCGGGTTGTCGAGGACCACCACGGGCGCGCCGCGCGGGGTGTGCGCCAGCTTCTCCAGGTTGCCCGCGCGGGAGGGGCGGGCGGCCAGGGCGGCGACGGCGGTGGGATGCGGGCGGGGCACCAGCGAGGCGTACGTCCCGTGCGGCACCTCGGTCAGCAGCGCCGCCAGCGCCTCCCGTACGTCCCCGGCGAGCTCGTCGGCGAGCGCGAGCGCCCCGGCCCGGTCCGCGGTGAGCGCCATGCGCACCTCGGCCCCGAAGCGCACGGCGTGCTTGAGCGCGTGGAAGCCGTCGAGCAGGACGGCGTCGCCGGCCAGACGGTGCCAGGCGGACACGGCGCCGCCCGGGTCCTCGTCTGCGGTGGTGCGGGCGGGGTCGGTCATGGCGTGCAGCCTACGTGCGCGGGGCCGGCCCTCCGCCGGGTGCCGGAGCCGGCAGCCGGCCGGCCGGGGCGCCGGCGGGGGACCGCGGCCCCGGGAGGGGCGTCCCGTCCCGGCGGCGCGGGCGCAGTCCCTTGCGCGCGCGGGCCGTCAGTGTGCCCAGCCGGCGCAGGAAGGACGTGGGCAGGAAGACGGCGTCGGCGGCGATCATCGCCAGGGAGAAGAAGGGCAGCCCCAGCACGACGGCGATCACCGCGTGTTCGAGGATCATGAAGCCGAGCAGGGCGTTCTTGACCCGCCGGTTGAACAGGGTGAACGGGAAGGCGACCTGCACGGCGACCGTCGCGTAGGTCACCAGCATCACCAGGGTGCCGCTGGCCGACAGCAGGTCCGCGAGGGCCGGCCAGGGGGAGAAGTACTCCAGGTGGAGCGGGTAGTAGACGGCCGTGCCGTCCTGCCAGCGGGAGCCCTGGACCTTGTACCAGCCGGCCGTGGCGTAGATCAGGCACGCCTCCGCCATGATCACCAGCAGCGCCCCGTTGTGCACGATGTTCGCGACCACGTCCAGCAGGATCCGCGACCGGCCCGTCCCGGCGCGGCGCCCGGCCAGCCACCACAGCGCCTGCGCGAGCCACACGGCCCACAGCAGCGCCGGTATGAAGCGGTCGCCGTCCGTCCGGCCCGCGAGCGTCGCCAGGAGCAGCAGGACACCCAGCACGGCCCACAGCGCCGGACCGACCCGGTCGCGCGGCCGGTCGCCGCGCGCGCGTGCCCCGGCAGCGCGGCGGGCGCGCCGCGCGTCCAGCGACCACACCTGGCCGCAGCGGGTGAAGACCAGGTAGATCGCCATCAGGTGCAGGACGTTGTCGCCGCCGTCGCCCATGAAGACACTGCGGTTCTGCAGCGACAGCACGCCCACCATGAACAGCACCGACGTGGTGCGGGTGCGCCAGCCCAGCAGCAGAAGGAGGCTGCACAGCACGGCCAGCGCGTAGACCGCCTCGAACCAGACCTGGCCGTCGGACCAGAGCAGCACGGTGAAGGCGCCGTTCGACGCGACCAGCTGCTCGGCCAGCTCCCGGCTCCACGGGCCGTCGGGCCCGTACAGCTCCTGGCGGTGGGGGAACTCGCGCAGCAGGAACAGCAGCCAGGTCAGGGCGAAGCCGATCCGGATCACGGCGGTCTGGTAGGGGCCGAGCGCGGAGTCGGTGACGCGGGCGATCCCCCGGGAGAGGGCGAGCGAGAAGCGGTTCACCCGATGCCTCCGCGGGTCTCGTCCCCGGGCAGGGTCCACCAGGGCAGGGTGCGGTACACGGGCGTGGCGGAGAGCCTCTCCCCGCCGGCCTCCTCCTCGCTCCAGTCGGGCGGCGGGATGTCCGTGGTGCGGGAGCGGACCTGGACCCGCTCGACGGCACCGTCCGCTCCGGCGGCGCCCGCGCGGTCGAGGCGCATCGCCATGATCCGGCGCAGGTACGCCTCGGAGAGCGCCCCGCGCAGGCCCACCGGCCGGTTGTCGTCGTCGTGCGTCGAGACGAAGAAGTCCCACGCGCGGCGCAGCTCGTTCTGCTGGGTGTGGCTGGGCAGCGGGTTGCCGTCGATGGCCCGGCCGTCGCGCGCGGACAGGTCGTACCAGCCGGTGGTCCGGGAGGTCCCGTCCGCGGTGCGGATCTCGGCGCGCACCTGGACGGCGACGTTCTGCTGCAGGGGGTTGGGCGCGAACAGCTTCCAGTTCTGTTCGAACTCCGGGTAGATCCAGTTCTCGATCGTCGCGCGGTGCTGCTTGCTGACCGTGTTCGCGGGCGCGACGTGCAGGAACGTCATGCCGAGGTGCACACAGACCACGACGGCGACGACCGCGAGCGCGAGAGCGGCGCCGATCTGGTGGGGCAGGGAGAGGGCGGCCACACCGGTGCGGGGTTCGGCGGGCGGGGCGGTCACCGGGTCCGGACCGGGTTCGGGATCAGGTCGGGGACCGGCTTCGGGGGCGGGTTCGGGATCAGGTCGGGGACCGGCTTCGGGGGCGGGTTCGGGATCAGGTCGGGGACCGGCTTCGGGGGCGGGTTCGGGATCAGGTCGGGGACCGGCTTCGGGAGCGGGTAGGAGGCCGGGGGCCGGACCGGACACGGGGTCGCGGGCGGGGTCGGCTCCGGGGCCGGTGCCCTCCCCCTCGGGCCCCCGCCGGGCGCCCGAGCCCTTGTCGTACGCGTTCATCCCGCCCCGATCCCACCGATCCCGGTCCGTCACTGCCACCGCCGCGGCCGCGAGGCCCGTCCCCTGTCGCCCGCCCGCGCCGTCGCTCCGCCGCGTCGCACGGAACGGTACTCAGCGCGGGGCACCCGGGCACAGTCCCCCTGGTCCTCCTGCCGCGCGGCAGCCGCCCCCGCGGGCCCCGGGCGCCGTCGTCCACAGGCGGCACCCGCAGGTTATCCACAACGGTTGACACCTCGCGGCACCCGTCCCACCATGGAATCGCACGAACCGAACGATCGGTCGGGAGCGTGCTCCGGGAAGCATTCAGGTCGAGGGGGACCTCATGGCGACAGCAGCCGCCCGCGACACGGCGGGCAGCCGGGCGTACGGCGTGACGGCCGGCGCGGACGACACCGCCGGACACCAGCACGCCTTCGACGCGGCCGTCGCCGCCGACGAGCGGATCGAGCCGCGCGACTGGATGCCGGACGCCTACCGGGCGACGCTCGTCCGGCAGATCGCGCAGCACGCCCACTCCGAGATCATCGGCATGCAGCCCGAGGCCAACTGGATCACGCGCGCGCCGTCCCTGCGCCGCAAGGCGATCCTGATGGCCAAGGTGCAGGACGAGGCGGGGCACGGCCTGTACCTCTACAGCGCCGCCGAGACGCTCGGCACCAGCCGCGAGGAGCTGCTCGACAAGCTGCACTCCGGCCGCCAGAAGTACTCCTCGATCTTCAACTACCCGACGCTGACCTGGGCGGACGTCGGCGCCATCGGCTGGCTCGTGGACGGCGCGGCGATCACCAACCAGGTCCCCCTGTGCCGCTGCTCCTACGGGCCGTACGCGCGCGCGATGGTCCGGATCTGCAAGGAGGAGTCCTTCCACCAGCGCCAGGGCTACGAGCTGCTGCTGGCCCTCAGCAAGGGCACCCCGGAGCAGCACGCGATGGCGCAGGACGCGGTGGACCGCTGGTGGTGGCCGTCACTGATGATGTTCGGCCCGCCCGACGACGAGTCCCAGCACTCCGCGCAGTCGATGGCCTGGAAGATCAAGCGGCACTCCAACGACGAACTGCGCCAGCGCTTCGTCGACATCTGCGTCCCCCAGGCGGCGTCCCTCGGCCTCACCCTCCCCGACCCGGACCTGAAGTGGAACGAGGAGCGGGGACACCACGACTTCGGCGCCATCGACTGGGCGGAGTTCTGGGACGTCCTCAAGGGCAACGGCCCCTGCAACGAACAGCGGCTGACCCGGCGCCGGCGGGCCCACGAGGAGGGCGCCTGGGTCAGGGAGGCGGCAGCGGCCCACGCGGCCAAGCACTCGAACGGCGAGACAGGAGCTACGCGAGCATGACCCACACCGACTGGCCCCTGTGGGAGGTCTTCGTGCGCTCGCGCCGGGGCCTGTCCCACACCCACGCCGGCAGCCTGCACGCGCCGGACGCGGAACTCGCCCTGCGCAACGCCCGCGACCTGTACACCCGGCGCGGCGAGGGCGTCTCCCTCTGGGTCGTCCCGTCGTCCGCGATCACCGCCTCCTCGCCCGACGAGAAGGACCCCTTCTTCGAGCCGGCCGCCGACAAGCCCTACCGGCACCCCACGTTCTACGAGATCCCCGAGGGGGTGCAGCACCTGTGACCACGACTCCCGCCGCCGGCACCGCCGCGGTCACCGCCGCCGCGCTCGCCCTCGGTGACGACGCGCTGGTGCTCTCCCACCGCCTGGGCGAGTGGGCAGGCCACGCCCCCGTCCTGGAGGAGGAGGTCGCTCTCGCCAACATCGCGCTGGACCTGCTCGGCCAGGCCCGGGTGCTGCTGTCGATGGCGGGCGACGAGGACGAGCTGGCGTTCCTCCGCGAGGAGCGCGCCTTCCGCAACCTCCAGCTGGTCGAACAGCCGAACGGCGACTTCGCCCACACCATCGTCCGCCAGCTGTTCTTCTCCGCACACCAGTACCTGCTCTACGGTGAACTGGCCTCCGGCGACGGCCCCTTCGCCCCGCTGGCCGCGAAGGCCGTCAAGGAGACCGCCTACCACCGCGACCACGCCGAGCAGTGGACGCTGCGCCTCGGCGACGGCACGGACGAGAGCCACGCGCGGATGCAGCGGGCCGTGGACGCGCTGTGGCGCTACACCGGCGAGATGTTCCAGCCGGTCGAGGGCGTCGACGTCGACCCGTCCCGCCTGGAGCGGGCCTGGCTGGAGCGGACCGGCGAGGTGCTGCGCCGCGCCACGCTCACGGTGCCCGACGGGCCGCGCACGGGGGCCTGGGCGGCCGGCGCCGGCCGGCAGGGCCTGCACACCGAGCCGTTCGGCCGGATGCTCGCCGAGATGCAGCACCTGCACCGCAGCCACCCGGGGGCGGCATGGTGACCGCCACCCCGCTGGAGGCGGAGCTCCTGGAGCTCGCCGGTTCGGTGCCCGACCCCGAACTGCCGGTGCTGACCCTGCGCGAACTGGGAGTCGTGCGTGCGGTGCACGCGCACGGTCCGGACGCCGTCGAGGTCGAGCTGACCCCGACGTACACCGGCTGCCCGGCCGTCGAGGCGATGAGCGTCGACATCGAGCGCGTTCTGCGCGGGCACGGGGTGCGCGAGGTCACGGTGCGCACGGTGCTCGCGCCGGCCTGGTCGACCGACGACATCACGGACGAAGGACGGCGCAAGCTGCGGGAGTTCGGCATCGCCCCGCCGCGCACCGGAGTCCCCGCCGGGCCGGTCCCGGTGACGCTCGGAGCCACCCGCACCCGGTCGGAACCAGCGGCGAACGACCTTCCTCCCGTCGAGTGCCCGCACTGCGGGTCCGAGGAGACCGAACTGCTCAGCCGCTTCTCGTCCACCGCGTGCAAGGCACTGCGCCGCTGCCTGGCCTGCCGTGAACCGTTCGACCACTTCAAGGAGTTGTGATGGCCCGCTTCCACCGGCTCCGGGTGGCCGCGGTCGACCGGCTCACCGACGACTCCGTCGCCCTCACCCTCACCGTCCCCCCGCGGTTGCGCGAGGAGTACCGGTACGCGCCCGGCCAGCACCTGGCCCTCCGCCGCACCGCCGACGGCGAGGAGATACGCCGCACGTACTCCATCTGCTCCCCCGCCCCCGACGGCGAGGGCCCGAGCACGCTGCGGGTCGGCGTGCGGCTCGTCGAGGGCGGCGCCTTCTCCACGTACGCGCTCAAGGAGATCGACCTCGGCGACGAGCTGGAGGTGATGACCCCGGCCGGCCGCTTCACGCTCCCTCCCGCTCCCGGCCGGTACGCGGCCGTCGTCGGCGGCAGCGGCATCACGCCGGTGCTGTCGATCGTCTCGACCCTCCTCGCCCGCGAGCCGGACGCCAGGTTCTGCCTGATCCGCAGCGACCGGACGGCCGCCTCCACGATGTTCCTGGAGGAGGTCGCCGACCTGAAGGACCGCTACCCCGAGCGCTTCCAGCTGGTGACGGTGCTCTCCCGCGAGGAGCAGCAGGCGGGACTGCCGTCCGGGCGGCTGGACCAGGAGCGGCTGACCGGGCTGCTGCCGGCGCTGCTGCCCGTCGGGCAGGTGGACGGCTGGTTCCTGTGCGGGCCGTACGGACTGGTCGAAGGCGCCGAGCGGGCGCTGCGCGGCCTGGGCGTCGCCCGCTCCCGCATCCACCAGGAGATCTTCCACGTCGACGCCGGTACGGCGACCGTCACCACCGCGACCGCCCCCGCGCACAGCACGGTCACCGCCCGGCTCGACGGACGCGGCGGCACCTGGCCCGTCCAGGCCGGGGAGTCCCTGCTGGACACGGTGCTGCGCAACCGGCCCGACGCGCCCTACGCCTGCAAGGGCGGGGTGTGCGGAACCTGCCGCGCCTTCCTCGTCTCTGGTGAGGTGCGGATGGACCGCAACTTCGCGCTGGAGTCGGAGGAGACGGAGGCCGGCTACGTCCTGGCCTGCCAGTCCCGTCCGGTGACGGAGCGGGTGGAGCTGGACTTCGACCGCTAGACCGGCGGCCCGGCGGCCCGGCGGCCCGGCGGACCGCTGGACCGGGGGGTCGGCGGACCGCTGGACCGGGGGACCGGTGGACCGCCCGGGCTACAGCACGTGCCCCGGCTCTCCGTCGTCGGTGACGACGGGGCGGCCGGCGGACTCCCACAGCTGCATGCCGCCGTGGACGTTCACGGCGTCGATGCCCTGCTGGGCCAGGTACATGGTGACCTGCGCCGACCGCCCGCCGGAGCGGCAGATCACATGGACCCGGCCGTCCTGCGGGGCGGCCTCGGTCAGCTCGCCGTAGCGGGCCACGAAGTCACTGATGGGGATGTGCAGTGCCCCTTCGGCATGACCGGCCTTCCACTCGTCGTCCTCCCGGACGTCCAGCAGGAAGTCGCCGTCCTTGAGGTCCGTGACCTGGACCGTGGGCACACCAGCTCCAAAACTCATGCCCACGACGCTACCCGACCAGGCGGGGCCGGGTTCAGGTCAGCAGCGCCGCCAGCTCGGCCTCACGCTCGGCCACCTGGGCGCGCAGCCGGCCGGCGATGTCCTCCAGCAGCCGGTCGGGGTCCTCGGGGGCGAGGCGCAGCATCGACCCGATGGCGCTCTCCTCCAGCTCCTTGGCGACCAGGGTGAGCAGTTCCTTGCGCCGGGAGAGCCATTCGAGGCGGGCGTAGAGCTCCTCGCCGGCGCTCGGCAGGCGCTTCAGCTCCGGTCCCCTGGCCCACTCCTCGGCGAGCTCGCGCAGTTCCGCCTCGCTGCCACGGGCGTAGGCGGCGTTGACGCGGGTGATGAACTCCTCGCGGCGGGCGCGTTCCGTGTCCTCCTGCGCCAGGTCCGGATGGGCCCTGCGGGCGAGCTCCCGGTAGAGCTTGCGGGCCTCCTCGCTGGGCCGCACCCGCTGCGGGGGCCTTACCGGCTGGTCCGTGAGCATGGCGGTGGCCTCGGGGAACAAGCCGTCCGCGTCCATCCAGCCGTTCATCAGCTCTTCGACGCCGGGGATCGGCAGGAGCCGGGCGCGCGCCTCGTCGGCCCGGCGCCGGTCCTCGGGGTCGTCGCTGCGGGCCGCCTTCGCCTCCAGGATCCGGGCGTCCAGCTCCTCGAGGCGGGCGTAGACGGGGCCGAGCTTCTGTTCGTGCAGCCGGGAGAAGTTCTCGACCTCGACGCGGAAGGTCTCCACCGCGATCTCGAACTCGATCAGCGCCTGCTCGGCCGCCCGCACGGCCTGTTCCAGCCGTTCCTCGGGCCGCGCCACGCCGTCGCCGGCGGACGTCCGCTCCGCGCCGGCGCCGCCGGCCTGCTCACCTTCCGGGGTCGTCACCCGGACAGCGTAGGCCACCGGCCCGGACGGCACGCCCCGCACCAGCGGCGCACCACCTGCCGGGAGGGCCTCCCGCGCCCGTCCGGGGGCCGCCCGTGGGCGCCGCGCCGCTCATACCCCCGTCTCGGCGGCGATGCGCCCGGACCGCACCGCCGTGACCAGATCCGTGTGGTCCGCCTCGGTGAGGTCGGCGTAGGCGACGGCGAAGGCCGCCACCGCCTCGTCCAGCTCGTCGTTCTTGCCGCAGTAGCCGGCGAGGAGGCGGGGGTCGGCGCTGTGGGAGTGGGCGCGGGCCAGCAGGGCCCCGGTCATCCGGGCGTAGTCGTCGACCTGGTCGGCGGCCAGGGCGGCCGGGTCGACGCTGCCCTTGCGGTTGCGGAACTGGCGCACCTGGTAGGGGCGGCCGTCGACCGTGGTCCAGCCGAGCAGGCTGTCGCTGACCACCTGCATCCGCTTCTGGCCGTCGACCACCCGCCGGCCCTCGTGCCCCGCCTCGGGCGTGCCGAAGCCGGCCGTCGGCAGGTGCGGGACGAGCGCCGAGGGGCGGGCCTCCTTCACCTGGAGGACCAGCGGCTCGCCCCGGTGGTCGAGGAGCAGCACGACATAGGAGCGGGTTCCGACGCTGCCGGTGCCGACGACGCGGAACGCCACGTCGTGCACGGCGTGCCGGGCGAGCAGCGGGTGGCGGTCCGGCGGGAGCGTGCCGAGGTACTCCTCCAGGGAGGCGGCCACCCGGGCGGCCTCCGCGTCCGGTATGCGGCGCAGCACCGGCGGCGCGTCGACGAAGCGGCGCCCGCCGTCCGCGCCCTCCTCGGTGGACTTGGCGGCGAAGCGGCCGCTGGTGTTCGCGCGGGCCTTCTCGGAGACCCGCTCCAGGGTGCCGAGCAGGTCGTGGGCGTCGGCGTGGGAGACGAGTTCCTCGTCCGCGATGGCGTTCCAGGCGTCCAGCGCGGGCAGCCTGGACAGCAGCCGCATGGTGCGCCGGTAGGCGCCCGCGGCGTCGTGGGCGGCCGCGCGGCAGGTGTCCTCGTCCGCCCCGGCTTCCCGCCCGGCGAGCACCAGGGAGGTGGCGAGCCGCTTGAGGTCCCACTCCCAGGGGCCGTGGACGGTCTCGTCGAAGTCGTTCAGGTCGATGACCAGGCGGCCGCGCGCGTCCCCGTAGAGACCGAAGTTCGCCGCGTGGGCGTCACCGCAGATCTGGGCGCCGATCCCGGTCACGGGGGTGCGGGCCAGGTCGTACGCCATCAGGCTGGCCGATCCGCGCAGGAAGGCGAACGGGGTCGCCGCCATCCTGCCCACCCGGAGCGGGGCCAGCTCGGGCAGCCTGCCGCGGCTGGACTCCTCGACGGCGCCGACCGCGTCGGGGCGGGCGGGATCCGGGTCGAGGGTCGCGTGCGCACCGCGCGGGACCTCCGCGCGCAGGGCCTTGCCCTCCCGCTTGGGCGAGCCCGCGGCCGGCCACTCGGCGAACCCGGGCACCCGTGGCAGGCGCCGCCCCCGGTCCGCGTCCCCGGCCGCGCCCTCGGCCCCGTCCGTCCCGGTGACGAACTCGCTCACCGCAATCGCCTCCCCCGTACACCTGTGTGCTGGGCACACGCGTCGACATCGATCGTGCCGACCGTACAACCGGTGGCCGAAAAGCGTCAGGCCCCTGTGGACGACTCCCAGCCTGTGGACGACCGGCCCCGGCGGAGACCCGCCCTGTGGACGACCGACCCCGGCGGAGGCCCGCCCTGTGGACGACCGGCCCCCCGCGGACTCCCGCCCTGTGGACGACCGCCCCCTGCGGAAACCCGCCCGCGCCTATCCCGCCTCCACCACGTCCCCCGCCACCGGCAGCGGCCGTACCTCGGCGAGCAGCCGTGCGGCGCGGTCCTCCGAGATGTCCAGCCGGGCCAGCACCGCGGGAACGGCGATGCCCGGCAGCAGGTGGTGGAACAGCACGACGACCCGGTGTTCCAGGTCCTGCCGCTGGCAGCGCACCTGCGACAGCAGCTGCACCCCCGAGAAGCTGGCGACGAGCAGCTCCGCCGTCTCCGTCGCCTCCACGTGCGGCAGCAGTTCGCCGCCCGTCTTCGCCTCGGCCAGGGTCCGGGTGGTCTGGTCGATCCACATGCCGAACGCCGGAGTGCGGTCCAGTCCCAGCGCGCCCTGGTCCAGGGCCAGTCCGACACTCGCCCGCACCAGCGGTTCGGTGCGCAGCCGCGTGGCCAGCACCAGGCCGGAGTCGACCAGTTCCTGGAGCTTGCTCGACTGGGGCGGCAGGGAGATCGCCAGCTGCTCCTCGAACACGCCGAGCGCCAGCTCCTCCTTGGAGCCGAAGTGGAAGTACAGGGCCCCCTTGGTCACCCCGGCCCGCTCCAGGATCTCCCCGATGGTCGCCGAGGTGTAGCCGCGTTCGTCGAAGACGGCGGCCGCCGCCTCCAGAATCGTCCGCCGGGTGCGGATCGCGCGCTCCTGTCGCGCCATCGGGTGCCTCCTGATCTGCGTGGATCCTCGTGGATCTCCTGGGTCGCACCGTGCAGCCGCCGCGGGGCCGGCGCGGGCACCACCGTGCGGTCGGTCGCACGGTGCGAGGGGCGCGCGGGCTCGGATCCGGCGATGTGGATCACCCTTGGAAAAAAACCGTCTCGTCCGTATCTTAGTGCGAATCGACCGGAGCCAGACTGCCGATCCCGGGGGTTCCCATGCCGCAGCCGGATTCCTCGAGCGCGCCCAGGGAGGATCAGACCGGACAGCGGGCCTCGCCCGCAAACGGCGCCGGTCCGGCCGCCGCCCGCACCCTCGTCACACCGGAACTCGCCCACCGGCCCCGCGCCGAGGACGTCTTCCCGGCCGCCTGGGTGCGACTCGCGGAGGACCGCTTCCGCGTCACCGCGCACTGGCCCGCCGCCCACAGCTTCTTCGGTCCCGTCGACAGCCGCCACCAGGATCCGATGATCGTCGGTGAGACGTTGCGCCAGACGTCGATGGCCCTGGCGCACGCCGAGTTCGGCGCCCCCGCGGACACCCACTTCGTCATGCACGACCTGGAGGTCTCCACCGACCCCGCCGCCCTCCTGCTGGCCGACGCCGCCGAACCGGTCACCGTCGACGTGGTCTGCTCCGAGGTGCGCCGCCGGGGCCGCGGCCTGAACGGCATGCGCACCACCATGGAGTTCCGCCGCGCGGGGCTGCTCGTCGCCCGCGGCACCGGGAGCACGGGCTGTCTCTCCCCGGCCGCCTACCGCCGTCTGCGCGGCTCCCGCTCCGCCGTCGTGGACGGCGCGCGAATACCGCTGCCCGCCCCGGTTCCGCCCGCCCCGGTTCCGCCCGCACTGGTGGGCCGGCACCGCGCGCGGGACGTCGTCCTCGCCCCGGCCGACCGGCCCGGCAGCTGGCTGCTGCGGGTCGACGGGCGGCACCCGGTGCTCTTCCCCCGCCCCAACGACCACGTGCCCGGCATGGTCCTGTTCGAGGCCGCCCGCCAGGCCGCGGCCGCAGCCTCCGGCCGGCTGCCCTTCCTGCCGTCCGAACTCTGCGTCCGTTTCAGCCGCTACGCCGAGCTGGACAGCCCTTGCCGGCTCGACACCGAGGTGCTCGACAAGGGCGAGGACGGGGTGACGGTGCGGGTGTCGGGACGGCAGGACGACGAGCCGGTCTTCGCCGCCACCCTCACCTGCTCGCCCACCGCCCCGGTACGGTCGCTGCCGTGACCACGGACCTCCTGATCACCGGTGCGACGGGCTTCATCGGCAGCCGGGTCGCCGCGGCGGCCCGCACGCGCCCCGGTCTCCGCGTGCTGTCGCTCTCCCGCCGCGCGCGGGACGGACGCGGGGACGCCGGGACCGTGGCCGGCGACCTCGCCGACCCCCGCACCCTGCGCGGGGCGTGCGCCGGCGTCGACGTCCTGATCCACTGCGCCTCCCGGGTGGGAGGCGACCCGCGGTCCGTCGCGACGGTCAACGACCTCGGCACGAAGGCCCTGGTGGAGGAGGCCGTACGGGCCGGGGTGGGCCGCATCGTGTACGTGAGCACCGCCGCCGTCCACGGCCGGGGCCCCTTCCGCGGCGTACGGCCCGGGGAGGCCCCGGTCGCGCCCGTCTCCGCCACCAGCCGCACCCGCGCGGCGGCGGAGGCGCACGTCCTCGACGCGGGCGGCCTCGTGCTGCGCCCGCACCTGGTGCACGGCGAGGGCGACCGCTGGGTGGTCCCCGGACTGGTGGGCCTGGGGCGGGAGCTGTCCGCGACGGTCACCGGCTGCACGGCCGTCCACTCGATGATCGACGTCGGCACCCTGGGCCGCGCGGTCGTCGCCGCGGCCCTGTCCCCGCACCACGGGCCCGGCGCCCGTTACGTCGGTCACCCGGACCCCGTACCCGCCTCCGAGCTGCTCGCGGCGGTCTGCGAGCTGGTGGAACGGCCCGGCGGCGGGGCCGGGGTGGACGTGGCCACCGCCCGCGCGCGAGCGGCCGGATCGCCCCGCGCGCTGCACCACCTGGACCTGCTGACCGTGGACCACTGGTTCGCGGACGACGGCTTCTGGAAGGACCTGGACTGCCCGCCGGGCGAGGACTTCGCGACCGCCTTCACCCGCGCGGCACCCTGGTACCGGCGGTGGACGGCACAGTGAGATAGCTCACGCATCGATCCGCTGCGGACGGCACGGGCCAGGTCGTGTGGGATGCCTCACAGGGAGAGCGAAACGAGAAACGGGCCCCTCCGGCGACTTCCGTCACCTGGAGGGACCCGTTTCACAGGTTGTGCGCGAGGGGGGAGTTGAACCCCCACGCCCTTGCGGGCACTGGAACCTGAATCCAGCGCGTCTGCCTATTCCGCCACCCGCGCATTGGGTGTGTCCTCGAGCCCTTGCCCCTGGGGGCCTTGCGCCTTCCGACACCCAGAACATTAGCACGCTGATCGGGGTGGATTCACATCCCTTTCCCCGCCCCCGGACCGGCCTCCCGCGAACCTCCCGCGGCGGTCCCCGCACGGGTCGCCCCTCCCGCGCCGCACGGGCGCCCGCCGTGCAACAACGGCGATTGCTTCACGTATCAACCTCGTACCGGTGGACCCCGTCTCCCCCGGAGCCGGACGGAGTCCACAGCCAGGTGCGGGACACTGGTCTGCGGCCCCCTCTACGATCCATGGCAGAACTAGGCGCACGCGCACGGCCGGAGGAGTTCGAAAGGGAGTCCCGCAGGGAACTTCGTCAGGCGTCGACACCCGTCGGCCGGGCGGACGGGGGGAACCAGCCGATCGGGCGACGCGTGGATACGATCAGTAAGCAGTACCAGGTAAGCGGTGCACGAAAGAGTGCACGGGGCAGTACACAGGACGGCAGCGACGGAGGAGGTGCCCCATGGGAGTCCTGAAGAAGTTCGAGCAGCGTCTCGAAGGTCTGGTCAACGGCACCTTCGCCAAGGTGTTCAAGTCCGAGGTGCAGCCCGTGGAGATCGCGGGAGCGCTCCAGCGGGAGTGCGACAACAACGCCACCATCTGGAACCGCGACCGCACCGTCGTACCCAACGACTTCATCGTCGAGCTGAGCACCCCCGACTTCGAGCGCCTCAGCCCGTACTCGGGCCAGCTCGGCGACGAGCTCGCCGGCATGGTGCGCGACTACGCCAAGCAGCAGCGCTACACCTTCATGGGTCCCATCAAGGTGCACCTGGAGAAGGCGGACGACCTCGACACCGGCCTGTACCGGGTGCGCAGCCGTACGCTCGCCTCCTCCGCCAGCCAGGCCGCCGGAGCGGGCGGCCCCGCGGCCGCGGGCCCCGGCGCCCCGCCGGCCGGCCGTCCCGGTGGCTACGGCTACCCGCCGGCCACGCCCGGGAGCCCTCCGCCCATGCCGGCCGCGCCGCCCCCGGGCGGCAGGCCCGGCGGTTACGGCTACCCGCAGCCCGCGGGCGGCCAGCGGCCTCCCGCCGCCCCTGCCCCCGGCGGACGCACCCGCTACTGGATCGAGATCAACGGCACCCGCCACCAGATCTCCCGCGCCACCCTCGTGATGGGCCGCTCCACCGAGGCCGACGTGCGGATCGACGACCCCGGCGTCTCCCGCCGGCACTGTGAGATCCGGACCGGAACGCCCTCGACGATCCAGGATCTCGGATCCACCAACGGCATCGTGGTGGACGGACAGCACACCACCCGCGCTACGCTCCGCGACGGCTCGCGGATCGTCGTGGGCAGCACCACCGTTATCTATAGGCAAGCCGAAGGGTGAAGCGGGGGCAATGTCAGAGCTGACCCTCACGGTCATGCGGCTGGGGTTCCTGGCCGTACTGTGGCTGTTCGTGATCGTGGCCGTGCAGGTCATCCGGAGCGACCTGTTCGGGACCCGCGTCACGCAGCGCGGATCACGGCGGGACGCCGGCCGGGCCCCGCAGGCCTCCCGCCAGGCACCGCCGCAGCAGCGCCAGCAGTCCGGCGGCGGACGCCGCGGCCGTAACACACCCACCAAGCTGGTCGTGACCGAGGGCACCCTCACCGGCACCACCGTCGCCCTCCAGGGGCAGACCATCAGCCTGGGCCGGGCGCACGACAGCACGATCGTGCTGGACGACGACTACGCCTCCAGCCGCCATGCCAGGATCTACCCGGACCGCGACGGCCAGTGGATCGTCGAGGACCTGGGCTCCACCAATGGCACCTACCTGGACCGGACCCGGCTGACGACTCCCACACCGATCTCGCTGGGCGCGCCGATCCGCATCGGCAAGACCGTCATCGAGCTGCGGAAGTAGTGCTACACCAATGAATGAGCGCGAGCGGAGCGAGCACGCAGTGGGGGCCTCGACCCAGGGCCCCGGCGCGCTCCCGACCGGAGGGTGGGCAGTGTGGCTCGACACGACCGGCTGTACCCGGAGCCGACGGGCGAGGTGCGCATGAGTCTGTCCCTGCGCTTCGCCGCCGGATCGCACAAGGGCATGATCCGGGAGGGCAACGAGGACTCCGGTTACGCCGGTCCCCGCCTGCTCGCCATCGCCGACGGCATGGGCGGCGCCGCGGCCGGCGAGGTCGCCTCCTCCGAGGCGATCTCCACCATCGTCGCGCTCGACGACGACGTCCCCGGCTCCGACCTGCTCACCTCCCTCGGCACCGCCGTCCAGCGGGCCAACGACCAGCTGCGCATGATGGTCGAGGAGGACCCCCAGCTCGAGGGCATGGGCACCACCCTGACCGCCCTGCTGTGGACCGGTCAGCGCCTCGGCATGGTGCACGTCGGCGACTCCCGCGCCTACCTCCTGCGCGACGGCGTCCTCACCCAGATCACCCAGGACCACACCTGGGTGCAGCGGCTGGTCGACGAGGGCCGCATCACCGAGGAGGAGGCCACCACCCACCCGCAGCGGTCCCTGCTCATGCGGGCCCTCGGCAGCGGCGAACACGTCGAACCCGACCTGTCCATCCGCGAGGTGCGGGCCGGCGACCGGTACCTGATCTGCTCCGACGGCCTGTCCGGTGTGGTCTCCCACCAGACCCTCGAGGACACCCTGGCCGGCTACCAGGGCCCCGAGGACACCGTCCAGAACCTGATCGAGCTGGCGCTGCGCGGCGGCGGTCCCGACAACATCACCGTGATCGTCGCCGACGTCCTGGACCTGGACACCGGTGACACCCTCGCCGGGCAGCTGTCCGACACACCGGTCGTGGTCGGAGCCGTCGCCGAGAACCAGAACCAGCTCCACGACAACGGCATCATGCAGACGCCCGCCGGCCGTGCCTCCGGACTCGGCCGCCGGCGCTCCCAGGGCGGCGGCGAGTTCGGCCCGCCCGGCAGCGGCGACGTCACCGGCTTCATCCCCACCGACGGCTTCGACTACGGCGACGACGACTTCGTCAAGCCCGCCAAGAACCGCAGGTGGCTCAAGAGGTCCGTGTACGGGCTGCTCGCGCTCGCCGTCCTCGGCGGCGGCCTGTACGGCGGCTGGCGCTGGACCCAGACGCAGTACTACGTCGGCACCAAGGGCGAGCACGTCGCGCTCTACCGGGGCATCAGCCAGGACCTGGCCTGGGTCTCGCTCTCGAAGGTCGAGAAGGACCACCCCGACATCGAACTCAAGTACCTGCCGCCCTACCAGCGGAAGCTGGTCGAGGCGACCATCGCCGAAGGCGACCTCTACGGCGCGCGCAAGAAGATCGAGGAACTGTCGGTACAGGCCTCCGCGTGCCGCAAGCAGGCCGAACGGCGGGCCGCCGCGAGCGAGAAGAGCGCGAAGACCGGCGAGGGCGAGGCCGGAGGCACCACGGGAACCACGCCCGTCTCCTTCACGTCCAAGGCTTCGCCGACGCCGACCCCCTCGGGATCGGCCAAGGCCCCGGAGCAGTCCACGCCCCCGTCCACGACCGCACCCACTTCCAGCCCCGGCCCCAGCCTCTCGGAGGAAGAGCAGAAGGTCGTCTCGCTGTGCGGTAAGCAGTAGGCAAGCCGTGAGAGGCCCTGTCACACGATGAGCAGTACTACGAACCCGTCGACGCAGCACACGTCCACGATCGGCGCGATCGGCGCACCCAGCCGCCGCAACACCGAGCTGGCGCTGCTGATCTTCGCCGTCGTCATCCCGGTCTTCGCCTACGCCAACGTGGGGCTCGCCCTCAACGACGAGGTGCCGGCCGGGCTGCTGAGCTACGGCCTCGGCCTCGGCCTGATGGCGGGCGTCGGCCATCTCGCCGTCCGGAAGTTCGCCCCGTACGCGGACCCGCTGCTGCTGCCGATCGCGACGCTGCTGAACGGCATCGGCCTGGTCGCCATCTGGCGCCTGGACCACTCCGAGCGCCTCCAGGCGAGCCGGACGTTCGTCGAGGCGGCACCGCGGCAGCTGATGTACTCGGCGCTCGGCGTGGCCTTGTTCGTGGCCGTGCTGTTCTTCCTCAAGGACCACCGCGTCCTGCAGCGCTACACCTACATCTCGATGGCCGGCGCGCTGGTACTGCTGCTCCTGCCGCTGGTCCCGGGACTCGGCCACAACGTGTTCGGCGCCAGGATCTGGATCAAGATCCCCGGTCTCGGCACCCTCCAGCCGGGCGAGTTCGCCAAGATCGTCCTCGCGGTGTTCTTCGCGGGCTACCTCATGGTCAAACGCGACGCCCTGGCGCTCGCCAGCCGCCGCTTCATGGGGCTCTACCTGCCCCGAGGCCGTGACCTCGGCCCGATCATCGTCGTCTGGATCATCTCCATCCTGATCCTCGTCTTCGAGACCGACCTCGGTACCTCGCTGCTGTTCTTCGGCATGTTCGTGATCATGCTGTACGTCGCCACCGAGCGGACCAGCTGGATCGTGTTCGGTCTGCTGATGTCAGCGGTCGGCGCCGTCGGCGTGGCGAGCTTCGAGCCGCACATCCAGACGCGTGTGCAGGCCTGGCTCGACCCGATGCGCGAGTTCGAGCTCAGCCGGGCCGGGGTCAGCGACGGCATCGTCCACTCCGAGCAGGCCATGCAGGCCCTGTGGGCCTTCGGCTCCGGCGGCACCCTGGGCACCGGCTGGGGCCAGGGCAACTCCGACCTCATCGGTTTCGCCTCCAACTCCGACTTCATCCTCGCCACCTTCGGCGAGGAGATCGGCCTGGCCGGCGTCATGGCGCTGATCCTGCTCTACGCGCTGATCGTGGAGCGCGGCGTGCGCACCGCCCTCGCCGCCCGTGACCCGTTCGGCAAGCTGCTCGCCATCGGCCTGTCCGGTGCCTTCGCGCTCCAGGTCTTCGTCGTCGCCGGCGGTGTCATGGGCCTCATCCCGCTGACCGGTATGACGATGCCCTTCCTGGCGTACGGCGGTTCGTCCGTCATCGCCAACTGGGCGCTGATCGGCATCCTGCTCCGGATCAGCGACACCGCCCGCCGCCCGGCGCCCGCCCCCGCCGCCAACCCCGACGCCGAGATGACCCAGGTGGTCCGCCCGTGAACAAGCCCCTGCGCCGGGTCGCGATCTTCTGCGGCCTGCTCATGCTCGCCCTGCTCGTCCGCAACAACTGGATCCAGTACGCCCAGGCCGACAAGCTGAGGACCGACGAGAAGAACCGCCGCGTGGCGATCGAGCGGTACGCCTCGCCGCGCGGCGACATCATCGTCGACGGCGAACCCATCACCGGGCACAAGGCCACCGACGGCGACTTCGCCTACAAGCGGACCTACAAGGACGGCGCCATGTGGGCGCCGGTCACCGGTTACGTCTCCCAGGCCTTCGGCGCCAACCAGTTGGAGGCCATCGAGGACGGCATCCTCACCGGCAACGACGACCGCCTCTTCTTCCGCAACACGCTCGACATGCTGACGGGCAAGAAGAAGGAGGGCGGCAACGTGGTCACCACCCTCAACGCCGCCGCGCAGAAGGCCGCCTACGAGGGCCTGAAGAAGCGGGGCGGCAAGGGCTCCGTCGTCGCCCTGGAACCGTCCACCGGCAAGATCCTCGCCCTGGCCTCCTTCCCGTCGTACGACCCGTCGACGATCGCCGGCAACAGCCTCAAGACGGACGCCAAGGCGTGGGACAAGCTCCAGAAGAAGAACAACCCGAACGACCCGATGCTCAACCGGGCGCTGCGCGAGGTGTACCCGCCCGGCTCGACCTTCAAGGTCGTCACCGCGGCCGCCGCGCTGGAGCACGGACTGGTCGAGGACGCGGACCAGAAGACCGACACCCCGCTGCCGTACGTCATGAAGGGCACCAGGACCGAGCTGAAGAACGACGGCGACCTGCCCTGCAAGGACGCCACCCTGCGCGAGGCGCTGCGGGTGTCCTGCAACACCGTCTTCGGCAAGGCCGGCACCGACCTCGGCAACGACAAGATGCTGGAGACGGCCAAGAAGTTCGGGTTCACCGAGGAACAGTTCACCCCGGTCCGCTCCAGCGCCTCCGTGTTCTCCGAGAACATGGAGCCCTCGCAGGTGGCGCTCTCCTCCATCGGCCAGTTCAACACCGCGGCGACGCCGCTGCAGATGGCCATGGTCTCCGCCGCCGTCGCCAACAACGGCACCCTGATGAAGCCGTACATGGTCGACGAACTCCAGGCGCCCAGCCTGGACACCGTCGAGAAGACGGAGCCGGAGAAGCTGAGCGAGCCGATGTCGGCGAAGAACGCCCAGATCCTCCAGTCGATGATGGAGACGGTCGTCAACGACGGCACCGGCAAGAACGCACAGATCTCCGGCGTCACGGTCGGCGGCAAGACGGGCACGGCCCAGCACGGCGAGAACAACAGCAAGAACCCCTACGCCTGGTTCATCTCCTACGCCAAGAACAGCGACGGCAGCTCGCCCGTGGCCGTGGCGGTCGTCATCGAGGACGAGAACGCGGTGCGCGGTGACATCTCCGGCGGCGGTCTCGCGGCCCCGATCGCCAAGAGCGTGATGGAGGCGGTCGTCAAGGGCAAGCAGTGACCCCGGTCACGTCCGCCGCGCATCGGCGCACGTTGCGGTACCGGTCCTGTATCGGCTTGACGCACTTGGCCAGGTCACAGAAAAAGAGCCGGGTACGGTAGGCCCGGAACGCAGCCTCCGACCGCACATTCGTGCCGGTCGGGACCGACGGAGAGGGCTGGTAGGTAGCTATGGAAGAGCCGCGTCGCCTCGGCGGCCGGTACGAGCTGGGCCCGGTGCTCGGCCGTGGTGGCATGGCGGAGGTTTACCACGCGCATGACACCAGGCTCGGGCGCCAGGTGGCGGTGAAGACGCTGCGCGCGGACCTCGCACGTGACCCGTCCTTCCAGGCCCGGTTCCGCCGGGAGGCCCAGTCGGCCGCCTCGCTCAACCATCCCGCGATCGTCGCGGTCTACGACACGGGCGAGGACTACATCGACGGGGTGTCCATCCCGTACATCGTCATGGAGTACGTCGACGGCTCCACGCTCCGTGAACTCCTGCACAGCGGCCGCAAGCTGCTGCCGGAGCGGACGCTGGAGATGACCATCGGCATCCTCCAGGCGCTGGAGTACTCGCACCGGGCCGGCATCGTCCACCGCGACATCAAGCCCGCCAACGTCATGCTGACGCGCAACGGCCAGGTCAAGGTCATGGACTTCGGCATCGCCCGCGCGATGGGCGACTCCGGCATGACGATGACGCAGACCGCGGCCGTCATTGGCACCGCGCAGTACCTCTCGCCGGAGCAGGCCAAGGGCGAGCAGGTCGACGCCCGTTCCGACCTGTACTCCACCGGCTGTCTGCTGTACGAACTGCTGACCGTCCGCCCGCCGTTCGTGGGCGACTCCCCGGTCGCGGTCGCCTACCAGCACGTCCGGGAGGAACCGCAGCCGCCGAGCGTCTTCGACCCCGAGATCACGCCCGAGATGGACGCGATCGTGCTGAAGGCGCTGGTCAAGGACCCCGACTACCGCTACCAGTCGGCCGACGAGATGCGCGCCGACATCGAGGCCTGCCTCGACGGGCAGCCCGTCGCGGCGACCGCGGCGCTCGGTGCGGTCGGCTACGGCGGCTACCCCGACGACCAGCCGACGACGGCACTGCGCCAGGACGCCGGCGCCGGGGCGGCGACCTCGATGCTGCCCCCCATGAACCCGGACGACGGCGGCTTCGGCTACGACGACCGCCAGGGCCGGCGCCGCCAGCCGAAGAAGAACAACACCTCGACGATATTGCTGGTCGTGGCGGGTGTCCTGGTCCTCATCGGCGCCATCCTGATCGGCCGCTGGGCCATCAGCGGCAGCGGTGGTGTGGGCAACGACACCGTCGCGGCCCCCAGCTTCGTCGGCGAGACGAAGGAGAGCGCCCAGCAGCTCGCCGACAACGCCGACCTGACACTCGGCTTCGAGGAGAAGCCCTGCGAGAAGCAGGCCAAGGGCAAGATCTGCTCGCAGAACCCGGCGGCCGGCACCAAGGTCGACAAGGAGTCCACCGTCACCCTGGTGGTCTCCACCGGGGCGCCGAAGGTGGCGGTGCCGAGCGTCGTCGGTGACAACGTCGACGACGCCAGGGCCGAACTCGAGGGCGAGAAGTACGAGTTCGTCGTCGAGGTCAAGGAGAAGGTGGACGCCCAGGAGCCCGGCACCGTCCTCAAGCAGGACCCGGGGCTCGGTGCCGAGGTGGAGAAGGGCACCACCATCACCCTCACCGTCGCCAAGGAGCAGGCCAAGTCGACCGTCCCGGACGTCACCAACCAGAGCTGTGACGCCGCCAAGGCGCAGATGGCGGCGAACGACCTCGTCGGCAACTGCACCGAGGAAGAGGTCGACGACCCGAACCAGGCCGGCAAGGTGCTGCGCACCACCCCGTCGGCGAACACCCAGGTCGACAAGAACTCGCAGGTGACGATCGTCATCGGCAAGGCGAAGCAGAACGAGAAGGTCGCCGTGCCGAACGTCAACGGCCAGACCCTCGGGGACGCCCAGCGGATGCTCCAGGAGGCCGGGCTCGCGGTCGGCAACGTCGGGCCCGCGCAGGACCCCAACTCCCGCGTCGTCGCGTCCAACCCGGGCCAGGGCAACCCGGTCGACAAGGGCTCGAAGGTCGACCTGATCACCGTCGAGCAGCAGGGCGGCAACAACGGCGGTGGCGGCGGCTTCTTCGGCGGCCTCGACGGCGGCGACTAGGTCCACCGGCCCGCGGGACCCCCGCGGCACGGCGGACGACGGGAGCCCCGGCCCCCCTCCTCGGCGGAGGGGGGCCGGGGCTCCCGGCTTCGCGGGTGGTCCCGCGGTGTGTCAGCGCAGTTCGGCCGGCGGGGTGCGGTTCTCGTCCACCTTCTCCGTGCGGACCAGTTCGCCCCAGACGATGTAGCGGTACTTGCTCGTGTAGACCGGCGTGCAGGTCGTCAGCGTGATGTAGTGGCCGGCCTTCTTCCTGCCGGACTCCTCCGGGATCTTCCCGAGGACGTCGACGTTGTACTTCGAGGTCTCGGGAAGGATCGCGTACGTCTTGTAGACGTACCACTTGTCCTTCGTCTCGAAGACGATCGGGTCGCCCTCCCGGATCTTGTGGATGCCGTGGAACTTCGCGCCGTGACCGTCGCGGTGGGCCGCGAGGGAGAAGTTGCCCTTCTTGCCCGAGGTCGGCAGGGTCGCCTTCACGGGGTCCGTGTAGTAGCCGGCGACACCGTCGTTGAGGACCTTCATCGAGGTGCCCTTCTCGACGAGGATCTCGTCACCGGTCATGGCGGGCACATGGAGGAAGCCGATGCCGTTCTTGCTGTCGTAGGAGGCGGGTCCGCCGCCTTCCCCGCCGTTCCCCGGCCCCCCGGCCCAGGCGTCACGGACCTTGTCCGCCTGCTGGCCCGCCTCGCGGTCCGCGACGACGTTCGTCCACCACAGCGAGTAGGCGACGAAGAGGCCGAGCACCAGGCCCGCGGTGATGAGGAGTTCACCGAAGAAGCTGACGACCATCGCCACCGGCCCCATGCGGCGGGGCCGGTGCGCCCGCGGCGTCGCGGACGCGGGATCGGTGTGCTGTTCGGTGTCGTCGGCGGTCGCTGCCACGTTTCCACTGCCCTTAACTGACGAGCGCATCCGGCTTGCCCTTGCTGCGCGGCCGTTCCTCGACCATCTTGCCCCAGACGATCAAGCGGTACTTGCTGGTGAACTCCGGAGTGCACGTGGTCAGCGTGATGTAGCGGCCCGGTCCGGTGAAGCCCGATCCCTTCGGGACGGGGTCGAGGACGCTCACGTTGCTCGGCGGCGTCACCGGCAGCATGGACGCCATCTTGTAGACGAAGTACTCGCCCTGTGTCTCCACGACGATCGGGTCGCCCGGCTCCAGCCGGTTGATGTACCGGAACGGCTCCCCGTGCGTGTTGCGGTGCCCGGCCAGCCCGAAGTTGCCGGTCTTCGCGTCCGGCATCGCCGTCTTGAGGGCACCCTCCGCGTAGTGGCCCACCATGCCCCGGTCGAGCACCTTCTTGCTGTTGATGCCCTCCGCGATCGGCACCACCACGTCCAGCTTGGGGATGTGCAGCAGCGCGAAGCCCTGCCCCGGCTCGAACGCCCCCGGCTTGCGCTCGCCGCTCTCCCACTCATTCTGGAGGTCGCTGGCCTCCTGGCCCGCCTGTGCCTGCGCCCGCACGTTGGTCCACCACAGCTGGTAGGTGACGAACAGCAGCATCAGCACCCCGCAGGTGATGAACACCTCGCCGATGGCCCGGCTCGCGAGGACCGCGGGGCTCGCCTTGCGCGCTCGCGCCTGCCTGCGCGCCTCCATCCGGGACAGCGGCGCCCGGGAAGCACCGCCGGAATCCGCTGAGAGCCCTTCTCCGGCGTCTGCGGCCCCCGGGCTCCCCGTGGCCTCGTGCGGGCCTCCACGGCGCCCGTGACGCTTTCTGGCGGCCTTCCTCCGTGCCGCCCGGCCCCCCGTCGGCACCGGTGCGGCTTCCGCACGCTCCCCGCGCTCCGGCGGGGCGGGGATGCGCAGCGCGACCGTCTCCTCGTCCACCGGCGGCAGATACGCCGTGCTGTCGGCGGCACCGCCCTGTGGGCGGGGAGCCGCCGTGCCGTAGGAGGCGCCGTGCGGGCCCGGAGGCGCCGTCCCGTAGGAGGCGTCGTGCGCGGCGTGGTGCGGGCCGGGAGGCGCCGTCCCGTGGGAGGCACCCTGCGCGGCCTGCGCGGCCGTGTGGTCGTACCAGCCGTCCCCGTACGCGCCCGGCGCCCCGTACGGCTGCCCGCCGTACGAGGTGCCCTGGTCGCCGACGCCGTAGGCGCCGGACTCGCGCTCGGGGCGCAGCGCGGTCACGCCGTGGACCTGCCCACCACCGGGGCGAGCCCCGCCGACCTCGCCACCGCGCCCTCGTCCCCGCATTCCGTCAGCCAGTTGGCCAGCATCCGGTGGCCGTGCTCGGTCAGCACCGACTCGGGGTGGAACTGCACGCCTTCGACCGCTAGTTCACGGTGCCTCAGGCCCATCACGATGCCGTCCGCCGTCCGGGCCGTGACCTCCAGCTCCGCGGGGACCGTGGCCGGCTCGGCGGCCAGCGAGTGGTAGCGGGTGGCCGTGAACGGCGACGGCAGACCGGCGAAGACGCCCCTGCCCTCGTGCGTCACCGGCGAGGTCTTGCCGTGCAGCAGCTCGGGGGCGCGGTCCACCACGCCGCCGTACGCCACCTGCATCGACTGCATGCCGAGGCAGACACCGAAGACCGGCACGCCGGTCGACGCGCAGTGCCGCACCATGTCGACGCAGACCCCGGCCTCCTCGGGAGTGCCGGGCCCCGGGGACAGCAGCACCCCGTCGAACCCGTCCTGCGCGTGCTGCGTCGACACCTCGTCGTTGCGCAGGACCTCGCACTCGGCGCCCAGCTGGTACAGGTACTGGACCAGGTTGAAGACGAAGCTGTCGTAGTTGTCGACGACGAGAATGCGCGCGCTCACTGGTTGTCCACCGTCACATCGTTGAAGGGCAGCAGCGGCTCGGCCCACGGAAAGACGTACTGGAAGAGGACGTAGACCACGGCGGTGATCAGCACCAGTGAGAGGAGAGCCCGCACCCATCCATTGCCCGGCAGATGCCGCCAGATCCAGCTGTACATGCCGTCCCTTCCGTCGTACCACGGCATCAGACCCGCGCCGTACGCCACCAGACTAACGGCGCGACCCCTCCGGTTTCAGGCCTCCGCGCGCTGTGCGAACTCCGTGCGAGTCCGGCCGCGTGTACCCATCTGTACGCGGTACAGGGCCGATCGCCTCGATGTCCGGGCATGTTCCACGTGAAACATCGCCCGGGTCCGGTTGCGCGTGCGGGGGCCGCTACTCCACGGGCTCGGCGTAGTGCAGGTCTACGGTGCCCGCGTAGCCGGGCAGCGTCACCGTGCCCTCGTCCTCGACCTGCCAGCCGAGGCCGTAGACGTTGACGTAGACCATGTAGTTCTGGATCGCCGGCGAGGCAGCCAGGGCCTTCTTCAGCTTCTTCGGGTCCCCGACCGCCGTGATCTTGTACGGCGGCGAGTAGACGCGGCCCTGGAGGATCAGGGTGTTGCCCACACAGCGCACGGCGCTGGTGGAGATCAGCCGCTGGTCCATGACCTTGATGCCCTCGGCTCCGCCCTGCCACATCGCGTTCACCACGGCCTGGAGGTCCTGCTGGTGGATGACCAGGTAGTCGGGCTGGGGCTCGGGATAACCGGGGAGCTTGGCGGTGGCGTCCGGCGGGGCGTCGTTCAGGGTGACCGTCACCGCCTCGCCCTTGAGCTTCTGCGTGCCGGCGCGCTCCTCCAGGGCGGCGAGCTTGTCGTCCTCCTCCTCGGTGCTGCCGTCGTCGCGCTCGGCGAGGGACTCGATGTCCCCGCGCAACGCACCGTTGGACTCCTCCAGCTCGCCGTTCTTGCGGCTGCGTTCGTGGATCAGGTCGGAGAGCTTCAGCAGCGAGGCGTCCGTGCGGATGTTGGTGCCCTTGGCGGTGTCGAAGCTGGTGAAGAAGATGAGTCCCGCCAGGGCGAAGACGCCCGCGGTGAGGATGCGCACGGGCCGGACACGGCGTCGCCGGGCAGGACTGGATCCCGGTCCGGGGAAGTCGGCAGAATTGCTCAACGTACCCTTATCTCCTTCGGCGCCGCGGAAGCACTACGCTAACGGACGCCCGGGGGAGCGCTCAGAGTCCCCTTGTACGCTGCTCCGAGCCTGACCCAGTTCCCTGCGCGGCCACGCAGCGCATCGACAGGAGAGACTCTCGTGCCGAAGTCACGTATCCGCAAGAAGGCCGACTACACGCCGCCGCCGGCCAAGCAGACGACCGCGATCAAGCTGACCAACCGCGCCTGGGTCGCGCCGGTGATGCTGGCCCTGTTCCTCATCGGCCTGGCCTGGATCGTCGTCTTCTACGTCACCGACGGTTCGCTGCCCATCGACGCCCTGGGCAACTGGAACATCGTGGTGGGCTTCGGGTTCATCGCCGCCGGATTCGGTGTCTCGACGCAGTGGAAGTAGCGCCCACCGCACGGTGAGCGGAGTCCTGCCCAGAGCTGCCCCTCAGCTCTGGGCAGGACTATCCCCTGAGTTATCCACAGGCCTTGTCCACATGTGGACAGCAAACTCGATCTGTGGATAACCCTTCGAAGGTTGACGCCGGTGTGACAGAAACACCACCAACCGAAAACCTGTTCGTAAGTCACCTGACCTGCACAAACGCGGGTCGATCCGGGATCGGGCAGACCTCCGCGCACCCTGTGCACAAGATCCGCCACCTTCTGTGGACAACCTCTGTTCCCCAGGTGAGCCGCGCCGCGTTCCTCAGGTGAGCTGCGCCGTCCTCAGCAGGGTCATCACCACGACCGCGGCCAGCACCAGCGCGCAGGTGCCGTACTGCACCAGCGCCCGCCGTTCCCGTGGGGCGTGGACCATGGCGTACCCGATCACCACACCGGCGACGAAGCCTCCCAGGTGGGCCTGCCAGGCGATGTTGCTCCAGCCGATGGTGATGATCACATTGATGACCAGCAGGGCGATGATCCCCCGCATGTCCTGGTTGAGCCGTCGCATCAATACGGCGATCGCGCCGAACAGACCGAAGATCGCACCGGACGCGCCGAGCGAGGCCGTGCTGCCCGAGGCCAGGACATAGGTCAGCGCACTGCCCGCGAGGCCCGAGACCAGGTAGAGCGCGAGGAAGCGGGCCCTGCCCAGGGCTTCCTCCAGCGGTCCGCCGAGCCACCACAGGCCGAGCATGTTGAAGGCGATGTGCCATATCTCCTCGTGCGTGAACATCGAGGTGAACAGGCGGTACCACTCGCCCTCGGCCACCCCGTCCCGGGGCAGGAACGGCTCCGGCGGCCAGACGCCGACCAGGACGAGCGGATCCAGCAGCGAGGGCCTGATCTGCACGGCGAGGAACACCGCGAGGTTGATCCCGATGAGGATCTTGGTGAGCAGCCGGGGATCGGCGGCGACCGTTCCGCCCGCGAGCGTGCGGGGCAGGGAGGCGGAGGGCGCGTGCCCGGTGCCCGAGCCGGTGCGGACGCACTCCGGGCACTGGAAACCGACCGAGGCGTCGATCATGCACTCCGGGCAGATCGGCCGCTCGCACCGGGTGCAGCGGATGCCGGTCTCACGGTCCGGGTGCCGGTAGCAGACAGGGACACGCTGGGCGTCCCGCGCGTCGCCGGCAGCCTGGTCGTCCATGACGTCCCCTAGGTCGTGTGGAAAAGCCCCGCCCCGCCCATCCTTACGGATGAGCGGGGCGATTGGTTCCCTACGAGGGCTTTCGCACTCCGGGACGAGGTGCTCAGCCCTCGCGGATCTCGACCGACTCGATCACCACGTCGTTGACCGGGCGGTCGGTGCGCGGGTTGGTCTGCGCCGACGCGATGGTGTCGATGACCTTCTGGCTCGCGGCGTCGGTGACCTCACCGAAAATGGTGTGCTTGCGGTTCAGCCACGCCGTCGGGGCGACGGTGATGAAGAACTGCGAGCCGTTGGTGCCGGGCCCGGCGTTGGCCATCGCCAGCAGGTACGGCTTGTCGAAGCGCAGGTCCGGGTGGAACTCGTCCTCGAACTGGTAGCCGGGACCACCGGTGCCGTTGCCCAGCGGGTCACCGCCCTGGATCATGAAGCCGCTGATCACCCGGTGGAAGACCGTACCGTCGTAGAGCTTGTCCGTGGACTTCTGCCCGGTCTCGGGGTGGGTCCACTCCCGCTCGCCCTTGGCGAGCTCGACGAAGTTCTTGACCGTGATCGGCGCGTGGTTCGGGAAGAGCCGGACCTCGATGTCGCCGTGATTGGTCTTCAGGGTGGCGTGGAGCTGCTCAGCCACGATGTGCCTTCCGTTGTCTTTCCGTGACTCCCTGATCCTCGCACGGACGGAGCGCCCAGTCGCCCGGCCTGCGGACACAGGGGGGCAACCGGGTCGTCCGGTGCGCCGAAATCAGGTCGGGTACCCCCGTGACGGGGGCGTGCGGAGGCGATCCGTGGCATTGTCGACGACAGGCGCCCGTTGCCCGGGATTCATCCGCTATTGCACTGTTACCGCAATCGACCGACTTCACCGGCACCCGGATGCCCGTCCGCGCATGACTGACAGCGACCCGGCAGGCATGATCCGTAAAAGGGTGGAAAGTCGAAATACCGTACGCCACCGAGGAGGAGGAACCCGTGACCCGCATCGACAGCGTGCGCGCCGCGACCGGTTCGGCGAAGGACAGCGTGCTGCACGCCGCGGAAGTGGTGGCGCCCTACGCCGACACGGCCAAGGTCAGGGCCGCGCACTACGCACAGGAAGCCCGCGTACGGCTGGCTCCCAAGGTGACGCAGGCAGCCGGGCAGGCCCGTGTCCAGTACGGCGCCCATGTGCAGCCGTATCTGGAACAGGCCCGGACGCATGTGCCACCAAAGGTCGACAAGGCCGCCCATCAGGCGGCCGCCCGTACCCGCACGGCCGCTCGGCAGGCCGCCGACTACTCCCGCCCCGTGATCGAGCAGGCGATCGCCGCAGCCGGCCCCGCGCGTGAGGAGGCAGCGGCTCGCAGTGCGGCGGCTCTGGCCGCTCTGCGGGGCCAGGTGTCGGCCCAGCAGATCCAGAAGCTCGTGCGCAAGCAGCAGCGGCGGGCGAAGGCCGGCCGGGCCGCGAGGAAGGCCCTGCTCCTGGGCGCGGTGGCCGGCGGCGCCTTCGCCGTCTGGAAGTGGTGGGACAAGCAGGCCAACCCCGACTGGCTGGTGGAGCCGCCGGCCGCGACGGACGTGTCGGGCTCGTCCCAGCTGACGTCGGTGGACGGCAGCGACCTGAACGCGCTCGACCCCGAGGTCGAGGCCAAGGAGGCCGCGGAAGAGGCCGCCCGGCGCGACGAGACCTGACGGGCGACGCCGCCGCCAACGGCGCGGTGGGGCAGGCGACTTGACCGTTGCCTGCCCCACCGCGCCGTTTCACGTGAAACAAGAACCCCTCCCCCCGCGTTTTCGCAGGTGGGAGGGGTTTGCTTGTGGAGCCTAGGGGAGTCGAACCCCTGACATCTGCCATGCAAAGACAGCGCTCTACCAACTGAGCTAAGGCCCCGAAGGAAAGCGACCACCTGGAAGAACACTTCTCGGCGGGCGCTCGGCACCAGAGTACCGGGTCCCCCCGGGGATTCCGCAAAAAGATTGGGGGTCCCCGTGACCGACCACTCTCCGTAAGATGCTCGGCGTGGTTCGCTACAGCGAACCACGGTTCATGGGGAAGCGATGGGGAGACGCAATGGACGCCGCACAGCAGGAAGCCACCGCCAGAGCGCGGGAACTGCAGCGGAATTGGTACGGGGAGCCGCTGGGGACGCTCTTCCGTAGGCTCATAGACGACCTGGGGCTCAACCAGGCCCGTCTGGCGGGGGTGCTGGGACTCTCCGCGCCGATGCTGTCGCAGCTGATGAGCGGCCAGCGGGCGAAGATCGGCAACCCCGCGGTGGTGCAGCGGGTGCAGCTCCTGCAGAACCTGGCGGGGCAGGTCGCCGACGGCAGCGTCAGCGCGGCCGAGGCGACCGAGCGCATGGAGGAGATCAAGAAGTCCCAGGGGGGTTCGGTGCTCAGCAACACCACGCAGACGACGAGCAGTTCGGGTGCCCCCACGGTCAAGCGGGTGGTCCGCGAGATCCAGTCCCTGCTGCGCTCGGTCGCGGCCGCGGGAGACATCATCGACGCCGCCGACACCCTCGCTCCTACCCACCCCGAACTGGCGGAGTTCCTCCGCGTCTACGGCGCCGGCCGCACCTCCGACGCGGTCACGCACTACCAGTCCCACCAGAACTGACCCGCCCCACGGGGGAAGAGCCGGGCGACACCGGGGGAGTCGTCCCGCTCGTGGACGGGGAGGGACAGGGGGACACCGCAGGGGGAGGAGCGACGCACTGCCATGGGTGAGGTCTTCGCCGGCCGGTACGAGCTGGTCGATCCGATCGGACGCGGGGGTGTCGGCGCCGTGTGGCGCGCCTGGGACCACCGCCGTCGCCGTTATGTGGCCGCCAAGGTCCTGCTGCAGAGCGATGCCCACTCCCTGCTCCGCTTCGTCCGTGAGCAGGCGCTGCGGATCGATCATCCCCATGTCCTCGCTCCCACCAGCTGGGCGGCCGACGACGACAAGGTCCTGTTCACGATGGACCTGGTCGCCGGTGGTTCCCTGGTCCACCTCGTCGGCGACTACGGCCCCCTGCCGCCCGCCTTCGTCTGCACACTGCTCGACCAGCTGCTGGCGGGGCTCGCCGCGGTGCACGCGGAGGACGTCGTGCACCGTGACGTCAAACCCGCCAACGTGCTCCTGGAAGCCACCGGTACGGGCAGGCCGCGGCTGCGGCTGTCCGACTTCGGCATCGCGATGCGGCTGGGCGAGCCCCGGCTTACCGAGACCAATCTGGTGGTGGGCACGCCCGGTTATCTCGCGCCGGAGCAGATGATGGGTGCGGAGCCGGACTTCCCCTCCGACCTGTTCGCCGTGGGTCTGGTGGCGCTGTACCTGCTGGAGGGCGCCAGACCGGACGCCAAGGCCCTCCTCCAGTACTTCGCCGACCACGGCACGCCCGGTGCCCCCCAGGGCATCCCCGAGCCGCTCTGGCAGGTCGTGGCCACGCTGCTCCAGCCGGACCCCGTGGCGCGGTTCCGCACGGCGACGGGGGCACGCAAGGCGCTCGCCGCGGCCGCCGAGCTGCTGCCGGAGCCCGGGCCCGACGACGAACTGATCGAGATCTTCGACCAACTCGGACCCCTGCCCCCGGGCTTCGCCGCGGACGGCCCGCTGAAGGCGGCCTCGGGGGTGCGCTCGGGCGGGGCCGGTGCGTCCCCGCCGTCGCACGCCACCGGCGAGCATCCGGCGAGCGGCACCGGCGAGGAGGGGGCCGGGGGAGGATCCCCCGCCGGGAGCGGCGGAGACACCTCCGAGCGACCCCACGGCCGGGGCACGGACATCACGGAGACCCCGGACACCCCGGGGGACGGCTCGGCCGACCCCGAGCCCGCCCGGCCGGCCGCTCCCGGTCCGGCCACGGGGGCGCCCGGTCCGGGTCACGACACGGGCGGTGGCGGCGGTTCCGTGCCCGCCGAGCCGCTTCGGGGCGGTGTCTCCCCCACGACACCGCCCGGGTCCTCCCCTGGGCCACCCGGCATGTCCGGGACGGGCAGTTTCCCTCTCCCGCCGCCCCGGAGCTCGGACACCTCCTCCCCCGTGCCCGCTCCGCCTCCCCCCGCACACGCACCGCACCGCCCGCACCAGGACCGGGACCCCGCACCGCACCGGGTGGCCGGCGCCGCCCCCGCCGTCTCCCCCCACGACCCGACCCGTCCGCTGCGCTCCGCCCCGGCACGGCCGGCCGCCCGCCCCGACGCGTCCACCGCGGAATACACCGCCCAGAGCACGCCGGTGCCGCTCCCGGGTGACGCCGGGACCCCGCACGGCACCACCCAGCCCCGGTCGCACCGCCGGCGCCGCCGCCGTCCCGGCCCCCCGGCCGCGGTGGCCGTCCCGCTCCTGCTCCTGGCCCTCGTCTGCTACGCCGTGGGCTTCTGGGCCCTCACCCGCATCTGAGCCACACCGTCTACGGGAGGGCCCGCCGCCGGACCCCGCCGTCTACGGGAGGGCCCGCCGCCGGACCCCGCCGTCTACGGGAGGGCCCGCCGCCGGGCCGCCAGGGTCCACACGCCGAGTCCCACCAGCAGCGCGCTTCCCGTGCCGATGCCGCCCACCGCGAGCACCCGGTACGGGGCGTCGTCGCCCGCACTCCCGCCCTCGGCCGCCGCCTCCCGGTCCTCCCCCGTGACCGTGAAGACGTCCGCCGGGACGGGCTGCCCCGCGTAGCCGGGTCCGTCCTGGGGCGTGCCGTCCAGCCCCACCCGCAGGGTCAGGGGCACCGGCCCGTCACCGAAGTCGTCGGCGACCTCCGCCGTCAGGTGCGCGGCGAGGTAGTACGAGCCGGCGAACCGCGTCGCCGTGACCTGGCGGGCGGAGGAGTACCGGTTGGCGTGCGCCACCGGTGGCAACGGTCCGAGGCTCCTGGACTTCCGGCCGCCGCCGTAGCCGAGGCCCAGGTCGTCGACGCGGCCGCGGGCGGGGTTGTAGAGGTCCAGGTCGAGCGCGGCGGCGGCGTAGCCGCCGGCGTTCATGCCCGCGCCCCCCAGTTCGGCGGTGACGTGGAGCTGCTGTCCCCAGTCGACGGGGACCTTGTAGAAGAGGGTCTGGCCGGGGCGTATGTCGTCCCGCCACGCTCCCTCGCCGACCGCGGTGGCCACGGCGAAGCCCGCACCGCCCGCTCGCCGCTCCGGCTCCCCCGTGGCGGGCGTGGGAGGGGCGGAGTTCCAGTCCTCGGGCGCGCTCGTGGCGCCGGTCGTCCCCGGTGCCGGCTCCGACACCGTGGTGAGCTCCGTCTCCCAGGCGTCGGGGGAGGAGTTCCTGCCGTCAGGGTCGGCGCGCTCGACGGTCAGGTAGTAGGTGCCGGTGTCGTCGCACGGGGAGTTCCTGGGGGAGATCTCCCGCATGGCCCACGCGGTGACCGGGTGAGGGCTGCCTCCGGCGCCGAAGCTCGCCGTGTCCACGTCGCAGGAGCGGCCGTCGCTGTTGCGCAGGGACACCTTGACCCCGTCGGTGACGGGGGCGTCGCGGCCGGCCGGGGGGACGGCGGTGGCGGAGGCGTAGAGGTTCGTGGTGCCGTCGAGGCGCAGCCGGTAGTGGACCTTGCCGTCCGGCGGGAGGGTGCTCCGGTAGGAGAGGCCGGGCAGCAGTTCCACGGCGTCCGTTGTGCTCACGGCGCCGTCGATCCGCCGCGCGTCCTCGGCGAAGGCGTAGGTTCCGGGGTCCGCCTTCCCGGGTGGTCCCGGCCGGGGAGCCCCGACGGGGGCGGTGACGCCGGCGGCGGGGCCTGTCTTCCCTGCGGTCCCGAGGGCCGAGGCATCCTGCCCCGGCACAGCGCCTCCCAGCACCAGCACGGCCGCCAGGCCCGCGCCCCCGGCGGCCAGGCGCCGGCCCCGCCGGATGTCCGCCCGTCCCCGCGCCTTACCCTGCCGTCCCCTCACGCGCCACCCCTCGTCGCTGCCCGGACGTCGCACCGTGTCGCCCATCCTGCCGCGTGATTGAGGCCCCCGGACAAGGTCCCGGCACACACAAAACCCCGACCGCGAGGCGGCCGGGGTCTGTTCAGCCAGGGCTGTCGGTACTCACGAACCCGTGGGCACGGAGTCAGTCGCCTCCGTCCACAGATCCTGCTCGGCGCGATCCGCCTGGATCTGGCGGTACACGAGGAGCCCGCCGATGGCGGCCAGTGCGACCAGGAGAAGCTTCTTCACCGCGCGACCTCGTCTTTCGTTGACGTAGGGGACCTCTGGCGCCCGACTATACACACCGGTCGATACCGATCGGTGACCTGCGTCGGCCACGTGAACTGCCCCGCATCGCGGCGCAGTAGGAGTGGGACACACGGCCCTCGGACCGGGCGGTGACCACCTCAGCGATCACCTCTCCACGGGCTGTGGCCCCACGGCTTACCCCCCGTCTTCTCAGCTTTTCTCCCTTCATGCGTCCATCCGAGTGGTGTTCATCTGAACATCCACGCGCCACGGGCGTCGGTCCACCACTTCGCGAGCCTCATACACATCATGAGGAAAGTACGCAAATCGCCCAACCCGAAAGTGAGGGGCCATGGCCCGGAACAAGGTCATGAAGCTGTGGAACACCGTCGTCACCGCCTTCCTCGCGCTGTGCACGGCGCTCGGACTGATCACCACGACCGCCTCGGCGGCCGTACCGCAGACCGAGAAGCCGCGCAACAGCGACAGCGCGTCCACGACGGCTGAGCTGACGGTGCCCCTCTGGTCCTGGTCACTGATCAGGGCCTTGCCCCCCACGATGAAGCAGCGCATCCACGCCGAGGCCCACGGGAAGTCCCCCGGCTGCCGGCACAGCTCCGTCGACGAGAGCGAGGCGGAGTCGGACTCCGCGGACTGCTCCGGTGACACGGCGTCCTCCCGGCCCGAACCCGTCAGCGGCCGCATCCCGCTCCAGCGCTGACCGCGCCCGCCCCTCCCGGGCTGACCGCGCCCGCCCCTCCCGAGCCCTCCTCGTGCCGTCGCTGCTTCTCCGAGTCCTGGCGAACTTGCGTACAGCACACCGGCACGACGACGACTCCCCGGCCGCGCCGACGGCCACCGCGGCCCCAGCACCGGACGACCCCCGCCGACACCGGCGGGGGTCTCCTGCTGTCCCCGGCACGTCCCCGGACCCGTGGCACGGGGACCGCGGTCCTGGCGGCTTCTCGCGGATCCGTGGCCGGCGCCCCCTCCGACCTGCCGGGGAGCGGCGCCCTCTCCCGCACCGCCTGTTTTCAGCCGTACACACAGAAGACCCCCAGCCTGTGATGGCTGGGGGTCTTCTCGCTGGTGGGGCTAACAGGATTTGAACCTGTGGCCTCATCCTTATCAGGGATGCGCTCTAACCAACTGAGCTATAGCCCCGCCGCGCTCTGCGGTGTGTGTCCCGCGCGCTGACCCCTGAAGATTAGCGCACGACCGGGGCAGTCCCAAAATCGGTTGTCGCGGGGCTGCCGGAGGAGCCGGTGGAACCGTGCTGAGCAGCTCACTCGTCCTCGGCGAGCGTCAGCTCGACGCCGCCCACGAAACCGGCGGAGAGGTTGTAGATGAACGCGCCGAGGGTCGCGAGGGCCGTCGCCAGGACGACGTCGATGACCGCGATGATCGTCGTGAACATCAGGACGTTGGGCAGCGACAGGAACGACTGGAGGTCGAAGCCGTTCGACTCGTTGGAGCCCGTCGCCTCGGAGATCGTGCCGCCGACCGTCGAGAACACGCCCATCGCGTCCATGACCATCCACAGCACCGCGGCCGCGACGATCGTGCAGATGCCGAGCGCGATGGAGAGCAGGAAGCTGACCTTCATCACCGACCAGGGGTCGGCCTTGGCCACGCGCAGGCGCGCCTTGCGCACCCGCGGGGTGGTGCGCGCCCCCGTGCGCGGGCGCCGTACCGCGCCGGTCTGGCCGGCTGCCGCACCCGCCTGGGCGGGGTAGGCCTGCGGCGGGTGGTACGGGCCCGCCTGCTGCTGCGACTGCCGTTCCCCCGGCAGCGGTGAGGCCGTCTGTGTGCCCGCGCCCTGGTCCGGCGCGGCCTGAGGGCCTCGGGTGTCCGTCACGGTTCCCCCCTGGGATCCCTGCCTGTCGGACGAAGAGGCGTCCTTGACGGGCGACTTGATCGCTTTGAGATTGGTCGTGTGCGGATCGGTCGCCCGCGCGGCGGAGCCACGGCCACCGCCGTCCGTTCCCGTGCTGGTACCGGCCGGTCCGGCGCCCGTGGCTCCGCTCACGCTGACTCACTCCTCGTGCTACTCGGCCGAGGGCGCCTCACCCTCGTCCGTACCGGGGGTCGCGTCCCCGTCGGTGGTGTCGTCCACGGCCACGTCGCCGTCGACTTCCTCCGCCTCGCGTCCCGCCTCGGCGTTACGGGCGATGCCGACGACGGCATCGCGCTTGCCCAGATTGATCAGTTGGACGCCCATGGTGTCACGGCCGGTTTCCCTGATCTCGTTGACTCGCGTACGAATCACACCGCCCGACAGCGTGATGGCGAGGATTTCGTCGTTCTCCTCGACCACCAGCGCGCCGACGAGGGATCCGCGGTCCTCGACGATCTTGGCGGCCTTGATGCCGAGGCCGCCGCGTCCCTGGACGCGGTACTCGTCGACAGCGGTCCGCTTCGCGTACCCGCCGTCCGTAGCAGTGAACACGAACGTACCGGGTCGAACAACATTCATCGAGAGCAGCTCGTCCCCCTCGCGGAAACTCATGCCCTTGACACCCGAGGTCGCACGGCCCATGGGACGCAGCGTGTCGTCCGTGGCCGTGAACCTGATCGACTGCGCCTTCCTGCTGATCAGCAGGAGATCGTCGTCGGCCGAGACGAGTTCGGCACCGATCAGTTCGTCGTCGGTTCCGTCCTCCTGCTCCCGCAGGTTGATCGCGATCACACCGCCGGAGCGCGGCGAGTCGTAGTCCTTCAGCGACGTCTTCTTCACCAGGCCCGCCTTGGTGGCCAGGACCAGGTAGGGCACCGCCTCGTAGTCCCGGATCGCGCGGATCTGGGCGATCGTCTCGTCCGGCTGGAAGGCCAGCAGGTTCGCCACGTGCTGCCCGCGCGCGTCGCGCCCGGCGTCGGGGAGCTCGTACGCCTTCACCCGGTAGACGCGGCCCTTGTTGGTGAAGAACAGCAGCCAGTGGTGGGTGGTGGACACGAAGAAGTGGTTGACGATGTCGTCTTCCTTGAGCTTCGCGCCGCGCACCCCCTTGCCGCCGCGCTTCTGCGCCCGGTAGTCGTCGGTCTTGGTGCGCTTGATGTAGCCCCCGCGCGTGACCGTGACGACGATGTCCTCTTCGGCGATCAGGTCCTCGATGGACATGTCGCCCTCGTAGGGGATCAGCTTCGTCTTGCGGTCGTCGCCGTACTTCTCGACGATCGCGGCGAGTTCCTGGCTGACGATCCCGCGCTGGCGGACCGGGGAGGCGAGGATGTCGTTGTACTCGCTGATCTTCGCCTGGAGTTCGTCGTGCTCCTGGACGATCTTCTGGCGCTCCAGCGCGGCCAGCCGGCGCAGCTGCATCTCGAGGATGGCGTTGGCCTGGATGTCGTCGATCTCCAGGAGGTCCATCAGGCCCCCGCGCGCGATCTCGACGGTGTCACTGCGCCGGATCAGGGCGATGACCTCGTCGATGGCGTCCAGGGCCTTCAGCAGGCCGCGCAGGATGTGCGCCCGCTCCTCGGCCTTGCGCAGCCGGAAGCGCGTACGGCGGACGATGACCTCGATCTGGTGCGTCACCCAGTGCCGGATGAACGCGTCCAGGGACAGCGTGCGCGGCACTCCGTCGACCAGGGCCAGCATGTTGGCGCCGAAGTTGGTCTGCAGGTCGGTGTGCTTGTAGAGGTTGTTCAGGACGACCTTGGCGACCGCGTCCCGCTTCAGCACGATGACCAGGCGCTGGCCGGTGCGCGAGGACGTCTCGTCGCGCACGTCGGCGATGCCGCCGATCTTGCCGTCCTTCACCAGGTCGGCGATCTTCTGCGCCAGGTTGTCGGGGTTGGTCTGGTAGGGCAGCTCCGTGACCACCAGGCACTGGCGGTTCTGGATCTCCTCGACCTCGACCACCGCGCGCATGGTGATCGAGCCGCGGCCCGTGCGGTAGGCCTCCTCGATGCCCTTGCGGCCGACCACGAGGGCGCCGGTCGGGAAGTCGGGACCCTTGATCCGCTCGATCAGCGCGTCCAGGAGCTCCTCGTGGGAGGCCTCCGGGTTCTCCAGGTACCACTGGGCGCCGGCCGCGACCTCGCGCAGGTTGTGCGGCGGGATGTTGGTCGCCATGCCGACCGCGATACCGGCCGAGCCGTTGATCAGCAGGTTCGGGAAGCGGGCCGGCAGGACGGTCGGCTCCTGGGAGCGGCCGTCGTAGTTGTCCGTGAAGTCGACGGTCTCCTCGTCGATGTCACGGACCATCTCCATCGACAGCGGTGCCATCTTGCACTCGGTGTAGCGCATCGCCGCCGCCGGGTCGTTGCCCGGGGAGCCGAAGTTGCCGTTGGAGTCCACCAGCGGCATTCGCATCGACCACGGCTGCGCCAGGCGGACCAGCGCGTCGTAGATCGAGGAGTCACCGTGCGGGTGGTAGTTGCCCATGACGTCGCCGACCACGCGGGCGCACTTGTAGAAGCCGCGCTCGGGGCGGTAACCGCCGTCGTACATCGCGTAGAGCACGCGCCGGTGGACGGGCTTGAGGCCGTCTCGGACGTCGGGCAGCGCACGCGAGACGATGACGGACATCGCGTAGTCGAGGTACGAGCGCTGCATCTCCGTCTCGAGCCCGACGGGCTCGACGCGCATGGCGGAGGGTTCCACGTCCCCGAGAGGCGTGACGGGAGTGTTCTCGTCGGTCATTGCTGGTGAAGGTCCTTCCTGGTGCGGTCAGCTGAGACCGACTCAGATGTCGAGGAAGCGGACGTCCTTGGCGTTGCGCTGGATGAACGCGCGGCGGGCCTCGACGTCCTCGCCCATCAGGACCGAGAACAGGTCGTCGGCCTGGGCGGCGTCGTCCAGGGTGACCTGCCCGAGGACACGGTGCTCCTGGTCCATCGTGGTGATGCGCAGTTCCTCGGCGTTCATCTCGCCGAGGCCCTTGAAGCGCTGCACGGAGTCCTCACGGATGCGCTTGCCGGCGTTGCGGCCCATCTCGATCAGCGCGTCGCGCTCGCGGTCGGAGTACGCGTACTCGAAGTCGTCCCGGCCCCACTTGATCTTGTAGAGCGGGGGACGGGAGAGGAACACGTGCCCGGCCTCGACCAGCGGCCGCATGAAGCGGAACAGGAACGTCAGCAGCAGGGTGTTGATGTGCTGGCCGTCGACGTCGGCGTCCGCCATCAGGATGATCTTGTGATAGCGGAGCTTCTCGATGTCGAAGTCCTCGTGCACACCGGTGCCGAACGCGGAGATCATCGCCTGGATCTCCTGGTTCTGCAGGATCCGGTCGATACGCGCCTTCTCGACGTTGAGGATCTTGCCGCGAATCGGGAGGATCGCCTGGTACTGCGGGTTCCGGCCGGACTTGGCCGAGCCGCCGGCGGAGTCGCCCTCGACGATGAAGATCTCGCACTTGGTGGGGTCGTTCGACTGGCAGTCGGACAGCTTGCCCGGCAGGGACGCCGACTCCAGCAGGCCCTTGCGCCGCGTCAGGTCACGCGCCTTGCGGGCCGCCACGCGCGCGGTGGCCGCCGCGATGCCCTTGCGGATGATGTCCGCGGCCTCGTTGGGGTTGCGGTCGAGCCAGTCGGTCAGGTGCTCGTAGACGACCTTCTGGACGAAGGTCTTGACCTCGGTGTTGCCCAGCTTCGTCTTGGTCTGGCCCTCGAACTGGGGCTCGCTCAGCTTCACCGAGATGATCGCCGTCAGACCCTCGCGGATGTCGTCACCCGTGAGGTTGTCGTCCTTCTCGCGCAGCAGCTTCTTGTCCCGCGCGTACTTGTTGATCAGCGAGGTGAGCGCCGCGCGGAAGCCCTCCTCGTGCGTGCCGCCCTCGTGCGTGTGGATGATGTTGGCGAAGGAGTACACGCCCTCGGTGTAGCCGCCGTTCCACTGCATCGCGACCTCGAGGGACAGGTTCTTGTCCCTGTCCTCGGCCTCCAGGTCGATCACCGTGGGGTGCACCAGGTCTCCCTTGCGGGAGTTGAGGTACTTCACGAAGTCGACGATGCCGCCCTCGTAGTGGTACGAGACGCTCTTGACCTCGTGCTTCTCGTCCTCGCCCGCCTCGTCCGCGCCGGCCGTGGCCTTCGCCGACTCGCGCTCGTCGGTGAGGTTGATCCGCAGGCCCTTGTTGAGGAAGGCCATCTCCTGGAAGCGCCGGGAGAGCGTCTCGAAGGAGTAGTCGGTGGTCTCGAAGATGTCGCCGTCGGCCCAGAAGGTGACCGACGTACCCGTCTCCTCGGTGGCCTCGTGCTTGGCGAGGGGCGCGGTGGGGACACCCAGCTTGTAGTCCTGCGTCCAGCGGTGGCCGTCGGTCCTGACCTCCACCGCGACCCGGGTGGACAGGGCGTTGACGACGGAGACACCCACGCCGTGCAGACCGCCGGAGACCGCGTAACCGCCGCCGCCGAACTTGCCGCCCGCGTGCAGCACGGTCAGCACGACCTCGACGGCGGGCTTGCCCTCGGAGGGGACGATGCCCACCGGGATGCCGCGGCCGTTGTCGACGACCCGGACGCCGCCGTCGGCGAGGATCGTCACGTCGATCGTGTCCGCGTGACCGGCCAGCGCCTCGTCGACGGAGTTGTCGACGACCTCCTGCACCAGGTGGTGCAGCCCTCGCTCACCGGTCGAACCGATGTACATACCGGGTCGCTTGCGGACCGCGTCCAGACCCTCGAGGACGGTGATGGCACTGGCGTTGTACGAGGCGGTGACCTCGCTGCCCGAGGTGGTCGCCTCGCTGCTCACGCCGGTGTCGGTGGACGGGATGTTCTCGTTGGGGTTGCCGGAATCGGCCACGAAGCGCCCTTTCTGGCACAGCACGAGCCGGGCTCGGCGGCAGGTTGCCGGAGCGGCTGCGGCATGTTGCGTTGGTCAGCCTTGATCAGCGTTGCTCAGCTTTTCCCGGGCGGTCCCCACGATGGGGGCGGGATTGTCTTCCATTCTACCGGTAGCGCTGACATCGATGGGGGTTTGCGGGCACCTGAGTCCGCATGTGCCGCCCTCAACCGGTCTCGTCCGACTCCCGATATGCGGAAGGGGGCTCCAAGAGCCCCACGGCGGCACTCAGCGCTTCCGGCCGTCAACCCTTTGCTACTTAGGAGTCAGGTAGTGGTGAGGACCCCTGCGCGACCACCGGGAGAGGACCTCGCCGACGCCTCCCGCGCGGCACCGGTAAGCCCTGATGTGATGTCAGTCACGTGTTCCGTAAGAGGCGGAAATGACCATCCGGTCACCCGTACGTGTCACCGGGACCCGTGCTGCCGGGGGCGCGCAGCGGCCCGAAGCGACGGGCGGGACCGGCCGGACCGACGACCTTGATCAGCCGCACCGTGCCGTGCCCCAGGTCCTCGTTCAGCCGCGCCACCAGGGTCGGCGCGAGCAGCCGCAGATTGGTCGCCCAGGCCGTCGAGTCGCAGCGCACCACCAGCACCCGCTCGTCCTCGTCGTACCGCTCCGGCTCGCAGTGCTTGGCGACGTCCTCACCGACGATCTCCGGCCAGCGCCCCATCACCCCGCCCACCGCCGCCGGGGCCTCCCAGCCGCGCTCGGTGAGCAACCGGTTGATCGCGGCGCCCAGCGCCATCGGGTCGCGCCGGTCCGCGCGCGCGCCGGAACGCAGGCCGCCGCGCCGCGCCTGCTTCTTCTGCTGCGCCGCGTCACCGCGCGCGCGGGCCGCCTCCCTGGCGGCCCGCAACGCCACCCGCGCGAGATCCACACCGGAGGGCTCCGGGCCCTGCCCGGGCCCGCTCCCCGACGCCTCCTGCCCGCTCATACGCGCTCCACCGTCCCCCCGGCCACGGCGAACCGCGTACCCGCCAGCACCTGGGGCACGTCGTCGTCGACGGCCGCGGTCACCAGCACCTGCTCCCCGGCGGCGACCAGCTCGGCCAGCCGTTCGCGGCGCCGCGTGTCCAGCTCGGCGAACACGTCGTCGAGCACCAGCACCGGCTCGTTGCCCTCGGCGCGCAGCAGTTCGTACGAGGCCAGCCGCAGCGCCAGCGCGTAGGACCAGGACTCGCCGTGCGAGGCGTAGCCCTTGGCGGGCATCCGGCCCAGCTTGAGGAGCAGGTCGTCGCGGTGCGGGCCGACCAGGGTGACGCCCCGCTCGATCTCCTGCTTGCGTGCCTCCGCGAGCGCCGCCGTCAGCTGCCCGTAGAGGTCCTCCCGGGTGTGCGCCTCACCGGGCGCGGACGGCTTGTACTCCAGGGCGACCGGACCGCCGCCGGGCGCGAGCTGCTCATACGCCTTGTCGGCCAGCGGCTGGAGGGCGCCGATCAGGTCCAGCCGCTGCGCCAGGAGCTCGGCGCCGGCCCGCGCCAGGTGCTGGTCCCACACGTCGAGCGTGGACAGGTCCAGCGTGCGTCCGCCGTGCCGGCGGGCCAGCGCGGCCGACTTCAGCAGGGTGTTGCGCTGCTTGAGCACCCGGTCGTAGTCGGAGCGGACCCCGGCCATGCGCGGCGAACGGGCGGTGATCAGCTCGTCCAGGAAGCGGCGCCGCTCACCGGGATCGCCCTTGATCAGGGCGAGGTCCTCGGGCGCGAACAGCACGGTGCGGACGATCCCCAGCACGTCCCGCGGCCTGACCTGCGAAGACCTGTTGATGCGGGCGCGGTTGGCGCGGCCCGGATTCAGCTCCAGCTCGATCAGCTGCTGCCGCTCACCCTGCCGGACCTGCGCCCGGACGATCGCGCGGTCGGCGCCCACGCGGACCAGAGGGGCGTCGGAGGAGACCCGGTGGCTGCCCAGGGTGGCGAGGTAGCCGACCGCCTCGACGAGGTTCGTCTTGCCCTGCCCGTTGGGGCCGACGAAGGCCGTCACCCCCGGGTCGAGCGGGACCTCGACCCGGGAGTAGGAGCGGAAGTCGGCCAGCGACAGATGCGTGACGTGCATGGTCGTTTCGCCGACCTCCCCGCGGCGTTGCGGACCGCCGAGCGGCCCTGTGGACGACGTGCGTGCCCTGTGGATTACTTCTTCTCGACCGCGTGACCGCCGAACTGGTTCCGCAGCGCGGCGATCATCTTCATCTGCGGCGAGTCCTCCTGCCGGGAGGCGAACCGCGCGAACAGCGACGCGGTGATCGCCGGCAGCGGCACCGCGTGGTCGATCGCCGCCTCCACCGTCCAGCGTCCCTCGCCGGAGTCCTGTGCGTAACCCCGGAGCCCGTCCAGGTGCTCGTCCTCGTCGAGTGCGTCGACCGCGAGGTCGAGCAGCCAGGAGCGGATGACGGTCCCCTCCTGCCAGGAGCGGAACACCTCCCGCACGTCGGTCACCGAGTCGACCTTCTCGAGCAGTTCCCAGCCCTCGGCGTAGGCCTGCATCATGGCGTACTCGATGCCGTTGTGGACCATCTTCGCGAAGTGGCCCGCGCCGACCTTGCCGGCGTGCACCGAACCGAAGTCGCCCTCCGGCTTGAGGGCGTCGAATATCGGCTGCACCTTGGCGACGTTCTCCGCCTCGCCCCCGTACATGAGCGCGTAGCCGTTCTCCAGGCCCCAGACGCCGCCGGAGACGCCGCAGTCGACGAAGCCGATGCCCTTCGCCGCCAGCTGTTCGGCGTGCTTCTCGTCGTCCGTCCAGCGGGAGTTGCCGCCGTCCACGACGACGTCACCCGGCTCGAGCAGCCCGGCGAGCTCGTCGATGGTGGACTGGGTCGGCCCGCCGGCCGGGACCATCACCCACACCACGCGCGGACCGCTGAGCTTGCCCACAAGCTCCCGCAGGCTGTGGACATCGGCGAGGTCCGGGTTGCGGTCGTATCCGAAGACGGTGTGGCCTGCGCGGCGGATCCGCTCGCGCATGTTGCCGCCCATCTTGCCGAGGCCGACGAGACCGAGCTCCATCAGTTGAGTTCCTTAGGTATGCGACGTGGCGTGACGGCACTTGTGTACCGGCGTCCGAGCCTAAACCCGGACGCTCGCGCACATCTGTGGGCATACGCGCTCACACGCACGCCCTCACCCGCGGCGTCGGCCCGGCCGCTCAGCCGCTGAGCCGCACCGGCATGATCAGGTACTTGTAGGCCTCGTCCGCCTCCGCGTCCACGGCCGGACGGCCGCTGAGCAGCGCCGGCTTGGTGGACGTGGTGAACGACAGCTGGGCCACCGGGGAGTCGATGGCGCTCAGACCGTCGAGCAGGAACGTCGGGTTGAAGGCGATCGAGATGTCGTCGCCCTCCAGCTGCGCGTCGACCCTTTCCACAGCCTGTGCGTCGTCGCTGGACCCGGCCTCCAGGATGAGCACGCCCTGCTCGAAGCTCAGCCGCACCGGGGTGTTGCGCTCGGCAACCAGGGCCACGCGCTTGACGGCCTCCACGAAGGGCGCGGTCTCGATCACGGCGACGCTGTTGAACTCCGTCGGGAAGAGCGTGCGGTACTTCGGGAGGTCGCCCTCCAGCAGTCGCGTGGTGGTCCGGCGGCCGGCGCCCTCGAAGCCGATCAGGCCCTCGCCCGCGCCCGAGCCGGACAGCGCCAGGATGACCTGGTCGCCGCTGGTGAGCGCCTTGGCGGTGTCCTGGAGCGTCTTGGCGGGCACCAGGGCGACCGCGGAGACCTCCGGGTTCTCCGGCTTCCACAGGAACTCGCGGACCGCGAAGCGGTAGCGGTCGGTGGAGGCGAGCGTGACGGTGTCGCCCTCGATCTCGATGCGCACACCGGTGAGGACGGGCAGCGTGTCGTCGCGGCCGGCCGCGATGGCCACCTGCTGCACGGCGGAGGCGAAGACCTCGCCGGGGACCGTGCCCGTCGCGTTCGGCATCTGCGGCAGGGCCGGGTACTCCTCCACAGGCAGTGTGTGGAGGGTGAACCGCGAGGAGCCGCAGACCACCGTCGCCCGTACACCGTCTGTGGAGATCTCGACCGGCCGGTTGGGGAGGGCGCGGGAGATGTCGGCCAGCAGCCGGCCGGAGACCAGGACGGTGCCCTCCTCCTCGACCTCGGCCTCGACCGACACCCGCGCGGAGACCTCGTAGTCGAAGCTGGAGAGGCTGAGCTGGCCCTCCTCGGCCTTCAGCAGCAGGCCGGCGAGGACAGGGGCCGGCGGACGGGCCGGGAGGCTGCGCGCCGCCCAGGCCACTGCCTCCGCGAGTACGTCGCGTTCCACCCGGATCTTCACTGTTGCCGCCTCCTGCTGTTGCCGGCGCTTCTCGCCCTGCCTGGCTTCGTCGTCTGACTCGGTGTCGTCCGCCCCTCGGCGGGGAAGGACACCGGGACCAGTCTGACGCACCGCACTGACAGTAGGTGCCTCTCGGGGTCAAGTCGTGACGAGGGGCAGCCGGGGCCGAGACAGCGAGTTGTGCACAGGACCCCCTTCGAAACGAATTCCTCGCTCTCTCTAGTTGGGAGTAGTAGTAGGGGCTGTGGATACCGTGGATAACCTCGTTTCCCCAGCTCAGAGTGGTTTTTTTGTCCACCGGCCCTGTGGGCGGCACCCGTGGACAACCCGGGGTTTCTGTGGAGAACAGAAAGTTCTGCACACAGCGTGCACAGGGAGGGCCGAGTTCTCCCCAGCTTCGTCCCCAGGTTCGTGGCTCTTTCCCACAGCCCTCTCCGGCAGCTTGGTGTGACGCCTTTCACTCGCCCCGGTGAGGAGGCGCGTCGCGTTGCCGAACAGTGGACAGCCATGTGGAGAAGCGCATGATCACTGGGGACAACCGGCTCCAGCCTGTGGGTTGCCCGTGGACAACTTGATGCACAGGGTGTGGACGGCTGCGTCGTCCACACCCTGTGGAGATCGTTCGTCCACGAATCCACAGGCGGCTGACCTGGGCGGACGGCGTGGGCGCCCCCGCTGCTGTGGACAAGATCGGGACAACTTCCCGGTCCCCAGCATGTGGACGGAAAAAAGTCCCCGAATCTGTGGAGGGAGGCCGTAACCCGGCCTCGAAATCGAACAGCGTGGGACGGGTGACGCACGAAGAAGGGCGCCCCCGGATCCCTCCGGGGGCGCCCTGAACCTGCCCGGGCGGCTGTCAGCCGGCCTTGATGCGGTTGGTGAGCTCGGTGACCTGGTTGTAGATCGAGCGCCGTTCGGCCATCAGATTGCGGATCTTCCGGTCGGCGTGCATGACCGTGGTGTGGTCACGGCCGCCGAAGAGCGCGCCGATCTTCGGCAGCGACAGGTCCGTCAGCTCCCGGCACAGGTACATGGCGATCTGCCGGGCGGTCACCAGGGCGCGTCCGCGCGAAGTGCCGCACAGGTCCTCCACCGTCAGCCCGAAGTAGTCCGCGGTCGCGCCCATGATGGCCGTCGAGGTGATCTCCGGGGCCGAGTCGTCGCCCCCGGGCATCAGGTCCTTCAGGACGATCTCCGTCAGCCCCAGGTCCACCGGCTGCCGGTTGAGCGAGGCGAACGCCGTCACCCGGATCAGCGCGCCCTCCAGCTCACGGATGTTCCGCGAGATCCGCGAGGCGATGAACTCCAGCACCTCCGGCGGGGCGTTGAGCTGCTCCTGGACCGCCTTCTTGCGCAGGATCGCGATGCGCGTCTCCAGCTCCGGCGGCTGGACGTCGGTGATCAGACCCCACTCGAAACGGTTCCGCAGCCGGTCCTCCAGCGTGACCAGCTGCTTGGGCGGCCGGTCGCTGGAGAGCACGATCTGCTTGTTGGCGTTGTGGAGCGTGTTGAAGGTGTGGAAGAACTCCTCCTGCGTCGACTCCTTGTCCGCCAGGAACTGGATGTCGTCGACGAGCAGGATGTCCATCTCGCGGTACCGCTTGCGGAAGCTGTCGCCCTTGCCGTCGCGGATCGAGTTGATGAACTCGTTGGTGAACTCCTCCGAGCTCACGTACCGCACCCGCGTGCCCGGGTAGAGGCTCCGCGCGTAGTGCCCGATCGCGTGCAGCAGGTGCGTCTTGCCGAGGCCCGACTCCCCGTAGATGAACAGCGGGTTGTAGGCCTTGGCGGGTGCCTCGGCGACGGCGACCGCGGCCGCGTGGGCGAAGCGGTTGGACGCGCCGATGACGAACGTGTCGAAGAGGTACTTCGGGTTCAGCCGCGCGGTGGGCTCACCCGGGCCGGTCGCCGGTGCCGGCTGGGCCGCCAGCGGGCCGGGCGCGCCCGTGGTGGGCAGGTTCGGGCCGACAGGGCCGCCGCGGTGGACGTGCCCCGAGCCGGGGGGCGGGTCGGGCACGTCCCGGCGCCGGGCGTCGCGCTGGTCGTAGTCGCCGCGCGGCGCCTCGTAGTCGGGACGCTGCTGGTCGTAGTCGGGGCGCTGCTGCTCGTAGGAGGACGGCCGCTCCATCGGCTGCGGGCGGTAGTCCTGGGCGGGCGGGCCGCCGTAGCCGTCCTGCGGGCCGTACCCGTCGCCCGGGCCGTAGGCGTCCTGGGACGGCGAGGCGTAGGGGTCCCGTTCCGGGAAGCCGAGACGCTGCTGCTGCCAGCCGTACTCCTCCTGCGGCGGCCGCGGCCAGGCACCGGGCTCGGGCCGCTGGTACTCCGACGGGTAGGCGGGGCGGGCGGTGGGGAGCTGCTGGTCGCCCGAGGGGCCCTGCTGCTGTTCGGCGCGGCGGCGGCCGTACCCGTCGTAGCCCTCGTAAGCGTCCCGGTCCTGCCTCTCGTGGCGATCGGGGCGATCGGGGCGATCGGGGCGCTCCTGGCGGACGGCGGGCAGCTCGGGCTCCTCGTAGCGCGGCTGCTGCGGGCGGGGCGCCGGCGGGGCGGGGGGCTCGCCGACGGTGTCGTCGACCGTGATCGCGATCCGGATCGGCCGGCCGCACTCGCGGCTCAGGCTCTCGCTGACGACGGGCGCGAGGCGCCCCTCGAGCACACCCTTGGCGAACTCGTTCGGCACGGCGAGTAGCGCGGTGTCGGCGACCAGCGCCAGGGGCTGGCAGCGCCGGATCCAGTGCTCGTCCTTGCCCTCGACCCCTTGTCCACGGCCCTCTCCCAGCAGCTGCTCCAGAACGCGTGGCCACACTGCGGCAAGATCGGCAGGTACGTCAGCCACAGGGCACGCTCTCTCACAGGTCCCTCGATCGTGTGATGCGGAGGACGGGGTCGGGATGTAAATCGGGTGGTGAAGGGTCAAGGGAACGAATCGGAGTCCAGCCACGGTAGTCAGCGCGGCGGGTATGGTTCAAGTTGTTGTCCCCAGGCTGTGGACAAGTGTCTCCCGGTGACCGCTGGTTTGACCGATTGACGCAGCCGCGCGTACCGTAACCAGGTCGAGTTGTCGATGGCTGCTGCCGCCTGCCTCCGATGGGCACAGATCGCGCAAGATGATCGGTCAGCGGTGCACTCGGGCGTAACGCGAGCTACTCGTGGGCGCACGGTGACAGCCAGGACGGCACCCCGCAACCACCGATTTCTTCTGGAGCCCCCGAGTGAGCAAGCGCACCTTCCAGCCGAACAACCGTCGTCGCGCCAAGACCCACGGCTTCCGGCTGCGTATGCGTACCCGCGCCGGCCGCGCGATTCTCGCGACCCGCCGCAGCAAGGGTCGCGCCCGTCTGTCCGCCTGATCCCGGTCAGGTCATGACGTCGTGCTGCCCACCGACAACCGGCTGAGGCGGCGCGAGGACTTCGCGACCGCGGTACGACGAGGACGCCGGGCCGGGCGCCAGCACCTCGTCGTCCACCTACGTAGCGGTGCCACGGACCCGCATGCGCCTGGGGAGAGCGCTCCCCCGTCGCGTGCGGGTTTCGTCGTGAGCAAGGCCGTGGGAGGTGCGGTGGTGCGCAACAAGGTGAAGCGCAGGCTTCGCCATCTGATGCGCGAGCGAGTCGACCTGCTGCCCCCCGGTAGCCTGGTAGTCGTACGAGCGCTGCCCGGTGCGGGCGACGCCGACCATGCACAACTGGCCCAAGACCTGGACGCCGCCCTGCGGCGGCTGCTGGGAGGGGGCGCGCGATGAAGTACCCGCTGCTGGCTCTGATCAAGATCTACCAGTGGACGATCAGTCCGCTGCTGGGGCCGGTGTGCAAGTACTACCCGTCGTGTTCCCACTACGGCTACACGGCCATCGACCGGCACGGTGCCGTCAAGGGCACAGCACTCACGGCCTGGCGCATCCTGCGGTGCAATCCGTGGTCGCTGGGCGGTGTGGACCATGTCCCGCCGCGCAAGCGCCCGCGGTGGCACGAAATGCTGCGTAACGCCTGGCGTGCACGCAAGGGCGGGACCTCCGCCGCCGTACCGGCCACCGAAGGACAGACTTCCCCCGCAGGTCCGACGAGTCCTTCGAGCCCGGCCGCAGAGACCTCGTCCCATGCCCAAGGAGCATGATTAGTGGACACGATTGCCAGCCTCTTCAGCTTCATCACAACGCCTGTCTCCTGGGTCATCGTCCAGTTCCACAGCGTGTACGGCGCCGTCTTCGGCCCTGACACCGGATGGGCCTGGGGCCTGTCCATCGTGTCCCTGGTGATCCTCATCCGCATCTGCCTGATCCCGCTCTTCGTGAAGCAGATCAAGGCGACGCGTGCGATGCAGACGCTCCAGCCGGAGATGAAGAAGATCCAGGAGCGCTACAAGAACGACCGGCAGCGCCAGTCCGAAGAGATGATGAAGCTCTACAAGGAGACGGGCACCAACCCGCTCTCCTCGTGTCTTCCCATCCTGGCCCAGTCGCCGTTCTTCTTCGCGCTCTACCACGTGCTCAACAGCATCGCGTCGAACGACACCGTCGGTGTGATCAACGAACGCCTGCTGGAGAGCGCGCAGAAGGCCCACATCTTCGGTGCCCCGCTCGCGGCGAAGTTCACGGACAGCTCGGAGAAGGTCGAGGCGCTGAACTCGTCGCTGACCGATGTCCGCGTCGTCACGGCGATCATGATCATCCTGATGTCGCTGTCGCAGTTCTACACGCAGCGCCAGCTGATGACGAAGAACGTCGACACCACGGTGAAGACGCCGTTCATGCAGCAGCAGAAGATGCTGATGTACGTCTTCCCCATCATCTTCGCCGTCTTCGGCATCAACTTCCCGGTCGGTGTCCTCGTCTACTGGCTGACCACCAACGTGTGGACCATGGGCCAGCAGATGTACGTCATCCACAACAACCCCACGCCGGGGTCCAAGGCCCAGGCCGCGTACCTGGAGCGCCTCCACAAGCAGGTCACCCGGCACGGCGGCACCCGCAACCGGCGTCAGCGCGTCATCATCAAGGCCATCGTCGCCAAGGGCCGGGACCGCAACGAGCACGAGCGCAAGTTCATCAACGGTCTCAGCAAGGCGGGTCTCGCGGCCCAGACCGACGGCGCGGTCATCAAGGGCGAGAGCACGGCCGCGGCCCAGGCGGAGGACGGTGCGACCACCGGAGCCACGCCCAAGCGGCAGCAGCCCAAGCGGCAGAGCAAGTCCCAGCGCCAGTCCACCCCGGCCAAGGCGGCGGGTGAGCCCACCTCCCTGACCAAGTCGGACGAGCCCCAGGGCACCACGCCCGCCTCCGCGGCGAAGAAGGGCGAGGCCAAGCCCGCCGGCAGTACCCGCAGCAAGGCCCAGTCCGGACAGCGCAAGGGTCCGCAGCGGCCCAAGTCCCCGTCCAAGAAGTAAGAAGGAGTCCATCCCGTGACGGAAGGCACCACCGCCGCCGCTGCCGAGGGCGCAGACACCCTGACCCGCCTGGAGCAGGAGGGCGAGATCGCGGCGGACTACCTGGAGGGTCTGCTCGACATCGCCGACCTCGACGGTGACATCGACATGGACGTCGAGGCCGACCGCGCCTCTGTCTCGATCATCAGCGACACGGGCGGCCGTGACCTGCAGAAGCTGGTGGGCCGTGACGGTGAGGTGCTGGAGGCACTCCAGGAGCTCACCCGTCTGGCCGTCCACCGGGAGACCGGGGACCGCAGCCGGCTCATGCTCGACATCGCCGGCTTCCGCGCCAGGAAGCGGACGGAGCTGTCCGAGATCGGCGCGAAGGCGGCCGCCGAGGCGAAGAGCAGCGGCAAGGCCGTGAACCTCGACCCCATGACGCCGTTCGAGCGCAAGGTCGTGCACGACGCGGTCAAGGCAGCGGGCCTGCGCAGCGAGTCCGAGGGCGAGGAGCCGCAGCGCTTCGTCGTCGTGCTTCCCGCCTGATCGGCTTCACGTTTCACCGGCCCCGTCTGTTGCGCAGGCGGGGCCTAGTGTTGTCAGCCCGATAGTTCTGGTGCCGGCGGTTCGTGTCGGCACGGTACGGAAGGACGGTCCCCCCAGTGACGGAGGCAGCGGAGCTTCCCCCTGCGCCCGAGCAGGCCCGCGAGGTGTTCGGCGATCGCTTCGCGGACGCGGTCCGGTACGCGGAGCTGCTCGCCGAAGCGGGTGTGCAGCGAGGTTTGATCGGTCCGCGTGAGGTGCCCCGCCTGTGGGAGAGGCATCTGCTGAACTGTGCGGTGCTCTCGGAGGTCGTGCCCGAGGGCGTGACGGTGTGCGATGTCGGTTCGGGAGCCGGGCTGCCGGGCATTCCTCTGGCGCTGGTCCGGGAGGACCTCAAAATCACTCTGCTGGAGCCGCTGCTCCGGCGCACCAACTTCCTCACCGAAGTCGTGGAACTGCTCGGCCTCGACCACGTCACGGTCGTACGCGGCCGAGCCGAGGAAGTCATGGGGAAGATTCAGCCGGTGCATGTGGTGACCGCCCGGGCCGTGGCTCCGCTCGACCGGCTCGCCACCTGGGGCATTCCTCTTCTGCGACCGTACGGCGAGATGCTCGCGCTGAAGGGTGATGCCGCCGAGGAGGAGCTGAAGAGCGCGAGCGCGGCGCTCAGCAAGCTCGGCGCCGTGGCGACCTCGATCGTGCACGTGGGTGACGGAGTCGTGGACCCGATGTCGACCGTGGTCCGGGTCGAGGTCGGCGAGAGCCCGGGAGGAGTGCGCTTCGCGGCGAAGCGCGCGAAGGCGGCTCGCACGGGGCGGACCCGGCGCCGACGCGGTTAGCGCGTGACTCCGCCCGTGGTGGACGGGCGACTCCGCCCCTCCCGCTGTGCGGGAACTGCTCGTCCTGAGGGTCGGGCGTACTCCACACAAGCTGCCAAACCTGCCCATGCCGGAGTGTCGCGGGGGGTGGGCCCTGGTCGCTGTGCATCGTGTTTCACGTGAAACGTCGCTCACTTCTGCACGGCATCATCAGTCGGGGCCGCGCCGCGGCCGAACCCCGGGACCGTAAGCCTCTCGGGTCCCTGGGTCAGGACTCTGTTCCCGACGAACCTGACCCCTCAAGGGGGATGGAGTTGTCCACAGAGGTGGATTTCTCCACAGAACGTCAGGCCTCACTGGTTCGCGACCCCGAAGGCATGGGAGGCTCTGTTCATTGCGAGCCTGAAGTCGAGGAGAGTGAATCCTTGCGGTCCGACGCCAACATCGCGGGACCGATGACCGACCCGGTCCCCGGTCCCCGTACCGAATCGATGGGGGCGGATGTTTCACGTGAAACACCGCCTCCGATGGACGACACTCCCATCGGTCGTGCTGCCCAGCTGGCGGTGGAGGCGCTGGGTCGTGCCGGTGAGGGTCTCCCACGGCCCGAGCAGACCCGTGTCATCGTGGTCGCCAACCAGAAGGGCGGCGTCGGTAAGACGACGACCACCGTCAACCTTGCCGCGTCACTCGCTCTGCACGGCGCTCGTGTCCTGGTGATCGACCTCGACCCGCAGGGCAATGCGTCCACCGCCCTGGGCATCGACCACCACGCAGAGGTCCCCTCCATCTACGACGTACTGGTGGACAGCAGGCCGCTTGCGGAGGTCGTTCAGCCGGTCCCCGACGTCGAGGGTCTGTTCTGCGCGCCCGCCACCATCGATCTCGCCGGTGCGGAGATCGAGCTGGTGTCGCTGGTGGCGCGGGAGAGCCGGCTCCAGCGGGCCATCCAGGCCTATGAGCAGCCGCTGGACTACATCCTCATCGACTGCCCGCCCTCCCTCGGTCTGCTGACGGTCAACGCCCTGGTGGCCGGTCAGGAAGTCCTGATCCCGATCCAGTGCGAGTACTACGCACTGGAGGGCCTGGGGCAACTGCTCCGCAACGTCGACCTGGTCCGGGGGCACCTCAACCCCACCCTGCACGTTTCGACGATCCTGCTCACCATGTACGACGGTCGCACGCGGCTTGCGTCGCAGGTCGCGGACGAGGTGCGCACCCACTTCGGCGACGAGGTGCTGCGGACGAGCATCCCCCGCTCCGTCCGTATCTCGGAGGCGCCGAGCTATGGGCAGACAGTGCTGACTTACGATCCAGGATCAAGCGGTGCCCTCTCCTACTTCGAGGCGGCACGAGAGATCGCGCTGAGGGGGGTCGGCGTCAGGTATGACGCGGCGCAGGCACACATCGGCGCACAGCAGAATGATCCGACCATGGTGGAGGGCGTCCAGTGAGTGATCGACGGAGGGGGTTGGGCCGCGGTCTCGGTGCGCTGATCCCTGCTGCCCCGACAGAGAAGACGGTGCCTCCGGCCGCGTTGGGGGGAGGCACCGCCTCTACCTCACCTGCCGCGGTTCCGGCGCTGCCGAATGACCGTGGCATCGCCGCCGCGAAGGTGGCGACACTGCCGTCCGTTTCACGTGAAACGGAAGAGGCGTTGGGAAGAGCCGTTGGTGTCCCCGCGCCGCCCATGGGTGCTCATTTCGCGGAGATCCCCCTCGACGCCATCACGCCGAACCCCCGGCAGCCGCGTGAGGTCTTCGACGAGGACGCACTGTCCGAGCTGATCACCTCCATCAAGGAGGTCGGTCTTCTTCAGCCGGTCGTTGTGCGGCAGGTCGGTCCGGGACGCTACGAACTCATCATGGGTGAACGCCGGTGGCGCGCATGCCACGAGGCGGGCCTCGAGGCCATCCCGGCGATCGTGCGGGCCACGGACGACGAAAAGCTGCTCCTGGACGCCCTGCTGGAGAACCTGCACCGTGCCCAGCTGAACCCGCTGGAAGAGGCCGCCGCCTACGACCAGTTGCTGAAGGACTTCAACTGCACGCACGACCAGCTGGCGGACCGCATCGGCCGGTCCCGCCCGCAGGTGTCCAACACGCTCCGCCTGTTGAAGCTCTCGCCCACCGTCCAGCGCAGGGTCGCCGCCGGTGTGCTGTCCGCCGGACACGCTCGTGCTCTGCTGGCCGTGGAGGACTCCGAGGAGCAGGACCGGTTGGCTCACCGGATCGTGGCCGAAGGCCTTTCGGTCCGGGCCGTCGAGGAGATCGTGACCCTGATGGGGTCCCGGCCCCAGAAGGCGCAGCGTTCCAAGGGGCCGCGCGCCGGCGCTCTGGTGTCGCCGGCGCTGACAGAGCTGGCGACGCGTCTTTCGGATCGCTTCGAGACCCGGGTCAAGGTCGACCTGGGGCAGAAGAAGGGCAAGATCACCGTCGAGTTCGCTTCCATGGAGGACCTGGAGCGCATTCTCAGCAGCCTCGCCCCGGGTGAGGGGCCGGTCCTGCAGAAGAGTCTAGTGGACGACGACTCCACGGAGGCCGACTCCTGAGCCGACGGCTGCGCGGTGATGCCGGGCAGCCGACCAGGACGGGTCGTGTCCGGGTTGTACCGGAACACGGTCCGTCCTTTGCTTTTTGGCGGTATCGATGGAATCGCTTCCTGGATACGATGCGTTCGGACATGACGCATCCAACCCGGTAGTTCCTCTGACAGCAGGCAGGGGCCATGCGAATGACGAGCCGCACCGGACTGGTGAGCGCAGGACTGGGGGTGGGCGTCGTCAGCGGCTTCATCGGCAGCCTGCTCAGGGAACGGAGCGCTCTGACAGCCGCCCGTGAGGCAGCGGGCGAAGGAAGCGAGGAACAGCCTCTATGGGCCGTCGGCTCGTACCGCTCACGCTGGACAACCTCCAGGATCTTCCCCAGCGCTGTCGCTCGTGCGTCTTCTGGGAAAGGGACCCGGTCAGTGGCGAAGCAGCGGTGAAAGCGGGGACATCCGCGCTCGAGAAGGAGTCATGGATCTCCTCGGTCCTCCTGGACTGGGGATCCTGCGGTCGGGTCGTCTACGTCGACGACATCCCGGTGGGCTTCGTCCTCTACGCTCCCCCCGCCTACGTACCTCGCTCCACGGCGTTTCCCACGAGTCCCGTGGCCTCCGACGCCGTGCAGTTGATGACCGCGTTCATCATGCCCGGCTACCAGGGGCAGGGGCTCGGACGGGTGATGGTGCAGACGGTGGCGAAGGATCTGCTCCGACGAGGCTTCAAGGCGATCGAGGCATTCGGTGACGCTCGTTGGAAGGAACCCGCCTGTGTCCTGCCGGCCGACCACCTGCTGGCCGTGGGCTTCAAGACGGTCCGCCCCCACCCCGCTTACCCCCGGCTGCGGCTGGAACTGAGGACGGCACTCTCCTGGAAGGAAGACGTGGAGATGGCGCTGGACCGCTTGCTCGGGGCCGTGCAGAAGGAGCCGGCGCTCCGCCCCCTCTGACCCGGATCGCGGTTCTTCCGCAGCGGCTCATGCGAAAGGGGCCGACCCATCAGGGCCGGCCCCTTTCGTGTTTCACGTGAAACATCTGCCGCCGGTGAGGCGACCCGCTTCTACTCGGCGATGAAGTCCTCGAGGTCGCGGACGATCGCGGCCTTGGGCTTGGCACCGACGATGGTCTTGGCGACCTCGCCACCCTGGTAGACGTTCAGGGTCGGGATGGACATGACGCCGTACTTGGCGGCCGTGCCCGGGTTCTCGTCGATGTTCAGCTTGACGATCTCGATCTTGTCCCCGTACTCGGCGGCGATGGCCTCGAGGGACGGAGCGATCTGACGGCACGGGCCGCACCAGGCGGCCCAGAAGTCCACCAGCACAGGCTTGTCGCTCTTCAGGACGTCCTGCTCGAAGGAATCGTCGGTCACGTTCTTCAGGGTGCCGGCCACAGGGGGCTCCTTAACTGGTTGATGCGTGGGGCGGGAGAGGGTCAGACAGCGGTCTTCTCGGGCTCCGCGTTCTCCTCGTCGGAGAGGGCGGCGAGGAAGCGCTCGGCGTCCAGAGCGGCGGAACAGCCGGTACCGGCGGCGGTGATCGCCTGGCGGTAGGTGTGGTCGACCACGTCACCCGCGGCGAAGACGCCCGTGAGGTTGGTGCGCGTCGAGGGTGCCTCGACCTTCAGGTAACCCTCCTCGTCCAGCTCCAGCTGGCCCTTGAAGAGCTCGGTACGCGGGTCGTGGCCGATCGCGATGAACAGGCCCGTCACCGCCAGGTCGGAGAGCTCGCCCGTCTTGACGTTGCGCAGCTTCAGACCCGACAGCTTCTGGTCGCCCTGGACCTCGGCGACCTCGCTGTCCCAGACGAAGGAGATCTTCGGGTCGGCGAAGGCGCGCTCCTGCATCGCCTTGGAGGCGCGCAGGGTGTCACGGCGGTGGACGATCGTCACGGACTTGGCGAAGCGCGAGAGGAAGGTGGCCTCCTCCATCGCGGTGTCACCGCCACCGATCACGGCGATGTCCTGGTCCTTGAAGAAGAAGCCGTCACACGTGGCACACCAGGAGACGCCGCGTCCGGAGAGCGCGTCCTCGTTGGGGAGACCGAGCTTGCGGTGCTGCGAGCCGGTGGTGACGATGACGGCCTTGGCCTTGTGCACCGTACCGGCGGTGTCCGTGACGGTCTTGATCTCTCCGGTGAGGTCGACGGAGACCACATCGTCCGGGATGAGCTCGGCACCGAAGCGCTCCGCCTGACCCCGCATGTTGTCCATGAGCTCGGGGCCCATGATGCCGTCCTGGAAGCCGGGGAAGTTCTCCACCTCGGTGGTGTTCATCAGGGCCCCGCCGGCGGTGACGGCGCCCTCGAACACCAAGGGCTTCAGCGACGCACGGGCGGTGTAGAGCGCCGCCGTGTAGCCGGCGGGCCCCGAGCCGATGATGATCACGTTACGGACGTCACTCACGGCTTGTTTCCTCGTCTCTGGTCTGCGTCGTTCGACCGGGGGAGTTTCTGTCGGGACTCTCACCCCACCCAACGGATCCTAAGGGGCGTGCATTCCCGGCGTGCCCGCGCACACGCGTACGCCCCACCGGAGGCCGGAAGGGGCACACACCGTAGGGGATACCACGCAGGGCGAAGACCACGCGTGGATCGTCAGCGCGTGTACGAGTGCTGCAGCAGAACCTCTGCCGTGACGGTCGAGGACGGGGTGTCCACACAAGCCGTGTCGACGACGTACGCGATGACACGGGTCTCGTCCGAGGCATCGGGGAGCACCACGAGAAGTGCCTTCTTCCCCTCGTACGTGCCCTGCTCGGAGGCGAGGGCGATGTCGTCGCGCCCGATGCCTTCGCGGACGCACTGCGGCACCAGGGGCTCCTTGAGCACCCTCGGGCTCGCGGCGCCGCCTCTCTCCGACTCCAGCCCGAAGGTCTGCGGGGATCCGGTCCCCTTGGCCTGGCTGTCGCCCTTCGCGAGGAGATCGGAGACCTGCTGCTCCAGCTTTCCCTCGGAGAAGGTGTCCGCCGCGGTCGTCCGATGCCTCTCCTGAGGCCCTGTGCCGTCGTCCAGGGAAGAGAGGATCACGGAGCCTAGACCCAGAGCGGCGACGGTGAAGACGGTCCCCAGGACGGCGGCCCGACGGCGTCCGCCGCGCAACCGGCCCTTGCGCCCCGGGCCGGTGCTGGACGAGCGGGGACGCCCGGCGGGCCGCTCCGTGGACACCGATGTTTCACGTGAAACATGCGAGGCATCGTCGTCCGGCACGGCGGGCGTCACGACAAGCGGCGCGTCGGCCGTCCCGGTCCCCGGCGCGGTGGCCTGGAGCAGTGCCTCCGCGGCGAGCGCCGCATCGATACGCCCTGCCACCTCGGCGGGCATGCGGGGCGGCCCGTCCACCGCACCGAGCAGGTGACGGATCTCCTGGAGAGAGGAGTGGACGTCCGCGCAGAGAGGGCACGTCTCCAGATGCCGGCGCACGTCGGCACTCCGGGCCGAGGGGAGGAGCCCCTCGGTGAGGTCGGAGATCTCCGTGACGTCCGGGTGCTCCGCCATGTCCTTCGTCGATGTCACGCTCGCCCACCTCCGCCCTTCGCTGCAGCCGGGTCGTTCTTCCCCGCGTCCGGCGGGTCCGGTTGTCGTGGGCCCGCTGCGGGTGGGACGGACGTCCCCTGGGTCCGGTTCCGTACCTCGTCGTGCTTCGTGTTCTTGCCGCCACCGTCCGGCCGCAGGTGACTCAACAGGGGCAGCAGTCTGGCTCTGCCGCGGGCGCAGCGGCTCTTCACCGTCCCGGTGGGCACGTCGAGGACCCGGGCGGCCTCGGCCACCGGGTAGCCCTGCATGTCCACGAGGACGAGCGCGGCCCGCTGATCGGGAGGCAGCGTGCCCATCGCTTCGATGAGCTGGCGGTGCAGATCGTTGCGCTCCGCGGGTGCCGAGGCGGACTCGTGCGGCTCCAGCAGTTGCTCCAGGCGCTCCGCGTCGTCGACCGGGGAGGTCCTCCGGGAGGCCGCCTTGCGCGCACGGTCCAGACAGGCGTTCACGGTGATCCGGTGCAGCCAGGTCGTGACGGCGGACTGGCCGCGGAAGGTGTGGGCGGCCCGGTAGGCGGAGACGAGGGCGTCCTGGACGGCGTCAGCGGCTTCCTCGCGGTCACCCAGCGTGCGCAGGGCCACCGCCCAGAGCCGGTCCCTGTGCCGGCGGACGAGCTCACCGAAGGCATCCGGGTCGCCGTCCACATGGCGGGAGAGGAGTTCCTGGTCGGTCGCGTCGCCGTACGCGGTGCCGTCGGCCATCCGACCCCTCCCCCTTCGTCGACTTCGTCGAGGCGTCAGCCGATGAACTTCAGGTCGGTGATGCCCTGCTTGTAGCCGGCGTTGCTGAAGGTGTCACCGGGCGCGTACGGCATCGCGGTGATCCAGACCAGCACGTACCGGGTCTTCGCCGGCTTGTCGGCCTTCACCGTGGCCTCGTTCTCGTTCGTCTTGACCGTGCCCAGCTTCTGCATGGCGTCGATGGGGGTCGACGAACTCATCGAGTCCGTGGCGTACAACGTGACGGTCGTGTGGGCGCCGGCGTAGCGGAGGCCTATCGTCGACGACGCGACCGTCTGCTCGGAACCGAGGTCGTAGACGATCCCCACGCCCGGCTTGAAGGCCGGGTTCATGTCCGGCCCCTCGACGAAGCTGTTGGTGCGCCAGTAGGTCGAGCTGTCGCCGTCGTAGGTCTTCGCCACGTCACCCGGCGCCTGGGCCTGGCCCTTGGCGATGTACTCCTGGGCACCCTGGACGGCGAGCGGTTTGGGAGGCGCGGGCTTGTTGTCGCTCTTGTCGTCCTCATCCGTCGTCTGCGTCTTGTTCGTGTCCTCCGCCTTGCCGCCCTGCTCCATCAGGGCGTCGGCGAGCTGCCAGCTGCCCAGACCGAGCGCGGCGATCAGCAGTGCCGAGACGGCCCACTTCAGCGCCTTGCCGGTACGGCTCTGCAGCGGGGGAGGCGGAACCGGCACGGGCTGCGTGGCGCCCGGACGCGGCGCGGGCCGGCCGTAGGTGCCCTGCTGGTAGGTGGTGCGCTGGTAGTCGGGCGGGGTGGTGAAGGCGGGCTCCGGCGGACGGATGCGGGGCATCTCGCCGATCGCCTTGACCAGTTCCTCCGGCGTGGTGCACGGAGCCTCGTGGCGCGAGGCCGTGGCGCCGTCGTTGGCGAGCGCGCGCATGGCCAGCTCGGACAGACCGCGGTGGACACCGGCCCGCACCTGATCGGGCGGGATCAGCCCGATGTCCTTCGGCAGGCCGGACATGCCGTAGGCGTCGTTCTCGTACGGCCAGCGCTGGGTGAGCGCCGCGTAGAGCAGCGCACCGATGGACTCGGTGTCGGTGCGCTGCGGGGTGTCGGAGCTGACGCCGCGCAGCGCCGCGTTGACGGCGAGACCGCGGATGCGCCACTGGCCGGTCGAGGTACGCAGGACGGCGTTCGGGTTCAGACGCAGATGGGCGAGGCCCTCACGGTGGGCCGCGGCCATGGCGGCCGAGACCTGACTGACCATCTGGTAGGCGTCGTACACCTCCAGCGGTCCCGTCGCCAGGAGGGTGGTCAGCTCGGTGGCGTCGGGGAGCCACTCGTGCACGACGTAGACGACGTCGTTCTCCTCCACGGCGTCCAGCACCTGGACGAAACGGGGGTCGCCCAGCAGGGCGGAGGAGCGGGCGGCGGCCAGCACGGACCGGGCACGTGTGTGCTCGGCGGGCAGGATGTGCACGCCGACGGCACGGCGGAGCATCTCGTCGACGGCACGCCAACTGCTGAACCCGTCCAGACGGGTGACGCACTCCTCGAGGCGGTAGCGTCTGGCCAGCTTGTGGCCGCTGTGCAGTTCGGGCGGCGAGGTCTTCCCGGCACCGTCGGTTCCGGAGCTCTCCTGTGCCTCGTCGCTGTCCGTGTCCTGCTCCCGGTTCTTGGCCACCCCGTCGGCCGTGGACTGGTCCGCCTGTGCGGTCAGCGGCTGTTCGCCGCTGTTGTCTGCCACGTCGACGGCAGCTGTGCTCCGTTCTGCCACCGTCGTTCCCTGCCTCCCCATCCATTGCGCGTCGGCCGGCGTCCGTCGCGCCGTACGACGCCGAGACCAATTGTGCCCACAGTCCGCCGCTATGCACGACACACGGGGGCTGTTGATGGTTGTGCGCCCTGTGCGCCTACCCCCTGCCTCAGCGTCCCAGGCGTCCGCGCACCATACCGACCAATGAGTTGACTTCGTCGATGCGCATCCGCCGGGCGGCCACGAAGAAGGTCCCGAACAGGACGACCCCGCCGCCCAGGAGCGCGGCGAACGAGCCGGCGACCCCCTGGCCGAGTGCCTGGCTGATCCCGTAGCAGGCCGCGCCGCTGAGCAGTGCGGCCGGGACCGAGGCGATGCACAGCCGGGCGTAGGTCCGCAGCACCCGGGCGCCGTCCAGGTCCCCGCCCAGCCGGGTACGGAGCCGGCGCCAGGCGACGCCGACGCCGATCACGTAGGCCAGACCGTACGAGGCCGCCATGCCGACCACGGCCCAGCGGGCCGGGAGCACGATGTAGCAGATGACCGCGGCGATCGCGTTGCCCGCCGCCACGATGACCGTGTTGTAGAAGGGGGTCCGGGTGTCCTCGTACGCGTAGAAGGCCCGCAGCACGACGTACTGCACGGAGTACGGGATCAGCCCGAGGCCGAAGGCCATCAGCATGTAGCCCATGTTGGTGGCCGCGTCCGTGCCCGAGGCGCCGAACATCAGCGTGCACATCGGGATGCCGAGCGCCAGGAAACCGAAGGCGACCGGCACGATCGCGACGGCCGTCGTGCGCAGACCCTGGGAGATGTCGTCGCGGACGGCGCCGGCGTCGTCGTCGGCCGCCGAGCGGGAGATACGGGGCAGGAGCGCGGCCATCAGGGAGACGGTGATGATGGCCTGGGGCAGTCCCCAGATCAGCTGGGCGTTGGAGTAGGCGCTGAAGCCCGTTCCGTCGATGCTGGTGTCCTTGACCGACGCGGTGGCCAGCTGGGTCACCACCAGCGCGCCCGCCTGGTTGGCCAGGACGAACAGGATGGTCCACTTGGCGAGCTTCGCCGCCTTGCCGAGCCCGTGACCCTTCCAGTCGAAGCGCAGCCGGATACGGAAACCGGTCTCCCGCAGGTAGGGGATCATCGCCAGCGCCTGGACGACGAGCCCGAGCAGAACACCCACGCCGAGGAGCCGCAGGCCCTCCGGCGGGATGTTCGTGACCTTCATGTCGGAGTCCGCGGCGCTGCCGTAGACCCAGATGAACGTGCCCAGCGTGACGATGATGACGATGTTGTTCAGGACGGGCGTCCACATCATCGCGCCGAACCGGCCGCGCGCGTTGAGGATCTGACCCATCACCACGTGGACGCCCATGAAGAAGATCGAGGGCAGGAAGAAGCGGGTGAAGGTGACGGCGACGTCGTTGGCGTGCGGGTCGGTGGCGACCGGCACGGACAGGGCACGCACCAGGAGCGGCGCCGCCAGCCATGCCAGGGCGGTGAGTGCGGCCAGAGCCACCATGACCAGGGTCAGCAGACGGTTGGCGTACGCCTCGCCACCGTCCTCGTCCTCCTTCATCGCCCGCACCAGCTGGGGCACGAAGACGGAGTTCAGGCCGCCGCCGACGGTGAGGATGTAGATCATCGTGGGCAGCTGGTACGCGATCTGGAAGGACTCGCCCAGCAGGGCGAGGCCGAGCGCCGAGACGATCATCGCGGACCGGATGAACCCCGTGAGGCGGGACACCATCGTGCCCGCCGCCATCACGGCGCTCGACTTCAGCAGTCCCCCGGCCCGGCCGCCCTTCTTCGGAGCGGGTGCGGGCTCCGGTACCGGTGCCTCGGCGGCGGGCGGCGGAGTGGCTCCCGCGTAATGACCGGGGGTCGGGGAGGCGGGGCCCGGTACCGGTGCCGACGCGTACTGCTGCGGGCCGCCCACCGGGGCGTGCCCGGGGCGCCCGGCGGCGTACTGCTGGTCCGGGAAGGCGCCGCCCTGCTGCTGGTCGCGGAAGAGGTGGGCGAAGGCGTCCGGCTCGTGACGCTGGTCCCCGGACTGGCCGACCAGGTCGTCCACGCCCACGAACTGTGTGGTGCGCGGGTCGTCGCCGTAGGGAAGGTGCTGGGTCGGACCGTCCGGCTCCGGCGCGGGGGTCGGGGCCCACACGCGCGGATCGGGGGCGTACGGAGACTGCGGCGGCTGCCCGTAGAGCGGCTGCTGAGGGGGGTGGCTGCCCGGAGGGGGCGGCGGGTGCGCGGCCCGGTCGTAGAGCGCCTCGGTGACCGGGTCCTGGGCGGTGAGGTCCTGCGCCCGGTAGGGGTCCTGGTCGTAGGCGTCCTGGAGATACGGGTCCACGGGGGGTGGCGGCACCTGGCCGTGCCCGGGCGGCGGACCCTCGTGGGGGTCCGACTCGGGGTGGCCCGAGTTGCCCGCGGCATGGCCGCGGTCACCGTCGTACGGCGCGTTCATGGCTACCCCACCTCATCCCCGGGCCCACCGGCCACGACATCCTCAACGGTCCACTCTCTCACCCGTGCCCGACGGGCCTGCGCTTTCCGGTGCGGTGTCCGGTGCCGGGTCACTCGGCTGCTCGGGGTCGTCCTGCCGGCAGCCCGTCGACGACTCCGGGGGGAGACGCTCGGCCGGGGCCTCGGGGTTCTCCCGACCCTCGCGGTCCTCGCCCGCCTGCTGCTCCTGCGCCTGCTCCCCGGTCTCGCGGGCCACGGCGCGCTTGCGCTGGGTGTACATCCGGAAGCCGGCGAGGACGAGCATCAGCACGCCGCCACCGATGACGAGCATCACCGTGGCGGTGATCTCGGTGACCTTGACGTCGAAGGTGACGGGGGCGCCGTACTTCCGGCCGTCCTGGGTGTACAGCTGGGCCACCACCGTCGCCCGGCCGTTGGCGTTGGCGGACGTGGTGAACTTCACCGACTGGCTGTGTCCTCCGGAGACGGAGACGGGCTGTTCCTCGAAGGCGGCCCCGTCGATCTCCAGACGGGTCGGGTTGGTCGAGGTGAGCCGCAGCACCAGGTGCTCCACGCCCTGCACCAGGTTGTTCTGCACCGTCACGGGGATCGTGGCACTGCGGCCGGAGAGTTTCGTCTCCGACTTGTCGATCAGTCTCACGCGGCCGATGAGCCCGTCCAGATACGACTCGACACCGCTCCGGTAGATCGCCGCCTCGGCCTGGCGGCCCCGCCACGACACGGACATGCCCCGGTTGAGGGCGCGTCCGAACGGGGTGACCACGCGGGACTCGTCGGACAGGATCACCTTGAACTTGTCGAGCTTGGTCTGGGTCCTGACGATCTGCTCGAACGTCGCCTTCGGCAGTTCCCGCTTCCGCAGCGAGGAAGGGTAGGAGGAAGCCGGGGGGACCTCGGTGGTAGCGGCGGGGTCCGGTTCGGCTCCCGCGGCGGCCGTGAGGTTCTGCGCCTCGGTCCAGGTGCTGTCCTGCAGGATTCCGATGGCCTCGGCCATCGTCTGCGCCTGGCTCGCCGAGGGTGTGCGCTGCGGCGCCACGACGACGCTGCGCTGCCGGTCCGTCTGCAGGTCGAGGGTCAGGCTCTGGGCCAGGAACCGCTGCACGGCGAGCGCCGAGGACGAAGCCTTGGTCAGGTCGCCCTGGAACGCCGTGGAGAGCCGTGCGTCCGCGACGACGGCCGTGGTGCCGCCTCCGATGGGGCGCGGCGCGGACGTCGTGTACGTCAGCCCGGTCTCCTCGAAGGTGTCGCTGCGGGCGATCACCTTGTCGGCTCCGGCGGATGTGGCGACCCGGACGACGGAGGGGTCGACGGCGCCGTTGACGGGCCAGGCGAAGTCCGTGGCGGGCGTCACGTGGAGGATCGACTCCACGGTGCGGGAGGCGACGTCCGTGGCCTCCTTGAGATGGCTCAGCGAGCCGGTGACCGATGTGCCGTTGTGGGCGAGGGAGGCCAGGTCGGGATCGCCGAACGGCAGCGCGACGATCTCCTTGTCCGCCACCGCCTGCTGCACCTCGGTGAGCCATCGTTTGGCGACCGCCTGGTGACTGCCGACGCCGTTCTCCTCCCCCTCACCGGGAATTTCGTAACGGTCGGTCATCGCCTCGACGGATGCCAGCAGGTCGGGATCGATCACCCAGGTGACGTCGAGGTCCTTGCCCAGCGCCACCATCCGGTCCAGCCGGCCGCCCGGGGAGATCTCCTCGGCGAGTTCGTCGTCGCGGAAGACCGGCGTCTGCTGCTCGTCCGAGCCGGTCTCCGCCGTCATGTGGACCGTCGAGATCAGGGGCCACATGACGGCGGTCTTCGTCTTCCTGCCGGCCGCCTCGGGCTTCCAGGGCAGGAACGTCCGCTGGATGCCGAGTGTCCGCTCCCAGGGCTGCGAGGAGGTCTCCCCGGCCAGCGAGACGGCGAGCTCGTAGACGCCGTCGCGTCCGAGGTCCAGCTCGTCGACCGGCACGGACAGGGTGAAGGGCTGCGAGACTCCCGGGGTGAGCTCGGGGAACTTCTTCGCGTACTTCTCGTCGATCTCCGGGCCGACGGTGCTCCCGACGTCGTCGCTGTTCTTGGCGACCCGGTCGATGCCCGAGCGGGTGTCCAGCAGCGGCCCCACGCGGAGGCCGACGTGCGCGTCGGTGACGGGTTGCCTGCCCTTGTTGGTCACCGTTCCCGACACGGTCACGGTGTCGCCCTCGGCAGGAGCACCCGGCGTGAGGGAGTTCACCGAGACGGCGACCGAGCCTGTCTCCGCAGGGGCCTGCGAGGCCTCCGGCGCGGCCGCCCCGGCGGGGGACGCGGCCGGCAACTGGAGAAGCCCCGCCAGCAGCGGCGCTCCGGCGAGCAGGGCTCCGGTGCGCCGCAGCCAGCGGCGGGCAGGTGAGGGACTCGTCCCCTGGAAGTCTGCCGCCTCGGCCACGCGCTCGCCCGTCCCTCGTCGTCGTCAGTGGTCGTCGGAATGTGCGTCCAGGCATGGTAACGATGCGCGCTGAGGGGAAGTGCCGCGGACCGGTCCGCAAGATCGGCGGGCGCGGGCCTTGTCCATGTATCGACGGTGGTGTCCGCGCGCGCTCAATGAGGGAGCTTCCGGTCGTGCGGGCCACGTACCCTCTTCTGTTGTGCCGAACGCCAACGAAGACATCAGTGCCCTGAGCCAGGCGCAGGACCGCGCCGTGAGCGAACTGCTCCGGGTGGCCCCTGTCGCCGACGAGCTCGCCCGCCGCTTCCAGGAAGCCGGGTTCTCACTCGCCCTGGTCGGAGGCTCGGTGCGGGACGCGCTGCTCGGCCGCCTCGGCAACGACCTGGACTTCACGACGGATGCCCGTCCGCAGGACGTACTGAAGATCGTGCGCCCCTGGGCCGACGCGGTCTGGGACGTCGGGATCGCCTTCGGCACGGTCGGCGCGCAGAAGGACGCCCGTGTCGGTGACACCGACCGACGTTTCCAGATCGAGGTGACCACCTACCGTTCGGAGGCGTACGACCGTACCTCGCGCAAGCCGGAGGTGTCGTACGGCGACTCCATCGAGGAAGACCTGGTGCGCCGCGACTTCACGGTCAACGCGATGGCCGTCGCGCTCCCGGAGAAGCGGTTCATCGACCCGCACGGCGGGCTCGCCGATCTGGCCGAGCGGGTGCTTCGCACCCCGGGGACGCCCGAGGAGTCCTTCTCCGATGATCCGCTGCGCATGATGCGGGCCGCCCGCTTCGCCGCTCAGCTCGACTTCGAGGTGGCGCCCGAGGTGGTCGTGGCGATGAAGGAGATGGCGGGACGCATCGAGATCGTCTCCGCCGAGCGGGTACGGGACGAGCTGAACAAGCTGATCCTGTCCGCTCACCCCCGCAAGGGCCTGTCCCTGCTCGTGGACACGGGGATCGCCGAGTACGTGCTGCCCGAGCTGCCGGCCCTGCACCTGGAGAGGGACGAGCATCACCGGCACAAGGACGTCTACGAGCACACGCTGATCGTTCTGGAACAGGCCATGGCCCTGGAGGAGGAGGGGCCCGACCTGACCCTGCGCCTCGCGGCCCTCCTGCATGACATCGGCAAGCCGCGTACCCGTCGTTTCGAGAGCGACGGCCGTGTCTCGTTCCACCACCACGAAGTGGTGGGGGCCAAGATGACCAAGAAGCGGATGACGGCGCTCAAATACTCCAACGAGCTGGTGAAGGACGTCTCGCGACTCGTGGAATTGCATCTGCGCTTCCACGGCTACGGCACGGGAGAGTGGACGGACTCAGCTGTCCGCCGTTATGTCCGCGACGCGGGACCGCTCCTCGGCCGGCTGCACAAGCTCACCCGCTCGGACTGCACCACGCGCAATCGGCGCAAGGCCGCCGCGCTCTCCCGTGCCTACGACGGGCTGGAGGAGCGGATTGCGCAGCTGCAGGAGCAGGAGGAGCTGGACGCCATCCGCCCGGACCTCGACGGCAACCAGATCATGGAGATCCTCGGCGTCGCGCCGGGGCCGGCGGTGGGACAGGCGTACAAGCATCTGCTGGAGCTGCGGCTGGAGAACGGCCCGATGGAGCATGAGGCCGCCGTGGAGGCGCTCAGGGAGTGGTGGGCAGCACAACAAGGCTGAGGAAGCAGAGGGGCGTCATGTTTCACGTGAAACATGACGCCCCTCTCCATGACGGAGGGCGGTGTTTCACGTGAAACACCGCCCTCGGTTCGTCTGTCCTACTTGTCCTTCAGGCAGAGGAGGAAGCTCTTGCTGCCGTTGGTCTCGGTGTAGGAGTACTGGAAGTCCTTGGCCTCCGCCTCGCACTTGGTCTGCGCCGTGAGGCCGGAGAAGTTGCCCTCGACCTTGGCGAGCACCTTGTACTGGGCCTTGGCGTCACCGCAGTCGACGACCTCGAGGTCCGGGTTGTTGTCGTCGGTGCTGCCCCGGTGCATGCAGTCTCCGACCGCGGCGGTGTTCGCGTCGTCCTGGCTGGTGATGTAGGCGCCGATGGCCACACCGGCGATGATCAGAACGATGACGATGTTCTTGATCGTCTTGAAGCTGAGCTTCCGGCCCTGCTGCGGCGGTACGGGAGCACCCGGCGGGGGGAAACCGGGCTGACCGGCCTGCGGGAAGCCACCCTGGGCAGGGTCGGGCGCCTGGCCCTGGGGCTGGCCGTAGGGCTGCTGCTGGCCCTGCGCGAACGGGTTGCCCTGAGGCGGCGGAGTGGTCACTGGGGGTCCCCCTGGAACATGAGTGCGTGACGCAAAAGATGCGTTGATAAGACGCACGTAAGCTACCGGCCCGCACTGACAACAGGGCAGCCGGATACGGCAATGTGGCATTGATGTGACACTTAATGACGCTCAAACCGGGCCATAGCCACAGCTACTGCTCCGTAGATAACGGCGATCGTTACCACCAGCGGGACCGATCGACCGTCCGGCGGCAGCATCAGGGCGGCCACGGCGGCGGCCCCGACGAAGGCCACGTTGAACAGGACGTCGTAGAGGGAGAAGATTCGGCCGCGGTAGTCGTCCTCGACGGTGGACTGCACGACGGTGTCGGTGGCGATCTTCGCGCCCTGAGTGGTCAGCCCCAGCACGAACGCCCCGGCCAGGAGCGGGCCGGTGGCGAACGGCAGCCCCAACGCCGGTACCAGCACCGCCGCGGACGCGGCGCACACCACGATCCAGCGACCCGGACCCAGCCGGCCGACGGCCCAGGGCGTCATGACGGCCGCCGCGAAGAAGCCGGCGCCCGAAGCACCCAACGCCAGGCCCAGCAGGGCGAGTCCCTCGTCGGTGGTCGAGGTCAGCGCGTACCGGCACAGCATGAGCAGCAGGACGAGGACGGCGCCGTAGCAGAAGCGCATCAGCGACATCGCCGCGAGGGCCCAGGCGGCTTCCCTGCGCGGGGGCGCGGCCAGGTGCAGCAGGCCCTCCTTGAGGCCGCGGGCGGTGCCGGTCAGCGCGGCGGTCAGCCGGGGGTGCACCAAGGCCCGTGCGGGGCCCAGCAGTTCCTTCGCCATGCGCAGCGAGGCCAGGGCCGCGCACAGGTACAGCGCGGCGCCCACGAGCACCACGGCCGCGTCGGAATCGGCGACGACGAGGCGGACGACGAAGGCCAGGCCGCCGCCCGCGGTCGCGGCCAGTGTGCCGGCGGTCGGGGAGAGGGAGTTGGCGATGACCAGCCGGTCGGCGTCCACGACGCGCGGCAGTGCGGCGGACAGCCCCGCGAGGACGAAGCGGTTGACGCCGGTGACGCAGAGCGCGGAGACGAAGAGGAGCCAGTCGGGCACCCCGCCGAGGATGAGCACGGCGGTCACCGAGGCCATCAGGGCGCGCAGCAGATTGCCGTACAGGAACACCTGGCGTCGGCGCCAGCGGTCGAGGAGGACACCGGCGAAGGGCCCCACCACGGAGTACGGGAGGAGCAGCACGGCCATCGCCGAGGCGATCGCCGCGGCGGACGTCTGCCGCTCCGGCGAGAAGACCACGTAGGCGGCGAGCGCGACCTGGAAGACGCCGTCGGCGCCCTGGGAGAGCAGCCGGACGGCGAGCAGGCGCCTGAAGCCCTGGAAACGCAGCAGAACGCGCAGGTCACGGACGACGGCCATGGGGCACAGCCTCACATACGAAGAGGGTCTCCGGGACATACGACCCGGAGACCCTCAACTGCCCGCAGTGGGGAGGTCCTAGCGCTCGACCTCGCCCTTGATGAACTTCTCGACGTTCTCACGGGCCTGGTCGTCGAAGTACTGCACCGGCGGCGACTTCATGAAGTACGAGGAAGCCGACAGGATCGGGCCGCCCACGCCCCGGTCCTTGGCGATCTTCGCGGCGCGCAGGGCGTCGATGATGACACCGGCGGAGTTCGGGGAGTCCCAGACCTCGAGCTTGTACTCCAGGTTCAGCGGGACATCACCGAAGGCGCGGCCCTCGAGGCGGACGTAGGCCCACTTGCGGTCGTCCAGCCATGCGACGTAGTCGGACGGGCCGATGTGGACGTTCTTCTCGCCGAGCTCCCGGTCGGGGATCTGCGAGGTGACGGCCTGCGTCTTGGAGATCTTCTTGGACTCGAGGCGGTCGCGCTCGAGCATGTTCTTGAAGTCCATGTTGCCGCCGACGTTCAGCTGCATCGTGCGGTCCAGGACGACGCCCCGGTCCTCGAACAGCTTCGCCATGACGCGGTGCGTGATGGTGGCGCCGACCTGGGACTTGATGTCGTCACCGACGATCGGGACGCCCGCCTCGGTGAACTTGTCCGCCCACTCCTTGGTCCCGGCGATGAAGACGGGGAGGGCGTTGACGAAGGCGACCTTGGCGTCGATGGCGCACTGGGCGTAGAACTTCGCCGCGTCCTCGGAGCCGACGGGCAGGTAGCAGACGAGGACGTCGACCTGCTTGTCCTTGAGGATCTGGACGACGTCGGCCGGCTCCTCGGAGGACTCCTCGATGGTCTCGCGGTAGTACTTACCGAGACCGTCGAGGGTGTGGCCGCGCTGCACCGTCACGCCGGTGTTGGGGACGTCGCAGATCTTGATGGTGTTGTTCTCGGAGGCGCCGATGGCGTCCGCGAGGTCGAGACCGACCTTCTTGGCGTCCACGTCGAACGCGGCGACGAACTCGACGTCGCCGACGTGGTACTCGCCGAACTGGACGTGCATCAGGCCCGGCACCCTGGACGCCGGGTCGGCGTCCTTGTAGTACTCGACTCCCTGCACCAGCGATGCGGCGCAGTTGCCCACGCCGACGATGGCTACGCGAACCGAACCCATTCCGGTTGCTCCCTGTGTGTACGAGTGAGGCCCCGAACGGGTCTCACGTGGCGGTGTCGGCGGGCGGATCCGGCCGGGGTTCGTCCCCCGGCCGGGGCAGGCCGCCCGTCGCTCCAGATGTGGTGTCCTGCTGAGCGGGCCCCCCGGCGGCGGAACCCTTCAGGTCCCGTCCCGCCCGCTCGCTCTCGATGAGCTCGTTCAGCCAGCGCACTTCGCGCTCCACGGACTCCATTCCGTGGCGCTGGAGCTCGAGCGTGTAGTCGTCGAGGCGCTCCCGGGTCCGCGCCAGGGAGGCGCGCATCTTCTCGAGGCGCTCCTCCAGCCGGCTCCGGCGGCCCTCGAGCACGCGCATCCGTACGTCGCGCGACGTCTGCCCGAAGAAGGCGAAGCGCGCGGCGAAGGTCTCGTCCTCGTACGCGTCCGGTCCCGTCTGGGAGAGCAGCTGCTCGAAGTGCTCCTTACCCTCCGCCGTCAACCGGTAGACGATCTTGGCGCGGCGCCCCGTGAGGGGAGCGGCGAGGGCGTCCTCGGTGGTGTGCCCCGGTTCCTCGATCAACCAGCCGTTGGCGACCAGCGTCTTGAGGCAGGGGTAGAGCGTCCCGTAGCTGAACGCGCGGAACACACCCAGTGACGTATTGAGTCGTTTGCGCAGCTCGTAGCCGTGCATGGGGGACTCGCGGAGCAGGCCGAGGACGGCGAACTCGAGGATGCCGGAACGCCGGCTCATGGTCGCCTCCCCTCTCCCGCGGTCGTGCCGTGACGGCTTCGCGGACGGCTCGTCACCGTCCTTATGCCGCGCTGATGTATCGACTCGATACATCACGACGATAGAACGGCGTTCCGGATGCGACAAGAGGGGGGAGGGTGAACGGGATCACATCGTCGATTCGTTGCGAGCAAGTTGCCTGATTTGAGGTGAACTTCTGTGCTCGGCGGGTTTTGGCGGTGCGTAGTCTGTGCGCCATGCATACCGCCGGGAACCGAGTGAAGTCTGGGGGCGTCTTGGTCCCCGGTGCGGTACGGGTGAATGCGCACAGCGCCGCATCCGTACTTCGGGGGGACCGGAAACCAGCCGCCGTTTCCAGGCGCGCAAGGGTGCGCCTGCCCGAGGAGTAGTCGTTCGATGAGCGAGCACCGTCGCAAACCGCCGCAGCCGCAGGGAGGCGGACGTGCCGCGGCCCGACGCGGCCAGTCCGGCTCGTCCTCCGGCCGCCGCGCGGCACCGCGAGGCGCCACCGGATCTCCGTCCGATTCCTATGGGTCGGGGTCCCGTGGCTCGGGGGGAGAGGACCACACGTACGGCAGTCGCGCCGAGGCGCGACGCGCGGCACAGCGCGGCGGGGCCCGGCGAGCAGGCCCCGCCGGTCCCGGTCGGGGCCGGGGCCGCGCGGCCCCGCCCGCCAAGAAACGGGTCATCGACTATCCGCGTCACGACAAGGACGGCTGGCGCCGCTGGACACCGTCCTGGAAGCTCGTCTCCGGCCTGTGCATCGCGTTCTTCGGAAGCCTGGTGGCCGTGGCGGGGATCGGGTACGCGATGGTCAGCGTGCCGGACGAGGGACACGCCGCGGCGACGTCCGAGAACAACGTCTACTACTGGGCCGACGGCACCCAGATGGTCGCCACGGGCAGCGGCCAGAACCGGCAGAACGTCACCATCGACCGCATCCCCGAGGCCATGCAGTGGGCGGTGATCTCGGCCGAGAACAAGAGCTTCTACGACGACTCCGGCGTCGACCCGATGGGCATCGCCCGCGCCCTGGGCAACATGGTGCGGGGCGGTGACACGCAGGGTGGTTCGACGATCACCCAGCAGTTCGTCAAGAACACCTACCTGAGCCAGGAACAGACGATCTCCCGGAAGTTCAAGGAGATGTTCATCTCGATCAAGGTGGGCACCAAGCTCTCCAAGGACGAGATCCTCCAGGGCTACCTGAACACCTCGTACTACGGCCGCGGCGCCTACGGCATCCAGGCCGCCGCCCAGACCTACTACGGCAAGGACGCCGTCAAGCTCACCCCGAGCGAGTGCGCCTTCCTCGCCGCCCTGCTCAAGGGCCCGACGTACTACGACCCCGCGGGCAACCAGAACCTCGACACGTCCGCCACCGCTGACGCCAACCGCAAGCGTTCCGAGGACCGCTGGGGCTGGATCCTGGAGCAGATGCACGGCGACGGACGCCTCACGGACGCCGAGTACCAGGAGGCGACCAAGAAGTACCCCGTGCCCCAGGACCGCAAGGCGATCAAGGGCATGACCGGCCAGATCAGCTACCTGGTCGACACGGCGAAGCGGTACGTCCTGAAGAACTCCGACATCACGGAGGCGCAGTTCGACCAGGGCGGTTACCAGATCACCACGACGTTCGAGAAGGACAAGGTCGACGCGCTGGCCAGGGCCGTCAAGAAGGTCGAGAAGGAGAACATCGACCCGAAGCGCGAACTGGACAAGCACGTCCAGTTCGGTGCGGCGACCGTGAAGCCCAACGACGGTGCGATCGTCGCCCTCTACGGCGGTGCCGGCTTCGAGAACGGCCACTTCAACAACAACGCCGACACCTCCGGCATCCCCGTCGGTTCGACGTGGAAGCCGTACGTGATGGCCGCGGCGATGCAGCACGGTACCTACAAGACCGACGGGGAGGGCGTCTCGCCGCAGAGCAAGTACAACGGCGACGACAACCTGGAGGTCCGGAACAACGACGGCTCGCTCGTGCTCAAGAAGGACAACACGCCCTTCCGCCAGAAGAACGAGAGCCCCTACCCATGGGGCTACATCACCTTGCGCAAGGCGATGGAGCAGTCCGTCAACACCCCGTTCGTGCAGCTCGGCATGGATGTGGGCATGAAGAACGTGGCGGATGTCGCCGAGCGGTCCGGCATCCTCAAGGACAGCTTCGCCGGACTGAACGCGTCGTTCGCGCTCGGTACCTCGACACCCAGCGCGATCCGCATGGCCGACAGCTACGCGACCTTCGCGGCGTCGGGGAAGCAGGCCGATCCGTACTCGGTGACCTCCGTCAAGCACAAGGGGACGGAACTGCCCGGCTTCGCAAAGCCGCGGATCAAGCAGGCCATGCCCGAGAACGTGGCGAACAACATCACCGACATGCTCGAGAACGTGATCGAGAACGGTACCGCCCAGCACGCCAAGGAACTGGGCCGTGCGGCAGCCGGCAAGACCGGTACGACCGACGAGAACAAGTCGGCGTGGTTCGTCGGCTACACCAAGCAGCTCTCGACGTCCGTCGCGATGTTCCGTGAGGATCCCAAGAGCCACAAGCTCCTCTCCATGAACGGCACGGCGGGCAAGGACTCGATCCACGGTGGTGACATCCCCACGGAGGTGTGGACCGAGTTCATGAAGGCCGCGCTGAAGGGCGAGCCCGATCCCGGGTTCCCCGAGGCGGAGAAGATCGGCGAGATCGCGGACGGGCTCGGTGCGCCGACTCCGACTCCGACCGCCACCGAGACCGAGGAGCCGACTCCTTCGGCACCTCCGTCACCCACGAAGACCGAGACCACCGCTCCGCCGGAGCCCACGCAGTCCGAGACGTGCGATCCCTTCGACTTCCGTTGCAGGGACGACGAGGAGGAGACGGGCGGAACCGGCCCGGGCGGCACGGACACCGGCGGTACGGACGGAGGAGCCTCCTCCTCCCCCGATCCCACGGAGAGCGGTGAACCCGGGAACAGCAGAGGAGGCGGCAACGGAGGCGGTCTCTTCGGAGGCACGGCCGACTAGCTCCGTTATCGCCCGGCTTGGGTGTTTCACGTGAAACACGGGCCGCCGTACCCACCGGGTACGGCGGCCCTCGGCGTATCCGCCCCCGGGTACGGCAGGATGTGCGGCATGCCCAGTGGAGAATCGACGCAAGCGAGCGTCCAGGAGCCGGAGCCCGTGCGGCCGACCCAGGAGGACCGGGTCGCCGCGGCAGGCAGTGAGCTGATCGGCGGACCGCTCGGGCGGCGCGTCCTGCCCGGCAGATCCTGGTGGACCCCGGTACGGGTGATCGCGCTCGTGGCGATCGGCATGTTCGCCCTCGGCCTCGTGCAGAAGGCGCCCTGCTACAACGGCGGCTGGTTCTTCGGCGCGACTTCCCAGTACACGCACGCCTGTTACTCGGACATCCCCCACCTCTACCAGGGGCGCGGCTTCGCCGACGGACTGGTGCCGTACTTCGACCGCCTCCCCGGGGACATGCAGTACCTCGAGTACCCGGTGCTGACCGGCGTGTTCATGGAGGTGGCCGCCTGGCTCACCCCTGGCAGTGGCAGCATCCAGGACCAGGAACAGTGGTACTGGATGGTCAATGCCGGGATGCTCATGGCCTGCGCGGCCGTCATCGCCGTCTGCGTGACCCGCACGCACGCCCGGCGCCCCTGGGACGGTCTGCTGGTCGCCCTGGCTCCCGCCTTCGCGCTGACCGCGACCATCAACTGGGACCTGCTGGCGGTCGCTCTGACGGCCGCCGCGATGCTGATGTGGTCGCGAGGCCGTTCCCTGGCGTTCGGCCTCCTCCTGGGCCTCGCCACGGCCGCCAAGCTCTACCCCGTGCTGTTGCTCGGGCCGCTGCTGGTGCTGTGCTGGCGGGCGGGCAGGTGGCGGCAGTACGGCACGGCCCTCGCCGGCGCGGCGGTCGCCTGGATCGTCGTGAACGGCCCCGTGATGCTCTTCGCCTTCGAGGGCTGGTCGAAGTTCTACACCTTCAGCCAGGAACGGGGTGTCGACTTCGGGTCCTTCTGGCTGATCATGGCGCAGAACTCGGACGATCCGCTGAGCACGGACACCGTGAACACCCTGGCCACCCTGCTGATGCTGCTGTGCTGCGCGGGTGTCGCCGCCCTGGCGCTCATGGCTCCCCGCCGGCCGCGGTTCGCCCAGCTGGCCTTCCTGATCGTCGCGGCGTTCATCCTCACCAACAAGGTGTACTCACCGCAGTACGTCCTGTGGCTGGTGCCGCTGGCGGCCCTCGCCCGGCCGAAGTGGCGTGACTTCCTCGTCTGGCAGGCCTGTGAGGTGGCGTACTTCCTGGGCATCTGGATGTACCTCGCGTACACGACCAGCGGCGACGCCCACAAGGGCCTGCCCGCCGACGGCTACCACTGGGCCATCGGGATCCACCTGCTGGGGACGCTCTACCTGTGTGTCATGGTCGTGCGCGACATCCTGATGCCGGAGAGGGATCCGGTGCGCCGGTCCGGTGACGACGACCCGTCGGGCGGGGTGCTCGACGGCGCCGAGGACGTCTTCGTGCTCGGCCCCGCACACCGTCCCGCGCGGCACGTGGCCCACTTCGAAGGGCCCCGGGTGGAATGGGGCAGGACGGGCGCCACAGGGGGTTCGCTCTGAGCGAACAGCTCGCGGAGTGACGTCCGTTCGAGCACGGAGAAGGCCGGGCACGGAGGATCCTCCGTGCCCGGCCTTCTCGCTGTCAGCGGTCGACGAGCCGGTCGAACTGGGTGGTGGTGTGCCGGAGGTGAGCCACCAGTTCCTCACCGACCGTCGGCTCCGGTGCGTCGGACGGGACGAACAGGATCGACACCTGCATGTGCGGGGGCTCGGCGAACCAGCGCTGCTTGCCGCCCCAGACGAACGGCGAGAGGTTCCGGTTGACCGTGGCGAGACCCGCCCGGGCGACGCCCTTGGCGCGCGGCATGACGCCGTGCAGGGCCTTGGGGGCCTCCAGGCCCACCCCGTGCGACGTACCGCCCGCCACGACCACCAGGTAGCCGTCGGAGGCGGCCTTCTGCTGCCGGTACCCGAACCGGTCCCCCTTGGTGACGCGCGTGACGTCCAGAACCGCGCCCCGGTACTCGGTCGCCTCGTGGTCGCCGAGCCACAGCCGGGTGCCGATCCGGGCACGGAAGCGGGTCTGCGGGAACTGCTGCTGCAACCGGGCGAGTTCGTCGGCCTTGAGGTGGCTGACGAACATCGTGTGCAGCGGGAGGCGGGCCGCCCGCAGGCGGTCCATCCAGCCGATGACCTCCTCGACGGCGTCGGAGCCGTCCGTGCGGTCCAGCGGCAGGTGGATGGCGAAGCCCTCCAGCCGTACGTTCTCTATCGCGGAGTGCAGCTGGGGCAGGTCCTGCTCGCTGATGCCGTGACGCTTCATCGAGGACATCACCTCGATGACGACCCGGGCACCGACCAGGCCGTACACGCCGTCGACCGACGACACCGAGCGGATGACCCGGTCCGGCAGCGGCACCGGCTCCTCACCCCGCCGGTACGGCGTCAGCACCAGCAGGTCCCCGCCGAACCAGTCCTTGATCCGGGCCGCCTCGTACGTCGTGCCGACGGCGAGGACGTCCGAGCCCAGCCGGGTGGCCTCCTCGGCGAGGCGCTCGTGGCCGAAGCCGTAGCCGTTGCCCTTGCAGACCGGGACCAGTCCCGGGAACTGCTCCTGCACGTGCTTGTGATGCGCCCGCCAGCGCGCGGTGTCGACGTAAAGCGTGAGCGCCATGGCCGGACCTGGAACCTTTCTGGTGGCTGCGGTGTATCAAAGGTAGGGGAGCCGACGCGGCCCTCGGGGGCGCGCCGGCGAAGAGCGTGACGACGAGCCGGTCAGCGGCGCGACATGTAGATGTCGAGCGCCTTGTGGAGCAGCTTGTTCAGCGGGAAGTCCCACTCGCCGAGGTACTCGGCCGCCTGGCCACCGGTGCCCACCTTGAACTGGATCAGCCCGAAGAGGTGGTCGGTCTCGTCCAGCGAGTCGGAGATGCCGCGCAGGTCGTAGACGGTGGCGCCGAGCGCGTAGGCGTCGCGCAGCATCCGCCACTGCATCGCGTTCGAAGGCCGGACCTCACGGCCGATGTTGTCGGAGGCGCCGTAGGAGTACCAGACGTGCCCGCCGACGATCAGCATCGTCGCCGCGGAGAGGTTCACGCCGTTGTGGCGGGCGAAGTACAGCCGCATGCGGTTGGGGTCCTCGGTGTTGAGGGCCGACCACATGCGCTGGAAGTACGACAGCGGGCGGGGCCGGAAGTGGTCGCGCACCGCCGTGATCTCGTACAGCCGCTGCCACTCGGGCAGGTCGTCGTAACCGCCCTGGACGACCTCGACGCCGGCCTTCTCCGCCTTCTTGATGTTGCGGCGCCACAGCTGGTTGAAGTTCTTGTGGACCTCTTCCAGGGAACGGTTGGCCAGCGGCACCTGGTAGACGTAGCGGGGCTGGACGTCACCGAAACCGGCACCGCCGTCCTCGCCCTGCTGCCAGCCCATACGGCGCAGCTTGTCGGCGACCTCGAAGGCGCGCGGCTCGATGAAGTCGGCCTCCAGGTCGCGCAGGCGCTTCACGTCCTGGTCCTGGATGCCCTTCTTGATGGTCGGGGCCTCCCAGCGCCGGATGATCACCGGCGGCCCCATCTTCACCGAGAACGCGCCCTGCTGCTTCAGGTGGGCGAGCATCGGCTCCATCCACTCCTGGAGGTTCGGCGCGAACCAGTTGATGACCGGACCCTCGGGCAGATAGGCGAGGTAGCGCTTGATCTTGGGCAGCTGACGGTAGAGGACGAGGCCGGCGCCGACCATCTCACCGGTCCGGTCGTCGAACCAGCCGAGGTTCTCCGAGCGCCACTCCGCCTTGACGTCGGCCCACGCCGGGACCTGCATGTGACTCGCCGACGGCAGGCTCTGGATGTACGCCAGATGCTGCTCTCGGCTGATGGTCCTCAGGGTCAGGCTCATTCGGGGCGCTCCTCGGGCTGGTGTGTCCCCATGGGTTCAGGGGCTCCGGCTCTCGCGCGAAGCCTACTGCGCCTCGGGGGCGCCCCGGTTGGGCGCACGGGACCTTCGCCCCGGCTCGGGTCCGGCCGGGGCGTCCGGCGATGTTCACGAAGGGTGGTGCCCGGTGTCAGTCGAGGACGCCGCCGAAGAGACCACCGTGTGCCATGCCGAGGAAGAACCCGACCGCCGAGGCGCCGAGGCCCAGGACGAGACCGAAGCGCCCCCGCGTCGTCGACGAGATCCACTGGCCGTACGCGCCGGTGAGGATGCCCACCAGGCCGGTCCAGGAACTGACCAGGTGCAGATGGTGGAACATCGCCGTGACGAAGGCCGTGATGCCCAGCACCAGGGTCACCGCGAGGAGGGTGTCCTGGAGCGGGTGGGGCTTGCCGTCGGTGGCGAAAAGGCCTCCGGCGGTGTTGGGTCGCAATGCCTGTGCCATGGGGCACCTCCTGCGAAAGGCGGCGGATCGTAGCGCCGTACACACCCGATGTGTCCAGATTGACGGTCCTCCCGCCCGGATTTCAACCGGAAGGCGCTGTGCGGGTACTCTGTAGCGTCTGCACCGGTGTCTGTCCGGACAGAGCCAGACGGAGGCAGGGAAGGGCCACGCTCCTCCCGGCCGGTCTGGAATCCGCCGCCCGGCTCGATTGTCAGTGGCGGCTGTTTTACTGACAGGCATCGTTGCGCAACGCATCACGACCCTCCTGCCACGGAACGACCGTGGCCGCTGAGTCCAAAGGAGGTGGGTTCCACATGCGTCACTACGAGGTGATGGTCATCCTCGACCCCGATCTCGAGGAGCGTTCTGTCTCCCCGCTGATCGAGAACTTCCTTTCTGTCGTCCGTGACGGCGGCGGAAAGGTCGAGAAGGTCGACACCTGGGGCCGTCGTCGTCTCTCGTACGAGATCAAGAAGAAGCCCGAGGGCATCTACTCGGTCATCGACCTGCAGGCCGAGCCTGCGGTCGTCAAGGAGCTCGACCGCCAGATGAACCTGAACGAGTCGGTCCTCCGGACCAAGGTCCTCCGTCCCGAGACCCACTGAGCCCTTCAGCTCAGCTGATCCCGGGATCCGAGTAGCAGCACAAGCAGCCAAGCAGCAAACCCGCCGAGAGGTTCCCCCATGGCAGGCGAGACCGTCATCACGGTCGTCGGCAATCTTGTCGACGACCCCGAGCTGCGCTTCACCCCGTCCGGTGCGGCCGTCGCGAAGTTCCGTGTCGCGTCGACCCCCCGCACCTTCGACCGTCAGACGAACGAGTGGAAGGACGGCGAGAGCCTGTTCCTGACCTGCTCGGTCTGGCGTCAGGCGGCGGAGAACGTCGCCGAGTCGCTCCAGCGAGGCATGCGCGTCATCGTGCAGGGCCGGCTGAAGCAGCGGTCCTACGAGGACCGTGAGGGCGTCAAGCGCACGGTCTACGAGCTGGACGTCGAGGAAGTCGGCGCCAGCCTGCGCAACGCCACGGCCAAGGTCACCAAGACCACCGGCCGCGGTGGCCAGGGTGGATACGGCGGTGGCCAGGGCGGCGGTGGCGGCCAGGGTGGCGGCGGCTGGGGCGGCGGCCCCGGTGGCGGCCAGCAGGGCGGCGGCGCTCCGGCCGACGACCCGTGGGCGACCGGCGCTCCCGCCGGTGGCCAGCAGGGCGGTGGCGGCGGCTGGGGCGGTGGCTCCGGCGGCGGCCAGCAGGGCGGCGGCTACTCGGACGAGCCCCCCTTCTAGGTGGGCCGTACCCACACTTCTTGATCACACAGGAGAAACATCATGGCGAAGCCGCCTGTGCGCAAGCCTAAGAAGAAGGTCTGCGCATTCTGCAAGGACAAGGTCACGTACGTGGACTACAAGGACACGAACATGCTGCGGAAGTTCATTTCCGACCGTGGCAAGATCCGTGCCCGTCGCGTGACCGGCAACTGCACGCAGCACCAGCGTGACGTCGCCACGGCCGTCAAGAACAGCCGTGAGATGGCGCTGCTGCCCTACACCTCCACTGCGCGATAAGGGAAGGGTGACCGACTCATGAAGATCATCCTCACCCACGAGGTCTCCGGCCTCGGTGCCGCGGGCGACGTCGTCGACGTCAAGGACGGTTACGCTCGCAACTACCTGGTTCCGCGGAAGCTCGCGATCCGCTGGACCAAGGGCGGCGAGAAGGACGTCGAGCAGATCCGTCGTGCTCGCAAGATCCACGAGATCCAGACCATCGAGCAGGCCAACCAGGTGAAGGCCCAGCTCGAGGGCGTCAAGGTTCGCCTGGCCGTCCGCTCCGGCGACGCCGGTCGTCTCTTCGGCTCCGTCACGCCGGCCGACATCGCTTCCGCGATCAAGGCCGCCGGTGGTCCCGAGGTCGACAAGCGCCGCATCGAGCTGGGCGCGCCGATCAAGACGCTGGGCGCCCACGAGACGTCCGTGCGTCTGCACCCCGAGGTTGACGCCAAGGTCAACATCGAGGTCGTCGCCGGCTGAGTGCCGAGCTCGCTGATGCAGTGAGTCCATGGGGCCGCACCTTTCAGGTGCGGCCCCATGGCTGTTTCACGTGAAACGTGCAGCGAATCGGTCAGCGGGCCGCGCCCGTGACGATCCAGCGGCCCGAGCGGGTGCGGAACCACAGGGTCAGCATCCGCACGGTCATCATGAGGGTCATCGTCGCCCACAGAGCGGTGAGCCCGCCCCCGAGCGCGGGGACCAGCAGCGCCACCGGAGTGAACACGGCCAGGGTCACCAGCATCGCCCAGGCCAGGTACGGCCCGTCGCCCGCACCCATCAGCACGCCGTCCAGGACGAAGACGATGCCGCAGATCGGCTGGGACAGAGCCACCAGCACCAGGGCAGGCAAGGCCGCGTCCTTGACCGTGGCGTCGCTGGTGAAGAGGGGCAGGAACGCCGGCCGGGCGAGGATCACCACGATGCCGAGAACGACACCGGCCGCGATGCCCCACTGGACCATGCGACGGCAGACCTCACGGGCGCCCTCGGTGTCGCCGGCCCCCAGGTAGCGGCCGATGATCGCCTGCCCGGCGATGGCGATGGCGTCTAGGGCGAAAGCGAGCAGGCTCCACAGGGAGAGGATGATCTGGTGGGCAGCGATGTCGGAGTCGCCCAGACGTGCGGCGACGGCTGTCGCGATCATCAGGATGGCCCGGAGGGAGAGGGTGCGCACCAGCAGGGGGACGCCTGCCTGGGCGGAGGCCCGGATCCCGGCGGCGTCGGGACGCAGTGAGGCCCCGTGTCTGCGCGCTCCGCGGAGCACCACGGCCAGGTAGACCGCGGCCATGCTGAATTGCGCGATGACCGTGCCCCAGGCGGATCCCGCGATCCCGAGTCCGGCGCCGTAGACGAGGACGACATTGAGGACGCCGTTGGCGACGAAGCCGCCGACGGCGACGTACAGGGGGGTCTTGGTGTCCTGAAGGCCCCGCAGGACACCGGTCGCGGCGAGTACGACGAGCATGGCCGGTATGCCGAGGGTGGAGATCCGCAGATATGTGATCGCGTAGGGAGCCGCTGTCTCTGAGGCGCCGAAGAGGTCCACGACGGCGGGCGCCGTGGGCAGGAGGACGGCCACCACGGCGGCGCCGAGCAGCAGTGCCAGCCAGATGCCGTCCATGCCCTGGCGGATGGCCGACGCCAGGTCACCGGCTCCGACCCGCCGGGCGACGGCGGCGGTGGTGGCGTAGGCCAGGAAGACGAAGACGCTGACGGCGGTCATGAGGAGGGCCGAGGCGACGCCGAGACCGGCGAGCTGCGCCGTGCCGAGATGGCCGACGATGGCGCTGTCGGCCATGACGAACAGGGGCTCGGCGACGAGGGCGCCGAAGGCCGGAACGGCCAGCAGGACGATCTCTCGGTCGTGCTGCCGGCGTGCGGCTTTCGGGCGCGCGGGGGCCTGTGTCATGTGCACCAATCTAATCGTCCACAGGTAAGAGATGCAAAGCCCTGGGGACCCTTACTCAGTGGCTCAGGGTGTGGGCTTGCGTACACCCCATGCGCCGATCTTGATCCGACTGGGGAAGTTTTTCTTCTGCACAGCCCGTGGACGGCAAAAGGGCAGGTCACGGGCTTGCGTGGCAGAGGGTGCCGGGCTTGTTCACAGGGCTGTCCACCGGCTCGTGCACAGGTTTGGAGCAGTTCTCCACAGCAATGGGCCAGTCGTCCACATGGCCTGTGGATAACCAGATTGGCTGACGGTGCCGACGGGCCTACGGTTATCCGGCGCCCGCTCCGTCCGCCGGTTCTGCAAACGTCACAAAACCGGCGCGCGTCAACCGGAGTTGGGCCTCTTATTTGTCAGTGCCGTGCCGTAGAACTGAGGGGCACGGCGAGGTCCGCTCGGCGGACGGGAGGAGGTGGCTCGGTGAGCATTTCCGAGCCCTTGGACGACCCGTGGGCCGACAGCGGTCCCAGTGATCGTCTGCCCGCCTCCCGCCGTCGGGACGACCGCGGCACCGGCCGCGGTGAACAGCACGAGCGGGGCCGGGACAGCGGAGAGTGGGACGGTGGCGGCTCCGCGTTCGAGAGAGTGCCGCCCCAGGACCTCGTGGCGGAGCAGTCCGTCCTGGGCGGCATGCTGCTGTCCAAGGACGCCATCGCCGACGTGGTCGAGATCCTCAAGGGCCATGACTTCTACAAGCCGGCCCACGAGACCGTCTACACCGCCATCCTGGACGTCTACGCCAAGGGTGAGCCGGCCGACCCCATCACGATCGCCGCGGAACTGACCAAGCGCGGCGAGATCAACAAGGTGGGCGGGGCGTCGTATCTGCACACCCTCGTCCAGACCGTCCCCACGGCGGCGAACGCGGCGTACTACGCGGAGATCGTGCACGAGCGCGCCGTGCTGCGCCGGCTGGTCGAGGCGGGGACGCGCATCACCCAGATGGGATACGCGGCCGACGACGACGTGGACGAGATCGTCAACCGTGCCCAGGCGGAGATCTACGCCGTCACCGAGCAGCGCACCAGTGAGGACTACCTGCCGCTCGGCGACATCATGGAGGGCGCCCTCGACGAGATCGAGGCGATCGGCTCGCGCAGCGGTGAGATGACCGGGGTGCCCACCGGGTTCACCGACTTCGACTCGCTCACCAACGGCCTGCACCCCGGGCAGATGATCGTCATCGCCGCCCGTCCCGCGATGGGCAAGTCGACGCTCGCCCTGGACTTCGCCCGGGCCGCGTCCATCAAGAACAACCTGCCCAGCGTCATCTTCTCGCTGGAGATGGGGCGCAACGAGATCGCGATGCGCCTGCTCTCCGCCGAGGCGCGCGTAGCACTGCACCACATGCGTTCCGGCACGATGACCGACGAGGACTGGACGCGCCTGGCGCGCCGCATGCCGGACGTCTCCGCGGCGCCGCTCTACATCGACGACTCGCCGAACCTGTCGATGATGGAGATCCGCGCCAAGTGCCGTCGCCTGAAGCAGCGCAATGATCTCAAGCTCGTCGTCATCGACTACCTCCAGCTGATGCAGGCCGGCGGATCCAAGCGGTCCGAGAGCCGTCAGCAGGAGGTCTCGGACATGTCCCGTAACCTCAAGCTGCTCGCCAAGGAGCTGGAGATCCCGGTGATCGCGCTCTCCCAGCTGAACCGTGGCCCCGAGCAGCGCACCGACAAGAAGCCGATGGTCTCCGACCTGCGTGAGTCCGGTTCCATCGAGCAGGACGCCGACATGGTCATCCTGCTGCACCGTGAGGACGCCTACGAGAAGGAGTCCCCGCGTGCCGGTGAGGCGGACCTCATCGTGGCGAAGCACCGAAACGGCCCGACGGCGACGATCACGGTCGCCTTCCAGGGCCACTACTCACGCTTCGTGGACATGGCGCAGACCTGACCGGTTGTCGCGGGGCTCGGGAAGCTGCTCAGCGCCTCGTCTCGTACCTGGTCAGGGCCACGCCGCCGGGGAACGTCCGCGTCTCCACCAGGCGCAGCTTCACCCAGCTGTCCACCGCGGTGAAGAACGGCGTGCCGCCGCCGACCAGGACCGGATGCGTGGCGATCACGTACTCGTCGATCAGCCCGGCGCGCATGGCCGCCCCGGCGAGCGTCGCGCCGCCGATGTTCATCGGGCCGCCGTCCTCGGCTTTGAGCCGGGTGATCTCGGCGATCGCGTCGCCGGTGACCAGGCGGGCGTTCCAGTCCACCTGGTCGATCGTCGAGGAGAACACCACTTTCGGCGTGTCCCGCCAGTTGCACGCGAACTCGATCTCCGCCGGGGTGGCGTCGGGCTGCTGGTCGCCGGTCGGCCAGTGGGAGCTCATCGTCTCCCACAGCTTGCGTCCGTACAGCGACAGGGAACTCGCCTGCTCGTGGTCGAGCCACCACTGGAACAGTTCGTCGCTCGGCGGCCCGCTCCAGCCGATGTCGTCGCCGGCCGCGGCGATGTAGCCGTCCACACTCAGGTTCATGCCGTAGACAAGTCTTCGCACAAGCCGGCCTTCCGTCCGTGGGTGTCCGGCGTACAGACCGGTGCGGCGCGGGAAACTCATCGCTGCGTGCGGTCCGGGCTCGCCGGTGGTCCTCATGCTCGGTGTTCAGCGTGGTGCAGGCGGTGGGTGCGGGCAAGCGGCCCCCCTCCCGCGGGTCGGGCACGGTGGACAGTCACGAGCGGTGAGCCCCCACCGGTCACCACCGCCCGTCCGCCGGCCGTGCTGGACTGGGGGCATGACGATCGCTGAGGAAGAGCTGCTGCCCGGAACGCGGCGTGCCCTGCTGCACCGGATCGCCGTGGCGCAGAGCGAAGGACGGACGCCTTCGCTGGTCGCGGCCGTGGTGCGGGGCGGGAGGACGGTGTGGACCGGGGCACGGACCTCGATGGAGGGGCATGCCCCGGACGAGGACGTGCAGTACCGGATCGGGTCGATCACCAAGACGTTCACGGCTGTTCTGGTGCTGCGGCTGCGCGACGAGGGCGTGCTGGAGCTCTCCGACCCGTTGGAGAAACACCTGCCGGGAACGGGTGTGGGCGAGGTGACCGTCGCCGAGCTGCTCTCGCACAGCGGCGGGCTGGCCGCGGAGACGCCGGGACCCTGGTGGGAGCGGACGCCCGGGGCGCTTCGGACGGACCTGGACGAGGTGCTGGGTCCGCGGCCGCTGGTACATCCCAAGGGCAGGCGCTTCCACTACTCGAACCCCGGATACGCGTTGCTCGGCGCCCTGGTCGCGAAGCTCCGGGGTGCCCGCTGGGAGGACGTCCTGCGACGGGAGGTGCTCGAGCCGCTGGGCCTGGAGCGTACGAGCACGGGCCCGGTCGCGCCGCACGCGGGTGGCTGGGCGGTGCATCCGTGGGCGGACGTGATGCTGCCCGAACCTCTGGAGGACCTCGGCCTGATGGCACCCGCCGGGCAACTGTGGTCCACAGCGGGTGACCTGGCGCGCTTCGCGGCCTTCCTGGCCCGGGGGGACGAGAAGGTGCTGGGCGTGGAGTCGCTGCGGGAGATGAGGACGCCGGCGGCACCGGCCGAGGCGACGGACGTGACCGACGGCTACGCGTACTGTCTGGGCCTGGAGCTCCGTCACCAGAAGGGACGGGCTCTCGTCGGGCACACCGGATCGCTCCCGGGCTTCCTCGCCTGCCTGACGACCAGCATGGCGGACGACGTGAGTGCGGTCGTGCTCGCCAACTGCACGTCCGGGCCCGCGCCGTTCACGATCGCCGCCGACCTGGTCGGGATCGTCGCCCAGGCGGAACCGCGCGTCCCCGCGCCCTGGAAGCCGTTGCGCGAGGCGGATCCCGCGTCGCTGGAGCTGGTGGGCCAGTGGTACTGGGGCACGTACGCCTTCGCCCTCAGGCTCACCGCCGACGGTCTCGTCTCCCTGGAGCCGCTGTCCGGGAAGGGGCGTCGCTCACGTTTCCGCGCGAACGGGGACGGGACGTGGACAGGCCTGGAGGGGTACTACGCCGGTGAGCACCTGATGCCCGTACGGCGGCCGGACGGAGCGGTGAGCCATCTCGACGTCGGCTCGTTCGTGTTCACGCGCCAGCCGTACGAGGAGGGGAGCCCGGTGCCGGGCGGAGTGGACCCCGAGGGGTGGCGAGGCATCGGCTGACACTGCGTCACCGCTCCCCGGGGAGCCGTGTTTCACGTGGAACACGGCCCCACGGGGGTGTCACAGCGGCAGCTTGAATCCCACATGGGAGGCCGTGAAGCCGAGCCGCTCGTAGAACCGATGGGCATCGGTGCGGGTGTTGTCGGACGTCAACTGGACGAGTCGGCAGCCCTCGTGGCGGGACGTTTCGATCGCCCACTCGATGAGCCGGGTGCCCAGGCCACTGCCGCGCTCATCCGCGTGGACGCGGACACCTTCGACGATGGAGCGCGTGGAGCCGCGGCGGGACAGTCCCGGAACGATCGTCAGCTGCAGCGTGCCGACGACGCGTCCCTCGCGGACCGCGACGACCAGGTGCTGGTTCGGATCGGTGCTGAGCCGCTCCAGGGCGGTCGCATAGGGGACGAGGTCGTCCGGCGACTCGCGCTGCGCACCCAGGGGGTCGTCCGCGAGCATGCCGACGATCGCGGGAAGGTCGTCGGCGACCGCGGCCCGTATCTCAAGATCTCCCATGCCCGCACTCTAGGCGGGCACAGGGGCCTTCAGGGTTTCCACGGCCCTGACCAGCGGGGCCAGCTCCGGGTTGCCCGCGGCTGCGTCGAGGGCCTCCCGCAGGGCGGCGTCATTGGTCGGCCGTGCCGCTTCCAGCAGCTCGAGACCCGCTTCGGTGACATTGGTGTAGATGCCCCGCCGGTCGGTGGGGCACAGATAGCGCTCCAGGAGCCCGCGGTCCTCGAGCCGGGTGACCAGGCGGGTGGTGGCGCTCTGGCTGAGAACGACAGCGTCGGCGACCTGCTTCATCTGCAGGTGACCGCCCTCGTCGTCATGCTGACGGCTCAGGACGTCGAGCAGGGAGTACTCCCGCACGCTCAGGTCGTGACGGGCCTGGAGGGCGCGCTCGATGTGGGCCTCGATCCTCCCGTGCAGCAGGGAGAGTGCGCACCACCCCTGAGCGAGGGCGGTGAGTGCTGGGTCCTTGGCTGTCATGGGCCATTCCTCCGTCCAGGAGCTCCTGCACACCAGGGTAGAGCACGTCCGCAATAGACGTCGCTTGCAACTAACCCGCGCATGCAACTATTGTCTGAGCACGTAAAGCGCTCACGCAATCGTTGGAAGGTCTGTTACCGCCATGCCTCTCGCGCTCGTGGCCCTCGCGATCGGGGCCTTCGGGATCGGAACCACGGAGTTCGTGATCATGGGCTTGCTGCCCGAGGTCGCGGCCGACTTCGGTGTCTCCATCCCCACCGCCGGCTACCTGGTCACCGGCTACGCGCTGGGCGTCATGCTCGGCGCCCCGGTGATGACCGCGCTCGGCACCAGGATCTCGCGCAAGCGGATGCTGATGCTGCTGATGGGACTGTTCGTCGTCGGGAACCTCCTCTCGGCCCTGGCTCCGTCCTTCGGCCTCATGCTGACCGGACGGGTGGTCGCCTCCCTGACCCACGGCGCCTTCTTCGGCATCGGCTCGGTCGTCGCGGCCGATCTCGTCGCTCCGGACAAGCGGGCGGGAGCCATCGCCTCGATGTTCACCGGACTGACCGTCGCCAACGTCGTCGGCGTCCCGCTGGGCACGCTCGTCGGCCAGTCCGCCGGCTGGCGCGTCACCTTCGGCATCGTCGCCGCCCTCGGCGTCGTCGGCCTGGCCGGTGTCGCCAAACTCGTCCCCGACATGCCCAAGCCCGAGGGCGTACGCCTGCGCCACGAGCTGGCCGCCCTGAAGAACGCCCAGGTGCTGCTCGCCATGGCGATGACGGTCCTCGGTTTCGGCGGGGTCTTCGCCGCGATCACCTACATCGCGCCGATGATGACGCAGGTCGCCGGCTTCGCCGACGGCTCCGTCACCTGGCTGCTCGTCCTCTTCGGCCTCGGCATGGTCGGCGGCAACATCGTCGGCGGCCGGTACGCCGACCGCGCCCTGATGCCCATGCTGTACGTGTCCCTGGGCGCCCTCGCCGTCGTCCTCGCGCTCTTCACCCTGACCGCGCACCACAAACTCGCCGCCGCCGTCACCATCACCCTGGTCGGAGCCCTGGGGTTCGCCACGGTGCCGCCGCTGCAGAAGCGGGTCCTGGACCAGGCCCACGGTGCCCCCACCCTGGCCTCGGCCCTCAACATCGGCGCCTTCAACCTCGGCAACGCGCTGTCCGCCTGGCTCGGCGGGCTGGTGATCGCCGCCGGGCTGGGCTACACGGCTCCCAACTGGGTCGGTGCCGCCCTCGCCGCGGCCGCCCTGGTGCTCGCCTTCGTCTCGGCCGCTCTCGAACGCCGCACAGAAGCGCCCGGTACCGCGCCCGGTGAGCCCGTATCCACCGAGCGGCCGACCGCGATCACTCACTGACTCCCGGCACCGGCAGTGCGGGGCCGTCCCCGCACTCCCGCGCCGCCCCCGCAACGACCGACACCCCCCGCACCGCAAGGAGAAACCCCATGCACACCGCCACCGCTGTCGCCCCCCTGACCACCGCGGACGCCGAGCACCTCGTCACGGCCGCACGCGAGGCCGCCGAAGCGGCCGGGGTCACCGTCAGCGTCACCGTGCTCGACGCCGGCGGGCACCTGCTGACCTTCCGCCGGGACGACCGCGCGGTGCTGATCTCGGGGGAGACCAGCACCCGCAAGGCGTACACCGCGCTCCAGCTGAACGCACCCACCACCGAACTGGTGGATGCCGTACAGCCCGGTGGCCTCTTCCACACCCTGCCCACCGCACTCGACCGGCCGCTGCTGTTCATCGCCGGCGGGGTGCCGGTCCGGCGCGACGGCCGGCTGATCGGTGCGATCGGTGTCGGCGGCGGTGCCCCGGAGCAGGACCACGCCTTCGCCACGGCCGCCGTGGCCTCCCTCGTCTGACGAAGGCCGTACACACAGCGCGATGCCGGCCCCGGTCACGGGGCCGGCATCGCGCTGTCGCCCGTGTCAGCCCGCCGCGACCGTCACCGGGGCGAACCGCCGGCTCCCGTCCCCGGGCAGCTCCGTGATCCCGTACGTCATGACGGCGTTGAACGCCACGGACGCCAGCCCGTGCTCCTTCGCCCAGCCCAGCAGCTCGCCGTGCCGCACGTCGATGTCGGTGCGCAGCGGCCGGCCGGTGTGCGCGGCGAGCGAGGCGATGAGCGCCTTGGCGGTCTCGGTGTCACGGGCGATCAGCGGTCCCACCACATGGGTGTCCATGTTGGGCCAGGCAGCCGCGTAGCCGGTCAGCCGCCCATCCGCCTCGGCGACGCGCAGCAGGTCGGCGAAGGCGGGCAGCCGGGTGACGATGTGTGTCCGGTCCGCTCCGAACACTTCCTCGTCGAGCCGGAGGATCGCCGGCAGGTCCTCCGCGGTGGCGGCACGGGTGGCGACCTCCGGCAGGACGGCCGGGGGAACGAAGCGGCCCCGCAGCATCTCGGCACGGCCGGTGGTCTTGAACCCGAGCTCCTCGTAGAGCGGCCGGCCGAACTCGGTGGCGTGCAGGGTGAGAGGAGTGGTGCCCATCGCGGCGACGACATGGCGCATCAACCGGCGTCCCACACCCCGGCGCGCGTACCGACCGGCGACCAGGACCATGCCGATGGCCGCGAGAGAGGGCTGCTCCTGCGGTCCGTACGCGGTGACGACGCAGGCGGCCACCAGACCACCGCCGGGGTCGTCGATGCCGTAGCCCTTCCCGGCCGCGAGGAGGAGACCCCACTTGTGCTCCTCCCGTGGCCACCCCCGGTCCTCGGACAAGTCGGCGCAGGCGGTGAGATCGCGGAGCGTCAGACGGCGGATGGGCAGGGAGTCAAGGGAAGGTGTCGACACGCAGGTCAGGCTGTCCGACGGGAGGCTGCGGCGTCCACCCGATTGAGCAGACTCGTGCGGGCTTTCGGCCAAGCGGGTCAGCCCAGATCGGGTGCGTGCATGGCGCGCACGCCCTCGATGTTGCCGTCCAGATAGTGCCGCAGGGACAGCGGCACGAGATGGACGGAGGCGATGCCGACACGGGTGAACGGCACGTGGACGATCTCGTACTCGCCGATGGGTTCGTCGACCTCCGGACCGTGCCGTAGGGACAGGTCCATGGACTCCAGGCGGCAGACGAAGAAGTGCTGCACCTTCACCCCGGTGGCGCCGCCGTCCTCGCCGATGTGTTCCACGGTGTCGACGAAACAGGGCACCACATCGGCGATCTTCGCACCGAGTTCCTCGTACACCTCACGGTGCAGGGCGTCCACGACGGTCGAGTCCCCGGGCTCCACCCCGCCGCCCGGGGTGACCCAGTACGGATCCATGCCGGGTTTGGTGCGCTTGATCAGGATCAGGTGCTCGCCGTCCAGCAGGACGGCTCGGGCGGTGCGCTTGACCACGGGTCGGACGGTCATGGGGAAAATGTGGCCCGGCTTGTTCCACGTGAAACATCGCGTGACGCCCCGGGGCCGGGTTCCCGTGCGAGGAACGCCCCCGGCCGCTCAGCACCAGTCGCCGGCCGCCCGCTCCAGCCACGCGTGGGCCCGCGCGATGTGCGGCATCGCCAGCGTGCCGGTGCGCACCACCAGGAAGTAGGTACGCAGCGGCGGCACCGCCGGTTCGTGCAGGGCGACCACCTCACCCCGGGCCAGTGCGGCCGTGCACAAGTAGCGGGGCAGCACCGCAAGCCCCGCTCCCGCGGTGGCACAGGCCAGCACCGCGCGTAGATCCGGGACGACGACGGTGCCCGGCGCGACCGGACGGGAGTCGAAGACGGATGCCCAGTAGCGGGAGACGAACGGCAGTGACTCGTGGACCTCGACCACCGGGATCTGGTCCAGGGCCGCCGGTCCGGTCCTGCGGAGTGTGCCGGATCCGATCCGCCCGGCCCAGCGCGGAGCGGCGACCAGGACGTGTTCCTCGTCGCAGAGCGCGGTCGCAGTGAGCAGGGCGCCGCGGGGACGCGCCGTACTGATGGCCAGATCATGATGCCCGGCGGCAAGCCCTTCCAGGGTTTCCTCCGCCGTTCCGAAGGAGGCGCGCAGGGCGAAAGCCTGGCCGTCCTCCCCGGTCAGCTCCGTCAGCGCGGGCAGCGCCCGCTCGGCGGTGAACTCCGGAGGGCCGGCCAGGTGCAGCGTCCGTAAGGAGGAGTCCTCCTCCACCCCGGACTCGGCTATCTCCACCAGGGCGTCGAGATGGGGCGCGGCCTTGTGGGCGAGCTCGTCGCCGATGGTCGTCGGAGTCACACCGCGTGCCTGGCGCAGGAACAGCGGGCGTCCCAGCTGGCGTTCCAGAGTCCGGATCTGGGAGGTGACGGCCGGCTGGGACAGCCCGAGCAGGGCGGCGGCACGGGTGAAGGAACCGGCCCGGTGCACGGTCACGAAGGTCCGCAGCAAGGCCAGATCCACGGAACACCCTCCTCGCTTCGGCCCTCGCCGCAGGTCCGGACTCGGCCAACTATAAATAAGTCGATAGGCCGCTGTCGCTACTGTGATTGGACACTGACAGTGAGTCAACTAGCCTAGACCGCGCGGTTCTTCGCGCGCAGAACCGAGGACGGTCCGAGCCACGAGGGGGGAGGCTCGGACCGTCCGCCGCGACGCACGCCCGCCCGACGCGCGGACATCCGGCACTCGGACGCCCGCCGGCACTCGGACGTCCGCCGGCGCCCGGGCCGCCGGGGCCGTCAGCCGGCTGACGCGTCCAGGGCCCGCAGCACGTCCGCCACCAGGTCCGCCGGATCCTCGGCGCCCACGGAGAAGCGGACGAAGCCCTCCGGGACCGCGTCCCCGCCCCAGCGCCCGCGCCGCTCGGCCGTGGACCGCACCCCGCCGAAGCTCGTCGCGTCGTCCACCAGTCGCAGCGCGTCGAGGAACCGGTCGGCTCGCGCGCGCGAGGGCAGGGTGAAGGACACCACGCATCCGTAGCGCCGCATCTGCAGCGAGGCGGTCTTGTGCGAGGGGTCGTCGGGCAGGCCCGGGTAGCGCAGGTCCGTCACCTCCGGCCGCTCCCGCAGCGCTCGGGCGAGCGTCAGAGCGGTGGCGTTCTGCCGGTCGACCCGCAGCTGGAGCGTGGCGATCGAGCGGTGCGCGAGCCAGGCCTCCATCGGTCCGGGGATCGCCCCGGCGATCTTGCGCCAGCGTCGGACGGCGGCCATCGCCTCGCCCGAGCGGCCCGTGACGTACCCCAGCAGCACATCGCCGTGTCCGGTGAGCTGCTTGGTGCCGCTGGCCACGGCGAAGTCGGCGCCGAGCTCCAGCGGCAGCTGGCCGAGCGGTGTGGCGAGGGTGTTGTCCACGGCGACCAGGGCGCCCTGCGCGTGCGCCGCCTCGGCGAGCCGCCGCACGTCGCACACGTCCAGGCCGGGATTGGAGGGTGTCTCGATCCACAGCAGCCTCGCCCCGTCGAGGACCTCGAGCTGGGCATCACCGCCGGTGGGCGCCGTGCGCACCTCGATGCCGTACGCCTCCAGCTGCGCGCGTACCAGCGGCAGCGCCTGGTAACCGTCGTCCGGCAGGACCACGGCGTCCCCGGCGCGCAGCTGGGAGAAGAGCACCGAGGAGATCGCGGCCATGCCCGAGGCGAACACCAGCGTCTCGACGTCGTCCCGCCCGGGCGCCTCCAGCTCCGAGATGGCCCGTTCGAGCAGCGTCCAGGTCGGGTTCTCGTCCCGGCCGTAGGTGTACGGGCCGGTGGGGTCGCCCGGCAGATGGAAGTGGGCCGCGAACACCGGCCCGGGCAGGGTGGGCTCGTGCTTGACCGGCTCGGGCAGCCCGGCCCGCACCGCACGGGTGCCGTCACCGGCCCCTCCGGGCACGACCGGGCCGTGGCCCGCGCCCGTCGACGTCGCATCGTTCATGCCGCATGTCCTTCCACGTGCTTGCGTACCGCGGCGAGCAACCCGCTGCTCGCCGACTCCACCATCTCAAGACATGCGTCGAAACCGTCCGGCCCGCCGTAGTAGGGATCCGGCACGTCGAGGTCGTCACCGGCGGCGGGGTCGTACGAACGCAGCAGGCGTACCTTGTCCGAGTCCCGCTCCGTGGGGGCGAGGCGCCGCAGCGCCCGGAGGTGGCTCTCGTCGAGCGCGACGACGAGGTCGAGGCGGGCGAACCAGGACGCATCGAACTGCCGGGCCGTGTGGTCGGCGTCGTAACCGTGCCCGCGCAGCACGGTCTCCGTGCGGGGGTCGGCACCCTCGCCCTCGTGCCAGCCGCCCGTGCCGGCGCTGTCCACCTCGACCAGGCCGTCGAGCCCGGCCTCCGCCACCCGTGCGCGGAAGACGGACTCGGCCATCGGGGAGCGGCAGATGTTGCCGGTGCAGACGAAACAGACGCGGTAGGTCATCGCGGTCAGTCCCTGTCGGGCAGCACGACGTTGAGTGCCCAGGAGACGACGGAGATGATCAGACCGCCCAGTACGGCCGTCCAGAAGCCCTCGACGTGGAAACTCAGGTCGAGCTGGTCCGCCAGCCAGGAGGTGAGCAGCAGCATCAGGGCGTTGACCACCAGGGTGAACAGTCCGAGCGTCACGATGAGAAGCGGCAGGCTCAGCAGTTGCACGACCGGCTTGACCAGGAAGTTCACCAGGCCGAAGATCAAGGCGACCAGGAGCAGGGTGCCGATCTCCTTGCCCGTGCTGTTGCCGGTGAGGGTGATCTTGTCGAGCAGCCACACCGCCACGGCCAGGGCGCCCGCGTTGGCGATCGTCTTGACTAGGAAATTCATCATGTGTCTGATCGTGGCAGACACGATCGGGCGCGAGGCAGGGGCGGGACCAGGAGATGAAGGCATTCCGGCTGGACGAACTGGAGGCGGAACGCGCCGCCAACGACGGGGCGTACCTGCAGTTCCTGCGGGAGCGGAACATGTCGGTGGGCCTCTACGCCCTCGACGCCGGCTCCCAAGATCCACAGCAGCCGCACAGCCAGGACGAGGTGTACTTCGTCGTGAGCGGCCGGGCGTCGATCACCGTGGGCATGGAGACCACGCAGGTGGCGCGCGGCAGCGTGGTCTACGTACCGGCGGGGGTGGCCCACAAGTTCCACCACATCAGCGAGGACCTGCGGGTCCTGGTGGTGTTCTCTCCCCCGGAGAGCTGAGCCGGGCACCGCGGGTTCCCTAGGGGATCGGTCAGGGGAGGACAAGGGGTCCGCGGCCCCCGTGGGACCCCCCGCCGCCCTAGCATCAGGTGCAGGACATCATGAACGCGCTCCGGCACCCGACCGGCGGAGAGACAAGGACGAGGGCGATGCGAGAGATCTTCACGGGAATGCCGTGGTGGGTGAAGTGGATCGCGGTGCCGGTCATCGCCCTGGTGGTGTTCGGCGGACTCATAGCGAGCGTGGTCGGTTTCGTGATCGGTCTGCTCTTCAAGCTGCTGGTGTTCGTGGCGCTGGTCGGCGGACTGATCTACGTCGTCCGCAAGTTCATGTCGAGTTCCTCGTCGCGCAGCGACTGGTGAGCCGAGGGGGACCGGCGGGGCGGTGACAGGAACTGCCGGTTCCCTCGGGTGGGGGAAGTTTCTCCTACGGGCCGTATGCGTGAGGTGACAGCCCGTTAGAGTCCGGAACTCGACGCGGGGACGGTCCCCGCGAGCGGCGACCCCCCACCCCGTGTTCCCGCACGGGCTGCCCCCTCGCGTTACGGGAGTGACCCTTGGCCACGACTGGCACCTCCGCCCATCTGACCGCGGTCCCCCCGCAGCCCCGGTCCCCGGCGCCGCCACCGCCCACCGCGACGCTCATCGGCTCCGTGCAGAGGGCCGTGCGCCTGCTGGAGACCGTCGCCGGACACGCCTACGGGGCCCCCGCCAAACAGCTGGCGCGTGAGACCGGGCTCGCCCTCCCCACCACGTACCACCTGCTGCGCACCCTCGTGCACGAGGGCTATCTGCGCCGGGACAAGGGGCTCTTCTTCCTCGGCGAGGCGGCCGAGCGGCTGAGCGGCAGCGGAGCCCGGCAGAAACGTCGCAGCAAGGTCGTCGACACCCTCGCCCGCTGGCGGGACGCGATCGGCGTCCCGGTGTACTACGCGGTGTACCGCGAGGGTGAGATCGAGGTCCTCTGCGTCTCCGACACCCCGGGCAACCCCGCGGTCGAGGAGTGGGCCGACTTCCGCGAGACCGGCCACGCCCACGCCATCGGACAGTGCCTGCTCGCCCAGCTCGACGGGGCGGCCCGCCGCGACCACCTGAGCCGCTACCCGGTGCGTCCCCTCACGCCGTACACCGTGCGCGACGATCACGACCTGCTCAGACGCCTGGACCGGACCCGGCGCATGGATCTGGTGACGGAACGGCAGGAATACGCCCCGGGGACGGTGTGCGCGGCCATCCCGATCACCGTCGGCGCCACGGCGGCCTCGATCGCCCTCTCCCTGCCCGCACACCAGGGCGACCGGCTGCTCCCCGCGGCCCAGCACCTCCAGGCCGAACTGGGGCGCATGCTGGGGTCGTTCGCACTGTCTATCAGTATCTGAAAACTCACTCCTTGTGATCTGCCGTGTACGTTCAGCAAGATTTCATGTGGTGTCAGAGTCCATGCCCGGCCAGTCCGCGGCGAATGACGGGGTAGGCGATGCGCGAATCCGTACAGGCAGAGGTCATGATGAGCTTTCTCGTGTCGGAGGAGCTGTCCTTCCGCATCCCGGTGGAGCTGCGTTACGACACCTGTGATCCCTACGCCGTGCGGCTCACCTTCCACCTGCCCGGGGACGCGCCCGTGACCTGGGCCTTCGGCCGTGAGCTGCTCATCGACGGCGTGGGCCGACCGTGCGGGGAGGGGGACGTCCGGGTGTCGCCGGTCGATCCCGACATGCTGGGCGAGGTCCTGATCAGACTTCAGGTCGGCAGCGACCAGGCACTGTTCCGCTCGTCGACGGCACCGCTCGTGGCGTTCCTCGACCGCACCGACAAGCTGGTGCCGCTGGGGCAGGAGGGCGCGCTCGCCGACTTCGACGCCCACCTCGACGACGCACTGGACCGGATCCTGGCGGAGCAGAGCGCCGGCTGACCTGGTGGTCCACCGGACGGCCGGGCCGGTGGCGGAACGCTTCAGCGCGGTTCCGCCCCGGCTCGCGGAGCCTCGCGGGTCTCAGCGCTTGCGGCGCCTTCCCCTGCCACCGCGTCCCACGGCCGACCGGGCATCCGGAAGCTGGCCGCCGGCCCGCGGCGCGCGCTCCTGGCCCTGAGTCTGCGCGGACGTCGGTGCCGTCGGGCGGTCGGCGGCGACCATCAGCGCGGCCAGCGCCGTGGTGACCGGCACCGAGGCGACCAGACCGATGGAGCCGATCAGGGTGCGCACGATCTCCTCCGCCACCAGCTCGCTGTTGGCGACCGTGCCCACGCTGCTCTGCGCGATGGAGAACAGCAGCAGCAGGGGCAGGGCAGCCCCCGCGTAGGCGAGGACCAGGGTGTTGACCACGGACGCGATGTGATCCCGGCCGATCCGGATTCCCGCGCGGTACAGGCCGCGCCGCCCCAGCGAGGGGTTGGCCTCGTGCAGTTCCCAGACCGCGGACGTCTGCGTGACCGTCACGTCGTCGAGGACACCGAGCGACCCGATGATGACACCGGCCAGCAGCAGACCGCTCATGTCGATCCCGGGGAACAGCCCGTGGATCAGCCCGGTGTTGTCGTCGGTGTTGCCGGTGAGCGCGGCCCAGCCGATGAACACCGAGCCCAGGACGCCGATCAGCAGCAGGGAGATGAGCGTGCCGAGCACCGCCACCGAGGTGCGTGCGGAGAACCCGTGACAGAGGTACAGGGCGAGCAGCATGATCACGCTCGCTCCCACCACCGCCACGACCAGGGGGTTCGAGCCCTGGAGGATGGCCGGCAGGATGAAGAAGTTCAGCACCAGGAAGCTGACCGCGAGGGCGACGAGGGCCATGACACCGCGGATCCTTCCCACGGCCACGACGGCGAGCGCGAAGATACCGGCGAGCAGTGCCAGCGGGAGGCGCCGGTTGATGTCGGTGACCGAGTACTGCAGGTCCGCGGGGGCCGAGGGCTCGTAGGCGACCACGACCTCCTGTCCCAGCTCCAGCTGACGGGACTGGTCCGGCTGCACGATCTCGTCGAACGTACGGCCCTTGTCGTCGCCGGTGTCGACCCGGATCGTCGCCTTCTTGCAGGTGCCGTCCGCCTGTTGCTGTGCGGAGGAACCCTCGGCGGTGGAGGTGTCACCGGTGGGGACACCCCCGGAGGCGTTCACGGACTGGCAGCTCACCTCGACCACCTTGGTGACCGTGGCGTGTTCCGTCTGCCGGTCGAAGCCGACGCCGGTGCGTTCGTGCGCCGGTGCGCCGCCGGGCCACAGCACGGCGAGCGCGATCAGTACCGCCGCGGCGAACGGGATCAGGATCGCCGCGATGACCCTGCGCAGATGCCGGGAGACGGGCGCCGCCGGACCGTGGCTGTGGCTGTGCCCATGGCCGTGCGCGTGCCCCTGTCCGGGACCGTGCCCGTGACCGGCGCCGGAGCCGTGCGGTGGTTCGGGTGGTGGGTACGGAGGAGGCTGAGTCGGGGTCACCGCTCGATCATCGCAAGAACGACGGGGGCCCTCTGTTCACCGCGCCAGAAAGGACGCTAGCGTGGTGGCACCTTTTGTACACGCGGGAGCTCGGAGCACCGGGCTGAGAGGGCGCTGACCTCCGTCCCAGCGACGTTTCACATGAAACATCACCGATGTCGAGTGATGTTTCACACGGAACGCCGACAGACGGACAACGCTGCGTCGACCGCCGAACCTGTTACCGGGTAATGCCGGCGTAGGGAGTAGGTCTCATGACCAACAAGGACGCACGCACGCCTGCCTCCACGCAGAACCCGACGGAGACGTCGGTGGACGGGGAGGCCGGGAAGTCCGTCGGCTGGCACAAGGCGTACGTCGGCGGCAGCCGCCCCGACCTGCGGGTGCCGGTCCGTCAGGTGCACCTCACCAACGGACGGTCGGTCACCCTGTACGACACGTCCGGTCCGTACACCGATCCGCTCGTCGACACGGATGTCCGCCGCGGGCTGAGTCCGCTGCGGGAGAGCTGGATCGTCGCCCGTGGGGACACCGAGGAGTACGCGGGCCGTCCCGTCCGTCCCGAGGACGACGGGATCAAGCACACCTCACCGCGCGGCGGACTGCGCAATCTGGACGCCGTCTTCCCCGGCCGGCCACGCCAGCCACGGCGGGGCCGGAGCGGCCGGGCGGTCACCCAGCTGGCGTACGCGCGCCGCGGCGAGGTCACGCCCGAGATGGAGTTCGTGGCGCTCCGGGAGAACGTCTCTCCCGAGGTGGTCCGTGAGGAGATCGCGGCGGGCCGGGCGGTGCTGCCGGCCAACGTCAACCACCCGGAGATCGAGCCGATGATCATCGGCAAGCGGTTCCTGGTGAAGGTCAACGCCAACATCGGCAACTCGGCCGTGACGTCCTCCATCGAGGAGGAAGTGGAGAAGATGACCTGGGCGACCCGCTGGGGCGCCGACACGGTCATGGACCTCTCCACGGGCCGCAACATCCACACCACCCGCGAGTGGGTGCTGCGCAACTCCCCCGTTCCCATCGGGACGGTGCCGCTCTACCAGGCCCTGGAGAAGGTCGACGGCCGGGCCGAGGAGCTGACCTGGGAGATCTACAAGGACACCGTCATCGAACAGGCCGAGCAGGGCGTCGACTACATGACGGTCCATGCGGGCGTGCGCCTCGCGTACGTACCGCTCACCGCGCACCGCAAGACGGGCATCGTCTCCCGGGGCGGCTCCATCATGGCCGCGTGGTGCCTGGCGCACCACAAGGAGTCGTTCCTGTATGAGAACTTCGAGGAGCTCTGCGAGATCCTCGCCGCGTACGACGTCACCTACTCGCTGGGTGACGGCCTGCGGCCCGGCTCCATCGCGGACGCCAACGACGAGGCGCAGTTCGCGGAGCTGCGCACGCTCGGCGAGCTCAACAGGATCGCGAAGCGCTTCGACGTCCAGACCATGATCGAGGGCCCGGGACACGTCCCGATGCACAAGATCAAGGAGAACATCGACCTCCAGCAGGAGATCTGCGACGAGGCCCCGTTCTACACGCTCGGCCCGCTGACCACCGACGTGGCGCCCGCGTACGACCACATCACCTCCGGCATCGGCGCCGCGATGATCGCCTGGTGGGGCACCGCCATGCTCTGCTACGTCACGCCCAAGGAGCACCTGGGCCTGCCCAACCGGGACGACGTCAAGACCGGCGTGATCACCTACAAGATCGCCGCACACGCCGCGGACCTCGCCAAGGGGCACCCCGGCGCGCAGGAGTGGGACGACGCACTGTCCGACGCCCGCTTCGAGTTCCGGTGGGAGGACCAGTTCAACCTCGCCCTTGACCCGGACACCGCCCGGGAGTTCCACGACGAGACCCTCCCGGCGGAACCCGCCAAGACGGCCCACTTCTGCTCGATGTGCGGCCCGAAGTTCTGCTCGATGAAGATCAGCCACAGCATCACGGAGCGGTTCGGCGGTACGGCGGCCGAGGGGGCGTCCTCCGAGGAGATCGCCGAGGGGATGCTGCGCAAGTCGAAGGAGTTCGCGGCGAGCGGGAACAGGGTGTACCTGCCGATCGCGGACTGACGTCCCTCGCGGGAGCGGCGTGCGGGAAGGGCGCCGCTCCTGCGGAGGCTGCCTCGTCTTCGGCGGGGCGGGTGGGCAGACTGGGCTCATGACAGCGAGTTCCATGAGCAAGGGGTCCAACCTTCCCGTCGACGCCTCCGTGGTGCGTGCCGAGCTCGCTTGGGGGGCAGGCGCCGGCGTGCCGGACATCGACGCCTCGGCGTTGCTGCTCACGGAGGCGGGGCGGGTGCGGGACGACGGCGACTTCGTCTTCTACAACCAGCCGCGGCACACGTCCGGTGCCGTGACCCACCTGGGCAAGCGGAGCGCGGCCGGTGCCACCACGGACACCCTGGAGGTGGACCTGGGCGCGGTCGCATCGGACGTCGAACGGATCGCCCTGTGCGCCTCGGCCGACGGCGGGACGTTCGGCCAGGTGCCGGGGCTTGTGCTCAGGCTGCTCGACGCGGGCACGGGAGGCGAGATCGCCCGGTTCGACATGGCCGCGGGGACCGAGACCGCCTTCATCGGCGGCGAGTTGTACCGGCGCCAGGGGAAGTGGAAGTTCCGCGCGGTGGGGCAGGGCTACGCCGCCGGGCTCGCCGGGCTGGCCACGGACTTCGGCATCACCGTCGACGAGCCCGCTGCGGCGACCGCCCCGGCGCCTGCCGTGAGCGCAGCTCCGCCGGCCCCGCCGGTCCCGCCCGCCACTCCGGCCCGGACGCCCGTCGCCCCGGCACAGACGTCCGCCCCGCCGGCGGGGACAGCCGTCGCCCCCGCTCAGACGTCCGGCCCCCGGCTCTCCAAGGGTGAGGAGCACCTGCCCGTCGACATGCGCAAGCGGCTGTCGCTGCGCAAGGAACAGGTGGCGGTCAGTCTGCGCAAGCACGGCGCCGCCCATGTCACCGCGCGCGTCATCCTGGTCCTGGACGCCTCCGGGTCCATGTCCTTCCTGTACTCCAAGGGCATCGTGTCCGACGTCGTCGAGCGGATGGCCGCGGTCGCGGCCCAGCTGGACGACGACGGGGAGATGCAGGCCTGGACGTTCGCCTCGAATCCGGCCCGGCTGCCGGACCTGCGGATCGGCGAGCTTCCCGAGTGGCTGCGGCTGCACGTGCGGGTGGGTGAGGTGGGTCTCTTCCGGCGCGGGCGGAAGAAGGGGCTGGATCCCAGCCAGGTCGACATGCGGGACGTCGGCATCCAGAACGAGGAGCAGAAGGTCATCGCCGAGGTGCGCGCGTTCGTGCGCGACCGTCCGGCGTCCGCCCCGACGCTGGTGCTGTTCTTCTCGGACGGCGGGGTCTACCGCAACAAGGAGATCGAGCGGGAGCTGCGCGAGGCCGTGGAGGAGCCCGTCTTCTGGCAGTTCGTGGGGCTGGGCAAGTCCAACTACGGTGTGCTGGAGCGGTTCGACACGCTGCCGGGACGCCGCGTCGACAACGTCGGCTTCTTCGCCGTCGACGACATCAGCACCGTGCCGGACCCGGAGCTGTACGACCGGCTTCTGTCCGAGTTCCCGCTGTGGATCACCGCCGCGGGGCGTGCGGGCATCCTCTGAGAGCCGGGCCGCCGGGCCGCCGGGCCGCCGGGCCGCCGGGCCGCCGGGCCGCCGCGCCGACCGGCCGTCTGGCCGTCTGGTCCGCCGGGAACCGGCCGAGACCGGGCCCGCCGGTGTCCGGCCCGTCCACCCGGCTCGCGCCCCCGGAGCGGGGGCGCAAGCCGACGGACGGACTCCGGGCCGTCCCGGCCGCCGGGTCACTCCGGCTGGTGCTCCGGGCCCCCGAAGTCCGGGCTCGAGTAGTCCGGACTGGAGTAGCTCGGCCGTGTACCGCGGGTCGAGCCCTTGTCGGGGCTGGAGAAGCCCGGGCGGTCGTATCCGAGGTGCGGCATACGACCGGCCGGCGCCGACGGTGCCGTGGGCTGGAGCGCGGCGGCCGTCGCCGGATCGGTGAGGGCCTCCCGCAGGAACGGGACGATCCCCCGCTCCAGCAGGGCGTCCCGCCAGACGTCCCTGGCCCGGGTCACCTCCTCGTCGAGCTCGCGGTACGCGCCGCCGAGCGCCGAGGGCTTGTTGCGAAGCGCGGTGATCAGCAGCCCCACGGCCGCCACGAGGATGGCGACCGCAGTCACCGCGCCGAACACCCAGCCCGTGGTGAGCATGGTCCGGGCGAACGCGGCTTCGGGGTCGAGCATCCGCAGGACGTAGCCGACGAGCAGGAAGATCGCCGCGGCCGTTCCCGCCAGGACGGGGGCCAGGACGGCGACCACGGCCACGGCGCCCGCGCCTGCCGTCTCGGCGACCTCGCCCATGGTGGCGGCGAGTCCCGACGCGCCCGAGCCCGGCTCGGCGGAGCCGGAGTCCCGGACGGCCGGGGCGGCCTGCGCCGGCGGCCGGCGCAGTTCCTCGCGGACCTTCACGTAGTGCTGGTACTCGGTCGCCGCGGCCGCTGTGATGAGCGCGGTGGCGCTGAGCGCCATCGTGCGCAGTTGTTCCGTGTTGAGCCGCTGCCCGGCAGCGGCCAGTTCCGGGTTGTGTGGTGCGGAGCGCAGCGCCTCATCGAGAATCCGCTCGTATTCCTGGCGGTCCTCGTTCAGCAGGTGCTGCGGAACGCTGTTCATGTGCATCCCCCGATGCTCCGTAGGGCTTGGGGCTCGGCATGCTGACGAGCCGTCGGGCAGAAACGGAGGGGAGCCTGCTACGGATAAGCCGATGGTAGAGCGGTGACGGCGCGCGGTGACAGGGGGTTTACCGAAATTGCCGTCCGCGCGGTGCGCCGGCGGGCCGCGCGGATGCGGCCCGCGGAACGCTCAGACGCCCAGCGGCAGTTGCTGGACCAGCAGTTTTCCGGCCATGGTGACCCCGCCGTCCATCGCGATGGCGAGTCCGTCGGCGTACACATGGGGTGCGGCGATCACCGGGCCGCTGTCGTCCTCGCCGTCCTCGGAGCCCACTTCGCCCAGCAGATACGGAATGGGGCTGTGGCCGTGAACGACCCGGGTGCCGCCGTACGTATCCAGCAGGGAGCGCACCGCGTCGGCGCCGCCCTCGTCGCGGAAGGAGAACCGCTTGGTCAGCTTGCGGAACAGGTCCCAGACCTCGTCGGCGTCGTTGCGGGTGAGCGTCTCGCGGACGGTGTCGTTGACCTCTTCGATGGAGCGGCCGTAGTCGAGGTAGGCGGTGGTGTCGGAGTGGAGCAGCAGGTGGCCGTCGACCTCCTCGACGGCGTCGAGGCGGGCCATCCACTGCAGGTGGTGGTCCTGGAGGCGGTCCATGTCGGTCTTCTGGCCGCCGTTGAGCAGCCAGGCCGCCTGGAAGGTGGCGGTGCCGGCCCCGGAGTTGACGGGGGTGTCGCCGAACCGCTTGGCGCCGAGCAGCAGCAGCTCGTGGTTGCCCATGAGCGCCTTGCAGTAGCCGCCGGCCGCGGCGGCCTCGGCGGACAGCCGCATCACGAGGTCGATGACGCCGATGCCGTCCGGGCCGCGGTCGGTGAAGTCGCCGAGGAACCACAGCCGCGCGGTGCCGGCGCACCACTGGCCCGCGGAGTCGACGAGACCCTGTTCCCGGAGGGCGGCCAGCAGCTCGTCGAGATAACCGTGGACGTCACCGACCACGTACAGCGGTCCCGGACCGGTGGCGGACTGCGGGGCGGGCGCGGGGTCGACGGTCACCTGGACGGTGTCACCCCGGTTGATGACGGGGAGGTCCCGCTGCGTGGGCGTGTACCCCTCGGGGTGGACCTCGTCGGGCGGGACGACGTCACCGGGGTGCGGGCTCCGGGCGTACGGGCCGGTCTCGTGGACGTAAGCGGGTACCCGGAAGTCGCGCAACGTCGCCGTCCGCTCCACCTCGGGTCCCTGACCGGCCCCCTGAGTCATCGACCCCTCCACCATCGCGCCGCGTCTGCACCGCGTCGGACTGCCTGGTCGCAGCGGCCCGCGGTGTCGTGGGCCCATCATAGGAATGCGGATCGCTCTGTGTGATGACCCAGGGGTGGTGAATCGGGACGAGACTCCGGGTCGCTGTGTCTTTCGTCCCTTTTACGGCTTTCTGGGCGGCTCCCTTGCCGCCTTCGCCGCGTGCTCTCCGCCGTGACCTCCCCTGCCGCGTGTCCTCCTCCGGGCGGGCCTTCCGGCCCGGCCGTCCCGCCGCGGGTGATCCGGTCACCCGTGCCGGTCCCGCGGGGCAGGCCGGGCCGGCGTCGCTCCCGCTTCCCCCCTCCGGAAGCGGAGTGTCCACACAGCGGGCCCTCCCGCTCCCGCCCTCACGACCCCTTCGGCGATCTCGGCGGGCTGACGGTCGTGCGGGGCGGGCGGCGCTGCGAGGAGGTACGCACGATCAGTTCGGTCGGTATGACCTGCTCGACCGGGTGGTCGGAGTCGACGCCCTCGATGGCGTCGATCAGCAGCTGGACCACCGCCGTGCCGATGCGGCGCGGCTTCAGGGAGAGCGTCGTGACCGGCGGCTCGGTGCCGGCGTAGACGGTGGACTCGCTGCAGCAGACGAGCAGCAGGTCGTCCGGGACGCGCAGGCCGTAGCGGCGGGCGGCGGCGAGCAGGTCCGTGCCGTTCGGGTCGAACAGGCCGTACACGGCGTCGGGGCGGTCGGGGCGGGCGAGGAGCCGGTCGGCGGCGACGGCGCCCGCGCACGGATCGTGCGCCGGATAGGCCTCGTACACCGGGTCCTGGCCCACCCGCTCGCACCAGTGCAGGTAGGCGGTGGTCGACAGGTGGGTGTAGGTGTCGGTGGTCGTGCCGGTGAGCAGGCCGATCCGGCGGGCGCCGGCGGCGGCGAGGTGGTCCAGGATGCCGAGGACGGCGGCCTCGTGGTCGTTGTCGACCCATGCCGTGACCGGCAGTGATCCGGCCGGACGGCCGTCGGAGACGACGGGTAAGCCCTGGCGGACCAGTTCGCTGACCACCGGGTCCTGGTCGGAGGGGTCGATGACGACCGTGCCGTCCAGGGCGACGTTGGACCACACGTCGTGGCGGGAGGTCGCGGGAAGGATCACCAGGGCGTAACCGCGGGCGAGCGCGGCGGACGTCGCGGCACGCGCCATCTCGGCGAAGTACGCGAACTCGGTGAAGGTGAAAGGTTCATCCCCGTACGTCGTCACGGTCAGGCCGATGAGTCCGGATTTCCCGGTGCGGAGCGTACGGGCGGCGGCCGAGGGGCGGTACCCCAGTCTGTCGGCCACCTCGCGGACGTGGCGCCGGGTGGCGTCCGGGAGTCTGCCCTTGCCGTTGAGGGCGTCGGAGACGGTCGTGATGGAGACTCCGGCGGCGGCGGCCACGTCCCTGATGCCCGCTCGACCCGGCCGGCTGCCTCGGCGTGAGGTTTCCGCGCGACTCACCTGGTGCTTCCCTGCTGCTGTCATGGCGAGCCGATAGTAGGGCTCATGCGGTGGGGTAGGGCGGACGCATATGCACGCGTTGACAGGCACGTTTCTGCAAGATCATTAGCGGTCAATAACCTCGGAAACAAAGGGTGTTGAACGTTCCAAAACCAGGACCTGGCCTGTCGGCGCATGCGGGCCTGCCGAGGGTCCGATGTTGCGAAGAGGTCTCAACTCACCTGCACGAGGGATGCGCGCCACGGCGCGAACCACCGGCGCATAGATATATGTGCGGCGCGCCCCTCGCCCGCGCGCCGTTCGTACCCCTACGGGTGATGTTGCCCCTGTTACCGCCGTGAACGGTGGGGCGGATGCGGTCTGTGTCTCTCGGAGGTGCGCCTCCGCCGCCCCTATACGCAGCGGCGCCGAATCCTCATAAGGTGAGCAGTATTGGATGTCGGCGGCGGTCATGGGCCGCCGGTCTTCGCGAGGAGGACTGCGGTGAGCGAGACGAGCCCCAAGCTGCGCGCCGAGCTGGAGGGGATCCCCACGTACAAGCCGGGCAAGCCGGCGGCGGCCGGCGGCCCGGCGGCGTACAAGCTGTCCTCCAACGAGAACCCCTATCCGCCGCTGCCTGGCGTGATGGAGACCGTGGCGGCCTCCGCGTCCGCCTTCAACCGCTACCCGGACATGGCGTGCACGGCCCTGACGGCCGAGCTGGCCGAACGGTTCGGGGTCCCCGCCTCCCACGTGGCCACCGGTACCGGTTCGGTCGGTGTCGCCCAGCAGCTGCTGCAGGCGACCTCCGGGCCCGGTGACGAGGTGATCTACGCCTGGCGGTCGTTCGAGGCGTACCCGATCATCACCCGGATCAGCGGTGCCGCGTCGGTCCAGGTGCCGCTGACCCCGGGCGATGTGCACGACCTGGACGCGATGGCCGACGCGATCACCGACCGGACCCGGCTGATCTTCGTCTGCAACCCGAACAATCCCACCGGCACGGTGGTGCGACGGTCCGAGCTGGAGCGTTTCCTCGACCGGGTGCCCGGTGACGTCCTGGTCGTCCTCGACGAGGCCTACCGCGAGTTCATCCGGGACACCGAGGTGCCGGACGGGGTCGAGATCTACCGGGAGCGGCGCAACGTCTGTGTCCTGCGGACCTTCTCGAAGGCCTACGGACTCGCGGGGCTGCGGGTGGGCTTCGCCATCGCGCACGAGCCGGTGGCCGCGGCGCTGCGCAAGACGGCCGTGCCGTTCGGGGTGAGCCAGATCGCCCAGGACGCGGCGGTCGCCTCGCTGCGGGCCGAGGACGAGCTGATCGGCCGGGTGGGCTCGCTGGTGTGCGAGCGGAACCGGGTGATGGACGCGCTGCGGACCCAGGGATGGACGGTGCCCGAGACGCAGGCCAACTTCGTGTGGCTGCGGCTGGGGGAGAGCACGGTGCCGTTCGCGCAGGCGTGCGAGCAGGCAGGAGTGGTCGTCCGGCCGTTCCCGGGGGAGGGCGTGCGGGTCACGATCGGGGAGACCGAGGCGAACGACATCTTCCTCAAGGTGACGGAGGGCTTCCGCAAGGGGGTCTGACCAGGTCTGACCTGCACGGACGCGGTGATCGGGACGACCACCGCGATCGGCACGCAGGAGTTCCGAGCAGCACGCTTCCGAGCGGCCGGCAGGCATCCCCGCCGGCCGCTTCCCTGTGTCCACGGAAGGGCGCGCGAAGGGGTTGACATCACACGGGACCCCCCTTCCGGGTCTGAAAAGCAGTAGGTCATAATTGCTTGTGAATGTGAACGCGTTCACAAGCGCATCCCGTTTTCCCGAGATGCGGCGGGACGAACGGGATCAAGCGGTCGCTGTGACCACCGCTGAGTAAGGAGCGACGACGTGGATCTGGCTCTGGCGCCGGAGACCCTGGCGCGATGGCAGTTCGGCATCACCACCGTCTACCACTTCCTCTTCGTTCCCCTGACGATCTCGCTGGCCGCCCTTGTCGCCGGGCTGCAGACCGCCTGGGTGCGTACCGGGAAGGAGAAGTACCTCGGAGCCACGAAGTTCTGGGGGAAGCTCTTCCTGATCAACATCGCGATGGGCGTGGTCACCGGCATCGTGCAGGAGTTCCAGTTCGGCATGAACTGGTCCGACTACTCGCGGTTCGTCGGTGACGTCTTCGGCGCCCCGCTCGCCTTCGAGGCCCTCATCGCGTTCTTCTTCGAGTCCACCTTCATCGGCCTGTGGATCTTCGGCTGGGACAAGCTGCCCAAGAAGATCCACCTGGCCTGCATCTGGATGGTCTCGATCGGCACCCTGCTGTCGGCGTACTTCATCCTGGCCGCCAACTCCTGGATGCAGCACCCGGTCGGCTACCGGATCAACGAGGAGAAGGGCCGCGCCGAACTCACCGACTTCTGGCTGGTGCTCACCCAGAACACCACGCTCAACCAGGTCTTCCACAGCTTCTCCGCGGCCTTCCTGACCGGCGGTGCCTTCATGGTGGGCATCGCGGCCTTCCACCTCATGCGCAGGAAGCACATCCCCGTGATGCGGACCTCCCTCCGCCTCGGCCTGGTCACCCTCGCGGTCGGCGGCCTGTTCACCGCGGTCAGCGGCGACACCCTCGGCAAGGTCATGTACGAGCAGCAGCCGATGAAGATGGCCGCCGCCGAGGCCCTGTGGGACGGCGAGGAACCCGCCCCCTTCTCCGTGTTCGCCTACGGGGACGTCGACGAGGGTCACAACAAGGTCGCCCTGGAGATCCCCGGACTGCTCTCCTTCCTCGCCCACAGCGACTTCGACTCGTACGTGCCCGGGATCAACGACACCAACGAGGCCCTTCAGGAGAAGTACGGCCCCGGTGACTACAAGCCCATCGTCCCCGTCGCCTACTGGGGCTTCCGCTGGATGATCGGCTTCGGCATGGCCTCCTTCTCGCTCGGTCTGCTCGGCCTCTGGCTGACCCGCAAGAAGTTCCTGCTGCCGGCCGCCCACCGCACCGGGGAGGACGAGGTCCCGCGCCTGGTGCTGCTGAAGAACCCGCTCGGCTCCCGGCTCACCCGGCTGTACTGGCAGCTGGCGCTGTGGACCATGGCCTTCCCGCTGATCGCCAACGCCTGGGGCTGGATCTTCACCGAGATGGGCCGGCAGCCCTGGGTGGTCTACGGCGTGATGCGGACCGAGGACGCCGTCTCCCCCGGCGTCTCCACGGCCGAGGTCATCACCTCGATGTCCGTCTTCACCCTGCTGTACGCCGTCCTCGCCGTCATCGAGGTCAGGCTGCTCGCCAAGTACGTCAAGGCCGGCCCGCCGGAGCTCAGCGAGTCCGACCTCAACCCGCCCACGAAGCTCGGCGGCGACCTCCGTGACGCCGACAAGCCGATGGCCTTCTCGTACTAGGCCGAGGGAGCCCCACTGTCATGGAACTGCACAACGTCTGGTTCGTCCTGATCGCCGTCCTGTGGATCGGCTACTTCTTCCTGGAGGGCTTCGACTTCGGAGTGGGCATCCTCACCCGGCTGCTCGCCCGCGACCGCGCCGAGAAGCGGGTGCTGATCAACACCATCGGCCCCGTCTGGGACGGCAACGAGGTGTGGCTGCTCACGGCCGGCGGCGCGACCTTCGCCGCCTTCCCCGAGTGGTACGCCACCCTGTTCTCCGGCTTCTACCTGCCCCTGCTGCTCATCCTGGTCTGTCTGATCATCCGCGGTGTCGCCTTCGAGTACCGGGCGAAGCGACCGGAGGAGAACTGGCAGCGCAACTGGGAGACGGCGATCTTCTGGACCTCGCTGCTCCCCGCGTTCCTGTGGGGCGTGGCCTTCGGCAACATCGTGCGCGGGGTGAAGATCGACGCCGACTTCGAGTACGTGGGCGGCCTCGGGGACCTGTTCAACCCGTACGCGGTGCTGGGCGGCCTCGTCACCCTGACGCTGTTCACCTTCCACGGAGCGGTGTTCACGGCCCTCAAGACGGTCGGTGAGATCCGCGAACGCGCCCGGGCGCTCGCCCAGCGCGTGGGTCTGGTCACCGCTGTACTGGCGCTGGTCTTCCTGCTCTGGACGCAGGTCGACAAGGGGGACGGCACCAGCCTCGTCGCGCTGGCCGTGGCGGTCGGTGCGCTGGTCGCCGCGCTGCTGGCGAACCGGGCGGGACGCGAGGGATGGTCGTTCGCCTTCTCCGGCGTCACGATCGTGGCCGCCGTGGCCATGCTCTTCCTGACGCTGTTCCCGAATGTCATGCCGTCGACGCTCGACCCGGCCTGGAGCCTGACCGTCACCAACGCCTCCTCCAGCCCCTACACGCTGAAGATCATGACCTGGCTCGCCGTGATCGCCACGCCGATGGTGATGGCCTACCAGGGCTGGACCTACTGGGTGTTCCGCAAGCGGATCGGCACCCAGCACATCGCCGACCCCGTGCACTGAGGTGTGTTTCACGTGAAACCAATCGACCCGCGACTGCTCCGGTACGCCCGGGCCACCCGGGGCTTCCTGGTGGCGGTCGTCGGCCTGGGCGTCGTCGGCGCGGTGCTGGTCATCGCCCAGGCCATGCTCATCGCTGAGATCGTGGTGGGCGCGTTCGAGGACGGACTCACCGCCCGTGAACTCGGCACTCCCCTGCTGCTGCTCGCGCTCGTGGCGGCCGGCCGGGGACTGGTCGGCTGGCTGACCGAACTGGCCGCGCACCGGGCGAGCGCCGCGGTGAAGTCGGAACTGCGTGGCCGGCTCCTGGAACGGGCGACGGCGCTGGGCCCGCAGTGGCTGGGCGGACAGCGCACCGGATCGCTGGTCGCCCTGGCCACCCGGGGAGTCGACGCGCTCGACGGCTACTTCTCGCGTTACCTGCCCCAGCTGGGGCTCGCGGTGGTCGTTCCCGTGGCGGTGCTGGCGAGGATCGTCACCGAGGAGTGGGTCTCGGCGGCGATCATCGTCGGGACCCTGCCGCTCATCCCGGTCTTCATGGTGCTGATCGGCTGGGTCACCCAGTCCCGGATGGACCGCCAGTGGCTGATGCTGTCCCGGCTGTCCGGACACTTCCTGGACGTCGTCGCCGGACTCCCCACGTTGAAGGTGTTCGGACGGGCCAAGGCGCAGGCGGAGTCGATCCGGCGGATCACCTCCGACTACCGCCGGGCGACCATGCGGACGCTGCGGATCGCCTTCATCTCCTCCTTCGCCCTGGAACTGCTCGCCACCCTCTCGGTGGCGCTGGTCGCCGTGACCATCGGCATGCGGCTCGTCTACGGCCAGATGGATCTCTACACCGGCCTGCTCATCCTGATCCTGGCGCCGGAGGCCTATCTGCCACTGCGGCAGGTCGGCGCCCAGTACCACGCGGCCGCGGAGGGGCTCGGGGCCGCCGAGGACCTCTTCTCCGTGCTGGAGACACCCGTGCCCGCGCCCGGAACGGGCACGGTCACGCAGGGCGCCGTCGCCTTCGAGGACGTGACGGTCCGCTACCCCGGCCGGTCCGCGGACGCCGTGACGCATGTGTCGTTCACCGTCTCCCCCGGTGAGACGGTGGCGCTCGTCGGCCCGAGCGGGGCGGGAAAGTCGACCCTGCTGCACGTACTGCTGGGTTTCGTCCGTCCCACGGAGGGTGTCGTGCGGGTCGGGGGAGCCGACCTCGGCGGACTCGACCTCGCCGCGTGGCACGACCACGTCGCCTGGGTGCCCCAACGCCCGCACCTGTACGCCGGGACCATCGCGGAGAACGTACGGCTGGCCCGGCCCGGCGCGGACGACGACGCCGTGCGGCGCGCGCTGCGGGACGCGGGTGCGCTGGAGTTCGTGGACGCGCTGCCGGAGGGTGCCGGCACCGTGCTGGGCGAGGACGGGGTGGGTCTGTCGGCCGGGCAGCGGCAGCGGCTCGCACTGGCCCGGGCGTTCCTGGCCGACCGGCCCGTTCTCCTGCTCGACGAACCGACGGCCGCCCTCGACGGCGCCACCGAGGCCGAGATCGTGACGGCGGTACGGAGGCTGACGGCCGGACGCACGGTGCTGCTCGTGGTGCACCGGCCGGCTCTGCTGGCCGTCGCGGACCGGGTGGTCCGGATCGCGGAACCGGCCGCCACCGGCGGCCACGGAAACCCTGCGGCCACGGCGGCCGCCCCAGCGGCCGCACCGGCGCCGGAGGCCGAGGCCGGCCGTGCGCCGGAGGGCGGACCCGCCCGGCCCGGCGACGCGGAACCGGTCCGGGGCGGTGTGCTCGCCCGGGTCCGTGCCCTGTCCGGCGCCCGCCGGGGGCGGATCACCTTCGCGCTGCTGCTGGGCACCCTCGCCCTGGGGAGCGCGGTCGGGCTGATGGCGACGTCCGGGTGGCTCATCTCCCGGGCCTCCGAGCAGCCTCCCGTGCTGTATCTCATGGTGGCCGTGACGGCGACGCGGGCCTTCGGTATCGGCCGGGCCGTGTTCCGGTACGCCGAACGGCTCGTCTCGCACGACGCCGTCCTGCGCATGCTGGCCGACACCCGGGTGGCGGTCTACCGGCGCCTCGAGCGGCTGGCGCCCGCCGGACTGCGCGGTGCCCGCCGGGGCGACCTGCTCTCCCGGCTGGTCTCCGACGTGGACGCCCTCCAGGACTACTGGCTGCGCTGGCTGCTGCCGGCCGGCGTGACCGTCGTGGTCTCCGCGCTGTCCGTCGGCTTCACCGCATGGCTGCTGCCCGAGGCCGGTGCCGTGCTCGCGGCGGGCCTGCTGGCGGCGGGCGCCGGTGTGCCGCTGCTGACCGGCGCGGTGGCCCGCAGGGCGGAGCGCAGGCTGGCCCCGGCCCGGGGCGTGCTGGCGACCCGGGTGACCGACCTGCTCACCGGTACCGCCGAGCTGACTGTCGCCGGCGCCCTGCCCTCCCGGACCGCCGAGGCGCGGCGGGCCGACGGCACCCTCACCCGGATCGACGCGCGTGCCGCCGCCGCCACCGCGCTCGGCGACGGACTGACCGCGCTGATCTCCGGCCTGACCGTCGCGGCAGCCGCGCTGGCCGGCGTCCAGGCGGTGGCGACCGGCCGGCTGGACGGTGTCGCGCTGGCCGTCGTGATCCTCACCCCGCTCGCCGCGTTCGAGGGCGTCGCGGGAATGCCGCTCGCCGTGCAGTACCGGCAGCGGGTCCGCCGCAGCGCGGAGCGCGTGTACGAGGTGGTGGACGCCCCGGCGCCCGTGAGTGAGCCCGGGACGCCTCGGCAGGCACCCGTCTCGCCGTTCCCCCTCGTGGTGAAGGGGCTGACCGCGCGCCACGCCGGGCAGCACCGGGACGCGCTCGCCGGCCTGGACCTGTCGCTGGAGCGGGGCCGCCGCATCGCGGTGGTCGGCCCTTCCGGGTCGGGCAAGACCACACTCGCCCAGACGCTGCTGCGGTTCCTGGACCCGGCCGGGGGCTCCTACACGCTGGCCGGAGTGGACGCCCGCGCCCTGGACGGCGACGACGTGCGGCGGCTGGTCGGACTGTGCGCGCAGGACGCGCACCTCTTCAACAGCTCCGTGCGGGAGAACCTGCTGCTGGCCAGGAAGGACGCCACGGACGACCAACTGCGCGACGCGCTCGGCCGGGCCCGGCTGCTGGACTGGGCCGACGGGCTGCCCGACGGACTCGACACGCTGGTCGGCGAGCACGGTGCGCGGCTGTCGGGCGGACAGCGGCAGCGGCTGGCCCTCGCCCGGGCGCTGCTCGCGGACTTCCCCGTCCTGGTGCTGGACGAGCCGGCGGAACACCTCGACCTGGCGACCGCCGACGCGCTCACCGCCGATCTGCTGGCCGCCACCGAGGGGCGCACGACGCTGCTCATCACCCACCGGCTGGCCGGACTCGACGCCGTGGACGAGGTCGTCGTGCTCGAAGCGGGGCGCGTGGTGCAACGCGGCCCGTACGCCGAACTCGTCGCCGCCGACGGACCCTTGCGGACGATGGCCCGGCGGGAGGAGGAGACGGAGCTCCTGATGACGGCCCGTTAGGGGTCCCCGCCCGGCTCCTCGCCGTTCATGACAGAAAGTCACGCCTGCAGCGGCGTACCGCTGTTCGGCTGAACCGGTGGTCCGTCCGGGGGCACTGGTCCCCCAAGTGCACGACGTGAGGAGGCCCGGGCGTACCGGCGGGGCCAGGATCGCAGTCATGCGCCTCGCCCGCCGTCATCCGCTGCTCGTCGCCGTACCGCTGTGCGCGCTCGCCGTGCTCGCCGCCCGGCCCGCCGACGGTGACGGCTCCCACGCCCCCGGCCACGGCACGGCCTCCGGAGTGAGCGCGGAGGTGGCGCGGCTGTACGAGGAGGCGGCGACGGCGACCGAACGGTACGAGGCCGGTCTGCGCGAGGCGGACGAGCAGCGGGCCAGGGCACACGAGCTCGAGCGGCGCCTCGACCGGGAGCGGCGGGAGACGGCCGTCCTGCGGGAGGAACTGGGCCGGATCGCCAGCTCCCAGTACCGGGACGGCGGCGGACTGCCGCTCACCGCGCACATGCTGCTCGCGGACGACCCCGAGGAGCTGATGCGGGGTCAGCGCGTGGTGCAGAAGGCCGCGACGGCGCTGGACGAGGCGATCGGCCGGAGCGAGCGGGCCGAGGCCCGGCTCACCCGGGACGAGGCCCGGGCCGCGGCGGCGTGGCGGAAGCTGGACCAGCGCAACGGCGAACTCGCCGCTCTGAAGCAGGGCATCGAGGCGAAGCTCGAGTCGGCGCGGTGGCAGCTCCAGGGGCAGGCGGACGCCTCGGTCGCCGCCGGTGCCTGCCGTGGTGCGGTCCGGCTGGACCAGCCGGAGACGCGTTTCACCACCCGCTGGGTGGCGCCCGTGGAAACGTACGAGCTGTCCGCGTCCTACGGCAGCGGCGGCGCACGGTGGGCGAACCGGCACACGGGGCAGGACTTCGCGGTGCCGATCGGAACGCCGGTGCGGGCCGTGGGGACGGGCACCGTGGTGAAGGTGTCCTGCGGAGGGGCCTTCGGTGTCGAAATCGTGGTCCGGCACGCGGGCGGGTACTACACCCAGTACGCCCACCTCGCCGCCGTCGCCGTCGACCAGGGTGACCGGGTGAGCCCCGGTCAGTGGATCGGGCAGTCGGGCACCAGCGGCAACTCCACGGGCCCGCACCTGCACTTCGAGGTGCGGGTCACGCCCGAGATGGGATCGGCGGTGAACCCCGTGTCGTGGCTGGCCCGGCACGGGGTGTCGCTCTGAGCGGCTACAGCCGCCCGTCCAGCAGCCGCTCGATCACCACGGCCACCCCGTCGTCGTTGTTGGCGACGGTGTGCCCCGAGGCTGCGGCGATCACGTCCGGGTGCGCGTTGCCCATGGCGTAGGAACGGCCCGCCCAGCTCAGCATCTCGACGTCGTTGGGCATGTCTCCGAAGGCGACGACCTCGTCGTGCGAGATGCCCCGCTCGGCGCAGCACAGGGCGAGCGTGCTGGCCTTGGACACCTCCGGTCCGCTGATCTCCAGCAGCGCGCTGGGGCTGGAGCGGGTGACGTTGGCGCGGTCGCCGATGGCGAGGCGGGCCAGGGTGAGGAAGGCGTCGGGATCGAGCGTGGGGTGGTGGGCGAGGATCTTGAGCACCGGTTCGGCGGCGGTGGGGGACTCCGGGTGCAGCAGGTCCTCGGCGGGCGCCAGGACGTCCGGGATCTCCATGTGCAGCTTCGGGTAGTCCGGCTCCTGGTGGAAGCCGTAGGTCTGCTCGACGGCGTACACGGTGCCGGGGGCGGCATCGCGCAGCAGTCGCACCGCGTCCAGCGCGTTCTTTCGGGGGAGCTCCCGCACCTTCACGAAGCGGTGCGCGCCGGGGCCGCCGTGCAGGTCGACGACGGCGGCGCCGTTGCCGCAGATGGCGAGGCCGTGGCCGTGGACGTGGTCGCTGACCACGTCCATCCAGCGGGCGGGCCGCCCGGTGACGAAGAAGACCTCGATGCCGGCTTCCTCGGCGGCGGCCAGCGCGGCGACGGTGCGCGGGGACACCGACTTGTCGTCACGCAGCAGGGTGCCGTCGAGGTCGGTGGCGATGAGCCGCGGTGGGGTGGCGGCTGCCGGGGGCTCGGACTGTCGGGTCGCTGAGATCACCCGGCCATTGTCCCGCATATGCCCGCACGGCCGTGCGGGACTGCGGACATCTGAGTGGTAACCGTCGTCACCAGGGGTGGTGTCCCCCTGCCGAAGCGTCGGGGGTCAGCGCAGTTGCGCCGGGGCCTCCATGGCGATCCGTTCGAAGACCTTCTCGTCGGCGGCGAAGTCCGAGTCGGGGATGGGCCAGTGGATCACGATCTCGGTGAAGCCCAGTTCGGCATGGCGTCCCGCGAAGTCGACGAAGGCGTTCAGGGACTCCAGTGGCCGGCTCCGGTCCGGCGTGAAACCGGTGAGCAGGATCTTGTCCAGTTCGGTCACGTCCCGGCCGAGCTCGGCGCAGGCGTCGGCCAGCTTCTCCGCCTGACCGCGAATGGCCTGAACCGACTGCTCGGGCGTACCGCTCTCGAACAGCCGGGGGTCGCCCGTGGTCACCCATGCCTGCCCGTGACGGGCCGCGAGCCGCAGTCCGCGCGGACCGGTCGCCGCCACCGCGAACGGCAGCCGTGGCCGCTGCACACAGCCCGGGATGTTGCGTGCCTCGTGCGCCGCGTAGAAGTCACCCTCGTACGAGACCGAGTCCTCGGCGAGCAGCCGGTCGAGCAGCGGGACGAACTCGGCGAATCGGTCGGCGCGCTCGCGCGGCGTCCACGGCTCCTGGCCCAGCGCGGTGGCGTCGAACCCGGTGCCGCCCGCTCCTATGCCCAGCGTGACCCGCCCCCCGGAGATGTCGTCGAGGGTGATGAGCTCCTTGGCCAGGGTGACCGGGTGCCGGAAGTTCGGCGAGGTCACCAGGGTGCCCAGCCGCATCCGGTCGGTGACCGCCGCGGCCGCGGTGAGGGTCGGGACGGCGCCGAACCACGGGCCGTCCCGGAAGCTGCGCCAGGAGAGGTGGTCGTAGGTGTAGCCCGTGTGGAAGCCGAGCTCCTCGGCACGCGTCCAGGCGGCACGAGTGCCCTCGTGCCAGCGGCGGTAGGGGAGGATCACAGTGCTCAGGCGCAGGCTCATGCCATCGAGCCTATGCGCCCCCACGGGTTTCACGTGAAACGTCGGCCCACGCGCGTCCCCGCGGGAGGGAACCGCCGGGACCGGTGGTCACGCCGACGTCCGGGAGGTGTCACCGGCTCACGGCACCCGCCCGTCGTAGCGCCGCTCACGCGGTCAGTGGCCGGCGGGGAAGCGCAGATACCGGCTCGGTACGGCCCGGGTCAGCCATACGCCGTTCTCGCTCAGGTGGAAGACATGGCCGTCGCGGTGCATCGCGCCCGTGTCCACGGACAGCACGACCGGCCGCCCCCTGCGGGCACCCACGCGGGTCGCCGTCTCGCGGTCGGCGGAGAGGTGCACGGTGTGCCGGTCCATGGGGCGCAGCCCCTCGGCCCGGATCGCCTCCAGGTTCCGGGCGACGGTGCCGTGGTACAGGTACGGCGGCGGAACGGCCGGGGGAAGGCCGAGATCGACGTCGACACTGTGCCCCTGACTGGCGCGGATCCGGGTGCCCTCCACGGCGAAGCGCCGCTTGTCATTGGTGGCGACGACGTGGTCCAGCTCTTCCCGGGTGAACGGGAATCCGTGCGCGGTCGCCGCGGCGATCAGCGCCTCGATCTCGGTCCAGCCGCCCTCGTCGAGGGTGAGGCCGATCCGCTCCGGCTGGTGGCGCAGATGCCGGGAGAGGTATTTCGACACCTTCACGGTGCGTCTTTCGTCCATCCGTCCAGGGTGCCGGGAGAGACGCGCATCACGCGATCCCTTTAGGTGCGGAGGTTTGATCCACAGTCACGTGCGGTTTTCCACAGTGGATGGGGTCTCCGCTGTGGACAACGGGCCGCACCCCGGGGGTCTCACAGCGGCGGCTTCAGCCGCGCGATCCGGCGCAGCGCACCGGGCATCCACCGCGCGAGCGCGTACGCCGCCCGGGCCTCCGGGGTGACCGGGACCACCGCCCGGTCACGCGCCACCGCCCGCAGGATCGCGGCGGCGACCTTCTCCGGCGGGTAGCCGCGCAGCCCGTACAGACGGGCCGCCCGCTTCCGCAGCCGCCGCTCCTCCTCGGCGTCCACCCCTGCGAACCGCGCGGTGGAGGTGATGGCGGTGTCCACGAACCCCGGGCACACCACCGTCACGCCGATGCCGCAGCCGGCGAGCTCCGCACGCAGGCACTCGCTCAGCATCAGCACCGCCGCCTTGGAGGTGCTGTAGGCCGGCAGCGCCCTGGAGGGCTGGAACGCCGCGGCGGACGCCACGTTGACGATGTGGCCGCCCTGCCCGCGCTCGGCCATCCGCCGCCCGAAGAGGCGGCAGCCGTGGATCACACCCCACAGGTTGACGTCGAGGACCTTCCTCCAGTCCTCCGCGGTGGTGTCGAAGAAGGAGCCGCTCAGTCCGATGCCGGCGTTGTTCACCAGGACGTCCGGCACGCCGTACTCGGTGCCGACCCGCTCGGCGAGCTTCTCCATCGCCTGTTCGTCGGACACGTCCACCGTCTCCGCCCAGGCCGCCGCGGCGCCCCGGCTGAGGGCCTCCCCGGCGGTGCCGGCCGCGGCCTCCGCGTCCCGGTCGACCGCCAGCACGCGCGCACCCGCCTCGGCGAACGCGAGCGCGGTGGCCCGCCCGATGCCGCTGCCCGCCCCGGTGACCAGGACCAGCTGTCCGCCGAACCGGTCGGCGTGCGGGCCGGCCGCCGGCACCGGGGCCCGGCCGCCCTCCTCCACGGACGTCACGAAGTCGGAGATCCACGTCGTCAGCTGGTCCGGGCGGCTGCGCGGCACCCAGTGCCTGGCCCGCAGCGTCCGCCGGGTCAGCCGCGGCGCCCACTGCTCGAGATCCTCGTAGAGCCGCTCCGAGAGGAACGCGTCGTCCAGGGGCGTGATGAGCTGCACGGGCGCGTGCGCGTAGGCGTCGGAGCGGGGGTTGCGCAGCCGCGGGCGCACGTTGTCCCGGTAGAGCCAGGCGCCGTGGGCCGCGTCCGACGGCAGGGAAGCGGTCGGATAGCCGTCGCCGGGCACCTTCTCCAGGCGCTCGAGCAGCCGCGGCCAGACCCTGCCGAGCGGCCCGCGCCACGCCAGCTCCGGCAGCACGGGCGTGTGCAGCAGGTAGACGTACCAGGACTTGGCGCCCTGCCCCAGCAGCCGGCCGACCCGGCGCGGGGTCGGCCGCTTCACCCGGCGGTCGATCCAGTGCCCGAAGTGGTCGAGCGAGGGGCCGGAGATCGAGGTGAAGGAGGCGATCCGCCCCTCGGCGCGCCCGACCGTCACGAACTCCCAGGACTGCACCGAGCCCCAGTCGTGCCCCACCAGGTGCACCGGGCGGTCCGGGCTCACCGCGTCCACGACCGCCAGGAAGTCGTCGGTCAGCTTCTCCAGCGTGAACCCGCCCCGCAGGGGACGCGGCGCCGTGGACCGGCCGTGACCCCGCACGTCGTACGCCACGACGTGGAACCGCTCCGCGAGCCGGACCGCGACCTCGGACCACACCTCCTTGCTGTCCGGATAGCCGTGCACCAGGACCACCACCGGCCGTCCCGGTTCCCCCAGCTCGGCCACGCACAGCTCGACCCCGCCCGTACGCACCCGGCGCTCCCGCGCACCGCTCATCCCCGTCACACCCGCGAATGTGGCAGTCGTCAACGGACTCGTCAACGGTGCCCCCGCCCCGCGCATAGCTCTCAGGCAGGGCTTCCCTTACGGGCCCGTACGACTCCAGGGGGACCCCAAGACGGCTCTCCGGGCTGACGACCCGAGTGGTGCGGGTCACTACCGTCGGGGACGTGACTGTGATCGCGACCGAAAGCCTGAGCAAGCGGTTCCCCCGGGTGACCGCTCTTGACCGGCTCTCCGTGGACGTCGGGCCCGGTGTGACCGGACTCGTCGGAGCCAATGGAGCCGGCAAGTCCACACTGATCAAGATCCTTCTGGGTCTGTCCCCCGCCACCGAGGGCCGCGCCGAGGTGCTCGGCCTCGACGTGGTCACCAAGGGCCCCGCCATCCGCGAGCGGGTCGGCTACATGCCGGAACACGACTGCCTGCCCCCGGACGTCTCGGCCACCGAGTTCGTCGTCCACATGGCGCGCATGTCCGGCCTGCCGCCCACCGCCGCGCGGGAACGCACCGCGGACACTCTGCGCCACGTCGGCCTGTACGAGGAGCGCTACCGCCCCATCGGCGGCTACTCGACCGGCATGAAGCAGCGCGTGAAGCTCGCCCAGGCCCTCGTGCACGACCCCCAGCTGGTCTTCCTGGACGAGCCGACCAACGGCCTCGACCCGGTCGGCCGCGACGAGATGCTCGGCCTGATCCGCCGGATCCACACCGACTTCGGCATCTCCGTCCTGGTCACCTCGCACCTGCTGGGCGAGCTCGAACGCACCTGCGACCACGTCGTCGTCATCGACGGCGGCAAGCTGCTGCGCTCCAGCTCCACCACGGACTTCACCCAGAAGACCACGACCCTCGCGATCGAGGTCACCGACACCGACGAGCACCCGGACGGCACCCGCGCGGTGCGCGAGGCGCTGCAGGCGCGCGGCGTGGCCGTCGAGGACGGCAGCGGACTGCCGGGCGCCGGGCACGTCCTGCTGCTCACCGCGCAGGGCGAGGAGACGTACGACCTGGTCCGCGACCTCATCGCGGACCTCGGCCTCGGACTGGTGCGCATGGAACAGCGCCGGCACCACATCTCCGAGGTCTTCACCGACCACGACGAACAGCGTGACGAGCAGCGGAAGGAGGCGGTCGGCCATGGCAGCTGAGCAGTCCGTGCAGACACCAGCCACTGCACCGGGTGACACCCGCATCCACAACATCGGCTACCGCTCCTACGACGGCCCCCGGCTGGGCCGTGGCTACGCGCGGCTGTCGCTGTACTCGCAGTCCCTGCGCGGCTCCTACGGCCTCGGCCGGTCGGTGAAGTCCAAGGTGCTGCCGATGCTGCTGTTCGTGGTGATGTGCGTGCCCGCCGCCATCATGGTGGCCGTCGCGGTCGCCACCAAGGCCAACGACCTGCCCGTGGACTACACGCGGTACGCGATCGTCATGCAGGCCGTCATCAGCCTCTACGTCGCCTCCCAGGCGCCGACGTCCGTCTCGCGCGACCTGCGCTTCAAGACCGTACCGCTGTACTTCTCGCGTCCCATCGAGACCGCCGACTACGTGCGCGCCAAGTTCGCCGCGCTGGCCTCGGCCCTGTTCATCCTCACTGCCGCCCCCCTGCTGGTGCTGTACGTCGGCGCGCTGCTGGCCAAGCTCGACTTCACCGACCAGACCAAGGGATTCGCACAGGGACTGGTCTCCGTGGCACTGCTCTCCCTGCTCTTCGCCGGCATCGGGCTGGTCATCGCGTCGGTCACGCCGCGCCGCGGCTTCGGCATCGCGGCCGTGATCGCCGTCCTGACCATCTCCTACGGCGCGGTCTCCACGCTCCAGGCGATCGCCGACGTCCAGGGCAGCGGCGACGCCGGCATCTGGATCGGTCTGTTCTCGCCCATCACCCTGATCGACGGAGTGCAGTCCGCCTTCCTGGGCGCGAGCTCCGCCTTCCCTGGCGGGGTGGGTCCGGACCAGGGCGAGGGCGTCGTCTTCGTGGTGTTCACCCTCGGACTGATCGCCGCCTGCTACGGCCTGCTGGTGCGCCGCTACAAGAAGGTGGGCCTGTGACCGCGCCCGACCCGTCGCCCGCCACCACCTCCTCAAGGAACCGGCTGCGCCCATGAGCACTCTCACGATCGACCACGTCTCCCGCTGGTTCGGCAACGTGGTCGCCGTCAACGACATCACCATGACCATCGGCCCGGGCGTCACCGGCCTCCTCGGCCCCAACGGTGCCGGCAAGTCCACCCTCATCAACATGATGGGCGGCTTCCTCGCCCCTTCCACCGGCTCCGTCACCCTGGACGGCCGGCCGGTGTGGCGCAACGAGACCATCTACCGGCACATCGGCATCGTCCCCGAGCGCGAGGCGATGTACGACTTCCTGACCGGCCGTGAGTTCGTCGTCGCCAACGCCGAACTGCACGGCCTGGGTGCCAAGGCCGCCCAGAAGGCCCTGGCCACGGTCGAGATGGAGTACGCACAGGACCGCAAGATCGCCACGTACTCCAAGGGCATGCGGCAGCGCGTGAAGATGGCCTCCGCGCTGGTCCACGAGCCGTCGCTGCTCCTGCTGGACGAGCCCTTCAACGGCATGGACCCGCGCCAGCGCATGCAGCTGATGGACCTGCTGCGGCGCATGGGCGACGAGGGCCGCACCGTGCTGTTCTCGTCCCACATCCTCGAAGAGGTCGAGCAGCTCGCCTGGCACATCGAGGTCGTCGTCGCCGGCCGGCACGCGGCCAGTGGCGACTTCCGCCGGATCCGCCGCCTGATGACGGACCGTCCGCACCGCTACCTGGTGCGCTCCAGCGACGACCGCGCGCTCGCGGCCGCGCTGATCGCCGACCCGTCGACGTCCGGCATCGAGGTGGACGTGGCGGAGGGCGCGCTGCGCGTCCAGGCCGTCGACTTCGGACGCTTCACGTCCCTGCTGCCGAAGGTCGCGCGCGAGCACGGCATCCGGCTGCTCACGGTCTCGCCGTCCGACGAGTCCCTCGAGTCCGTCTTCTCGTATCTCGTCGCGGCGTAGGAGGCCGAAGAATGTACGACCCCACAGTCGCCCGGCTCACCTACCGGGCCCTGCTCGGCCGCCGCCGGGCTCTCATCCTGGGCGCGCTGCCCCTGCTGCTGATCGCGATCTCCCTGGCGGTGCGCGCGCTCGCCGGCGCCGACGACCAGACCGCCGCCGACGTGCTGGGCGGACTGGCGCTCGCCACCATGGTGCCGATCATCGGCGTCATCGCCGGTACCGGCGCGATCGGTCCCGAGATCGACGACGGCTCGGTGGTGTACCTGCTCTCCAAGCCGATCAAGCGGCCCACGATCATCTACACCAAGCTGATCGTCGCGGTCGCCGTCACCATGGTGTTCTCGGCGGTCCCGACCCTGATCGCCGGCTTCGTCCTGAACGGCAACGGCCAGCAGGTCGCCGTGGCCTACACGGTGGCCGCGCTGGTCGCCTCCATCGCCTACGCCGCCCTCTTCCTGCTGCTCGGCACGGTCTCGCGGCACGCGGTGGTCTTCGGGCTGGTCTACGCGCTGGTCTGGGAGGCGCTGTTCGGCTCCCTGGTGCCCGGCGCGCGCACGCTGAGCGTCCAGCAGTGGGCGCTGGCCGTGGCGCAGAAGGTCTCCGGCGGTGACCTGGTCACCTCGGACGTGAGCCTGACGACCGCGACGGTGCTGCTCGCCGCGGTCACCGTGCTCGCCACCTGGTACGCGGGCCAGAAGCTGCGCACGCTGACGCTCGCCGGCGAGGAGTGAGGCGCCGCCGTCCGCCGGACGGGTGGCGGCGTCGCCCGGCGTGGCGGCGGCGCCACCCGTTCTTATTCGGTGGCGCCCCGTTCGTCCGGCGGGCAGAGTGAGGGTTGTCCGCAACGCCGGGATCGTCCGGCGTCCTGTACCGGGAGAGGAGCGGGGACGATGTCCATGCACGGCATCACGTCCTGCTCCCTGCGGGGCAGCCCGCGGCGGGCTCCGGAGTAATCCCTACTGCTCCGTCGAGTCCGCCCGCACGGGAGCTGCCCGGGGCGGCCGCTTCGAGCACGCGCGCCTTCGTCGCGTGGGCCGCCCCACCCGGAGGATTGGCCGAGAGGTAAGGCACTGGCTCCGTTCGAGCCACGGTCGGGTCCGAGAGCCCGCGCACGTTCGATCCGTGCATCCTCCGCGCGACGCCGGGCGTCAGCCCAGCAACCGCTCCAGCACCACCGCGATGCCGTCCTCCTCGTTGGAGGCCGTCACCTCGTCGGCCACCGCCCGCAGGTCCGGGTGGGCGTTGGCCATGGCCACGCTGTGTCCGGCCCAGGCGAACATCGGGAGGTCGTTCGGCATGTCGCCGAAGGCGATCGTGCCTGCCGCCTTCACACCCAGCCGGCGTGCCGCCAGCGACAGTCCCGTCGCCTTCGACAGGCCGAGCGGGAGCAGCTCGACGATCCCCTCACCCGCCATGGTGACGGTGACGAAACCCCCCGCCGTGCGGGTGGCCGCCTCGGCGAGCTCGTCGGAGGTCAGGTCCGGGTGCTGGATGTACAGCTTGTTCAGGGGCGCGGCCCACACGTCGGAGGCGTCCGTGAAGGGGATCGAGGGCAGCGCGCCGTGGACCTCGTACCCGGGACCGACCAGCACCTCGCCCTCCAGCCCGTCGCGGCTGGCCGCCAGGTACAGCGGGCCGACCTCCGCCTCGATCTTGGCCAGTGCCACTCCCGCGAGCTGGCGGTCCAGCGTCACCGACGTCAGCAGCCGGTGGGCTCCGGCGTCGTACACCTGTGCGCCCTGACCGCAGACGGCCAGTCCGGTGTAGCCGAGGTCGTCGAGTATGGGACGGGTCCAGGGCACCGCGCGGCCGGTGACGACGATGTGGGCGGCGCCCGCCGCGGTGGCCGCGGCGAGCGCGTCACGGGTGCGGCGGGAGACCGAGTGGTCGTCCCGCAGCAGCGTGCCGTCGAGGTCGGTGGCGACGAGCCCGTAGGGGAAGGCCGCGCTCACTTGGCGACCGGTTCCAGGAGCTCCCGGCCGCCCAGGTACGGACGCAGCACCTCCGGCACGCGGACCGAGCCGTCGGCCTGCTGGTGGTTCTCCAGGATCGCCACGATGGTGCGCGGTACGGCGCACAGCGTGCCGTTGAGCGTGGCCAGTGGGCGCACCTTCTTGTCCTCGCGGACCCGGATCGACAGCCGGCGCGACTGGAACTCGGTGCAGTCCGAGGTCGAGGTCAGCTCGCGGTACTTGCCCTGGGTCGGGACCCACGCCTCGCAGTCGTACTTACGCGCGGCCGAGGAACCCAGGTCGCCGGAGGCGACGTCGATCACGCGGAACGGCAGCTCCAGCGAGGTCAGCCACTGCTTCTCCCACTCCAGCAGGCGCTGGTGCTCCGCCTGGGAGTCCTCCGGGGCGACGTACGAGAACATCTCGACCTTGTCGAACTGGTGTACGCGGAAGATGCCCCGGGTGTCCTTGCCGTGCGAGCCGGCCTCACGGCGGAAGCAGGGCGAGAAGCCCGCGTAGCGCAGCGGCAGCCGGTCGGCGTCGATGATCTCGTCCATGTGGTACGCCGCCAGCGGCACCTCGGAGGTGCCGACCAGGTACAGGTCGTCCTTCTCGAGGTGGTAGACGTCCTGCGCGGCCTGGCCGAGGAAGCCGGTGCCCGCCATCGACTGGGGGCGGACCAGGGCCGGGGTGAGCATCGGCGTGAAGCCGGCCGCGGTGGCCTGGGCGATCGCCGCGTTCACCAGGGCGAGCTCCAGCAGGGCACCGACACCGGTGAGGAAGTAGAAGCGCGAGCCGGAGACCTTGGCGCCGCGCTCGACGTCGATGGCGCCGAGGAGGTGGCCGAGCTCCAGGTGGTCCCGGGGCTCGAAGCCCTCCGCGCCGAAGTCGCGGATGCTGCCGTGCGTCTCCAGCGTGACGAAGTCCTCCTCGCCGCCGACGGGCACGTCGGGGTGGACGAGGTTGCTCAGCCTGGACAGCAGCTCCTGCGTCTCGGCGTCGGCCGCGTCCCGCTCGGCGTCGGCGGCCTTCACGTCGGCCTTGAGCTGTTCGGCCTTGCGCAGCAGCTCGGCCTTCTCGTCGCCGGCCGCCTTGGGGATGAGCTTGCCGAGCGCCTTCTGCTCGGCGCGGAGCTCGTCGAAGCGGACGCCGGACGACCTGCGCCGTTCGTCGGCAGACAGGAGGGCGTCGACGAGCGCGACGTCCTCTCCACGGGCGCGCTGCGACGCACGCACACGGTCGGGGTCCTCACGGAGCAGGCGAAGGTCAATCACGCGGTCAAGGCTACCGGTGCGGGATGACGGCCCACGACTCACTATTGCGGAGGGACACGTCACGTCGCGTTATGGGTGAAATGCCCTGTGCGTCCCCCGGCTGAATCGAGCGGCGTGATCACCTTGAACGGGTCACTCCGTCGCCGTCGGTTGACCGGAGTCCCTTGCGTGAGGCGGCACTTGGGCCCGGTTGTCCACAGGTGGCCCCGCTTTCCGGAAAGTTATCCACAGGGTGTGGGGAAGATCTGTGGATTCCGGAATTGATCACTCCGAAAAGCCCGGTCGGCACCGTGGATTCCCCGTACAAACCCCCTCTATCCCCACCTTTGAGGGGAAAGAGTTCGCCCCAAAGGGTTGACCAAAGGAAAAGGGTGGACGAAGGGTGAGGTGCGGAACGATGAACGCGATCATGCCCTGAAGGGCGATTTGTCGACGGAACGGCCCGTCGGTGTCGACTTGTCCCCAGGTCGAGAAGCGAGCCTGTGGATAACTCCTGTGGACAACGACAATCAGCAGGTAGGACCGGGCTGCCGGCTGAACGCCTCCGGCCTCAGAACCGGCCGTCCTGGCAGCGCGCCACCCAGTCCGCCGCGCCCACGAACTCCTCGTCGGACGTCCCGGGGAACGGGGGCCGCACCTCTCCCGGACGTACGTCCGCACGCGGGTACGAACCGAGATAGCGCACCTGGAGGCAGATCCGTTTCAGCCCCATCAGCGCCTCGGCCATCCGGCGGTCCGAGATGTGCCCCTCGGCATCCACACAGAAGCAGTAATTGCCGATCCCGGCGCCGGTGGGCCGGGACTGGAGCAGCATCAGGTTGATGCCGCGCGTGGCGAACTCGCCCAGCAGATCGCGCAGGCCGCCGGGATGGTCGTCGCGCTGCCAGAGCACCACGGAGGTCTTGTCCGCGCCGGTGGGCGCGGCCGGCCGGGCGGGGCGACCCACCAGGACGAACCGGGTCTGCGCGTTCTCCGCGTCGTGGATCCCCGTCTCCAGGGGCTCCAGGCCGTACCGGGCCGCCGCGAACTCTCCGGCGAAGGCCGCGTCGTAGCGGCCCTCCTGGACCAGGCGCGCACCGTCGGCGTTGGAGGCGGCCGATTCCCAGACGGCGTCGGGGAGGTGCGTCTTCAGCCAGTTGCGCACCTGCGGCTGGGCCGCCGGGTGGGCGGTGACCGTCTTGACGTCCGACAGCTTGGTGCCCGGCCGCACCAGCAGCGCGAAGGTGATCGACAGCAGGACCTCGCGGTAGATCATCAACGGGGTACCCGCGACGAGCTCGTCAAGGGTGGTGGTGATGCCGCCCTCGACCGAGTTCTCGATGGGGACGAAAGCGGCCTCCGCCTCGCCGACCCGCACCGCGTCGAGCGCGGACTGCACGGACACGTAAGGGATCAGCTCACGGGTCGCCGCCTCGGGAAGGGTACGCAGGGCCACTTCGGTGAAGGTGCCCTCTGGGCCGAGATACGCATAGCTCGCTGGCATGTCCTCACCCTAATGGGCCTCCGCCGACGGACACTCCCGGAAAGCCCTCAGGGGCGACTCGGGGCCGTTCTCACCCCTCCAGCAACGCCTGACCCACATACTCTCCCTCCGCCGCGCCGCCCGGGACCGCGAACAGCCCGCTCGCCTCGTGACGGATGAACGGGGTCAGTGCGTCGCCCCGGTCCAGCTTGCGCTGCACCGGCACGAACCCGCGCAGTGGATCCGCCTGCCAGCAGATGAACAGCAGACCCGCGTCCGGGACCCCGTCCGAGTCGATCCCGTCGTGATACGAGAACGGGCGGCGGAGCATCGCCGCGCCACCGTTCTGATCGGGACGCGTGATCCTCGCGTGGGCGTTGAACGGGACCACGAGAGCACCCTCGGCGTCGGTCTTCTCCAGATCCATGGCGGACGTCTCGCCGCCTCCGGACAGCGGTGCCCCGTCGGACTTCCGGCGCCCGATCACCTGCTCCTGCTCCGTGACCGACAACTGCTCCCAGTCGTCCAGCAGCATGCGGATACGGCGGACGACGGCATAGGAGCCGTTCGCCATCCAGGCGGGCTCCCCCTTCTCCGGTACGAAGATCCGCTGGTCGAAGTCGGAGTCGGCGGGCTTGGGATTGCGCGTGCCGTCGACCTGGCCCATCAGGTTGCGGGCGGTCATGGGATGGGACGTGGCGCCCGGGGACCGGTTGAACCCGTTCATCTGCCAGCGCACCCTGGCCGCCGAGCCGGCATCCTTCTGGACGGCACGAAGGGCGTGGAAGGCCACGAGGGCATCGTCCGCGCCGATCTGCACCCACAGGTCGCCGTTGCTGCGGGCCTTGTCGAGCCGGTCGGAGGAGAAGTCGGGCAGCGGGTCCAGGGAGACCGGGCGCTGCTTCTGCAGTCCGGTACGCCCGAAGAAGCTGTGACCAAAACCGAAGGTGAGGGTCAGCGAGGAGGGTCCGGCGTCACGGGCCACATCGGTGTCACCCTGGGCCGCCGGCTCGCCCGCCATCAGCCGGCGAGCCGTGTCCGACCAGCGGCGCAGCAGGGCGGCCGCTTCCTTGCGACCGGCGCCGGGGGCGAGATCGAAGGCGATGAGATGGCCCCGGGCCTGGAGGGGCTGGGTGATGCCGGGCTGATGTTTCACGTGAAACGGCACGCGGTTGTCGCCCACCGAGGACAACGGGGTGGCCGCCGCGGGCGCCGAGGCATGCCCCACGGCCCCGCCCGCAGCTCCGAGGACGAGCCCCGTGGCACCCGCCGTGCCCAGCAGCCGACGGCGGGAAATGCCGGCCCCTGTGGTCCGGACGACAGGCTCCTCCGGGAGCGCCTGCGGGGTACGGACCTGCGGAATGGAATGGTCAGCCATGGTGGTTCAGCCGATCTGCGTGTTCTTCGAGACGGTCACCTGGTCGATGTCGGAGGTGCGCACGGTCACCTCGACCTTCCAGTCGCCCGCCATGGGGAGCTGCACCCCGCTCGCCGACCAGTGTCCGGGGGAGACGCGGTCGGGGACGACGGGCAGCGGCCCGATGTCCTGGGCGGAGAGGGTGAAGGCGATCGCCACCTCGGGGACGTCGAGGGGACGGCCGCCCGGGCCTTCCACATAGAGGTGCGTGGTGTTGTTCCCGACGCCGGCCGGATCGAGGTCGATCGTGACGACGCCCTTGCCGTTGGCGCCGCCGGTGTCGAAGGGCATGTTCAGGGTCACCGCGCCGGTGCCCTGGCCGGTCGAGGTGGAGGCCGAGGAGGAAGCACCGGCCGCCTGGGCCTCCTGTTCCGTGCGCCCCGGCTCGGTCTGCGTCAGCACGGTGGTGACGGCGAGCAGGACGACGGCGATGCCCGCCTCGGCGAGCACGGAACGGCGCAGCCCCGTGCGGTGGGGGTCGGCGTCCCGCAGGCGCTTCTGCCGGGCGTTCTCGACAGCGGCCCGCTGCCGGGCGAGCTGAGCGGCCCGCGCGGAGCCCGCGCCGTCCGCCCCTCCGGCCCCGGCCTTCGCCTCCCCGGTGTCCGCGGCCGTCCCGGTCCGTCCGGCGGTGACCCCGGCCTGGGGAGCGCCGGACGTCCGGACGCCGGACCGCTCCGGCCCGGCCGTACCGGTGCCTGCCTTCTCGGCGGACCCGGCATCGGCGGACGCGGCCTTCTCGGCGGACCCGGCGTCGGTGGACAGTGCCTTCTCGGTGGAAACGACCGCCTTCTCCGGGCGCGCGGCCTCCTGGGCGGACCCGGCGTCGGTGGACAAGGCCTTCTGGGCGGACCCGGAGTCGGCGGCCTCGGCCCCCGGGGTGGACACGGCTGCCGCGGGGGCCTGCGCCAGCCGGGCCGTCCACCGCCGTGAGAAGAAGGCGACACCGACCAGCAGCGCCACGAGCCCGAGCTTGACGAGCAGCAGCTGCCCGTAGCGGGTGTCGGTGAACGCCGACCAGGAGCCGAGCTGCCGCCAGCTCTGGTAGATCCCGGTGACGACCAGCACGATCACGCTGCCGAAGGCCAGTCGCGAGAACCGCCGGACGGCGTCCCGGCCGACCGGCGTTTCGGCGGGTGCCCTGAAGAGCGCGACGAGCAGTGCGGTCAGCCCGCCGAACCAGGCGGCGACGGCCAGCAGGTGGACCACGTCGACCGGCATGGCGATACCGGGCTGGAGCCCCTGGGAGGCGTGCTCGGACATCGCCCAGCTCGCGGCCAGACCGGACGCCACGACCGTGCCGCCGATCGCGAGACCGAAGGTCACATCCCGCTTCTCCTCGTCGTCCCGCTTGTCGTGGGAGCCGAACAGCACGGCGATGAACAGCGCCGCCGCGGCGAGCAGCAGCAGCCGGGAGACCAGTGCCGCGCCCGTCTTGGTCTGGAGCACGTCCCCGAGCAGCGAGAGGTCGAAGACGTCGCCGAGCCTTCCCGAGGTGGTGTAGGAGCCGCGCAGGAGCAGCAGCCCGAGTGTGGCCGCGGTGAGTGCCACCCATCCGGAGACGACCAGCCGCTGCACCGCCCGCACCCCGGAGCCGCGCGGCCAGCAGGCGAGCACGAAGGCGGCACCGCCGGCCATGACGGCGAACCCGGCGTAGGACACGTACCGGCCGAAGGCGTACAGCCAGCCGACCGGGCCGTCGTCGGACCCCTGGGCGGAGACCGAGACGGATGTCTCGGACGGGGCGCCGATGGAGAAGGTGAAGGCACCGGCGACCGGATGGCTGTCCGCGGACACCACCTGGTAGGCCACGGTGTAGGTGCCGTCGGGCAGCCCGCTGAGCAGGCGCACGGTGTAGGTGGTGCCGCTCGGGTTGGCCGGGTCGCCCTTGTCCACCCGCGTGCCCTTGGGGTCGAGCACCCGCACCGCGTCGTCGCCGACGGCGACCGGCTCGGAGAAGGTGAGCGAGACCTGGCTGGGGGCCGTGGCGACCACCGCCCCGCGCCCGGGGTCGCTGCCGGTCAGCGCGGCGTGCGCGGACGCGGGAGCGGCCCCGGCGAGGAGCGCGCCGGTGACGGCCAGGAACAGCAGCACCAGGGTGCGCACGCGGGGGGCGATGGTCTGGGTCACAGGGGTGTCTCCCTCAGTGTCCGGTCTTCGGGGTGTAGGTGGCGGGCTTCACCGGGATCTCGACCGTGACGGGGTCGGAGCGGTCGAAGCGCAGTTCCACGGCCACCTTCTGGCCCTGCTTCGGCCGCTGCTTCAGCTGCTCGAACATCAGGTGGTTGCCGCCGCTCTCCAGCACCAGGCTGCCGTGGGCCGGGATGTCCAGTGCCTCGACCTCCTGCATGGCACCGTCCACCGTCTCGTGCACGGTGACCTCGCCGAGGTCGCTGGTGACCGAGGTCAGCCGGTCCCCGGTGTCACCGTCGTTGGTGATGGTGAGGAAGCCGGCGGCCATGTCCGAGACCGGCTGCGGCATGTAGGCGGAGTCCACGGACAGGTCCGCCCCGCCGCCGGAGCCTCCGGAGCCGCCGCATCCGGCCAGCGTCAGCGCCCCGGCGACGGCCAGGGCCGCCGCCGTCAGGCGCCTCACGGGTTCTCGCCCTTGATGAGCTTCGGGAGGTCCGCGGTGTAGTCGTCGACGGTGGCGTCCTCGCCGTAGAGGACGTAACCGCCGTCGGTCTTCGGGGAGAAGGCGATGACCTGGGTGCCGTGGTCGGAGACGGTCTTGCCCTTGTCGTCCTTGCGCGGCGGGTCGATGGTGATGCCGAGGGTGCGGGCCCCGGCCTGGATGGTGGCGAAGTCGCCGGTCAGACCGACGACCTGGGAGTCGATGCCCTTGAGCCAGGTGCCGAGCGCGGCGGAGGTGTCCCGCTCGGGGTCGGTGGTGACGAACACGATCCGCAGCTTGTCCTGCTGGTCCTGGGGGAGCTGCTTCTTGGCGACGGCGAGGTTGTTCATCGTCAGCGGGCAGACGTCGGGGCAGTGCGTGTAGCCGAAGTAGACGAGGGTGGGCCGTCCCGCGGTCTTCGCGCGGAAGTCGTACTCCTTGCCCTGCGTGTCGGTCAGGACGAGGTCGGGCTTCTCGAACGGCTTGTCCAGAACGGTGGCCGCCTTCTCGGCGCCGGGCTCCTCGGACACCACGGCCACGGGGTCGCCGCCGTCGTTGTTCCCGCTGCCGCAGGCGGAGAGGCTGAGGGAGGCGGCGGCGAGCAGGGCCGCCGCCGCGAAGGTCTTCTTGCGCATGGATGGTTCCTGGAAGTGAGTGCCGGGCGCGCGCCGGGCCGCCGCGGGGCGGCGGACGGCCCGGCGCGCCGGGTGGAGAGGTGGGGGATCAGGCGGTGGTGCGCCGGCGCCCGGCGAGCACGCCGTAGGCGACGCCCGCCACGCCGATCACGATGCCGACGACGCCGAGGACCCGGGCGGTGGTGTCCGTGCCGCCGGAGTCGCCCTCGTCGGAGGAGGCGGACGTCTGGGCGGACGCCTTCTCGGCCGAGGCGGAGTCGGAGCCGGATGCCTTGGCGTCGCCGGAGGCGCCGTGGTGATCCCCGGTGGCGGCGGACAGGGCGAGCACGGGAGCCGGGTGGTCCGGTTCCTCCTGGCCCTTCTGCGGCACCTCGATCCAGCGGACGACCTCCTTGTTGGAGTACGTCTGCAGGGCCTTGAAGACGAGCTCGTCGGCGTCCTCGGGCAGGGTGCCGACGGACACCGGGAACTTCTGGAAGAAGCCCGGCCCGATGCCGCCGCCCTTGGCGGTCCAGGTGACCTTGGTGACCGCCTCGTTGATCTTCTTGCCGTGCATCTCGAGCGGCTCGGCCAGCTTGGACTTGGTGACCTGGATGTCCCAGCCCTCGACGGGCTGCGGCATCACGGAGGCCAGCGGGTGGTCCGCGGGGAAGTTGATCTCGAGCTTGGTGGTCGAGGCGTTGTCCCGCTCGTTGGGGACCTTGAAGCCGAGGACCGCGTAGCCGCCCTTGGCGGCTTCGCCCTCGGGCTGCACGCTGACATGGGCGAGGGCGGGGGAGGACAGGGCGAGGACGGTGGCACCGGCGACGGCGGCGGTGGCGGCGATACGAGAAGCCTTCACGAGAAGCACTCCGCTTCGATCGAGGTTTCGCTGACGGTGAGGGACGTGCCGCGGGAGCGGCCGGCGGGCCGCCCTCATGACGGGGGCCCCGGACGCACACGGGCGACGGACGCACGCGCGCGGGCCGCACGCGGGCGTCGCCTCTCCTCACCCAAAAGCCCCGAGGCTCAAGCCCGGAGCCCGGAGCCCGGAGCCCGGAGGCCGGAAGCCCGGAGGCCGGAAGCCCGGAGGCCGGAAGCCCGGAGGCCGGAAGGCCCCGATGCCCCGGAGGTGGCGGAGGTGGCGGTCGCCCCGCGTCAGGCGGCGAGAGCGAGTGCGGTGACGGTGGCGGGCGGGCCCCGGCGGATCACCGTGTGCTGGAGCGCGGGGCTCCGGGGCACGGGAGCCGCGAGCAGAGCGGTACGCGCCCGGCGCGGAGCCTCCTGCGGTGCTCCCGGGAGACCGGCGCGCAGGGCCCGGACCAGGGCGAGCGCCGCACGGAGCGACCGTACGCGGGTGGCCTCGGCGACACCGTGCGCGGACAGCTCGGTCAGCCGCAGCAGGGCCAGATCGCCCCGGCGCAGCAGCCACCCCGCGGCGAGAGCCGCGAGGAGGTGGCCGAGCAGCATGGGCAGCGACGGCAGCAGGGCCGCGGGTGAACCCGGGCCGGCCGCCAGGGCGTCCGCCGCGTGGGCGTCCGGCCCGCCGGGGTGGATCCCCGCGTCGGTGAGGACGCGCTCGGCCCGTGCCGGGCTGATCCCCGCCGCGCTGGTGCCGCACAGCAGCCGTGCGGCCCGCTCGACCAGCGCGGCGTCGGACAGCGCGGACGACGGACCCGTGGCGGGTGCGCCGTGCTGTCCGAGACCGAACAGGACGTGCAGTGCCGTCTGGCCGAGCGCCAGCGTCGCCGCGATCCCGGTCAGGGAACGCGCGCGTCCGGCGAGCGGAGCGGCGAGGGCGACCGCGCCGAGGAATCCCGCGACCAGCGTCCACAGCGGGACGGCGGTGCGGGAGGCGAGGGTGTGGCCTGCCCCGGCCAGCACGACGCAGACCGCGGCGAACACCGCGGCCCGCAGGATCCGGAGACCTCGTCCGGAGCGCACCGTGTGCGGATGGGGGGCAGACATGGCGGCCTCATCATCGCACCGGCGTCCCGGCCGCCGTACGGCAGGTCCGCAAGATGAGGTACAACCGGAAGGTCGCCTCTGCCACGAGCCGCACCACATACACCGGTCGGTACCGCGTCACATCCGCCATATGGGCGGAGTCACGTCAACTTCACGCTTACAAGTGAGTACTCAGGGCAATACGTAACGGTACGTCGAGCCGCAGCCAGGAGGCTGGAGCATGAGCATCTGGTGGTCACTCCATCTGCGGCGCGATGCCGCCAGTGTGCCGCTCGCCCGGCGCCTGCTGCTCGGCACCATGGAGACCGCGGGCGTCGACCCCGACGTCTCCTACGACCTCTCCGTCGCCCTGAGCGAGGCTTGCGCGAACGCGGTGGAGCACGGCGGGGACACCGCGCGGGGCTGCACGTCGGAGGCGTTCCGGGTGACCGCCTATCTCGACGGGGAGAAGTGCCGCATCGAGGTCACCGACGCGGGCCCCGGATTTCCCGCCGCGGGCGGCCGGCCCCGGCCGCCGGTCCGTCCGGCACCGTCCGAGGCGGAGAGCGGCCGGGGCCTGTGCCTCATCCAGGAGCTGGCCGACCACGTGCACTTCGGCAACAAGCCGGGCCGGGGCGGCGCGGTGGTGAGCTTCGACAAGATCCTGAAGTGGCGCGAGGACGCCCCGCTCGTCGCGGTGTAGCGCCGCCGTCCCCTCGGTACGGCGACGGCCGGACACGCGAGCGCGTACCCGGCCGTGCGGTCGTCGTGCGGTGGCTCAGCCCTTCAGGCCCGCCATCCACGCCTCGACCTCGTCCGACCGGCGGGGCAGCCCCGCCGACAGGTTCCGGTTGCCGTCCTCGGTGACGAGGATGTCGTCCTCGATGCGGACGCCGATGCCCCGGTACTCCTCGGGCACGGTCAGGTCGTCCGCCTGGAAGTACAGGCCCGGCTCGACGGTGAGCACCATGCCGGGCTCCAGGGTGCCGTCGACGTAGGTCTCGGTCCGCGCGGCGGCGCAGTCGTGGACGTCCATGCCGAGCATGTGACCCGTGCCGTGCAGCGTCCAGCGGCGCTGCAGCCCGAGCTCCAGCACCCGCTCGACCGGACCCTCGACCAGACCCCATTCGACGAGCCGCTCGGCCAGTACGCGCTGGGCGGCGTCGTGGAAGTCGCGGTACTTGGCGCCCGGCTGCACGGCCGCGATACCGGCCTCCTGGGCGTCGTACACGGCGTCGTAGATCTTCTTCTGCAGCTCGCTGTAGCGGCCGTTGACCGGCAGCGTGCGGGTGACGTCGGCCGTGTAGTACGTGTGCGTCTCCACGCCCGCGTCGAGCAGCAGCAGGTCGCCGGAGCGGACCGGGCCGTCGTTGCGGACCCAGTGCAGCGTGCAGGCGTGCGGGCCGGCGGCGCAGATGGAGCCGTAACCGACGTCGTTGCCCTCCACACGGGCGCGCAGGAAGAACGTTCCCTCGATGTAGCGCTCGCTGGTCGCCTCGGCCTTGTCCAGGACCTTCACGACGTCCTCGAAGCCGCGGACGGTGGAGTCGACGGCCTTCTGCAGCTCGCCGACCTCGAAGTCGTCCTTGACCAGCCGCATCTCGGAGAGGAAGACGCGCAGTTCCTCGTCGCGCTCGGCGGTGACCTTGTCGGTCAGCGCCGCCTCGATCCCGGCGTCGTGGCCGCGCACCACGCGGACCGGGCCGGTGGCCTCGCGCAGCGCACCGGCGAGTTCGCGCACGTCGGAGGCGGGGATGCCGTAGAGCTTCCCGGCCTCGGTGAGGGAGTGGCGGCGGCCGACCCACAGCTCGCCCTGGCCGTCCAGCCAGAACTCGCCGTTCTCACGGTCGGAGCGCGGCAGGAGGTAGATCGTCGCCTGGTGCCCGTCGGTGGTGGGTTCCATGACGAGGACGCCGTCCTCCGTCTGGTTGCCGGTGAGGTAGGCGTACTCGACCGAGGCGCGGAAGGCGTACTCGGTGTCGTTGGAGCGGGTCTTCAGGTTGCCCGCGGGGACGACCAGACGCTCGCCCGGGAAGCGGGCGGACAGCGCCGCGCGGCGTGCGGCGGTCTCGGCGGCCTGCGCGATCGGCTCCAGGTCGTGCAGCTCGGTGTCGGCCCAGCCGCTCCTCATGTTCTCGGCCAGCTCGTCCGACACGCCCGGGTACAGGCCGTTCTTGCGCTGCTTGACGGGCTCTTCCTCGGCAGTCTCCGGGGTCTCCGGCAGCTCCTCGGCCACGGTCATCCTCCTCGATACGGCACTGGACCACCCCCATCGTACGGTCGGGCGGAAACGGACGAACCGGCGCAGCACCTGTTACCGGCGGCGCACGCGAGAGGACCGGAGGGGGCGGGGGTGCGGACGGCGGGCGCACCGGTCCTCCGCCCGGCACCGGGACGCACGGTGTTTCCGCCGGGGCAGCGGCGCTCCGCCCCGGGGTGGCTCCGGGTAAGGCCGCTAGTCGAACCGGGCCGCCAGCAGCACCACGTCCTCCGAGGAGTCCGCGGTGTCGGCCCCCTCCGGCAGCACCGCGCGCAGCACGTGGTCGGCGACGGCGCCGGGATCCCGGCGCAGGGCGGTGGGCACTCCGGCCGCCGCGGCGTGCAGCCGGGCGAAGGCCCGGTCGGTCGGGTCGCCGGTGCGGTGCAGCAGCCCGTCGGTGTAGAGCAGCACCGTCTCCCCCGCCTCCGCCTGGACCTCCACGCTCGGCGCCTCCCAGCAGGCGAGCATGCCGAGCGGGGCGGAGACCGACGTCTCGACGTACTCCGTGCGGCGGTCCCCGAGCAGCAGCGGCGGACTGTGCCCGGCCCCGGCGAGCGTGATCCGGCGCAGGGCGGGCTCGCAGTAGCCGAACAGGGCGGTGGCCGACCGGGCGGGCTCGGTGAGCCGGAGCAGCAGCTCCAGGTCGGACAGGACGGCGACCGGGTCCTCGCCCTCCATCACGGCGTACGCCCGCAGCGACGCCCGCAGCCGGCCCATCGCCGCGACCGCGCTGGGACCCGACCCGGTGACGGACCCGACGGCGAGACCGAGGGCCGCGTCCGGCAGCGGCAGCGCGTCGTACCAGTCGCCGCCGCCGCGCGGGGACGTGCGGTGCCGCGCGGCCAGCTGGACGCCGGCGACCCGGGGGAGGCGGGAGGGCAGCAGTTCCTCGGTCATCGTGGCCATGGACGCGCGCGTGCGTTCGAGTTCCAGCAGCCGGCCCAGATGCTCGGCGGCCTGGCGGATGTAGAGGCCGACGAGGTGGCGCTGCCGCTTCGACGGTGCGGCCGGATCGTCGTACAGCCACACCGCGGCGCCCAGGCGTCCGGTGGCAGCGGTGGTCAGGGGGAGGGCGAAGCTGGCGGCGTAGCCGAGGCGGGCGGCGACCTCGCGGTGGCGGGGGTCCAGTCCCTTCTCGGCGAACAGGTCGGGCTCGCTGATGCCGTCGTCGGCGCCGGGCAGGCCGTCCAGGATCCTGCCGTGGGAGAGGGAACCGCGGGGCACCGTCTCGATGTGCCCGAGGTCCGCCTGGGCCAGCCCGAGACCCACGGTGGTGGCCGGGCCGAGCCCGTCGGCGGGCTCCAGGGCCATGAGACCGCGGCGCGCGCCGACCAGGGCGGCTCCCGCCCGGAGCAGCTCGCGGAGCGCTTCGTCGAGGGTGGCCGCGCGGACCAGGCGTTCCGTCAGCTCGTGGAGGGTCGTGAGGTCGGAGACCCAGCCGGCGAGACGGTCCTGGAGCAGCGCGCCCGGTGCGGTCTGGGGGTTTGCCGCCGGGACAGGAGAGGTACCCGTGACGGACGCGACAGTGTGTGCGGGTGCGGGAACCGTCGAATCGATTCCGGCCACTTTCGACGGGTGCGGGGCGTTCATGGCGTCCGGCTTTCCGACCGGTACGTACTGCTCGAAAGCATCGCAAACCCCCATGTCATTCTGCGTCGCCGGCAGTGTCTCCACATGTACACGTACTCGTGAGGAGATGTCCAGCATTGTCCTGCTGGGATTACTGGTGTCCGTGAGGTCGAAGGGAACTCGCGGCAGACCCCTTGCCGAAAAGCGAAGTTGGCTTGAAACTGCCTCAGGGGGAGGCATATTGCGGTCGACTGGCCTTGCTCGACGGAAGCGTCACAGCGGTCGTGATGGGTACGTACTCGGTGAAGGCCAGGGGTGGTTGGGAACCGCTCGGGAACCTGGCGACGGACCCGGGCGTCTTAACCACCGACGACCGTGCCCCATCCTCCCGTGGCGGAGGCGGAGAGAACCACGCGCGACGGTAAACGCCAGACTTCGCCACCCCCACGCCACGCCCGCACTTCTGATAGACGCAGTACGGGTGGAACGGCCGCGGAGGCAGCCCATGCTCGGCCCGGAGGGGTTACCCCTGCCCGGCGCGGGGGTGTGATGCGCCAACAGGTACGCACAGTGAAGTGATCGACACATGACGTGATCTGGACCACGGTGTTGCCAGGCGTGCAACGGAAAGGAACGAGCGCTCATGCGCGAGATCCTCGGAAGGCGACGCAGGCTCCTGTCCCGGCGCGGCGACGGGGGGCCCGAGCTGATCGGCGCGGCCCTGACCTACGCGGCGCAGTGGCAGTGGCCCGTACTCCCCGGCGTGGCGGCCGACCCGCAGGGCCGGTCCCGCTGCGGCTGCCCCGACCCCGAGTGCACAGTGCCGGGCGCCCACCCGTTCGATCCCGGCCTCCTCGCCGCCACCACCGACGCGCGCATGGTGCGCTGGTGGTGGGGCAACCGGCCGGCGGCGCCGATCATCCTCGCCACCGGTGGCAGGGCTCCGTGCGCGGTGTCGCTGCCCGCCGTGCCGGCCGCGCTTGCCCTCGCCGCCCTCGACCACAGCGGCATGCGGCTGGGGCCGGTCGTCGCCTCGCCCGACCGCTGGTCGATCCTGGTGCGGCCGTACTCCATGGAACAGCTCGGCGAGCTGCTGTACGCCAAGGACTTCGTCCCCGGCTCCCTCCGTTTCCACGGCGAGGGCGGCTATCTCGCCCTGCCCCCGTCCGAGACGGCGCAGGGCGGGGTCCGCTGGGAGCGGGCGCCGCTGCCCGGTTCCGCCTCGCCCTGGGTGCCCGGTGTCGAAGCGGTGGTGGACGCCGTGGTCGAGGCCCTCACCCGTACGGGCGTGAGCGCGCCCGAGATGTGATCCGGACCGGCGCGCGCGGTGCCGGCCCGCCGCCCCGGGACGCTGTCTTCCCGGGGCATGTCGCGTCATGCCGGGGACCGCGTCCGGGCTGCCCGAAGAGCTTCCCTGCTCGCCCTCGCGGGTGCCGTCATGGCCACCGTCGCGGCCTGCGCGGTCGCGCCGCCACCCGGGACGGAACCCACGGGCCCGGACCGCCGGCCGCACGACGCCCAGCCCCCTTCCTCCGGGGAGTCCGGCGCGCCCGGTGACGGCACGGCGCGGACGCCGTCCGGCGTCGGCCCCTCACCGTCCGGTCCGCACGGCTCCACCGCCCTCCGCTGCGGCCCCGCGCTCTCCTCCCCCGACGGCATCGAGGCGCAGACCTGCGTGGTGGCCCAGGGTGACATGGTCCGGGCACGGACCTACCGGACCTACTGCCGCAACGCCAGCGGTGAGGAACGGGCCGTCGCGCTGAGCCTCCTGGGGCCGGACGGCAGGACCCCGCTGACGCACTGCGCGCTGGACACCGGGGACGAGCCCGCCCGGTGCGAGACCCCGCGCGAGCGCGGCACCGGAGGGTTCGCGCGGTACACGGTGGTCGCGGAGTTCGCGGACCGCACACCGGGAGGGCGGCTGCTGCTGCGCTCCGGCAGCAACTGACGCACCCGGGCGGGCGGTCGTGGACGAGGCCGGCCGGCTGACCGGCGGGGACGACCGGTGGGCCGGCGGTCGCGCTGCGTGAGCGGCGGCCGACACACGAAGACCCGGTTGCTGGCGACGGGGGATGCACCAGCAACCGGGCTAATGGAACGGTAACAAGAGATCGGCGGTTCGCAAATTCGAACTCGGCTTTCCGGTCACCGACTGGCTTGTCCGCGAGGGGAGTTGTGCGCCGGCGGCCGAGGAGCGACCCGGCGGTTCCGCCGGGCGGGCCGCCGGCGGAACCCCTCGGCGCGCGGGCGTCTCAGCTGAGGGTGACCTGGCGGTTCGTCAGACCACCGCGGGCACGGCGCTCGTCGGCGGTGAGCGGCGTCTCCTCGGCGAGCGCGGCGGTGAGCCGCTCGGCGAACTCGGCGGCCGGCTTCTCCACGTCGTCGGCCCCGACCCCGCTGGGCAGGTCCCAGACCGGCACGGTGAGCCCGTGAGCGCGGAAGGAGCCCACGAGACGGGTGCCCTCGCCGAGGGAGGAACGGCCCGCCGCGTGCAGCCGCGCGAGAGCGTCCAGAAGCTGCTCCTCGGGGTACGGCATGACCCACCGCAGGTGGTTCTTCTCAGGGGTCTCGCACCAGTACGCGGAGTCCACGCCCGACAGCTTGACGGTCGGGATGGCCGCGGCGTTGGCCCGCTCCAGGGAGGCGGTGACGTCCGGCGTGGCGTTCTCCGGGTCCGGGACCCAGAACTCGAAGCCGCTGTGCACCACGGGCTCGAAGGCACCGTCGGGATCCAGCAGGTCCTGGAGCCGGGGGCCGTCGGCGGGCGCGCGCCGGGCCTGCACCGGCGTGCCCGGGTCGGCGGCGAGCGCGCGCTGCAGGGTGTCGGCCAGATCGCGGCTGATGTCACCGGAGGAGGTGTCGTTCTGCAGGCCGAGCAGGACCGAGCCGTCGTCGCGGCGCAGGGCGGGCCAGGCCATCGGCAGCACCGTGGCCAGGGTCACCGAGGGGACGCCCTCGGGCAGGCCGTCCTTCAGCGTCAGCCCTACGGTGGCGGCCGGCACCAGCTCGCGCAGCGCCACCCAGTCGCACTCGCCGGACAGGCCCTCGAACGGGCGGTGCACCAGCTCGGTCACGGCGTGCGCGGCGGCACGGCCGTGGCACGCCTTGTAGCGGCGGCCGCTGCCGCAGGGGCAGGGCTCGCGGGCGCCGACGACCGGGATCTGCCCGTCCGTGAGCTGCGGGCGCTTGGCCTTCGTCTGGGGTCGCTTCTTGGCCATCGTGGGTGTCTCCCGGTTACGGCTCGTCTCGTACGGGCGCGAGCCTAGCCGTTCGCGCCCCGACCGGCGGGAACCTGTGGACAACGGGGCGGGCCGTGGCCGGGCGCGCGGGCCGACCGGACCCGGCCGTTCCCCGCCGGGGTCGTGCCCACGCCGGGTCGCCCTCAGCCCGGGCCGGGCCGTCCTCAGCTCGGGCCGTCCTCAGCCCAGGTCGTCGAAGACGTCCGCGAAGTCCAGCCCCGTGATGCGGGTGACCGGCGGGGCCGTCACGCGTGCCGCGAAGTCCTCGCGCCGGTGCGCGGCCCGCGCGTCCGGGTCGTACACGTCCTGGTGGACGACGACCCACACCGTGACCTCACCCGGCACCTCGTCGCGCACACCCCAGTCGTCGGCCAGCGCGGTGATGATGTTCAGCCCCCGCCCGCCGTGCGCCGTGACCGACGGGGTCGCCGGCGCCGGGCGGGTCGGACCGCCGCCGTCCGTGACCTCGACGACGAGCCGCCCGCACGGGTCCACCCGCCAGGCGGCCCGCACGTCGCCGTCCCCGGCCGGCACGTCGCCCAGGGGCCGGCCGTGCTTGCACGCGTTGCTCAACAGCTCGGAAAGGATGAGTACGGCATCGTCGATGACCGTGTCCGCGACGCCCCCGTCACGCAGCTGCGTGCGCATCCGGTGCCTCGCCTTCCCCACGCCCGCAGGGCCATGGGGAACGGCCATGCTCGACGACGCGGGCACCTCCTGTGCCACCACCAACGCCACCCCCGAGACCTCCTTCGCCCACGCCACGGTGTGGATGCCCCATTGGCCTGAACCGGAAACCGGCCAATCCATGAGGGGTGACGCACTCGAAACGATCGAATACGCACCGAACGCGCCGGAGCACTCCCCGTAACCGTGTGGCTGGAATTCTTCGGTGTGGCCGAGAAGTGAGGATGCGCCCGGCCGCAGCCCCAGGTCAAGACATCGGCGGGTATTTCCTGGGGCGGATGGGGCGGAAGTGACAAGAAAGGATCATCGCGCGGTCAGCGGCCGAGCCGGTCGAGGACCGCGCGGGGGCGGTTGGTGATGATGGCGTCCACCCCGAGGCGCACGCACAGGTCGACGTCCCGGGCCTCGTCCACCGTCCACACGTGCACCTGGTGGCCGGACTCCTTCAGGCGCTCGATGTAACCGGGGTGGCTGCGGGCGATGCGGATCGACGGCCCCGCGATCTCCACGCCGGCGGGCAGCCGCCCGTCGCGCAGGCGCGGCGTGACGAACTGGGTCAGGTAGACCGTCGGCAGCGTCGGCGACGCGGCCCGCACCCGGTGCAGCGAGCGCGCGGAGAAGCTCATCACGCGCACCGTCGAGTCCTCGGGGGCGGCGGGACTGTCGAGCCCGAACCGTTTCAGCAGGAGCAGCAGCCGCTCCTCCACCTGCCCCGCCCAGCGCGTCGGGTGCTTGGTCTCGATCGCCAGCTCGACCCGGCGCCCGGCGTCGGAGACGAGTTCCAGCAGCCGTTCCAGGGTGAGCACGGAGGTGGCCTCCCGGTCCTCCGGGCGGTGCTCCCAGTCGGGTTCCTCCACGCGCGGACCGCCGGAGGGGTCGCGGCTCTTCCAGGAGCCGAAGTCCAGGGCGGCGAGGTCGGAGAGCTCGAGCGCCGAGACCGCGCCGCGCCCGTTGGACGTACGGTTGATCCGGCGGTCGTGCACGCACACGAGGTGGCCGTCGGCGGTGAGGCGTACGTCGCATTCGAGCGCGTCCGCGCCGTCCTCGATCGCCTTGCGGTAGGCGGCCAGGGTGTGCTCGGGGGCGTCCTCGGAGGCCCCGCGGTGCGCGACGACTCGGGGCTGGTGCTGCCGTGCGTGGGTCACCGCGTCATGGTGCCACCGTGACCGGGTAGACGTGTGCCCGGAGTGGTGGGAACGGTGTGGACGTCCGGTCGGAGGCATCGGGTGGCGCGCCTTACGTGAGTAATGCCCTATATAAAGAATGGCCCCGGACCCACAGGAACGGCTTATGGTGCCCTGACGGCCCGTGGGAAAAGCTGACGTCATACAAAGGGACAAGCACAGCTGCCTCGCACCGGACCCGTGGACGTACGTGCACGAGCGGGACCGAGTGCGACCGGGAGACAACAGCCGTGGATCGAGGAGTGAAGCTGTGAGCACCGAGAACGAGGGCAAAGCGGTACCCCCGGCCCCGTCGGCACCGCCGTCCGCGCCGGTGGATGCTCCCGCTGCTTCGGCGCACCAGGGCCACCCGGACCCGGGAGCGGCCCCGTACCCGGCAGCCCCGCAGGGATACGGTCCGCAGGACACCCCGGCCGGCGACGCGCACCAGGATCCCGCCGCCCGGGGCGGCGCACCGGGCGGCCCGCACGCCGGCACCGGGGCCCACGCCTCGTCCGTGCCCGACCCCGCCTGGCCCCCGCCCCCGCCGCCCGCCACCCCGTCGTACGGCGACGGGGGTGCCGGACACGGCGGCTGGGGCGCCTCGTACCAGCCGCCGGCGCCGAAGAACGGCGGTGGACGCGGCCGCACGATCGCCGCGGTCCTGGTGGCCGCGCTGGTCGCGGGCGGCCTGGGCGGCGGTCTCGGCTACACGCTGGCCAGGGAGAACGACAGCAGCGGCTCGACGACCGTGTCGTCGTCCACCAGCGGCGGCAACGTGAAGCGCGACCCGGGCACGGTCGCCGCCGTGGCGGCCAAGGCGCTGCCGAGCACGGTCACCATCGAGGCCCAGAGCAGCAGCGGCGAGGGCGGCACCGGCACCGGCTTCGTCTTCGACACCCAGGGCCACATCGTCACCAACAGCCACGTGGTGGCGGAGGCCGTCGACGGCGGCAAGGTCTCGGCGACCTTCCCGAACGGCAAGAAGTACGCGGGCGAGGTCGTCGGCCACGCGCAGGGGTACGACGTCGCGGTCATCAAGCTCGACGACGCCCCCTCCGACCTGAAGCCGCTCACCCTCGGCAACTCCGACGACGTGGCCGTCGGCGACTCGACGATCGCCATCGGCGCGCCCTTCGGCCTGTCCAACACGGTGACGACGGGCATCATCAGCGCGAAGAACCGCCCGGTGGCCTCCAGCGACGGCAGCGGCAGCCAGGCCTCCTACATGAGCGCGCTGCAGACCGACGCGTCCATCAACCCGGGCAACTCCGGCGGCCCGCTGCTGGACGCGCAGGGCAACGTCATCGGCATCAACTCCGCGATCCAGTCCACCAGCAACGGCGGTTTCGGCACGGGCCAGGCCGGCTCCATCGGCCTCGGCTTCGCCATCCCGATCAACCAGGCCAAGTACGTCGCCCAGGAGCTCATCGAGACGGGCAAGCCGGTGTACGCGAAGATCGGCGCGTCGGTGTCCCTGGAGGAGGGGGCGGACGGCGCGAAGATCACCGAGGAGGGCGCGGGCGGCTCCGAGCCCGTCGACCCCGGCGGCCCCGCCGACAAGGCCGGCCTCGAGCCCGGCGACGTCATCACCAAGCTCGACGACCGCGTCATCGACTCCGGCCCGACCCTGATCGGCGAGATCTGGACCCATAAGCCGGGCGACGAGGTCACGATCACCTACGAACGCGACGGCAAGGAGCGCACCACGGAACTCACCCTGGGTTCCCGCGTGGGCGACAGCTGACCGCACCCGCACACCCCGAACCCGTTACCCTTGTCCCCGCGCCGTCGATCACCGGCAGGCGCGGGGAGGCGTGCCCGAGCGGCCGAAGGGAACGGTCTTGAAAACCGTCGTGGCAGCGATGTCACCGTGGGTTCAAATCCCACCGCCTCCGCGTTGAGAGCAGAGGGAACGGCCCCCGGCCCGGATGTCCGGTCGGGGGCCGTTCCCGTGGGCGGGTGGCGTGCCGCACTCGCGGGCGGGTGAGGAGGGGGCACGGTGCCGGTGCCTCTGCTGGGGATGCTGCTGTTCGCCGGGCTGGCCACCGCGGGGGCGAGCGTCGTGACCGTCGTGCTGATGCTGAACACCCCACCCCTGGCTCTGAGCAGGCTCTGTGCCGTGCTCGCCCTGTTCTCCGGGTCCTCGGCGGCAGCCGTGTACTGCTACGGCCTGCTCTCCGCCCTGTTGGGAGGGCCGTTTCCCGGACTGTGCGAGGACCGGAACCTCTCCGGAGCCGCGCTGGAGGGCGTCGTGCAGGAGTACTGGCCTCTTCGCAGCGCCTGTGTCTACGCCGACGGTGCGACGGTGGAGCGCGTCCCGCTGTCGGTCAGCGTGCTCGTCTGCCTGGCGGGGGGTCTCGCCGTCGTTCTGGCGTGTGCCGGTGCGGTCCTGCGCGGGAGGGTGGTCCACCCGGTGGCGGACCGGAGGACGAACTCCTGACAGCGGTGCAGAAAGGCTCGCGGACCGGGTAGTTGGTCGGGGGCCGTTCCGTACGTGCTTGCTTCGGAGGAGGGTGACGTCCATGGCTGTTCCGCTGGCGTACAAGGGGCTCGAGGTGATGCCGACCTGGTTCGTCGGCGTGGTGGGCGTGCTGGCCGCCGTCGGGATCGTCCTGGCCTGGCGCCGGAGGCGCTGACGGGCGGGAGGAGACGGGGACACCCCGCGGCGGGAGGCGGTGGGGCAGGGTGGGGGCATGGGATCTGATGGCTGGTACCTGACCGGCGATGTCGACGCCTTCCTCGGGCGGGCCGGGGACTTCCTGCGGGCACGGCCCGGCGTGCACGTCATGCAGTTGACGTGGGCGGAGCGGGTGCGCAGGCGGGGAGCGGGTGCGTTCGGCGGCGAAGGCGTCCTCTTCGGGGTGCTGGAGCGGGCGGGCGAGGTGGAGGGGACGTTCTACCGGCTGCCGGGGCGCGGGATGTGCGTCAGCCCGCTGACGGAGGGGCGGGCGGCGGGCCTCGCCGATCGTCTGGCCGCCGTCCTGCCCTCCCTGCCCTCGGTCAGCGCGGACCACGACAGCGCCACCGTGTTCGCCGAGGCCTGGCGGCGGCGTACCGGCGCGGCACCGGGGATGCGGGACACGCGGCTGCGGCTGTACCGGCTCGGCACGCTCACCCCGCCGGACCCGCCGCCGGCCGGGCGGGCGCGCGTGCTGGGCGAGGACGACGTGGCGGAAGCCGCGCACTGGTGCCGGCAGTTCGCCGAGGCGGTGGGCGAGGAGGTCGGCTGGGACGTCGGCACGTGGCAGGAGAGCCGGTACGCCGACAAGCGCTACACGCTGTGGGAGACCCCGGACGGCACGCCCGTCGCCGTCGCCGGGATGAATCCGCTGATCGGGGGCCAGGTGCAGGTGGACGTCGTCCACACCCCGGCCCACCTGCGCGGCCGGGGGTACGCGGGTGCCGTGACGGCGGAGGTCAGCCGGGCCGCGCTGGGGACGGGCGCGCGGGACGTCGTACTGTTCGCGGACCGGTCCAACCCCGCCAGCAACGCCCTGTACCAGCGGCTCGGTTACCGCACGCTCGCCGACTGGTCGGTGTACGACTTCACGTGAGGGAACCGCTCAGGAGGCGGCCCGCAGCAGGCGGAGCTGGCCGATCTCCGCGACGTTCTTCATCAGTTCGGCGTTCACCCAGGCGAGCATGTGGGCCCGGGTGTGCGCCGGGTCGTCCGGCGAGGGGAACGAGGCCGGGGTGTCGAGGCCGGTGTCGGTCATGCCGTCCAGCAGGGCGAGCCAGTCCCGGCGCAGGCCGCGGAGCCACTCCACCGTCGCCCGGCCCTCGCCGGGCCAGGTGATCTCGGTCCGGTCCCGGGGGCGGTGCCCCCGGGCGTGGTCCAGCGTCACGCTCCACCACCAGCCGATGTGCCAGGTCAGCCAGGCGACGGTCGGGACGGGCACCGGGTCCGGTTCGGTGTCCGCCCAGTCGGGGACCCAGGTGCCGTCGGGGGCGCGGCGCACCGTCCAGCAGAGCGGGCCCGGTTCCCAGAGGAAGTCCTCCGGTTCCAGTCGCTCCAGGTGGTACTCGAACAGGGACCAGGTCAGGTCGAACTGCCGGCGGAGCAGCTCGGTCCGGGGCGTGGTGGAGGCGGGCATCGTCACAGCTCCTCGTCGGTGGCGAGCAGTTCCCAGGAGAGGTCCCGCAGGGCGGGTTCGGCGTCACAGCCCGACGGGACGTGCGGGGCGGGCTGGAACCAGACCACGGTGAGGTGGGAGCGGTACAGGACGCGGTCGTGGGCCGGGTCGACGGCCTCGGAGCGGAACCGGCCGACGCAGGTCACGGCGGGCAGCGTCTCCACCGGGCCGAAGGCACCCGCGTACTGGTCGGGGTACTCGCGCGGCGGCGGGATCAGATGGACCGGCGTGCCGGGGAAGGTGTGCTCGGCGGACCGGAGCAGTCCGGCGATCCTGAGGTCGTTGAGGCGTTTGCAGGGGTACCCCTCGAGCAGTCCGCCGTACGTCGACGACATGCGCAGCTCGGAGAGGTCGACCGAGCGGCCGGAGGAGAGGACGACGCGGGCGAGTGCCATGGTCGGCACCTTAGAACGGTGGTGCATTCAGCGCTTTCGGTTTTCGCCGGGGCGGGACGGGACGGGGCGGGGAATGGAGGGGCGGGGCGGACGGGTGGGGCGGGCCGGAGGAGGAGGGGCCGCGTCAGTGGCCGGTCATGCGGGCGGCCGACGCGATCGTCGCGCGGGCCTCGCGTTCGGACAGGCCCGTGGCGCGTGCCGCGTCGGCCAGGGAGTCGGCCAGGGCGGGGCCCGTGCCGTCCTCGTAGGCGCGGCAGGCCGCCCAGAACAGGCGGGTGTTGCGCTGGCCCTCGTGCGCCGCGAGGACGAACTGGACCAGGGCCTGGCCGTGTCCGCCGGTGGATGCGGGTGTCGGGTGGTGGGCGCGGGGCGGTGGGAGGAGCAGGCGCAGCAGGGCGGGCGGGCAGGCCGCCGGGGGGAGGTGCGCGGTGCCCGGGGCGGCCGTGTAGGTGCCGTGGTCGGTGCGTGAGCCGGGGCCGACGAGGTAGCCGCCGGCGCCCCTGATGTCGATGCCGGGGGCGAGGCGGCCGGCGGAGTTGGGGACGACCACGTCGGGCGGGCCGCTCAGCCACAGGTGGCGGCCGCCGCTCGGGGTCAGGACCACGACGGTGGCGGGGATGGTGAAGAGGTGACGCAGCGCCAGCTCGCGCAGGGCGGCCGTGGCGTCCGTGCCGGTCTTGGTGTCCAGGTCGACGCCGATGAGGTGGTGCGGGGGGAGGCCGCAGGCGATGCCGTAGCCGGTGGCGCGGGGTGCGGCGGCGAACAGGGCGCGGATGCGGGAGGGATCGGTGGAGGCGTCGTGGACACCGTGTCCCCAGCGGCCGCACTCGCCGCGGCAGGGCGGCCCCGCGGGCTGCGGGTCGTCGCGGTGCGGGGAGCGCAGGGCCGGGAGTTTCGTCCGGGACAGGGGGATGACGGCCAGACCGCGCTCGGCGGCTGACAGGGCGTGTGCGAGGGCCAGCGTCGTGGCCTGCCGGTCGGTGGTGGCCATGACTCTATTTTCGTACACGCGTTCGAAGAAGGGAAGGGGGCCGGGAGGGCGGCACGCCGGGGCGGAGCGGGGTGGCGGGGAAGTGCCGTAACGCTTCCTCCCTTGCGGGGCTTGGGGGCGGTGGGGGTCCTGAGGGTGCCTGGTCACCTCGATGAGGTTCTGGGGTTTATCGCCCGGTCGTCACGCTTGCGTGCGAATCGCGTCGTCCGGGGTGGTTCCGGCGGATCCGGTGGGCAATCCTGATCTTGCGACGTCGCGAACGACACCGGGGCGGGGGGCAACTCCCCTGGTGACAGCCGTACTTCACGCACTTGAGGCACTGAGCCGGTGCGTCCTGTGGGTTCTGGAGGGAACACAACATGGCAAGCATCCGTACCGCCCGTGTCATCGCCGCGGCCGCCGCGCTCCCGCTCGCGGCCGCTCTGCTCGCCGGCGTGGCGACGGCGGACAGCGGCGCCCTCGCGGACGACGGATCGAACGCGACGGCCGTCAGCGGGGAGGCCGGGGCCCTCGGCACCGGTGTCGGCGGTGACAACTTCGGCACCTCGGCCACCGCGCAGCAGCAGGCGAGCGGTCCCGGCGCCCTGAACCAGAGCAACACCTCCCAGGTCAACGGTTCCGCGTTCACGGCCGTCAACCAGGGCACCGACAACGTGGCCATCAGCTTCACCCCCCTGTGGTGGGAGGCGCCGGTCGTCTGACCGGGCCGGGGGGCTCCGTGGGGTGGGGGACGTCTGCGCGGCGGTGCTCCGGCAGCGCCGCGCAGGTGTTCCCCGGGTGCCGGGCCGTCGGCGGAGGCCCGCGTCCCGCGCCGTCTCGGGGGCCGACCCGCAGTAGCCCCTCATCCGCTCGTCCACCTCCAGGAGGTGTGGAAAGCCCCACCCCTACAACCTGAGGGGGACGCGGCTTCGGGACCTGCGGCCGATCCGCCGGACGGGGCTCGCTCCTAGCGTGGAGGACATGACCACACTCGTCTGCACCAGCGCCTCGGACGCCGCTGCTCCACCGACGCAGACCCTTCCGTATCCGTCGTTCTCGTCGTACATGAGGGCCCGCCATCCGGTGCTCCTGCGTACCGCCCGGTCGCTCACCGGGAATCCGAGCGACGCGGAGGACCTGCTGCAGACCGCGCTCACCAAGACGTACGTCGCCTGGGAGCGGATAGAGGACCACCGCGCGCTCGACGGCTACGTGCGCAGGGCGCTGCTCAACACGCGTACGTCGCAGTGGCGCAAGCGCAGGGTCGACGAGTTCGCCTGCGACGAGCTGCCCGAGCCCGAACCGGTGCCCGGCGGCGACGACCCGGCCGAGCTGCAGGCGCTGCGCGACGCGATGTGGCGGGCGATCATGCGGCTGCCCGCGCGGCAGCGGGCGATGGTCGTACTGCGGTACTACGAGGACCTCAGCGAGGTGCAGACGGCCGAGGTGCTCGGCGTCTCGGTCGGCACGGTGAAGTCCGCCGTGTCGAGGGCGCTCGGCAAACTCCGCGACGACGCTGAGCTGGGGCTTGTCAGAAAATGAACTGATTTCGAGGGAAGTGGCCCCTCGGGGCTGTCTGATCGATCATCCGTCCCCCTAGTGACATACCGCGCGGTATGTGCGCAGAATCAGCGCAACCCGTACCGACGTGTAGGCGATGTCGCCCAGGAGGACGCCGTGCTGAGCACCATGCAGGACGTACCGCTGCTGATCTCGAGGATCCTGACCCACGGGTCGACGATCCACGGCACATCGCAGGTCGTCACCTGGACCGGCGAGGGCGAGCCGCAGCGCCGTTCCTACGCGGAGATCGGCGCCCGTGCGGCCCAGCTGGCCCACGCCCTGCGCGAGGACCTCGGTGTCACCGGCGACGAGCGGGTCGCCACCCTCATGTGGAACAACGCCGAGCACGTCGAGGCGTACTTCGCGATCCCCTCCATGGGTGCCGTCCTGCACACCCTGAACCTCCGCCTGCCGCCCGAGCAGCTCGCGTGGATCGTCAACCACGCCGCCGACCGGGTGGTCCTCGTCAACGGTTCGCTGATCCCCCTGCTCGCCCCGCTGCTGCCGCACCTGAAGACCGTCGAGCACGTGGTCGTCTCCGGTCCCGGTGACCGCTCGGCCCTGGCCGGCGTCACCGCGCGGGTGCATGAGTACGAGGAGCTGATCGCCGGGCAGCCCGTCGCCTACGACTGGCCGGAGCTGGACGAGCGGGCCGCCGCCGCCATGTGCTACACCTCCGGCACCACCGGCGACCCCAAGGGCGTCGTCTACAGCCACCGCTCGATCTACCTGCACTCGATGCAGGTCAACATGGCGCAGTCGATGGGCCTCACCGACGAGGACACCTCGCTGGTCGTCGTCCCGCAGTTCCACGTCAACGCGTGGGGTCTGCCGCACGCCACGTTCATGACCGGCGTCAACATGCTGATGCCGGACCGCTTCCTGCAGCCCGCCCCGCTCGCCGAGATGATCGAGAGCGAGCGGCCGACGCACGCCGCCGCCGTCCCCACCATCTGGCAGGGCCTGCTCGCCGAGCTGACCGCCAGGCCCCGGGACGTCTCCGCCCTCACCCAGGTCACCATCGGCGGCTCCGCCTGTCCGCCCTCCCTGATGGAGGCCTTCGACAAGCTGGGCATGCGCGTCTGCCACGCCTGGGGCATGACGGAGACCTCCCCGCTCGGCACCATCGCCCGCCCGCCGGCGAGCGCCGTCGGTACCGAGTCCGAGTTCGCCTACCGGCTGACCCAGGGCCGCTTCCCGGCCGGCGTCGAGGCCCGCCTCACCGGCCCCGGCGGCGAACGCCTCCCCTGGGACGGCGAGTCGGCCGGTGAGCTGGAGGTCCGCGGAGCGTGGATCGCGGGCGCCTACTACAACGGCCCCGGCGCCGAACCGCTGCGCCCCGCCGACAAGTTCAGCGAGGACGGCTGGCTGAAGACCGGTGACGTCGGCACCATCAGCCCCGACGGCTTCCTGACCCTGACCGACCGTGCCAAGGACGTCATCAAGTCCGGTGGCGAGTGGATCTCCTCGGTCGAGCTGGAGAACGCGCTGATGGCGCACCCGGACGTGGCCGAGGCCGCCGTCGTCGCCGTCCCGGACGACAAGTGGGGCGAGCGCCCGCTGGCCACGGTCGTCCTGAAGGAAGGCTCCACCGCCGATTTCGACACCCTGCGCGCCTTCCTCCAGGAGGAGGGCAGGATCGCCAAGTGGCAGCTCCCGGAGCGCTGGACGGTGATCGAGTCGGTGCCGAAGACCAGCGTCGGCAAGTTCGACAAGAAGGTCCTGCGCCGGCGGTACGCCGAGGGGACGCTGGACGTCACCCAGATCTGACACACGCACGGCGACGCGCCGGGCGGTGGGCGGGAAGACCCCCGCCCAACGCCCGGCGCTCGTCGTCGAGGGGGCGGACGCCGGTCAGTTGGTCCCAATCCGCGCGAGCAGGTCGACGATCCGCTCCTGCACCTCGGAACTGGTGGACCGCTCCGCGAGGAACAGCACCGTCTCGCCGGACGCCAGCCGCGGCAGGTCCGCCTGGTCGACGGCGGCCGTGTAGACGACCAGCGGGGTGCGGTCGAGCTGCCCGTTCGCGCGCAGCCAGTCGATGATCCCGGCCTGCCGGCGGTGCACCTGCATCAGGTCCATCACCACGAGGTTCGGCCGGAACTGCCCGGCCAGCGCCACCGCGTCCGCGTCGCTCGCGGCCCGCGCGACCTGCATCCCGCGCCGCTCCAGCGTCCCGGTCAGTGCCAGGGCGATCTCCGCGTGCTCCTCGATCAGCAGCACCCGCGGGGGGTGCTGCTCGCTGTCGCGCGGCGCGAGCGCCTTCAACAGCACGGCGGGATCGGCGCCGTACGCGGCGTCGCGCGAGGCCTGTCCGAGCCCGGCCGTGACCAGCACCGGCACCTCGGCCGCCACCGCCGCCTGGCGCAGCGACTGCAGTGCCGTCCGCGTGATGGGCCCGGTCAGCGGGTCCACGAACAGCGCGGCGGGGAAGGCCGCGATCTGCGCGTCGACCTCCTCGCGCGAATGCACGATCACCGGGCGGTAGCCGCGGTCGCTCAGGGCCTGCTGCGTCGAGACGTCCGGCGCCGGCCACACCAGCAGCCTGCGCGGGTTGTCCAGCGGCTCCGGCGGCAGTTCGTCGTCCATCGGCTGCGGACGCGGGTGGTCCGCCACCTCGACGGCACCGCCCGGCCCGTCCAGCGGCTCTGGCCCCTCGGCGGCGTCCGCGTCGGGCGCGCCTATGGCGTAGGAGCGTCCGGCGGCCTCGGCCTGGGGCGCGAGCCGGGACTGACCGGCGGGGGACGGCTGTGCCTGCGCCTGGCCGAGGGCCGGTGCGGGGACCTGCTGCGGGGCCGGAGCCGGCGCGGTGGCGGGTTCGGCGGCCGCCGGGTGCGGGCCCCCGTGCTGCTCGGCGCCGGTGCCCGCGGCAGCGTCGGGGCGCGTGCCGAGCTTGCGGCGTCGTCCGGAGCCGCCCGGCTGGTGCGGAGGCGGCGTGGCCGTGGGCAGCGGCTGCTGGACCTGGGCCGCCTGCCGGTTGAACGGCACGCCCTGCCCCAGCGTCCGCACGCTGATCGCCCGGCCCTGCGTCGAGTTCGGGTCCACCGGCGCCGCGGCCTCCTCGGGCAGCGGCTGAGCGGCCCGCGGCGCGGGCGCCGGCGCGCCTTCCGGCGGCAGCGGCGTACCGCCGGCGGGCGTCGGCTGCGGCGGGTTCGGGACCTGCGGTACGGGCGCGGCGGCGCCGGAGTCGTCACCGGCGGACCACGGCTGCGGAACCGGGGTGCCCTCCGCCGGGGTCACCTGAGCGGGAGCGGGAGCGGTCTCGGCGGGGAGCGGCTGGGCCGCGGGGAGCGGCGCCGCTGCCGGGACCCGGTCCGGGGCCTGGGGGTGCCCCTGTGCGGGCACGGGTACGGGTGTCCCCTGCGGAGGCACCGCGCCCCACTGCTCCGGAGCACCCGGAGTACCCGGAGCATCCGGAGCCCCGACGACCGGCGGGGCCGGTGCGGTCTGCGCCGTCTCCGCCGGCTGCGCGACGGCCCGCCGACGGCGTCCGGTCGGCGCGCTGGTGGGATGCGGCTGCGGCGGGGTGTGGTCGTCGGCCTGGTCGTGCGGTACGGCGTCGTGGCGGCCCTCGCCGGCCGGAGCGCCACCGTTCGCGGCGGCTCCGTTCGCGGCGGCCGGTACCGGCTGCCCGACGACCTCGGCCTGCCCGGTCTCCTCCCCCTGGTCCGCCTCGGCCGGCGGCAGCGCGAACACGGTGCGCGGCGCGGCCTCCTGCGCAGCGGCCCGCTCGGTGGCGGCGGCCAGCGCCCGCCGGCGCCGTCCCGTCGGCTGCTGCTCCGCCTGTCCGGACGCCTGTCCCGACGCCTGGGCCGGTACGTGCACGGCCACTGCGGCCGACGGGGGCGCCCCGGCCGACCCGTTCCGGCCGGCGGAGGGCGCGGGCAACGCCGGCGGCAGCGCCTGCTGCTCGGCGGCCCCCTGCCCGGCCCGTCGGCCGGCGGGCGCGGGAACGCCCTGCGGCGGTACGGTCCCGCCCAGGCCGGTGTTCGAGGCGGCGGCGCCCGCCGCGTGCTCGGCGGCGGTGACGACGGCCCCCTCGGAGACCCCGCCACCGGCGAGTTCGAGCCGGGCGCCGGCCGACGCGTCCTCGGCGGGCCTGCCACGCCGCCGGCCGGTACCGCCGGACGCCGTCGTGGCCTCACCGGGCGCCTGGGCCGGAAGCTGTGCCACCGCGGGCTCTTCGGCGGCCGCGCGGCGCCTGCGCCGGCCGGTGGGCGCCGCACCGGTGGGCGCCGGCCCGGCGGCCGCGCCCTCGTCCGTGCCGGACACCTCGCTGTCCAGGAAGGCGTCCACGGAGGAACGCCGTGCCCGTCGCCGCCCGCCACCGGCCTCCACGGCCGGCACCTCGGCCTCAGCCGGCACCGGAAGCTCAGCCGTCACCGGGGCCTCGGCCGGTACGGGAGCCGGAGCGGCCGCCACGGCCCCCGCCCCGCCGCCGATCGGCACCTCCAGGACGAAGGCGCTGCCGCTCATCCCCGGCACCTCGTGCGTCTGCAGCACACCGCCGTGCGCGCGGACGATCCCGCGCACGATCGGCTCGTGCACCGGGTCGCCGCCGCCGTACGGGCCGCGCACCTCGATGCGGACCACCTCGCCGCGCTGCGCGGCCGCGACCACCACGGTGTTGTCCAGGTAACCGCCCGCCGACAGGGGCGTGTTGCCGGTCGCGTCGACACCGGCGACGTCCGCGACCAGGTGCGCGAGGGCCGTGGCGAGCAGCCGCGGGTCCACCTCCGCCTCGATGGGCGGCGCGTGCACGGCGAACTGCACCCGCCCCGGACCGATCAGTTCCACGGCCCCGTCGACCCCGGCGGCGACGACGGCGTCGAGCATCACCTTCGTCCGGGCCACCTGCTCGGCGCCGACGTCGAGCCGCTGGTAGCCGAGCACGTTGTCGATGAGGGTGGTGATGCGGGCGTAGCCGGCCGACAGGTGGTGGAGCACCTGGTTGGCCTCCGGCCACAGCTGTCCGGCGTCGTCGGCGGCCAGCGCGGACAGCTCGCGGCGCAGTTCGTCCAGCGGGCCGCGCAGGGACCGGCCGAGCAGGGTGAGCAGCTGTTCGTGCCGGGCGGCGAGGGCCTCGTACCGGTCCTTCTCCCGCTCGCCGAGGGCGGCGTAGCGCTCCTCGTTCGCGGCGAGTTCCTCCGCGTGCTGCTCGGTGAGCTGTTCCAGTTCGGCGATGTGGCTCTGGCGCAGGGCGGTGAGCTCCGAGCCGTGTTCCTCGGCGAGGCGCTCCAGCTCCTCGGCGTGCTCCCGCTCGGCCGCCTCCTTCTCGCGGGCGAGCGCGTCGTAGGGGCGGCGGTCGAGGAAGGTCATGACGGCGCCGACGAGCTGGTCGCCGTCGCGCACCGGAGCGGTCGTCAGGTCGACCGGCAGCTTGTCGCCGCTCTTGGAGTACAGCACCTGCCCGCGCACCCGGTGCTTGCGTCCGGAGCGCAGGGTGTCGGCGAGCGGGGACTCGTCGTAGGGGAAGGGGGAGCCGTCGGCGCGCGAGTGCAGGACGAGGGTGTGCAGTTCGCGCCCGCCGAGTTCACCGGCCCGGTAGCCCAGTATCTGGGCGGCGGCCGGGTTGACGAGGACGATCCGTCCGTCGGTGTCGGTGCCGACGACGCCCTCGGAGGCGGCGCGCAGGATCATCTCGGTCTGCCGCTGCGACCGCGCGAGTTCGGCCTCGGTGTCCACGGTGCCGGAGAGGTCGCGGACGACGAGCATCAGCAGTTCGTCGCCGGCGTAGCCGTAGTTGTCGTAGGCCTGCTGACCGGTGTCCAGGTTCGCGCTGGTGACCTCGACGGGGAACTCGCTGCCGTCGGTGCGCCGGGCGGTCATCCGGGTCGGCTTGGTGCGCGCGCGGGGGTCGATGTGGTCGGGCCGCCGCATGGACCCCGGGATGAGCTTGCTGTCGAACTGCGGCAGCAGGTCCAGCAGCCCGCGCCCCACCAGCGCCGTGCCCGGGGTCTCGAAGGCCTCCAGGGCGATGGTGTTGGCGTTGACGACGGTCCCGTTGGCGTTGACCAGCACCAGCGCGTCGGGAAGCGCGTCCAGTATGGCTGCGAGGCGAGCAGCGCCTCGGGATGGCCTGCTGCTCACGAGACCGCTTCCTCCCTGTTACCGCGACGTGCCGACCGCTCGGGCCATCTTGCCAACCTGCCCGCAACGTGTCACGCGAGGGAGTCTACGGGCTGGGGTCGCGCTCGCGGCGCCGGATGGGACGTACATCGCATCAGGAAGTGACGGCGCCGTGACGCCCGGTGCCCTCCGGAGCGGTGTCTGCCTGCATCGACGCGTCCCGGATCTTCGCGGGACCTTTACGCCCCCCTGTGCCCCGACTCGCCGTCCGGGCCCGGAAGGACAGCCGTCCGGGCCCGGGAGGACAGCCGTCCGGGCCCGGGAGGACAGCCGTCCGGGCCCGGGAGGGAAAGGGGAGAGCCGGCCCCGCGGCGGGCGGTCACCGCGCCACGCCGGACCGATGACCGGAAGTGCTTTGCCCTGCGGGCTTCCCGCCTAGTACCGTGGGCACCGATTGGTGACACCCCACGCGGTTGTGTCATCATCGGCACGCATCGACCGCCCGCGCTCACGCGCGGAAGGTCATGTGTGAGGAGGCGTCGCCTAGTCCGGTCTATGGCGCCGCACTGCTAATGCGGTTTGGGTCTTAAAGCCCATCGAGGGTTCAAATCCCTCCGCCTCCGCACCGCCACGAAGCCCCGGCCCCTGCGGCCGGGGCTTCGTCGTGCGGTCCCCCTCCGGCTGCCCCCGGCTCCCCCCTCGGATCCGGCGTTCGTGCAGGTCACAAGGGGTGAGGCCAATGGATTTCACATGGCGGCGGCAGTCATGTAATGTTCTTCCTGTCGCCGCGAGCGGGCCGCAAGGGCCGGGAGCGGCGAGACAACTGAAAAGACAAGCACTCGTAGCTTAACGGATAGAGCATCTGACTACGGATCAGAAGGTTGCAGGTTCGAATCCTGCCGAGTGCACAGTGAGCAGAGGCCCCGCGGAGTGATCCGCGGGGCCTCTTTCGTTGATTGCGCACCGTCGGTCGAGGGCCCGGTTCTTTCCGGCGGTGGTCAAGAAGGTCCGCTCGAAGAAGAAGGCGGGGAAGACCTTCGAGAAGGGCATTGAGGTCTTCGAGGGGGCGGGCAGCGGCCTCGGCGGGATCACCGCCGGGCACCCCGCGGCGGGTGGCGGTCAGGCCGCGGCCGGGACGATGTTCTGGTTGGCGTGGAAGAAGTTGTGCGGGTCGTAGGCGCGCTTGACCGCCGCCAGACGGTCGTAGTTGTCGCGGTAGGTGGAACGGACGCGTTCCGGGCCCTCCGCCTCGCCGAGGAAGTTGACGTACGAGCCGCCCATGGAATGCGGGTGGAGGTCGGTCCAGTAGTCGACGCACCACTGGCGGATCGTGTCGGCGTTGGCAGGGTCGGGGTCGATGCCGGCGATGACACCGGACCAGACGGCGTCCCGGTAAGCCCAGGCCGACTCGCCGGGGGCGACCCGGTGGGCCGCTCCGTCCACCGGGTACAGGTGCATCGTCGACAGACCCGTGGGGAGGGCGTGGCCGTAGCGCTCGTGCACGGCGACGGCGTCGTCGGGGATGCCGTCGAAGAAGTCGCCCCGCCAGTACCACTGCAGGCCCTTGGGGACGAGCTCGTCGAACATGGTCTGCAGGGCGGGGTAGGGCATCGGCGTGGCGAAGTGGAAGGCCGGCGGGGCCGGGTCGTTCACCACGGACAGCGTCTCCTCCAGGCGGCCGTCCGCGATGTCGCCCGTGCAGCACCAGATCACGGCGCACATCTTCTGGCCGTGGATCGGTTCCGGGAAGGGCGGTGCCGGCGGCACGGTCATCAGCGCGAAGAACCCGTTGATGTCCTCCGGCGCGGCCGGCAGGAACTCGCGGTACCAGCGCAGCACCTCCGGTGTGCGCTCCACCGGCCACACGGTCGCCGCCACCCCGACGGTGTCCACCGGATGCGTCCGGAACGTGAACGACGTGACCACTCCGAAGTTGCCCCCGCCGCCGCGCAGCGCCCACAGCAGGTCCGGGTGCTCCTTCTCGGAGACGGCGATGACGCTGCCGTCGGCCAGGACGACGTCGGCGCCGATCAGACTGTCGGCCGTCAGGCCGTACTTGCGGGTGAGGTGGCCGTGGCCGCCGCCCAGGGTGAGGCCGCCGACCCCGGTGGTCGAGTTGATCCCGCTCGGTACGCCCCGGCCGAAGGAGTGCGCCTCGTGGTCCAGGTCGCCGAGCTGACTCCCGCCGCCCACCCGCACGGTGCCGGACTCCGGGTCGACCCGGGCCCAGCGCATCGGGGACAGGTCGAGGGTGAGCCCGCCGTCGATCAGGCACAGGCCCGGCCCGCTGTGCCCGCCGCCGCGGACGGCGAGGTCGGCGCCCGTCTCCTGGGCGAAGGCGATGGTGGTGCGCACGTCCGCCGCGCCCGTGCACCGGGCGAGGGCGGCGGGGCGCCGGTCGATCATGGCGTTGTAGATGCTGCGGGTCTCGTCGTACTCCGCGTCCCGCGGAGTGACGACACGTCCTCGCAAGGCCGTGCGCAGGCTGTCGAGAGCAGTTGCGTCCATGCCGCTCATGAGCGGACACCCCTCGGAAGGTTGCGGTACCGGATGGCCGCGGGCGGACGTCGACGGCCGGATCGGCCGGCGTTCGTCCGGGGGCCGGGGAAGCGGATCCCCACCGTTACTAGTGTGACGCAGCTCACATTAGGGCGCGATGTGGCGGATCACCTCGGCCGGTGCGGGTGCTCGCGGCGGCGGAGCGTCTCGCGCAGGTAGCGGGTCAGGCTGGTGGCCGCGGCGGTGAGGAAGACGAACGTGTAGAGGATCTGCAGGACGGCGACCAGCCGCGCGGTCTGCCCGTGCGGGGTGATGTCGCCGTAGCCGATCGTGGCGAGGGTGACCAGCGTGAAGTAGAGGGCGTCCAGCCGGGTGGCGATGCCGTCGATCTCCCCCGGGCTCTTCGCCAGCGCCAGGTAGGCGGTGGCGAAGACCAGGATGGACAGGCACATCAGGGGCGGGATGACCATGCCCGGACGGACGCCGGGGACGGACAGCAGCACCCGCACGACCTGCCGCAGCAGCATGAGCGCGATCAGCGTCAGCGCGAGGCAGAAGAGCACCCAGCTCAGGACCGGGCGGTGCGGCCCGAGACCGTGGAGGGGGAGCAGGAAGTAGGCGGCGACCATCACCACCACCCCGGCCACCTGGGCCAGCCAGGGCCACAGGGTGCCCCAGGCCGTGGGCGCGCGCCCTACGCCCGGCTCTCGCGGCGGGGTGCGCACAGGGCCCAGATGATGAAGCCGTCGATGATGATGAGGACGATCGACCACACCGGGTAGTACGGCAGCCACACGAAGTTGGCGATCATGCTGAGCCCGGCCAGGGCCACGCCCACCATCCTGGCCCACGTGGCCCCCTGGAACAGGGCGATGCCGGCGGCGGTCACCAGCGCGCCGAGGATCAGGTGGACCCAGCCCCAGCCGGTCAGGCTGAACTCGTAGGTGAAGTTCCGGGTGCTGACGAAGACGTCGTCCTCGGCGATGGCGGCGATCCCCTGGAAGATCGCCATGATGCCGCCGAAGGTCATCAGGACCGCCGCGGCGACCGTCCAGCTCGTCGCCCAGGTGCTCTCCGCCCGCGTCCCGGTCCCGTGGTGGCGCGTACCGCTGACATTGCTCGCCATGTGTTCGGCCTTTCGGACATCCCCGAGCCGTGCCATGCCTCAGAGATCAGAGTGGCACCGCCGGCCGGGCCCGGCACCTCGGCGGACCCGTGCCGTCGCGGGGCGCCCCCGGCGTCAGCCGGTCCCGCGCCGCTCCTCCATGAAGGAGCCGGCGAGGGAGGTCGCACGGGTGAACCAGTCGTGGAGGACGGCCAGCTCGTCGGCGGAGTAGTCCGCGAAGAGCCCGGCGAGACGGGCGTAGTACGGCTCGTAGAGCTCCCGGACGCGGGCCACGGCCTCCGGCCGTGCGGCCACGCGGACGCGGCGGCGGTCGGCGGGATCGGGGCGGCGGGTGACGTAGCCCGCGCGTTCGAGGCGGTTGAGGATCCCCGTCATCGCGCCCGTCGTGACGTGCACGCGCTCCGCCAGCTCGCCCGCCGTGAGCAGGTCCTCCCCGGCCGCGATGACGAAGCCGAAGCAGGTGATGTCGGTGACGTTCAGCCCCACCAGCTGGGCCATCTCCTGCTGGCCGACCAGATGGGTGGCGATGAGCTGGTCCATCGCCCACATCGCCTGTTCCTGTGTGGCGGGCGGGCGCGGAGTGGCGTGCATCCCGGGGTTCCCCTTTTCCCTTAGCTCATGAGAGATTTCTGTAGTAAATTGCTCACGACGTGAGACATCACGTCGTGGGAACGCCGACTGCGCGAAGGGGCAGACATGAGCGCGCATCCATATGACCACGGGCACACGGTCGCCGGCTGGACCGGTTTCGCCGTCGCCATCGCCGGTACCACCGTGCTGGGCGTGGGCGTCTGCGCCGGGTCCGGACCGCTGCTGATCGCGGGCGCGGGCGTCGTGGTGGTCTCCCTCCTCGTCACCTGGGGACTGCACCTGGCCGGGTGGGGCAAACCGTCGGGGCCGCGGCCGAGGGACCAGTGGGACTGGCGGGTGCGGGACGCGGGCGCCCGCGAGGGGCACACGGAGTGCGTCGGGTGCCTGCTGGCGGGCCGCGGACGGAAGCCGGCGGCCCCGGCTCCCGTACGGAACGCCAGGCCCGCCGCCCGCGGTGAGGCCCGGGCCGCCGCCGGGACCGCGGCGGCCGGGGGCTGAGCCGCCGGGCGGGAGCGTTGTCAGTGGGTCCCCCTACGCTCGGCGTGATGGCACAGGCATGGAGGTGTACGGGGCTGCGGTGGACGGCGGACGGGCCCGTGCTGATCTGGGACGGCGGCCGGCGCTCGGTGCTGACCCGGGGCAGGCGGGTGGCCTTCGGCGTCGCGGAGGGGGACGTGCGGACCTGCGTGGGGGCGCGGGGACACGCGTGTCCGCTCGGGGCGGCGGTGCCCGGGCGCAGTACGGGGGCGCGCTGCGAGGAGTGCGCCCGGCTGGACCGGGCGCACTCGGTGGCCGCCGACACCCTCGCGGACGATCCGCGGCCCTACCGCGTGTACCTGGCCTGGTTCGGGCCCGGGATGGCCAAGGCCGGGATCACCGCGGTGCAGCGGGGGCGGGCCCGGCTGCTGGAGCAGGGCGCGGTCTGTTTCACCTGGCTGGGCAGCGGGCCGCTGATGGCGGCGCGCCGCACCGAGGAGCTGCTGCGCTCCGCGCTCGGTGTGCCCGACCGGATCCCCTACGCCGCCAAGCGGGCGGCGAGGGCGGTGCTCCCGGCGACGGCCGGGGAGCGCGCGGAGGAGATCGCCGGGTTGCACGAGCGGGCCCGCGCCCTCAGCGGGTGGCCGGAGTCGCTCACCCCCGCCCCGTTCGAACCCGTCGACCACGTCGGCGTGTTCGGGCTGACGGAGGGGCCGGCCGCGGTGGGGGAGGTCCGCGAGCTGGTCGCCGGGGGCGCGGTGAGCGGTGAGCTGGTGGCCGCCGCCGGACCCGATCTGCACCTGCTGACGGGCGGCGGGGTGGTGGTCCTGGACACCAGGCTGCTCACCGGGTGGGACCTGCTCCCGGCCACCGGGAGGGAAGGTGCGGTGCCGGTCGGTCCGCTGAAGGAGAAGCCGGCCGCGCAGGACGGGCTGTTCTGACCCCGCCCCTGGACCGGCGGCGCGTCCGCGGGTGATCGTGTCGGCATGAGCGATCACCGCGTGACCCGAGCCGAAGCCGGCGACGTGCGGCGTTTCTGGGAGGGACTCGGGCTGCCGGGGCTCGTCGACGTGCACACGCACTTCATGCCGGAACGGGTGCTGCGCAAGGTGTGGGCCTATTTCGACGCGCTGGGACCGCTGACCGGCGGCGTCGAGTGGCCGATCACCTACCGCGCGGAGGAGGGCGAACGGGCCGCGATCCTGCGGGCGTTCGGCGTGCGGGCGTTCACCGCGATGCTCTACCCGCACAAGCCGGGCATGGCGCGCTGGCTCAACGCGTGGGCGGCCGGTTTCGCCCGGCGCACGCCCGACTGCCTGCACACCGCGACGCTGTTCCCCGAGCCGGACGTCGCGGACTACGTCGCGGAGGCGGTGGACGCGGGTGCGCGCGTCTTCAAGGCACACGTGCAGGTGGGCGCGTACGACCCGGCCGACGAGGCGCTCGACGCGGCCTGGGGCCTGCTCGCCGACGCGGGGGTGCCGGTGGTGATCCACTGCGGGTCGGGTCCCGCGCCGGGCAAGCACACCGGCCCCGGGCCGGTCGCCCGGGTGCTGGCCCGCCACCCCCGACTGCGACTGGTGGTGGCCCACCTCGGGATGCCCGAGTACGAGGACTTCCTGGACCTCGCCGAGCGGTACGGGGAGGTGCGGCTGGACACCACGATGGCGCTCACCGACTTCAGCGAGCGCATGGCGCCGTTCCCCCGGCGGGCGCTGCCCCGGCTGGACGCCCTCGGGGACCGGGTCCTGCTGGGTACGGACTTCCCCAACATCCCCTATCCGTACGTGCACCAGCTGCACGCGCTGGAGCGGCTGGGGCTCGGTGAGGCGTGGCTGCGGGGGGTGTGTCACGACAACGCGGCACGGCTCTTCGGGCTGCCGGGGCGGTGAGGGCGGGGGACCGGGGGTTTCTCAGGGAAAACACAGGCGGGGGAAAGAGTGTTCTCAGAGGTGCCCCCCATCGTGTGCGGTATGACCACGACCTCGCCCCAGGGGCGCACCGCACTGCTCAGGCCGGACGGGAGCCCCGTCCGCGTGCTCGTGGTGGACGACGAGCAGTCGATCACCGAGCTGCTGTCCATGGCCCTGCGCTACGAGGGCTGGCAGATCCGCAGCGCCGGGGACGGACAGGGCGCCCTGCGCGCCGCCCGTGACTTCCGGCCCGACGCCGTCGTCCTGGACATGATGCTGCCGGACATGGACGGGCTGGCCGTCCTCGGGCGGCTGCGCCGCGACCTGCCCGACGTGCCCGTGCTGTTCCTGACCGCCAAGGACGCCGTCGAGGACCGGATCGCCGGACTGACGGCCGGCGGGGACGACTACGTCACCAAGCCGTTCAGCCTGGAGGAGGTCGTCGCCCGGCTGCGCGGACTGATCCGCCGCTCCGGCGCCGCCGACCGCCGCCCCGGCTCCGTGCTGGTCGTCGGCGATCTCACCCTCGACGAGGACAGCCACGAGGTCACCCGGGCCGGTCAGGGCATCCACCTCACCGCCACCGAGTTCGAACTGCTGCGCTTCCTCATGCGCAACCCGCGGCGCGTGCTCAGCAAGGCCCAGATCCTCGACCGGGTCTGGTCCTACGACTTCGGCGGCCAGGCGAACGTCGTCGAGCTGTACATCTCCTACCTGCGCCGGAAGATCGACGCCGGCCGGGAGCCGATGATCCACACCCGGCGCGGCGCCGGCTACCTGATCAAGCCCGCGGTGTCGTGAACGGGCGGCGGCGACCGCGCCCACGGACCCTGCGGACGCGGCTCGTCGTCGCGTCCGTGGCGCTGATCGCGGTGGTGTGCGCGGTCATCGGCACGGTGACGACACTGGCGCTGCGGTCCCATCTGTACGCGCAACTGGACGGCCAGGTGCGCGAGGTGGCCATGCGGGCGGCGGGCGGCCCGGCCGGCGGCCGGCCGCTCCCCGAACCGCTGCGCCAGGACGACCCCCTCGGCTTCGTCACCAAGGGCCCTCAGGGCTTCGGCGTCATCGGCGCGACCGTCGAGGACGGCCGGGTGACCGGGGGCGTGGTGAGCAACGAGAAGGTCGTGAACGAGGTCACCGCGCCCGAGGCCGGTGACCTCACCGACGCCCAGCTGGCGGCCCTCGGCACCGTCCCGCGCGACCACGACGAGCACACCGCGGACATCCCCGGACTGGGGAGTTACCGGGTCGCCCACCAGGTCGGCACCAACGGCGCCTTCTACGTCGCCCTCCCCACGGCCGATGTGGACAGCACGATCAACACCCTGATCCTCGTGGAGATCAGCGTCACCGCCGCCGGTCTCGTCGCGGCCTCGCTGGCCGGTGCCGTCCTCATCGGCGTCGCCACCCGCCCCCTGCGCAGGGTCGCGGCCACCGCCACCCGCGTCTCCGAACTCCCCCTGCACCGCGGCGAGGTCACCCTCGAGGAGCGCGTCCCCCCGTCCGAGTGCGACCCGCACACCGAGGTCGGCCGGGTCGGGGCCGCGCTGAACCGGATGCTCGACCACGTCCACGGCGCCCTGCACGCCCGCCAGGAGAGCGAGACACGGGTACGGCAGTTCGTCGCGGACGCCGGCCACGAGCTGCGCACACCGCTCGCCTCGATCCGCGGGTACGCCGAGCTCACCCGCCGCGGCCGGGAGGAGGTCGGCCCCGACACCCGGCACGCGCTCGGCCGGATCGAGTCCGAGGCGGGCCGGATGTCCCTGCTGGTCGAGGACCTGCTGCTGCTGGCCCGGCTGGACGCGGGCCGCCCCCTGCAGTGCGGGCCGACCGACCTCGTACCGCTCGTCGTGGACACCGTCAGCGACGCCCGCGCCGCAGGTCAGGACCATGTCTGGCGACTGGAACTACCCGATGGCCCCGCCCCGGTGACCGGTGACGCGGCCCGGCTCCAGCAGGTCCTCGTCAACCTGCTCGGCAACGCCCGCACCCACACCCCGCCGGGCACCACCGTCACCGCGCGGGTGCGCCGCGACGGTCCCTGGCTCCGGGTGGACGTCGCGGACGACGGTCCCGGCATCCCGCCCGCCCTGCTCCCCCACGTCTTCGAACGGTTCGCGCGCGGCGACTCGGCGCGCACCCGGTCCACCGGGTCGACCGGCCTGGGCCTGGCCATCGTGCAGGCCGTCGCCGCCGCGCACGGCGGAGCGGTGACCGTCGACAGCGCCCCCGGGCGCACCGTGTTCAGCCTCCACCTGCCCGCCGTGGACGCCCGGCCGGCGCCGCCGTACTCACAGTCGGGGCACAGCCTCACCACACGGGTACGACAGGGCGCCTGACGAGAGTCGGTTCCATGCGAACCGATTCCTCTCCCGGCACCCTGCCGGCACGGGAGCACCTCCCGGCCGCCGGGGCCGGCACGCCGGTCCTGGACGTCGTGATCCCCGTCCACAACGAGGAGAAGGACCTCCGGCCGTGCGTCCGCAGACTGCACGAGCACCTCCGCCGCACCTTCCCCTACGCGTTCCGCATCACGATCGCCGACAACGCCTCCACCGACGGCACCCCGCAGGTGGCCGGCGAGCTGGCGGAGCGGATCGCGGAGGTCCGGGCCGTCCGCCTGGAGCAGAAGGGCCGCGGCCGGGCGCTGCGGACGGTCTGGGAGGACTCCGACGCCCCCGTCCTCGCCTACATGGACGTCGACCTCTCCACCGACCTCAACGCCCTGCTGCCGCTGGTCGCCCCGCTGATCTCCGGCCACTCCGACCTCGCCATCGGCTCCCGGCTGAGCCGCAGCGCGCGGGTGGTGCGCGGCGCCAAGCGGGAGTTCATCAGCCGCGCCTACAACCTGATCCTGCGCGGCTCCCTCCAGGCCCGCTTCTCCCCTCACGTTCGGGGTGCGCGGGCGTGCCGGGGCCGTCCGGCACCAGGCGCAGGGGCTGGTCGTCTTCGGCATCGGTCTCGCGCTGACCAGCGGCTCGCTCGCCGCGCTGAACACGGCCGGCGGCGACCCCGCCCACGCCACCGAACTCGCGGTGCTCGTCGCCGCGAACCTCGCGGCCACCGTGCTGCGGTTCCTGCTGTTCCGGGCGTGGGTCTTCCCCGACGGAGCCGAGGGCACGACCGCTGCCCACACCCCGGCCGTCCCCGCTCCCCACACCCCGGCCGTCCCCGCCCCCCGCACCCCTTCCGACCCCGCCGACCACGACCCGAGGGACTTCCGATGACCACGCAGTACGACCGGACGCGCCCCCCGGCCGATCCGTCCCTCCCGGACACCGCGCCCGTGCCGCCCGGCCCGGCGACGCCCGGCACCACGCGGGATCCGCGCTGGGCACGCCCCGCCCTGCTCGCCCTGCTGCTGGTGACCGGCGCGCTCTACCTGTACAACCTGAGCGCCTCCGGCTACGCCAACTCCTTCTACTCGGCGGCCGTGCAGGCCGGCAGCGAGTCGTGGAAGGCGTTCTTCTTCGGTTCCCTGGACGCGGCGAACGCCATCACCGTCGACAAGCCCCCGGCCTCCCTGTGGCCGATGGAGCTGTCGGTGCGGATCTTCGGCCTGAACTCCTGGGCGATCCTCGTGCCGGAGGTGCTGATGGGTGTCGGCACGGTCGCCGTCGTGTACGCGTCCGTCCGCCGCCGCTTCGGCGCGGTGGCCGGTCTGATCGCGGGCGCGGTCCTCGCGCTCACCCCGGTCGCGGCGCTGATGTTCCGGTTCAACAACCCGGACGCGATGCTGGCGCTGCTGATGTCCCTCGCCTGCTACCTCGTCCTGCGGGCCGTCGAGGACGGCCGTACCAAGTGGCTGGTGTGGGCCGGGGCCGTGATCGGCTTCGCCTTCCTCACCAAGACGCTGCAGGCGTTCCTGATCCTTCCTCCCCTCGCGCTCGTCCACGGTGTCTGCGCGCCGGTGCGGGTGCGGAAGCGGCTGGTGCAACTCGCCCTGGCGACGGCCGCGCTGGTCGTGTCCGGGGGCTGGTGGGTGGCGGTCGTGGAACTCTGGCCCGCGTCCTCGCGGCCGTACATCGGCGGCTCGCAGAACAACAGCTTCCTGGAACTGACCTTCGGCTACAACGGCCTCGGCCGGCTCAACGGCGACGAGACGGGCAGCGTCGGGGGCGGCGGCATGGGCGGTGGCGGCGGCCAGTGGGGGGAGACCGGCTGGGACCGGATGTTCGACTCCGAGGTCGGCGGCCAGATCTCCTGGCTGCTGCCGGCCGCGCTGATCCTGCTCGCCGGGGGCCTGGTCCTCACCCGCAAGGCCGCACGGACCGACCCCGCCCGGGCGTCGTTCCTGGTGTGGGGCGGCTCGCTGCTGATGACCACGGCCGTCTTCAGCTACATGGCCGGCATCTTCCACCAGTACTACACGGTGGCCCTCGCCCCCTACCTCGCGGCCGTGACCGGCATGGGCACGGTGGCCCTGTGGGAGAGGCGGCGGGAGCCGTGGGCGGCGCTCACCCTGGCCGCGGCCGGCACGGCGACGGCGGCCTGGGGGTACGTCCTGCTCGACCGCACGCCCGACTACCTGCCCTGGTTGAAGTGGCCGGTCCTGGTGGGCGGGCTGGTCGCCGCGCTCGGCCTGGTCCTCGCGGGCCGGGTGGGGCGCCGGGTGGCGCTCGGCGCGGCGGGCCTCGCCCTGGCGGCGGCGCTGGCCGGTCCGACGGCGTACACGCTGAGCACCGTCCAGCAGGGGCACTCCGGTTCGATCGTCACGGCCGGTCCGGCGGGGGCCGGCATGGGCGGCGGCGGACGGCCCGGAGGCGGCGGCGGTCCCGGCGGTTTCCCCGGCGGCGGGCAGAACCAGCGGGGCCAGGCACCGCCCGGAGGCGCCACGGACGGCGACGGCGGCAACGGCGGCTTCCCCGGCGGCGGACCGACGGGCCAGGACGGCCAGGACGGCCAGGACGGCGGAGGGAACGGACAACTCCCCGGCCGGACCCAGCGGAACACCCCCGGCGGCGGCGCCGAGGCCGGCGGGATGCCCGGCGCCGGCGGCACGGGCGGCCTCCTCGGCGGTACGAACGTCGGCGCGGAGGCGAAGGAACTGCTGGAGACGGACGCCGGCGACCACACCTGGGCCGCCGCCGCCGTCGGCGCCCAGAACGCCGCCGCCTACCAGCTCGCCACCGGAGCACCCGTCATGGCCATCGGCGGCTTCAACGGCACCGACCCCTCGCCGACACTCGCGCAGTTCCAGGAGTACGTGGCGGACGGGAGGATCCACTACTTCGTCGCCGGCGGCGGCATGGGCGGCGGCGGCCGCGACTCCGGCACCTCCGCGCAGATCACGGCCTGGGTGGAGGAGAACTTCACGGAGGTGACGGCCGGCACGGCGACCTTCTACGACCTCACCCGCGAGCGGACCGGCGGCTGACCTCCCGCCGGCCCGGGGACGAGCCTGCTGGTGGGGGCGGCGGCCGTGCTGCTCGGCGGAACCGTCCGGTCCCGGCCGGGAGCGGGGCCGCCCCCTCAGTCCCGCTCGGCGAGGCGCGCGGGGAAACCGCCGGTGGCCACCGGCCCCCAGCGCTCCGGGGTGATCCGGATGATCGACTTGCCCTGCCCGACCATCGCCGCCCGGTACTCGTCCCAGTCGGGGTGCTCACCGGCGATGTTCCGGTAGTACTCCACCAGCGGCTCCACGGACTCGGGCGCGTCCAGCACCTCGGCGGTGCCGTCGATCTGCACCCACGGCCCGTTCCACTCGTCGCTCAGGACGATCAGGCTCACCCGGTCGTCCCTCTTGGCGTTCCGCGTCTTGGCGCGCTCCGGGTACGTGGAGACCACGATGCGTCCCGAGTCGTCGACCCCGCAGGTCAGCGGCGAGCCCTGGGGGCCGCCGTCCGCCCGCCGGGTCAGCAGGACGGCCCGGTGGCGGGGCCGTACGAAGTCCAGCAGCTCGTCCAGGGAGACACGGGTGTTCGTCGCGATGTTCGGTGCCATGGCGTCAGGCTAGGCCCTGGGCCGCCATCGCCTCGGGGAGGTTGTCGAAGACCGGGATGTCGCGGCGCACGCCGGTCAGTTCCAGTACGCGGCTCGCCAGGCCGTCCGGGCGGGCCACCACGTGGACCACGGTCTCCGGGCGCAGCAGCCGGTTCACGTCGTTGATGAGACGGACGCCCTGGGAGTCCATGAACTCCGTGGCGGTGAGGTCGAGGACCAGGAGCGGCGCCGGCCGGCCGGGGCGGGGCAGGGCGCGGGCCATGATCCGCGGCAGCAGCCCGTCCGCGTTGGAGAAGTCGATCTCGGGTGGGAACGGGAACCGTGCGGGTGCGGTGGGTGCGTGTTCCCCGGAGGGATCGGGAGGGAAGGTCACGACAGTCACCTGGCAGACGTGCGTCCGGGATTCCGGCAAGGCCTCTTCCTGACCCGCACCCATTGCACCACGTAGGAGCGCGTCGCAGGAAGCGGCTAAAATTCTGTCCGTCCTGTGCTCGCAGTCGGGAATGTGCTGCGGAGCTCTCCTGCGCACGGCCGGTTCGGTCGTGCTCGCCGAAGAGGTTCGTGGTGGCTGCGTCCCGGTTTTCTGATTTGCCCCGTTTCCCTGCCGGTCACGACCTGGCGGAAGCGCTGACGGACGCAGCCCGCCGACTGCACGAGACCTCCACCACCGACAGCACCCTGGACACGGCGGTCCGGCTCACCGTGGACCTGGTGCCGGGTGCCGAGCACGCGGGCATCTCCGTCATCGAGCGCGACAACCGCAGACAGACCCTCGCCTGGACCGACGAGGTGGTGCGCACCGCCGAGGACGGCCTGCCCGCGCCGGGGAAGCAGCCGTACTGGCAGCGGCTGTGGACCGCCCCGGTGGCCGGGGTCGAGGACAGCGAGGGTGACGAGGGCGCGGACGACCTGTCCGGCCTCGGCCTGCGTTCCGTGCTCTCGCTGCGGCTGCGCGCCGACCGGCGCCGGCTGACCGTGCTCACCGCATACGCCCGCAAACCGCGCGCCTTCGACGAGTCCGCGCTGCGGGTCGGCCGGCTGTTCACCGCGCACGTGGGCATCGCCCTGGACTCCGCCACCGTGCGCGAGCAGCTCACCGAGGCCATGCGGACCCGGGACCTGATCGGCCAGGCCACCGGCATCCTCATGGAGCGCATGGACATCGACGCGGCCGGCGCCTTCGACAGCCTGGTTCGGGCCTCGCAGCGGGAGAACGTGAAGCTGCGGGACCTCGCCCGCCGCATCGTCGACGCCCAGGAAGCGCCCTGACGGGTTCTCAGAGGGCCGGGAGCGACTCGCCCCGCACCGCCTGGACGTCCAGTTCCACCCGCAGCGTCGTGCCGATGGCCGCGACACCGGCCTGGACGACCTGGTTGTAGTGCATCGCGAAGTCCTCGCGCCGCAGTTCGGCCGTGGCACGGAAGGCCGCCCGGGTGCCGCCCCAGGGGTCCGCGCCGGTGCCGAGGTGGGTCAGGTCCAGGTCGACGGGGCGGACGACCCCGCGCAGGGACAGCTCGCCGTGGACCGTCCAGCGGTCGGGACCCGTCCCGGTCAGGCCGGTGGACCGGTAGGTGATCTCGGGGTGGCGCTCGGCGTCCAGGAAGTCCGCGGACCGCAGGTGCGTGTCGCGGGTGCCGTTGCCGGTGTCGATGGACGCGGCCCGGATCACCGCCTCCACCCGGGACTTCGCGATGTCGTCCGGCGCGACCTCCACCACGGCGGTGAAGTCGGTGAACCGGCCCCGCACGCTGGAGATGCCCAGGTGCTGGGCGACGGCGGCCACGCTCGAGTGCGCCGGGTCCACGGTCCACGGCCCCGGCGGCGGCAGCTCGGCACCGCCCTGACGGGCCAGGGTGACCGCCCCCACCTCGGCGCGTCCACGGGCGGTGACGAGGGCGCTGGCGGCGGCGGGCGCGTACCCGACCGCGGTGACGATCACGGTGTACGCCCCCGGCGCGAGCGCGGTGGAGTCCCGTACGGCGCCCTCGGTGTCCGCCGCGGCGCGCAGCACCTGCGTTCCGGTGGCGTCGGTGAGGGTGACGACCGCGTGCGGCACGGCCCACCCGTCCCGGGTGCGGATTCTCGCGGTCAGTGGCATTGCGTTCGCTCCCTCGAGTCCCTCGCGGACCCGTCGTCGTGGGACCGGCCCGCGGCGGGGCGCGTCTCCGCTACAGGACGCGCGGCCCGCCACGGGCCGGGGTTCTCGGTCACTCGTCCGGGTGGGCGAGCTCGATGTCGTGGCCGTCGGTTCCGCCGCCGCTGACGGTCAGCGTGGTGGCGACCGGCGGATAGCCGGCGGCGATGACGGTGTACTCGCCACCGTCCAGGTCGGCGAAGGCGTACGCGCCGTCCGCACCCGTCGTCGCCGTGCCGGTCACGTTGCCCGCCGCGTCGACCAGGGTGACCCGGGCGTCGGCCAGCGGCCCGTGCGGGGTGCGGACCACGCCCAGCAGCCGGGCGCCCGTCTCCAGGCCGACCTCGACGCGGGTCGTCCCGGCGCCGCCGACCTCCACGGGCAGCGCGCGCGGCCGGTACCCGTCGGCGTTCACCGCGAGGGTCACCGTGCCGGGCACCAGCTCGGCGAAGGAGAACTCGCCCTGCTCACCGGTGCTCCCGGTGGCCAGCAGGTCGCCGCGCACGTCGGTGACGATCACCATGGCGTCCGGCACCGGCTCCCCGGTGGCGTCGGCGTGCACCGAGCCGGCCAGCCCGCCGGTACCGCTGAGCAGGATGTCGTGGGCGACGCTCGCGCCGTCCACCACGACCGTGGACGCCTGCGGCTGGTGGCCGTCGGCCGCGGCGATCAGGACGTACGACCCGGCTCCGGGCGCGTCCACCGTGTAGCCGCCGTCGGCCCGGGCCACCGAGCGGCCCAGCTGGCGCCCGCCGAGCGAGATCAGCGTGACGGCCGCCTGCGGCACGGGGCCGCCGTCGGCGCCGCGCACCACGCCGCGCACCGGGACGCCTCCCGCGGCGTGCTCCTCCGCGGGGGCGGCCGGAGCCGGGGCGGCGGCCGCCGCAGGGGTGGCGGTGTCCTCCTCGGCGCGGGCTGGGACGCTCCCGGCGGCCGGGGTCACCGCTCCGGCCTGCTCCTCCGCCGCCTGGGCCAGCGCGCCGGTGGTCCGCAGCGGGACCTCCTTGATGAACAGGGTCACCAGGAAGGCGAGCAGGGCGACCGGGGTGACGTACAGGAAGATGTCGGCGATGCCGTGCCCGTAGGCGCTCTCCAGCCAGGTGCGGATGGGCGGGGGCAGCAGGTCCATGTCGGGGATCGCGCCGCTGCCGGAGGCCTTGGCGGCCGCCGCCTGCTCCTGCGGTGCGAGCTGTCCGACGGTGTCCTGGGCGTAGTGGCTGATCCGGGTCGACATGACCGAGCCGAGGACGGAGACGCCGACCGCGCCGCCGAGGGACCGGAAGAAGGTCACGACGGAGGAGGCGGAGCCCAGGTCGCTCGGGGCCACCTGGTTCTGTGTGCACAGCACCAGGTTCTGCATCATCATGCCGACGCCGAGACCCAGCAGCGCCATGAAGAGGGCGATGTGCCAGTACGGGGTGTCGTAACGCATGGTGCCGAGCAGGCCCAGGCCCGCCGTGAGCAGCACGCCGCCGGCCAGCAGCCAGGCCTTCCACCGGCCGGTCCGGGTGATGACGATGCCGGAGACCGTGGACGACACGAAGATGCCGCCGATCATCGGGATGGTCATGACGCCCGACATGGTCGGGGACTTGTCCCGGGCCAGCTGGAAGTACTGGCTGAAGTAGACGGTGCCGGCGAACATCGCGATGCCGACGAACAGCGAGGCCAGCGAGGCCAGGGTGATGGTGCGGTTGCGGAACAGGCGCAGCGGGATGATCGGCTCGGCGGCCCTGCTCTCGACGAACAGGAAGACCAGCGTCAGCAGGACCGAGCCGCCGACCATGACGCCCGTCTGCCAGGACAGCCAGTCGTACTTGTCGTCGGCGAAGGTGACCCAGACGAGCAGCAGGCTGACGGCGGCGGTGACGAAGAAGGCGCCGGCCCAGTCGACCTCGACCCGGCGCTTGGCCAGGGGAAGGTGCAGCGTCTTCTGCAGGACGACGAGCGCGATCAGCGCGAAGGGCACACCGACGTAGAGGCACCAGCGCCAGCCGAGCCAGCTGGTGTCGGTGATGACACCGCCGAGCAGCGGGCCGCCGACGGTGGCGACGGCGAAGGTGGCGCCGAGGTATCCGGAGTAGCGGCCGCGTTCCCGCGGGGAGATCATCGCGGCCATGATGATCTGGGCGAGGGCAGCCAGACCGCCGGCGCCCAGGCCCTGGATGGCACGCGCGCTGATGAGCATCGCCGGGTTCTGCGCCAGTCCGGCCACGACGGAGCCGAGGACGAAGACGCAGAGGGCTATCTGGACCAGGACCTTCTTGCTGAACAGGTCGGCGAGCTTGCCCCACAGCGGGGTGGAGGCGGTCATCGTCAGCAGCGAGGCCGTGACGACCCAGGTGTAGGCGCTCTGGCCGCCGCCGAGGTCACCGACTATCTCGGGCAGCGCGTTGGTGACGATGGTCGACGACAGGATGGCGGCGAACATGCCGAGCAGCAGCCCGGACAGTGCCTCCATGATCTGCCGGTGGGTCATCGGAGCGTCTGCGGAGGAGCCTCCCCCGTGCTTGGCATGAGCCCGCACACCGGATGGTGTGGTCGTTGCCATGGGCGTCCTTCTCTTAAGTGCTTGCGGGTGTACGGGTGGTCTGTTCGCGTGCGGGAGGCGCCGGCCGGGGCACGGTGCGGCACTCGCCGAAGCTGTCCCTGAGCCGGGCCATCAGCTGGGTGAGGCGTCCGACCTCCTCGTCGGACCAGTCGTCCAGGCGCTCGGCGAGCAGCCGGGTGGTCCGCCGGAACAGCTCGTCGAGCTGCGTCCGCCCGGCGGGGGTGAGGCGCAGGATGCGGGACCGTTTGTCGGCGGGGTCAGGGGAGCGCTCGATCCAGCCGCGCTCGGCCAGGTGGGCGACGTGGCGGCTGGTGACCGACATGTCCACGGAGAGCAGCTCGGCGAGCCTGCTCATGCGCATGGGGCCGTGCCGGCCGAGGAGCGTCAGCACGGACGCGGAGCCGCCGGGGCAGCCGGCCGGCATGATCCGGTTCATCTCCCGCTTGACGACGCCGAAGGCGCTGAACTGCCGGACCAGTTCCTCGTACCGCGCCGTCCCGGCCATGGCACCTCCCGTTTCGTTGCTCGAAGCAACCGTAGGGTTCGATGGTTGCTACAGGCAAGCAAAAAAGGCGCGGACGGCTCAAAAACTTGGCAAAGGCAAGTAATCGCGACAGTAAACGCGCAGGTCGCGGGGGTCGCGGGGCTTCCGTACCGAGCTGCCGCCGGGCTCCGTGCGGCCTGTCCCCGCCCCGCTTGGGCCGCCCGCCGGGCATTCGCTAGGGTCTCGTGACATGGCTAACACCCAGGGCCCGCAGGGCAATCACGACCCCGCCGGCAGCACCCAGATGTTCCGCGCGTTCGTCGACGAGGCCCCCCAGGGCCGGCAGGCCGCGTCCACCGGCGGCGGACCCCGCGTCGGCCTGATCATCGGCGTCGTCCTCGCCGTGGCGGTCGTCGCCGCGGTGGCCTGGCTGGCGCTGAAGTAGCGCGAGCGGCCGGAGAAACGCGGCGGGCCGCCGTGGCGCCCTCGACAGGCGCCCCGGCGGCCACGCGTCCGTTTCCACCCGCGGAGCCGCTCGCTCCGCGGTGTGCGGTGCCTCAGTCCGAGATCAGGCCCTCGCGCAGCTGGGCTAGGGTCCGCGTGAGCAGCCGCGAGACGTGCATCTGGGAGATGCCGACCTCCTCGCCGATCTGCGACTGCGTCATGTTGGCGAAGAAGCGCAGCATGATGATCCGCCGCTCCCGGGGCGGCAGCTTGGCCAGCAGCGGCTTGAGCGACTCCCGGTACTCCACGCCCTCCAGCGCCGTGTCCTCGTAGCCGAGGCGGTCCGCGAGCGACCCCTCGCCGCCGTCGTCCTCGGGGGCCGGGGAGTCGAGCGAGGACGCCGTGTAGGCGTTGCCGACGGCGAGCCCGTCGACCACGTCCTCCTCCGACACGCCCAGCACGGCGGCGAGTTCGGCGACCGTCGGGGAGCGGTCCAGCTTCTGTGAGAGCTCGTCGCCGGCCTTGGTCAGCGCCAGGCGCAGTTCCTGGAGCCGGCGCGGCACCCGCACCGACCACGACGTGTCCCGGAAGAACCGCTTGATCTCGCCGACCACCGTCGGCATCGCGAACGTCGGGAACTCCACGCCCCGTTCGCAGTCGAAACGGTCGATCGCCTTGATCAGCCCGATGGTGCCGACCTGGACGATGTCCTCCATCGGCTCGTTGCGCGAGCGGAACCGAGCCGCCGCGTAGCGCACCAGGGGGAGGTTGAGCTCGATCAGCGTGTCCCGGACGTAGGCACGCTCCGGGCTGTCCTCCTCGAGTACGGCGAGCCGCAGGAACAGGGAGCGGGACAGGGTGCGGGTGTCGAGGGCCGCCGTGTCCGGCAGTTCAGCCGTCTCCGGGAGCTGCGCCTGGTCCGGGAGCTCCGGAGCCGGTGTGGCCGGGCCTTGGTCGATGGGGCCGAGTGCGTCGAGAGCATGGGGAGCTGTTTCGCTCTCCGCGAGCGTGAGCACCTTCGAGCTGCCCTGTTCTGCGGACATGCCACCCCCTTTGGGTCGCGGGACGGTCGCGGCGGACGTTCCCGATCTGAGGAACGCAGCCTTCACCTGAATACCGGCGCCGGAGCTCCGGCAAACGCGCTTCCGGCAGAATGTCACATGTCGGCAACGCGCTGTAGTGACATGTCGACATCCAAGTGACGAAACAGCCCTGCAAACAAGGGGTCTGACGGACTTTCGGCTGAGAAAGGCGCGTAGCGGCGCTTCTGTGAGATTCGCTCGTTCCGGTTACGCGTCGATCCTGTTTGCGGACCGCAGCCGCTGGAAGCTGCGCGCCAGCAGGCGCGACACGTGCATCTGCGAGACGCCGAGCTCCGCACTGATCTGGGACTGGGTGAGATTGCTGTAGTAACGCAGCAGCAGGATGCGCTGCTCCCGTTCGGGCAACTGGACGAGGAGGTGCCGGACCAGGTCGCGGTGCTCGACGCCGTCGAGGGCGGGGTCCTCGTAGCCGAGCCGGTCCAGCAGCCCGGGCATCCCGTCGCCCTCCTGTGCGGCCTCCAGGGAGGTGGCGTGGTACGAGCGTCCGGCCTCGATGCAGGACAGCACCTCGTCCTCGGAGATGCGCAGCCGTTCGGCGATCTCGGCGGTCGTGGGGAGCCGCCCGAAGGCGGTCGTGAGGTCCTCCGTCGCGCTGTTGACCTGGACCCACAGCTCGTGCAGCCGGCGCGGTACGTGGACGGTGCGGACGTTGTCGCGGAAGTAGCGCTTGATCTCGCCGACCACCGTGGGCATCGCGAACGTCGGGAACTGCACCCCCCGCTCCGGGTCGAAGCGGTCGATGGCGTTGATGAGCCCGATGGTGCCGACCTGGACGACGTCCTCCATCGGCTCGTTGCGGGAGCGGAAGCGGGCGGCCGCGTAGCGCACGAGCGGGAGATTCGCCTCGATCAGCGCCGCGCGCACGCGGGCGTGCTCCGGCGTGCCCGGCTCCATCTCCTTGAGCTGTCCGAAGAGCAGTTGGGTCAGGGCCCGGGTGTCGGCGCCCCGCCGCTTGGCGGGGGTCTGGACCGCGTCGGGGGACACGTCGTCCTGGGGCGGCGCAGTACTGGCCGGCACGGTCAACGCCACCTCGTCATCGTTCTCATGTCCGTCAACACATCCGTCAAAAGCGGTCATAGCATCACAAGACTGACTCACTGTGTGCAAGCACCGCATATTCCGTGTTGAGCGGTGAGCGTGGGGCGGGCACGAGAAAACCCCCCGCCGGCACGGCGGGGGGCGCGGACGGACGGAGGGTCAGAACTCGTAGTCGGCGATCACCCAGGTGGCGAACTCGCGCCACATGTCCACGCCCGCCCGGTGCTCCGGGTGCTCCACGTACCGGCGCAGCGCCTCGGCGTCGTCGAACGCGGAGTTGATGGCGAAGTCGTAGGCGATGGGGCGGTCGCTGATGTTCCAGGCGCACTCCCAGAAGCGGATCTCCGGGATCCTGCCGTCGAGCGAGCGGAAGGCCTCCTCGCCCCGGACGACCCTCGGGTCGTCGCGCCCGACGCCCTCGTTCAGCCGGAAGAGCACCAGGTGGCGGATCATCACTTACCTCCGTTGGCGAGCCAGGTCATGAAGTCCCCGATGGCCTTGGCGGCCTCGGAGATGCCCTCGAACCCCACCTGGACGTACTCGGCGGCTTTCTCGGGGTCCGTGATGATCAGGTACAGCACGAAGACCACGAGCAGGTAGACGACGGCCTTCTTCGCGTTCACCGCCATCGCGGCCCTCCCCTGTCACTGCTGTGCACCGGTGTCACATGCGTCGAGCGGGCCCATGATCGCACGAAGGGCCCCGTCTGACGACGAGGCCCTTCACCAGCGGTAGCGGAGGGATTTGAACCCTCGGTGACTTGCGCCACACTCGCTTTCGAGGCGAGCTCCTTCGGCCGCTCGGACACGCTACCGAGGGAGACCTTACAGCACAGTGCGGTGTGGTTTGAAATCAATCATCAGCGGTTCCGGAAGAACTCCGTGAGCTGCCGGGAGCACTCCTCGGCGAGCACTCCGCCGATCACCTCGGGCCGGTGGTTGAGCCGCCGGTCGCGGACGAGGTCCCACAGGGAGCCGACCGCGCCCGCCTTCTCGTCCCGGGCGCCGTAGACGACGCGGTCGACGCGGGACTGCTGGAGGGCGCCCGCGCACATCGTGCACGGTTCCAGCGTCACCACCAGGGTGCAGCCGGTCAGCCGCCACTCCCCGAGCGCGGCGGCGGCCCGCCGGACGGCGAGGACCTCCGCGTGCGCCGTGGGGTCGCCGGCCGCCTCGCGTTCGTTGTGGGCGGCGGCCAGCACGGTGGTGCCGTCCGGTGCCAGCACGACGGCGCCGACGGGGACGTCCCCGCCCCGGACGGCCCGTGCGGCCTCGTCCAGGGCGAGTCGCATCGCCGCCCGCCAGCGGTCGCGTACCGGGTCCGGCGGTCCGGACGCGGTGGTGGTGGTCGGCACGGTCAGCGGACGGTCTCCAGTACTTCCGAGGCGCCGAGGGCGTCGGCGATCTCGTTGACGGCGTCCCCGGCCAGGGAACGCAGCTCCTTCTCGGTGACGCCGAGGTCCTCCAGGACCTGCGCGTCGCCGACCGGCCCGTGCGGTACGGCGTCGGCGGAACCGGCGGCCGCGGGGCCGTCGTCGGCGTCCTCGTCGTCCGGTTCACCGTCCTCCGTGCCGTCGAGGTCGAGGGCGTCCAGGTCGGCGGCGTCGGCTCCGGGGGCGCGGCCGAGCAGTTCGTCGGTGAGCAGGATCTCGCCGTAGCTGCTGCGGGAGGCCGCGGCGGCGTCGGAGACGTAGACCCGGGGATCCTCCTCGCCGTCCACGCGGACGACGCCGAACCACCCCTCCTCCTGCTCGATCAGCACGAGCACCGTGTCGTCGTCCGGAGAGGCCTCCCGGGCCAGGTCGGCCAGATCGGACAGGGTCTCCACATCGTCGAGCTCCGTGTCGCTCGCTTCCCACCCGTCTTCGGTGCGCGCGAGCAGTGCGGCGAAGTACACCGTGACTCTCCCACTGGTCATAGGCGTGCCGGTTGGGAATCCCCCCGGCGGAGGCAGCGGGCGGGGGTCCGTGTCGCCGGCCCCGCCCACTCGGAATCGTGGCAGAAACACGGCCGTAGGGGGACGTCTTCGGCTCCCTGTGTCCGGCAGTTTTGATCGCACCGCGCCGAGTGCGCCCCCGGAGGGACCCACCAGCGCACTCGCTGCCGCTGTCGCTGCCACGTGCGGATCGTACGCGGCCGGGACCGCCGTGGAGGTGCGCCGCTCGGAACGGGAAGTTCCACCGCGGGAACAGTGGTTGAGGGCTGAACCGGATCGGTGCTACCAGCGGAAGGTGCGCATGCGCATCGCGTGGCGCAGCCGGGCGGCCTTGGCGCGGCGCGGCTGGACCCGGTCGCGCAGCGCGCGGGCCTCGGCGAGTTCGCGCAGGAACCGGGCGCGGCGCCGTCGTCGTTCGGTCTCCGTCTCGCCCTCCGTGCCGCCCCTGTTGCGGAAGAGGGCGGCCGTTTCGCGCAGCGACGGATCGTCTCGGTGGTCCTGGTCAGGCATCGGTTGCATCACTCCCGTCCGTCCCTCCCACCTTCCCCCCGACGGCCGGTTTGACGCCAGCGAACGAGTGAGGGGCGGCCCGGAGCGCTTGCCGGGCCGCGGGGACACCGGGCCCCGGGGCCCGGTTACTGTTGACGGCATGCGTCTCCACGTCGTCGACCACCCCCTGGTCGCCCACAAGCTCACCACTCTGCGCGACCGTCGCACCGACTCCGCGACCTTCCGCCGTCTCGCCGACGAACTGGTCACCCTGCTCGCCTACGAGGCCACGCGCGACGTGCGCACCGAGCAGGTCGACATCCGGACGCCGGTGGAGCCGACCACGGGCGTCAAGCTCTCCCACCCGCGCCCGCTGGTGGTGCCGATCCTGCGCGCCGGGCTCGGCATGCTGGACGGCATGGTCCGGCTGCTGCCGACCGCCGAGGTGGGCTTCCTCGGCATGATCCGCAACGAGGAGACGCTGCAGGCCTCGACGTACGCCACCCGGATGCCGGAGGACCTCTCCGGGCGTCAGGTGTACGTGCTGGACCCGATGCTCGCCACCGGCGGCACGCTGGTCGCGGCGATCCAGGAGCTGATCAAGCGCGGTGCGGACGACGTCACCGCCGTGGTGCTGCTGGCCGCGCCGGAGGGCGTGGAGGTCATGGAGCGGGAGCTGGCCGGCACGCCGGTGACCGTGGTGACGGCGTCGGTCGACGAGCGGCTCAACGAGCAGGGGTACATCGTGCCGGGCCTCGGCGACGCGGGGGACCGGATGTACGGGGCGGCCGAGTAGCCGGCGGTCCTCTCCGCCCCCGCGTGCTCAGCAGTTCTTCTTCGAGGCGGGCGTCGGCTCCGGTGCGGCCAGTGCGGTCAGCGCCCGGTCGGCGTCCGCCTTCTTCGTCAGCTCACTGAACGCGTCGCCGATGACGAGGTCGATCTCGGCGCCCTTGCGCGCGGGGTCGGTGCGGCGTTCGGCACCGGCGAGCTGGGTGCCGAGCACCGGCAGCGAGGTGTCGAGGGCGGTGGCGGGCCCGATCAGCACCCCGGTGCCCTTCACCTTCTTGTCGTACTCCTTGGTCGCGTTGGCGACCTCGCCGATCCTGAAGCCGCGCTTCTTCAGCTCGTCGGCGGTCTTCTGGGCCAGGCCGCCCTTGGTGGTGGCGTTGAGGACGTTGACCGTGATGGTTCCGGGCACGGGGAACGCCCTGGGCGCGGTCGCGGGGGTCGCCTTGGTGGCGCAGGCCGCCTTCGTGCCGACCGCGGAGGCGGAGTCGCCGCCGGTGAACACGTCGATGAGCTGCAGGGTGCCCCAGCCGCCGACACCCAGGACGGCCGCGGAGGCGACGGACAGCGCGACGAGCTTCCCGCGCCGCCGGGGCCGGCGCATCCGCGGGTATCGGTCGCCCGTGATCCGGTACTGGCCGCCCATGCCGGGTGGGGTGAGCATGCTCATGAGCGCAGACTAGTGCGCCCGGGCTGCAATGCCTACTAGATGATCATTCGACTGGGTGCAGTGCGGGAGCAGTCCAACCCGAAAGGGCGAAAACCCGGCTGTGGGAAGGGCTTCGGCCGGGTGTCAGCCGAGCTCGAGCACGCGGGCGTGCAGCACCTGGCGCTGCTGGAGCGCGGCGCGCACGGCGCGGTGCAGCCCGTCCTCCAGGTACAGGTCGCCCTGCCACTTCACGACGTGCGCGAAGAGGTCGCCGTAGAAGGTCGAGTCCTCGGCGAGGAGCGTCTCGAGGTCCAGCTGCTGCTTGGTCGTCACGAGCTGATCGAGGCGGACCGGGCGCGGCGCGACGTCCGCCCACTGCCGGGTGCTTTCCCGGCCGTGGTCGGGGTACGGCCGGCCGTTTCCGATGCGCTTGAAGATCACACGGAAAGCCTACCGGTCAAGGCGTTCCGGGCGCAGCCATGGCGACGCAGTGCGACACCGGAAAAAGCGGGGCGAACGCGGAGCAGGCGGGCTTCCCGGGTGGGCGGCGTCCGCCGTCCGGCGCCCCGTACGAGGTGCAGCGACCCGTGTCACGCACTCCCGGCCACCCGATTCCCCCGAAAGTGTCCCCACCCGCGCCTCCGCGAACGGCCATCCGGCACGCGCCCGGGCGACCGCGCCGGGCGTGCGTGCGGGTGGTGGCGCGCGCAGCGCGGATGCGGGTCGGCGGGGGTGCCTGATCAGGCGCTGCCCGTGGGCGCGGGCGGGAGCGCGGACGGGCCGGGTGCCGGCCGGCCGGGGTGGGAAGCCGGTCGGGCCGTCCCGGCGGGGTGGGGAGTCATGCGGACGGCTTCTTCGCGGACTTGGCCGCCTTGGCCGACTTGGCCGCTGCCTTCATCTCCTGCTTGTGGGCCCGGACCTTGGTCAGGGACTCCGGACCGGTGATGTCGGCGACGGAGCGGAAGGACTTCTCCTCGCCGTAGGCACCCGCGGCCTCGCGCCAGCCGGTGGGGCGGACCCCGAGCTGCTTGCCCAGCAGGGCGAGGAAGATCTGGGCCTTCTGCTTGCCGAACCCGGGCAGGTCCTCCAGCCGCTTCAGCAGTTCCCCGCCGTCGCCGACGTCCCGCCACACGGCCTCGGCATCACCGTCGTAGTGCTCGACGAGGTACCGGCACAGCTGCTGGATGCGGCCCGCCATCGAGCCCGGGTAACGGTGCACGGCCGGCTTGTCGGAGAGCACCGCGGCGAACGCCTCGGGGTCGTACGCGGCGATCAGGTGCGCGTCCAGGTCGTCCGCGCCGAGCCGCCGGGCGATCGTCGCCGGACCCTTGAACGCCCACTCCATGGGGATCTGCTGGTCCAGCAGCATCCCGGTCAGCGCGGCGAGCGGACTGCGGCCCAGCAGCCGGTCGGCCTCGGGGTCCTGGGCGAGGTGAAGAGTGACGTCCATGCCCCCGATGATCGCGCGTCGCGGCTCAGCTCGCGCGCCAGTACCCCAGCGCCTGCATCCGCTGCTTGGGCACACCCAGATCCTTGCGCAGGAACGCCGAGAGGGTGCGGGTGGTGGCGGTGTCGCAGGCGATCCAGACGTACGGGTCGGGGCCGGCCCGCAGCAGTGCGGGCAGCTCGGCCCGGACCCGCTCGACCAGTGCCGCGCCCGCGTCCCTGCGGGGGACCTCGCGCACCTCGTGCCGGCCGGGGTCGGCGAGGCAGGGCAGGCCGTCGAGGGTGCCCTCGAACCAGATGGTCGCCGGGGCGTCGCCCAGCGCGCCGAGCAGGGAGTTGATGGCCGGCAGCGAGGCCGGGTCGCCCACCACGAAGACGTGGGAGGGGGCGGGGGAGGGGTCCTCGAACCCGGTGCCCTGCACGGTCGCCTCGATGGTGTCCCCGGGCTCCGCCGTCCGGGCCCAGTCGCTGGCACACCCCTCGTGCAGGGCGAACTCCAGGGCGAAGGTGCCGGCCGCCGGGTCCGGGTCGACCAGGGTGTACGCGCGCTGGTGCGGCCTGCCCGCGTTGTCGAACCACAGCCGCACCCACATCGTCGGGTGCACGCCGGCCGCCGCCAGCAGTCCGCCGTCGGTGAAGCGCACCCGCCGGTAGTCGGCGGTGACGTCCTCGCTCCCCGTCACGGTGAACATGAAGTCCTTGGCGCGCATCAATTTGAGGACCGCGCCCTCCCAACCCCGCCCCTGCCCCATCGCGCCCTCACCCTTCGCGTACGATTCCGCCACGATTACTTAGGGGAGCCTAACCTAAAGGGAAATGAGGGCACAGTGACCGGCGAGATCTTTCGCGATCCCTGGGGCATCCCGCACCTGCGCGCGGACGGTGCGCACGAACTCGCGCGTCTCCAGGGCCGGGTCACCGCCCGCGACCGGGCCTGGCAGATCGAGGTCGAACGCCACCGCGCCCAGGGCACCTCGGCCGCCTTCCTCGGCGCGGAGGCGCTCCCCTGGGACCGCTTCGCCCGCCGCGTCCGCCTGGCGGACACCGCCCGCCGCTGCTTCACCGCACTGGAGCGGGAGGACCCCGAGTCGGCGGCATGGGTGCGGGCGTACGTGGCGGGGGTCAACGACGTCCTGGCGTCCGACGGCACCGTGCGCGCCCCCGAGTTCGCGCGGGCCGGGCTCTCCCCCGGCCGCTGGGAGCCGTGGACCCCGCTCGCGGTCTGGCTCGGCACGCACATCCTCTTCGCCGGGTTCCCCGCCAAGCTGTGGCGCGAGCACGTCACCACGCGGCTCGGAGCCGGCGCCGTCGGCCTGTTCGCCGCCGACGGGCCCGGCACCTCCGGCAGCAACGGCTGGCTGGTCGCCGGGGAGCGCACGGTGACCGGGCACGCGGTGATCGCCGGCGACCCGCACCGGTTCATCGAGGACCCGGGCGTGTACCAGCAGATCCGGCTCTCCTGCCCGGAGTTCGACGTCGTCGGCCTCGCCGTGCCCGGTGTCCCCGGCATCGCCCACTTCGGCCACACCGGCACGGTCGCCTGGGCCATCACCAACGCCATGGCCGACTACCAGGACCTGTACCGCGAGCGGCTGCGGCGCACCGGCGCCGGCGTGGAGGCGCTCGGCCCGGACGGCACCTGGCGGCGGGCCGCCCGGCACACGGAGACCATCGAGGTGGCGGGCGAGGATCCCGTCGAGATCGAGGTCGTCGAGACCGACCGCGGCCCCGTCGTCATCGGCGGCCCCGAGGGCCTCGACGACGGGGTGACGGACCCCGGCGGGCCCCCGCTCGCCGTCGCCCTGCGCTACCCGCCCCGTGTCACCGCCGACCTGGGCTTCGGCGCGCTGCTGCCCCTGCTGCGGGCCCGCCGGGTGGCCGACGTGGACCGGGCCGCCGACCGGTGGGCCGAGCCGGTCAACGTGCTCGTGGCCGCCGACACCGACGGCGACACCCTGCACCGGGTCGCCGGCCGCGTCCCGGTCCGCGCCGAGGCCAACCGGACCCGGCTGGTCCCCGCGTGGGACCCGGAGTACGCCTGGCGGGGCTGGCACGAACCCCCGCGGGACGGACTGACCGACGGCATCGCCGTCATGGCCAACCAGCGCGGCCCGGCCGCCCCCCTCGGCGTCGAGTTCGCCCCGCCGCACCGCGCGCGCCGCATCGCCACCCTGCTGGGCCGGCGGCCCCGCTGGTCCGCCGCCGACATGGCCGCGATCCACACGGACACCCACCTCGCCTCGGCCGCCCCCCTCCTGGAGCACCTCGCCGCGCTCGGCACCGAGGACCTCACCGGGCCCGCCGCCACCCTGCGCGACCGCCTGCTGCGGTGGGACCGCCACATGGACGCGGACAGCGCCGACGCGGCCGCCTTCGCCGCGGTGCGCACCGCGCTCGTCCGCCGCCTCGCCGCCCACCCCGCCCTCGCGACGGCGGCCACACCCCCGCCCTACCCGGAGGTGTTCCGTCCCTGGCTCGCGCTGCTCCCCCGGGTCGGCTACGCCCTCGAACACCTGCTCACGGCCGAGGACCTGTTCGGCATCGACCGGCCGGCGGCCGTCCGCGCGGCGCTGGAGGAGGTCGCCGCCGAACCGCCCGCCGGGACCTGGGGCGACACCCACCGCCTCGCCCCCTGGCGGGCCCTGCCGCCGTCCGGGACGCCGCACGACGAACCCCGCCTCTCCGGTGACCACGACTGCGTGCTGTGCACCTCCCCCGTGCCCGGTCTCACCGACCTCGCCGCGCGCGGTCCCGCCGCCCGCTACGTCTGGGACCTGGCCCGCCGCGAGGACAGCCGCTGGGTGGTGCCGCACGGCGCCTCGGGCGTGCCCGGCTCACCCCACCACCGCGACCAGCAGCCCCTGTGGCTCGCCGGCGACCTGGCCCCGGTCCTCACCGACTGGGCGCAGCTGACGAAGGAGACCGATGTCTGACCCGTACGCCTCCCGCACGGCCGTCCACGAGCAGGAGGTCGACGGCTTCGGCGCCGTACGCGTCCTGCCGCTGGACCCGGCCGCCGACGCCCCCCTGCTGCACCGCTGGGTGAGCGAGGAACGCGCCGCCTTCTGGGGCATGAACAGCCTGACCGAGCAGCGGGTCGCCGAGATCTACGCCCACATGGACACCCTCGACACCCACCATGCCTACCTGGTCCTCAAGGACGGCACCCCGGCCGCGCTGCTCCAGACGTACGAGCCGGAGGCCGACCGCGTCGGCGCCTGTTACCCCGTCGAACCCGGCGACATCGGCATCCACCTGCTCCTCGCCCCCGCCGAGCCCGGTGAGGCCCGGTCCGGCTGGACCGGCAGGCTGACGGCCGCTCTCGTCACCTACGTGCTGCGGGTGCTGGACCGCCGGCGGGTGGTGGTCGACCCGGACGTCGCCAACGTGAAGGCGGTCGCCCGCTTCGCGCGGCAGGGCTTCACCACCGGACCGGTGGTCGTGCTGCCGGAGGTCGACCTGCCCGACGTGTACATCCCGGAGAAGAAGGCCCAGCTCGCCTTCCTCACCCGCGAGGTAGCGTTCGGCGGGTGACCCCGGACGAACTCGTCGCGCACTACGGTCTGGAGCCGCTGCCCCGTGAGGGCGGGCGGTTCCGGCAGACCTGGGCGGGCCCGCCGCGCCCGGACGGCCGGCCGGCGGGCACCGCCATCGTCGCCCTGCTCACCGACGCCCCCGGCGACTTCTCCGCCCTGCACCGCCTGCCCGCCGACGAGATCTGGCACCACTACCTCGGCGACCCGCTCCAGTTGCTCCTGCTCGCCCCCGACGGCACCTCCCGCACCCCCGTCCTCGGTCCGGACGTGCTCGGCGGCCAGCACGTCCAGCTGACCGTCCCCGCCGGCACCTGGATGGGCGCGCGGGTCGCCGCGGGCGGCGCCTGGACGCTGTTCGGCTGCACCATGGCGCCCGGCTTCACCTACGAGGGCTACGAGCACGGCGAGGCCGGTGAACTGACGGCGCGCCACCCCGGACGGGCGGCGCTCATCCGGGACCTGTGCCGCCCGTGAGCCGGCCGGGTCTCCTCGACGGCCAGGCCGCCCTGATCACCGGTGCGGGCGGCGGCATCGGCCGGGGCATCGCACGGCGGTTCGCCGAGGAGGGCGCGGCCGTCGCCCTGCACTGCCGGACCGCGCTCGACTCCGCGCGGGACACCGCCGGCCGCATCCGGGAGGCGGGCGGCGCGGCCGTCGTCCTCCGGGGCGACCTCACCGACGAGGACGCCTGCCACCGCGTGGTGGCCGAGGCGGCCGAACGGTTCGGCGGACGGCTGACCGCGCTGGTCAACAACGCCGGGATCCAGCCCGTGCGGCACCTCCCCGCGACGACCGCCGCCGAGTGGCGCGCGGTCGTGGACACCAACCTCACCGGTGTCTTCGCCTGCACCCGTGCCGCGGCGGAGCTGATGCGGGACACCGGCGGCACCGTCACCCACATCGCCTCGGTCGAGGCCCACCACCCGCCCCCCGGCCACGCCCACTACGCCGCCTCCAAGGCGGCGGTGGTGGCGCACGCCCGCGCGGCCGCCCAGGAGTACGGACCGTGGGGCGTCCGCGTCAACACCGTCTCGCCCGGCCTGATCGACCGGGAGGGCCTGGCCGACGCCTGGCCGGAGGGCGTGCGCCGGTGGCGCGAGGCGTCCGCCGTGGGCCGGCTCGGCCGCCCGGAGGACATCGGCGACGCCTGCGTGTTCCTGGCCTCCCGGCTCGCCTCCTGGGTCACCGGCCACGACCTGGTGGTGGACGGGGGAGTGACCGCCCGGCCCACCTGGTGAGCAGACCGGGCCCCTCGTCCGTACCTACCGTGAAGCCGGACGGCCGGGGAGTGGGGTAGGACGTGGAGCGAGGGCGCGGCGGGGCGGCGGGCGGCACCGGGCGGAGCAGGGCTCCCGGCGGCGGGACCCGGCGGCTGCGGGGGCTGGTGCTGCTGGGCAGCATGCTGGTGCTGCTCGTCCTCGGCAGCGCCGCCCCGGCGAGCGCCCACGCCGCCCTCCGCGCCAGCGACCCCGGGGCCGGCAGCGTCGTGAAGACCGCGCCCCGGCACATCACCCTGACGTTCACCGAGTCCGTCGGACTGCTCGACGACTCCTTCCGCGTCTACAGCCCGGACAACCACCGTGTCGAGCTGGGCGAACCGCAGCACGCGGACGGCGCCTCCGACACCGCCCGCGCGGCCCTGCCGGCCGGCCTCGCCGAAGGCACCTACACGGTGGCCTGGCGGGTGGTATCCGCCGACAGCCACCCGGTCTCCGGCGCCTTCACCTTCTCCCTCGGCGCCCCCTCGCCGACCCCGCCCGCCGCCCCCGGGGACCACGCCGAACACCCCGTCACCAAGAGCCTCTACGACACCGGCCGCTACCTCGCCTACATCGCCGCCGCCCTGCTGATCGGCACGGCCGCGTTCGCCGCCCTGTGCCGCCCGCCCGACACGGCCCCGCTGCGGCTGCCGCTGCTCACCGGCTGGTGGACCCTGCTGATCGCCACGTCCACGCTGCTCGTGCTGCGCGCTCCCTACGAGAACGGCACGTCCCCCACGACCGCCCTCGACCTCGGAGCCTTCACCGGCACCCTCAGCGGCCGCCCGGGCCTCGCCCTGCTGACCCGGCTGGCGCTGCTCCTGCTGACGGCGGCCGTCCTGCTCCCGCTCGCCCGGCGCGGCGGTCCCCGGGCCCGCCTGGCGGCCGGCGCCGCCGTCTCCGTCGCCTTCGCCCTCACCTGGGCGGCCGCCGAGCACGCCTCCGCGGGCATCCAGGTCCCGGCGGCGATGACGTCGTCCGTCCTGCACCTGCTGGCGACGGCCTGCTGGCTCGGCGGACTCACGGCCCTGCTCCTCACCCTGTACCGCGCGAAGACCCCGCCCCCGCCGGAGACGGTCGCCCGCTTCTCCCGCCTGGCCTTCCTCTCGGTGACCGTCCTGGTCGTCACCGGTCTCTACCAGTCCTGGCGGGGCCTCGGCTCCTGGTCGGCGCTCACCGACTCCCCGTACGGCCGCACCCTGACGGCCAAGCTCGCGGCGGCCGTCTTCCTGCTGGCGGCGGCGGGCCTCTCCCGGCGCTGGACGACCCTGCTGGTGACGCGGGCGGCGGCACCGGCGACGGTGGACGCACGGGTACCGGAGCCGGTGGGAGCGCCGGTCGGGGCCGGGCCCGGGGGACCGGCGGCGGACGCGGCGGACGGGGCGGACGTGCCGAAAGCGGCGGACACGGCGGACGTGCCGGAGGTGCCGAACGCGGCGGACGTGCCGGGCGAGCCCGCCATGCCCCCGCCGCCCACCGCCGACCACTACCGGCGTGCCCTGCGCCGTTCCGTGCTGGCGGAGGTGATGGTGGCCGTCGTCGTCCTGCTGATCACCACGGTGCTGACCGGCACCCTCCCCGCCCGCGCCGAGGCCGAGGCCGCCCGGGCGCCCCGCCCGCAGGTGGCCGGGCTGCCCGGGGCGGAGGCGTTCACCATCCCCTACGACGTCGGCACACCCGACGGCCGCGGCACGGTGCAGATCCAGATGGACCCGGGCCGGGTGGGCGAGAACGGCCTCCAGGCGGTGGTCTTCGGCCCCCGTGGCGCCCTGACCTTCGTCCCCGAACTGCGCGTCTCCTTCACCCTCGCCGCCGAGGACATCGGCCCCATCGACGCCAGGCTCACCGACCGCGGCGGCTACTGGGCCACCAGCGACCTCACCCTCCCCCTCGAAGGCACCTGGACGATGAAGCTGACGATCCGCGTCTCCGACCTGGACCAGGTGACGGAGACCCGGCAGGTGGAGATCACCCGCTGAGCACCGCGCCGGACCCGCGGCTCGTGCGAGGCGTAAGAATTCCGTCATCCGCAGGCTGTTCCGGACGCACGGCCCGCCCCCGTTGAATGAACCGCACCTGCTGACACGCGGAGAGGCGAGTGACATGGGACGGATGCGGAGCGCACTGGTCAGGCCCTGGACGGCCGTGGTGCTGGTGGTGGCGGTCGCCGGAGGAGCGTTCGGCCTGTACTGGTTCCAGCCGTGGAAGCTGTGGCAGGACGAGACGGTGCGGGAGGAGCTCCCCGGGGCCGCGGCGGCCGCCTCGACACCGCCCGCCGCCCCGTCCCCCGGGGCGAGCGCCGGCACGCCCCCGGCCGGCCCGACGACGCTGGCGAGCGGCGAGTTCATCAGCCACGAGCACGCGACGTCCGGCACGGTCCGGTTCGTGCGGCTGGCCGACGGCAGCCACGTGGTGCGCCTGGAGGGGCTCGACACCAGCAACGGCCCCGACCTGCACGTGTGGCTGACCGACGCGCCGGTGAAGGAGGGCCGCGCCGGCTGGCACGTCTTCGACGACGGCGCGCACGTCAGCCTCGGCAAGCTGAAGGGCAACAAGGGCAGCCAGAACTACACCGTGCCCGCGGACGTCGACCCGTCCCGCTTCAGCAGCGTCAGCATCTGGTGCGACCGTTTCGACGTGTCCTTCGGGGCGGCGGAACTCGCGGCCGTCTGACGGTCGCGGGTCCCCGTCACCGGGGGAGCGCGCAGCGACCGCGGAGGATCTCCACACCGTCGCCCACGAGGTCGTCGCAGTAGATCGCCCGCCCGGTCATGGCCATGATCAGGGCCACGGTGGGTCCGGACACGAGCGGTCCGGACCCGCTCGCGAACGGACCGTCGTCCGCCGCCAGCCGCAGACCGCCGACGCGGCCCCTGGCGACGACCGTGAGGTCCGAGCCCCGGAAGTACTCGGCCGTGCGCGTGACGACTCCGACCGGATGGCGGCGGCGGATGCCCAGCGGGCGCCGGATGTCCTCCCCGTGCACGATCGCCTCGCCCAGCATGGCGAGGGCGGGCAGCGGAGGCTTGGTGGTGCTCGTCACGACGCGCCGGAACCGGTCGAGGGTGTCGCCCGGCCGCGCGCCCAGCTGCTGGGCCAGCCGCAGCGCCACCTGCCGGTCGAAGTCGAACCGGCAGCGGATCACCCCCGCCAGCCAGCTCACGCTGTTGAGGCTCGCCCCCGCGGTCAGGTGCGCCAGCACCTCGCGCACGGTGAGGCCGGCACAGAGCGACGGCGTCGCCCACTGCTCGTCGGTCAGGTCGGCGAGGTCGGCCGCCAGCGCCGCTCGTTCGGCGTGGATCAGGGACCAGACCCCGCCCTCGCGACGGCGTCCGGCCGCCGTCGGTGCCGCATCAGTCATCGGGGCTGCACTCCTGTCAGGGAAGGGACATTCCCCAAGGGGACCGCTGCCGCGCGGCAAAGTCATCGCCGGTGATCGCGTGGGGGCGCGCGCCACGGGAACGTCGAAGGGCCCCCTGTTTCCAGGGGGCCCTTCGACTTCGTGCCCGGTGAGGCACTGGCGGAGGATACGAGATTCGAACTCGTGAGGGGTTGCCCCCAACACGCTTTCCAAGCGTGCGCCCTAGGCCTCTAGGCGAATCCTCCGCTGGGAACATTACATGACCGAGAGGAGTGCTCGCGAACTCGTTCCCCGCCCCCGACATGGGGTAGCCTCTGCGTAGCCCCTCACGCGGCGCTATCTGACTGAACTCCCCCAGGGCCGGAAGGCAGCAAGGGTAGGTCGGCTCTGGCGGGTGCGTGGGGGGCGCTTGCGTTCCCGAGCGGCCGGTCCGGTTGTCGGTGGCCGCCTATAACCTCGTATGCGTGTCGTCTCTCGCGTTGTACCGCCGCTATCGCCCGGAGTCGTTCGCCGAGGTCATTGGGCAGGAGCATGTCACCGACCCGTTGCAGCAGGCGCTGCGGAACAACCGGGTCAATCACGCGTACCTGTTCAGCGGTCCGCGCGGCTGCGGCAAGACGACCAGCGCCCGCATCCTCGCGCGGTGCCTGAACTGCGAGCAGGGGCCGACGCCGACGCCGTGCGGCACCTGCCAGTCCTGCCAGGACCTCGCGCGCAACGGACCGGGATCGATCGACGTCATCGAGATCGACGCCGCTTCCCACGGTGGTGTGGACGACGCCCGTGACCTGCGCGAGAAGGCGTTCTTCGGGCCCGCGGGCAGCCGCTACAAGATCTACATCATCGACGAGGCCCACATGGTCACGTCGGCCGGTTTCAACGCGCTGCTCAAGGTCGTCGAGGAGCCCCCGGAGCATCTGAAGTTCATCTTCGCCACCACGGAGCCCGAGAAGGTCATCGGGACCATCCGGTCGCGCACGCACCACTACCCGTTCCGGCTGGTGCCGCCCGGCACCCTGCGGGACTACCTCGGCGAGGTGTGCGGCAAGGAGGACATCCCGGTCGAGGAGGGTGTGCTGCCGCTCGTCGTGCGGGCCGGCGCCGGGTCCGTGCGTGACTCGATGTCCGTCATGGACCAGCTGCTCGCCGGCGCCGGTGAGCAGGGTGTGACGTACGCCATGGCGACCTCCCTGCTCGGGTACACCGACGGCTCGCTGCTCGACTCCGTCGTCGAGGCCTTCGCGACCGGTGACGGGGCCGCCGCCTTCGAGGTCGTCGACCGGGTGATCGAGGGGGGCAACGATCCGCGCCGGTTCGTCGCCGACCTGCTGGAGCGGCTGCGGGACCTCGTCATCCTGGCCGCGGTGCCCGACGCCGCCGAGAAGGGGCTCATCGACGCCCCCGCCGACGTCATCGAGCGGATGCAGGCCCAGGCGGGCACCTTCGGCCCCGCCGAGCTCACCCGTGCCGCCGACATCGTCAACGAGGGGCTCACCGAGATGCGCGGCGCCACCTCGCCGCGGCTCCAGCTCGAGCTGATCTGCGCGCGCGTGATGCTCCCCGCCGCGTACGGCGACGAGCGCTCGGTGATGGCCCGGCTGGACCGCATCGAGCGCGGGGTGAACTTCACCCCGGGGGCGGCCGGCGCCGTCGGGACGCCCGCGGCCGGGTACGTGCCCGGTCCCGAGGCGCACGGGGGAGGAGCAGCGCCGGATCAGGGCTCCGTCGGGCCGGGAGGCGGGCCCGCCGCGGCCCGGGCCGCCGTCCGCGGTCCGGGACCGGCCGCGCCCGCCCCCACGCCACCCGCTCCCGCTCCGGTCCGGGCCGCCCCGTCCCCGGCCGCCGCACCCGCACCGGCCGCACCCGCGCCCGCCGCCGAGCAACCGGTCGCACCTGCGGCAGCCGCACCCGGCGCCCCGGCCGCGGCGCCCGGAGCCTGGCCCACCGCGGCCCCCGCGGGGGGTGCGGCCGGCCGCCGGCCCGGCGGCTGGCCCACGGCCGCCCCGACGGGAGGCGGCGGACGGCCGCCGGCGCCGAGCGCCCCCGCACCCACGTCCGCCCCCGCGCCCGCTCCGGCCCCCGCTCCCGCGGCCCAGGCGGCAGCGGCGCCGGCCCCCACGGCCCCGGCCGGTGGGGGTCCCGACCCCCGCACGCTCTGGCCGAACATCCTGGAGACGGTCAAGAACCGCCGCCGCTTCACCTGGATCCTGCTCAGCCAGAACGCCCAGGTGACCGGCTTCGACGGCACCACCCTCCAGCTCGGCTTCGTCAACGCGGGCGCGCGGGACAACTTCCTCAGCAGCGGCAGCGAGGACGTGCTGCGCCAGGCGCTGGCCGAGCAGTTCCACGTGCAGTGGAAGATCGAGGCGGTCGTCGATCCCTCCGGCGGCGGCGCGGTGGCCCCCGCTCCCGCCGGGCCGCCCGGCGGTTACGGCGGCGGTGGTGGCGGCTACGGGTCCCCCGAGGCCGCTCCGCGCCCGTCCGCACCCCGGCCGAGCGCGCCGACGGCCGACCGGCCGGCGGGACCGCCCGGTCCGGCCGCCCCCGCCCCGGCTCCCCGCCCGCCCGCGCCGGAGCCGCCGGCCCCGGTCTCACCCGAGGACGACATCCCGGAGGACGACGACCCCGACCTGGACGAGTCCGCCCTGTCCGGGAAGGAACTGCTCGTGCGGGAGCTGGGCGCGACGGTCGTCGAGGAGATCACGAACGAGTAGCCCGGAGGGCCCCGTGACGGGCCGGGGACGGCCCGTGCCGGGCTCGCTCATGGAGGAACGTACGAACCGCTCCCGCCCTTCCCTTCGGAAGCCCGTACAAGGGGACGCGCCGTCTCCCGTTAGGCTGACCCCCGTGAAGGTCCTCGTCATCGGCAGCGGCGCCCGCGAACACGCCCTGTGCCACTCCCTGTCCCTCGATCCCGACGTCACCGCGCTGCACTGCGCGCCCGGCAACGCAGGCATCGCCGAGGTCGCCGAGCTGCACCAGGTCGACGCCCTCGACGGCGCCGCCGTGTCCGCGCTGGCCAAGCGGCTCGACGCGGACCTCGTGGTGGTCGGCCCGGAGGCGCCCCTGGTCGCCGGTGTCGCCGACGCCATGCGCGACGCGGGCATCCCGGTCTTCGGCCCCTCCAAGGAGGCCGCGCAGCTCGAGGGCTCCAAGGCCTTCGCCAAGGACGTCATGGCGGGGGCCGGGGTGCCCACCGCCCGCTCGTACGTCTGCGTGACGCCCGAGGAGGCCGACGCGGCCCTCCAGGCGTTCGGCGCCCCCTACGTCGTCAAGGACGACGGACTCGCGGCCGGCAAGGGCGTCGTCGTCACCGCCGACATCGAGGCGGCCCGGGCCCACGCCCGCGGCTGCGAGCGCGTGGTCATCGAGGAGTTCCTCGACGGCCCCGAGGTCTCCCTCTTCGCCATCACCGACGGCGAGACCGTCGTGCCCCTCCAGCCCGCCCAGGACTTCAAGCGCGCGCTGGACGGCGACGAGGGCCCGAACACCGGCGGCATGGGGGCGTACTCCCCGCTCCCGTGGGCCGACCCCAAGCTGGTCGACGAGGTCGTGGAGACGGTCCTCCAGCCGACCGTGGACGAGATGCGGCGCCGCGGCACCCCGTTCTCCGGACTGCTCTACGCCGGTCTGGCGATCACCTCGCGCGGGGTCCGCGTGATCGAGTTCAACGCCCGCTTCGGCGACCCCGAGACCCAGGTCGTCCTGGCCCGGCTGAAGACCCCGCTCGGCGGCGTCCTGATGGCCGCGGCCACCGGCAACCTCGCCCACCTGGAGCCGACGCGCTGGAGCGACGAGGCCGCGGTCACCGTGGTCGTCGCCTCGCACAACTACCCCGGCACCCCGCGCACCGGCGACCCGATCACCGGCCTGGACGAGGTCGCCGCCCAGGACGCCCCGCACGCGTACGTCCTGCACGCCGGGACGCGGCGCGAGGGCGACGCCGTCGTCAGCGCTGGCGGGCGCGTGCTGTCCGTCACGGCGACCGGCAAGGACCTCACCGAGGCCCGCGACCGCGCCTACCGTGCCGTCTCCCGGATCGGCCTCGACGGCTCCCGGCACCGCACGGACATCGCGGCGAAGGCGGCACGGGACGCGCGGGACGCGTAGCGCGCCGGGCCGGACACCGATGAACCCCGCAGGCCCCGGATCCGTCTCAGGATCCGGGGCCTGACCCTTGCCGTCCGTCGTCCAGCTCTCCCCAAAGCCATTCCATCGAGTGACCGATAGGCCATCCGGCTGACGTGAACCGGGGCCCCAACTAGGGTGCCGCGCAAGCGTTCCGGACCCGGTTCCGGCACTTGGCCCATCGGCATTGCGATGTCAGTGGCGGGTGCCACAGTGGGGGGATGGGCAATGCCAGGACCGGGTCCGGAGCCGGGAGGGGGTGACGTCGGATCATGAGCGGAAGCCGCATGGGAGCAGGCGAGTCGGGGGGACCGAGCGCGCGGTCCCGGGCGCTGTCCGTGCTGCGGGTCCGCAGCCGGGCGCTGGCCGTCGCGCTGCTGCCGGCCGCCTGCGCCGTGATCCTCCTCGTCGGTGGCTCCGCCGGCCACCTCACGGGCGCCGGCTGGGACCTCGCCCGCCGGGTGCTCACCCCCCTCGCGGTGCTCGTCCTGCTCCTCGCCGCCGGAGTCGCCCTGGTCGTCGCCCGGGCCCGGCCCGCCATGAGTCCCACGGTGCCGGTCGCCGAGGAGGCGGCCCCCGATCTGTACCGGATGGTGCGTGACCTGGCGGACCGGCTCGACGTCCCGGCACCGTCGGCGATAGCGCTCACCCCGGACTGCGACAGCTGGCTGGAGGACCGCACCCACCCGGCCCACGGTCCGCCGCCCGCCGAGGAGCACGACGACGTGGCGGGCGCGGGCCGGCCCCCGCGCGGAGCCCCCGCGGCGCCCGTGCTGGTGATCGGCTCGCCGTTCCTGTGGTGGATGCGGGTGGGTGAGCTGCGCGCGGTCCTCGCCCCGGTCGTCGCCGGTACGGGACCCTCGGCGCACCCGGACATAGCCGCCGCCCGGCGGTTCGTGCAGGGGCTGGACGCCGCGGTGGCCGTGGCCTCGGCGCCGCGGCGCGGACCGGTGGCCCGCGGGGTGCTCGCGGTCGTCGGTTGGGCGGCCCGGCTGCTGCTGTCCGGGTGCCGGGTGCACGCGGCCGAGATGGAGCGCGGGGTCGCGGCGGCCGCCGCCGACCGTGCACAGGCTGTGGACTACGGGCTGCGGATCGTCGCCCAGGAGCAGGTGGGCCTGGCGTACGCGGGCTGGGACCGGCTGCTCACCCGGGTCGCGCTGCCCGCCTGGCGGATGGGCCGCTGGCCGTCGCGGCTGAACGCGGGCGTGGTGGCGGCGCTCACCGAGCTCTCGCGCCGGGACCGGCTGGCGGAGGGCTTCGCCTCCCGCCTCGGCGAGCGTCCCGCCTGTGACCTGCTCGAAGAGCCCGGCACCGTGGACGAGGCCACCTCGCTGCTCGCCGCCCGTCTCTTCCACGGGGGGCCCGCGCAGACCGGGCCCGCCTGGTCCCCGGTCCCCTGGGGCGACTATCCGGAGGAGGTCGTCGACCGCAAGTGGCGGACCGACGCCGCCCGCCTCCATCGCGTCCTGGACGCCCTCCACGTCCCCCCGGCCCACATCGACCCCGCCGCCCCGGACGGGCCGACCCTGACCCGCGTGCTGGTCCACCTGGCCACCCGGGAGGCACCCGCAGAACCGCCCCCGCCGTACCCGGTCGCCGTCCCCGTCCCCGCCCCCGCCCTCGCCTCCGCCCCGGCCGACGGCGAGACCGGCGGCAGGACCGGCGGCGAGGAGGACGACGACCTGTCCGGCACCACCGCGCGCAGTGCCGCTCTGGCCGCCCGGCTGAGCGCCGAGCTCGCACGCGAGGAGAGGGCCCCGGCCTCCGCCGCCCGGTCCTCCCCGGCGGCCGGTCAGGAAGGCGCCGTACCGTCCGCCGGCCCGGACGCGGCCGCCCCCCTCCGGGACGACCGGCCGCTGCCCCTGTTCCCGCTCCAGTCGCCGCGCACCGCGCGGGAGCTGCTCGCCGACCACATCACGGCGATGGTCTGCTGCGCGGCGATGGACACCGCGGGCGCCGTCCCCGGGCTCGACTGGCTGGACGGGCCGACGCTGCTCGTCGACGGTGTGCGGGCGGCGGACCTGTCGCCCCAGGTCCTGGCCCTGATCGAGGACGGCGACCCGGCCGGCCTCCGCCTCTGGCTGACCCGGCACGGCATACGCCCCGAGAAGCCGGTACGGCTCGTCTGAGGCCGGCGGCCCCGCCGGTCTCCCCACCCCCTGGAGTCCACCCCTCCGCTTTCGGTCAATTCAAAACGAACGGTGACGGACTGCGCGCGTTATGTGATGTGCTTGGACCGTTCGAGTTCGCTGGCAAGAGCAAGCGACATACGACAAACACATAACTGGCGCCACGCCTCACCCGTCCGGTGACTGCCGGACAGCACCACGCACCGCATCGCAACCGGGGCACGAGGGAGGGGAGCGATCATGGGCTCGGAGCAGATTCGCCGCTGGGAGTCGGGAGCGCTGGCGCACGCCGTGAACGACCCCTTCGGGCAGGGGCCGCTCCCGTGGCTGCGCGGCAGCGAGACGTACTTCGGCGACAGCGGCCAGGTCGTCCCCTGGTACGTGGACCCGGACACGGACCTGGACCCGGCACCGCACACCGACCGGGCGGCCCGTCTGCCCCGGCAGGGCGGCCGCAGGGTCCCCGCCCCCCGCTCCTCCGTCGGCCCCCGCGCCGCCGACGACGTGCGCCGCCAGATCAAGGGGTTCACCTCGGCCGGCGCCGTCGCCCCCGGCGAGTCCATCGACTTCCACGTCACCGTCGACCCGCCCCAGGAGTTCGGCGTCGACGTCTACCGCATCGGCCACTACAGCGGCGACGGTGCCACGAAGATCACCTCGAGCCCCCGCCTGTCCGGCATCGTGCAGCCCCCGCCGCTCACCGCCGACCGCACCGTCTCCTGCCACCACTGGTGGCTCTCCTGGCGGCTGCCCGTCCCGTCGTACTGGAGTGTCGGCGCGTACGTCGCCGTGCTCACCACGGCCGACGGCCACCGCTCCCACATCCCGTTCACCGTCCGCGACGACCGCCCCGCCGACCTCCTCCTCGTCCTGCCCGACGTCACCTGGCAGGCGTACAACCTCTACCCGGAGGACGGCCGCACCGGTGCGAGCCTCTACCACGCCTGGGACGAGCAGGGCAGGCTCCTCGGCGAGTCCGACGCCGCCACTACCGTCTCCTTCGACCGCCCCTACGCGGGCGCGGGCCTGCCGCTGCACGTGGGTCACGCCTACGACGTCATCCGCTGGGCCGAGCGCTACGGCTACGACCTCGCCTACGCCGACGCCCGCGACCTGCACGCCGGCCGGGTCGACCCCACCCGCTACCGGGGCCTGATCTTCCCCGGCCACGACGAGTACTGGTCGGTGCCCATGCGGGCCGCGGTGGAGCGCGCCCGCGCCCACGGCACGTCCCTGGTCTTCCTGTCCGCCAACACGCTGTACTGGCAGGTCGAGCTCGCCCCCTCACCCTCCGGCCCCGACCGCCTGCTGACCTGCCGCAAGCGACGGGGCCCGGGCAAACCGGTGCTGTGGCGGGAGATCGACCGCGCCGAACAGCAACTGCTCGGCATCCAGTACGCCGGTCAGGTCCCGCACCCGCACCCGCTGATCGTGCGCAACGCGGACCACTGGATGTGGGAGGCGACCGGCGCCCACGAGGGCGACGGCATCGAGGGCCTGGTCGCGGGCGAGGCCGACCGCTACTACCCGCGCACCCCGCTGCCCGGGCACGAGGAGCGGGTGCTGCTCGCGCATTCCCCCTACACCGACCGGGCGGGCACCCGGCGACACCAGGAGACCTCCCTCTACCGGGCCCCCTCCGGCGCCTGGGTCTTCGCCGCCGGCACCTTCGCCTGGTCACCGGCCCTGGACCGCCCGGGTCACGTCGACCCCCGCGTCCAGCGCGCCACCGCCAACCTCCTGGACCGCATCTGCAAACGCGACTGACCCGCGGCCGCGGCCGATCGCCCCGTACGGGACAATCGAGCCATTGGACCAAACCACGGGGAGGAACCGTGTCCGGATTCGTAGAGAAGCCCGAACCGATCCAGGTTCCGGGCCTGGTGCACCTGCACACCGGCAAGGTGCGCGAGCTGTACCGGAACGAGGCGGGCGAGCTCGTGATGGTCGCCAGTGACCGCATCTCCGCCTACGACTGGGTGCTGCCCACCGAGATCCCCGACAAGGGCCGGGTCCTCACCCAGCTGTCCCTGTGGTGGTTCGACCAGCTCGCCGACCTGCTGCCGCACCACGTCCTCGGCACCGAGCCCCCGGCCGGCGCCCCCGCCGACTGGGCCGGCCGCACCCTCGTCTGCAAGTCGCTGGACATGGTCCCCGTGGAGTGCGTGGCCCGCGGCTACCTCACCGGCTCCGGACTGACCGAGTACGCCGAGACGCGCACGGTGTGCGGCCTCGCCCTCCCCGAGGGCCTGGTCGACGGCTCGGAACTGCCCGCCCCCATCTTCACCCCGGCCACCAAGGCCGCCGTCGGCGAGCACGACGAGAACGTCTCCTACGAGGAGGTCGCCCGCCAGGTCGGCGCGGAGACCGCCGCCCAGCTGCGCCAGGCGACCCTCGCCGCCTACTCCCGCGCCCGGAACATCGCGCGCGAGCGGGGCATCGTCCTCGCCGACACCAAGTTCGAGTTCGGCTTCGACGGCGAGACCCTGGTCGTCGCCGACGAGGTGCTCACCCCGGACTCCTCCCGCTTCTGGCCGGCCGACCGGTGGGAGCCGGGCCACGCCCAGCCCTCGTACGACAAGCAGTTCGTACGGGACTGGCTCACCTCGGCCGAGTCGGGCTGGGACCGCCGGAGCGAGCAGCCCCCGCCGGCGCTGCCGCAGCACGTGGTGGACGCCACCCGGGCCAAGTACGTGGAGGCGTACGAGCGGTTGACCGGCACCACCTGGAGCTGACCGCTGGGCGGCCGGGCCCCTCGGGGCCCGGCCGCCCACGGCGGACGCGCACGACAAGGGCCCCGGTCGATGACCGGGGCCCTTGATGCCGAGCGAACGACGAGGTTCGAACTCGCGACCTCAACCTTGGCAAGGTTGCGCTCTACCAACTGAGCTACGTTCGCATGCGCCGTGGCGCGAGACCCACTATACCCAACCTCGCTCCCGCGCGAGGCGCACCGCGGCATGGCGGTTCTCGGCACCGAGCTTCGAGACGGCGGAGGAGAGGTAGTTCCGCACGGTCCCCTGGGACAGCGCGGCCCGCTCCGCGATCTCCGCGACCGGCGCGCCGTCCGCCGCCAGCTCCAGCACCTCGGCCTCGCGCACGGTCAGCGGGGAGTCGCCGGCGGCGATCGCGTCGGCGGCCAACTCGGGGTCGACGTAACGGTTTCCCGCGTGCACCGTGCGGATGATCTCGGCGAGGCGCTGTGCGCTGACGGTCTTGGGGACGAACCCGCGCACACCGGCCGCAAGCGCCCGCTTCAGGTGTCCCGGACGTCCGTGACTGGTCACGATCAGCACCCGGCAGCCGGGCAGCTCGGTCCGCAGGGATGTGGCGACCTTCACACCGTCGGCGCCCGGCATCTGCAGGTCCAGCACGGCCACGTCGGGTGCGTGCGCCCGGGCCATCGCCAGCGCCTCCGGCCCGGAGGCCGCCTCGGCGACGACCGTCAGATCGTCCTCGAGCGACAGCAGCGCGGCCAGCGCGCCCCGGATCAGGTGCTCGTCGTCGGCCAGCAGCAGCCGCACGGGCCGGGGGCCGGTCACGGTGCCGCCTCACCCGCGGGCGCGGGGGTGGCGGCCTCACCGGAGTGCGCGGGCAGCGGGACCTCGGCGGTCAGCAGGAACCGTCCCTCCCCGGCCGGCCCGGCCCGCAGCGTCCCGCCGATCTCCGCGAGCCGCTCGCGCAGCCCGACGAGTCCGGCCCCGCCGCCCGGACCACCGGACTGCGGCACCCCGTCGTTCTCCACCGTCAGCACCACACGCCCCTCCCGTACCTTCAGTTCCATGGCGCACCGCCGCGCGTCCCCGTGCCGCAGCACGTTCGTGGCGGCCTCCCGTACCACCCACCCGAGCGCGGACTGGACCGGCGCCGGGTATCCGGTCACCGGCCCGGTGACCGTGCAGTCGATGCCGGCGGCCGTCAGCACCCCCTGCGCGCCCGCCAGCTCACTGCCGAGATCGGCCTCCCGGTAGCCGCGGACCACCTCGCGCACCTCCCGCTGCGCCTCGTGCGCGAGGCGCTGCACCTCCACCATCTGGGTCACCGCCTCCGGCCGTTCCCGCTGGGCCAGCTGGACCGCCAGCTCGCTCTTCAGCGCGATCACCGCCAGGTTCCGCCCCATCACGTCGTGCAGGTCCCGCCCGAACCGCAGCCGTTCCTCGGCGACGGCGAGCCGGGCGCGGGTCTCGCGGGCCTCGTCCAGCTCGTAGACGGCGTTGACCAGCCAGACGGAGAAGGAGTAGGTGAAGGCGAAGAAGCCCCCGACGAGGAACACCAGCGGGGTCACCACCAGTGCGGAGAGCCAGGGGAGTCCGACGAGCAGGTACATCAGCCCGGCCGTCACCGCGAAGGCCACCACCATGACGAACACCCGCCGCCGCCCGCGCAGGACGACCGCGGTCGCGCCGGCACCGAAGATCATGACGGTGGAGAAGGTCGCGGCGGCGGCCGTGGTGTCGTCACCGCCCCGGTCGTGCCGGGCGACGACGAGCGCGGTGACGGCCACCACCGCGGTGGTGACGCCGAACGCCCACAGGGTCCGCAGTGGCCGCTCCCGCCGGCCGAGCCGCCAGTCCAGGGCCCGGGAGGTGGTCACGCCGCAGACCAGGCCGTGCACGACCACCAGGGAGGTGAGCAGCGCGGCCGGTCCCGTTCCGACCGGTCCGAGCAGCGGCCCGGCGACCACCGAGAGCTCGGTGAGCGCGATGAAGTGGAACGACCACCGGGTGTACGTCTCGAACTTGGCGGGGGTGCTCTTGCGCCCCCACCAGCCGCCCGGCCTGCTCATCCTCGCGCTCCCCGTCCCGCCGTACGTCAGCGCCTCGGCTCCCAGCGGAACCAGCGCCGTACAGCAAACACCGTGAACGCCGTCCAGGCCACCGCGACGGCCACGGCGCCCAGCACCTCGCCCGCCGACAGGTCACCGGTGAAGCCGCCGCGCACCAGGGTCATGACGGGGGTCAGCGGCAGGAACTCGCAGACGGCGGCGACCTTCTCGGGGAGGATCTCCAGGGGGACCATCATCCCGGAGGCCATCACCGACAGGAACATCAGCGGGATCGGGGTGACCTGGGCGCTCTCACTCGTCCGGGTGAAACTCGCGGTGACGGTCGCGAGTCCCACGCACATCACCAGCCCCAAAAGCAGGCCCAGCACCGACAGGTACACGGCCGGCGGGGCCGACATGTCGAGCAGGACGAAACAGCCGGCCGCCAGCAGGAGCGACTGCACCAGGCCCGTCGCGGCCGCCGGCAGCGCGGAGCCGGCGAGGATCTCGCCGTCCCGGAGCTCGCCGGTGCGCAGCCGCTTGAGGACGAGTTCCTCGCGTCGGGCGACGAGGGAGCCGACGAGCGCCGAGTAGACCGCGAACAGCAGGGAGAAGCCGATCGCGGCCGGCAGCACGACGGTGCCGATGGTGAGGCCGGCCCCGGCGAGATCCATCTCCCCGGCCGCCTCACGGGCGCTCACCGGCAGCACCAGTGGCACGAACAGGGCGGCGAAGAGGGTTCCCTTGGTCCGGCCCAGCAGGGTCAGTTCGGCCCGGGCGAGCGCGGTCATCCGGCTCATCGGGGTGGTGACGGTGGTGCTCATGCCGCGTACTCCTTCGTCGGCGCCGCCCCCGCGGCCGCCTCCTTGGCGATCCCGAGGAACGCCTCCTCCAGGGACGCCGAACGCACGTCCAGCCGGTGCAGTTCCACTCCGGCGCGTTCGGCCCACACCAGCAGCCCGGTGGCGGCGCGCTGCAGTTCGTGGGTGCGCAGCCGGACCGTCCGGCCGTCGACCGTGTGGTCGCTCACGCCCAGTTCGGCGAGCGGCGGCAGATCGCCCACGAAGTAGCCCTCGGGCAGTTCGAAGGAGATCCGGGACGGTTCGGAGGCGGTCACCTCGGCCGGGGTGCCGGTGACGGCGATGCGGCCCTCATGCATGATCGCGAGCCGGTCGGCGAGGAACTCGGCTTCCTCGAGGTAGTGCGTGGTGAGCAGCACGGTCGTGCCGCGGTCGCGCAGGGCGCTCACCAACTCCCAGGTCTCACGGCGGCCTTCGGGGTCGAGTCCGGTGGTCGGCTCGTCGAGGAAGAGCACCTCGGGGTCGCCGAGCAGGGCGAGCGCGAGGTCCAGACGGCGCCGCTGTCCGCCGGAGAGCTGCTTCACACGGACGCCGGTCTTCGTCTTCAGACCGACCAGCGTGAGCACTTCCAGCTCGGGGCGTGCCCCGCTGACGCAGCCCGCCCACATCCGCGCGGTCTCCGCGACGGTCAGCTCGGAGGGAAAGCCTCCCTCCTGGAGCATCACGCCGGTGCGGGGGCGTACGGCGGCGCGCTCGGTGTACGGGTCGTGGCCGAGGACCCGGATGCGTCCGCCGGCCGGGGCGGCGAGCCCTTCCAGCAGTTCGACGGTGGAGGTCTTGCCCGCGCCGTTGGTCCCCAGCAGCGCGAAGATCTCGCCGCGCCGCACGGAGAAGTCGACGCCGCGCACCGCTTCGAACCCGCCCCCGTAGACACGCCGCAGGTCGGTGACCTCAATCACGTGTTCGTGTTCGTTCGCTTCCATGCCTCGATCATCGCCGCAGCGGAGAGGCTGGGGCAGTGCGGGCTGTCATCGCCGGACATGACAAATGTCAGACGGGTCCGGGCATGCGAAAGACCCCGGTCCGTGGGACCGGGGTCTCATTCTGAGCGGACGACGAGGCTCGAACTCGCGACCTCAACCTTGGCAAGGTTGCGCTCTACCAACTGAGCTACGTCCGCATTGCCTCCGACCGGCTCTCACCGATCGGCGCGGGCACCAGCCTACCTGATCGGCAACGATGATCGGTACGGCGGTGCAGAGCGGGTGACAGGAATTGCACACTGCGCCTTCCCCCTGGAAGGGGGATGTTCTACTACTGAACTACACCCGCATGTACTCCGTGGGCCGGGCCTTCTCGGCCTTGCCCCTCGGCGTGCTCCAGACTCTAGCTGATCAGCGGGGGTGCTGCGCAAGTCGGTTGCCGGGAGGGCCGGGTGACCGGCCGTCGGCCGGGTCGCCCCGGCGGCCCCCGGGACCCGTCACCCGACCGGGCTCCCGGTGCGTCAGGCCGCCGCACCCGGCGTCACCCGATCGAGCCCCGGGACCGCGCGGGCGACGGGCTCACCGCGCCGCGGCGAACGCCTCGTAGACCTTCTTGGGGATCCGTCCCCGCGCGGGGACGTCCATCCGGTTCGCCTGGGCCCAGGCGCGCACGGCGGCCGGGTCGGGGGCGACCTCCGTCTGCTGATACGCCCTGCCGGAGCGCGACCGCTTGCGGCCGGCGTCCACGTAGGGCTCGAGAGCCTGCCGCAGTTTCCTGGCATTGGCTTCATTGAGGTCGATCTCGTACGACTTGCCGTCCAGGCCGAAGGCGATCGTTTCCGCCGCTTCCGAGCCGTCGATGTCGTCAAAGAGAGTGACCACGACCTTCTGCGCCACGAATATCGGTCCCTTCGTGCGACACCTCTCGTCCGTACGTCCGTGATGACGTGCCGGTACGTCGCCGAGATGTCGGCTGTTCGCCTGTAATCGGGCAAAGTATCTGCTAATGACAATTCATTTGTACAGTGCCCGGCAAAGCATTGTGAAGACCGACTAAATCTGTCCGCGTGTCCGTGGCGCAATAGAGATGTGGGAGGGAACACGGATCTTTCCCGGATCTTTTCCCAAGAGCCTCCCGGCGATGCCGGATCGTGATGGGGCTCACGTAGATTCCTACAACTCTACCCGCGTAGAAATTTTGTGCGGGTAGTCTGAAGGAACCTGCTCAGCACCACACACCGGGAGTGCCAGTGGCACGCGTCGTAGTCGACGTCATGCTCAAGCCGGAGATCCTCGACCCCCAGGGCCAGGCGGTGCAGCGCGCACTGCCGCGACTGGGTTTCGAGGGGATCTCGGACGTCCGTCAGGGAAAGCGATTCGAACTGGAAGTTGACGGGCCGGTCGACGAGGCCGCGCTCGCCCGTATCCACGATCTTGCGGAATCCTTCCTCGCCAACACCGTGATCGAGGACTTCACCGTACGGGTCGAGGAAGTCGCGGAGGCCGCGAAGTGACCGCTCGTATTGGCGTCGTCACTTTCCCGGGCAGCCTCGACGACCGGGACACGCAGCGCGCGATCCGTGTCGCCGGCGCCGAACCGGTCGCCCTCTGGCACAAGGACAAGGACCTCAAGCAGGTCGACGCCGTGGTGCTCTGCGGCGGTTTCTCCTACGGCGACTATCTGCGCGCCGGCGCCATCGCGCGCTTCTCGCCGGTGATGGACACCGTCATCGACCAGGCCAGGGCGGGCATGCCCGTGCTCGGCATCTGCAACGGCTTCCAGATCCTCACCGAGGCGCACCTGCTCCCCGGCGGCATGCTGGGCAACGACCACCTGCACTTCATCTGCCGCGACCAGAAGCTGCGGGTGGAGAACGCGGACACCGCCTGGACCGCCGACTACACGGCCGGGCAGGAGATCCACATCCCGCTGAAGAACATGGACGGCCGCTACGTCGCCGACCGGCGGACGCTGGACGAGCTGGAGGCCGAGGGCCGGGTCGCCTTCCGCTACCTGGACCTCAACCCCAACGGCTCGCTCAACGACATCGCGGGCATCACCAACGCCGCGGGCAACGTCGTCGGCCTGATGCCGCACCCGGAGCACGCCGTCGAGCCGCTGATCGGCACGGGCCGTACCGACGGTCTCCCCTTCTTCACCTCGATCCTCAAGAAGCTGGTCAACGCATGAGCCGGACGCCTCTGGACACGGTCGAGCACGCGGCCGCGACCCCCGACGTCGAGCTGCCCTGGGCCGAACTGGGCCTGAAGAAGGACGAGTACGAGCGGGTGGTGGAGATCCTCGGCCGCCGCCCGACCGGTGCCGAGCTCGCCATGTACTCGGTGATGTGGTCCGAGCACTGCTCGTACAAGAGCAGCAAGGTCCACCTGCGCCAGTTCGGCGAGAAGGCCCCCGAGTCCGACGCCCTCCTCGTGGGCATCGGCGAGAACGCCGGCGTGGTCGACGTCGGCCAGGGCTACGCGGTCACCTTCAAGGTCGAGTCGCACAATCACCCCTCCTACGTCGAGCCCTACCAGGGCGCGGCCACGGGCGTCGGCGGCATCGTCCGCGACATCATCGCGATGGGCGCCCGCCCGGTCGCCGTGGTGGACCCGCTGCGCTTCGGTGCCGCCGACCACCCCGACACCAAGCGCGTCCTCCCGGGCGTCGTCGCCGGCATCGGCGGCTACGGCAACTGCCTGGGCCTGCCCAACATCGGCGGCGAGGTCGTCTTCGACTCCTGCTACCAGGGCAACCCGCTGGTCAACGCCGGAGCCATCGGGGTGATGCGGCACGAGGACATCCACCTCGCCAAGGCGTCCGGCGCGGGCAACAAGGTCATCCTGTACGGCGCCCGCACCGGCGGCGACGGCATTGGCGGTGCCTCGATCCTGGCCTCCGAGACCTTCGACGACGCCAAGCCCTCCAAGCGTCCGGCCGTCCAGGTCGGCGACCCCTTCCAGGAGAAGCTGCTCATCGAGTGCACCCTGGAGGCGTTCGCCGAGAAGCTGGTCGTCGGCATCCAGGACCTCGGCGCGGCCGGCCTGTCCTGCGCCACCTCCGAGCTGGCCTCCAACGGCTCCGGAGGCATGCGCGTCACCCTCGACGACGTGCCGCTGCGCGACTCGACGCTCTCGCCCGAGGAGATCCTCATGAGCGAGTCGCAGGAGCGCATGTGCGCGGTCGTCGAGCCGGAGAAGGTCGACCGGTTCCTCGAGATCTGCGACAAGTGGGACGTCATCGCCACCGTCATCGGTGAGGTGACCGACGGCGACCGCCTGGAGATCTTCTGGCACGGCGGCAAGATCGTCGACGTCGACCCGCGCACGGTCGCCCACGACGGCCCGGTCTACGAGCGCCCCTACGCCCGCCCGTCCTGGCAGGACGAACTCCAGGCGGACGACGCGAACAAGCTGCCCCGCCCGGAGACCTCCGCCGAGCTGAAGGACCAGGTCCTGAAGCTGGTGGGATCGCCCAACCAGGCGTCCAAGCAGTGGATCACCCAGCAGTACGACCACTTCGTGCAGGGCAACACCGTCCTCGCCCAGCCCGAGGACTCCGGCATGATCCGCATCGACGAGGCGTCCGGCCTCGGCGTCGCGATCGCCACCGACGGCAACGGGCGCTACGCCAAGCTCGACCCGTACGCCGGCGCCCAGCTGGCCCTCGCCGAGGCCTACCGCAACGTGGCGACGACCGGCGCCAAGCCGCTGGCCGTCTCCGACTGCCTGAACTTCGGCTCGCCGGAGGACCCGGCGGTCATGTGGCAGTTCGCCGAGGCCGTGCGCGGCCTGGCGGACGGCTGCCGGCAGCTCGGCACCCCGGTGACCGGCGGCAACGTCTCCCTCTACAACCAGACGGGCGAGGCCGCCATCCACCCGACCCCGGTGGTCGCGGTCCTCGGCGTCATCGACGACGTGGCCCGCCGCACGCCGGTCGCCTTCCGGGAGGAGGGGCAGCTGGTCTACCTCCTCGGCGACACCCGTGAGGAGTTCGGCGGCTCGGCCTGGTCCCAGGTCGTCCACGACCACCTCGGCGGCCTGCCGCCCATGGTCGACCTGGAGCGCGAGCGGCTGCTCGGCGAGATCCTGATCTCCGCCTCCCGCGACGGCATGATCGACGCCGCGCACGACCTGTCGGACGGCGGTCTGGTCCAGGCGGTCGTCGAGTCGGCGCTGCTCGGCGGGAAGGGCGTGCGTCTGGTCGTCCCGGACGGGCTGGACGCCTTCACCTTCCTGTTCTCCGAGTCGGCCGGCCGGGCGATCGTCGCCGTGCCGCGCTCGGAGGAGGTCCGCTTCACCGACATGTGCGGTGCGCGCGGCCTCCCGGCCACCCGCATCGGCGTCGTGGACGGCGACACGGTCGAGGTCCAGGGCGAGTTCGCGCTGACCCTGACCGAGCTGCGCGAGGCCCACGAGGGGACCATCCCGGCGCTGCTGGCCTGATCTCCCCGCCCCTTCCGCACGAAGCCCCCGCCCGGTCCGCCGGGCGGGGGCTTCGTCGTGCCACGGGCACCGGGTCCCCTCGTGCGGATCACCTCTTGCGCGGGATTACGTAGTTACGTAATCTCGAAGGCGTGGAACTCGAAGAGCGCATGACCGACCTCGAGCGCCGGCTCGCCGCACTGGAGGCTGCCGACCGCGCCGCACCCGGCCTCGGCGAGGGCGACTTCTGGGCCCTCGAAGGCCTCAAGCAGCAGCTCGCCGAGCTGCGGGCGGCCGACGGGGGCGTGCTGTTCACCGGTTCGGTCCGGATGCCGACCGGCGAGCAGTACGCGTGGCAGCACGGCGCGCTCACCGAGGGGCTGCTGGCCTACGCATGGCCGGACGCCGCCGAGGCGCTCGCCGCGCTCGGCCATCCGGTCCGCCTCCGGCTGCTGCGCGAGATAGTCGGCGGCCGGCGCACCGCGGCCGAACTGGCGGAGCTGGAGGGGATCGGCACGACCGGCCAGATCTACCACCACCTGCGCCAGCTCACCGGCGCCGGCTGGCTGCACACCACGGGCCGGGGCCGCTACGAGGTACCGCCCGGCAGGGTCGTTCCCCTGCTGGTGACGCTGTCGGCGGCACGGCCCTGACCACCGCCCGCCACCGAGGACACAGGGGGAGACATGTCCGCACGCAAGACCGCCATGACCGCCTTCCGGGGTCTCCAGCTCGGCTTCCTCGCGCTGGTCGCCGCCTACATCGCCTTCGACTGGGACTACGGCCTGTGGTGGAACCTGACGCCGCTGGCCCTGGCGTACGCCGTGGTCATCACGGTGAACCGGTGGGGCGGAACACCGGACGCCCCGGGTGTCGCCCGTGAGCCCGTCGAGACCGCCCCGCCCGTCACCGGCCGCTGGTCCGCGCTGAACAGCCCGGCCGACCGCACCCCGAGCCACGGCATCCACGCCTACGGGCAGACCTACGCGATCGACGTCGTGGCCGAACCCGGGCCGGGCGCCCGCCCGGGCTTCACCGCGCTGTGGCCGCTCGCCCGCCGCCCGGCCCGCTACCCGGCGTACGGCGCCCCGCTGCGCGCCGTCGCCGACGCCCGCGTCGTAAGGGCGCACGACCGGCAGCGCGACCACCTCAGCCGCACCTCGCTGCCCGCCCTGCTCTACCTGATACTGATCGAGGGCTCGGTGCGCGAGATGGGGGGAGTCCACCGGATCCTCGGCAACCACCTCGTCCTCGACCTCGGCGACGGCGTCCACGCGGCCTACGCCCATCTGAAGCGCGGCTCCCTCACGGTCCGCGAGGGCGACCGGGTGCGCGCCGGGCAGGTGGTCGCCGCCTGCGGGAACTCCGGCAACTCCAGCGAGCCCCACCTGCACTTCCAGCTGATGGACGGCCCCGACCCGGACACCGCGCGCGGCATCCCCTTCACCTGGCGGGGCACCGGCGTCCCCCGCAATGGAGAGGTGTTCGAGACCCCGGAACCGGCACCGGCCGGCCCCGCATAGGCTGCCGCCATGCCTCCGGCCAAGAAGCGCACCCGCACCTACGACCCCGCGAAGACCCGCGCCGCCGTCCTGGCCCAGTTCGGGAACGTCCGGGCGGCGGTCCGCACGCTCACCCCGGACCAGCTCGCCCTGCCCACCCGGCTCGGCGACTGGACCGTACGGGAGCTGGTGGCGCACATCGGGACGGCACTGACGGCCGTGGACCGGCTGCTCGACGAGCCCGAGCCCGCGCGGCAGGACGGGCACCTGCTCGACTGGCCGTCCGCCATCGCCGCCGACGCGGACACCATCGCTTCCACCGCGCGACGGCTCGCGGCCGACCACCCCGACCCCGACGCCCACCTCTCCGACGCCGAGCGGCGCTTCACCGCCCGGCTCGACACCCACCCGGGCAGCCGGCTGCTCCCCACCAGCGCGGGTGCGCTGCCGCTGGCCGACTACGTCGTCACCCGCGCCGTGGAACTCGTCGTCCACACCGACGACCTGAACGCCGCCGTCCCCGGCCTCGGCATACCCCACGACCGGCAGGCCCTCGCCGCCTGCGTCCGGCTGCTCGCCGACGCCCTCGCCGCCCGGGCCCCCGGTGGCTCGACGGAGGTGCGGATCCCGCCGTACGCGGTCGTGCAGTGCGTCGAGGGACCCCGGCACACCCGGGGCACCCCGCCGAACGTGGTCGAGACCGACCCGCTGACCTGGATCCGCCTGGCCGGCGGGCGGACGGCCTGGCAGGACGCCGTGGCCCGGGCCGAGGTGAGCGCGAGCGGGGAGCGGGCGGATCTGGGGCCGTACCTGCCGCTGCTCGGGTGAGCCGGCGCCGGAGGGGGAACCAGCCGCTCCCCGTCCCCGTCGCATCCGCATGGACAGGCAGAGGCACCAGCAGCGCATCACCCTGACGGCCGCCGCCGTGCTCGTCGTCCCGCTCGCGGCGGCCTGCGGCAGTGAGAAGGCGGGCACCGGCAGCGCCACCGCCGAGGCAGCGGAACCGGTCACCGGCATCCGCTGGACCATCGACAGCGTCACCGTCGACGGCACCACCCACCGTGCCCCCGGCGGCGCGCACCTGACCCTCGACGAGGACGGCCGGGCCACCGGCAACTACGGCTGCAACCTCTTCAGGGGCCGGGTCACCTTCGACGGCGACCGGATCCGGCTGGACGAGCGGGAGACCACCCTCAAGGCCTGCCCCGAGAACATCATGGACGTCGAGAGCGCCGTGGCCCGCGCCCTCGGCGACGGCGGACTGAGAACCGAGGCGCGCGACGGCCGGCTGACCCTGACGACCGCCTCCGGCGACACCGTGCGGCTCCGCGAGACCGCGGACAGCCCGCTGTACGGCACGAAGTGGACCGTCACCTCCCCCGCCACCGGCGCCCGCGCCCACCTCACCTTCGACGAGAAGGGAGGGAACGTCGCCGGCAGCCTCGGCTGCAACCGCGTGAACGCCGACGCCACCGTGCGCGACGGCAGTATCACGCTCGGCGCGCCGGGCCTGACCCGAATGGTGTGCGAAGACTCACTCATGGACGGCGAGAAGGCCCTGACGAAGCTGTTCGACGGAACCGCGGGCTACCGCATCGACGGTCGGACCCTCACGCTGACCAGCGAGAACGGCACCCGTGTCCGGGCCGTCGCCCAGCCCTGATCCACCCGGGGCGCCGTATCCCGCATTCGGACCAGTGGTCGATCTCGCCTACACTCGGTGGCGTGCCACGTGGTGACGGACGACTCAACCACGACCTGCTCCCCGGCGAGAAGGGCCCCCAGGACGCTTGCGGCGTCTTCGGAGTCTGGGCCCCGGGCGAAGAGGTCGCCAAGCTCACGTACTTCGGGCTCTACGCCCTCCAGCATCGGGGCCAGGAATCCGCGGGTATCGCGGTCAGCAACGGCTCCCAGATCCTCGTCTTCAAGGACATGGGCCTGGTCTCCCAGGTCTTCGACGAGACCTCGCTCGGTTCGCTCCAGGGTCATATCGCGGTCGGACACGCCCGCTACTCGACCACCGGTGCCTCCGTGTGGGAGAACGCCCAGCCGACGTTCCGTGCCACCGCGCACGGGTCCATCGCGCTCGGTCACAACGGCAACCTGGTCAACACCGCCCAGCTCGCCGAGATGGTCGCCGAGCTCCCCAAGGAGAACGGCCGCGCCCCCAAGGTGGCGGCCACCAACGACACCGACCTGATCACCGCCCTGCTGGCCGGCCAGCGCGCCGCCGACGGCGAGCCGGTGACCGTGGAGCAGGCAGCGCACGCGGTCCTCCCCAAGGTCAGGGGTGCCTTCAGCCTCGTCTTCATGGACGAGAACACCCTCTACGCGGCCCGCGACCCGCAGGGCATCCGCCCGCTGGTCCTCGGCCGGCTGGAGCGCGGCTGGGTCGTCGCCTCCGAGTCCGCCGCCCTCGACATCTGCGGCGCGAGCTTCGTGCGCGAGATCGAGCCGGGCGAGTTCGTCGCCATCGACGAGAACGGACTGCGAACCTCCCGATTCGCGGAAGCGAAGCCCAAGGGCTGTGTCTTCGAGTACGTGTACCTGGCCCGCCCGGACACCGACATCGCCGGCCGGAACGTCTACCTCTCGCGCGTCGAGATGGGCCGCAAGCTCGCGAAGGAAGCCCCGGTCGAGGCCGACCTCGTCATAGCGACCCCGGAATCGGGCACCCCGGCCGCCATCGGCTACGCGGAGGCCTCCGGCATTCCCTTCGGCGCCGGCCTGGTCAAGAACGCGTACGTCGGACGCACGTTCATCCAGCCGTCCCAGACCATCCGCCAGCTCGGCATCCGTCTGAAGCTGAACCCCCTGAAGGAAGTCATCAAGGGCAAGCGGCTGGTCGTGGTCGACGACTCCATCGTCCGCGGCAACACCCAGCGCGCCCTGGTCCGCATGCTCCGTGAGGCGGGCGCCGCCGAGGTCCACATCCGGATCTCCTCGCCGCCGGTGAAGTGGCCCTGCTTCTTCGGCATCGACTTCGCCACCCGCGCCGAGCTCATCGCGAACGGCATGACCATCGACGAGATCGGCACCTCGCTGGGCGCCGACTCCCTGTCGTACATCTCCATAGACGGCATGATCGAGGCGACCACCATCGCCAAGCCGAACCTGTGCCGCGCCTGCTTCGACGGCGAGTACCCGATGGAGCTGCCCGACCCCGAGCTCCTCGGCAAGCAGCTCCTGGAGACCGAACTGGCCGCCGGCACCGCCGCCCCGGCCGCGGTCGACGCGATCCGCCGCCCGTAAGCCCTGACGGACGACACGAAAGCTCTCACAGTCATGTCCCAGAACACTGGTGCCAGCTACGCAGCGGCGGGCGTCGACATCGAGGCGGGCGACCGCGCGGTCGAGCTGATGAAGGAGTGGGTGAAGAAGACCCGGCGCCCCGAGGTCCTCGGCGGCCTCGGCGGCTTCGCCGGCCTCTTCGACGCCTCCGCCCTGAAGAACTACGAGCGGCCCCTGCTGGCCTCCGCCACGGACGGCGTCGGCACCAAGGTCGACATCGCGCGGCAGATGGGCGTCTACGACTCCATCGGCCACGACCTGGTCGCGATGGTCATGGACGACATCGTGGTGTGCGGTGCCGAGCCGCTGTTCATGACCGACTACATCTGCGTCGGCAAGGTCCACCCCGAGCGGGTCGCCGCCATCGTCAAGGGCATCGCCGAGGGCTGTGTGCTGGCCGGCTGCGCCCTGGTCGGCGGTGAGACGGCCGAACACCCCGGTCTGCTGGGTCCGGACGACTTCGACGTCGCCGGCGCCGGTACGGGCGTCGTGGAGGCCGACCGGCTGCTCGGCCCGGACCGCATCCGCTCGGGTGACGCGGTGATCGCCATGGCGGCCTCCGGTCTTCACTCCAACGGCTACTCGCTCGTCCGGCACGTCCTGCTGGAGCGCGCCGGGCTGGCCCTGGACGCCCGCATCGACGAGCTGGGCCGCACGCTCGGCGAGGAGCTGCTGGAGCCCACCAAGATCTACTCGCTGGACTGCCTGGCCCTGATGCGCACCACCGACGTGCACGCCTTCAGCCACGTCACCGGCGGCGGACTCGCGGCCAACCTGGCCCGTGTCATCCCCGACGGGCTGCACGCGACGGTGGACCGCTCCACGTGGACGCCCGCCCCGGTGTTCGACCTCGTCGGACGGACCGGTTCGGTCGAGCGGCTGGAGCTGGAGAAGACCCTGAACATGGGCGTCGGCATGATCGCGATCGTGCCGGAGGAGTCCGCCGACGTGGCGCTGGCGACGCTGGCCGACCGTGGGGTGGACGCCTGGGTGGCCGGTGAGATCACCGACCGCGGCGAGCACGGCACGGGCGCGGCGCTCGTCGGTGACTACGCGAACTGAGCACGAGGACGCTGCCCGCGCGGTGACCGGGCGGGCAGCGTGCCGGGTGCTGCGTGCTGCCCGGTGGTCCCGGGCAGCACTGAACCCGGCCGGTGACCGAGGTCACCCACCGGGTTCGAGCTCAGCGCAAGGTCAAGCGCCGCGACGTTGAGAGGACGGGCCGTCCTCGTCCTCGTCGTCGTCCTCATAGAGGTCGGCGTACCGTGCGTACAGGTCGTCGTCTTGCTCATCGTCCTCGAAACGCTCACCGTTCGGTGGCTGATTCGACGGCGATGCACCCAGCTCCTCGGCCAGGCGTGAGAGATCAGTCCCACCGCTGTTGTACTTCAGCTGGCGGGCGACCTTCGTCTGCTTGGCCTTGGCCCGGCCGCGCCCCATGGCTCGACCCCCTCAACGACGGGGCTCGACGGCCCCAGAGTCTTGACACGCGTTCATGGTCCGGAACGGGCTCTCCGTGGAGAGACCGGTCCGTAGGGCTCCCACGGTACCTGAGCCCACGCCCATACGGTACGTCGCCCGCATGACGTGCCCGTGCCCAGGACCGCCGAGGCACCCTGTCCTCGCTGGTCAAACGCGATTTTAACCACTTATCGGTGGTCGACCCGCCGGGAGAAGTGAGAGTTGTCTCCACGTGCCCGCCGGCGGGTACCGCTCACTTGTACGAGGGCGGCCCGATCCGGGCCGCCCCGCACGCCTCAACGGACCGGACGAGCTTCCGCCATCCGCTGCTCGGCGATCCGGTCGGCCGCGGCGGCCGGCGGGATACCGTCCTCCTTCGCACGTGCGAATATGGCGAGCGTGGTGTCGAAGATCTTCGATGCCTTCGCCTTGCACCGGTCGAAGTCGAAGCCGTGCAGTTCGTCGGCGACCTGGATGACACCGCCGGCGTTCACCACGTAGTCCGGGGCGTAGAGGATCCCGCGGTCGGCGAGGTCCTTCTCGACACCCGGGTGGGCGAGCTGGTTGTTGGCCGCGCCGCAGACCACCTTCGCGGTCAGCACCGGCACGGTGTCGTCGTCCAGCGCGCCGCCGAGCGCGCACGGGGCGTAGATGTCCAGGCCCTCGGTGCGGATCAGCGCCTCGGTGTCGGCAACGGCCGAGACGCCCTCGGGGTGCCGGTCGAGGATGCGCCGCACGGCGTCCTCGCGCACGTCCGTGATCACGACCTCGGCGCCCTCGGCACGCAGGTGCTCCACCAGGTGGTGGCCGACCTTGCCGACCCCCGCGACGCCGACCTTGCGGTCGCGCAGCGAGGGGTCGCCCCACAGGTGCTGGGCGGCGGCCCGCATGCCCTGGTAGACGCCGTAGGAGGTGAGGACGGAGGAGTCGCCCGCGCCGCCGTTCTCGGGGGAGCGGCCGGTGGTCCAGCGGCACTCGCGGGCCACGACGTCCATGTCGGCGACGTAGGTGCCGACGTCGCAGGCGGTGACGTACCGGCCGCCGAGCGAGGCGACGAACCGGCCGTAGGCCAGCAGCAGCTCCTCGCTCTTGATCTGCTCCGGGTCGCCGATGATCACGGCCTTGCCGCCGCCGTGGTCGAGGCCGGCCATGGCGTTCTTGTACGACATCCCGCGCGCGAGGTTCAGCGCGTCGGCGACGGCCTCCTCCTCGGAGGCGTACGGGTAGAAGCGCGTGCCGCCGAGGGCGGGGCCCAGGGCGGTGGAGTGGAGGGCGATGACGGCCTTGAGGCCGGTGGCACGGTCCTGACAGAGCACGACTTGCTCGTGGCCCCCCTGGTCCGAGCGGAACAGGGTGTGCAGGACGCCGTCAGATACGTCGGTCACTGTGGTGACTCCTGAGTAAGAAGCGGCGGGTGGGGTCGGCTCCCGTGAAGGTGGCGGGGGCTGTGGCACGAGAGTAGATCCTCCCGCGTCCGGCGGTGGCACCGTGTTCCAGATCACCTCCGTCCGGAGTACCGCGTGGGGCGGTTTGCCAGGGTTTCCCACCCGTCCGGGCGGGGCCCCGGCAGGTTTTCGCGGCGGTCGGCGGGGGAGGGAGCAGGCGTGCCCAAGGTGTCCTCGGTGATCGTCCCCTACGCGACGTACTTGCGCGTGTACGAACCGCTGGCCGCCTTCCCCGAGCCGGAACGCGGTCACTGGGCCCGTTACGCCCGGCGCTCCGACCGTCCCTCCTACCAGGACGAACTGCGCCGGTCCCTGGCGGACCTGGCGCCCACCCCGCCGGTGCCGGTGCCGGTGCACGAGAGCGACGACGCGTTCGTCCTGGAGGCCGACGGCGTGGTCTGCGTCTGCCCCTGGCGCACCCGGCTGCGCGGCTGGCAGGCCCTGGGCGAGCTCGCCGAGGACTTCCCGCTGCCGGTGCTGGACGCACTGCTCCCCCCGGTCGTACGGCACCAGGCGACCCGGGACTACGAGCGCTGGCTGTCCGGCCACCCCGACGCCCGGCCCTGGATCCGCACGGCCACCTGGCACGTCCCGATCAACTGGTTCGTGCTGTTCGAGGACGGGGAGCGGGAGTACGGCAAGGGGTCCGCGGGCGAGGCGCCCGTCCTGCGCTACCGCACGCCCATGGTCCAGGCCCGGCGGAGGGTGGCGCGCGGGCTGCGCGCCCTGCGGGACGCCATGGAGGAGAGCCTGCTGATCGACGGGCTGGTGGACGTGGGGCGCTGGCTGGAGGAGTTCCACCCGCGCTCGCTGGTCGAGCTGGACTACGGCGGACTGGTGCACGCCCTGCCGGCCGGCTCCCTGGAGGGCGACCACTCCGCGGCGGACGTGGCCGAGGGGATCGGTGCGCTGCGGCGCGGTGACGAGGAGGGTGCCGGGGCGGCCTACGGGCGTCTCGTGGAGCGCTGGCGGGCGGTACGCGACCTGCGCTCGGCGAACTGACGTTTGACCAAACGCCCTTCTTGGGGTTTTGTCTTCGCCCTGGGGGTCCTGAGATTCCGTCAGCGCGGGCCCGGCAACGGCGGACGTAGCTGCCGATCCGGGCGTATGCCCCAAGCGTGTCAAGCGTGATGGACCGCACTTACGCGGCCCTTGCGCCCCTTGCCCACCCTCATGCCAAAATAGGACAAGGAGTCCGGGGAGGGCTCCTCCGTCCTGTTGTGCTCGACTATGGGCGGAATCTTCGCATTGCACGCTTTGGGGGGTCGTGGTGACTCCTGATCGCTGCTGTGACTGATCGTCACAGTGGCGTGACTGTCCGCTATGGCATGGTCCATCGGCTTCCGCGGCTGATGAACACCTGGGAGGGCAATTCCATCGGTTTGGCCGACGTGGCTGGACAGATGGTGTAGTTGTAGTGCCGAGGACAAGCCGTTCGTCCTATAACCGACTCGACTCGCGTCCGCCATTTCGGGCAACGCGGGTCAAGGTGCAGAATTTAGAGGAATGAACCGAGAAGGTTCGGTTCTCCCGAGGAGGCCGCTCATGACCGCTCGCACCCCTGATGCCGAGCCGCTGCTGACCCCGGCTGAGGTCGCCACCATGTTCCGCGTCGACCCCAAGACGGTCACGCGCTGGGCGAAGGCAGGCAAGCTCACGTCGATCCGCACGCTCGGCGGGCATCGCCGCTACCGCGAAGCCGAGGTCCGCGCACTGCTCGCGGGCATTCCGCAGCAGCGCAGCGAGGCCTGAACAACCGTATGAACCGGGCAGCACCGGCTGGTCCCCCACCGGCCGAGACGCCCGGGAACACTGGCTCCAAGCGACGCGGGGACTGCCCCAACAGGCCCTTCGCCCAAGCCGATCACAGCTTTCCAGGCAACTGAACATCGGGTGCGTCGTCGATCGCGCTGGACTCCGCCGGGTCCAGCGCGATCTTTTTTGTGCGCTGCTGATGGGCCGGCGCCGTCCGGACCGGGGACCGGAGGTGCCCGGTGCGCGGGCCTGTCGGAGTCTGGGGGCGGGTGGGGGGATCGCCCGGGTACCGCCCGGTGCGGACCTCTCCGGAGAGTGCAATGGCACATATTAAATTGACTGGTTGTAGGACGGGTGTAAGTACCGCACTTCCTGAAACTCATGCGGTGACACCCGTCACATACCAGTCGGCTTGTTGAGCCTGTGGCATATGCGCTAGAGAGAACGCCCGTTGGGGGCGGGTTGTTCCTCGGGTTGTTCCTCGGCGGGCTCCGACGGACCGGGCGGGGCCTCCAGCGCCAGCCGCAACAGGCGGTGGCAGATGGGGCAGTGGCGTGTCAGGTGCCGGTACGACGAGGCGGCCGACAGGTGCGCGCGGAGCAGGGCCCGCGTCTCGTGCCTGGCCGCCGCCGCCATGAGCCACCTCCAGGGGGCCTCAGGGAGTCGGGCCCTGCTTCCTGGGGTACCGGGGGGCGCCGGGCCCGTCAAGACGGCGTGGAGCGCCGGAGGAGCCGCACAGGAGCCCGGGGTCCGGGGTCCGGGGCGGTGGGGTGCGGGACCTGGGCCGCTCCACGCGGAAGGCCCGCATCTCCGGGAGATGCGGGCCTTCTCGACTGCGGTCCTGACGGGATTTGAACCCGCGGCCTCCACCTTGACAGGGTGGCGAGCACTCCAAACTGCTCCACAGGACCTGGTTCGCAGAGCCATTCGTGCGTTGCGCTGCGAGAAGGACTGTACAGGAGGGGGAGCCCGCTGGTCGAACTCACCCGCTGTGCGGGCACGGTCACGGAACCGCCGCGTCGATCGCCTTCACGATCCGCTTGTCCGACACGGGGTACGCCGTGCCGAGCGCGTGGGCGAAGTAGCTGACCCGCAGCTCCTCGATCATCCAGCGGATGTCCAGCACCTCACGCGGGACGGGCCGCCCCTGCGGCATCTGCTCCAGCAGCCACGCGTACTCGTCCTGCATCTCGTGGACCTTCGCCATCCGCGTGGTGTCCCGCTGCGCGTTCGAGGGCATCTGCTGGAGCCGGCGGTCCGCGGCCACCAGATACCGCATCAGGTCCGGCAGCCGCCGCAGCCCCGCCGCCGTCACGAAGCCGGGCCGTACGAGCCCGTCCAGCTGCGTCCGAACGTCCTGGAGGTTCGCCAGCAGCGCGGGGCTGCGTACGGCCTTCAGACGGCGCTCACAGGCCTGCCAGGCGGCCAGCACCTGCTGCACCTGGCCGACGGCCCGGACCGTCGTGTCGACGATCTCCGCCCGCACCTTGTCGAACAGCTTCCGGAACGACTCCTCGTCCCAGACCGGTCCGCCGAAGTCCGCGATCAGCTTGTCCGCCGCGGCCGTCGCGCAGTCGTCGAACAGGGCCTGCACGGAACCGTGCGGATTGGCGGACAGCGCCAGTTTCTGCGGGTTGGTCAGCTTCTCGGAAGCGAACTTCGCCGGGTTCACCGGGATCCCGCTCAGGATCAGCCTCCGGGTGCCCTTCCACATGGCCTCCGCCTGCTCGGCCTCCGAGTCGAAGAGCCGCACGGAGACCGTGTCGCCGTCGTCCACCAGCGCCGGGTACGCCTTCACCGGCTGGCCGGCCCGGCGGGTCTCGAACACCCGGGTGAGGGAACCGATCGTCCAGTCCGTCAGGCCCGTGCGCTCCAGCGACTCCCCGCCCTGCCGCTGCGCCGTCGCCGCGGCCGCCTGGGAGAGCGCCTTGCGCGCCTTCGGCCGCAGCCGGAGCTTCAGCGCCTCCAGGTCCTTGTCCTCGGCGAGGGTGCGGCGCCGCTCGTCGACGATCCGGAACGTCACCTTCAAGTGGTCGGGAACGCGGGACCAGTCGAAGTCCTCCGCATCGAACGGCACGCCGACCATGCGCTTGAGCTCACGGGCCATCGTGACCGTCAGCGGCTCCTGCAGGGGCACGGCCCGCTCCAGGAACGCCTTGGCGAAGTTCGGCGCCGGCACGTAGTTACGGCGGACCGGCTTGGGCAGCGACCGGATCAGCTCCGTGACGACGTCCTCCCGCAGGCCCGGGATCTGCCAGTCGAAGCCCTCGTCCGTCACCTGGTTCAGCACCTGGAGCGGGATGTGGACGGTCACCCCGTCGGCGTCCGCGCCCGGTTCGAACTGGTACGTCACCCGGAACTTGAGCGGACCCTGCCGCCACGAATCGGGATAGTCGGCCTTGGTGACCGCCTCCGCCGACTCCCGGATCAGCATCTCGCGCTCGAAGTCGAGGAAGTCCGGCTGCTCCTGCCGCTTGTGCTTCCACCACGAGTCGAAGTGCGCCCCGGACACCACATGTTCGGGGATCCGCTGCTCGTAGAAGTCGAACAGGGTCTCGTCGTCGACCATGATGTCCCGGCGCCGGGCGCGGTGCTCCAGCTCCTCGACCTCGGTCAGCAGCTTCCGGTTGTCGGCGTAGAACTTGTGGTGGGTGCGCCAGTCGCCCTCGACCAGCGCGTTGCGGATGAACAGCTCGCGGCTGACCTCCGGGTCGATCCGCCCGTAGTTCACCTTGCGCTGCGCCACGATCGGCACGCCGTAGAGGGTGACCTTCTCGTACGCCATCACGGCCGCCTGGTCCTTCTCCCAGTGCGGCTCGCTGTAGGTGCGCTTGAGCAGGTGCTCCGCGAGCGGCTCCACCCACTCCGGCTCGATCTTCGCGTTGACCCGCGCCCACAGCCGGGACGTCTCCACCAGCTCGGCCGACATCACGAACCGCGGCGGCTTCTTGAACAGGGCCGACCCCGGGAAGATCGCGAACTTGGCGTTGCGCGCGCCCAGGTACTCGTTGCGGCCGCCGTCCTTGCGGCCGCCGCCCTGACCGGAGTCCTTGGACTCCTTCACGTCCTTCATGCCGATGTGCGAGAGCAGGCCGGACAGCAGCGACACGTGGATGCGATCCTCGGGGGCGTCCTCCTCGTTCAGGTGGATGCCCATCTGCCGGGCGACCGTGCGCAGCTGGGTGTAGATGTCCTGCCACTCGCGGATGCGCAGGAAGTTCAGGTACTCCTGCTTGCACATCCGCCGGAACGACGACGAGCCGCGCTCCTTCTGCTGCTCGCGGATGTACCGCCAGAGGTTGAGGAAGGCGAGGAAGTCGCTGGACTCGTCCCGGAAACGGGCGTGCTGCTGGTCGGCCTGCGTCTGCTTGTCCGCCGGCCGCTCGCGCGGGTCCTGGATCGACAGGGCCGCCGCGATGACCATGACCTCGCGGGCGCAGCCGTTGCGGTCCGCCTCCAGCACCATGCGGGCAAGCCGGGGGTCGACCGGCAGCTGCGCCAGCTTGCGCCCGGTCTGCGTGAGCCGCTTGCGCGGGTCCTTCTGCGCCGCGTCCAGTGCCCCCAGCTCCTGGAGCAGCTGGACGCCGTCGCGGATGTTGCGGTGGTCCGGCGGGTCGATGAAGGGGAACTTCTCGATCTCGCCCAGGCCGGCCGCCGTCATCTGGAGGATGACCGAGGCGAGGTTGGTCCGCAGGATCTCCGCGTCGGTGAACTCGGGACGGCTCAGGAAGTCGTCCTCGCTGTAGAGCCGGATGCAGATGCCGTCCGAGGTACGGCCGCAGCGGCCCTTGCGCTGGTTGGCACTGGCCTGCGACACCGGTTCGATCGGCAGCCGCTGCACCTTCGTGCGGTGGCTGTAGCGGGAGACACGGGCGAATCCGGGGTCGATGACGTACTTGATGCCCGGCACGGTGAGGGACGTCTCGGCCACGTTGGTCGCCAGAACGATCCTGCGTCCGGTGTGCTGCTGGAACACCCGGTGCTGTTCGGCGTGCGACAGCCGCGCGTACAGGGGCAGGACCTCGGTCGACCGGTACCGCTTCTTCGTCAGCGCGTCCGCCGTGTCGCGGATCTCCCGCTCACCGGAGAGGAAGACCAGGATGTCGCCGGGTCCCTCCGCCATCAGCTCCTCGACCGCGTCGGTGATCGCGGTGATCTGGTCCCGGTCGGCGTCGTCGGAGTCCTCCTCCAGCAGCGGCCGGTAGCGGACCTCCACCGGATACGTCCGCCCGCTGACCTCGATGATCGGCGCGTCGCCGAAGTGCCGGGAGAAGCGCTCCGGGTCGATGGTCGCCGACGTGATGACGACCTTGAGGTCCGGGCGCTTGGGCAGCAGCTGCGCGAGGTAGCCGAGCAGGAAGTCGATGTTGAGCGACCGCTCGTGCGCCTCGTCGATGATGATCGTGTCGTAGGCGCGCAGCTCGCGGTCGGTCTGGATCTCCGCGAGCAGGATGCCGTCGGTCATCAGCTTCACGAACGTGGCGTCCGGGTTCACCTGGTCGGTGAAGCGGACCTTCCAGCCGACGGCCTCGCCGAGCGGCGTGTCCAGTTCCTCGGCGACCCGCTCGGCCACCGTGCGGGCGGCGATGCGCCGGGGCTGGGTGTGCCCGATCATGCCCCGGACGCCCCGGCCCAGCTCCATGCAGATCTTGGGGATCTGCGTGGTCTTGCCGGAGCCCGTCTCGCCGGCGACGATCACGACCTGGTGATCACGGATCGCCTCGGCGATCGCGTCCTTCTTCTGGCTGACGGGCAGCTGCTCCGGGTAGCGCACCTCCGGTACCCGGGCGCGGCGGCCCGTCATCCGCTCCTCGGCCGCGGCGATCTCCGCCCCGATCTCGGTGAGCACGGCGGAGCGGGCCTCCGGCTTACGGATCCTGCGGGCACCCTCGAGGCGCCGCCCGAGCCGGTGCGCGTCGCGCAGCGAGAGCTCGGTGAGACGGGAGGCGAGGGAGTCGAGAGCGGGGGCAGAGTGCGTAGACATACGGACTCCAGGATCTCATCCCGCGAAAATTCGCGGCCAACGATTTTGCCGGGGCGCGTTGCCGGGGCACACAACAAGGCCCCGATCGATGATCGGGGCCTTTGCTGTGGCTGGGGCCGGGGTCGAACCGGCGACCTATCGCTTTTCAGGCGATCGCTCGTACCAACTGAGCTACCCAGCCGCGGTGTTTCACGTGAAACACCAGCGGTCCTGACGGGATTTGAACCCGCGGCCTCCACCTTGACAGGGTGGCGAGCACTCCAAACTGCTCCACAGGACCAAGCGTGTCGTACGACAGTGTCGCACAGGGTGGTGCGTGCCCCCAACGGGATTCGAACCCGTGCTACCGCCTTGAAAGGGCGGCGTCCTAGGCCGCTAGACGATGAGGGCTATCGGCCCGCCTGGGCGCTTCTCAGCGCGTCGGGGACGTGAGAAGCATATGGGATGGCGGGAGAGATCGCCAAAACGGTTTACGGAGCGGGCGTCGAGCGGCTCCCCGGGGAGGGGGACGGCGGGCTGGCCGCGGGCGGGCCGGAGGGGGAGGACGAGGGGCTGCCCGAGGGCGTGGGCGAGGTGTTCGCGCCCGGCTGGTTCTCCTCCGGCAGGTGACGGCTGACCTCCGCCGTGGTGAGTCCGAGCCCGCCCAGTTCGATGGAGTCCCAGGCCTGGAGGCGGCGGCTGTCGCGGTCGAAGTACAGGATCGAGGTCTCGATGGGGTCGGGGTACTTGCCCTCGATGGCGCGCAGGCCGCTGCCGCCGGTGGAGCCCTCGACGCGCAGCCGGGTGCCGTAGCGCATCACCTCGGTCTCCTCGCGGTGGATGTGGCCGGCCAGCACCAGGGGCACGGTGCCGTCGACCTCGCGCGCGGCGGACGGTTCGTGGGCGAGCGCGACGTCCACGGGGGTGCCGGCGGCGCGCTGGTCGCGCAGGGCGGAGGCGAGGCGGGCGCCCGCCAGTTCCTGCGACTGCTCGGCGCCGGTCCTGGCGGAGCGGTCGGGGGTGAACTGCGGGTCGCCGATCCCGGCGAAGCGCAGGCCGGCCACGGTCTTCGCCCTGCCGTCGTCGAGGACGTGGACGTTCTCCAGGCCCTCCAGGTAGCGCTGGGTGACGCGGGAGTCGTGGTTGCCGCGGACCCACACGTAGGGGGCGCCGAGGTCCTCGATGGGGTCCAGGAAGCCGTTCTCGGCGGCGGTGCCGTGGTCCATGGTGTCGCCGGTGTCGACGATCACGTCCACCCGGTACTGCTCCACCAGCGAGGCGATGATCTTCCAGCTGGCCGGGTTGAGGTGGATGTCCGAGACGTGCAGGACGCGCAGGGTGGTCGGGTCGGGCTGGTAGGCGGGGAGGGTGGAGGTGGCGTCGTAGAGCTTGGTCACGTTGGTGACGAGGCGGGCCAGCTCCTTCTGGTAGACGTCGAACTCGGTGACGATGCTGCGCGCGTCGCCGACCAGGGACGGGGCGGAGGAGAGCAGGCCGGAGAACCTGGGTTCCAGGACGGAGTCGGGGTTCCAGGTGGCGTAGGCGGTGCCGCCGGAGGCGGCCAGCAGGGTGAGGGCGAGGCCGCCGACGGCGAGGGCGCGCCGGGGACGGCGGTAGACCAGCAGGCCGAGCGCCGTGGCGCCGGTGACGACGGCGACGCAGGAGCGCACGGCGAGGTCCGCGGTGCCGTGGGCGATGTCCCGGGTGACCTCGTCCTGGAGGCCGGAGAGGCGTTCGGGGTGGTCGACGAGGGCCTGGGAACGCTCCGGGTCGAGCTGGTCGACGTTGACGTCCAGACGCACGGGGGCGGTGTGGCTGTCCAGTTGGAGCGCGCCCAGCGGAGAGACGTTGATCTTGGTGCCGCCGGTGAAGGAGGGGCGCAGGGTCATCGTGGTGTTCATGGGGCCGACGGGGACGCGCACGTTGCCGACCACGAGCAGTCCGAGCCAGGCGCCGAGCACGACCACGGCGACGAGACCGGCGGCGCGTGTCCAGGGGCGGGCCGCCGGCACGAGGCCGGCCGTCGCGGGTGCGGGCCGTCGTGAGCGGTGGCGCCGGGTGAGGGCCCGCGGGGCTTGGCGGATGCGGTGGACGGCGTTCGTGACGGCGGAGGGGGCGCGGGCCATTGATCCCGTATGCCCAAGCCTCGTGCGGGATATGCGGGTGTCCCGCGCATCTCGTACGGACGGCCCGTACCCGACAATGGCTCTGTGCTGGAGATGACGCGCGAGATGTTCGAGGAGCTGGTCTCCGAGGCGCTGGACCGGATTCCGCCGGAGCTGATGCGGCTGATGGACAACGTCGCGGTGTTCGTCGAGGACGAGCCGCCGGCGGACGATCCGGAGCTGCTCGGGCTGTACGAGGGGACGCCCCTGACCGAGCGGGGCGAGTGGTACGCCGGGGTGCTGCCGGACCGCATCACCATCTACCGGGGGCCGACGCTGCGCATGTGCGAGTCCCGGGAGGACGTGGTCGCCGAGACGGAGATCACGGTGGTGCACGAGATCGCCCACCACTTCGGGATCGACGACGCCCGGCTGCACGCGCTCGGGTACGGCTAGGCCGTACGCGCCCGGCGCGGTGGGGCCGTGCGCGTGTCTTCTTGCGGGTGGCGGGAGTTGGTGTGGTTGACCCTGCACTCCCCACGGAGGTGGCCCCGTGCGCCGCTTGTACGTACCCGTCCGCCTGGCCGTCACCGTCGCCGCCGTCGCAGCCGCCGCCGGCTGTGTGAGCGTGGGTGAGGACGCGGGCGGGGCCGCGGGGCCGTCGCGCCCGGCGGGCCGGACCGGCGGTCAGGCGCCGGACGGAGGCGCGGCCGGCCCCGGCGGCGGGTCCGGGTACGGTGCCGCGGCCGCCGACGGCGAGCGCCCGGACGGCGGCGAGGGCGAGCGGCGCAAGGGCGGGGGCGGGAAGGACGGGTCCGGGAGACCGGCGTCGGCCGAGGCCTCCCCGTCCCCGGGGGCGAGCCGGTCCGCGCCGGCCGACGGCGGGCCCGGCGGTGTCCCGGGCCCGGCCCCCGACCAGGGCCCCGCCGTGTCGGAGCCCACACGGACCCCTGAGCCGGAGCCCACACCGACCCCGCCCGAACCGTCGCAGCAGCCGGAGCCGACCGAGGCGGAGCCGTCCTCCTCGGCGCACGAGCCGCCCGGGCCCCAGCTGGAGCGGCGGGAACCGGCGCCGGAAGCGGGGGTGCCGGCCTGAGGTCCCCTCCCGGGCGCCCCCGCGTCCGACACCTGCGTCCCACCCCCGCGCTCACCTGCGGATTTGCGTCCGGGGTGCCTGGGTGCGTATGGTGGCAGATCGTTTGATCCTATTTGCCCGGCGCCACTGCAGAGCGCGCCGTGTGGCGCGTACTCTCTCCCTTGCCGTGGTGGACCGCATCGAGGCGGTCGTAATTGCGAACTGCGAATCACGGAGTTGACGGGCGCGTGCCGAAGAGACTCCGGAAGGTTTCGCATTCGTATGCCCATCGCCAGTACTGATCACGTCGTCGTGCCCGAGAACGCCGAGAACGCGGCGGACACCGACATCGCCGTCACCACCGAGGTGACGGCTCCCGAGACCACGTTCGCCGACCTGGGCCTGCCCGAGGGCGTGGTCCGCAAGCTCGCGCAGAACGGCGTGACCACCCCCTTCCCGATCCAGGCCGCGACCATCCCGGACGCCCTGGCCGGCAAGGACATCCTCGGCCGTGGCCGCACCGGCTCCGGCAAGACCCTCTCCTTCGGTCTGCCGACCCTGGCCACGCTGGCCGGCGGCCGCACCGAGAAGCACAAGCCGCGCGCCGTCATCCTGACACCCACGCGTGAGCTCGCCATGCAGGTCGCCGACGCGCTCCAGCCGTACGGGGACGTCATGGGCCTGAAGATGAAGGTCGTCTGCGGCGGCACGTCGATGGGCAACCAGATCTACGCCCTCGAACGCGGCGTCGACATCCTGGTCGCCACCCCGGGCCGGCTGCGCGACATCATCAACCGCGGCGCCTGCTCGCTGGAGAACGTGCAGATCACCGTTCTCGACGAGGCCGACCAGATGTCCGACCTGGGCTTCCTGCCCGAGGTCACCGAGCTGCTCGACCAGGTCCCGGCGGGCGGCCAGCGCATGCTGTTCTCCGCGACCATGGAGAACGAGATCAAGACCCTCGTCGACCGCTACCTCAACGCCCCGGCGACCCACGAGGTCGACGCGGCGCAGGGCGCGGTGACGACCATGTCGCACCACATCCTCGTCGTGAAGCCCAAGGACAAGGCGCCGGTCACCGCGGCCATCGCCTCCCGCAAGGGCCGCACCATCATCTTCGTCCGCACCCAGCTGGGCGCCGACCGCGTCGCCGAGCAGCTGCGCGACGCGGGCGTGAAGGCGGACGCGCTGCACGGCGGCATGACCCAGGGCGCCCGCACCCGCACGCTGGCGGACTTCAAGGACGGCTACGTCAACGTCCTGGTCGCCACCGACGTCGCGGCGCGCGGCATCCACGTCGACGGCATCGACCTGGTCCTGAACGTGGACCCGGCGGGCGACCACAAGGACTACCTGCACCGCGCGGGCCGCACGGCGCGGGCCGGCCGCACCGGCACCGTCGTCTCCCTGTCCCTGCCGCACCAGCGGCGACAGATCTTCCGGCTGATGGAGGACGCGGGCGTCGACGCCACGCGCCACATCATCCAGGGCGGCGCGGCCTTCGACCCGGAGGTCGCCGAGATCACCGGTGCCCGGTCGATGACCGAGGTCCAGGCCGAGTCGGCGGGCAACGCGGCCCAGCAGGCCGAGCGCGAGGTCGCGCAGCTCACCAAGGAGCTGGAGCGGGCCCAGCGCCGCGCCACCGAACTGCGCGACGAGGCCGACCGCCTGGTCGCCCGGGTCGCCCGGGAGCGCGGCGAGGACGTCGGGACGGTGGTGGCCGAGACGGCCGCCGTCGCGCCGGCCGGTGCCGAGACCGAGGTGACCCTGCCGGAGCAGCCGACCGCGCAGGACGTCGAGCGGACCGAGCGCGTGGAGCGCCCGGAGGCCGCCGCCGCGCCGTACGAGCGGCGCGAGCGTCGTGACGACCGGGGCGACCGGGGCGACCGTGGTGGTTTCCGCCGGGACGACCGTCGTGACGGTGACCGTGGCGGGCGTTCCTTCGAGCGCCGTGACGACCGGGGTGGTTTCAACCGCGACCGTGACCGCGACCGCGGCGGCTTCCGCCGGGACGACCGGGGCGACCGCGGTGACCGGGGTGACCGTGGTGGGTTCCGCCGGGACGACCGTCGTGACGGTGACCGCGGTGGGCGTTCCTTCGAGCGCCGTGACGACCGGGGCGGCTTCAACCGCGACCGTGACGACCGCGGCGGCTTCCGCCGGGACGACCGGGGCGACCGCGGTGACCGTGGTGGTTTCCGCCGGGACGACCGTCGTGACGGTGACCGTGGCGGGCGTTCCTTCGAGCGTCGTGACGACCGGGGCGGCTTCAACCGCGACCGCGACCGTGACCGCGACCGCGGCGGCTTCCGCCGGGACGACCGGAGCGGCCACCGCGGCAGCGACCGCCCGTTCAACCGCGACCGCCAGGGCGACCGCCCGGGCTTCCGCAGCGGCGCTCACGACCGCCCGTACGGCCGTCGTGACGACCACCGCACCGGCGGCTCCTTCGGCCGCCGCGAGGACAAGCCGCGCTGGAAGCGCAACGGCTGACACGTCCTCACCCGATCGACCGGAAGGGCCCGCGCGACACCTGCTCGCGCGGGCCCTTCCGCGTGCACGCGGGGGACACGTCCGCACCCGCCTCACCGATACCCGATCGGAGACGCGGCGACGTCCCGCTATGCTCGGGGAGGCAACATCGCCACGGGCCCTTAGCTCAATTGGCAGAGCAGTGGACTTTTAATCCATTGGTTGTGGGTTCGAGTCCCACAGGGCCTACCGACGGCGGGCGGGAGCACGGCTTCCGGCCGCAGGACGACGCCCCGACCGGTCACGACCGGCCGGGGCGTCCGTCGTTCCCGCCGCGGGCGTCAGCGCCTGGGGCCCGCGGGATTGGCCTGCCCCTGCGTCCGCGCCGCCACGGCGGGCGCGGAGGGCTGGGAGTTCGTGCCGCGCGTGTGCGCCTGCGCGGGGTTCAGCGTCGCCCGGGCGGCCTTCGCCGTGCGGACCCGTGTGGCGTCCTCGATCAGATGGTTCATGCCCGAGAGGAACTGGCGCCGGTAGGTGTTCTTGAGGCTCGTCAGGTCGCGGGCGGCGGCCCCCTGCCCGCCGCCGAGGCGGGGGCTGCCCTCCGGGCTGGGGGACGGGCTCTGCTTGAAGGGCCGCTGCGCGTCGATCGCGTGGGCGAAGTCGATGAGCCGGGCGTCCACCCTGGTCTCGCCGTTCTGCGTGCCGTGCACCGAGAAGACGCTGGCCGCGACGAAGCCCAGGTCGGAGTTCTGCGCGGCGTCGCGGATGGCCTGCATCCTGGTGATCAGCCCGTCCCACACCGCGGGGTCGTCGGAGAACCTGCTGAGGATCTCCGACGACTGCGCTCCGTCCAGGACGCGGTTCCCGCTCGCGTCCGAGCCCGCGACGACGCGCCATCCGCGCCCGGTCGAACCGGTGGCCAGGTCGGCGAAGACGAACTTGAAGCTCTTGAACCCGGCCTCCATGACGGACTTGTCCTGCTGGGCCCTGTTCTCCCGGTAGCTGGTGGTCGACCTGCCGATCTTGGTGTCCAGGGTCTTCTGACCGTCCAGGCCGGCCGTGATGTTCTCGATGTAGATGTTCCGGCGGTCGTCCAGTGCGGCGCTGTCCGCGGGGCTCAGTTCGTCACCCAGCGCCGCGCGCACCTGCTCGGCCGTGTACGAGGCCGGGACGACCGGTGTGAAGTGCGGGTACTCCCCGGCACGCACCCTCCGGTAGAACTCGTTCTCGACGGCGTCGTACGGGGCGGGCTTCTCCAGGATCTGCCGGGCGTCGCCGAGCGGCCTGATGCCGCCGTGCCCGCCCTGGTTGACGTTCGGCTCCGGGGAGGCGGACCGCCGGCCCTCGCGGGCCGCCGCCGCCTCGGCCTCGGCGATGGTCGGGAACGTCTGCTCCTCGTAGGTGAAATCCGCCGGCGTGGTCATACGGGTCTCCTGCCTGTCGCTGCGCTTGCGCGCACTACGTCGACAGCACTACGGGCGCCCGCGCGGGGCGGGTTCAACGCGCGGAGACCGACCGGCGTGCGCCGCGTGTCGCGGGTCACACCGTGAGGCGGACGGCCTCCAGCCAGGAGTCGTTGGTGAGCGTGCCGCCGAAGAGGAAGCCGGGACGGGGGTCGGCGCAGCTCTGCTTGCCCCAGTCGGCGCCGCGCACCCGGGCGGTGTGGCAGATCCGGCCGCTGCCGACGTTGACCGCGAAGCCCAGCATCCTCGGGGCGTCGCTCTTCGTGCTGCCGATGTAGTTGTTCCGGCCGTCGGCTTCGACGGCCGTCCACTTCGGCTTCCACACGCCCTTGCCGTCCGTGGAGCCCGGACGGTGCACGAAGGCGTTCGCGGCGGATCCGCCGGCGCCGTGCACCGCGATGTTCAGGGCCTTGATCGGGCGGCCCTGCCCCGTCGTCCCGGCCATGGTGCCGTCGCACACCGGCTTCTGCCAGCCCTTCCCGGTGACGTAGGCGCGGTAGCAGATGTGCCGGCCCGAGGGGTCGTTCGCGACGAGGCTCCGCAGGGCGTCGGCGGCGGTCTCCCGGGCCGGTTTCGCCGTCACCGTGGCGGTGGCCCGGGGCGGCCGCGCGGTCACGGTGACGGTGCTCCTCACGTCGGGCCTCGCGGTCTTCTTCGGCTTGGGCGTCGCGCTGGGGGAGGCCGACTCGGTGGGCGGGGGCGGCGGGACGGTGCGGGAGGACACCGAGACGGTCGGCAGCGGCTCACCGGCGGCAGGGGAGGCCGGCGTCTCGCGGCTGGAGCGTGCGTTCTCCTTCCGGTCCTCCTCGCCGCCCGATCCGCCGCTGCCCAGCACGACCAGCGGGGTGATGACCAGCGCCGCCACGACCAGCGCCACCGGGCCGACGACCAGCGGACGGTTCAGCAGGCGGGGCGGCGCGTACTCGTCGTCCGACTGGCGCGCCCCGTCCTTGCGGCCGGCCCTCGCCCCCGGAGCCGGGCGGGGGACGGACCGGGCGGGCGACGGCACGACGGGCCGCCGCCCAGGCGATGCCGCCCCGGCGGCGGAACCACCGGGACCGCCGGAGCCGCCCGGACCGCCGTCACGGCCGGGACCGCCGGCCCCGCCGCCACCGCGGGGACTGCTGGGGCCACCGGGAACGCTGGGGCCGCCGGCCCCGGTCGCGGCGCCGGCCGGTCCGCCCGGCCGGTCCGCCGAAGGCGCCGGCGGGGGCGGGGGCGGCGGGGATGCCGGGGCGTCCTCGGCCGGCTGCTCCACGAGCCTGCTGGAACCGTCCGGCGCCACCTCGACCAGGGCCACGTAGTCCGCCGAGGGATCGGATATGGACGCCGTGACGGTGGTGTTCCGGCGGCCGGCGTGCGCGTGCAGGGCGTCGAGGATCGCCGCGTCGAGCGCCTCCCCCTCCGCCACCGGTACGGGCTGCCCGTCGATGGACGCCGAGCCGTCGGCGGAGATGACCACGGCGAAGCGCGGCGCCGGCCCGGGCAGCCCCGGGGCCGCCTCCGTGCCGTCCGTGCCCCCCGGCCCGCCGGGCCGGCCGGGTCCGTCCCCCGGCCTCGGCTCGACCGTTCCCTCGTCCCGGCTCATGCGTCTGTCCCTTCGTCGGCGAACGGTTCCGGTACCGCGTGCGGCCGCCCATGGGCCCTGCGCCGCGCGGTCCCCGCGTACCGCAACGGACGCCGGGCCCGGCCCGGTTCAGTCCCGCCGTCCGAGCCGGGCGGAGCGGGGCGGCACGGTCGTGAGGAACGGCCGGAAACGAGGGGAAGAAGAGGGGAGGAGGCCGACAGGAGGGTGTGTTCGGTACGGAACGGCACGTTCCGCCAAGCCGTAGGTGACGGGAAGGCCGCGTACTAGAGTTCGAGAAGTGAACGCAACTGATATTCCGCTGCGTTTCGCCGTGCTGGGGCCCGTCCGTGCCTGGCGCGGGGAACAGGAGCTCGACCTCGGCTCGCCGCAGCAGCGGGCGGTGCTGACCGCCCTCCTGTTACGCGGGGGGCGTCCCGCGACCCTGGGTGAGCTCGTCGACGGCGTCTGGGGCGAGCGGCCCCCCGCCGCGGCCGTGTCCGTCCTGCGGACCTATGTCTCCCGGCTGCGCAAGGTGCTGGAACCCGGCAGGAACGCGGCCGGAGGCCACCGGGTGGTGGTCTCGGTGGGCGACGGATACCTCGTGCGCACCCCCCGGGACGCCCTGGACCTGACGGTCGCCCGGGAACAGGCCGCCCGCGCCCGCGCGTTACGCGCCGAGGGCGATCCGTCCGCCGCCGCCGGCCTGCTGCACGCCGCGCTCGACGGCTGGCAGGGGACGGCGCTGGCCGGGATCCCCGGCCCGCTGGCCGAGGCGGAGCGCGCCCGCCTCGACGAGGAGCGGCTGGCCGTGCTCGAGTGCCGGATCGAGAACGACCTCGACCTCGGCCGGCACGCCGAAGTCATCGCGGAACTCATGTCGTTGACCCGCGCCCACCCGATGAAGGAAGAGCTGAGCCGGCTGCTCATGCTGGCGCTGTACCGCTCGGGGCGGCAGGCCGACGCGCTGACGGTCTACCGCACGGCCCGCCGGACCCTCGTGGACCAGCTGGGCATCGAGCCCGGCACCGCGCTGCGGGAGCTGCACGACCGCATCCTCGCGGCCGACGGGTCCCTCGGCCCCGTACCGCCCCGGCAGCGGGCCGAGCCGCCGCCCGCCCGGCCGCCCGCACCGGCCACCCGTCCGGCACAACTGCCCGCCGATCTCCCGACGTTCGTGGGCCGGCACGCCGAACTCGACCGCGTCCGCGCCCTCCTCCCCGAGAACGGGCGGACACCCACCACGGTGGTCATCGGCGCGATCGGCGGGATGGGCGGCATCGGCAAGACCACCCTGGCCGTCCACTGGGCCCACGAGGTCGCCGACCGCTTCCCCGACGGACAGCTCTGCGTCAACCTGCGCGGCTTCGACCCGACCGGCACCGTGGTGGCGCCGGGAGAGGCGATCCGCGTCTTCCTCGACGCCCTCGGCGTTCCCCCCGCGAACATCCCCGCCGGCCTGGAGGCCCAGGCGGCCCTGTACCGCAGCATGCTGGCCGAGCGGCGGGTGCTGATCCTCCTCGACAACGCCCGCGACGCCGACCAGGTGCGCCCGCTGCTTCCGGGCTCGCCCGGATCGCTGGTCATCGTCACCAGCCGCAGCCGGCTCACCGGTCTGGTGGTCGGCGAGGGGGCGTTCCCGCTGACCCTGGACCAGCTTCCCTTCTCCGAGGCCCACGACCTGCTGGCCCGGCGCATCGGCGCCGACCGCCTCGCCGCGGAACCGGAGGCGGCGGACGAGATCATCACCCGGTGCGCCCGGCTGCCGCTGGCGCTGGCCATCGTCGCCGCCCACGCCGTCGGCCACCCCGGGTTCCCGCTCGCCACCATCGCCGAGGAGGTGCGCGAGTGCCACGGCAGCCTCGACGCCTTCACCGGGGGCGACGACCTCACCACCGACGTACGGGCCGTCTTCTCCTGGTCGTACCGGGCGCTGTCCGCCCCGGCCGCGCGCCTGTTCCGCCTGCTCGGCCTGCACTCCGGCCCCGACGTCTCCGCGCCCGCCGTGGCCGCCCTCGCCGGGCTCCAGGCGCGGGAGACCCGCTCCCTGCTGGCCGAGCTCATCCGCGCCCACCTGGTCATCGAGCGGCTGCCCGGCCGCTACAGCCTGCACGACCTGCTGCGGGTCTACGCCGGGGAGCGGGTCCGGGCGGAGGACCCGCCCGAGGAGCGGGACCGGGCCGTCGAGCGGCTGCTCGCCTGGTACCTGCACTCCGCCGACGCGACCTGCCCCCTCATCACCCCGAACCGCTCCCGCGTCCCGCTGCCCGACCTGCCTCCGTCGTGCCGGCCGCTGGAGTTCACCGAGCACGAGCAGGCCCTCGACTGGTGCGAGAGCGAACGCGCCAATCTGGTCAGCGCCGTGCACCAGGCCGCCGCGTGCGGACGGCCGGACCTCGCCTGGCGGCTGCCGGCCGTCCTGTGGGGCTTCTTCTACCTGCGCAGTCACCTGCGCGACTGGCTCGACACCGCGCAGACGGGCCTGTCCGCCGCCCGCGCCGCCGGCGACCTCCCGGGGGTGGCTCAGGGCCTGTCGGACACCGCCGCCGCGCTGCGTTTCGTGGGCAGGATCGACGAGTCCATCGAGCACCAGCGCGAGGCGCTGTCCCTCTACCGCCGGCTCGGGGACCTGGCGGGCAGGTCGAGGGCGGTGGGCAACCTCGGTGACGCCTACCTCCAGGCCGGCCGGCTCGAGGAGTCCGTCGAGTACAGCCGCCGGGCCCTGGCCATCGACCGGGCGCTCGGCAGCGTCTGGGGCGAGGGCATCATGCTGACCAACCTGGGCGACGCCTACCAGCGGCTCGGCCGGTTCCAGGAGGCCGTCTCCTGCCTGGAGCAGGCGCTGACCGTCCTGCGCGCGGGCGACAACCGCTGGGTCGAGGGAGTCGCACTCGACATCCTCGGCACCGTCCACCACCGGCTGCGCCGCCACGACGACGCGGTCGCGTACTACCACCGGGCGCTGGAGACCCACCGGATCATCGCCAACCGGTGGGGGGAGGGGCACTCGTTGAGCAACCTCGGCGACGTCCAGCTCGACGCCGGCCGGGAGGAGGAGGCCCGCACCAGCTGGCGGCGGGCCCTGGAGATTTTCGTGGAACTCGGTCATCCGGACGCGGAGAAGGCCCGCGAGCGGCTGACCCGCCCACCGGGCCGCGCGCGGCGCGCGGCCGGCGAGGGGAGCGCGTCCGCGCGGACCGCCTGACATGGATCTCCTCCGATCGCCGAACGGGGCGTCGCCCCGGCCCCGGACGGACCCGGCGAGGCTGTCCCCGGTACAACGGGCGGGCCGCGCGGACGGTTCAACGCACCCTCATCCGGCCTCCCGGTAGGCCTGCCCGGAGGCGTTCGCCGTGGTCCCGTCGTACAGGCCGGTCGGGCTGGTCGCGGTGGACAGCGCGAACCAGGCGTACCGCTCCACGAAGCCGAGGCCGTTCAGCATCGCCGTCGAGGACCTGACGAAGTCGGTCTGCTGCCGCTGGTCCGGGTGACGCGGAGTGGGCCCCGAGAAGTCCGTCAGCGCGTACTCGGTCAGCCAGACGGGCTTGCCGTAGCGGTCGTGGACGGCCTGGAGGTAGCGGCGCAGCTGCTCGGGGGCGTCGGGGCCGAAGTCGCCGCCGTACCAGTGCAGGGGGATGAAGTCGACCCGCAGGCCCCGCTCGGCCGCGCCCCGCATGAAGCGGTCCAGCCAGCCGCCCTCCACGTCGCCGCCGAACGCGACCGCCGGTGCGCCCAGGCGCAGGCCGGTGGCCTCCAGCCGGGGCCACAGGTCCAGGGCCTGCTCGACCGTCATGTCGGCCTGGCCCGGCAGGTCGGGCTCGTTGAAGCCGAGCAGGTGCGTGCCCTCCGCGGCGGCCCGGCCCAGTTCGGCGTCGGTGACCGAGCCGGGGCCCCAGATCATCGGGACGAACTCGGCGCCTTCCGGTCCGGCGAAGGTGCCCTTCGAGGAGGCCCAGTTGTAGTACCAGGACGCCCCGGAGTCGGCGAGCGCCCGGTCCGCGCCGTCGACGGGGTTGAGGGCGACGCCCCGGCGGCCCGGGGCGGCCTCGGCCCGGTCGTCCTGACCTGCCGGCTGGGCGGTGGGGGCGGGGGCGGGCGCGGGGGTTCCGCCGCCGTGGAAGGTGACCGTCAGACCGCTGCACCGGGCGCACTGGCGCACGACCCGGTTGCCCGGCTCGGTGTCGTGCTTGGACCAGGCGTAGGCGGTGGGGCACTGCCGGCTCATCGCGTCGCTGTAGGGCGTCCTGGCGTCCCGGTCCGGGTTGACGCAGACCAGCCCCCGGCCCGTCGCCGGGTCCTTGACCAGGTTGTCGGCCGGGCAGGCGGACAGCAGGTCCCCGGCGCAGCCGACGTCCGCGCACTCGCCGTCGGCGGGCGCGTCGACCCCGTCCGGGGCGATGGTGACGGCCGCCGACACGGCGTTGACGTAGCTGACGTTGTACCAGGGGGCGAGGGCGTCGGCGGGGTCGAAGTTGAACTCCGCCAGGCTGACCGGCTGCTCACCGGTGGAACAGTGGCCGGCGTACGGTCCGCAGTCGCCCACGGCACAGTGGAAGGTGCTGCCCTCCTCACCGGCGCAGCCCTGGCGGGCGAAGAACGTGCCGCGCCAGTGCCCGGCACCCTGGTGCTCGGGGACGGTGATGGTGGCGGACCCGCCCGGATCCACCACCGGCAGTCCGGTCAGCGCGGCCGAGCCGTCGGCGTTCACGGTGCTGCCGACCCAGATCCGGCTGTCCGTGCGGTTCACGAAGGTGACGGTGTGGTCGGCGGTGCCGGCGACGTTCCCGCCGTCGATGTCCGTGCCGGCGGACCGCTGCGCCTGGACCGCGACGACGGTGCCCGTCACACCGGCGATCACCAGTAACAGGGCCAGCAGGAACGATGTGCGTCTGCGCATGAGATGTGGCTCTCCCTCTTCTCCCACGGGTCCGGCGAACGGGGCGCCGGCGGCGGTGGTCCGCGCAGGCACGACGGATGCGCGCGCCGGACGGTTCACCGCGGGGCCGCGCCGGACGCCCGGCCGTTGAACCGCTCGCGGGGGCCGGACCGTCGTGTGGGGTGCCGAGAGGAAGGGCGACCATGGCAGACGCCACCCCCGCTCCCCGCCGACGGAACCGGCTGACCAGGGAGAGCCCGGAGGCCGGGCTGGCACGGGAGCTGATCAGCACCGAGTACCGCCGGAGGAACGAGCGCCGCCGGCGCGCGGAGGGACCGGCCCTCGCGACGCGTGCCTGGCGGGCGCTGCGGGACATGTGGCGGGACCTCACCGGCCGCTCGCGGGGCGTGCCGCCGTCGTACGGGGCGGACACCGGCTTCCCCGACGGGGCGGCGCAGGAGGTCCGGCCGGTGCCCGGCCCGCCCGGACCCGGACCCGGACCCGTACCCGGACCGCCCGCCGGTCCGCCGCCTCCCCCGCGGGAGGGCCGGGACCGGGCGCTGGAGGGCATCGTCGAGCGGATCGACCGGCTGCCCCAGGAGCGGCGGGAGGCCTTCGAGGACGCGGTCCTGCACCTGCTCAGGACCGACCGGAAGTGGCGCAGGGCGTACGACGAGGATCCCGCGGGCATGCCGTGGGCGGCACGCTGCGCCAACCACGCCTACGAGCGGGAGGTGCTGCGGGAGGCACCGGGGGCCGCCGGTCCCGGCCCGGCGCGGCGGGGGGAGGCGCCCTCACGCGGTTCCGCGGACCCGGACGCGGGGCCGCCGCTGCCGGACGGCGACGCGCCGTGGACCGTCGCGGAGGCCTTCGACCGGGCCGGGAGCCGGATCAGGGCCGCCGACGCCGAGCAGTTCGCCGCCTTCCGGGAACGCTTCGTCCGTCCGGCGGCCGGCGCCCGGGAGACCCCCGAGCCGTCGTCGCCCGACGCCGTGCTCCGCGGCCCGGGCGGGAACGAGGCGGTGTACGACGGGCACGCCTTCACCACGGTCGAAGAGGCGTCGCGCGCGGCCGGTCCCGCACCGGCCGAGCCGCTGTCGCGTCCGGTGAGCCCCGCGCCGAGTCCGCCGAGTCCTCCGCCGAGTCCGCTGAGCCGGCCGGCCGACGCCGTGAGTCCGCCGTCGAGTCCGGTGAGCCGGCCGGTTGACGCCGTGAGTCCGCCGTCGAGTCCGGTGAGCCGGCCGGTTGACGCCGTGAGTCCGCCGTCGAGTCCGGTGAGCCGGCCGGTCGACGCCGTGAGTCCGCCGTCGAGTCCGGTGAGTTCCCCGGCAGGGCCGGTGAGCCCCCCGTCCGGTCCGGTGCCCGTGCCGGTCCGGCCGGTGGGCTCCGCGTCCCCGGCCGCGGAGTCCGCCGCGCCCTCCCTGCTCGGTCCCGAGGGGCTCCGCGCCGCGCGTCTCCCGGCCGCGACCACCACCCCGTCCCCGGACGCGCGGAACGCGGGCTCCCGGCCGTCGCCCGCCGCCGTGAAGCCCGCTGCCGCACCGGTGCGGAACCGGCTCAAGTGACCGCCGCCGGGCCCGCCGCGGGCGTCCCGCGGGACGGCCCCGCTGAACCGGGGCGGACACCGAACCCGTTGTGAGGCCGACAGCCTCACCCAGTGGACGGAGAGTTCGTCATGACAACCCCTCCGCAGGACGTCGAGCGGGGCCCCTCCCGCTCGCCCTCCCCGCCTCCCGCCGACTTCGCCTCGGAGCAGTGGTACAGCCCCGTGACCCGGGCCTACCACTACATCGCCGGCTCCCAGCTGATGACCCACGCCGGTGACGCCGCCGGGTGGGTGGCGGAGCACCGCGGCCAGATCGTCTCCGCGGCCGTCGACGGACTGGCACCGGCCTCCGTCGCCCTGCAGAGCATCGGCACCGGGCTGAACGACTCGGCGCAGGGCGCCCGGTCGGCCTACAACTGGGGCGTCGTGCTCAGCGGCGCCGACGGGCTGCGGACCGTCCTCATCCAGGGCTCCAGGGCCTTCCGGCCCCACCCGAGCGACCCGCCCGACGTGCTGGCGGGTGTCCTCGGCGCGGCCCGGGTTGCCGGCGCCGCCGCCTACGGGCTGGCGCCGACGCCCGAGGGACGTGCCGTGGGCGCCGGGGTCCAGGCGCTGGGCATGGCGGGCGAGTACGCCCTGAACCGGCACCGGGCGTCACAGCAGCCGCAGCAGGCCACGCCCGTGCCCGCGGTGGCCCCGCAGCTGCCGGCCCAGCAGTTCCCGAGCACGCTGTCGGTCAACCGGATGTGGGACGCGGCCAACGCCCACGCCACCGACCAGCAGTCCCCGCCTCCGACCCCCCAGAACCCGACGACCCAGACACCCACCCACGCGCCCGAGTCCTCCCGGGGCGGCGGGCGCGGCCGCGGACAGGACGCGTCCGCCACCACGACCGGTACGTCCAGCCGCGCCCACAAGGCGGACCAGAACAACACGAGGCGGGGCAGGAGGGGCTGACGCCCGCCCCCCCCGCAGGCGTCCGCGTGGTGCGCCGGTGTTTCCCGCCGGCGCACCGCGCGTGCGGCCGCACGGACCGGAGGACCATCCATGCACAGCCGACCGAGGGAGCGGACATGACCGCCGACACCGTGTCCGCCGGGGAGCGGGACGAGACGTCGCAGGAGGCGACCGCGGCCCCCGCCCCCCTGTTCATCCTCTACATGGAGGGGGCCGAGTACGCCGACACGCTGCGCCGGCTGACCCTGTGGACCCACCACGTGCTGCTGCCGGTCTACGGCAGGGAGGTCACGTCCACGGCCCCCTGGTGCGGCCGCTGGTGGGAGCACGGGGAGGCGGTCGCCCAGCTGCACGGGCTGTGGCTGGCCTGGCAGGAGCTGACCGGGCCGGACGCCGGGGCGTGCGGGCCCGCCAACTGGCACCGCGACTACCTGCTTCCGGTGCTGGGCTCGCTCCGGGACCCCTCGGGGCCCTTCTCCGGGTGCAAGCCCGGAGGCCACCGGCCGAAGGAGGCTCCGACCGTCGAGGCCCTCGACCCGTTCGGCCCGCCCCCGCCCCGGCCCTGAGAACCGGTCCCGAGGACCGCCCCCGAGCCCCGGGCCGGCCCCGACTTTCCGGCCGGCTCCGGCTCCCGGGCCGGCCCGGACTTTCCGGCCGGCCCCGGCTCCCGGGGCCGGCCCCGGCCTCACGCGTCGGGCCGCACCACGCCCAGGATCTCCATCGACCCCGCCGGAGCCACCGTCACCGAGCGGCCCGGCCGGGGGGCGTGGACCATCTCGCCGTCACCGGCGTAGATGCCGACGTGGCTGGCGTCCGGGAAGTAGATGATCAGGTCGCCGGGGCGCATGTCCGCCACGGGGACGCGGTCCAGCAGGCGCCACTGCTCCTGGGAGGTGCGCGGGACGACGGTGCCCGCGGCCAGCCAGGCCTGGGAGGTGAGGCCGGAACAGTCGAAGGAGTCCGGGCCCTCGGCGCCCCAGACGTAGGGTTTGCCGATCTGCCGGGTGGCGTAGGCGAGGGCCTTGCGGCCGGCGGCCGTCGCCTCGGTGCCGACCTGGTCGAGGATGCCGGTGTCCACCCACTCCGCCTGCGCCTCGGCGGTCTCCTCCCGCTCCAGCTCCGCCAGTTCCCTGCGCTGCTCCTCCGCCAGCCGGGCCTCCATCCGCTCGGCGGCGGAGATGCGCTTCTCGATCTTCTCCCGCTGGGTGTCCATGGACCTGCGGTTCTTCCGCAGGTCCTCCAGCGACGCGACCGCCCTGTCCCGGTGCCCGCCCAGCTCCTCGCGGGTGCCGACCAGGGCGGTGAGCAGGTTCCGGGTGGAGAGGTGCGCCTGACGGGTCCGGGCGGCACCGTCCAGGGCGCGTTCGGGCCGGCCGGCGAAGACGAACTGCACCTCGGCGGGCAGGTCACCGCCCCCGCGGTACTGGGCGCGGGCGGCCGCCCCGGCCCGCTCGGTCAGTGCGGCGAGCCGCGCCTCGGTCGTCTCCACCCGGCCGTTGAGGGAGCGGACACGCTTCTGCTGCTGTGTCACCTTCTCCTCGGCGGCGTTGTACCGGTCCGTGGCGACGGCCGCCTCGCGGTACAGGCGCTGGAGTTCGGCGCGTACCCCGGCGAGGGTCTGCGGCGCCGGCGCCGGCGCCGGTGCCGGTGCCGGGTCGGCGCCGGCCGGGGACCGGGCCGTGAGCGTCAGCGCACAGGCCAGCGCGACGGCCGCCGCCGTCCGGAGTCGGTGCGGGCTCGGTGCGGGTCTCATCCGGGCCGCGGCTCCTTTCGCGGGTGGGGACCAGGGCATCGGTACAACGGGGCCGCCGGGCGCGCCGGTTCAACGCGGGCCCCTGAACCGCGGCGGTCCGCGGCCCGTTGTGCGTGCCGAGGACCCGGGACGGGGCAGGGCGGAAGGGGCGGTATGGACGCGGAACTGCTGGTGCCGGCGCTGTGCACGGGCTTCGGCCTCGGCGCCCTGGCGGCCGCGGTCCGGGCACTGACGGTGGCGGTCCGCCTGTGGGCGGGCGGCGAACGGGTGCCGGGGGTGGTGATCCCCCGCGCGGCCTTCGACCGGCGGCCCGGCGCGCTGGTGGCGTACACCGACCGCCTCGGCCGGGCCTTCGTCCTCGACCCGGGCCGGTACGGGTCGTTCCACGGGCTCCCGCAGGCCGGCGCGACGGTGCCCGTGGTGCACGCCAGGAACCGGCCGGAGCAGGCCCGGGTGTGGTCGGTGCGCGCCCTGCTGGCGCCCTCGTTCGGCTGGTTCCTGACCTCGGCGCTGGCCTGCGGCACCGCCCTCGCGGTGCTGCCGTGAGCCCACCGGGCGGGGAGCCGCGGCGGCTCGTCGAGCTGGACGTCCTGCGCGGGTTCGCCCTGTCCGGCATCCTGCTGGTCAACGCCCTGCTGATGGCGGGCCCCGACGTGGTGCACGGGGGCGGCCCCGGGGCGCCGGCGGTCGACCGGGTGGCCGCCTGGGCGGTCACCGCGCTGGTCACCACCAAGTTCTACCTGCTGTTCTCCTTCCTCTTCGGCTGCTCCTTCGTGTTCCAGGCGCGGTCCGCCCGGCGGGCCGGCGCCGCGTTCGCGCCACGCCATCTGCGCCGTACGGCCGCCCTGTTCGTGATCGGCCTGCTGCACGCCGTCCTGCTCTTCCCGGGCGACATCCTCACCACGTACGCGATGCTGGGGCTGGTGCTGTACGGGCTGCGCGGGCTGCGTCCGCGGGCCGCGCTGCGGCTGGCGGCGGTCCTGCTGGCGGCGGTGGCGGCCGTCCTGCTCGGCTACGGGCTGCTGACCGCGGCCCTCACCGCTCCGGCCGCCCCCGGCCCGGTCCCGGCGGGCGGCACGGCCGCGTACCGGGGCGGTGCCGCCTCGGTCGTCGCCGCCCACCTCGGCGACCTGCCGGCGGCGCTCGCCGCGAACCTGCTGTACGCGCCCGACATGCTGGCCGCCTTCCTGGCGGGTCTGGCGGCGGCCCGGTCCGGTCTCGTGGAGCGGCGCGGCAGGGACAGGGCGTGGCTGCGCGGGGCCGTCGTCCGGCTGCTGCCGGCCGGACTGGCCGGCGGCGTGGTCGCCGCGTGCTGCGCGAACGGGCCGCTGGACGGACGGTGGTTCCTGACCGGCCGGGCGGTGGCGGTGCTGACCGCGCCGGCGCTGACCGCGGCGTACGCGTGCGGGCTGCTCCTGCTGCTCGACCCCCGGGGCCCGGCGGCGCGGGTGCTCGCGTCCGCCGGGCGCATGGCGCTCAGCCACTACCTCGCCCAGTCGCTGGTCCTCGCCTGCGTGTTCACCGGGTACGGCTTCGCGCTGTACGGGCGGCTGGGCACGGCCGCCGTCCTCGCGGGCTGCGTCCCCCTCTACGGCGCGCAGCTCGCGCTCGGCGCGCTGTGGGCGGGGCGGGCCCGGTACGGTCCGGCCGAACTGCTGCTGCGGACGGTCACACGGGGCCGGCGTCCCGGGCGGGACGGTTCCACTTCTCCAGGGCCACGACCGGCGCGGCCGGCAGCCGGGCCGCGGCCCGCTCCGTGATGGCCGCCGTCTCCGCCTTGGCCGCCGCCGAGATGGCGCCGGCACCGGGCTCCTTGTACCAGGGGCGCAGCCGGATCAGGGCGGGGCGCACCCCGGTGGCCAGGAGCAGGGCGGTGCCCTTGGGCAGGGCCCGGATCCGGTCCGGCGGCAGCACGGCCTCCTGCCGGTAGGAGTACGAGCGGGAGGTGCCCTCCTTGCCGCGGTTGACCGTGGGGGTGCGCACGTCGTGCTGGCCGACCAGCGTGGAGATCTTCTGGACGAAGTCCGCGTCGTCCAGGCCGGCCCCGAGGAGCTTGACGGTCGCCGCGCTCCACAGGGCGTCCATGCCCACCTCGCCCCACACCCGGGCGCCCTGCCGGTAGCTCTGGAGCAGGGTGACGACGTTGATGCCGCGCGAGCCGAAGTGGGAGTAGAGGTCGGGCAGGTCGGCGATGCGGCACACGTTGGCGGCCTCGTCGAGGACCGCGGTCAGCGGCGGGTCGAGCCGCCCGCCCATGCGCTCGGCGGCGACCACGCCCGCCCGCATCGTCGCGTCCGCGATGCCCGCGATGACACCCGCCGCGGAACCGCCGCCGTCCTTGGAGAGCAGGTAGAGCGTGTCCTTGCCGAGGACGTGCCGGTCGGGGCGGAACTCGGGCAGCACGGGGTCCGGGGTGACCCAGGCGAGGATCTCGGGGTCCAGCAGGCAGGACACGGTCTGCCGCGCCGTCTCATAGATGCCGTCCCTGGTCTCCACCGCGCCGCGCACGGTGCCCTGGAGCTGCTCCGCCATCGCGATGAGCTGCGCCTCCCGGAGCAGGTCGACCGGGGTGCGGTCGGCGGGGTCGGCGAGCCAGCCGAGCAGGTCGCGGACCGAGGCCCCGCCGCGGGCGGCGGCCAGGAACAGCGCGGTGAGCGTGTTCTGGGCGGCGGAGATCCAAAAGTCCTTCTTCGCGCTGTCGTCGTTGACGGAGGCGACGAAGTGGCCGGCCAGGCGGCGGGCGCCCTCGATGGTGTGGCACTCGCCCAGCAGGTTCCACCACATGGCGCGCGGCGTGTGGGCGATGCCCTGCGGGTCGAACGTCCAGACCCGGCCCGCCTGCGCGCGGGCGGCGCGGGTGACGGCGTACACGTCGGACTTGTTGGAGGTGAGCAGCACCGCGCCCTGGGCGCGCAGCACCCGGGGGACGGCGATGCCGGTGGACTTGCCGGCCCGGGGCGCCATGAGGTCGAGTTCGACGTCCTCGTAACTGCTGCGCAGCTCGGGCCCGTTCGGAGCGAGGTCGCCGAGCAGGTTGCCGGTCTCGTCCGGGTGCAGCTGCTCGCGGCCCTCCAGGCTGGGCCGTAGCTCGCGGGCGCGGGCGGTGATGCCCTTCGGGCACATCGCGGCGAGTTCCCGGCGCCCTGCCAGCCCCTTCGGCCGCGCGGAACGGCTCACGAGGAGACGTACGGCGACGGCGACGGGCACCAGGAGGAGCGTCAGCAGCGCGAGCATGCCGCCGTAGACGGCACCGGCCGGGGCGCCGGGCCACAGGGTGCCCGGGCCCTCGCCGGCCAGGGTGGTCGCCGTGGACAGGGCGAACGGCGGGGCCTGCCAGCCGTGCCCGGTGACACCGGCGCCGAGGGTGCCGCCGGTCCAGGCGACGGCGAACAGCCCCAGGCCGCCCGCGGCCAGCGCGGCCACGGCCCAGGGCAGTTGCTCGTGCAGGTCGCCGGAGCGGGCGCCGCTCATGCCGGCCACCCCCCGGGGCCCCTCTGCCCGGCGGCCCGCGCGACGTCCCGGGCGGCCCGCGCCGCCGCCTGCTCGATGGCCTCCTCGTCGGTGGTCCAGCGGGTGTTGGTGTTGTGCAGCCGGCGCTCGGCGTCGGTGATGGCGACCTTGATGGGGATGCCGGGCCGTCCGCCGACCTTGATGAGGAAGCGGCCCCGGCCGGGCGGCTCCTCGTGCTCGCCGGTCATTCCCCAGCCGGGCGGCGAGGACCAGGACGAGACGAGTTCGATCTCGCGCTGGGACAGGCCCACCACCTTGCCGAGCTCCTCCATCTCGGTCCGGGGCAGGCCCGCGCACACCACCATCCCGGCCCGCTCGACGAAGCCGCGCGCCTTGGCCCGGTCGGCGTCGGTGCCGAGCGCCTCGGCGTCCTTCAGGGTGTGGGTGATCTTCGCGTCGCCCAGGCCGAGGGAGCGGTTGAGGCGGGTGAGCGCGTCGATGCGGTCGACGATGCCGGAGGCGGCGCGCAGCGGCCGCCACAGTTCGTCCAGCACGGTGAAGAACCAGCGCCGCGGGGCGAGTCCCGCGTCCGCGAGGGCGTGCGAGGCGGCCACCGTGCCCAGTCCGTCGGACCAGGCGGCGAGCATCGCGGCGGCGGTCAGCTGGGTGTCGGCCTCGCCGATGCCGGAGATGTCGATGCACACCGCGGGCGCGTTCGGGTCGATGCGGGTGGACGTCTCGGAGGTGAAGGTGTCGCCGAGGGGCCCGTCGAGGATGCCGAGCAGGGAGCGGTGCAGCGGGTCCACGGCGTCGCGGTAGCGGGTCTCGTTGCCGCGGTCCAGGGTGACCGCGCGCACCCGGTCGGGGCCCTCGGTCAGTACCCGCAGCAGGTCGGGCAGGAGCGGGGCGCGGCCGGGCGCGGTGCGCTCGCGCAGGTGGTGCAGGACGGCGGAGAGCACGGACTGCTCGTGGTCGTCCATCGGACGCCCCCGCACGATGGTGATCAGGGCGGCCACCATGTTCAGCACCCGGCCGTGCGTCTCGGCCTTCAGCACCTCGCCCGCCTCACCGCCGATCCGCACCGCCGCCTCGCCCATGGCGCCCGGGTCCAGGACGTTGATGCCGCCCCGGCCGCGGCCGATGGAGATCACCTGCCCGCCCAGCGCGCGCACGGTGTCGGCGTAGTCCGGCTTGAGGTCACCGAGCACCAGCGGGACCACGCCGGTCGCGGCGAGCCCGATCAGCATCCGGTTGACCAGGGTGGACTTGCCCAGGCCGGGCATGCCGAGCATGAACAGGGACGGGTTGGAGATGTAGCGGGCCCGGGTGAACCAGTTCAGCGGGTCGCCGCAGACCGTGGCCCCGGTGAACAGGTGCTGTCCCAGCGGCACACCCGTCATCGGCGACCCGGAACCGGCCGCGAACGGCCACATGCCGCAGGCCTGCACGGTGGTCGCCCGCCACATGGTGGGCGGGTCCAGGTAGCCGACGCGTCCGCCGCCGGCGCCGTGCCAGCCGCGCGGGGGGACGTAGGGCTCCCGCGGGCGGGCGGGCGCACCGTCGCCGCGGGCGGGCCGGGCGGCGGACCGCCGTCCGGACGTGTCACGGACGCCGTCACGGGCGCCGTCCGGGTCCCGCCGCCCGGCGCGGTCACCGCCTGCCTGCCCGGCACCGCCGTGCGGCCCGAACCGTTCCCGGGTCCCGCCGTTCGCGCCGGACCGCCCGCCGGACCGGTCGCCGGACCGGTCGCCGGACCGTCCGCCGGACCGGGCGTCGCCACCGTCGCCGTCCTCGCCGGACCGCCGGGCCGCGAGCGCCGCGCGCGACCGCTGCTCGGCCAGCCGGTCCTCGCGCTCGGCCCTCTTCTCCTCGCGCCGGCTCACAGCGCCTCCTGCAGTTCGTGCGGGACCAGGGTCTGCTCCCACGGGAGGATCCCGGCGGGCAGGGTGCAGGTGAAGGCGGCGGCCTGCATCCGGTCGGCGGGCCGCATCAGCACCCGGGAGGCGGCGGTCAGGTTGCGGACGGTGACGTCGGCGTCGGCGAGCTGGTCGGCGTCGTCGACGGTGACCGTCAGCATCAGGGAGAACTCCACGAGCCCGGCGCCCGACGCCTCCTCCGCCGCGGTCTGCTCCGCCGCCCGCACCTCGGAGGCCGCCCGGGCCTGCACCGTGCCCCGGCCGGAGGTGGCCATGAACTGGGCGGCGCGGCGGTCGGCCTCGACGATCCGGGCCGAGGTGGCCGGGTCGATGGGCCGGTAGATCAGCGCGACCCGCTTGCGGCGGGTGGAGGTGTCCGCCTCCAGCATGGACCGCAGGACCGAGGACCGTACCGTGCCGCGGGGCGCCAGCGTCATCAGCCAGGTGCGGGAGACCCCCGAGTCGTGCTGGTAGCTGTTGACGGTCTCGACGGCGGCGGCCGGACCGGCGTCCTCCCACTCCAGGCCCGTCCCGCCGTGCTGGGCGCGGGCGTCGAGGACGTCGGCGGCGACCGCGGGGTCGTAGGCGACGCGGACCACCTCGGCGATCCGCTCGGCCGACAGCGGGTACGCCGCCCCGCCGCCGGCCGAGACCAGGCCGCTGAGCAGCCCCGGGATGCGGATGGCCAGGTCGGAGATCACGTCCTCCTTCGGGCGCCGCTTGCCCGGGGGGACGCCGTAGGTGAGCGTGACGTAGGTGTGCATCTCGGAGGACGCGGTCGGGTAGCGCTCGACGACCTCCTCCATCACCGCGCGGGCGGCGGGCGGGGCGTCGGCGTGGATGCGGGGCAGCACCTCGTGGGCGAGCCGGGTCCCCGGGTCGGGGGCGGTCTCCACGATCACCGACGCGCCCCGCAGCCCGGGCTCGTGCGCCAGCCGGGACAGCCACTCGCCCCACAGCGCGACCCAGACGTCGACCTGGTCGGGATCGATCAGGGCGCCGCCGTCCGGTTCGCAGCCCAGCACCACGGTGTACAGGTTGCGGCCCGGGTGGTGCAGCACGCCGAAGGGACGGTCGTAGGCGTCCCGGCCCTCGCTCGCCGTGACCTTGTTGAGCAGCCCGGGCGGGCGGAACCGTCCGCCGGGGCGGGGGGACAGCGGGCCCGACACGTACAAGTGGGCGCCCTTGGCCCTGCGGCGCCGCCAGCCGATGCGCAGTGCGATCAGCTGGTAGACGTTGCGCCCGTCCTGGGTGCGCACGGCCAGTGGCAGCAGGACCACGGCGAGCGGGACGAACACGACCAGCGCCGCGTAGAGCGAGATCAGCGAGGCGAGCAGGGTGAGGACGAGCCCGCCGAAGACACCGAAGGTGCCGACGAGGCCGAGCGGTCCGAGCCCCGGCCGCCGGGGCCGGCGCCAGTTGCCGTAGGTCGGGCGGGTGGCGGCTTCCGTGGACATGAGGGTCCGGTTTCCCTTCGAGAGGCGTGGGGGTGGGGATGGCGGGTGCGGGAGCGGGGCTCCCGGGGGAGAGGGGTCGCCGGGCTTCTCTCATCGGGCGGTCACCGGCTCCCCGGGGGCCGGGCCGCCGGCGCCCGGCGGTGGGTCGCCGGGTCTCCTCCGCAGGGGGCCGGATCACCGGGCTCCCCCGGGGGCAGGGGGAGCCCGGCGACGGCCCGGGTCAGGTGTTGTGCCCCCGCTCGCCGTCGGCGTCGTCCACGGCTCCGGACGCGACCCGGCCGGCGGTCTGGGCCGCGGTGATCGCCGCGGCGACGGCCAGGCCGGCCGGCCCGCCCGCGGCCGCCGCGGCCCGCGTGGCCCCGCTCGCCGCCCCGGCCCCGCCCGCGGCCGAGCCGCCGGCACCCGCGGCGCCCGCGCCCGGGGCGCCGGCACCGCCCGGCGAGCCGTTGCCGCCGGAGAAGCCGGACGGACCCGACGTGCCCGCCGCGCCGCCGGCACCGCTCCCTCCGGACGTGCCCGCCGCTCCGGACGGTCCCGCCCGGCCGACCTGCCCGCCGCCCCCGCCGACGCTCCGGCCGGCGATCGAGCGGGCGCCGGACGCCAGCGCCCCGCCCGCCTGGGACATCGCGCCGGACATGGCGGCGGACCCGCCGAGGGCCGCGGTGGCCGGCATGACGAGCTTCAGCAGCGCCGGCAGGGCGACGGCGGACAGCAGCATGACGCCGATACCGGCGATGCGTTCGGTGGACTCGCTGCCCGCCTCATTGGAGTTGATCATGGCCGTGCCCGCGTACATCACGAGCGCCGCCGCGGGTTTGTACAGCAGCCAGGCGATCATCCAGCCGATGTGCTTGCGCCACCAGCCGTTGCCCCAGTCCGTCATCGACGCCGCGGCGGCCATCGGCAGGGTGCCCAGCAGCACGATCAGCACGCCGAGCCGGATGTAGAGCAGGATCGTGTGGATGATGGCGGAGATCAGCAGCAGGAACGCGATGATCAGCAGCAGGAACGACTTGCCGAGGCTCGTGTCGCTGTCGCAGCCGACGTCCGTCAGCAGCCGCTCCGCACCGGCGGCGAACAGGTGGTCGGAGTAGCCCTCCGACACCCTGGCGGCGGCCGCGAAGACCGTGGTGGCGGCGCCGGAGACGAGGATCACCCGGGCGATGCCCTTCAGCGCGGTCACCCCGGCGTCGCCGCGCCGTTCGACGGCCATGCGGGCGGACGCGAACAGCAGCGACCCCACCGCCAGGTAGACCACGATCCACTGCGACTGGTTGTTGACCTCCTTGGCCGTCGTCGTCCCCGTCAGCCCCGGGACGCTGCTGACCAGGTCGCCGAAGACGGTGACCGCACCGGCCAGGATGGACTTCGCGATCAGGTCGATGATGGTGCCCACCGGGTCGCCGAGGAACTCGAAGAACCCCTTGAACAGGTTGGTGGCGGGATTACCCGTGCTGCACGCCATGTCAGCGCCCCCAGAGGACGTAGCCGCGGGGGTTCTGCACCACCGACACCGGTGTGTGCAGGTCACCCCCGTCGGAGGGCCGGATCTTCCAGTCGCCGCCGCTCCAGCGCAGGTCGATGCTGGTCGTCGCGTAGCCGGAGCCGGTCCGCATGAGCAGGTCCACCGTCGCGTCCGAGCCCTCGTACGAGGCGACGGAGAAACCCGTGTACGTCGCGACGGAGCCGTCGGACCGGCCCGCCGAGGAGTCCCGGACGAGACCGCGCTGGAACTCGAACCGGTCGCGCCCCGGCCCGGCGACGACCTGCTGGTCGAGCACCTCGCGCCAGCCGGGCTCGCTCAGCTGGGACGGGATGACGTGGGCGGCCAGCACGGCGCCGACGGGCGTGTGCGCGAAGCACCACCGCATGCCCCCGTCGGTGCGGGTCGGACCGGCGGCGGGGGAGACCGGCACGCGCACCACGCCGATGGTGCGCCACTCGACGCCCCGCGGCGCGGTGGTGGGCACCGCGTCGTCGCCGTCGTCGGTACGGCACCCCTGCGGCCGGCTGTCCCCGCCGGCGGCCCGCCCCGACAGCGGACCGTCGGGGGCGGGCTTTCGTGCCCGGTCCTCGCCGGCCGTCAGCGCGATGGTGCCGCCCAGGACGAACACGACGGCGACGAAGCCAGCCGACAGCTGCCAGCCGCGCTGACGCCAGTAGGGGCCGGAGGGCTCGTCCCGCCGTCTGCTGCGTGTGAACATCTCGGCCGCCCGCGGGGTCAGGCGAACACGAACTGGACCAGCGGGCCCGCGGTGGCCACCAGGACGCAGCCGCCGAGCACCATGCCGAGGCGGCTCATGTGCTCGGAGCTCTCACCCCGCTTCACGGAGATGGCCATCATCGCGCCGGTGATCAGCACCCCGGCCACGCCGGCGGCGGTGCCGGCCCAGGCGGCTATGCCGAGCACCGTGTTGACCTTCTCCGTCAGGTCGCCGGGTGCCTGCCGCTCGGGCTGGGGCACGCCGGCGGCCAGGAACCTGGAGGTCTCGAGGAGCAGTGAGGACATGGAGGTCTCCGAAAGGTAGGCGCCCACCGGGAGCGACGGGCGGGGAAGGGGGACGGAAGGGTCCGTGCGCTCAGGGGCCCAGGAGCTCCAGGCTCCCCAGGGCTCCCACGAGCGGGCGGGCGGTCGAGGCGACCAGACAGGCGAGGACGACGAAGAAGACACCTCGGAAGTGCGACGAACCCTCGCCCGGATCGCCGCGGTTGAGCTGGATCGCCATGTTGATGCCGACCACGATCAGCCCGAAGACACCGCCCGCCGAGACGCACCAGGCGAGCAGGTTGATGATCGTCTGGGCGTCGCCGCCCGGGACGTAGGGGGCGGCCAGGAACCGGGCGCCGTGCGGGAAGGGGATCACGACACCGCTTCTTCGGCGTACGGCTCGCTGCCCACCAGGTCGGCGAGCGTGACGAGCTGACGGGGGAGGGTCCTGGGCCGGCGGTCCATGCGCCACGCCGGTATCCACGGCACCCGGTGCACGTGGACGACGGAGCGCAGCACCCGGATGCGGCCCAGCAGGCCGAGCGGCAGCCGGCCCGGGGCGTCGGCGACCAGGACGACGGCCAGCAGGTCCAGGCCCCGCGGCCCGTCCTCCCCGCGCAGTTCGCCGAGCGCCCGGGAGACGGACCGCAGTCCCCGCGCGCTGGTCCTGCCGACCAGGACGACCCGGTGCGGCTCCCCCCGGGAGGGGTCCGGCCAGCGCGCGCCGACCTCCACACCGCCGAGGACACCGGCCAGCGAGGTCGCCCCGGCGCCGCCGTGCGCCTTGACCCAGGCGACCGCGTCCCGTCCCTTCCCCCGGCCGGCGCCGGTCCGCCGCGGTTCGCCCCAGCTCGGCTCGCCGGACGAGGAGGCGGGACGGCGCAGGGGGGTGGTACGGCGAGGAGCGGGCCGCTTCGGCCGTGCGCCGGAGCCCTCGGCCACCCGCGTGTTCCCGGCCGGTCCCGCCGGGGCCGGGGCCGTAGCGTGCTCGGTGGGTGCGGGCGTCCGCCCGTCGGTCCCCGCCGCCGGCCCGCCCGTGCCCCCGTCCGTGGCGGGCCGCGTGTCCGGGCCCGTGGGCGGTGCGGACTTCGGGCCCCGTACCCACGCCTGCGGGACCGACGGCCTGGCCGAAGGAGTGCTCATGCGTACCCGCCTCCCTCTTCGCTCGTGCTCGCGCTGCTCTGGATCATCTGATTCCGGCCGGTTTTGAACCTGTTCGCCCGGCAGTCCGTTGCGTCTGCCGAGCCCGTCGGACAGCACAACGGTCCGCCCGGCGACAGCGGTTCAAGACGAGGGGAAGAAGGCGGGAGCCGATGGGCGCAGGTTCGGATCGCGGCACGGAGGACGGTGTCTCGGCCGCCACCAGGAACACGGTCCTGGCCGGCACGGGCTGCGGCTGTCTGCTGTCCCCGGTCGTGGTGGCCGGCGGCGCGATCGTGGTGATCATCATCTGCGGGTTCGGTGTCCTGCTGGCCCCGCTCATCGCGCTGATCCTGCTCTTCGGCGGTGGCGGTGGCGGCGGGGGTGACGGCGCGTCGAACGAGGAGATCGCCGAGCAGGTCATGGACGCGTTCGAGGGCGACGGCAAGGGCGAACTCGAGGAGTCCACCGTCCCCGAGGACCTGGTGGAGCCCATCAAGGACGCCGGGGCCGTGTGCGAGGCGATCGGACCGATCGTCATCGCCGCCCAGATCGAGTACGAGTCCGGCTTCGACGCGTCGCTGGTCGGTTCCGGCGGCGAGCGGGGCCTGTCGCAGCTGCCCCCCGAGGTGTTCGAGGAGTACGGCGAGGACGACGACGACAACGACGAGGTCTCGGCGCTGGACGCGGAGGACTCGGTCATGGCCCAGGGCCGCTACCTGTGCGCCCTCGCGGGCCAGGTCCAGCAGGCCGTCGACGACGGCCGCGCCGAGGGCGGAGTCCTGGACCTCACGCTGGCCGCCTACCACGTGGGGATCGACACCGTCCTCGCGGCCGGGGGCCTGCCCCGCACGAACGAGGCCCAGGGCTACGTCGCCGCCGTGCGCGCCCAGTTCGCCAAGTACGCCGGTGTCGCCGCCCCGCCGGCCGGCGCCACCCCCGGTGTCACCCCCGACCCCGCCGCTTCCCCCGCCTGAGGAGATGAGCCATGTCCCACTTCCGGGTACGCATCACCGACGAGCAACTCGCCGAGATCGACGGGACCCCCCTCGTCCCCGCCCCGGGCGAGTCCGTCCACGACGCCGTACTGGACCGGTTGCAGCGGTACGCCCAGGAGCGCGACGCAGCGGTCCGGGCGACGGTGAACGACGGCCCCGACACCGGCCACTTCCTTCTCGAGATCTCCCCGGACGGCTCCAGCCGCCTCCTCGACGCCACCACCCCGGCCCCACCCGCCCCCTCCGCTCCGGCCCCCGCGCCTCCTTCCGGCGCCGCCATGCCGGTCCCCGCGCCTCCTTCCGGCGCCGCCATGCCGGTCCCCGCGCCTCCTTCCGGCACCTCCGCTCCGGTCCCCGCGCCTCCTTCCGGCACCTCCGCCCCGGTCCTCGGATCCCCCTCCGGCGTCTCGGTTCCGGCCCCCGCGACGCCTACCGATCCCCCGCAGGCTTCGGCCTCCGGTCCTGCGGTGCCGGCCCCGGCTCCCACCACGGTGCCGACTCCGGCTCCCGCCGAGCCGACCCCCGGCCAGGCGGCGCCGCCCTTCGGCTCCGCCGTGTCGTCTTCCGGTCCCGCGGTGCCGGCCTCGGGCCCGGCCGCGGTACCGGCACCCGGTCCTGCCGTGCCGGCCTCCGCTCCCGCCGCACCGGTCTCCGCTTCCGCCGTGTCCGCCCCCCACCCCGCCGCCGCGTCCGCTTCCGGTTCCCGTTCCGCAGCGTCGCCCCCGGGTCCCGCCGCCGTGCCGGCTCAGGGTTCCGCCCCCCGGCCGGCGCCCGTCGCCTCGGCTCTCAGCGCCGTGGTCACCCGGGCCCGCGCCACCGCCGCGTCGCACGCTGCCGCCGCCGACGACGCGAAGGTCCCCGCCCCCGCGCCGCGGGCAACCCCCGCCTCCGCGGCTCCGGAAACCCCCACCCCCGTAACCGCGCCGCAGGCACCCCCCGTGCTCACCGGTGACGTCGCCGAGCGGATCGGGCGTATCAACGCCGACGCGGCGGCCGGCCGGCTCGACGAGGCGTACGCCGACGCCGCCGCGCTCCGCGAGGGCCTCGCCGAGACGGTCGGCGCCGACCACCCGCACGCGGTGGAGGCCCGGGCGCTGGAGGCGTACCTCGCCCACCTGTGCGGCGACCACCGCGAGGCCACCGTGCTGGCCCTCGGCGTCGCCCGCATCCGCTGCGTGAACGGGGACGAGCGGGCCGCGTCCGACGTGGCCCGGGCGGCGGCGGCCTGGCAGCACATCGAGGACGACCGGGCCGCGGCGGTGCACGGCACGGAACTGCTGCACATGTGGGACACCCTCCGCGACCTGGGCGCGCTCACCGCCGACCAGGCGGAACTCGCCGAACGGACCCGCGAACAGGTCGAGGCGCTCCTCACACACGTCTGAAACGCCCGCTCACCCCCCTTCCGGCCTGCGCGTCCATCGCAGCGCACACCGGACGTCAAACGAACGTGGAACGCCCCTCGGAACACTCCGTTCCGCCAAGAGCTCCGGCCCCGGCGCACGCCGCGCCGGGGCCGGTCGGCCCAAGGAGCGGGAGCAACCATGAACGTGACAGTCATCGGATCGGCGAGTGCCGCCTCCACCGAGGAGCGGGCGCTGCGCGACCTCTACCTCGAACACGGCCCGGCACTGTACGCGTACGTGCTGCGCATGCTGGGCGGGGACACCCACCGCACGGAGGACGTCGTCCAGGAGACGCTGCTGCGCTGCTGGAACAAGCAGAACCTGGCCGACGACGAGGGCATGGCGGTGCGGCCCTGGATGTTCCGGGTCGCCCGCAACCTCGTCATCGACGCGCACCGCGCCCGCACCGCCCGCCCACTGGAGATAGGCGGCGCCACCTGGCTGACGGAGCTGGGCACGGAGTCGGACGACATCGAACGGATGCTGTCGTCCATCGTGGTCAACGACGCCCTGGAGACGCTGACCCCCGCGCACCGCGACGCGCTGCGGGCGACCTTCCTCGCGGACCGCACCACCCAGCAGGCGGCCGTCGCCCTGGGCGTCCCGCAGGGGACGGTGAAGTCCCGCGTGTACTACGCCCTGCGCAGCCTGAAGGCGGCGCTGGCGGAGCGCGGGGTGCGGTGAGAGGAAGGGACGGGGCCCGCGGCGGCGCGGCGTGCGGTCAGCGCGGCGTACGCGGTGGACGCGGCGTACGCGGCACGCGCGGCGCCCGTGAGCCGCGGGGCGTGTGACGGCGGTCGGGGTCGAGGAGCTGCACGGCGATGCCGGAGAGGACCAGGCCCGCCGCGATGAGCAGTCCGTCGGGGACGGTCACTCCCCCGATCAGCATCAGCACCCCGATGACCAGCGCCCACCAGGCGCCGGTGCGCCGGTACTCACGGGGGCGGGTCGGCTGCCCGGTGGACAGCGAACGGGCGAACCGGGGATCCTCGTGCTCGACTCGGGCCGCGAGGGCGACCAGGCGATCGTCGTGGGGCCGGGGCACGGCTCCTCCTTCCCAGTGGCGGGCCGCACGGTGTCAAGCCGGCGGCCGTCGTCCCGGTACCGCGGGACGGGTCAGGGGTCCGCCGGCCTGTGGCGAACTCGGGCCGCTGTGAAGGGGATCGCCCGTGTGCCGACGCCTCGTCCCGTCCGGTACCGGCAGTCTCCAGGCTCTCGTGACAGCCCCGGCCGGGGCCATCGGTCGCGGGCCCCATCCCCGCCCCGGCGGGGCCCCATTTCCGTTCAGGGACGCCGCGCACGCGGAGCGTCGCCCGGCCGGCCCCGCCGGGAAAAAATGGGGGTTGTCACGGATGGCGCGAGGGCCGGTCACGGCACAGGCTGGACCATGACGGCCCGCGCCGCGCCCCCGGTCCGCGGGCCCGTCGCGGGCTCCCGCCGCACCGGGAGCCCGGGTGGGCGGCCATGGCGAGGAGGCGGTAACGGGTGCCTCTGTTCTGGCGGATCTTCATGCTGAACGCCGTCGTGCTCATCGTCGCCACGGCCCTCCTGCTGGGACCGGTCACCGTATCCACCCCCGTACTGCTCACCGAGGCCGCGGTCCTCACCGTGGGCCTGGCCGCCATGCTGATCGCCAACGCGCTGCTGCTGCGGGTCGGCCTCGCGCCGCTCCAGCGCCTGACCCGCGCGATGACCACCACCGACCTGCTCCGTCCGGGACACCGTCCCGCCGTCGGCGGGCGCGGTGAGATCGCCGAACTGATCACCACGTTCAACACCATGCTCGACCGCCTGGAGGACGAGCGCGCCACCAGCAGTGCCCGCGCCCTGTCCGCGCAGGAGGGGGAGCGCCGCCGCGTCGCCCAGGAACTGCACGACGAGGTCGGCCAGTCCCTGACCGCCGTCCTGCTCCAGCTCAAGCGCGCCGCCGACCACGCCCCGCCCGAGCTGCGCGAGGAGCTGCGGTCGGTGCAGGAGACCACCCGCGCGAGCCTGGAGGAGATCCGGCGCATCGCCCGCCGGCTGCGCCCCGGTGTGCTCGACGAGCTGGGCCTGGCCAGCGCCCTCAAGGCCCTCGCCACCGAGTTCGGCGGCCCCGGCCTGAGCGTCCAGCACAGCCTCGCCCCGGACCTGCCGGAGCTGGACCGGGAGACGGAGCTGGTCATCTACCGGGTCGCCCAGGAGGGCCTCACCAACACCGCCCGGCACTCCGGCGCCCGCCGCGCCGAGGTCGCCCTCTACCGCACCGCCGGCGGTGTGGAGCTGCGCGTCCGCGACGACGGGCGGGGCATCGGCCGGGCGGAGGAGGGCGCCGGCCTGCGCGGGATGCGGGAGCGCGCCCTGCTCGTCGGCGCCGTGGTCGCCGTGGAGTCCCGCCCCTCCGGCGGCACCGAGGTGCGCCTCGCCGTCCCCGTCCCCGCCCGCTTCCCCGCGCACGCCCTCGTCCCCCTGCGGGGTCCGTCCTCGCCCGCGCACGCTCCACCCCCGTGACCGACGTCCCCCGACCGGAAACGCTGACATGACCGAGCAGGCCCCCACCCGTATCCTCCTCGCCGACGACCACGCGCTGGTCCGCCGGGGAGTCCGCCTCATCCTGGACGGCGAACCGGACCTGACCGTCGTGGCCGAGGCCGCGGACGGCGCCGAAGCCCTCGAACAGGCTCGTGAGCACCGCCCCGACCTGGCCATCCTCGACATCGCCATGCCCCGCCTGACCGGCCTCCAGGCGGCCCGCGAGCTCTCCCGCACCCTGCCGGGGACGCGCATCCTCATCCTGACCATGTACGACAACGAGCAGTTCTTCTTCGAGGCGCTCGCCGCCGGCGCCTCCGGCTACGTCCTGAAGTCCGTCGCCGACCAGGACCTCGTGGAGGCCTGCCACGCCACCATGCGCGGGGAGCCGTTCCTCTACCCCGGTGCCGTCAACGCCCTCATCCACAACTACCTCGACCTCGCCCGGGAGGGCCGGACCCTGCCGGCCAAGGCCATCACCGACCGCGAGGAGGAGATCCTCAAGCTCGTCGCCGAGGGCAACACCTCGCAGCAGATCGCCGACCTGCTGGTGATCAGTCCCAAGACGGTCGAGCGGCACCGCGCCAACCTGCTGGCCAAGCTCGGCCTGAAGGACCGCCTGGAGCTGACCCGGTACGCCATCCGCGTGGGCCTCATCGAACCCTGACCGGCCGGGGGCCGCGGGCGTCCGGCCGTCCGCCGGGTTGTCAGACTGGGGCCGGCCGCACCCGGCCGCGCCCGCCGCCGACCTTCACCCGGAGTACGCCGATGCACCGTCCGTACGTCCTGCTGTCCGCCGCCGTCTCCCTCGACGGTTACCTGGACGACACCGGCCCCGACCGGCTGCTGCTGTCCGGCCCGGCCGACTTCGACCGGGTCGACGAGGTACGGGCCGGGGTGGACGCCATCCTGGTCGGCGCCGGCACGATCCGCGCGGACAACCCCCGACTGCTGGTCAACTCGCCCGGGCGGCGCGCCGCCCGGATCCGCGAGGGCAGGCCCGAGTACCCGCTCAAGGTCACCGTCAGCGGCACCGGCGACCTCGACCCGGCGGCGCGGTTCTGGCACACCGGCGGGGAGAAGGTCCTGTACACCACCGACCGGGGCGCCGAACGGGCCCGCGCCCTGGGCCTGGCCACCGACGTCGTCCCGCTCGGTGCCGAACTGGACTGGCGGCGGCTCCTGGAGCACCTGCACGCCGTGCGCGGGGTGCGGCGGCTGATGGTGGAGGGCGGCGGCCTGATCCACACCCAGCTGATCACCCAGGGTCTCGCCGACGAGCTCCAGCTGGTGCTCGCCCCGCTGTTCGTCGGCGACCCGGACGCCCCCCGCCTCTTCGGCCCCGGTTCCTACCAGGGCGGCCGGCTGCGGCTGGTGGAGACCCGCCCGGTCGGCGACGTCGTCCTGATGCGCTACGAGCCCACCGCGCCCGGCACCGGTGCGCTGCCCTCCGCGGCCGACCACCACTGGCTGGCCCTCGCCTGCGCGCTCGCCGCCGAATGCCCGCCCTCCCGCACCGCGTTCAGCGTGGGCGCGGTGGTGGTGGCCGCCGACGGCACGGAACTGGCGCGCGGGCACTCCCGGGAGGGCGCGGACCCGGTGGCGCACGCGGAGGAGGCCGCGCTCGCGAAAACCGATCCGGCGGACCCCCGACTGGCCGGCGCCACCGTGTACTCCAGCCTGGAGCCGTGCGCCCGGCGCGCGTCCCGTCCGGTGCCGTGCGCCCGGCTGATCCTGGACGCGGGGGTGCGGCGGGTGGTCACGGCCTGGCGGGAGCCGGACACGTTCGTGGCGGGGGCCGACGGCAGCGGCGTACTGGAGGAGGGGGGCGCCACCGTCGTCGTCCTGCCGGAGTACGAGGAGCGCGCCAAGGCACCGAACCGGCACCTGACCGGGGCGTGACACCGGGCCGTCCGCAACGGGTGTGCGGCATGTCCCGCAGATGGCGTACACTGGTCTCAACGACGCGGGGTGGAGCAGCTCGGTAGCTCGCTGGGCTCATAACCCAGAGGTCGCAGGTTCAAATCCTGTCCCCGCTACTGAAGGCCGAGGGCCGGAATCCGAAAAGGATTCCGGCCCTCGGTGTTTTCCGCCGTCCGCCCGCTTCTTCACTCACCGTGAACGGGCCGTCCCGCACCGCATAACGACTGACGCACCGTCAGGAATGTCCCCGGAGCTGAAGCGCGGTCAACTCGCCCGTTTTCGCCCCCTCGTGGCGGGTAAGTCCACCCGGGATTCGTTAATGATCAAGAGGAACGGCTTGGAATCCGGCCCTCGCGTCTATTAACGTTCGATAACGCAGCGCGGTCGTCCCAGCCGTCACAGAAGGCGGCTCCGTGCGCACGCGCCGAATCCCGCGAGGGAACCGGGGAACCACCACTTGGGGTGAATCGCGTCGATGCGGTCGTGGAGACACGACTCGTATACGCGCGTAGGAGACCTTCCTGCTCCGAACCCGTCAGCTAACCCGGTAGGCGAGAAGGAAGGAAAGGAGCGCGCCCACGTGGCGTCCAACCCGCCTGCCCCCGAGGCCCCGTTCATGCCGAGCGACACCTTCGCCTACGGCACGGACCGCACCGACGAGGGCCCCTTCGAGGAGTGGAACCCCACCGCGGAGTCCATTCGCCCCGTCCGGGGCCGGCACCGCGTCTCCAAGCAGCGCGGCGGAGGACTCGCCCGCAGCTCCACCGTCCTCGGTGTCGGCGTCATAGCCGCGGTCGGCGCCGGCGGCATGGCCACCGCGCAGACCGGCAAGCCGCCGGTCTCGATCTCCATGCCCGACCTCCCCAACGTGGGTTCCCTCATCTCCGACGAGGAAACACCCAAGGGTTCCGCCACTCCGCTCAGCACCCTCGGCATGAGCGAGACCGGCGCCGAGGAGGGCACCGCCGGTGCCGGTGAGGCGCTCCGCTCGCGGATCATGGCCCAGGTCGAGCAGCAGCAGAGCCAGGCCGAGACCAAGGCCGCCGCCGAAGCCCTCGCCGCCGCCGAGAAGCAGGCCGCCGAGGCCGCCGCCAAGGCGGAGAAGGAGGCCAAGGCCAAGGCCGAGGCCGCGAAGAAGAAGGCGGAGGAGGAGGCCGCGAAGGCCGCCGAGGCCAAGCGCCTTGCCGAGCTGGCCAAGCAGTACACGCTGCCGACCTCCTCGTACACCATCTCCTCGACCTTCGGTCAGTCCGGCGCCTACTGGTCCTCCGGCCAGCACACCGGCCTCGACTTCGCCGCCCCCACCGGCACCCTGATCAAGGCGGTCCACACCGGCACGATCACCTCCGCCGGCTGGGACGGTTCCTACGGCTACAAGACCGTGCTCACCCTCGACGACGGCACCGAGATCTGGTACGCCCACCAGTCCTCCATCAGCGTCAGCGTCGGTCAGAAGGTCAACACCGGCGACGTGATCGGCCGCGTCGGCTCCACCGGCAACTCCACCGGCGCCCACCTCCACCTGGAGGTCCACACCGGCGGCTCCTCGTCGGGCATCGACCCGATGGCGTGGCTGCAGAGCAAGGGTCTCAACCCCTGAGCCCCACCCCCGGCTGAGCCGGACCGCCCACGAACCCCGGCAGTCCCGACGACGACCCCCCGACGTCAGGGCTGCCGGTCAGGTGTGCCGGCCGTGGGGCGGGTTCCCCGGCGCGGGACGCGCGTACGGCGGATATCCGTACGTCCCGTACGGGAGCGCTCCGTGCGGCCGCGGCCCGTACGGCGGATGTCCGTACGGCGGCGGCCACGGAGCGGCGGCGACCGGAGCGGGCGGTGCGGTGAGCCGGGCCGCGTGGTCCAGCGCCGGGCGGGCCGCCCCCCGCCGGTGCCACAGCTCCAGCAGCAGCTCCCGCTCCCGGACCACGAAGTCCGTCCCCGCCCTCCCCCGCCGGCCCCGGTGCCGCAGAAACGCCAGCGACGTCGCGTACGCCTCGTACTGGGCGACCGCGCGCGCCGCCGGCCTCCCGCCGCACCGGCGCGCCCGGCGGCGGGCCAGCCGCCGCGCCCGCATCGAGCCCAGGGCGAACGGTTCGGCCGGGGTCAGCCAGCCGGCCGCCACGTACGCGGGCAGCTCGGTGCGCACCGTCCGCAGCTCACGCTGCCGGGTCCACACCACCAGCCAGGTCAGCAGGCCGAACGCCGGCACCATGAACGCCGCGTACACGGCGAAGAACCCGAAGTGGCCGAGTGTGGCGGAGCCGTTCCACAGGGCGTGCATGCCCATCGCGAGGAGCAGCCCGCACAGCGGCAGCAGGATCCGCCGCAGCCGCTGCCGGTCCGCCGACAGCGCGGCGACGCCGAAGCCGATCCCGGTGAGCACCGTGAACAGCGGGTGCGCGAACGGGGACATCACGATGCGCACGAAGAAGGTCGCCGCGGTGACCGAGGCCACGCCGCTGCCGCCGGTGAGCTGGTCGGTGCCGAAAGCCGTGCCCAGGTAGAGGATGTTCTCGGTGAACGCGAAGCCGGTGGCGGTGACCCCGGCTATCACCACGCCGTCGAGGATCCCGGTGAAGTCGCGTCTGCGGAAGAGGAAGACCAGCAGGACGGCCGCCGCCTTCGCGGACTCCTCCACGACCGGCGCTATGACCGTGGCCCCCAGGGTGTCGGCGCCGGCCGGGTCGGCCGTCGCCGTGGCTATCCACTGCGTGGCGAAGCTGTTGGCGACGATCGCCATCAGCGCCGCCGCGCACGCCCCCCAGGCGAAGGCGAACACCAGGTTCCGCCACGGTCCGGGTTCGACCCGGTCCAGCCAGCGGAAGGCGGCCAGCAGCAGCGGCACCGGCAGCACGGCGAGGCCCAGCCCGACCAGGAACCCCTCGGTCCCCGTCTGCTCGCGGACCAGGGCGAGGATAACCAGGCCGGACAGCGTGAGCAGGGCGATCAGCGCGCCGTAGCGCACCCAGGGACGCTGCCACCAGTGCGCGTGCCGCAGCGTCCCGCCGGGGTCGTCGCCGGGGTGCGCCGGGTACGGGGGGCTGGTGGCCACGGAATCGACCCTAACGAGAAGGGGGCAGGACGGCGTGCGGTCTCAGGCTGGGTGCCCGGCCCGCTCCCCGTGCGGTACGCGGCGGAAGAGCAGGTCGTTCACGACATGACCCTTCTCCAGCCCCTGCCCCTCGAAACGGGTGCGCGGCCGGAACGCGGGACGCGGCGCGAAACCGCCGTCCGCCCGCGTGTTCTCGAAGGCGGGGTGCGCGGTGAGCACCTCCAGCATCTGCTCCGCGTACGGCTCCCAGTCGGTGGCGCAGTGCACGACCGCCCCCGGCCGCAGCCGGGCCGCGGCGAGGGTGAGGAACTCCTCCTGGATCAGCCGCCGCTTGTGGTGCCGCTTCTTCGGCCACGGGTCGGGGAAGTAGACGCGCAGCCCGTCCAGGGAGTCGGGGGCGAGCATCTCGCGCAGCAGGATGATCGCGTCCCCGTTGCCCACCCGGACGTTGGTGAGCCCCCGCTGGTCGGCGAGGCCCAGCAGGTGGCCCTGGCCGGGGGTGTGGACGTCGACCGCGAGGAGGTTGGTGTCCGGGTCGGCGGCGGCCATCGCCGCGGTGGCCTCGCCCATGCCGAAGCCGATCTCCAGCACGACCGGGTTGCCGTTGCCGAAGAACTCGGCGAGATCCAGCCGCCGGCTGCCGTCGATGTCGAAGCCCCACGCCGGCCACAGCCGCTGCAGCGCGTCCGCCTGCCCGGCGGTGACACGGCTGCGGCGCGGCTGGAAACTGCGGATGCGCCGCTCGAAGTGCGAACCGGCGGGGTCGGCCTTCGGCCCGTCCGGGAAGCGGGGCTCGCCCTTGGCCCGGGCAGGGCGGACCGGCTCACCGGGCACGGGTGCCGGGCGGGGTGTTTCGTGGGTGCTCACGGAGTCAGACACAGTGCTCCCGATTTTACGGGGGCGCGGCCGGCGGACGGCGTGCCCTCATCCCGTCGCCGCCGTGAGCTGCGCCATCGTCCGCCGCGCGATCTCCCGCCCGATCGGCAGGGACGCCGTCGCCGCGGGCGAGGGAGCGTTCAGCACGTGCACCGCGCGGGGGGTCTCCTGGATCAGGAAGTCGTCGGCCGGTGTACCGTCCCGCAGCACCGCCTGCGCCCGCACCCCGGCCGGCGCCGGCACCAGGTCGTCCTCCCGGACGGCGGGCAGCAGCCGGCGCACCGCCCGGGTGAAGGCCGCCTTGGACAGGGAGCGGTGCAGTTCGCCGGTGCCGTAGCGCCAGTGGCGGCGGGCCAGCTGCCAGGAGCCCGGCCAGGCCAGGGTCGCCCCCAGCTCGCGCGGGCGCACGGTGCGCCAGTCGTAGCCCTCGCGGGCCAGCGCCAGGACCGCGTTGGGGCCGACGTGGACGCCGCCGTCGATGCCGCGTGTGAGGTGGACGCCGAGGAAGGGGAACGCCGGATCGGGCACCGGATAGACCAGGCCGCGCACCAGCTCCGGGCGGGCCAGCTCGTAGTACTCGCCGCGGAACGGCACGATCCGCACGTCCGGGTCGTCCCCGGTGGCGCGCGCGATCTCGTCGCAGTGCAGCCCCGCACAGTTCACCAGCACCCGGCCGCGCACGACGTCCCCGCCCGCCGTCAGGACGGCGACCCCCCGGCCGGGGCGGCGGTCGACGCGCACGACCCGCGTCCCGTAGCGGATCTCCGCGCCGGACGCCTCCGCGAGACGGCGGGCGACCGCCGCGAAGTCGCAGATGCCGGTCGTGCCGACGTGGATGGCCGCCAGGCCCTCCACCTCCGGCTCGTACTCCCCGATCTGGCCGCCGCACAGCTCACGGACCGTGATGCCGTTCTCCCGGCCGCGCTGGACCAGGGCGTGCAGCCTCGGCAGCTCCTCGCGGGACGTGGCGACGATCAGCTTGCCCGTCACCGCGTGCGCGATGTCGTACTCCGCGCAGAACTTGACCATCTCCGCCGCGCCCCGCACCGCGTACCGCGCCTTCAGCGAGCCGGGGCGGTAGTAGACACCGCTGTGGATGACCCCGCTGTTGCGGCCCGTCTGGTGCCGGGCCGGGCCCGGCTCCTTCTCCAGCACCGTCACCCGGGTGCCCGGAGCCGCACGGCCGATCGCGTACGCCGTCGACAGGCCGACGATCCCGCCGCCCACCACCAGCACGTCACAGTCGTACGACCGTGCCACCACCTGCACCACCTCCGGCATCGATAGTGCACCGTGCCACTGACAACGGCCGCTCGCCCCGCGGTGCGGGTCAGGCCGTGGTCATCAGCAGCGGCCGGGCGCGTTCCCTCAGTTCCACCACGCGCGGCTCGTCGCCGTAGGGCTCCAGACGGTGCAGGAGGTCCCTGACGTACTCGGTGGTGCGCGCCGACGAGATGCGGCCCGCCACCTCCACCGCGCGCACGCCCTGCTCGCAGGCCGCGTCCAGGTTCCCCGACTCCAGTTCGGCGACCGCCGAGACGACCAGGCGCAGTCCGTGCGAGCGCACGAACTCCTCCGTCGGCCGCGACAGCGCCTGCTCGGTGAAGCGGCGCACCTGCCGGGGCGCCTTCAGGTCGCGGTAGCACTCCGCGGCGTCGGCGGCGAACCGGTCGTAGGAGTAGAAGCCGAGCCACACCGGGTCGCTGTCCCCGGGACGGGACCGCTCCAGCCAGCTCTCCGCCGACTTCAGCGCGGCACCGGCCGCCTGGGCGTCCCCGGCGCGGGCGTGCGCGCGGGCCTCCACCAGGCGGAAGAAGCTCAGGGTGCGGGCGGTGGCCAGGCCGCGGTTGCGCTCCAGGGCGGCCTGGGCGAGGTCCACGCCCTCGTCGCCGAAACCGCGGTAGGTCGCCTGGAGGGACATCGAGGCGAGGACGTAGCCGCCCAGCGGGACGTCGGCCGCCGCGCGGGCCAGCCGCAGGGCCTGGATGTAGTAGCGCTGGGCCGCCTCCTGCTGGCCGGTGTCGAAGGCCATCCAGCCGGCCAGGCGGGTCAGCTCCGCCGCCGCGCCGAACAGCGAGCGGCCCACGTCGTCGGAGTAGGAGCCGAGCAGCAGCGGGGCCGCCTCGACCCGGAGGCACTCGGGCACCATGGACGAACGCCAGTCGCCGCCGCCGTACTTGGAGTCCCAGCGCCGGGCGTCGTCGGCGGCCTCCCGCAGTTTCTGCACGTCGCTGTGGCCGACTTTGAGCGGTGCGCCGGAGCCGTCCGCCGGGTTCACCTCCCGCGCCACCGAACTGTCGGCCGGGGTTATCAGCCAGCGCGAGGCGGGCGTCGCGTACGCGCTCACCGCGAACGAACCGGCGAGCGACTGCCAGATGCCGCCGGAGCCGGCCCTGCGTCCCGCGAGGTCCAGCCGGTACAGCTCGGTCGCGGAGCGCACCGCCTGTCCCACGTCGCGCGGGAAGGCGAGGCCCACCTCCGGTGCCGGGTCCGCGTCCGCCAGGCCGATCTCGTGCAGCGGTACGGGCCGGCCCAGCTTCTGGCCGATGGCGGCGGCGATCAGATGGGGCGCCGCGCCCTGCGGCACCATTCCCTTCGACACCCAGCGCGCCACCGACGTCTTGTCGTAGCGCAGCGTCAGTCCCCGCTGCGCGCCGAGGTCGTTGACGCGCCGCGCGAGGCCCGCGTTGGAGATGCCCGCGAGGGCGAGAACGGCGCCGAGCTTCTCGTTCGGCCCGCGTTGCTCCCTGGACATGCGCCACCCCTCGACACAGACGGCTGCCGTGCTGGCATAACCACGCGGCATTCGTAAACCCAGCGTAGTTCGCCGCATCCCAAGCGTTAAGGGGCATTCTTCCGGATGGCGGGATTGTGGTCCGTACTGAAGTGCGGGTCCGATACGCGCAGTTGCGGCGTGCTCCGGATGTGTGGCCGTGCGCCCGTCCGTGCGCTCTTCTCCGGCCGTCGCGGGAGCGGTTCCATGGGCGGTGCGTGGGTCGGCCCGCTGTACTGGATCCAGTGGGCTGGGGGACACCGCCGCCTACATCCCCGCGGGCGGCGGAACGGTCCGGGAGGCGTGCACCGTCTCCCGGACTGCGCGACCGCCGAGCGGTGCGCAGAGCCTGTACGGAGCGTGTTCGAGGTGGGTCTCACCGCTCCGATTTGGCCGAAAAACGACGCCGCTCTTTCGGGTGTATCGGCGCTTCTACCCTGGTGATTGACGGCGCGTTGAGGGTTACGGGGGCGCGCCCTGGGGGCGCATTCGCGTCGCGATCATACGGCCCGCCCTGGGTCGCCGCCATGATGACGGAACGGCACTCCGGTGGTGACGAGCGCGTGTTCGGCTCGGGGTGTGTTCAGGCTAGGTGGATCCGCCGGGGCGCATTCGACGGAGCGCAGAGGGCTCCGGCACCGGTACCGAGCGCCTTCTTCATGGCAGCATGGGGAACCGGTTCGTGCGGTGCACTGGTTGTCCACAGCCTGTGGAGGCGGCGATGCGGTGGTTGGTGGGGTGGAGCAGCACCGCCGCCGGAGCGATGGGGTTCGGCCCCAGCGGCTCCGCCGGCGCCACCGGGGTCGACGGCGAGACCCTGCAGCCCGTGGGATCCCAGCCGCTGTGGGGCGACCCCGACCCGTTGTGGGCGGTCGGCGACTGGCGCCCCGACGAGATCCGCGTCGTCCAGGCCGACGCACAGACCCGCATCGCCGTCCTCGGCACCTGCGGCGCCAGCGACGAGCAGCTGCGCGTCGCCCTGTTCGCCGCGCGCGGCGGAGCGCTGCGCCACCTGACCGCCTGGCCCGGGAGCTACACGGCGGTGGTACAGGTGGGGCGCCGCGTCACCGTGTGCGGCGACCTCGCCGGCGCCCGGCCCGTGTTCCACACCCCGTGGGCGGGCGGCACGGCGTACGCCACCGCCGCGCTGCCGCTGGCCGACCTCGTCGAGGCCAACCTCGACTTCGGACACCTCGCCGCGCTGCTCGCCGCCCCCGACGTGCCGGCCGCCCTCCACGACTCCACCCCGTACGACGGCGTGAAACGCGTCCCGCCGGGGCACGCGCTGATCCTGCGCGCGGGGGCACGCGAGGTCGCCGGGTACGAACCCGTCGCCTCGCTCGTCGTCGCCGCGCCGCCGGCCGACCCCGGCCACGCGGTGGACGGCGTGCGCGACGCGCTGGTCGAAGCCGTACGGACCCGGCTGGCGGCCCCCCGGCACGTGCCGGGCACCGACATCGACCCCGGGCCCGTGCCGGGTATGGGCCCCGCCGAACGGCGGGCCGCCCGGGGCACACCGGTGCCGGGCATCGGTGCGGACCTGTCCGGCGGACCGGCGTCCGGGGCGCTGGCCCTGCTCGCGGCGGGACTGCCGGGGATGCCGGGGACCGTGCTGGGACACGGGACCGGGGCGGGGGAGCGGCTGCTGGCCGTCACCTTCAACGACCTGGCCGCCGGTTCCGCCGGGGGGCGCGACGAGGGCGAACTGGAGCGTGCGGGGGCGCTGGCGGCCAATCCGCGACTGCACCACGTGGTCGTCGCCGGCGGGGAGTCGACGCTTCCCTACGTCGAACTGGACGGGCCGCTGACGGACGAACCGGGGCCCTCACTGGTGTCCGCCGCCCGGCACCGGGCGCGGCTGGCCGCCGGGAGCGCGGACCACTTCACCGGATACGGGGCCAGGCAGGTGCTCGACGCGCATCCGGCGCGGCTGGCCGATCTGCTGATGGACCGCAAGCGGCGGCACCTGGTGCGGCCGGTCGCCGCGCTGGCCAAGGCGGACGGGTCCGTGATGGTGCCGGCGCGGGTGTACGCGGCGGCTCGCCGGCTGGCGCGCACGCCCTACCGAACGGGGCTGGAGAACCTCGCCGAGCGGCTGCTGCACCGGCGGCTGGACGACGACGGGCCGGGGGCCGCGGACGCCTCGCTCGCGGCGCTGACCTGGGGGAGACCGGGCCCGGCCGCGCGCTGGCTGACCGGGGAGGCACTGGCTGAAGTATCGGTTCGCCTCCAGGCGTCGACGCCGCGGTCCGACGTCGGGCCGGGCCAGCGGCCGGGTGACTTCAGGGCCCGCGCGGCACTGGCACGGCACGCGGCGGACCTGCGGGTCCTCGAGCAGGCCGCCGAGATCCGCTCGCAGCGGCTGCACGCGCCGTTCCTCGACAACCAGGTGGTGCGGGCGTGCCGGGCCCTGCCGGAGGCGCTGCGGGTGCAGCCGGGGGCCAGGGCCTCCATCCTGCGGTCGGTGCTGGAGGGGGCGGGGGTGCGGGAGCTGCCGGCGGGGTGGGGGGCGCCGGGCACGGCCACCCCGGCGGCCGCGACGCGGTCGGGGCTGCGGGTGGCTTCGGGCACGCTGATGTCGCTGTTCGACACGCCGCTGCTGGCGGAGGCGGGTCTGGTGGAGGCGCGGGTGGTGCGCAAGGCGCTGCGGAGCGCGGCGGAGGGCGAGCCGCTGCCGCTGGACGGCCTGGCGGACCTGGTCGCCCTGGAGGTGTGGCTGCGCCGTCTGCTGGCCCGCCGGGGCACCTGCTGGACGGGCACCCCGGCCCGGCAGCGAGCGGTCCCGGCGGGCATCGCCCCCCGACGAGGCGCCCTCGGCGCCGGCGCGACCACCCGCTGACCCCTCGGTCACCTCCGGCCTCCGCCCGCCGCGGGCAGTCGTGCCGCGGGGCGGCACGGACGGGCACGACGGCACCCCGTGGGCGCCGGGCTGCGCGACCACCCCGCGGCCCGCACCCACGCGGGGCACCAGGGCGACACCGGGCAAGCCGTGCCGCGCAGCCCACCGGGCGCCGATCACATGCGGCAGGCCGCGAGCGTCAGCCGGAGCAACCGACCTCCGACGCCACCGGAATGCGCGGCCCCGGCTACGCCGGACGCGAGCGCAGCCCCTCCAGCAGGATGTCCAGCAACCGCGCCGACGCCGCCGCCTGCTGCGCGGCATCCGGCAGGGACGGCGCCGCCGTGGCGATCACCAGCAGCACGTCCGACACGGACACGTCCGGCCGCAGTTCCCCCGCCGTCCGCGCCCGCTCCACCAGCCGGCCCACCACGTCGAGCAGCTGCGCCGCCCCCGCGTCGTCCGCCACGCCGCCCACCGGCTGCTCCGGCACCAGCCGCAGCTCACCCGCGCCCGCCGTCTGCGTCCGCTGCTGCGGCAGCCGCCGCGCGTGGTCCGCCGGGTCGTGCTCCTCGGCCACGCCCACCCGCAGGACCTGCGGCGGCAGCAGCCGGCCCGCGCCGGAGGCGACCGAGGTGCGCAGGAAGCGGGAGAGCGCCGACCACGGCTCGTCCTCCTGGCCCAGCGCCGTCCGTGCCTGCTCCGTCAGCCGGGACGTCTCCTCCTCGGCTATCCGCCGCACCAGGACGTCCTTGCTCGGGAAGCGCCGGTACACCGTGCCCACGCCGACCCGCGCCCGGCGGGCCACGTCCTCCATCGGCGCGCCGTACCCCAGCTCGCCGAACACCTCACGCGCGGCCCGCAGCACGTGCTCCAGATTGCGCTGTGCGTCCACGCGCAGCGGCGCCGTCCGCACGCCGTCACCACGCGCGCCGCCCGCGGGAGCGCTCAGCGCGCCACCCGTCGCGACGGCGGAAGACCAATGAGAGTCCTGAACATGCATATGTATTCCCCCGGTAATGACGTCTCCCCCCGGAGACTCCTCCCGGCCATTCGACGGCCGTGACGTGGGGAAGAGGCCCGGCCTGCCGGTCCGCCCGTCGCGGACCCGTCGGCACACCCCCTGCACCCCGTCGACACACGAACATAGTTGAGTGGGGGTCAATTCAGAAGGGGCAGGTTCCGCACGGAGCGCCCCTCGATCGGAGCACGGGTCGTATACGTCCTGAATGCGCCCCCCTGGGACCCCGGGCAAGGGGCGTATGACCTGCGGATATGACATCGAGGGCGATGAATCGGCCAACCCCGGGGTGCGTGGCCTCCCGGTCACACAATTCGTCGGGGCTGTGGACAAACGCAAGCGGTGGGTGCGTCATGGGATGGTGAAGGAACGTGCGCGCATTCTCGTTGTCGGCGGCGGCTACGTCGGGATGTACACGGCCCTGCGTCTCCAGCGGAAGCTGAAACGGGAACTCGGGCGGGGCGAGGCCGAGATCACGGTGGTCACCCCGGACCCCTACATGACGTACCAGCCCTTCCTGCCCGAAGCGGCCGCCGGTGCCATCTCTCCTCGTCATGTCGTCGTACCGCTGCGTCGTGTCCTGGACCGGTGCCGCATCGTCATCGGCGAGGTCACCCACATCGCCCACGAGAAACGCACCGCCACCGTCAGCACCCTCGCGACCGAGGAGGAGGGCACCGGCGGCCGGCGGATCGCCTACGACGAACTGGTGCTCGCGCCCGGTTCCGTGTCGCGCGCCCTGCCGATCCCCGGCCTCGCCGACCACGCCATCGGGTTCAAGACCGTCGAGGAGGCCATCGGGCTGCGCAACCACGTCCTCGAACAGATGGACATCGCCTCGTCGACCCGTGACCCGGCGATCCGTGACGCGGCCCTGACCTTCGTCTTCGTCGGCGGCGGCTACGCGGGCGTCGAGGCGCTCGGCGAGCTGGAGGACATGGCCCGCTACGCCGCCCGCTACTACCACAACATCCGGCCCGAGGACATGAAGTGGATCCTCGTCGAGGCCTCCGGGCGGATCCTGCCCGAGGTCGGCGAGGAGATGGGCCGGTACACGGTCACCGAACTGCGCCGCCGCAACATCGACGTCCGTCTGGAGACGCGGCTCGAGTCCTGCGCCGACCGGGTCGCCGTGCTGAGCGACGGGTCGCGCTTCCCCACCCGTACGGTCGTGTGGACCGCCGGGGTCAAGCCGCACCCCGTGCTCGCCGCCACCGGCCTGCCGCTGAACGGGCGCGGACGGCTGAAGTGCACCGCCGAGCTGGCCGTCGACGGCGCCCCGCACGCCTGGGCCGCCGGGGACGCCGCCGCCGTCCCCGACGTCACCGCGCGGGAGCCGGGACGGGAGTGCGCCCCCAACGCGCAGCACGCGCTCCGTCAGGCACGGGTCCTCGGGAACAACGTCGTCCACTCCCTGCGGGGCGAACCGCTGGAGACGTACGCGTACAAGTACGCCGGGTCCGTCGCCTCCCTGGGGCTGCACAAGGGGGTCGCGCAGGTGTACGGGCGCAGGCTCAAGGGCTTCCCCGCCTGGTTCATGCACCGCACCTACCACCTCAGCCGGGTCCCCACCTTCAACCGCAAGGCGCGGGTGGCCGCCGAATGGACCCTCGCGGGGCTCTTCAAGCGGGAGATCGTCTCCCTCGGGTCACTCGAGCACCCGCGTGCGGAGTTCGAACTGGCGGCCGGTGGAAAACCACCCCAGGACCCCCCGCGCGACACGAAGGGGTCGTCCTGACGGGAGTCAGGAACTCCTGCGGCCGGCCCGGCGTCTGACGGATGTCGGCCCGGTCGGCACCCTGCCAGACTGGTCCACCACCGCGGGCGGGTCCCCGCCCACCCTGGTGCGGCCCTCCGGGGTCCCGGCCGGTCCCGGTTTCCGGCCGCCGACAACTACACGAGGCAAGGATTCGTGAACTTCACGCGCTGGAGCGCCCGGCTCCCCGGAACGCAGCGCCGCGCGGCGGCGCGGACCGAGCAGGCGGTCTCCCCGGACCGGCGGGGAGAGGGCTCCGTGCCCGCGGCCCGCGCCGGACGACTCCCCGACGACGCGGATCCCGTGCCCGCCGTCGACGAGCTCGGAGTGCGCGAGGTCCTGGACCGCGTCCCCTCCCTCGTCGCCCTCGTCCGCGGCCCCGACCACCGCATCGCCTACCTCAACGACGCCTACACGGCGGCCTTCGGCGCCCGCCCGGCCGGCGCCCCCGCCCGCGGCGCCCTCCCCGAACTCGACGAACTCGGTCTGCTGCCCCTCCTCGACCAGGTCCTGCGCAGCGGCAAGCCCCGGACGCTGAAGTCCCGCAAGGCCCCCGACGGCCGCTCCTACACCTTCACCTGCACCCCCGTCAGCGAGGGGGAGAGCCGCGGGGTGCTGATCTTCGCCACGGACGTCACCGACCACGCCGAGGCCGCCGAACGACTGCGCGCCAGCGAGCGCCGGCAGCGCGAGACCGCCGTCACCCTCCAGCGCTCCCTCCTCCCGCAGGAGCTCGAGGAGCCCGACGACCTGCGCATCGCCGCCACCTACCACCCCGGCGGCACCGAGGCCGCCGTCGGCGGCGATTGGTATGACGTGATCACCCTGGGTGGCGGCCGCACCGCCCTGGTCATCGGTGACGTGATGGGCCGAGGGGTGCGGGCCGCCGCCGTCATGGGCCAGCTCCGCACGGCCGTACGGGCCTACGCGCGGCTCGACCTCCCGCCGCACGAGGTCCTCCAGCTGCTCGACGGCCTCGCCATGGAGATCGACGCCAACCAGATCGCCACCTGCGCCTACGCCATCCACGATCCCAACGAGGGCCGCCTGGTGTACGCCTCCGCCGGCCACCTGCCCATCCTGGTCCGCGACGAGAACGGCACCGTCCGGCGCACCGACGAACCGACCGGCCCCCCGCTCGGCACCGGCGGCTGGATGCACTCCTCCGGTTCCGTCCCCCTCGGCCCCGGCGCCACCGCCGTCCTCTACACGGACGGCCTGGTCGAGCGGAGGAACGAGGACCTGGACGAGGGCATCGCCGCCCTGGAGCGCGCCCTGGCCGGAGCCACCGGCAGCCCGCAGGTCGTCTGCGACCGCCTGGTCCGCTCGGCCGGGGTGACCCCGGACCACGACGACGACGTCGCCGTCCTGGTCCTCCAGCACCCCGCCCGCAAGGGAGCGGAGAGCGAACTCTTCCGCAACGCCGCGCTGGAACTGCTCGGCGGCGTCGAGGCGGCGCCCCGCGCGCGTGCCTTCGCGTCGGGCGTGCTGACCAGCTGGCGCTTCCCCGTCGAACTGCACGACCTGGGCGTCCTGGCGACCAGCGAACTGGTCGCCAACTCCCTCCAGCACGGCACCCCGCCCATGCGGCTGCGCCTGCGCCGCACCGACCGGCGTCTGATCATCGAGGTCACCGACGGCGACGACCACCTGCCCCGACGCCGCCGCGCGGAGCCCGGCGACGAGTCCGGCCGGGGCATCGCCATCGTCGCGACGATCGCCTCCGGCTGGGGCAGCAGACGCACCCCGGGCGGCGGCAAGGCGGTCTGGTGCGAGTTCCTCCTGCCGAGGACCGCCGGCTCCTAGCCGGCGGCCCGGGAGCCGGCGGGGATCAGACGTGCGCCGGGGCCTGGCCCGCCGCCGCGCCGCTCTGCGCCACGACCCGGCTCCGCGCGGCGGACGGGTGGTTCTGCACCTCGGTGAGCTGCCGCCCCAGCCGCACCGCGAGCACGGTGATCCCGAGCGAGAACAACAGGAAGACGACGATGTACGGCGCGTGCAGCGAGGCACCCATCGGCCCGCCCACCGCCGGACCCACGGCCAGCGCGAGCTGTTTCACCAGGGCGAAAGCCGAGTTGTACTGACCGGCCATGCCGGTCGGCGCGAGATCGGCGACCAGCGGCGCGAGCGTCGGCGACAGCAGCGCCTCGCCGAGCCCGAACAGCGCGTACGTCGAGATGAAAGCGGCGGTCGCCATCGCCTGGCTGCCGTCGCCCAGACCGGCGTAACCGGCCACGGCCCACGCCACGGCCCAGATCAGCCCCACGGACGCGATGACGCGCGAGCGCTTGCGCCGCTCCACGAACCGCAGCACCGCGAACTGCGCCACCACGATCATCAGCGTGTTCGCCGCCAGTGCCGTGCCGAGCGCGGAGGTGGAGATCCCGGCCGCCTCGACGCCGTACGCGCTCAGCCCCGACTCGAACTGCCCGTAGCAGGCGAAGAACAGCACGAAGCCCAGCACGCAGAGCTGCACCATGGCCCGGTTGCCCAGCAGCTGCTTCCAGCTCGCCCCGGCCGACTGATGCGGCGCGTCCGCCAGACGCGGCGCGCGCGGCATCCGCACCGTCGCCATCACCACGACTAGCAGCAGGAACATCACCGCCTCGATCGAGAAGAGGAGGGTGAACGAACCGGCTTCGGTCGGGTCCACCAGGTGACCGCCGATGAGACCGCCGACACCGAGCCCGAGGTTCTGCAGGAAGAACTGCATGGCGAACGCGCGGGACCGGGTCTCCGTGGTGGAACAGTCCACGATCATCGTGGCGAGGGCCGGCTGCATCACCGCCTGCCCGGCACCGAGCGCCGACGCCGACAGCAGCACGGTCGCCGCACTGTTCGACAGGCCCAGGCTCAGCGCCCCGACCGCGGCCGTGACCAGGGCGACGAGCAGGACCGGCAGCGGACCCCGCCGGACGATGGCCCGACCGGCGAACGGCAGCACGATCAGCGCGGCCACGGCGAACACGGCGAGCACCAGCCCCGCCGTCATGGCCCCCAGCCCGCGCACCTGCGCCACATAGACGTACAGGTACGGAACCGTGAAGCCCAGCCCGAACGCACTGAGCGCGTTGCCCACGTGGATCCGGCGCATCGCCGCGCCCATCGCCCTGGTCACGTTCACCTCACTCACTAGTTAGATCTGAAGACTTAGAAGCTAAAGTTCGAGGCTAAAGAGTACACATCGAAGGACTTCAAGGCAAAGGGCGGGCGTGCCATACTGCGGGCATGGGCGACACCTCCGGCCTCGGCGAGCCGACACTCGAAGAGCAGATCGCCGCGTACCAGCGCGAGTTCCGGGACCTGGACCCCCAGGTCGAGAAGATCGTCAACGCGCTGTCCCGGCTGAACCGGCGGATGAACGTCGCCTACGGCCGGCAGACCGCCGAGCTCGGCATCACCAACGCCGACTGGGAGGTCCTGAAGGCCCTCGTCCTGTCCGGCGCCCCGTACCGGATGGGTCCCAGTGACCTCGCCAAGCGCCTCGGGCTGACTCCGGCCGCCATGACCCACCGGATCGACCGCATGGTCGCCGAGGGTCTGGTGACCAGGGAGAGGGACGAGGCCAACCGGGTCCGCGTCATCGTGGAGCTCACCCCGGCCGGGCGGGAGAAGTGGCAGGAGGCCATGCGTATGGCCACCGTCTTCGAGAGCGACCTCCTCCAGGACCTCGACCAGGACGAGCGGACCGCGCTCGGTGAGGTCCTCACCCGCCTGCTGCGCAGGGTGGAGGACGCCCAGCCGGACGCCGGCGGACGCCTCACCGACCTGGACTGAAAGATCTTGGCCAGAGGTGGTTGACAGTCACCTCGTCGATCCGTAGAGTTCTTCGGGTTGCCACGGAGCCGTAACGGTTCACCGGCAACACCTCCCGCCGCACCTGCGGCACTCAAAACCCCAGCACGACCTCCCAGTGAAAACGATTTCGGCATGCCCGAATTCGAATTCACGCCCCCGATTTGGGAAACACGGAGAGAGCCGCTAAGGTTTGAGACGTCGGAACGGCCCAACGGCCGGGAAGACAAACCCCGCTGACTGGGGGTCAGGTCGAGAAAAAGATCTGATAGAGTCGGAAACGCAAGACCGAAGGGAAGCGCCCGGAGGAAAGCCCGAGA
>NZ_BMTU01000002.1 GCF_014649835.1 Streptomyces pilosus | reverse complement strand
CTGGCAGGCCTCGCACCTCGACCAGGCCTACATGTGGTGCAGCGACGTGAACTTCAACTGAGGCCCGAGGGCCGAACACGGCATCGGCATCGGCATCGGCCGGGCGTCGGTGACCCGCCGCCCGGCCGACCGCGCTCCTCCGGGGCAGAGGACCCTCTGGGTCACCCTGCCCCGGAGGAGCTGCGGATACAGCCGGGCGGATGTGCCGTACGTAATGCGTGTCTCGCGGATGGTGTCACCTCTTGCGCGCCTTACTCACCAGGTACGCCACCCCGACGATCGCGATCAGGGCCACAACGACGATCCAGAAGGGCGGAGTGCCCTCCCCGGCGCCTTTGGCCAGCCACAGGCCATATGACACATTGTCCTCCTGTCCTCCGATACCGCGCGTGAACGGCTCTCGCCGTAGCACCCCCTCATACCCCGGTTCGCCACCTGTCGGCATCAGCCTGAACACCTCAGGGCGGCAAAACCAGCAGCACTCCGAGTCACTTGTGCAGGGAAGAAGCCGGGTTCTCGCACCACCAGTTCACCGTTGGTGCGGGCCACCACGGCTGCCTCACCGGGGGCCCTCGACCAGGAGACGATGCGCGAGGTGGAGCAGCCCCGCCAGGTGCAGCACTCGTCCGTCGAAGCCTGGCAGGGGGACGTGGAGCGGTCGGGTCCAGCGGGTGGGTATGGCGTCCAGGCCGTGGTACGCCCTCGCGAGGCCTCCGGTCACAGCGGCGACGGTGTCCGTGTCACCGCCGAGGTCGATCGTCGCGCGGATCGCATCATCGACATTGCTCGTGGTGCGCGGGGCCCACGCGGCGGAGGCCAGGCAGGGCCGGACCGTACCGTTCAACTCGGTCGCCTGATCGGGGTGCCGGCCACCGCCTCCGCACATCTCGTCACCGCCACCGGGCGCGGGAAACAGCGGGGAGAACCCGTCCTGGGGACCGAACTCGAAGGCGCCACCCAAGGCGTCACCCACCGCTGAGCCGACGACCGCGCCGGCGGCCCGCTGGATCCGATGCATCCGAGCAGGCTGTCGGCGGCGCACCGACGGCCGTGCGGCCCTGCGCCTTCCTCGGCGCCCTCTCGATCCCCGGCGGAGAAAGTGATCCGCGGCGTGCGGCGCGCGGGCTTCGTGGACGGCGTGCTTGTCGGCGCGCACGGGCGTTCGACCTGGGCGGAGTCGCCGACGACCACGATGGGGCACCCCGCACGCTGCGCCGCACCCGACTCGACAGAGCCGCTGGACAGGTGACGTACGAGAACACCGCTGACGAGGGCCGGGGCCTAGGACACGAGGGCTTTGTCTACTCCGCGGCCGAGGGTCAAGACATCGATACTTCCCCGGCAGGGCCGAGTCGCCCTCCCTCTCACTCCCCCCGGCCGAGAAGCCTCCCGGACGACCCGGGGAGGCTACACCTCTCCAACTGCGACTTAATGAAAGCCAAAAGAAAAGCCGTGTGCGGAACCTTGACCGAGACCGGCACGGCGGGCAGTGTTCCGGAGAGCGCTCTCCCAGTCATTCCGCGTCAAGGAGACTCCCCATGCCCACAGTCGGCATACCCCCGGCGGTGCCGGTCCGCCACAGACCCGGCCGCCGCGGCCTCGTCGGTGTGATGGTCACCGCCCTGGCCGCCGCCCTGCTCGCCATCGTCCCCGCCGAAGAGGCGCAGGCCGCGCCCGTGCTGCTGTCGCAGGGCAAGCCGGTCACCGCCTCCAGCCAGGAGCACTACGGCACCCCGGCGACCGCGGCCGTCGACGGTGACAACGGCACCCGCTGGTCCAGCGCCGCCGCCGACCCACAATGGATCCGCGTCGACCTGGGCTCCCCCGCAACCCTCAGCCAGGTCGAGCTGCGCTGGGAGACCGCCCACGCCAAGTCCTACCGCATCGAGACGTCCCAGAACGGCACGGACTGGTCGACGGCCTACTCCACCACCACCGGCTCCGGTGGCACGGAGACCGTGAACGTCTCCGGCACCGCCCGCTACGTCCGCATGCTCGGCACCGCCCGCGCCACCGGATACGGCTACTCCCTCTGGGAGTTCAAGGTGTACGGCACCACCGGTGACGACCCCGGACCGGTGATCCCGGGCGGCGGCGACCTCGGCCCGAACGTGCATGTCTTCGACCCGTCCACGCCCGGCATCCAGGCCAAGCTCGACCAGGTTTTCAGGGAACAGGAGTCGGCACAGTTCGGCTCCGGCCGGCACGCCTTCCTCTTCAAGCCGGGCACCTACAACAACCTCAACGCCCAGATCGGGTTCTACACCCAGATCGCCGGCCTCGGCCTGCGGCCCGACGACACGACGATCAACGGTGACATCACCGTCGACGCCGGCTGGTTCAACGGCAACGCCACCCAGAACTTCTGGCGCGGCGCGGAGAACCTCGCCGTGCAGCCGGTCAACGGCACCAACCGGTGGGCGGTCTCGCAGGCCGCCTCGTTCCGCCGGATGCACGTCAAGGGCGGCCTCAACCTCGCGCCCAACGGCTACGGCTGGGCCAGCGGCGGCTACATTGCCGACAGCAAGATCGACGGCCAGGTCGGCAACTACTCGCAGCAGCAGTGGTACACCCGCGACAGCTCCATCGGCGGCTGGTCCAACAGCGTGTGGAACCAGGTCTTCTCCGGTGTCGAGGGCGCTCCCGCCACCAGCTTCCCCGAGCCCCGTTACACCACACTCGGCACGACGCCGATCTCCCGCGAGAAGCCGTTCCTCTACCTGGACGGCAACGAGTACAAGGTCTTCGCCCCCGCCAAGCGGACCAACGCCCGCGGCACCACCTGGGCCGACGGGAATCCTCAGGGTGAGTCGATCCCTCTGAGCAAGTTCTACGTCGTCAAGCCCGGCGCCACCGCCGCCACCATCAACGCGGCCCTCGCCCAGGGCCTGCACCTGCTCTTCACCCCGGGCGTCTACCACGTGGACCAGACGATCAACGTGAACCGGGCCGGCACCATCGTGCTGGGCCTCGGTCTCGCCACGATCATCCCGGACAACGGGGTGACCGCCATGAAGGTCGCCGACGTCGACGGCGTGCGGCTCGCCGGCTTCCTCATCGACGCCGGACCGGTCAACTCCCCCACGCTGCTGGAGATCGGCCCGCAGGGCGCCTCCACCGATCACGCGGCCGACCCCACCACCGTGCAGGACGTCTACATCCGCATCGGCGGCGCGGGGGCCGGGAAGGCGACCACCAGCATGGTCGTCAACAGCGACGACACCATCATCGACCACACCTGGGTCTGGCGCGCCGACCACGGCGAGGGCGTCGGCTGGGAGACCAACCGGGCCGACTACGGCGTCCGGGTCAACGGCGACGACGTCCTGGCCACCGGGCTGTTCGTCGAGCACTTCAACAAATACGACGTCGAGTGGTACGGCGAACGCGGCCGGACGATCTTCTACCAGAACGAGAAGGCGTACGACGCCCCGAACCAGGCAGCCATCCAGAACGGTTCGACGAGAGGCTACGCCGCCTACCGGGTCGACGACTCGGTGGACACCCACGAAGCGTGGGGCCTGGGCAGCTACTGCAACTACAACGTCGACCCGGGCATCCGCCAGGACCACGGCTTCAAGACCCCCGTCAAACCGGGGGTGAAGTTCCACAGCCTCCTCGTGGTCTCCCTCGGCGGCATGGGCCACTACAACCACGTCATCAACGACACCGGCGCCTCCACCGTGCCCGCCGGCACCTCGACCGTGCCGTCCACGGTCGTGTCGTACCCCTGACCGGACCACCCGTCGGCCACGACTCCCCTCCGGGCCGGATGGCATCCCCGCGCCCCGGCCCGGAGGGGCCACCACGCGGGGCCCCCACAGCCCCGCCCCGTCGGCTCTCCCCAACCCGTCTGGAGCAGATGTGTCCACAGCTCTCTCCCACCGCAGACCACCCGGCCAACGCGCCGTGCCCCTGCTCGCGCTCGGCGCACTGGTGGCGTCGTCACTCGTCCTGGCCGCCCCACCCGCGCAGGCGGCGGAGACCCTGCTCTCCCAAGGCAGGCCCGCCACCGCCTCGTCCCAGGAGGGCGCCGGCTACGCCCCCTCCGCGGCCGTGGACGGCAACCTCACCGGTACCCGCTGGGCCAGCCAGTGGAGCGACCCGCAGTGGTTCCAGGTCGACCTCGGACAGCGGTCCGACCTCAGCCGCGTCGTACTGACCTGGGAGGGCGCGTACGGCAAGGGCTACCAGATCCAGGCCTCCGACGACGGCACCGACTGGCGGACCCTGCGGACCGTGACCGGCGGTGACGGCGGCACGGACGAGATCACCGTCTCCGGCTCCGGCCGCTACGTCCGGATGCTGGGTACCGAGCGGTCCGGCGGTTACGGCTACTCCCTCTGGGAGTTCCAGGTGTACGGGAGCACGGACGGCACACCGCCCGTCCAGGGAGCGGTCAAGGTCACCGGCTCACCAGGTGACTGGCGGCTGACCGTCGGTGGGCAGCCGTACACCGTCAAGGGCCTGACCTGGGGCCCCGCCATCGCGGACGCCCCGAAGTACATGCCCGACGTCAAGTCCATGGGCGTCAACACCATTCGCACCTGGGGCACCGACGGCGGCACCAAGCCGCTGCTCGACAGCGCCGCCGCGCACGGCATCAAGGTCGTCAACGGCTTCTGGCTGCAGCCCGGTGGCGGTCCCGGCTCCGGCGGCTGCGTCAACTACGTCACCGACACCACGTACAAGAACAACATGCTCACCGAGTTCGCCAAGTGGGTCGAGACGTACAGGAGCCACCCCGCGACCCTCATGTGGAACGTCGGCAACGAATCGGTCCTCGGCCTGCAGAACTGCTACAGCGGGGCGGAACTGGAGGCCCAGCGCAACGCCTACACCGGCTTCGTCAACGACGTCGCCAAGAGGATCCACAGCATCGACCCCGACCACCCCGTCACCTCGACCGACGCCTGGACGGGAGCCTGGCCGTACTACAAGCGCAACGCGCCCGACCTCGACCTGTACTCGATGAACTCCTACGGCGACATCTGCGGCGTCCAGGAGGACTGGGAGAAGGGCGGCTACACCAAGCCGTACATCATCACCGAGGGCGGACCGGCAGGCGAGTGGGAGGTGCCGGACGACGCCAACGGCGTCCCCGACGAACCGACCGACGTACAGAAGGCCGAGGGGTACTCCCATGCCTGGGACTGCGTCACCGGCCACCGGGGCGTCGCCCTTGGTGCCACCCTCTTCCACTACGGTGTCGAACACGACTTCGGCGGCATCTGGTTCAACCTCGTGCCCGACGGGCTGAAGAGGCTCTCCTACTACTCCGTCAAGAGGGCCTACACCGGAACGGCCGGCACCGACAACACACCGCCGGTCATCTCGGACATGACCGTCAGTCCGGCCTCGTCCGCCCCGGCGGGCGGCGAGTTCACCGTCCGCGCGGACGTCCGTGACCCCGACGGCGACGCGATCACCTACAAGATCTTCCTCAGCGGCAACTACGCGAACGGCGACAAGCGTCTGGTCGAGGCCAAGTGGCGGTCGACCGGCAATGGAACCTTCGCCGTGACCGCTCCCGAGAAGCTCGGCGTGTGGAAGGTGTACATCCAGGCCGAGGACGGCCGCGGCAACGCCGGCATCGAGACGAAGTCGGTCAAGGTCGTCGCCCCGCCGGTGACCGGCACCAATGTGGCGCTGAACAAGCCCACCACCGCCTCCTCCTTCCAGCCGTCGTACGGCGACTGCCCCTGCGAGCCCGCCAAGGCGACGGACGGCCGGAGCGACACGCGCTGGGCCAGCGACTGGAGCGACCCGCAGTGGATCCAGGTCGACCTCGGCTCCGCCACCCCGATCCGCAAGCTCCAGCTCGTATGGGACCCCGCCTACGCCAAGTCGTACGACGTACAGGTCTCCGACAACGGCACCAGCTGGCGGACGGTCCACACCACGACCGCCGGCAACGGCGACATCGACACCATCGACGTCGCGGCGACCGCACGACACGTACGACTGCACCTGACGGCGCGTGGCACCGGCTGGGGCTACTCGCTGCACGAGTTCGGCGTCTACAGCTGACGACGGCGCACGGCGCCCGGCGCACGGCGGCGCCCTGCGCACCACCCCCACTTGGCACCTCAGCGGGCAAGGAGGCCCCATGAGACCGCGTTCAAAACTCCCCGCGCTGCTGCTCGGCACCGCACTGATCGCAAGCGTGCTCGGCATCGGCACCGTCGCCACGGCGGCGGGCCCCGGCGACGCCCCGACTGCCCCGGCCACCTCGGCCGCCGGCCACACCGGGCACACGATGGCGGTGTCGAACCAGGCGTCCGCCGACGACCCCGACGGCGACGGATACATACCGGCCGTACCCCCGGTCACCGGCGTCGTCCCGTCCACGGCCACCCCGCCCCCGGCCTACCACCACGAGTTCCAGGCCGGTTGCTCCGTGACCCACACCGCGCCGGACGACCCGATCGTCTACCCGGGCCAGTTCGGCAAGTCCCACGACCACACGTTCATGGGCAACACCTCCACCGACGCCGCCAGCACCACCGGCTCGCTCTACGGAGGCAACACCACCTGCAAGGCGCCCGCGGACGCCTCCGCCTACTGGATGCCCTCGCTGTACAAGGGCGACCGGAAGATCCTGCCCGTCGGCCCGCAGGTCATCTACTACAAGGCAGGCGTGACCGACTACCGGAGTGTGCGGCCCTTCCCCAAGGGCTTGCGGTTCGTCGTCGGCAACCCCATGCAGACCGAACAGCAGTTCCGCGCCCACAAGGGCTTCGTCGAGGGCTGGGAGTGCGGTGACAGCTTCTTCAACACCGACATCCCGGCGAGCTGCCCGAGCCGGCCCGACGTCCAGCTCAACCTGCGCATGCAAGCCCCCAGTTGCTGGAACGGCCTGCACCTCGACACCCCCGACCACCAGAGCCACATGACCTACCCGGTCGTCAAGCCCGGCACCAACGACAACATGTGCCCGGCCTCCCACCCGGTCGCCCTGCCGATGATCGAATTCAAGATGGCGTGGCCGGTCAACGGCGACATGAGCCAGGTCCGCCTGGCCAGCGGCCGCGGCTACTCCTTCCACTACGACTTCTTCAACGCGTGGGAGGAACGAACCCTCAAGGCCCTGGTCGACCACTGCATCAACGGCGGCCTGCAGTGCGACACCCGGGGCTTCGACCTGTACCGCCCCGAACGCGGCGCCGTGCTGAACGCCGACCACCGGCTGCCCTGACCCTGCCGGTCTCCACGGGCCCGACGGCACCCGCTCGGCGCGGGTGCCGCCGGGCTCCTTCCGCTGCCCGCGCACCTGACGTCCACCCCCGGCCGGAAGGGCTTGACGGGGAGGACAACCTCGTCGAATGGTTGGGAGAGCGCTCTCCCACCGGCGGAGGGGCAGAAAGCGGGGCGGGAATGGACGACGGGACACTCGACCGGCTCATCGGAGGGCTGAGTCTCGAACAGAAGGTGCGTCTACTCACCGGCGCGACGACCTGGCGCACCGCCGGTGAACCCGGGATCGGGCTGCGGGAGATGGTGACCTCGGACGGTCCGGCCGGGGTGCGTGGCGAGGCGTGGGACGAGCGGCGCACCTCGGTCCTGCTGCCCTCCGCCTCCGCCCTCGGGGCGATGTGGGACGAGGAACTGGTGGAGCGGCTCGGAAGCCTGCTCGCCACCGAGGCCGCCCGCAAGGGCGTCGACGTGGTCCTGGCCCCCACGCTCAACCTGCACCGGAGCCCGCTGGGCGGCCGGCACTTCGAGTGCTTCTCCGAGGACCCCGAACTGACCGGCCGCACCGGGGCCGCGCTGATCCGGGGCGTCCAGGCCCTCGGGGTGGCGGCCACCGCCAAGCACTACGTCGGCAACGACTCCGAGACCGACCGGCTGACCGTCGACGTCCGGGTGTCCGAACGCGCCCTGCGAGAGGTGTACCTCGCGCCCTTCGAGGCGGCCGTCGAGGCCGGGGTGTGGCTGGTCATGGCGGGCTACAACGCCGTAGGCGGCACGACCATGACGGCCAGCCCGCTCCTGGCCGAACCCCTCAAGGGGGAATGGGGGTTCGACGGGGTCGCCGTCTCCGACTGGGCGGCCGTGCGCACCACCGAGGAAACCGGCCGCGCCGCCCTCGACCTGGCGATGCCGGGCCCGGACAGTCCCTGGGGCGCGCCGCTGGTGCGGGCGGTGAAGGACGGCCTGGTCGCCGAGGAGGCGGTCGACGAGAAGGTGCGGCGACTGCTCCGGCTCGCCGGCCGGGTGGGCGCGCTGGAGCCGCGTCGCCCGCGCCGGGCACCGGCGATGTCCTCCCGTGACGCCCGGGCGCTGTTGCGCCGCGCGGTCGGCGCCGGTGCGGTGCTGCTGCGCAACAGCGCCGTCCTGCCGCTGGACCCCGCCGGACTGTCCACCGTCGCGGTCGTCGGCGTCCACGCCGCGTCCCCCCGGGTACAGGGCGGCGGCAGCGCGGGCGTGTTCTGCTCCGACGTGGTCACGCCGCTGGCCGGTGTCCGGGCCCGGCTGCGGGGGCGGGCCCGGGTGGTGTACGAGCCCGGCCCGGCGCCGGGGTCCCCGCCCGCTCCCCTCGGCACCGACCGGTGCAGCGACCCACGGTCGGGCGCCCCCGGCGTGCTCCTGCGGGTGCTGGACGCGACAGGGCGGGAGCTGTACGCGGAGCACCGGTTCTCGGGCCGCCAGCTGGAGCCGGAACTGCCCCCGGGTGCGCACACGGTGGAGATCGACGCGATGCTGCATCCCCGCAGTCCGGGAGAGTGGACGTTCGGCGTCGGGGGCTTCGGACGCATGACACTCACCGTCGACGACCGCACCCTCCTGGACGGGGAGTTCCCCGGTGACACGGACGACCCGGCCGTCGTCCATGTCAACCCGCCCGTCCACACGGTGCGGACGGTACTGACCACCAAGCGGCCCGTGCGCGTGGTGGCACGGCGCGAACTGGTGCCCGGCCGCGGACGCGCCACCGTCGTCGCCGCCGCGCCGCCGGAACCGGACCCGGCGACCGCGTTGGAGGACGCGGTGCGGGCGGCCCGGGACGCCGATGCCGCCGTCGTGGTGGTCGGCACCACCGAGCTCGGCGAGAGCGAGGGGTACGACCGCGCGGAACTGTCGCTCGGGAGGCACCAGGACGCACTCGTCCGGGCGGTGGCCGCCGTGAATCCGCGCACGGTCGTGGTCGTCAACAGCGGCGGCCCCATCGAGCTGCCCTGGCACCGGGAAGTGGGCGCCGTGCTGCTCACCTGGTTCCCGGGACAGGAGGCCGGCGCGGGGCTGGCCGACGTCCTGTTCGGCCTCGCCGAGCCCGGCGGCCGGCTCCCCACCACCTGGGCGGCGTCCCTGGCGGACGCGCCCGTCACCCGCACCCGGCCGGTCGACGGCCGGCTCGACTACGCCGAGGGCCTGCACATCGGCCACCGGGCGTGGCTGCGGGCCGGACGCGAGCCCGCCTACTGGTTCGGCCACGGACTCGGTTACACGACGTGGGAGTACGCGGCCGTGGAGGCACCCGCGCACGTCGTGGCGGGCGAGCCGTTCACCGTCCGGGTGACGGTGCGCAACACCGGCACCCGCGCCGGACGGGAGGTCGTCCAGGTCTACCTGGCCCGCCCCTCGTCGGTGGTGGAGCGTCCGGTGCGCTGGTTCGCCGGGTACGCGACGGTCCGGGCGGAAGCGGGACGGACGGCGCGGGCCGAGGTGGTGGTGGGCCCGCGCGCCTTGCGGTACTGGTCAGAGGCGAACCCCGGCTGGGCCACGGAACCCGGCGGTTACCGGCTCATGGTGGGCAGATCGGCGGGGGACACCCGGTGGGAGGGGGAGGTCACGGTCGGCGTGCGCTGACGCGCGGTGTGCGGGACGGCCGACGGGCGGGGAACCGCTGAGCGGCCCGCCGAGACACAACCGTTGCAATACCGCGGTGCGGTTCTCCCGCCGCAGGTCAAGCCTTGTGCGGCCGCTGCGGACAGTCCACTGTGTCGCCCAACTCCAAGGTGTTCACCATGTTTTACCTGGGGTCAGGCTCTTGACGCACCCTTCACTCGGAGCTTAACTCACATCCTAAATTAAGCCGTGCGGGGTTCAGGGGCGCAGGGCACCGCCCCGTCCCGCCCCCGCGGCCGGCCCCCTCACTTTCCCGGAAGGTCTCTGGAGTCATGCGCAGAATCAGAGCCGCAGCCGTCGGCGCCGTCACCCTCTCGTTCGCCCTCACCGTGGCGGCCTGCGGCGGCGGGTCGTCCGGCACGGAAGGTTCCAACGAGCAGCCGCAGTCCCTCACCTACTGGGCCTCCAACCAGGGTGCGAACCTGGAGGTGGACAAGAAGGTCCTCCAGCCGGAACTCGACAAGTTCGAGAAGGAGACCGGCATCAAGGTGAAGCTGGAGGTGGTGCCCTGGGGGGACCTCCTCAACCGCATCCTCACCGCCACCACTTCCGGTCAGGGTCCGGACGTCCTCAACATCGGCAACACCTGGAGCGCGTCCCTCCAGGCCAGTGGTGCCCTGCTGCCCTGGAACGCGAAGAACTTCGAGGCGATCGGCGGCAGGGACCGCTTCGTGGAGTCCGCGCTCGGTTCCACCGGCGTCCAGGGCCAGGACCCGGCCGCCGTGCCGCTGTACTCCATGGCCTACGCGCTCTACTACAACAAGAAGATGTTCGCCGACGCCGGCATCGAGAAGCCGCCGGCCACCTGGCAGGAACTGGCCGAGACCGGCAAGAAGCTCTCCAAGGACGGCAAGTGGGGGCTCGGCGCGGAGGGCTCCAACCTGTCGAACAACATCCACCAGGTCTTCGTCCTCGCCCAGCAGCACGGCGCGGACTTCTTCACCCCCGACGGCAAGGCCGACTTCACCTCCGACGGAGCCGTCGCGGCGGTCAAGCAGTACGTCGACCTGATGGCCAAGGACAAGATCGTCGCGCCGGGCAACGCCGAGTACGCGCAGAACCAGTCCCTCAGCGACTTCGCCAAGGACAAGACGGCCATGGTGCTGTGGCAGACCGCGTCGGCCACCTTCAAGACGCAGGGCATGGACGACGACGAGTGGGGCGTCGCACCCGCTCCCGTGCAGTCCGGCGTGCCCGGCCCGGGCAAGGCCACCAACTCCATGGTCGCCGGCATCAACATGGCCGTCTTCAAGAACACGAAGAACATCGACGGCGCCAAGAAGTTCGTGAAGTTCATGACCAGCGACGAGGAGCAGGTCGTCCTCAACAAGGCCTACGGCTCCATCCCGCCGGTCAAGGCCGCCCAGCAGGACCCGGCCTTCAGCGCTCCGGCGCTCGCCGTGCTCCGGGACACCCTCGCCACCAGTGCCACCGCGCTGCCGCAGGTTCCCGAGGAGTCGCAGTTCGAGACCGTCGTCGGTACTGCCGTCAAGGAACTCTTCGCCGACGCCGCCGCCGGCCGTGCGGTGACCACCGCGTCCGTGCGGGCCAAGCTCGAGAAGGCCCAGCAGCAGATGCCCAAGAAGTGAGCACGGACACCACCATGACCACCACCGCTGCCCACAGCGCAGGCGAGCGGACGGCACGGAAGCACGACCCGGGGGCGGCGCCACGCAGACGCCGCCCCGGGCGGCTGCGCCGCATCGGACTGCCGTACCTGCTGCTTCTTCCCGCACTGCTGCTCGAACTACTGGTCCACCTGCTGCCGATGGTGATCGGCATCGTCGTCAGCTTCAAGGAGCTGACCCAGTTCTACATCCGCGACTGGGGCACCGCGCCCTGGGCCGGCCTCGACAACTACTCCCTGACCGTCGACTTCGACGCCCCCGTCGGCGAGGCGCTGTTGAGGTCCTTCCTCACCACCTGCCTGTTCACCGTCCTCTCGGTCGGCCTGTGCTGGCTGCTCGGAGCGGCCGCGGCGATCTACATGCAGGAGGCCTTCCGCGGCCGGGGCATCCTGCGCACGCTCTTCCTGGTGCCGTACGCACTGCCCGTCTACGCCGCCGTCATCACCTGGGCGTTCATGTTCCAGCGGGACAACGGCCTGGTGAACCACGTACTGCACGACCAGCTCGGGCTCACCGACAGCGCTCCGTTCTGGCTGATCGGCGACAACAGCTTCATCGCCCTGCTCGTCGTCTCGGTGTGGAAGGGCTGGCCCTTCGCCTTCCTCATCATCATGGCCGGGCTGCAGAACATCCCGAGGGACATCTACGAGGCCGCCGCCCTCGACGGCGCGGGCGTCTGGCAGCAGATCCGCCGCATCACCCTGCCTTCGCTGCGCCCCGTCAACCAGGTCCTCGTCCTGGTGCTGTTCCTGTGGACGTTCAACGACTTCAACACGCCCTTCGTCCTCTTCGGCAAGGCGGCGCCGGAGGCAGCGGACCTCATCTCCATCCACATCTACCAGTCCTCGTTCCAGACCTGGAACTTCGGGACGGGCTCCGCCATGTCGGTCCTGCTGCTGCTGTTCCTGCTCGTGGTGACAGGCGTCTACCTCTGGCTCACCTCCCGCGGAAGGAAGGCCGCCGATGCCTAACCCAGCCGTCCGGCAGCCCCGCTCCCCCATGGCCGCCCCGCGGTCCTTCCTGTGGAGCCGCCGGATCTTCCTCACCCTGCTCACCGTCTTCGTGCTGCTGCCGGTGTACGTGATGATCTCCAGCTCACTGAAGCCCCTGGAGGACGTGTCGGGGAAGTTCGCGTGGATCCCGTCGGGCCTCACCGTCAGTCCGTACTTCGACATCTGGGACACGGTCCCGCTCGCCGACTACTTCATGAACTCGCTGATCGTGGCCGGTGCGGCGACCGTCTGCTCCGTCACCATCGCCGTCTTCGCGGCCTACGCGGTCAGCCGCTACTCCTTCCGCGGCAAGCGCGTCTTCACGGTGACCGTGCTGTCGACGCAGATGTTCCCCGGCATCCTGTTCCTGCTGCCGCTGTTCCTCATCTACGTCAACATCGGCAACGCCACCGGCATCGCCCTGTTCGGCTCCCGCGGCGGCCTGATCCTCACCTACCTCACCTTTTCGCTGCCGTTCTCCATCTGGATGCTGATCGGCTACTTCGACTCGGTGCCCAGAGACCTCGACGAGGCGGCCAAGGTGGACGGCTGCGGGCCACTCGGCGCCCTGTTCCGGGTCATCGTGCCCGCCGCGATCCCGGGCATCGTCGCCGTCGCCGTCTACGCGTTCATGACCGCCTGGGGCGAGGTGCTCTTCGCCTCCGTCATGACCAACGACACCACCCGCACCCTCGCCGTCGGCCTGCAGGGCTACTCCACCCAGAACGACGTGTACTGGAACCAGATCATGGCCGCCTCACTCGTCGTCAGCCTGCCCGTCGTCGCCGGTTTCCTGCTCCTCCAGCGCTACCTCGTCACCGGTCTCACCGCCGGTGCCGTCAAGTAGCCGCCGGGGCACCACCGCCGCCCCGCCCGACCATCCCAGAGAGGCTCTCCGTGTCCGAACCGCTTGACCTCGCCGCCTTCCCCGCCGACTTCGCCTGGGGCACGGCCACCTCCGCCTACCAGATCGAGGGCGCCGCCGCCGAGGACGGCCGGGCACCGTCGATCTGGGACACCTTCTCCCACACCCCGGGCAAGGTCGACAACGACGACCACGGCGACGTGGCCTGCGACCACTACCACCGGTGGCCCGAGGACATCGCCCTGATGAAGCGGCTCGGCACCGACACCTACCGCATGTCGGTCGCCTGGCCCCGTGTGGTGCCCTCCGGCGACGGACCGGTCAACGCGGCCGGCCTCGACTTCTACGACCGCCTCGTCGACGCCCTCCTCGAGGCGGGTATCACCCCCAACGTCACCCTCTACCACTGGGACCTTCCCCAGGCCCTCCAGGACCGCGGCGGCTGGACCGTGCGCGACACCGCCGAGCACCTCGCCGAGTACGCCTCCGTCGTCGCCGCCCGGCTCGGCGACCGCGTCACCCGGTGGGCCACCCTCAACGAACCCCTCTGCTCCGGCTGGATCGGTCACCTGGAGGGCCGCATGGCACCCGGCCTGACCGACCTGACCGCCGCCGTGCGCGCCTCGTACCACCTGCTGCTCGCCCACGGCCTCGCCACCCGGGCGATCCGTGCGGCGGCCCCCGGCGCACAGGTCGGTCTCGTCACCAACCACTCCACCGTCGAGGCCGCCTCGTCCCGCCCGGAGGACATCGCGGCGGCCACCCGCATGGACGGCCACACCAACCGCTGGTGGCTCGACCCCGTCTACGGCCGCGGCTTCCCCGCCGACATGCGCGAACTGTACGGCGTGGAGCTGCCCGAGCGCCCCGGTGACCTGGACACCATCGCCACACCCCTCGACTGGCACGGCCTCAACTACTACTTCCCGGCGACCGTCACCGACGACCCCGAGGGCCCCGTCCCCCACGCCCGTGAGGTCCGGCTGCCCGACGTACCGCGCACCGGCATGGACTGGCAGATCGACGCCGGGGGCCTGGAGGCCCTGCTGCTGCGCCTGACCGACGGCTACGGAGTCCGCGAGCTGTACGTCACCGAGAACGGCTCCGCCTTCCCGGACACCGTCGCCCCCGACGGCGCCGTCCACGACCCCGACCGGGCCCGCTACCTGGAGCAGCACGTGAGCGCCTGCGCCCGGGCGCTCCGCAAGGGAGTGCCGCTGGCCGGTTATTACGCCTGGTCCCTCCTCGACAACTTCGAGTGGGCCTACGGCTATGACAAGCGCTTCGGCCTCGTCCACGTCGACTACGCGACGCAGACCCGCACCCTCAAGACGAGCGGCCTGCGCTACGCGGAGATCATCCGCGCCCACCGGGAGGCCCACGCCTGACCGCGCCGCCACCCGGTGCCGGGCGGCAGGACACCGGGTGGTGACCGCGCGGCGCCGGGCCCGCCCACTCAGGCGGACTCGCGCACGACCAGTTCCGGTGAGAAGACGAGGGTACGGGGTTCGGCACCGGTGCCGTGCACCTGCTCGTCCAGCATCCTGGCCATGGCCGCCGCCATCTCCTCCACCGGCTGGCGCACGGTGGTCAGCGGCGGCCGGCAGGTGACGGCGACGCTCGAGTCGTCGAACCCGACGACGGCGACGTCCTCCGGTATGCGCCTGCCCAGTTCCCGCAGGACTTGGCAGGCGCCCTGGGCCATCAGGTCGTTGGCCGCGAACACGCCGTCCACCTCGGGGTGGTCCCGCAGCAGGGCGGCCGTGGCCGCCGCCCCGCTGTCCAGAGTGAAGACGCCCTCGGCCACGGGAGGGCTGTCGTGCCCGGCGCGAGCCAGGGCGTCACGGAATCCGGCGAGGCGGTCCCGGCCGGCCCTGAGATCCGGCGGAGCGCCGATCACCGCGATGCGGCGGCAGCCGCGGGCCAGGAGATGCTCTCCGGCCAGGCGTCCCCCCGCGTAGTGGTCCAGGTCGACGCAACCGACCGGGGTCGTCCGGGCGGGACGTGCGAACAGCACCGTCGGGACGCGGGCGGACAGGAGCATGTCCGGCAGAGGGTCGTCCGGTCGCACGGAGACCACCAGCGCACCGTCCGCGCTCCCCTGCCCCACGTAGTCGACGACCTGTTCCCTGGCCGCCTCCGACTCCGCGAACAGCAGTACCGGTTGCATGGCGCGCGCCCGGAGGTACCCCACGACGCCGTTGACGACACGGCCGAAGAACGGGTCGGCGAACACACGGCCGGCGAAGGCGTCGCCCGCGCCGGAGACGATGAGGGCCACGGCGCCGGTGCGCCGGGTGACCAGCGCCCTCGCCGCCCGGTTCGGTGTGTATCCCGTCCGCTCGATGGCGCTGCGGACCAGGTCCTGAATGCTGGGATCGACGTTGCGCACGCCGTTCACGACCCGCGACACGGTGGCGCGGGAGACACCCGCCTCCCTCGCGACGTCCTCGAGCGTCGGGGCCTGCTTGTTCATAGGGGGAACTCTAACTCCGGCCGCTCCCACGGGCACAGGGCGGCAGACCGTCCTCGGCGGGCACGTCCGATGCCGGCCGAGGCAGTCTGTGCGGGACCCGGTTGCGGGCCCGGTCCTCCACCGTGCCGTAGGTGCCGGTCTCGACACCGGGCACGGCGGCCCGCAGGAACCGCTGGTCGTCCAGGTCGCGGAAGCGGAGGCTGAAGTTGTAGCCGAGGATCCGCAATCGGCCGAACACCATGTCGGAGTGCGAGGCGTTGTCGGTGGCCAGCATCTCCGGCTTCACCCCGCCGTCGAGATTCAGCAGGGCGTCCAGGACGTGCAGGAAGTCGCGCGAGGTGCCGGACTCGACCATCTGCCCGAGGCCCGCAACCTGGTCGTTGACGGCGTTGAGTCAGGTGGTGCCCCGCTTGAGTCCGAGGTACTTCGGCGCGGGGCCGCGTTGATGGTGCGCACCGTCACCTGGAAGCGCAGCCCGTCCACGAAGGCGAGCAGCTCCTCTCCCCGAACCTCACGACCGGGATGCCGGTCCGAGCGGAGATGAGCCGCAGGTTCGCCGCGGCGATGGTGTCGGCCCGCAGGTAGTACTGATCGACGTGCACGAGCCGGGCCCGGGTCAGCGCCTCGTAGCCGGCGGTCAGGAACTCCACTGGCATGGGCGTGAAGCCATGGCCCCCGAAGCCGCTCAGGGACCTTCCGCCGAACGACGCTGCCGAGCCGCCCAGCTGTGCTGAAGGCCGTGATCACCGGCTTGGCGTCGACCGCTGTACCGATGTTCCCCGAGGCCGTACGAGCCGTCTGACGGCGTTGGAACGAGGCGGTACCGTCAGGCGTCCCGAAGACCGACCGCCAGCGTCAGTTCGAGGACCCGGTGGGGCGACGCGAGGTCCGGGAACAGCTCCCGCAGCTGGGACATCCGGTAACGGACCGTCTGGGGATGGACGAACAACGCCGCCGCCACCTCCTCCCTCCTGCCCTGGTGCAGCAGCCATGCCCGCAACGTCTCCTCCAGCCGCCGTGCGGTCGCGGCAGGCAGGGCCCGCAACGGCGCGAGGGCTCGGGCGCGCAGGTCCGCGAACGCCTCCACGTCGGCGCTCAGCACCAGCTCGGGCAGATGTTCCTCGGTGTCGCGGATGTCGCAGGAGAGGGAGCGCGCGCGTACCGCTCGGGCGTACGAGGCGGACGCGCGCGTCCACGGCCGGGCCGGGCCGACCACGGCGGTGCGGTCGGTCAGCTGCCGCAGGAGATGTGATCGGTCGGCATCGGGGACGAGCAGCACACCGGTGGCGTCCGGCAGATCGTCGAGGACGAGCGTGTCGGAGTCGAGCGCGCGGTAGGCGGGCCGGGCCTGGGTGGCGGGCAGCAGGACCGCGGTCAGCGAAACCGGAGGCTGCCATCCGGCCCGTTGAGCGGAGGCCAGCAGCACGTCCGGATTCGCGCCGGCGAGGAGGTCGCGGGCAAGGTGTTCCAGGTGGCGCTCCTGGTCCCTGCCCCGGGCGGCCAGTTCGTCGGCGTGGCCCGCGGCGCTCGCGGCGGAGAGCTCGTCGATGTAGGCGAAGGTCAGCTCGGCGAACTTGGCGACCTCGGCGGCGGGCAGACCTGCGGGTACCGCACCCGCTGCCAGGCACCGCCAGGCCACGCGGGCGCCGACCCGGTAGGCGCTGAGCAGGGCGTCCATCGAACGGCCGTCACGCACCTCGCCGCGGCCCAGTTCGTATGCCGCGTCGCCGCCGTCACCGCCTGTGGCGTTGCCGCTCGCGAGGTCCAGGTAGTGCCCGAGGGCGGTGCGGACGGCTCGGCGGATGGTGGCGCCCATGTGACCCGAAAGGGCGTTGGCGTAGGGAGGGACCTCGTCGATGATCGCCTGGACGACCTCGTCGGCGGTGGTCTTCAGTGCGGCCCGAAGCGCTGTGACCGTCGTCTCATCCAGGGCCAGTTCACCGGCCCTCTGGATTGCATGGCTCACGTTTCTGTTCCCTGCGAACAATCTAGCTGATCAGATTTATGTCCTGCGGTCAGGACTTTACGCCTTGAGGCCAGCAAGCTGGAACCATGACGAGTACAGCCCTGCGCAGCAGGGCGTGGAAACTGCTGGAGATGGTCACGACGCCGCTGCTGCCGTCGGACTACCTCGACCTGGTCAGCCCGCTGCGTGCGGGCGCCGACCTGCGCGGGCGCATCGAGGCCGTGCACCCCGAGACGGGTGACGCCGCGACCGTCGTGATCAGACCGGGACACGGCTGGCGCGGCCACACAGCCGGTCAGTACGTGCGGATCGGGGTCGACGTCGACGGGGTGCGCCTGTGGCGTGCCTACTCGATCACCTCGCCGACGGACCGCCAGGACGGCCGCTTCACGATCACCGTGAAGGCGATCCCGGACGGCAAGGTCAGCAACCATCTGGTCCGCGGAGCGAGACCGGGCACGCTGATCCAGCTCGACCAGGCGACCGGTGACTTCGTGCTGCCGCGGGCCAGGCCCGCCAAGGTGCTCTACCTGACGGCCGGCAGCGGCATCACGCCCGTGATGGGCATGCTGCGCGACACCGAGTTCGACGACGTCGTCATGGTCCACTGCGCGCCGCGCCCGCAGGACGTGATCTTCCGCGACGAGCTGCACGACCTGGTCGCGGCCAAGAAGCTGAGGCTCACCGAGGTGCACACCGCCACGGACGGCATGCTCGACATCGCCCGTCTCGACGAGCTGGTGCCCGACTGGGCCGAGCGCGAGACCTGGGCCTGCGGGCCGGCCGGCCTGCTCGACGCCGCCGAGGAGCACTGGAGCGAGCACGGCGTCCAGGAGCGCCTGCACACCGAACGCTTCCGTCCCAGCGTCGTCGTCGCCGGCGAGGGCGGCGAGGTCACCTTCAGCGCCACCGGCAAGAGCGTCGACGCGGACGGCGCCACGCCGTTGCTGGACATCGGCGAGGAGGCCGGCGTGCTCATGCCCTCCGGGTGCCGCATGGGCATCTGCTTCGGCTGCGTCTCGCCGCTCAAGGCGGGCGCCGTCCGCGACCTGCGCACCGGCGAGATCACCGAGGCCGAGCCGGGCGTCCTCATCCAGACCTGTGTGTCCGCCGCGGCGGGCCCCTGCGACATCGAACGGTAGGAGCACCTTGACCGCCATCGACCCCACCGCCCACCTGACCGCGGAGCAGATCGAGGAGCTCGGCCGCGAGCTGGACGCGATCCGTGACGAGGTGATCGCCGACCGCGGCGAGAAGGACGCCGCCTACATCCGCAAGGTCATCTCGGCGCAGCGCAAGCTCGAGCTGGCCAGCAGGGGGGTGCTGCTGTTCTCCTTCTTCCCGCCCGCGTGGCTGCTCGGCACCGCCAGTCTGTCCGTGGCGAAGATCATGGACAACATGGAGATCGGCCACAACGTCCTGCACGGCCAGTGGGACTGGATGCGGGACCCGAAGATCCACTCCACCACCTGGGAGTGGGATCACGTCTCACCCTCCGATCAGTGGAAGCACTCGCACAACGAGCTGCACCACACGTACACCAACGTGATCGGCAAGGACAACGACCTCGGCTACGGCATCATGCGCGTCGACGAGGACCAGAAGTGGCACCCCTTCCACCTCGGCCAGCCGCTGTGGAACTTCATCAACGCCTGCTTCTTCGAGTACGGCATCGCGGCGTACGACCTGGAGCTCGGCAAGAACCTGCACAGGAGCCGCCGCAACAACCCGGAGTTCCGCCTCCGGGCCAGGGCCGTGGGCCGCAAGATCCGCAAGCAGGTGCTCAAGGACTACGTGATCCACCCGCTGCTGTCGGGCCCGTCGTTCCTCACCACGCTCGCCGCCACGTTCACCGCGAACGTGGTCCGCAACGTCTGGTCCCACTCGGTGATCATGTGCGGGCACTTCCCCGAGGGCGTGCAGGTCTTCGAACGGCGGTCGATCGAGGGCGAGACGCGCGGCCAGTGGTACCTGCGCCAGATGATGGGCTCGGCGAACATCAGCGGCAGCAAGGCCATGCACTTCATGACCGGCAACCTGTCACACCAGATCGAGCACCACCTCTTCCCGGACCTGCCGAGCAACCGGTACGCCGAGGTCGCGGTGAAGGTGCGCGCGCTGTTCGAGAAGTACGAGCTGGAGTACGTCACCGGGCCGCTGCCCAAGCAGGTGTTCTCCGCGTGGCGCAAGGTCGTCCGGCTCTCGCTGCCGAACAAGAAGCCCAAGGTCAGGACGCCGGAACGCGAGCAGGAGCTCCTCGCGGCCTGATTCCTGGCGTCGGTTCAGCTCCTGCGGCGGGGCTCGTCGTCCTCCGGGGCGCGGGTGTGCCCGAAGCCGGGGTCGTCCGGCGCGATCAGCCGACAACTCCGCCCCGGACTGTCGATGAGGCGCCGGAACTGGTGCGAGGCGGAGGGAAATCCGTGCAGGAGCGGAAGTGTCGGGTGCCGGACGAGAGCGATCTCGTCCCGTGCATGCCGTACGCGAACTGATCTGGGACGGCACAGCCGTCACCGCCGCCATCCACCGTTCCGGCCCCCTCGGTGTCCGTCTCGCCGCCCGCCTGGCCGAGGCCGCCGCCGACCCGCTCACCGATCCCGCGATCGGCAGGCTCAAGCGCTGCGAAGCCGACGACTGCGTCATGCTCTTCCTCCCCGCGCACCCGCGCCGCCGCTGGTGCTCGGCCGGCCGCTGCGGCAACCGCATGCGGGGTCCGCCACTACTGGCGCCGTAAGCAGGACGTCGACCGCAACCGTTGATCGCCGGAGCCTGCGCACAGGGCACGGCGGGGGCAGCAGCGCCCTGCACCCGCTGCCTCCGGGGCGTAGCGGGGGTGGAGCTGGTCGTGTTCGGCTCGAAAAGGTCTCACCGGAACGTTGAAACGAAGCCGGTTGCTGGTTGAGGGTTCATCTAAAGCTCCGGCCACAGGAGCCCCGACCGGAAGGAACCACGACACCATGAAGAGCCGACCCAAGAGACTGGCGACGGCCGCCCTGGCGGCCGTCGCAGTAAGCATCGCGCTCCCGGCAGCCCCCGCGTTAGCCACCGAGGAGATCGACTGCGGCGCAAGCACGGATGCGGTGAGGGTGACGTACCTGGAGAACGGCACGGAGAAGGCCCGGTGCTGGACCGGCCCTGGCGACGTCCCGCTCGAGCAGGGCGGTGTCACTTCGTTCTCCTCGGGCGCCCACGAAGTGGTCGTCTTCTGGAGGACGAACCTGGGCTGGGACGTAGAAGTGCTCCCGCCCCACACGTTGGCCCCCTTCACCGGCGCCGACACCTACCACGTCTACGGTTTCCACGTCAGGTAGCCGCGGACAGCGGCCGGCCGGTCCGCTTCCCGGGCCGGCCGGGCTTTCGCGGCGCACAGGGTGCGGAGCGCTCCCGTCACCCGGCGGCCGGTGGAACTTCTCGTCCGGAACAGTCCGGGATCGTCCCGCGCGGGGGTTCGTCTCCGGTCCGGAAGCAAGGCCACCCGTCACCCCAATGGCCCCCGTTGTCGTCCTTCTGCTGAGCACGTCGCCACGGCCGCCATTAGCGTTTCCGCCAGACGGAGGGCCCGTCACGAAGGAACTCGGACGAGATACGTCACCACCAGGGTGAGCGTGTCGAGGAATCCCGCCGGTGATGTCACCGGGGAGCTTCTCGTACGTCTCGCTCACGGCCCCCGGAACCGCCCGGGTGCCTCGCCCTCCGTCAACCGACCCCACACGCCATCGTCCGGCTGCGTCGACTCGGACAAAGCCTGGCGGCACTGGCCCTGTTCATTCCCACGAACACGGAGGCGACCATGGGCTTGGCCGGCCGACGCTTCATATTCTTCGCCGTCGCGGTTCTCGGCTGTTCTGCCGGGCTCACCCTGATCGGGCCCGCGTCGGCCGACGTGGTCCCCTCGGAGACGGCTCCGGCTGCGACACCCCGCCCCGACGACGGCTCCTCGGCGAAGCGCCGCGTCATCCACGTGGAAGCTCGGCTGCGCGTCGGCGAAGAGCTCGATCTGGGGGCGGCGGGCCGCAGTGTCGGCGACCAGTTCGTCTTCAGCGGGAACCTGATGTCGACCGAGGGACGCGAGGAACGCCCCGTCGGGCGCATCGGTGGGTTCTGCGTCATCACCGACCTCGAACGCAACGCGGGACAGTGCGCGTCGACCGCGGTGCTGCCGGAAGGTCAGATCACCGTTCAGGGTGAGCAAGCCGGTATTCCCGTACCGGTCACGGTCGTCAACGCGGTCACCGGAGGCACCGGGGAGTTCCGTCGGGCTCATGGTCAGGTCATGCAGCGGGTGTTGACGCCGGCGACCTGGCAACTCACCTTCGAACTCTCCGACGTACGGCCCCACCGGCCCGAGGACGGTCGCGGTCCGAACGGGACACCGACACCCGTGCGTCCGTCCTTGCCCGGCAAGTAGCCGCGTCGAGCGGCCCCGACGCCACCCGTGACGCGGTGACGGAACCCACCGTTCCGACCTGCACCCGGCGTCGGACAGCCCCGTCACAGGCCCTCCCTGTCGTCCCTTCCCGAGCCACCGGACGGAGGGGGCGAAACACGCACCCATCACCACACGTGGAGACGTCGTGATCAAGAACCTCCGTACGCTCACAGGCTGGGGGGTCGTCGTGGCGGCCACCGTCACGGCCGTCACGGCCACGATCGGCGCAACCGCCGGTGGCCCTCCGAACCCGTCGCCGGCCGACCCGCAGGCCCGCCCCACTGCAGGTCAGGGCAAGAGAACGCAGACCGAGCCCCAGCCGGCCGAGCACCGGCAGATCGCCTCATCGGTCCTGGACGAGGACTACAAGTTCACCCTCACCGCTCTGCGGTCGCGGACCGACCCGCTCGCGGCATCCGTGCGCCTTGAGGTCTTCACCTTCGAGAACGGCGCGTGGAGGGAATCGGACCGTGCTCTCGTCGGCAAGGCGGACTCCTGGTTCTGGTTCCCACTGACCGGCCGCCACGCGGTGTGTGAGTTCTCCACCTCCGGTGCGGAACCCGCACCGGTCGCCGTCAGCCTGCTGATCACGCCGTCGATCGGCTGCTCACCGACCGAGGACTTCAGCATCGACAACGGCCGGATCGTCCCTGCCTGACAACGGCCCCGGCAGGCGACTACTGACTCGATCGCGTCGGGAGTCCGCACGAGCGGAACCTGCCGCTTCCTGAGAACCTCTCCGGCGACCACGACGTGTATCCCGGCGCCACCGACCGCGCGCTACGGCGTTATCGAGCCTTCCTAGGCCCGGCGGGACGTCGTCCCCTGTACCCGCAGGACGCGGAGTGCTCGTGCCGCGGCTGTTCCTTCGACGATGTGCGACATGCCCGCGACGTGCTTGCGGAAGTCCTGCGGCAGTTGCCTTTCCGAGCGCGAGCCGAGCTGAGACGTTAAGTGGCGTGCCTGGACGCTCTGTACATCGAACGCACCCTCCCCGATCCGTTCTCCGGTGACCGGCAGTGGCGCTCTGACCGCTGGTGGCGTCGCCGTCTCGCAGGCGGCAGGGAGGCCGGATGACATGGTGACAGCACCGAACCATGCTCTGTCAGGGCCGGTCACTGCGACCGCCGTGGCGCGGCGCCGCCCGTGCCGCGTGCAACTGGGCGGTTGCCTGGGTCGAGGCATCGTGGTGGCAGCGCCGCGCGGAGGACGCTCGTCCACGCTCATCTCACACCGGTCGCCGGCGGACTCGCTGTCGACCTTGTGAGAGCCGGCCACACGGCGCCCTTCCTGCTGGCCGCCGACCGAACGGTGACTCCCGTCGACGCCCCCGGGGAGCGGCACCGCACAGGACGGGAGCCGGGCCGGCGGTCCGGCCGGCAGCCTGCGCGCCACGGCGGGGCCGTTCCCAGCGGTCAGGACGAGGTGTCCGTCACGGCGCACCGCTCAGTCCAGCGCCAGGTGCATACGCACGATCAGGCCCGACGGCGGGGTCCGCATCTCGACCAGGTCGCACAACTGGTGCATCATCCAGACGCCACGGCCGCCGAACGGGGACAGCGGATCGGGACGGCGCCGGCCGACGAGCGCGTCCGTGAGCCGTCCGCGGTCCCTCACCTCGGCGATCAGGGTGTCGGCCGTGCGCCACAGCCGCAGTGTCCCCTGCCCTCCGCCGTGCCGGACCGAATTGCCGGTGGCCTCGTTGACGGCCAGCAACCAGTCGGTGTGCCGATTCGAGGACAGGCCGGCCTTCTGCGCCCAGTGCCCCGCGGTGTCACGGACCTCTGCGAGGTCCTGCTCCGTGAAGTGCAGGACGAGTGGATCCGCCGGTTCCTCCAGGGGCCTGTCGCAGTCGCGGCACACCGTGTGCGGGTCCGCGTAGCGCGGGCTGTGCGCATAGCCGTCCGGGGCTCCGACGACGGGGTGCGTGCGGTGCGCCTCCGCCAGCACCCGCTCCGGCAGGGCGGTGTCGTAGGGGCACAGGATGGTGACGGGCCGACCGTCGAACGCCAGGTTGATCAGCGCCTCGTGACGGGTCGCCTCGCGTACCTCCGCCGCGGTGCGCCCGACCCAGATCGGCTCGCCCACGATGGACGGGCGCCGGTCCGGGTACCGGTCGGCGAAGCTCTGCAGCATCGACAGGATGCGCCCGGGGTTGCGTCCGGCCTGCCGCATGTCGACGAAGGTGACGTCCTCGTCCCCGGTGCCGACGGCTTCCCGGAGCAGTTGCAGACGTGGACCGGGAACGGCGACCAGGACGGGGTGGCCGCCGGCCGCCTCCGTGCGGACGAATGCGCCGACGCCGCGCAGGTAGTCCTCTTCGGTGGTGTAGAAGAGGGCGGGGTGGTGGAAGGACGGATCGATCCGGTTCTCCGCCGATTCCGGCGTGTGGGTCGTCACTGGCCGGCCCCCTGCAGGCCGGCTCCCAGCTCGGGGAAGAGTTCCATCATGCGGTTCAGCGCGGGCGGCGCCCCGACGAGTCGCAGCGGCGTGCCGGACGCGCGGCGCCGCGCGGCGTGGGCGATGTCGGTGAAAGCGGCGACGTCGAGGTGGTCGAGGCAGGACAGGTCGAGGGTGACGTCCTCCGCCGTGGACGCGGCGAGAGCGGCTGACGCCGCGGCGACCACCCGACGGCTCTCGTAGCCCGCCGACCCGGACAGCCGGAAGCCGGGCCGACCGGCCAGAGGCGCGACCGAGAGCCCGCCCCGGTCGTGGGAGCGAGGTGCGGCGCCCTTCCGCGTCAGGTGGGCGTCCGCCAGGACGTCCAGGGCTTCGGATGCCATCAGGCGGCGGTCGTAGAAGCACCAGGCCGTCAGTGGCAACTGCTCGAAGACCTCGTGGTGGATGCGCAGCTCGTACTCCAGCAGGCGCTCCGCGCCGGTCATGTGCCGGGTGCCCCAGGACATCTCGCCGATCACCCGCAGGTTCCCGTACCCCTGACCGGCGGCGTTCTCGACGGCGCGGCGCCACAGACCGATCATGGCGTCCGGGTCGAACCGGGACCCGGTCAGGTAGGTCTCGTCGGCGGTGGTCACCACGAGCTGTCCGCGCCGGACCGCGGAGTCGGCGTCGACGCCACGCCCGGCGAGTGTGCGGGTCACGAGGCGCGGGTCGGTGGCATCCGCGAAGTACTGCACCTGCTCACCCTTGTCGAAGCCCGCACGGACGAAGCGTACGAGATGAGCGGCCCATTCGTCGTCGGTGGAGTACTCCACCGCGACATGACGGTCCGCGGCGTCGCCGCCGACCGATCCGCTTCCGTCCCGCATCAGGCGGCCCTCCCCTCCGGCGCGCTCCGGCTGTCCACCGACGGGCGCGCATCACCCTATCGCAGGGTTTTACAGCCCAGGGGAGCCCTCATTGCCAGGCGTACTGACCTCTCCCCCCCCCGCACGCCGGTCAGGGCAGCAGGCGCTGTTCCTTGGCGACGGCCACGGCGCCTGCCCGGGTGTCGACGTCCAGCTTGCCGTAGATGCGCCCCAGATGTGTCTTGACCGTGGCCTCGCTCAGGTAGAGCGCCTTGGCGATGTCCCGGTTGGTCAGCCCGCGGGCCAGCTGGCCGAGGATGTCACGCTCACGGTCGGTGAGTGCGGGACGCGGGCTGCGCATCCGTGCCATGACCCGGTGGGCGACGGGTGCGGACAGGGCGGTACGGCCGGCAGCGGCACTGTGGATGGCCGTGAACAACTCGTCGGGACGCTCGGCCTTGAGGAGGTAGCCGGTGGCGCCCGCTTCGATGGCGCGGGTGATGTCCGCGTCCGTGTCGTACGTGGTCAGCACCAGGACGTGGACCGAACCGCCGGAAGCGGCGGTGATCCGGCGGGTGGCCTCGACGCCGTCGAGGCCAACCCCCAGCTGGAGGTCCATGAGAACCACGTCCGGGGTGAGCTTCATGGCGAGCGCGACGGCCTCCGCTCCGCTGTCCGCCTCCCCCACCACCTCGATGCCCGGGGCGCTGTCCAGCAGGGCGCGCAGCCCGGCGCGGACCACGGCGTGGTCGTCGCACAGCACGATGCGGACGGAGGCGGCTTCCTCGGGGAGCTTCACGGGGTCGGGGCGGGTCACGATGCGGGGGCCTCCGCGGCGCTGAGAGTGGTGGGGAGGGGTACGGCAGCGGAGATGACGGCGCCGTCACCGGGTGCCGACTCGACGGTGAGGGTGCCGCCCAGTTGGCCGACCCGGGCGCGGATCGCGGGCATCCCGTGTCCGCGGACTCCGGAGGCACGCTCCGGCAGGGTCGAGGGGTCCAGGCCACGACCGTTGTCGGCGACGTCCAGGCGGACCTGGTCACCCAGGTAGGTGAGGGTGAGGGCGGCCCTGGTGGCGCCGGAGTGTTCACGGACGTTGGCGAGGGCGCCCTGGGCGATGCGCAGCAGCGCGGACTGCACCCGGTCCGGCAGGTCGACGGGCCCGGGTGTACCGTCGATCACGCAGGTCACGGCGCGTTCCGCCGTGCTCTCACGGGCGGCCAGACGCTGCAGGGCCTCCTCCAGGCCACTGCTCTTGGCGAGGTCGGTCGGCGCCAGGTCATGCACGAACCGGCGGGCCTCGTTGAGGCTGCTCTCGGCGATCGAGGCGGCGGTGCGCACGTGAGCCTGTGCCTGCTCGGGATCGGTGGACCACACCCGGTCGGCCGCTTGGAGGAGCATCCGCTGGCTGGACAGGCTCTGCGCGAGGGTGTCGTGGATCTCCATGGCCAGCCGCTGACGCTCGGCGAGGGTGCCCTCGCGGCGTTCGGTTGCGGCCAGTTCGCGGCGGGTGCGCACCAGGTCCCCGATCAGGACGGCCTGGCGGGTCGCCTGGCGATCCATGTGAGTGAAGACCGCGGTCGCCAGGAGGGCCACGGCAGGCGGGCCGACCACCGCGTCGATGTCGACACGGTCGGCCAGCCGGAGCTGGGCGACGACGACGAAAACGGTGAAGAACGCCACCAGCGTGTATGCGGGGCGCGTCGGAAGGGTCCGCAGTGCGGTGTAGAAGAGCGGCACCGCGCACCAGGCGAAACTGGGTGCCAGGGCGACCAGCACGGCCCAGACCGCCACCAGTGCGCCGAGCCACACCAGCTCGGTGAGGGGTGGCCGTCCGGGGACGGCGGGGGCGCCGGGGATCCCTGCTGGGGAGGCGGGGGGATCCGCGCGGGACCCCCGGAGATCGAGCGGGCCGGTCGCGGGCGGGGGAGCCGCCGTGCGCCGGCCCACGACGTAGAGCACGGCCAGCACGCCGGCCAGGGTCAGGACGGCGGGCACCTGGGGCTGGCCGCCGTGCCGTAGCACGTAGCGGACCAGCGCGGAGGTCAGCAGCAGGAAGAACGCCAGGTGGATGACAAGGGCGAGTCTGCGTGCTTCGCCGTCGACGGTTTGCGGGCGGGCACGGGAGGACCGGCTCCTGGACGACGGCATGGACTGTTCCTCCCGCCCGGGACGTGGGCACGTACGGGGATGGCTGCTGGACTGGGCAAGCACTGACATTGTCGCCCCACCACCACCTGGCGGGGTCAACCGATCGGATGACCCCGGCATCGACCGTCCTGCGTGCCGGAACCAGCCGGTGCGCCGACGGATGCGCGGGGTGGGCGGCCCGAGGCTGGAAGCACAGCGCAGGAAGCGCTGAATCCGCCCGCACCGGACGGGCCGGGCATGACCCGGCCCGGTTTTCCGGGGAGGGGGAGACGCGACATGACTGGGGAGTTGTCCAGATGCAGCGCAAGGCCAAGAAGTTCTCCGCCCGTGCCAAGGCCGTCACCTCGGTGGCGGTCCTGGCGGCGGTGGGCGCCGGTGTGACCGGTGCCGTGTCCGCCTCGGCCGACACCCTGACCGCCGACCCGGCCGTGGCTTCCCCCACTGTGAAGGGGAAGGCCACGACCACCAGCACCCACCTGACGGTCGACGCCGCCACCGACGCCGCCGAGGCGGCGCTGAAGGCCGCGCAGAAGGAGGGGCAGCGGGTGAGCGTCGCGGTGGTGGACCGCAACGGCAACACCATCGTCACCCTGCGTGGCGACGGTGCCGGACCGCAGGCCTATGAGTCCGCGATCAAGAAGGCCTACACCGCCGTCTCCTGGAACGCGCCCACCTCCCAGCTGGTCAAGCGCCTGGAGTCGGCGCCCACGCTGAAGGACATCCCGGGCACGCTGTTCCTGGCGGGCGGCGCCCCGGTCGCACACTCCCAGGGGCCCGTCGCGGGTATCGGGGTGGCGGGCGCTCCCTCCGGCGACCTGGACGAGAAGTTCGCCCGGGCCGGTGCGGCGGCCATCTCCGGCGGCCGCTGATCCCGGTCCGGAACTCGTCCCGGCGCGGGTCTCCGCACCGGTCCCGCCGGGACGAGTGACGATCCCACCCGGCGCGCGGTGCGGGAGGCCCCGCCCCGCGCGTCACCCCCCTCCCTGCCCGGCCGCCCTCACGCCACCGCGTGTCGCCCCTGCCGCCCGCCGTCACCGCCACCTGTGAAGGAGTTCTCCGCCGTGGCCCCGAAGCTGTTCCTCTCCGCCGACCGCGCCTTGCTGGACGCCACCCGATTCGGCGCCCTTAACGGAGGGATCACCGTGATCCTCCGGGCGGCCGGAAGACTTCCGGCTCCGCACAGCGCGGAAGGGCTTCAGGGCACGGAGGCGAGGCGGTGAGGCACCACCGCTTCGCGGCCGTCGGATGCGCGGTGCTCGTCGCCGCCGTGACGTTGGCCGGGTGCGCCCCGGACGGCAGCGCCGGCTCCACGGCCGGGCCCGCCCGCTCCGCCGCGCCGTCGGCCCCGGCAAGTACCGAGGAGGGGCCCGTCGACCCGGACACACGCCTGCCCAAGGACACTCTGCTCGTCACCGACTTCGGCGCCGACACGGTGACCTTCGTCGACGCGGCGGGACGCGGCCGCGCGGCCGATCGGGGCTCGGTGCGGGTGGGTACCGCCCCTTACGGCATCGCGCTGGGCGCCGACGGCACAGCCTGGGTGTCGACCGGGGAGGGCGTGGCGGTGGTGGACACCAGGACCCGGCGGCGCGTCGCGCTCATCCCGTACAGCACCCGCACCGGTCCGGTGACCACCGGCGAGTACCGGGGCGGCGGCATGGGCATCGCGCTGTCCCCCGACGGCGCGCACGTCTATGTCGGTGTGAACGTCCCCGGCGGCGACGGAACCCTTGAGGTGATCGACACGCGGACCCGCGCGGTGATGCGCTCCGTACCGGTGGGGCGCCGCCCGTTCGACGTCGACGTCTCCCCCGACGGCCGCCAGGTGTACGCCACCGGCCACGACTCGTACGACGTCACGGTCGTCGACACCGGCACCTGGACCGGACACCGTATCGAGGTGGCCCCGTACGGCACCGAGGGTGGCCTCGGCTCCTGGCTCAAGCCGCACTACGCCGTCGTACGTCCCTCCGACGGCGCTCTCCTGCTGCCCTTCGAGGGCGAGCGCCTCGCGGTCGCCGACCCGCGCACCGGCCGCGTCCGCGTGGAGCGGATGACCGCCAACACCCATCAGCACGGGGTCACGGTCAGCGGCGACGGCACGCTGTACGTGGTCGGCACCGGGCCGATCGACCCGTCCCGGGACGACGGGCCCTCCCTGACCGTGCGTTCCCCCAGCGGTCACGAGCGGATCATCCCACTCGACGGACCGCACGAGGACGTCGTCGTCTCCGCGGACGGGTGCACCGCCTACGTGTCGGGCGGCTTCACCCGCGACGGGTACTGGAACGGTCTTAGCGCCGTCGACCTCGGCACGGGCCGCATCACGCGCCTGGCGGTCGGTCACCGCCCGCTGGGGATGGTCGTGCTGTAGCCGGTCGAACGGCCGGTCGGTACCGGCGCCGGCCCGCGCACCTCGCACGCGGTCAAGGGTGAGGTGGGCCTCGGCGCGGCGGCACGAGTGCGGGTTCCACGGCGCGCACCGATGATTCTGTCCTCGGTCGGCGGTCATAGTCGGCGATAGCCGGTCCGAACCCCGTAGGGAGCAGCCTGTGGTGATCATCGCAGGGCACATCGTCGTCGACCACCAACAGCGTGAGTCCTATCTCGCGGACTGCGTGACCGTCGTGGAACTGGCCCGCCGCGCTGCGGGCTGCCTCGACTTCGCCATCACCGCGGACCTGGTGGACGCCGGGCGCATCAACATCTTCGAGCGGTGGGAGTCGCAGGCAGCCGTCGAGGCATTCCGGGGCGACGGCCCGAGCGACGAACAGGGTGCGGCGATACTCGCTGCCGCGGTCGCCGAGTACGACGTGGCGGAGGTGCGCTCGCCGACATGAACGGAGGGCGCCCAGGACGTCCAGAAGACGGCCCCGCCGCCGTCGACCTTCTGATCGTGCCGGGCGCGGATCACGCCGACCTGTACGACCGCAAGGACCTCATCCCCTTCGAGGGGCTCGACGAGTTCTTCACCAGGGATCGAGCCTGACTTGACGTCTCGTCGGCCTGAAGGAGGCTGGGGACGTGACGTAGTGGTGGCGTCGGACGACGCCACCGCTACGTACTGCGACTGGCGTGATGCCGTCCCGCGTCAGGAGGCCGCGGGCTGGGTGCGGGCCGATGGCGCGCAGGGCAGCAGACGGGAGAGGTTGAAGACGTCCGGGTTGGTCTCGGCCGCGGTGCGCATCAGCCACAGGGGCTGCCGGCCCAGCCCGGTGACGGTGACGCGGAGTTCCGGGTCGTGCATGGCGGGGTTGAACAGCAGGTGGAGGCCGGCCACGTCCATGAAGGGGGCGCCGGTCAGGTCCCATTGGAGGTCGGTCACCTGCGGGGGCAGCGCAGCGGCGGCGGCGCGTAGGGGGACGAGAGTGTGGGAGTCGATTTCTCCGCGCGCGTGGATGCGTGCGCGGGTGCCGTCGATGGCGGTGGTGATGTCCATGCAGGCGTGCCCCCTTTTCCGGGGGTGATGAGCCCAAAGGCGAAACACCGAGATGCTCGACGATGGTGGGTGCCGGGTGCCCGTGATGGGGGCAACGCCCGGCTTCCCAAAAGACCGGCACCAGGGGGTGCCAGCCGGTCTCTTCGGTCTGTCCAGCGTCGCACAGCCATGCCCGGCGCCACGAGTCCCCGCAAGGGGGACGTTCTGTGAAGCTTGTCACCACGGAGGCGGGGCGAACGGTGTTCCTCTCCTGCGGACAGGGCGCGGCCCCACTGCCGGCGGCCGGCTCGAACCAGCAGACCGCGAGCAGGACACCGGTGGCGGTACCAGCGCCTGCGCGCCCGCCCCGGGCGGCCCGTCACGGGCATGACGGTTCGGCCTCACGGTCGAAGGATGGGTACGAATCCCCGGGTGCCGGAGCCGTTGCCGGCTCCGGCACCCGGGGAGCCCGGTCCGATCCTCAGCCGGGCCAGGTGCCGGTCACGCGTCGGGGGGCGTTGCGTCCTCATCGTGGGCCGGAGCACCAAGGTTTAGGCCGACAGGCTTGTACGCGACGGTGGAGATTTTTATCGGCTCACCCCTTCCTGCGGCGCAGCAGCCACAGCACGACACCTGCCCCGGCGGCCGCCAACAGCAGGGGGCGGTTGTCCCGCGCCAACCGGGCGCCGTGGGCCGCCTGGGCGCGAACCGGCTCAGGGGCCTTGTCCTGAATCATCTGACCGGCCTGGGCCGCCTTCTCGCGGACCTGGCCCGCCGCCTGCGTCGCCTTGTCCTTCACCGGGTCCGGCAACTTGTCCTGCACCCGGGACGCGGCCTCAACCGCCTTTGCCCTCAGCTCCCCGGCTTTGACAGCGGCCTGCTCTTTGACCTCGGTCGCCTTGTCCTGCGCGCGGGCCTTCACATCGGCCTTGTCCGCCAGAGCCTCGACGGTCTTCCCCAGCTCCTGACGGGTCTGCTCGACATGCTCACGCAGCTCCTTCGGCGTGGGGGCCTGGGAGGCGGCGGTCTCGTCGTGCGGCTGGGTCATCGCTGTGCACTCTCCTTGATCTCGGCCACGTCGGCCTTCACGCTGTCGATCGTCTTCTCCGGGGCGGGCGGGGCGCCCTGCTCCACCTGCTTCTTGCCGCTCAGGGCCATGGCCGCGGCGATCACACCCAGCACCGCGGTCACGATCAATGCGGCGGCCCACACCGGTAGCGGGACCGCCAGGGCGGCTATCGCGGTGGCGACCAGCGCCTGCAGCGTCAGGAAGCCCACCACGCCGGCGGCGCCGAACAGTCCCCCGCCCTTGCCGTAGCGCTTGCCCTTCTCCTTCATCTCCGCCTGCGCCAGTCTCATCTCGCCGCGCACCAGCTCCGTCAGCTGCTGCGACGCCCGCTGCACCAGCTCACCCACCGGCTCGTCGCCGCTGTGGCTGCCCCTGCTCCCGGCAGGGGGCTGCTGCATGGTCGACACGACGATCACCTCCCGTCTCTGTTCGTGCGGTCCGTCCCGCGGTCCGTCCCGACGGCCCTCGGGCCCCGGGCCCGTCGGGACGGTGCGCACGCGAGTACCCAGAAGGAGCGGTTCAGGCCACCACGTTGCGGCGAATTCCGAGCAGGTGGCGTGGAACCGGTGCGCGAGACAGGGGGCCGGATGCCCGGCATGGTGGCAGACTTCGCCAAGTCGGCTGCTGTAGACGGTCGTTGGCGACCGACCGGGGGAGACAAGACGGCCGGCGGGAGGTGTCCGGTGTCGTACCCATCGAGCGGGGCGGCGGGTTCCCTGTCGTGAGCGACGGCATGGCAGGGATCGCCACCGGCTGGCTGCTCGCGTTCGGGGGAGCCAACGCGGCACTGTACGCGATTTGGTGGCGGCGCACGCGGGGCGAGCGCACGTTCCTGCGGGGCGTCCTCGCAGCGGGCGTGGATCCGATCCAGGCGGCGTGGTGGCTCGGCGCCTCGTGGGACGGCGCGTCGCCCCAACAGCAGCGCTACGCCGCGGAGGTGGCCGTCCGTCTGCTGATCCTGGCCGGCGACGCCGAGGTCGACGGGGCGGGCCGGATCACCGTGCCGCGCGGACGCCTCGGTACGCAGAAGGACCCGGTACGGGCAGCGCTCGTGACGATCCTGCGCCGGCACGAGGGCGCCACGGTGTACGAGTTGCTGGAGGACTCCCGCTTCGCGCGGTTCCGCAAGGTCCTCCGGTCCCGTCGTCCGCCGCTGCGCACCCGGTTCGGCACCTACCGCGCCCCTTCGCTGGCAGCCGCCCTCGTCACGGCGTTCGGCCTGTCCCTCCACGCGATGATCACGCGGTGTCCGGTGCCCGGCCTGCCCTTCCGGGATCCCGGGATATGGACGACCGCCTGGATACCGCTGTGGGCCGTGCTGGCCGCCCTGGCGGCGATCTGGCCCGCCGGCACGTCCCGCCCCTGGCCCCTCACCCGTCACTGCCGCGCCGCCGTCACCCGCGCCCTGGCCGACGAGGACAGCGACACGAGCTACCGGGTTTCCGTCGTCAGCTCGTCCACCCCGCCCGACCGGCGCCCACGGCCCGGCACAACGAGTTCACGCCCAGCGGACAGCCCCAGCCGCAGCGACCGTACGGCGCCCCGGCACGACCTCGACGACGCGGCCGACGCGGACACCCACGAGGGCGGCTCGGACGGCGGCGACTTCGGCGGAGGCGACTGACCCACCGTGGTCCGTCGTCACCTCGATGAGGGTTCACCCGGAATTGCGGCGACATACCGATGGGGCGACGCTGGACTTCACAGCTCGGAGTGGAGCAGCCAGCTATGAGCATCCTGGTCGTGGTCGGGGTGGACGGCTCGGCGACAAGTCTCACCGCCGTGGAAGGAGCCGCCGTAGCGGCAGCCCGGCGCCGCGCCACGTTACGTGTAGTGCATGCCGAAGTCCCGATCAAGCCCAGGTACATGGTGCCGGACCCGGCTTCCGGGACACTGGTCAACGAGGCAGCGGCGCACGCCGTGGCTGTGGCGCCCGAGGTCGCGGTGACCGTGGCCGTGGTGACGGGTGACGTGGTGCACGTGCTGGAAGCCCAGTCACAGGCTGCCGGCCTGATCGTTGTCGGTTCCAGAGGTGTCGGGGGCGTCCTGGGCCTGCTGCTGGGATCCACACCGGTGTCCCTGGCCGCCCGCAGCCATTGCCCGGTGATGACGGTCCGCGAGGACTACCGGACGTCCGCGGAAACCGGGCCGGTCGTCCTGGGCGTCGACGGCTCCCCGGACAGCGACGAGGCCATCGAGGTCGCCTGCGCCGAAGCCGCACAGCGCCAGGCCGACCTCGTGACCCTTCACGCCTGGCAGCCGGACAAGGCCACGTCCAGCGCAGCTCCGCCGCCCGCAGCACGAGCACTGGCCCAGGCGATCGCCGGCCGTACGGACACCTGTCCGGACATTACCGTCAGACACGACCTGGTGGACGGCACACCGCATGAGGTCCTGATCGAGGCAAGCAAGACAGCTCAACTCATGGTTGTCGGTGCCCGCGGGCGCCGTGGCATCGCCGGACTGCTCCTGGGCTCGGTGAGCCAGGCTCTGATGACTCACGCGCACTGCCCCGTCGTCACCGTTCGCAGGACGACATGACCAGCCGAAGTGGATCAGCCTCCCCGGACACGGCCCACCGAGTGCCACCGGCTCCGTCAGACGCTGCCGACCTCATACAGGGAGACTGCCGTGCCGCAACCCATCATCGCCGGAATCGACGGCACGTCGGACAGTCTGCTCGCGGCCGGCTGGGCGGCCGGCGAGGCACGACGGCTCAGGACTCCGCTCGTGCTGCTGCACGGCTACACCCCACTGGCCGGAACCTCCCGGCTGCTCGCCGGCGACGCCGACCTCGAGCACCGCGCTGCCGGCCGATTGCTCGACGGTGCGCTGGCCTGGGTGCGGGAACACTACGACGACGTCGAAGTGAGCGCCGACTTGGCGGTGCGGCCCGAGGCGGAGCTGCTCACCGAGCGCGGCCGCGAGGCGCAGATGATCGTGCTCGGCTCCCGCCGGCCGGGGCCGGTGGCCGGTTTCCTGCTGCGATCAGTCGGCCTTCGCGTTCTGAGCCAGGCCGTCTGCCCCGTCGTCATGATCCGCGGCGGAGCCGTCCACCACCGCCCGCAGGACGGCGAGGTCACGGCGGGCGTCCCCCGGCAGGAGGAGGAAGCCGAAGCGGTCCTGGACTTCGCCTTCCGTACCGCCGCCACGCGCAGCGCTCCCCTGCGCGCCGTGCGCGCCTGGACTCCGCCCACCGCGTTCACGTACGAGCCCGAACTGGTGCGCCGCGCGGACGAGCGCGGCGGTCTGGAAGCAGTCCACCGTCATGACCTCGCCGCCCTGCTGGAGCCGTGGCGCCGACGTCATCCAGGGGTCACGGTGATCGAGCACGTCGAACCGGGACCGGCCTCGGAAGTGCTGGTGGCTCTGGCATCCTCCGCCCAGCTTCTGGTGGTCGGCCGCCGCGGTGACCCCGTCAACCGTTACGTCGGGCACGTCGCCCACGCGACGCTCCACTTCGCCGACGCCCCCATCGCTCTCGTACCCACCCGATGAACACGGACCGCAGCCGACAGGGGAAGGGCTGCAGAGCCGGCATCGGCCCCGTCCGGTAGCCGGACGGGGCCGATGGGCCGGGTGATCGTGAAGGGCGGTCGCCTGCGCGGCGAGAGGCTCCATGAGGCTTCAGCCGAACGATCGTCCTCATGGGCAAGGGGTGAGGCCCGGGGACACTGTCTCAGGGAACATCCCGGCGACCGTCCGAAGCAGTGCGGGCGCCTTCCTCCCGGGCGCCCGGGACGGACGGTTCAGGAGGCACGGCGGGTGGCGGCCGGGCCGATGACACCAGGTCCGAACCTGTCGCGGATGCGGTCCATGGCGGCTTCGGCGACCAGGCGGGCCTCGCGGGCGGTGTCCAGGCTGATCTGCTGGGCGACCCGGTCGGCGTCGACGAGGTCCTCGCCCTTCAGGGCCATGCCGGTGAGGCGGCCGCGTTGCAGTCCGGCGGCGTCCATCAGCCGGTAGGCGAGGGCGCGCAAGTCGTCGTCGTGCGGGGAGGGCTCGGTCAGGCGGCGGGTCTTCTCCCAGCCGGTGCCGCCGGCGAAGCGGAGGGTGAGGGTCAGGGCGCGGGCGGCCTGACCGCGGTCGCGCAGCAGCCGCCCCAGTTGTACGACGAGGTCGAGGAGGGTGGCGCGGACCTCCGCGCCGTCCAGGGTGTCGCGGTCGAAGGCGTGGCGGACGGTCGCGGAGGAGGGCAGGGCGCGGGGGACGACGGGGCGGGGGTCGATGCCGCGGGCCCGGTCGGCCGCGGTGCGGCCGGCTTTGCCGCCGAGCAGGCGCTGCACGGTGGCGGGTGAGATGGCGGCGAGCCGGCCGGTGGTGTGGATGCCGTACTCGTGCAGGGCTTCGGCCTGGCGCGGGCCGATGCCGTGCAGGGCCTCCACCGGTAGCGGGGCGAGCCAGTGGGCCGCCTGGCCGGGCGGGACGGCCAGTACTCCGCCTGGCTCGGGGACCTGGGCGGACGCCGTAGCCGCGACCGTGATCGACGGGCCGATCCCGATACGGACGTCGACGCCGAGGCGGGAGATCGTGCGGACCCGCAGCATCTCCCCCAGTCGCCGGGTGTCCGTGCCGTGATAGCGCAGGGCGCCCTTCAGCTCCACCAGCGCAGCCGACGGCGGCAGCGCCTGCACCACCGGAGACAGCTCGGCGATCTGCTCGAGAACCTGCCGGTAGGTCTCCTCGGGCAGCCGGTCCGGGCAGCGCACATGCATCACCGTCGGCACCACACCCGCTGACGCGGTCCCTTCCGTCATCACGACCACCACCTCCCACCACCCACGTTATCGAACATAAAATCGAACACGCGAGTGCCCCAGCTGCGGATCATGCGCCTAGAATCAAAAACATGTTCGATGACCTGCCGCCCGACCTCGACCGCCTGCACACCCTGCGGGTCTGGCACGCCCTGTGGCTGCAGCGCATCGACGCCAAGATCGCCGCCCTCACCAAGCGGCAGGCGGAGGAGGAATGCGGCCGCCGCAACCGGCCGCCCCAGCCGGAGTGGATCGTCGAACTCGGCATCGGCGACCGGCGTCCACCCCTGCAGGTCCACGCAGGCGACTGCTACATCGCCGGCAAGCGACGCCGCCCCGTCGACCGGGACGAAGCCCGCCGCCTGCTCGCCGCAGGGCTCACCTCGTGCGGGCACTGCCGACCCGACAGCGCGCTCGGCATCACCGAATTATCCAGCCACCCCGCTGCCCTCACCACCACCGCGGCGCACTGACCGGGCACTCCCGCCGCCTGGTCGATATCCTGCATTTGCGGCGATATGTGAGGCATCGCCCAGGAACAGGACCGAGCGCATGACCATCCCTCCCCCACCGATCACCGAACCCGACCCTTCCGCCCTGACATGCCCCGGCCACAAGGTCGGCCCCTGCGCCGTGTGCCGGCGCAAGACCCACCGCTACGGTCTCGGAGACAGCCCTCTGTGCGGGTGGTGCATGACCGGCGCGCGCCACAACTGGGGCCCGGGCGTGCACTACAACAGCGTCCGCCCTGACCCCGGGCCCGGAGCCCAGCTCCCCGTCCCGTCGACGCCACCCGGCGCCGGCGGGAACTAGGGCGACGTCGGCCAGGCCCAGGTCGACGAGCCGCTGGTAGCAGTGCGGCGGCGAGTCCGGGCGGACTCACGAGCCACCGGCGTCACCGCGGGCCGCCGCCTCCTGGAGGGAACGCCGCATACAGAGCATCGGCATGCACCGCGTCCCATTGGCTGATCAGCAGGCGCTCCACCCCGCCATCGCGCCGGCGCAGTTCGACTTCCTGTCCTTTGTCGAACTCCACCCGCACCCGCGGGTTCCTGCAGACCACCTCGGCCTCGCCGCGCATCATCTCGAACCAGACACCGCGTATGGCGTACCGGAGGTCATTGCCTCGGTGACGCAGTACTCGTACCCGACGGTCGGTCAACAAGAGTGAAGCGCGTCGCGGGATCAAGCCCCACAGCGTGCGTCCGTACGTCACCGCGCAGCCGGCCGTCATCCGCTCGCCCTCGGGAACCCACTTCGACAAGCGCTCACGGTCCACCGACCACTTGGCCGCTTCCATCGCCATCCCCCTCTTCCCACACCGCCGGTGTCAGCCGGCCGCTTCGACGTACGACGCCAGGTTGGCCAGCGAGGAGGCGATCCCGGCTTCGTGGTCCCCTCGGTCGATGCCGGGTGGCACGTCCGTGGCGGTGACGGTCACCTCGGTCCCGTCACCGGCGGCGGCGAGGTGCCAGGTCATCGTCATGGTGCCCGCGTACGACGGATCATCGGCCTCGAACACCACCCGCTGGACCACACGCTCCGCCGGCACCAGGTCGGCGAACCCGACGTCGACGACATCCGTCGCCGCCGAGGTCTTGCCGGGGCTGTCGGTGGGATCGAGGTAGGTGAGAACCATCCGGAACCCGCCGCCAGGCCTGGGATCCCAGCGCTCGACCCGGCCGCGCATCCCCTCCGGCGGCAGCCAGGCCTCGAGCGACTTCCGGTCGAGAAGGGCTCCGTAGACAGTCGCCGGTGATGCCGCGATGACCCGGCCGGCGCGGTCGATCCTGCTCATGGCCCGATCCTAGGACCAAGAGGTCCTGCTGAGCCCGGATTCGGGCACCTTGTCGAACGCCCGGCGGGTTCCGGCACTGTCCTGCGCCGCACCGTGGAGGGGTGCCGGCGGGACGACTCCTGTGCCGGTGCGGCGTCGGTCGAGGCACGGCGAGAGCGGTACAGTTATACCGGTATAGTTATTGGATGCACGCGAAAGGCCGTCATGATCGAGATCCTGAACCCCGCGCGTCTTGAGCGCGCGAGGAGCACCGGCGCCCTGGTGGGGGACATCCTGCAGGCACTGAGGCGGCGCAGCGCGGTCGGGACGAACCTGCTGGACATCGACCGATGGGCCAAGGAGATGATCACCGACGCGGGAGCGCAGTCCTGCTACGTCGACTACGCGCCCTCCTTCGGACGCGGCCCGTTCGGGCACTACATCTGCACGGCTGTCAACGACGGAGTGCTCCACGGGCGGCCTCACGACTACCGGCTGGCCGACGGGGATCTGCTGACTCTCGACCTCGCCGTCGTCAGAGGCGGGGTCGCCGCAGACGCGGCGATCAGCTTCCTGGTGGGCAGGGCCAGGCCGGCGGAGAGCGTCGCACTGATCGAGACGACCGAACGCGCACTCGCCGCCGGCATCGCCGCCGCCGGGCCCGGAGCGCGCGTCGGCGACGTCTCCCACGCCATCGGTGCGGTCCTCGGCGAGGCGGGCTACCCCATCAACACCGAGTTCGGCGGCCACGGCATCGGCTCGACCATGCACCAGGACCCGCACGTCGCGAACACCGGACGGCCCGGTCGCGGCTTCAAGCTCCGCCCCGGACTGCTGCTGGCCCTGGAGCCCTGGGTCATGGCCGACACCGCCGCGCTCGTCACCGATGCCGACGGGTGGACGCTGCGCAGCGCGACGGGCTGCCGCACCGCGCACAGCGAGCACACCGTCGCCATCACCGACACCGGATGCGAGATCCTCACCCTGCCCACGCGGGCCTGACCCGCGAGCACACCTCAGCCCGCCCGACCCCCCGTGCACGCACCAGGCGCGCCCGATGGCCCCGAAGCGTGAGCCCGCCGGTCCCGGCGCCGACCGACTGCTCGGCCTGCGGGGCCGGGGCCGCGGGCGGTCGCCGGATTCCCAGCCGGGTCCTCCTTCCTCGGCGGTCACGTGCCGGGCGGTCCCGCTCGGCTCCCGGCCGGCAGCCTGCCGGCACCTTGAGCCGGTCCTCCGGACCTGGACCCTCGGCTTCGGCAGTCCGCCGGAATGACCGGCCGCGTCGGCACCGGGCCGGGTCCCGCCTCGGACGCGCGTCTTCGGCCGGTGCGGGGCGGCGCGTCCGTGGCAGCAGTGCGGCGGAGCTACCTTTCGACGGCCGCGCCCTCCTGTCCCGGGGTGGTTGCGGTGCTCGCACCGGCCCGTCGCAGGGCGTCCGGGTCGGTTCGGGCGTCGTAGCGGACCAGGCCCGGCAGCGCGGCGGTGAGCAGGCCCACCGCGGCGACGCAGGCCAGCCCGCCGCTCCAGATCGCCGGCCGGGCGCCGGTCCACCCCGCCATCGCCCCGGCACGGACCTGGCCCAGCTGGGGGCCGACACTGTAGGAGAGGACCTCGATCCCGGCGAGCCGGCCGCGCAGCCGGTCGGGGATGGTCTGGTTCCAGATGGTCGAACGGCCCAGCCCGCTCACCATGTCCCCCGCACCCGCAAGCCCCAGGCACACCAGGACCAGCCAGATGTTCGACGTCCAGCCGGCCGCCGCCATGGCCAGGCCCCAGCCGGCCGCGCCGAACACCACCAGCAGACCGTGCCGTTGGGTGCGGGAGGCCCAGCCACTGGTCAGGCTCACCAGCAACGAGCCGACGGCACCCGCCGAGTACATCAGGCCCAGCGCCCAGTCGGCGTCGAGTTCGTCGGCGAGGAACGGGAAGATGGTGTTGGGAAACGCGAAGAACATCGCCGCGAGATCCACCGCGTAGGTGCCCAGGAGCACTGGACGCGACCACGCGTGCCGCGCACCTTCGATGATGCCGCGCAGCGACGGCTTGGCCGCGTGCTCGACCGGCGGCATCGGCGAGAGCAGACGGCACATCAGCACCGAGACCAGGAAGCAGCCGACCGTGGTGGCGTACGCGGGGACGTTGCCCGCGTACGCCACGACGAGTCCGGCGAGGGCGGGTCCGGCGATCGCACCGGCCTGCCAGCGCAGGGCGTTCAGCGCCGCCGCCGCGGGAAGCTGCTCGTGCGGGACGATCCGGGCGAGCAGCGAGTCCAGTGCGGGGCGTTGCAACCCGGCGAGTGCCGCCACCCCGGCCGCCACCACGTACAGCGGCCACAGCATGGGGCGCGGCAGCAGCGCGTTCAGCAGCAGGAGGACGGCCAGGAGGCCGAGTCCCGCCTCGGTGAGCACAATGACCTTGCGCCGGTCCACGGCATCGGCGAGAGCCCCGCCGTACAGGCCGAAGACCACCAGCGGCACCAGTTCGACGGCGCCCATCGCGCCCACCGCGAGCGGTGAGCCGGTCAGTTCCTTGATCTGCAGCGGCAGTGCGATCAGCGCCATCACGCTGCCGAGGTAGGTGATGAGGCCCTGCACCCACAGCAGGCGGAAGTCGCGGGAGGTACGCCAGGGCGCGAGGTCGGGCAGGACGGCGGCGAATCTCGGGGTCATCCGTCGGTCTCGTCGAAGGGCACCGGCGTCTTGGCGTCCAGTTGCTTGAGGCGTTTCTCGACCCAGGGGAGCACGCCGTCGCCGTCGTCGTCGCCGACGTCGGCCTTGGCCATGCCGGCGGGGACGGCTCCGAGGGCGAGCGTGCGCAGACGTGGGGTTCTCATCGACAGGTGCTCCACTTGTGTTCCGGGGTGCCGGGCACCGGAGGTACTCCAGCAGGGCCGGCGGGTAACTTAGGTAAGCCTTGGCTTGGTAACAGCGTAGGGAGTCTCGATGTGACGATCAATCGAGCCTTTGCGACAGCTCTTGTAGCGATCGGGACACCGCACCGCGGCGGGGCGTCACCGACTCACCGGCCCGGCTCCCCCACCCCGGCCCGGCACCGTCACCGCGTGCGGAACGTACCTGGCGTCAGCCCCGTCGTGCGCCGGAAGGCCGCCCCGAAGGCACTGGCCGACCGGTACCCCACCGCGTGGGCGACCTCGTCGACGTCGAAGCCGAGGGACAGCAGACGCACGGCATGCTGCGCCCGCACCGAAGCCACCCAGCGGGCGAAGCTCATCCCCGTCTCGCGCAGGAAGGCACGGGTGATCGTGCGCGCGCTGCACCCCAGCACGGATGCCCAGCCGGCGAGCGTCCGCTGGTCGGAGGGATCGGCCCGCACGGCGTCCACGATGGGCTGCAGCAGGGCGGAGATGGGCAGGTGCACCAGCAGCGCCCGGGGCGACGGGCGCATCACGTCGATCACCATCGCCTCGGTCACCTCCCGGGAGCGCGGCGAGAGATCGGGTTCCTCCAGCCGTTCCAGGAGCAGCCGGAGCAGATCCGTGATCTCCACGGCGACCGGCACGTCCGGCAGCGTCGACTGTGTGCCGTGCCGGAGGAAGTGCGCACGGTAGACGGTCCCGGCGACCGCGGAGGCCGCGTGCAGCTGCCCTGCCGGCATCCACAGTCCCAGCGTCGGCGTGATGCACCACACCTGGGAGCCGACCACCGCGGTGGACGCGCCGTACTCGTTCCACAGCAGTTCGTGCCAGGAATGCGAGTGTGCGTTCCATGTCGTGTCGGCGGAGACGACCTCCTTGTACCCCTGGATCACGAAGGGCACGTCTCCCTCACCCGCCGCCAGTACCGGCAGATCCCTGATGACACGCATGCGCTCAGGCTAGCCACCCCCCGGAACACGACCGGGCACGAGGGGACACTCCTGACGGGCGGCTCCCCCTCGTCCTGGTGAGCCGACGGGCCTGAGGAGCGCCGCCGCACCTGCACGCTGTCCGGGCGATCCGGGCCGGAGCGGGCAGGAGCGGACCGACGGCGGGGGGACCGGGCCGCGCACCGGTCGAGCGCACCATGCCCGGCTGCGAGCTGCCCGTGGCCGGCTGTCCGACTCACGCGGTGTCGGGCTGCGCGACGCCGCGCGAGCGGAGCATGCGGCGGGTGACGTCGGCGTGTTCGGTCAGCGTCTTGCGTACCACCGGGGCCGCCGTCCCGGCCGCTTCCAGGGCCTCGTCGAGGAAGCCCCCGTCGATCGCGAACCTCGGCAGGAGCCGGCCCGTGTAGACCATGGCGGGGATCATGCCGCCGCGGTCGAGGCCGGGCACGAGATCGAGGTAGCGGCGGGTGAACGGCCTCAGCACCGCGTCCTGTCCGGGGCGCCAGAACGCGGTGGCCACCCGGCCCACCCACGAGACGGGTACGGCCCGTTCGTCCGCCAGCACGTGCCAGACCGCCTCCTTCGTCCCGGCGTCCGGCGCGCCGGCGCGCACGCAGAGCTCCTGGACCCAGGCGTCCGGGTCGGGATCGGCCGCCAGCAGCCGGGCAGCGTCCGCCACGGGGGCCTCGCCCAGCTCGACGGCGCGGGCCAGGGCACGCCACCGCAGGTCGTGGTCGTCACCCGCCTCGGCCTCGGCCCGCAGGCGCTCCAGCTCGCCGCCGCTCGCGGCCCGGGCCAGGGAGCGCAGCGCGACGCGGCGCCTCGCGGGGTGCCGGGCCCGATCGGCGAGCCGGCGGCACGTGGCGGCGAACGCCCCGGTCAGTACGGCCCGCTCGTCCTGCGGCGCCCACAGCTCGGCGACGTCCCCGGCGAGCGTGAGGTACGGCTCGACGACAGCGTCACAGGTCTCGGCCTCCAGGACGGCGCCGATGCTGCGGGAGACTTCCGCCGCGGTGGCCTGCCCGGTGACCAGCATGTCCCACACGGTGGCTACGGCGACGCCTCGCGACAGCGCGCCGGGCAGGTCGGCGGCGTGGCGCAGCAGGGCGTCCCGGGAGGCCGGGTCCGGTCGCACGGTGGCGAAGGTCAGGTCGTCGTCGTTCACCAGGTACAGGTCCGCGCCGGGGGGCAGGTCGACCGGCGTGCGGGGGCCGCGGACCTCGACGGTGGCGCGAGCGGCGCGTTCCAGGCCGGTGGCCGCACGGCGGTAGGCGCCCACGGCCAGGACCTGCGGACGGGGCGCGGAGCCGGACGGCCCGGCCGCGTGCAGCACCGCGCCGTCGGGCCCGTGTTCGAGGGTCAGCCGGTCGGTGCCCGCGGTGTCCAGCCATCCGGCCCGCCAGGTGTCGAGGTCCCGCCCCGAGGCCCGGCCGAGCGCGTCGATGAGGTCCTGCAGGGTGGTGTTCCCCCAGGCGTGCCGGGTGAAGTAGTCGCTCATGCCCGCGCTGAAGGTCTCCTCCCCCACGTAGGTCATGAGCTGCTGGAGGACCGAGGCGCCCTTGGGGTAGGTGATGTCGTCGAAGACGGCGGCGGCCTCCGCGACGTCGTGCAGGGGCTGGCGGATCGGGTGGGAGGCCGGCCCCTGGTCGGCCAGGTACGCCTTGAGCTTGCCGCTCGCGAGGTGCCCGGCCCAGGCGTCCGTGTAGGCGGTGGCGCGGGTGGCCGCCCAGTGGCAGGCGAACTCCGCGAACGCCTCGTTGAGCCACAGGTCGTCCCACCAGCGCATGGTGACGATGTTGCCGAACCACATGTGCGCCATCTCGTGCAGCAGCACCTTGGCGAGCAGTTCCCGCTCGGCCGGCGTCGGGTCGGAGCGGCGCAAGAAGGTGTCGGACCAGGTGACGCAGCCGTAGTTCTCCATGGCCCCGCCGAACTCCGGCACGAAGACCTGGTCGTAACGGCGCTGCGGGAACGGCATGGCGAAGACGCGGGCGTAGAAGGCGAGGCCCTGGCCGGTGAGGGTGAGGATCTCCTGGGCGTCGCGCTCCAGTACACCGGCGAGGGACCGGCGGACGTACAGGCCGAGGTCGTGCCCGTCGACCTCCCGGCGGACCTCGTGGAAGGGGCCCGCGTTGACGACCGTGTTGTACGGGGACAGCGGCGGCGTGTCGGGGAAGACCCACCGGCGTCCGCCGTCGCACGCCTCGGTGCGAGCGGCCCCCGAGTTGCTGGTCACGGTCCACCCGGCCGGGGCGGTGACGGTGAAGGCGTGCGGGGCCTTGAGGTCGGGCTGGTCGAAGCAGGCCCACACGAAACGCGCCTCGTCCGGCTCGAACGACGTCCAGACGTACACCTCGCCGTCGGAGGGGTCCACGGCCTTGTGCACGCCCGGCCCGTGGGTCGTGTCCGACTGGACGGTCTGCACGCGCAGCGTGTTGTGCGCGGCCAGGTCGCGCAGCGCGATGCGCCCTTCGACGGCGGGGGGCAGGGCGGTGCCGTTGAGCGTGGCGGAGACCACCGTCGCCGCGCAGTCGACGAACGTCGCGGCGCCCGGCTCGGCGCAGGAGAACGCGACGGTGGACACGCACCGTACGTCGCGGCCGTCCGGCAGGTCCGTGAAGTCGACGGCCACGTCGTAGCGTTCGACCGTCAGCAGTGCGGCTCGCTCCTGCGCCTCGGCATGGGTCAGACTGCGGACACTCATCGATCCTCCTGTGTTCCTGGCGCGCCCGGCGTGCCGAGGGACGAAAGACCACAGCGTAGGAGGGCGCGACCGGAACTGCTCCCGCTTTTCCGCGCGTCACGGTGTCAGGGCCCCGAGTGAACGGCGTCAGCCCAGGAACGCCGTCAGGTGTTCGTTCAGCTGCTGCGGCGCGGTGAGAGGCAGCGAGTGGTGGGTGGCTCCGGGCAGTACCACCACCTTGCTGTGCGGCAGCTCCCGGCGGGCTCGGTCGGCGACCTTCCCGGCGTCGTGGGCGCGGCTGTGTTCCGCGAGCACGACCAGGACGGGCATACGGAGGTCGGCTGCCCGGGGGCGGGTGCCTGCGATCAGCTTGCGGCCGGGAACGGTCGCGGCCAGGGCATACAGGCGCTGCCAGGTCCCGTCCGGGTGAACTCCCGCCGTCTCCCACGCCAGGAACGCGGCGGCGCGGGCCTGACTGGGGCGGATGAGAAGGGGAAGGGCGCGCAGCAAGTAGCGGGGACGGAAGCCGGCGAAGACCTGGGTGGGGTCGATGAGTGCGAGGCGGTCGACCCGCTGGGATGCGTGGAGTGCGTATCTGACGGCCAGCCAGGCGCCGTAGGAGTGGCCGCACAGGTGCGTGGCGGCGAGGCCGAGCCCGTCCAGCAGGGCGTCCAGCCAGCCGGTCAGGTCGTCGGCGGTCTTCAGGGGTGTGCCGCCGCGTACGGTGCGGCCTGCGTCACCCAGGATGTCCACGGCGTGGATCCGGTGGCGCCGGCCCAGAGCCGGTGCGTTGGCGAACCAGACCAGACCTGTGGCGGAACCGCCGTGCAGCAGCACCAGCGGGGTGCCGTCGGCCGGACCGTACACGTGGACTCGGGTGCGCCCGTAGGGGGTGTCGATGTCGCGATCCTCGGTGGAGTCCGGCCAGCGGGCGCGGAGTTCGTCATAGGTCACGTCGAACGCGGTCCGGGACACCAGGCGTTCCTCTCGTTGAGCGATATTCTCGTTCAGCGAGAGATGTTACGCATGGATTGCAGGGAGCGTGAATGAACGACGAAAGCCCGGCCATGAAGCTGGTCCACGTGCTGCGCGCGGTGACCGTCGAGTTCGACCTGCTCGGCTCCGAGTTCGCCGCGCGCCACGGGCTGCACCCGACCGACGTACGCGCGTTGATCCATCTGCTGGATGCGGCGCGGGACGACATCGCCGCCACGCCGGGATGGCTCGGTCGTCGGATGCGCCTGAACTCGGCCGGCACCACCGCCCTGGTCGACCGGCTGGAGCGGCTCGAACTGGTCCGGCGTACCAAGGACACCGTCGATCGGCGACGCGTGCTGCTGAAGGTGGAGGACAAGGCCATGGAACTCGGGTGGTCCTTCTTCGGTCCGTTGATCGCCGAAGTGGTGGCGGTCGCGGAGGACTTCGACACGAGCGAGGTGGAGACGGTGCGTCGCTTCCTGACCGCGGTACTGACATCCGCCCGGCAGACACGAACGGCGTGACCGACGCCGGTCTGCTGGGAGACCGGTCCGCGTCCCGCCGCGTGCTCCTCTCCCTCCGTCCTGGGCTCGCGCGACAGGAGGGAGAGGTGCGTCGGTGGGCCCGTTCAGCGGGTGGCGAGTGCCCTGATCTCGTCGGCGATCAGCTGGGGATCCTCCTCGGCCATGAAGTGGCCGCAGGACACCGTGCGGTGCTCCAGGTCGTCGGTCCAGGCGCTCCACAAGCCCTGGGCGTGGTAGCCGAGGGCGGCGCCCCAGTCCTGCTGGAGGACGGTCACCGGCATGGCCAACGTGTTGCCCGCGTCCCTGTCGGCGGTGTCGTGGTCGACGTCCACGCCGGCTGAGGCGCGGTAGTCGGCGACGACGGAGGGTACGGCTGCCGCGGAGGCGGCGAGGTAGTGCGCGCGGACGTCGGCGGGGATGGCGGCCGGGTCCTTGGTCCAGGCGTCGAGGAAGTAGCCGAAGAAGCGGTCGGCGGACCTCTGGATCATCTCCTCGGGCAGGCCGGGGGCCTGGGCCATCAGGTAGAGGTGGAAGCCGACCGCGCCGTTCACTCCGCGCAGCGCGTCCCACATGTCGAGGGTCGGCAGGACGTCGAGGAACAGGGCCCGGGTGACGGTGCCGGGATGGTCCATGGCGGCGCGGAAGGCGACCAGGGCGCCGCGATCGTGGCCGGCCAGGGTGAAGCGGTCGTGGCCCAGTTCGGCGGCGAGGCGTACGACGTCCTGGGCCATGGTCCGCTTGGAGTAGACGTCGGGGCCGGTCTCGGCGGGCTTGTCGCTGGCGCCGTAGCCGCGCAGGTCGGGACAGATGACGGTGTGGTCGGCGGCGAGGTCGGCGGCGACGTGCCGCCACATCAGGTGGGTCTGCGGGAAGCCGTGCAGCAGGACGACCGGGGTGCCCGCGCCGCCGACGGCGGCGTTCAGAGCGACGCCGTCGTCGACGGTCACGCGGTGCTCGGTGAAGCCGGGGATGCGCGGGGTTGTCACGGTGACTCCTGTGGTTCGTGGCAGAGTGGACGTTCCGGACCTCCGGCAGCGGTGGTCCGGAACGTCCGGGGACGTCACCCAGGTTGCGGGCCCCGGATCAGCGATCGATGAGTGGACATGCGGGACCCGCGGGCGCCGGGCCGCCCGCGAAAGGACCCTGCCGTGGGTGTGGAGTTCGGACTGCTGGGTCCGGTGGCCGCCTGGGACGCCGACGGGTCGTCCCTTCCACTCGGCGCGCCCCGCCACCGGGAGGTGCTCGGGCGGCTGCTGATCGCCCGGGGCCGGGTGGTGCCGGTCGGCCGGCTGGTGGCCGACCTGTGGGAGGACGAGGCTCCGGCGGGTGCGGTCGGCGCGGTTCGCACGTTCGTGGCGGCGCTGCGCCGCGCCCTGGAGCCAGGACGCCCACCCCGGCAGCCGTCCCGCCTGCTGGTCACCGATGGCCCCGGTTACGTACTACGGGCGAGCCGCGGGGCGGTGGACGCCTGGCGGTTCGAGGACGCCGCCGCGCGGGCCGGGCAGGCGCCGCCGCACGTGGCCGTCGCCCTGTGGGACGAGGCGCTCGCCTGCTGGCGGGGACCGGTGCTCGCCGACTTCCCCGCTGCCGCGTGGGCCGCCGCCGAGCGGGTGCGGCTGGAGGCGATGAGGCTCGACGCGGTCGAGCGGCGGGCTGACGCCCTGCTGGCGACCGGCGCCGCCCGGGACGCGGTCGTCGATCTGCGCGCCCATGTCGCCGCCCACCCCGGCCGGGAGGACGGCTGGGTGCTGCTGGCCACCGCGCTCGACCGTGCCGGGCGGCGCGGCGAGGCCCTGCGGGCAGTGGCCCGGGCCCGTGACGTCCTGGGTGGAGGCGGTGCCGCTCTGGCACGGACAGAGGCACGCCTTCTCAGCCCGGCGGCGACCTCCGCGACCGAACCGGCCGGGATGGCCGACAGCGTCTGGGACCGGGCGGCGGCCTCCTGGGACCGGTCGGTGCCTGCCCGGTCCCGGGCCCGGCTGCACGCCACCGCGGGCCTGCTGCGCGATCTCGCGGTGACGGGCCCCGACGGCCTGGTGGAGGCACACCGGCACCGCCGGGACCTGGTCGCGGCGGCCGAGACGACCGGTGACCCGGAACTGGCGGCCCGGATCATCGGCTCCTACGACGTCCCGGCGGTGTGGACCCGCGCCGACGACCCCGAAGGCGCCGGGGAACTGTCCCGGGCGGCCGCCCGTGCCGCAGCCCGGCTCGGCCCCGAAGGGCCGCCCGCCCTGCGCGCCCGGCTGTTGTCCGTCGTGGCGGTCGAGTCCCGGGGCGACGCCGCCGCGGACGCACCGCTTCCCCGGGCCTCCGGCGCCCCCGTCACCGAGCCGTGGCGGCTGCGCGCCGAACGCGCCGCCGAGGAGGCCGTCCGGCTCGCCCGTCGCCTCGGCGACCCCGCTCTCCTCGCGTTCGCCCTCAACGGGGCCTTCATGCAGGCGTTCGCCGACTGCGGTTCGGCCGCCCGCCGGAACGCCCTCGGCAGTGAGCTGACCCGGCTGTCCGTCGACCACCAGCTCCCCGGGCACGAGGTGCTGGGCCGTATCGTTCGCCTCCAGGCGCTCGCCGGCCTCGGCGACTTCACGGGAGCGGACACCGAAGCCGAGGAGATCGACCGGCTCGCGCACCGCAACGAACGGCCGCTCGCCGGTGTCTTCACCGCCTGGTACCGGGCGCTGCGCACCTGCGAGACCGAAGGCCGGCCCGCCGCCCGTCGCCGGTACGCACACGTCCTGGCGGAGACCGCCGACTGCGGCATGCCCGGCCTGACCCGGGGAGCCGCGGCCCTCGTCACGCTGGTTCCCGTCCTGCGGGGTGACGGCCTGCCGGCTCCCGGCGACTTCGCCGGCCTGGACCCGGGCCCGTACCGGCCCTGGCTCGAGCCCCTGCTGCTGGCCGCCTCGGGCGCCACCGCTGAGGCTCGTCAGGCGTTGTCGACCGTTCCCCGGCCCCCGCACGACCTCCTTCAGGAGGCCCTGTGGTGCGTACTCGCCCGGGCCGCCGCGTCCGTCGGGCACCTGCCGGTCCTGCGTCGCGCCCGGCGGGAACTCGCCGCGGCCGAAGCCGAGTACGCGGGGGCGGGGAGCGGCCTGGTCTCCTTCGGCCCGGTCAGCCGCCACCTGGCTGCCGCCGACGCGGCACTCGCGGCGCACGCCTCCACCGGCGGGCCGGCCGACGACGACACCGGGTGAGCAGGTGCCCGGATCACCGGCCGTGAAGAGACCGCCCGGTCACGCGCTGTCCGTGAGGGTCTCGTAGCCGCGTGCCCGGGCACAGTGGGCGCAGCAGAAGAAGCGCCCGTCGGCCTGGTGCCCGTGTCCGAGGACCTTGCACTGGCAGTTGTCGCAGATGGGCGCCAGCCGGTGGGCGGCGCATTCGATGCTGTCGAAGGTGTGCACCCCGTCACCGGCCGTGTGCACTTCGAAGGACAGGGCGTAGTCGTTTCCGCATACCTCGCAGACCGCCATGTCGTGCTCCTTTCCGAGTGGCAGCCGGCCTGACCGGCCGTGCTCGTCGCCTGCGGGCCGCTCGCCGTGCGAGGGCCGTCTCCCGTCACCGGTTCACCCGTGCCCCCGGCAGCAGGCTCGTACCGGGACCCGGGCGGGTTCTGAGGGGGGTGCCGCCCGGGCGGACCGACACCTGTGGATCGACGGTGATCGTGGGGCACCCGAGGGGCGCGGTGAGGGCGCGCAGCGCGGTGACGGAGAGCCTGATCCACGGATGGTCCTGACCGAGGGCCGCCAGCAAGCGCGCGCAGGAGGTGAAGGCGACGGCGGTACGGCAACCACTGGGGGTGCGGAAGAAGCAGGTCACGTAGCAGCGGCGTTCCGGCCGGACGGGTACGTACAGCAGATCGGTCGGCGCCTGTCCGCCGGGTGTGAGTTCCCCGCTCCGTCGATCAGCCATGGTGGTCTCCGGTCACACCTACGGCCTTCACCTCACCGGCGTGAAGTCGCGCGCTCCGACGAACGCGGGGCGCCGTGCCGGTGCCGCGAAGGGTTCCGCCGCCGTGTTCTCGACGCTGTTGAACACGAGGAACACGTTGCTCCGCGGGTACGGTGTGATGTTGTCGCCCGAGCCGTGCATGCAGTTGCAGTCGAACCAGGTCGCGGAGCCGGAACGGCCGGTGATCAGCCGGATGCCGTTCGGTTCGGACAGCGCGGTGATGGCCTCGTTCGACGGCGTCCCCGCCTCCTGCATCCTGAGTGACTTCTTGTAGTTGTCCCGGGGCGTCTCCCCCGCGCAGCTCAGGAACGTCCTGTGCGAGCCGGGGATGATCATCAGGCTTCCGTTGGTGGCGTGGTTGTCGGTGAGCGCGATCGACACCGACACGGCTCGCATGCGGGGCAGGCCGTCCTCGGCGTGCCAGGTCTCGAAGTCCGAGTGCCAGTAGAAGCCGCTCGCTCCGAAGCCGGGTTTCACGTTGATGCGGGACTGGTGGACGTACACGTCCGAGCCGAGGATCTGGCGGGCTGCTCCCACCACGCGTTCGTCACGGACGAGGGAGGCGAACACCTCACTGATCCGGTGCACTTCGAACACCGATCGGATGTCGTGGGAGGTGGGCTCGACGACGGCGCGTTCGTCGGAGCGGATCGCCGGGTCCCGGACCAGCCTGTCCAGCTCGGCGCGGTACAGGGCCACCTCGTCCGGGCCCAGCAGTGTGTCGACGGTCGTGAAACCGGTGCGTTCGAAGTCCAGCAGTCCGGCCCGCCCGAGGGGGCCGGGCGTGTCGGGTGTTGACCACACCACGGGGTCGCGACGCGGCATCATCGCCTCGGTCGTGCCGCGGGTCGGGTACGAGTCGGTGGTCCGGCGGTGGTTGTACGTCGTCATCATGGTCGTCCTCACGCGTCGTCGATTCCGGATTCCCCCGGCTCGGGGTCCCTTCGGGTACTCGGCTCCGGGGGAGGGTAGGCACCGTTGTCGTCGTGGTCCTCCAGGCCGGTCAGGGGCGGGTTGAAGACGCACACGCAGCGGAAGTCGGTCTTGGGCCGCATGGTGTGCCGCTCGTGGCCGTCCAGCAGGTACATCGTTCCCGGCGTGATCCAGTGCTTCTCGCCGGTCTCCTCGTCGGTCAGCTCCGCCTCGCCCTCGACGCAGAGCACGGCCTCGACGTGGTGGGCGTACCACATCGTCGTCTGCGTACCCGCGTAGAGCGTCGTCTCGTGCAGGGAGAAGCCGACCCGCTCACGGGCGAGGACGAGCCGTTTGCTCTCCCAGGTGCCGGACGTGGCCCTGACGTGCCGGGCGGTGTCCTCGATCTCCTTCAGGGAACGGACGATCACGATGGATCCCACCTCTCTGCCCGGTGTGGGCATGCACGCCCACGGCCGTCGGTGCGCTCGTGTCCTCAGCGGGGGCCGGACCGCGGCGGCTGCTCGGTCTCCCGGACCGCGCGACCGAACAGTGCGAGCCCTTCCTCCAGTTCCTCGTCGTCGATGGTCAACGGCGGGAACAGCTTGACGACCTCGTCCTGCGGGCCGGACGTCTCCAGCAGCAGGCCCAGTTCGAAGGCGCGGGCGCACACGGCGGTGGCACGGGACGGATCGGCGAACTCCATGCCCCACGCGAGCCCACGGCCACGCACGTCGGGTGCCGTATCCGTCCGGCCGGCCGCGACGGCCCGCAACGCCTGCTCGAGCTGCTCTCCGCGGGCCAGGGTCTGTTTCTCCAGCCGGCCGTCGCGCCAGTACTCCTCCAGCGCGGCGGTGGCGGTGACGAAGGCCGGGTTGAAGCCGCGGAACGTGCCGTTGTGTTCGCCGGGCTGCCAGATGTCCAGCTCGGGACGGAACAGGGTCAGCGCCATCGGGAGTCCGTATCCGCTGACGGACTTCGAGAGGGTCACGATGTCCGGGACGATGCCGGACTCCTCGAAGGAGAAGAACGCGCCGGTGCGGCCGCACCCCATCTGGATGTCGTCGACGATCAGCAGCATGTCCCGGCGCCGGCACAGTTCGGCGAGGTCGCGCAGCCACTCGGCGCGGGCCACGTTGAGCCCGCCCTCGCCCTGCACGGTTTCGACGATCACGGCCGCCGGGGCGTCCAGGCCGGAGCCCTCGCCGGCCAGCAGCCGATCGAACCAGCGGAACGCGGGTTGCCCACCGTCCGGTCGCTCGTCGTAGGGCATGGGGGTGGCGTGCACCAGCGGGATCCCCGCACCCGCCCGCTTGAAGGCGTTGCCGGTGACGGCGAGGGAGCCCAGCGACATGCCGTGGAAGGCGTTGGTGAAGAAGACGACGGCTTCCCTGCCCTTCACCTTACGGGCCAGCTTCAGGGCGGCCTCCACGGCATTGGTGCCGGCGGGTCCGGGGAACATCACCTTGTAGGGCAGTTCGCGCGGTTCCAGCACGGTCTCCTGGAAGGTCTCCAGGAATGTGCGCTTGGCGGCCGTCGACATGTCGAGGGCGTGGGTGACGCCGTCACGTTCGATGTAGTCGAGAAGCGCGCGCTTCAATACCGGGTTGTTGTGCCCGTAGTTCAGCGTCCCGGCACCGGAGAAGAAATCCAGATAGGGACGATGGTCCTCGCCGTACATGTGGCTGCCGTGCGCACGGTCGAAGACGGTGGGCCAGCCCCGGCAATAACTGCGGACCTCGGACTCGAGCCTCTCGAACACGTGAGAGGCGGAATGGGGAACCGTCATGATTGCTCGCTCCTTACGGAGGACGAACGGACTGACTTCTCAGTTCCGTCGAGGGCGCCGGTCAGCGGAGCAGCGGCCCGATGCGGTAGAGGAACTCGGCTTCGTGCGTGTCCGGGAAGAGTTCCGCCGGAAACAGGAGGTCCCTTTCGAGCCGTGCCGCGTGCCGCCGGGCGAAGGACCGGAACAGCCGGTGGGATGCGGCGTTGTCCGGGCTGATGGTCGTCTCCAGGTGCCGCAGGGCGCCGTCCGCGGTCAGCCGGGCGGTGAGATGGTCCAGCATGGCACTGGCGGTGCCGCGTCCGCGCTGCCCCCGGTCCACGGCTATCTGCCACACGACGAGGGTGTCCGGCTGCTCGGGCCGGCGGAATCCGGTGACGAATCCGACGGGGACGTCACCGGAATCCGAGGCCACCACGGACGTACGGGCGAAATCCCTGAACCACAGCAGATAGCTGTATGGAGAATTCACGTCGAGTACCCGGGATTCACGGGCGATATGCCACGCAGCAGCCCCGTCCTCGACCGTGGGAATCGCCATGACCAGTGTGTCCACGGAACACACCTCACTCTCGCTGCGCGAACCACCGCGCACATGTCGAACGGACCTCCCCCGACTCCGTTTCCTGCGAGCCCGACCGATGACCGCTCGACCCGATACGTCACTGAATTCGGCGCCTGTCGCTCCAGGTTCATTTGTCCGCGCGGAAATACGGCTGTAACACCTCGGTTCGATGCTACGTCCGCCGGGCCGCGCATGCCTAGGTGAACCCGCCTGTTTAGAGGCGGCTAAAGGTGGAATGTTCCCCGATTTTCCAAGCCGTGGCAGTTCCCCTCACAAGGGACACTGCGGGCGGTCGGGTTGCGGCCCGTGGAGCGAGGACGGCCGGCGCTCCGCTCGGTGCAGCCGCCGGCGACGGTCAGTGAGCCGGCCCGCGCGCTGAACACGGGGGTCAGCAGTAGCCCCGGCCCGCCGAGCGGAGCGGACCTCGGGTGAACTCCGCGACCGGGGTGAGGTCGGGCCGCCTAGGACGAGGCCCACTCCACGAACTGGACGACCACACCGTTGGGGTCGGTGATCTGGAAGAGGCGTTCACCCCACGGCTCTTCCCGCAACGGCATGGTGATGTCGACGCCCGCAGCCCGGAGCCTGTCCTCTTCCTGGGCTATGCCGCTGTCGAGGGTGAAGGCGAGGATGAGCCCGCCGGCGCGCTGATCGCGCTGGTCGGCCGGCAGGACCTCCGTGCCGCGACGCAGCAGGACGATGTCGGGCGCGGCATCGGGCCGGCTCAGCGAGGAGAAGCCGTCGGCGGCCATGCGCTCCTCGTAGCCGAGGTGGGTGGTGAAGAAGGAGCGGGAGGCGGCCACGTCGTCCACGGTGAGGGAGACGGTGGAAGCGGTGATCTGCACGCGGGTTCCTTCGGTTCAGGAGGTGGGAGAGCAGGCGATGGGAGAAATTTACGTTGGAGGTAAACTTAGCTCGCAGGCAAGAATCGGTGTCAACATAAACTTGCTATCGAGGTAAAATCCTGCCATGAGTATCGAGACCACCGGACTGCGTGAGGCCAAGAAGCGGGAGACCCGGCAGTTGATCTCCGACCAGGCCACCCGCCTCTTCATGACGCAGGGGTTCGAGTCGACGACCATCGCGGAGATCGCCACCGCCGCCCGCGTCGCCACGAAGACCGTGACCAACTACTTCCCGCGCAAGGAGGACATGGCCTTCGACCACCAGGACGCGTTCGTGGCGAGCCTGGCCGAGACCGTGTCCGCCCGCCCTGCCGGAGAGTCCGTCCTGGGCGCGCTGCGCCGCACCTTCGAAGCGGGCGTCGCCGCCCAGGACCCGGTGATCGGCTTCGCCGGCCCGGACTTCTCCCGGATGATCCACGAGAGCCCGACTCTCTCGGCCTGTCTGCGCACACTTCACGACCGGCGTGAAGAAGCACTCGCTGCCGCCCTCGCCGAGGCCACCGGCTCCTCCCCCGACGACATCACCGCGCGCACCACTGCGGCCCTCCTCGCAGCCGTGCACCGCGTCATGTTCCGCCGCATCCAGGAGCTGACCCTCGCCGGCCGCACCAACGACGAGATCGCCGCAGTCGTCGCGGACGAGGCCGCCGACGCCTTCGGCCTCCTCGAACCGGCCCTCGGTCACTACGCCGTGGGATGAACGCCCCTCACGGCGACGGAGCCCCTGCTGCCGCTGACCGCGCCGACGGCCTGGGTGATCGACGACCTGCGGACCCGTCGACGACCTGCGGACCCGTCGGCGGACTGCGGCACGAGGGTCGGGTCAGGTCGAGGTGACGGCCGCATGAGCGAGAGCCGCCGTCTCCTGCGGCGTACCGTCGATCGGGACGGCCGCGCCCGCTTCGTCCTCGCCCAGTGCTTCGAAGTCGGCGAACTGTGTACGGAGCAGCTCGGGCGGCATGAAGTGGCCCCGTCGTGCGGTGATGCGTGCGGCGATCAGCTCGGGCGAGCCGTCGAGGTGGAGGAAGAAGACGCGCGACGCGGCGGAAGCCAGCCGGGCACGGTAGCGGCGCTTGAGCGCCGAGCAGGTCACCACGCCTCCACCGTCCGCATGGTCGGCCAGCCATCGTGCCACCTCCTCCAGCCAGGGGCGGCGGTCCTCGTCGTCGAGCGGGTGACCCGCCCGCAGCTTCGCCACGTTCGACGCGGGGTGGAAGTCGTCTCCCTCGGCGTAGGGAACCCCGAGGTGCCGTGCCAGCAGTTGGCCGACTGTGGTCTTCCCCGAACCCGACACGCCCATGACGACGACCAGCGGAGCAGTGTGCTGAGACATGCGGAGCCTTCCTTCGTACCGTGCCGCCTACAGTTCGATGACGACCTTGACGTCGTCGGGTCGTGGTGTGAACGCCTCCTCCGCGTGCTCCAGCGGCACCCGCCGGGTGATCAGTCGCTCGAGCCACGACCTGTCGGCCCGTACCAGCGCTTCCGCGGCGAGGCCGTAGTGACGGAGGTTCGCGTTGACCGAGCCCACCACGGCGTCGTTCTGCAGCACGATGTCCCGGTTGAGGGCGCCCGCGTCCACGGTCATCCTGCGGCCGCCGGGTGACACACCGGTCAGGCACACCACCCCGTAGGGCGCGGTACCCGTCAGGGCGGCGAGGACCGGCTCGTTCGCGCCCGTCGCTTCGACGACGACGTCCGGACGTACCGCGGAGATGACCTGCTCGGCGTCCTCCGCGTGGTAGGTGGCGCCCAACTCCCGCACCAGAGCGGGCTTGAGCCCTTCGGTCGCCCGGTCGAGGACATGCATCTCCAGCCCGCGCTGTGCCCCCAGGAGGGCGGCGAGGAGCCCGATGGGCCCTGCTCCCGTCACCAGGGCGCGACGCGGCTCGAACCACGAACGGCCCCCGACACGCTCGACCTGCTCCCACGCCTTCGCCACCACGGTGGTCGGCTCCATGAGCACACCGACGCGTTCCAGACCCGCCTCCAGCTTCACCGCGTAGTCGGCTTCCACGCACCACACCTGTGCGCCATAACCGTCGATCTCCTTGATGCCGCGTTCGGTGTAGCGGCCGTTGCGGCACATGTCGAACTCTCCGCGGGCGCAGGCACCGCACGGTTCGGGGTCCGGCCGGCGCACCACACCGGCGACGAGGTCACCGGCCGTGAAGCCGCTGCCGGGGGGCGCCTGCAGCACCTGCCCGAGGGACTCGTGCCCCAGTACCAGCCGATCACGGCCCGGCGGGGCCCAGCCGTACTCGCCGCCGGCGATCTCCCTGTCCGTTCCGCACACCCCCACCGCCAGGCCCCGCACCAGCAGCTCACCGTCGGCGGGGACGGGGTCGGGCACCTCCCGTACCTCCAGGGAATGCTTGTCGCCGGGCCGCACAGTCAGTGCACGCATCGCCCACCTCGCTCCTTCCACTACGCGGCGCCTCATGCGGTCGCGCCACTGCCGTACATCCCGGCTATACGTGTGTCCCGCTCAGCCCCTTTCAGCACCGGCCACGCGGCCGCGTTCCACCTGGCACCCGGCTTCTCCGGAGGAGTGGCTCGGCCGGCAGCTCCCCGGCGCGCCCCCGCGATACCGGGTGCCGGCGGTGAACCGGTTCGCCGCCCGGAGCGTTCTCATGAGGAAAGTGGCGCCAGACGGGAGTGCCGGAAGGCCACCCCCGGAGAGGCACATGGGTGCGTCACTCCCACAGGACGGACGGAAGGACGACCGGAGCGGTGTCAGTGAGCGACAGGCAGAGAAGCGTCGGCCGGGTGGCCGGGGGCGTGTTGATGGCGGCGGTCATGGCTCTCACGGGGTGCTCCAGCGATTCGGACGCCGGAGAGAAGGAGACCCGTTCGGGCGGCTCGCCCACCGCCGACGCGGGGCAGCCGCCGGGCAGCGGGCAGGGAGAGGCCTCGGATGCGCCGCACGCCTCGGCCGCCGACCAGTCCACGGCTGAGGGAACGATCGCGGCGTGGGTCACCGCAGTCGTCAAGAACCAGCCGAAGGAGGCGTGCCTGCTGATGGGCGAAGCGGCTGCCGGCTCGACGCCCGCACGAGCCGGCACGGAGGCGACGTGCGACACCGACACGCCCGAAGGCAAGCAGGTGCAGCAGAACCTCGGACAGCTGCGGGAGTCGTTCACCCCTGATCCGCCCTCGGCCGACCCGGAGGTCGAGGTCGCCGAGACCCCGGCCACCGGAGACGAAACGGTGGTGGTCCCCGCCGACGGAATCACCATTGACGGTCAGACCCTCGACAAGATCATCCTGTCCCGTTCCACCGGCTTGGAACCCGGCCGGCTCGACGTCAAGGTGCACTCCAGCAAGATCGAGGACAGGTGGTACGTCACCAACCTGGACTTCGACATCGGCTGACCCCGGACGTCCCGGTCCGTGGCCGACGGAAGCGGCGGCACCCCGTTCAGCCGGGGTTCCGCACGTCTTCAGCCGGGTTCCGCACGTCTCCGTCCGCACGCCTGGTCCGCCGCACGACGACGAGTACCGCAAGCACCGTGCCGACGGCCACGACCGTCAGTCCGCGCAGCCACACCTGTGCCTCGATCTGCGTGGACAGCACCACACAGGATGCGATGCCCAGTACCGGCAGTGCGGTCGGGGCCCGGAAGTGGTCGGCTTCGCCGTGCTCACGGCGCAGCACCAGCACGGCCGTGTTGACCATGAGGAAGACGACCAGCAGCAGGAGCACCAGAGTGGAAGCCAGGGTGGCGACGCTGCCGGTGAGTGCGAGAAGCATCGCCAGCAGTGTGGTGAGCGCAATCGCGGCCCACGGTGTACGGCGGCCCGGCAGCACCTTGGTCAGCGTGGCGGGCAGCAGCCCGTCCTTCGCCATCCCGTAGGCCAGGCGGGAGGACATGATGCCGGTGAGCAGCGCACCGTTGGCCACGGCGACGAGCGCGACGGCGCTGAAGAGACGGGTCGGCACGCCGCCTGCCGCCTCGACGACCTCCAGCAGCGGCCCGCTCGACTCGGCCAGCCGGGCCGTCGGTACCGCCGCGGACGCGGCCAGGCCCACCAGCACGTACACAGCTCCGGCGGTGGCGAGGGCGCCGAACAGGGCGCGCGGGTAGGAGCGCCGCGGATCCCGGGTCTCCTCGGCGACGTTCACGGAGGTCTCGAACCCGACGAAGGAGTAGTACGCCAGCACCGACCCGCTCAGCACGGCCGCCGCCGCCCCCTTCTCCGGGGTGCCCAGCTCCGTGAGCCGCCCCACGTCGCCGTCGCCGCGCAGCAGCAGCCACGCGCCGAGGACGACGATGACGGCCAGTCCGCCGACCTCGACGACGGTGGCCACCACGTTGGCACGGGTCGACTCCTTGATGCCCCGCGCGTTGACCAGGGCCAGCAGGGCCAGGAACAGCACGGCCACGAGCCCCACGGGCAGGGTCACGAAGGCCGACAGGTAGTCGCCGCCGAAGCCGCGGGCGAGCGCGGCCACGGAGACGATGCCGGCGGCCAGCATGCAGAAGCCCGCGATGAATCCGGCGAACGGCCCGAAGGCGCGCGTCACGTAGTGGGAGGCTCCGCCCGCCCGCGGGTACTTCGTCGCCAGCTCGGCGTAGGAGGCGGCGGTCAGCAGCGCCAGCAGCAGTGCGACGACCAGCGGTACCCACACCGCTCCCCCGGCGTCGGCCGCGACCTGGCCGACCAGGACGTACACCCCGGCACCGAGGACATCGCCCAGAATGAAGAAGTACAGCAGCGGGGTCGTCAGGGCGCGCTTGAGCGTCGTCGTCTCCTCTGCCCCTGCCTGTTCTCCCGTCTCCGCCGACACTCTGTTCCCGACTCTTCTTGCCATACCGCCTCGTGTCCCCCCTGCCGGGGAATGCACGCTCGCTCACCGGACGCGGGACGAATGCGTCGCGTCACACCAGCCGCATGGCACCGTGCCGTCCGCGATCACCGTGGTCCTGCCGTCGGTGCGTCCTCGGCGCCGTCTTCAGTGCGCGGCCCGGCCGGCGGCTTCCCGGGTGATGTCGGCGTAGAGGCGGAAGAGGGCCGGGCGGGTCTCGCCCTGGTCACGTTCGTGCAGGGCGGCCCAGCACCGGGCGACGAGTTCCCTGGCCCGGGTGCCGGGCCAGGGGTGGGGCAGGAGCTGGGGCGGCAGCAGCGGGTCGGGCTCCATGGCGCGGGTGAGTTCGGCGGCCAGCTCGACAGCGATGGTGAGAAGCGTGGCCGGGGAGAGTGCGGCAGGGCCGGTGAGCCGGGTGAGGCGGGGCCGGGTGATGCGGCTGAGGCGGTCATAGCGGTCGGCGATCTCCCGCAGAGGCCACAGCAGGCGAGCGAGTTCGGCAGGCTCCTGGGTGTCGCCCCTGCGCAGGTCCGTCGTGGTGAGGAGGGTGAGCGCGCTGTGTGCGCCGAGGCGGTGGGCCGCTTCTTCGACGTACGGTTCCCATGCGTTGGCGCAGACGTACAGTCCGCCCTGGAGCGGGGCGCCGCCGAGGTGGACGAGCGTCTCGCGCAGGGCGTCCCGGGCGGTGCGCGCCGCTTCCGGTACCGCGAAGGCGGCCAGGTGCCAGACCCCGTCCCAGGGCGCGAGCCCGGCGTCCTGCTGGAACGCGTGCCGCAGGAAGTCCGCGTTGGGGGCGAGGGCGTGCAGGGTGTCCGTGGTCGCGTGCAGTTCCGCCTTGCGGCCTCGGCCCTCGTGGGTGAAGCGGCCTTCGGTCACGAGGCGTTTGACGCACAGCCGTACCTGCTGGTCGCTCATGCCCAGGGTGTTGGCGACGGTGTACAGCTCGTCCGCGCCGACGGTGCCGTCCTCGCGGATCAGCGCGTGGACGAGCATGCGGGTGGGGACCTCGACGTGGTCGGAGTCAGCGTTCACGGTTCTCTCCTGATCCTGTGCCGACCGGGCGGCGCATGGTGGTCACCGCGCCGAAGCCGAGCAGTCCGCGCAGGTAGGGCGTGTGCTCGGTCCGTACGGCCGTGAAGCCGCGCCGCTCGTACAGGGCGCGGGCGCGCGGATTGGTGTCGATCACGTCCAGTCTGATCTCCCGGCAGTCCTGCTCCGCCGCGACAGCGGCCACTTCTTCGATGAGCAGGCTTCCGACGCCGCGGCCGCGCAGGTCCGGGTCCACGGCGATGCCGTCCATGACGAGCTGCCCGGGAGCCGGGCGCCGCTCGAACAGGGCGAGGAGCAGGAGTCGGTGCAGTCCTCGCAGGTGCCCGTAGGCGCGCAGCACGGCGCCGGCCGATCCCCCGGTGAGGGCCCGCCCGCCGTGTTGGTAGCCGGCGAGGCCGACGATCCGCCCGTCGAGGAGGGCGCAGACCGCTCGATCGGTGTTCAGGTGGGCGGCGATGAAGGGCACCGCCTTGTCCGCCGGGTTCAGGGCGGGACCGAGTTTGCGGCCGAAGGCGTCCCAGTACAGCTCGGCCACCCGCCGCTCGGCTCCGGCCGGAACGCCTCGCCGCACCGTCAACGCTCCGACCCCGGGGCCTGTCGCGTCCGCTCCCATGTCCTGCCGCCTTCCTCTCCGGAACCGAGCACAAAACTATCAGACTCTCGACGATCGTTTTCTTAATGATAGTTTTGCGATCTGCTCCGCGTCCCGAACAGAGGTGGTCCTGTCATGCGTCCGAAGACCCGGTTCCGACGGGGCGGGCTCCGCCTCGCCGTGTGGTCACTCGTCACGGTCCTGGCCGTGACCGCCGGCCTCGTCGGTGTGGTGCTGTGGCAGAACTCCTACGACATGGAGGAGCAGCGGGTCACGATCCGCCACGGGGGCCACACCCTCAACGGCGTGCTGGCCATCCCCAGGGACGGCCGCAAGCACCACGGCCTGGTCGTGTACATCCACGGCGACGGCCCCGTCGACGCGACCCACGCCGACGGTTACAAGCCGCTCTGGGAGGCGAACGCCAAGGCCGGGTACGCCTCCCTGTCCTGGGACAAGCCCGGAGTCGCGGGCGCGCCCGGCAACTGGCTCCACCAGTCCATGGACGACCGGGCCGAGGAGGCAGCCGCCGCCATCGCCTGGGCCCGCGCCCGCCCGGACATCGACGGCGGCCGGATCGGACTCTGGGGCGCCAGCCAGGCGGGCTGGGTCCTGCCGAAGATCGCCGCCAGGACGCCCGTGAGCTTCGTCGTCGCCGTCTCGCCCGCGATCAACTGGCTCCAGCAGGGCCGCTACAACCTCCTCGCCGAGCTGCGCGCCGACGGCGCGTCAGCAGCCCGCACCGAAGCGGAGGTCGCCAGGAGCGACACCACCCGCCGGCTGCTGCGACGCCACGCGACCTTCGAGGAGTACGTCAGGGCGATGGGCGGCGACGCGGACGGCATGACCGCCGACCGCTGGGGCTTCATCTCCAGGAACTACACCGCGGACGCCACGCGAGACCTCCGCGCCCTGCGCGGCGTACCGGTACTGCTGATCCTCGCGGACCATGACGTCAACGTGGACACCGCCGACACGGAGCGCACGTACCGCAAAGTGCTGGCCACGGGGGGGGCGTTGGCGGTCAAGCGCTACCCGGACGCCACGCATTCACTGGTCAAACAGTCCGTTGAGCAGTCGGACCTCAGGATCACGCTCACCGCGCTCTTCGCCCCCCGCTCGCTCTTCGCGGACGGATTCCTGCACGACCAGGGACAGTTCCTCGAGGAACTCGGCTCCCGGCGGCGGCAGGGGACGGGAAGCCGGCCGGCCGACGTGGTCAGGCAGACGGACGGCCGGTGAGGGCCGGCAGGGTCGTCGTCCTGATCCGGCGGTAGGTCACGAAGCCGTTCACGGCCACCCCTGTCCAGATGACGGTACTGACCAGGGGCCACCACAAGTCGCGTCCCCCTTCGCCCTGAAGGAGATTGACGACCCAGCTGACCGCCCAGCTGACCGCAAGGACGAGCGCCGCCCACCTGGCCCACTGCCAGATCCGCATCGTCCCCCGGGCACGGGATTCCTGTGTGCTCCGCTCGTCCTGTCGAAATCGTGTGCCATCCATACCTGTCCGACTACCCCCTGCCCGTCGCTTGCCTCCTGAGCCCTGACAGAGGGCTGAAAACGGACGGTCTCACCGGCTCCTTGGGCGCCGGTGCCTGCCTGGCGCGCCGTGTGATCGCGGGCGAAACTGTAGGAGGGGAGGCCGACACGCCGCCTGCCCTTCTTCACACTCCTGCCCGCAGGAGGAGGCGAAGCGATGACCGGGCCGGTCGTTGTCGGCGTGGACGGTTCCGCTTCCGCCCTCGCCGCCGTGGACGCCGCAGCACGTGAGGCGCGGATGCGTGATGCGGAACTGCACGTGATCCATGCCTTCACCTGGCCGGCCATGCACGCCCCGCCCGGCGCGTCGCCGCTCGGTCCACCCGCCGGGGCCCTGCGTGAATCGGTCGACCGTCTCCTGGCACAGGCAACCGCGCAGGCCAGGAACGCCGCACCAGGAGTGAAGGTGAGCCGGGCGGCGATTCCCGGTGAGAAGGTGACAGCCTTGGAGGCCCAGTCGCGCACCGCCCAGCTCGTCGTGGTGGGCCACCGCGGCTCGGGAGGCTTCCGCGACGTCCTGCTGGGATCGACCGCGGTACATCTGAGCGCGCACGCGCGCTGCCCGGTGATGGTCGTACGTGGCCGGCCGGACCCGGCCGGGCCGGTCGCAGTGGCCGTGGACGGCTCCCCTCAAGGGCAGCCCGCCGTCGCGTTCGCCTTCGCCGAGGCCGCACTCAGGGGCGCGGATCTGCTCACCGTTCACGCGTGGTCCACCTGGGCCGACCACGGCGAGCACCACCCCGGCGATCCGGTGGACCTCGTGGACCTGATCGGTGATGCGGAACAGTTGCAGGCGCAGGCGGAGCAGTTCCTCGCCAAGGCCTTGTCGGGGCACCGCGAGCGGTACCCGGAACTCACGGTACGTACTCGTGTGGTCCGCAGACGAACCCGCCAGGCCCTGATCGAGGTGAGCGGCAGCGTGCAGCTGATGGTGGTCGGGGCACGCGGACGCGGCGGATTCACCGGCATGCTCATGGGGTCGGTCAGCCAGGCCGTCCTCCACCACGCGTGGTGTCCCGTCACCGTGGTGCGGTCGAGCCTGTAGTCCCGCGCGACGTCCGCCTGCTTCAGGATCACGGGCCGGCACCGGCGCATAGTGCCGATGCGGGGGGGCGGCCGGTGGCCGCGGTCCCGTCACACCAGCCCGACACGACGGGCAACGTCCTCGGTCCGCCGCATGTGCTGGTGCGCCTCGTCCCCGAGGGTCGAGAGGAGACCGGCGACGACGGTCTCGACGACCGCGAGCGTCGGCACCAGGCTGTCGTACGGCGACGGGGTGGTGACCTGGCTGGGCAGCACGACCTCGGCGTGTGCGCTGGTGGGTGACAGCCAGGTGTCGGTGAACACGACGACCCTGCCACCACGTTCCTGGGCGAGCTGGGCGAGGGTCAACTTGTCGCTCTCGTAGCGGCGGTAGTCGAAGACGACAAGGACGTCGCGACGGCCGAGCCGGGCGAGGGCGGCGGCCCGTTCCACATCGCGTTCGGGCAGGACGTGTACGTCGTCACGCAACTGCATCAGGTGCAGACCGAGGTACTGGGCGAGCAGGTGGGTGAACCGACCTCCGACCAGGGTGATCCGGCGCTTGCGGTCGGACAGCAGCGCGACGGCCCGCTGCAGGTCGTGCGGCGGTGTCTCCGCCAGAGTCTTGGAGACGGCGGTGGTGAACAGCCTGCTGCTGTGCGCCATGAGGCCTGCCGCCGAGTCGTCGCCCGAGGTGTCGTCCTCCGTCTCCTCATACAGGGACAGCGGGGAGGCGTTGCGTTGGTCCAGCTCGGCGCGCAGGGCTGCCTGGAACTCGGGGAATCCGCTGTAACCGAGACGGGCGACGAAGCGCAGCACGGTGGGGGCACTGACCGCGGCGCGTTCGGCGATGGTGGCGACGGTCTCGAACCCCGCCGCGGGGTAGGCGGCCAGTAGCACCCTCGCGACCTTCCGCTCGGCAGGGCTGAGGGTGCCCAGCTTGAGACGGATGTCGTCGGCGAGTGTGCCGGAGGCCATGAGGGCTCCTTTCGGATCTTGCGGTGTTCAGGTGCCGAGCCTAGTGCGTGCACGCGCCTGGCGGCCGGGCCGGCAGAAGTGTCCCCGGCCGGCCCCGGCCGCCAACGGCGCGCGGCGATGGGTCACCTGGGGGTGATGTCGATGCCCAGTCCGAGGAGGGTCCGCGCGGTGGTGCCGTCGCTGGTCCAGGCTGTGAAGCCGGGCCGCTTGGTGAAGGTGACGGTGAAGCGGGGAGCGCTCTCGTAGGTGGTGGCGGTGGCGATGCGCTGGTTCCTGGTCATGGCGAGTGCCCGGGCAGTGTCCAGGAAGGAGTAGGGGACTCCGGCGGGGTTGTCGGCCGAGTGGAAGACATCATGGTTGGCGGGTACCGGAGAGGTCGTGCGGGGGATCAGGGCGCGCTTGCCGGAGGCAGGGCGTACGGACCAGTCACGGGTGTCGTAGCGGTCGCCGTCGGTGAGGTGGGTGTAGCGGGCGCGGGTCAGGGTCCAGCCCTCCCGGGTGGTGCGCGCACGGGCGTCGCGCAGGTCGAGGATGCCCACGCCGTTGCCGCCGAGGACGGTCAGTGTCTCGGCCCGTGTTCCGGGACGGTCGACGACGAGCGCGCTGTTCTCCTGCAGAGCGTAGACGCGGTCGTGGCCGGTGTCCGCGGCCAGGCGCAGGCCCCGGCCTTCCCGGCCGTAGGCGCCGGTGTGGGTGTCCACGAGACCGGAGCGCAGGAAGCCGAATCCGCCTCGGGGGTGGTAGCCGAGCCGGGTGGCGTCGTCGAAGTAGCCGGGCGCACTGCCGTCCCGCAGGGCCTGGTAGGACTCGCCGCCGGTGATCATGTCGGGTCCGGCGGCGATCTGCGCGCCCGCTGAGGTGCCGGCGACGACCGCGCCGTTGGCGAGTTTGACACGGATGGCGGCGAGCACCTTGGAGTCGGTGTGCCGGTCGCCGTGCAGGAGGGTGGTGACGTAGCGGTACTGGTCGCCGCCGCCGAAGAAGAACCCGGTCATGGAGTTGATCCGGTCGACGACGGCGTCGGAGTCGGCGTCCGCGACGTGGTCCAGGTCGACGGGGATCCACTCGGCGTCGGCAGCGCCGTGCTTCTCGAAGAGGCCGGCGTAATAGGCGCCGTTGCAGGCGGAGTTGCTGCACCTTTCGGGGTCATCAGCATCCGGGTCCTGGCTTTCGGGGATGGACGCGGCGGTGAGGACGCCGATGCGGGCACGGGAGCCACCGGCCCGTTCGACGATCTCGCCGTACACCTGTGCGTTGTTCTCGGCGAGTGCGCCACCGATCAGGACCAGGGAGCCCTCCGCCGGTCTGCTGCTGGTGTGGACGGTCGCCCGGGCCGCTGGCGCGGCGGTGAGGGTCAGGAGGAGAGCGGTGACCCCGGCGAGGACAGGGCGTCGGCCGGGCAGGGAACGGTCGCGCATGAGCGCCTCCTAAGAGGTGGTCGGAAGGTAGAGGTGGTCGGAAGGTCGATGAGAAGCCGGCCCCGCCCGGAGTGCGACGCGGCCGGGGGCTCGGCGGTCAGGCGCCCTTGTTGCCGCCGATGTCGCTGTCGACGCCGTTGTCGCCGAGCGACACGACCAGTGCGGCCAGCAGGGCGATCCGCTCGGGCACGCTCGCGGTGTCCAGCCACTCGTGGGGGCTGTGGTCGGCGCCACCGATGGGTCCGAGGCCGTCCAGGACGGGGACTCCGGTGCCGGCGATCAGGTTGGCGTCGCCGACGCCTCCGGTGGACGTGGCGTTCAGGGGGAAACCGATGGCGGCTGCCGCCTGTGCGGCCGCGGCGAGCATGTGGTGCGAGGCGCGGGTCGCCTCCATCGGAGGACAGTCGTCGAGCTGTTCGACGGTGACGGTGGTGCCGGGAACGGCCGGGCTGGCAGCGGCGTCCTCGATGGCTCGTCCGACCCGGCGCAGGCCGGCGGCGGTGACGGCCCGTACCTCCAGGTGCAGTTCGGCCTCGGAGCAGATGATGTTGGGGCGATGGCCGGCCCTGACGACCCCGACGTTGACGGTGCCGTCGTCCCAACGCCCGTTGAGTGCCTGCAGGGCGACGACGAGGTGCGCCGCTGCGAGGGCGGCATTGGCGCCCCGTTCGGGCTCGATGCCGGCGTGGGCGGCGCGACCGGTGACGGTGAGCCGGAAGTCGGCGACGCCCTTGCGGGCGAGCACCAGGTCCCCGTTCTCCCGCGCGCACTCGAGCCCGAGGGCGTAGTGCATGCCACGGGCGACCTCCTCCGTGATCCTCCGGCTGGCTGGGGAGCCGATCTCCTCGTCGGGGGTGGCGAGGAACACCAGCTCCGCGTACTGCTCCGCTTCCTCCTGCTGGAGAAGCTCCAGCGCAGTCAGACCGGCCAGCATGCCGCCCTTGTCGTCGCTGACGCCGGGGCCGTGCGCGCGGGTGCCGTCGAGGGTGAAGGGCCTCCTGGCGGCGGTGCCGTCCTCGAACACGGTGTCCATGTGGGCGGCCAGCAGGATCCTGCACCCGCCGTCCGCCTCGGCGAGACGGCCCGGCTTCCGGGCGATCAGCACATCGCCTGTACGGAGGCCACTCAGACGTCCCACGCCGTCGACGGCGGGGGGACGGATCCGCTCGACGGTGAAGCCGAGCGAAGTCAGGCGTGTCTGCACCCAGTCGGCGACGGCATTGACACCGTGGCGGCTGTAGGAGCCGGAGTCGATGGCCACGAGCTCGGCGAGGTCGCGCAGGTACCGCGGGAGACGGCTGCGGGCCGAGCCGAGCAGGTCGGCGGGGTGGGGTCGGGGCCGCTGCCGCGGGGGCGCACTCACAGGACCTTCGCCAGGAAGGCGCGCGTGCGTTCCTGTTCGGGTTCGACCAGGACCTGGCATGGGTCGCCGGTCTCTATGATCACCCCTTCGTCCATGAAGACGGCCGTGTCGCCGACTTCCCGTGCGAAGCCGATCTCGTGGGTGACGACGACCATCGTCATGCCTTCGTCGGCCAACTGCCTCATCACGTCGAGGACGTCGCCGACGAGTTCCGGGTCGAGAGCGGAGGTCGGCTCGTCGAACAGCATCAGTTTGGGCTTCATGGCCAGGGCCCTGGCGATGGCTACGCGCTGCTGCTGCCCCCCGGAGAGCTGCGCGGGGTAATGGCCGGCGCGGTCGTCGAGACCTACCCGTTCCAGCAGGTGCCTCGCCTCCTCGCGTGCCTGCGCCTTCGTCGTCCCAGCGACGCGCACCGGTGCCTCCATGACGTTCTCCAGGGCGGTCATGTGCGGGAAGAGGTTGAAGCGCTGGAACACCATGCCGATGTCCCGGCGCCGTTCGGCCACTTCCCGTTCCCGCAGCTCGTGCAGCTCGCCACCCTGCTGGCGGTAGCCGACGAGTTCACCGTCGACGGTGAGCCTGCCGCCGTCCACCTTGTCGAGGTGGTTGATGCAGCGAAGGAACGTGGACTTGCCCGAGCCGGAGGGCCCGAGGAGGCAGCACACGCTGCCGCGCCGGACGGTGAGGTCGATGCCCTTGAGGACCTCCAGTTTGCCGTAGCGCTTGTGCACGCCTTCCGCGCGCACCATCGGCGCGCTCTCGTCATGCACGGTCCGGGTGCTGCCGTCGTGCACCGTGGGGGCGCTCATCGGCCCGCCTCCTTGTTCTTCACGCGGAGGGGCCGGGCGGCTGTTCCGAGCAGGCGCCGCAGGGGCGACACGTGCTGGGCATGGACGGTGCCGCGCCCGTAGCGTCGCTCCAGGTACGCCTGCGGGACACTGAGCAGGGTCACCAGGGCCAGGTACCACAGGCTGGCCACGACCAGCATGGGGATGACCTGGTAGTTCTGGGCGTACACGTCCTGGATGTTGGACATCAGGTCGTGCGCGGAGATGACCGAGACCAGGGCGGTCATCTTCAGCATGTTGATGGTCTCGTTCCCCATGGGGGGGATGATGACGCGCATCGCCTGCGGCAGCACGATGCGGCGCATGGTCAGGGCGGGTCGCATGCCGAGGGAGTGCGCGGCCTCGGTCTGCCCCTGGTCGACGGACTGGATGCCCGCGCGCACGATCTCCGACGTGTATGCCGCCTCGTTGAGCCCCAGGGCCAGCAGCGCCGCGACGGCCGGGGTCAGGAGCGAGTTGGTCTCCGCCCGGAAGAAGGTGATGTCGGTGAACGGCACGCCGATCATCACGTACTTGTACAGCGCGGCCGCATAGCCCCAGAAGATGATCTGCACGAGCAGCGGGGTGCCACGGAAGATCCAGACGAAGAAGGTGGCCAGACCGTGCAGGACGGGGCTCGGGGACAAGCGCATGACCGCGATCAGCGTACCGAGGGCGAGCCCGAGGATCATGGCCGTGACGGTCAGCCACAGGGTGGTGAACAGGCCGTCGAAGACGAGGTCGGCGAAAAGGTAGTCACCGACGATGTCCCAGCGCACGTTGTCGTTCTTGGCCAGAGAGCCGACCAGTCCGACGAGTGCTGCCAGAGCGGCCACCGCGGCCACCCAGCGGCCATGGTTGCGCACCGGCACGACGACGAGGTCCTCAACAGGGTGCCCGGATGCGGGCGACACAGTGTCCCGGGGTGTTTTCAGCTCGACCATGCTCAGTCGACCGCCGCGTTCCTGGTGGCTTCCTTCACCGCGATGGAGGCGACACCGTACTTTTCGAAGATCTTGGTCACGGTGCCGTCGTCGATCAGGGCCTGCAGGGCCTTCTGGATCGCGTCGGTCAGGTCCGGCAATTTCTTGGTGACAGCGATGCCGTTGGGCGAGGCCTTGTAGCCGCCGGGCGCGGCCGGGTCCTCGACGAGGTCGAACGTCTTGCCGTCGTCGGCCGTCTTGGCGGTCCAGCCGGCGGCCGGCTTGGTCAGCAGTTGGGCGACGACCTTGCCGGAGCGCAGGGCGAGCTGGGCGTCGGAGTCCTTCGGGAATGTCTGAATGTCGATCCGGCCGTCGCCGGCTTCCTCGCACCGCGCCTGGTGCTCCTTGAGGAGGTCGAGCTGGTTGGTGGCGACCTGCACAGCGATCCTCTCGCCGCACAGATCGTCGAGGGTGGCGATTCCCTCGGGGTTCCCCTCGGCGACGAGGATGCCCGAGCCGGACCGTGAGTAGTCGACGAAGTCGACGACCTGTTGCCGCTCCTTGTTGTCGGTGATGGCCGACATCGCGGCGTGGAACTTGCCGGCCTGAATCGCCGGAACGATCCCGTCGAACTTCTGCGGGCTGAAGACGAACCGGACGCCCAGCTTGGCGCCCAGGGCCTGGGCAAGGTCGTAGTCGAGACCCGTCAGCTCGCTCTTGCCCTCCTCGACGTACATCTCGAACGGCGGGTAGGGCACGTCGGTGGCGACCTTCACGGTCCCCGCTTCCTTGATCTCCGCGGGCAGCGCGTCGTGCAGCGCGGCATCCTTCTCGATCCTCACGCCCGCGACAGTGCCCCCGTTGCCGGCCGGCGGTGCGGGGTCGTCGTCGCTGGAGCAGGCGGTGATCGCGGTCAGGGCGGTGGTCACTGCGGTGGCGGCCGCCAGGCGGCGGACCGAGCGAGCGTTCATGGCGGATCGGGCCTCTCATCCTCCTGCGTCGGCGGAGGCGCCGCCGACTGCGCTCCGGAAGTTACAGAACGATCGATCCGTTGGCCATATGTATCGCACGTTACGTTCACGTCACGACGCCGTCCGCGGTCGTCCGCCGCGTCAGAGCCGACCCAGAAAGGGAGCATTCGGACAGTTGACAGGCTGCACCCAGCCACCCTGCGCGATACATTTACCGCACAGGGAAGCTGATCTGTATCTTCCGTTAACACCTTCCTTCTACCTGCGAGCCCCAGGGACGACGTCCGACCGCACCGATCGCCTCGCGTGCGGTGACCACCGCCCCACCGACGGTCGGCGCGCCACGCCGGCGGACGGCCCCCAGGGGGCGTTGTCGGTCGAGTTGCTGACGCTTCATCAGGCGCCTTGACCGATGCATCATCGGCATCCTGCCCCGGCACCGGACGCGAGGAGAGACACCGTGGGTCACAAGCCGTTCGCCGCATCCACGGACCGCGGCCCCACACCTCTGCCGCCTCGCGAGGCGTGGCGCAGACGCATGCGGGACGACGTGCTGGACGCGGCACGCGCCATGGCAACGGAAAAGGGCTGGGACTCAGTGAGCCTGTCGCAAGTGGCCGCCCGCGCCGAGGTGTCACGGCCGACCGTCTACAAGGAGTTCGGCAGCCGCGGCGGGCTGAGCCGGGCGCTGGTGCACCGGGAGGCGGGGAACTTCCTCGTCGGCGTGGACCGCGCACTGCGACAGCCGGCGGCCACCGCGTCGGACGCGCTCGCCGCCGCCCTCGTGTACGCACTTCAGGAGGCGGGTGAGAACGCACTCGTCGCCTCAGTGATCGGGGCGGCCCGCAACGGCACGGACGCGCTGCTGCCCTACCTGACGGCGCGGTCCGAGCCGGTGGTCACGGGGGCGCGGCTCATCGTGCGGGCCTGGTGTCAGACTCACTTCCGGCACGTCGACGAGACCCGTACGGATCAGGCCGCCGACGTCATCGTCCGCCTCGCCCTGTCACACATCGTGCTGCCGCCGCCCGACCACTCGCTACGCGAGTCGGCCGAGGTCATCACCGCGGCGGCCATGGGTGTCCTGACCCGGTAGACCAGCGAAGTGACGAACCGTCAGAACGTTGACAGTGCGTCCCCGATTGTCAGCGCTCAAGGCCGGTGCCACGCTCTGCCGGGTCAGAACCGGACGCCCGCAAGGAGCACAGCCCGATGACATCACCGTCGACGACGCCCCCTGCGTCCCCCGCCGGCACGCCCTGGCGCGACCGCAAGCGCTACGCGTGGCTACTCGGCCTGGCGGTCCCCACGCTGCCCTTTCAGGCTGGGGCACTGGTCGCTGTCAGCGACTGGCAGGTGCTCTGGTGGTGGGGCCCCTTCTTCGCCTTCGTGATCATCCCACTGCTCGACGCACTGATCGGCCCGGATCAGGAGAACCCCCCGGACGAGGCGATGCCGGCCCTGGAGAAGGACCGGTACTACCGCTGGTGCACGTACCTGTACCTACCGCTCCAGTACGCCGGTCTGCTCTACGCGTGCGTGCTGTGGTCCCGCGGCATGAGCGTGCCGGATGCGCTGGGTCTGGCCACCACGGTGGGTGTCGTCGCAGGTGTCGCCATCAACACGGCGCACGAACTCGGCCACAAGCGGGAATCGGTGGAACGCCGGCTGGCGCGAATCGCGCTCGCTCAGTCCGCCTACGGACACTTCTACGTCGAGCACAACCACGGTCACCACATCCGTGTCGCCACACGCGAGGACCCCGCGAGCTCGCGGCTCGGTGAGAGCCTCTGGGCGTTCCTGCCGCGCACGGTTGCGGGGAGCGTGCGCTCGGCCTGGCACCTGGAGGCCCGCCGCCTCACCCGCCGCCGGCACCGTACGTGGTCGCACCGCAACGACGTACTGACCGCGTGGGGACTGACCGTGCTGCTGTTCGCCACGCTCACCGCCGTTTTCGGTCCGGTGGTCCTCCCCTGTCTGCTCGTCCAGGCGGTGTGCGGCATCCTGCTGCTGGAAACGGTCAACTACCTCGAGCACTACGGCCTGCTACGTGAACGGCGGCCGGACGGGCGCTACGAGCGGGTCGCCCCGCGCCATAGCTGGAACAGCAACAACACCACCAGCAACATCTTCCTGTACCAACTCCAGCGCCACTCCGACCACCACGCGAACCCGCTGCGCCGCTACCAGACCCTGCGCCACTACGACGAGGCACCCCAACTCCCCTCCGGCTACGCCTCCATGATCGTTCTGGCCTGGGTGACCCCACTGTGGCGGCGGGTGATGGACCCGAAGGTGCTGGCGCACTACGACGGCGACACACGGCGCGCCAACCTTCATCACCGCCGGGCGACCCGGTACGGCGCCCCTGTCGGCGACAGCACGCGGAGGGCACCGTCGCACGGAGGATGACATGCGCCGGAGAGGACGACGTCGCAGGGCTACGCCCCTGGCATGCAGCGCAGTGAGGTCACGCTCACGCGGGACGGCGGCAGCAAGGTCGGACCCACCCATGTAGCCGGCGCGCTTCGCCGAACTCCGCGCCGTCCACGGTCCTGCCGTCCCCGTCCCCACCGGCGCCGGCCCTCGACCCGCCCGCGTCCTTGACGACCTCAGCACCGCCGCACAGCCGACTTGGGCCTGGCCCCTGCCCGGAGGAGAAGGCCAGTGGCGGGCCGCGCGCGCTGCCGGGGTGCGCATAACGCCGGGCAGAGGGCGGAACAGGAGGTCCCGCGACCGCCCCGGCCGCCCTTACGGTTGCCTGCGATCACCATGAGGCGCGCCCGCCGGAGCACCTACGACCGCCTGCCCCGCAGCGGCGGGCGCGCCCGCCAGTTCCACACGCTCCCTACGTCGTGACGCACGGTCCCACTTCGCTTCCCCTGGGACACCACCCACCGAGGAGAACGAGGAACCACCATGACCCCCACCACCCCCTCCCCCGACGAGCAGGGCGGCATCAGCCGCAAGAACCTCCTGCGCGCGGCCGTGGCCGCCGGCGCCTCCGTCCCACTCCTCGCCACCGGTGGCATGGCCCTGGCTCGTGACGCGGTCCGCTCCGACGACACCAGGTCGCTCACGCCGACCCCGTACTGCGACGACGGCGACGACCTGACCCCGGACCAGATGGAGGGCCCGTACTTCAAGCCGAACTCGCCGCGGCGCACCAGCCTGGTGACGGCGGGTACGGTCGGTACACCTTTGACGGTGAGCGGCTACGTCTTCGGCCGCAACTGCGTCCCGCTGTCCGGCGTGCTCCTGGACTTCTGGCAGGCGGACAACGCCGGCGCGTACGACATGGCCGGTTTCGCCTTCCGCGGTCACCAGTTCACCGACTCCACCGGCGCCTTCAAGCTCACGACGATCGTGCCCGGCCTCTACCCGGGCCGTACCCGGCACATCCATGTGAAGGCCCAGGCCCCCGGCAAGCCGGTGCTCACCACCCAGCTGTACTTTCCGGGTGAGCCCCGGAACGCCACGGACATGCTCTACGACCCCGCGCTCCTGATGAACGTGCGCAGTGCGGGCAACGGCAGGGAAGGCACCTTCGACTTCGTCCTCGACGTCGACGGCGTCCCGGGCGGTGGGTCCCCTACCCCGACCGACCCGCCGAGCGGCACCTGGGCGGTCGGCAGGAGCTACTCCGCCGGCAACTCCGTGACGTACAACGGTTCCGCCTACCGCTGCCTGCAGGCCCACACGTCCATGGCCGGCTGGGAGCCGCCGAACGTCCCGGCCCTCTGGGCCCGGGCGTAGACACACCCGGGCAATCCCTGCCTTGCTCGACGACCAGTACGGCGGCACCCGACCCGCAACGTCCTGCTGATCTTCGCCCGCGTCTGGGGCCACGCTCTCCACGGGGCGGATCACGTCGAAGACCGCCGCCGCCGACTGGGCCCTTCTCCGGCTCCCGCCCGCGCACCGCCCCGTCCTCGAGCATGCCGGGCAGCTGTATTTCCACGGCTCCTACTCCGAGGAGCGCCGGCGTGGCGCATTGCGGGCGCAGATGCGTCCGCATGTCGACCACGCACGGAGGTCGTGGAGGCCCTTAAGCGGGCCCTGAGGGGCGGGCCGCCCGGCCGGGAGCCGGGCGGCGCACCGGGTGAGGGTCAGTCGTCGAGGGCGTCCGTGACCTTGCCGAGGTCGACGAACTTGAAGTTGGTCGCGGCACGGTCGCCGTCGCCGGGGGTGTCGTGTCCGTCCTGCACGACGAGGAGGCCGTTCGGGTACTTGGAACCGAGTGGGGCGTTCAGGACCGCGGCGCCGTCGCACTCCTCGGAGCCGTCGAGGGTGTCGCTCGCGGCAGTGATCCGGAAGCCGCCCTCGTACTCGTTGGCGTCCTCCAGCTCGCGGTCGTAAGCGGCGAACGTGTTGTCGCCCTGGCTGGAGGCGATGAGGTAGCCGTCACCGTCGGACTCGGTGAGCAGTGTCAGGCCCTCGACGTCCGCCGAGATCCTGGTGCCGCCGTAGCCGGGGTCGGCGCCCGGCGTGCACTCCTCGGTCTCCTCGTCGTAGGTACCGGGGACACCGTACTCGCGGACCTTGTCGACCAGTTTCGGCGTGCCGGTGAGGTCGGCGCGCAGGCGCCAGATGCCGACGTCCTCCTGGCCGGCGTAGAGCATGCCGTTGGCCGGGTCGACGACCATGCCCTCGACCTGCGGCAGCTCACCGGGCTCGCCGCACGGGGACCATGCAGCACCGTCGGGCAGCCGGAAGGCGGAGGGCAGATCCAGGGTGCGGATCTTGCGGTAGGTGACCTTGCCGCCTGCGGCCGGCAGCAGCTCCAGGAGGGCGACGCGGGTGCGCTCGCGGCGGCTGACCAGGGCATAGGACTTCCCGGTCGCCGGGTCCGTCCAGGTCGCCAGACCGTAGGCGGTCCGCTGGTCATTGACCTCGGCCTGGTCTCGGGAGAACACGCGCGGCGCGGCGGGGTCGGTGACGTCGGTCAGCGGACCGCCTCTGCGGTCGCGGTCGATGCGGTAGAAACGCAGGCGGTCGTGGCCGCGGTCGCTGGTGACGGCCAGGTCGGCCCTCCCCGAGGAGAGCCGCAGCCCGTGGAGGAGATCCACGTTGTTGAACCGGCCCGGGGCGTCGTCCACTCCCGCGGCGGGAGGCGCGGCGATCGACTGCACCAGGCGCGCGTCCAGGTCGTAGACGCGCAGACCGCCCTCCTTGGCGGTGGCGACGATGAGGCTGCGGCCCGGGGCCGCGGCGTTGCGCCAGATGGCGGGATCGTCCGCGTCGGCGTTGCCGCCTTCGTCGTCGTCGTGCAGCACCGGCGTCTCCGTACGGGGGGTGACGGACGGCAGTGCCGCACCGGAGACGCGGTGGCGGCCCTCCGCCTGGGCCGGCACGGCCAGGGCCGCCGCTGTCAGGGCCGTGATCACGGCTAGCACGGCCGACCGGGTGCTCGTGGAGCGAGTCACGCGGATCTCCTCTGAGAGGGGGTGGATGGTCCTGCGAGAGAGTGGGCCCTCCGTGTGTCGGCACGGCAGCCGCCGGCTGACCGGTAGCCCCGACCTCGCATGTACACGAGGTGAATGACGTACCGGACAGCGTGTCGCGTATCGGGGGCGTGGGGACAGAGCCAGGACAGAGCCTCAGGGACATGACCCGGCCGCCTGCCGGCGACGCCCTGGGGCGGCTTCCATAAGGTCGACCGGGGCGGGTAGACGGTGCTCAGCCCGCCAGGCGGGTCAGGAAGTACAAACCAATACAACTGAGAGTGACGATCTCCATGTCTCAACCGCTTATGAAGCAGGCGGACGAGCAGGGACCGGATCACACGCTGCGTCGGCACCTGGCCTGGAGCGGATCCCCGCCCACGGCCGCACAGGGCCGGGCCGAAGCCGACGCACTGCTGTCCGCCCTGCACCGCACCCACCGGATCACGGTGCCGCCCGGCGTCGCCGGCGACGTCCGACTCGTGGTCACCGAGCTGCTCACCAACGCCGTACGACACGCCCCCGGTCCCGGTCACCTGAGGCTTCGGACGGCCGAGCGAAACCGCGTCGTGCGGATCACCGTCCGGGACTCCTCCCCTGCCGTCCCCCGGCCCCAGCCGGCCGACCCCCGCCGCATCGGCGGACACGGCCTGGAGATCGTCGAAGCCATCAGCAGCCATCTCGTCGTCCGGCACGCCGGCGGCGGCAAGGAGATCACAGCGGACGTCCCGCTCCGCCAGGCCAGTGCTTCCGCCCGGTACTACATCGACGGAGCACCGGACCACCCCCTGGGGTAGGAGCCGTACGACCGACGCTCCCCTCACACCTCACGGACCCGCGCGCACGTACCCGTAGGACACGATCGCCCTTGACCAGCGTCAACGCCGGTCAAGGGCGGTCGCGCTCGGAGCGGATCTTGAGCGCCACATCGCGGAGCTTGATGTTGTGGTGCTGGGAGATGCGGCGGAGCACGCCGAAGGCGTCGTCTTCGGTCATGCGATGGCGTTCCATGAGGATGCCCATGGCTTCGCCGATGGCGTGGCGGGTTTCCATGGCGTGTTCGAGCTGGTCGATGGTGCGGGCGCTGGCCAGGGCGACCGCGGCGTGCGAGGCGAGCATCCAGCCGGCGGCCTCGATGTCCTGGGTGAAGGTGCCGGGGCGGCGGGCGTAGAGGTCGAGGGCGCCGAAGTCCTCCTTGTCGGTGTAGAGGAGGATGCCGGTCATGCTGCCGATACCGAGCCCGCGGGCCGCTTCCGCGTAGGTGGGCCAGGACGGCTGGGGCCGGGTCATGTCGGTGATCCGGTAGGTGCGCTCGCCGTTCTCGCGGCGGGCGAGGTCGTAGCAGGGTCCCTCGCCGAGCTCGCCCTGGATACGGTCGGATTCCTCGACCATCTCCCCGCACGAGGACAACGTGATCGCCCGGCCCTTGCGCACCGCCATGATCCCGGCCGCGTCACAGCCGTCCACCAGCTGCACCGCCGCCGCCGAGATCGCGTCCAGCGTCTCCTGCACCGACTCCTTGGCCAGCAGGTCCCGGGCCAGTACAGCCATCTGCTCGGCGAACCCCTGCCACTGCATCCCGCCACCACCCGTCTCGACCTCGCCCGTTGCACCGCCCGCTCACCCTAACGCCCGCGCTTCCCCGCCCCCACCGGCCGCGCAACCGGCTCCGCGGCCGGCACGCGCGCGGTCGCGCCCGGTCCGGCCGACGACGACCTCCCCGACCATGACCGGGCGACGATGCGCCGGCTGTTCGCCCGTCCGATGCCCGATGGGACCGACCGCGAGGCGGTTGCGGAGTTGGCCGCCGCCGGCGCGGAAGTCCTCGGCGACGACCCCGTCGCCGCACGCGGAGTCGCCGCGCGTCTGGGACCGTACGTCGGCACCGGTTCTTCCCCGTCGGCAACGGCGAGGCGATCGCGCGTGAGATCCCCGGGGCGCGGCTGCTCATCCTCGAGGATGCCGCCACGGCGATCGGATGCGGCGGTCGGCGAGGTCGCCGAGGCGATGCTGACGCTCGGGTAGGAGACGGCCGGCCCCCTTGCCGCTGGGCGGGGTGTGCCCGTGCGGGCATCGATCCTGTCGCGCCGCCGCCGGTCCTGGCTGCTCGGCCTACCCGGTGACACCGTCGGGGTCCGGCCGCAGCCCGACATCCGTGGGCCCGCCGGCAGCAGCCGGGATGCTGCCCGGTACCCGGCCGAGCACTTCCTCGAAACGGCGGGCCGCGAACGGAACGGGCAGACATCCGCGGTCACTCTCGTGGCGTCTGATGGTCGCCTGACTCAGCTGGGTGCGGCGCGCCAGCTCCCTCACGGAGATGCCTTCGGCCTCCCGGAACGCGATGAGCGCTTTCGCCAGCCGCTCGGATTCCACGCTCATGGCCCAAGCCTTCCGCATCAGGATGCAGAGTGTGAAGAGAGGGTCCTCCCGTCGGAACCGTCGGTGTGCGGGTCGTGCGACCTCGTGGGCCTTGTGGGAAGGAGGGGGTATGGACGATTTCGAGGTGGACCACGTGGTCCAGCGGGCGCTGGACCGGCTGACTCTGCTGGCGGAGACCACCACCGCCATGACCAGCACGCTCGACTCCTACGCGGCGGTGGGGCGGGTCTGCCGCATCCTGGTGCCCCAGTTGGCCGACTGGTGCGCGGTCGACCTGCTCGACGACGACGGCCGCCCCCGCCGGATCAGCGTCGTCCACCGCGATCCCGCCGTACTGCCCATCGGCGGTCTGACCGGTCTGCTGCCCGACGTACCCGAGGAACCGGTCGGTCCGCTCTCACGGGCGCTCATCGGCGCCGGGCCCCTGTTGATCACCGCGGCCGATGTCCCCGGCCCCGACGAGGCTGCCGACCCGCTGCACGCCAGTCAGCTCGAACTGTTCGACCAACTCGGTACCGACACCGCCGTGATCGCCCCCGTGCGCGCCCGCCGCCAGGTCCTCGGCGCGCTGACCATCGGCCGCTCCGCCGACCGCGCCCCTCTCACGGACGACGACCTCGCCATGGTGGAGGACCTGACCCACCGCATCGCCCTCGGCGTGGACAACGCCCGGCTGCACCGGGAGACCCAGCACATCGCCGAACGCCTCCAACGCTCCCTGCTGCCGACCCTGCCCCGAACCGGCCCGCTGCAGATGGCCGCCCGGTACGCGCCCGCCGCGACCACCGCCGAGGTCGGCGGCGACTGGTACGACAGCTTTCTCCTGCCCAACGGCAGCACGACCATGATCATGGGGGACGTCACCGGTCACGACCTGCGCGCCGCGATCACCATGAGCCAGCTGCGCAACATGCTGCGTGGCATCGGCTGCGACCGGCAAGAGCCTCCCGGGGATATCCTGCGCCGCCTCGACCTCGCTCACCAGGCGCTCTATCCGCACGCCACGGCCACCTGCCTCTACGCCCTCCTCGACGAGGACGACGGCGGGAACTGGACGATCAGCTACTCCAGCGCCGGGCACCTGCCGCCCCTGCTGGTCACCCGTGAAGGCGACACCCGCTACCTCAAGGGCGGCCGCGGTCTCCTCCTCGGCGTCGACCCCACCCTCCCGCGCCATCACGCCTCCGAAGCCCTGCCCGCCCGTTCCACCGTGCTGATGTACACCGACGGCCTCATCGAACGGCGCGGCGAGGACCTCAACCACGGCATGACACGCCTGCGGCAGCACGCCGCCGCCCTCGCCCGCGAAGACCTCGACACCTTCTGCGACGAACTCCTCGCCGGCATGGCCACCGACCACACCGACGACATCGCCCTCCTCGTCGCACGAACACCCACCCCGTCACAGCGACCCGCGGCGAACCCATGACCAGGGTCGGCGGTCCCGGCGCAGTCGAGCGGCGAGTCGGCGAGGGGTCTCGGCAGCCTCGCACGACTGCCGTGACCCTCTGCATCGGGGCCGTCCACGGGGGTACACGGGCCGGGTCGCAGGAGTGCCGGACCAGGAAAGGGGCGTCGCGATGGGCGCGCACGACCGGATCGCCGAGCTGCGCCGCGTCGCCCGGGAGCGGTTCGGCTGGAGCGACCTGGCCGCCGAGCAGACGGAGGCGATGGGATCACTGCTCGAGGGCCGCGACGTGCTCGTCGTCATGCCGACCGGTTCCGGCAAGTCGGCCATCTACCAGGTGCCGACCGTCATGCTCGACGGTCCCACGGTCGTGGTGTCGCCGCTGATCGCCCTGCAGCGCGACCAGGTCGTGGGGCTGCGGAAGAGCGCGGCGCCGGACGCCGTGGCCGTGAACTCCGCACAGCCGCGGTCGGCCGTCGACAAGGGCTGGCGGGCGATCCGGGACGGTGATGCCGAGTACCTCTTCCTGTCGCCCGAGCAGCTGGCCAAGGACAGTGTCGTGGAACGGCTGCGGGAGCTGAACCCCTCGCTGTTCGTCGTCGACGAGGCCCACTGCGTCTCGGCGTGGGGACACGATTTCCGTCCCGACTACCTGAACCTGGGCGAGGTCGCCGAACGGCTGGGCCGCCCGCCGGTACTGGCTCTGACCGCGACGGCCGCGGCCCCGGTCAGGTCGGACATCCTCGAGCACTTGCACATGCGCGAGGCGCATGTCGTGGCGACCGGGACCGACCGGCCCACCATCCATCTGGAAGTGCGCACCTTCACCGACGACCCGGCCAAGCGCGAGGCCGTCGCGCGCTGGACGGCCCGGGCGGGCGCCCCGGGCATCCTCTACACCGCCACCCGCAAGGACGCCGAGACGTACGCGGAGCGGCTCCGGCAGGACGGAGTGGACGCCGAGGCGTACCACGCGGGCATGAAGGCTGCCGACCGCCGCCGGATCCACGACGGCTTCATGGAAGGCGCGCCCGCCGTGGTGGTGGCCACTTCCGCGTTCGGGATGGGCATCGACAAGGCGGACGTACGGTTCGTCGCCCACGCGTCCGTACCGGAGGCGCTGGACTCCTACTACCAGGAGATCGGCCGCGCCGGCCGGGACGGGGAGCCGGCCCGGGCGGTGCTGTTCTACCGCCCCGAGGACCTGGGGCTGCAGAAGTTCCTCACGGCCCGAACCCTGGACGCCGACGCGCTGCGCCGCGTCATGGCCATGCTGCGGGACAAGGATGCCCCGCAGAGCCGTGGCCGGACTGCGGAGCTCTGCGGCCTGTCGCGCCGGAAGACCAGCGAGCTGCTGAACCTGCTGGAAGAGGCCGGAGCGGTGTCCGTCGAGGGCAGGCGCCGCGCGGTCCGGGCGCTGCCCGGCCGCACGGTGGACGAGGCCACCGAAGAGGCGGCACGGGTGTTCGAGCGGCGGCAGCGCGTCGACCGCTCGCGCATCGAGATGATGCGCGGTTACGCCGAGACGCCCACCTGCCGCCGCCAGTACCTTCTGGGCTACTTCGGCGAGCAGCTGGACGCCCCGTGCGGACGGTGCGACGTGTGCGACCGCGAGGACGAGCGCCCCGGCACCGGGGCCGGTCGCCGGGACGCCGCTCCGCCGTCCGGGCGGGGCGGGCCCTACGAGGCGAACGACCGGGTGAGCCACGCGGAGTGGGGTGCGGGCACCGTGATGCGCAGGGAGGAGGACCGCCTCGTCGTGCTCTTCGAGCAGGTCGGCTACAAGACGCTGTCGCTGACAGCGGTGCAGGAGGGCGGCTTGCTCACCGGCGCATGACGCGCCCGGCCTCCGGGCCGCGCCATGATGGGGCTGAGAGGCAGGTGGAAACCGGACAGGGTGCGGCGCCGAGTGCCGAGGGCGCCGCGAACCGGCCGTCGGCATCGGCACGCATCTCCTGATCGGGAGGCGACATGTCCGTCTGGTCATGGGTCCGCGAACGCATGGCTGGTCGCACGACCGGGCCCTCCGCGGAAGTCTGTTCGGGTCGGTCGGAGGACACGGGCGGTACACCGGACACCGAGGCGGCGGACCGGCACAGCACGACCGGTACCACGCCCAACGACGTCTTCGTGGGCCGGGTCGCGGGTGACGACCCCGGCTACCTGGAGACGGGCGCCGAAAAGCGTGCCGAACCGGACACCGGTGAAGGAGACGAGACCACGACATCGACGTAGGAGAGGACACCACCCGGGCGGTCACTCCCCCGCCGACGCCTGCTGCTCCCCTGTCCGTCCCGCGTCCATCGCCGCCGCCTGGGGCGACGAGCCCTCGTCCGCGGTGGGTTCCTTCGCGCTGTCGCGCCGAGTTCCACCCAGATCGGACAGCTCGCCGAGATCGAGCGCGAGCGTCGCAAGGAGGGGGACGGCGGAAGCGACGCGAGTGGTCAGGGGGTGAGGGCCTGGCGGAGGGTGGGGTGGCACTCGATGAGGCCGTCGACGCCGACGAGCTGCAGGACCCGCAGTACGGAGTCGGTGGGTGCGGCCAGGCGCAGCCAGCCACCGGCCTGCGTGACGTCCTTGAAGGCGGTGATGAGAATGTTGATGCCGCTGGAGTCCATGAACGTGACGTGGCCCAGGTCGATCACGATGCGGGGCCGGACGTCGCCGGTGACGTGCAGGGCCTGCCTCACCTGGTCCCCGGTGTGGTGGTCGAGTTCCCCCGCCAGGGTCAGTACATGGATACCGTCCGTGGTCGCGGCCACTACTGACAGCACACCCGACTGTTCGGCGTGTTTCGCGTCCGTCATATGCTCCTGCCCCTCAAACATATGAGTGATACTTGCACATCAATACCTTCACCCTGGAGTGCTCCCTGCACCATGGGGGCGATGTTCGTGCGCCGGTGTGAAGCCGGCGCGGAGGAGTGTGGGCGTATACCGCGAAAGCGCGGGTATGCGCCGGGGGTGAACGGGGCAGCGAAGGTGGCCGGGATGGAATCAGGGCCTTTGGACGGGGGCGGCACCTCGCCGGAGGCGCAGGACGTACAGACCACGGTGGCGTTGGACGGTGACGGTACGGACATCGCCCAGGCCCGCCACCTGGCTGCGGGCTTCCTCGCCGAGGTACAGGCCGAACACGGCCTGCCGGTCTCTCAGCGAGCCATGGACCTGACCCAGCTGGTAGTCAGTGAGCTGGTCACCAACGCCCGCAAGTACGCGCCCGGCCCGGTGCTGCTGAACTTGCGCATCACCGGTGCCGGCGGTCTGGTCGAGGTGGCGGTGTGGGACTCCGATCCCGTGCTGCCGGTGGCCCGGGCGGCCGATGCCGGACGGGTGGGGCAGCACGGGCTGGAGATCGTGATGGCCGTGGCCCAGGGATTCGAAGTCCAGCGGGAACCGGTCGGCAAACGCGTCACCGCCCGCATCGCTCTCCTGGACAGCCCCGACGGTGACGTCGCCGGGCAGCTCCCCCTGTAGCGCGGCCCCGGAGTGCTGTCGTCACCGGGCAGCCGGCCCCTGCTTCGTCGGACCGGGCTGTTGCCCTGACCCCGCGTACCTTCTCCAGCTTCCCGACGCCCGGCGAAGACTCTGGAGTCGGTCCGCTGAATCATCCGGAACGCCGGGCGAGCCGGAGAGGGAGCGGTCCGGTCGCGGCGGTGGTCAGGCGGCGTCGAGGCGCCTGTGCCGCCGGCCGGGGATGCGCCTCGTGCTCGCCGCGCGCCTGCCTCCGGGGATCAGGCGCAGGTGCCGGCGGCGGGCGTGGCGGGGTGGCCGTACGGTGCGGGTGAGCCATTCCTCGATGCGGCTCGTGAGGTACAGCAGTGCTGCCATGACCGGCAGCAGCAGGCACGCGGTCAGGATCACCGGTTTCCCCCTTCCCGGGAGGCGACCAGTGAGCGGGTGCCCGCATGTGATCCGGTGATGGCGCAGGGGTGTGAAGATGCTGTACCTGTCGCCCATGCGTCCTGGGGAGATGCGGTGGCAGCCGGTGGACACAGCGATGCGACGGTGATGCGCCTTCCGGCGGTGCGCGCCGGGCTCTGGCGACGTGGGACACGTCCGTGGCGCCTCCCTCGATCTGCACGAACCCGGCGCCGTCCGAGCCCTGCTCGACGCGGCGATGGCGTGCGGGTGGCGACCGGGAGAGCGGCGGGCGAGGGAGATCGACGGCTGGTCCCTGCTGCAGGCGGCGGCCACCGCACGGGCCGAGGCCGTGGACGACCCGTCGAGGGCGACTCCGAAAACGACGCCTGCTTGATCAAGGCCGCGCAGGCCGGGGCCGGCGACGGGGACATCGGCCTTCCCGCTCACACACAGCAGGTGGGCCGAGGGAGGGGCCCACCTGCCTCGCCACCCACGGTGGCTGCCTGCTGCCGTCAGGGAGACTGCCGCTGGCCGTGGTACCGCTGGGCCAGCCGGGCGAGAGCGACGGCGCCGAGCAGCAGGCCGAAGTCGCGCAGCGCGATGTCGTAGTAGCCCGGGATGGTCAGCAGGTTGACGATGATGCCTGCGAGCCACCCGGCCACCAGCCAGCCCCCGAAGCGCGGGGCGAGCGCGACGGCGACGCCCGCGACGATTTCGATCACTCCGACGGCGTACATGGCCTGCTGGGCGCTGCCAGGAACGATGTCGTTGATCCAGGGCGCGAGGTAGGTGGGCCAGTCCACGAGCAGATTGGCGAACTTGTCCAGCCCGAACAGGACGGGCGCCACGGCGAACCCGGCGCGCAGGACGACGAAGGCCTGGTAGCCGGGGTCGCTGAGCACGCGGCGCCGGTAGGCGACGGACGGGGTGGTTGTGGTTGGGGACGACATGACGCCCTCCTTCTATCGACAACTCTCATTAACAATAGAAGCGCGGCAGCCCTATTTAGTCAATCGCGATGGGTTTTACACTGGTGTTCGTGGACCACTCGAAGGAAGCACCCCGCCACGACATCTCCGCCGTCGCCGCGCTGGACGAGCCGAACCGCAGAAGGCTCTACGACCACGTGGTCCGTCAGCCGGGGCCGGTCAGCCGCGACGAGGCCGCCGCGGCCCTCGGCCTGGCCCGGCAGACCGCCGCCTTTCACCTGGACCGGCTGACCGACGAGTCACTGCTCGACGTCGTCTACGAACGGCGCAGCGGACGCACCGGCCCGGGCGCGGGCAGGCCGGCCAAGCTCTACAAGCGCTCCGCCAAGCAGGTCGCCGTCAGCCTGCCCGAGCGACACTACGAGCTGGCCGGACGGCTCCTCGCCCAGGCGCTGGAGGAGTCCGAAGCCACCGGTGAACCGGTCCGTCCCGTCCTGCACCGGCGGGCTCACGAACTGGGCGCGCAGCTCGCCGGGCCGGAGCAGGCGGATGTGCTCGCCGTGCTGGAAGGGAACGGCTTCGAACCTCGCTGTGAGGGTGACGCCGTCGTCCTGGGCAACTGTCCCTTCCACACGCTCGCCCGCGAACACACTCGGACGGTGTGCGGCATGAACCTCCACCTGCTGCGCGGCGTGCTGGACGGGCTCGCCGAAGACGGGCTCCAGGCGCGCCTGGACCCCGGGCCCGGTCACTGCTGCGTCCGCCTGGAGCCGGCTGCCTGACCGCCCGTCGGCGTGCGTCCGTCCTGAGAAGTGACTCCGCGGCTCGCACGGCGTGTCCTGGCGTCTACAGCTCGAACTCCAGGTGCTCGATGTCCGTGAAGCGGACTTCCTCCAGGCTTCCGGCGCGGCGGCCGCTGTCCTGGAAGTACACGTCCTTGAGCGCTTCGGCGGTGATCTGCTGCAGTCGCCGGTCATCGGCGCCGGCCTGCTGGGCATCGAAGAGGCGGGCCGCGTGCTGCGGGGGCAGGGCGACGGTCAGGTGCCGGATGCGGGACTCGTCCGTCGTCCCGATGGGGGCGGTGTAGCCGAGGCGGGCACGGGTGTCGATGACGATGCCGCCGGTGGTCGCCGCCTGCCGGCGGGCCCTGGCCCGGACCTGCGGCTGCCAGCGCTGCTTCACTTCGCGGTCCAGTCGGGCGGCGAGGTCGGGGCGGGGCGTTCTGATCTGGTTCTTGACATACCGTTCGACGGTGCGCTGGGAGATCCGCAGCGTCCGGGCGACGGCGCGGGTGCCTTTGAGCTGTCTGACCAGGTAGCGCATCTGGGCGGGTGCGCTCTTGGGTGCCGGGCGGGTGAAGGAGCGTTGCACCGCGGCGTCCAGGCCGTCTCCGAACAGGCTCATCGTCGCCTTCGCCTACTCTCCGTTGTCGAGGTCGGTGACGGTGCCGTCCTTGATGTAGCGGGCGAGGTTGAGGTCGGGGGCGTCGAACCGTTCGCGGACCTCTTCGCCCCACAGGACGCTCTGCGTTCCCTCGTGCTTGACGAGGCCGGGGTTGATGCCGAGCTTGAAGCCGCCGGGCAGCGGCTTGCCCTGCCGGTAGGGCAGGAAGTCCAGCGGCGAGGGCCCGTCGGCCGCGTACACGACGCAGTCGGACAGGATCGCGACCGGGTACTGTCCGGTGAACGCCGCATGCTTGACGATCTTGCGGTGCAGGTTGGTGCGGGTGCGGGAGATGACCGCGGCTCGGATGTCGGGCCGCCAGGTCGGGCGGGACAGCGCGCGCCACGGCTGTCCGGGCCGCCAGCCCTCGCCGCGGGGGCGTTCGCGCAGCTTGCCCAGGCCGCCCTTGACGGTCGCCTTGATCGCCGAGGCGACGATGGCCGCCTCGGGGTCGCTTTCCTCGCGGGCGTTCATGGCGGCGAGGAAGTCCGCGGGAGCGAGGTCGGTGTGGACGCCGAGGTCGGCCATCGTGGCGAGGTAGGCGTCGCGCAGCCGCTGGTACCAGCCGTCCAGGTAGCGGCCGCTCTCGTACCGGACGTACGCCTCGCGCGGACGTACCGCGTAGCCGAGCTCGACGGCGTAGGCGACCGTCGGCGTCGCGTACCAGGCCGGCCCCTCGGGACGCTCGCCCTTCGGCGTGAACGGGCTGGGCAGCAAGTCACCGTCCAGCTGCGCCCACTCCTTGCCGACCTTCACCCGCGACAGGTCGACGTGGGACAGGTCCACCAGCCAGCTCCCCGGCAGTTTCGGGTCGAACGCGGGGTTCCTGACGTGGGTGGGTGCTCCGAGGCCGACGAGCAGGCCGTTGGCTCCGGCGGCGAAGGCCATGTTCACGTCGATGCCGACCAGATGCCGGAGGGTGCACTCGGCATCCGTCATCGGCCGCGCCCAGTCGTACGCTTCCTCGAACAGCTTCTCGTCGGGGCCGCGGACGTGGAAGCGCGGCAGGTCCGCCAGCAGCGGATGCCCGTCGGGCGCCTCGCACGGCGCCGGGTCGACCGGGTCCTTGCCCAGCGAGCCGGGGTTGCGCTCGGAGTGCCGACGGCCGTCGGCGTCGGGCTGGGACGCGCGGGTCGGCGGGTGCAGCGCCGTCATCAGTTCCAGACCGGTCACGGCGGTGGAGCCGCGCGGGGTCATCACCCGGGAGGCGTACAGCCCGAGCACCCGGGCGAGGTCCGCCGGCGGAAGCCGCGCGGCGTGGCCCCAGTGACGGGCATCGAGCGCCTTCCAGGACGGGATGCACAGTTGCACGCAGGCCCGCTCCGCACCTTGCGCGGGACGGTAGATCCGCGCCCAGGGCCCCAGCCCGCGCTTCGTGAGCTTCCAGCCGGCACGCGCCAACTGCTTGACGGCTCTGTGGCCTTCCGGAATCCGCCCGGCGTGCCGCTCCTCGTCGGTGAGGGTGGTGGGCAGGCCGTAACGCTCCAGCGCGGTCTCGGAAAGCACCAGAAGCGGATCGGCGTCCTTGCCCGGACCGGACAGTCTCGGCTGCCCGAGCTTCGCCTCCGTCAGCGCCCATTCCACGAGAGCCGCGAGGGTTCGGGCGGGCACCTCCAGGACCAGGCCGCCGGTACAGTACGCCCACGCCTGGCTGTCGGTGTCGACGTCGACGACGGCCAGTGGACCGTTGGCGAAGCGTGAGTCGCTGCCGCTCGTCGGCGTGGCCACCGAGGTTGCGGCCGGGACTGTGTCCCGCGCGCCTGCCCGGCGGGACACCGACGACGACCTGACCGGTCGTGCCGTGATGTCGGCCGGCACCGGGCTCGGCGACACGGTCTCCGTCCTCTCCGGGTGGGGCGCCCCCGCACCTGAGGCAGGTGCCGGTGCGGCCGGCTCCTCCGGCGCTGCGGGAGCGGGGTAGAGCTCGGCCAGCTTGCTGAGCAGTCGCGCGTACGCCTCACGCTCCGGGCCACGCGGCTCAACGGTCTTCTTGGACGATTCCCAGCCCGATACCGTCGCCCGGCGCACTCCCAGCGCGCCCGCCACCTCGTCCAGCGTGAGTCCGTGCGCGGTGCGCAGCCGCTTGCGCTCCGGTGCCGACGGCAGCGGTGCACGGGACGCCACCAGGGCGTCGACCGCGTCGAACAACTCGGACATACGACACCTCCCGAGCGGCAGCCTATCTCACCAACCGCACGGACAGCATACATTCCGCGTACGGACAGCGTGCACGGAGTGCAGGGAGGTCGGCCACCGCGCCCCCGCAGCTGATCGCGCCCCTGGCCGGGAGAGACGCCTACGCGAGCGGCACGACATCGAACCTTGAACCGTCCCGGAGCCCGGTCACGTTGCTGAACCGCCGGCAGGAGCGACACCACAAAGGCCCTGCCACCGACACACGGAGGTATCGAGATGCCCGACCACGGCTCGTCCGGAGCACCGTCCGGGAACGAGCAACCGCCGCCGTACGAAGGTCATGCCCCCGATCCGTTGTCCTTTCTGGACCCGGAATCGCGGCGACTGCACGAAAGGATCGAGCGTTCGCAGGCGCAGCCGCCGGCGTACGAAGGGGCACCCAACCCCCTGACGTTTCTCGATCCGGAGTCCAGGCAGCGCCAGGCCGAGATCGAACGCGGGCACATCAACCACCCCGTGACGCGTGACGCGCCTGCCCGGTCCCGACCGGATCAGCCGCCGGCGTACGAGGGCGCGCCCAACCCTCTCGCCTTCCTGGACGCGGATTCACGACAGCGCCAGGCCCAGGTCGAAACCGGCCGAGTCGGGCAGGTGGCTGTGTCCGACTGGCAGATCCCGGCCGAGACGCAAGCGCTGATCGCTCAGTACTCGAGGTCACGCCCCGCAGGCACACCTCAGTCCACGGAGTCGTCCAGGCAGCGGGACGCCCAGAACGCCTCCTCCTCCACGGCGCATTCCGGTCGTCGCAGCCATCGGTCGGCAGGGCGCAGAAAGTAGGAGTCTCTCCTCACCCGTCGTAAAGGGCCTGTCCGACAGCCTCGAGGTTGCCAGCAGGCGTACCCGTAGTGGGCGGTGAGGAGTCGGCGCACCCACCGGCGCTGCTGGTGGTTCAGGGCGCGGCGCTGACGGGCGACGATGTCGATCGCGGCGGGAGTTCAGCGGGGTCCTCCGGCAGCCTGCCCCGCTGGACACCGCGCCCACCTGCGGGGGCCGGCTCGCGCTCAGCAGCCGCCCCGAGACCCCGTCGGGATGACTGACGGTGAGCCCGCACAGCCATGTCACCTCGCCCGGAGGCCGCGGAACCGGGGCCCGTCGCAGCCGCAGCCGCTGACACGGCCCGGAATCTGCTGGGGCTCATCCCCTTGTGGCGTTTGAACGCGGCACTGAAGCCGAAGGCGTCGGCGTAGCCGACGGACCTGGCGATGTGGGCGATGCCGAGGTCCGTGTCGGACAGCAGCGCCTCGGCCTCGTCCATGCGGCACTCGGTGACGTAGGCAAGGGGCGGACGGCCCATCAGCCGGGTGAAGCGCTTCGCGAACAGCGCACGGGAGACTCCGGCGCGAGCGGCCAGGGACGCCACCGTCCAGGCTTCGGCGGGCCGGTCGTGGAAGGACTGCAGGGCGGGGGCGAGGACCGGGTCGGCCAGGCCCCTGTACCAGCCGGGCGCGTCGGTGCCCGCCTGGTCGAACCAGCTGCGCAGGGTGCACACGAGAGCCCAGTCGAGGAGCCGGTCCATCAGCGCCTGGGAACCGGCCGAGTGCCGCGCGGCGTCGACTGCGACCGTCTCGAACCAGGCGCAGACGTCTGTGTCCTCCTCGACCACCAGGACGGGCGGGAGGGCACTCAGGAGCCGTTGGTGGCGGTGCCCCGAGGCACGGTAGGCGCCCACGATCAGCGCGGTGGCCTCGTCCGCCTCGTTGTCCCAGTGGATACCCGCGAGTTCCTGGTCCGAGCACTCGGGGCCGGCGGTGAAACAGGAGAGTTCGTACAGGGCGGGGGAGTCGTGCACGGTGGCGGAATGGTCCGCGAGGTGGAACGGTACGCCGCCGCGGACGAGGGCCGTGTCACCCGGGCCCACCGCTCGCTCGGTTCCGTCGGGAAGCAGCAGCGTTCCCGCGCCGCGCAGCACGCTGATCATGACGAGGGGCGCGTCGTCGACGAAACGGATCGTCCAGGGCGCCGTCAGCACGGCACGGCTGACGACCGATCCCTCGGCCCGGATACCGCTCAGCAGCGAACTCAGAGGATCCACGCGGAACATCGTAGACGATCTCCTATGTTCTGAAGCCTCTCTCCCATGGATCATCTACGCCGCTGCGGCTGTAGTGGACGCATCGAACCGATCGACACTCACCGGGAGACACCGTGACGCAGCACGGCAGCCCTGCCCAGCGCGCCCTCGTGGTCGTCGCACACCACCGCAGCGATTCCCTCACCGGGCACACGGCCCGTCGGGCAGCCGCCCGGCTCGAAGCCGCCGGATACCAGGTCGACCTGCTCGACCTGCATGCCGAGGGGTTCGACCCGCGCATGACCATCTCGGACCAGCCGGACTGGGGCAACAGGGAGAAGACCTACTCGCACGAAGTGCACGCCCACATGCAGCGCCTCCTCGACGCCGATGTCGTCGTCGCCGTCTTCCCGGTGTACTGGCAGAGCGTGCCCGCTCTCCTCAAGGGGTGGATCGACCGGGTGTGGAACTACGGTTTCGCCTACGGACGGAGCAGGCCGCGCCTGGCCGGCAAGCGCATCCTGTGGCTGGGCCTCGCCGGCGCCACGGCGGACGATCCCGTCGTGGAGGGGATGCGACGCGTCCTCGAAACCAACCTGAGTGAAGGCATCGCCTACTACTGCGGCTTCTCCCGTTCGACCGTCGGCCTGCTCACCGACGCGGAGGAGCGCCCGCAGCGCCTCGATGCGGAAGGCAACCTCCTGCTCGGCGAAGCAGTCACGGGCACCGAGCGAGAAGCGCAGTACGCCGCTTTCGACCGGCGCGCACAGCAGTTCGTGGAGCGGTTCGCCGCCGAGGAGGCCGTGGCGGCCTGACCGTCGTGGTGGACGGGCTCAGGAGACCGTGCTCAACTGGTCGGCCGCCGGCAGCCGTTCGGTCTGCGGGGTCTCACCATGGCACTGAGGTACGTGCTCGGCGATGATGACCGGCATGGACTCTCGTTTCGTCGGCATCGCCGAGCTGGCCGAAGCTCCGTCCGTGGCGGTCGTGGTGGACGTCATGCGTGCTTTCACGGTGGCCGCCTGGGCTTTTGGCCAGGGAGCGGAGAAGATCGTTCTCGCTGAGTCGCTGGACGAGGCCCTGGCTCTCAAGGCCCGTCACCCGGATTGGGCAGCGCTCAAGGACGGGCCGCCCGCTCCGGGGTTCGACATGGTCAACTCGCCGGGTCTGCTGCGGTCCGTCGACCTTCGCGGCCGGACCGTCGTGCAGAAGACCACGGCGGGCACGGTCGGTGCCCTCGCGGTCAAGGAGGCGTCGCTGGTGCTGTGCGCCGGCTTCGTGGTGGCCGAGGCCACCGCCCGGCTCCTGCGGACGCGCGGGAGCGACGGTGTCACGTTCGTGGTCACGGGTGAAGGCGGGCAGGCCGAGGAGGACTTGGCGTGCGCCGAGTACATCGCCGGGAGGGTCAGCGGGGCGGGGACGGAGTCGGCCGGGTTCCTCCGCCGCGCCGCCCGGTCGCGCGCCGCCGCCGAGCTGGCGCAGGGCGTGCGTCAGGGAGCGCATCCTGACGACGTCCCGCTCTGTCTCGAGGTCGACCGGTTCCCCTTCGCCATGGTGGCGGCCTTGGAAGGCTCGCTCATGGTGGTCCGTCCGTGCGCCGTGCCGTCGCCGGCCGGCGACGCCCCGTCCTGATCGCCTGGTTCTCTGATCGCCGGGTTCACTGTCACTCCGTCAGCCCCGACCGGGGCGGTGGAGGCGCTCACGCGGCATGCTGCGGTGACGGCGAGGCGGTGGCCGGGGCGGCCAGGACCTTGCGGGTGACGCGTTCGGCGATGGCCGCGACCAGGGCCCGGGGGCGGCGGGGTGTCAGATGTGCGGCCAGGGCGTTGCCGCATCCGGGTGCGATGTAGCCGCGGTCGCGCTCCAGTGCGCGCAGCGCGGCCCGGACGACGGGCTCCACGGTGGTCATGCGTCTACGCCACCATGACCTGGAATCCGTGATCACACCGGCGATCAGGGCCGCGTCCGCTCGTCCCTCATCGCCCCCGGCGCCGTCGGAGGTGGTCCTGGTGGTGGCGGGGCAGGTGGTGGTGGGGTAGTCGACCGCTGCCATGGGTGGCGGCTGAGCAGCGCGGGGAACAGGAAGCCCACGACCGCGCCGGCGGTCACGCCGACGACGAGCGCGAGTACGACATTCCAGCCGACTCCGGAATCGAGGTACTCCATCGGTCCCGTGACGAGCGCTCCGTAGGCTCCCAAGGCGAGCGCGCCACGCCCGCGGCGGCGCAGACTCACCCTTCCTGTACTCACAAGCGGCTCCTCCCGTGGAAGGCATTCCAGTCGCCGAGCGTGCAGGCAGTGTTCGTTGCCCGACTTCTGCCCCGCCACGTGGCATCGAGACCCGAGTCGCCGCAGTTTCGCGGAGGTTCCCCCCCGCCTTCACGTCGGAGGCCGGGCGCGTGATCGTCAGTCCTGGGGGGCGAGTCGGATGTCCTCGATTCCTTCGTCCAGGAAGGTGGCCAGGACTTGGGCTTCGGCGTGGACGGCTTCTCGTTCCGGGGCGCTGAGGGGGCGAAGGGTGCGGATGCTCAGTCGGCGGTCGCGCACGGTCCAGGTGGCGGTGACGCGTCCGTCGACGAGAACCGTGCGGTGGCCTGCCACGGACAGACCGAGGTGGGCGGCGTCGATGATGCGGCTGCGGTCGTGGTATCCCAGGATGGCGTTGTCGAACGCCGGGAGGAACCGGACGGGAGCCGGGGTGTCGGGGTCGGGGCGGGGCGCGTCGGGCAGGTCGAGCAGTTCGCGACCGCGTTCGTCACGGAAGACGACGAGTTCGTCCCGGCACGCCTTGACGGCGGCGGGCAGGCCGGCGAGGCCGCACCAGGCGCGCAGGTCCGCGCCGGCGGCCGGCCCGTAGGCCGCGAGGTAGCGGCGCAGCAGGCGCTGCCCGACGGGATCGCCGTCCCCGGTGGGCAGGGGGTCGATGTCCCGTCCCAACCAGGTGGCCAGGGGCAGGTTGCGCACGCCTGCCCTGTGCTGCCACAGGCCGCGGGGCGGGAGTTGGGCCATGGGGATCAGGGCCGCTACGAGCAGTTCCCCCAGGACGCGGTGTGGTCGGCCGGGCCAGCGGTGTTCGAGGGCCTGCACGAGTTCGCGCATGGTGCGCGGCTGCCCGTCGGCCGTCACCGCGCGGCCTGCGGCGGCGATCTCGTCCGTGTCGATGCCGGCCAGTTCGCTTCGGTAGGTGTTCCGCACGCGTTGCCGGAGCATGGTGTCGTGGCGGGCCCGCCAGGCGAGCGCGTCGTCGGCGGTGACGAGGTGGACGGTGCGGCGCATCAGGTGGGTGCGCACCACCGTGCGGCCGGTCAGCGCGTCGTTCAGCTGGTCGGGGGCGAAGTCGGCCAGGCGGGACCACAGGCCGATGAAGGGTTCCTGGGGTTCCTGCGCCTGCAGGCCGCACAGGTGAGCCACCGCCTCGGGCACGGAGGTGCCGGTACGAGTCAGCAGGTGCTGGCGGGCGAGAGTGGCGCGGTTGAGGGCGCGGTTGTCCAAGGTGGTCATGGTGGGTTCAGGATGCCGCTCGTCGGTGGGACGGGGGGTGGGTGCGGGGTCGTGCGGGTGCGGGAGGTGTGCGGTGCCCGCGCCGTCCGGGCCGTACATGGTGCTGCGGTGGCCCGGACGGCGAGGGTCATGCCGTGACGTCGGCCGGTTCAGCCTTCGTACGGGGCGGTGACGTCCAGGACCCAGGTGACGCCGAACCGGTCGGTGAGCATGCCGTACAGGGACACCCACGGTGCGGGCTCCAGCGGACGTACGACGGCCGAGCCCTCGGCGAGCTTGCCCCACAGGGCGCTGATCTCGTCGGCGTCGTCCCCGCGCACGGAGACGAAGAACGGGTTCTCGCCCTGGTTCCAGGGCAGGTGCCCGGGCACGTCGTAGGCCATGACGTGGAAGCCGTTGTCACCGGCCACCTCGCCCCACATCACCCAGTCCGCTTCGCTCTCGTCGCGCACGGCGCCCGCGTCCTTGTAGGTGACGGCGACGGTGCGCCCGCCGAACACCGACCGGTAGAAGTCCAGCGCCTCGCGTGCGGTGCCCCGGAAGTTCAGGTGTGTGGTGGTCGTGACGGACATGGCGTGCTCCTCGCTTCGGTGTGACGCGTATGCCGCCGGCCCGGCCGATCCGGGGGCGGCTGCCGTGACCAGGAGCGATGTCTCCCGAGCGGCTGCACGCCACAGTGGCAGGAGTACCGGACAGGGTGTGTCCTCCACTGCGGGGACCATGGAGCACATGCAGAAAACCTCCTCCCGGCTGCTCGCGCTGCTGTCGCTGCTCCAGACCCCCCGTGACTGGTCCGGCGGGGATCTCGCCCGGCGGCTGAGCGTCACCTCGCGCACGGTGCGCCGCGACATCGACCGGCTGCGCGACCTCGGCTATCCCATCACCACCGTCATGGGACCGGCCGGCGGTTACCGGCTCGAAGCCGGCACGCGCATGCCTCCCCTGTTGTTCGACGACGGCCAGGCCGTCGCCCTGGCCGTCGCACTGCAGACCGCCGCCACCGGCACCGCCGTCGCCGAAGACGCCGCCCGCGCCCTGGCCACCCTGAGCCAGGTCATGCCCGCTCACCTGCGCCACCGCATCGACCGGCTGCGCGTCACCGCCGTCCGACCGCCCTCGGCCGGCGACACCTCCGAGGTGGACCCGGAGGTCCTGATGGAGCTCAGCCGCGTCATCCACGCCCAGCAGGAACTGCGCCTCGACCACACCTCCGGCCCCGGCACCTCGTCCGCCGCCCCCCGCCGCGTCCAGCCCCACCACCTGGTCACCTGGCGACACCGCTGGTACCTCGTGGCCTACGACCTCGACCGCGCGGACTGGCGCACCTTCCGCGTCGACCGCATCCGCCCCCGCACACCCACCGGGCCTCGCTTCACCCCCCGCCGGCTTCCCGGCGGCGACGTCTCCACCTTCATCACCAGCCGGTTCCGCGGCAACGACGGGACCAGCACCGACTGGCCCTGCCGAGGCGAAGTCGTCCTCCACCTCCCCGCCGCGGACGTCGCCCCCCACGCCCAGGACGCGATCGTCGAAGAACTCGGCCCCCACCACTGCCGCCTCACCCTCGGCTCCTGGTCCTGGACCGCACTCGCCACCGCCCTCGGCCGCTTCGACACCGACATCGAGGTCGTCGGCCCACCTCCACTCGCCACCGCGTTCGCAGACCTCGCGGCCCGCTACGCCCGTGCCGCGGGATCAGAGCGTGTGGCCCGCACAGCCCAGGGTTGAGAGATCGCTGCACCTGTCCCACCGGTGCGCCGGCCGGTCGATCAGCTTGCGCCCCCGTAGTCCGACCGCCCGGCCGCCCGACCGCGTCGGGGTGGTCCCGCGATGTTCACCCGTTCGGCCTGCCGTGATGGCGAGGCATGGGGGGTCCGGTGAGGGTGGGGACCGGATCGGCGTCCGCCTCGTCCCGGTCAACCCACCTCCTCGGAAGGGCCTCACCATGTCAGAACGCAACACCGCCATCCGCAGCCTGCACGATCTCGGGCTGGCCGCCTGGTTCGGGGGCTCGCTGATGGGGGCGATCGGCCTCAACGGCGCCGCCCGGGCCGAGGGCGGCACGGAAACGAACCGGGACCGGATCTCTTCGGCGGGCTGGGCGAAGTGGACGCCGGTGAACGCGGCCGCGATCGGTGCGCACCTGTTCGGCGGCGGCGGGCTGCTCGCCGTGAACGCCCACCGCGTCGCCACCCAGCAAGGCGTGGCCGCCTCCACCACGGCCAAGACCGTCGTCACGGCCGCCGCCCTGGCCGCCACCGCCTACGCCCGCATCCTCGGCAAGAAGGTCGAGCTGGCGTCCTCCTCCGACCCCGCCGACGCCGAGAAGGCGGACAAGCACCCGATCGACCTCGACAAGACCCGGCAGCAGTTGGCGTACGCGCAGTGGGCGGTACCGGCCCTGACCGGATGCCTGGTGATCCTCAACGCCCTGCACGGCGAGCAGCAGCGCCCGAGCGAGCAGATTCCCGGCATGTGGGAGCGGGCGCGCTCGGCCACCCACCTGGTGTCGTCGCACCACCACCCCGGGCACTGGGGCGGGTGCGGCCGCCGGCTGTGAGCGACCGGGCACTCAGTCGTCGGTCAGGAAGTCCTCGACGGCAGCAGCGAACCGGGCCGGAGCATCGTGGTGCACGACATGGCCGGCGGACAGCTCCACCAGACGGGCCTGACCGGCGCGACGGCTGATCATCTCGCCGGCATGGGCGGCCGTCAGTTCATCGCTGCGCGTTCCGCGGATCAGCAGAGTGGGGCACGCCACCGCCGTCCAGTCCTGCCAGTGGTCACCGTTGAGCGCCTTCTGGGACGCCACCGTGTGCTCGATGTCGAACGAGAATCCCCAGCCGCCCGCCGTGCGGCGGAAGGAACACTCCACGTAGGGAGCCGTCGGGCCCAGCGCGGTCACGAGTTCCTGGCGCGAGGGCGCACGGCGGGGCAGACGCAGGGTGAACGACCAGTCACTGTCCACCACCGCGCCGATGTCCTCGACGATGAGCGCACGGACCCGGTCCGGCCGCCGGGCGGCGTACTGGTAGGCGTTCACTCCCCCCAGCGAGTGGCCCAGCACCGCCACCGGACCGAAGCCCAAGTGCCCATGGAGGGCGGCGACATCGGCGACGTAGTCGTCCCGCCCGTAACGCCGGGCACGGTCGGACTCGCCGTGGCCGCGTTGGTCGAGCGCGATCACCCGGAACCGCGGTGCCAGCGCCTCCGCCAACGGTGCGAACGTCGACGCCTCGTTGTAGTGCCCGTGCAGGGCCAGAAGCGGGGTGCCCGGGCCACCGGTGTCCAGGTACGACAGTTTCCGTCCACCGGCCACGAAGAACTCACGCATGTCGTGGATGCTATGCGGCACCACCGACACCCGAGCTCGTGACCGTGTCGCGGCGGGAGGGATCCTGGCCGGCTCAGGAGCGACGAACCCGGCCAGGTCTCCGGCGGCGCAGTGCGCGGCGAAGGTGCACGACTCCGCGTCGTCCTCGTCGTCGCCGTCCGGCTCGTCCGCTGTCCAGGGCCCTGAGGGCGTCGGTGTCCTCGGGAGTCGCGAGGCGGTACCGGTAGGCCGTGTCGCCAGCAGTGGTCATGGCATGACGCTACGGCCCCTCACCCCGCGGCAGGGTACGGTCGGCCTCAGTCGGCTCCTGCCGCGGGGTGATCCGCCGTCGGTGCTCCACGCCGCCCCGTCGGTTACCGGTCCCGTTCCGCGACGAAGATGCAGAAGGGGTGTCCTTCCGGGTCCCGGTAGACGCGGAAGCGCTCGTCGTCGTCGGGGTCCGGCCGGTCCCGGTTGTCGAGCAGGCTGCCGCCGAGGGCAAGCACACGCTCGTGCTGCTTGCACAGTTCGTCCAACGAGTCGACGCTCAGATCGAGGTGCATCTGCTGGGGCACCGGCCCGTCGGGCCAGTCGGGTTCGCGCAGGTGCTCCACCTGCTGGAAGGCGAGTTGCGCGTCGCCGTGGGGCGTGCGCAGGACGAGCCAGTCCCTGCCGTGTTCGTCCGGCTGACCGGCCGGCGGCGGCTCATCGCCCTCGGCGTAGGCGAGCCCCAGCAGGGAGCGGTAGAACTCGGCGAGCTTGCGGGCGTCGGTGCTGTCGAGCACGGTCTGCACCATGCGGATGCGGCTTGCGTCGTCGGTCATGGACTCCAGGTGCCCGGCCGGGCCCGGCCCGAACGGCCCACTCGGGGGAAAGGCTCGCAGCCGGCGCCATGCCCGGCGGCCTGGGCCCTCCGCGCGCCCCGGGTGTCGAACGGCGCTCCGGGCGGTCCTCGGCGAGCGGGAGCCGTACGGCGGGCTGAACGCACGGGGAGAACCGGACCGATGGGTCACCGGACTTCTTGCAGGACCCGGTGGCGCCTCAGCAGCACGCAGGGCCGCGACCTGCGCTTCATCACGCGTGTCTTCCTTGTGTACCCGAAATGGTTGAACGATCACCTCGACCATTCGACTGCCCGTACCGCGTTCACGCAGGTCATGTCGGTGCGGTCTTGAAATCTCCCTCCTGACCGGAAGGAGGGACATCGGGTTGCGTCCCACCACTCACCCTGAGAGCTTCCGACTGTTGAACGAGCGGGGCACGCAAATGGGCCTGGGCGTTCAAGAGTTGACACATCCTCAGAGAAAGGCGACCAGTGATGCGCGAGCGACACTTTCCTCGATGGGCCGGCGTGGGTGCGGGAGGGGCGCTCCTCCTGTCGTTCATGGCCGCCGGTCAGGCTTCCGCCGTGGCCCCGGCCACGGATCCGGCCCCCTCCTGCGTCACCGTGTACGAGAGCTGGCGGTACACGCAGGTCGAGAACGCCTGCGCCGAGACGATGAGCCTGCAGGTCGTCTACCAGGACGGCGCCGAGGGACCGTGCCACACCGTGCGGTCCGGTGACGTCACCACCATCGGCGAGGGATACCTCGGCCCGCACGGGCGCGTGCACCATGTCGCCGTCTGCGCCGCACCCGTGTCAGCCACCGGTGTCGCCCCTGTGGGGTGAGCCCTGTGCCGTCGTCCCGGACCTCCGTGACCGCGGTCGCGCGTCGACGCCGGTAAGGGCTCAGTTCCGAGGCTCTGCGCCCTGCGCCGTGCGGCGGCGTTCCCCTTCCTCGCCTCCGGGGGGCACGGTCCGGGCGGCGAGGTCGCGTTCCAGGTCGTCCAGGGCCCGGCGAGCCGCATCGATGCGCCGGCGCAGGTCCTGCTGCTCCGGCCGGTGCGCAGCCGGGTCGTGTGCTGTCGGGACCTCCTCTTCCTCCTCGCCCAGGTCCCGGGCCTCGTCGAGGGAGGTGAGGACGACGCCGATGAGGACGTTGACCAGGACGAAGGAGGCGAGCAGCACATAGGAGGCGTAGTAGAGGAGGCTCCAGCGGGATATCTCCAGGCCGGCGTGGACCGCGTCGCCGATGCCGTCGAGCATCATCAGGAGGAAGAGGGTGAGGACGGCGCGTCCCAGGGAGCCGTAGTGCTCGGGGTCGTGGTGGCCGAAGAAGACCCAGCCGACCATGGCGTACACGTACAGCAGCAGTGCGCCGACGAGCAGGAAGCTCAGCGTGCCGGGCAGGCTGCGGGCGACCGCGACGAGGACGGTGCGCAGCTGGGGCAGGAAGCGGGCGGTGCGCAGAACCCTGGCCAGTCTGAGCAGGCGCAGCACCGTGGTGTTCTCCCGGACGACAGGCAGGAAGGCGCACAGGACCACGGCCAGGTCGAAGAGGTTCCACGGGTCCTTGCCGAAGTCCCGTGGACGGTCGGCGTGCGCGGCCATGCGCAGCACGATCTCGACGGTGAACGCGGCCAGACAGGTGTGCTCGGCGAGACGTAACCAGCGGTGCCACTGTTCGAGGACTCCGGAGTACGTCTCCAGGCCCAGGAGTACGGCGTTGGTGAGGATCAACGCGAAGACGGCGAGGGCGAACCAGCGGGCCTCCGTGATGTCACGGCAGCGGCGTGCGAGTCGTCGGCGCCCGGACGGGGCGGTGGATCCGGCTACGTGGCCGTGGTGGTGCGGCATCCTGCTGCCATGTCTCTTCCGTGCCTGCGGCGGTCCCGTGCCCGGGCCGGATCGGCCGGGCACGGGATCGCTGAACGATCATGCCTCAGAAGAGACTTCTACAGCACTGTAGTTGTCCATGCGTGAGCGCCCCGGGAAACCGGGGCGCTCGTTCACGTCGCGCCTCGGCCGCCTCTGACGCTCAAGGTCAGCCGATCGGCTCCGCGTCAGCGCCGTCGGCGCCATATCAGTCGGAATGATCAATTCCGGACGCATACGTCAAGCAGGTGATCCTTTTCAGACATGACGGTCACTCGAGGGTCCGAGGTACGCATCGGCCGGTACCGGCCCCCGCCGGAGCGGAGCCGCGCACCCGCGCGGACTCGGCACGCCACCAGTGATTCATCCGGCAGACACCACGATCTGCCGAAAATTCTTCCGATGAGGCGCGGGAACGCCAGAAGAAATGACCAAAAGAGCGCATCCTCTTTTGACTCACGAACGACCGTTCGGTGAAGGTCGTTCACATGTCCGTCACATTCCGCGCCGCGGTCAACGGCCCCCTGCGCTTACGCGACTTCAGACTGCTGCTCGCCGGAGCGGCAGCCGCGCAGTTCGGCGCCCACGTCACCCTGGTGGCTCTGCCGCTCGTGGCCGTGCTGGTACTCGACGCGTCCGCGTTCCAGGTCGGACTGCTCACGGCCGCCGAGACCGCCGCGTTCCTGCTGATCGGGCTGCCCGCCGGTGCCTGGGTCGACCGCGTGCGCAAGGTGCCGTTGATGATCCGGGCGGACGTCGTCCGGGCCGCGGCCATGGCGAGCGTCCCCGTGGCGGGCGCGGCCGGCGTCCTGACGATGGCCCAGCTGTACGCCGTCGCGTTCGTCACCGGCATCGCCACCGTCTTCTTCGACGTGGCCCACCAGAGCTACCTGCCGCACCTCCTGCCGCGGGACCAGCTGGTGAAGGGCAACGGGGCACTGGAGACCGTGCGGTCGTCCGCGCAGGTGACGGGTCCGGGGCTCGGTGGTGGCCTGGTCCAGCTGCTCGGCGCCCATCCGGCCGTCGCCGCCAACACCGCCGGCTACGCCCTCTCCGCGCTGTGCCTGTGGCGGATCGGGCGAACCGAGCCCCGCCCCGAACCCGCTCCCGGCGCGTCGTTGCGCGCGGACATCGGTGAGGGGCTGCGCTTCGTGCTGGGCCATCCGCTGCTGCGGGTGATCGCCGCCGCCACCGGACTCGGCAACTTCCTCACCGCGGTGCTGATGGCCACGCAGACGGTGTTCCTCGTTCGTGACCTGGGCCTCGCGCCGGGAGCGGTCGGTCTCGCACTGTCCGCCGCGGCCGTCGGCGGACTGGTGGGCGCGCTGACCGCGGGCACGCTGGCTGCCCGCTGGGGACAGGCCCGGATCATCTGGCTCTCCCCCCTGGTCACAGGGCCGTTCGCGGTGTTGTGGCCGCTGTCGGAGCGGGCGGGAGGCGCACCTCTGTTCGCGCTGGGTTCGGGCGTCGTCTTCTTCGGCGCCGTGGTCTACAACGTCGCCCAGGTGAGCTTCCGGCAGGTCCTGTGCCCCCCGCGCCTGCTGGGCCGGATGAACGCCACCCTCCGCTTCCTCATGTGGGGCACGCTGCCGCTCGGGGCGCTGGCCGGCGGGGTGCTCGCCGACGGCTTCGGCGCCCGCGCCGCCCTGCTGTGCTGCGCGGCCGGATTCCTCGCCGTGCCGCTGCCGTTGCTGTTCTCCGCGCTGCGCGGGATGCGCGACCTGCCCGCTCCGTCGGACGAGGTCCACGCCGCCGCCCCGGACACCGACACGGCCGGCGCCGCCGTCACCGCAGCCGAGCCCGACGCCCAGACCGGAACCGACAGGCGTGACAGAACGGCATCACTCGGCTGACCCGGCCTTCCGGAAACACCGTGAACACCACCGTGGCCGACGACGGAGAGGACGACGTGTCCAGCATCACGGGCCAGTATCTGGCTCGCTATCGGGGACTGACCACTGGTGCCGGGGCGCCCGCGCTGCTGCCCGTGACCGGAGCCCAGCGCCGCTTCGCACTGGTGCGTGCGCTGGACCCCACCGGGCGACCGGACCTCGTTCCGATGTTCTTCGCCTTCCCGCGCGGCACGGTGGACCCGTCGCGCCTCGCCGCCGCGGCGCGACGCCTCGTCTCGCTGCACCCCGTGCTCCGTGGCCGGCCCGCCGTGGTGCGCGGCACCCCGGTGCTGCGCATGGCGGAGCCCGAGGTCCCGGTCGTCCGCGTGCGCCCGAGGCCCGGCGAGGACGCCGGCGCGGCCCTGCGTCGGGTGCTGGGCGCCTGGTCACCCGACGGGCCACCGCTGCGGTTGTTCCTCACCGAGGACGCGCCGGAAGGCGGCCGGGAGCACTCGGTCCTCCCCCACGGCGGCGGGCCGTCGGAGGTGCTCGCGGTCGTCCTCGACCACCTGGCGTGCGACGGGCGGACGCTGGCCCGGATCGTCGAGGAACTCGGCGCCGCCTATGCCGAGGGTCCGCGGGCGCGGCCGCCGGCCCCCGGGGAGGTCGCCGCCGAGCTGGCTGCGTACCGCGACGCCGTGCTGCTCCAGTTGGACGCCGAGGAGCGTGCGGAGTCCCCCGGGGCACTGGCGTACTGGGGTGAACGGCTGCGGGCCGTCCGTGACCGTGCTCCCGCCGCACGACACGGCCTGCCCACGGCCGGCACGCTGCCGACCGGCTCGACGCCCGTACCGCCGACCGGCTCGGCTTCTGTACCGCCGACCGGCTCGGCTTCCGTGGTGCTGCCCGGGTCCGCCGCCGGGGCCCCTTTCCCCGACCTGCTGGACGCCTGCCGGTCCGCGGTGCGCGTGCTGTACGGTCCGGGGCACACGGTGCCGCTCGGCTATCCGTGGGGCGGCCGTCCGCCCGGCGCGGAGGACGTGCTCGGCTGCTTCCTCAACACGGTGGTCTTCCCCGCCGTGACGGATCCGGCCCCGACCGGCTCCGAAGCCACCGCCGACGCCTGGTGGGAGGACCTGGACCGGGCGGACGTGCCCTTCGACGCGGTGGTGCGCGCGGCCCGGGAGGCCGGCTCCGGCTGGTCCGGCCGCCTCGACGGGCTGCTGACCGTCGACGACGGTGCGCAGCGTCCCTCGCTCCGCCTGGCCGGCGTCGAGGGCCGGGAGGTCCATGTCGACGGCAGACCCGTACGCGGACCGTTCGCCGTCTCCGTCACCCACGGACGGGAACTGCGGTTGCGCATGGTGTGGGACCGCGCCGTGACGGCCGACCGCACCGCCCTCGCCGCCTTCGACGCGCTCACCGAAGCGCTCCGCACGAAGGCCCAGGCGTCACCGGCCCTCGGCTGACCACCCCACGGGCCACCCCGCACCACCCTTCCGCTGCTTCCTCCCCGGCGGGACCCGTCCGCGCGATCCGCGGCCGGCTCCCCCACCACCACCGGACACGACCGTGCCCGGTGGGCCCTCACCCGACCCGACGACCCCAGGGATCGCCCATGCTTCCGCTCTCCTCCTCGCAGGAGATCGTCTGGCTGCACGAACAGGTGCAACCCGGCAGCCGCGCCTACAACTTCACCGCGGCACTCGACCTGTGGGGACCGCTCCACGCGGACGCCCTGCACCGCGGCCTCGCCGCCACGCTCGACCGGCACCCGGGCCTGCGCCTGGAACTGGTCGCCGTCTCCGGCGCCGTACCCGGCCAGCGGGTCGCCCGGACGTGCGCACCCCGGCTGCGGACGGTCGACCTGAGCACGCACACCGACCCGGAGGCCGCGTTCCTGGAGCTGCTGCGCACCGAGGCGGAGACCCCGCTCGACACCTATGAGGCGCCGCTCCTGCGCTGGACCCTGGTACGGCTCGGGGACGAGCACCACCGGCTCATCCACGTCGAGCACCACCTGATCCACGACGGACACTCGTTCGCGATCCTGCTCGACGACGTGTTCACCGTCTACCGCGGCCACGTCCTGGGCGAGCCGGTCGTGCTGCCGCCCGCGCCCTCCTACGCCGATCACATCGAGGCGCAGGCCCGCGGCCGGGAGACCGGAACCTGCCGCGCCGGGCTGGACTTCTGGACCGCCGAACTGCGGGGACTCCCCTACGACATGCCGCTGCCGGGTCTCTCCCGTCCCGGTGCCCGGCGCCGCCATCACGGTGGTCAGCTGCGGCAGTCGATCGGAGCGGACCTGGCGGAGCGGCTGCGCGCGCACGCGCGGCTGCGCGGGCTGACCCCGTTCTCCACGCTGCTCGGTCTGTTCGCCGAACTGCTGCGGCGCCACAGCGGCCGTTCGCAGCTGGTCGTCGGCACCGCGGTGGGCAACCGGCCCCGCGGGCACGAGGGCACCGTCGGCATGTTCGTCAACACCATCCCCCTGCCGCTGCGGCTGGACCCCGCCGCGCCGGCCGAGGAGACGATGGACGAGGTGACCGACGTCCTCATCCGCGCGCTGCCGCACCAGGACGTGCCGGTCCAGGAGCTGACCCGCGCGCTCGGCCTGCGCACCTCGGGCGCGGACAACCCGCTGTTCGACGTGATGTTCAGCGCCCATGACGCCGAGCTGCCCGAGGTCGACGTGCCCGGTCTGGACATCACGCTGTTCGAGGGGTTCAACACGGGCACCACCCGCTTCGACCTGGACGTGGTGCTGCTGCCGGACGACCGGCGCGGGGTCGGTCCCCGGCACGGTGGCGCCGGAATGACCCTGGTCTGGGACTACGACGCCGACATGTTCGACGAGGACGTGACCGAGCTGCTCGCCGGGCGGTTCCTGGCCCTGCTGCGGGCCTATCTCGACGCCCCGGACACCGCTCTGGCGGACCTGGCGCCGCCCGGGTCCGCCGCCGGCGCCGGGCAGACACCCGCTGCGGCCCCGCACGGGCCGGCGGAGCCGGGGAGCGGCGCCGCCTCCGGGCCGGTGGGGGACCCGCTCGACCCGGTCGCCGCCCACGACCCCTCCGCGCCCGCCCTGCTCGACGGCGCCCGCCTCCTGACCTACGGCGACCTCGACGCCCGGGTCTCCGCCCTCGCGGAACGCCTGCTGGCCGCCGGGGTGCGGGCGGGCCGGCCGGTGGCGTCCGTCCTGCCGCGCGGGGCCGACGCGGTCGTGGTGCTGCTCGCCTGTCTGCGCACCGGGGCGGTCCACTGCCCGCTGTCGCCCTCGGACCCGCCCGCCCGTCTGGCACTGCTCCTGGACCGCCTGGCCCCGGCTCTCGTCCTCACCTCGGCCGACCACCCCGTCACGGTGCCCGGCGGCCTGCCGACCGCCGCCGTGGACGCGCCGCGGATGCCGAAGGCGCACGCGGCCCCCGAGGTGCCGGGCGCCGCGTACGTCATCCACACCTCCGGGTCGACCGGCGTCCCCAAGGCCGTCGCCGTCGGGCGCGCGGCACTGGAGAACCATCTGACCGGGGTGGCCGGGCGGTTCGGGCTGCGGCACGACGACCGGGTCCTGCTGTTCGCCCAGCCGGTGTTCGACGTGGCCCTGGAGGAGGTGCTGCCCTCCCTGTACGCGGGGGCGTGCCTCGTCGTCCCCGGGCACGAGGTGCCGACCGGCACCGAGCTGGCCGGGCTGCTGGCCGACGCGCGCGTCACCGTGGCCAACCTGCCCACCAGCTACTTCCTCGCCGTGCGGGAGGAGTTGCGGCCCGCCCTGCGCGACGGCCGCTGGACGCCGCGCCTGCTCGTGCTCGGCGGCGAACGCCTGCCTGCCGACGCGCTGCGCTCCTTCCTGGCGGACACCGGCGCGACGGTGCTCAACGCCTACGGCGTCACCGAAGCGGCCGTCACCACCACCGTCCACCGCATCGACCCGGAAGCCCTGGCCGACGGGGCGGAGGTCCCGCTCGGAAGCGAGCTGCCGGGCGAGCGCGTCCACGTCCTGGACGCGTACCACCGTCCGCTGCCGGCGGGTGCGGTGGGCGAGCTGGCGATCGCCGGGGCCGGGCTCGCCGAGGGGTACCTGGGTGACCCGCAGACCACGAGCGCCCGGTTCACGCGCGTCGACACGCTCGGCGGTGAACGGGTCTACCTGACCGGTGACGTGGGCTACCGGGGCCTGGACGGGGCGCTCTACTTCCTCGGCCGCCGGGACAACCAGATCAAGCTGCGCGGGTACCGGATCGAACTGGAGGAGATCGAGGCGGCCGCCTCATCCGCGCTGGGCGGCCGGTCCTGTGCCGTCGTGCTGGACCACGGGCCCGCCGGCGGACCCCGGCTGGTCGGCTTCGTGGAGAGCCCCGGCGAGGGCGGCGCGTGGGACGAGCGGACGCTGCACGCGCAGCTCGGGCTGCGGCTGCCGACCGCCCTGGTGCCGGAGCGGTGGGTGCGTCTGGACACGATGCCCACGCTGGCCGGGGGCAAGCCGGACCGTACGGCGCTCGCCCGCAGGGCCGCCGCGCTCGGCACGGCCGGCGCGTCCGGCCCCCGCGGTACGGGACGGACCGCGGACGGCGACCGTCCGGGCGGGGCGGCGGGGACCGCGGACGGCTCCGGTCCCGGCGGTGGGGCGCGTGGCCCGGACGAGGCGCCGCGGGACGGCGAGGGACGCACCGGGACGGCTCCGGCCGACCCGGTGACCGTGCTGCTCACCGACGGCTGGCGCGCGGTGCTGGGTCACGACGACTTCGACGAGCGCTCCGACTTCTTCCGGGCCGGCGGCCACTCACTGCGCGCCGCGCAACTGGCGGCCTGGCTGGAGCCCCGGCTCGGCCACCGCCCGCCGATGCGGCTGTTCTTCCGCCACCCGGTGCTCGCCGACCAGGCCGGCGCGCTCGCCGCCCACCCTTCCGCCGCCACCACCCCCTCCACGGAGTCCTGATGAGCCACCCGACCACCTCCCCCGTCCCCCGGCCGGTGACCCCGCCGGAGGTTCTCCTCACCGCCCCCGCTCCCGCCTCCCCGGCCGATGACACGCTCAGCGTCACGCGCGGCCCGGAGCTCCGCGGGAACGCCGCCGCGACCGGGATGCTCGACCTGTTCGAGGACTGGGCACGCCGCACCCCGGACGCCCTCGCCGTGATCGACGGCGGACGCACCTGGACGTACCGGCAGATCGACGCCGCCGCCGACGAGACCGCGGCCGCGCTGCGCGACCGGGTCGGGACGGGTGACCTCGTCGGTGTCTGCCTGGACCGCTCGGCCGCGCTCGTCGTGGCGGCCGTGGCGATCGCCAGACTGGGCGCGGTGTATCTGCCGCTGGGGCCGCGCCCCGGTGAGCGGCGCGTCGAAGCCGTCACCGAGGACCTGGACGTCGCCTGCCTGATCGGCGCCCCCGCCGTGCTGCCCGCCCGGCACCGGACGGCCGGGCACGTCCCGCTGGCCCTGCCGGAGGGCGGGGTCAACCCGGCCGGAGCGGTGGTGGCGGCGTTCGCGCCGTCCCGTCCCGGTGCGCTCCGCGCGCCCCACGGGGCGTTCTACGCGGTGCTGACGTCGGGTTCCACCGGCCGTCCCAAGGCCGTCGTGGTCGCCGAGCCGGCCCTCGGCACGCTGCTCGACTGGTACCGGGCCGAGACCGCTCTCGCACCCGGCGACCGGCAGTCCCTGCTCATCGGCGTGGCGTTCGACCCGCACCTGATGGAGCTGTGGGCGGGACTGACGTCGGGCGCGGCGCTGGTGCCCGCGCCCGACGACGTCCGCTGGGACACCGGGGCGCTCACCTCGTGGTGGCGCGAGGCCGCCGTGTCCGTGGCGGTGGCCGCCACCCCCATGGTCGAGCCGCTGCTGGAGCGGCCCTGGCCGCAGGGCCTGGTGCTGCGCCATCTCGTCGTCGGCGGCGACCGGATGCGCCGCCGTCCGGGCGCCGACGTGACCGCGACCGTGCACAACGCCTACGGTCCCGCGGAAGCCACCGTGGTCACGACCACGTACGCCATGCGTGCCGCGGACGCCGGGGCGGAAGGTCCCGGGGCACCGCCGATCGGCACCCCCGTACCCGGCGTGACGGTCGTCGTCACCGGCCCCGACGGCCGCCCCGTGGCGCGGGGCGAGGAGGGCGAACTCCGCGTCGGCGGCAGCGGTCTGGCCCTTGGGTACGTGGACCCCGAGCTGACCGCGCTCCGCTTCACCGCCCCCGCGCCCGGGGTGGAGCTTCCGGGCGTGGACCGGCTCTACCGCACCGGCGACCGGGTGCGGATGCGGCGGGACGGGGTCCTGGAGTTCCTCGGGCGTCTCGACAACCAGGTGAAGATCAGCGGAGTACGGATCGAGCCCGCCGAGGTCGAGGCCGCGCTGGAGAAGGACCCGGCCGTGCTCGGCGCCGTGGTCACCGCGCCCCGCGGCCCCGGCGGCGCCGTCCGCCTGGTCGCGTACGTCCGCCTCGCGCCCGGTGCCTCGGTGTCCGAACAGACCCTGCTGGAGGCGGCGCGGGCGTGGCTTCCCGAACAGGCCGTGCCCTCGGCCGTGCGGATCGTCGACGCCTTCCCGCTGGACGCCAACGGCAAGGTCGACCGCGCCGGGCTGGCGCGCGACGCGGCCGCCCCCGCCGCGGGCGACCGCGCCGACGCGCCGGAGGGCGCCACCGCGGGCGAGCGGGTCGTCCTGGACGCCGTACGCGATCTCCTCTCCAGGCCCGCGACGGTGCTGACCGACGACTTCGCGACGATCGGCGGCACCTCGATCGTCGCCGCCCGTCTGCTGGCCGTCATCGAACAGCGCACCGGTGTCCGCCTGCGTGCTCCGGAGTTCCTGCGCCAGCCGGACCTGGGCGCCGTCGCCGCTCTCGTCGACCGCCGCCGCGAGGCCGCGCGAAGGACGGGCGCCTGAGATGACCACCCTCACCCACACCGCCCCCGACGAAGGACCCATGCTCTCCCGACCCCTGCCGGCCGCCCCCGACGTGACCAGGCCCGCACCCTGCTCCGGGCTGCCCGCCCTCGTGGCGTGGCACGCCGCGCGGACCCCGGACGCCCTCGCCGTGGTCGAGGGCGACACCACCCTCACCTACGCCCGGCTCGTCTCCTCGGCCCGGGCCCTCGCCGCCCACCTGCGCGCGTACGGCGTCCGGCCGGGCGACCGCGTGGCGCTGCTGATGCACCGTTCGGCGCGCACCGTCGTCGCGCAGCTCGCCCTGTGGTGGGCCGGCGCCACCTGCGTGCCGCTCGACCCGGCGCATCCACGCCCCCGTTCCGAGGCGATGGCCGCCGACGCGGGAGTGACGCTGACCGTCGGCGACGGCAAGCTCCTCGACGCGGCGCCCCGCACCGGTCCGGTCCTGGCGCTGCCGGAGGAGACACCACTGCCGGACTCCTTCGCACCCGCGCCCGAGCCCGGCGCCGACGCCACGGCGTTCATCATGTTCACCTCCGGCTCGACGGGGCGCCCCAAGGGCGTGTCGGTACCCCATCGGGCCGCGGCCGAGCTGCTGTCCGAGCCCGGCTACGTGACCCTCACCCCCCGGGACCGGGTGCTCTTCCACTCCCCCATGACCTTCGACGCGTCGACGTTCGAGGTGTGGGGGGCCCTGGCCAACGGGGCCGCCGTCGTGGTCTGCACCGTCGACCGGCCCTCGCTCGAGGACCTGGCCCGGCACGTGGAGCGTCACGGCGTCACCGTCGCGTTCCTCACCACGGCGCTCTTCCACCGGCTCGCCGCCCGGCGGTCCCGGATGTTCTCGGTGCTCCGCTCGGTCGTAGTGGGCGGGGAGGCGCTGTCCGCCCAGCACGCCGGGCAGGTGCTGGAGGCGTTCCCGTGGCTGGAGCTCGTCAACGGGTACGGGCCCACGGAGACCACCACGTTCGCCACGGCGCACCGGGTCACCGCCGCGGACCGCGAGGGACCGGTGCCGATCGGCCGGCCCGTCGCGGGTGCGACCGCACACGTACTGGACGACGACGGCAGGCCGGTCGCGGACGGTGCGCGCGGTGAGCTGTGGGTGGGCGGCAGCCGGCTGGCGCACGGGTACACGGGGCGTCCCGACCTGACCGCCGAACGCTTCGTCGACCATCCGGAGCTGGGACGCCTGTACCGCACCGGAGACCTCGTCTCCGTCCGCCCGGACGGTGCCCTGGACTTCCACGGGCGGACCGACGACCAGGTGAAGGTGCGCGGCTTCCGCATCGAACCGGGGGAGGTCGAGCACGTCCTGCGCCGGCAGCCCGACGTGGACGACGCGGCCGTCACCGTGCACCGGCCCGGCCCGGACGACACCCGCCTCGTCGCGTTCGTCGTGGCGGCGCCCGGGCCCGTGCCCCGGCCCGGCGCGCTGCGCGACCGCCTCGCCACGGTCCTGCCCGCCCATCTCGTCCCCGACGAGGTGACGGTCGTCGACAGTCTTCCGCTGACCCCGTCCGGGAAGGTCGACCGCCGTGCCCTCGCCGACCTCGGCGGGCAGGGGGGAGCCGTCGTCCCGGCCGTTCCCCTGACGCCCCTGGAGCAGGCGGTCGCCGGGATATGGGGCCGTGCCCTGGGCCGCGAGATCACCCGGCCCGACGCCGACTTCCTCGACCAGGGCGGGCACTCGCTGCTCGCCCTGGTCGTGACCGACGACCTGCGTGAGGAACTCGGTGTCGACATGACGCTCGCCGACTTCTTCGCCGCCCCCACCGTGGCCGCCCAGGCCGCCTTGGTCGAGCAGGCCCTGCTCGCCGCCCACGACGACCTGCGCCCCCGCGCCGAGGAGTACCAGGATGGCCACTGAGAGCGCGGGGACCTCGGCCGAGTCCCTTCAGGAGGAACTGCTGCGCCGGGCACGCGAACGTGCCGCGAGCCGCCCCGGTGCGTCCGCGGGAGCCGCCGCCCCCGCGGACGCCGGCCGGGGACGCGCGCCGCTGTCCCACGCCCAGCGCCGTATGTGGCTCATGGACCGGCTCGGTCACGGCGGGGCCTCCTACAGCGTGCCCTTCGCCACCCGGCTGCGCGGTCCGCTGGACCTGGACGCGCTGCACACCGCACTGACCGCGCTCGTGGCCCGCCACGAGATCCTGCGCACCCGGTACGGGCAGCGGGACGGCGACCCCTTCCAGGAGGTGCTCCCGGCGCCGCGCGCCGGGGACGTGCGGGTCGTGGAGACGGCCCCGGAGCAGGCCCACGACCTGCTGGTCGAGGAGGCCCGCCGCCCGTTCGACCTGTCCGCCGGGCCCCTGCCGCGGGTCCTGGTGCTGCGGCACGGCGCGGAGGACCACACGGTCCTGCTGACGTTCCACCACATCGCGGTCGACGGCGCCTCACTGGAGATCGTCGCCCGGGAGGTGGGCGAGCTGTACGCGGCCGCCGCCGGCCGTCCCACGGGCGCCACCGGCAACCCACCTCCGCAGGCGGACGCGCGTCCGCTCCGCTACGCCGACTTCGCGCGCCGTGAGCACGCGGCGGCCGACCGGCTCGAGGAAGGGCTGCGCCACTGGACCGGCCGCCTCGACGGGGCCGCGCCGCCCCCGCTGCCCCGCCCCGTTCACCCGCCCGCCGACTCCGGTGTCCGGCCCGCCGGCGTGCGCACCGTGCCGCTCCCGTCCCGGCTGCCGGAAGACCTGCGGGCGCTCGGCGCGGCGCACCGGGCCACCCTGTTCACCACGGTCCTCGCCGCGGCCTTCGCCGCCCTGCACCGCTTCACCGGCGAGGAGGACCTGCTCATCGGCGTGGCGAGCACCCACCGCAGGGGGGCGGACATGCGCGGGCTGGTCGGTCTGTGCGTCAACACCCTTCCGGTGCGCGTCGACACCTCCGGCGACCCGGCCTTCACCGTCCTGGTGGAGCGGGTGCGGGACGCGCTGCTGGAGGCCCAGCGCCACCGCGAGGTGCCGTTCGACCTCGTCGTGGAGCGCCTGGGCGGCACCGCCCGCGCCGCCGACGGGACGGCCCTGGTCCGGGTGACCAGCGACGTCATGGCGGAGCCCACGGTGCTGCGGCTGCCCGGCACCCGCAGCGAGCACGTGGACGTCGGTGTCGGCGAGGCCAAGTTCGACCTGTCGTTCGGGCTGCTGGACACCGGCCGTCCCGCCGCGCTCGTCCAGTTCGGCCGCGCGGCACTGGACGAGGCGACGGCAGCCTCACTGGCCGACGGCTTCGCCGCGCTGCTCATCCGGGTCGCCGCCGACCCCGGGGCGCGCCTGTCCGAGCTCCCCGTCCGGGGCCCTGCCCAGTCCCCTGCTTCGGCCGTCCCCGCCCGGGTGCCGGCCGTCCCGGCGGGGGGTGCTGACCGGCTAGGCGAGGCTGACGACATGCCCGCCAGGGGCGGGCATCCGGCGGCGGCGCTGCTGCTCGCGCACCCGCAGGTGGCGGAGGCCGTCGTCGTCGAACCGGACGGCGGGCCGCCACTGGCGTACGCCGTACTGCGCGGCGTCTCGGGCCCCTCCCGCGCGGAACTGCGGTCCGCCCTGCGGGCGTCGCTGCCCCCGGAGTCGGTGCCTGCGGCCGTGACCCTGCTGGACGCCCTGCCCCGGACGCCCCGGGGCGCGACCGACACGTCGCGACTGCCCGGACTGCCGCCCGCCCCTGCTCTTGGGGGTCCGCTCGGGAAGACCGTGACGGAGGCGTTCGCGGCAGTGCTGGACCGCCCGGTGCCGGGGCCCGACGAGGACTTCTTCGACCTCGGCGGCCACTCGCTGATCGCGGTCCGGCTCGCCGAGCGGCTGCGGGGAGCGCTGACGCTTCCCCTGACCGGCCTGGACATCCTTCAGGCCCGTACGCCCAGGGCGCTCACCGCCCTGCTGGAGGAACGCGCCGCGCAGCGGGCCACCGCCGCGACCACGCCCACCCGGCCGGCGCGTTCCCGAGGCGTGCGTCGGGGCACGGTCCTGGTCACCGGCGCGACCGGTGGCGTCGGCTCCTTCGTCCTGCGGGAACTGGCCGCACAGGGCCGTCCCGTACTCGCCCTGGCCCGACCCGAGTCCGCGCACCTCGTCGACGGGGAAGGGGTGGACGTCGTCGAGGGCGACCTCACCGACCCCGGCAGTCTGCGCGCGGCGGTGGAGAGCGCCGACGCGGTGATCCACGCCGCGTGCACCTTCGTCCGTCCCGAGGTGGACGTGGCGGCCATGAGGGCGATGGTGGAGGCCTGGCGGCGCGGCCCGTTCGTCTTCGTCAGCAGTGTCGACGCGTACGGGCATCCCGCCGGGGACGTCGTGGCGGAGGGGGCACCGTCACGACAGCCGCTCAGCCCGTACGGGCGGGCCAAGCTGGACTGCGAGCGGATGCTGCTGGACGCGGCCGGCGCCGGGGACCGGGGCGGCGCCAGTGCCGTGCGCTCCCCCCTGGTGTGGGGGCCGCACGAGCGGTTGCGCGACCAGCTCCGTTGGGGCGCCACCGGTGTGCTCTACCAAGCCGTGAGCCGGCGACAGCCGGTCGGTCTGCCGAGGCCTGGGACCCACGGCCACGCCTGGTACGGCGCGCCCTGGGTGCACGCGGCTGCCCTGGCGCGGGCCGTGACCTCGTGTCTCGACGAGCCCGTGCACGGGGTGGCGAACGCCGTCGGCGGTCACGTGTCGTGGCAGGACCTCACGACGCGGCTGGCCGAGCTGCTGCATCCCGGCAGGGCGGGAGCCGGGGACGGCGTCGCCGGGGCGGTCCGTGAGACGGACGACGTGCATCCGGACCTCGACCACCACTGGCAGTACCGGGCCGACCGGCTGGCGCCGTCCCTGCGGGAGCGACCGGGCGAGGACTGGCGCACCGTACTGGCCGAGATGACCGGCACCTCCGGCCTCTGACGACCCGCGCACGGCCCGAGCACCCGCCCCCGGGGTGCTCGGGCCGGACTCGGCGAGGTACTGATACGTGGGGGGGAGACCTGAACCTCATGCGATCGCACGCGCCCGTCGGCGGACGATGTGGCGGGCGGGCTGTGGTCGGTCTGGTGATCGGGGGTTGCCTCGGTCGGGCGATTACCGACGGTTCGTCGATTATGCGTCGTTCGACACCATTACGTTCTGGTACTTCCTGATCGCTTGGGGAAGGACGTCATGCGAAAGATCTGGCTGGTTGCGGCCGGTGCGGTGTTGCTGGTGGGTGGGGTCGCCGTCGGGTGTGACGGAGGGACGTCGTCCAGCGGCGCGGGTGAGACGTCCGCGGCGAAGGGCTCGGACAAGTCGGGGGCTGCGGCCTCGAAGGCGAACGAGCCCGAGGACGACGTCGAGCTGACGAAGTGCGGGACGGACGACTCGGGGATGTTCCCACAGGCCGAGTTGACGGTGACGAACCGCAGTTCCAAGACGAGCAATTACCTAATCTCCGTCGAGTTCACCGACGAGGCCGGCACTCGCAAGGGGGAGGGCACCGCGGCGCTCAACAACCTCGCGCCGGACCAGAGGGCGGAGGAGAAGGCGGTCGGCCTGTCGGACGCGCCGTCCGGCCTGAAGTGCAAGATCACGAAGGTCACCCGGTACGCGTCCTGACCGCACCGACCGGGCGGGGAGGGACAGACGGTCCCGGCTGGAGAACACGCAGCCGGGACCGTCGGCAATTCGGCGGTCAAGCGCCGCAGTTCACGGTGGGCCCGATGTCGGGACCGTGCCGTGCGGTCACGCCAGACGCAGGTCGATCCACGGCACCGTGTCGCCCTCGCGCAGCAGATAGCGTTCCAGCTCGACGAAGCCGTGCTGTTCGGCGAAGCGCAGACCGTCCGGGTTGGAGGCCAGCACCACCGTCTCGACGACCTGGGCGCCCAGCGCGCGCGCCTGTCCCAAGGCCCGCTCGTAGAGCCGGGCGCCGAGGCCGCGGCGACGGAACTCGGGCAGGACACGGGCGATGACCGTGGCGGTGGCGCCGTTGTCCGTGGTGGGCGGGCGCACGGTGGTGCAGCCGATCAGGACGCCGTCCAGGTAGGCGACCTCCATGCGGTTGCGGCCCGTGCGGGCGCGAACGTCGTCGAGGGACAGCACGTCACCGGGGATGATCAGGTTGTGGATGTACTGCCAGTCGCGGATCGAGACGTCGTCGTCCACCACGTGGATGCGAAGGTCGGTCACCGGCCCAGCAAACACGTCCCCGCCACGGCTCGTCAATCGAAATAGGTGTCGGCAGGAGCGCAGGTCACGGCGCTGTCCGGCGGGGTGCGGCCGTCGGGACGGGAGTGCTCGCCGGCTGCTCGGACGGGGCGGATCACGCGGGTTCGACGGGCAGCCACAACGCGCAGGTAGCGGTACTGAAGTCGTCCGCGCGCTCCAGGATCGCGACGATCGAGGGGCCCGGCCGCAGCCGCCACGGGTTGGAGGGGAACCAATCGGTCGCGGTCGCCGCCCAGGTCGTCTGCAGGGCCTGGGGATGCGGCCCGCTGGTACGGAAGACCGCCCACATGCCGGCGGGAAGCTCGATCGCGTCGAGCCCGTCCGGGACCGCCGTGTCCTGGCCGAGGGCGACTCCGTGGAGGTAGGTGAGTGCGCTGCCCTCCGCGGCGTCGGGGTCGAGGCCGTCGCTGACCTGCAGCAGGCCCGCCGGTTCGGTGTCGCTCAGGGCCTTCAGCCGCAGGTGCTCCTCCGGCGGCAACGCGGCGATGTGCTGCTGGATGTGCGGGTTGACGCCCTCGTGAATGAGCGGAACCCGGGTCGCGTGTCCCACCAGCCGGAATGCGGGCCGGTCGACGAGGCGGGTGTCCATGGGGATGTTCCCTTCGACGGTCAGGCGGAACCTGAGCTGCGGTTGTGTGCGCAGGGGGCCTCCGTCGCGGCGCACGTCACCGGGGCCGGCGCCGTGGACCGCTCGGAACGCGCGTCCGAACGCCTCGCTGGAGCCGTAGCCGTACCGGACGGCGATGCCCAGCAGGTCCTCTCCGCCCCGGACGACGTCGGCGGCGGCCACGGTCATGCGCCGGCGCCGCACGTACTCCGACAGCGGCATACCGGCCAGCGAGGAGAACATCCGGCGCAGGTGGTACTCGGTGGTGCCGAGCCCCTTGGCCAACCCGTCGACGTCGAGCTCCTCGGCGAGGTGCTCCTCGACGAGTTCGACGAGTCGGTTGAGTGCCGAGATCATGAGGCCCCCTTTCGACTCCCACCCTGGCAGTGGGCACCCGGGCCGTACCCGATCGTTGCGGTTCGATCCGGTCATGCGTCCGGACCGGCGCTGAGGGAGACGGGTCGACAGGGCCGTGGGCCGCTCCTCGACGGTCGTTCCGGTCCGGGAGAGCGGGAGTGGCAGGAATGGCAGGAGCCGCGCCCGTCGTCGAACGCGGTGAGGAGGGTTTCCGCGTCTCCTGGTGCTCCGCCGGCTGCGGCGCCGCGTCCGCGAGGCAGACGGCCGGGGCAGGGCGGAGCAGGAGGCCGGACGGCTACAGCCCCGTCAGGGCCACTGCGGCCTCGTCAGGGCCACTGCCTCGTCGGGAGCGTCCCGCACGGCTTGTCCCGGTCGTGCGCCGTCACGCGGAAGCCACCACCTCGCCGGCCATGACCTCGGGAGGGTTGGGAAGCAGTGAGGCGAGGTTGTCCCGCACGAAGCCCGCCGCCCGCAGGATCGACTCCTCGACCCCGGCCCGGTCCTGGAACACGCTGGTCGAGATCATCACGTCGTCGCCGGCGTCGATCCAGTAGTAGGCCACGAAGCCGGGGACTTGGCGCATGAGCGGTACGAACCCCTCGTTGACCAGCCGCGCCGCCTCGGCCGCATCAGTCACGCCTTCGTACCGCCGGACTGCTGCGTACATCCTCATGCTCCTCACGGCGTGCCGGGTTCGTCCTCGCCGAGACGTCGTACCCCCGCGGCGTGGGTCCGGATCACCAGGGGTTCCGCCATCACCTGAAGGGCCACCTCGCGTCATCCGAACGGCGGCCCCGCCGAGACGTCCGGGCCCGGCGCCCGGTCCGGTCCGGCTGAACCTTCATGCGGGCCGGGCTAGCCTGACCGGCATGGAGGAGTTCAACGGGGTGGAGATCGTCGCGTTCCCGGATGCCGCGGCCTTCGAGGGCTGGCTGGCCGAGCACCACACGCGCCGGGAGGGCGTGTGGGTCAAGGTGGCCAAGAAGGCGTCGGGGATCGCGTCGGTCACGGAGGACGAACTCGTCGACGTGGGTCTCTGCTGGGGCTGGATCTCCGGGCAACGTCGTGGTGGGGACGACCGGTACTACCTTCAGAAGTACGGGCCGCGGCGGCCGAGGAGCCTGTGGTCGCGCGTGAACGTCGAGAAGGTCGCGGCGCTGGCGGCGGCGAACCGCATGCGGGAGCCCGGGCTCGCCGAGGTCCGGCGGGCGCAGGAGGACGGCCGCTGGGACCGGGCCTACGCGTCGCAGGCGACCGCTGTCGTGCCGGACGACCTGGCCGAGGCGCTCGCGGCGGATCCGGCGGCGCGTGCGGCGTTCGACGCGCTCGACAGGACCGCCCGCTACCTGGTGATGCTCCCGCTGCTGCAGGCGGCGACGCCGGAGACGCGGCGGACGCGGCTGGAGCGGGCGGTACGGGACCTGGTGAAGGGGCGGCGGGACGGGGAAGGGTGAGCGTCCCCGTCCCGGAGGCGCCGGGCCGGGGCACGGTGCGGTGTTCCGGCCGTGACGGCGTCAGGAGGTCCGGGGAGTCAGTACCTCCTGGAGGAGCGCGCCGTACCGTGACACCAGTTCCGTGCGGTCCATGCGGAGCAGCCCTTCGTCCCCGGCCACCCACAGTGCGTACAGCAGACCCCCCGCCAGGGCGGCCGCCATGCGCGCGCGGACGTCGGCGTCGGGGCAGGACAGGCGGCGGCGCAGGGGTGCGACGAAGAGACGCTCGTGCGTGTCGCGCAGACGTTCGTGGATGTGCGGTTCGTTGCTGCCGTGCACCAGCGCCAGGAAGACCCCGCGCGCGGATCCGCCGAGTTCGACGAGAAGGCCGGCGAGGCGCTCCCCGAGGCGCTCCAGTGGGACGTCGAGCAGGGGCTCGTCGTCGATCGTCAGGTGCATGGTCTCCAGGAACAGGAGTTCCTTGCTCCTGAAGTGACGGATCACCAGCGCGGGGTCCGTGTCGGCAGCCGCCGCGATCTGGCGGACGGTGGTCCTGGAGTAGCCCCTGGCCCGGAAGAGCCGGGTCGCGGCCGAGTGGATGGCCTCGCGGGTCGTGGCGCCGGAGCCGGTCTGCAGCATGCGGGACAGGATAGGGGCCCCGGCGCCGCGCGATCCCGGGTGCGCGCGGCCGCGGAGGCGGGTCGGGGCCTTGCGTGAGCATTTCAAGAAGTTCGGTCAACAATGTTGACGCCCGGTCGGGGGGCCTGCACATTACTTGACGGTAGAACCGTTCAGTAACCGCGCAGCCCGACCCACTCCCCCGTCAGCACCACTCCGCTCCCGCTGTCGGCTGCCCTGCCGGCTGCCGCCCCACAGCTCCGCCCCCAGGAGAGGGACCACATGCCGAAGCACGCCACCCGTAATGTCATGGCCACGTCATTCGCACTGGCCGGTGCGCTCGCCCTCAGCCTCACGGGCGGTGCCGCCCACGCCACCGCGCCACCGGAGTACGTCGCCCTCGGCGACAGCTACAGCGCCGGTTCCGGCGTGCTGCCCGTGGATCCCACCAACCTGCTGTGCCTGCGCTCCACCGCGAACTACCCCCACGTGATCGCAGCCCGGACAGGCGCCCGGTTGAAGGACGTGACCTGCGGCGCCGCCCAGACGAAGGACTTCACCGCATCGCAATACCCCGGGGTCGCGCCCCAGGTGGACGCCCTCAGCGCGGAGACCGACCTGGTGACGCTGACGATCGGCGGCAACGACAACGGCACCTTCATCAACGCCATCACCGCCTGCGGCACCGCGGGTGTCCTCACCGGAGGCAAGGGCAACCCGTGCGAGAAGGCGTACGGCACCTCCTTCACCGACCAGATCGAGACGAACACCTACCCCGCGCTGAAGAACGCCCTGCGGGCGGTACGCGCCAAGGCGCCCAACGCCCGGGTGGCGGTCCTGGGTTACCCCTGGATCACACCGGCCGCAGCCGACCCGTCCTGCTTCGTGAAGCTGCCGGTCGCCGCCGGTGACGTGCCCTACCTGCGCGCCATACAGACCCACCTGAACGCGGCGGTCGAGCGCGCCAGCAAGGAGACCGGCGCGACCTACGTGGACTTCTCGCGAGTCTCCGAGGGCCACGACGCGTGCAAAGCCGCCGGCACCCGCTGGATCGAACCGCTGCTCTTCGGCGGCAGCCTGGTACCCGTCCATCCCAACGCCCTCGGAGAGCGGCGCATGGCCGAGCACACCATGAGCGTCCTCGGCCTGGGCTGACGGCGGCAGCGGGAGAGCCCACCGAGGGAACCGGACCGGAGGGAGACACGGGGCGAACGGCCCCGGCCGTCCTCGTCAGCGTCGCGAGGGTGAGCGCCGGCCCCGGTGGGCCGGCGCTCGCCCTCGTTCGCCACGGGCCGGGAATGCGGCGGGGAGACGGGGGCACGTGCACCTCACAATCGTTCAGGACGGTGGGAGGGTGATCGATCGCCATGGCCGAACCATCCATGCCGGCGGCGCGACACGGGACGCGAACCGTGGACCGTGAAGACGCCCGGAAGCCTCCTCTGCGTCCCGGCGAGTACACGCCGGCCGACTACGCCGAGGTCGTGGTGCGCCATGCCCGGGAGGCCGGCGTCTCCCCCCTGCTCGTGATGACCGTCCTCCACAACGAGGCCTACAAGCCCCACCATCCCCTGCTGGAGCGGCTGTGGCAGTGGTGGAAGCCCGGGGCGTCGTTCGGCGTGGCCAACATGCACCGGGCGACGTTCGAGCAGGTCCGGCGGACGCACGGCTTGCCGGGGCGGTGGCAGGACCTGCGCGACGACCCCGCGTTCGCCATCCGCGCGGCTGCCCTGCACCTGAAGGACCTCGACCGGAGCCTGCCCCCGCGGCACGTACGCCGCTACACCCGCGAGGAACTCCTCGCCCTCGGGTACAACACGGGTGAACGCAACATGCGCGCCTTCGCCCGGGGCGTCCCGCCGGGACCCATGGCACGGTCGTACCTGCGCCGCTTCCGCACCAACCGGCGGCTCGCCGCCGAATCCCTGGCCGACGACGGCCGGCCGAGTCCCCCGGTCACCGGCTGAATGATGTTCACGAGACCATCGAAGGGCGCTTACCGGGTTCCTTGCAGAAAGCCCCGGCGTTCACGCCAGGGATGAACGCATCTCATGAGCGCTTTGACGTGCGCTTTGAAGCAAACATTGTTGCTGCTCGATGTACTGACGGATGATCGCCAACGGCGCCCGCCGCACGACGCGGAGAAGTAGGAGGGCGACCACAGGTGCCCATGCGTGGTGGCGGGATTGATCCGGCCGGTGAATTCTCCCCCCAGCCTTCGGCCGGGAGGTGCCCCCAGCCGTATCCGGCGGGCGGAGACGCCTTTGAGGCTGTTGACCAGCTTGGAGACGGCGGCCTTCGGCGGGTAGTTGATCAGCAGGTGGACGTGATCGCGTCCGCCGTTGAACTCCTTCAGCTCTGCCTCGAAGTCCTTGCAGACCTTGCGCATGATCTCTTCGCAGCGTGTCAGCACCTCGTCGTTCAACACTCCACGCCGGTGCTTCGTCACGAAGACCAAGTGCGCGTGCATCGCCGAAACAACGTGTATGCCCCGCCTGTAATCGTTCTGCCCGTCCAAGAGACCAATTTCAGTATGATCTTGGTCGTGCAGCTCCGCTACAACTACCGGGCCTATCCGGACGCCGCACAGCGCTGTGCGCTGGCGAGCGCGTTCGGGTGCGCCCGCGTGGTGTGGAACGACTGCCTGCGCGACCGGAAACAAGCGCACGCGGCAGGGCTGCCGTATGTGAAGTCGGCGGAGCTGTCCCGGCTTCGCATCACCCAGGCCAAGCGCACCACCGAGCGCGCCTGGCTCGCCGACGTCTCCGCGGTCGTCCTGCAACAGTCCCTGCGGGACCTCGACACCGCCTACAAGAACTTCTTCGACGGCCTCAGGGGCAAGCGGGCCGGCCGCAAGGTGGGCCCGCCCCGGTACAAGTCGAAGAAGGACACCCGGCAGTCGGTCCGCCTCAACACCAACGCCTTCCGCCTGAAGGACGACGGCACGGTCTACGTGGCCAAGGTCGGCAACCTCAAGGTCACGTGGTCGCGCAGGCTTCCGGCCGCCCCCACATCCCTGACCGTCACCAGGGACAGTGCGGGCCGGTACTTCCTCAGCTTCGTCGTGGACACCGAGCCGGACGTCCTGCCCGAGGCGGAGACCGACGCCGGTATCGATCTCGGTCTGTCCGCCTTCGCCGTCCTGTCCGACGGCAGGAAGATTGACAGCCCGCGCTTCCTGCGCCGGGCGGAGAAGAAGCTCAAGCGCCTCCAGCGGGAGCTGTCCCGCAAGCAGAAGGGGTCGAAGAACCGGGCCAAGGCCCGCATCAAGGTCGCACGCCAGCACGCCAAGGTGGCCGACCGGCGCCGGGACTTCCACCACAAGGCATCCACACAGATCATCCGCGACAACCAAGCGGTGTATGTGGAGGACCTCGCGGTGTCCGGTCTCGGCCGTACCCGGCTCGCCAAGTCCGTGCACGACGCGGGATGGTCCGCGTTCCTACGGATGCTGGAGTACAAGGCGGCTCTGCACGGCCGCACCTTCGCCAAGGTGGACCGGGCTTTCCCCTCGTCTCAGGTCTGCTCGGCCTGCGGGTTCCGGGACGGCCCGAAGCCACTCCACGTCCGGGAATGGGCGTGCGGCGCATGTGGCACCGTGCACGACCGCGACCACAACGCGGCCCGCAACGTCCTCTTCGAAGGACGCCGTATCGTCGCCGCCGGGCGGACGGCGACGCTAAACGCCTGTGGAGCGCCGGTAAGACGGGCACCCGTGTCCGCACAGCGCGGTGAAGCAGGAAGCCCCCGGAAGGACCAGCCGACCCAGGCCGGAATCTCTGGAGCACGTCAACTACCCGGACGCGTGTGTATCCGGTGATGAGGGGAGCGGCATGGAGCCGTTGGAGCTCGGACGGGCGATCGAGGCGGGGCGGGCGGCCGTGTCGGAGGCGGGCCTCCAGGTCGATGAGGCGATCATCATCCACGACTCGGACCGTGTCGCGCTGCGTCTGATGCCCTGCGATGTCCTGGCCCGGGTCGCGCCGCCGGGGCATCTGGCCGACTCCGAGTTCGAGGTGGAGGTCGCTCGCCGTCTCTCCGGGGTCGGCGCCCCGGTGGCCGGGCTCGATCCCCGGGTCGAGCCCCGGGTCCGGGTACGGGACGGCTTCGCCGTCTCGCTGTGGACCTACTACGAACCGGTGGGTGCGGAGGTCGCGCCGGCCGACTACGCGGACGTGTTCCTGCGGCACCACGCGGCCCTGCGCCGGATCGAGGTGGACGCACCGCACTTCACCGATCGCGTCGCCTCGGCACTGAGAGAGGTGAACGACCCTGAGCGCTCCCCCGAGTTGTCCGAACCCGACCGGGTGTTCCTCAGTGGGACACTCAGCGGGCTGAGCGCCTCGATCAGCGCGGAGCACGCGTGCGATCAGCTGTTGCACGGGGAGCCGCATCCGGGCAATCTCCTGAACACGAGCGGAGGGCCGCTCTTCGTGGACCTCGCCACCTGCTGCCGTGGGCCCGTCGAGTTCGACCTCGCCCATGCGCCCGAGGAAGTGGGCCGGCACTACGCGGGAGCCGACCAGGACCTGATGGACCGGTGCCGTGCCCTGAACTGGGCGTTGTTCTCCGCCTGGCGCTGGCGCCGGGACGACCACATGCCTGATCGGGAGCGCTGGAGAGTGGAAGGGCTCCACCGGGTCCGTACCGCTCTCGACCGCTGCGGCCGGGACTGAGCGGGTAGCGGCGGCGGAGTCGCGCCGTTCCGGTGCGCTGCGTCGTGCGCGGTGGGGCTCGCCCGGGCCGATGTGCGGCGCGCACGGCACCGGTTACGGCGGGAACATGCCTTCGCGGGCCGGTGACGGGGCGTCACCGGACCCGCGAGGGACGTGGGATCAGCGTCTGCGGGACACGCCGCTGCCGATTCCGGCCACGTGCAGGGCGAGAGCCATGAGCCCCAGCAGCATCACGTTCGTCGAAGAGAACACATCGTTGGTGCTGATGTCGGCCGCGTTGATCAGGAACGACACGAAGAACAGCACCGCAGCGACTATGCCGAGCATGGAATGAGCTCCTCTCAAGGGGGTGAAGCCCGTATGCCCGGTCATCGCCTCCGTAGACGTACGACGGCCTCTTCGGTACCGCCCGGCCTGTCCGGGGAGGGCGGGGCGGTACCGAAGAGGCCGGCAGGTGTTCAGGCGTGTGCGCGGCGGGTGCCGACCGTCTTCCGCGGTGCGGCATGGTGCGCGGGTTCGTGCGAGACGGCGGCCCGGAGACGTTGCAGCCACACGGACGACATGAGCAGGAGGCTGGTGAAGACGGCCAGGAGGAGGGCGGACACCCACATCTGCCGGCTTCCGGGCAGTTGCCAGCCCGTCCAGGCGGTCAGCGCCGCCCAGAGCACGGCGCCTCCCAGGTAGAAGGCGCGGACCCGGCTCAGCTGCCGCACGGCCCGCAGGGACATGACGCGTTCAGTCTTCGATGCCATGCCGCCCCGTGTACCCCGGTACCCACCGTTCAGCGGCACGGTTTTCCGCTCCGGTGGTTCCCCTCACCGGGGTGCGGGGACATGCGGGTCAGTCGTCGTACGACAGGCCGTGCCCGGAGCGGAAGAGGACCCGGGTCGGGTCGTCGGCCCGCTGGACGGGCACCGGGAGCCTGCCGCGCGGATCGACCCGGCCGGTGATCACCCGCGCGGCGGCGCGCAGTTCGACCTCGGTCCAGCAGTAGGAGACCAGCGAGGCGGGGACGTCGCCGAGGTGGGCGATGTCGTAGGGGTTGCGCACGGCGAGGTGGACGACGGGGACCCCCGTCGCGAGCAGCCGCGAGACCAGGGTGCGCTGGGTGCTGGTGGGGCCGACGTTGTCCGTGGTGACCACCACCGCGTCCCGTCCCCGGGCGGCGGCCACGGCCTCGTCGATCTTCGCCGCGTCGGGTGCCCGGCCGGTGGCGAGGTGGGTGGTGTGGTATCCCAGTTCGCCGAAGGCCTTGGCCAGCTCGGGTACGGAGGTGCGGGTGTCGTCCGTCGGGAAGGCCGGACTGGCGCCGACGACGAGCAGCTTCCTCTGTCCGCGGCGGAGCGGGAGCGCCCCGTTGCTGTTGACCAGCAGGGTGGTGGTGCGGTCGGCGATCCGCGCGGCGGCGCGCTGGTGCGCGCGGGCGCCGACGACCCGGTCGACCTCCTTCGGGGAGACGTACGGACTGCCGTCGAACAAGCCGGCCTTGTCCTTGACGCGCAGGATGCGCAGGACGGACTCGTCGAGCCGGTCCTCGGTGATCTCCCCGCTGCGGACGGCCGTCAGGACACCGTTGTAGGCGACGTCGATGTCCGGCGGGAACAGCAACTGGTCGGCGCCGGCCTTGAGGGCGAGGACGGGCACGCGGTCGTCGCCGTACTTGGTGCGCACGCCGGCCATGTTGAGGGCGTCGGTGACGATGACGCCGTCGAAGCCGAGCTCGCCGCGCAGGACGCCCTGGAGGATGGCGGGCGACAGGGTGGCCGGTTCGTTGCTGGGATCGAGCGCGGGCACCTGGAGGTGGGCGGTCATGATCGAGTCGACGCCGGCGGCGATCGCGGCCTTGAAGGGCGGGGCGTCGATACGGTCCCACTCCTCGCGCGTGTGGGTGATCACGGGCAGTCCGGTGTGGCTGTCCTGCGCGGTGTCCCCGTGACCCGGGAAGTGCTTGGCGCAGGCGACGACGCCGGCCTGCTGATAACCCGTCACCTGCGCCGCCACCATGCGACCGACCTCGCGGGCGTCGGCGCCGAAGGAGCGGACGTTGATGATGGGGTTGGCCGGATTGACGTTGACGTCGGCGACCGGGGCGAAGTTCTGGTGGATGCCCAGGGCGGCGAGTTCGGTACCCGATATCCGTCCGGCGGTGCGGGCGTCGGAGAGTGAGCGGCCCGCGCCGAGCGCCATCGCACCCGGCAGCTGGGTGGCGCCGCTGCCGATGCGGACGTTGACCCCGTGCTCCTGGTCGATGGAGATGAGGGACGGGACGGGAACGGGCAGGGACATCGAGGCCCGTTGCACCCCGTTGGTCAAGTCCGCTATCTGGCGGGGGTCGCGGATGTTGTTGGTCCAGCCGAAGAAGTAGATGACGCCGCCGACGTGGTACTTGGCGATGAGCTCCGCCACGGTGCGGACGCCGAGTTCCCTGAGGTTGCGCTCCTGGTCGAACTGGCTGGGAGAAGTCGCGGACGCACCGTAGAAATACGGCACGAAGAGCTGGCCGATCTTCGCCTCGACGCTCATCCTCGAGATGATCTTCTTGAGGTGGCGGTCGCGCTGGCGCGCTGCCGCCGGGGTGGCCGCCACGCCCACGACGCCCACCGCGCTCGCAGCGGCCACGGTCGCGGAGGCGAGGACGGTTCGTCGGGACAGACTCCGGTCCTGCATGCGGACATGCTCCTTCCAGCCTTGCTATCAAGGGAGTTGAAGGAAACGTGCAGTGCTCCGAACAGCGGGAAACGTAGCCCGGGCATCCCGGACAGGGCAAGAGGTCTAGACAAAATAGGTCTAGACGAAGGGGCGGGCACCCACTCCTCACGGCGGTCCGACACGCGAGGCGAGACGTATCGTCTTGTCAAACCGTACGTGGTGTCGTAACGTCCTCCGTATGGGTTCCCTGTGAGATCACCGGCGCCGAACGCGTAGAGCACCGCTCCGCCTTCGCCGCGCCTCGCCGTGCAGCCGACCACCCCCGTTCCCGTGCGGGCCGAAGACCCGCGCGACCAGGAGGGACCCCACGTGCACACCTCACAACTCACCCTCAGCCACGTCACCAAGCGCTACCCCGGCCGAACCGTCCTCGACCAGGTCTCCCTCACGCTGAAGCCGGGCGAGAAGGCAGGGCTGATCGGTGACAACGGCGCCGGCAAGTCCACCCTTCTCAAGCTCGTGGCAGGCGTGGAGCGTCCCGACAGCGGCGAGGTGACCGTGGCCGCAGCGGACGGCATCGGCTATCTGCCGCAGGCCATCCCGCTGCCCCCGACCGCCACCGTGCAGAACGCGGTGGACCTGGCCCTCGCGGACCTGCGTGCCCTGGAGGCGGAGGTGGGCCGGGCCGAGCAGGCGCTCGGTGACGGCGAGGACCCGGCGGCGCTCGCCGCGTACGCCGATCTCCTCGGGCGCTACGAGGCCCGCGGCGGTTACGACGCCGACCACCGGGTGGACGTCGCGCTGCACCACCTCGGCCTGCCCGCTCTCCCCCGCGAGCGCCGGCTCGGCACCCTTTCCGGCGGCGAACGCTCCCGCCTCGCCCTGGCGGGGGTCCTCGCCGGCCGCCCGGAACTGCTGCTCCTGGACGAGCCGACGAACGACCTGGACGATCAGGCCGTGGAGTGGCTGGAGGCACAACTGCGCGCGCACCGCGGCACGGTGCTCGCCGTCACCCACGACCGCGTTTTCCTGGAACGGCTGACCACCACGGTCTTGGAGGCCGAGGCGGGGAAGGTCACCCGCTACGGCGACGGCTATCACGGCTACCGCATGGCGAAGGCGGCGGAGCGCCGGCGCCGGCTGCGGGAATACGAGGACTGGCAGTCGGAGATGGCACGCAACGAGCGGCTGGCGGCGGGCCACGCGGTCCGCCTCGACGCCATCCCGCGCAAGGCGTCGCCGGCCAACTTCGGTCACGGCGGCTTCCGGGCGCGCGGCCGGGCGCACGGCGCGATGGCCCGCATCCGCAACGCCCGCGAGCGGGTCGAGCGACTGACCACGAACCCGGTGACACCCCCGCCGGATCCGCTGGCCTTCGCGGCGCGCATCGAGACCGCAACGGCTGTCGTGGAGAACACCGGGGCTTCCGCGGAGGCCCCCGCCGTGCGGCTGGCGGACGTACGCGTGGGCGACCGCCTGCACCTGGGTGCCCTCACCCTCGGCCGCAACGGCCGGCTGCTCGTCACCGGTCCCAACGGCGCCGGCAAGACGACGCTGCTGAAGCTGCTCGCCGGTGAACTGCGGCCCGACGAGGGCTCGGTGCGGGTGCCGGGCCGGGTGGGCCATCTGCGGCAGGACGGGACACCGTGGCCGCCGGACCTGACGGTGGCGGAGGCGTTCGGACTGGGCCGCGTGGGCTCCGCCGGCGAGCACGCGGATGCCCTGTTGTCCCTCGGCCTCTTCCGCCCGGCCGAACTGGGCCTGCGCATGAGCGAGTTGTCGTACGGGCAACGCCGTCGCACGGACCTGGCACGACTGGTCTCGGAGCCCGCGGACCTCCTGCTGCTCGACGAGCCGACGAACCACCTGTCACCGGCGCTGGTCGAAGAGCTGGAGCGGGCGCTGCCCGCATTCCCGGGGGCGATCGTGCTGGTCACTCACGACCGCGCACTCCGGGCACGGTTCCGGGGGGAACACGTGCACCTGCCGGACACAGCGCGGGTGCGGAGGGCGTAGCGGTCGGCTGTGCCCACTCCCGCACCGGCTCGGTCGGGCAGCGTCCTATCCCTGCGCCGGGTTGGCCTGCAGCTTGCGTCGCTCCCGGCGGTTGGGGTGGCGGATGACCACTCCCGCCATGCCACCGGAGCCGGTGAGCCGGATCAACGGAGTCCCGGGAAGCCGGTCGGGAGTGGTCTTGTCGGTCAGGCCGCCGAAGCCCGGGTCCATGCCGCTGGTGTCCGCCGTCCAGCCGTCGGGGATGACGACGGTGACACCGGCGGTCTCCCCGTGCGCCTCCACCAGGATCTCCTCGAGGCGGCACTCGGCCCGGGTGAAGTCGAGTCTCACACCCCCCACGCCTCCGTGAGCGATCACGTGCCCGGGGACGTCCCAGCGCCCGGGGCCTCTGGACGTGCCGTACAAGCCGCCTTTGAGCAGGAGAGGCGGCCGGCTCCCGGGTCCTGGCACTTCCGGCAGGTCGGCGGTCAGGGGGGTCAACTCGGCGTGGGTCCTGGCCTTCAGTGCCTGCTCCAGGCGCGCGTCCAGCTCCTCGAAGTCGATGCGGCCCTCGGCCGCCGCGTCGCGCAGCCGCTCCACCACCGCTTCCCGGTCGTCGTGGGAGGCACGGAGCGCTCCCGGGGGTGCGGGGCGCGGCGAGGGTTCCGGAGACTGGGCAGTCATCGTCACAGCATAGGCAGCCGACGGACTGAGGGGTTCGCCAGGAGAGCAGTTCCCAGGGCGATGCGCGGGGACAGCGAGCGGAGGACGCGCCGCCCGCTCTGCCGTCGCCGGACACGTGGCCGGTGGCCACGGCGCCGGGGGCGTCAGGTCGCGGGTCGTGTGCGTTCCCGTGTCCGGTCGTACGCGCGGTCAGTGCGCGTCGGCCTTCGGCGAGGGGCTGTCGTCCGTCCGGACGGGGAGGAGCGCGGGACGCTTGGCGGTGCGCCCGTCTCCCGAGGAACGGCCCGTCAGGCGCCGGACGAGCCAGGGGCCCAGGAAGCCCGCGGCCCAGCGGAGTTCGCCCGCGACGAGGAGCCGGCCGGTGATCGTGGGGGCCGGGGGCAGGGGGTGGGTCCAGGTGTCGTCGCTGCCGGGCAGGCGGAGGGCATGGGCGAGGGCGGCGGCGATCCGCTGGTGGCCGAGCGGGCCCGCGTGGAGGCGGTCGGAACTCCACAGGCGGACGTCGCCCGCCACCGGGTGGAGCGCCGTCTCGGCGACGGTGACCCCGTGGCGGCGGGCGGCCTCGCGGATGCGCTCGTTCAGCGCCGTGACACGCGGGACCAGGGGGCGTGCGAGGGGGCTGATACGGGCGGGGTCCGGGATGGTGATCGTGGCCACGTGGGCGCCCTGGGCGGTGAGCGCGGCGAACATGGCCTCCAGGTGGGCGGCGACCTCGTCCGCGTCGAATCGGGGTCGCAGCAGGTCGTTGACGCCGGCGACCACGGTGGCCAGGTCGGGTCGCAGGGCGAGGGCGGGCGTCAGCTGTTCGGCGTGAATCTGACCGGCGAGCCGGCCCCGCACGGCCAGGTTGGCGTACTGGAGGGAGGGTTCGTGTCGTGCGAGGTGTTCGGCGAGGCGGTCGGCGAAGCCCCGCACGCCGGTGATGTCGTCGCCGTCACCGAGGCCCTCGGTCTGACTGTCCCCCAGGGCGACGTAGCGCAGGTACGCGGCGTCAGTGCCGGGCATGGAGCTGCCGCCTCTCCTCCAGGACGGCGATCGTGCGTACGCACCAGTCGCGGTTCTCCTGCTCGAAGGCCACGCCGCGCAGGCAGGTCAGGTAGGGGCCGACACGGTCGCCGTGGCGCAGGAACTCCTCCTCCGTACGGTCGCCGCGCAGGCGGCGCAGCAGTGAGCGGAAGAGGTCGATCTTGGCCTGGGCCATCTGGGCGCGTTCGGTGAGCTCGGTGAGGAGCGCGGCCGTGTCGACCCGGTCGGCTGCCTGGACCTTGACCAGCAGGTCGTCGCGGACGAAGGACGGCTTGGTGGCGGCTGCGGTGAAGGTCTCCAGCTCCGCGAGCCCGGCGTCGGTCACCTGGAACAGCCGTTTGTTCGGACGGCTTTCCTGCACCACCTCCCGGCCCGCGATCAGTCCTTCCCTCTCCAGCCGGGTCAGTTCGGCGTAGAGCTGTTGCGGCTGGGCGTACCAGAAGTTGGCCACACCGACGTCGAAGGCCTTGGCCAGCTGGTACCCGCTGAGTTCACCGTCCAGCAGCGCCGCCAGTACGGCGTGCCGTAGTGCCATGGGACTTCCTCCTCGGTGCGCGGCCTGCCCTGCCGGCCACCATCATAGTCATGAAAATGACTAGTCAGATAGATGACTAGAGGGCGCCGCCGGTGGTTGGGGATCGCGGCCGGGGATACCCGGCACGACACGATCGCGGTGGTGCGTCCCGGTGGGGGCGCGGCCGGACGGGAGAGCGGGAGGAACCGCATGCCGGAGCAGTTCGCCGTCGGGGACCATGTGCGCTGGAACTCCGAGGCCGGACACGTCGAGGGTGTGATCGTCGCGAAGCACACGCGCGACGTGCGGTACAAGGGGCACACCCGGCGCTGCTCGGCCGAGGATCCCCAGTACGAGATCAAGAGCGACAGGACGGACCACGTGGCGATGCACAAGGGGGGAGCACTGACGAAGCTGTGAGCGGCAGCGGTGACGGGTACGGGTGTCGCGTCGCGCCGAGTTCCGCGGGAGCGCCATGACGGACCGCGTCTTCACGATCGGCCACTCGACACGCGGCTTCGACGAGGTGCTCGGCATGCTGCGCGCGAACGGGGTCACCTGCCTGGTCGACGTCCGGTCGTTCCCGTCGTCCAGGAAGCACCCGCAGTGGAACCGGTCGGCCGTCGTCGACGCCCTGCCCTCCGACATCGGGTACCGCTGGATCCGTGAGCTGGGAGGACGCCGCCACACCCCCAAGGGTGTTCCGAGCGTCAACGGAGCATGGCAGGTCAAGGCCTTCCGTGACTACGCCGACTACATGGCCACCGAGGAGTTCGGGACGGGGCTGGCCGAACTCCGGGACCTGGCTCGGCACGAACGGCCCGCCATCATGTGCAGTGAGGCGGTGCCGTGGCGGTGCCATCGACGGCTGATCACGGATGCGCTGATCGTCCGCGGGGTCGAGGTCGCGCACATCATGTCGAGCACGTCGGTCAAGCCGGCCACCCTGTCCCCGCACGCGCGGGTCGACGACGGCTCCTTGACCTATCCCCCGCCCCCCTGAGCGTTCCGGTGCGGCTGTCCCCCGGTCAGCCGTCGAGGGCGGCCGAGGGCGAGTCCCCGTTCTGGGCCTGCCGGGCCCGCTCCGCGAGCACCGTGGCGAGCGCCCGGACACGGTCCTCGTCGATGCCGCCCTTGTCCGCCGAAGCCGCCTCGCTCCACAGCAGGGTCGTGCCGACCCGGGTCTGCGTCACCGCGCCGGGCTCGCCACGGAAGCCGGAGGTGCCGAAGCGGGCATCGCGCTGGTCGCCGATCGGGCCGAGTCCGAACGTCTTCGCCCCGGGCCCCGCCTTCTTGGCGTAGTGGCCGTCCCAGAGCACGTCGTAGGCGTCCCGGGCGGCCTGTTCGCTGTCGTAGGCGAGGACCAGGAAGGTGACGTGGGAGGCGTCGTCGGCGTGCCGGAAGGTCGAGGCGCCGTAGAAGCGGGAGTTCTCGCAGCCCGCGTTGCCCTCGACGGGGCAGGCCTGCCGACGGTAGAGGTCGTCCACCTCGACGGCTGTGGGCCGGGCGGTCTCCTTCCAGCCCGCCATGGCCTCACCGTCCGGCAGCGTCTCCCTCACCTGTTGCTTCGTGAGCGCCACCGCCTCGCCCTTCCCGGTGTCGTCGCCGGCGTCGCCGCCGCAACCGGTCAGGAGCAGTACCGCGGCGGCCGCCGCGCACCACCGGACGTTTCTCATGATCATGCCATCACCCCTCGGGCGGTGATCCTACGCGGACCGTCCGCACACGCAGGGAAACAGCGGGGCGGCCGGCCGGCGGCACGCCGGGGTTCCGTCGCCGTGCCGCCGGCCAGGGGGCCGCGTCAGCGTGGAGGTGTGCGGGTCCCGGTGTGTCGCCGTCGCGCGCTCCGGTTGGCGACCAGCAGGCACACCCAGACGAGGACCAGGGCGGCCGGCACCAGGACGCCGCCCGTGGACGCGCCGTCGGCCACCCGCCACACCAGCAGGCCCACGGCGGCGCCCAGCATGGGCCAGTAGATCCACGGACCCCATCGATTGCCCGGGGCGGTCCACGACGGCGGGACCCGACGGTCGGAGCGGCGCGGCATGTGCGTGACCCTTTCTCCCTCTGTCATCTTGTCGGCAGTCGGCCGTCGGGGGTTCCCGCCGGACGGCGCGAGGGGCGCCCCGGGTGCCGGCGGAGGCGGCACCCTCGCCGTCAGAGATTCCGGACGAGAATCCACGTGGCGACGGCCAGGAAGAGCACGCCGCTCACCCGCTGCATCGTGTATCCCCTGCGGGTGGGTTCGGTGGCTTCCGGGTTCTTCACCCAGCCGCGCTGGAGCCGGCTGTTCAGCCGCCAGATCAGCTGGGGACGCACGACTTGCACCAGACCCATGATCATGAGGACGGACATGATGGGGACGAGGGCAGGACTGCCGCCGTCGGACGAGGCCAGCGTCATCGCGTCATCAACCATGACACGCGGATTCCCTGACCGTGTCTCAGGAAACGGCCCACCGCGAGGCCCGGCGCGGGTCCGTGCGCACATGCGCGCGCACCCCTTGGAGTCCGAACAGCACGAGCGGTTCCACCACCCCGCCGTCCGAGCTGCCGACCCAGTGCGGCAACCGACGTGTCGAACTCGGCCGCCTCACCGGGTGACGACGTCAGGTCGCGCTCACCCGCGCTCACGGCGCAGGGCACGCAGCCGTGGTCCCACGGCGTCGAGAACGTCCTCGTCCGTCGTGCTGCCCATGGGCTCACCCTGACATGACCGCGGGATGCCCCGCCGGGGAGGAAACGGCACCGCGGGCCGGCGCCCTCGGCGAAGGCGCCGCTCGTACGGCCCCGTCCGGCTGGTCCCCCGGCCGGGACCCACGCCAGTCTGGAGGGACCGGGCCGCGGCCGGCCCGGTCGTCGTGGACCGCCCGGGCCCGGGGCGGTCCGCAGGTGCCGATCGGGAAGCGTGGTGACCGTGGCCCGGAACCGTCGTCTGATCCTCAGCTCACCCCCCGAGGTGTGGGCCCTGCTGTCCGACGGCCACCGGTACCAGGAGTGGGTGACCGGCACCCGGCGGATCCTCACCGCGGACCCGCACTGGCCCGCGGTGGGCGCACGGCTCCGGGTGCGCGTGGGCCTCGGCCCGCTGACCGTCGACGACACCTGCGTCGTGCGCATCTGCGAACCCGGGCGGCGTCTCGAGCTGGAAGCGAAGGCGGATCCGTTCGGCGCGGCCCGTATCGCCATGAAGCTCGTCCCGTGGGGCGAGCACACCTTGTTCCTCCTCGACTGGCACCCCCTGCGGGGCCCCGGAACCAGGATGCACGGGCTCCCGGTGGACTACGCGGTGTCCGTCCGCAACGGCATGATGCTCACCAAGCTCGCCCGCATCGCCGTGCGCGAGCACGAGGCACGAGCACGGCCCGGCGCACCCCAGGACACCCGGGCAGCTCAGTAGACGCTCAGACCGTAGGCCGCCAGCCACTCGGTGACCGGCTGGTAGTAGGTGTGGCCCCCCGAGGCGCAGTTCCCGCCGCTTCCGACGATGATGCCCAGAGCGGTACTGCCGGAGAAGGCCGGGCCGCCGGCGTCACCGGGCTCGGAACAGATGGTGGAGCGGAACAGGCCGTGGACGACTCCCCCGCCGTAGTTGACGGTGACGTTCACGGCCTGGACGGTCCCGCAGCGGTGTCCGGAGACCCGGCCGGCATGGCAGATCGACTGGCCGACGACCGGATGCGCCGCTCCCGTGATGTCGCGGACACCGGTGCCGGCGCCCAGGGAGATCTCGCCCGGGTGGGCGACCGCCGTGTTGGTGTACCGGATGCTCGCGTAGTCGTTGCCCGGGAAACTCACTCCCCCGGTGACGCCGACCGGGACGGTCAGGGCGGCGTCGGCGTACCAGGTACGGGCTCCCTGGGCGCACCGGCCCGGGAGAAGCGCGTACACCACCGTGCCGGAGCGGGCGTTGAAGCCCACGGTGCAGCGGGTGGTGGCGCTGTAGAGGGTGTCGCCCCCGCGCACCGCGACGGACGCCTGCCGCCCCGCTTCCTCCCCCGCGCGAGCGGCCGGGGCGAGGGCGGCGCACCAGCCGAGCAGCAGGACCAGGACGACTGTGACCCGGACGGCGACGCGCGGGTGGGTCTCGGAACGCTGGGGACTCACGGCGGCCTCCTTGGGGCATGCGCCTGCCATTGTGTGCGCCCCGGCCCCGGACGGTCAGCTCGGAAAACGGCCAACTTCCGGGCGCCGCAGGCCTCCAGCGGCCAGGTCCGTGACCTCTCGGGGAGGGCGTCGAAAGTGTTGACAACGATGTCAGGCGCGTGATCTAGTCCGCTTCCATCCAGCCAGGGTGGAACAGGAGACCCCTTCGATGCCCAGACCCTTCCGTCGATGGCGCGCCCGCGCGTCGACCGTCCTCGCCGCTCTGGTCGTCGCCGGCGGCGGCCTCGGCCCGGCGCCGGCCGCCGCCCAGGTTCCCTCGGCCGCCCCTCGACTCACGTCCCTGGTCAACCCGTTCATCGGCACGCAGAACTTCGGGAACACCTTTCCCGGCGCGAGTGCGCCCTTCGGCATGGTCCAGGTCAGCCCGGACACCGGCGGCCAGGGCGGCTACGACTACCAGCAGGACAGGATCCACGGCTTCAGCCAGACCCACCTTTCCGGCGTCGGCTGCTCCGTCATGGGCGAGCTTCCGCTGATGCCGACGACCGGAGCGGTCGACAGCGTCGACCCGGACGCCTACCGGTCGGCCTACTCGCACGACGACGAGGACGCCGAACCCGGCTATTACCGGGTCGGGTTGAAGACGTACGGCATCGACGCCGAGCTCACCGCCACACCCCGCACGGGCTGGCAGCGCTACACCTTCCCCTCTACCGACCGCGCCAACGTCCTGTTCAACACCGGCAAGGCCAACCAGAAGGTGTACGACTCGGAGGTGCACGTCGTCGGCGACCGGACGGTCGAGGGCCGGGTCGAGGCGGGCAACTTCTGCGCGGGCAAGGACCGGCACACCGTCCACTTCACGGCGACCTTCGACAGGCCGTTCACCTCGCACGGCACCTGGCGGGGCAGCACGCCGGCCCCCGGCGGGCGGGACGCGGCCGGTGAGGGCGGGAACGGCGCGTGGGTGACCTTCGACGCCGCAGCCGACCGTGACGTCGTCGTCAAGGTGGGGCTGTCCTACACGGGCATCGAGGGCGCGCGGAAGAACCTCGCGGCGGAGACGGACGACTCCTACGACTTCGACGCCACCCGCGCGGCGCTTCAGGCCACTTGGGAGCGGCAGCTCGCCGCCGTCAGGATCGGTGGCGGTCCCCCGGAGCGGCAGCGCGCCTTCTACACCGCGCTCTACCACGCGCAGTTGCACCCGAATCTCGCCGGGGACGTCGACGGCCGGTACGCGGGCTTCGACGGGAAGACGCACACGGCGTCCGGGTTCACGCCCTACCAGAACCTGTCGCTGTGGGACACGCACCGGCCGCAGAACCAACTGCTGCAGATGCTGCAGCCGAAGGTGGCCCGCGATGTCGCGCTGTCGGTCGTCGCGATCGGCCGGGACGGCGGCTGGCTGCCGCGCTGGTCGCTCGCCAACAGCGAGACCAACATCATGACCGGCGACCCGGTGACCCCCTTCCTCGTCGAGGCGTGGTCCAAGGGCCTGCTCGCGGGTCACGAGCGGGAGGCGTACGCGCTGCTCAGGAAGAACGCCCTCGGCGCGCCGCCCGACGGTTCCCCGTACAACGGCCGTGCGGGCATTGCCGCCTACCAGGAGCGCGGCTACATCCCCAGTGGGCTGGAACCGGGCAGGGACTGCCCTGACAAGGGGGGCGACAACGACTGCCGCCACCCCGCCTCGGCCACCCTGGAGTACGCGGCGGCGGACGCCTCGCTGGCCCTGATGGCCGAAGGGCTGGGGCACACCGCGGACGCCCGGGTGTTCGCGGCACGCGGCCAGTGGTACCGCAACCTGTGGGATTCCTCCCTCGGGCAGTTCCGGCCGCGCACGACCGACGGCACCTGGCTGACGCCGTACGACCCCGCGGAGGCGGGCCACCAGTTCCACGAGGGGGGCGCGTACCAATACCAGTGGCTGGTGCCGCAGGACCCGGCGGGGCTGGTGTCCCTGATGGGCGGCGAACGGGAGACGGAGAAGCGGCTCGACGCCTTCTTCGCCTACGACGAACTGCTCGAGGATCCGGCCGGCACCGCGCGCGAGGACTGGATCTCCGCACCGTACGACTACTACGGGAAGCCGACCTACAACCCGAACAACGAGCCCGATCTGCACGCCCCGTACATGTACTTGTGGGCCGGCGCGCCCGCCAAGACCGCGACCGTGGTCCGCGCCGCGATGACGCTCTTCACCGACGGGCCCGACGGCATGACCGGCAACGACGACCTGGGCACCATGTCGGCCTGGTACGTCTTCTCGTCCCTCGGCCTGTACCCGACGACGAACGGTGGCGACTTCCTCGCCCTGTCCAGCCCCCAGTTCCCGTCGGCGGTCATCCGCATCGGCGCGTACGGCGACCGGCAGGGCGGGACCCTGACCGTCAGGGCACCGGGCACCAGCGACGCCCGGCGCTACGTGCGGCAGGCGGAGTTCGACGGCAGAGAGCTGCGCGCCACCTGGCTGGGCTGGGACGCGGTCGCCAGGGGTGGCAGCCTCGCCTTCGACATGACCGGCGAGCCGTCGGCATGGGGTACGGGCAGGGGCGCGCAGCCGCCGTCCGTGAACGACGCGGCAGCCGACGCCCGCCGACGGCTCGACGCGTCGCTGCGCACCGGCTCCGAGGTCCTGCCGACGGCGGACAGCGCGCAGCGGGTCCGGCTGGAGCTGGACGTGCTGGGCCAGTCGCCCGGCACCCTGCGGGTGGATGTGGACGCGAAGGCTCCCGGCGGCTGGACGGTGCAGAAGCCCCGCCCCTTCTCGCTCGCGTCCCACCGGCTTCCCGTCCAGCGGACCACGGCGGTGGACGTGACCGTGCCGGCCGGAACCGCGCCGGGCTCGTACACCGTGCGGGTGACGGCGGCCGCGAAGGGTGTGAAGAGCGTGGAACGCGTCGCGACCGTCGAGGTGCGTGCCGCGGCCCGCTGCGCGGTGGACACCGGCGAGCAGTGTGCCGTGGACCTCGGCAGGGAGAGGAACCACGACGGCACGGCGACCGTCGCCGCCTCGGGCGAGGGCGACTTCGACGGGGCGGGGTGGAGTTACGACGGTGATCTGCTGCCCGCGGCGGGTCCGGTGGTCTGGGACGGCGTCACCCATCACGCTCCCGATCCGTCCGGGACGGCCGCGAACTTCGTCGAGGCCCGAGGTCAGGCCGTCCTGCTCCCGGCCGGATCGTACGGCTCGCTGCGCCTGGTCGCCGCGGCCCACCACGGCCCGGTGACGACCTCGCTCACCGTCCGCTACACCGACGGAACCGCCGCGGAGGTGCCGGTCACGGTGGGCGACTGGGCGGGAGCGGCGCCCGAGGGCGGTTCGGTGGCGCTGGAGATGCCGCACCGGATCAAGCGGGGCCACGGTGTGGACGGCCCGCCGGTGCGACTGTTCGGCGCGTCGGCTGCGCTCGACCCGTCGAAGACGGTTCGCTCCGTCGGGTTGCGGGACGATCCCCGGGTGCAGCTGTACGCGGTCACCCTCGAGTAGGCCGCAGCCTGCTCTCACCGCACTCGGGGGCGGCGCGACCGTGACGGTCGCGCCGCCCCCGAGTGCGGGCCGGTGGGTTCCGGCTCCTCAGCCGCCGCGGGGACCGCCCTTCTGCCTCGATTCACCGCGGGCCTGCTGGAAGGCGTCCGAGATCGTCTGCGCGGCCCCGGAGAGGACTCCCTTGGTCATGCCCTGCGCCCCGGACTCCTTGAGCTTGGAGGGGAGTTCGGTCAGCCCGGCCGGTTTGCGCGGTCCGGCCTCCAGGTCGAGACGGTTGCACGCCTCCGCGAAACGCAGGTACGTGTCGACGCTGGCCACCACGATCCGGACGTCGATCTTGAGTATCTCGATGCCGACCAGGGAGACCCGTACGAAGGCGTCGATCACCAGTCCTCGGTCGAGGATCAGTTCCAGCACGTCGTACAGGCCGCTGGAACCTCCCCCACCTCCTTGCTGCGCGACCACCGTCATGTGCCGAACCCCTTCCCCAACTCGTGTGTTCCCGGAAGAGGCCCAGACCCCCGACCACCGTCGGCGCAGCGCCACTTCGTGTGAACAACCGCCCTGTCCTACGCTTCGTCTAACCCGTAGCCGGGCGCTCATGCCCGAGGGGGCGCCCCCGGGAAGGCGGTGAGGCGTTCCGGCGGTCGCCCCGAGGCCTGTCCAGGCCCCGCGTCCCCGGCATGATCAGCCGGACGGGCCTCAGCGGGTGGGCCGGAGGCTGCGGCGCCGGATGCCCACGGTCCGGGCGGTCACGGCGACGGCGAGCAGGGTGCAGGCCACGGCGCTGTACGCCCATCCGGTCGCGCCGCGCGCCAGTCCCACGATGCTCCACACCGCCCACAGCGCCAGCACCACGCACAGCGCCAGCGAGGAAATGTCGATCACGCGTGCGCGCAACGCGGCGCGCTGCCGCGTGCCGGGTTCAAGATCACCGAGCTCCCCGCCCTGCTGCGTCCGGCTCACTTCCATGGTGTGTCTCCCCTCGGGCTCCGCCCGTCCAGTCGTCGAGGATCTATCGACTACCCCTGGTCGGGCGGACCAAGCGATGGGGGCCATGCGGGAGTTGGTGTTCAGGGCGTACGGTCGGACGTCGCCGTGGCGGGCGGTCCGCCCTGGCCGGGTCCGTGCTCCTGCGGGAGCTGGTCGCTCAGCTCCCTGGCGCGGTCGGTCTCGTCCGCGACGAGCCAGGACAGCAGCGAGGCGACGGTCAGTCCTGCCTCCGCGGGGTGACGCAGCACTTTGCCGGGTTTGATCTGGTACGTGTTGGTTCGGCCTTCACGGGTGTGGGACAGGTATCCGTCCCGCTCCAGGTCGGAGATGATCTTCTGCACCGCGCGTTCGGTGAGCCGGCAGTGGGCGGCGATCTCGCGGATGCGGGCACTCTGGTTGTCGGCGATGACTGCCAACACACGGGCGTGGTTGGTCAGGAACGTCCATCCGGTGTGTGGCTCGGGCACTCCATCCATGCTCCGACTTTACCGACCCACTGTTCATGCAATCAAAAACACGTACTACAGTTCCTGCATCAGTCGGTGTCGGGTGCGGGGAGGCGATCTGGAATGGAGACGGGCCGTCCTGAGGGGTCGAGGGTGACTCGGCCGGGGCCTGCGCCCTCCGCACGGTCACGCGGCGGGGAGAACGGGGACCGTGCTCGGCGCACCGGTGCGCGGCCGGCCCTGCCGCCGTGCCTGGCGACGGTCGACGTCATGCCGGACGGGGACCGGGTGCGTGTGACGGTGCGGGGCGAGCTGGACTTCGAAGCCCAGCACCTCCGCTACGAGCTCCACGAGGCGCTGCGCAGCTCGGGCACCGGCGTCGACCTGGACCTGAGCGGGGTCTCCTTCTGCGACTGCTCCGGGCTGAGCGTGCTGCTCGACGCGCGGCAGCGGGCCCTGGGCCTGGGCAGGACCGTCACCCTCCGCGCGAGCAGCCCCGCGGTCGAGCGACTGCTCGGCCTGATCGGGGCTCAGGATCTCTTCGCGCCCCCCACCGTGGACGCCTCGGCCACGGGGACCACCGGGCACCGTGATACGGATCCGTGGGACGGGGAGCGGGCCCGGGGCGAGGCCGCGCCGCTGCGGCAGGTGGTGCCGAGCCGGTGGAAGGCCGCCGTCACCACGTCGGACGCGGGAGCACCGGTCGCCGTCAGGCGGGCGCGGGTCCCGGCGGGCTCGGGCTGACCCGGTCCCGCGGGCCGGGGCTCGGCGGTCCGCCGTCCGCGCACCCGCGTCCCGGGTGCCGGTCGCCGGTCGCCGCCGCCGGTCCGTCAGCGCTCCGCAGGTCTTCGGCGTTCTCCGTACCAGTCGAGGATCAGGACCGTGGCGTCGTCCCTCAGGTTGCCGTGGCAGGCCTTGAGCACCGCGGCGGTCAGACCGCGGACCGCCTCCCGCGGGTGCTGCCGGCGGGTGTCACGGACGAGGGCGGGCAGGTCGACGGCCGCGGCACCGCGCTCCTGCATGCCGTCGGTGAGCAGGACCAGGCGGTCCCCGGGCCGCAGTTGCAGCTCCTGCAGGCGGTAGGGGGTCGGCGCCACCACCCCGAACGGCAGGTTGACGGAGAGCGTGACCTCCTCGACGGTGCCGTCGCGCAGCAGCAGGGGACGGGGATGGCCGGCGTTGACCAGTTCGCACAGGCCCGTCTCCAGGTCGACACAGAGCAACTGGCCGGTGGCCAGGCCGCGGCTGTGGCGCAGCAGGGCCTGGTGCGCGTGCTCGGCCTGCAGGAGGGCGTCACATCCGCTGCGGCGGGCCCGTCGCAGTGCGCCGACCAGCAGGGTGGCCAGCAGGGCGGAGTTCGTGTCGTGGCCCATGGCGTCCGTGACGGACAGGTGCAGGGTGTCCCGGTCGAGGGTGTAGTCGTAGGTGTCGCCGCCGATGTCGTCCGCCGGGACGAGCCCGGCGGCGAGAGTGAACTGGGCCGCCTCGCAGCAGGGGGCCGAGGGAAGCAGCTGGTGCTGGATCTCCGCGGCCAGACTGGTCTCGGTGGTGCGCCGGCCCAGGTGGTAGAGGTCGGTGAAACGGCGGTCCGTGACGATGATGTAGGCCAGCGCGTGCGCGGCGTCGCGGACCTGCCGGAGCACCGTGTCGTCGGCGGACTGCAGGCTCACCTCCAGCACTCCGATGCAGTCGCCCCGGTTGGTCACCGGTGTGATGACGCGCCGTCCCCCCTGGCCGTCCGGCTCCACCAGCTGACGCTGGCTCTGCAGCACACGGTCGTACACACTGCCCTGCAGGTCCACCGGCTCGTCGGGCTCCGCGACGTCGGCGCCGGGCGCGTTCAGCCGAACCAGCCGCTGGCCGACGAGGTCGACGAACAGGAACGACACGCGCGCCGCACCGAAGCGCTTCTGCAGATCGTGCGCCACCACACCCACGGACTCTCCGGGCGGTGCCGCCTCCGCAGCGGCCAGCAACTCGCCCAGCTCCACATCTCCACCCTTCACAGGGACCTCCCATCAGGTGCCGCATCTTTTTCCCCGGGATCGGGCGGCATCACCTGGGTTGTCCTTCTTACCTGGTCGGAGCGGGGGCGCGGGGGCGCGGTGAGGAGACACCGCGGCCCGGCGGTCCGACGGCGCCACCCGGCCGGCGTGCCGCGTCCGCGGCCGGCGGGTCGCGAGTACCGTCACTCCCCTGCGGATTCACCGGGCGGCTCCCGGGTAGGCGAATCCGGTCAGCACATCGGGACCCAGAACAAGGAGCAGCGGACTTGAGCGAGTCGGCCATCGCCCTGCAACAGGAGATCGCCCGGGAACTGGGTGTCGACCAGACCTTCGATGCCGAACAGGAGATCGAGCGCCGGGTGGCCTTCCTCACCGAGCGGCTCACGTCGACCGGCCTGCGCGCCCTGGTGCTCGGCATCAGCGGTGGCGTGGACTCCACCGTCGCCGGCCGGTTGTGCCAGCTCGCCGTGGAACGGGCGCGCGCCGCCGGACACGAGGCACGGTTCTACGCCATGCGTCTGCCCTACGGAATCCAGGCCGACGAGGGGGACGCCCAGCTGGCCCTGTCCTTCATCCGGCCCGACCGCGTCCTGACCGTGGACATCAAGCCCGCCGGCGACGCGGCGCTGGAGGACCTGCTGGCCGCCGGAGTGACCTTCCGCGACGCCCGCCACCAGGACTTCGTGCACGGCAACATCAAGGCACGCCAACGCATGATCGCCCAGTACGCGGTGGCCGGCGCGCACGACGGGCTGGTGGTCGGCACGGATCAGGCCGCCGAGGCGGTCACCGGTTTCTTCACCAAGTTCGGGGACGGCGCCGCCGACCTGGTCCCGCTGACCGGCCTGACCAAACGCCGGGTACGCGCCCTCGGGGACGCCCTCGGCGCCCCCAGCGGCCTGGTGCGCAAGATCCCCACCGCCGACCTGGAAAGCCTCGACGCCGGCAAGGCCGACGAGGACGCGCTCGGAGTCACCTACGACGCCATCGACGACTTCCTCGAGGGCAAGCCCGTGGACCGGCAGGCCTTCGACACCATCGTCGAGCGCTACCGCCTCACCGACCACAAGCGCCGGCTCCCCGCCGGTCCCTGAGACCGGGCAGGGCCCGGAGTGGAGCGTCGGGCAGGCCTTGCACCTGCATTTCCCCGCGGGAAGCGGGACGTCTTTCCTTAGACGACCAACGCACGGCCGACGCCACCGCCGGAGCGGCCCGCGCCTTCCACGACCACTATGCCGCCGTCGCGACCGCGGCGCCCGCGGGGACCGCCATCCGGGGCCGCGGGCGACCGCGGCCGACGTAGAGTGCCCACGGTCAGGTTCCGCGGAGCGGTCGGGGCGGCCCCGCGGAAGGGCGCCGCGCGTCCCGCCCGGCGCGGCGGGTCGCACCGGTCCGCACCACCGTCCCGGTCAGGGGGACCCGGCATGACGAAGGTGAGCGGCATCGACGCGCGCGGTGCGCAGCACTGCGAGACGACGACGCTCGGCGTACTGCTGCGGCACCAGGGCCTCGACTTGTCGGAGCCGATGCTCTTCGGCCTGGGCTCCGGTCTGTCCTTCGTCTACTGGGACGGCAAGAACATGCCGTTCCCCTTCCTCGGAGGACGGGTCAAACCCTTCGAGCTGACGAGGAACCTGGCCGGGGCACTGGGGCTGGACCTGCGGGTCGAGGAGACCACCTCCCCGCGCAGGGCGTGGAAGAACGTGACGGCCGCCATCGACTCCGATCACCCCGTCGGACTCCAGCTCGACAGCTACTACCTCGACTACTTCGGGACGCCGGTGCACTTCGGCGGTCACATGGTCGCCCTCTACGGCTACGACGAGCACAGCGCACAGCTGGTCGACACCGAGCAGCAGGGCGGAGCCGTGTCGACCGGTCTGGCCGGCCTCGCCCGGGCCAGGGCCGCCCGCGGTCCGATGACGGCCCGGAACCGGTCCTTCACCCTCACCGTTCCCGAGCGTCTCCCCGGCCCCGAGCAGCGGATCGTTCCCGCCATCACGGCCTGCGCCGACGCCTTCCTCGACCCGCCCATCGCCAACCTCGGTCACCGGGGCATCGAGAAGGCCGGCAAGCTGGTACGAACGTGGCTCCGGCGGTCGGAGGACCCGCGGCGGGACCTGCCGCAGGCCGCCCTGATGATGGAGCGGGCCGGCACGGGGGGCGCCCTGTTCCGCAATCTGTACCGCGACTTCCTCGGCGAATGCACCCACCTGCTCGACAGCGGCCCCCTGCGCACCGGCCACCGCCTGTACGGCGAGGCCGCCGCCCTGTGGACGGAGGTCGCGGCACTGATCACCGAAGCCGGTACGGAAGGCGACGAGGAGCGCCTGCTGCGGGCCGGCGCCGTCCTCGGCGACCTGTCACGCGTGGAGCGCGAGGCCATGCGGGCGCTGAGCCGCCTGGGCAGGGACGACCCGGGGACGACCGGTCCCTGACACCGCGGGCACCACCACAACACGCGGCTCCACAGGGGCACATGGGACCGGGCGGCGCCCTGCTATCGTGCGCCGATGTCATCGATCAAGCAGTTCCAGGTCACCTTCGACTGCGCGGAACCCGAGCGCGTCGCCCGCTTCTGGTGCGAGGTGCTGGGCTACGTCGTACCGCCGCCGCCGGAGGGGTTCGCCTCGTGGGACGACTTCGATCGCTCCCTGCCGCCCGAGCGGCAGGGAGCGGCGTTCGCCTGCGGCGATCCCTCGGGTGTGGGCCCGCGCCTGTTCTTCCAGCGCGTCCCCGAGGGGAAGGTCGTCAAGAACCGGGTGCACCTCGACGTGCGCGTCGGCACCGGACTCGTGGGGGCCGAGCGGCTCGCCGCGCTCGAGGCGGAAAGCAAGCGCCTGGTCGCGCTCGGCGCGGTACAGGAGCGCGTCCTGCTCGCCGACGAGTACAACGAGTCCTGCATCGTGATGCGGGACGTCGAGGGCAACGAGTTCTGTCTCGACTGAGCGTCCCCGTCGGCACGGCTCGCGTCTGCCCGGGCGGAAGCCCGGGGACGGCCTGACCCATTTGCGGGCCGGGGGGTGTGCTCGCGGCCCGGCCGGGGAACCTGTCCGCCCGGGCCGGGCCTGCGAGAGGACTCCATGTGACCACGTCAGAGGCCGGCGACCGGGAGCCCGGCGCCGGTGGGGACGACTACCAGCCGGACCCGCACCGGTGGCGGGCCCTCTGGGTCACCCTGGTCGCCGGATTCATGAGTCTGCTGGACGTCACGATCGTGGCGGTCGCCCTGCCCACCATCCAGGACGACCTGCACGCCACCCCCGCCCAGGTGCAGTGGGTGGTCTCCGGCTACTCGCTCACGTTCGCCCTCGCCCTGGTCACCGCCGGCCGGCTGGGCGACGCACTGGACCGGCGCCGCATCTTCCTGCTCGCCCTCTGCGGATTCGTGGTCTTCAGCGCGGCCTGCGGGGCCGCGCCCACCATCATGCTCCTGGTCGTCGCCCGCCTCGCCCAGGGCCTGGCGGCAGGCTTCATGGCACCCCAGAACTCCGCGCTCATCCAGCAGCTGTTCCGTGGCGCGGAACGCGGCCGGGCCTTCGGCTACTTCGGTGCGACCGTCGGCATCTCCTCCGCCTCCGGCCCCATCATCGGCGGCACGATCCTCGCGCTGGCCGGCGACGAGGCGGGCTGGCGCTGGGTCTTCTACGTCAACGTCCCCATCGGCATCCTGGCCGTGCTGCTCGGACGCAGGCTGCTGCCCCGCACCCGGCGCTCCGGCCGAGGACACGTGGACGTGCCCGGCGTGCTGCTCCTCGGCCTCGGAGTGTTCGCGTTCATGTACCCCCTGGTGCAGGCGGAGTCCGGCGGACTGAGCCGTCTGTGGTGGATGTTCCCCGTCGGCGCCCTCGTCCTCACCCTCTTCGTCCGCCGGCAGCGCCGCCTCGTCGCCCGGGGAACACAACCGCTGCTGGACCCGCGACTTTTCACCACGGTGCGCGGCTACGCGGTCGGCGCAGGCGTCGGCACGCTCTACTTCCTCGGGTTCAGCGGTGTCTGGCTGGTCTTCGCACTCTTCTACCAGCACGGCCTGGACTTCTCGCCGCTGCGGTCGGGGCTCGCCGTCACCCCCTTCGCCCTCGGCTCGGCCGGGGCGGCCGTGGTCTCGGGCCGGCTGGTGGACCGGTTCGGCCGCCTGCTCACCGTATGGGGGCTCGCGGGCGTGCTCGTCGGGCTGGGCTCCACCGCCCTGCTGCTGCGCTTCGCGCCGTTGGACATCGCTCCCTGGATCGCCGCCCCCGCCCTGTTCATCGGGGGTGTGGGCGGCGGATTCGTGGTCTCCCCCAACATCACCATGACCCTGCGGGACGTACCGGTGCGGATGGCGGGCGCGGCGGGCGGCGCCCTGCAGACCGGGCAGCGGCTCGGTGCCGCGGTGGGGACCGCCGCGCTGCCGGGCCTCTTCTATCTCGTCCTGGGCACGACCGACGACTACCGGGTCGCCCTCGGCGTCGCGCTGGGCGCCGCCCTCACCACGATGCTGACGTCCCTCGCCCTGGCGACGTCCGACTGGTGGCGCGACCGGCGCTCGCGCTCACCGCACCGGAAGTGCCCCGATGAGGTCGCGAACAGTCCGGTGCACGCCCGGCAGAACTGACCGGTGCTGCGGAAGGGTGGTCCGCCCCGGGGGTCCGATGGGTGCGCGCGCTAGCGCGACGGGGTGACGAGCTGGATCAGATTCCCGCAGGTGTCGTCGAGAACGGCGGTCGTCACGGGCCCCATCTCCAGGGGCTCCTGCGTGAAGCGCACCCCGCGGTCGCTCAGTCGCGCGTACTCCGCGGCGACGTCGTCGACCTCGAACTGGGCGAGCGGAATGCCGTCCGTGACGAGCGCGTCGCGGTAGGCCTTGGCCGCCGGGTGGCCGACGGGCTCCAGGAGCAGTTCGGTGCCGTCCGGCTGCTCGGGCGACACGACCGTCAGCCACCGGTCCTTCTCACCCACCGGGACGTCGTGCTTCTTCACGAAGCCGAGGACCTCGGTGTAGAAGCGCAGGGCCTCCGCCTGGTCGTCGACGAAGACGCTGGTCAGGTGAATCCTCATGGTGTGCTCTCCTCAGGACCGGACGGGCCGGGCAGGGGCCACCGCTCGGCGATCTGCCGCAGCGGGGCCGTGTTCAGGTCATGGAACTTGTAGCGGCCCTCCCGCCGCGTCTCGACCAGCCCCGCGGCCTCCAGCACGGCGAGATGCTGGGAGACCCCCTGACGGGAGATCGCGATCTGATGCCTCATGGCCAACCGCGAGCAGATCTCGAACAGGGTCTGTCCGGACTTGTCGGCGAGCTCGTCGAGGATGACGCGGCGGGTGGGGTCGGCCAACGCTTTGAACAGGTCTTCGGCCACACCTCACTATAGGCAAGTGCTCACTTGCCTATCAAGTCCCGTCGCGGAACGACTGACCGGCCGGCGCGTCGTCTACTGCCGGGTCGCCTGGGGCCTCGCGCCCGCGGAGCCGGTGACCGGTACGGCGGGGGCGCCGAGTGCGGGCATGAGCCGTCGTGCGTTGCCGTGGTAGATGCCGCGGCGCTGGTGCTCGGTGAACGCGTGGTCGCTTGCGACGGCCGGCATCGTGTGTTCGGTGATGATCTCCGCCGAGGCGGCGGGCCAGTCCGTGCCGAAGAGGATCCGGTCGGCGCCGGCCGTCTCCACGAGGGTGCACGCCGGAGCGAGCGGGCCCGCGGTGTCGTAGTAGAAGCGGTGGAGGGCGTCCCGCACCCGGCCCGGGTCGAGGGCTGGCGTGCAGTGGTCGCCGAAGGCCTCAAGGCGGGTGGCGATCTGCGGGAGGAATCCGCCGGCGTGCGGCAGGACGACCGACAGCCGGGCGTACCGGTCGAGTGTTCGCGTGCGGATGAGGTTCACCGCCGCGCGCGTCGTGTCCAGAAGGAAGTCGCACATGAAGTTCGGGACCCCGGCGACGGTGGGCGCTCCCGGTGGCTTTCCGGGAAGGTCGAGCGGGTGGGTGAAGAGGACGGCGGAACGTTCGTCGACTTCGGCGAGGAAGCGGTCGTACGAGGGGTCGCCCAGGTAGACGCCGTCGTGGTTCGCCTTGACGCTCACTCCGACGGCGCCGAGGTCGTCGTAGGCGCGCTCGAGCGCCCAGGTGGTGACGTCCGGGTGGTCCAGGGGAGCCGGGCAGAGGAGGGCGAAACGGCCCGGATGCCGGTGCGTCAGGCCGGTCAGCGCGTCGAAGAGGACCGACAGTCCTTCCCTGGCCTGCGCCGCGGAGCGGTAGCGGTCCTGCATGGTGGGGTTGAGCACGGCGGTCGCGATTCCCGCCCGGTCCATGAGAGCGAGGGTGGCGTCCTCGTCCCAGCGCGCCCACCAGAGCAGGTCCTCCTCGCGGACCACCCCTGCGCGCTCCGCCCACTCCACCCATTCCGGGGCGGTGTAGTGATGGTGGACGTCGATCTTCCCCGCCCGTCCGGAGTTGTCACCCGGGTCTCCCCCGCCGGGCATGTCCCCTCCCCCGGCGGGGGAGACCCGGGGAGGCAGTGTGGTGCCGGCTGTGGAGGCCAGGGCCCCGCCGGCTATGAGCAGACCACGCCGGCTCAAGGGCCGGCTCGTTTTCGACATCCGCATGTCCCTTCGTGACGCCGGCGTTCCGGCACTCCAGGGTGACCCGCCCGCGGGAGTACGGGCCTGCCGGGAGACGCCGCCGGTGGGACGAATTGCGCCGGATGGAGCAGAGGGGCGCCGCCGGAGCGGCGCGGCGCTTTCCGCACGCCTCTGTCGCTCGACAGGCCGACATGATAGTCATGAATATGACTACTCAGATTGATGACTAGGGAAGGGTGACGCGTGGACACCTCCGAGCGTTTCCGTGCGGCCGTCGACGACCGGGACCTGGCGGCCCTGGGCGACCTGCTGACCGACGACATCCGCCTCTACAGCCCCGTCACGTTCACCCCCTTCGAGGGCAAGCCCGCCGTGCTGGGGCTCTTCGGGGTCCTGCTGCGGACCTTCGAGAACTTCCGCTACATCGGCCACTTCACCGGCACCGCGCAGACCGGTACCGACGCCACCACCGCACCGTCCGCGGTGCTTCTCTTCCGTGCCGAAGCGGGCGGGAAGGAGATCCACGGCATCGACCTGCTGCACTTCGACGACGACGGCCGGATCAAGGAGTTCACCGTCATGGTGCGGCCCCGGTCCGCCGTCCACGCCCTCGGCGAGGCGGTCCTCGCCGGTCTGGTCGCGGACGGCCTGGCTCCGGGACCGGCCCGGTCCTGAATTCGGCCGCCGAGCCGGCCGCCCACCTGGCCGCCCAACTGGCCGCCGCCCGCGGGAGCCTTGGGCCGACGCCTCGCCGAACCGGCCCAGCCGCGTGCGAGGATGACGCCCGTGACCGGATCGACTCCCCCACGTGTCGCCGAAGGCCCGTCCCGTGACCGCGGCTTGGGTCCACGAGGTGCCGCCGTGCTCGTCTTCGGCTCCTCGGCCGCGGTCCTGGTCGTCGAGATCGTCGCCCTGCGGCTGCTGGCCCCCTACCTCGGCCTCACCCTGGAGACCAGCACCCTGGTGATCGGCATCGCGCTCACGGCGATCGCCCTCGGCTCCTGGCTGGGCGGGCGTGTGGCGGACCTGGTCAGCCCCACTCGGCTCCTGGGCCCGGCGCTCGGCATCTCGGGAGCGGTCGTCGCGCTCACCCCCGCGGTGCTGCGCACCACCGCGGAAGGGGTACGGCCGCTGCTGCTGCTGATCGCCGCGCTGACCATCCTCGTGCCGGGGGCACTGCTGTCCGCGGTGACGCCGATCGCGACCAAGCTGCGCCTCACCAGCCTCGCCGAAACCGGGACGGTCGTCGGCCGGTTGTCCGGTGTCGGCACGGTCGGGGCGATCTTCGGCACCGTCTTCACGGGTTTCGTCCTCCTGTCGCGACTGCCGGTCAGCACCATCCTGATCGGTCTGGGCGCACTGCTGCTGGTCGGCTCGGCGCTGGTGGAGTGGCGTACGCGCGGCTGGAGCGGAACACCCGCCCTGGCCCTCGTGGTGGTGGCCGGCGGCGTCGGCACGACGGTCGCGCCCGGTGCCTGCGACACGGAGACCCGGTACCACTGCGCGCGGGTCGTCGCCGACCCGGACCGGGACAGTGGCCGCGTCCTCGTGCTGGACGGGATACGTCATTCCTACGTCGACGTCGAGGACCCGACGTTCCTGGAGTTCACGTACGTGCGCGCCGTCGCGGCGGTGGTGGACTCCGCGTTCGCGGAGGGTGAGCCGCTCGCCGCCCACCACCTCGGCGGCGGCGGACTCACCCTCCCCCGCTACCTCGCCGCGACGCGGCCCGGCACCCGCAGCCTCGTCTCGGAGATCGACGACGGGGTCGTGCGCATCGACCGCGAACAGTTCGGCCTGCGCCCCAAGTCGGGTGTCGAGGTGCGCGCCGAGGACGGCAGGCTGGGCCTGCGGCGACTGGACACCGGCAGTCGTGACCTCGTCGTCGGCGACGCGTTCGGCGGCGTCAGCGTCCCCTGGCACCTCACCACGGCCGAGGCGATGACCGACGTGCGACGGGTGCTCGACGAGGACGGCCTCTACGTCGCCAACCTCATCGACCACGGCGACCTGGCCTTCGCGCGGGCCGAAGCGGCCACGCTGCGCGCGACGTTCGCGCACGTGGCACTCCTCGGCGAGCCCGCCGACATCGGACTCGCCCCCGCCGGCGGGTCCAGGGGCGGCAACCTGGTGGTGGTCGCCTCCGACCGGAGGGTCGACCTCCGCGCGGTCCAGAAGGCACTGGACGCCAGGGACACCGGCTGGCGGATCGCCACAGGGGACGACCTGACGTCCTGGATCGGCGACGCCCCCCTGCTCACCGACGACTACGCACCCGTCGACCAGCTCCTCCAGCCCTACGGGTGACGGGAGGAACACCGCGGGCCCCCGCAGGGAATAGTCCCTCGCGCCCCCGTGCGGCGAGCCGCTATCTTCCGCGTGGGCACAGCGGACACACCGGCCGGGGCGACGGGAGAACGGGACATGGCGGCTTCACACGCGGGGGGAGACCGACTGGGCCTCCTGCTGGAGCAGTTCGACCAGGCCAGGGAGATGGCGCGGGTTCGGCTGGCGGGTCTCGGTGACGAGGAGTACCTGTGGGAGCCGGTGCCCGGTTGCTGGTCGGTCCGGCGCCGGGACGAGGCGACGACGCCGAGGGCGTTCGGACCGGGCGAGTGGGTGCTCGACCTCGGCGCGCCGGACATCCCGGCGAGCGAGTACGCCGAGGTCGCCCGGCAGGCCGCCGGCGGCATGAGCGTCGACAGGATCGCCGCGGACTGGAGCGTGAGCGTCGCACGCGTCGAGGAGGTCCTCGCCCACACCGGGGCGGTGGAGCCCGACGATACGGCGGTGACGACCATCGCCTGGCGGCTGGGGCATCTGCACTACGCGTTCGCGGGCAGCTGGGAGTGGACCTTCGGTCCGCGGCGGCGGGACCCGAAGCTGATGGTCGACTTCACGCCCTCCGCCGCGTCGGCGCTCGAGGGGTTCTGGGCGACGGTCGACCGCTGGCGGGACAGCGTCGCCACCGTCACCGAGGAGCAGCTCGACACGGTCGGCCTCTCGCAGTATCCGTACGGTTCCGACCCCGACGAGCCGTACGTCTCCGTACTGTCGGGCGCCAACCTGGAGTTCATCCATCACATGGCCGAGGTGGCGCTGCTCCGCGATCTGTGGCGGGCGCGTTAGGTGTCTTCCGGGTGAGGCGGCGTGCCGCGGGGCGCGGGACGGTCAGTGGGCGAGGACGCAGAACTCGTGACCCTCGGGGTCGGTCAGGCACGTCCACGGGACGTCGCCCTGGCCGATGTCCAGGTCGGTCGCGCCGAGGGTCCGCAGCCGGGCCACCTCCGCCGCTCCGTCGTCCCCCCGGTACGGCAGGAGGTCGAGATGGAGGCGGTCGGGCACCGTCTTCACGCCGGGTGTGCGGAGGAACTCCAGGTAGGGGCCGACGTCGTCGGCGGAGCGCAGGGCCGCACGGTCGTCGGTCACCTCGTGCCGGTTCCAGTCCAGTGCCTCGCCCCAGAACCGTGCCATGGCCCGTGGATCCGCGCTGTCGACCACCACACGGGCGATCGGCCCGGTGTCCCGGTAGGTCTCCCGGGGTTCCAGCACGCAGAACTCGTTGCCCTCGGGGTCGGCGAGGACCGTCCACGGCGCCGGTCCCCGGCCCACGCGGGCGGGTGTCGCACCGCACTCCCGCAGCCGCGCGACCAGCTCCGCCCGGTGGGCTGCGGACGTGGTGGCGAGATCGAGGTGCATACGGTTCTTGGCCGCCGTCTTCGGTTCCGGCACGGGCACGACGTCGATGCCGACGGCGGCCGGGTTCGGCCAGACGAGGCCGCCGGGCGGGCCGACGTAGGTGGTCACGCCGGCGCTGTAGGCACTCCAGCCGAGTGCCCGCGCCCAGAAGTCGCCGACCGCCTCGGCGTCGAGGGCCTTGATGTTCACGTGCACCGGGCGCAGCGGCATGCCGGCGATCCTATGACGTCCGCCGGACGCGCAGTACGCCGGTCAGCAAGGGCAGGGTGAACTCGCCCCGAGAGGTCCCCGGTCGGCTCCCGAGGTAGGCCCGGATGCCGCTCAGGGTGGCGTCCCGTGCCCGCTCGGGCATGACCAGTACCCCCAGGCGGGCGGCGAGGGTCGCGACGACGGAGTCGGCCGGCGGGTGCTGTCCGTGCGGGAAGGGCCCCTGCTCCGGCGAGCCGAACCGGGCGGCTCCGCCGGTTTTCGGGCGGTACGTGCCGGCAGTCCCGGCACACCGGGTGGTGGGTGTCGCGGGGCCGAGGGCCGCGCCGCCACCGGCCCGAGCGAGTCCGGCGATCCACTCGACACAGCAACCCCGAAAATCAGCGGCCGTTCGGCTGCGCGCCGGTCACTATGTGCGCATGGACCATGTACGGTGCGGGCTCGCCGTGAACCCGGCTCTCCCTCTCGAGCTGGTCGACCGGCTCATCACGGTCGCGGACGAGGACATCGCCGGGAGCCTCGCGGAGCGAGTGGATCTCCGCCACGAACAGGCCGTCGCGCTGGCCGCCCGGGTCGGGGAAGCCGCTGAACGGCTGTGCCGCAATGGGGTGTTGACGGCAGCGGATATTGATCCCGCCACTGCGCCGGAGGCCGCGCTCGCGCTGCTCGACGAAGGCACCGGTCCTGAGGAGTGGGCTCGGCACTTCGCCGCGGATCCGGACCCGGAGCGGAGGATGAAGCTCGCTGCCTGCCCCGGACTCCCGTCCGGCGTACGGAAGGTGCTGGCCGCCGACCCGGACGTGCGGGTGGTCGCGGAGCTCGCGCTGTGGACGACGCCGGACACGGCCGCTCGGCTCGCACGACACCGGCATGCCGAGGTCAGGCGGGCGGTGGCGGCCAACGAGTCGACGCCGGCGCGTGTACTGACGGCGCTGGTCACCGGCGAGGGACTGCCCCCTGCCGACCGGTGCTCGGTCTGTGACGGTGAAGTGACGCCTTCCGCACACGGGGAGCGGTGCGACTGCTGTCCACGGCCCGGCGCCTTCTGCACGGGCTCGCACGAATCCACCGTCCGGGAGACCATCGAGGCGGCCCTGGGCAACCCCGCCACTCCTGCCGCAACCGTCGTCCGTTTCGCCACCGGTGCCTCGGTGGTGCTGCGTTACGGGCTGGCGGCCCGCTCCGGTCTTCCGCGGGAAACAGCGGCTCGGCTCGCCCAGGACGCCCTGCCCGGCGTGCGGGCCGAACTGGCCGCGAACCCGGCGATCGGCGAGCCCCTGATGCGTGCGCTGGCGGCCGATCCTTTTACCGAAGTACGGCGTGGTGTCGCGCACAATCCCCTTGTCCCCCTTGATGTGCTCTGCGGCCTGGCCGGTACCGTCAGGATCGGTCCGACGTTGCTGCCGAGGATCGCGGCCGCTGCTCCGGTCGAGGTCGACGCCCTCGCCGCATCGCCGAACCCGGCCATGCGCATGTTCCTGGCCGAACGCCGCGATCTACCGGCCGCGATCCGTGACGCGCTCGCCGACGACCCGGACGCGAAGGTGGTCAAGTCCGTCGCACCCCACCCCGGGCTGTCGGAGAAGCAGTTGCGCGGCATGGTCGTACGGCACGGGACGCAGGTCGTCGCGAGAGTGGCGGCCAACCCGGACGCCTCACCGCTGTTGCTGGAGCAACTGGCCGCACACGACCCGCCGGTGCCAAAGGCGTTGCGCGAGATCGCACGGCACCGCCACGCTTCCGGCGCGGCGCTCCTCGCCTGCCTGACGGACGCGCGGGCACGCGCCACGGCTGCCGGGCATCCGTCCCTCCCACCGCCGGTCGTCGCCGCACTGCTCTCCGACGACGACTGGCGGGTCGTGGAAGCGGCCGCGGCCAACCCGTCGCTGCCGCCCACCATGATGGAGCGGCTGGTGACGGACCCGGACGTGGGCCGGTGGGCGGGTGGGGTGGTCACTTGATCAGGGCGTTGGCTCCGATGATGACCAGGCCGATGAACATGTCCCCGGTTCCTGCCCGGAGGGACGCCGGCCAGCCGCGTCCCGCGCGGCGCGCCGTCCACGCTCCCCCGACCGCGAGGACCACCGTGTTGAACAGCAGGGCGGCGTTCACGGCGTCGCTCTCCGTCCACCAGGACGGCACGGCGGTCAGCAGGAACACGACGGTGGGGACGGCCGCGGCGACGACGGGCCACTCGGCGAGCATGGCGCGCAGCCCCACCCGCAGACCGCTGTCGTCCGCCGACATCCGATGGGCGAGGACGTGGGCGTAGCCGTGGGCGGCCGCGGCGGCGACGGCGGTGAACAGGACCCACACCGCGTCCGATCCCGGGTCGGTCTGCTCGTCCGGGGAATCGAGGGCCGCCGCGAGCGCACTGGCCAGGACGAGTCCGTAGACGCCGCTGAGCAGTCGGGGTTCCGGCAGGAGTCGGGCCCTCGGCCCCGGGGCGGCGGGCTGCGGGTCATGGGCGGCGGGATCGTGCATCGCTGCGGCCTCCGGGGGCGGAAAGGGCAGTACGGCATTACGTTGGGCGGGCGGAGGTCCGGCCTGCTGAGCCGTGTTCCTCTCTCACCTTCTGTGACTCGCGGAGGCAACGCCCAATCCTGGGGACTGCTCCATTCACCTGACCTGCGGGAAGCCGTGCGAGTCGCGGGGCCGGGCCTCCCACGGAACAATGGGGCATCTGCCGGATGCCGGTTCGACCGCGGACGAGCGTGGCCCCGCGGCCGATGTCACAAAGGAGACGCCCATGTCCTCGAAGAGGCGCAGGAAGAAGAAGTCGCGGCGCAAGCACCCGTCGAACCACGGGAAGCGGCCGCAGTCCTGAGCGTCGGGTCCCCTACCCGATCGGGGACGGGACGCGGGGTGCGCCCGGCGACGGCGGTGACGTCGTCGGCGGGCGCACCCCGTCCGCGCGGGCCCGAGGACGGGCGGTGTCGCCTCGCCCCGGGCCGGACGGAGGCGGGGCGTCCGCCTGGTGCGGCGTCAGGCCGGTGGGCGGGCGCCCGGGTCATGGGCGGTGAGGAAGTCCCTGATCTCCGCGACGACGCGGGCGGGCGCGTCCTCCATGAGGAAGTGGCCGGCCTCCGGCACGGTGACCAGGGTCGCGCCGGGGATGGCAGCACTGAGCCGCTGGGCGTAGTGGAGGGGCTGCCACCGGTCCTGCTCGCCCCACAGGATGCGCACGGGCACGGTGAGGCCCGCCAGCCGGCCGCTGATCTCCTCGGTGTACTTCGCGTCGTAGTGGCGCACTTGGTGCTCGAAGAAGGAGACGCGCCCCAGGGGGGACGCGTGGGGCGCCAGGTACGCCCGGAGAACGTCGCCGGTCATGAGTGACTCGTCGGCGACGGTCATGGTGAGCTGGCGGGTCAGCAGTGCGTCGAACGCGTCCTGGGACATGCCCGCACGGTCGTCGAGCTTCTCGTCGATGATCCGCCGCCAGGTCGCGGAGGGCCACGAGTCGAAGCTCACCGAGTCGATGAGCAGCAGCCGCCGCACGCGCCCCGGGTGGGCGACGGCGAAGCGCAGGCCGATGGCTCCGCCGATGTCGTGCGCGACGATGTCGGCCCGGTCGATGTCCAGCGCGTCGAGGAGGTGTCCCAGGAGGTCGGTCTGGGCGGCGACCGACGTGTCGCGGTCCACGGGACGCTCGGAGAGGCCGTACCCCAGCAGGTCGTAGGCCACGGTCCGGAAGCCGTCCGCCTCGATGTGCGGCACGACGTCCCGCCATTCGTAGGCGTGCGAGGGCGTCCCGTGGAGGAAGACCACGGGCGGGCCCTCTCCCCGGTCCCGGTAGGCGAGGCGCACCCCGTCGACGACGAGGTGGTCGGTGAGGAGAGTCATGGGCGCTCCCTGGGGGTGCGGGACGGCTCGGCGGACACGGTCGGGGAGGCACGCCGGCCCACCCGCTCCGCTACACTAGGTAGACCAGTCTACCTAATCGAGTCGGGGTGTGTGATGGGTGAAGGAGAGCGGCCACCGGCCGCCGGGAGGCGGCGGCCGGCCCGGGAGCGGGTCCTCGCCGCGGCGGCGCGGCGTTTCTACGCCGACGGCATCACCGCGACGGGCATCGACACCATCACCGCCGAGGCCGGGGTGGCGAAGATGAGCCTGTACAACAACTTCTCCTCCAAGGCGGATCTCGTCCTGTCCTACCTGGAGGCCCGGCACCAGGAGTGGCTGACGCGGTACCGCTCGCGCCTGGAGGGCAGCGACGACCCGCGGGACGGCGTGCTGGCCGTGTTCGACACCTACATCGACAGCGCCGAAGCGGTCCGCGAGGACGCCTTCCGCGGATGCGGACTGCTCAACGCCGCCGCGGAGCTGCCCGTCGGTGACGAGGGACGGACACGGGTGCGCCGACACAAGGAGGAGGTCGAACGTCTGATCGCCGCCCACGTCGACGCGTTGCTGCCCGGTCGTCCCGACGCCGCTCGCGACACGGCGGAACATCTGGCCTTCCTCCTGGAGGGGGCCATGGTGCGTGCCGGGCTGGAGGGCGACAGCGGTCGTCTGCGGCACGCCCGCGTGCTGGCGGCCCGTCTGCTGGAGCGGTGCTGACGGAGCCGCCTTTCGCACCGGCTCCGGGACGAGGGCGGGAGCACCGGCGGCTCAGCGTTCCGCGGACACCCCGACGGCCGGGTCGCCGTCGCCGCCCGGCAGCGGGGCGGGCTCCTTTCGCCCGCGCAGGGCGAGGAAACCGAACAGGGCCGCCATGACGGCCACGCCCGCCCACATGGCCTGCTGCCAGCCGTCGACGAAGGACTGCTCGGCGGCGCGGATCAGCTGCCCCGCGTGGGAGCCACCGGCGGGTGCCGCCTCGACGGCGCCCGCGATCCCTCCCCGGGCGGCGTCCGCGACATCGGCGGGCACACCGTCGAGCCTGCCCTCGACGGAGTCGCGGTAGCCGGCCGACAGCAGCGCGCCGAGCAGGGCGACACCGAGCGCGGTGCCGAACTCGCGGGTCACGTCGTTCAGGGCGGAGGCGACTCCCTGCTTCCCGCTCGGCAGCGACGCGGTGATGGCCTCGGTGGACGGGGTCATCGACAGCCCCATGCCGATCCCCATGGCGAGCATGCCGGGCAGGACCGTCACATAGCCGCCGTCCGCGGAGACGAACAGGGCCATGAGCGCGAGGCCGGTGCCGCCCAGCGCCACGCCCGTCATCGTCGTCCGCCGGGCACCGATGCCCGCGGCGATCCGGGGGGCCAGGCCGGACATCAGCATCATCACCACGGCCATGGGCATCAGGGCCAGCGTGGCCGGCAGCCCGGACCAGCCGAGCACCGCCTGGAGGAACGGGAACAGCACCACGGCGATGCCCGCCTGGACACCGAAGACCACCAGCAGCGTGACCGAACCGTCGGCCAGGCCGCGCTCCCGGAACAGCCGCACGTCCAGGAGGGAGGCGTCACGGCGGTGCCGCTCCCAGGCCACGAAGCCGGCCGCCGCGGCCAGTCCGCCCGCGACTGCGACCAGGGTCGCCGGGGCGGTCCAGCCCTTCTCCGGTCCCTCCTGGAGGGCGAAGATGAGGCCGACCACGGCCACCGCGGAGGTCAGCGCGCCCACGGTGTCGAAGGGGCGGGCGGAGCTCTCGCGCGAGTCGGGGACCGACTTCAGCGTCATCGCCAGGGCCACGGCGACCAGGACCACGGGCAGGAGGAACAGCCACCGCCAGTCCGCGACATCGACCAGCAGGGCGGAGAGGAACATGCCCAGGATGCCGCCGCCCCCGGCGACACCGGTCCACACGCCGATCGCCCTGCCGCGCTGCTCCTCGGGGAAGGTCGAGGTGATGACGGCCAGGGTGATCGGCATGATCATCGCGGCACCGATGCCGCCGACCACGCGCGCCGCCAGCATCACCTCGGCGGTCGGGGCGAGTCCGGCCGCGGCACCGGCGACGCCGAAGACCACCAGACCCGCGACCAGCACCGGCTTGCGGCCCAGGCGGTCACCGATCGCGCCGAGCGGCAGCAGCAGGGCCGCCAGGGTCAAGGTGTAGATGTTGATGATCCACAGGACCGTGCCGTGCGACACGCCGAACTCGACGGCCAGGTGGGTCTGGGCGACGTTCAGCCCCGACACCGAGGCGATGACCGCCATCAGGGCCACCGACACCGCGACCAGGACGGCGCGCAGCGTGCGTGCGTCCGGTGCGTCCTGATCGGGTGCGGGGGCCGGACATGCGGGCTCGTTCGTACTCATGGGTTCTCCTGCCAAGGCGTGGAAGTGCGGGCGGGACGGCTCGGGAGCGGCCCCTGCCCGCACGGCTCATGCGGGCGAACGTAGCCGCGTGTTGCCCTTCGGGCATACGATGTTGCGCATGACGCAAGATGATGGCGAGCTGGACAGCCTCGTACGCAAACGCATCCGCGCGCTGCGGGTCGCCCAGGGCTGGTCACTGGAGGAACTGGCCGCGCGTGCCAACGTCAGCCAGTCGACGCTCAGCCGGATCGAGAACGGGCAGCGGCGTCTCGCACTGGATCAGCTGGTCACGCTCGCCCGCGCCCTGGACACGACGCTGGACCAGCTGGTGGAGACCGCCGCGGACGACGTCGTCACCAGCCCGATGATCGACGCCGCCCACGGACTGATGCGGTGGCCCGTGAAGGGCGACCCGGGCATGACCGTCGTACGCCAGCGCATGACCGTGCCGCCGCCGGACAACCCGGCCCGCATGCGCGCCCACCCGGGCCGCGAATGGCTGGTCGTCCTGTCCGGGACCGCGGTGCTCATGCTGGGACACAAGCGCTTCCGCGTGGAGACGAACCAGGCCGCCGAGTTCCCCACCATGCTTCCGCACGCCATCGGTGCCGAGGGCGGCCCCTGCGAGATCCTCGGCATCTTCGACCGCGACGCCCGTCGTGGCCACCAGCGCGACGGCACCCCGGGCGCCGGCCCGCCCGCTCCCTGACCCGTCACCGCCGGACGGCCGGCACCACGGACACGAACGGGCCGGCGGCTGCCGTCAGGACCCCGGACCGTACGTCACGTCACGTCGACGTCGGAGTGCAGCACATGGTGGTCCGAGTGCGGGCTCTGCCGTACCCGGTGGCCGAGGGAGGTGACGCCGCGCAGGAAGACGTAGTCGAACTTGCTCTGCCAGTCGGTGGTCGGCGCGCAGGCGCCGGCCTGCGCGGGACGGCAGCCGGGGTCGGTGTCCTCGGCCAGCGCCCAGATGGGTGTGAGCTCAGGAGTGTCCGGAACGGCGTTGAAGTCGCCGAGCACGATGGCGCGGTCGTGCCGGGCGATCTCCGCGGCGATCACGGCGGTCTGTTCGGCCCGCACCGCTTCCTGCCGGCGTTGCGCGAGGTGGGTGTTGAAGACCCGGACGGGCCGGTCGTCCACGAGGGTGGTGACGGCCATGAAGCCGCGGTCCTCGGAGCCGCCGTCGGGGTACTCGACGTTCACGTGGTCGGTCATCGGCTCCGCGGAGAGGATCGCCTGTCCGTAACCCCCGGGGTTCCACGGCACTCCCCCGCAGCGGCCCCAGTTCTGCAGCACCGTGCCGTACTCGACGTGGTAGTCCAGCCCGTAGAGGTTCTCCAGATGGTCCCGGACCCGTTCGACGTCGCGCCGGCAGGCCTCCTGCAGTCCGACGACCTGGGGGGCCAACTCCGCTATCTCCGCCGCACGGTCGGCGTTGCCCCGGCCACAGGGGTTGCAGATGTTCCAGGTCATCACGCGGTTCGGCACGAAGTCACGGGCGGTGCCCACGGGCATCGGACCGGCGGACAGAGACCCGTCCGGCGCGCTCGGCCCGAGGAGCACCATGCAGGCCACGACCACCGCGCCCGCGAGCAACCGCGTGCCCCGTTCGAACACCATCGCCTCCCAGTGTCACTCCCCACGGTAACCGACGACTTCCCGCACGAGCCGAGGGGGCGGTGAGGTGAGGTGGCCGCACCGTCCGTGCCCACGGACACCACCCGCGACACGAGCGGCCACCCTCGACGGGTGGCCGCTCGTGTCGTCGCGGTCTAGCTCTGTCGCCCGCTGCCCTGCAGCGCCTTGTCCGTCATGTCCGTCACCTGGCCGGCCGGCGGGGCCTCGGCGTCGACGTCGGTGCCGAAGTCCGTGAACTGCATGACCGTGCTCATCTTGAGCTGCTGGGGTGCCGAACCGTCGCCGGGCTTCGCCGAGGCGGAAGCCGTGTTCTTGACGGTCATGTCGATCTGCTGGCGGCGGAGCCGCCCCTCGTCGTCGAGCCAGACCTGCATCGGCAGCGTGGGGCCGAGCTGTTCACGCATCCGGTCGCCACCCGGCAGCTCGGCCACGTCCACGGAGACCCGGTAGTGCGTGGTGTCCACGCCGTCGATCTTCTCGGTGCCGACCTCGGTGACGTCCTTGTCGGTGATCGCCCTGGCGAAGGCCGCGGTCTGGGCCGGGTCGCCGAACTGCTGGTTGCCGACGCCCTGCTGAGCGGCGACCTTCTCAAGGTCGATCTTGATCCAGGGCTTGCCGCCCTGCGTCTTCTGACCCGGGGCCTTCTGGTAGAGCATCTGGTCGACCACACGCTGCTCCAGGCTCTCGCCCTCGGCCGTGATGGTCATGACGCTGTCGCCCTCCGCCAGATCGAGGACACCCTCACCCTCCGACGTGACCGTCCTGCCGTCCGCGGCGAGCTGCGTCCTGACCTTCATCCGCGCCGACTCGGCTTCGGCCGTCCTGTCGTACGCCGCCCGCACCGCCTTCGTGCCCTGCTCGCGCTCCTGGGCCTTCCCGCTCGCCGCCGACGACTTGCCGTCGCTCTGCGGCTCACTGTCTCCCCCGCATCCCGTCAGGACGACGCTCCCCATGACGGCGGCGATCGCGATCGTGCCGGCCTTCATCCCCGTGCGACGCATGCCCTTTCCCCTCTCCTCAACGGGCCCTGCCCGACTGCTTCGTGACTGCGGTCGGTGATCCGTGTGCCCCGGAGGAGCGGCCGATCACCCTGTGGGACGCGCTGGTTGAGATCGTGGCCTTCGCTGTCCGGATGTCACGGAACGCGACGGCCGACCCGTCCGCCGTCCGGTGACGGAGAAATCGTTTGCCGCCCGGCGGACCCGTCGGATAGGAAACCCCCATGCTCAAGGGGAAACTGGTCGGGCTGAGGGCCCGGCACGAGGACGACATACCGATCCTGCGGGCCGAGCTCTACGACGACGTGGTGAACGGCTCACGGTCGGAGGCCAGGCCGTGGCGGCCGATCACACCCGGTTCACAGGACCCGCGACTCGTGGTCGACGACGAGGAGCACGGGCGTGTTCCCTTCTCCGTGGTGGAGTCGGAGGGTGGCACGCTGGTCGGCACGGCCACGCTGTGGGGCATCGACACGCACAGCCGGTCCGCGCACATCGGGCTGGGGCTGCTGCCGTCGTCGCGTGGCAAGGGCTACGGCACCGACGTGGTCGCGGTGCTCTGCCATTACGGTTTCGTCGTGCGCGGACTGCACCGGCTGCAGATCGAGACGCTGGCCGACAACACCGCGATGCTGCGCTCCGCCGAGCGCAACGGCTTCGTCCGTGAGGGCGTGCTGCGCAGGTCGGCCTGGGTGCTCGGTGAGTTCCTCGACGAGGTAGTGCTCGGACTCCTCGCCGAGGAGTGGGAGCCGGCTGCACGGTAGGCGGGGAGGGACCGGAGCAGCCGGTTTCCCGGTGGGCGGCGACGGGCCGGGGCCGGCGGCACCGTCCGCGCGAGGGTGCCGACGGAGTCACCGGCCCGCGAGGGGTGCGCGCCGCCGGACCGGCCGGGGCCGGTTCAGCGGGCGGCGAGCAGTTCCAGGGTGTCGATCACCCGGTTGGAGAAGCCCCACTCGTTGTCGTACCAGGCGACCACCTTGACGTGCCGGCCGTCCACCCGGGTGAGGTCCGCGTCGAAGATCGACGACGCCGGGTTGCCGGTGATGTCGGACGACACCAGCGGGTCCTCCGAGTACTCGAGCACTCCCGCGAGCGGCCCCTGCGCGGCGGCCCGGTAGGCCTCCAGCACCTCCTCGCGCGTGACGTCCCGCGTGACGGTGGTGTTGAGCTCGACGATCGAGCCCACGGGGACCGGCACGCGGATCGAGTCACCCGACAGCTTGCCGTCGAGGCCGGGCAGCACCAGGCCGATCGCCTTGGCGGCGCCCGTGGTCGTCGGCACGATGTTGACGGCGGCGGCGCGGGCCCGGCGGGCGTCGCGGTGCGGACCGTCCTGGAGGTTCTGCTCCTGGGTGTAGGCGTGCACCGTCGTCATGAAGCCGTGCTCGATGCCGGCGAGGCCGTCGAGTACCGCGGCCAGCGGCGCGAGCGCGTTCGTCGTGCACGAGGCGTTGGAGACGATCCTGTGCAGGTCGGGGTCGTAGGCGTCGTTGTTCACGCCGTACGCCAGGGTGACGTCGGCGCCGTCCGACGGCGCGCCGACCAGGACCCGGGTGGCTCCCGCGTCGAGGTGGGCCCGGGCGGCCTTGGCGGAGGTGAAGCGGCCGGTGGCTTCCAGCACGATGTCCACGCCGAGTTCGGCCCACGGCAGCCGGGCCGGCTCCCGCTCGGCGAGGACCGTGATGCGGCGGCCGTCGACGACGAGAGCGTTCCCGTCGACGGTGACCGGTCGGCCGAGCCGGCCGGCGGTCGTGTCGTAGGCGAGCAGTCGCGCCGAAGTGGCCGGATCCGCGAGGTCGTTGATGGCCACGACCTCCAAGGTGCTGTCGCGCTCCAGGAGCGCACGCAGCACGTTGCGTCCGATGCGGCCGAACCCGTTGATGGCGATACGCGTCATGTGTGGTGTCCCTTCGTCCACAGCCAGCATCGCGCTCGGCCCGCGGGCGTGGCAGCGGCATGATCGCCACGGTTCGAAAGGATCGCGCCAGGGCGTGCCGCCCGCTCATTCGCCCCGGGCGAAGGTGCGCCGGTACTCGCTCGGTGTGGTGCCGAGGATGCGCTGGAAGTGCAGGCGCAGATTGGCCCCGGTGCCCAGGCCGACGTCGGCGGCGATCTGCTCGACGCCCAGCTGCGAGCGCTCCAGCAGCTCGCGGGCGGCGTCGATGCGGGCGCGCATCACCCACTGCATGGGTGTGTAGCCGGTGTCCTCGACGAAGCGGCGCGAGAACGTGCGCGGCGAGACCGCCGCGTGCCCGGCGAGCGCGCCGAGGGTGAGGGGTTCGCCGAGCCGGCGCAGTGCCCACTCACGGGTGGCGGCGAACCGCTCCCCGAGCTGCTCGGGCACGCTGCGCGGCACGTACTGGGCCTGGCCGCCACTGCGGTAGGGCGCCGCGACCAGGCGCCGGGCGGCGTGGTTGGACGCGGCCACGCCCAGGTCGCCGCGCAGGATGTGCAGACACAGGTCGATGCCGGAGGCGGCGCCGGCCGAGGTCAGCACACTGCCCTCGTCGACGAACAGCACGTTCTCGTCGACGCGGACCGACGGGTGCTTGGCCGCCAGGGCCCTGGTGTAGTGCCAGTGGGTCGTGGCACGCCTGCCGTCCAGCAGACCGGTGGCGGCCAGCGCGAAGGCGCCGGTGGAGATGGCCGCGAGCCGTGCGCCCCGCCGATGGGCGGCGAGCAGCGCCTCGACGACGGCCCGCGGCGGGTCCTCGCGGTCCGGGAACCGGTAGCCGGGGACGAAGACGATGTCGGCCCACTCCAGGGCCTCTAGGCCCTGGGCGACGTGGTACGAGAGGCCGTCGCCCCCGGCGACCGGTCCGGGAGCAGCACCGCACACCCGCACCTCGTACGGCATGCTCGCCCGGGTCGTGAACACCTGGGCGGGGATGCCGACGTCGAGCGGCTTGGCGCCTTCGGACACGAGGACGGCGACGCGACGGAGGCGGGGAGCTGACACGGGGGAAGCGTAGGCGAACCGCGTGCGGGAACGCCGTCGTGGGCCGTTCCCCGAAGGGTGCCCCCACCTGCCCGAGCCGTCTTCACTCGCCCGGATCAACCGGCGCTGTCCGCGGGCGGCGCACGATCCGCGTCCCGACCTCGCCGCGACCGGCACGCATACGCCGACCGCCGTCCTCGGCGGCACCCGCGACCCTCGCCGTCGCCGGGGCACGGCTCTCGTGGTCCGCTCCCGCCGCCTCCGCCGCGGCCGTTCGCCCCGATACCGTCCGGCTCGTGTGATCGGCTGCCCGCTCCCCGTGCGACCGCACCGGTGAGCGGCGGCCGGAGGGCGCGTCCCCTCCGCGTCCCGCCCTCGCCGCGACCGGCATGTACACGCCGACCGCCGTACTCGGCGGCGCCCGGTCTCCCCGGGCCGGCCCGCTCCCACCACCGGCGGGCGGCCGGCCTCCCCGCGGCCGAACCCGGCGCGGCCGCCGGCCCTTCCTGCGTCTTGCCATAACGGCAAGCTCGCGTGCCGGTTTCCGGGAGTCCGGGCGAGACTCGGATTCCCGATCCCCGGCTGAAGGAGTCCTCGATGGGTACCACCGATGCGGTCACGTTCTGGGACGGCGTCCACGCGAACCGTCCCGCGGCCACCGATCCACGGCCGAACACGCGTCTCACCGAGGTGGTCGGCGGCCTGACGCCCGGCGAGGCGCTGGACCTCGGCTGCGGCGCCGGGGGTGACGCCCTGTGGCTCGCCCGCCGGGGCTGGCAGGTCACGGCGGTCGACGTGTCGTCCGTGGCGGTCGAGCGTCTCACCGGGCTGGCCGCAGCGCACGGCGTGGACGACCTGATCACCGCCCGGCGGCACGACCTGGAGGCGTCCTTCCCGGCCGGCTCGTTCGACCTGGTCTGCGCCCACTACCTGCACACCCCGCTCGGCCTGGACCGGGCACGCGTGCTGCGCGCGGCGGCGCACGGCCTGCGGCCGGGTGGGCGCCTGCTCGTCGTCGACCACGGCTCGACCGCCCCGTGGTCGTGGAACCAGGACCCCGGTGTCCGGTACCCCTCGCCGCGGGAGGTCGCCGCCGACCTGGCCCTGGCCCCGGACATGTGGACGGTCGAGCGGGCCGACGCGCCGCGCCGGACGGCGACCGGGCCGGACGGGCGGTCCGCCGAGGTCACCGACCACGTCCTGATCGTCCGTCGCACCGCTTGAGCCGTGGACACCCCACGAGGAGGCACCATGTCCGCCACCCCGCGTCACGGACGCCGCCGGGACACCCCGCCGCCGCGCACCGGGAGCAGTGAGGCCGAGGTCCTGCGCGGCTTCCTCGGTTACCTCCGCACGTCGATCCGCGCGAAGGTGGAGGGAGCCCCCGAACCGCAGGTCCGCACGGCGTCGGTGCCGTCGGGCACCAACCTGCTGGGGCTGCTCCATCACCTCACCTTCGTCGAGCGGGCGACGTTCCTCGGGGAACGGGTCACCGACTGGCAGAGCACCTTCCGGGCCGCCGACGACGACAGCGTGGCCGATGTGGTCGCCCGCTACCGGGAGGCGGTGGCCCGGGCCGACGACGTGCTCGACGGATGCCCCGACCTCGCGGCGCCGCTGCCGCGGTCCCGGCCGGACAGCCCTGCGCCCAGCGTCCGTTGGGCGCTCACCCACATGATCGAGGAGACCGGGCGCCACGCCGGACACGCGGACGTGCTGAGGGAGCTCATCGACGGAACGACCGGACGCTGACCCCCTGCGGACGGGTCTTCCGGGTACGGCGTCACGGTCGCCCCGGCCGGCGGGCCGCCGGAGGCACCACACCGGGCGGAACGGCACAACTGTGCCGTTCCGCACCACCCTTGACACGGTCACGCCCACCGCTTGTATGGTCTAGGCCAACAGAACTCGTCGCTCCGCTTAGGGAGTTGATCCTTCGCGGGCCCCGACCACTTCCCCGCGAGGACGGCGAGCGCGCGCCACCTTCGCGCCTCCTGGCCCCACCCACGAGCGGTCGCCCTGCCGCGTGCGGTCTCCCCCCTGCACCATCCACGACCACGCGCGCCCGGGGACGATCCGATGTGAAGGAGTTCCCCCATGCGTACCAGCAAGAAGACCGCCGCGCTGATCGGCGCGGCTCTCGCCCCCGTGGTCGCCGTCAGTCTCCCCGCGTCGTCGGCGAGCGCGCACGGCTACATATCCGACCCGCCCAGCCGGCAGGCCCAGTGCGCCGCCGGCACCGTCTCCTGCGGCGACATCACCTACGAACCGCAGAGCGTCGAGGGGCCCAAGGGCCTGACCGGTTGCAGCGGCGGCAACAGCCGCTTCGCCGAACTGGACGACGACAGCAAGGGCTGGACGGTCACGCCGGTCGCCGCGACCACGACGTTCTCCTGGCGGCTCACCGCCCAGCACGCCACCAGCACCTGGGAGTACTACGCCGGCGGCCGCCGGATCGCGCAGTTCGACGACGGCGGCGCCAAGCCCGGTGCGGTCGTCGACCACCAGGTCGACTTCGGCGGCCTGACCGGGAAGCAGAAGGTGCTGGCCGTGTGGAACGTGGCCGACACGACCAACGCGTTCTACGCCTGCATCGACGTCAACGTGGGCGGCTGACCACAGGACCGCGGCGGGACCCGGCAACGGGCTCCCCCTCCCGGGCCCCGCCGCGGCACACCCCTCGCGCACGGCGCCGGAGCGCCGGACGGGCCCCGCGCCTCCCGCCCTCCGGGCGCAGTGCGTCCGGCTGTCCGGGCGGCCGGGCCCCGCGGGCACGGCGGGCGGGGCGGCCGGTTCCGTACCCTGGCGGCATGCGCATGCGCCCCACCCTGAGCTGGACCCCGGCCGACGACCTGCCGCCGGGCACCACGGACCTGGCCCCGGTCGCCGACGTGCTGGACGCCGGTGGCGTGCTGGTGCTCAGCGGGGCGGGCATCTCCACCGAGTCGGGCATCCCCGACTACCGGGGCGAGGGCGGCAGCCTGAGCCGGCACACCCCGATGACCTACCAGGACTTCACCGGCAGCCCGCAGGCGCGCCGCCGGTACTGGGCCCGCAGCCACCTCGGCTGGCGCACCTTCGGCCGGGCCCGCCCGAACGCCGGGCACCGGGCCGTGGCCGCGTTCGGGCGGCACGGACTGCTCCGCGGAGTGATCACCCAGAACGTCGACGGGCTGCACCGGGCCGCCGGCAGCGAGGGCGTGGTGGAGCTCCACGGGGGCCTGGACCGGGTCGTCTGCCTGTCCTGCGGTGCCTTCAGCCCGCGGGCCGCGCTCGCGGCGCGGCTCGAGGAGGCCAACCCGGGTTTCGCGCCGACGGCGGCCGGCATCAATCCCGACGGTGACGCCGACCTCACCGACGAGCAGGTCGGCGACTTCCGCGTGGTGCCCTGCACGGTGTGCGGCGGCGTCCTCAAACCGGACGTGGTGTTCTTCGGGGAGAACGTGCCGCCGCAGCGGGTGGAGCAGTGCCGCGCACTGGTCCGTGAGGCGTCCTCGCTGCTGGTCCTCGGCTCCTCGCTGACGGTGATGTCCGGGCTGCGGTTCGTCCGCCAGGCCGCCGAGGCGGGCAAGCCCGTACTGATCGTCAACCGGGACCCCACCCGTGGCGACCGGCATGCCCGCACGAGGATCGCGCTGCCGCTGGGTGCCGCGCTCACCGCGGTGGCCGACCGGCTGGACGTTCCCTTCGAGGACGGGACGGCGGCCTGAGGGGGCGGGCTCGCCGGAGCGCCCGGCCGGCCTTCACACGTGCGCGAGGAGCGTGAGGCGCGCCGGCCCGTGGGCCGGCGCCCGCACGGTCCGGCGGTCCGGTGCCCGTACGGTCGGTGGTCCGGTCATCCGGCGGCGGCCAGACGTCGCCGGAGTTCCTCCTCCGTCACGTCCTCCAGATGGGTCAGGAAGACCCACATGTGGCCCTGCGGGTCCTTGAGGATGACGGTGCGGTCCCCGTGGAACATGTCCGTCGGCGGCTGGAGGATCTCCGCGCCGGCGGCCTCCGCGCGCTTGGCCAGGCCGTCCACGTCGGGCACGAAGACGTGCAGTGTGACGGACGTGCCCCCGCCGAGGGAGGCCGGTGCGGCGAAGGAACCCGCCTCCGCCTCCTCCACACTGGCGTCCCCCAGCATCAGCACCGACCGGCCGATGGTGATCTCGGCGTGCAGGATCCCGCCGCCCGGAGCGTCGATGCGGAAGTCCTCGCGCGCGCCGAACGCCCGCCGGTAGAAGTCGATCGCCGCCGCGGCGTCGTCGACCATGATGTGCGGGATCACGGCATAGCGGTAACGCTCGGGAATGTCGGTGTGAGCTGTGCGCTCGCCCATGACGAACCTCCTCGGAAGGGCACCGCCGGTCGGTCCGCGCGGCCTGTCACGAACGTAGAAGCTCAAGTCCGGTTCAGGTCAAGGACGGTCCGTGCCGCGCGCCCGGAGAGGTCAGCCGAGCAGCACCCAGAGCAGCAGGAGGAAGAGCAGGCCGAACACGAACAGAGCGGGCGCCCCGAGGATCAGGGCGACGATCCCCCACCGGGTCCGCCCCGCCGGAACTGCCGTCTCCGCCCGCCGCGTCGTCCCGTGCCGCGTCGCGCTCATGTGCCCACTCCCGTCCCAGGCCTGCCGTCACGGACCGATTCTGCCAGTCGACGACCGGCAGGGGGCCGTGAACAGCGCTGTCAGTAACGCGACTTGAGGGTTCCCGGCACGAACCTCACGTCAGGGAACAGAGCTCGCGGTCATGCGAGGTCGAAGGCCCGGCGGGCGCGTTCGATCTCGGGCATGTGGGCGGCGGCCCATTCCAGCAGCACTTCGACCGGCGGCCGCATGGTCTTGCCCAGCGGGGTGATCCGGTACTCGACGGCGACGGGCCGGGAGCTGAGGAGCGCGCGCTCGACGATGCCGTTGCGTTCGAGCCGCCGCAGCGTCGCGGTGAGCGACTTCTGGGTCACCGCGGGGATGGCGCGGCGCAGGTCGTTGAAGCGGCAGGGCCGTTCGCAGAGTTCGTTGAGGACGCTCAGCGACCACTTGTCCAGCACCTGGTCGAGGAGCTCGCGGTGAGGGTGAGCGATCTCGAACCTGTCCTCGGGGCCCTGCGGGGTATCCGGCACGATACGTGGTCTCCTTGAAGTGTCCTTCGTGTACCAGGTAGCAAAGGTATACCTGTTCGGCTCACACGAGGAGACCTCGATGCCCGTCCGTCGTTTCACCCCCGAAGGCATGCTGCGCCCCACGCCCTACGAGCACGTCGCCGTCGGCACCGGCACGCGTCACGTGCACGTCAGCGGGCAGATCGCCCGCTCGGCGGACGGATCCCCGCTCGCCCCCGGCGACCTCGCGGGGCAGGTCGCCCACGCCCTGCGGAACACCGCGACGGGTCTGGCCGGCGCGGGCGCCTCGTTCGACGACGTGCTGCGGCTGACGTTCTACGTGACCGACTGGGCGCCCGAGAAGATCGGCGCGTTCATGGCGGGCGTCGAACAGGTGGCGGAGGAGATCGGGCTCGCGGTGCCGCTTCCTCCGTCGTCGCTGATCGGCGTGGACCACCTCTTCGAGCCCGATGTGCTGGTCGAGGTGGAGGCGACCGCCATCCTCGACTGAGTCCGGCGTCGGCGACGGCCCGGCTTTGCCTTCTCTTTACAACCCGGGTGGTGGCTGCCTCGTCTCTCCGCACGATCCATTCCCCAGCCCGCCGGGTCACCGTGCGGGCGGACCGAGAAGAGAGCGATCCATGCGCCGAACTGTCCTGAGCGCCGTGGCACTTGCCTGTACCGCTGTGCTGGCGAGCGCCATGCCCGCCTTCGCCGACGACCCCTCCCCCGTTCCCGACACGGCGGTGTCCCCCAGCGCGTCGCCGGCCCCCGTCGCCGAGACGGAACCGAGCCCGGTCCCCGCCGAGAGCGGCGACCCGGCCCCGGCGGAGGACACCGGCGGGGTCACCGTCGTGCCCAGCGGCGCGCCCGACACCGGTGCCGCCCCGGCGGAGGAGTCCGCGAGCGACGGCCTCCTCGTCGGCGGCGGTGCCGCCGCGGTGCTGGCCGCCGGTGGCGCGGCCGTCTTCCTGGTACGCCGGCGGGCGACCGGGGAATGAGGCCGCTCTCCAGGCGTGTCTTCGCCGTCGGGGCCGCGGCGGCCCTCCTGGCCGGCTGCGGCGGCGGACACCGGGCCCGGCCCTCCGCCACCGGACGCCCCCGGGACGCGGCCTCGGCCGCGCTCCCGTCCGCGGCACCGGCGCGGGTCCTCGGGCGTTCGGTGCCGGTCCGGCTCCAGATCCCCGCCATCGGGGTCGACACCCCGGTGATGCGGCTGGGGCTGGCCCCGGACCGCAGTGTCGAGGTGCCACCGCTCACGGCCGACGACCGGGCCGGCTGGTACCGGCACTCGCCGACGCCCGGTCAGCGCGGTCCGTCGGTCCTCCTCGGGCACGTCACGGTCGGCGTCCACGGGGACGGCGTCTTCCGTCACCTCGTGCGGCTGCGCCGGGGTGACCGGATCACGGCACGCCTGGAGAACGGCACGGCGGCGGCGTTCACCGTCGGTTCGGTCCGCACGGTCGCCAAGGCCGACTTCCCGACGGAAGCGGTCTACGGCGACGTCGACCGTCCGGAGCTGCGGCTCATCACCTGCGGCGGCCCGCGCGAGGGGGACGAGTACCGCGACAACGTGATCGTGTTCGCCACGCTGAGCGCCACGACGTCCTGACCCGCCGCCGGGGCCCCGGGCCGGCGCGCCGTGCGCCGGCCCGGGACCCTTCCACGAGCGGTACCGCGACACCGGTACCGCCACGACCATGGAGAACCTTGAAACGGTCCCGCGAGCAGGCAGCGTCCGAGCTGTTCGCCGCCCTCTATCCGCGCCTCGCCGGCTGGTGCCGCCGGCTGGTCGACGACGACGAGACGGCCCACGAGATCGCCTCGGAGGCGTTCACCCGGCTGTGGTCGCGCTGGACCTCTGTGGCGGAACCCCGGGGCTTCCTCTACGTCACCGCGGCCAACCTGGTCCGGGACCACTGGCGCAGACTCGAACGTGAGCGCAGGGCCGTGCACCGGGCCGGCACCGAGGCCGCCGTCCGGCCGCACACCGAGCCGTCCGACCCGTCCGTACGCCTGCTCGTGCAGTCCCTGCCGGAACGGCTGCGCGTGCCGATCCTGCTGCACTACTACGCTGACATGCCGGTCCGGGAGGTGTCCGCCCTGACCGGACGCAAGGAAGGGACCGTCAAGGCCGATCTCCACGCGGCCCGGGAGTTGCTCCGTGCCCACCTGAGGAGAAGTCTTGATCACACACTCTGACGAGGGTCCGGAGTTCGCACCCGACGATCCCCTCGCCGTCATCCTGCGGCCCACGTCCGACCACCTCGGCCCGCCCGCCGGGCGGTTCGAGGCGATCCGTCGCGGGGCGGCCCGGCGCAGGCGGTTGCGGGCCGTGGTCGGTGTCGGCCTGGCGTGCGCCGTCGCCGCGCTCGTCGCCCTGCCGCTGCGGGACGCGGCGGACGCCGGCCGGCCCGTCTCCCCCACGGTGCCGCTGGCCCCTCCCCCGGTGCGTGAGTCGCCCTCCCCGGCGCCGAGCGCACCGGTGTCACCGGAGCCCGCCGAGTCGCCGCCCGGCCGGCCGGCCGCGACGGACGGCCCCGGCACGACGCCCAGCAGCCGGGTCGTCCCCACTCCCGCGACGATGGTGACGGACTCGCCGTAACCCCCGCGAGGAAGAGCCTGATCGCCCGTCCCCGTCCAGGAAGAAGTCCGCCTCCGTCCCCGCGACTCGCGGGGACGGAGGCGGATTGCGGGGCAGCGCCCCGGGGAGGTCAGGCGCCGGGCAGAACCCCGCTGCGGGCGACCTCGGAGTACCAGCGTGCGCTGGCCTTGGGGATGCGGGTTCCGGTCGGGTAGTCCACGTAGACGGCGCCGAAGCGCTTGCTGTAGCCGTGGGCCCACTCGAAGTTGTCCAGCAGCGACCACAGGAAATAGCCGCGCACGTCGGAGCCGTCCAGGATGGCCTGGTGGACGGCGGCCAGATGACCCCGTACGTAGGCGATGCGGCCGGGGTCGTTGACGTTGCCGGAGGGGTCGGCGTAGTCGTCGAACGCCGCGCCGTTCTCGGTGATGACCAGCGGCAGCCGCGGGAAGTCGGCGGACAGCCGGCGCAGCAGGTCGTACAGGCCGCTGGGGTCGACGGCCCAGCCCATGGCGGTGGTGTCGCCGGGCGGCTGGTGGAAGGCGACCCCGTCGGCGCCCGGCCAGGGGCTGTGGGAACTGTTGCCGTGTCCGTCCGAGGTGTGGGTGCCGCTGCCGTCGGCCTCGGAGACGACGGTCGGCGTGTAGTAGTTGACGCCGAGGAAGTCCAGCGGCTGGTGGATGAGCTGGAGGTCGCCGTCGCGCACGAAGGACCAGTCGGTCAGTTCCGCGGTGTCCTTCAGCAGGTCCTCCGGGTAGGCGCCCTGCAGCATCGGGCCGGTGAAGACCCGGTTGGCGAGGGCGTCGATGCGGCGGGCCGCGTCCGCGTCGGCGTCGCTGCCGGTGAGCGGGCGGACGTGGTGGATGTTGAGGGTGACCGAGCACTGGGCGGCGGCGGGGAGGCGGTCGCGCAGCGCCCGCACGGCGAGGCCGTGGGCGAGGTTGAGGTGGTGGGCGGCGCGCAGGGCGGCGACGGGATCGGTGCGGCCCGGGGCGTGGACTCCGGAGCCGTAGCCGAGGAAGGCGCTGCACCAGGGCTCGTTCAGGGTGGTCCAGGTCTTCACCCGGTCACCGAGCGCGTCCGCGGCGAGGGCCGCGTACTCGGCGAACCGCTCCGCCGTGACCCGCTCGGGCCAGCCTCCCGCGTCCTCCAGTTCCTGCGGCAGGTCCCAGTGGTAGAGGGTGGCGACGGGCTGGATCCCCTTGGCCAGCAGGTCGTCGACGAGACGCCGGTAGAAGTCCAGGCCCTTCTGCACGGCCGGGCCCCGGCCGGTGGGCTGGATGCGGGGCCAGGCGAGGGAGAACCGGTAGGCGTCCAGGCCCAGTTCGGCCATCAGGGCGACGTCCTCGCGCCAGCGGTGGTAGTGGTCGGTGGCGGTGTCCCCGGTGTCGCCGTTGCGGACCCGGCCGGGGGTGCGGGCGTAGGTGTCCCAGATGGACGGCGTACGTCCGTCCTCGGCAGCGGCCCCCTCGATCTGGTAGGAGGCGGTGGCCGAGCCCCAGAGGAAGCCCTTGGGGAAGGTACGGGCGGCGTCCGGGGCGGACGCGCTCTGCTGTGCTGCGGTGACCACGTAAGTCCTTTCGGGAGGAGAGGGGTTGGCAGGAGGCTGCCGTGCGGCGAGGAGAACGGGGCGGGCCGGGTCAGCCCTTGACGGCGCCCGCCATGATGCCGCTGACGATCTGGCGGCCGAAGACGATGAACATCGCCAGCAGCGGCAGCGTGCCGAGCAGCGCGCCCGCCATGATCAGCGACTGGTCACGGACGTAGCCGGCGCTGAGCTGGGTCAGGGCGACGGGGACGGTCGGATTGGTCATGTCGAGCACCACGAACGGCCAGAAGAAGTCGTTCCACGCGTGCACGAACGTGATCATGAACAGGACCGCCATGGCGGGCCGGGCGACGGGCAGCACGATGCTCCAGAAGATGCGCAGCGAGTGCGCCCCGTCCACGCGCCCCGCCTCGACGAGCTCGTCCGGCAGCGCCTCGGAGAGGTACTGCCGCATGAAGAACACGCCGACCGCGCTCACCAGGGTGGGGAAGATGACGGCGGGCAGCTGCTGGGACCAGCCGAGCTCCGACATCATCATGAAGAGCGGAACGACACCGAGCTGCGGCGGCACCATCATCGTGCCGATCACCAGCATCAGCAGGACGTTGCGGCCCTTGAACCGCAGTTTGGCGAAGGCGAATCCGGCCAGCGTCGCGAACATCACCGTGGACAGGGCGATCACCCCGGCCACGATCAGGCTGTTGATCATGGCTTTGCCCATGGCCGCCTCGTCCCAGGCGCGGGCGAGGTTGCTGAAGAGGTTCGGTCCGGGCAGGAAGGGGGGCGGGGTCTGGCTGACCCGTGTGTTGTCGGTGGAGGCGGCCACCATCGTCCAGTACAGCGGGAAGATGGACAGGATCGCCATGATGACGAGCAGGACGTAGGCGAGGGGGCCGGCGTGGTGCTGGCGCCCGGCGCGCTCGCGCAGCAGCCGGCGGCCGCCGCGGCGGGCCGGCTTCTCGTCGGGGGTCCGGGCCGGGGCGTCCGTCCGGGCCGGGAGGCTGTGGATGGTCATGACGACTCCAGGTCAGGACGTACGGGAACGCAGGCGCTTGATCAGGCGCTGCGCCACGAAGGCGAGGACGAGCAGCATGAACATCGCCCAGGCGACCGTCGCGGAGCGGCCCATCTGGTAGTTCTTCCAGCCCTCCTCGTACAGCAGCAGGCCCAGCGTCTGGTACTGGTTGTCGGCGCCGCCGGTGATGCCGTTCGGGCCCTGGCCGAAGATCAGCGGCTCGCCGAAGAGCTGTGTGGCGCCGATCGTGGAGAGCACGATGGTGAAGACGATGGTCGAGCGGATGCCCGGGACGGTGACGTGGGTGAACTGCTTCCACCGGGAGGCGCCGTCGAGCGAGGCCGCCTCGTACCGGTCGGCGGGGATGGCCTGCATGGCGGCCAGGTAGAGCAGCGCGTTGTAGCCGGTCCAGCGCCAGATGACGATGGTCGAGATCGCCAGCTGGGCGGGCCACTTGTCGGCCTCCCAGTTCACCGGGTCGATCCCGAACGCACCGAGTGCCCAGTTGATCATGCCGAAGTCACGTTCGAAGATCATGGTGAAGACGAGGGCTGCGGCGGCGACCGAGGTCGCGTACGGGACCAGCGAGGCCACGCGGAAGAACAGCGAGGCGCGCATGCGGTAGTTGAGCAGGTGTGCCAGACCGAGCGCCATCAGCAGCTGCGGCACCGTGGAGATGACGCCGATGGTGATGGTGTTGACCAGCGCGTTCCAGAAGCGCGAGTCGCCCCAGAGTTCGACGTAGTTGTCGAACGCCACCCACTCCATGACGTCGAGGGTGGCCAGTTCCACGTCGTGCAGGGAGATCCACGAGGTGTAGACGAGGGGGTAGAAGCTGAACGCGGCGAAGACGATGAAGAACGGTGCGACGAACGCGAACGGCGCGCCTTTGACGTCCAGTCGGTGCAGCAGCGCACTGCGCCGGGCGGTTCCCGGGCCGCCTGCGGTGCTCGGCCCGGCCGGCGGCTCCTCGCCCGCCGGGGCCTTGGTGGTGGAGGTGGCCACCGGACTTCCTTCCTGAGAGCGGATGTGTGGACCGGGTCCCGGGCCCGCCGGTGCCATGCCGGCGGGCCCGGGACCGTCGCGGGGAGGACCCCGGTCAGCCGACCGCCTTCTCGATGCGCTCCATCGTGGTGTCCCACGCCTCGTCACGCGCGGTTCCCTGCTCGACCAGGGCCAGGCCCTGGGAGAAGGTGTCCTTGATGGTGCCGTCCTTGCGGCCGAGGACCTGCTTGTCCGGGATCTCCTGCGCGGCCGCGCCGAAGATCTGGCCGATCGGGGCGTCGCTGAAGTACTCCGACTTGGCGTTCCTCACCCCGTCGCTCTCCAGCGCCTTCTGCGAGGACGGGATGTTGCCGATCTCCGTGAAGATGTGTGCCTGCTGCTCCGGCGCGGTCAGCCAGGCGACCAGCTTCTGCGCCTCCTCCTTCACCGGGCTCTTCTCGACCACGCTGAGGAAGGCCCCGCCCCAGTTGGCGCCCTTGGGGGCCCGGGCGACGTCCCACTTGCCCTTGTTCGCCGCACCGGCCTTCTCGCTGATGTGGCTGAGCATCCAGGCCGGGCACACGGCGGTCGCGAATGTGCCGTTGGCCAGACCGGGGTCCCAACCCGGCTGGAACTGGCGCAGCTTGGCGGTCAGTCCCTTCTCACCGGCGTCGGCGGACAGGGCCCAGGCGTCCTTGACGACCGGGTTCGTGTCGTGGATCAGGTCGCCCTTCTCGTCGTAGTACTGCTCGGAGTGGCCGTAGACCATGGCGTTGAACAGGCCGCTGGCCGAGTCCATGAACGCCACGTCGCCGCCCTTGAAGTCCTTCTTGAAGGTGCGGCCGACCTCGACGTACTTGTTCCAGTCGCCCTCCCACAGCTTGCCGACCTCCTCCCGGTCGGTCGGCAGGCCGGCCTTCTCGAAGTAGTCCTTGCGGTAACAGACCGCCATCGGGCCGATGTCGGTGCCCAGACCCAGCACCTTGCCGTCCGCGGTGCTGATCTGGGACTGCTTCCAGGGCAGGAAGTGGTCGGTGCCCGCGGTTCCGGCAAAGTCGGCGAACTTGTCGGACTGGGTCTCGGTGATCTCCTTGGCCCGGCCGATCTCTATGCCCTGGATGTCCTTCAGGCCGTTGCCCGCGGCGAGCCTGGTCTGCAGAGCGGTGTAGTACGTCTGCTCGTCACCGGCGATCTCGGCCTTGATGTCGACGTCGGGGTTCTCCTTCTCGTACTTCTCCAGGAGTCCCGTTTCCTTGATGCCCATCACGCCGAACAGGCCCATCGTGATGGTGACCTTGCCGTCCTTCTTGCCACCCCCGGTGACCGAGTCACCGCCGTCGCTGCAGCCGACGACGAGTGCCAGCGCACCGGCGGCGGCGACGGTCGCCACCGCTCTCGTGCGCAGTGAAGCGAGCGTTCCCATGGGTCTCCTCCTAGCGACGGCGCTGACACATCGGAGTGGCGATTTCTGCGATGACTACAGCGGCTCTGATCGAAGTGGGAACGTGCCCAACTCGGGGTGGGCACGTTCCCATCGCGACTCGAAGACTCCTGGCAGCGGGCCGATCTGTCAATAACTTGAAAGCAACTCGTCGCCGCACACCCGGCACGGTGTTCACCTCCCGGACCCCGGCGGGTGCTCCGCGGGGGTCCGGGTCTGCAAGAATTGCCGCAGGTCACCTCCGCGGCAGGCTCGCCGCCGCGGCCGCCGAGGGGGAGCACATGAGCAGCAACCGCCGTCCCACGATCAAGACGGTCGCCGCCCGCGCCGGCGTGGGCCGCACCACGGTCTCCCGCGTCGTCAACGGCTCCGACCTGGTCAGTGCCGACGCCCGGGCCAGGGTCCTGGCGGCGATCAAGGAACTCAACTACGTGCCCAACTCGGTCGCCCGCGGTCTGGTGACCAACCGCACCAACGCCGTGGCCCTCGTGATCCCGGAGTCGGAGAGCCGGCTCGGCTCGGAGCCGTTCTTCGCCGCCCTGATCCGCGGGGTCAGCGGCGCCCTCGCCGAGAGCCGTACCCAGTTGCAGCTCATGCTGGTGCGCGACCAGTCCGAGCGTGACCAGCTCACCGAGTCGGTGGCGACGCGACGTGTCGACGGCGTGCTCCTGGTCTCCGTCCACGCCGAGGACAGACTGCCCGGCATGCTGGAGGAGATGGGCCTGCCCACCGTGCTCGCCGGCCGGCGTGACGCGGGCGAGCAGCTGAGTTACGTCAACTCCGACAACGCGGGCGGGGCCGCCGAGGCCGTCCGGCACCTGCTGGGCAGCGGCAGGACCCGGATCGCCACGATCACCGGCCCGCAGGACATGGACGTCGGCCGCAGCCGGCTCGCCGGGTGGAGCGCCGCGCATACGGAGGCGGGGGTACCGGCGAACGAACTGCTCGTGGAGACGGGTGACTTCAGCGAGGAGAGCGGCGGTCGCGCGATGCGTTTGCTTCTTGAACGCGCACCGGACCTGGACGCCGTGTTCGCCGCGTCCGACCTCATGGCGGTCGGCGCACTGGCCGAATTGCGGCGTCAGAAGCGGCAGGTGCCCGGCGACGTCGCCGTGGTGGGTTTCGAGGACTCCGTCCTGGCACGGCACACCAACCCGCCGCTGACGACGGTGCGTCAGCCGGTGGAGGAACTGGGCCGCACCATGGCCCGCATCCTCACCGACATCACCCAGCACGGCGCGCCCCGGCAGCAACGGACACTGCCGACGGAGCTGGTGGTGCGCGAGTCGTCCTGAGACCGGCCGGCGGCGGACCTGCCGTGTCCCCCGACGCTCCGCTGCGCCAGTGCCTCCGGCACCGCACGACCGCGCCCGCCCGGGTGGCGGAGCCGGCCGGGCGGCGCGGCACCACGGCCTCCTCCGGTGCCCTCCCGGGTCCGGTCGGCGCCGTTGCCGGCGGGACCCGGGAGGCAGCCGTCGCCCGACGGCCGGCGAGCGCGGCGTGACGGCGCTCCGGGAACCAGGTGAGCTTCGCAGCCGTGAACCGGTCCATGGTTACCCGGCGCCGGAAGGCCGGGAGTCCTCCTCACGCGAGGCGGCACCGGATCCCACGTCCGCGGCCGCTCCCCCGCCCGGCTCCCCCACCGGGCCGTCCCTCCGGCTTCAGCCGAGCCACTTGCGCAGGCGGGTGACGGCTGCCTGCAGGTCGTCGAAGGCGCGCTGCTCCTGCCGCGGGGTCGTCCGCGCCGTCGGGAAGAGGCTGTCGCGCGCCGCCCGGGCCCGGGCGTAGGCGTCGAAGCGGACGACGACTTCTTCGACCAGGTCGTGCGGTGGGGGAAGGGGTTCACGGGATGCGTCTCGGCTCGGCATGGGCGGTCATTCCGGGGGAGGGGGAGGGATACGGCCGGGTGCGCCGCGGTGGAGCAGGACGCGGCGTTGTCGTGGTGCGACCGGTCCGCGTGGGTCTCCGGAGACTTCCGGGTGGGACCGGACGCCGACCGGGATTCCCGGCGCACAGGAACGAACCCTAGGCAGTCGCCCCGGGCCGGGAGGGGGCGGCAGGTCGGCAACCTTGCGGGCCGCCCGGCTGCCGGAAGCAGGCAGCACCGTGGGCCGATCCGACCGGGCGGCACCGTAGGCGGATCCGACAAGGCGGCACCGGGGCCCGCGCCCGTCGCCGGTGCGCGGTATCGGCCGGGCGCGGCGAAGGCGGCCGGGCGGTGTCCCCGGGGCGCCGGTGCCCGCCGCGCGAGTCGGCCGCGTGGTCGAATGGTGGGAGGGGGCGTACGAGAGCCCGCGGACGGACCGGGAGAGCGCACGTGAGCACACCGCGGATCGACTATCCGGCGTTGTTCGCCGCTACGCCCAATCCCTACCTGGTGCTGTCCCCGGACTTCGTGATCGTCGAGGTCAACGAGGCCTACCTCGAGGTCACCGGCCGGACGAGGGACGAGCTCGTCGGCCGTCACCTCTTCGACGTCCACCCGGACAATCCGGCGGACCCCACCGCCACCGGAGTGCGCAACCTGACCGCCTCGCTGGAGCGCGTGGTGAGCTCGAAACAGCCGGACACCATGGCGGTGCAGCGGTACGACCTCGCCGTCTCCGGGCGCCCTGGGGTGTTCCGGGCGAGGTGGTGGTCCCCCGTCAACACACCCGTTCTGACGCCGGACGGAGAGGTCGGGTGGATCATCCACCGGGTGCAGGACCTGACGGAGTACATGCTGTCCCGTCCCGTGCCGGCCGAGCCGGGGGACGATGCCCGCGAGGGCGGGGAGGACGTCGAGCTGGAACTGTTCACCCGCGCCCAGGACCTCCAGCTCGTCAACGAGGAGCTGCGCGACGCACACGACTGGGAACGCCTGACCGCCCTCACCCTGCAGAAGGCCATGCTGCACGCCCCGGACCTGGCGGCGCACCGTGAGATCGCCGTGCGCTACATGCCCGCGACCCGGTCCATGAACATCTGCGGCGACTGGTACGACGTGGTCGACCTCCCCGACGACAGGTTCACCGTCGCGGTCGGCGACGTGGTCGGACACGGCCTGGAGGCCGCCGCCATGATGGGCATGCTCCGCAGCGCCCTGTCCGCGGCCGTCCGCGCCATCCCCGAGCCGGGCAGGGCCATGGACGTCCTCAGCGGGTACGCCCGTACGTTCGAGAGCGCGCTCGCGACGACCGCGGTCAAGGCGGTCGTCGACCGGCGCAACCACCGGATCACCTACACCAGCGCCGGGCACCTGCCGCCCGTCCTGTCCCGTCCGGACGGCACCACCGCACTGCTCGACCAGGCGACCGACCCGCCGCTGGGCGTCCTCAGCCACCAGACACCACGCCCTGAGGCGACAGTGCCGTACGCGCCGGGCGACACCCTCGTGCTGTACACCGACGGACTGGTCGAACGCCGCGGTGAGGACATCGACTCGGGACTGCTGCGCCTCACCGGGGCCGTCGCGCGGCACGCCAGGCTGAGCCCGGACGAGCTGGCGGACACCCTGCTCGCGTGCCTCGGCGTGGCCGACGGAGGACCCGACGACATCGCCCTGATCGTCGTCCGGCTGTAGTCCGTCCGTCCCGGCGGTCCCCTCTCCCCGTCCCGCCGGGTATAGCACCGCGTTATCACCAAGTGTGAGTACCGCCGTTCGGCGATCGTCCGGAATTCTGGGTGACGCCTCGGCGAACCGCACCGCCGTGCGGGGCAGTTCGTCCGGGCGCGGCCCTCGGGGCCGTGGACCCCCACACCCACACGCCCATCGGCGTGGCTCCGGAATCGAGGAACCTTGCGCATATCAAGGCTCATGCCCGCTCTCGCCGCCGCGGCGGTCTCCGTCCTCGCGCTTCTCGCCCCCAACGCCGCCGCGGCCGAGTCCCCGGCACCCCCGGTCTCCCAGGGCCCGCAGCCCATCATCGGCGGCAGCCAGGCGAGCAGCGGCCCGTGGGCCGCCCGGCTGTTCTCCAACGGCAGGGAGACCTGCTCGGCGACGATCATCGCCCCGACCTGGATCCTCACCGCCAAGCACTGCGTCAGCGGCGGCGGACTGTCCTTCCGCATCGGCAGTCTGGACCAGCACAGCGGCGGAACCGTCGCCAACGGTGCGCAGACCTACACCCACAGCTCGGACCTCGCGCTCGTCCGTCTCGACCGTTCCGTGTCGGCGACCTACGCGCGCCTGGGTCAGCCGGGCACCGTGCGTGTCGGCCAGAGCGTGCAGGTGTACGGCTGGGGCGCCACCTCCCGGTGCGGTTCCGAGGCGACCTGCCAGTCCCGCTACCTGAAGGTCGCGAACGTCACGGTCACCGGTGCGTGCGGTGACGCCTACGGCGGCTCCGCGATCTGTGCCCGCAGGGGCGACGGCATCACCGCCGGCGGGGACTCGGGCGGCCCGATGATGGCGAACGGCGTCCAGGTCGGTGTCGCCTCCACCAGTGACCGTCAGACGACCACCGCGTACACCAACGTGACGGCGTACCGCTCCTGGATCCAGTCGGTCGCGGGCGTCTGACCGGGGCTCGGCCCGGGTGACGCGCAACGGGCCCCGTACCGCGCGGCGGTGCGGGGCCCCGCGCTGCGGGGACCGTCGGCGTCGGTCCCCGCAGCGGGCGTCACGGATTCACGCAGCCGATCGTTCCCGCCGGGAAGTTGTTGCCCGACGAGGTGGCCGTGAAGCCGAACGTGACGCTTCCGTCCGCCGGGATCACGCGGTTGTGGTCGACGTTCCTGACCGTCACCGTGCCGTCGGAACCGGTGGACAGCGAACCGTTCCACGCGCTGGCGATCCGGGTCCCGTCACCGGGCTTCCACTGCACCGCCCACCCGTTGCGCGGTGATGTCCCGTGGTTCATGACCTCGACCGAGGCCTGGAAGCCGCCGTTCCAGGAGTTCACCACGTTGTACACGGCCATGCAGGACCCGGTGTGCGGAGGCGGGTCGGTGGGAGTCGGGTCCGGGTCGGGCGCCGAGTCGCCGATGCCGGTGACCTCGCCGTTGCCGCCGTCGAAGACGATGTCGGAGCAGGAGAAGAAGTTCTCCTGGCTGTCCGAACGCACCCACTGCATGAAGAGCAGCGCGTTCCCGGAGCGGCCGGAGGGCAGGTTCAGGTTCCAGTTGTAGTGACCGCCGTTGGTGCCCGCCGAACCCTGCTGGGGCGGGTCGGTGACGGTCTGGATCAGCTCCAGGTCGGCCCAGCGCAGCTGGGAGGTGGGCGACCAGCCGGGCTTGGTGAGGTACACCCGGAAGTCGCCCGGGTGGGCTGCCCAGTTGCTGTACTTCACCTTGATCGTGGAACCGGACGTCAGATGTGTCCGGGGCCAGTCGGAGCGGGCCGCGTTGTAGGCGGAGAAGTCGTACGGGGACCGGTCACCGGCGCTGCAGAGGGTGCCGTCCGGGACGTAACCGGCGCCGCGGCCACCGGCGTTGGAGTCGAGCACGGCGAACCAGTTGTACAGCGCCGAGGCGCCGCTGCGGTTCAGCGCGTCGCGGCACGCCGGGTTGGACGGGTCCAGTCCCCCGGTGCCGGTGACGGCGTCCAGCTGGCAGAGGTAGGTGCGCGAACCGGGCATCATCGCCACGCCGTGCGCCTGCGCGTTGTTCTGCCAGAGGAAGCTCAGGCCGAGCCCTCCGAGGAGGGTGGCCAGCACCGCTGCGAGGGCCATGAATCTGTTGCGTAAGGCCATGGGGTCTCCTGTGCCGATGGCGGGTGGGTGAATCGGTGACCCGGCCTGCGCCGGGACGAGGGGGCGGCGGAGCGGGAGGAGCGGCCGGAGCGTGGTGAGGGAGTGGAACCCCTGCCCGTCCCGGGAGGGGCGTCGACCGGATCGGGCAGGGGGATCTGGGGCGGGCCGGGGGCCGCCCTGCCGGCGCAGGGAGGAAGAGCGGGCCCCGGAGCCGCCGGACACGGTGGGCGCGCGGCCCCTTGCGACGTGTCAGGCGGTCGTGCAGGCGGTGCCGTTCAGGCTGTAGCCGTTCGGTTGGGCGAAGGAACCGCTGTAGGTTCCCTGGAACCCGAAGCTCTGGCTGCCGCCGGGCGCGATGCGGGCGTTGTTGTCCGTCGCCCTGGCCGTGACGGCACCCGAGGAGGGAGCGACCGTCGCGTTCCAGGCGTGGGTGACGCGCTGCCCCGAGGGCAGGGTGAAGGCGAGCGTCCAGCCGTCGACGGGGGCCGAACCGGTGTTGCGCACCGTGACGTTCGCGGTGAAGCCGCCCGGCCACACGTTGGTGGCGTACGACACCGAGCACGCCGCGGGGCCGCCGGGCCCACCGGGGCCGCCGCCGCCGGTCTCGATGGTGGAGGAGAAGGAGTTCACCGCGAGTCCCGCCCCGTTCTGCCAGGGCTCGAAACCGGCCTGGATGCTCGTCAGGTACCAGTCGTTCTGCGCCATCCCGCGCGCGACGGTCTCCCGGACGAAGTCCATGACGTCGAAGCTCCAGCTGCTGATGGCCGACGGTGCGACGAACGACAGCACGTCGTTGGTCCCGTTGCCGCCCGACCACACCTGCCAGGTGCGTCCGCCGACGGTGGCCGTGCCGACCTGGGAACCGATCGGCTGGATCGGGCCCACCTTGTTGAACCAGATCATGATCTCGGTCCGGTTCACGCCGTCGGTGCGGGGCGTGGGGTCCAGCCAGATGTCGTACGAGGCGTTGTACACGGCGTCGCCGACGTAGCCGTAGGAGATGCTGGTGGGCGCGCCGGAGATGCCGCTGATCCGGGCCGGGAGCGCGGTGCCGGGCGAACAGTTGGTGTAGTGGCAGCCGTTGAAGACCGACGGGTACGACTTCGGGGCGCCGTTGGTCGGCACCGAGCCGTCGGCCTGCGTGAGACGGAAGCCGTTGTCCGTGGCGGTGACGCACTGCGGGGCGCTGGTGCCCCAGCGGTTGTTCTGGACGACGTAGCGGCCCTGGATGGTGGTCGATCCGTACTGTTCGCAGATCGTGGTGTCGGCCCGGGCGGGAGCCGTCGCGCTCATCAGGGCGGCGACCACGGCGAGAGCCGTGAGGAGGGTCGCGAACAGTGTGCGGGTCTGGTGCGGTAACCGTCGCATGCGGGGGGCCTCTCCTGGAGGGTGCGTGGGCGACCGGCGGGAGCGCTCCCGTCTCCCCATGTGATGGGAGCGCTCCCATTACTGGTTCGGATCCGGACTGTAGAAGGCTCACATGTCCCTGACAAGACTGTGCGCACGGGCCTGTCGAATTCATTTCGAAACCGCAGGTCAGCGAGGTGATCGAGAAGGGGTCGCGCGACGGGAGCGCTCCCGAAAACTTTCGCGTCCGACAGGCGGGCGCGTCAGGCGGAACCGCGGAGCACCAGCTCCGTACGGAGGATGACGTGCCGCCAGGCCACCGCCGAGTCCTCCATCTCCTCCAGCAGCAGGCGCACCATGGTCCGGCCGATGTCCTCCAGCGGCTGCCGCACCGTGGTCAGCTTCGGGTCGGTGTGCTGGGCGAGGGGGAAGTCGTCGAAACCGATCACCGCGACGTCCTCGGGCACCCGGCGACCCGCCGCACGCAGGGCGTTCAGCGCTCCGGCGGCCATGGTGTCCGAGGCGGCGAACACCGCGTCGATCTCCGGTGCGCGCTCCAGCAGTCCGGCCGTCGCGCGCCGCCCGCTGTCCTCGGAGAAGTCGCCCTCGGCGATCCACGACGGGCGGCTCTCGACCCCCGCCCGCAGCAGCGCTTCGCGGTATCCGCGCAGCCGGCACTGGGCCACGTACATGTCGAGCGGGCCGGTGACGGTCGCGACGGAGCGGCGGCCGCTGTCCAGCAGGTGCGTCACCGCGCTGCGGGCGCCTCCGGCGTTGTCCGCGTCCACATAGGTCACGCCCTCGTCGCCCGATCGCCTCCCCAGCAGCACGGTGGGCAGCCCCACCTCGGCGAGCATGTCGGGCAGCGCGTCCTCGGCGTGCACGGACATCAGCATGACCCCGTCCACCCGGCCGCCGCGCGCGTACTCCACGAAGCGCCGGCGTTCGGCGTCCGTGCGGACGAGGGTGAGCAGCAGCTGCACCTTGGTGTCGGTGAGCGCGTCGCCGACGGACCGCACGATCTCCGAGAAGAACGGTTCGCCGAACATCCGCCAGTCCGGCTCCGTCATGACCAGCGCGACGGCGTCCGCGCGCCGGCCCGCCAGCGAGCGGGCGGCCAGGTTGGGGACGTAGCCCAGTTCCGCGATGGCCCGCTGCACGGTGCGGCGCGTCGACTCCTTCACACCCGCCGCGTTGTTGATGACGCGGGAGACGGTGCCCCGCCCCACTCCGGCGAGCGCGGCGACCTCCTCGAGCGTCGGTGTGCCGGGACGCTGCCTGACCATGACCACCCCCACGAGATCACCCGATCCTACGGCGCCGCGGCCCCGGTTCGGAGGCCCGGGGGCCCGCGCGACGCACTCGCCGGGCGCCGTTCCCACCGGCCGGAGGCGGCTTCGGGGGCCGGGGTGTGACGCCGCGGGCCGGCGGAGTATCACCTACCGGTCTCGGCGGGCTCTTTCCGTGGCCACTTCGAGACGCACCCGCAACGCCCCGTACCGCACGTTCCGGCCCGCCCCGCCGTCACAGTCGAGGAAGTCGGCGTTCAACGGAGCGAGGGGGCAGGGACGATGAGGCGGAACGGGTCATGCCGGCCGGCCGGAGTGCTGATCGCGCTCACGGTGGCGAGCGGGCTGCTGGTGAGCGGGTGCGGCGGAGGGGACGACGGCGGGTCGCGGGCGGGCGACTCGTCCTACGACCGCGGGAGCGGCGGTTCGGCGCCGATGCCCGCACCGGACGGTCCCCGGGGGCCGGGCGGACGGTACGACGGTGACCGGAACGAGGGGGAACAGGACGCGCGCGACGTCGCCCCGGCACCCGACCACCTGTCGACCTTCGCCCTGGACGTCGACACGGCCTCGTACGGCTACGCCCGCCGCACCCTCGCGGAGGGCCGGCTGCCCGAGCCGTCGACCGTGCGCCCCGAGGAGTTCGTCAACAGCTTCCGGCAGGACTACGAACGGCCCGGCGGCGACGGTTTCACGGTCACCGTCGACGGGGCCCGCACCGGGGAGAAGGACTGGTCGCTGGTCCGGGTGGGCCTGGCCACCCGGACCGCCGAGCCGAGCGGTGACCGGCCGCCCGCCGCCCTGACCTTCGTCATCGACGTCTCGGGTTCGATGGCCGAGCCGGGCCGTCTCGACCTGGCGAAGGAGTCCCTGGCCACCATGACGGACCGGTTGCGCGACGACGACTCGGTGGCCCTCGTCACCTTCAGCGACGAGGCCGAGGCCGTCCTGCCGATGACGCGGATCGGCGGCAACCGGGGCGACATCCACGACGCGATCGCCGGCCTGGAGCCCACCGACTCCACCAACCTCGGCGCGGGCGTGGAGACCGGATATGAGACGGCCGTCGAGGGACTGCGCGAGGGAGCCACCAACCGGGTCGTCCTGGTCTCGGACGCGCTCGCCAACACCGGCGAGACGGAGGCCGACACCATCCTGGAACGCATCGCCGACTCCCGCCGCGAGCACGGTGTCACCCTGTTCGGCGTGGGCGTCGGCAGCGACTACGGCGACGCGCTCATGGAGCGGCTCGCGGACCGCGGCGACGGCCACACGGTGTACGTGTCCGACGAGCGGGACGCGCGGGAGGTGTTCTGCGAACAGCTGCCGAGGAACATCGAGCTGACGGCGCGGGACGCGAAGGCGCAGGTCGCCTTCGACCCGGGGACGGTCGCCGAGTTCCGCCTGGTCGGCTACGACAACCGCCGGGTCGCCGACGAGGACTTCCGCGACGACGGCGTCGACGGCGGCGAGGTCGGGCCCGGGCACACCGTGACGGCCCTGTACGCCGTGCGCACCCGGCCGGGCGCCGAGGGCCATCTGGCGACGGCGACCGTGCGCTGGCTGGACCCGGGCAGCCGTGCGCCGCACGAGGAGACGGGCGACGTGGAGACCGAGGGTCTGGCGGACTCCGTCTGGCGCGCGCGGAGCGGTCTGGCGGTCACCGCCACCGCCGCCTACTTCGCCGACGCGCTGCGCTCCTCCGACCACCGCCACAGCGCCCTGCCGGGCGCCCCGGGGCTCGGTGAACTCGCGGAGCGCGCGGGTTCACTGGCGGAGCGGACCGAGGACGACGACGTCCGCGGGCTGGCCGAGGCGATCCGCCGGGCGGACCGTCTGGAGTGACCCCGGCCCTTTGACTCGGCCTTACGCACCGGTAAGTTGACTCCTGAGTAAGTAGGAACGGCAGCAACCAGCACGACCGCATCAGCCGCGACCGGGAGCCGTCATGGGTGTACGCAGGGATCTGAAACGGGCGAAACGACGCACCGATCTGGCGGGGCGGACCGGGGTCGAGCTCGTCAGGGACGAGCGGGGCGTCGTCCGTGAGGCCCGTACGGCGGCCCTCGCCGCCCGGCGGACGACCGGCAGTACCGCGGACATCCCGTTCACCAACGCGGCCGAGGCGCCCGACGCGGTGGTGCTGCGCCGCGAGGAACGGGGCGCCTGGCACCCGGTCACGGCGGCGGCCTTCGCCCGCGAAGTCACCGACGTGGCCAAGGGCCTGATCGCGGCCGGACTGGAACCGGGCGACCGGGTCGCCGTGATGTCCCGCACCCGCTACGAGTGGGCGGTGCTGGACTTCGCCATCTGGTCCGCCGGCGGCCGGACCGTGCCGATCTACCCGACCTCCTCCGCCGGCCAGGTGGAGTGGATCATCGGTGACTCCGGTGCCCGGTACGCCGTCACGGAGACCGCGGAGAACACCGCCACGGTCCGCACGGGCACCGCCGCCCGTACCGAGCCCCCGCGCCTGTGGGAACTCGACGCGGGCGCCCTCGCCGACCTCACCGCGCTCGGCGAGGGCGTGTCCGACGAGGAGGTCACCAAGCGGCGCACGGCCCTCACCCCCGACACCGTCGCGACCGTCTGCTACACCTCCGGCACCACCGGGCGTCCCAAGGGCTGCGTCCTCACCCACGCCAACCTGTACGCGGAGGCGGCGAACACCATCGAGTTGCTGCACCCCGTCTTCAAGGAGGTCACCGACCAGGTCGCCTCGACCCTGCTGTTCCTCCCGCTCGCGCACATCCTCGGCCGCACCCTGCAGATCTCCTGCCTGATGGCCCGCATCGAGATCGGCCACTGCCCGAGCATCAAGCCGGACGAACTGCGGCCCAGGTTCAAGGCGTTCCGTCCGACGTTCCTGGTGGGGGTCCCCTACCTGTTCGAGAAGATCCACGACACCGGCCGGGCCACCGCCGAGAAGCTGGGCCGCGGCGCCTCCTTCGAACGGGCCCACCGCGTCGCCGTCCGCTTCGGCGAGGCCCATCTGAACCGCTTCCTCGGCCGCGGCAAGGGCCCCGGCCCCGGCCTCTACGCGGCCTGGGCGCTGTACGACCTGCTCGTCTACCGCCGGGTGCGCAAGGAGCTCGGCGGGCGCGTGCGGTACGCCATCAGCGGCGGCTCCCCCCTGGAGCGCGACCTCAACCTGTTCTTCTACGCCGCCGGCATCATGGTCTACGAGGGCTACGGCCTGACCGAGACCACCGCCGCCGCGACCATCGTCCCGCCGCTCGGCCCCCGTCCCGGCACGGTCGGCCTCCCGGTGCCCGGCACGGCGGTCCGCATCGCCGACGACGGCGAGGTCTGCGTCAGGGGCGGCATCGTCTTCGGGTCGTACCGGAACAACCCGTCCGCCACCCAGGAGGTGCTCGACGACGGCTGGTTCACCACCGGGGACCTCGGCTCCCTCGACGACGACGGTTATCTGACCATCACCGGGCGCAAGAAGGACATCATCGTCACCTCCGGCGGCAAGAACGTCTCCCCCGCCGTCCTGGAGGACCGGCTGCGCAGCCGTCCGCCCGTCGGCCAGTGCCTCGTCGTCGGCGACAACCGGCCCTTCGTCGGTGCGCTGGTCACCCTCGACCCCGAGACGGTCGCGCACTGGCTGTCGGTGCGCAGGCTGCCCGCCGACACCCCGATGTCCGAGGTGGTCCGCGACCCGCGGATGCGCGCCGACGTGCAGAAGGCCGTGGACTACGCCAACGAGGCCGTCTCCCGCGCCGAGTCCATCCGCGCCTTCACCCTGGTGGAGGGCGAGTTCACCGAGGAGAACGGGCTGCTGACCCCCTCCCTCAAGGTCAGACGGCAGGCGGCCGAGCAGGCGTACGCCGCGGAGATCGCGGCCCTGTACTCCTGAACGCCCCCGCCCCGTCGGCGCCCCCTCAGCGCAGGTCCAGGCGCATCAGGACGCGGGGGTGGCCGGACAGCACCGAGGTGGTGTCGGCGGCGTGGGTGAAGCCGGCCCGCTCGAAGTTCTTGCGGATCCCGGCGTAGGCCATCGTCAGGTCGACGCGGGCGTCGCCGTTGTCGAGCGGGTACGCCTCGATCGCGGGGGCGCCGTGGGCGCGGGCGAAGTCGACCGCGCCGGTGATGAGGGCGTGCGAGATGCCCTGCTTGCGGTGACCGGGACGCACCCGGATGCACCACAGGGACCAGACGGGCAGGTCGTCGACGTGGGGGATCTTGCGGCTGCGGGCGAAGGAGGTGTCCGCGCGGGGTGCGACGGCGGCCCAGCCGACCGGTTCGCCGCCGTCGTAGGCGAGCACCCCGATGGGTGTGCCGGTCCGGCACAGTTCGGCGACGTAGTCGCCGCGGGCCGGTCCGCGCAGTTCCTGGTTGAGCTTCGAGGGGACGCGGTAGCTCAGGCACCAGCACACGTTCGCCGTGGGCGACTTGGGACCGAGCACGGCGCGGACGTCCGCGAAGACGGAGGCGGGGCGGACTTCGACGGTCATGCGACCACGATGCCATGCCCGGCCGGCCGGTGCCGTGCCGTGGCGCTCACCGCAGCGCGCGGAGGTAGCGGGCGCGGACGCCGAGCTGGACGAGGAGCAGGACCGGGAAGAGGTACCGCCAGGGGCCGGCGGGCGCCGCCCGGGTCAGTGAGCGGAGCGTCAGCAGGACCCGGCCGTCGTCGTCCCGGTGTACGACGAAGGCCTCCTCGCCGCTGACCGGGTGGCCCCAGCGGGTGCCGTAGGCGAAGCCGCACCGGTTCGCGGTCTCCACCACGGCGACCACCTCGACCGGCTCGCGGACGGAGAACCGGCCGGGTCCGGCGGTGATGGTGTACCGCCCGCCGCTCCGCACCCGGAGGCCGCCGCCGTCGGCCGGGGCGACGGAGAAGCCGCTGCGGCGTTTGACCTCCCAGCGCACCACGGCGTCCCTGGCCGCCGCCCAGGTGCCGTCCGAGTGCCCGAGGGTGACGGTCTTCTCGTAGCGGCGGTACCCGGGCGGGGAGGCGGGCCAGAGCGGGGTGTCCGGGGAGGTGGCCCCGCGGGCGGGGTAGCTCAGGGACGTGCCGTCACCCATGCGCCGGCCGCTCCAGGAAGGCCGCCAGGCCGGCCAGGAGGCGGTCGACGTCCTCGACGTCGGTGTACGGGGCCAGGCTGACGCGGAGTCCTCCGGTGTCCCCGAGGCCGAGGTGGCGGGAGGCCTCCAGGGCGTAGAAGCTGCCGGAGGGCGCGTGGACGCCGCGCTCCGCGAGGAAGCGGTAGGCGTCCTCGGTGCGGTGGCCGTCGAGGGTGATCAGCAGGGTGGGGGTGCGCCGGGCGGCCCGCGAGCGCACGGTGACCCCGTCGAGGGCCGCCAGCCCTTTCTCCAGCCGGTCCCGCAGCACGGTCTCGTGTTCCTCGAGCAGTTCGTAGGTCCGGACGAGCCGGGCCCGGCGGTCGCCGGCCCGCTGTCCGGACAGTGCGGCCAGGAAGTCGACGGCCGCTCGGGTTCCGGCGAGGAACTCGTAGGGCAGCGTGCCGAGTTCGAAGCGCTCGGGTACGGCGTCCGTGGAGGGCAGCAGCTTGTCCGGGTGGAGGGTCTCCAGCAGTTCCGGGCGGGCGGCCAGGACCCCGTGGTGCGGGCCGAGGAACTTGTAGGGGGAGCAGACGAAGAAGTCCGCGCCGAGCGCCCCGACGTCAACCAGGGCGTGCGCGGTGTAGTGCACGCCGTCGACGTACAGCAGGGCGCCCGCCTCGTGGACGATCCGTGCGATCTCGGCGATCGGGGGGATGGTGCCGATGAGGTTCGAGGCGGCGGTGACGGCGACCAGGCGGGTGCGTCCGGACAGCCGCTCGCGGATGTCGTCGGCGGTGAGTTCACCGGTGTCCGGGTCGAAGTCGGCGTGACGGACGGTGGCGCCGGCCCGTTCGGCCGCCTGGACCCAGGGGCGGATGTTGGAGTCGTGGTCCAGGCGTGTCACGACCACCTCGTCGCCGGGCGACCAGCCGGCGGCCAGGGTGCGGGAGAAGTCGTAGGTGAGCTGGGTGGCGCTGCGGCCGAAGACGATGCCCGCGGGGTCGGCGCCGAGCAGGTCGGCCATGGCGCGGCGGGCCCCGGTGACCACGGTGTCGGCGTTGCGCTCGCCGGGCAGGAGCGCGCCGCGGTTGGAGAGGGGCCCGGAGAGGGCGGCGCCGATGGCGTCGATGACGGGCTGCGGCGTCTGGGTGCCGCCGGGGCCGTCGAAGTGCGCGGTGCCGGCGGCCAGCGCGGGCACCTGGGCGCGCAGGGCGGTGAGGTCGTACGTCACGGGGGCTTCCTCTCGGTGCGGGGCCGGTGTGCCGGTCAGCCGGTGGGCGGGACGGCGGGCGCCGGTTCCCGCGGCGGGTCGGTGAGCTGCTCGCGCAGATAGTTCCAGACGACCGCGATCAGGGCGGCGACGGGTACCGCGAGCAGGCTGCCGACGATGCCGGCCAGGCTGCCGCCCAAGGTGACCGCCAGCAGCACGACGGCCGCGTGCAGTCCGAGACCGCGGCTCTGGATCAGCGGCTGGAACACGTTGCCCTCCAGTTGCTGCACCACGACGATGATCGCCAGCACGAGCAGGGCGTCCATCAGTCCGTTGGACACCAGAGCGATCAGTACCGCGACCAGTCCGGCGAACAGGGCGCCGATGATGGGGACGAACGCGGACACGAAGGTCAGCACCGCCAGCGGGAGCACCAGCGGCACGTCGAGGATCCACAGGCCCAGGCCGATGAGGACGGCGTCGAACAGGCCGACGAGCGCCTGGGAGCGCACGAACGAGCCCAGGGTGAGCCAGCACCGCTCGGCCACGACCGGGATGTCGGTGGCGAGGCGGCCGGGGAGCTGGCGGCGCAGCCACGGCAGGAAGCGCGGGCCGTCCTTGAGGAAGAAGAACATCAGAAACAGCGCCAGTACGGCGGTGACGACCCCGCTGACGACGGTGCTCACACCGGTGACGGCGGTGGTGGCGATGGACCCGGCGCTGTCCTGGAGGCGGGCCGTCGCACTGTCGAAGGCGTCCGAGATCTGCGCGTCGTCGATGTTCAGCGGCGGCCCGGCGGCCCATTCGCGCAGCCGCTGGACGCCTTCGACGACACCCTCGCCCAGCTTTCCGGACTCCGAGGCCACGGGCACCGCGATCAGCGCCACGGTGCCCGCCGCCACCAGCAGGAACAGGACGGTCACCAGGGAGGCGGCGAGAGCGGGGGGCATGCCGCGCCGGCGCAGGTAGCGGGCCGGGGGCCAGGTCAGCGTGGTGAGGAGCAGACCGACCACGAGGGGCCAGACCACCGACCACATCCGGCCCACCACCCACAGCACCACCGCGGCGGCCACCAGGACCAGCAGCAGTTCACCGGAGATGCGCGCCGAGGTGCGCAGTGCGGCACGGGTCTTCCCCGCGTTCAACGTCGCAGACATGGGGGCACCTTACGGTGCCCGGGCTTCGGTGTGATCACCCGGGAGCATGCCGGGGCACCGTCGGGGTGGGTCAGTTGAGCGGGTCGAGCGTGACGGACGCCTGGCGCGGGTTGCCGTCGTGGACGAGCGACTCGTGGTGGCCGACGTCGTCGAAGGCGAAGCCGTAGGCCTTCCCGTCGGCCATGTGCGCGTGGATGATCCGGGAGTAGTGGTCGGTGACGGGCTCCCGGTAGAAGCCGGCCGCGCCGGAGTCCGGCTGGTTGGGGTTGGTGAGCAGGGTGGTGCGGTGGAAGCCCGCGCACAGGGTGCGGGAGATCGGCCCGCGCACCTGGTCGTTGGGGGCGTCGAGAAGGCGGTGGCAGCCGAACACGGACGAGGCGTCGGGTTTGTGGAAGCTGGTGACGACGGCACCCGAGCTGTTCGTGAAGTGCAGGACGCCGCCGGAGACCCGGCCGGAGTACTTGATGTCGGGCCGGTCACCGAAGGGCGTGACGGTCAGCGTCGAGCCGGAGTACTTCTGCCAGACCCGGTTGATGTAGTCGTCCAGGATCGTCGCCGGCAGGGCGCCCGTCTCCACCCCGTAGAGCGGGGACAGCGCGCGCAGCACGGTGCCGTCGGGGCGGGTCTGGATCAGGTTGGCCCAGCCTCCGGGCTGTGCCCTGAGGGCGTTGAGGACTCCGGTGTATCCGCCGGGCCTGAGCCGGCCGGCGGTCGCCGTGCCGCCGTCGGCGCGTTGCACGCCGACCGTGTAGGGCGCGGAGAACATATCGACCTGGGTGCTGTTGAGCCAGAGGCCGTCCTGGTTGAGCGTGTACTCCGACCAGTTGAACAGGATGTTGCGGTTGGGGTCCGTGGGGTTCTGGACGGCGGGCTGCACCAGGCCGCCGGTGGTCAGCCTGAAGACCATCTTCTGCCCGTAGGAGAAGTAGATGCGGCCGGAGAGCTTCGGGACGCGGATGGTCCTGGTCTGCCCTGCCGCCGGGCCCGGGATCGAGGCGTCGGGTGCGGGCGTGGGCGGGTTGCCGCCGGCGGGCCAGGGGTGGAACGTGCCGCCCGCGTCGGCCCAGCCCTGCCGGCCGGTGGACAGCTCGGTACCGAGGTTGTAGAGGTACACCGGCTCCCCGCGGCCGGAGTTGTTGGTGATCGTCATGGGGATGGTGTCGGGCACCGCGGCGTGGGCGGGGGACGACGCCCCGGTGGCGAGCAATGAGCCGCCGAGCGCCGTGGCGATACCCAGTCCCATCGCCATGACCTTGCGTGTGAGGGTGCGCAGCATGCTCCTTCTCCGTTCAACCGTGGCCGGGAACCGTCGTGAGAGCGCTCTCAGCAGCGTCCCGCCCTGGTATGGACCTGTCAACGGGTTGGGAGTTCGTGATTCCGGATCGGCGTCCGCGGGGCGGAGGCGGATCAGCCGTGACCCTCGGCTTCGCGCGGCGAAGGCGGATCAGCCGTCGCCCTGCACCACGCCCCGGGTCGAGAAGGTCACCGGACCCCGGGAGGCGAAGTCGCCCGGCGGGATGCCCGGATGGTGACCCTCCGGCGGCTCCCGCCGGGCTGTCGCCGGTCCGAGCGCGAGCCGGGACACGATGCGGTAGCGGTCGCCCCGGTAGAGGGAGCGGACGTACTCGACCGGACGCCCGCCGGTGTCGCCGGTGAGCCGCTCGAACAGCAGGGCGGGCGACAGTTCGGGTACGTCCAGCAGGTCCGCCTCGGCGCGGGTCAGCACCGTGGGCTCGATGGACTGCACCGCCTCGCCGACCCGCACACCGTGCCGGTCCCGGAAGTGTTCGTAGAGGTCGCCGTGTTCCAGCTCCTCCTCGGTGAGGCCGGGCACCAGGTCCGCCGGGACGTGCAGGTGCTCGATGGCCATGGGCGAGCCGTCGACCAGCCGGAGCCGCGTCGCGCAGCGGATCCGCGCCGCGGGCGGCACACGCAGCCTGCGGCCCACCCTGGCACCCGCCGGCAGGGTGCGGAACTCCAGGACCCTGCTGGTCCACACCCCGCCGGCCCGGGGCAGGGTGAGCGAGTCCCGCCCGGAGACCAGTTCCTGGGTGATCTTCTCGGCCGCCACGAACATGCCGCGTCCGTGCTGGCGCACCAGCAGCCCGGCGACCACGAGTTCGTCCACCGCGGCACGCAAGGTCGGGCGTGAGACGCCCAGTTCGGCACACAGGACTCGTTCCGAGGGGATGGCGTCCCCCGGGCGCCGGGCCTCGACGAGTTCGAGGATCGCGTCGCGGACCCGTTCACGCTTGAGCACGGCGCCTGAGGCGGCGGAGTCGATCTCCATGCGGGGCTCTCGTTCGTCGTCGGCCGCGGAGGACCGTCGGGCCACTGGTACGGCTCCGACCCTAACTGGTCCGTTCGCCGGGGAGAGCCCTTCTGCCGCGTCAACTCCCATCCGTGTGCCGGGGGTTGACGCGCACATTGGTCTATGCCACCTTCTCTCGACATCGACTGGTAAAGCCTCGGCGGCCAACTGGTCAACCCGGAGGGCCGGGCCGCCACCGTGAACGTGAACTCCTCGTCGTCCGGCAGCCCCCACGCGCGCCGCACCGACGTCCCGCCGTGCGCCACCCCCACCCCCGAAAGGACCACGGATGAGTACTCGTCCCACCGGCCGCCGCACCCGCGCGGCGCTCGCGCTGACCACCCTGCTGGGCAGCGCCGTCCTGGCCGGCCTTCCCGCGACCACCACCGCCGCCGCCGCGGAGGGTGCCGTCAGCGTGCAGTACCGCACCGGCTCCGGCGGAGCCACCGCCGACCAGAGCGAGCCCTGGTTCAAGGTCCGCAACACCGGCTCGTCACCCGTGCAGCTGAGCCAGGTGAAGATCCGCTACTACTTCAAGGCCGACGCACCGGGCGCCTCGTACCGTTTCGCCTGCTCCTGGGCGGTCAGGGGCTGTTCCGCCGTCACCGGCACGTTCGGGACGCTCGCCCGTCCCACCGCCACGGCCGACCGCTACCTGGAGATCGGCTTCACCCCGGCCGCCGGGTCGCTGGCCCCGGGCGCCGACACCGGGGACATGCAACTGCGCTTCCACCGCTCCGACTGGCAGACGCTCAGGCAGAGCGACGACTACTCCTTCGGCGGCGACCGGACCTCCTACACCGACTGGCCCAGGGTCACCGCGCAGCTCGCCGGAGCCACCGTGTGGGGGACCGCCCCGGAGGGCAACGACCCCACGGACCCGACCGACCCGCCGGGCGAGGGCGGCCAGACCCTGTTCGACGACTTCGACTACGCCTCCCACACCGACCCGGACCTCTCCGCGCACGGCTGGAGCGTGCGCTCCAACGCCGGCGGCCCCGGGGTGCCCGGCGCCACCTGGGACCCCTCCCAGGTCACCTTCGCCTCCTCCGGCGGCACCTCGGTGATGAACCTGCGGACCTCCACCGCCGGCACCGGCGCCTCCACCACCCACACCGAAGTCCTCACCCGGGGCACCAAGTTCAGGAACGGCACGTACGCCGCCCGCGTGCGGTTCTCCGACGCCCCCGTGTACGGGCCCGACGGCGACCGGGTCGTCCAGACCTTCTTCACCATCAACGACCTCAAGGCACCGATGGCGGACGACTACGCCGAGTACGACTTCGAGTACCTGCCCAACGGAGGCTGGGGCGAGCCGTCCAACATCCTGTACACGACCTCCTGGGAGACGTACAACCCGGATCCCTGGCAGGCGGTCAACCAGCACAGCGAGAGCCGGCAGAGCTTCGCCGGCTGGCACGACCTCGTGGTGACCATCGACGACAGCGCCATCACCTACTACGTCGACGGACGGCACTTCGGCACCCACGACGCCGCGTACCTGCCCGAGCGCCCCATGTCGATCAACTTCAACCAGTGGCTGATCGACCTCGACGGCCTGACCTCGACCACGCCCCGCGCCTACGACCAGCAGGTCGACTACGTGCTGCACGTCAAGGACCAGGTCCTCACACCGGCCCAGGTCGCCTCGAGGATTCAGGCACTGCGCGGCGCCGGCACCTCCTTCGTGGACGAGGTCCCCGCTCCCTGACGGACCGGCCGACGGCACCGCGCGCCACTCCCCCGGCCCACCGGCCGGGGGACACGCGTCCGGCGCGGGCCGCTCTTGCCTGTGGCGCAGGAGCGGCGCAGGCTGGTCGCATGGGTGCGAGCCCGACGCTCATCTCCTCCGTGCAGCGGGCCTTCCGGCTGCTGGAGGCGGCGAGCGCGCATCAGAACGGCGCGCCGGCCAAGCAACTGGCGCGGGAGACGGGACTGCCGCTGGCGACCGCCTACCACCTGCTGCGCACGCTCGTGCACGACGGGTACCTGCGCAAGCTGGACGACGGCGGATTCGTGCTGGGCGACCGGATGCGGACCCTGAACACCGCGGGCGGCGGACAGGCGCTGCTGAGCCGGGTCCGGCCCGCCCTCGCCGCGCTGCGCGACGAGCTGTCCAGCGCCGTCTACCTCACGTTCTACGAGGACGGCGAGATCCGGGTCGCCGACATCGCCGACGGTCCGCGCGCCCCCCGGGTGGATCTCTGGGTGGGTTTCGAGGACGCCGGGCACGCCACCGCCCTGGGCAAGTCCGTGCTGCGGGAGCTCGACGACGAGGCGCGCCGGGAGTACCTCTCCCGGCACCCCCTCAACGACCTCACTCCCCGGACGATCACCACGGCCCCGGCACTGATCCGCGAGATCGAGGCCACCTCGCTGGCACCGGCCGTGACCGACCTGGAGGAGTACGCGCTGGGCACCGTCTGCGTCGCGGTGCCGGTCCGCAGCGGCCGGACGCTGGGATCACTCGGGGTGTCGATGCCGAAGGACCAGCTCTCCCGGCTCGGCGCGGTCCGCGAGCGGCTCCTCCCCACCGCCGGGCGGGTGACCCGCGGCCTCTCGCTCACTATCTGAAAAGCCCGCCCTTGTGACGTTCGCGACGATCACCTTTTCTGAATAAAGCAGACCTTTCAGGCCGCGTGCACGGCGCGCAGAGGTGAGGACACCGGACGACACATGAGTCACGCCCCACAGCACGGACGCGACCCTTCGCCCGCACGGCCGTCCCCGCGTTCCCCGCGCAGGACCGGCCGTACCTGGTCCCCCCGGGTCCTGACGGCCGCGCACTGGGCCGCCAGCACCACGGCCCTGCCCCTGCTCATCGTCCTCCTCGTGGTGTGCGTCGACCTCTTCGGCGGCACGGGCAGGATCTGGCTGCCGCTGCTGTCCGCCGGACCGGCGCTGGCGGCGGCGACCAGCCGGCCGGCCGGAGTGCTGGGGGTCGGGCTGCTGGCCTCCCTGCTCGGAGCGGGCATCGGGGCCCGCCACGCCGTGGACGCCTCCCAGCTGGTCGCCGTACTCGCCGCGCTGCTGACCGTCACCCTCGCGGGCACGCTGGCCAGTGCGCTGCGGGTACGGCGTGAACGGACGCTCGCCGCCGTCCGCTCGGTCGCGGAGACCGCGCAGCACGCCCTGCTCCAGCCGGTCCCCGAGAGCGTCGGGCCGTTCCAGGCGGCGGTCCACTACAGCGCCGCGGCGGCGGAGGCGCGGATCGGTGGCGACCTCTACGCGCTCGTCGACACCCCGTACGGGGTCAGGACGATCGTCGGCGATGTGCGCGGCAAGGGGCTGCCGGCCGTCGGCACCGCCGCCCTCGTGCTCGGTGTGTTCCGGGAGGCGGCCCACGACGAGCCGGACCTGCGGGACGTCGTGGGCCGGATCGAGCGGAGCCTGGCCCGCAACCTCGGCAGCGACGACTTCGTCACCGCCGTGGTCGCCGGGTACCCGGAGCCCGGACAACTGGAGATGGTGAACTGCGGGCACGCGCCCCCGCTGCTGATCCGCGGCACCGAGGTGACGCCGGTCGACCCGGTCCGTCCCGCGCCGCCGCTCGGACTGCGCGCCCTGTCGGACGAGTCCCCCTGCCTGCAGGTGGTGCCGTTCACCGAGGGGGACCAGCTGCTGCTCTACACCGACGGGGTCACGGAGGCCCGCGACGCCGCCCGTGCGTTCTACCCCCTGACCGAGGGCCTCGCCCGGCACCTGTGCGACGAGCCGGCCCGCACGCTCGCGGCGGTGCACCAGGAACTGCTGGACCACGTCGGCGGCCGGCTGCACGACGACGCCGCACTGCTCCTGCTGCGCAAGCCCCTCGCCGCCCGGGCCCCGGGCGCCGGGTCGCGCCCGGACGGTCGCGTGCCGGCCGCCGGCGGGTGCGAGGGCGCGGTCTGACGACCGGGGCGGCGTGCGTCAGGCGTGCTGGGCGGCGATCAGACGGCGGTACCAGTGGTAGCTGTCCTTGGGGGTGCGCTCCTGGGTGGCGTAGTCGACCCGGACGATGCCGAACCGCTTGTCGTAGCCGAAGGCCCATTCGAAGTTGTCGAGGAGCGACCACACGTAGTACCCGCGCACGTCGACGCCGGCGTCGATCGCGGCCCGCAGGGCGGTGAGGTGGTCACGCAGGTAGGCCACCCGCTCGGTGTCGTGCACGGAGCCGTCGGGGGCCACCTCGTCGTCCTCGGCGGAGCCGTTCTCGGTGATGTGGACGGGGGGCAGGGCGTCGCCGTACTGCTCCTTGAGGTCCACCAGGAGGCCGGTGAAGGTGTCCGGGGCCACCGGCCAGCCCATCGCGGTCCGGCGCACCCCGGGCATCGGTGTCTCGGCGTAGCGGTTGTCGGTCGCCACCCGCCGGGCGGGGTCGCTCTCGCGGTACGGGGCGTCGGCGACGACGACGGGCCGGTAGTAGTTGATGCCGAGGAAGTCCAGCGGCTGGGCGATCAGCTCCAGGTCGCCGTCGCGGCGGAAGTCCTGTGCGGTGATCAGCTCGCCCCAGGTCTCCTCCTCGGTGCCGGGGTAGCGCCCGGCGAGGATCGGCTCCGTCCACACCAGGTTGTGCAGGGTGTCGGCGCGCACGACGGCTTCCCGGTCGGCGGCGGAGCCGGTGGCGGGGAGGTGGTGGTCGAGGTTGAGGGTGATGCCGGCCTCGCGGACCCCGGCGGACCGGAGCGCCGTGACGGCCAGTCCGTGGCCGACCAGCAGGTGGTGGGCGGCGGCCAGGGCACCCCGGCCCTCACGGGCGCCCGGGGCGTGGCGCCCGACGGAGTAGCCGAGGAAGGCGCTGCACCAGGGTTCGTTGAGGGTGATCCAGCGCGGCACCCGGTCGGCCAGGTGGCCGGCGACGACGGCCGTGTACTCGGCGAACCGTTCGGCGGTCTCCCGCACCCGCCAGCCGCCGCGGTCCTCGAGGGCCTGCGGGAGGTCCCAGTGGTAGAGGGTGGCGGCGGGCTCGATGCCGGCGTCGAGGAGCTCGTCGACCAGGCGGGAGTAGAAGTCCAGGCCCTTGGGGTTCACCGGTCCCGAGCCGTCGGGCACGACGCGCGGCCAGGCGATCGAGAAGCGGTACGAACCGACGCCGAGGTCCCGCAGCAGGGCGACGTCCTGCGGGTAGCGGTGGTAGTGGTCGCACGCCACGTCGCCGGTGTCGCCGCCCGCGACCAGGCCGGGGGTGTGGCTGTACGTGTCCCAGATCGACGGGCCGCGGCCGTCCTCGCGGGCCGCCCCCTCGATCTGGTAGGAGGCGGTCGCGGCGCCGAAGACGAAGCCGGACGGGAAACGGGGGAAGTCGCTCATGCGGTTCAGGTCCATCCCGGGGTGCGCGGTGTTCACTTGACGGAGCCGCCGGTGATGCCGGCGGCGATGTACTTCTGGGCGAGGACGAGCAGGGCGGCGGCCGGTACGGCGGAGAGCACGGACGCGGCCATCACCGACCCCCAGTCGCCGACGTGCGCGCCGATGTACTGGTAGATGCCCAGCGTGACCGGCTTGACGTCGTCGGTGGTGTTCAGGGTGAGCGCGAACATGAAGTCGCTCCACGCGAACAGGAACGCGAACAGGCCGGAGGTGATGACGGCGTTGCGGCTCATCGGGAGCACCACCCGCAGGAAGACCCGGACCGGTCCGGCGCCGTCGATCTCGGCCGCTTCGACGACCTCGCCCGGGATGGACACCATGAACGAGCGCATCAGCACGATGGCGAACGGGATGCCGAGCGAGGCGTCCGCGAGCATCAGGCCGAAGTAGGAGTTCACCAGGCCCAGGTCGACGTAGGAGTTGTAGAGGGCGTTGGCGATGACGATGCCCGGCACCATCTGCGTGATGAGGGTGCCGAAGACGATGGTGCGCGAGCCGCGCAGACCGAACCGGGCCAGTCCGTAGGCCGCCGGGGCGGCCACGGCGAGGCAGATGGCGACGGCACCGAACGAGACGACCAGCGAGGTCAGCAGGTGTCCGCCCTGGTCGCCGAGGGCCTTGGAGAAGCCGGAGAGGTCGAGGCCGGACGGCACCGGGTCGACCTGGAGCAGGCCGGAGTCCGGCTGGAGCGCGGTGTTGAGCATCCAGTACAGCGGGAAGAGCATCACGGCGAGGACGAGCAGCCCCGCGACGGTGGAGCCCCAGCGGCGGCGGGGCGCGGTGGGCGCGTGAGCGGCCATGTCGGTCACTTCCCCTCGGTGCGGTTGGCCCGCAGGTAGAACACCGCGAACACCGCGGAGATCAGGATGAGTACGTTGCCGACGACCGCTCCGGCGCCGAAGTCCAGTTCGACGAAGGAGTTCTGGTAGGTGAGCGTGCCCAGGGTCTGGGTCGCGTCGGCGGGACCGCCGTCGGTGAGGGCGAGGATCAGGTCGAGGATCTTGACCGTCGACATGAAGCCCAGCACGAGGACGACCGTGATCACCGGCTTGAGCATCGGCAGGGTGACGGAACGGAAGGTGCGCCAGGCGGAGGCGCCGTCCAGGGCGGCCGCCTCGTACAGCTCCTTCGGGATCTCCTGGAGGCCGCCGTAGAGGATGACCATGTTGAACGGGATGCCGATCCAGATGTTGACCAGGATCACCGAGAGCAGGGCCATGTCGGGGCTGGTCAGCCATGGGGTGTTCCCGCCGAGGCCGAGGGTGTCGAGGAAGGTGTTCAGTACGCCGGTGTCCTGGTCGAGGATGCGTCGCCAGACGATGCCGGACACCACCATGGGCACGAGCCAGGGCAGCAGGATCAGCGACCGCAGGACACCGCCGAGGGGGAACCTGCGGTTGAAGAAGACGGCGAGGGCGAGGCCGACGCAGAACTGTCCGAGCAGGGAGCCGGCGGTGAACAGCAGGGTGTGCCACAGGGCCTTGCCGAAGAGGGCGTCCTGGAAGACGGACGACCAGTTGTCGGTGCCGTTGAACGGGGCCTCGCCGGTGAAGAACGTCTTCGGGGTGTAGTGCTGGAAGCTCATCACGACGTTGCGCACGAGCGGGTAGCCGAAGAACAGCAGCATGAAGACGACGGCGGGGGCGACGAAGCCCCACTGGGCGAGCCTGCGGCGGCGCGCGCGGTCCGGGCCGGGCGCCGCGGCCTTGCGGGGCGCCTTCGCGGGCGCCGGAGCGGTGGAGGTGGTCATGGGGGGCGTACCTCAGTTCCCGCTCGTGGCGCGCTGCTGGGCGCGCTTCAGGGCGGCCTCGCTGGACTGCCCTGTCAGGGCGGACTGGAAGGCGCTCTGCAGCGCGAGCGAGACGCCCGACCAGCCGGCGCCGAGTTGGGCGGTGCGTGACCGGGCGGCGGCGACCTGGTCGGCCAGCGCGTCCAGTTCGGGCACCTGCTCGCGCCACTGGGCGGCCGCCTCCCCGTGGGCCGGGACCATCCAGCTGTTCAGCGCGTAGGTGAGCTGTTCCTCCTCGCCCGCCATGCAGGCGACGATCCGGCCGGCCGTCTTCTGGCGCCCGGGGTCACCGGTGTCCGGCACGGTGAGCACGGCGCCGCCGAGGGGTCCGACCGAGTCGGCGCCCCGCTCGGGGACGGGGATCCGTGCGATCTCCCAGTTCAGCGACTTCTTGGTGTTGAGGGTCTCCACCTGCCACGGGCCGTTGATCATCATGGCCGCGTTGCCCGCCATGAACTGGTCGTTCACGTCGGCCTGCGTCCAGTTGACCGTGGACTTGGAGAGGGACCCGTCCTCCAGCAGCGCCTTCCAGTAGTCGAGCGCCTCGACGACCTCCGGGCTGTCGAGGTCCCGCTCGTCCCCGCCGTTGGACCACATGAACGGGGTGAACTGGAAGACGCCGTCCTCGGCGCCGCCCGCGCTGAGCGCCAGGCCGTACCGCTTGCCCTGGGTGAGCTTCTTCGCCGTCTGCCGCAGTTCGTCCCAGGTGGCCGGCACCTCGGCCCCCGCCGCGTCGAGGATGTCCTTGTTGTAGAAGAGCGCGAGGGTGTTCACGGAGCGGGCCGCCCCGTAGTACGTGCCCTCGTACGAGCCGAAGTCGACGATGCCCTCGGGGATGCCCTCGGTCTCCAGTCCCAGGGTGCGCAGGTCGACCAGTCCGCCGGCCTCGGCGAAGGTCGGCATCTCGGAGGCGTCGAACTGCACGATGTCCGGCAGGGACTTGGACGAGGCCATGCGCAGCGCCTTCGTCATCACCTGGGACGCGGGGACGCTCTGCTGCTCGATGGTGACCCCCAGCCGCTCGCCGCAGCGGGCCATCGCCTCGGCGTCCCAGCGGTGGTAGGTCTCGTCGGTCGAGGAGTTCATCACGGTGTAGACGTCGCCGTCGCGCTGCTGTGCGCAGCCGGTCAGTGCCGTTCCGAGGACGAGGGCGCAGACGGCGGCCAGCGGGATGACGGCGCTGCGCGGGCGTGCGCGCAGGTGGTGCGCGGCAACCGGGGGATGTGCTGTCACGGTGGGGGCCCTTGTGTGGGACCGGCTCGGCGTGTGCCGAGCCGGTGGCTCTTTCAGGGAGGCAGGTGAAGCGCTTCGACGAGAGGCCGCTCGCGTCGAGGTGTTGCTCGGCGCCGCACCGGGTGTAATTTGTTTGGCCCGATTACTAATACGCCAGCGACAGCCCCTCGCGCTAGCCCCCCGGCCGCACGATCTGCTCGCACCAAGGCGTGACAGGCTCCAGAGCGCCTGTCATAGTGGCTGGTCAGAGGCTGACACTCGCCCCTCCGCCGCCCTCACTCTCCGAGGAAGACCATGAAATTCACTGACGGCTTCTGGCGCATCCGCGACGGTGTCCAGATCGCGTATGCCATCGAAGTGCGTGACGTGCGCTCCGAATCGAAGCGCTTCACCAGCTATGCCTCCGTGAAGAAGGTGACACGCAGGGGCGACACCCTCAACGCACCACTGATCACGGTCGAGTGCTTCTCCCCCGCCGAGGGCGTCATCGGTGTCCGGGTCACCCATCACGCGGGCAGGCACCGGCCGGGGCCCGACTTCGCGCTCACCGGCGAGTCGGGCGGAGCGGGGGCGGTGCGCCGGGACGGCACGGTCACCGAGCTGACCAGTGGCCCGCTGACCGTGCGGCTCGACGGCGCCGGTCCCTTCGGGCTGACGTTCCTCGACGCGGACGGACGGGAGGTGACCCGCTCCGGTGCCAAGAGCACCGCCTTCGCCACGACCGGCGAGGGAGCGCACCACGTGCTGAGCCGGCTGTCGCTCGGCGTCGGCGAGCAGGTCTACGGCCTGGGCGAGCGTTTCACCCCGTTCGTCAAGAACGGCCAGACCGTCGACGTCTGGCAGGCCGACGGGGGCACGAGCAGCGAGCAGGCCTACAAGAACGTTCCGTTCTACCTCTCCTCGCGCGGTTACGGCGTCTTCGTCAACCACCCGGGCGCGGTCTCCTTCGAGATCGGGTCCGAGTCCGTCGGCGAGGTGCAGTTCAGCGTCGAGGACCAGTCGCTGGAGTACTACGTCGTCGCGGGACCGACTCCCAAGGAGGTCCTCGGCCGCTACACCGCCCTCACCGGGCGCCCGGCCCTGCCCCCGGCCTGGTCCTTCGGCCTGTGGCTGAGCACCTCCTTCACCACCTCCTACGACGAGGCGACGGTGACCTCGTTCGTCGACGGCATGGCCGAGCGCGGCATCCCGCTGTCCGTGTTCCACTTCGACTGCTTCTGGATGCGCGAGTACCAGTGGTGCGACTTCCAGTGGGACCCGGACGTCTTCCCCGACCCGGACGGCATGCTGGCCCGGCTCAAGGACAAGGGCCTGCGCATCAGCGCCTGGATCAACCCGTACATCGCGCAGAAGTCCCCGCTGTTCGACGAGGCCGCGGCCCTCGGGCACCTGGTGCGCCGGGCGAACGGCGACGTGTGGCAGTGGGACCTGTGGCAGGCCGGCATGGGCCTGGTCGACTTCACCAGCCCGGACGCCCGCGCCTGGTTCCAGTCCAAGCTCAGGCCGCTCCTCGACCAGGGCGTGGACTGCTTCAAGACCGACTTCGGCGAGCGCATCCCGACCGACGTCGTCTGGCACGACGGCTCCGACCCGGAGCGCATGCACAACTACTACACGCACCTGTACAACCGCACCGTCTTCGAGCTGCTGGAGAAGGAACGCGGGCAGGGCGAGGCCGTGCTCTTCGCCCGCTCCGCGACCGCGGGCGGACAGCAGTACCCGGTGCACTGGGGCGGCGACTGCTGGTCGTCCTTCGAGGCGATGGCCGAATCGCTGCGGGGCGGCCTGTCCCTGTCACTGAGCGGGTTCGGCTTCTGGAGCCACGACATCGGCGGCTTCGAGGGCACACCGAGTCCCGCGGTGTTCACGCGCTGGCTCGCCTTCGGTCTGCTGTCCTCGCACAGCCGGCTGCACGGCTCCACGTCGTACCGGGTGCCGTGGGAGTTCGGTGACGAGGCCGTCGAGGTCGCCCGCCGCTTCACCCTGCTCAAGCACCGTCTGATGCCCTACCTGTACGGCGCGGCGGCCGAGACCCACCGCACCGGCGTGCCGATGATGCGGCCGATGGTGCTGGAGTTCCCGCACGACCCGGCGTGCCGCACCCTCGACCGCCAGTACATGCTGGGTCCCGACCTCCTGGTCGCGCCGGTGTTCAGCGAGGACGGCGAGGTGGAGGTGTACCTGCCGGAGGGCACCTGGACCCCGCTGCTCGGCGGCGAGCGCGTCACCGGCCCGTGCTGGCGCACCGAACGGCACGACTGCGACAGCCTCCCGCTGTACGTCCGTGAGGGCGCCGTCCTGCCCCTGGCCGGCGACGACTCCCGGCCGGACGGCGACTGGCTGGACGAGCCGGTGCTGCTCGCCCACCCGCCGGCGGTGCCCGGCACCACCGGCCAGGTCATGGTGCCGGACACGGCGGGGCTGCCCGCCGCGACGTTCCGGGTCCGGTGGGAGGACGGCGTCGTGCGGGTCACCGCGTCCGGGACCGACCGCCCGTTCACGGTGCGGGTGGCCGGCGGGGCCGAAGCGCGGGGCACGGGCGAGGTGACCGTGCCCCTGGCCTGACCGGCTCAGTCCCCCGGGTGGCTGCCCGGGCCGTGGCCGGGGCCGGCCAGAGGGGTCGGTGAGAGGACCGCTGGTTCCTCACCGGCCTCCAGCAGGGTGTCCGCCGCGCCCACGATCAGCGGGTCCGGCTTGCCCAGCGCCCCGTGGTCCTTCGAGGGGTAGTCGCAGCGGTCGAGGAGGCTGCGCATGGCCTCCAGGCGGCCCCGGCGCTTGTCGTTGTTCTTCACCACGGTCCAGGGCGCGTGGGCGGTGTCGGTGGCCCGGAACATCTCGACCTTGGCCTTGGTGTAGTCGTCCCACAGGTCCAGGGAGGCGAGGTCCATCGGGGACAGTTTCCAGCGCCGCAGCGGATCGACCTGGCGGATCGCGAACCGGGTCCGCTGCTCGGCCCGGGACACGGAGAACCAGAACTTCACCAGCATGATGCCGTCGTCGGTGAGCAGCTGCTCGAACATCGGCGTCTGCTGGAGGAACTGGTCGTACTCGTCGTCGCTGCAGAACCCCATGACCCGCTCGACCCCGGCGCGGTTGTACCAGGAGCGGTCGAAGAAGACGATCTCACCCCGGGCCGGGAGGTGGGCCACGTAACGCTGGAAGTACCACTGCCCCGCCTCCCTCTCGGTCGGCTTCTCCAGGGCGACCACGCGGGCGCCGCGGGGGTTGAGGCGCTCCATGAACCGCTGGATGGTGCCACCCTTGCCGGCCGCGTCCCGCCCCTCGCAGACCACCACGATCCGCTGGCCGGTGTCCTTCACCCAGCGCTGCATCTTCAGCAGTTCGATCTGCAGGATGCGCTTCGTCCGGTCGTACTCCGCCCGGCGGATCCTGCGGTCGTAGGGGTGGTTCTCCCGCCAGGTCTCGATCGGGGTGCCGTCGGCGTCGAGGAGCACGGGACGCTCCGGGCGCCGGGTGTCCACCTCCAGCCCCTGGAGCAGGTCGTCGCCGCTCGTGCCGGGTGACGCATCCTCGGCTCCGGCACGGCTCTCCGGGGTGTCCGCGTGTTCGGCCGTCACGTCGTCTCCCGCCTCTTCCGGTTCTCTACGGCAAGCGTATGTCCGCCGACCGGGTGGGGTAATCCGACGACTTCGCCCGGGGGCGGCGGCGTGCCCCGCCGGGTACGTTGCGTAGACAGCCGACGGGCGAGCAGCGCCCTCCTCCGTCATCAGGTGCAAAGGGGACGCGTGACGTGCAGATCGATCTGAGGGGCCGTACCGCGCTGGTCACCGGCTCCACCCAGGGCATCGGGGCGGCGATCGCGACCGGGCTCGCCCGTGCGGGCGCCCGGGTCGCGGTCAACGGGCGCTCCACCGGACGCGTGCGCCGGAGCGCCGCCGCGATCGAGCACGAGGTGCCCGGCGCCGACGTGGTGCCGGTCGCGGCGGACGTGACCACCGAGGCGGGCGCCGAGCAGGTGGCCGAGGCTCTCGGACGACGGCTGGACATCCTCGTCAACAACCTCGGTGTCTTCGGGTCCGCCGACCCGCTGGAGATCACCGACGAGGAGTGGCGGCGCTACTTCGAGGTGAACGTCCTGGCCGCGGTGCGGCTGACCCGGCTCTTCCTGCCCGGCATGACGGAGCGCGGCTGGGGGCGCGTCCAGTACCTCGCCAGCGACTCGGCGATCGCCACCCCGGCCGAAATGATCCACTACGGGATGTCCAAGACGGCGCTGCTCGCGGTGAGCCGTGGGTTCGCCAAGCAGGCGGCGGGGACGGGCGTCACGGTGAACTCGGTGATCGCCGGGCCCACGCACACCGGAGGGGTGGAGGACTTCGTCTACGAACTCGTGGACCGGGATCTTCCGTGGGAGCAGGCGCAGCGCGCCTTCATGCGCGAGCACCGGCCGCAGTCGCTGCTCCAGCGGCTGATCGAGCCCGACGAGATCGCGAACATGGTCGTGTACCTCAGCTCCGAGCAGGCTTCCGCCACGACGGGCGGGGCGCTGCGGGTGGACGGCGGATACGTCGACTCGATCCTGCCCTGAGGGCGGGGTGCCGCCCGTCCGGCACGGACACCGGACGGGCGAAGGCCGACGGGGCGCGTCAGCCGGCGGGGAAGGCGTCGGGGGTCCTGACGCGGTCGCGGATCCAGACGCCGGCGGGTTTCAGTGACGCCGTGCCGGTCCAGGGTCCGTCGGCGGCGCACGTGCCGGTGCGGAAGACGGCGCCGGAGCGGTGGTCGTCGGAGAAGTTCCAGTTGACCCAGCTGATCTTCTTGTCCGCCATCAGGTCGAGGTAGCGCTGGGACATGGCGAAGTCGTCTGCCCCCTCTCCGGCGTAGTTCTGGGTGCCGAACTCGGTGACGAACACCGGCAGCCGGTCGGCGGCGCGGGAGAGGGTGGCCAGGTACGCGTCGCGGTGCGAGTCGGCGTAGAAGTGGAAGGTGTACATGATGTTGGAGGCGTCGACCGGGTTGTCGACGACCTCGGACTCGTCGGCGCCCTCGGAGACGCCGAACGAGGACCAGGCGCGGGTGCCGACGAGGACCGGGGCGTCCGCGTCGACGGAGCGGATGACGGGGATGATCCGCTCCGCGTAGTTCTTGATCCGCGACCAGCTCACGCCGCTGGGTTCGTTGGCGATCTCGTAGAGGATGTTGTCGCGGCCCTTGTTGCGGTGCGCGATGTCGGTGAAGAACTTCCGCGCGTGGTCGAGGTTGGCCATCGGGTCGCCGGGGTCGAGCATGTGCCAGTCGACGATCACGTACATGCCGCGCTCGCTCGCCTGCCGGATCAGGGAGTCGGCCAGGTCGGTGTAGCGCGCCGGGTCGGTCTCGTAGCCGCCTTCCTGGACGTAGGTGGAGACGCGCAGGACGTCGGCCTTCCAGTCCTCGGCCAGGGCGTCGAGCGATCCGCCGGTGAGGCACTGGGAGTACCACTGGGTGCCGTGGGTGCTCATGCCGCGCAGCTGGATCGGGTTGCCGTGCTGGTTGCAGAGTTTCGTGCCGCAGACCTCGAGGCGGCCGTTGACGTCCACGGGGGTGCCGGCCTGTGCGCGGGCGGTGGGGGCGGTGGTCAGGGTGAGGAGGAGGGCACTGGCGAGCGCCGCGGCGGCCGCGGCGGGGCGTAGCGGGAGACGTGCCGGTGTCATGGGGGGCTCCGTCCGGACGCATGGTTAGGAAAGTTTCCTAACCAGACGGAACCAGAGCCCGACCGGGATGGCAAGGTGCACGACAAAGGTGCCCCGCTCGCTCCGGCCGGACCGGCCGGTCAGCGGAGCAGCAACTGGACGAGGGCGACGGTGCCGACGACGACGATGACGGCGCGCAGCACCGCGGGGCTGAACCTGCGGCCGGTCGCCGCCCCGAGCTGGCCGCCCAGGGCGGAGCCGGCCGCGACGAGCGCGACGGCCGTCCAGTCGAAGTCGGCGACGAACAGGAAGAAGGTCGCGGCGACGGTGTTGACGATCGCGACGAGCACGTTCTTGACGGCGTTGAGGCGTTGCAGGGGCTCGTCGAGGAGCAGGCCCATGAGGGACATGTAGAGGATGCCCTGCGCGGCGGCGAAGTAGCCGCCGTAGACGCTGGCCAGGGTGAGGCCGGTGAAGAGCGGCCATCCGCCGTCGGGCCGGACGGGCCGTTCCTGCGAGCGGCGCCTCTCGCGCACCTTCCTGCCGATGAGGGGCTGGAGCGCGACGAGGACCAGGGCGAGCCCGACGAGCACCGGGACGATGGTCTCGAACGCCTCGGCGGGCAGGGCCAGCAGGAGAGAGGCCCCCACGATGCCGCCCAGGGCCGAACCGATGCCGAGCCTGCGGACGCGGCGGGCCTGGCCGGCGAGCTCCCGCCGGTAGCCGATGGCTCCGCTGACGGCGCCGGGGATCAGGCCGAGGGCGTTGGAGACGGTGGCGGTGAGGGGGGAGAGTCCGGTGGCGAGCAGGACGGGGAAGGTGACCAGGGTTCCCGAGCCGACGACCGCGTTCATGGCGCCGGCGCCGACGCCCGCCGCGAAGACGCCGGCCATCTCCACCGGTGTCATGCCGCGCCCTCCCTCACCGTGTCATCGTCCGGTGAGGTGCGGGGGCGGCGGGGGCGCGGGGAAGCGTTCATGGGAGGACGCTAGCCCGCCGGCCCTTCGGCGGCTGCCGAGGGGCCGGTGACGGACGGCGTCGGTGGTCGAGCGACGGCCGTGTCTCAGGCCCGCGGGTCGGTCCCGTCGGCCGGACCTGCCGGGCTGACCGGGCCGGCAGGACCGGCAGGGCTGCCGAGCAGTTCCGACGCGGCCTCGAGCGGGGAGAGGGCGGGCGCGGGCGGAGCGGCGTCGGGGTGCGGGTGACAGGTGAAGCCGAGGCGGGTCATGGCCCGGACGACCTCGCCGCTGGTGAAGTCGCGGCGGTCCTGCCGGGTGACGACCTGGCCCACCTGCTTGACGGGGTAGCGGCGGCGGCCGACGGTCACGGACTCTCCCGTGACCGGCTCGGGGGTGACGCCCTTCATCGATTCCAGGACGCCGGCCTTGGTCAGGTCGAACGGATAGCGGGCGATGACACAGCGCATGGTGCCTCACATGGGGAGAAGGGGAGCGGCGGGCCGGCCCCGGGAGGGTGTGGGCCGGCGGTGTGCGGGAGTCGGGGAGGAACGGCGGGGCGACATGACGACCGGGGGCGTACCGCCGTGTCGTCATGTCGCCTTGTCGTCGTGGGTCGCGCCGCCGTGCTAGGCCGCGCGGTCCCCGGACGGCTTCGTCCGCGGCCGGCGGCGCGGTGTCTCGGCGGTGCGCCGCCCCGCGGTGGTGCGGCCCTGGTCCTGACGGTCCTGTGCGGTGCGGCCGCCCTGAGTCCTGCGGCCCTGTGCGGGGCGTTCCTCGGTGGTGCGGCCCTCGGCCGTGCGGGCCTGGGGGTCGCGGCCCTGTCCGGTACGCCCGCGGGCGTTGCGGCCGCCCCGGCGGTTGCGGGACGAGGAGGTCGCGGCACGGCGCGGGCGCTCCACGACCGGCGCCGCGATGACGACGGGAACGCCGGAGGGCGCCTGGGCTCCGGTGATGCGGCTCAGCTCCGCGTCGCCCGACCGGACCTCGGTGATGCTCGGTGCGATGCCGGCCTGTGTCATCAGCCGGCTGAACTCGCGCCGCTGGTCGCGGGTCACCAGGGTGATGACGCTGCCGGACTCGCCGGCGCGGGCGGTGCGTCCGCCGCGGTGCAGGTAGTCCTTGGGGTCGCTGGGCGGGTCGACGTTGACGACCAGGTCGAGGTTGTCGACGTGGATGCCCCGCGCCGCGACGTTCGTCGCCACCAGCACCGTCACCTGTCCGTCCTTGAACTGGGTCAGGGTCCGGGTGCGCTGCGGCTGGGACTTCCCGCCGTGCAGCGCGGCGGCGCGCACGCCGTTGTTCAGCAGGTGCTTGGTGAGCCGGTCCACCGCGTGCTTGGTGTCCAAGAACATGATCACTCGGCCGTCGCGGGCCGCGATCTCGGTCGTCGTCCGGCGCTTGTCCGTGTCGTCGACGTGGAGGACGTGGTGTTCCATCGTGGTGACGGCGCCCGCCGACGGGTCGACGGAGTGGACCACCGGGTCGGTCAGGTAGCGCCGCACCAGCTGGTCGACATTGCGGTCGAGGGTGGCCGAGAAGAGCATCCGCTGGCCGTCGGCGCGCACCTGGTCGAGCAGCCTGGTGACCTGCGGCAGGAAGCCCATGTCGGCCATCTGGTCGGCCTCGTCGAGGACGGTGACGGCGACCTCGTCGAGGACACAGTCCCCGCGCTCGATCAGGTCCTTGAGCCGCCCGGGCGTCGCCACGACGACCTCGGCGCCGGCCCGCAGCGCGGACGCCTGCTTGCCGATGGACAGCCCGCCGACCACGGTGGCCAGCCGGAGCCGTACCGAGCGGGCGTACGGCGTGAGCGCGTCGGTGACCTGCCCCGCCAGTTCGCGGGTGGGTACGAGGACGAGCGCGAGCGGCCGGCGGGGCTCCGCGCGGCGGCCCGCCGTACGGGCCAGCAGCGCCAGGCCGAAGGCGAGGGTCTTGCCCGAACCCGTGCGGCCGCGGCCGAGCACGTCACGGCCCGCCAGGGAGTTCGGCAGTGTGGCCGCCTGGATGGGGAACGGGACCGTCACGCCCTCCTGACCGAGGGTGGCCAGGATCTCGCCCGGCAGGGGCAGTTCGGCGAAGGCGTCCACCGCGGGGAGCGCGGGGGTGGTGGTCACCGGGAGGGCGAACTCGCCCGTCGCCGGGGTGCGCCGGCCGCCGGAGTTCTTGGGGCGCCGCTGTGCGCCGACGCGGTCGGCCGCGGCCGACGTGCGGCGGCCCTGCTTGGTGAATCCCTGTCCGCCGGAGCGGGCACGGGTCGTCCGATTGTTCGCACGAGCCTGGGTCAAGTGGAACCTTCCCTGATGTGGCACGTATCAAGGAATGTCCGCCGCAGTGGTACAACGCAGGGAATTGCAAGAACGAGCCGGATCGAAGTGGTCACGTCGGCTGTTCCGCCCGGTCCATGAGACGAGACCCCTGAAAAAGCAGCGAACCGGAGCCCGCACCTTCTGGTGCCGACCCCAGCTGCGACGTAGACGTCAGTATGGCGCAGGGGCGGTCTTTCCGGCCTGCGGCTTTCTCGATCACCGCGACCGCGACGATCAACCACGACTACAACCGAGATCGACAGTAGCACGGGGCGTTCGCAGCCGTACAGGAGACCCTGTCCCGGAGCGCCGCGGACCCGGCGGCGGCGGACCGTCCGGACCGGTCGCGGGGCACCCGACCGGTCCGGACGGCGCGCTAGCGGCGGCTGCGCACCAGCACGTACAGGAAGTACGGGGTGCCGATGACGGCCGTCATGAGGCCGGCACCCAGCTGGGCCGGCGCGATGACGGTGCGGCCCAGCAGGTCCGCCGTGCACACCAGTACGGCGCCCAGCAGCAGCGCGACCGGGAGGACCCGGGTGTGCCGTCGCCCGACGAGGGCGCGTGCCGCGTGCGGGGCGACCAGGCCGACGAAGCCGATGGTCCCGGCGGCGGCCACGGCGGTCGCGGTGAGCAGCACGCTCACCACGAGGAAGCCCAGCCTGCCCCGCGCCAGGTCGAGTCCGAGGAGCCGGGGGGTGTCCTCGTCGAGGGAGACGAGGTCGAGTTCCCGGTGCCGCACCCCGGCCACCACGACGGCGGCGAGGAGCACCGCGGCCAGCGGCAGGACGTCCGGCAGGGTCCGGCCGTAGGTGGAGCCGGAGAGCCAGGTGAGGGCCTTGGTGGCGTTGAACGGGTCGGTGAGCACGATCAGCAGGCTGATCAGGGCCGTCGTACCGGCCGCCGCACCGACACCGACGAGCACCAGCCGGTTCTGCTGGAAGCCTCCGCGCGCGGCGAGGCCGAACACCACGACCGCGGTGACGGCGGACCCCGTGAAGGCCGCCCCGGCGATCCCCCACGCCCCGGCGACCGGGACGCTCGTCACGAGGATCACGGCGCCGAGCGCGCCGCCGCCGGACACGCCCAGGACGGCGGGTTCGGCCAGCGGGTTGCGGGTGACGGCCTGCACCAGGGTGCCGGCCAGCGCGAGCGCGGCACCGGCGAGGAGCGCGGCGAGCACCCGGGGGGTGCGGGTCTCCAGGACGAAGGAGACGGTGCGGCCCGCCCTGCCCTGCAGCCAGTTGACCACGTCGCCGAGGAGCAGCTTGCTGTCGCCGACGAGGACGGCGGCGACCGTGATGCCGACCAGGGCGAGCGAGAGCACGGTGAGGGTGGTGACGAACACGGCGCGGCTGCGGATGCGCAGCCGGTCCGGCGCGGCGGCTCCGGCGCCGTCGCGGAGCCGGGCCGCCATCACCACCAGGAACACCGCGCCGACCAGGCTGGTGACCACTCCGGTCGGGACGGCCACCGCGGTGTCGGAGTCGATGAGCGCGCGCAGCAGCACGTCCGCTCCGAGGACCAGCGCGGCGCCGACCAGGCCCGCGAGCGGCACCCCGGTCCGCAGCCTGGTGATCCCGCGGACCCGGCGGGCGAGCGGGCGGACGAGGGCCGGGGCGCACAGGCCCACGAAGCCGATCGGTCCGGCGAGGGTGACGGCCGCCGCGGAGAGCAGCGTGGCGAGCACCACGGCGGTGATCCGGGTGGCCCGCACCGGGACGCCGAGTCCGCGGGCGGTGTCGTCGCCGAGGGCCAGGGCGTCGACCCGGCGGGCGATGAGCATCAGTCCGGCGAACCCGGCGACGGCGACGGGCAGCATCCGCAGGACGCCGTCGAAGCCGTTCTGGCCGATGCTGCCCTGGTTCCACTGGTAGAGACCCTCGGTCTCCTCCGGGAACAGCAGGAGCAGCCCCTCGGTGACGGCGGTCAGTCCGAGGGCGAGCGCGGTCCCGGCGAGGACCAGGCGTACGGTGCCCGCGCCGAGGCCCGACAGCCCGAGGACGACGGCGGCCGCCGCGAGTCCGCCGGCGAAGGCGATGCCGGAGGAGGCGAACAGCGGCAGCGACACACCGGTGACGGCCGCGATGCCGAGGGCGAGGTAGGAGCCGGCGTTGACGGCGAGGGTGTCCGGTGAGGCCAGGACGTTGCGGCTGACGGCCTGCAGGGCGACGCCCGCCATGCCGAGGGCCGCGCCGACGAGGAGCCCCGCGGTCATCCTGGGCAGCCGCGAGGCGATGACGACGGACGCGTCGGCCGGGTCGGCCCGGCCGGTGAGGGCCTTGAGGACCTCGGCCGGGCCGACCGCGGCCGTGCCCTGGGTGATGTCGACGACGGCGAGCGCGGCGACCAGGAGCACGAGCGCGGTCGTCACCGCGGCCGCGCCCGTCCGGGACGACGCCGTCGCCGGACGGGCGGTGGGTGGGGTGGCGGTGACGGCCATCGCGCTACTTCGTCAGCGAGGCGACGAGGGCGTCGGTGTACGCCTCCATCGAGCCGGTGCCGCCGAACATCCAGATGCCGTCGGACAGCCGGTGCACGTCACCGGACTTCACGAACGGCAGGGACTTCCACACGGAGTTGCCGGCGAGTTCCTTGCCGAAGGGGTCGCTGCTGGCGTCGCCCTTGTTGGCGACGTAGACGAACTGCACCTTGCCGAGGCCGGTCAGGCCCTCCACGTCGGTGGCGGCCAGGCCGTAGGCCTCGTCGCCCTTCAGCTTCCAGGCGTTCTTCAGTCCGAGCCGCTCGTTGACCCCGCCGACGAGCGAACCGGAGGTGTAGGGGCGGACGGAGACCTGGTTGGAGGTGACGTAGCCGTCGGCGAAGGCGATCTCCGCGCCGTTCAGTCCGGCGTCGGCGAGGGCCTTCTTGCCCTCGGCGAGCTTGGCGTCGAAGTCCTTCTTCAGGGTCGCGGCGCGCTCGGTGGTCCCGGTGGCCTCGGCGATGAGGTCGAGGTTCTTCAGCATCTGCCCGACCGGGTCGGCGGCGTCGGCCGACTTCACGGTGACGACCGGGGCGACCTTGCGCAGCTGCTCGACCGCGGCCGGCTGGAGGTCGCTGGTGGCGACGATGAGGTCGGGCTTGAGGGAGGCGATGGTGTCCATGCTGGGTTCGCCGCGGGTGCCGATGTCCTTGGGCTCGTTCTTCAGCGGAACGGCGGAGTCCCAGGCCTGGTAACCCTTGACGTCGGCCACGCCGACCGGGTCGACGCCCAGCGAGACCAGGTGCTCGACCACGTTCCACTCGGTGCCGACGACCTTCTTGGCGGGGCCGTCGAGTTCGACCTTCGCGCCGGAGGCGTCGGTGAGGGTGATCGCCTCGGTGGACTCCTTGGCGTCGTCGGCGGCGGGTTCGGTGGTCCCGCAGGCGGCGAGCAGGAGGGCGGCGGCGGCCAGGGGCGCGGTGCGCAGGAGGCGTCTCATGAGGTGGTACGGAGCCTTTCGCTTCGGGTGTGGTGGCGGCCGATGGCGCGGGTGCGCAGCCGGCCGGTCAGGGGGTCGGTGTCGACGTCGATCCGGATGCCGTAGACCTCGGTCAGGCGTTCCGGGGTGAGGACCTCCTCGGGCAGTCCCTCGGCGACGACGCGGCCGGCGGCGAGCAGCACGATCCGGTCGGCGACGGAGGCGGCCTGGTCGAGGTCGTGCAGGACGACACCGACGGCGATGCCGTGGTCCTCGGCGAGGTCGCGCATGAGGTCGAGGAGTTCGACCTGGTAGCGCAGGTCGAGGTAGGTGGTGGGTTCATCCAGGAGGAGGACCCCGGTCTCCTGGGCGAGGCAGCCGGCCAGCCACACGCGCTGGAGCTGTCCTCCGGAGAGGTGTTCGGCTCCGCGCCCGGCGAGTTCCGCTACGCCGGTCAGGGCGAGCGCCCGGTCCACGGCCGCGTGTCCGCCGGGGTCCGTGCCGCCCCAGCGGCCGCGGTGCGGGTAGCGGCCGAACTCGACGACGTCGCGCACGGTCAGTCCGCTGGGCGTGGGGCGCCCCTGCAGCAGCAGGGCGACGCGGCGGGAGAACTCCCGCGGGCTGAGGGCGAGCGCGTCGGTGGCGGCGTCGAGCGTGAGCGCGGCACTGCGGGGCCGCTGCAGCCGGGCGACCGTGCGCAGCAGGGTCGACTTGCCGCTGCCGTTCGGGCCCACCAGCGCTGTCACTTCGCCGGGCCGCAGGGTCAGCGCCGCGTCGTGCACGACGTCCGTGCCGTCGTACGCGACGGTCACATCGGTGGCCGACAGTTCGTGGCCGCGCGGGCCGGGGGCCGCCTCTTCACCAGGAATCACGGACCAAGGTTAGCCTACCCTTAGCTCTCGTGATCGCGGTGTGACCTGCGACAAGGCCGGGAGGTTCCTGGCGGGCCGTCAGAAGGCGTAGCGCACGCCGAGCCACGGAGCGTGGCGGGCGAGGAGGTCACGCAGTTCCGAGAGGGCGCCCCGCTTGATGTCCGCGCGGTAGCGGAGGTTGAGGGCGCCGTTCTGCGAGCGCTTGGTCTCCTGCTCGGCCGGCCGCCACAGCAGGTCCTCCCCGCGCGGGTGCCAGCGGAGGTTGACGTCGTGCAGGTCCGCGTTGTGGGTCAGCATGATGACCTCGGCGAGCGCCTGCCGTTTGACGCGCTGCGGCAGTACGTCGTCCATGTGCCGCAGCAGTTCCGCCCATGCCTCCTGCCAGCCGGGGCGGACGACGACGGGCGAGAGGTTGAAGTGCACCTCGTAGCCGGCGTCGAGGAAGTCCGCGGCGGCGGCGATGCGCCGGTCGACCGGGCTGGTGCGCAGGTCCAGCAGGCGCGAGTCCCCGGCCGGCATCACCGAGAACCGGACCCGGGTGCGTCCGCGCGGGTCGAGGTCCAGCAGGTCGGGGTTGACGAACTTCGTCGCGAAGGACGCCTTGGCGGTGGGCCAGTCGCGGAAGGCGCGCACCAGGTCGGCGGTGTTGTCGCAGACGAGGGCGTCGACGGAGCAGTCGCCGTTCTCCCCGATGTCGTACACCCAGGCCTCGGGGTCGCACTGGTTGGGCTCCGGTTTGGGCCCCTGCGCGGCGACGTGGCGTCCCAGGTGGGCGATGATCCGGTCGATGTTGGTGAAGAGGGTGATCGGGTTGGCGAAGCCCTTGCGGCGGGGCACGTAGCAGTACACGCAGGACAGGGCGCAGCCGTTGGAGGGGCCGGGGGCGATCCAGTCGGCGGAGCGGCCGTTGGGGCGCGTGGTGAGCGTCTTCTTCACGCCCAGCACGAGGGTCTCGCGCTTGATCCGCATCCAGCGGTCGGCGCTTCCCTCGTTGCCGTGCAGTGCGGGGATGCGCCAGTGGGAGTCCACCTCGATCAGCCGTGCCCCGGGGAACCGGGCCAGGATCTCCCGGCCGCGGGGCGAGACGGCGGCGGCCGGTTCGGCGTGGATCTCCCGGATCGCCAGGAGCCGGCGCGCCTGCGCGGAGTCCCGGAAGGCGGAGGTGGTGGGCGCCGGCCCGGTCGCGGGGGCCCGCGGCAGCTCGTCGAGTCCGAAGAGCGGCTCCTGGGGGCCGTGGGAGGGGGAAGAGTGGCTCATGTCCTGACCGGCTGCTCGGACGGGGTGGCGGTGCGCGGGGCGCCCGCCGGCCGGATCCGGCGGAATCCGGCCGTCCGCTCCACTGTACGGCGGCGGGCCGGCCGGTGCGGCCGGTGGCACCGCGGCGCACCGGCGGCCCGCGGCCCCACCGGGTCGGTGCGGGCCGGACGGCCGCCGGAGGCACCGGCGGCCGTTCGCTCGCACCGTGGTGGCGGAGGGGCCGGGGCGGGTCAGGCCCGGGTGGTGAAGCGCTCCCAGACGCGGTGGGCGCCCAGCAGCTCGCGGACCTGGGTGAGGACGGCGGTCCCGGAGTCGGCGACGACGACGCCGGGGGCGTCGGCGGGGACGCCGGCCGCGGTGAGGGCCGTCTCGCCGCCCGCCCAGGCGCCGATCGCCTTGCCGTGCCGGAACGCCTCGGCCAGCAGCTGGTCGACCCGCGGGTCCGTCGCCGGCCGGGGCTCGCCGGGCGCGCCCTTGCCGTCGCGCACGCCGGGCGCGTCGCCGCCGACGGCCGGCGGGCCCGCCACCAGGACGGCGTCGAACTCGATGGAGCGCGCGGTGACGTAGCTGCGCTGGGCGGTCAGTGTGCTGCCGCCCGTACCGAGCGTGCCGCCGTTCGGGGCGACGACCAGCGGAACCATGCCGGCTTCCAGCACCGCGTCACGGACCGCGTGCACCCCGTCGAGGTCGCCGTCCGGGGCGGTGAGGATGCCGATGACACGGCCGTCCACCGGCCAGGTCCGCCCGACCTGCGAGAGCGCCGGGCTCGGCTCGACGTCGGCGAGCGGCACGGTGGGCTCCGGCGCGGGCAGCCCGAGCCCCTCGGCGACGCCGGCGCACAGCTCGGGGTCGATGTTGGCCAGGACCTGCAGGGTCCGCACCCGGATGGCTTCCTCGTAGCACTTGCCCAGCTCGAAGGTGTAGGCGCCGATGATGTGCTCGCGCTCCACCGGGCTCATGCTCAGCCAGAACCGGCGGGGCTGGCTGAAGTGGTCGGCGAACGACTCCGGCGCCTCACGCACCTTCCGCCCCTCCGGGACGGTGACCGGCGCCTCGACGAAGGCGCCCATGTCCGCGCCCGCGGTGAACGGGCAGCCGCCGTCGAGGGAGTTGGGCCGGTAGGGGGCGACCCCCCGGTGCACGGCGGTCTGGTGCATGCCGTCGCGCAGCATGTCGTTGACCGGCGCGTGGGGACGGTTGATGGGCAGCTGCGGGAAGTTGGGGCCGCCCAGGCGGGTGATCTGGGTGTCCAGGTACGAGAAGAGCCGTCCGGCGAGCAGCGGGTCGTCGGTGACGTCGATGCCGGGCACGAGGTGGCCGACGTGGAAGGCCACCTGCTCGGTCTCGGCGAAGAAGTTGGAGGGGTTGCGGTTGAGGGTCATCAGTCCGATGGGCTGCACCGGCGCGAGCTCCTCGGGCACGATGTTCGTCGGGTCCAGCAGGTCGATGCCCTCGAAGGTCTGGTCGGGGGTGTCGGGGAAGGTCTGGATGCCCAGTTCCCACTGCGGGTAGGCACCCGTCTCGATGGCGTCGGCGAGGTCCCGGCGGTGGAAGTCGGGGTCGTTGCCGTTGATGAGCTGGGCCTCGTCCCACACCAGGGAGTGCACGCCCAGCTTGGGCTTCCAGTGGAACTTGACCAGGGTCGTGCCGCCCTCGGCGTTCACCAGACGGAAGGTGTGGACGCCGAAGCCCTCCATCATCCGGTAGGAGCGCGGGATGCCGCGGTCGCCCATGAAGAAGAGCGTGTGGTGAGTGGCCTCGGTGTGCAGCGAGACGAAGTCCCAGAAGGTGTCGTGCGCGCTCTGCGCCTGCGGGATCTCCCTGTCCGGGTGCGGCTTCGCGGCATGCACCACGTCGGGGAACTTGATGGCGTCCTGGATGAAGAAGACCGGGATGTTGTTGCCGACCAGGTCGAAGACGCCCTCGCTGGTGTAGAACTTCGTGGCGAAGCCCCGGGTGTCGCGCACCGTGTCGGCGGAGCCGCGCGAGCCGACCACCGTGGAGAACCGGACGAACACCGGTGTCTCCACGTCCGCCGCGAGGAAGCCCGCCTTGGTGACGGAGGCCGCGCTGCCGTAGCTCTGGAAGACACCGTGCGCGCCCGCGCCCCGGGCGTGGACCACGCGCTCCGGGATGCGCTCGTGGTCGAAGTGCATGATCTTCTCGCGCAGGTGGTGGTCCTGGAGCAGTACGGGACCGCGCGGGCCCGCCTTGAGCGAGTGGTCGGTGTCGTACAGCCGCGTGCCCTGCGCGTTCGTCAGGTAGCTGCCGGACTGGGCCATCCGGGCCTGGTCGGCCCCGGTCGGTGACCCGGTGGGCGACACCGTGTCCGGACCGCTCTGGTCGGGCTTCGGCGGCAGCGGCTCACGGGGCTCGGTCGGCTCGGCCACGGAGGGCGGCTCGGAGTTCGGCCGGCCGGGGATCCCGTCGGCGGGGGCCGAGGCGTCGCCCTGCAGGGTCTCGGTGATCTTCTTCGCTGCCCGCTTGACGGGGTTGGCCTCGCTCATGGGGTTGACACTCCTCCGCTCAGGACCGGCCACGGAAGGACGGTGGCCGTGTGTTCGGTTGCCGATTGCGGGCGATCCGGCGGCACAAAGCACTCGAAAAAGGCACCGGGTTCCGTCAACCTCTCACGGTGAGGTGCGCACCGCAGCGGGCGTGCGGCGACGGAGTGAACCCCCACCCGCACCACCCGCCTCCCGGGCCCTCCCCTCGTCCGCCGGATCGACCGCCCAGCCCGCGTACCCCTGGGCACGGAGTCAAGGCATGGGTATTCGGCACGGCGTCCGCCGGAGGGTCAGAACAGGTGCCCCTGCTCGGCGGGGGCGGTACGGCGCTGCGGGCGGGGCGGGGCGGGCTGCCGCGCGGGGGCCTGCTCGCCGAAGAGCGGCTCGGTGCCGTACTCGTCGGGCTCGGCCGGCACCGCGACGGGTCCCGTGCCCACGTTGAGGCACAGCGGGGCCTCACGGTCGAATTCCCCGGGCGTCATGTCCGTCCAGTCGCGTTCCCGACGCTCACTCACCGACGCTCCGCTCCCCGTCCACCCGGCCAGGCTATCGGCCGTACGGTGCCCCGCGGTCGACCGGGCCGCACGGTGACGCGCGCTCAAGAGACGTAGGTCACACCCACATTGCCGTCACACCGCGGGGACCCGGTCCGTCAGTGGGGTGTAACCAGCGGAACCGACCAGGGAGATCCCCATGAACCCGCGTCTCGACTTCTTCGGCAACCCCGTCGCCGCCAAGGTGCTGCGCCACATCAACGCGGCCGGCAGGGCGGTGACGGAGTCCGGGCTGCCGCACACCACCCAGGAACTGGTGAAGATCCGCGCCAGCCAGATCAACGGCTGCGGATTCTGCACCGACATGCACACCAAGGACGCGGCCGCCGCGGGCGAGACCGCACTGCGCCTCAACCTGGTCGCCGCCTGGCGCGAGGCCACGGTGTTCACCGACGCCGAGCGCGCCGCACTGGAGCTGACCGAGCAGGGCACCCGCATCGCGGACGCCGCCGGCGGCGTCACGGACGAGGCCTGGGCGGACGCGGCCAAGCACTACGACGAGGACCAGCTCGCCGCGCTGATCTCGCTGATCGCCGTCATCAACGCCTACAACCGCATCAACGTCATCAACCGGCAGCCGGCCGGCGACTACCGGCCCGGCCAGTTCGGCTGAGGCCGCACCGGAACCCGCGCACGACGAAGGGGCGCACTCGCCGAGCGAGTGCGCCCCCGTTGTCCGCGCCGTCGGCTCAGGACTCCGCGCGCCGCGGCAGACGCCAGTCCGGCCGCACGAAGTGGCAGGTGTAGCCCTCGGGGTAGCGCTGGAGGTAGTCCTGGTGCTCCGGCTCGGCCTCCCAGAAGGGCCCGGCCGGCGCGACCTCGGTCACCACCGGGCCAGGCCACAGCCCGGAGGCGTCGACGTCGGCGATCGTGTCCTCGGCCACGCGCTTCTGCTCGTCGTCGAAGTAGAAGACGGCGGAGCGATAGCTCGTGCCGATGTCGTTGCCCTGCCGGTTCTTCGTGCTCGGGTCGTGGATCTGGAAGAAGTACTCCAGGATCCTGCGGTAGTCGGTCACCTCCGGGTCGAAGGTGATCTCGATCGACTCGGCGTGGGTGCCGTGGTTGCGGTAGGTCGCGTCGGGCACGTCGCCGCCGCTGTATCCGACGCGAGTGCTGAGCACGCCCGGGAAGGTGCGGATCAGCTCCTGCATGCCCCAGAAGCAGCCGCCCGCGAGCAGTGCCCTCTCCTCGGTCCTCGTCATCTCGTCCTGCCCTTCTCCCAGGTGTGCTGCGACGTTCCCCAGTGAGAACCCCGTCGTCCACCTCATTGTTCCGGGCCTGCGCGGGCCGCCGTGGGGCGGGCTGACTAGGCTTCCCGCGTGCTGACCGACACGCGGGCCTGGGTGGAGAAGCAGCTGTCGACGGGTGAGCGCGTGGAGGGGGTGGTGCCGCTGCGCGGGGGCTGGACGTCGGAGATGCGCAGGCTGGATCTGCGCGGGCCCGGCGGGCGGCGCTCACTGGTGCTGCGGACGTTCGTCGACCCGTTCTTCGTACGGCATGCGGAGGGGCTGCTGAACCGTGAGGCCGCCGTGCTGACCCTGCTCCGGAAGACGGACGTGCCCGCCGCCGCGCTCGTCGCGGTGGACGCGGGGGCGCACCACTGCGACCGGCCCTCGCTGCTGATGTCGCTGCTGCCCGGGTCGGTACGGGTGGACGACGGGACCGCCGCCGAGCGTGCCGGACCGCTCGCGCGGCAGTTGCTGCGCATCCACCGCGTGCCGGTGGCCGGGGACAGCAGGCCCCGCGCCCACCAGGCGTGGACGTCGGCCGGGCGGGTGCGTCCGCCGGAGCGCACCGGACGGCCGGAGCTGTGGCGGCGCGCAGTCGACGTGATCCGCCGGGACCCGCCGCCCCACCGCGGGTGCTTCCTGCACCGGGACTTCCACCCCGGCAACGTGCTGTTCTCCGGGGACGGCGCGGACCTGCGGATCAGCGGGGTGGTCGACTGGGTGGAGACCTCCTGGGGACCGGCCGACCTGGACGTCGCCCACTGTGCGACGGCCCTGGCGCTGCTGCACGGGGTCCCCCACGGGATGCGCTTCGCGGACCTGTACACCTCCGCGGGCGGCACCCTCGACGAGGATCCCGCCGCCCACCTCTACTGGCGGCTGCTCGATGCCCTGGCCTTCGCTCCGGACGCGGAGAAGGTCGCCACCCCTTGGCGGGAGCTGGGCCGCACCGATCTGACGCCCGGCGTCATGACGCGGCGGCTGGAGGACTATGTGGAGGCCCTGCTCGAACGGTACGGCTGAGCCCCGGGGGCCCGCGGGGAAGGGGTCAGGTGAGGAGGGAGATGCGCGCCGTGATGCTCTTGCCGGCCGCTTCCTGGCGTACGTCCAGGGCCTGGGCGACGGCCATCACGATCTCCAGTCCGTGCTGGCCCACCCGGTCGGGGTCGGCGTTGCGCGCCACGGGCGCCTCGGGGTTGCCGTCGTGGACGACCACCTCGACGGCGTCGCCGGTGAGCCGCAGATCGAGACCGACGGGGCCCGGCGCGTACTTGCGGGCGTTGGTGACCAGTTCACTCACGACGAGCTGGGTGATCTCGACCGCGCGGGTCGACACCCGCGCACCGTCCTCCGCCCGGGCCCGGGTGAGGAACGCGGCGGCGAGGTGGCGGGCCTGGGCGATCCAGGCGCCGTCCCCCTCCAGGGCGTAGGAAGCCCGCCGCCCGGGTGCGCGAGGCACCGTCTCCCTCTCGTCGAAAGGAACTGGTTCCATCCGGTCCGCCTTTACTCACCGATCACACCGCGCGACTACCCGCATCGCTCCCCCGCACGCCACAGAAGTGTGACAGGTACCTCGGACACCTCAGTCCGCCAGGTGCCGTTCCATCCAGTCGGCGGCGGTGCGGCGGAACCGGCGGCGGTTGTCGGCGCGCCGGAAGTCGTGGCCCTCGTGGCGCAGCAGGAGCAGCTCGGCCTCCAGTCCCCGTTCCCTCGCGGCCCGCACGAACTGTTCGGACTCCCCCGGCGGCACGTTGCTGTCGTGCTCGCCGTGCACGGCGAGGACCGGGGCACGCAGGGCGTCGATACGGCTCATCGGCGACAGCGAGCGCAGCAGTTCCCGGTCGTGTTCCGGATGCCCGTACTTGTGGGCGGCGGACTGCGCGATCCACGGTTCGGTCCCGGCGAAGAAGGTGGCGAAGTCCGACATGCCGCAGACCGCCACACCGGTGCGGAACAGGTCCGGATGCCACACCAGGGACGCCATCACCAGGTAGCCGCCGTAGGAGCGGCCCATCACCGCCATCCGCCGCGGATCGGCCAGACCGCGCACCATGACGTGCGCGGCGCAGTCCGCGACGTCGTTGATCGCGTCGAAACGCCCCGCGCCCAGGTCCGCGTCGACGAAGGAGCGGCCGTGCCCGGACGAACCGCGCACGTCGGGCGCGAACACGTCCAGTCCCCTGCCGAGCAGTTCGAGGTAGAGCGGCTCCAGCACCGGGCGTTCCTGTTCCTCCGGCCCGCCGTGCAGGTGCAGGACGCACGGTGCGGGTTCGCCGGGCGAGCGGCCCGGCGCCCGGTAGTACCAGCCGCCGAGGGTGAGTCCGTCGCGCGCCTTCGGACTCATGGGCATCGGCCGCACGGGCGTGCGGCCGGCCGGGAGGGCGTCCTCGTCCCGGGAGGACCACGCGGTGCGCAGGGGCAGACCGTGCGGCAGCCACCACACCCCGGGGTGCCGCCGCGAGCCGGACAGCGCGACGACGGTGTTGTCCGGGTCGGCGGTCGGGGCGATCCGGGTGACCACCTCGTGGGGCAGCTCGACGCCACGGGGGGCGCCGGCGGTGGCGGGCCGGTGGGACGGGAGCCCGGCCGGCGGGTCGGCCGGCCGGGCCGCGCTCAGTTCGACCAGTTCCAGCTCGCTGACCCCGCGCACGTTCCACGCCAGGACCGCGCGGCGGCCGTCCCGGCCCAGGGCGAGCAGTTCCAGTCCGCAGTCGGGGCGCTCGGCGACCACCGTGGTGTCGAGCAGGTGTCCCAGCGGGTCGAGGTGCGCGGCGACGAGGGCGGCGTGCTCGCGGTCGCCGTCGCTGCGCAGCCACACCGTGCGGGCGTCCGGCGAGAAGCCCCCGATCCAGGGGTCGCCGTCGGCCACCGGCAGCACGCAGGTCACCACCCGGTCGCCGGTGCGGACGACCAGGGCCTCGCGGCGCCCGCGGGGGCCCCGGTACACCAACGCCAGCTTCCCGTCCCGGCTGAGATCGCAGACGCGCTGGTTGGCCGCGCCGCGTTCGCTCGCCAGCAGCACGGGGGCCGCCATGCCCTCGGGGTCGACGAGGTAGGCGGACAGGGCCCTGGGTTCCGGCTCCCCCGCGGCCCGGGTCCGCTCGCCGTCGGCGGCCGCCACCGGGCCGGGAGCCGCCATGCCGGGTTCCAGCAGCACGGCCCGGGGGTCCCACCCCGCGCGGGCGGGGTGGGAGGCGCCGTTCGCCCCGGGATGCGGCGTGAACGGCTGTCCGGCCGGGGCGGAGTCGGTGACGGTGACCGCGACCGCCGAACCGTCGTGCTGCCAGCACCCCAGGCGGGCCGAGGTGCCCGGTTCACCGCCGGCCAGCAGGTGCCGGCCGGTGCCGTCGGGGCGCACGCACAGGACGCTGGTCAGCTCTCCGCCGTCCGGCGCCACCGTGTAGGCGATCCAGCGCCCGTCCGGGGACCAGGACACCTCCGTGACCGGGTCGGGCCCGGCGTCCAGCCGGCGCACCTCCTCACCGGCCACCGGCGCGGTCCACAGCTGCGGCACCCCGGCCCGGTCGCAGATGAAGGCGACGTTGCGTCCCTCGGGATCGACCGACGGGTACCAGCAGCCGTGGACGGCCGGGGGCGGCACGTCGTACGGGGTGGCGGTGTCGGCGAGCGGGGCGGGTTCCGGTGCGGGCAGTGTCCGCGTGACGGTGTCGGTGCGGGTCTCCATGACCGTCAGCGGATCCCGTGCGTCTGCAGCCATGTCTCCAGCAGCGCGGTCTGCCACAGGGTGTTCGCTCCTCGCCTGGTGCGGTGCTCGTTGGGCGCGGCCAGCAGTGCGTCGACGAACTCCGGGCGGAAGACGCCGCGGGCCCTGGCCTCGGGGGCGGTCAGGGTCTCGCGGACCCGCTGGAGGACGGGGCCTGCCATGTGCTTGATCGCCGGGACGGGGAAGTAGCCCTTGGGCCGGTCGACGACCTGGCGCGGCAGGACCCGGCGGCCGGCGGCCTTCAGGACGCCCTTGCCGTCGTCCGCGAGCTTCAGCTCGGGCGGGCAGGCGGCGGCCAGTTCGACGAGTTCGTGGTCGAGGAACGGCACCCGGGCCTCCAGGCCCCAGTCCATCGTCATGTTGTCGACCCGCTTGACCGGGTCGTCGACCATCATCACGAGCGTGTCCAGGCGGAGGTCGGCGTCCAGCGCCGTCTCGGCGCCGTCGGCCGCCATGTGCGCGCGGACGAACTCGGCGGAGGTGTCCCGGGCGGGCAGCAGGTCCGGGTGGAGCATGCCCGCGAGGTCGGCGTGCGAGCGGTCGAAGTAGGTGTCGATGTAGGCCTCGGCGGCACGGGAGCGCGGCGCGCCGGCCATCCGCGGGTACCAGTCGTACCCGGCGAACACCTCGTCGGCGCCCTGGCCGCTCTGCACGACCTTGACCTCCTTGGCCACCTGCTCCGACAGCAGGTGGAAGGCCACCACGTCGTGGCTCATCATCGGTTCGCTCATGGCGCGGACCGCCCCGTCGAGGGCGCCCGCCACCCGGTCGGAGGGGACCATCAGCTGGTGGTGGCGGGTGTCGAAGTGCCGGGCCACGAGGTCGGAGTAGTGGAACTCGTCGCCCTCCTCGTCGCCCTCGGACTCGAAGCCGACGCTGAAGGTCGCGAGGTCGTCCTGGCCCTGCTCGGCCAGCAGCGCCACGATCAGGCTGGAGTCCAGGCCGCCGGAGAGCAGCACGCCGACCGGGACGTCGGCGACCATCCGGCGGCGCACGGCGGTGCGCAGGGCGTCCAGGACGGCGTCGGTCCAGTCGTCGGCGTCCATGCCGGCGTACTCGGGGCGGCGGGTGTGGACGGGGTTCCAGTAAAGGTGGTCGTGGTGGCTGCCGTCGGGCTGGACGACCCGTACCGTGGCCGGGGGCAGCTTGCGCACGCCGTTGAGGACGGTGCGGGGCGCGGCGACGGTGGCGTGCCAGGAGAAGTACTGGTGCAGCGCCACGGGGTCCAGCGACGTGTCGACTCCGCCGGCCGCGAGCAGCGCGGGCAGCGAGGAGGCGAACCTGAGGCGCTCGGGCGTGGCCGAGAGGTAGAGCGGCTTGATCCCGAGCCGGTCACGGGCCAGGACCACACGGCCGGTGTCCTGCTCGACGATGACGAAGGCGAACATGCCGTGGAAGTGCTCGACGCAGGCCGTGCCCCACTGCTGGTAGGCCTTGAGCACCACCTCGGTGTCGGAGTGCGAGAAGAAGCGGTGGCCGAGGGCGTGCAGCTCGTCGCGCAGCTCGCGGTAGTTGTAGACGCAGCCGTTGAAGACGCCGGCGAGGCGGGCCCGGGGGTCGCTCATGGGCTGGGCGCCGCTCTCCGACAGGTCGATGATCTTGAGCCGGCGGTGTCCCAGGGCCGCCGGCCCCTGGGACCACAGGCCGCGCCCGTCGGGGCCGCGGGCCGCGAGCCGGTCGGTCATGCGCGCCACCGCCGCGATGTCCGGCGTTCCGCCGTCGAACCGTATCTCCCCGCTGAGGCCGCACATCAGAGGGTCCTCCTGTCCCTCGGGGCCGGATCAAGGCCGTGGTCGCGGTCCCGGTCCTGGTACTGCTCCCGGGGCGGGGAAGCGTGCGTGCTGCTGGGCATGGCGCTGTGACACTCTCCTTGGTCAGGGATGGCTGTGGTCGTGCATGGGGGTGGACCCGGGGCCGGGCGGCCCCTCCGGGTCAGCCGGGGGTGCCCGGGGCCGAGGCGACGCGGGCCGGGGTCCGGCCCGAGCCGGGCCGGCCGGCGGCGCCGGGCGCCAGGGGGTCGCCGCGGGTCTCGGCGACCAGCAGGTCGACACCGGCGAGCAGGTCCTCGTCCTCGGCCGTGCGGCGCATCCGGTGGGCCGCGCTGCCGGTCGCGAGGGCCTCTTCGAGCAGGGCGTGCACGGTGGCGTAGTCGCCGGACTCCTCCAGGGCGGGGCGCAGCCGGCGCAGCATCGCGCGCAGCACCGCGGGGGCGGGAGCCGCGCGGCGGGTCGCCGGGTCGACCAGCGGGCCCTCCAGGCCGGAGCGCGCGGCGCGCCAGGTGGCGGCCCGCAGCCACTCGTGGTGTCCGTCGCATCCGGTGTCGTCGCCGCGCTCCAGGCGGTGCAGGGCGTCGATCACCAGGGCGCGGAAGAGTCCGGCGACGAGCGCGACGGTCTCGGTGCGCGGGCAGGCGTCGCAGACGCGCAGTTCCAGCGTGGGCTGGTGGGCCGACGGCCGTACGTCCTGGTAGAGCATCCCGGTGTCGCTGATGACGCCCGCGCCGATCAGCTCCTCCATGGCGGCGTCGTACTCGGCGGCGCTCCCGTAGCAGCCGGCGGGTCCCGCGGTGGGCCACCGCTGCCAGAGCATGGTGCGCCAGCTGGCGTAGCCGGTGTCGGAGCCGAGCCAGAACGGGGAGCTGGCCGACAGGGCCAGCAACGGCGGCAGCCAGGGCGACACCAGGCACATGGCGCGCACCGCGGTGTCCCGGTCGGGTATGTCGACGTGTATCTGCGCGCTGCAGATCAGCTGTTCGTCGGCGAGCCGGCGGTAGTCGTCGGCCATGCGCCGGAAACGTGCGTCCGCGGTGACGTCGCGAGAGGTGACGCGGGCCAGCGGAACGGTGCCGGCGGCCACGACGGCCAGGCCGGCCGAGGAGGCGGCGGCGTCCAGCCGGCGCCGGGTCGCGGACAGGTCCGCGAAGAGGGCGTCCAGTGTGTCGTGGACGCCGCTGTTGGTCTCGACGGTCGTCTGCTGCAGCTCGCGGCTGAATCCTGATCCTTCGAGCCGCCCGAGCAGCGTGTCGGCCCTCGGCACGAGCCGGCCGCTCTCCACGTCCACGACGTGGAACTCTTCCTCTGCTCCGATGCGCACCGTCACTGCTGCTCCCCTTGCCCTTGGTCCGAGCCGCCCCCGCCCGGGCCCCGAGGTCACCGGCGGTGGATGCGGCACGTCCCGGGTGCCCCGGAAGCGGTGGACGCAATCGGATGACGACCTTCCTCCGCTCGGATGAGCGGGTGGAGCCCGTACGCCGAGGGCGCTGCGGGACGGCCGTGCGCGCCGTCCTACGGGCTCTCGCGCATGTCGAACACCTGATCAAGTCCCGTGAGGTCCAGCAGGCGCCGGAGGTGGGCGGGAACGGCGACCAGGAGGACCTCGGCACCGGCCGAGACGGCGTGGTTGCGCACGGCGATCAGCGCGGTGATGCCGCTCGAGTCGCAGAACTCCAGCCCGCCGAGGTCCATGGTCAGGCGCCGTCCGGAGGACAGGACCGTGGTGTGCGCGGCCTGGCGCAGCTGTGGCGCGCTGGTGTAGTCGAGGTCGCCGGCGACCTCGAGCGCGATGCCGGTGGACGTCGGTGACTCTTTGATCGTCAGGGGTGTCATGTCGCGATTCCGGGTCCGGTGTCGGTACGGGCGGGGAGGCCGATGGCGAGGAGGGCGGTGTCGTCGTCCAGTCCGTCACCGAAGCCCCGCAGCAGGTCCTTGAGGGCCTCGACCAGCCGGTGCGGGCCCGTGGGGGCGAGCCCGGCGGCGAAGGACACCAGGGCCTCGTCACCGTACAGCTCGCGGTGCGGTCCGACACGGGCCTCGGTGAGGCCGTCGGTGTACAGGAGGAGCGTGTCGCCCGGTCGCAGGGTGGTGCGCGCCGGGACGAACCGCGCCGCGGGAAGGGCTCCGACCAGCATGCCGCCCCGGGTGTCGAGGGTCTCCACCCGGCCGTCCACACGTATCACCAGTGCGGGTGGGTGGCCACCGGAGGCCAGGCGGACCTCCAGCGTGTCCCCCACCCGCTCCATGACCCCGACCGCGGCGGTGCAGTAGCGGGGGTCGTCGCCGGTGTACCGGTCGAGCAGGACGGTGTTCAGCGTGCCCAGGTTGGCGACCGGGTCGACGTCGTGGAGCAGGGCGGTGCGCAGGGTGTAGCGGGTGAGGGAGGTGAGGGCGGCGGCCTGCGGCCCCTTGCCGCACACGTCGCCGAGGAAGAAGGCGGTCCGCCGGTCGTCGAGCTCGAAGAGGTCGTAGAAGTCGCCGCCGAGCTGCATGGTGGAAGCCGTGTGGTAGTGGCAGGCGGTCCGTACGCCCGGTATGTCGGGCAGGGTCTCGGGCAGCAGACTGTGCTGGAGGACGGCCAGTGTCTGGCACAGCCGCTCGCGGTCGGCCTCGGCCTGTCGGCGGGCCTCTTCGGCGGCGCGGCGGGCCTCTTCGGCGGCGCGGCGGGCCCGGAGCAGTTCCTGCTCGTAGGCGCGCCGTTCCGTGGCGTCGAAGACGGTGGTGCGGATGAGCAGCGGCTCGCCGTCCTGACTCCTCTTGAGGGTCGAGGTGACGAGGACCGGCAGCCGGGAACCGGTGGCGGTCCTCAGGTCCAGCGCGATGCCGTTGAGGTGTCCCTGGATGCGCAGCAGGGGGGCGAAGTGGGTCTCGTGGTAGAGCTTGCCGCCGACGGTGAGCAGGTCGCTGAAGCGCATCCGGCCCACCACCTCGCCGCGGGACAGGCCGAGCCAGCCCAGCAGGGTCGCGTTGATCTTGGCGATGGTGCCGTCCAGCAGGGTGGACAGGTAGCCGCAGGGAGCGGATTCGTAGAGCTCCTCCGCCGAGTCCTCCAGCAGCGCGGTGAAGGCGGCGTGCGTGCCGGGCAGGCCCGCGCCCGGCTCCTCCGGCCCGCCTCCGGGCCGGTTCATCGTCCCAGGGCCGACACGAACGACCTGATCGCGGCCGCGGTGGCCTCCGGGGCACTCAGCTGGGGGCAGTGGCCGGTGGCGGCCAGGGTGACCAGCCGGCTGCCGGGTATCGCGGCGTGGACGTAGGCGCCGACCTCCGGGGGCGCGATGGCGTCCTGCTCGCACTCCAGGATCAGCGTGGGGGCGGTGACGCCGCCGAGGTCCTCGCGGCTGTCGGACAGGAACGTGGTGCGCGCGAACACGCGGGCGATGTCGGGGTCGGTGGCGCAGAAGCTGTTGGTGAGTTCCTCGCCCAGCTCCGGCCGGTCCGGGTTGCCCATGATCACCGGGGCCATCGTCGCCGACCAGCCCAGGTAGTTGGACTCCAGCGACTCGAGGAGTTCCTCGATGTCCTCCGCGGTGAAGCCGCCGCGGTAGCCGTCCTCGTCGATGTAGCGGGGTGAGGGACACACCATGACCAGGGAACCGATCCGCTCCGGGGCCAGGGCGCGGGCCAGCACGCCGGTCATCGCGCTCACGGAGTGCCCGACCACGACGGCGTCGCGCAGGTCGAGTTCCTCGCAGACCTCCACCACGTCACGGGCGTAGCCGTCCAGGGACGAGTAGCGCTCCTCCTGCCAGGCCGACAGGTCGGAGCCGCCCGCACCCACGTAGTCGAAGAGGACCACGCGGTTATCCTCGGCCAGGGCGGGCTCCACGAGACGCCACATGTTCTGGTCGCAGCCGAATCCGTGCACCAGCACCACGGTGCGGCCGGAGGCGCGCCCGGTCACACGGATGTTGTTCCTGCGATGGATGCTCATCAGCCCATGCTCGCACGCCGGGCCGGTGATCCCTCCGTGGCCCTGCGCAGGGCCTCAGCGAGGGCCGTCGTCGACCGGGGCGCCGGAGCGCGCGCCGTCCGTCCTGGCCTCCAGCGCGCGCAGCACGGCCACCATGTCCTCGCCGCCGTGGCCGCGGGCCACCGTCTCGTCGAAGAGGGTGTGACAGACGTCGAGGAGCGGGGAGGCGAGCCGGGCCCTGCGGGCGGCCCCGGCGATGAGGCGGTTGTTCTTCAGCACGTCGGTGGCCGCGGCCTGGACCGTGAAGTCCCGGGTGAGCAGTTTGGGGGCCTTCATCGTAGAGACGGCACTGGCCATCGGCCCCGCGGCCAGGACGTCGAGGAAGCGGCCGCGGTCCAGCCCGTGCCGGTCGGCGAAGTGGAAGGCTTCGGTCAGGCCGGTGACCTGGGTGATCAGGAACAGGTTCACGGAGAGTTTCATCAGCAGGGCGTTCGGCACGGGGCCGCAGTCGAACGCCTCGCCGCACATCGGGGCGATCAGGGGCCGTACGGAGGCCAGCGCGTGGTCGTCGCCCGCGAGCATCGCGACGAGACGGCCCCGCTCAGCGGGGGTCCGGGATCCGGACACCGGGACCTCGGCGTACGCGCCGCCCGCGCCGCGGATGTCGTCCTGGAGGGCGGCCGAGTGTTCCGGCGACGTGGTGCCCATGTGGACGACGGTGTGCCCGGCGACACGGGTGGCGAAGTCCGGTGTGCCCCGGCCCAGCACCGCGTCCACGGCCGCTTCGTCGGCCAGCATGAGGATCACGGTGGCGGCCCGTTCGAAGACCTCGGCGGCGCTCGCGGCCTGCTCCGCCCCGGCCTCGCGCAGGGGCGCGCACCGCTCGGGCGTGCGGTTCCACACGACGAGGGGCGTTCCGGCCCGGACGAGGTTGAGCGCCATGGGCCGGCCCATGACTCCCAGTCCGATGAAACCCACGAGCACGTCGCACCGCCGTTTCCCGGCCGCGCCGCGGGGCGGGCCACTTCCCGGATGTCCGTCATGACCGTCGTCATAGTAGCGGCTGCCATGACGGCGGTCATAGGGTCGGGGCGCAAGGCATGTGGGCGGGAGGTGGCGGGTGTCCGGACGGGGACCGAGAGAGCGGATGGTGTTCAGCGCTGCCCAGCTGATCCGGCGCGACGGGGTCGGCGCGACAGGGATGCGCGAGGTCGCCGCGCACGCCCGGGCGCCGCGCGGATCGCTCCAGCACTACTTCCCCGGCGGCAAGGAGCAGCTCGTCAACGAGGCGGTGGGCTGGGCGGGCCGGTACGCCGGGAAGCGTGTGGCCCGCTTCCTGGCCGCGCTGCCCGAGCCGACGCCCGCCCTGCTGTTCGCCGAGATGGTCCGGCAGTGGACGGACGAGTACGAGGCCGACGGCTTCGCCGGGGGCTGTCCCGTGGCCGCCGCCACGGTGGATCTCGCGACGTCCACGGACTCCGCGCGGGAGGCCGCGTCCGCCGCCTTCACCGAGTGGACGACGGCGGTGGCGCGGGCCCTGACGGACCTGGGGGTCCCCGCCGGACGCGCGGGTCCCCTCGCCACGCTCATGATCAGTTCGCTCGAGGGGGCGATCCTCCTCGCCCGCGCCGAGCGCAGCTCCCGGGCCCTGACGGAGGTGTCCCGGGAACTCGGCCCGCTGCTGGACTCGGCGGTGACGGCGCCCGGTCCGGGGCATGCGGCCGGAAGGTGACGGTGCGTTGACTACAGTGGGCGCGCCAGTATCCGGCGATTCATGGACCAGTGAGGTAATCGCGAACCATGCCGACCGAAACGTTTGAGTTCCAGGTAGAGGCCCGTCAGCTGCTCCAGCTGATGATCCATTCGGTCTACTCGAACAAGGACGTCTTCCTTCGTGAACTCGTCTCCAACGCCTCCGACGCGCTCGACAAGCTGCGTCTGGCCGTGCTGCGGGACGACACGCTCGACGCCGACGTCTCCGACCTGCACATCGAGCTCGAGATCGACCGGGAGGCCCGCACGCTCACCGTGCGGGACAACGGCATCGGAATGTCGTACGACGAGGTCGGGCAGCTCATCGGCACCATCGCCAACTCGGGCACCGCCGCGTTCCTGCGGGAGCTGAAGGAGGCGCAGGACGCGGCCGGGGCGGAGGGCCTGATCGGCCAGTTCGGCGTCGGCTTCTACTCGGGATTCATGGTCGCGGACGAGGTCACCCTGCTCACCCGCCGGGCCGGGGAGCCGCAGGGCACCCGCTGGACGTCCCGCGGCGAGGGCACCTACACCCTGGAACGGGTCGACGACGCGCCCCGGGGCACCTCGGTCGTCCTGCACCTCAAGCCGGCCGACCCGGACAACCAGCTGCACGACTACACCTCGGTGTGGAAGATCAAGGAGATCGTCAAGCGGTACTCGGACTTCATCACCTGGCCGGTGAAGCTGGTCGGCGAGAAGGACGGGGACGGCGGTGTGGCGGAGCCCGAGACGCTGAACTCGATGAAGGCGCTGTGGGCACGCTCGCGCGAGGAGGTGTCCGAGGAGGAGTACCACGAGCTGTACAAGCACATCGGCCACGACTGGCGCGAACCCCTGGAGACCGTCCAGTTGCAGGCCGAGGGCACCTTCGAGTACCAGGCCCTGCTGTTCCTCCCCTCGCACGCCCCGCACGACCTGTTCAACCAGAACTTCCGGCACGGGCTGCAGCTCTACGTGAAGCGCGTCTTCATCATGGACGACTGCGAGGCGCTGCTGCCGCCGTACCTGCGCTTCGTCAAGGGTGTGGTGGACGCCCAGGACCTCTCGCTGAATGTGTCCCGCGAGATCCTCCAGCAGGACCGGCACATCCGGATGATGCAGCGCCGGCTGACCAAGAAGGTGCTGGCGTCGGTCAAGAGCATGCTGACCGGTGACGCCGAGCGGTACGCCACCTTCTGGCGGGAGTTCGGCGCGGTGCTGAAGGAGGGACTGGTCACCGACCCCGACAACCGTGACGCGCTGCTGGCGGTGGCGTCGTTCGCGACCACCCGCGGGGAGGGGGAGACGGTCACGCTGAAGCAGTACGTGGAGCGGATGCCGGACGGGCAGGACGACATCTACTACATCACCGGCGAGTCCCGTGAGAGCGTCGACGGTTCCCCGCACATGGAGGCCTTCCGGGAGCGCGGTATCGAGGTGCTGCTGCTCACCGACCCGGTCGACGAGGTGTGGACCGACGCGGTGGGCGAGTTCGAGGGCAAGCGGCTCCGGTCGGTGGCCAAGGGCGAGATCGACCTCGCCGCCCGGGAGGACGACCGCGGCGAGGACGACCGGGAGAAGCAGGCCGAGGCGTACGCGGGCCTGCTCGGCTGGATGCGGGAGCGGCTGGAGGAGGACGTCAAGGAGGTGCGGCTGTCGACGCGGCTGACGGTCTCGCCGGCCTGTCTGGTGGCCGACGCGAACGACATGACGCCGGCGCTGGAGAGCATGTACCGGGCCATGGGCCAGGAGGTGCCGCGCGCCCGGCGCATCCTCGAACTCAACCCGGACCACGCCCTGGTGAAGGGCCTGAACGAGGCGTACGGGGAGCGTGGGGACCACGCGGAACTCACCGAGACCGCCGAACTGCTCCACACGCTGGCCGTGCTGGCGGAGGGCGGCCGGCCGAAGGACCCGGCGCGCTTCGTCCAGCAGATGGCGGACCGGCTGGAGCGCACCCTGTGAGGTGACGCCGGGCCCCGTCCGTCCACGGTGGCGGGCGGGGCCCGGACGGCGGTGCCCCGCGCACCGCGGTCCCCGGTCCGCCGCCTGTCCGCGCCCGTACCGCCGGGCGGGGGCGGTCCGGGCGCCGGCCCCCGTCAGCGCTCCGCGTCGTCGTCCCGTCCGGCACCGTCCCCGGCGTCCACGGGCGTGCCGTCGCGGGCGAGACGGTCCCCGAGCTCGTCGCGCAGCAGCCGGTCGCGGTCGAGTCCGTGGGTGCGGTAGGCCGTGCGGGCGATGATCTGACTGGTGATCGGCACGGTGAACAGCTGGAAGAGGGCGACGAGGAGCAGCACCGGGGCGTGACGCGGCGACATCTGCGCGGCCGCTCCCACCAGGACGAGCAGCACTCCCAGCGTCTGTGCCTTGGCGGCGGCGTGCAGCCGGCTCACGGTGTCGGGGAAGCGGTGCAGTCCCAGCGCGCCCAGCAGGCAGAAGACGGCTCCGGCCGGGAGGAGCACCGCCGTGACGACGTCCCGTACGACGGTCATCGCATCCCCTTGCGCTTCTCGATCAGGTGAGCCGCCGTCACCGACCCGATGAAGGCGAGGAGGGCGACGACGACGAGCACGGGGGCGGACGTGGTGTCGTCCCGCGCGATCATGCCCACGGCGGTCCCGGCGAGGACCATGGTCACGAGGACGTCGAGCGCCATGATGCGGTCGAGCGCGGCCGGGCCGCGGACCAGGCGCAAAAGTGTCAGCAGGCCGGCCACGGCCAGCACGGTCAGGGTGACGCCGTAGAGCACCGTCATCGCTCCCCCTCGCGGGACTGTTCCTGCGGCCCGTCCGGTGCGCCGGGGGCAGGTTCCCGGTCGTCGGGGCCATGGCTGTGGCCGACCGCGCGCGCGACCCGGCGTTCCACGGCCCGCACCTCCTCGCGGAGGCGGGCGAGGTCCCGTTCGTCGCGGATCGGCAGCGCGTGCACGTACAGCACCCCGCGGCGCCGGTCGATCTCCGTCACCACGGTGCCCGGGTTGATGGTGACGACCTCGGCCACCAGGGTGATCAGCAGGTCGGTGTCGACCCGCAGCGGGACCTCGATGATCGCCGTGGAGGTTCTCCTGCCGTGGCGCAGCGCCTGCCAGGCGACGGTGGCGCCGGCTCCGACGATGTCCGTGAGCAGGTGGGCCAGCAGTCGCCCGATCCGCAGTGGCCGGGGCACCGCTCCCGGCTGCAGGGGAGGCAGGGGGAAGGACACGACCACGGCGACGGCCACGAGCAGGCCGCCGGCGAACACCACCGGCCCGGTCGATCCGGTGGAGCCCCACAGCAGGATCCACAGGATCCACAGCCAGACCACCAGCGGCAGATGGCGCAGCGCCCGGCGGCCGCGGCGCGGGGTGTCCGTCGGGCCGGTCACCGGTCCCCCTCCCCCAGGACGGCGGATCGGTAGTCCCGCGGGTGCAGCAGGTCCTCGGCCGCCCGCTCACCGAGCTCGGCGAGCGGACCCGCGCACACGGCGATCGCGATCCCGGCCACCGTCATGCCGGCCGCCGCGGCGAACATGAACCGCGTCCCGCTCGGGCGGGCCGCCGGGGTGTCCGGTTCCGGCGGTGGCTCCTCGCGGTGGCCGGCCACCCGCGCGGTGAAGGCCACGGTCCACACCCGGGTCATGGCGTACAGCGTCAGGAGGCTGGTGAGGAGGGCCGCCGCGGCGAGTGCGTACGCCACCGGGCCGCCCTGCGCCACTCCGGCCTCGAGGAGGGCCAGCTTGGCGACGAAGCCGGAGAACGGCGGGATCCCCGACAGGCTCATGGCGGGGACCGCGAACAGCGCGATCACCAGGACGCCCGGGGGCCACCGCCCCGCCATCCGGTGCAGCGCCGCGGTGCCGGTCCGGCCCACGACGAGCCCGGCGGCGAGGAAGAGGGCCGCCTGGACGACGATGTGGTGGATGACGTAGAGGATGGAGCCGGTCAGGCCCCGCGCGTCGAAGAGCGCCAGCCCGAACAGCATGAAACCGATGTGACTGACCAGGGTGAAGGACAGCAGCCGGTTGAGGTCGTCCTGGGCGATGGCGCCGAGGATCCCCACGATCATGGTGATGATCGCCGCGCAGGCCAGCAGGGTCCACACGTCGGTGCGGGGGAAGAGCAGCGTCTGGGTGCGCAGCAGCGCGTACACGCCGACCTTGGTCAGCAGGGCGGCGAACACGGCGGTGATCGGCGCGGGGGCGGTGGGGTAGCTGTCGGGCAGCCAGAAGTGCAGGGGGATGACGGCCGTCTTGATGCCGAGGACCGTCAGCAGGAGCAGGGCGAACGCGCCGCGCAGCCCGTCGGGCAGTTCGGCGAGCCGCGGACCGAGCTGGGCCAGCGTGACGGTGCCGGTGGCCGCGTAGACCAGGGCGATCAGGGAGAGGAACAGCAGGGACGACGTCAGGCTGACGATCGTGTACGTCATTCCCGCACGGGTGCGGTTCTCGTCGGCGTCCAGGGTGATCAGCACGTACGACGCGGCGAGCATCACCTCGAAGGCGACGAAGAGGTTGAACAGGTCGCCGGAGAGGAAGGCCAGGCTGACGCCCGTGATGAGCAGCAGGAAGGCGGGGTGGAAGACCACCACGGAGGGGGTGCGGTCCTCGGCGGTGCCCTGGCCGATGGCGAAGACCAGCACGGCCAGGGCGACCAGTGTGGACACGGTGAGCAGCAGGGCCGACAGCCGGTCGGCCACGAGGGTGACGCCGAGCGGGGCGGGCCAGCCGCCGACGTGCAGCGCCTGCGGTCCGCGGGTGTCGGCCAGCACGAGGAGTGCGGCCTCACAGGCCAGGACGAGGGTGAGGACGCCCGTACTGAGGGCGCGCACCACGGCGTGGGACAGGGGGAACAGGGTCAGGCCGGCGCCCAGGACCGGCAGCAGGACGGGAAGGGCCGGCAGGACGCCCGTCATCGGTCCGCTCCGTCCGTCGTGCCGTCCACCGCACCGTGTTCCGGTCCTGGGTCGTTCCCGGCGCGTTCCCGGGCGGTGCCGATCCGCCGGTCCTCCAGGTCGTCGCGCACCTCGTCGTGCCCGGACAGGCGCCAGGACCGGTAGGCCAGGGCCACGAGGAAGACGGTGAGACCGAAGGTGATCACGATCGCCGTGAGGGCCATGGCCTGCGGCAGCGGGTCGGCCGTCGGCGCGGTCCCCTCCCCCTGCACGACCGGTGGCCGTCCCGGGCTGCCCCCGACCACCAGCAGCAGCAGGTTGGTGCCGTGGCCGAGCAGGATGAAGCCGAAGACGATCCGCATCAGTGACCGCTGGAGCATGAGGTGGAATCCCGCGGTGAACAGGCCGCCGACCACCAGTGCCATCGTCACGTCGACCGAGTTCACCGGTGACTTCCCTCCCTCTCCCCGTCCGCCGGGGTGCCGTCGTGTTCGAGCGAGACGCCCACTCCCGACAGCAGTTTCAGTACGACTCCGACGACGAGCAGGTAGACACCGACGTCGAAGAACAGGTTGGTGGCGATCTCGACCGTGCCGAGCAGCGGCGGACGGACCGTCACCAGCGCGCTCTCCAGCGGTACGCCGCCGAAGGCGAGGGGTGCGAGGCCGACGCCGGCCGCGAGCATCAGGCCCGAGCCGGCGACCGCGCCCGCCGGCACCCGGACGGCCGCCCCGAGATCCGCCCGTCCGCCCACCAGGTACCGCAGCACGAAGGCCAGGCCGGCCACCAGGCCGCCGGAGAAGCCGCCACCCGGGCGGTAGTGGCCGGAGAACAGCAGGAACAGCGACAGCAGGAGGATCGAGGGGAACAGCAGACGGGTGGCCACCTCCAGCAGCACCGACCGTTCGCCGCCGGGCCGTTCGCCGGCGCCCGGCAGCCAGGTCCGCGCCGGTTCGTCCCAGTGCGCGGTCGGGAACGTGCCGGGCGCGCCGCCGCCCGGGATCCGCTCCTCGGCTCCGCGCACCCGTACCAGGCTCATGACGCCGACCGCCGTGACCAGCAGCACCGCGATCTCTCCCACGGTGTCCAGCGCGCGGAAGTCGACGATGATGGCGTTGACGACGTTCTTGGCACCCGTCTCCGCGGCCTGCCGCGCGTACTCCGTCGAGATCGCCGGAGCCGTGCGGGCGGCGGAGGCGACCAGGGCGAAGCAGGTGACGAGGACGCCCACGGCCCCGGCCGCCGCGGCCCGCACGAGGCGGGCGCGCCGGCGGACCCGGCCCGGGCTGAACCGGGGCGGCATGCGGCGCAGTACGAAGACCACCATGGCCAGCGTCATGGTCTCCACGAGGAACTGGGTGAGCGCCAGGTCGGGCGCGCCCCGCACCACGAACACCGCCGCCACCCCGTAGCCCGCCGCGCCGGCGAGGAGCACCCCGGTCAGCCGGTACCGGGTGGCGACGACGGCCGCGGCCGCCCCCAGGATCACCACCGCGAGGAACGGCTCGACCGGGGACCACCACAGCGGCGGGGAGCCCGGCGAGGGTGCCGCGGCCGCCAGCGCGACACCCGGCACCGCCACCAGGGTGACCAGCAGCACGGTCAGGTAGACCGGCAGCGACCCCACCTGGGTGTGCCGGGTGACGACCGTGGCCAGCCGGTCCAGTCCCGCGGTCGCGCGGTCGAAGGCGCGCTGCACGTCCGGCAGCCGGGGCACCGCCCACCTGCCGGGGCCCACCGCGTGCACGAGAGCGCCCAGGAGCAGGGTGAGCGCCGACAGGCCGAGCACGGGTGTGAAGCCGTGCCACAGGGACAGCTCGTACGGGCCGTGCGGTCCGGGCGGGTACACGTCCGCGTAGGCGGTCGTGACGGCCGCGGTGGCCGCGTGTCCCACGCCGAGCACCAGGCCCGCGGCCGACAGGACGGCCACCGGTGCGACGAAGCCGGGCTCGGGGCGCTCCGCCCCGTCCACCGCGGCGTTCGGGCGTCCGCCGAAGGCACCCGTCACGAACCGCGCCGCGTACGCCACGGTCAGGACGGAGCCGATGACCAGGGCCACGCCCAGCAGTTCGTTGCCGCCGATGTCCGTGCCCTTCCAGAACGCCTCCAGGGCGGCTTCCTTGCCGACGAATCCCAGGAGCGGCGGAAGACCGGCCATCGAGGCGGCGGCGAGCACGGCGACCGCGCACAGCACCGGCATACGGCGTCCCGCCCCCGACAGTTCCCGGATGTCCCGGGTCCCGGTCCGGTGGTCCAGGATCCCCACCGTCAGGAACAGCGCCGCCTTGAACGCCGCGTGGGCGAGCAGCATCACCGTGCCGGCGAGCGCGGCGGTCCGCGTGCCGGCTCCCAGCAGGGCGGTCAGCATGCCGAGTTCGCTGATCGTGCCGTAGGCCAGGAGCAGCTTGAGGTCGGTCGCGCGCAGGGCACGCCAGGCGGCAAGCACCATCGTCGTCAGACCGACGGCCAGCACCATCGGCCGCCACGGCGGCACCTCGGCGAGGGCCGGTGCCAGCCGGGCCACCAGGTAGACCCCGGCCTTGACCATCGCGGCCGCGTGCAGGTAGGCGCTGACCGGTGTGGGGGCCACCATCGCCGCGGGCAGCCAGCCGTGCAGCGGCATCTGCCCGGACTTGGCGAACGCGCCGATCAGGACGAGCACGACCGCGGCGGACACCGTGCCGCCGCGCGGTGGGTCGGCCAGGATCTCCGAGACGCGGTAGGTGCCCGCGGCCTGCCCGAGCATGATGAAGCCGAGCAGCATGACCAGGCCGCCGGCCGTGGTCACCAGCAGCGCCTGCCGGGCGGCGCGGCGCTCCTCCTCCCGCTCACCGCGTTGCTGGATGAGCAGGAAGGAGGCGACCGTGGTCAGTTCCCAGAAGACGTACAGGACGAAGAGGTTGTCGGCCAGCACGAGTCCCGCCATCGTCCCGGCGAAGGCCAGCAGCAGGGCGGCCTGCCGGCCCGCGTCCCGCTCGACGTAGTACCGGCAGTACAGCAGGACCAGGGCTCCGACGCCGGCGACGATCCACAGCATCAGCAGGGACAGGGCGTCCAGCCTCAGGTCGATCGTCAGCCCGAGTGCCGGGGCCCAGGACAGGGACTCCCGGTGGTCCCCGCCGTCCAGGACCTCCGCCGTCCACGTGCCCGCCCAGGCCACCGTCGCCAGCGGCACCAGGGCCGCCACGATCCACACGGCACGGCCCAGCCGCCGCTGCCACCAGGGGATCGCCGCCGCGACACCCGCATGGGCGGCAAGCAGGAACAGCACCGCACCAACTCCTTCGTGGAATTCGGCCGTCGGCAGCGGCCCGCTCGGTCGTGGGGGTGTACCCCGGTCGGGGCCCCAGAGTGCCCGCTGACGTGGCATTCAATCCTGACGGGTGCGGCAGACGGGTGCCTCGCCGTGCCGGCCGCCGCCGTCCCGGGGAGCTCCCGTCCGTGGCGGGACAGCCGGCGTGAACGGCCCGCGGGCCCCGGGAGGGCGCGGGGCGGCTCCCCCGGGCGGCTCGTGACGACGGCCTCGACGGCCGGACCGCGTCGGCCCGGGCACCGTTCCCCGGGCCCGGTCTCCTCTCGCGGCGCCGCTCGCCGGAGCCTCCCGACCGGGCCGGCACCGTGGGGGGTGCCGCCCCGCGTGCGCGGCCGCGGGGTTCGGTGGAGTCTGGGGATCATGCGGCGCAAGGGTGTGAGGGACGGCGGGGGCGAGGACGTGGAGGCGGTCCTCGACGAGCTGTACGCGCTGCCGCCGTCCGCTTTCGTCACCCGGCGCGAGGAACGGGCCGCGGCCGCCCGGACGGCCGGGCGGGCCGACGATGCCCGCCGCATCCACGCCGCCCGCCGCCCCACCCTCGCGGCCTGGGCGGCGAATCTGCTCCGGCGCTCCCGGCCCGACGAGGCGGAGCGGTTCCTGGAACTGGGACGGGCGCTGCGCGAGGCCCACGCCACACTGGATCCGAGCGGGATGAAGGAGTTGTCGGCCCAGCGGCGGCGCATCGTCTCCGCGTTGTCCCGGCAGGCGGCGGAGCTGGCGCGGGATGCCGGGCATCCGCTGTCGGAGCCGGTGCGGCGGGACGTCGAGACGACCCTGCGCGCCGTGCTCGCCGATCCGGAGGCGGCCGGCCTGTGGGCGACGGGCCGGGTGGAGAGCGCGCTGACCCCGCCGTCGGGTTTTCCGGCGGAGACGGCGGAAGGGACCGGCCCGGCGCGGGGGGCGCCCCGCGACCGGCCGGTCACGGCGGGGAAGCGGGACCGGCTCGCGGAACAGCGTGCGAAGCGGCTCGCCCGTGCGCGGGAGGCGGCCCGGGCGGCCGAGGAGGAGTTGCGTGCCCGGCGCGTGGAGCGGGAGGACACCGCGGCGTCGCTGGCGGCGGCGCGCGAGCGCCGTCGGGAGACCGGGGAGCGGGTGTCGGCGCTGGAGGCACAGCTCCAGGAGGGACGCGCGGCGCTGGAACGGGCCGAGCGGGAGCAGCGCGAGGCGGAGCAGCGGGACCGGACGGCTGCGGACGCCCTGGACCGGGCCCGGCGGGAGGCGGACGAAGCCGCCGCGGAGGCCGAGCGGGCCGAGCAGGGCGCGCGCTGAACGGGGCGGCCCGGGCGGCCGGTTGTCGCGCCCTCGGCCGGACCGGAAGGGAGCCGCCGGGCTCACGCGGCTGACGGGGCGTCAGCCAAATGAGGCCGTGCATTGGCATAGACCTGACACCCATCGCCTCGCTACGCTCGGCTCACCTCGCGGTGAGAGCGCTCTCACACGCGGTTGTTCCGCCCCCACCTTGTTGGAACGACGAAGGGCAACCTTCCATGAGACGCATCAGATTCACGCGTGCCGGCGTGGCCGCCCTGCTCCTGATCGGCAGCTGGACAGCGGCCGGCACCGTGCCCGCCTCGGCGCAGGGCGCCCCCGACTCCCCCGCCGCCCGCAGCACGGACTCCGCACCCGCCTCCACCGCCCTGCTGGACGCGATGCGGCGGGACTTCGGCCTGACCCGCGCCGAGGCGGCGGACCGGCTGGCCGCCGAACGCCGGGCCACCGACCTCGCACCCGAGGCGCGCAGGACCGCGGGACCGGCCTACGGCGGTGCCTGGTTCGACGCCGGGAGCGAGAAGCTGACCGTCGCCGTCACCCGGGACGCCGGAGCCGGCACGGTCGAGGCGCTGCGTTCGGCCGGCGCCACCGTCCGCACCGTCGAACACAGCGCGCGGCGACTGGACGCGGCCAAGGCCCGCATCGACCGCCTCGACGCGCCGTCGGGCGTCAGCAGTTGGTCCGTCGACCCGGCCGGCAACACGGTCGTGGTGAACGTGGTCGAGGGCGAGCGGTCCGACAACGATGTCCGCGCCTTCGTCGACAAGGCGAGGGAAGCGGGCCCGGTCACCGTGCGGACCGTGCCCGCACCGGCCGTGACCTTCGCCGCCGGGACCGTAGGCGGCGATCCCTACTACACCGGCAACGTCCGCTGCTCCATAGGCTTCTCGGTGCACGGCGGCTTCGTCACGGCCGGGCACTGCGGCGGGGTGGGACAGCAGGTCAGGGGCTGGGACGGCTCCTACATCGGCAACTTCCAGGGCTCCTCGTTCCCCGGCAACGACTACGCCTGGGTGAACGTGGGCAGCGGCTGGTGGACGGTGCCGGTGGTGCTCGGCTGGGGCACGGTTCCGGACCAGCTCGTGCGCGGTTCGGCGGAGGCGCCGGTCGGGGCCTCGATCTGCCGTTCCGGCTCCACCACCCACTGGCACTGCGGGCGGGTGCTGGCCAAGAACGAGACCGTCAACTACAGCCAGGGCGCGGTCCACCAGATGACGAAGACGAGCGTGTGCGCCCAAGGCGGTGACTCGGGCGGCTCGTTCATCAGCGGCGACCAGGCGCAGGGCGTCACCTCCGGCGGCTGGGGCAACTGCTCCAGCGGCGGCGAGACCTGGTTCCAGCCGGTCAACGAGATCCTCAACCGCTACGGGCTGACGCTGCACACGGCCTGACGACCCGGCAGTTCACGAGTGGGCCCCGCCGGACGACCGTCCGGCGGGGCCCGCTCCGGTGTGCGCCCAGGGTCACGCCCGGGCGGCGGGCCAAAAGTTACCGTGACGTAACTTACCCATGGGTTACCGGCGGTAAGCGAGCGCTGTTAGTTTCACGTTTCACCTTCAGGAGCAGAGCGAGGAGTGAGCCGTGAGCCGTATCAGCAGCGCGCTGACCACCGTCGTCGCCACGACGGCCTGTGTGTGCGTGTCCGCGCCGCCCGCCGCCGCGACCGACCCCGTGGTCTCGCGGGGCGTCACCATCCCCGCCTTCTACACCCCGCCCGCCGAACTCCCCGCGGGCAACGGCGTGCTGGTCCGCCACGAGCCGCTGCGTCTCGGCCTGAGCCTGCCCGGCCTCGACGGCCGCACCCTGCCGGGCACGGCGACCCGGCTCATGTACACCTCCACCGACTCGGCCGGGCAGCCGGTGGCCGTCACCGGGGCCTACATCGAGCCGTCCGCCGCCTGGAAGGGCGCCGGACCCCGGCCCCTGGTGGTCGTCGGTTCCGGGACCATGGGCCAGGGCGACCAGTGCGCTCCCTCCCTGGCCCTGCAGAACCCGCTGACGCTCAACGGCCGGACCGTGTCGTTCGGGTACGAGACGCTGGCCGTCTACCGGCTGCTCGCCACCGGGGCGGCCGTCGTCGTCACCGACTACGCCGGCCTCGGGGCGACGGACCGGCTGCACACCTACGTCAACCGTGTCGACGAGGGACACGCCATGCTGGACGCCGCCCGGGCCGCGCGCGCCGTGCCGGGCGCGTCCGTCACCCCGGCCTCCCGCGTGGGCATGTACGGCTACAGCCAGGGCGGCGGCGCCACCGCCTCCGCGGCCGAACTCCAGAGCACCTACGCCCCCGACGTCCCGCTCGCCGGCACCTACAGCGGGGCGCCGCCCGCCGATCTGACGGCCGTGATGAAGGGCATCGACGGCAGTGCGCTGGCCGGCGCGCTGGGCTGGTCGATCAACGGTTTCGCGCAGGCCGAACCCGAACTGCGCCGGGTCGTCGAGGCGAACGTCAACGCCGCCGGACGCGCGGCGCTGAAGGACGTCTCCACCGCCTGCGTCGGCGACGCGATCCTCGGCCACGGCTTCACCAAGAGCACCAAGTGGACCACGAGCGGCAAGTCCCTCGCCGAGATCATCGCCGCCGAGCCCGCCGCCCAGGCCGCCCTCGACAAGCAGCGCATCAGCACGATGAGGCCCACCGGGCCGGTCCGGCTCGTCACCGGCGTCCAGGACGACATCGTCCCCCACGAGCAGGCCCGCCAACTGGCCGTGGACTGGTGCGAGAAGGGCGGCGACGTGACCTACAAGGCGGTCCGGCTGCCCAACCTCGGCGACAAGATCCTCACCAACCACCTGGCTCCGCTCCTCACCGACCAGGGCGACGCGGTGGAGTGGCTGACCGACCGGCTCCGGGGCGAACCGACCCGCTCCAACTGCTGGACCCTGCCGGCGCAGCGCTGAACCCGGCGACAACGGCACGAGCCCCGTCCCGGGACTCCGGGACGGGGCTCGACTGCGGAGCGCCGGGCAGGCCTTGCACCTGCATCTCCCCGCAGGAAGCGGGGCGTCTTTCCTTGGACCACCAACGCACGGCCCGGGGTGGGAGGTTCTCCTCGCCCTGACCTGTGACAACCGTAGCGGTGATCGCCTCGGTTGTCACATCGTCACATGGACGCCCCGGCGGCGGCTCCCTCGAAGTTCTCCTCCACCTGGGCCCGCTCCGCGGCGTTCGGGTACGGGTTCGTGCAGGAGGTCCCGGCGCTGGCGCCCGACATCAGACGGGAGCAGGGGCCGGGCTTGCGGTCCGGGAGGCCCAGCATGTGGCCGAGTTCGTGGGCCGCGACGCGGACCGCCGAGTGTCCCTGGTCGATGGCCTGGCGTCCGATGTAGACGGTGCCCCGGCCCAGGGAGTCCGGGAGGGAGCGCGGCCAGCCGTCGTCCGCCACGACGCGGATGTCGGCGCGCTGCCCGGCCCCGGCCGGGCGCAGTTCCACGCCGTCGACGCTCGCGTTCCAGATCGCCGCGCCGCGGTCGACGGCGGCCCGGAACTCCGCGGCGGCTCTCGCGTCGTAGGTGAGCACCCGGTCGACGACCAGGGGCTGGGCGGTCACGGCGGAGGGGACGGCCGCGGAAGGGGCGGTCAGGACCGGGCAGGACACCGCGAATGCCGCGGCCAGGCCGACGGTCAGCGAACGGATGCGCATGGCGGACCTCCTGGGGATTCAGAAGCGGCACCGCTGAATTCCATGGAAGGGATCGGTTGGACTTCCGGATCACGCGGGGGCAGTGTGGGCGAGGAGCAACACCATCCCACGGGACGCCCCCACTCGCACCACCGGAGACCAGCCGATGAACCACATCGCCCGCCCCGAGCGCTACGACGGCACCATGCGCTACCGGCGCACCGGCCGCTCGGGCCTCGACCTCCCCCTGCTGTCCCTGGGCTACTGGCACAACTTCGGCGACGACCGGGCCTTCGAGACGCAGCGCGAGATCGCCCTGCGCGCCTTCGACCTGGGGATCACCCACCACGACCTGGCGAACAACTACGGCCCGCCCTACGGCTCCGCCGAGGTCAACTTCGGCCGGCTGATGCGCCGGGACCTCGCGCCCTACCGGGACGAGCTGGTGATCTCCACCAAGGCCGGCTGGGACATGTGGCCCGGCCCGTACGGACAGGGCGGCGGCTCCCGCAAGTACATGCTGGCCTCCCTGGACCAGTCGCTGAAGCGCATGGGCCTGGACCACGTCGACATCTTCTACTCGCACCGCCTGGACACCACCACGCCCCTGGAGGAGACCATGGGGGCCCTGGACACGGCGGTCCGCCAGGGCAAGGCCCTCTACGTGGGCATCTCCTCGTACGACGCCGAGCGCACCCGGGAGGCCGCGGCCATCCTCCGCGACCTCGGCACTCCGCTGCTGATCCACCAGCCGTCCTACAGCATGCTGAACCGCTGGATCGAGACGGACGGTCTGCTGGACGCGGCGCAGGAGGAGGGCTTCGGGGTCATCGGGTTCACGGCGCTCGCGCAGGGGCTGCTGACCGGGCGCTACCTGGACGGTGTGCCGCGGGACTCCCGGGCGGCGGCGGGCAAGTCGTTCGACAGCGGATGGCTGACCGAGGAGATGCTGGGCCGGCTCCGCGCCCTGAACGGCATCGCGGCCCGCCGCGGACAGACCCTGGCGCAGATGGCGCTCGCCTGGGCGCTCCGGGACCGGCGGGTCACCTCGCTGGTCATGGGCGCCTCCCGCACCGAGCAGCTGGAGCAGAACGTGGCCGCGCTGGAGAACCTCGACTTCTCCGCCGAGGAGCTGGCCGAGATCGACACGTACGCCACCGACGGCGGCGTCGACCTGTGGCGCGAGGCGCGTCTGGGCACGATGGGCTGAGCCGTGCGGGCCCCTCGGGGTGTGGGCCGCCGGGGAAGGGGAACTGCGGTGCGGTGAGCCGTGCGCCGACGGCACGGCGGTCCCCGGCCCGTAGGGACGGACGCATGCAGACCTTTCTGCCGTACCCCGACTTCCAGGAGTCGGCGCTGGTCCTCGACCGGCGCCGGCTCGGCAAGCAGCGGGTCGAGGCCATCCAGGTGCTGCGCGGGCTGATCGTGCCGGGGTACGGGTGGCGCCGCCATCCCGCGGTGCGCATGTGGACCGGCTACGAGGAGGCACTGGTCCGCTACGGCCTGGACGTCTGCCGGGTGTGGCGCGACCTCGGCCACCAGGACAGCTGCGCCGCGACGCTGGTGGCCGACCTGGCGCGGGTGCGGCCCGGCGCGCCGGTGCGCGCACAGCGGGAGCTGGCGGGGGCCGGTGAGCTGCCGCCCTGGCTCGGGGACGAGGCGGTGCACCGCAGTCACCGCTCGGCGCTGCTCCGCAAGGACCCGGACGTGTACGCGGAACGCTTCCCGGACGAGCCGGACGACCTGCCGTACGTCTGGCCGTCGTCCGACCGCGACCCGGAGGCGGCCGGGGGCTGACCCCGGCGGTCCCCTCCCCTGGGGTCCGCCGGGGCCGGCCGCCCGGAGCGGCCGTCCGTCACCGCCCGGACAGGTAGTCCTCCACTCCCGGCGCCGCGTGCGCGTCCTCGGCGTTCACCACGCCGCCGACCGCCTTGGCGTCGGGCTTGAGGACGTAGGTCTTGACGCTCGCGGGGCGGTCGACGTCGGAGAAGTTCTGCGGGGTGCCGAGGCCGGTGTCGGCGTTGGCCTGTGACCGGTGCGCCTTGACGACGTCCTCCCGGCCGAGGCCGCCCGACTCGCAGGCCTTCTTCAGGTCGGCGCCCATCAGCTGGGCGGCGTTGTACCCGGAGAGCACGCCGGAGTCGACCGGCGAGTCCGGGTACTTCTTCTGGTACGACGCCACCATGCGCTGCACGCCGGGCAGCTCGGAGCTGACGGCCGGCGCGGCGCTCACGATGCTGAGCATGGCGGCCAGGGCGGGCGCGGCCGGCGTCTTCATCAGCTGGGGCGCGAAGCCGGGGGCGCTGCTGACGACGGGCACCTTCAGCCCGCGGGAGGCGGCGACGCCGACCAGGGAGGCGGTCTGGGCGGGCCCGGCGCTGATCAGGACGGCCTTGACGCCCTCCTTGCTCAGGGCCGAGACCTGGGCGGACAGGTCGGTGTCCGTCGCCTTGATCTTCTGTCCGGTCACCTTCAGGCCGGCCTGTCCGGCCGCCCAGGTGGAGCCCTCCAGGGCGTTGGCGCCGTAGTCGCCCTCGAAGTAGACGTGACCGATGGTGTCGCCCTTCTTCAGGCCCTTGGTGCGGGTGAGGAACTCCACGGCGGCGATCATGTCGACGTCGTAGGTGGTGCCGAGCACCTGGATGGCGTCCTTGCCGAGCAGGGAGGCGGCCCACGCCTGCGGGAAGGTGAGCATCTTGTCCTGCTGGATGTCGTCGAGCAGGGCGGCGACCACCGGGGAGCCGATGACCTGGGGCAGGGCGACCACGTCGGGGGCGATGTCGGCGTAGGCGGTGACGGCCTTCTGCACGTCGTAGCCGTGGTCCTTGACCACGATCTCGATCTTGCGGTCGCAGATGCCGCCGTCGGCGTTGACCTCGTCGGCCCACATCTGCTGGGCCTGCACGATGCTCTTGCCGAGGGTGGCGTAGGGGCCGGTCAGGTCGGTGAGGGCGCCCAGTCTGATGGTGTCGGCGCCGATGCCCGGGCCGGTGCGGACGCCGTCGGCGGCTTCGCCGCCGCCCTTGCCGTCCTCCGCCTTGGAGCTGCATCCGGTGGCCGCGAGCAGCAGGACGAGGGCGCCGGCGAGGACGGTGCCGGCGGTGCGGCGCCCGTTGCGGGGCCTGTGGTGCGTGGTGTTCACGGGGTGTGCTCCTTGGGTCGTGCGGCTGCGGTCGGCTGCGGGGACGAAGGACGGTCGGTCGGGTCGGCGGGGGGACGGGATCGGAGGCGCCGTACGCGGTCGCCGGCCCGGCGTGCCAGGCCGTGCAGACCGTCGGGGGCGTACAGCAGGACCAGGACGATGGCCGCGCCGTAGAGGTAGCGGGCGGCCTCGGTGGGGCCCACGGCGCCCTCGGTCGAGCCGGGGGCGGCGACCAGCGGCAGCTGGTCGGCGTAGCGGGTCATCAGCAGGGGCAGCGCCGTGACGAAGACGGCGCCGGCGGTGGCTCCGGCGACGGAACCGAGTCCGCCGATGACGATCATGGCGAGGTAGTCGACGGACAGGACGAGGGAGAAGTAGTCCGGGACGACGCGGCGGAAGGCGAGCGCGAGGAGCACGCCCGCGAGCCCGGCGTACATCGACGACACCACGAACGCCGCGGAGCGGTGGCGGGCGACGTCGACGCCCATCACGGCGGCAGCGGTCTCGCTGTCGCGCAGGGCGGCCAGCGCCCGGCCGGGGCGCGAACGCAGCAGGCCGCGTGCGGTGAACCAGGTGAAGGCGAACAGGGCGAGTCCCAGGTACCACAGCCGTTCCTCCGCACCGAACGGCACACCGATGACGGTCAGTTCGGGGTCGCTCTCCGCGAAGGTGAACCCGCCGAGGCTGAGCGGGGGCACGGAGCGGCCGTTGAAGCCGCCGGTGACGGAGTCCGCGGTCAGCAGGACGTGGTGGCCCAGGAACACCAGGGCGAGCGTCGCGATACCGAGGTAGATCCCCTTGACCCGGGCGGCGACGGGACTGAAGAGTCCCCCGGCCGCCCCGGCGAGCAGCACCGCGAGGAGCACGGCGAGCGCCGGGGGCAGTCCGGGGCCGGGGTCGCCCGCGAACCAGGAGTAGCCGTAGGCGCCGACGGCGAGGAAGAAGGCGTGGCCGAGGGAGAGCTGGCCGGCGGTGCCGCTGAGCAGGGCGAGCCCGACGGCTCCGATGGCGGCGGCCATGGAGAACAGGCCGATCCGCAGCCAGAAGGCGTCCAGGTAGAAGGGCGGCAGGCACAGGACGGCGGCGAGCAGCAGCAGCCGGCCGCGCCGGCGGGTCAGGGTGTGGAGGAGGCGGTCAGACACGGGCCGCTCCCTTCGCTCCGAACAGCCCGGTGGGCCGTACGAGAAGCACCAGCAGCATCACCGCGTACGGGGCGACGTCGCCGAATCCCTCGCCGAGGACGTGCAGTTCGGACTGGTAGCCGACGACGAGGGCCTCGGTGAGACCGATGATCAGGCTGCCCGCGAGGGCGCCGGCCGGGGAGGCGAGTCCGCCGAGGATCGCGGCGGGGAAGGCGTTGAGGGCGATCTGGCCGGTGGTGCGCTCCAGACCGGGTGCGGGGAACGCGGCGAGGAACACCGCCGCGAGGGCGGCGAGCGCGCCCGCCAGGCACCAGGCTCCGGCGCGGACCCGGCCGAGCCGTACGCCCATGAGCGCGGCGGCCTCCAGGTCCTCGGCCGCGGCCCGCAGGGACAGCCCCCACGAGGTGAACCGGAACAGCGCGAACACCGCGCCGATGACCACGGCCGACACCACGATCGCGGCGAGCCGGCTGTCGGCGACGGTGAGCGGCCCCAGTTCGGTCACCGCGTCGCCCCACGGGTCGCCGAGGGTCAGCAGGTCGCCGCCGATGCGCCGGGCGAGGTCCGTGAGCAGGACGATGTCGATGCCGATGGTGACGATGGTCTGCACGTGCGCGGAGTGGGCGTCCTGACCGCCGCGTTGCAGCAGGAAGCGGTCGAGCGCGCCCGCGAGGGCGGCCGTGGTCAGGACCGCCAGGGCGAGTGCCCCGGCGAAGCCCAGGTCGTCGTGGAGGACGGCGATGAGGTAGCCGCCGAACAGGAGCAGGGAACCGTGGGCGAAGTTGAGGACGCCGGAGGCCTTGAAGATGACGACGAAACCGAGGGCGACCAGCGCGTAGACCGCGCCGAGTGCGAGTCCGCCGAGGATGTTGTCGAGAAGTACCGTCATGCCGCGTCCTCCTCGGTCGCGTCGGTGCCGAGGTAGGCGCGCAGCACCTCGGGGTCCTGGCGGACCTCGTCGGGGGTGCCGTGGGCGATGCGCCGGCCGAAGTCGAGCACGGTCACGTCGTCGGCGAGACGCATGACGAGGCCCATGTCGTGTTCGACGAGGACGATGGACAGGCCGAGTTCGGCGCGCAGTTCGCCCACGACCCGGGCGGTGCGGGCGCGTTCGGAGGCGTTCATGCCGGCCACGGGTTCGTCGAGGAGCAGTACGCGCGGCTCCAGGCAGAGGGCGCGCGCGAGTTCGACGCGCTTGCGGTCGCCGTACGAGAGCAGCGCGACCGGGCTGTCGAAGAGTGCTCCCAGTCCGGTGAGTTCAGCGATCTCACGGGCCCGGTCGCGGTGCTCGCGCTGTTCGCGGCGGGCGTTCGGCAGGCGCAGTGCGCTCGCGGCGAAGCCGGCGCGGGTCAGGGCGTGGCGGCCGAGCATGAGGTTGTCGGCGACCGTGCCGTGGGTGGTGACGATGTTCTGGAAGGTGCGAGCCACCCCGAGTGCGGCGATGCGGTGCGGGGCGAGCCGGGTCAGTTCGGTCTCCCCGAGGGTCACCGTGCCCTCGGCCGGGCGGCACAGGCCGGACAGAACGTTGAAGCAGGTGGACTTGCCGGCGCCGTTGGGGCCGATGAGCGCGTGCACGGAGCCGGGGGTGACGGTGAAGGAGACGCCGTCGAGGGCGGTGAGTCCGGCGAAGCGCACGGTGACGTCCCGTACGTCGAGCACGGGCGGTGCGGTGGTGGTGCGGTCGTTCACGCGGCCCCCTGGTCCTCGGCCGACTCGCCCAGGTAGAGGCGGCGTACGGCGTCGGTGCGGGCGAGTTCGTCGGCGGGGCCGGACAGCCGGGTCTCGCCGACCTCCAGGACGTGCGCGTGGTCGGCGAGGGAGAGCGCCATGCCGGCGTTCTGCTCGACGAGCAGCACGGCGGTGCCCTGGGCGTTGATCTCGCGGATCACCTCGGCGATCCGGTGCACCATCTGCGGGGCGAGCCCGAGGGACGGCTCGTCGAGGAGGAGCAGGCGGGGGGCGGCCATCAGGGCGCGGCCGATGGCGAGCATCTGCTGCTCGCCGCCGGAGAGCAGGCCGGCCGCCTGGTGGGTGCGTTCGGCGAGCCTGGGGAACAGCGCGAACACGCGGTCGCGGGCCTCCTGGACCTGGGCGCGGCCGCGGCGGCCGAGGCCGAGACCTCCGCTCCGGAGGTTCTCGTCGACCGAGAGTCCGGCGAACACCCGCCGTCCCTCGGGGACCTGGACGACTCCGGCGCGTACCGCGGCGACGGGGTCCTTGCCGTCGAGCACCGTCTCGCCGTAGCGGATACGGCCGGCCGTGACCGCGCCGCGGTGCAGGCGCAACGTGCCGGACACCGCGCGCAGCAGGGTCGTCTTGCCGGCCCCGTTGGCGCCGAGCAGCGCCACGACGGCGCCGGGTGGCACGGTCAGGGACACGGAACGGAGAGCGGACAGCGCACGCCCGTACGTCACGTCGACGTTCTCGACGCGCAGCGCGGGCAGGCCGTCCGGTGGTGCTTCGGGCATCACGGCTCCTCGGGACCGCGCCGCGGGCGGCGGCACGGCTTCGGGGGAAGGGGAGCCCACGACAGCACGGTCGCGACCGGCCGGTACAGCGTTCGAGGGGCGCTCGCTGCGGCGTACCAATGGGGGTGGGCGGGGGTTGTGCGGGTGCCCAGGCGGGTGGGCGGGGCCGGTACGGCTTCGGGCCGGGGTGACATCGGAGGCGTGGGGATGGGGGTGCCGCCCCCGCCGCCCCTTCCCTTCCCTGGGGGCCGCGCTCCCGGACCCCGCTGCGCGCGGTTCCCCGCGCCCCTCGGGAGGGTTCAGCGGTTGAGGAGGGTGCGGGCCGTGAGGGCGAGGCTGACCTCGACGAGGTCGGCGGGGCGGGAGAGGGAGCGGCCCGTCAGTTGTTCGTAGCGGCGCAGGCGGTTGAGGACGGTGTTGCGGTGGCAGTACAGGCGGCGGCTCGCCCGCTGGGCGGAGCCGTCGCAGGCCAGCCAGGTGGCCAGGGTGTCCAGCAGGACCTCCGCGTCGGCGGGTTCGAGGTGGGCCAGCGGCCCGAGGAGCCGGTCGGCGAGCGCGGCGCCGAGTTCCGGGCTCGACGCCACCAGTGCGGCCGGGAGGTGCTCGGTCAGCCGGACGGTTCCGCCCGCTTCCGGGCACAGGGTCAGCGCGGTGTCCGCCAGTCGCCGTGCCTCGCCCACGGCGGCCAGGCCCTCGACCGCGCTGCCGACGCCCACCCGTGTCCCGGGTGCCTGTTCCTCCTGCACGATCGACTCCTCACCGTCCTCGACCAGAACGATGCCGTAATCGGCGTCCGCACCGGTGTGCCAGTGCACGCGCACACCCGGGGCGAGCGCCGCTTGGGCACCCGGACAACCGGCGAGCCCGCCGCCGGCGGCCGCGACGACCACGTAGCGCCCGTGCTCGGGCAGTTCCAGCGCCACAGCGGCCTCGGGCAGGTCGGCGATCCTGCTCGTGCCGTCCAGCAGGGCCGCCGCCAGCAGACGCACCCTGTTCTCCCTCCGCCATGCCAGCTGCCGTTCGGTCTGCCGGTAGGCGTCCGCGACGAGCGTGCAGTGCTCGTCGACGAAGTTCCACACGTCGGACGCCACGTGCACCAGCAGCCGGACGTCCTCCGGCGCGGCCCGGGACGTCTCGTCGACGAGGCCCTGCCACACCAGTGAGCCGCCCAGCCGGAAGGCGTGCAGGACCGCGTCCAGCGGCAGTCCCTGTTCGGCGCGCGTGGCACCGATCTTCCAGGAGCACCGGCGCGCCCCGTCCCGGGCGCCCCGCGGATCGAGCAGCGAGGAGATGCTGTGGCGCAGTGAGCGGTGCACCTCCTGCCAGGTGGCGAGGGCGTCGCCCTCCACCGCGGTGCGGTAGGCGGGCTCCTGCTCCAGGAGTACGGCGATCAGCCGGTCGGTGACCTGTGGCAGGTCGTCCAGCAGCACACGGGCCGCCCGGTGCAGCACGCGCAGCGCGTCGGCGTCGATCAGCGACCGCACGCGCGGTGCCCGCGGACGCGGAGCGGCGGGCGTGGGTCCGGGGCGGAGCAGAGTACGTGGCCGTACGGCGTGTTGCATCGCGCATCTCCCCCAGGGTCGGCTTCCCGGCGGTGCCCGTGCGGCGGTCCCCTCACCGGCGCCCGGCCGGACGGGGAGCCCATGGGCCGGCCGCCACCGGACTCGTCCTGCCGTGAAGGATGGCATACCGTCCGGTCGGTCCCTAGAGCTGTGCACCGGTCTTTTCCCCGTGTTCGACCAGTCGGACAAGCTCGACCCGGGAACGGACGCCCAGCGTCGCGAAGACGTTCCGCAGGTGGTAGTCGACGGTGCGGGTGCTGACGGACAGGCTCAGCGCCACCTCCCGGTTGGTGGCGCCCTCGGCGACGCACCGCGCGATGCGCAGTTGCTGCGGCGTCAGCCGGGACAGCGCCCCGGACCCGCCGCCGGCCGGGGCCGCGCCGCCCGCGCGCAGTTCGGCGGCGGTCTGCCGCATCCAGGGGTGCGCACCGCACCGTTCGAAGCCCATCAGGGCCTCACCGAGGCGGGCCCGCGCCTCGCGCAGCCGACGTCTGCGCCGCAGCCACTTGCCGTAGAGGAGGGCGGTGCGGGCCCGCTCGAAGTCGCCGGCCGTGTCCTCGTGGCGCTCCAGGGCGCGCCGGTACAGGGCGTCTGCCGCCTCCGGGGCGGCCAGCAGCGCGCGGCAGCGCAGGAGCTGGGCGGGGGCCTGCGGGTCGGCTCCGCAGGCGGCCCACAGCGCGAAGTCGTCGACGACCGCGCGTGCGTGCTCGGGCCGCCCGGCGAGGGCGGCTGCCTCCACGAAACAGGGGACGGCCAGCATCCACACCGCGAAGTGGCCGCGCCGCGCACCGGGCCGCACCAGCGGACCGAGCCGGTCCGCGGCCTCCCGCGGACGGCCGCCGCCCAGGTCGGCGCGGGCGGCGGCCCACTCGGCGAGTGCCGCCGCCTGGGCGAGACCGTGCCGGCGAGCGGTGCGCAGGGCGGCCGCCGTGTGCTCGGCGACGACCTCCCGCTCGCCCTCGATCGACGCGGCGAGCGCGAGCGCGGCGTGGTGGTGGGCGGCCGTGTTCCGCTGCCCGGTCCGCGAGGCGGTACGCAGGCCCTCCTCGGCGTGCGTGCGGGCCAGCTGGTGGCGCCCGGCCCGCAGTTCGGCGTACGCGAGGTACTCCAGCGCCCTCGGTTCGAGGGCGGCGCGACCGTGGGTCCGGGCCGCCGCGAGGGCCCGTGCGCCGGCGCGGCGGGCGGTGGTCACGTCCCCGAGCATGAGGGCGGCGGAGGCGGAGCGCAGCAGCCGCTCGGGGTCACCTCCGGACAGCCCCCGTTCGACGACCCGGCGCAACGGCACTGCGGCCCGGCCGAACTCCCCCAGCAGCACAGCCCGCATCCCGTCCCGGTGGTCGCGCAGCACGGCCTCGTGGGACGCGGCGGCGTCGGTGCCGTCCGTGCCGGACGGGGGCGTGCGGGCCGGTGGCGCGGGAGCGGGGGTGAGGACCTCCAGGCAGGCGGTGGGGTCGCCGGCGGACCAGGCGGCGTCGGCCGCGCCGAGGGTCGCCGTGGCGGCGGCCTCCGGGTCGGTGGCCGACAGCAGCGTCGCGGCGAGCAGGAAGGATTCACGGGCGTCGTCCACCGGGCCGTCGGCCAGCAGCACCGCGCCCCGCAGCAGCTCCGCGCCGCCGCGCGCCGCCGCGGGCGCCGGACGGCGGCGGGCGGCGTCGAGCAGGCGCAGGGCCTTGGACGGGTGGCCGGCGAGGGCGGCCTGCTCCGCGGCGGCGGTGCACCGGTGGACGCGCGCCGCGTCGTCCGGGGTGAGGGCGGCCGCCCTGGTGAGCGCCCGGTGGCGCAGGACGGGTGGCAGCTCCGGCGCCGGATCCGCGGCGGCGCGGGCCAGCGCGTCGGAGAGGGCGGGGGCGTGGCCGGTGACCGTCCACGAGCGGTGCAGCAGCGCGAGGATGCCCTCGGGGTCCGGCAGCGCGCCGGTCAGCGCGCGGTGCGCGGCACGGCGCCGCTCGGCCGGCGCGCCGGCGTACACCGCCCGCCCCAGCAGCGGGCTGCGGAAGCGGAGCCGGTCACCGGCCCGGACCAGCACCTCGGGCAACGGCTCCGCCGCACGGGTCCCGTCGGCCCGCAGGACGAGGTCCGCGTCGGCGTCCGGCTCCCCCGTCGCCCACAGGGCGGCCGCCGCGGTCAGCAGCAGGCTCCTCCGATCGGGCGGCACACCGGTCAGAGCCCCGCCGACGACCCCGGCCAGGACCTCTCCGTCGGCCAGCGGCCGGGGCAGTGCCCGGTGCCCGGCGAGCTGGGCGGGCGCCAGCCGGTCGACCAGCGCCAGCAGCAGCGCGGGGTTGCCCTCCGCCGCCGTCACCAGTTCCTCGCGCACGGCGGGGTGGACGGCGCCGTGCGACGCGTCGTCGGCCAGCCGCTCCGCGTCCCCGGCCGTGAGCGGGCCCAGCCGCAGCACCGGCAGCGCCGCCAGTTCCGGGTCGACGGGCCGGTGCCCGGGCACGGTCAGGAGCAGCCCCGCGCGGATCCCCGCCGCGTGGACCCGGGCGGCCGCCCGGGCGAGTGCCGCGCGGGCCGCCTCGTCCCACAGGTGGGCGTCGTCCGCGCAGACCAGGAGGGGTGCCGTGCGGGCCGCCGCGCACAGGGCGTCGGACAGCGCCTCCGCGGTGGAGCCGTCCGCGGGCCGCAGGTGCCACACCGGCCCGGCGCGGAAGAGGCGTGCGGCGTGCCGGAGGAACGCCGTGCGGCCGCAGCCGGGTTCACCGGTCACCACGCGGACACCGCCGTCGGTGCGGAGCGTGTCCAGCAGCTCGGAGATCACCTGCTGCCGCAGGGTCGTCTGTCCGGTCATTCCCCGGACCTTACTCACGCGTAAGGTCGTACGGAAGGAATCCGTCCACCTCTGGGTGAACGGTCAACTGCCGCTTCACCAGCGGGTCTTCCCCGGTACGGCGGCGGGCGGAGTGTGCCGCGGCCCAAGCTGTCCGCCGCCCGGCGGTGCACCGGCACAACGCAGGTGGCGGCCCGCGCCGTCGCGCGGGCCGCCACCGGGTGTCCGGAACCTCAGGAGGTGTGCGGGCAGTTGCCCCGGGACTCCTCGACCGTCAGGCTGGGCCGCGGCAGCGGGCACAGGAACTGCTCGTAGCGGGTGTCGTTGTCGATGAACCGCTTCAGCCAGGAAATGCTGTACTTCGCGATCGTCGTGTTCGACGAGTTGGGCGTGAAGTGGGTGGCGCCGTTCAGTTCGAGGTAGGCCCGGTCCAGCGAGGACGGCAGGCCGGTGTAGAGGGGTTCGGCGTGGGAGGAGACCGGGGCGACCGTGTCGCCGTCGGCGCCGAAGATCAGGGTGGGGGTGCGCACCTCGGGCCAGGTCTTGTCGAGGTTCCAGGGCGTCAGCGGGATGGCGGCCTGGAGCGAGGGCCGGTCCTTGGCGGCTTCGAGGCTGCCGCCGCCGCCCATCGAGTGGCCCATGACGCCGAGGCGGCTGCTGTCGATCCGGCCGCGCACCGAGCTGCGCTGGGTGAGGTAGTCCAGCGCGGCGAGCAGCTGGTCGCCGCGGGAGGCGGGCTGGTCGAGAGTGGTGTTGGTGTCGATGGTGAAGACCACGAACCCCTGGGAGGCCAGGCGCGGGCCCAGCCAGGAGATGGAGGACTGGTAGGCGGTGAAGCCGGGCGAGACGGCGATCGCGCCGAAGGTGCCGTCGGCGGTGCTGGTCGGGTAGTAGATCGTGCCCCCGCCGAAGCCGGAGACGGAGAGCGAGGAGACCGAGACGTCCGACACGGCGTAGGGGCCGCGCAGCGCCTCGATGCTCGATTCGGTCGGAGCCGGGCCGCGCTCGTAGGGGTTGTCCGCCGCGTGGGCGCCGGGGCCGCCGAGGGTGCTCAGAGCGACGACGGCGGCGAGGGCCGCGGTCAGTCCGGCGAAGCGGCCGGACGTGCGCCTGCGGGTGTGGGGGTGCTGCTGCACGACGAGTGGTCCTCTCTGTCGCGGCGAACCGCCCGGCCGGCCGGGGTGCGGGACTGTGGCGTGGCTGGGGACCGTGCCCCGGCCGGGGGCGGCGCCGATGGACTGGCGGTGCCACTGTCGGAGAGGAGGCGGCCGGTGCGGACCGGCAATCTCACCGGTCTCGTGCGCCGTACCGTCCGTGCGGAGGCCGCACGCGCGAGGACCACACGTGCGAGGACCACACGTGCGAGGACCACACGTGCGAGGACCACACGTGTGAGGACCGTCGGTGCGCGGGCCGTCCGTGCGCGGGCCGTCCGTGCGCGGGCGGCGGCCGCGTCAGGGCGTGGCGGGGAGAAGCGGGGGTACCCGGACGGGTGCGGTCACCGTCGGAGTCGGCGCCGACGGTGACCGCCGTGCGTGCAGGCGCGGGCGACCGCCGCGCGGGGGAACACCAGGGTGCGCGCGGGAATGCCGGTGGTGACGCGCGTGCGTCTCGTCAGGCCGCGTCGTAGACGTGGGCCCGGCCGCCCGCCCACCTGACCCAGGCGGGATCGTCCAGCAGCCGTTCGCCGTCCGGCAGTCCCGCGCGCCTCAGGAACTCCACCACGTCGCGGTCGGAGCCCGCCAGGCCGACGATCTCACCGCGTACCGTCACCCGGCGTCCGCCCGAACCGAGCGGCGGGTGCACCACGATCGGCGCCTTCTTCATCCTTCCAGCATCCGGCGGCGGCCTCCGGTATGCATCCCGGCCCCGCATGTCACCCGACTGGCCCGCCGGACGAGCGGTGCGCGGGCGTCCCGTGCTCGTATGGGCAGCGGCCTCCATGCCTACCCGGAGGGAGCTGGGAATGCACGAGATGTGGTGCGGTGCAGACACTTCGGGGGAGCCGGTGTGGCATGTCCTCACCCCGGACAAGACATCGACCCTGTGCGGAGTGGACAAGGAGGAGGAGTCGCCCCGGCGTGACACGACGGACCGGCACTGCTTCTCCTGCATGCAGTCGTTCCAGGCCGTCGTGGCGTCCCGCTGAAGGGCCCGCGACGTACCGGTGCGACCCGGACCGGCTGACCGCCCGGGACGGAGTGCCTCGGTCCGGCCGGCCCTCGTGGCCGGCCGGGCCGCTCAGTGGCAGGGGTGGTCCTCCCCGTGGGCCGCCGGCCCCCGGGTCCGCGTCCGGCAGAAGCAGGACGCCTCGATCGGGACGTCCGCCAGTGCGGCCGCCTGCGTGAGCTGCCGGGCGATGATCCGGGCCTCGCCGTCCTTGCCCGTGCGCAGCAGGCACTCGTGGAAGCCGTGCAGCGCCCAGACGTTGTTCGGGTGTTGCAGCGGCCGCGGCAGAGTGGCGTCCAGCCCCAGGTCCGCCCGGTAGACGGCCTCGGCCTCGGCGACGCGGCCCTGCTCCAGCAGCAACGCCCCGTAGGCGTGCCGGGTGGGCTGCATCCAGCCCCAGGGCTCGTCGTAGGGCAGGTTGTCGTCGAGTTCCACGGACCGCTCCAGCGCGGCGAAGGCGGTGTCGTACTCGCCCTTGCGGTAAGCGAGTTCGCCGTCCAGCATCGCCGACGCGATGGCCAGGATGTCGTGGCAGGTGTTGTTGAAGAGCATCCGGGTGCCGGGGACCCGGCCGACGGCGGCGCGGAAGTGCTCGCGTTCCGCCTCGGCCTGCTCGGTGGCGCCGGTCGCCGAGAGGGCCACACCCCGGGCGTAGTGCAGCATGGCGGTGGTCACGCAGTACAGGTCCCCGTCCTCGGGGAACGGCAGCGCCAGGATGTCCTCCCAGCGGCCGAAGCGGATCAGGACGTGGAAGCGCATCGCCAGGAACCCCTCGAGCCAGTCGGCCATGGGCGGGCTCTGCACCCGGAGCAGCTTCTCCGGAACGGCCTCCTCGAGCCCGGCCGCGGCGTCCAGGGCCACTCGCGACTGACCGGCGAACATGGCGCCGTAGATCCTGAAGTGGTGGTTGTGGGCGCGGTAGAGCGTGTAGAAGTTCATGGCGCCGGCCCGCCGGAGGTACTTCTCGTCGGCCGCGATGGCGCGGGTGTTGTCCGAGACGACCCTGCGGTAGTCGCCGCACAGCACTTCCAGGTGCGAGGGCATGTGGTGCAGGTGCCCCGCGTCGGGTACGGCTCCGCGCAGCCGGTCGGCGACGGTCAGAGCCGCCTCCGGGGTCGGTGACATCTCCATCAGGTGGACGTACAGGTGCAGGACCCCCGGGTGCCGGGAGCCGGCGTCGGTGGAGAGCGCGCCGTCGAGGACCGCCTTGGCCTCCAGGGTGCGGGCGCCGTCGGCGGGGCGCCCGGTCCTGAGGTCCCACAGCTGCCAGGGAGTGAGGTTCATCAGGGCGTCGGCGCAGAGGACGGCCACGTCGAGGTCGCCCGGGGCGCTCTCGTACACGGCGAGCATCCGGTCCGCGTACGGCTCGTTCCACACCGAGCAGTCCCCGGTGGCCCGCGCCTGGGGGTAGCGGGCCCGCAGGGCTTCGACGAGTGCCCGTTCGACCGGGGTGGCGCGCGCGGACCTCTCGTGGGCACGCTCCACCGCCCGGTGCGTGCGTTCGACGGTGCGGGTGAGTTCCTCGCCGTCGAACGCCTCCCAGGGCTTGTTGTAGTTGGGTCCGAGGGCGTAGGCGATGCCCCAGTGGGCCATGGCGCAGTCCGGGTCGGCTTCGGCGGCCTTCTCGAAACAGGCGACCGCCTCCTCGTGGTTGAAGGCGTAGGTCCACATCAGCCCGCGGTCGAACCAGAGTTGGGCTGCGGCGGAGGACGTCGTCACGGGGCGGCCGTAGGATCCGAGGTCGTAGTAGTCGTCCATGGGTGCCTGCCTCCCGGGACAGCGGATGGGCCGTCCGCTGCCGCGCCGGCGGCGGACGCCCCGTGGGGACGAAACCGACGATAGCGGGGCACGAGCGCTCGCGCAGACGTCAGCGCGGAACCGGACGCCGCCGCTTGCTCACCCGTTCACGCGCTCACGAGGAGCTGCGGCGAGAGCACCTTGATCATCGTGTTGGTCCAGCGCATCTGGCGCAGGGTCTGCGGGTGGCAGGCGGAGACCAGCTCCAGCAGGTTCCGCTCCCGGGTGGCCTGCGCCGCCTGGGCGAGCATCTCCCAGTGCAGGGAGTTGCGGACCGCGGCCAGGTGCAGGTCCCGCAGATCGTGCAGGAGGAGCAGGCCGGTCTCCGGGCGGCGCCCGAGGGCCTGCGAGGCCTTCTCCCGCAGGGCGGCGAGCGCGCCGGGAGAGGGGTGCTCACGGGGTCCGGACAGGTCGCGGCCGAGGGCGGCGAGCCGGGTGGCGTGTTCCCTGGACCAGCGGGCGACATCGGTCGCGACGTGGTGGAACTCGTGCTCGGCGCGGTGGCGCTCCGCGGCGGCCAGCAGATCCTGCTCCAGGTCGCGCTCGTCGTCGTGCAGGGTGCGCAGGACGGTGTCGATGCCGCTCATGCCGTGCTCCCCGTGCGATCGGTGCCGTCCGTCGCCGTGCCGCGGCGGGAGACCAGCGTCATGCGGGCCGCGGAGGTCTTGAACAGGGGTTGTTTGGAGAGGGGGTCCCAGTCGGTGACGGTCGTCTCGTTGGCGGCGCGGCCGGGGCGGTCGTCGGGCGGCCGGTGGCCCCGCGGTGTGTCCCAGTAGCCGTAGTGGAACGGCACGAACACCACGCCGTCGCGGATCGCGGTGGTACGCAGTCGGGCCCGGATCGCCCCGCGCGGGGTGGTGACCTGGACCAGGTCACCGGCGGCGAGTCCCTGCGCGGCGGCCTCGGCCGGTGAGATCTCCGCCCACACGTCGGGGGCGGCGGCATCGAGCTCGGGCGCACGGCCGGTCTTGGTGCGGGTGTGGAAGTGGTACACGGTGCGGCCGGTGATCAGCTGGAGGGGGTACTCGGGTGAGCTGTCCTCGTGGGGCGGCAGGTATGCGGCGGCCTTGATCACGGCCTTCCCGTCCGGGTTGAGGGAGCGGTATTCGACCGGGGTGACGGTCGCGCCGGTCACCATGTCCTTGCCGTAGCTCTCGCACCGGTCGGGGTGGGCGTGGGTGAAGCCGTCGGTGTAGAGGCGGGCCGTGCCGTCGGGGGCGTCCTCGGTACAGGGCCACTGGATGCCGCTGCCGTGACGCAGCCTGTCGTAGCTCAGGCCGGTGTAGTCGCAGGGGCGTCCGGCGCTGCACCGCTGCCAGGCGGCGAACGCGCCCTCGGCGTCGCGCCAGCCGATCAGCGGGCCGCCGTCCTTGTCACGGAAGTCCATGCGGGCGGCGAAGTCGAGGAAGATGTCGAGGTCGGGCCGGGCCTCGCCGGGCGGTTCGACGGCCTTCTCCGACAGGTGCACGGTGCGGTCGGTGTTGGTGAAGGTGCCGGTCTTCTCGCCCCAGGTCGCGGCCGGCAGGACGACGTCGGCGAGCTGGGCGGTCTCGGTCAGGAACAGGTCCTGCACCACCGTGAACAGCCGCTCCTGGGCGAGGATCGAGCGGATTCTGGCCAGCTCGGGCAGGGAGACGGCCGGGTTGGTGCCGCTGATCCACAGCATGCCGAGCGAGCCCTGCTCGGCATAGCGGAACATCTGCATCGCGTGGGTGGGCGGGCCGTGGTGCGGGATGGCGTCCGGCTCCACGTTCCAGATCTCGGCGAGCTCCGCCACGTGCCGGTCGTTCTGCCAGTTGCGGAAGCCCGGCAGGTCGCCGTCGGCACCGCATTCGCGGGTGTTCTGGGCGGTGGGCTGGCCGTTCATCTGGAGCAGCCCGCAGCCGGGGCGGCCCAGCATGCCCCGGATCAGGTGGAGGTTGTTGACCTGGACGGCGGCGGCGGAGGCCTGGTGGGACTGGTAGACGCCCTGCAGGACAGTGGACAGCAGCCGCCGCGCGCCGCCGAGCAGCTCCGCCGCCCGTTCGATCTGCGCGGCGGGGACGTCGCAGATCCCGGCGGCCCATCGGGGGGTGCACGGCTCGACGCGGGAGGCGAGCTCGTCGAAGCCGACGGTGTGCGCGTCGATGAAGGCGCGGTCGATGCGGCCGGTGCGGATGATCTCGTGCAGCAGGGCGTTGAGCAGGGCGACGTTGGTGCCGGGGCGGGGCGCCAGGTGCACGTCGGCGCGCTGGGCCACGGGCGTGTACCGGGGGTCGACGCAGAGCAGCCGGGGCGGGTCGGAGCCCTCCAGGCGGTCCAGGATCCGCATCCACAGCACCGTCTGGGTCTCCGCCGCGTTGTGTCCGAACAGGGCGATGGCGTCGGCGTGGTCGACGTCCTCGTAGGAGCCGGGCTGGCCGTCGGAGCCGAAGGTCTCCTTGAGGGCCTCCGCGGCCGTCGCCGTGCACAGCCGGGTGTTGCCGTCGAGGTGGTTGGTGCGGATGCCGGCGTGGGCGAGGACGGCGAGGGTGTAGTACTCCTCGAGGAAGAGCTGGCCGGAGGTGTAGAAGCCGACGGCACCGGGGCCGCGTTCGTCCAGCAGGCTTCTGGTCCGGGAGACGACGCGGTCCATGGCGGTGTGCCAGTCGGACTCCACCAGCTGCCCGTTCTCCCGGACGAGGGGCCGGGTGAGGCGGTCGGGCGAGTGGTTGGCCTGCCACCCGAAGAGGTCCTTCGGGCCGAGGCGGCCGCGGTTGACACGGTCGTTCGCGCGCCCGCGGACGCCCACGATGCGGCCGTCGCGCACCGCGATGTCCAGCGCGTCGCCGTTGGAATGCAGGATCGAGGCGGAGCGCACCCATCGCTGCACGTCCTCCTCCCCCACCCCGTTCGCCAGGTGCGTGTCGGTGCGGACGGGCCACGGGGTGCCGGGCGCGTAAGGGGTGCGTGGACCCCAGGGGTCGGCGATCCGCTCCGGCGTGCTGCTCAAGATCCGGCCTCCCGTGGATGACGGCGTTGCCCCCGCGGGTACCCCTTCCCTCACCCCGCCGGACCCTCACGCCACGTTACCCAACAGGCACCGTCCGTAGTAACGGACGCCGGTGCCCTCCATTCCTTCGAGCGCTTTCGCCGACGGGCTGGCACGGCCCGTGCGGCGCTCCCTAGGATGGACTCCCTGTCCAGCCAGCCCAGTTGGCGCGGTACTCCGCAGGGGGAACGATGCACACCGGTAAGCAGCTGTCCACCGAGATCGACGCGACGGTGCCGACGGCCGCGCGCATGTACGACTACTACCTGGGCGGCAAGGACAACTACGCCGCGGACCGCGCGGCCGTCGAGGAACTGGACAAGGTGGTGCCCAGCACCCGCCGTCTGGCCCTGAACAACCGGCGCTTCCTCCAGCGGGTGGTCCGCATCCTCACCCAGGAGTACGGCATCCGCCAGTACCTGGACCACGGTTCCGGTCTGCCCACCCAGGACAACGTCCACCAGGTCGCCCAGCGCATCGATCCGAGCACGCGCGTGGTCTACACCGACAACGACCCGATGGTGCTGGTGCACGGCCGGGCGCTGCTGGAGCAGGACGAGCGCACCGTGGTCATCCAGGCCGACATGCGTGACACCGACGGGATATTCGGCCACCCGGAGACGCAGCGTCTGATCGACTTCTCGGAGCCGGTCTGCGTCCTGTTCAACTCGGTCTTCCACTGCATCCCGGACAGTGACGCCGACGGCCCGCTCGCCGTGGCCCGCAGGGTCCGCGAACGCCTCGCCCCCGGCAGCTTCATGGTGATGTGCCAGCTGGTGAGCGAGGACCCGGAGGTCCGCACGTTCGTCACCGATTTCATGGACCGGGCGACCCAGGGGCACTGGGGCCGGGTGCGCGAGCCGAAGGACGTCGAGACCTACTTCGAGGGTCTGGAGATATTGGATCCGGGCCTGGTGGAGGTGTCCACCTGGCGTCCGGACACCGAGGTGGCGCCCCGTCAGCTGACGCAGGAGTGGATCGAGTTCGGCGGCGTGGGCCGGATCCCGCTGTAGCGCTCCCGACGGCACCGGCGTCCCGGCCGGTGCCGCGGCGCGGCCGTTCAGGTGGCGGAGTAGCGTTCCCTGGCCGTCCGGCGCAGCAGTTCCACCGAGTCGCGCGGCTGGAGGGCCTCGTCGGCGAGGCGGTCCAGCGCGATCCGGTACTCCTCGGTCTCGTCGCGGTCCTCGAGGAAGTTGGCGCTCCTGATGTGCTCCAGGTAGACCACGTCGGGCAGGTCGAGTCCGCCGAAGCGCAGATAGGTCACCGGAATCGCCGGCGCCGACGCGTTGGTCACGTCCAGCGGAACGATCTGCACCGTCACGTTGGACCGCTCGGCCATCGTCACCAGGTGCTCGAGCTGCTCCCGCATGACCGCGGGACTGCCCAGCACGCGCCACAGGACCGACTCGTCGATGACGGCCCAGAGCTGCGGTGCCGCCTCGCGCCGGAGCAGTTCCGCGCGGCGCATGCGCAGCTCCACCCGCCGCTGCACCTCGGCTGCCGGAGCGTTGGGCAGGCCCCGCTCGACCACGGCGCGGGTGTAGGCCGCGGTTTGCAGCAGCCCGGGGACGTACTGGATCTCGAAGGTGCGGATGGTTGCGGCGGCCTCCTGAAGACCGACCAGCCGGTCGAACCACTCGGGCATCAGCCGCTTGTCGTACCGCTGCCACCAGCCCGGCTCTCCGGCCCGCTTGAGCAGTTTGAGCAGTACCGAGGCTTCGTAGTCGTCGGTGCCGTACAGCGTCAGCAGCGCCCGGACGTCGTGCTCGGTGGGCGGGCGGCGGCCCTTGCCCGACTCGATGCGGGACAGCTTCGCCCCGCTGAAGCCGACGGTGCGCGCCGCCTGGTCCTGGGACAGCCCGGCGTCCTCGCGGAAGCCTGCCAGCTGCACGCCGACCAGCATCTTCAGCAGGGTGGGCGCGGGCTCGGCCCTGTCGAGATAGGGTTCCAGGCGGGAGATTCGAGGCGACGCGGCGGACATCCTGACTCCCAGCAGACCGGCACAAGGGCGATTCACACTATCGCACCTGACGGTGCCTCACCGCATCCACGCGGAGGAGGCTCCAAGGAAGTGGGTGGGCCGCCTCCGCTTCAGGGGCACCGGTTCACAGGCGTCGGCCCCCCGGGACGGCCGCGCCCGGACAGTCGCCTTCCGGACGGTCAGACGAGGTGGTCGAACTCGCCGTCCTTGGCTCCGGCCAGGAAGGCCGCCAGCTCCGCGGCCGTGTAGACGAGGGCGGGGCCGTCGGGGTCTCGGGAGTTGCGCAGGGCGACGTCCCCGCCGGACAGCGGGGCCACCTCGACGCAGTTGCCCTCGGCGTTGCTGTGCCGGCTCTTGATCCAGCGGGCGTCCAACTGGCTGGCCCGGACTCCGTTGCGCGCTCCTGGCACCGCTGCCTCCTTGCTGTTCACGTCCCGTCGCGCCCGGCCCCCTCCGCACATGGCGAAAAAAGTCGCGCAATTTCTCGTGCAATTGCACGCGAGCGCTGTCAGCGTGGATAATAGCCGCGGCGTCAACCCCCGTGTGGGCGCCCCGTCCTGACGTCGCATCGAGGAGATGCCGTGTCATCACCTGCGCTTCCCCTGCTCCGGCCGCCGGCCCTGGCGGTGGTACGGGCGGGCGGCTCCGGCACGGCCCCGCCCTTTCCCCACGCACCGCTCCCGGCGGTGCGGCCCGAGGAGTCCCGCCCGGCGCCGGAGACGGCCCGCGCGGCGTGCGACCCGGTGGGGCTGCGCATCCCGTGCAGCGGGGAGGGGCTCGCCCGGGCGCGCTCCTTCACCCGGGCCACGCTCCGGGCCTGGTCGCTGGGACACCGCTGCGACGACGCCACGCTCGTGATGACCGAACTCGCCGCCAACGCCGTGACCCATGCGGCACCGCGGTGCGCGGGTGTGCCGGACGTACGGCTGGGCTTCCGGCTGGAACCGGCGCACGTACTGCTCACCGTCACCGACCCCGACGACCACCCGCCCGTGCCGGCGCCCGGAGCCGCCCTCGAAGAGCACGGCCGGGGGCTGCGCATCGTCGAAGCCCTGTCCGAGGCCTGGGGCTGGTCCCCCACGGCCCCGGCAGGCAAGACGGTGTGGGCCAGGTTGTCGACCCACCCTCCCCTCTGACACAACTGCCGCGGAAAGGCCCCACGCCATGCGCAGCGCTTCGACACAGCAGCCGAGCAGCGAGCGCCCTGTGCGCCACACGTCCCCCACCGGAGTGGCACGGACCACGCCTCTCACCGCGGTCTCCCGCGTGCCGTGGGCCGACATGCAGGATTCCACCGGATCGGCGGCCGCCATCCCCCTGCTGCTCAACGGCATCGCCTGGGGGGACTCCGCCACGGCCCTGGCCGCCCTGGAGGACTTGCGGAAACGCATCTGCCAGTACGGCTTCGTCACGGAACAGGCGACCGCGGCCACGGTCCCCTTCCTCTGGGAGCTGGCCCAGCTGCCCCACGTCACCTGCCGGGCCCGGATCATCCAGCTCCTCAAGGCGATCGCCGACGCCCGGCAGTGGGAGAGCACCGCCGCCCTGTATCCCAAGCTGCTCAGCCGCCGGGAGAACCCGGTGGTGTGGGAGCGCGCCGCCCGTCAGGCGGTGCGGGACCGGCGCGGCGACCTGAACAGCCTGCTGACCGAACCGGACACCGAGATCGCCCGGGCGACCACGGAACTGGCCCGGTCACTGGCCGACTGAAACCATGGGCCGCCCCGCCGACGGCGGCCCGGCCGAGAGCGCGCGACCTTCGGGGGACGAGTCGCGCGCCGGGGGGAGAGGGTCGCGCGCGGCCGAGGGGGGAAGGCCGCGCGCGACCCTCGCAGCTTCGCCGCGCCGGCGACGCGCCGGTCAGGGGGGTGTGCCCCTCGCCTCGCGTGGCGCGGCAGTGTAGACATGGCACATGGTCCGACTCATGGGTCGATCCCGGCCCCGGTCGCCCCAGCGGCCCGGCGCCGCGGCGTCGGCGCGGCGCCGGCAGCAGCGGGACGGCCGCTCCCGGTGGCGTCCCGCGGCGGGGCTGCGGTCGGTACTGAGCGGGCGCAGCGTCGCCGGACAGGTGTTCGTCCTGCACCTGGTGATCGTGCTGCTGCTCGTCGTGGCCGCCGTGGTCGCCCTCGTGCTCCAGGTGCAGCGGGACAGCACGCAGGAGGCCCGCAACCGTTCGCTCGCCGTCGCGGAGACCTTCGCCAGCGCGCCGGGCGTCGTCGAGGCGCTCCGGTCCCCCGATCCCACGGCCGTGCTCCAGCCGCGCGCCGAGGCGGCCCGCGAGCTGGCGAACGTCGACTTCGTCGTCGTGATGAACACCGACGGCATCCGTTACACCCACCCCAGGCAGGACCGCATCGGCAAGAAGTTCGTCGGCACCATCGAGCCGGCACTCGCCGGTGAACCGGTCGTGGAGGAGGTCGAGGGCACGATCGGGGAGCTGGTGCAGGCGGTGGTGCCGGTCAAGGACCCCGACGGGACGGTGGTCGGTCTGGTGTCGGCGGGCATCACGACCGAGAACGTCGGCGGGGCCGCGGAGGACCAGCTGCCGCTCGTGATGGGCGCCGCGCTCGCCGCGCTCGCGCTGGCCGTCGGGGGCGCGGCCCTGGTCAGCAGACGGCTGCTGCGCCAGACCCACGGCCTCGGCCCGCACGAGATGACACGGATGTACGAACACCACGACGCGGTGCTGCACGCGGTGCGCGAAGGGGTGATCATCGTCGACGGCGACGGCACCCTGATGCTCGCCAACGACGAGGCGAACCGGCTGTTCAGCCTCCCCGACGACGCCGAGGGCCGGCACGTGCTCGACGTCGGCCTGGACCCCGGCACCGCGGACCTGCTGTCCTCGGGCCGGGTCGCCACGGACGAGGTGCACCGGGTGGGCGACCGGCTGCTGGCGGTCAACCAGCGGCCCACCGACCGTGCGGGCGGCCCGCCCGGCAGTGTCGCCACCGTCCGCGACTCCACCGAACTGCGGGCCCTGTCCGGCCGGGCCGAGGCCTCGCGCGAGCGGCTCGACATGCTGTACCGGGCCGGGGTGGGCATCGGGACGAGCCTGGACGTCACCCGTACCGCCGAGGAGCTGACCGAGCTGGCCGTGCCGCGGTTCGCCGACTTCGTCACGGTGGACCTGTTCGAGCAGGTGCTGGCCGGCGGCCACCCGGACGCGGCCGGCGCGCTGCGGCGCACGGCCGTGACGGGGATCGCCGGGGAAGCTCCGCTGTACCCGAGGGACGAGAAGATCCGCTTCGTCGCGTCCTCCCCGCAGGGCCGGAGCCTCGCCACCGGCCGGCCGGTCCTGGAACCCCGGCTGAGCGAGGCGCCGGGCTGGCAGGCCCAGGACGTGGAGCGGTCCGGACAGGTCGTGGACTACGGCATCCACTCGCTGATCACGGTGCCGCTGCGGGCCGGCGCGCTGGTGCTGGGCGTGGTCAGCTTCTGGCGTTCGCGGAAGCCGGAGCCGTTCGACACCGAGGAGCTGGCGCTCGCGGAGGAGCTGGTGGCCCGGGCGGCGGTGTCCATCGACAACGCCCGCCGCTACACGCGTGAGCACAACATGGCGGTGACGCTCCAGCGGAGCCTGCTGCCGCGCAGCCTGCCCGAGCAGAGCGCCCTGGAGGTCGCCTACCGCTACCTTCCGGCGCAGGCCGGGGTGGGCGGCGACTGGTTCGACGTGCTGCCGCTGTCCGGGGGGCGGGTCGCGCTGGTGGTCGGCGACGTCGTCGGGCACGGCCTGCACGCGGCGGCCACGATGGGGCGGCTGCGGACGGCCGTGCACAACTTCTCCGCCCTCGACCTGCCGCCGGACGAGCTGCTCGGCCTGCTGGACGAGCTGGTGGGCCGCATCGACCAGGACGAGGCGCAGGACGAGCAGAGCGCGCCGGTGACCGGGGCCACCTGCCTGTACGCGGTGTACGACCCGGTCTCGCGGCGCTGCACCGTCGCCCGCGCGGGCCATCCCCCGCCGGCCCTGGTCCGGCCCGACGGCAGCGTGGAGTTCGCCGACGTGCCCGTCGGTCCCCCGCTGGGGCTCGGCGGTCTGCCGTTCGACTCGGCCGACCTGGAACTGCCCGAGGGCAGCCGGCTGGTCCTCTACACCGACGGTCTGGTCGAGGACCGCGAGCACGACATCGACGTCGGCCTGGAGCAGCTGCGCGAGGCGCTGTCCCGGGCCGGCGACTCCCCCGAGGACACCTGCAGGACCGTCCTTGAGGCCCGGCGCCCGGCCCGGGCGGCGGACGACATCGCGCTGATCGTGGCGCGGACGCGGGCGCTGCCCGCCGACCGGATCGCCGAGTGGCCGGTGCCGTCGGATCCGGCGGCCGTCGGCGAGGTACGGGCCGCGGTCGCCCGGAAGCTGGCGGAGTGGGGGCTGGAGGAGCTCACGTTCGCCACGGAGTTGATCCTGAGCGAGCTCGTCACCAACGCGCTCCGCTACGGCGGTACCCCGATCCAGGTGCGCATGCTGCACGACCGCCACCTGATCTGCGAGGTCTACGACAGCAGCAGCACCTCGCCCCACCTGCGCCACGCGACCATGACGGACGAGGGCGGGCGGGGACTGTTCCTGGTCGCCCAGCTCGCCGAGCGCTGGGGCACCCGCTACCTCCCGGCCGGGAAGGTCATCTGGGCGGAGCAGCCCCTCCCCTGACACATAAGGCGAACCTGGGAGAAGTCATAAGGTTCGATTATGAGCCCATAGACCGGACCCGCGTACCAGGTTAGGCATGCCTTAATTTAGGCTTCCCCACGAGACGCTTGTCATCGCTCGAAGGGAACCTGACCATGCCCCGCCCCCTGCGGGTAGCCATCGTCGGATCCGGCCCCGCCGGGATCTACGCCGCCGACGCCCTGCTCAAGTCCGACGTGGCCGCCGAACCGGGTGTGTCCATCGACATCTTCGAGCGGATGCCCGCGCCGTTCGGTCTGATCCGGTACGGCGTCGCGCCCGACCACCCGCGGATCAAGGGCATCATCACGGCCCTGCACCAGGTGCTCGACAAGCCGCAGATCCGCCTGTTCGGCAATGTGGACTACGGCACCGACCTCCACCTCGACGACCTGCGCACGTTCTACGACGGCGTGATCTTCGCCACGGGTGCCACCGCGGACCGCGCGCTGCCGATCCCGGGCATCGACCTCGACGGCTCCTACGGCGCGGCCGACTTCGTGTCCTGGTACGACGGCCACCCCGACGTGCCGCGCACCTGGCCGCTGGAGGCCGAGAAGGTCGCCGTGCTCGGCGTCGGCAACGTGGCCCTCGACGTCGCCCGAGTCCTCGCCAAGACGGCCGACGAGCTGCTGCCGACGGAGATCCCGGCGAACGTGTACGAGGGCCTGAAGCAGAACAAGGCCATGGAGGTGCACGTGTTCGGGCGCCGCGGCCCGGCGCAGGCGAAGTTCAGCCCGATGGAGCTGCGGGAGCTGGACCACTCCCCCAACATCGAGGTGATCGTCGACCCCGAGGACATCGACTACGACGACGGCTCGATCGCGACGCGGCGCGGCAACAAGCAGGCCGACATGGTCGCCAAGACCCTGGAGAACTGGGCGATCCGCGACACCGGTGACCGTCCGCACAAGCTGTTCCTGCACTTCTTCGAGTCGCCGGTGGAGATCCTCGGCGAGGACGGGAAGGTCGTGGGCCTGCGCACCGAGCGCACCGAGCTCGACGGCACGGGCAACGTCAAGGGCACCGGCGAGTTCAAGGACTGGGACGTCCAGGCGGTCTACCGGGCCGTCGGCTACCTCTCCGACAAGCTCCCCAAGCTGCCCTGGGACCTCGGCTCGGGCACGGTCCCGGACCAGGGCGGCCGGGTCCTCCAGGAGACCGGCGAACACCTGCCGTCCACGTACGTCACCGGCTGGATCCGGCGTGGTCCGGTGGGCCTCATCGGCCACACCAAGGGCGACGCCAACGAGACCGTGGCGAACCTGCTGGAGGACTACGCGGGCGGGCGGCTGCTGACGCCCGGGTCGCCGGAGCCGGAGGCGGTCGACGCGTTCCTCGCCGAGCGCGACGTCCGTTTCACCACCTGGGACGGCTGGTACCGCCTGGACGCCGCGGAGAAGGCGCTGGGTGAGCCGCAGGGCCGTGCGCGGGTGAAGATCGTCGAGCGCGAGGACATGCTGCGGGAGAGCGGCGCGTAGGGCGCACCTTCCCTGCACGCCGTCCGGGGTTCGGTTCCGCCACTCCCGCCGGGCGCCCGTCCGGTCCGTGACCGGGCGGGCGCCCGGTGCTTCAGCCGGGCAGGGGCAGCCGGGCGGTCTCGCCCGGCTCGACCCGGACCGAACGCCGGTCCGGGAGGTGCACCTCGATCGGGGAGCGGCCTGAGGAGGGCACGGTGATCTCCAGCAGGCCGTGTTCCAGCCGCAGCCGCACCCCCCAGTGGCCGTGATAGCGCAGGGTGAAGCCGTAGGAGGACAGCTCCGGCAGGGGCACCGGGTCGAGCCACAGCGCTCCGCCGCGGGTCTCCAGACCGGTCAGCCCGCGCTGCACCAGGTCCAGCGTGCCGGCCATGGCGCCGAGGTGGATGCCCTCTCCGGTGGTGCCGCCCTGGATGTCGGCGATGTCCGCCTGGAGGGCCTCCTGGCAGAACGTCCAGGCGTCCGCGCGGCGGGCCCGGGCCAGGACCCAGCCGTGCACCAGTCCGCTGAGGGTGGAGCCGTGGCTGGTGCGGTGCAGGTAGTGGTCCACCGTGCGCCGCCAGGTCCGTTCGTCCAGGCTCAGGCCCAGCCGGTGGAAGACGCCCTGGAGTTCGGCGGGCGAGAAGAGGTAGCCGAGCATCAGCACGTCCGCCTGTTTGGAGGCCTGGTAGCGGTTGACGCTGTCGCCCTCGGCCTCCAGGATCCGGTCCAGGCGCCGGATGTCCCCGTACCGGCGCCGGTAGCCCCGCCAGTCCAGCTCGGCGAGTTCGCCGTAGCCCTCGAACTGGCTGATGACACCGTCGTGGAACGGGACGTGGAGCAGGCGGGAGACCTCCTCCCACTCCTCGAGCTCGCCCGCGTCCAGTCCGGTCCGCTCGGCGAGCTCCCGGCGCCTCGGCTCGGGCAGTTCGTGCAGCACCTGAAGGGTGCGGGTGAGTACCCAGGCGGCCGTGACGTTGGTGTAGGCGTTGTCGTCCAGGCCCGGTGAGGAGGCGTCCGGGTAGGCGTCGTGGTACTCGTCGGGGCCGAGCACGCCCTTGACGCGGTACCGGCCCAGCCCCTCGTCGAAGACCGCGGCCTCCGCCCAGAAGCGGGAGATCTGCAGCAGCGTCTCGGCGCCCTTGGTGTGCAGGAACTCCTCGTCCCCACTGGCCTCGCAGTACTGCCACACGTTGTACGCGATGGCCGAGCCCACGTGGTGCTGGAGATGGGAGTGGTCGGGCAGCCAGCGGCCCGAACGGGGGTTGAGGTGCAGCTGCTGCGTCTCCTCCCGGCCGTCGCTGCCGCTCTGCCACGGGAACATCGCGCCCCGGAGCCCCGCGTCGTGGGCCGCGGTGCGGGCACGTTCCAGACGCCGGTGCCGGTAGTGCAGCAGCGCGCGCGAAACCTCGGGGAAGTGCAGGTCGAGGTAGGGCAGGACGAACAGCTCGTCCCAGAAGACGTGCCCCCGGTAGGCCTCGCCGTGCAGTCCCCGCGCCGGGACCCCGACGTCCAGGCCGGCGGTGTGCGGGGAGAGGGTCTGCAGGACGTGGAACAGGTGCAGCCGCAGGATGCGGCCCGCCTCACCGGGTACGTCCAGTTCGGCCCGGCGCCACAGCTGCGCCCACGCCGTCAGGTGCGGCGCCAGCAGCGCGTCGAAGCCGCCCGCCCGGCTCACCCGGTCGACGGCGGCGTGCAGCGGGTCGCTGATCGCCGGGTCGCGCGAGGTGTGGAGGGCGACGACCTTGTCGACGGTGACGGTGTGCCCGTCGGCCAGGTCCAGCCGGGTCGACTGGACGGCGCGCGGACGGTCGTGCCGGTCGGCGACGGGCGCGGGTGAGGTGAACCGGGCGGCGAGCGCGATCCGCACACTGGAGGTGCGGGTGCGGCAGGACAGCCAGACCCGGTCCGCGGCGGTCGTCCCGGTGAGCACGTCGGTCAGGTGACGGCCGTCCAGCTGCCCGTAGCGCGGCACCCCGGTGTTGGTCACACCCCCGTCGAGCGCCGCCTCCACCTGGAGCGGGCCGGAGAACCCCTCGGCGGTGAATTCGGTGCGCAGTCCCGCGAGGTGGGGGTCGGCCATGTGGACGAACCGGAGCTGGCGCACGAGGAGCGTCCGGCCCGCGCCGAGGCCGTAGCGGGTCCTGCGCTCCATCAGCCCGGAGGACAGGTGCATGATCACCGCGTGGTCGAGCACGGGCGCGGTGTCGGGGGTGAGCCACGGCCGGCCGGGCAGGCGGAAGCGGAGCGGGAGCCAGTTGGGCAGGTTGACCATGTCCTCGTTGTCGACCTGCCGTCCGGCGACGTGGGAGGTGAGTCGGTTGTAGACGCCGGCCGCGTACGTCCCCGGGTAGTGCACGTCGTCGGCGGAGCACTCCGCCAGTGCTCCCCGGGTGGCGAAGTATCCGTTGCCGAGCGTGCACAGCGACTCCCGCAGTCGCGCGCCGCCGGGGTCGTAGCCCTCGTACTCCCACGTCCAGCCCGTCACCCGACGCTCCTCCCGCCGCCGCGGAACCGGCCGCTCCGGCCGAAGGACGTGCACGAGTACCCCCCGGCGGGCGCGCACACACCATGGGGCGGCAGGGCCCCGCACGCTCCCTTCGCGCCGCCAGGGCCTGGCCGCCCCCCACCGGCACCCGCCACCGCAGCACGGGACCCGCCGCCCCGGCGCGGGGGCCGGCCGGCCCCGTTCCGGGACCGTTCGCGGGGCCGTAGGTCCTCTTCGGGCGGGACGACGGTCCCGTGTTGCCGCCGACGCCCCCCTTACCCATGGGAACAGGTGTTCCGGGTTGCTATACAGGTGCTGCCGCCGGTCCGGATCCGCGGTCCAACGCCCCCCTTACGTCCCGTCTTTGGGAGACCCCATGTTGTCCGAAGAGTCCGCAGCAGTGGTGCGGGCGACCCTGCCCGCCGTGGCCGGAGCCCTCGACGAGATCACCACGCGTTTCTACGGTGCGATGTTCCGCGACCGGCCCGAACTCCTGGACGGCCTGTTCAACCGGGGCAACCAGGCCAGCGGGGCGCAGCGCCGGGCGCTCGCCGGGTCCGTCGCGGGATTCGCCCGGGCGCTGCTCGCCGACCCGGACAGCCGGCCCGACGCCCTGCTGGCCCGGATCGCCCACAAGCACGTCGCGGTGGGGATCACCGACGACCAGTACACGATCGTGCACAAGTACCTGTTCGGTGCGATCGCCGAGGTGCTGGGCGAGGCGGTGACGCCCGAGGTGGCGGCCGCCTGGGACGAGGTGTACTGGCTGATGGCGGGCGCGCTCATCGCGCGGGAGGCCCGGCTGTACCAGGAGGCAGGCGTGGAGCCGGGCGACATCTGGCGTCCGTGGACGGTCGTGGAGCGCCACGAGGAGACGGACGACGTGGTGTCGTTCCTGCTGAGCCCGGCCGACGGCAGGCCGGCCCCCCGGGCCCGGGCGGGCCAGTACGTCAGCGTGCGGCTCACCATGCCGGACGGGGTGCGGCAGCTCCGTCAGTACAGTCTGTCCTCCGACCCCGGGGGCGAGGTGCGCCGGATCACCGTCAAGCGGGTCGCGGGCGTGCGGGGCGCACCGGACGGCGAGGTGTCCAACCTGTTGTTCGAGCGGATCGGCACGGGCGACGAGCTCACCCTGTCCGTGCCGGCCGGGGACGTGGCGCTCGACGAGGCGGAGACCCCGCTGGTGCTGGTCTCGGCGGGGATCGGGTGCACCCCGATGCTGGGCATGCTGGCCCGGCTGGCGGCCATCGGTTCGGCCCGGCGGGTGCTCGTGCTGCACGCCGACGACTCGCCGGCCGGGCACGCCCTGCGGGCCGAGACCCGCGAGGCGGTGGCGGCACTGCCCGACGCGGAGGCCGTGTTCTGGTACGAGCGTCCCGGCGCCGAGGAGCCGGACGCCCGCCGTGGCCTGCTGAGCCTGGAGGGCATCGACGTCCCGGCGGACGCGACGGTGTACCTGTGCGGTCCGCTGCCGTTCATGCGGGCCGTGCGCGGCGAACTGCTGGCCGCCGGGGTCCCCGCCCGGTCCGTCCACTACGAGGTCTTCGGTCCCGACCTGTGGCTGCCCGATGCCGCCTGACCCGGACGGGCCGGGGCCCCGCACGGCGTGCGGGGCCCCGGCCCGTCTCACACCTCCAGTTCGGCCTCGATGCGGCGCAACTGGTGCCGTGCCATGGCGAGGTTGGCCCGCGCCCCGTCGAGCACCAGGTACAGGAAGAGGCCGTTGCCGCCGCGTCCCTTCAGCAGGCGGATCAGGTGGTACTGGCTGTTCAGGGTGATGAGGATGTCCTCGATCTCCTCGTTGAGCCCGAGGTGCTCCATGGTGCGCAGTTTGGACCGCACGACGTCGGTGTTGCCGGCGGCGGCGACCTCCAGGTTGAAGTCCTTGCCGCCGCCCAGCGTGCCGAGGGCCATGCCGCTGGTGTAGTCGACGAGCGCGACGGCCGTCGCGCCGTCGATGGAGGCGAGGCATTCCTTGAGCGACGTCTCGGTGTTGGCCATGAGTGGTGTCCTTTCACATGGATGAGCGGTTCGGGCCGGCGCCGGATGGTGCGCGGGCGTCCGGCCGGAGGGTGAAGCCCCGGGTCAGCCGCCGGGCTGGGTCCTGGGCCGGTGTGCGGGCAGTTGCGGGGTCCGCACCGGGAGGGTGCCGATGGGGCGGTCGGGGTCCGGGGCCCGTGCGGGCAGTTCCCGGGGCGCGAGCCGGTCGGCGTGCCGCCCTCCGCCCGGGCCGATGTGGGTGTCCACCAGTTCGGCGATCCGGGCACCGCTGCGCCGTCCCTCCAGGTGCAGCCGGCCGACGTTGACCCGGTCGTCGGCGAGGAGGGTGAGGACCGCGGTGGTGCCGGCGGCGTAGGTCGCGATGTAGCCCTGGCTGCCGCGCACCAGGAGTTCGCGGAACGTGCCCCGTGCGGCGGCGTCCGTCATGCGGTGGGCGACGCCGAGCGCGGCGGCGGTGAGCGCGGCCAGCCCTTCCGGTTCGGTCTCGGGGACGTCGTGGGCCAGCACGAGTCCGTCGACGGTGGCCGCGAGGGTGCCTGCCAGCCGGGGTATGCGGGTGCGGAGCCCGCGCAGTTCGTCCAGCACGTCGGTCTCGACGGCCATGAGCAGTCTCCTTTCGGCACGCTGCCGGCGCGCGCGGATCACAGTGCCTCCAAGGCGTCCAGGAGCCGTCTCAGCAGCGCTGTGTCGGGCTCGTCCCACGCCGCGCCGCCCGTGTCGGGGACGGAGTGGACGGGCGTGGCGGGCGGGGCCGGCGCGGGCGTGACCAGCCCGTCGGCGGCCAGGCGGCGTAGTTCGACGAGGGTGTGGAAGGTACGGCAGGCGAGGGCCGAGGCGATCTGCGCGGCGGTGCGGCCGCCGTCGACCAGAGCGAGGGTGCGCCCGCGGCGGGGCGGCAGTTCGGCGGGATCGGCGCCGGCCGTGCGGCTGAGCGGGGCGGTGTCGACGGCGGGGTCGGGCCATATGCGGTGCAGCAGGTCGCGGCGGCGGCGCGACTCCCGCAGCACCGTCGCCACCGGTACGGGACGGACCGCGCCGAGCCAGTGTGCGACGCCGGGGCGGAAGCGGAGGGCGGTGCCGTCGTGGGCGAGCGCGAAGTACGCGGCATCGAACAGGGCACCGAGGTGGCACAGTTCCAGCGCGCCGGTGGTGAGCCGCCCGCTGTCCACCAGCTGGCGGCCGACGCGGTGCAGGGCGCCCGCCCGCTGGACGGCCTCCCACCAGCCGGCCGGGGCGACGGCTCCGCTGCGGGTGAGCAGGTCGCCGAGGTCGGGGCTGTGGGCGGATTCGACGTGCACGACGTGTCCCGCCGCGAGGTAGAAGACCCCGGAGTGCGTCGAGAGGGCGCCGGTGGCGTGGTCGGCCGCGAGGGTGCCGAGCAGGTCGGGGGCGGAGCCACCGGTGCGGGGCACGGTGGTCATCCGAGCACCAGCCGGTCCGCCATGTCGGCGAGTCTGATGCGGGCGAGGGCGAGGTTGCCGTCGGCGCGGTCGAGCCACAGGTAGAGGAACACGGTGCTGTCGAACGTCGTGACGACGAACCGCAGCAGGTGGTAGGAGTCGGCGCCGGTGAGGATCAGGTCCTCGACGGGGCGCTCCTTCCCGGCGGGACCGGCGGTGTCGACGGCCGGTGCGAGCGTGCCGCTCTCCATGGCCTGGCGGGCGAGTTCGGCGGTCTCCGCGGCCGTGGCCTCCGCGTCGCCGCCCGGGGCCTCGCCCACCGCGCCCAGGGCGAGCCCGCTGATCCAGTCGACCACCAGGGCACCGCGCGCCCCTGGCAGTCGCATGGCTTCCAGCAGGCTCTCGTCGATTCCGGGCACGCCGGATCCCCCTCCTCGCACGGCTGTACCGCGAACGTGACGTCGACGCTACGGTGTGTGCTCGGCCGAGGTGAGGGCTTCGGTGTTTTCCGGGGGAATATGCGACAGGGGTGCGGTGCCGCTGGTAGGGTCCGCGCCTCCGCTTCCCGGCGGACCGTTTCCGTCCGGGCGCGGCGCGGGCGGGGCCGGCCCCGATGCGGATGGTGGGACGGCCCCGCCCGCCCGGCCATGGTGGCGGTGCCCACACCGCCGGGACCACGGGTGAGGCCGGGTGACCGCGAGTGCGCCGCGCACACCCCGTGCGCGACACGCCGGGCCCTCACCCGACATGCGGGCCGTCCGGGGCGAGTGGGCGCGGGCCCGGACCGCCGCCCGGCGGAACCCCGCGTCACTTCGCCGGCCGACGGCGACGATACTGGCAGGAGCACGTGCCCCCGCTCACCACTGGACTCATGCCGACTTCTTCCACAGTCCGCGCCGATGCCCCTCCCACGGTCTGGCTGGCCCGTGGCCGGCACACCGGCGGCAGGGCGGACGAAAAGCTGCGGCGCGCCCTGCGCCGCCTCAAGGACAGCCGGGACATCGACGACTTCCTGGAGGTCCCGGCCACCGGTCCCGCCTCCGGCCTGGTGTTCGAGTCCAGAACCCGGGTCGCCGGGGAGGTCACCGTGCGCGCCCGGCTGAGCCTCGCTCCCGGCACCGACTCCGACGAGGGGCGGGACTGGATCCTGGTCGCGGAGGCGGAGCGGCCCTGGGACCAGGGCTGGCCGTCTCCGGCCGGCATGTTCTGGGAGCCCGGGCAGGACGCCGAGTGGCACCACGACGCGACGACGGGACTGCGGCCGGGGGAGATCAATCCGCTCCCGGAGGACGACAAGGCCGTACGGAGACTGCTGCGCGACTGCGCGCGCGACGCCTGGCACGTGCACGTCCTCGTCCACGAGGCGATGACCACGGACGAACGCGGCCGGGTGCCGCTCGCGCACTGGCTGCCGCCGGGGCTGCGGCACCGGGTCGTGGAGCACCGGGCCACGCCCCAGCAGTTCCGGGTGGCGAACTGGGCGCTGCGGGAGCACGGTGTGCAGGTTCCACGCGGGGGCGCCGTGGTGCTGCCGGGCAACCCGGCCCCGGCGGGCTACGACGGTGACGCCTTCGCCGTACGGGCGGTGTTCCTGGACGGTACGGAACCGGCCGGTCTCGTCGACGCGGTGACCCGCTTCGACGCGCTGCCGCGCACGCTGCCGGACGGCGCGCGGGAGGAGCTGACCGCGCTGCGGGAGGACTGGCGCCTGCTGACCCTCGCGGAGGAGCTCGACCGTGAGCGCGCGCTGGTGGCCATGTACGCGGAGGCCCTGGAGGCGATGACGAAGTCCCGGGACCTGTACCGGGAGGCCGCCGAACGCGCCCACGAGGCCCTGGCCGCCTACCAGGACGCGGCCTCCGGCACCCCGGCCGCCGGGGGGCCGCCCGCGCCCCGGACGGCCCCCGCCTCTCCCCTCCAGCACCTGACCCGCACGCTGGAACGCCTGAAGGGCGGGGGCGCCGGGCCCCGCCGAGCCAGGGGACCGGCTCCGGAACGGGAGTCGACGACGTCCGACCTCTGAGGGGGTCGCCCCGGCGTCCCGTGCGGGCGGGCGGCGCTCTCACCGCCCCCGGGCGCCGTTCCGGCCTCGGTGACCGGTCCGGACCCCTCTCCGGGATGCCGGGGAAGCCGCCGCCCGCCGGGCGGAACGCCGGGACCCGGTCCGTCACTCGGTCGGGCTCGGGGACGGCCAGGGGGACCAGCGGGTGCCGGGGAGGGGGGAGGCCACACGGACGACCAGGGCCGCCAGTGCCAGCAGTGCGGCGGCCACGGCGGCGGAGGTGGCGAGCCAGGCGGGTGCCAGGGCGAGGTCCACCGCCCGGGAGAGGGCCGACGACGGATAGGAACCGCCGTAGGCATGGGTGCCGGCCAGGACCGCGGGGACCAGGAGCGCTCCCGCCAGCACCAGCGCACCGGGACGGACGACCAGGACGAGCGCCAGCACCGTGCAGAGCACCGACAGTCCGACGGCGAAGGCGTGCAGGCCGAGGGGGACGCCGTCGCGCTGCAGCGGGAAGTGGGTGACCGCGCACACGGCGAGGGCCACGGCGGCCAGCCAGCTCGACCAGACCACGGGCAGGGCGACGGGCCGGTGCGTGCGGTCGCGGGCGGCGATGCGGGGACGCCGGCGCGCGGGCCGCGTCAGGCGGGCGGGGGGACGCCGGCGGCCGACCCGGAGGCCGCTGTGCGGGGCGGGCGCACTCGCGCCGGGCCGCTGCTCGCCCGGCGCGGCCGGCGGGTCCCCGGCATCCGGCCCGGGTGCCGGCGGTTCCGGACGGCGCGGGTGCTCGGCGGGCCGGTGCACGGCCAGGCGGTCGATCAGTTCGACCAGTTCGTCGACGGAGCGGCCGGTCGCGGCGGCGCGCAGCGCCTCCTCGCGGCAGCGGGGTGCCAGCGGCTCGTCGTGCAGCAGTGCCACCAGGAGGGTCACGTCCTCGACCGAGCGGTGCGCCGCCGCCGCGCGGATGGTCTCGTCGGCGCTGGCGGCGTCGCGGGGCGGCCGGGTGAGGAGGGCGACGAGACGGGTGACGTCCTCCACGGACCGGTCGATCCCGGCGGCGCGCAGCGCGTCGACCACGGCCCTGGTGTGCTCGGGCGACCGTTCCAGCGCGGTGATCAGGTCGACGACCTCTTCCAGCGGCCGGTCCGCCACGGCGGCGTGCACGAGGTCGCTGACCGGATCGCCGTAGGGCTTCCCGGCCGCGGGGGCGTCGGCGCGCGGCGGCTCGGCGGGCAGCGCCCGCCCGGGCGGGTCCACGGGATCGACCGCGGCGACCGGGTCGCGGCGGTGCACGGTGTCCGCCGGATCCGCGCGGTCGCCCACCAGGGGCCGTGCGCGTGGCGGATCCGGATGGCGCGTGCCGGTCGTGCTGGCCGTCGGGGCGGCGGGCCCGGCGCCGGCCGCCTCGGGGGGTATGACCGGTTCGTCCGGGCGCGGCGAGGTGGAGAAAGTGGTCATGATCGTCTCCCTGGGAAGGCTGATGACCATTACTAGGCGCCCCCGCAGATCGTTGCCACTCGACTGCTCCACCGGGATGACCTGCGGGGATCCGGCGTTTCACGAGGAGGCGGCGGGGCATCGGACGCGTGCGCGCATGGCTGGTCCCCGACGCCATACCGGGGCCGTCAGCGGGCATCCGATCGGAGAAGGCTGTGCCGCGGCGACCGGCCGCGGCACGCCGGTTCACCCGGAGGAGGGCAGTGACGATGGACTCGACCACCGTACTGCTGACCGCCGCCGCGGTCCTCGCGGCCGCGGTGCTGGCCGGCGCCGTCGCCGTCCTGGTCCGACTGGTCCGTACGCGGCGGGAGTTGCGGCGGGCGGGTCTGCCCACGGGTCCGCGCTGGGTGTTCTGGGGCGCGATCCTCTACCTGGTGCTGCCGGCCGATCTGCTGCCCGACCCGGTCTACCTGGATGACATCGGCGTCCTCCTTCTCGCACTGCGCTCCATGCGTGGCTCCTCCGGCAGGGCCCCGTCCCCCGCGTCCTCGCGGCGGCCGGGACGGCAACCCGCCGGTGACTACGCTCCGTAAGGAAACCAACCACCCGTTCGATTCGTATAAGTCTCTGGAAGCCAAAAGAAGTCGGCGGACCAAGCCGCGGCGCCCAGTGGGCCGTTGCTCGGTCGGCGCAGCACCGACGAGGGAGAGACGATGCAACCGTTCGCGCTCAACTACGCACGTCCGGCAGTTGAGTTGGCCGTTGCCACTCCGTACGCGTATGACTCCGGAATGCAGTTGAACGTCCTCGGGGACGGTCGGATCGCGGCCTGCGACCACGCGCTGTTGCGCGAGGTGGGGACGACGACGTCCACCGCGGGCTCCAAGACCCACTTCGACGACTGAACGCGGACCGTAGACCATGACCGTGCTGATCCTCACCTGTGAGGAGGATGTGACCGCCGACATGGTGGTCGTGCATCTGAACGGCTCGGGCGTGCCGGTGGTGCGCCTCGATCCCGCGGACCTGACCGGTGGCGTCTCGCTGTCGGGCGAGTTCGTCCACGGCCGCTTCCGCGGCCATCTCTCGGCCGGGGGGCGGCTGGTGAGCATCGGCGGGCTGCGGTCCGTGTGGGTGCGCAGGCCCGGCACCCCCGCCGCGCGAGCGCCGCAGCCGTCGGCGTGGCTGTCGGAGGAGGCCTCGCAAGCGCTCTACGGCTTGCTGCGGGGCTGCGACGCGCGGTGGATGAACCACCCGGACGCGGCCCGGCAGGCGCGCCACAAGCCGTGGCAGCTGCGGCTGGCGCAGCGTTGCGGTCTGCCCGTGCCGGCCACCGTGATCACCACGTTCCCGCGCGCCGCGCGGGAGTTCGCCGAGCGTTTCCCGGACCTGGTGGTCAAGCCGGTGTCGGGGGCGCATCCGCAGGATCCGCCGCGTGCGGTGCCGACCAGCAGGGTGGCTCCGGACACGGACTTCTCGGCGGTCGCGTACGGCCCGACGCTGCTGCAGCGGCGGATCGCCAAGCGGGCGGACATCCGGCTGACCGCGGTGGGTGAGCGGTTGCTGGCCGCGCGGAAGGCCACGTCCCCGGACGCGGACCCGCAGGAGGTGGACGTGCGGTTCGCCGCGCCCGGGTCGCCCTGGGAGCCGGTCGAGGTCCCGGCACGCACCGCGGATGCGGTGCTCACCTATCTGCGCCAGGCCGAACTGGCTTACGGGGCTTTCGACTTCGCCGAGGACGCGGACGGGACGTGGTGGTTCCTGGAGTGCAACCAGTCGGGGCAGTTCGGGTTCGTGGAGGTGGAGACGGAACAGCCGATCGCGCGGAGCATCGCCGAGTGGCTGTCCCGCCCCGTTCCCGAGGAACCCGCGAAGCTCAACGGGGCGGGGACCACGGTGTGCTGAGGGGACGTCACCGCCGGACGGTCAGTGCGGCCGCGGTCCGGGCAGCAGGGCGGTGCGCTGCCAGCCGTTGCCCGGCGCGTGCGGCCGGTCGAGGCCGGGGCCGTAACCCGGGGACTGCAGGGGCCGCATGACCAGCTCCAGTTCCCTGCTCACGCGTTCGGCTTCGCGGCGGACCTGTGCGGGCACGTCGCCCTGCTCCGCGATGAGTCGGTCGTAGATGGGGGAATCCTGGAACACCCGTCAACGTGCCTTTCTTCTCGGCGGCCCCGGTGCGGGGTCGCGACTGCCGAGTGTAGGCGTCCGTTCGCGGTGAAGTGGGCGTTCCGGGCGGTCAGGCGCCCGTCGTGGAGCCGGGGCGCACGATCATCAGGACGGTGACGGTGGCCCAGAGCAGGTTGAACGCCCCGGTGAACATCGCGAGTTGGACGGTGATCCGCCGGTCGACGGACCGGTGTTCGCTCACCTGTCCGAGGAGTTCGTCCTGACGGGGCAGCACGAAGGCGAGCAGCGTTCCGGCGGCCACCGCGGTCAGGGCGATCGAGGCGATGAGCCAGCCGTCGCCCAGGACGCCCATCGCGAGGGCGGTGGCGAGGCCGAGGAGCGGCACGGCGATCCCGATGCGGGCGTAGACCCGGCAGATGCGGTGGAGCAGTGCGACGGTCGTGACCGCCTTCGGGTCGGGCCCGTCACCCTCCCCGGGGGCGGCCCGGCGCACTGCGGGCGGGAACATGCTGGCCGCGACGGTCACGGGACCGATGGCGATGATGGCGGCCAGGACGTGGAGGGACAGCAGGAACTTCGTCACCGGGGCTCTTTCCTTGGTGCGGTCGGCGGTGCCGGGCCCACGTTAGGAGTCCGCCGGATGATCACCCAGAGGCCGGAACGACACGTTTCCACGGGTTCTCGCCAACACCTCCCACCACGGTGCCGGTGTGCCGCCGCCCCGACGCGTCCGTTCCGGGGTGTGGCGGGAACCCGTCTATCGTGAGGTTCATGCACTCCGTGGCGATTCTGGTTCTCGATGGGGTCGTGCCGTTCGACATGGCGGCGCCGATGCAGGTCTTCGACTGGACCCGGCTGCCCGACGGCCGGAGTCCCTACCGGGTGCGGCTGTGCGCCGAGCGGCCGGAGGTGGCCGCGGACGGCGGTTTCACCCTGCGGGTCGACCGTGGCCTGGAGACGCTCGCGGACGCCGACACGGTCATCGTCCCGGGCCGCACCGACGAGACCCCGCTCTCCCCCGCCGTCGTCGCCGCACTGCGGCAGGCGGCCGAAGCCGGGACCCGTATCGCCTCGGTGTGCGTGGGTGCCTTCGTACTGGCGGAGGCGGGACTGCTGGACGGCCTGCGCGCCACCACGCACTGGGTGGCCGCCGGCCGGCTGGCGCACGCCTTCCCGCTGGTCGACGTGGAGCCGGACGTGCTCTACGTCGACAACGGCAGGATCCTCACCTCGGCCGGTGCCGCCGCCGCGTTGGACATGTGCCTGCACATGATCCGGCGGGATCTGGGCTCGGCCGTGGCCGCGGACGCGGCCCGGATGTCGGTGATGCCCCTCGAACGGGAGGGAGGGCAGGCCCAGTTCATCGTGCACGACCATCCGCCCGTGCCGCGCGGGTCCGCTCTCGAACCGTTGCTGGAGTGGATCGAGGACAACCTGGCGCACGAGGTCACCCTCGGGGCACTGGCGGCCCGCGCCGGCATGAGCGAGCGCACGTTCAGCCGCCGGTTCCGGGAACAGACGGGCACCACGCCGTTGCAGTGGCTACTGCGGGCCCGGGTGCGGCGCGCCCAGTACCTGCTGGAGAACAGCGACCACACGATCGAACGGATCGCCCGGCAGGCCGGTTTCGGCTCGCCCACGGCGTTCCGTGAACGGTTCCGCAAGGTGGTGGGCACCACTCCGTACGCCTACCGCTCGTCGTTCCACGGGCGGCGCGCCGCCACCGCGGGCGTCTCCTAGCCGGCGCGCCCGCCGCCCGCGGCTCAAACGGCCAGGGACAGGCCGGTCCCGCCGTCCGCCTCGGGCGTCCGGCCGGGCGTGGACCCGGGCACGGGACGGACCAGCAGGGCGTCCGCCCGCGCGATGGCCTCGTCGATGCGGGACGTCGCCATCATCACGCAGAGCGTGTAGCTGACGTCCTCGAGTTCACGCGCGGCCGTCGGCGAGTGCCGCTCGGCCTGCGCGATCCGCAGCGACGCGTACGTCGTCAGAAGCTGCCTGACGACCTTGGGGTCCGGTACGAGCACGAAGCGCCCCTTTCTGGTTTCCGCTGCGTATGCCCCCACCTGGCGGAAGCACTCACCCCTGTGCCCATGTGGCGGCAATTGACCGAAAACATGCGCACCCGGCCGGTCGCGCCGGTGGGGAGGTGAGGGTGTCCCCCGCGCCGCCCCGGACGGCGGGGGCGTCAGGCCACCTGCCCGCTGTGCAGGTCCGTGTAGGGCCCGCCGCGGCGCAGCGGTTCCCCGGCGCAGGCGATGGCGAGGCGCTGGCCGCCGGACAGCCGGGCGCCGCGCTCCCCGACGAGGGTGGCGAGGCCCCGGGGCAGCCGGTCGGCGAAACTCCAGCGCGTTGGCGTCGCGCAGCGCGGCGCGCACCGTCTCCTCGTCGGCGTCGTCCATGCCGTAGGCGACGTTCTCCCTGACCGTGCCGTCGAACAGGATGGACTCCCGGGGCACCACCGACAGGAAGCGCCGGTAGGTGCGCAGGTCGAGGCTGTTCATGTCGGTGCCGTCGAGTCATGTCGGTGCCGTCGAGCAGCAGTCGGCCGGAGGTCGGCCGGATGAAGCCGATGACGGGGTCGAGCACCGTGGACTTGCCCGGGCGGGGCACTGAATCGGGACCGGCCCTCCACCGGTCGCCGCGCGGAGGCCGGCGCCCGGCGTTAGCCTGCGCGCAGCCGACCTTTCGCACGTTCCAGGAGGCATCGATGGGCTCGCTCCTCAACCCGTATCTGAGTTTCGACGGGCACGCCCGGCAGGCGATGGAGTTCTACAAGGAGGTGTTCGGGGGTGAGCTGCGCCTCAACACCTTCGGTGACGCCGGGCAGCCCGGCGCCGAGGGCTCCGACAAGATCATGCACGGCATGCTGACGACCACCGACGGCTTCACCCTCATGGGCGCGGACACTCCGCCGGGCATGGAGTACGCCGCGGGGAACAACTTCGCCGTGAGCATCAGCGGTGAGGACGAGAGCTCGCTGCGGCGCTACTGGGAGCGGCTGTCCGACGGCGGCTCGGTGTCCGTGCCGCTGGAGAAGCAGATGTGGGGCGACGTGTTCGGCATGTGCACCGACCGCTTCGGCGTTCCCTGGATGGTCAACATCAACCAGCACGAGGGCTGAGCCCGGGGCCGGCGCCCCCGGTCCCCCGGCACCGGGGGCGGCCCCAGGTCTTCGGACAACCGGGCGGCGGCCAGATATTTGGGCAGCCGGGTGGCGGCCCCAGGTATCCGGGCAGCCGGGCTGTTGACAGGTGATTTCGGCAGGGATCATCGTTCTGACCCGGAGCGGCGGGCCGGCGCGGCGCGCGCGGGACGAGCGGTGCGGCAGCGGGCCGCGGGAGAGGCGGCGGCATGCGGATCGGACTGCTCGGCACCGGCCCCTGGGCGCGGGTGGCACACGCCCCCGCGCTGAGCGGGCACCCGGACGTCGACTTCGCCGGGGTCTGGGGCCGGCGCCCCGAGGCCGCCGGGGAACTGGCCGCCGTGCACGGCACCCGGGCCTACGACGACGTCGACGCCCTCCTCGCCGACGTGGACGCGGTCGCCGTCGCGCTGCCGCCGGCGGTGCAGGCGGGGCTGGCGGTGCGCGCGGCACGGGCGGGATGCCACCTGCTGCTCGACAAGCCGCTCGCGCCGACGGTCGAGGAAGGGCTGGCGGTGGCCGAGGCCGCCGAGGAGGCCCAGGTCGCCTCGGTGGTGTTCTTCACCACCCGTTTCCAGCCCGAGGCGGAGGCATGGATCACCGAACAGGCGCGTAGGGGAGGGTGGTTCACGGGGCGGGTGCACTGGCTCGGGGCGGTGTTCGGCGACGCGGGCAGTCCTTACGCCGCCTCGCCGTGGCGGCGGGAGAAGGGCGCGCTGTGGGACGTGGGCCCGCACGCCCTGTCCGTGCTGCTCCCGGTGCTCGGCGAGCCGCGGCGGGTGACGGCGGCCGCCTACGGGCCCGGCGACACGGTCCATCTCGTCCTCGACCACGCGGGCGGCGCGTCGAGCAGCCTCACCCTGAGCCTGACCGCGCCCCCGGCTGCCGCGGGCGCCGGGGTGGAGCTGCGGGGCGACGCGGGGGTGACGGTCCTCCCGGAGTCCTCGGAGGGCGTCGTCCCGGTCCTCGGGCGGGCCGTCGACGCCCTGCTCACCGCGGCCCGCACGGGCGTTCCGCACGCCTGCGACGCCGGGTTCGCCCTCCGGGTGACGCGGGTCCTGGCCACGGCCGAGGCGTCGCTGCGCGGCGGGGGCCGCCCGTCGTGACGCCCGGGGACCGCCCGTCGTGACACGCCCGGCGACTGCGCAGCGGAACACCGCGTGCGCACTGTGTGCCGCGGCCCGCCGGGTCGGCTTAAGCGGCCCTTAAGGGCCGGTTAAGCGATCGTGGGGAGTTGGTCGTCTCTGCACGTCTGCGCAGGTCGGCGGGTGTCGGAGGACAAGTCGGACCGTTGGCGGGGTGCGTCGGTGTCCCTAGCATCGAGATCGCGCGCCGGTCCCGACGTGCGGTCTGAGAGCGCTCTCTCGACTGCCCCCCGCGTCGGCCGGTGCGGTCAGGAACCCGCACGAGCACCCTGGAGACCCCCACATGACTCCACGTCATCAGCGCACCCTCGGCCGCCGCAAGGTCCTCTTCGCTCTCGGCGGGGCCGCCGTGGCCCTGCCCGCGGCGGCGCTGATCGCCCCGCACGCCCTCGCGGACCAGGCCCCGCGGCGCGGGCCCGGCACGGCGGCGGCCTCCCTGCCGCTGACCATCGTCAACAACAGCGGTTCCTTCGACAACGCCGGCGTGCACCTGTACGTCGTGGGCAACGCGGACGGCCGCCAGGTCCGGCTCACCCCCGAGGGGAACGTCGTCCCGATCGCCGCGTCGGACAACGGCCCCGACGGCTTCACCGACTACGCGATCAGCCTGTCCGGCAGCGGCGAGACCAAGCTGTCCCTCCCCCACATGTCCGGCCGGATCTACGTCTCCCTCGGCGCCAAGCTCAAGTTCAAGGCCGTCACCGACGGCAACGGCGACGCGGCGCTGCAGTACCCGGCCGGCTGGGTCACCTCCGACCCCAACTACGGCGTGCTGCACGACTGCGCGGAGTTCACCTACAACTCCGCCGGCATGTTCTGCAACACCACGATGGTCGACATGTTCAGTGTGCCGCTGAGCATCCGGCTCACCGGCTCCGCCGACCAGGTGACGGGCACGGTGCGCGAGGGCGGCCGCGAGGCGGCGTTCGCGGCCGTCAGGGAGCAGGAGGCGTTCTCCCGGCTGGTCGTGGACGACACCCGGATCATCGCCCCGGGCCACGGGCTGGACGCCGGTCTGTTCGCCGGGGACTACCTCGCCCCGTACATCGACGAGGTGTGGAGCACGTACACCGGCCGGGACCTCAAGGTCACCACCAACGCCGGCACCTTCACGGGCCGGGTGCGCGGGGAGCGGTTCACCTTCGACGGGCCCGCCCAGGTCTCCTTCGCCAAGCCGTCCACGCGGGACGTCCTCTTCTGCGACGGGGCCCTGGCCGCCCCCAACGACGGCACCACCGGTCCGGTGGCCGCGGTGCTGGGCGCCGGTTTCAACCGGTCGACGCTGCTCAGCCACCCCGACCAGCCGACCGCCGACGCCTCGGTCTTCTACCGGACGGAGCTCACCAACCACTACTCCAAGGCGGTCCACACGGCCACCGAGGACGGCCGGGCGTACGGTTTCGCCTTCGACGACGTGGCCGACTTCGCCTCGTACATCCAGGACACCGCACCGACGGGTCTGCGGCTGACCCTCACGCCCTTCTAGGCCGGGACGCGGGACGGGTTTCCCGCGGGCCCGGGAAGGTACCCCGGCCTCCAGGAGGCGGCCCCTCACCGCGGCGCCGCGCGTGCTTCCGGATGCACGGCGGGCTCCCGCGTTGAATGGTAGGTATCGGACCCGATGCCAGCACCGGGACCGCCACAGCGATCCGGACCCGAGGAGCCAGAAGATGTCGACGTCCCAGCCCGACGCGTCCCGGCAGCCCGAGGACAGCGCCACCCCGGACAGCATCCTCCACGCCCGCACCGGCACAGAGGTGTCACCGGAGGACCTGGTTCTCGCCTCCGGCAAGGACCTCACCCCGCGGAACCTCGAGTGGGCCGAGCGGAAGCTGGCCGAGGAGGGGCCCGCCGCCCTGGACAAGATCCTGCCCTGACCCTCCCGGGTCCCCGCAGCGGCGGAGCGGCGCCGCCGGCCCGGTGCGCTCACGCGCGGGCCGGCGGCGCCGCTCCGCCCTGCCCGTCCGGTCCCCGTCCGGGCGGTGTCCTTCCGTCCGGTTCGAGTCCGGCCGGTGCCGGTCCGGCCGGTCCGGTCAACTTCTGTCCTGGTCGTCCGGGAGCGCCGTCTCGTCCTCGACGACGTGCATCGCGGCTTCCTCCGCGCCCGCGGCGCCGCCGTCGATGCCGACGTCCTCGGCGACGGTCTCCTTGGTCGTGTCGGTGCGGGCGCCCTCGTCGGGGGCGACCAGCCGTCCCGCGCGGGCGGTGCCCGCCTCCGGGTCCACCGGCTCGCCCTCACCGCCGGGCAGGTCGCCCACCGCGTCCCCGGCGGGCGCGGACTCCTCGGGCACCTCCTGGGCCAGCCGCTGGTCGAGGCTCTCCCCCTCGTGCTGCTCAGCGGCCGTGGTGCCGTACTTGGTGACGCCCAGCGGCTTCTCCGGCGGTGAGTAGCCCTCGTCCAGGTGGTCGTCGTAGGTCCGCTCGTCGAGGGCGTCCTGCATGTCGAGCGGCGCGGCGTCCTCCTGCTCCTCGTTGCTCCCGGTGGGCTGGTAGGCGTCGTCGGCCATCGGTTCGGAGCCCATGGCGTCCTCCCTGTCACGCTGCGTCGGCACAATTCGTCTGCGGTGTGGGATCCGCGTTTCCCGTCACGCGATCTCTAACCCCGTGCACCGGACGGCGGCAGCGGTTCCCGGGGAGGCCCCGGGAGCACGCCGGCGGGGAGGCGGCCGGCCCCGTCACCCGGGTGCGGGAGCGACCCGTACCTTCAGGTCACCGATCCGGTGGACCGGCCAGGGCCGGGCGTATCCGGGCGGGGTGCCGCCGGGCCCGGTGAGCGTGGCGACGGGGAGGCGGGCGGCGGTGCGCAGGATTTCGGCGGGCGTGGTGTTCTCGTTGTTGCCGGACGTGGCACCGGAGGAGCAGCCCGCGTAGTAGCCGATCGGGATGGCCTCGTACCCGGTGATCAGACAGGGCGGGCGGATGCCGAGCCGGTGGAGTTCTCCGGCCGTGCGGGCCCAGTCGCGGCGGCTGTCGACATTGCGGTCGACGGTGTGCGCGAGGACGGTCAGCTGGACGGTGAGATGGCCGGCCACGGCGAGCGCCACGAGGATCCGGCCGGCCGTCCGCCACCTCCCGCGCGGTGCCGTGATCAGGTACCACAGCGCCTGGGCGACCGGGATCGAGAGCAGGGCGTAGGCGGGCTGCAGGAAGCGGGGCGCCGCGTACTCGATCATGAAGAGGTAAGGGAGCGCGGCGGTCGCCGCACAGGCCAGCGGCACCAGGGTGCGCAGGGTGCGGCGGGCCCGTACGGCGACGACCAGGCCGAGGACCGCGAGCAGTGGCAGGACGAACCACCACAGGGTGATCACCGGGTGCGGCATGGACCCGGTGCACGGGCGGCACAGCGCCCGCCCGCCCAGGCTGCGCAGCTGGTCGTCGACGGCGATGTGCCAGCCGAGCCCGCCCTGGATGCGGGACGCCTCCGCCAGCCGCTCCGCCAGTCCGCCGAAGGCGGCGTACGCCTCGATCACCCACGGGACCCCGCCCGCCGCGAGGCCACCCGTCAGGGCGAGCAGGGAGCGCCGGTGCCGGGCCAGGGAGAGCACGAGGAGGGGAATCACCACCCAGACGGCGTCGGTGGGACGCATCCAGGCCATGAGCGCGGTCCCCGCCACCACGGTCCACAGCGGGCCGCCGGACGAGGGGTCCGCGCGGTGGCGCAGGAAGCCGCCGACGGCGATCAGCGCGCCGACGGCGACCCAGTAGTTGGGCATGGCCTGCGGACCGTAGAACAGGGTCACCCACAGGGAGGCGAAGAACGCGCCCGCGGTGACCAGGATCCGGGTCGGGAACAGGCCCCGCCAGACGCGCAGGGCCAGGTAGAGGGCGAGGCCGGAGAGCAGGGCAAGATGGACGCGCAGCAGCGCGGTGGACTCGGACCACGACGCGACGGGGGCGACCAGCAGGGAGACGCCGCGGGAGCGCGGGGCGCTGAAGAAGGCGGCCGGGTGGTGGGAGGTGACCTGGCTGGTGTAGACGATCTCGTCCCAGCCGAGACCCAGCACGGGCCGCACGAGGACGAGTTGGGCGAGGACGAAGACGGCGGCGAGCACCGCGAGCGGTCTGCTGCCGTGCGCCCCGCGGGAGGCGTCCGGCCCCGACCGCTGCTCACGGCGCCGTGCCGCGGCGAGGAGGGCACCGGCGCCGTCGGTCATCGTCCGTCCTCCGGATCTCGCGCGTCAGGGCTGCCGGGGTCCTGCGCCGCGGGGTCCGGGGCGGGGAGACCGGCCGGGTTCTCGAAGATCACCGACAACCTAACCCGGACGGAAGGAGCACGCAGGGCGGTATACGGCCAACCGTCCCATGCCGGCCGGCGGTGACGGTGTGCTCAGGTGTCGCACCCGAGTTCGGCGAGGTCCGTCACGACCCGGTCGGCGCCGCGTGCGTACAGCGCGTCGGCCCGGCCGGTCCGGTCCACGCCGACGACGTATCCGAAGCCCCCGGCGCGGCCCGCGTCCATGCCGGCGAGCGCGTCCTCGAAGACGGCGGCGCGGGAGGGTGCCACGCCGAGTTCCCGGGCGGCGGCCAGGAAGGTGTCCGGGGCGGGCTTGCCGGGAAGGCCGCGCTCCGCCGCGACCACTCCGTCGATCCGGACGTCGAAGAGGTCCTCGGCGCCGATGGACCGCAGGACGTCGAGGCAGTTGGCGCTGGAGGAGACGATCGCGGTGCGCAGGCCCCGGGCGCGGACCGCCTCGATGTAGCGCAGGGTGCTGTCGTACGTCGCGACGCCGTCGGTGCGGATCCTCGCCAGCAGCAGCTCGTTCTTGCGGTTCCCGAGACCGTGCACGGTGCGGGAGCCGGGCGGGTCGTCCGGCCCGCCCTCGGGCAGGGCGATGCCGCGGGAGGCGAGGAAGGCGCGTACGCCGTCGGCGCGGGGCAGGCCGTCGACGTACGCGTCGTAGTCGGCCTGGGTGAAGGGGCGGAAGGTATCGCCGTCCCGCTCCCGGAGGAAGGCGTCGAACAGGTCCTTCCAGGCGGCCGCGTGGACGGTGGCCGTCCTGGTGACGACGCCGTCGAGGTCGAAGAGGCACGCGAGGATGCCGTCGGGCAGGCCCGGATCCGTCATGCGGGACATCGTCCCCCGCGGTGCGGCGGGGAGCACGCGGTCCGGCCGCCCGACGGCCGGTCGTCCCCTGCCCGGGTGACACACTCGGGCATGTGGCGCTTACTTTCGACGACCTCCTGGGCCGTGCCCGCTCCCTCCCGCGCGGCGGCCGGCGCGCGATCCTCGGCATCGCCGGCAGCCCCGGCGCGGGCAAGTCCACGCTCGCCGCGCTCCTGGTGCGGGAGCTGAACGGCTCCGGCGGGCCGTGGGCGGTGCACGTCCCCATGGACGGCTTCCACCTCGCCGACGCCGAACTCGACCGGCTGGGCCGCCGGGACCGCAAGGGCGCCCCCGACACCTTCGACGCCGCCGGGTACGCGGCGCTGCTGGAGCGGCTGCGCGAGGAGGCGTACGACGAGGACGTCTACGCCCCCGGCTTCGAGCGGACGCTGGAACAGCCGCTCGCGGGGGCCGTCCCGGTGCCGGCGGCCGCCCGGCTGGTGGTGACCGAGGGCAACTACCTGCTGCTGGACACCGGCGCGTGGGCGCGGGTCGGGCGTCAGCTGGACGAGGTGTGGTTCTGTGCCCTGGACGAGGAGGAGCGGCTGCGGCGTCTGATCGCCCGGCACGTGGAGTTCGGCAAGAGTCACGCGGAGGCGTGCGCCTGGGTCGAACGCTCCGACCGGCCCAACGCCGAACTGGTCGCCGCGACGCGGGACCGCGCCGATCTCGTGGTGCCGGCCCCGGCGCTGCCGGACGCGTCCCGTCCGGCGGAACGGGCCGGACGCGGCACGGCCGGCTGACACGGGCTCACCCGGGTCGGCGGAAGCGGCCGCGGGTGGCGGTGTCCGCGCCGTCCATCCGGCGGTCCGGCGGTTCCGCGGTCCGCTGGGCGCATCGGCCGTCCCCGGACGGGGGATTGAGGGCCGGGTACGGGGTCAGCCGTGTCCCGCCGCCGCCCGCTGGAAGCCGTCCGCGCTCACGTGCGGCATCACACTGCTGGCCACGCGGTAACGGCCGTTGGGGACTTCCGCGGACCGGCGCACGTGCACGGCGAGCGGGCCCGCCCACTCGTAGCCGTGGCGTGCGGCGTGCCGGGCCAGCCGGTCGGTGAGCAACTGGCCCACGCGGCCGCCCTGGCGCGTCAGTTCCTCGTGCACCGGGCCGGAGAGTTCCACGTCATAGGCGTTGGGCACCATCACCCGGCCCGCCCGGCACACCACCGCGTTGCTGTCGCACTCGCGCCGCAGGGCGTCGACGAGTTCGACCGGGTCCCGGCCCGACATGCGCGCCCACAGCGCCTCCCAACGGTTCTCCAGTGCCTTTTCCAGCGCGCTCAGGGCGCTCATGCCTTCACCTGCCGAAAGTGGTCGGGGTCGGGGGGGGGACGGGCGGGTGCCGTCGGAAGTGCCGTTCGTCTACCGCTCGTCGTAGTCGTCCGGCCGGATCTCGGCCTCCTCCAGCGCCTCGCGCATCGTGCGGCCGGTGCCGCCCTGCGCGCGCGTCCCGTCGTCCTGCCGCTGCTCGACGATCTCGTCGGTGTCCCGGGTCTTCGGGCGGTTCTCCTCGGGGACGGTCATGTCCGGTGGCTCCTCGTGTGCTGGGGGTGGGCCTGTTCCGCTGCGTCGGCGGGTTCCCCCATGAGGCGCGGATATCCCCGCTCGGGGGAACAGCGGGTGTGCTCCGGCGGGAACCGGGCCGCCGCGGCGCGTGGGCTATGTTGAACTCTCGTGGGAGACGAAGCAGGCGCACCGGTGCCCTCGCCGCAGCGGGCACGCGCACAGGCATCCGCGATCACGTCGGGGAAGGCGGGCCAGGACTCGGAGTTGTCCCCGACGGCCCAGCTCCGCACGCTCTTCGACCGGCCACGGCTCTCCCCCGGCCAGCGGCGCATCGCCCAGTACCTGATCGAGCACATCACCGAGGCGGCGTTCCTGTCGATCACGGATCTCGCGGACCGGGTCGGGGTGAGCCAGCCCTCGGTGACCCGGTTCGCCTCGGCGGTCGGCTTCAGCGGCTACCCCGCGCTGCGGGAGAAGCTCCAGTCGATCACGCTCGGCACCCGGGCGGGCGGACCCGCCGAGGAGGCCCGCGGGAACGAACTCCAGGCGGCGGTGGACGCGGAGATCGAGAACCTGGAGAACCTGCGGCGCGACTTCGCCGACGCCGACCGGTTCATCGAGGTCGGCCGCCGGCTGTCGGCCTCGACACCGCTCACCGTGCTCGGCCTGCGCATCTCCGTCTCCCTGGCCGAGTACTTCGCCTACGCCGCCCGCCGTATCCACCCGGACGTGCGGCTGGTGACGCGGGGCGGCAGCGTGGCCTACGACGCGCTGCTGCAGTCACGGGAAGCGGGTGGCACCTGGGTGCTGGCGTTCTCCATGCCGCGGCATGCGCAGGAGACCCTGACGGCGGTGCGGGTCGCGCGCAGCGCGGGTCTGAAGGTCGCGCTGATCACCGATCTGGCACTGGGCCCGGTCGCGGACGAGGCCGACGTCACCTTCGCCACGGGAACCGGATCACGGCTGGTGTTCGACTCCTACGCGGCGCCGGGCGTGATGTGCGCGGCACTGTTGCAGGCCATGACCGACGCGGACCCGGAGCGGACCCAGGCGCGGCTCGACGAGTACGAGCACGTGGCCGACGAGCACCACTTCTTCCTCAGGGACTGAGCCACTCGGTGCGCCCGGCGGTGCGGGAGGGGCGCCCAGCGGTGCGCGAGGGGTGCACGATTCAAAGCGGACATGAATGTTTTCATACGTCTTGCAAACCCGATGGCATATATAAATACTGCTCACGGATCGCGAGCCCACAGCCGGGACCGCCTTCCAGCACCCTCGTCCCCACCCGCTCCGCCCGGAAAGCCGACGGTCCGCCCATGCGCTGCCAGCACCACTCGCCGCGGATGACGACGGTCCCGACCGGGCGCCTGCGCGAACACCCGAGGCCGCCGGCTCCTACCCGCTCCGGCGACCGGGGTGTTCGGCCGGGCTTCCCCTGCCCGGCCACTCGTGGCGGCCCCGGTCATCCCCTAGACCGGGGCCGCCCCACACCGTCGTCCTCCGCGGCGACACCGCACACCCGGAAGCGATGCTCATGTCCCTGACGTCCACGCGCCTCAGTCCCGACTGGCCCTGCCAGGTCAAGACCCCCGGCAGCTACGACTGGGAACGCTCGGCGGCCAAGTGGCTGCGCGAGCTGGTGCCTGCCCGCTACGCGAGCTACCCGGCATTCATCCGGCACCCCGTTCTGCTCGGCCGGCACGCCCAGATCCAGGTCGAGCACGAGATCCGGGTCGCCCGCACCGCCCTGCAGACCGCCCGGGCCGAGCTGCCGCGGGCGGGACTGCACGAAGGGGTCATCGAGCACACGATCAAGCTCTACGCCGCCGAGATCATGCAGCTCCAGCACATCGCCCGCAGCGTGCGGGCGGTGACCCAGGCCCTGGCCGGAACCGGCCGCTGACCGCACCCCGCATCCCGGGCCGTCCGGAATCGGCCCCGCACTCCGGGCCGGTCGGCAACCGGGCCGAACAAGCCGGTCAACGAACCGGCGGAGGTGTGCCATGCTCGTCGCGTGAAAAGCGAGCCCGTCGTCCCCACAGGGTCCGGTTCCGCACCGGATCTGGTGGAACTGGCCAGGGTCGTCGCCCAGCAGCGAGCCGAACTGGACCGGCTGCGCGAGCAGGCCGCGACCTCGGCCGTCGTGGAGCGCGCCAAGGGCGCCGTGATCGCCCTGACCGGCTGCTCCGCGGACGCCGCCGGCGAGACCCTGCTCCAGCGCGCCAAGGCCGCCCGCCGCTCCCTGCTCGAGGAGTGCTGGATCACCCTCGGTGATCTGACCCCGGCCGGCCCCGGCACCGGCACCCCGCGACCGGACGGCGACCCCGGGAGCCTCCCCGGGACCGCGAGCGACCTCACCGCGGCCCCGGCCACGCCCGACGACGTCGCCGACGCCCTGCGCCGCCTCGCCCGCGACCTCGTGCACGTCGACACCTACCGGGAGCTGGCCCGCTGCCTGCTGGACCACCTCGGTCCCGGCCTCGACGCCGACTCGGTCATGATCTACGGCCGCCGGGCCGGCGGAGGTCTCGAACTGCTCGGACACGCCGGTATCGGTGAACGGCTGGCCGACCGGTGGCGCCAGGTGCCCCCCTTCAGCGGTGTCGCCGTACTGGAAGCCATGGACGCCGGTGAGCCCCGCTGGCTGGAGGACTACGCCGAGGACAGCACGCGGTACCTGCTGATCGGTGAACCGCCCGAGCGGTGGCGGTCCCGGGCCTGGCTGCCACTGCCCGCCGGGGACGGCGCCGAGGCCTGCCTGGGCGTGCTGCGCGGCCGGCCCGGCCGCTTCACCGCCCGCGACCGGGTCCACCTGCGGGGCGTCGTCCGGCTCTGCGCCGGACGGATGCGGACGTTCACCTCCCTGCCGGAGCCGGCGTCCGACGCGCCCTCGGACGCCGTCCAGGCGCTGTTCGCGGCACTGCCGGTCGCGGCGATGCTGCTGACCCCCCTGCGCGGCCCCTCGGGCACCGTCGAGGACTTCCGGGTCGACGCCGCGACGGCGCAGGCGGCCGACCTCCTGGGCGGGGCGGGCGGCGAACCGGCCGGCCGGCGGCTGCTGGAACTGTGGCCCGACCTGACGGACACACCGGTGTGGCCGGGCTGCCTGGACACCCTGTCGAGCGGGCGTACCTACGAGAGCGAGCCGTTCGCCCACCAGGAGACGGTGGACGGTGCCCGCGCACTCTCCACCTACTCCGTACGGGTGACGCGCCTGGAGGACGCCCTGGTCGTCACCTGGGCCCGGCACGCCTCCTCCGACCGGCAGGAACAGCGTCTCGCCGTGCTCCAGCGGCTGGGCAACCTCGGCTGGGCGAACTGGAACCTGGCGACCGACGAGGCGTCCTGGTCGTCACAGGTCTTCGCGATCCTCGACCGGGATCCGGCGGACGGCCCGGTCCCGCTCGCCGGTCTGCCGCGGCTCGCGTACTCCGACGACCGGTCCGAACTCAGCCGGGCCGTGGGAGCGCTGATCCGCGAGGGACAGCCGTTCGACGTCTCGTTCCGGGTGCGCGGCACGCGCGGTGTCCGGCATCTGCGCCTGGTCGCCGAGGTGGTGGCCGACGCGCACGGCACGCCCGTCGAGGTACACGGAATCGTCCAGGACCTGACCGCGCGGCGGCGGGCCGAACTCGCCCTGGTGGAGAGCGAGCGGGCGATCCTCACCCAGCACGACGTCCTGCAGTCCGAACGCACCCTGGTCACCCGCCTGCAGAACGCCCTGCTGCCCCTGCCGGAGCGTCCGGTCGGTCTCGCCGGGCTGCGCGTCGAGGTCGCCTACCTGCCCTCCCAGTCCGGCATCCAGGTCGGCGGCGACTGGTTCAGCGCGATCGAACTGCCCGACGGCGACGCCCTGTTCGTCGTCGGCGACGTCGCCGGACACGGTGTCGGCGCCGTCGCCGCCATGGCGCTGCTGCGGTTCACCGCGAAGGGCATGGTGATCACCGGCTCCTCGCTGACCGGAGCGCTCGCCCGGCTCAACACCCTGCTGCTGCACTCCCGGGACACCCACGGCACCGCCACCATGGTCCTGGCCCGGTACCGGCGCCGGGACCGGCGGCTGCTGTGGGCCCAGGCGGGCCACACCCCGCCGCTGCTCGCGCGGGACGGCGAGGTCACCTTCCTGCGCCGGCCCCCCGGCATGCTGCTCGGCGCCACCGCCACGCCGCACTTCGAGGAAGCCGAGTGCCGGCTCGAACCGGGCGACCGGGTCCTGCTGTACACGGACGGCCTGGTGGAGCGGCCCCCGGAGATCATCGACGCGGGCCTCGAACGGCTCGCGCGGGCCGTCGCGGCCCCGCCGGGCGACCGGCCGGGACGCGGGTCCCTCGCGACGCTCCTGGAGTCGATGCTGGAGGAGGAGCGCCGCGACGACGTGTGCGTCCTGGACATCCGGGTGCCGGGGAAGCCCCGCGGGGCCGGCCCCCCGGACCGGACCACGGGAGACCGGCGCCCCACATAGGCGCGGACCGCCCCCCTCCGGCGCCCCGCGTCCAGCCCCGCGGCTCAGTTCGCCCCCTCGCCCGTGCGGGACTCCAGCGCCAGCCGGGTGTCGTCGCCGTAGACGCCCGTCTCGTCGCCCCGGATGCCGTACCAGAGCTGGAAGCGGGCGACGGCGGCCGAGAGGCCGGCGTCGTAGCGGCCGTCGGTGGAACCGGACCGGTAGACGTCCGGGACGCGCAGCAACCGCTCCTGCAGCTCGCTCACTTCGGGGCCCGAGTCCCCCTCCTGGAGGAAACCCCGGCCGGCCGGAGGGCGTGGCGCCGGGGTGGCCGGTGCGGGGGCGGACGGGGCAGCGGCGGACGGTGCGGGTCCCGGGGCCGCGCGGTCGTCCGCGTTCCGGTCCGTGACGAGGAGCGCGCCGCCGAACCCGATCAGTACGGCGGCGGCGACGGCGAGCGCCGGCCCGGCTCCACGCGGCCCCGAGGAGCGTCGTACGCGTCCCGGCGGCGGGCCGGCGGGCGCGGGCGGCAGTTCCTGGGTCCTGTCGTCCGCGCCGGGAGGCGGCGGCACCGCTTCGTAGCCGTCCCGCTCCCCCTCCTCGAACTCGCGGAACAGCTCCGCCAGCGCGTCGGTGCGGCGCGGGCGCAGCACGCGGATGGGTTCCAGGGGCGGTCCGCCGTGCGGCCGGCCGGGCCCGGACGGTGTCGTCACGCTGCTCTCCTTCCGTCCCGTGCGGGGGAGTCGGGCGCCCACGGGGAGAGATACGCGCCGCAGGGCCCGCGGGTTCAGCCGCCCGTGCCGGCGGCCTCGCGGAGGAAGCCGCGCAGGGACGTCACCATCGCCGACACGAACGCCTCCCGGTCCTCGTCGTCGAGGGCGTCGAGGGACAGGTACGGGTTGAGGTCCTCCAGTTCGACCAGGAGCAGTTCGCCGCCGGGGGCGCGGCAGGCGTCGACGCGCTGGATGCCGCGGTCGAGGGTGTTCCACTCGATGAAGCCCCGGGCGAAGTCCAGGTCGTCCGCGGTGGGCCGGTAGCGCTCCAACTGCCAGCGCCGCCCCGGATCGGGCGTGTGGAGGGCGTACTGGAAGGAGTGGTCGACGAAGTAGAAGGAGACCTCGTAGGCGAAGTCGATGTGCGGCTGGACCAGGACCTCGCCGTCGGCGAGGCCGCGCACCTGGTCCGCGGTGACGACGCGCAGCCCCGCCGAGTCGGCGCCGAGCCGGGGCTTGACCACGTACCGCTCCGCGGCGGGCAGCCGGTCCAGGTCCTCGGAGCGGCCCACGGTGGGGATCACCGGCCGGCCGGCCGCGCTCAGGTCGAGCAGGTACTGCTTGCCGGCCATGTCGCCCCGGCCGGTGAGCGGGTTGTAGACCGGGGTGCCGTGCGCGAGCGCGCGCTCCCGGAAGGCGTCGTAGGCCTCCAGGTACCCGAGCACCGGGCCGCTGTTGCGGACGACGACGGCGTCGAAGCCGTCCATCAGGGCGGCGGCGTCGCGCGGGTGGCACAGGGCGAGGTCGACGTGTTCGCGCAGCCGGGACGTCAGGAAGATGTCCTCGTCGCAGTAGCGGCGCCCGCGGGCCGGGTAGGCCAGGTCGGTGACGTAGAGGACGCGGGGACGGGCGGGCGGCATACGTGCTCCTCGAAGGCGGCGGGTGCCCGATCATAGGCACGGCCCGCGACGCGGCGTGGCGACGGTACCGGGTTCCGTGCCGGCGGGCACCGAGTGCCATCGGGGACGTCCCGGTGCTACGTTCCGTGCATGAGCTCCACCGGTGCGGCTCCCGGCCGCGGTGACAAGGCCGAGAAACCGCCGATGCGGGACGCCCTGGTGGCGGCGGCCTTCCGGTTGTTCCTCGAGCGGGGCTACGAACAGACCACGGTGGACGACATCGTGGCGCTCGCCGGGGTGGGGCGGCGGTCCTTCTTCCGCTACTTCCCCTCCAAGGAGGACGTGGTCTTCCCCGACCACGAGCGGTGCCTGGCCGACATGACGGCCTTCCTGGCCGCCGGGTCCGCCGACGCCGACCCGGTGCGCAGGGTCTGCGACGCGGCCCGGCTGGTGCTGCTGATGTACGCCGAGAACCCGACGTTCTCCGTGCAGCGCTACCGGCTCACCAAGCAGGTGCCGGGCCTGCGGCAGTACGAACTCTCCGTCGTCCGGCGCTACGACCGTGCCCTTGCCGGATACCTGCGGGCCCGCTACGCCGGTCTGCGGGACGGCATCCTGCGCGCCGACGTGATCGCGGCGGCCGTGGTGGCGGCGCACAACAACGCGTTGCGCTCCTGGCTGCGTTCGGACGGCAAGGGGGACGCGGAGGCGGCGGTCGACCACGCGCTCGGCCATGTGCGGGCGTCGTTCGGCGCCGAGCCGGCACCCGCCGTGTCGGGGGGTCCCGGGGACGTGGTGGTGATCGTCTCCCGCCGCGGGGCGCCGCTGTGGCGGGTGGTGCAGGAGCTGGAGGCCGCGCTCGGCCGTGGCTGAGCCGGTCGTCCCCTCCCGTCAAGGTGAGGGTACGGAGTGCCTTTACGCGTGGCACTCAGTGCCATACTCTGGGGCTGTGCGCGGTGGCACCGCAGACCGGGCACACGTGTGCCCGGGCGACCGGGCACCCGGGATTCCGGCCGAGTGCAGGGAGTTGACCAGCGTGTATCACCACTCAGGAAGCGTCGCTCAGCAGGCCGCCGGCTCCGCGACGGGCGTTCTCGCACCGCGAGGCGCCGACCACACGGAAGCCATGACCTACCAGCGCTGCACCTGGTGCGGCACCGCCATGTACCACCGGCTCCTGTGCCCGGTCTGTCAGGGCAGCGAGCTGCGTACGGAACGGAGCGAGGGCGTCGGCACGGTCCGCCACTCCACCGTGCTGCACCGCAACACCCCCGCGGCACGCAACATCTCCCTCATCGAGATGGCCGAGGGATTCGTGGTGCGGGGCCGGGTGATGGGCCCGCCCATCGGTATCCACAGCGGTGACCGGGTCCGGCTGTCGACGGCCAAGGACCCGGTCCGGGGCGAGCCGGTCTTCCAGCTGATCGACGAGCCGTTCCGGGCCTGGACCTGACGGGCCGTCGGACCCGGACACCCGGTCTCACAGGGTGATGCGGATCCCCACCGTGCCGTCGGACCCCCGGCGCAGGCGGCTGCCGAGAAGCGTCAGCCGGCCCAGCAGGCCGTACTTGCGGGCGAGCAGCCGCCGGTAGCGGACGGTGGTGGCCGGGTCGCAGATCTCCGCGGTGGCGGGGACCTGGCCACCGGTCGGCCTGCCGCGCACGTCGCACGGTCCGACGAGGACGTCGCCGCGGGCGCGGATGCGCTTGACCTTCCAGGAGTCGGCGACGGTCCACACCCCGAGCGCGTCACCGTCCCGCACCACCCACACCGGTGTGGCCACCGGCGTGCCGTTCTTGCGGTAGCTGGTGACCAACAGGTACTTCCCGGCCCCGAGCCGGTCGAGCGACGCTTCGTCCATGCGGCGAAGTCTAGGCGTCCGGGCGGCGGGCGACGAAGACGAACTCCCGGCCGGGACGGTCCGGTGCGTCCCCCACCCGCTCCAGCTCGTAGCCGTGCGCGGCGAGGTCCGCCTCGACCTCCTCCCGTTCACGGAAGCGCAGCGTCGACCGAGTCGTCAGCACCGTCCCGTCCGCGGCGAACACGTAGGTCGTACGGAACGTCACCAGCGGGCCGTCCACGCCGGTCACCTGGTGCCAGGTCTCGACCCGGCCGGCGCCGGGCACGTCCACCTCCCGGTACGACCGCTCCCTGGTCCACGCCTCCCAGGCCCGCCGGGCCGGGTCCCGCGTCTCGAACACCAGCCGCCCACCGGGCCGCAGTGCCGTACGGGCGGCCGCGAGGGTGTCGTGCCAGGCGTCCGGCGCGACGACGGCCTGGGCGACGTTCGCCGTCATGGTCACCAGATCGACCTCCAGCGGGGGCAGCGCGCTCGCGTCGCCCCGGATCCACCGGACCCGCGCGGCACCCGGTTTGCTCCGTGCCACGTCGAGGGGGGCCCCGGCGGGATCGACACCGACCACGTCGACCCCGCGGTCGGCCAGGAGCAGGGCGAAGACCCCGGTCCCGCAGCCGATGTCCAGCACCCGCCGGGCTCCTGACTCCCGCGCCGTGCGCAGGTACGCGTCGAGGTCGGAGCGGTCGGGGTCGAGCGGATCGTAGAGCGCGGCGAGGCGCGGGTGGTCGAAGCCGTCGTCAGCCACGGATGGCGCCCGCCCGGCCCACGGCCTCCGCCATCCGCCGCACCGCCTCCGTGATCACCTCGGGCGAGGCCGCCAGGTTCAGGCGGGCGTGCCCGGCGCCGCCCGTGCCGAAGGGGAGGCCGGAGGTGAGGGCCACGCGGCCGTGCCGGAGGAGAACCTCGGCCGGGTCGTCGCCGAGCCCGAGGGCGCGGCAGTCGAGCCAGGCGAGGTACGTGGCGTCCCCCGGGCGGTAGCGGACGGCGGGCAGTTGCGCGTCCAGGAGGCCGGCGAGCAGCCGGCGGTTGGCGTCCAGTCCGGTGAGCAGGGAGTCCAGCCACGGGATGCCGTCCCGCAGGGCCGCGGTGTGGGCGAGGACACCGACGTGGCTCGCGCCGTGGCCGACCTCCTCCGGCATCCGGGCCAGGTCGTCCGCCGCGCCCGCCCCGGCGACGGCGAGAGCCGCCTTGAGCCCGGGCAGGTTCCACGCCTTCGACGCCGACATCAGGGACAGGCCGCGCTCGCCGCCCGGCACGCTCAGGTAGGGCACGAAGCGCGTGTCGCCGACGACCAGGGGCGCGTGGATCTCGTCGGCGACGACACGCACGCCGTACCGGTCGGCGAGGGCGGCGACGGCGGTCAGCTCGTCCGCGGTGTGCACCGTGCCGGTCGGGTTGTGCGGGCTGCACAGCAGATGGGCGGCGCGTCGCCGGCCCGTCGTCACACGCCGGAAGGTTTCCTCCAGGACGTCGAGGTTGATCCGCGCGTCGGCCCCCAGCGGCGCCTCGACCGGGACGCGGCCGGCGTGCCGGACGAAGTCGTAGAAGGGCGGGTAGACGGGCGGGTTGACCACGACCGCGTCGCCGTGCCCGGTGACCAGTCCGAGCATCTCGACCACGCCCAGCATGACGTCGGGCACGATCGCGGTGCGCTCCACGGCGAGACCGTCCCAGTCCCATCGCTTGCCGGCGAACACGGCCAGCGCCTCGGCGTAGGCGCTGCCGGCGGGATAGCCGGTGTCACCCAGTTCCATGGCCTCGGTGACGGCGCGGACGACCGGTTCGGCGAGCGGCACGTCCATCTCGGCCACCCAGAGCGGCAGTACGTCCTCCGGATAGGTGCGCCACTTCATGCTGGTGCGGCGCCGCAGGCGGTCGAGGGTGAGGGCGTGCAGGGGGTTGGGTTCACCGGGCTTCTCGTGCGGGATCGTGGTCATGGGGTCACGATAGGCAGCCGTGCCGCGGGCGGCATCCGAAATCGGTCCGCGCCGGGCCGGCACGCCGGGACCGGCTCCGCGCTGAACGCGCGGGGCTCCGGGTCCGTATGGACGGAGGGCACCCGACTCCGGGGAGGCCCCGCGGTGTTCGCACCGTGCCGCAGAGGTTCTGGAGCCATGCATGAGGCACGCACGACGACGGGTGGTCCGGCGAGTGACACGGCTGGCGGCCGTCGGCGGACTCCTCCTGGGGGCCACGATGGTCACCCGCGCCGTCGCCGGTGAACCCCAGGTGCCCGACGCGGTCCCGTTCTCCACCGCCGAGGAGACGTCGCCCGGCCCGGGCGCCGGCCTCATGTCGCGGCTGGGCACGTCCCGTACGGCGGGCAGCTGGGTGGACGACCGGGGCAGGACGGTGGTCGCGGTCACCGACGAGGAGGCGGCAGCCGAGGTGCGGAAGGCCGGCGCGGAGGCGAGGATGGTCCGCCACAGCATGGACGACCTCAAGTCCGCGACGAGGAAGTTGAGTTCGGCGCCGCGCGTGCCCGGGACGGCGTGGGTCATGGACTACCGGTCCAACGAGGTGGTGGTCCGGGGCGACACCACGGTGTCCGCGGACGACTGGTCCGAGCTGACCGAAGTGGCCGACGGCATCGGCGGGTTCGTGCGCATGGAGCGGACCGAGGGCACCTTCACCACCCGGCTCAACGGTGCCCGGCCCATCCTGTCGACGGCCGGCCGCTGCTCCGCGGGCTTCAACGTGACGGACGGCAAGCGCGAGTTCATCCTCACGGCCGGGCACTGCGGACCCAACGGGTCGGTGTGGTTCGCCGACAGCGGCGCCGAGCAGGAGGTCGGCACCACGATCGGTGGCAGCTTCCCCGGGGACGACTACTCGCTGATCGAGTACGCCGGCGGCCGGGCGGGCGAGGGAGCCGGTGTGGTGGCGATCGGCGACGGCAAGGGCGTACGGATCACGGGTGTGGCGGATCCGGCGGTCGGGCAGCGGATCTTCCGCAGTGGCAGCACCAGCGGGCTGCGCGACGGTGAGGTGACCGCGCTCAACGCGACGGTGAACTACCCGGAGGGCACGGTCAGCGGTCTCATCGAGTCCGATGTGTGCGCGGAGCCGGGCGACAGCGGCGGTCCGATGTTCTCCGAGGGGATCGCGCTCGGTGTCACCTCCGGCGGCAGCGGCGACTGCCGCACGGGCGGTACGACCTTCTTCCAGCCGCTGACGAAGGCGCTGGCCGATCTCGACGTCCGGCTGATCGTGGCGCCCGGGGCCGACGGTGGTGCGGCGGCGCCGTCCCCGGCGCCGTCGGAGGCCGGGGCGGCTGCGGACGCGGCCTCTCCGGGCGCGTCGACTCCGGTGCGCGGCATCGTCCCGGACCCCTCGACGCTGCTGTCCCGGCTGGCCGACCCCCGGAACGTCGGGCCGGGTCTGCTGGTGATCGGGGGCAGCCTGGTCGCCCTGGTGGCCTCGCGGTGGATACGGGCGGAGCAGGACCGCAAGGCGTACCGGCGTCACTACTCGGCGAACTGGGGGTGAGCGCGGCGGCGGGGTGCGGGCCGGTCGGCCCGCGGCCCGGAGGAGGGCGGCCGCGGCGGGCTCCCGGCCGTCGATCCGGCCGGGGAAGGTGACGGTGTCGCGCGGGTCGGCAGGCCGCCGACCCGGTCGACGAGGATGTGAGAAGGGGCCGAGGTCGGTACGAGCGGGGCACCCGTCGTTCATGGGTGCCCGGTCGTCGGTGACGGGGCCGCCTGCGGTTCGCTCAGGCGGCCCTGGCCGGCTGCGGAAGAGCCGAGGCCCACTCCCGGACCAGGCGCTGGTACTGCTCGCGCTGTTCGACGCTCAGTGTCCCGCCCGACCGGAGCCACAGGGCCCGGATCTCCTCGTTGACCTCGGCCGCCGATCGCTCGGAAGAGGGTTCAACAGTGGTGGACATGCCGTGAAGCATACGGGGCCCGACGTGAAGACGCTGTGAGTAATCGCACCTACATCGGACATTTCCGACAGTGTTGCTGATCACGTCCATCTGCCGTATCTGCCGTGCAACGTGGGCGAGTTCACATCGCTCCCACCAGGGGCGCCCTCACCCGGGCCCGCGGGCGGGCCCGGGGGCGGCGGGCGGGATCAGGTGCCCGGCTTGCGGCCGTACACGTAGACGTCGTCGCCCTTCTTCAGCAGCGACCAGTACTTCTTGGCGGTGGTCCTGGTCATGTTGACGCAGCCGTGCGAGCCGGGCGGGTTCCACATGCTGACCCCGACCGAGTGGAAGGCCTGGCCGCCGTCGAAGAACTGGCTGTAGGGCATCGGCACGTCGTAGATCGTCGAGTGGTGGTCGATGTTGCGCCAGTAGACCTTCTTCAGGCCGGTGCGGGTCTCGTACCCGTTGCGCCCCGTGCGCACGGGGACGGGGCCGTAGACGAGCTTCTTGCCGTCCTGGATCCAGCTGAGCTGGAGCGTGAGGTTCACGCACGCGATCCGGCCCTTGTTGGTGGGGCACTTGCCTGCCTTGTTCGGGTTCTTCCCGACGGCCTTCTGCTTGTTCATGAGGTCCATCACGCCCCAGGTGACGGAACCGGCGTACCCGATGTTCGGCTTGATGCCGTGCTTGTTCTGGAAGGCCCGGATGGCCTTGCAGTCGGCGGAGGACTGCTTGCCGTCGACCGGTCGGCCGAGGAACTTCTCCACCTTCTTCTGGTGCGGGCCCGTCGAGGTGGTACAGCTCGCGGCCTGCGCCGGCGTGGCACCGAGCGCGATGGTCAGCGGAGCCACCAGCGAGGTGACTCCGAGGATCACGGCACTCCGTCTCCGTATGTCCCCCATGGTTCGTTCTGCCTTTCCGCAGCGGGTGTGGCGCATGGCCTGCGCACTCTGCCAGGTAGACGACTCATCGGGAAAATCGGTTGTACGGCACGGACCGTCCGCAACCGAACGGTGACATCCGGTCCCGGAACGGGACCTACCGCTCGGCTCCCGGACGGCGCACCGCCTGGCCGAAGGCCGTGTTCACCGCGGTGATCCCACCGTCGACCGCGAGGGTGGCCCCGGTGATCCAGGAGGCGTCGCGGGAGGCGAGGAAGGCGACGGCGGCCGCGATGTCCTCCGGTTCGCCGACCCGGCCCAGCGGGTACAGGCGCCGGAGCGCCTCGAGGTCGTCGTCCCTGCCGCTCCAGGCGCGGGTGCGGACGGTTCCCGGCGCGACGAGGTTGACCCGGACCCCTCGCGGCGCGGCGTGCCCGGTGAGGGTGCGGGTGAGGGAGATCAGTCCGGCCTTGGCGGCGCTGTAGGCGTGATTGCCGAAGTCCTGCAGGCCGTTGACGGAGCCGACGTTCACGACGGCCCCCCGGCCCGAGGCCTCGAGGTGCGGCAGCGCGGCGCGGCAGCAGCGCCAGGCACCGGTGAGGGTGACGTCGAGGTCCACGGCCCACTCCTCGTCCGGTTCGTCCTCGAAGCGGGGCGCGTCCGGGGTGCAGTGGGCGGCGTTGTTGACCAGGACGTCGAGCGAGCCGAAGGTGCCCACCGCGTGCGCCACGGCCGCCTCGACCGAGGCACGGTCGGCCACGTCGCAGGCCACCGCCTCGGCGCCGAGGCCCCGCTCCCGCAGGGCCGAGGCCGTCGACCGCGCCGCGTCCGGGTCGACGTCGGCCACCAGGACGCGCGCGCCCTCCTCGGCGAACCGCCGGGCGGTGGCCGCGCCGATGCCGCGTGCCGCCCCCGTGATGAGAACCCCGTATCCCTCGAACCGGTGCGTGTCCGTCGTCATGCGGTGACGGTATCCGCCGGACGATCACCGCGGCAGGGTGCCGGAGGGAATCAGCGGTAGCCGGTCACGTCCGCCGGCCGGCCCGCGTCCTGCACCTCGACCAGGTAGCGCCAGGCGTCCGGGCGGCTGCCGTCGAGGTCGGTGAAGCCGTACTCGCGGGCGAGGCCGCCGCTGGACAGGGAGGTTCCGTTGTAGCGGGCCACGTCCGGATCGGCGGCGAGGGCGGCGACGGCGCGCCCCACGTAGCGCGGGGTCTCCGAGATGGCGAAGTGGGGGACGTCGGTGAGGGCGTCGCGCCAGTTGTCCTCGCGGACCTTGAAGTGGTCGAGCATCATCTCCGAGCGCAGCCAGCCCGGGGTGAGGGCCACCGCCGTGGCGCCGCGCGGCCCGAGTTCGTGGCCGAGGGCGAAGGCCATCCGCAGGACGGAGGACTTGGCGAGGTCGTAGAAGAAGGAGACGCGGTAGGTGTCGCGGTTGTAGTCGGCGGTGCCGTCGGTCATCTCGACGACCAGTCCGCCCGGGGTGCGCAGCATCAGCGGCAGGGCGTGATGGCTGGTGATCGCGTGCGTCTCGACGGCGAGGCGGAGCAGCCGCAGACCCTTGTCCAGGTCGTGCTCCCAGACCGGCGCCTCCCAGTCGAAGAGGGTCTCACCGCCCCAGATGTCGTTGACGAGGACGTCCAGGCGGCCCTGCTCGCCGTCGATCCGGTCGACGAGCGCGCGGACCTGTGCGGGGTCGAGGTGGTCGGTGGGCACCGCGATCCCCGTGCCGCCGGCCTCGGTGACCAGGTCGGCGGTGTCCTCGATGGTCTCCGGGCGGTCGTACTCGGAGCGGCGGGCACGGGTGCTGCGGCCCGTGACGTAGACGGTGGCGCCCGCCGCGCCCAGTTCCACGGCGATACCCCGCCCGGCTCCCCGCGTCGCCCCGGCCACCAGCGCGACCTTGTCCTTCAGCTGCTCCGACATGTACGGCCTCCCGTCACCTCTGCTCGGTTTCCCTCATCGATGGTGACGGGTAAGCCGGACACCTTCTGTCGTCTTTTCGCGCCGGTCACCCGGGTGGCCCGTCAGTGGCCCCGTGCGATCCATTCCTCCAGGTGCGGGGCCTCCGCGCCGATGGTGGTGGGATCGCCGTGCCCGGTGAGGACCTTGGTCTCGGGCGGGAGCGCGAGGAGCCGGTCCCGGATCGAGTCGATGATCGTCGGGAAGTGGGAGAAGGAGCGGCCGGTGGCGCCGGGACCCCCCTGGAAGAGGGTGTCGCCGGTGAACACGGTCGCCAGTCCGGCGTCGTGGAGGCAGACCGCGCCCGGCGCGTGACCGGGGGTGTGCAGCACCGTGAGGTCGGCGCCGGCGGCCTCGATGACCTGCCCGTCGACCAGCCAGGCGTCGGGGTCGCGGTCGGGGTGGGTCTGCTTCCACAGGGGCAGGTCGTCGGGGTGCAGCCAGATGGTGGCACCGGTGCGCTCGGCGAGGGCGGGGGCGGCGTCGATGTGGTCGTTGTGGGCGTGGGTGCAGACGATGGCCGTCAGGCGCCGGTCCCCCACCGCCTCGGCGATGGCGTCGGCGTCGTGGGCGGCGTCGATGACGATCGCCTCGTGGTCGTCACCGACGATCCACACGTTGTTCTCGACGTCCCAGGTGCCGCCGTCGAGGCTGAACTGCCCCGAGGTCACGAGTCGTTCGATGCGGGCGGCCATCACAGCACCACCACCGAGCGCAGCACGTCGCCGCGGTGCATCCGCTCGAACGCCTTCTCCACGTCGTCCAGCTGGATGGTCTCGGTGACGAACGCGCCCAGGTCCAGACGTCCCTGGAGGTGCAGGTCGATCAGCATCGGGAAGTCCCGGGAGGGCAGGCAGTCGCCGTACCAGGAGGACTTCAGGGAGCCACCGCGGCCGAAGACGTCGAGGAGCGGCAGTTCCAGCTTCATCTCCGGGGTGGGCACACCGACCAGCACGACCGTGCCGGCCAGGTCCCGGGCGTAGAAGGCCTGCTGGTAGGTCTCGGGGCGGCCGACGGCGTCGATGACCACGTCCGCGCCGAAGCCGCCGGTGAGGTCGCGGATCGCCTCGACGGGGTCGGTCTCGCGGGAGTTGACGGTGTGAGTGGCGCCCATGGAGCGGGCGGTCTCCAGCTTGCGTGCGTCGATGTCGACGGCGATGATCTTCGCCGCTCCGGCGAGCCGGGCCCCGGCGACGGCCGCGTCGCCGACGCCGCCGCAGCCGATGACGGCGACCGAGTCGCCCCGGCCGACGGCGCCGGTGTTGATGGCGGCGCCGATGCCGGCCATCACGCCGCAGCCGAGCAGGCCGGCGACCTGCGCGGAGACGGCGGGGTCGACCTTGGTGCACTGTCCGGCGGCGACCAGGGTCTTCTCGGCGAAGGCGCCGATGCCCAGGGCCGGGGAGAGCTCCTGGCCGGTGGAGGCCAGGGTCATCTTCTGCTCGGCGTTGTGCGTGTCGAAGCAGTACCAGGGGCGGCCGCGCAGACAGGCGCGGCACTTTCCGCACACCGCGCGCCAGTTGAGGATCACGAAGTCACCGGGTTCGACGTCGGTGACTCCGTCACCGACCGACTCGACGACGCCCGCCGCCTCGTGGCCGAGCAGGAACGGGAAGTCGTCGCTGATCCCGCCCTGCTTGTAGTGCAGATCCGTGTGGCACACGCCGCAGGCCTCGACCCGCACGACCGCCTCGCCGGGTCCCGGGTCGGGTACGACGACCGTCTCGATCCGCACCGGCTCGTCCTTGCCGGGTGCGATCACGCCGCGTACTTCCTGGGCCATGGTGCTGACTCCTTCATCGGCCGGTGTCCGTCTCCCCGACCCTACGCGGGAACGATCGGTGGTGCCGACCGGCGTGCGGCGGGTGCACGGCGTCGACGTAGCCTGGAGCTTCATCCGTCACCGAGGGGGGCCACGTGACCGTCGCAGCCGAGGAATCCGGCCCGTCCGCCCTGCGGCTGCTGCTCGGGTACGTGCGGCCGCACCGGTGGGCCCTGCTGGGCGGTGCCCTGCTCTCGCTGATGACCGGTGCGACGGGGCTGATGCTGCCGCTGGTGGCGCGGGAGCTGATCGACGACCTCTCGGCCGACCGGGCCATCTCCGGGGCCCTGCTGCTGATGTCGGCCCTGGTGGTCGCCAACGCCGTGCTGGGCGGGCTGGGTTCGTACGTCCTGCGACGCACGGCGGAGTCGGTGGTGCTCGGGGCGCGGCGTTCGCTGTCGTCGTACCTGCTGCGGCTGCGGATAGCGGCCGTGGACCGCACCGAGCCGGGCGATCTGATGGCGCGGATCACCTCCGACACCACGCTGCTGCGGGAGGTGACCACCGACTCCCTGGTCGGCCTCGGCACGGGCGGGCTGACACTGATCGCGACCGTGGTGCTGATGGGATTCGTGGACCCGGTCCTGCTGGGTGTCACGCTGGGGGTGATCGCGGCCGCGGGGACGGTGCTCGGGGTCATCGTGCCGCGGATCAACCGCGCCTCCCGGCAGGCGCAGGACGCGGTCGGTGTGATGGGTGCCTCGCTGGAGCGGGTGCTGGGCGCGCTGCGCACGGTCAAGGCCTCGGGGGCCGAGCCCCGGGAGGAGCGGACGCTGCACGAGGCCGCACAGGAGTCGTGGCGGCAGAGCGTGCGCGCCGCCAAGTGGTCGGCCGCGGCGGGGAACACGGCGGGGCTGGCCATGCAGATCGCGTTCATCACGGTGCTCGCGGTGGGCGGTGCGCGGGTGGCGACGGGGGCCGTCGACATCGGGACGCTGGTGGCGTTCCTGCTGTTCGTGTTCTACCTGATGGCGCCGATCCAGGAGGTCGTCGGCGCTGTCACCCAGTACCAGGCGGGCAGCGCCGCCCTCGCCCGGATCCAGGAGGCGCTGCGGTTGCCCGCCGAACCGGCGGCCGGGCCCGCGGAACTGCCCACGCCCGGCGCGGCGCCCGCCTCGCTCGCCTTCGAGGACGTCCGCTTCCGGTACGCCGAGGACCTGCCGTACGTCCACCACGGGGTGACGTTCGCCGTGCCCGCGCAGGGCATGACGGCGTTCGTCGGCCCGTCCGGCGCGGGCAAGACCACGGTGTTCTCCCTCATCGAGCGGTTCTACGACCCGGGCGGCGGTGTGATCACCCTCGACGGCCGGGATCTGGCCGACTGGCCCCTCGGGGAGCTGCGGGCGGCGATCGGGTACGTCGAGCAGGACGCGCCGGTGCTGTCGGGCTCGCTCCGGGACAACCTGCTGCTGGGCAGCCCCGGGACGGACGACGACACGGTGACGCGGGTGCTGAAGACGACCCGGCTGGACGGTCTGGTGTCCCGGCTGCCGCAGGGTCTCGACACCCTCGTCGGGCACCGCGGCACCAAGCTGTCCGGCGGTGAGCGGCAGCGGGTGGCGATCGCGCGCGCCCTGCTGCGCCGGCCCCGGCTGCTGCTGCTCGACGAGGCCACCTCACAGCTCGACGCGGTGAACGAGGCGGCGCTGCGGGACACCGTCGCCGACGTGGCCCGTACGACGACGGTGCTGGTGGTCGCGCACCGGCTGTCCACGGTGACGACGGCCGACCGGATCGTGGTGATGGACGCGGGCCGGGTCCGTGCCGTGGGCACGCACCGCGAGCTGGTCACCGCCGATCCGCTGTACGCGGAGCTGGCGGCGACCCAGTTCCTGGCGACGGGCGGGTGACCGCGGGCCGCTGGTGCCGGAGCGGGACTTGCCTCGCCCGCCGGGCCGGAGGAGGCTCGTAGGAGAGGCCGTCACGGCCCGCCGGAGGTACGGGCCGCGGCCTTCCCGGGAGGTGGTCGGCATGACAACCGCGGCACAGTCCGGCTTCGGCACGGACACCCTGCGCCGGGGCATCGAGGCGGATACGGCGGCAGGGCTGGTGGCGCTGTACGCGGACGACGCCGAACTGCGCGTCGTCGACCGCAACACCCAGCCCAGTCATCCCAAGGTGCTGCGCGGCCGCGACGAGATCGCCGCGATGCTCGAGGACGTCTACAGCCGCGACATGACGCACTCGCTCGAGGCGTGCGTCGTCCAGGGTGACCACGCCGCCTATTGCGAGAGCTGCCGCTACCCGGACGGGGTGCGGGTGCTCTCGGAGTCGATGCTCACCCTGCGGGACGGGAAGATCACCGGTCAGACGATGATCCAGGCCTGGGACGAATAGCGCCACCGCCGTATCCCCTGCTTCGGCGGGGGTGTCCCGGGCGGCCGCCATTGGAGCTCTCGACGAGAGGTGAGGGACGCCGCCGTCCCGGGCGGGCGCCACCCCGCCGGGCGGGGCGCCGGTGACGCGGGCGATGCCGGGACGGGGGGACCGCCGCGGCGGACGCCGGCACCGGTGTCGTGCCGCGTCCGGCGCGCACGGGGGTGAGGAACTCCGTCATGCCGTGGACGCCGGGCACCGCCCGGGGCCACGGGGTCATCACGTCCGCGTGGCCTTCCGTCGTGTCCGGAGTCTTGTGGAGGAGGGAAACCCTTCCCTACTTTTCAGTAAGTTGACTCCGAAAACACCGATTCTCGGAGTGACGGCGCCTCGACTTGACATGTTCCACTCACCCCCACCGCAGAGGAGAGAGCAGTCATGCCGCTCCGCAGAACCAGGCACCTGTGCGTCCTCGCCGCCGCCCTCGCCCTGACCCTCACCGCTCCGGCGTCCGTCGCGAGCGCCGCCGGATCAGCCCCCGGCTCCCCCGCCGCCCTGCGCGAGGTGCTGTTCGTGGGCAACAACTGGGACGGGACCGCCGACGTCCTCGCCTCCGCCGGGGACCTGGCGAAGATCGGCCGGATCGACGTCGTCCCCGACAAGGCCGAACGGATGGCGGAGATCAACGCCGACCCGATCCGCTGGATCTACTTCATGGCCATCCGCAGCGGCGTCGGCGAGGGCCACGACCAGCTCGTCGACGACATGTACTCCACGCCGGACGGCACCTCGGTGGTGGTCTCCCGGCCGAGCTTCGCCGACGTGGTCTCCCTCGACCTCGCCACCGGCGCGGTCAACTGGCGCTTCCCGGTGTCCGGTTACCGCTCCGATCACATGGCCGTCTCCCCCGACGGCCGGCGTGTCGCCGTCTCCGCCTCGACCTCCAACAGGGTGCACGTCCTGGACATCGGGACGGGGAGGGAGCTCGGCTCGTTCGCCACCGGCGACAAACCGCACGAGAACATCTTCAGCGCCGACGGCAGGCACATCTGGAACATGTCCATCGGCGAGGTGAACACCGCGCTCGACGCCACCTGGCTGGACTGGACGAAGGGCGACCGGCGCATCACGGTCGTCGACGCCACCACCTTCGAGCAGGTCCAGGTCGTCGACATGCGCGAGCGACTCGACGCGATCGGCCTGAAGGACCACTCGGACGCGGTCCGCCCGGCCGCGTTCTCCCCCGACGAGTCGAAGCTGTACTTCCAGGTCTCCTTCTTCAACGGCTTCTTCGAGTACGACGTCACCACCGACCGGATCACCCGCACCAAGACCCTGCCGAAGAACCCCGCCACCAGCAGCGACCGCACCACCTGGGTCAACGACTCGCGCCACCACGGCATCACCATGAAGCCGGACGGCACGAAGCTGTGCGTCGCGGGCACGATGGACGACTACGCGACCGTCGTCGACCGGACGACCCTGCGGGAGGGACCGCTCGTCACCGTGTCCAAGCCGTACTGGGCGACGGTCAGCGGCGACGGGAGGTCCTGCGTGGTGTCGGAGAGCGGCGCCGACCGGGTCACCGCCATCGACTTCGCCACCGGAGCGAAGACCGTCTCCGTCCCCGTCGGTGACCATCCGCAGCGGGTGCGCCTCGGCCATGTGCGGGCCGACTGGACGGGTACGCCGGGATCCCGGCCCTAGCGGCCGCTTCCCCCGGGGGCGGTACCTCCGTGGCCCGGAGACCCGGGAGACGGGAGGTGTGTGAGCCGGGCCACACGGGGTAGTCGCCCTTCATCACCTCCGATCGTGGGAAGGAGGTCCGTGAAAGCGCACATACTCGCAGCGCCCGGGCCGCTTCCACCGAGACGAAGCGGCCCGGACCGTCAGCGCGGGGGCAGCCGGTGGAGGTCCACCTGCGTCAGCCGGCCTCCGGAGATCAGGGCGGTCATGTAGGTGCAGTGGGGCTGACGGCGGCGGTCGGTCGGGGAGCCCGGGTTCAGCAGACGGAGTCCCGTGGACGCGGTGGTGTCCCACGGGATGTGACTGTGCCCGAACACCAGCACGTCGGTGTCGGGGAAGCGGGCGGCACACCGTGCGTCCCGCCCTTGCGAGGGCCCCGTCTCGTGGACCACCGCGAAGCGCAGCCCTTCGAGTTCGGCGTACGCGGTCTCGGGCAGCCGGGCCCGCAGCCCGAGCCCGTCGTTGTTGCCGTACACGGCGATCAGCCTGCGGCTGCGGCTCTCCAGCAGGTCGAGGGTGTCGGTGTCGACCCAGTCCCCCGCGTGGAACACGACGTCCGCGCGGGGGACTTCCTCGAGCAGCGGCTCGGGAAGCCGCTTGGCGCGCTTGGGCAGGTGGGTGTCGGACATCAGCAGGAGTCGCACGCGTCACAGCCTAGGCGCGTCGACGGCCCGGGCCGTCCGTCCGGGCCCCCGCCGGGGCCGGTCCCGGCGGATCGAGTCGGAGGAAGGCGACGGTGTCTCGGCCCCCGCGTCTCCGGCATGATCCGCCGGACGGGCCTAGTCCTCGCCCCTGACGATGTTCGCCTCCGGGCCCGTGTCCGGGGCCGCGGTGGGGGCGACGCGCAGCTCCACGGCGGGCAGGCAGGTCCGCAGCGGTTCCTCCCCGCGCAGTCGCCGGGCGCGGGCCCAGCCGGTCTCCGGCCGACGGGGCCTCGGTTTGTCGCTGATCTCCGGTATCACGCCGCATCATCTTCCTTCTGCTTCCGCTCGCGCCCGGGTCCCCGGGAGGGCGTCGCACAAACCCTCCGCCGTCGTACGCGCCGGCGGAGCACATCGCGGGCGGTCCGGCCGGGGCGGCGAGGTCAGCGCAGGAGGAATTCCGCCCACACCTGTTTGCCCCCGCTGACCGGAAGCGTGCCCCAGCCCGCCGACACGGCCTCGACGAGCAGGATGCCCCGGCCGCCGGTGGCCTCCCAGCCGATGCTGGTGGGCTTCACGGGAGAGCGGGGCGAGGCGTCGGCGACCGCGAGGCGCAGCCTGTCCCCCACGAGGGTGAGGTCGAGGCGGACCTGGCCGTCCGTGTGCACCAGGGCGTTGGTGACCAGTTCGGAGACGGCGAGCAGGGCGGCGTCGACGTCCTCGCTCACGCCCCAGGAGCGCAGCGTGCGCCGGGTGAAGCGGCGGGCGTGACCGACGGCCTGGGGCACCCGCCACACCGTCCAGCTCTCCCGCAGCGGGAGCGCGGTCATGCCGTCGTAGCGCATCAGCAGCAGGGCGACGTCGTCGCTGCGCGGCGCCTTGCCGAGCAGGGTGTCGGCGACCGGCCCGAGACGGGCGGGGTCGGCCGCGGCCAGCTGCCGGGCGAAGCCCGCCATGCCCGCGTCGATGTCGGTCCCGGGCGACTCGACCAGGCCGTCGGTGGTGAGCGCGATCACCGTGCCCGGCTGGAGCCGGATCGGGCTCATGGGGAAGTCGCACTGCCGGACCACCCCGAGCGGCGGGCCGCCCTCCGCCTCCGCGATCTCCGTCCGGCCGTCCGGGTGACGCAGCACGGGCGGGAGGTGACCGGCGCGTACGCACCAGGCGGAGCCTTCCTCCATGTCCACGTCGACGTAGCAGCAGGTGGCGAAGAGGTCGGTCTCCATGTCCATGAGCAGGCGGTTGGCGTGGGACACCACCACGTCCGGCGGGTGTCCCTCGACGGCGTAGGCGCGCAGCGCGGTGCGCATCTGGCCCATGAGGGTGGCGGCGCCGGCGTTGTGGCCCTGGACGTCGCCGATGACGAGGGCGACGTGGTTGTCCGGCAGGGGGATCACGTCGTACCAGTCGCCGCCGAGTTCCAGGCCCGCGGTGCTGGGCAGGTAGCGGGCGACGGCTACCGCGCCCGGCAGGCGGGGCAGCCTGCGCGGGAGCAGCTGACGCTGGAGCATGCCGACCAGTTCGTGCTCGGCGTCGAAGGCGCGGGCCCGCATCAGGGCCTGCCCGGCGAGGCCGGCGGCGGCGGTGAGCAGGGCGCGTTCGTCGGCGCCGAAGTCGTGCGGGGCGTCCCAGCCGATCAGACAGGCGCCGACCATGCGGTTGCCGGCGGGCAGCGGCAGCACGGCCAGCCCGCCGGGGCCGACCTCGGCGAGGGCGCTCTCCAGCGGTGACCCCGCCGGCCAGATGCCGGCGCGGCCCTCCCGCAGGGCGGCGGCCAGGGTGGGCATGGTGCGCACGGGCGCGTCGGGCCACTCGGTGCGCCACTCCGCGCGCCACACCTCCGGCCACGCCTCCGGCTCGGGCGGGTCGAGGACGGTGACGACGAGCCGTTCGCTCTCCAGCTCGGCCAGCGCGATCCGGTCGGCGCGCAGCGGCCGGCGCAGCGCGGTGACGACGGCCTTGCCGACGTCGCGCACGGTGACCGCGGTGGCCAGGGCGGCGGCGAGCCGCTGGACGCGGGCCACGTCGGTGATGTCGGAGCGCAGCGTGGAGGCGTCCGTGACGGAACCCACCAGCCGGGCCGGGCGACCCTCCCCGCCGGGCAGCAGCCTGCCGCGCAGCCGGATCCACTTGGGCGGTCCCGCGGGCTGGAGCACCCGGAACTCCAGTTCCCGCTCGCCGATCGTCATGTGGTCGGCCTCCACCACGGACATCAGGGAGGGCAGGTCCTCCGGCACCGTCAGGCCGAGCAGGGTCTCCACCCGTCCGTCGAACTCCCCGGGGCCGAGACCGAACAGCTCCAGGACGTCCCCGTCGACCCGGACCCGGCCGGTGTCCATGGCCAGGCTGAAGCCGCCCGGCGGCAGCTCCGTGCCGTCGGTGGCGGCGGGCGGCGCGGGAAAGGCGACGGCGTCGGCGACCAGCCCGAGGCAGGCGCGGTCGTCGGCGTCGAACCCGCCGGGGCGCTCGCCGATCGCGAGGAGACAGCCGCCGCCGTCCCGGCTCACGGGCAGGGCGGCGAGGTGGAAGTCGCGGCGGGGCACCCGCCTGGACTGGGCCTGCGCGGCGAGGTCCCGCGGCCCCAGCCACACCGGCCGGCCGCGGTACGCCTCGGCCACCGGCGAGTGCTCCGCGAGGGGGTAGCTGTCCCGCACCCCGCACAGGGTCCTCGGCACACCGGCGGACTCCGCCAGACAGAGCACCTCCCCGTCCGCGCTGGGCGCGTACACGCCGGCGAAGGCGGCGCCGGCGAAGACGAGGGCCTGCTCCAGCGTCCTGCGCACCCGGTCGGGTGACTCCGGGTCGGCCGCGATCGCCGCGAGGGCACCTTCCGCGCGCAGCGTCCTCGTGCTGCGTCCCGCAGCGCCCTCACCGACCACGTTGGCCATTACAGCGCTTATGGGACACGGGCGCAGCCCCTGGGGGCGTTCGGCTGCGGACCGGCTCGCCGGTCGCTCCCGGGCGGTCCCGGCGGGCGGGCCGTGGAGACCCGCCCGGAGGGGGTGACCGGAGTGGTGCTCCGCGCCTGCGGACGGCGACCGGTCCGTTCTCCCCCTCGGCGCACGGCCCCCTTCCCCGCCGCTCGTCGTGCGCGACGGCCCGGCAGGGAGGAGATTGGGTCGCGGGGCGCGGCCGTGCGAGGAGGTGGTCGGCGTGTCCGAGGGGCAGTCGTCCGCGCGGGCGCCGGCGGGTGCGCGGGCGCCGGTGGGCCGTCCGCTGCTGTCGCTGACGCTGGCCTCCATGATGGACGAGGTGCACGCGCACTCGGGTGCGGTGTACCTGCTCTCGCCGGACCGTCCGGTGCTGGAGATGGCGGTGATGGCGGGGCTGCCGCGCGCCTTCGCCGCGCCCTGGGAGCGGGTGGCGCTGAGCGCGCCGATCCCGGTCGCCGACGCGGTGCGCGACCGGCGGCTGGTCTGGGTGGGCGGCGAGGAGGAGATGGCGCGCCGCTATCCCCGGATCGCCGTGGTGCTCCCCTACCCCTTCGCGCTGGCCGCGCTGCCGGTGGCGACCGCGACGAGGGCGTACGGGGCGGTGTTCGTGACCTGGCCGGGCACACGCCCGCAGGAGCTGTCCGACTGGGAGCGGGATCACATGGCCGCCGCCTGCGACCGGCTGGCGGTGCGGCTGGAGCGGGCCGCCGAGCAGAGCCTGCCCCTGGCGGACGAACCGGATCTGCTGGCCGCTCCGCTGGTGGGGGGCACGGCCGGCACGCTCGGTTCGGTGGAGGCGGCGCGGATGGTGGCGCGGCTGCCGTACGGGCTGTGCTCGCTCGACGTGCACGGTCGGGTCGGCTTCGCCAACGCGGCCGCCGCCGACCTGCTCGACGTCCCGGTCGGCCGGCTGCTCGGCACCCATCTGTGGGCGTCGGTGCCGTGGCTGAACGACCCCGTGTACGAGGACCGCTACCGGGCCGCGCTGTTCAGCCAGCACGTCACCTCGTTCGTCGCGCTGCGGCCGCCCAGCGACTGGCTGTCGTTCCGGCTGTACCCGAGCACCACCGGCCTCAGTGTGCGGATCAGCCGGGCCCGCGCGGTCACGGAGATGAACCGCGCGGCGCCGCAGCCGGGACGGGCGGGCGCCCGGCTGGTCACCATCAGCCAGGTGCTGGACCTGGCCGGTGCGCTGACCGAGGCGGTCGGGGTGCAGGACGTGGTGCAGCTCGTCGCGGACGAGGTCGCCCCGGCGGTGGGCAGCCAGGGGCTCGTGGTGCTCGTCTCCCGGGCGGGCCGGCTGCAGGTGCTGGGCCACCGCGGGTACCCCGATCCGCGGGTCGTGGAGCGGTACGACGGGATGCCGCTGTCGGAGCCGACCCCCGGCAGCCAGGTGCTGCGTACGGGGGTGCCCGCGTTCTTCGAGAGCCGCGCGGACGTCGAACGCCTGTATCCGTCGCTGGTGAGCCTGTCCGACTTCTCGGCGTGGGCGTACCTGCCGCTGATCGCCTCGGGGCGCCCGGTGGGGACGTGCGTGCTGTCCTACACGTCCCCGCACCACTTCGCGACGGAGGAACGGGCGGTACTGACCAGTCTGGCCGGGCTGATCGCCCAGGCGCTGGAGCGGGCCGTGCTCTACGACGCCAAGCACCGGCTGGCGCACGGGCTGCAGGAGGCGCTGCTGCCGCACACGCTGCCGTCGCTGGCCGGGATCGAGGCGGCCGCGCGCTATCTGCCGGCCACCCAGGGCATGGAGATCGGCGGCGACTTCTACGACCTGGTGCCGACGCAGGGCATGGCGGCGGCGGTGATCGGTGACGTGCAGGGGCACAACGTCACGGCGGCCGGGCTCATGGGCCAGGTCCGCACCGCGGTGCGCGCGTACACGGCCGTCGGGCAGGCGCCCGAGGACGTCATGCGGAGCACCAACCGGCTGCTGCTGGACCTGGGCGCGGAACTGTTCGCGAGCTGTCTGTACCTGCGGCTCGATCCGGCGCGCGGCCGGGCCGTGATGTCCCGGGCGGGTCATCCGCCGCCGCTGCTGCGCAGGCCCGACGGGCGGGTGCGGGTGCTGGACCTGGCGGGTGGTCCGCTGCTGGGGATCGACGGTTCGGCGTCCTACCCGTCGACCGAGGTGGACTTCTCCCCCGGCTCGGTGCTCGTGCTGTACACCGACGGGCTGGTGGAGTCCCCGGGGACCGATTTCGAAGTCGCGCTCGCCGATCTGGGCCGGCGTCTCACCGACCTCGGTGATCTGCCGATGGACGAGCTGGCCGACGCTCTGGTCCAGCACGGCGCGGACGTGGGGGGCCGGCCGGACGACGTGGCGGTGCTGCTGCTGAGGGCTCTGCCGACCGGATGAACCGGGCCGGCCGGAGGCGCGGCACGCGCCCGGGGGCGCACAAGGTCCTCCCGGGCCCCGTCCGGCCTCGCGCGCGGCGGCCCGGTCCCCTCACACGCGGTGGCGGGACCGGGCCGGGCTCCCCGGGCGGGGCGTCAGTGGGTGTCGGTCAGGCCGGACTCCTGCCCGGCGTCCTGACCGGCGTCCTGCCCTGCGTCCTGACCGGCGTCCTGCCCGGCTCCGTCGCCCGCGCCGGCCTCTTCTCCCGCGCCCGCCTGCCCGCCACCGGCGTCCTGACCAGCACCCTGCTCACCACCGGCGTCCTGCTCGCCGCCCGCCTGGTCGCCGGCGCCCGCTCCGCCGTCGGCGCCGAGGGTCGCGCCGACCGCCGCCAGGGCCGTGGTGACCGGCTGGAAGAACGTCTCGCCCCCGGAGGTGCAGTCGCCGCTGCCGCCGGAGGTCAGGCCGATGGCGAGACCGTCCCGGGTGAACATCGAGCCACCGCTGTCACCGGGTTCGGCGCAGACGTCGGTCTGGATCAGACCGGTGACCGTGCCCTCCGGGTAGTTCACCGTGGCGTTCAGACCCAGCACCTGGCCGTCGGCGAGTCCGGTGGTGCTGCCCATCCGGAACACCTCCTGCCCGACGGTGGCCTCCGCCGCCTGCGAGATCGGGACCGACTGGTCGCCGACGTCGACGTCGCTGGGCGCCTGGGTGGCGGGGTCGTCGTACGTGACGAGTGCGAAGTCGCCCTCGCCCGGGAAGACCGCCTGGTCGACCGTGGCGATCGGCGCTCCGCCCTGCGCGTCGGACCACTGGTCGCCCCCGGCGGCGCAGTGACCGGCCGTCAGGAACGCCGGGGTGCCGTCGCCCGCGGTCACGTTGAAGCCGAGCGAGCAGCGTGCACCGCCGGAGAAGATGGCGTCGCCGCCGGAGACGAACGTCTTGAACGTGCCCGCGGACTTCTTGATGGTCGCCATGCCGGAGCCGAGGCTCTCGACCGTGGACTCCAGCCGGTCCCACTTCTCCCCGGTGACCGTGCGGTCCGCGGTGACGAGGATCTTGTTGGTGCGCGGGTCCACGGCCCAGGAGGTGCCCGGGATGGTGGCCTCCGCCTTCAGCGTCCGCGCTCCCGCCTCCAGTTCCGTCATGCTGTTGTCGACCTCGCGGACGGCCGCGCCTGCCTTCTTGGCCTGCACCACGACGGTGTTGTCGTCGCCGGCCACGACGTTGACGACGAGTTGCTTGTTCTCGCCGTCGTAGTAGGAGCCGGCGAACGCGTCGCCGAGGAGCCCGGCGAGCTGGGAGGCGAGGTCCGAGGCGTCGCCCGCCTTCAGGGTCCTGGGCGCGGCGGCCGCGCCGTCCGACGCGCCGTCCTGTGAGGCGTTGGCGTGGGGGAGCAGGATCGCGGCGGCACCGAGCGCCGCCGCACCGCCCACCGCTATCGCGGCCTTGCGCTTCGGCATTCGCTTGTGACTCAAACTACTCGACCTCCTGGGGGGGGTACCGGCGTCCTGCCGCCGTGCGGCAGTGAACGGGGGGCGCCTGGATGGCTTTTGGTACGCGCGGGGCCCGAGGCGTGTTCAATCCCGCCTCCGGCTTCACGGAACGTCACCGACCGTGCGCAGCACGTTGCCGCGGGTGAGCGGAACGGCGGCTTCAGCGAATCTGCACAGCGCATGCCCAACGCGGTCACCGCAGTCGGTGTCCGCCCCGGCGCCGACGGGCCGGAGCACGGCTTTGCGGCCGGTCTGCCGGAATCCGGCCCGGGGACGCAAGCGGCGGGAGGGGACGATGCCGTGAGCCATGTGAAGAAGTCGCCGCCGAGCCGTGCCCGCGTCTGCACGCTTGCACGCCGACCGGGCGCAAGTTGCCTGGTGAGACGTTTGGTTGAGTGGAAGCCCGCGTCGGCGGCGTGCTTTGATCCATCGCACCGCAAGGCCGCTCCGGGCTCCCGGCGACGGTGGTCCGGCCCCTGCGGTTCGCGGCTTTCGTCTGTCCCCAGAGGGGGCCGCTCCCCCTTGAGAAAACCCATAGGAAGGGAAGTTCCGTCATGAACTCCACCCCCCGTTTCGAGACCGCCGAGATCTCCGACGCCGACCTCGACAACGTCTCCGGCGGCCTGTCCGTGAACGCCGTGAACACCCTCACGGGCGCGGTGGACGGCATCGCCCCGGTCTCCGGCCTGGTCGACACGGTCGTCGGCACGGTCGAGGGCGCCACCGGTCTGAACACGGCCCCGGTCACGAACCTGGTCGCCGGTCTCTGATCGCGCCCTCGCATCGCGGAGTCCCGGAGCCGCCCCCCGGCTCCGGGACTCCGCGATGCGTGTGAAGTCCCCCGTCCCCACGCACAGTCCGTCCAGGTGAGGGAAAAGCCGTGCAGTTCCGCCAGCAGGCCCTCGCCAGGCTCCAGTCCCCCGAGGAGCTCGATCTCCCGGTGCGCTTCGCCCGCCCGCAGGGCTGGCTGGTGCTGTCCGTGACGGTGGTCGTGATGGCGGCGGCCTCGGTGTGGGCGGTGACCGGATCGGTCTCCTCCACCGTCGACGCGCCCGCCGTCCTGACGTACGGGCAGGGCAGTTACGTGCTGCAGAGTCCGGTCGCGGGGCAGGTCACCGCCGTGCTCGCGAAGGAGGGCGAACGGCTTCCCGCCGGCTCCCCCGTCCTGAAGGTGCGCACCGCGCGGGGCGACGAGACCGTGCGCACCCTCGACGCGGGCCGGATCACCGCGCTCGCCGCGAGTACCGGGCAGATCATCTCCACCGGCGCGAACGTCGCCGCAGTGGAGAAGGTCGCCCGTGCCGGGGCACCGCTGCGGGCGACGGTGTACGTCCCCGCCGAGAGCGCCGCCGGCATCCCCGCCCACGCCGCCGTGGACCTCACCGTGCAGTCGGTGCCGAGTCAGGAGTACGGCGTACTGCGCGGCGAGGTGACGTCGGTCGGCCGGTCGGCCCAGTCGGCCCGGCAGATCGCCGCGTTCCTCGGGGACACCCAGCTGGGCGAGCAGTTCACCAGGGAGGGCAGACCGGTGGCGGTCACGGTGGAGCTGAGGAAGTCGTCGGCCACGAGGAGCGGTTACGCGTGGTCCTCCGCGGACGGCCCGCCGTTCGAGCTGACGTCCATGACGCCGGCCACGGGTTCGGTCCGGCTGGCCGACCGGCGCCCCGTCGACTGGCTGCTGCCGTGACCACCGCACGGGAGAACCGCGGCAGACGCCGCGCCGCGCCGCCCCGGCGCAAGGTGCCCAGGGCCCGGGTGAGGACCGTCCGTACGCCCACCGTGCTCCAGATGGAGGCCGTGGAGTGCGGCGCCGCCTCGCTCGCCATGGTGCTCGGCCACTACGGGCGCCATGTCCCGCTGGAGGAGCTGCGGATCGCGTGCGGTGTCTCGCGGGACGGCTCGCGCGCCGGCAACCTCCTGAAGGCGGCCCGGAGTTACGGGCTGACCGCCAAGGGCATGCAGATGGACCTGGCCGCCCTCGCCGAAGTGACCGCGCCGGCGGTGCTGTTCTGGGAGTTCAACCACTACGTCGTCTACGACGGCATGGGCCGCCGGTTCGGGCGGCGCGGGGTGTACGTCAACGACCCGGGCAAGGGGCGGCGGTTCGTGCCCCTGGAGGAGTTCGACGGCAGCTTCACCGGTGTCGTGCTGGTGATGGAGCCCGGTGAGGACTTCACCCGGGGCGGCCGCAGGCCGGGCGTGCTCGGCGCGATGCCGGCCCGGCTGCGCGGCACGGCGGGAACGATGCCCGCGGTGGTCCTGTCCAGCCTGCTGCTGGTGGCGGTGGGCGCGGCGGTGCCCGGACTCAGCCGCACCTTCATCGACGACTTCCTGATCGGCGGCCGGACCTCGACGCTGGACGTGCTGTTCGCGTCGATGGGCGCCTGCGTGCTGCTCACCCTGGTGCTGACCTGGCTCCAGCAGGGCAACCTGCTGCGCGGCCGGCTGATCTCCTCCACCCTGACCAGCGCCCGCTTCCTGCGCCATCTGCTGCGCCTGCCGGTGACGTTCTTCGCCCAGCGCAGCCCGGCCGACCTGGTGCAGCGGCTGCAGTCCAACGACGCGGTGGCCGAGACACTGTCCCGCGACCTGTCGGCGGCGGGCGTGGACGCCCTGATCGTCGTGCTGTACGCGGTGCTGCTCTACACCTACGACCCGCAGCTGACCTTCGTGGGCATCGGTGTGGCGCTGCTGAACATCGCGGCGATGCGGGTCGTCATCCGGCTGCGCGCGACCCGTACGGCGAAGCTGCGGGCGGACACCGCGCGGCTCACCAACACGGCGTACACCGGTCTGCAGCTGATCGAGACGCTGAAGGCGACCGGCGGGGAGGACGCCTACTTCCGCAAGTGGGCGGGGCAGCACGCCACGACCCTGGAGGAACAACAGCGGCTCGGGGTGCCGACGGCGTGGCTCGGCGTCGTGGCGCCGACGCTCGCCACGCTCAACAGCGCGCTCATCCTGTGGATCGGCGGTCTGCGGGCGGTCGAGGGGTACGTGTCGGTCGGTCTGCTGGTGGCCTTCCAGGCGCTGGTCACCCGGTTCACCGCCCCGCTGACCCGGCTCAACGGCGTCGCGGGCCGCATCCAGGACTTCGCGGCGGACGTGGCCCGGCTGAAGGACGTGGAGAACTTCCGGACCGACCCGCTCCACGACCGTCCCGGCGCCGGGGAATCCACCCGCCGGCTGCACGGGCACGTCGAGCTGCGGAATCTCGCCTTCGGCTACAACCCGCTGGACGCGCCGCTGCTCACCGGCTTCGACCTGACCGTCGGACCGGGACAGCAGGTGGCCCTGGTGGGCGGCTCCGGCAGCGGCAAGTCCACCGTGTCGCGGCTGATCTCCGGCCTGTACACGCCGTGGGAGGGCGTGATCCGGATCGACGGGCAGCGCATCGAGGACATCCCGCGCGGGGCGCTGGCCGCGTCGGTGTCCTTCGTCGACCAGGACGTGTTCCTGTTCGAGGGCACCGTGCGGGACAACGTGGCGCTGTGGGACCCGTCGATCCCGGACGAGGCGGTGGTGGAGGCGCTCAGGGACGCGGCGCTGTACGACGTGATCACGCGCCGTCCCGGCGGCATCCACAGCCCGGTCGAGCAGGACGGCCGGAACTTCTCCGGCGGTCAGCGCCAGCGGCTGGAGATCGCCCGGGCGCTGGTGCGCCGGCCGAGCATCCTGGTGCTGGACGAGGTGACCAGCGCACTGGACGCCGAGACGGAGCTGGTGGTGATGGACAACCTGCGCCGGCGCGGCTGCGCGTGCGTGGTGATCGCGCACCGGCTGAGCACGGTGCGCGACAGCGACGAGATCGTCGTCCTGGACCACGGCACGGTCGTGGAACGCGGACGGCACGAGGAACTGGTGGCGCGCGGCGGCGCGTACGCGGCGCTGGTCAGGGAGCGTTGAAATGACAGCCGTGCACGACGACGGCCGGGGCGGCGGCGACCTCGTCCTGGGCGCGCTCGGATCGCTGGGCACGCCGATCGACGCCTCCGGGTTCGGCCGGCTGGACCTGGAGGGGCCCCAGGTGCTGTGGCTGATCGCGTCCGGCGCCGTGGACCTGTTCGCGGTGGACGCGGAGCAGCGGGGCCACTGGCACCATCTGGGCCGGCTGGAGGCCGGTTCCCTGGTGCTGGGCCCGCCGGCCGGTCCCGCGCACACGCTGGTGGCGCGTCCGCTGCGGGACTGCGTGGTGCACCGCATCGGGCTGCGCGAGCTGTACCAGCCGGCGCACACCCAGACCTGGTCGTACGACGAGTACGGCCATCCGCAGTACGTGCCGCCCACGACGAGTCCGCTGGAGTACGCCCTCGCGCTGGGCACCGGCCGCGGCCTCGCGGTGCTGTTCCAGGCGCCGATGGCCACCGAGCGCGCCGCCGCGCCCGGTGACGACGACGTGTTCTGGATGCAGGTGCCGCCGGGCAGCGTCCGGTACGGCTCGCTGTACGGCGCCGAGGCGGCGGCCGACCTGCTGGTCGATCCGGCGCTGTGGCAGAGCATGGTCGACCAGCAGTACCGGCTGATGACCGCGCTGGACCGGTGGATCGAACAGCTGGAGCACACCCACGAGGCGCGGACCGCGGAGGGCATCAGGGCCGGCGAGGCGGTGCGCGCCCAGGCCGACCGGACGCTGCTCGCCGCCATCGGCAAGCCGTCGGGGCGGCGCGCGACGGCGGCCGACGCGGACGCCACGTACGCGGCCTGCGAGCTGGTGGCGCGCGCGGCGGGCATCTCCCTGGCCGCGCCCGCGCGGTCCGGCATCGGCGCGGACCGTCTCGATCCGGTCGAGCGGATCGCGCTGGCGTCCCGGGTACGCACCCGCGTGGTGCGGCTGCACGGCCGCTGGTGGCGGGACGACACCGGCCCGCTGGTGGGTCACCGGGCGTTGTCCGGGGCACCGGTGGCGCTGCTGTGGCGGCGCGGCGGTTATGTGGCGGTGCACCCCGCGACCGGCCGGGAGACGCCGGTCGAGAAGGCGAACGCCGAGGAGTTCGCACCCCGCGCGGTGATGTTCTACCGTCCGCTGCCCGAGCGGCGGCCGAGTCCGCTGCGGCTGCTGCGCTTCTGCATGACCGGTACGCGCGGTGATCTGACCGGTCTGCTGCTGAGCGGTCTGGTGACCGTGGCGATCGGGGCGCTGGTGCCGCTCGCGACGGGCAAGGTGCTCGGTGAGTTCGTGCCGAGGGCACAGACCGGGCTGATCGTCCAGGTGTGTCTCGCGGTGATCGTCGGCAGTGTGGTGGCCGCCGCCTTCATGCTGCTGCAGAACCTCACCCTGCTGCGGCTGGAGGGCCGGGTGGAGGCCACGCTCCAGCCCGCCGTCTGGGACCGGCTGCTGCGGCTGCCCACCCGGTTCTTCACCGAGCGGTCCACCGGTGAGCTGGCGAGCGCGGCCATGGGCATCAGCGCGATCCGCCGGCTGCTGGCCGGGGTCGGCCCGACGGTGGCCCAGGCGGTCACCGTCGGGGCGGTGAACCTGGGGGTGCTGCTGTGGTTCAGCGTGCCGATGGCGCTCGCCGCGATCGGCATGCTGGTCGTCGTCGCGGCCGTGTTCCTGGGGCTCGGGCTGTGGCAGGTGCGCTGGCAGCGCCGCCTGGTGGTACTGACCAACAAGCTGAACAACCAGGCCTTCCAGACCCTGCGCGGGCTGCCGAAGCTGCGGGTGGCGGCCGCGGAGAACTACGCGTACGCCGCCTGGGCGTCGGAGTTCGCCCGCAGCCGGGAGCTGCAGCGCAGGGCCGGCCGGATCAAGAACCTGACGGCGGTGCTCGGCGCGGTCTACCTGCCGCTGTGCACGCTGGCGATGTTCATGCTGCTGGCGGGTCCCGCGCGCGGGTCGATGACGGCGGCGGAGTTCCTCACCTTCAACACGTCGGTGACGATGGTGCTGACCTCGGTCACGCAGCTGACCGGCGCGTTCGTCTCGGGGGTCGCCGCGCTGCCGCTGTTCGAGCAGATCAGGCCGGTACTGGACGCCACTCCCGAGGTGCGCGCGGCGAGCACCCGGCCGGGCCCGCTGACCGGGGCGGTCGAGGCGCGCCGGCTGTCCTTCCGCTACTCCGACGACGGCCCGCTGGTCCTGGACGACGTGTCCTTCGAGGCGCGGCCGGGCGAGTTCGTGGCGGTCGTGGGCCCGAGCGGCTGCGGCAAGTCCACGCTGCTGCGGCTGCTCATCGGCTTCGACCGGCCGGTGTCCGGCAGCGTCCTCTACGACGGGCAGGACCTGGCCGCCCTCGACCAGTCGGCGGTGCGCCGGCAGTGCGGTGTGGTGCTCCAGCACGCGCAGCCGTTCACCGGATCCGTCCTCGACGTCATCTGCGGGGCCGAGCCGTACACGCCGGAGGAGGCGATGGCGGCGGCCGAGATGGCGGGGCTGGCCGAGGACATCCGGCGGATGCCGATGGGGCTGCACACCATCGTCTCGGGCAGCGGCGCGGTCTCCGGCGGGCAGCGCCAGCGGCTGATGATCGCCCAGGCGCTGATCCGCCGGCCGCGCATCCTCTTCTTCGACGAGGCGACCAGCGCCCTGGACAACGAGACGCAGCGCACGGTCATCGAGAGCACCAAGGCCCTGGAGGCGACCCGGATCGTCATCGCGCACCGGCTGTCCACGGTCCTGGACGCGGACCGGGTGGTGGTGATGGAGGGCGGCAAGGTCGTCCAGCAGGGGCCGCCCGCCCAGTTGCTCGCCGACACCGGCGGCCGGCTGCACGAGCTGGTGCGCCGCCAGCTGGCGTGAGCCGCCGGGCGCCGTCCCCGTGGCGGGTCTTCGACCCCCGGGCGGCCGACTTCGTTGGCCGGCCCGCTAAATGGGTACTCACGGGCCATGCGGACCAGCGTGGTGGATGTGGGGTCGAAGACCGTCAGACTCGTGGTGTCGGACACGGAGGGCGGCGCTCCGCTTCCGGTCCACACCTCCAAGTGGCGGCTCAGGCTGTCCGAACAGGTCACGCCGGGCGGGCCGGTGCCGGAGCAGGCGGTGGAGGACCTGGTGGAGGCCGTCGCCGCCGCGGACCGGGCCGCCGCGCGCTGGGGGGCGGCCGGCCCGCTGGCGTTCGCGACGGCCGTGGTGCGCGGCGCCCCGAACCGGCTGGAGGTGCTGCGCGCGGTCCGGGAGCGGACGGGCGTCGAGCTGTGCACCCTCCCGGGCGAGGTCGAGGCGGAGCTCACCTTCCTCGCGGCGCGCCGCTGGATGGGCTGGCGGTGCGGACCGCTGGCGATGCTGGACATCGGCGGCGGGTCGATGGAGGTCGCCTTCGGGCGCGGCAGGCTGCCCGACTTCGCGGCGTCGTTGCCCCTGGGAGCGGCCCGGCTGACGCACGAGTACTTCGAGAAGGAGGACCCGCCCGCCCCGCAGCGGGTGCGGGCGCTGCGCCGCCGGGTGCGTCACCAGATGCGTGACGTGGCGGCCCGGATCCGCTGGGAGGGGCCCCGTACGGCGGTCGCCACCTCCCGTACGTTCCAGCAGCTGGGCCGGCTGTGCGGGGCCGCACCCGGACGGCACGGGCCGTTCGTGGAGCGGGAGCTGCGCAGCGCCGACCTGCGGGGGGCGATCGACCGGCTGGCCGCCCTGCCGGCCGCCGACCGCGCCCGGCTGCCCGGCATCTCCGCGCCCCGCTCCGTGCAGAGCCTGGCGGGCGCGGTCGTGGCGCACACGGCGATGAAGCTGACCGGACTGCGGTCGGTGACGATCTGCCCGTGGGCACTGCGGGAGGGGGTGCTGCTGCGTCATGTCGAGGACGGTCCGTCCTGGTGGGCGGAGATCACCCGCCTCAACGAGAAGGAGGCGGCGGGCGCCGGTCCCGTCCCCCTGCGTCTCGCCACCGCGCGCGGCTGAGCCGAGCCCGCGCGCGTGTCCCTACCCACCGCGAAGGAGATCACCGTGTCCGAGCACGACGACCGCGAGAAGCCCGGGACGGCCGCCGAGGAGGTGCTGCACGAGGTCGAGGAGGCCGGACACCGCACCCGCGACCCCGGTGGGGCCGGTGACCGGCGCGGCGAAGCCGGGGACGCCGTGACGCCGAACACCGAGGCACAGGAGGAGTCGCGGGGCGACCGCTGAACCCGCGCCGCGGAGCCCCGGCGGGCCGGCCCGCGCCTACTGCGGGGGCGGGCCGAGCGGCCGGGCCTCCAGGGCGCGGGCCACGCCCAGCAGGTTGGCCGCCATGGCACGGCCGGTCTTGCGGGACCAGTCGTGGCCGCTGCCGCCCTCGAGGAAGCTCGGTCCGGGCCCGGGGCCCTGGTTCCAGTAGGTCCACGCCTGGCCGGGGATGGTGTAGCCGATGTCCTGCAGACCTCCGGTGATCTCGCTGATGACGTGGTGGGCGCCGTCCTCGTTGCCGGTGACGACCACTCCGGCGACCCTGTTGTAGGCGACCGGGTGGCCGGCGTCGTCGGTCTCGGACAGCATGCCGTCCATGCGTTCCAGGACGCGCTTGCTCACCGACGAGGGCTGGCCGAGCCAGGTCGGGGTGGCGATGACGAGGATCCGCGCGGCGAGGATCTTCTCGTGCACGTCCGGCCAGTCGTCGCCCTCGTGCACGGCCTCGCTGACCACGCCCGGCGCGATGTCCAGGTCCACCGCGCGGACGACGTCGACCTGCACGCCGTCCTTCTCCAGCTGCTCCGTGACGGTGCGGAACAGCGCCTCGGTGTTCGACGTCTCCGGTGACTTCTTGAGGGTGCAGTTGATCACTAGTGCCTTCATGACGACATGGAGTACCCCGTGCACGGCCCGCCGCCACAAGGGCAGGGGTTTCCGTGCGCCGTCCGGGTACCCGTCGGACCATGGAAGACCTCCGAGACGAACCTCTGCTGCCCGCGCCGCGCGGTCCCGTGAGCAGCGCCGTTCAGGCCCATCTGCGCGGCACCGGCCCGCTGCCGTCCGAGCAGGACGTCGACGCGGCCCCGGTGTACGGCGACGACCTCCAGCTCGCCCTGTACCTCTGCTACGAACTGCACTACCGCGGGTTCGCGGGCGTCGCCCCCGGCCTGGAATGGGACCCGGAGCTGCTGCGCACCCGCGCCGCGCTGGAGCGGCGCTTCCTCGGCGCGCTCCGCGCGGACGCCCGGCGGCACGACACCGTCGACGACGCGCTCGCCGGGATCCTCGTGGAGCCGGTCGACGGCACCGGCGTCAGCCACTTCCTGCGCGACAAGGGCGAGCTGTGGCACCTGCGCGAGTACGCCGCCCTGCGGTCGCTGTACCACCTCAAGGAGGCCGACCCGCACGCCTGGGTGCTCCCCCGGCTGCGGGGGCGGGCCAAGGCGGCGATGGCGGCCGTCGAGTTCGACGAGTACGGCGGCGGCCGGGCCGACCGCGTGCACGCCCGCCTGTTCGCCGACCTGATGACGGACCTGGGCCTGGACACGACGTACGGCCGCTATCTGGACGCCGCCCGGGCCGAGCTTCTCGTGGTGGTGAACCTGATGTCGCTCTTCGGTCTGCACCGCTCCCTGCGGGGTGCCCTGGTGGGCCACTTCGCCACGGTCGAGATCACCTCCTCGCCGGGGTCCCGGCGGCTCGCGGAGGCGATGCGGCGTACGGGCGCGGGGCCGGCGGCCGAGCACTTCTACGACGAGCACGTGGAGGCGGACGCGGTGCACGAGCAGGTGGTGCGCCACGAGGTCATCGGCGGCCTGCTGGAGGACGAGCCGTATCTGGCCCAGGACATCGCCTTCGGTGTGGACGCCACGGTGTTCACCGAGGACCTGCTCGGTGACGCCCTGCTGGCCGACTGGCGGGCAGGCCGTTCCGGACTGCGGGAACCCCTGGACCAGGTGGCTCAGGACTCCACCCATACCTCGTGAGCACGGGGGTACTCGGCGGGCTGTGAAATCACTCGTACCACCGGGCGTGTACGCCCCTCAAGAGGACACCGAACTCCTGGCCGGCGCCCTGCTCGAGGAGCCTGTGGCACCGGGCGCCGAGGTGCTCGACGTGGGAACCGGGTCCGGCGCGCTGGCGGTGACCGCCGCGCGGCGCGGCGGCCGGGTGACCGCGGTCGACGTGTCGTGGCGGGCGGTGTGCGCGACGCGGATGAACGCGTTCCGGGCCGGTGTTCCCGTGCGGGTCCACCACGGGAACCTGTTCGATCCGGTGCGGGGGCGGTCCTTCGACCTGATCCTCGCCAATCCTCCGTACGTGCCCGCACCCGGGGGCCACCGGATGCCGCGCGGCGCAGCGCGGGCCTGGGACGCCGGAGGCGACGGCAGGATGGTGCTGGACCGCATCTGCCGGGAGGCGCCGGGGCTGCTGCGGCCCGGCGGTGTCCTGCTCCTGGTGCAGTCCGCGCTCAGCGACCCCGAGGCGACGCTCGGTCCGCTGCGGGCGGCCGGGTTGAAGGCCGCGGTCACCCGGCGCCGGCGCATCGCCTTCGGGCCGGTGCTCCAGGAACGCGAGAAGTGGCTGCGCGAGCGGGGGCTGCTGCTCCCGGACGAGAACGAGGAAGAGCTGGTGGTGGTCCGTGCCGAACTCCCCGTCTGACGCCCCGCGGCGGGTCACCGTGCAGCGCAAGGGGCCGCTGCTGCTGGAGGGTCCGGTGGAGGTGGAGCTGGAGGACGGTTCGGTCGTGTCCTCCGACCGCTTCCGGGTGGCCCTGTGCACCTGTCGCCGCAGCCGGCGCTATCCGTGGTGCGACACCAGTCACCGCGACCGGGCGTGAGTCCGTCCGGTCCGTCCGGTCCGCCGGAAGCCCGGAGGCCGGCGGGCGGCCCCACTCCGCCCGCCGGCCTCCTTCCGCGAGATCGCACGTTCCGCGTGGGGGCTCGCACTCCCCAAGTCTGCGGGCCGCCGCGCGGTCACGGGAACCGTGCGATCCCGGTCTAGAACGCGAAGACGCTCGAACCGTGAGCGTTCATCACGCATGCGTTGGGGAAGATCCGCTCGTAGGAGACGCGCTGCCCCTGCCACACCCCGTCGACGGTGACGAGCACCGGGTCGTACTGCTGGGTGCAGAAGACGCCTTCCCGCATCGTCAGCGCGTCGAAGTCGCCGCTGACGTGGTTCAGGTCCGCGCAGGCCGAGGCCGCGGCCGGGTGGGTGCCCGAGGGGCCGGGCGCGCAGGTCAGGGTGACCGCGCGTTCCGGCGTGACGGTTGCCGTGCTGTCGCCGTGACCCACGGTGAGCACCAGGGCCGAGGGGGCGTAGAGCGCGGACGGGGCATCTCCCTGTGCGGCCAGCGCGACCCCGGACAGGGGTGCGCAGACGGCAGCGGCCGTGAGGCCGAGGACGGTGGCCCAGCGCGCGGTGTTCCGCATTGTGTGCATCCTTCCGCTTCGTTTCGTCGGGTCGCCGGCCCGTGCCCGGTGGAGCCGGACCGGCGTGCCGGAGTCTGCCGAGTCCGGGACGGAAACTCACATCGGGTGTGCAGATTTAGGTAACATTGCGTGTTGAAGCAGTGGCGCGAAGCGACAGCGTGCACAGGGCTCGACCCGGTAACCGGGCGGCCGGCGCGGAGCCGAAGTGGCCAGATGGCCGAATATCCGTCGCTCTTTAATCGGCCTGAAACATTCCGAATCCGTTCCCGGCGGACCGTTCCGTGACGTCCTGTGTTCATGAAAGTCGCGTGCGGTGGTCATCGCCCGGTCGCCCGCGCACCGGCGGACCGCGGCCCCCGCTCGCGTCGGCCGAACGGCTGTGTCAGTGGCCTTCGTTACGGTGCGCCCATGACTCGATTCGTGATGGTGGCCGGGGCGTGGCTCGGGGCGTGGGCGTGGGACGAGGTGGCGGCCGGGCTGCGCGCGGCGGGCCACGAGGCCCGTCCCCTGACGCTGTCCGGCCTCGCCGAGAGGCGGAGCACGCCGGCCGGGCAGCAGACGCATGTCCAGGACGTCGTGGACGAGGTGGAGCGCCTCGGTCCGGGTGACGTCGTCCTCGTGGGGCACAGCTACGCCGGGATCCCGGTCGGCCAGGCGGCGGCGCTGATCGGGGGACGGCTGCGGCGGGTGGTGTTCGTCGACGCGGCCGTGCCGGTCGACGGGGAGTCGTTCCTCGCGGGCTGGCCCAGTGACCACGTCCGGCGGGCCGTCGAGGCAAACGAAGGCTTCTGGCCGCCGTCCGGGGCGGACGAGTACGCGGGCCAGGGGCTGACGGACGGTCAGATCGCGGCGATCGTCGCAGGAGCGACCCCGCACCCCGGCGCGACGCTCACCGAGCCGGCCGTCCTCGACCGGCCGCTCGCCGGGCTGCCGGCGACGTACGTCAAGTGCCTCCTCGACGGCGACGAACCCCCGGCCGCGGCGGCCGGGCCGCTGAGGAGCGGCCGCTGGGAGCTGGTGACCATGGACACCGGTCACTGGCCGATGTTCTCCCGGCCGCGGGAGCTGGCCCGGATCCTGCACGAGGCGGCTGCCACCCGCTGAACTCCGGCCGCCCCGTGCTGGACGCGACCCGCGCATACCGGCCAGTATGCGTCAGGACGACACGGCTCGAGGAGACGGGGCGGGACGGATGGCGAAGCACTGGGCCGACTTCCAGTACGAGATCTACCTGAACGGGATGACCGGTGCCGTGCCCCGGCTGCCGACCGATCTGACCCGGCTGGAGGAGCTGACCGAGCAGCGGCTGGGTCCCGGTCCGGTGGGATACGTCGCCGGCAGCGCCGGGGACGGCAGCACGGCCCGCGCCAACCGTGCCGCGCTCGACCGCCACCGGATCGTTCCGCGCATGCTGCGGGACGTGCACGAGCGTGACCTGTCCGTGGAGGTCCTGGGCCGCACCCTGCCGGCACCACTGGCGCTGGCCCCGGTCGGAGTGCTCTCGATCATGCACCCGGACGCGGAGTCCGCGGCGGCCCGGGCCGCCGCCGCCCAGGGTGTGCCGTTCGTCCTGTCCTCCGCCTCCAGTACGCCCATGGAGCAGGTCGCGGAGGCGATGGGCGGGGCGGAGCGCTGGTTCCAGCTGTACTGGCCGAAGGACGTGGAGGTCGCCCGGAGCTTCCTGGAACGGGCGAAGGCCGCCGGGTTCACGGCGCTCGTCGTCACCCTGGACACTCCCCTGCTGTCCTGGCGCCCGCGTGACCTGGACCGGGCGTACCTGCCGTTCCTGCATGGAGTGGGCACCGCCAACTACTTCTCGGACCCGGCGTTCCGGGCCGGCCTGGCCAAGCCGGTGCACGAGGACCCCGACGCGGCGGTGATGCACTTCGTCGGCATGTTCGCCGACCCCGCCAAGTCCTGGCCGGACCTGGCGTTCCTGCGGGACAACTGGGACGGCCCGATCGTGCTGAAGGGGGTGCTCCACCCCGACGACGCCCGGCTCGCGGCCGATGCCGGGATGGACGGTGTGGTGGTGTCGAACCACGGGGGCCGTCAGGTGGCCGGGGCGGTCGCCGCGGCGGACGCGCTGCCCGGCGTGGTGGAGGCCGTCGGCGACCGCCTCACCGTGCTGTTCGACAGCGGGATCCGCACCGGCGACGACGTCTTCAAGGCGCTGGCCCTCGGCGCCCGGGCGGTCCTGCTGGGACGCCCGTACGTGTACGGGCTCGGTCTCGACGGGCAGGCGGGCGTGGAGCACGTCATCCGCTGCCTGCTCGCCGAACTCGACCTCACCCTGGCACTGTCCGGCCACGCCACACCGGCCACGCCCGGCCCCGGCGACCTCACCCCCGCACTCCGCTGACCGGGGCGGGGCGGGTCAGGGCCAGAACCGCAGCGCGTGGACCGCCACGACGACGCAGAACGTCAGCTGCACCGCGGCGGCGACCCGCTCCCCCGTCCGCATCAGCAGGAACGCCGTCGCGCCGACCGCCAGGGCCAGCACGCCGAAGCCCGTCAGCGGCCCCCAGTCCGGGGGCGGCCCGCCGGTCGCGCCGTACGCCATGGCGGCGTCCAGCCGCCCCAGTCCGCGGACGGCGAGCACGAGGACGACCAAGGCGCCCGCCGCCGCGTCCGCCAGCAGCACGAGCAGCAGCAGGCAGCCTGTGGTGGCGGCGCTGCCGAGACGGGTGGGCTGCTCGCCGGCGCGCTCGGGCATGGGGTGACGATCGCCCGGAACGGTCCCGTCCGAACGGTCCGTCACCGACTCGCAACCGGGCCGTACTCCGTGCGTCACGGACTCCTCTCCGCCGCCGGCCACGCCCGCCGCACGGCCGGCGGCCGGGACGGGACCTCCCGAGTGGGTCCCGTCCCGGCCGCCGGCACCGTCACGCCAGGGGTTCCGGCAGCCTCGCGTGGCGGGCCGGCGGGGCGCCCGTTCCCGTGATGGAGAGGGACTCGGTGGTGAGGGTGTCCACGGACTCGGCCGCCCAGCGCTGGTTCACCGTCCGGTCGCGCACCTTGACGACGATGTCGGCGTTCGCGTCAGGGGTAGCGGGGAGGAGAGCCAGCTGTTCGTCCCAGCGGGGCAGCAGCTCCCCCTGGAGGGTGAGGTCGTAGCGCACGTCGTCGCGGCGCGGGTCGCCGGGGTCGGCGCACGTCCCGAGGACGACGACACCGGCGTCCTTGTGCGAGTCGAGGCACAGACCGGGGTCGGCGACGCTGCGCAGCAGCCCGTCGTCCTCGTACGTCCACTGCTGGGTCCACGCGGAGGAGCAGTCCGCGAGCCGGGTGCCCGAGCCGTCCCGCGGCTCGCCACGGGTGTCGAGGCAGAGGCCGGAGGCGATGTTGCGCAGCCGGGTGCGCCCCGGGGCGCTCGGCAGTCCGGCGGCGCCCGGAGGGGACGCGGACGGCACGGCCGCGCGCCCGCCCGCCGCACCGGTGGAGCCGGTCGGGTCGGCCGCGCCGCCGTCCGGTGTGGAGGACCCGGCGATGAGCACGCTCACCAGGACACCGGCGGACACCGCGCCGAGACCGGTGAGCAGGGTCCTGGTGGAGCGCACCGGGTCCGGGAGGGCGATGCCCGCGAGACGGTCGGGCACGGGCAGCCGGGACAGCAGACGGTGCCGGCCGCCGCCGGACTCCCCGTCGCCGCCCCGACGCCGGCGGCGGGCGGCCCGGCCGCCGCGCGGGCCCGCGGCCGCACGTCCCGGGCGCGAGTCGAGGTAGCGCCGGGCACCCCAGCCGAGCACGGCCTCGGCGAGCAGCGCGCCCAACCCGCCCTCGAAGTGGCTCAGTTGCTCAGCGGCGTTCCGGCAGTAGCGGCACTCCGCCAGATGCCTGCGGACGTCCGGCAGCAGGGCCCCGCCCCGGCGGATGGGCACGTCGAGGAGACGGTTGTAGAAGCCGCAGTCCTTCGTCGGTGCCAGTTCCTGATGGGCATGGACAAGACCCTGACGGAATTTTTCCCGTGCCTGTTCGAGTGCGCCCGACGCGATGTCGGGATCCATGCCCAGCAGACCGGCCGGTACGGAAATCGGCTCGGCCTCGACCTCGACATGCCAGAGCAAACAGCGGGCGAGTGCGGGCAGGGACCGGAATGCCCGTTGGGCGAGTGAGCGGTTTTCCGGCGTCATGGTCGTCGCCGCGCGCATGCCGCGTCCGCCGGCCGGTTTCTGCAGGCCCGGCAGAACGCCTGCTATTCGGTCGTCGGCGGCCCACTCCCGGACCGTGTCCCGCACTCCGACCAGCAGCACCGGCCGTAGCGCGACGGCCGGTTCGCCCACGGCGACCCGGTCGAGGACACGGTGCAGGGCGGCCGCGGTGACCATCGCGGCCGTCTGTCCCGACGAGGCGAGACAGACGGCCGCGTAGTCCTGCATCGACCGCCAGTGCCGCGCGGTCAGCAGCGCGACGGAGCGGGCGGCCTCGCCCTCCGGCCGGCTCCGCAGGCGCGCGGCGAGGGCCTCGTCGGATTCCCCGGGGTCCCCGCCCGGCGGCGGATAGGGAGGTCGAGGGGGGTGGGGGGTGTGCACTGAGATGGTTCCTTCCCACAGCGCATGTGACATTCGAGCGTTTCCGACGCCGAAAAAGGAAGCCCGATTGGTGCATACCTCTTTGGCGTGGTGCGGGGGGCGCGAATTCACCGGCGGCGAATCGGATCCGGTTCCTCAACTCACGTGCGTCCCCGGCCTTTACCCCCTCGCGGGTGGCTCACTCTCGCACAACCGGCGCTCGGCCAACAAGGCGGTGGGGCAACATCCCGGCGTTGACAGAAAGTCAGAAAGACAAGGGTGCCCGCAAGCCGTCACTCCGGCTTTCGACCTGCGTTTTCCCGCGGTTCACAGCCGGCCCTCACGCGGATGCCGCCCGGCGCTCACCCGCGTGGCGGCCGGACGCGTCACGCACCCCGTGTGAACGCCGCGCCCGCGCCGGACGACCACGCACGCTCCCGGCGCACGCCGGAGCGCGGTCGACTGGTCACGACCCTCTCGGAGGTCACGCGCGGGGCCGGCGGCCGTCCTGCGCGCCCGGCCGCCGGCCCTGACCCTCCCGCCCCCGGCCGGCGGCCCCGGGGGGGAGCGGGCACCGCCCGCACCCCGTCCGGCGCGGTCTCAGATCTGCCAGGAACGCAGCCGGTCGGCCGCGGCGTAGACGTCGGCGTCGCCGGAGATCAGGTCACGGGCGAGATCGACCAGGGCGCCGTAGGGCGGGTCGATGCCGACCCCGCTCACGAACATGTAGGCCACGGCGGTGGAACAGGCGAAACGGGCGTTGGCCGAGGGCAGCGGCCGGAGCACGGCCAGGGTGTGCAGCAGGGCCGCCGCCCGCCAGGCCGGATCGGAGTCCACGCCCAGCCGGGGCGGGTCGACGCGATGCCGGGCGACGGCCGCGACCAGGGCGGAGAAGTCGTTGACGGTGGGCTGGTCCGGGAGGACCTCCTCGTGGCGCTGGAGCAGCCAGGGCACGTCGATGTGCAGCACGGGTGCCATCGGTCAGGCGGCCCGCCCCTCGCCCCTGGCGGGAGGTTCGTCGTCGGGGAAGGCGGCGGCGAACTCGTCCTTGTGGGAGGCGAAGAAGCGGCGGAACGCCTCCGCGCCCTCCTGGAGGGCGCGGTGGCGGGCTATGTCGGCCGCGGCCGCCTCGCGCACGAGCGCCTTCATGGACGTACCGCGTTCCTTGGCGATCTGCCGCAGGTCCTCGAGCTCGCGGTCACTGAACTCCACGTTGAGAGCAGGCATGCCCTCAACGGTACCGCTCGGGTACTCGACCGTAAATACCCCCAGGTCAAGCGCCCCCTACAGGGGTACCGCAGGCCGGCGACACGGCCGGTCGCCGCGCCGCCGGCCGGGCGTGCCGGGTGCGGGCCGGCCGGGCGTCGGCGACCGGCCCGCGGTGCCGGCGTCAGCCCTGGTCGGCCACGAAGGAGGCCATCCGGGTCAGTGCCGCGTTCCAGTTGATCGTGTGCTCGTTGGTCGACCAGGACTGGATGTCGTCGATGAAGCAGAACTGACCGACGCAGCCCTGCAGCTTCGACTGGGCGAAGGGGTCCTGGATGCTGGAGTTCGGTCCGCCGGAGAGCGTGCCGGCCGGCGGGTTCGGCAGGTTCGGGTCGAGCTGCCGGGCGTACCAGCGGCTGTGCTGGTTCTGCGCGCTGACCTCTCCGTAGCCGGTGACGTAGGAGATGTTCAGGGCGTTGCGGCCCAGGATGTAGTCCATGCTCTGCAGCGCCCCGTCGCGGTACTTCGACGCGCCGGTGAGGTCGTAGGCGGTGGCGAGGACGACGGCGTTGTTGAGCACCTGGTGGCTGGAGCCCCAGTCGTAGACGTTGCCGGCGGGCGCGTACGGCATGCCGTACGGGTGAGCCTTCAGCGTGGCCAGGTAGCGGTCGGCGCCCTCGATCACGGAGCGGCGGACCTTGTCCCTGCCGGGCAGCCGGTTCGGCACGGTCGCGAGGTCGAGCCGGCCGGCCGCGGCGGTGCGCGCCCAGTCGAAGCCGATCGGGCCGAAGATGTCGGCGGTGTGCACCGGTGAGCCGAGCACGTACTCCTCGAACCGCCGCTCCCCCGTGGTGAGGTAGAGCTCGGCGGCCGCCCAGTAGAACTCGTCGGAGACGGTGTCGTCCGGGTAGGCGCCGCCGCCGATCCCGTCGTCGGGGTCGGCGAGCACGTCCGGGTGGGCGAGGGCCGCGGTCCAGGCCTTGCGCGCGGCCGCCAGCGCCGTGGCCGCGAACTCCTTGTCGTAGGGGCGGTACAGCCGTGCCGCCTGGGCGGCCGTGGCCGCGAGGTTCAGGGTGGCAGCGGTGGTCGGCGGGTGCAGTTCCCGCTTCTGCGGGTCGTCGCTGGGCAGCAGCGGCAGCCCGGTCCACTGCTCGTCGTGGATCTTGTGGTGCGCCATGCCGGCCAGCGGCTCACCGTCGGGGACCTGCATCTTCAGCAGGAACTCCAGTTCCCAGCGGGCCTCGTCGAGGATGTCCGGGACCTTGTTGCCGCTCTCGGGGATGTTCAGCGTGCCGTCGCCGAGCCTGTCCGCCTCGCCGGTGCGGGCGTGCCGGGCGCGCTCGTAGGTGCTGAGCACCTCCCAGGTGCTGATGCCTCCGTTGACGACGTACTTGCCGTGGTCGCCGGCGTCGTACCAGCCGCCGGTGACGTCGAGGGTGTAGTCGCACTCCCCCGGCCGGCAGGGCACCGCGCCGTCGCCGCGGTTGGGGGCCACGTCGACGTGTCCGGCGGGGCGGCCGTAGCCGGGGCGCAGGTCGTCGCGGATCGCCGTGCCACTGCGCTGGGTGTAGTAGTACTTGGCCGAGTCCAGCCGCAGCCGCTCGTAGGCGCCCGCGTCGATGTCGAAGGGGCGGCTGGTCTCGCCGTCCACGGTGAGGGTGTAGCCGGTCCCGCGCTTGCGGTGGGAGCCGAAGTCGAGGGAGTGGACGTTCTCCCCCGAGGAGCCGTCCACGCCCCGCGGCACCGTCCAGCCGGTGCGGACCACCCGGCCGTCGCCGTCCTTGAGCCGCCAGGGCAGCCGCTCCACGGCGTCGGTGACCACGGTGGCGTTCTTCGGCCCGGAGGGCAGATAGCCGACCTGGTTGACCCGGACCCGGGGGCCGGTGTCGGGCACGTACGGCTCCGGGGCGACGCCGCCGAGCAGCGACACGTCGTCGACGCAGAACCGCCAGGGGTCCGGACTGCCGCCGAGCTGGAAGCCGACCTGCCCCTGCGCGGTGTCGACGGGCGAGGTGAAGGTGTACGAGTAGGTGTCACCCGAGACGCTGAGCTGCGGGGACACCTCGTAGTAGGTGTCGTACGGCGCCGCCTGCAGGCCGACGATCGCCCGCACCACATGGCCCGCGGGAGAGCCGTTCGCGCTGAAGGAGAAGCGGTACGACTCGCCCTTCACCAGGGTGATGTCGTTCTGCCCGACGGCCGCGTCCCAGCGGTTGGCGGTGCCGCCGGGCACGTCGGCGCACAGGCGGCCGTCGGACGGCCCGGCGGTGACGCCGGGCGAGGCCCACCAGGGGTCGGTGCCGGTGTCGAAGGTTCCGTTGCGGACCTGTTCGACCTCGTCGGCCCCGGCCGGGGCGGCGGGCAGCGCGGTGAGGGCGGTCGCCAGCAGGCCGGTCAGGGACAGCAGAGCGGTTCTGCGTCTGTTCACGTCTGGGCTCCTCTGGGGAGGTGCGGGGCCGGAGCGCGTTTTGGGAGCGCTCCCATCTCCGTGCGCGGACCATGGTTGTGGCTGCTGTGACGGTCCGTCAACGGGTGGGACGGGACTGGTGGAGGTCGGCTGAAGGTCGGCGCCCGCGCCGTGTTCGCGTTCGCGCGGGGCCCGGACGCACTAGGCTGGGGCTCTGGCGATACACCGGTTGACGGTGAGTGTGCGCGATGGAGTGGCGACGATGAGCCCGGACGACCCGTTCGACGATGCCGTGACGGCCCGGGCCGTCATCGCCGCCGACGGCACGCTCGCGCGGTGGAACGAGGGCGCGCGCCTGCTGCTGGGGCACACGGCCGAGGAGGTCGTCGGCCGCCCGGCCTCCTTCCTGCTCGCCGAGGGGGCGGACCCCGCCCCGCTCCCGGCCGACCGCTGGAGCGGCACCCTCGCGCTGCGGCACCGTGACGGCGGCACCGTCACCGTGTGGGTGCTCGCGCACCACCGGACTCCGGCAGAAGGCGGCCGGGGCGACTGGCTCGCCGTCACCCCGCTGGAGACCTCCGACCACGAACTGCCCGACGAACCGCTGGTCAGGGCCGCCGTGTACCAGTCACCCTGTGCCGCGATGGTCTTCGACCGGTCGCTGCGGCTGCGCGGGGTCAACGACGCCATGGCGCACCTCCTCGGGCTGCCGGCCGACCACCTGCGCGGGCTGCGGCCCACCGACGTCGGCGGGCGGGTCCAGCACAGCGAGCTGGAGCGGCACCTGGACCAGGTGCTGCGCACCGGCCGTCCGCACGAGATGCAGACGTACATGAAGGCCACGAGCGAGAGCCGCGCGCACGCCTGGCTGGCCCGGCTGGCACCGCTCACCGACGGGACGCGCCGGGTGCGGGGCGTGTGCGTGACCGCCCACGACTTCTCCGAACAGTTCCGGGCGCGCGAGCGGCTGCAACTGGTCAACGAGGCCAGCATGCGCATCGGCACCACCCTGGACGTCACCCGTACGGCGCAGGAGCTGGCGGAAGTCTGCGTACCGGTGCTGGCCGACTTCGTCAGCGTGGACCTGCTGGAGCCGGACGAACCCGGGGGTGAGCCCGCCCAGCCGCTGACCACTCCGGTGTCGCTGCGCCGGGTCGCCCACCGCTCCCGCACACCGGGCGCCCCCGAAGCGACCGCCGAAACGGGCGAGGTGGTCGTCTACCCGGCTGCCGCGCCGCACGCCGACTCGCTGATCGCGGGCCACAGCATCATGGCCTCGATGGCCTCCGGTGAGCTCGACCCCTGGCTCGCCGTGGACGAGGAGCGGGCCCGGGAGATCCGGGAGCACGGAGTGCACTCGATCCTGTCCGTGCCGCTGCAGGCCCGCGGCACCACGCTGGGCGTCGCGGCCTTCACCCGCTTCAGCCACCCCGAGGCGTTCACCCACGACGACGTGCTGCTCGCCGAGGAGGTCACGGCACGGGCCGCCGTCTGCATCGACAACGCCCGCCGCTACTCCCGGGAGCGCGAGACCACCCTCGCCCTCCAGCGCAGCCTGCTCCCCCGCACCCTGCCGCGCACGGCCGCCGTGGAGGCGGCCACCCGCTATCTGCCGACGGCGCGCTCCGGTGTGGGCGGTGACTGGTTCGACGTGATCCCGCTGTCCGGGATGCGGGTGGCCATGGTGGTGGGCGACGTGGCCGGATCCGGCATCCAGGCGTCCGCGACGATGGGCCGGCTCCGCACCGCGGTGCGCACCCTCGCGGACATCGACCTGGCGCCCGACGAACTGCTGACCCACCTCGACGACCTGGTCCACCACCTGTCGCAGGAGTCGGGCGGCGACCCGGTGCAGAACGAGGTCGGCGCGACCTGTCTGTACGCGGTGTACGACCCGGTGTCGCGCCGCTGCACCCTCGCCCGGGCCGGGCACCCGGCGCCGGTCCTGATCGCGCCGGGCGCCGCGGCCCGGCACCTTGACCTGCCCTCCGGCCCGCCGCTGGGGGTGGGCGGACTGCCCTTCGAGTCGGCCGAGCTGGAGCTGCCCGACGGGGCGGTGCTGGCGTTCTACACCGACGGGCTGGTGGAGTCCCCCGGGCGCGACCCCGAGGTGGGCCACGCGCTGCTGCGCGAGGCGCTGTCCGACGCCGCCGGCCCGCTCGACGAGACCTGCGACCGTGTGCTGCAGTCGGTGCTCGCGCCGGGCGGCGCGAGCGACGACGTGGCCCTGTTGCTGACCCGTATCCACGGGCTGCCGTCCGCGCAGGTCGCCACCTGGGACATCCCCGCCGATCCGGCGCTGGTCGCCCCGGTCCGCAAGCAGGTCCTCGACCAGCTGGCCGCCTGGGCGCTCATGGAGGCGTCGTTCACGGCGGAGCTGGTGGTGAGCGAGCTGGTCACCAACGCCATCCGGTACGGCGCCCCGCCCATCCGGCTCCGGCTGATCCACGACGCCTCGACGCTGATCTGCGAGGTGTCGGACACCAGCCACACGGCCCCGCACCTGCGCCGGGCGAAGACCTGGGACGAGGGCGGCCGGGGTCTGCTGCTGGTCGCCCAGCTCACCCAGCGCTGGGGCAGCAGGCACACGGCCGACGGCAAGACCATCTGGGCGGAGCTGTCCCTGACGGACGGGGTCTGACCTCCGGGCGGCCGCCGGCGGTCCGCCCCTCACCCCGGCGGAGCAACGGGTCCGCCCGGCCTCCGCGGTGTCGCGGCGCGGCGGCCGGCCTTCCCCGCCGGGCGGGCCCACGGCCGCGTGGGGCGGTCCGGTGGGTCAGTCCCGCAGCAGGTCCAGCGCCCGCTGCCAGCCGAACTCGGGGCGTCCGCCGTCGGGTCGGGCCTCGCCCGCGTACGGATCGCCGAAGCGGACGCCCATGCCGCGCAGCCGGGTGAGGCTGTCCCGGTAGGCGGGATGGGAGGCCAGCGCGCCGGCGACGCACGGCAGGACGGCGACGGGCACCCCGAGACCGGCGGCCTCGCAGAGGGTGCCCAGGGCGAGCGTGTCCGCGATGCCGGCCGCCCACTTGTTGACGGTGTTGAAGGTGGCCGGTGCGACCACCACGGCGTCGGGGGCCGGGAAGGGGCGCGGGTCGCCCGGGCTGCGCCAGGCTGACCTGATCGGGCGGCCGGTCCGCGCCTCGACCGCGGCGGCGTCGAAGAAGCCGTTCATGGCGAGGGGCGTCGCGATGACGCCGACCTCCCAGCCCCGCTCCTGCGCGCGGGCGATCAGCTCGCCGACGTCCGAGGCGACACCCGCGGCGCAGACCACGACGTAGAGGAAGGGCTTCTCGGTCATCGGGAAACCCTAACCACCCCCGCGAAAACCCATTGCCCGTTTCCCCGGACAGGCTCCAGGATCCTGCCATGAGCACTCCTCCCCTCCCGATGCCGCTGTCCGTCACCGCGTCCGCCGCGGGCCGACAGCAGCGGTCCGGCCCCCGGGGAGGCCCGACACCGCCGCGCTCATGACGGCCGCGCTGCTCGCGGGAGTGCTCGCCGGCTACGGCATCGCGATCCCCGTGGGCGCCGTCGGCACGTACCTCGTCTCGCTCACCGCCCGCACCACCCTGCGCACCGGGGTCTGCGCCGCCCTCGGCGTCGCCACGGCCGACGGGCTGTACGCCCTGGCGGCCACGCTCGGCGGCCCGGCACTCGCGGCGGCGCTGCGGCCGGTGCTGGGGCCCCTGCGGTGGGTCTGCGTACTGGTGTTGCTGGCCCTGGCGGCGTGGGGTGCGGCGGGCGCCGTGCGGCGGTACCGGCACCACCGGCTCGCCACACACGCCGGGGCCGCGCCCGTGAGTCCGGCCCGCGCCTACCTGGCGCTGCTGGGGATCACGCTGCTCAATCCCACCACCGTGATCTACTTCGCGGCGCTCGTGCTCGGCTCGCAGACCGGGGACGCGGCCGGGTCCGGGGAGCGGGTCGTGTTCGTGGCGGCGGCGTTCGCCGCCTCCGCGAGCTGGCAGGTGCTGCTCGCCGGGGGCGGTGCGCTGCTCGGCCGCATGCTGACGGGGCACCGGGGGCGTCTGGTGACCGCTCTGGTGGCGAGTGGCGTGATGACGGCGCTCGCGCTGCGCATGGCGGTGGCACCTGTCTGAAAAGCGCGCGCTCCGGATGACTCCCGGGTGCGGCGGTGTTCCACTGATGATCGACTCGGCCGAGTACACGACGACGAGGGGACGATGCCATGCCTCTGCAAGGTGAGTACGAACCCAGCCCGACGCGGTGGGTGCGCGAACAGGTGGAGCTGTACGAGAGTTCGGGCGGCACCCGCGGGACGACGCTGCAGCAGACGGGGCGACCCGTCGTCGTGCTGACCAGCCGGGGTGCCAGGAGCGGCAAGCTGCGCAAGACCCCGGTGATGCGGGTCGAGCACGAGGGGCGTTACGCGGCGGTGGCCTCGCTGGGCGGCGCGCCACAGCATCCGGTCTGGTACCACAACATCAAGGCCGACCCGCACGTCGAACTCCAGGACGGGCCCGAGAAGTGGGACATGACGGCCCGTGAGGTCACCGGGGAGGAGAAGGCCGAGTGGTGGAAGCGCGCCGTCGCGGCCTACCCGGCGTACGCCGGGTACCAGGAGAAGACGGACCGTGAGATCCCGGTCTTCGTCCTGGAGCGGCGGGAACAGGGCTGAGGGACGCCGGCCCGGCGGTCCGGAGGATTCTCGCGCCCGGTGCGCATGAAGCCCCGGCCGCCGGGCATCCGTGCCTCAGGCCCCGCCGCGCTCCCCCGTCGCGGCGGGGCTTTCCCATGCCTCGCACGCTTCCGGGGAGCCCCGTTCGGTGACGTCGAGGAAGATCTGTTCCGCCTCGGGGAACGTGTGGGAGATGGACCGCTTGATGCGTACGGCGACCTCCTCCACCCGCTCGCTGTCCAGTCCGGGCACCAGGTCGACGCGGGCGGCCACCAGGACGCTGTCCAGGCCCGTCTTCATGGTGAGGAGCGCCTCCACGCTGTCGATCTCGGGCTGGGCCCGCAGCAGCTCCCGGATGCGCCCGCTCGTCTCGGGGGCGACGGCCTCGCCTATCAGCTGGTCCCGGGCTTCGCGGCCGAGCCGGTACGCGACGTAGACGAGCAGCGCGCCGATGGCGAGCGAGGCGGCCGCCTCCCACACCACCTGGCCGGTGACCATGTGCAGTGCCATGCCGGCGATGGCCAGGGTGACGCCCACCACCGCCGTGCCGTCCTCGGCGACCACGGTGCGCAGCGCCGGATCGCGCAGCCCGCTGGCGAGTCCGCCCTGCCGGCGCACCTGGTACAGGGCGCGCAGCAGTGAGCCGCCCTCGGCGAGCAGGGCGACGCCGAGCACGACCAGACCGGCGACGTAGCCGTCCAGGTCCTTCTCCTCGCCTCCGCTGCCGAGCGCCTCGATGCCCTGGTAGAAGGAGAAGCAGCCGCCCATCACGAAGATGCCGACGGCCGCGAGCAGCGACCAGAAGAAGCGCTCCTTGCCGTAGCCGAACGGGTGACGGCGGTCGGCGGGGCGGCGGCTGCGCCGCAGGGCGGCCAGCAGGAACACCTCGTTCAGGCTGTCGGCGACGGAGTGGGCCGCTTCCGACAGCAACGCCGGGGAGGAGGCCGCCAGTCCGCCGATGGCCTTGGCGACGGCGATCACCAGGTTGGCGGCGAGGGCCACCAGCACCGTGATCCGGGTTCTGCGATCCGATCGAGTACTCACCCCCGGCCGGTTGCCCCGGTCGGCCCAGGACACACCGTGCCGTCGGCGGAAAACGGGGAACGCGGTGACAGGGACATCGGAACGGCGACAAGGGAGGCACCATGGGCGGCGACGACGGGGGCGTCGGCAACAGCGCGTACGGCAGGAAGAAGTTCAGGAGGTCCAAGGCCCACTTCGCGGACCGGATCACCGCGGACGGCCGGGACGGCTGGCCCGTGGAGGCGGGGCGCTACCGGCTGGTGGTGAGCCGCGCCTGCCCGTGGGCGAGCCGGGCTCTGGTGTCCCGGCGGCTGCTCGGTCTCGAGGAGGCGCTGTCCCTGGCCGTGACCGACCCGGTGCAGGACGACCGGAGCTGGCGCTTCACGCTGGATCCGGACGGCCGCGACCCGGTGCTCGGGATCCGGTACCTGAGCGAGGCGTACGACCGGCGCGAGCCGGACCACCCGGGCGGGGTCAGTGTGCCGGCGGTCGTGGACGTACCGAGCGGGAAGCTGGTCACCAACGACTACCAGCAGATCACGCTGGACCTGGCCACCGAGTGGACGGACCTGCACCGTGAAGGGGCGCCCGACCTGTATCCGCGGGCGCTGCGCGACGAGATCGACGCGCTCGTGGAGGACGTCTTCCAGGACGTCAACAACGGCGTGTACCGGGCGGGTTTCGCCACCGACCAGGAGGAGTACGAGGCCGCGTGCACGGCGGTGTTCCGGCGGCTGGAGCTGCTGGCGGGACGGCTGGAGCGGCAGCGGTACCTGGTCGGCGACACCATCACCGAGGCGGACATCCGGCTCTTCACCACGCTGGTGCGGTTCGACGCGGTGTACCACGGCCACTTCAAGTGCAACCGGTGGAAGCTGGCGGAGAACCGGGTGCTGTGGGGCTACGTCCGCGACCTCTACCAGACACCGGGCTTCGGCGACACCGTGGACTTCGACCACATCAAGCGGCACTACTACCAGGTGCACACGGGCGTCAATCCGTCCGGCATCGTGCCGCTGGGCCCCGACCTGTCCGGCTGGACGACGCCGCACCACCGCGAGGAGCTGGGCGGCCGGCCGTTCGGGGACGGCACTCCCCCGGGGCCCGTGCCGGCCGGCGAGGAGGTGCCCGCGCGGGGCCGCCCCTGACCAGCCGGCCCGAACGACATCCACCGAACAGAACCGAGCAGGCAACCGATCCGGGAGATCGACATGGCGAAGAAGAGCAAGAAGGTCAAGAACAAGATGCCCCTGGCGTACAAGCCCGTCGGGTTCGTACTGGGCTGGACGAGCGGCACCCTGGCCGGGATGGCGTTCCAGAAGACCTGGAAGGTGATCCGGCACGAGGACGACGCGCCGGACGCCCTGGACCGCGACCGCCGCTGGGGAGAGATCCTGCTGGCCGCCGCCATCCAGGGCGCCATCTTCGCGGTGGTGCGCAGCGCCGTCGACCGCGCGGGCGCCAAGGCGATCGAGCGGTCCACGGGCAGCTGGCCGGTCCCGGACAAGGGCGGCCGCGACTGAGGTGAGGGCTCAGCCCTGCTTCGGTGCCGTCGGGGTGCCCCGGCGGACGACGAAGGAGTGGCCCGCCGGGTCGGCGTAGCCGCGCTCCTCGGCGGGCCCCGCGGGGTCGCCCGACTCGATCGGGCGGCCCCCGAGACTCACGATCCGGCGCTCCGCCGCGTCCAGGTCGTCCACCACGAACTCCAGGTGCGCCTGGAGGGAGTTCTCCGGGCGGGGCCAGCTGGGCGCGGTCGCGTTGACGTCGCGGCGCAACGCCAGCCGGAAGCCGTCGGCGGCCCGGATCTCCACCCGGTTGGCGTTGGCGCCGGCCTCGTCGGCTCCCAGCAACTCCTTGTAGAACTCGGCGAGTTTCTCGGGCTCGGCGCAGTCGAGCACCACCACGCCCGTCGTCACCAGTGCCATGTCTCCTCCGGGGTCCCGGTGCGGGGCGCTGCTGCCCCGCCCTGTACGGGAAACCTGTCCCGGCTCGCCGGTTTCAGTCGGCCTCCCGGCTCGGAGACGACACGAAAGAACTCGGTCGCAATGCGAAGACATATGTCAACCGGGCATGCTCCAATGCACTCGTTCGAGGGTAACTTGCCGGGTAGGAAACGGTGTTGGGACCGCTCCCCTTCCCCGTAGCACGGAGCAGGCTGGAGGAGATGGCGTCGTGCGGTACGAACCTGCGCCGCTGACCCGGCATCTGCGCGTCCGCCAGGACCGGGGCCACACGGTGCTGGAGTTCCGCGGTGAGATCGACATCGCCGCGGCCGCGGAGATCGTCCCGCACCTGGACATGGCGACCGCCGAACCGGACGCCCGGATCGTGATCGACCTGACCCGGGTCGAATTCTTCGACTGCTCGGGCCTGCGCCTGCTGTACCGGGCACTGCACCGGACCGCGGACGGGTCCGGGAGCCTGTACCTCGTCTGCGCGCATCCCCTGACCCTGCGCATGCTCCGCATCACGGGCCTGTCCCGGCTGCTGCCGCCGCGGCCGACCCTGCAGGCGGCCCTGGAGCAGCCGGAGTCGGCCTCCGGCCCGGCCTGACGGCACCGCGGCCCCCGATGGATCCCCCGTGACGGGCGAGACGCCCGCCGTGCGCCCCTCCATGCTTCCGCCACGGCCGTCGGATCCTCAACTTCCTTGTCTGGCAGGCGAACCGCAGGGCATCCGGACTTCAGGAAGGAGGGCCGTCGCCATGACGACTCCCGTGAAGGCAATGACCGCTCGCGTGCCCGGCTGGGTGAAGGTGGTCGGCTCGGTGGTGCTCGTGCTGGCCCTGCTGTTCGCCGGCATCCGGTTCAGCGTGCTGCCGGGTCTGAAGGACCTGTTCGGCACCGAGACCCGGGACCGCTCCGGCCCCGCGCTCCTGGAGTCCATCCAGGACATCAGCCGCTACGACGCCGCCTCGGGCAACTTCCAGGTCGTGGTGGACCTGGAGAAGGACGCCAAGTACCTGCCCGACGCGGTCCGCGGCAGCCGCACGCTGTACGTGGGCGCGGGCACCGTCGACGCCTACGTCGACCTCGGCAAGATGGGCAAGGACGACGTACGGGTCGACGAGAACCGCACGTCCGCCACGCTGCGCCTGCCCCACGCGCGCCTGGGCACACCGGCGCTGGACCCCGAGCGGTCCTACGCCGTCTCCAAGCAGCGCGGGCTGTTCGACCGGCTCGGCGACCTCTTCTCCGACAACCCCAACAGCGAGCAGGCCGTGCAGAAGCTCGCGGTGCGGCACATCGGTGACGCGGCGAAGGAGAGCGGACTCACCGCCCGGGCCGAGACCAACACCACCGAGATGCTCGAAGGCCTGCTGCGCTCCCTCGGGTTCGAGAAGGTGCGCGTCACCTACGGCGACTGACGGCCTGAGCCGGGGGTAACCGCCGTACCACCAAGGGAAGTTGACAACTGGAGGACCGAATGGCCCGCGCCGCCCCACGCCCGCTCCCCCTGCCCCTGCGGCTGCTGGTGCTGTTGTGCGCCCTCGTGTTCATGGTCGTCTTCGCGGTGGTGCTGGCCCGGCTCACCCTGCAGCCCTCGCCCGCCTCGGAGGCGCTGACCCACACCAATCTGCATCCGGGGCGCTCCCTGAGGGCCTACCTGGACCAGCCCGCGCTGCGCGACGCCGTGCGCCAGATCGGCGGCAACATCCTGCTCGGCGTGCCCTTCGGCGTCCTGGCGCCGGTCGTCGCACCGCGCACCCGCGGATTCCTGCGGATACTGGTGCTGACGGCCGTGGTGATGCTGCTGGTCGAGGTCGCCCAGGGCTTCCTGGTCACCGGACGCGCCTTCGACATCGACGACGTCATCCTGAACACCTCCGGGGCGCTGATCGGCTACCTGCTCGTGGGCCGGCGCCTCAGCCGCGCGGTGCACGCGCGCAAGGAGAAGGTCTAGCGGAGGTCCGGGGACGACCGCGGGCGGCGGGGCTCCCGTCGCCCGCCGCGCGCGCCGTCGCGGGGCAGCCGTCCGTGCGCCGCGGCTGCCCGGGCGGGACCGGCGGCCCCCGGCTAGGACCGCTCGTCCCGTTCCCGCTGCTCCTGGGGGAACCGGCGCACGGTCCAGGTGAGCTTGTCACCGCCCACCCAGCGGACCGTGTCCGGGTCGTCCAGGTCGTGGACGGTGATCCCGAACGCGGCGGCGGCCTGCAGCACGTCGGTCAGCGTTCTGGCCTCACCGACCACCTGTCCGTCGATCTCCACGATCCGGAACGGCGGGGTCCCGGGCTGCACCCCGAGCACCATGATCCGCGGGTGCGACATGTACGGGCTCGCGCTTTCGGTCATGCCTCGAGGGTAGAGCGCAAACCGGACGAACGCGGCGTCCGCCGTCGTGCGGCCCCACCCGCGCTGGGGAACCCTGGAGCGAGGAGGTGTCGATGGAACCCGTCGAGGCACTGGAGCGGATCGCCTTCCTGCTGGAGCGGTCCCTGGCACCGGCGTACCGCGTCCGCGCTTTCCGCACCGCCGCCCGCACGCTGGCGGAACTCGGCTCGGACGGGATCCGCGAGCGGGCGGCGGCCGGGACCCTCGAAGCACTCAAGGGGGTCGGGCCGAAGACCGCGCAGGTGGCGTACGAGGCACTGGCCGGCGAGGTGCCCGGCTACCTGCGGAAGCTGGAGGACGAGGCGGAGCGGCAGCCCGCGGACCGGGACGGCCGGCGGTTGCGGGACCTGCTCCGTGGGGACTGCCATCTGCACTCGGACTGGTCGGACGGCGGCAGCCCGATCGAGGAGATGGGCCGCACCGCCGCTCAGCTGGGGCACGAGTGGGCCGTGCTGACCGACCACTCGCCGCGGCTGACCGTGGCGCGCGGGCTGTCGCCCGGCCGCCTGCGCGAGCAACTGGACGTCGTGGCGGAGCTCAACGAGCGGTGGGCGCCCTTCCGGCTGCTGACCGGGATCGAGTGCGACATCCTGGAGGACGGCACCCTCGACCAGGAGCCGGAGCTGCTGGACCGGCTGGACGTCGTGGTGGTGTCGGTGCACTCCAAGCTGCGGATGGACGCGCGGTCCATGACCCGCCGCATGGTGGCGGCCGTGCGCGACCCGCACTCCGACGTCCTCGGCCACTGCACCGGACGGCTGCTGACCGGGCGCGGCCGGCCCGAGTCCGCGTTCGACGCCGACGAGGTGTTCGCGGCGTGCGCGGAGACCGGCACCGCCGTGGAGATCAACAGCCGGCCGGAGCGGCTCGACCCCCCGCGCCGGCTGCTGCGCCGGGCCGTCGGGGCGGGTGTGCTGTTCTCCGTCGACACCGACGCGCACGCGCCGGGCCAGCTGGACTGGCAGATTCTCGGCTGCGCCCGGGCGCAGGAGTGCGGGGTACCTCCGGAGCGGGTGGTCACCACCTGGTCCCTCGACGAGGTGCTGGAGTGGGCCCGGGACCGGATGGTGCCCTCCGGAGTGGCGGGCGGCTGAGGTGGTACCCGTCCCCGCCCCCGAGGAAGGATCGCTTATGGAACGGGCCGCCGTGTTCGACGTCGACGGCACCCTGGTCGACACCAACCACCTGCACGTGACGGCCTGGTGGGAAGCGCTCAGGCAGGCGGGCCACCGGGTGCGGATGCACGACGTCCACCGGGCCGTGGGACTGCCCTCCTCCGATCTCGTCGCGCACCTGCTGGGCGAGGACCGGGACACCGCGCTCGACGAGGAACTGAGCAGCGCGCACAAGGCGCTGTACGGGCAGTACTTCGACCGGCTGCCCGCGCTGCCGGACGCCGGCCGGCTGCTGAAACGGCTGCACCGGGACGGCTGGGCGGTGGTGCTGGCCACCTCGGCCGGCGGCGCGGAGCTGAGCGCGCTGCGCCGGGCGATCGACGCGGACGAGGCGATCACCGCGACGGCGAGCGCCGACGACGTCGAGCGGGGCAAGCCCGCGCCGGAGACCGTGGAGCACGCCCTGGAGCTGGCCGGGGTGCCGGCCGGCCGGGCGGTCTTCGTCGGTGACACGGTGTGGGACATGCGGGCGGGCAGCCGCGCCGGGGTGCGCTGCGTGGGCGTGCTGTGCGGGGGGATCCCGCGGGCCGATCTGGAGGAGGCCGGCGCGGACGCTGTCTACGACGGTCCGGCTCAGCTCCTGGCGTCCCTGTCGGACAGCCCCCTGGCATGAGGGGCCCGGCGAACGGGATACCCGCAGGACATGGTGCGTACGTGGGAAGAGATGCCGCCGGGCGGGACCGGCGGGCGGGTCTCGGCGGCGGCCCGGCTGCGCGAGGCCGTGCGCTGGGACGCGCGATCCGTCGGACGGGCGGCGCGGGCCGCGTGGCGCGGGCCGGGCCGGGAACGGGACCTGCTCGTCCAGTCGCTGAAGGCCGCGGCGGCGGCACTGCTGGCCTGGCTGCTGGCGCAGGTCTGGCTCGGCGACCCGATGGCCCTGATGGCGCCGTGGGTGGCGCTGGTCCTGGTGCAGGCCACGGTCTACAGCTCGGTCGTCCAGGGCACCCGCCAGTTCGCCGCGATCTGTGTGGGCGCCCTGGTGGCCTCGGGAGCGCAGGCGGTCACCGGGGACACGACGGGCGCGCTCGCGCTGTCCGTGCCCGTGCTGGTGCTGCTGTCGAACTGGCCGCGCTTCGGCGACCAGGGCATCTACGCCGCCACCACGGCGGTGTTCACCATCGCCACGGGTACGGTGAGCGCGGTCGCCGTCGGACACCGGCTGGGCCAGGCCGCGCTCGGCGCGGTCATCGGGATCGCCGTGAACGCGCTGGTGCTGCCGCCGATCCACCTGCGGGACGTGCGGGAGAACCTGTCGGCGCTGGCCCGGGAGACGGGTGATCTGCTGCGCACCGTCGCCGGGGACCTGCGGGAGGGCGAGTGGGACGGGCAGACGGCCGTCGGCTGGGTGGGTGCCTCCGCGCGGCTCCAGGACCGTCTGGAGGCGCTGCGCTCGGCCCGGGGCTGGAGCACGGAGAGCCTGCGGCTGACCTCGGGCCTCCTGCGGGGCCTGCACCGGGCGCCGACCAAGGCGCTGCCTCCGGCGGAGGAGGACGAGCGGTTCGCCCGGATCACCGGGCACGTCACCGCGCTGACCCGCACCCTGGCGGTGGCCGCGGACGAGAGGCGCACGCCCTCCGCACCGGACGCGGCGGTGCTGCGCTGCTACGCGGAACTGCTGGAGCTGCTCGGCGACAGCTGTGGGGCCGAGGCCGACCGGCTGGTGGGCGACGGCACGCGGGAGGACCCCCTGCTGGACGAGCGGACAGAGGCGGTGATGCGGGAACTGCACGAGCGGCTGCAGGAGGGACTGCGCGAGCACGCCGGTCGGGGCGCCGCGCGGGCGGCGGTCCTGGGCACGCTGCTGCTCCAGGCGGAGAACCTCTGGGCGGAGCTCGACGGCGGGGAGCGGCCGCGGTGACACACCTCACGCGCCTGTCCCGCCGGACGCGGAACAGCACGCCGGCGCCGGCCGTTGAACAGGACGTGGGTGCGGACGGGACAGTGTCCCCGGGCCTCACCATCCGCCCACAGGGACGATCGTTCGGCTGAAGCCCTGTGGAGCCTTTCGCCGAGAGGCGACCGCCGTCCGTGCCCACCCTCTGTCCGCCCCGACCGTGATTCCCCCGTCGCGGTCGGGGCTCTCCATGTACGGCGCCCGTCACGCAGCCGATGGACGTACGGCGCCCCGTCACCCACCCGCCCCCGCCGCGCCGCGGCGTGCACGCCTCCGCCTGAGGGGTACCCGCCGCTTCCGCGGAGCGTACGGCCGAGAGGAGCGGAAGTGAGCAGCGCAACGGGCATGAAGGTGGTCGTCACGGGTGCCACGGGCAACGTCGGGACCAGCGTGGTGCGGGCCCTCGCGGCGGAACCACGGGTGGCGTCCGTACGGGGGCTGGCCCGGCGGGTGCCCGAGTGGTCCCCGCCGAAGACCGAGTGGGCGGCGGTGGACGTGGCCTCGGACCGGTTCGATCTCGTGGAGGAGTTCACCGGCGCCGACGCGGTGATCCATCTGGCCTGGGCGTTCCAGCCGACCCACGATCCGGCGACCACGTGGCGCACCAACGTGCTCGGCAGCATGCGGGTGTTCGACGCGGTGGCCGGGGCGGGAGTGCCGGCGCTGGTGCACGCCTCGTCCGTCGGGGCGTACTCGCCGGGCCCGAAGGACCGGGCGGTGGACGAGTCCTGGCCGACGCACGGCTGGCCGGACGCCGCGTACTGCCGGGAGAAGGCGTACCTGGAGAGGGCGCTGGACACGTTCGAGCGGGACCACCCCGGCACCCGGGTGGTACGGATGCGGCCCGCGTTCCTCTTCAAGCGGGAGTCGGCGAGCGAACAGCGCCGCATCTTCGGCGGGCGTTTCCTGCCGGGGCCGATGGCGCGGCCCGACCTGCTGCCGTTCCTGCCCGACGTCCCGGGGCTGCGGGTCCAGGCGCTGCACACCGACGACGCCGCCGACGCCTACCGGCTGGCGGTGCTGTCCGACGGGGCGCGGGGCGCCTTCAACCTCGCCGCCGAGCCGGCCGTCGACGCGGATCTGCTCGGGGAGATGCTCGGCACCCGCCGGGTGCGGCTGCCGCGCACCGCGGCCCGTTCGGCGGTCGCCGCCGCGTGGGGGCTGCGCCTGCTGCCGGCCTCCCCGCACCTGTTCGACGCCGTGCTGAGGCTGCCGCTGATGGACTGCACGCGCGCGCGGGTGGAACTGGGCTGGCGGCCGACGCGCACGGCGACGCAGGTGGTGGAGGAGTTCCTGCTGGGCATGCGGCAGGGGGCGGGGGAGGCGACGGAGCCGATGCGCGGGCGCAAGGTGGGCTGAGTGCCGGGTTTCGCGGGTACCCGCGAGGGTCCGCACACGGATGGAGGGAGAGCGACGTGACCGACCACCGCCTCGAAGGACCCGGTGAGAACGGCGCGGGTGTGCCCCGCGACCTGCCCGACCAGCAGGCCGGCCCCGGTGAGGACCCCTGGGAGGTCGCGCCCGGCGCCGCGGAACGGGAGAGCGAGAAGAAGGCAGACGCGTCGGAGGAGCGGGAGGCGGACGAGGCGGGGACGGACGTCCCCGACACGGACGAGGCCGGGACGGGCCGCAGGGGCGCGTCGCGGCCGGCGTCCGGCAACGAGGAGAACCCGGTCCCCGACGAGCCCACGGGCTGACCGGACCGGCCCGGGCGGGGCCGCGCCCGGGCGGGGCCGCCCGGGCCGCCCGGCGGACGCCGTTCAGCGCGGGACGCGGTCCTCCAGGGCCGTGCGCCAGGCGGGGGGCGGGGATTCGGGGTCCGGGGCCGGGCGGCGACCGCCGCGGCTGAAGAAGTCGGCGAGCGGCAGGATCGCGGCGCCCACGGTGACCGCGTCGGGACCGAGGCGGCCCAGCTCGATCGTCACCTTCTCCGCCGGATGGCGCAGTGCGTACGACAGGGCGTGCCTGCGCACGGCGGGCAGGAAGCGGGAACCGAGCTGGAGTCCCGCCCAGCCGCCCATGAGGATGCGCTCCGGCTGGAAGAGGTTGATCAGGTCGGACAGGCCCGCGCCCAGGTACTCGGCGGTCTCCTCCAGGACGGCGAGCGCGACCGGGTCGGGCGCCGTGTCGCCGGCGGGGTAGGCGGCGGCGAGCATCGCCGTCAGGGCCGTCTCCTCGTCCGTGCCCCCGGGCACCGCGCCGCCCTCCTCGCGCCACCGGGCGAGCAGCGACTCGGCGCCGGCGTACGCCTCCAGGCAGCCCAGCGCGCCGCAGCGGCAGCGGCGCCCCCGGACCCGTACCGTCAGGTGCCCCCACTCCACCGCCCGGCCGTGTTCCACCTCCGGGGTGGCCAGGCAGGCGCCGACGCCGGAGCCGAAGAGGACCACGAGCGCGTTCCTGGCACCGCGTCCGGCCCCGAACCACATCTCGGCCTGGCCGAGGGTCCTCGCGCCGTTGTCGATGAAGTACGGCACGCTGCCGGGCAGCGGGGAGCCGGTGCGCAGCAGCGACTCCAGCGGGATCGCGTCCCAGCCGATGGTCTGCCCGTGCACGACGGCGCCGCCCTCGGGAGTGTGCTCGACGATGCCGGGAACGCCGATGCCGACGCCGAGGAGCCGTTCGGGGGCGAGCCCCGCGGCGGCGAGCACCTCGTCGATGCCGGAGCGGATGTGGTCGACGATGACCTCGACCTCGTACCGCTGCTGCGTGAGCGGGCGTTCGGCGCGGGCGAGCTCAGTGAGGGTGAGGTCGAACAGTTCGACGCGCACCCGGGTCTCCCCCACGTCGACGCCGATCATGTGGCCGCTGGCCGGTGCCACCCGCAGCAGGGTGCGCGGGCGGCCGCCGTCGGAGTCGACGCTGCCGGCCTCCTCCACGAGCCCGTCGGCGACCAGGTCGGCGACGACATTGCTGACCGATCCGGAGCTGAGGCCGGTGGCGGGGCCGAGCTCGAAGCGGCTCAGCGGGCCGTCGAAGTACAGCCGTTGCAGCACGGCCGTGCGGTTGGCCCGCCTGAGGTCGCGCACCGTGCGTCCGTTCCGCCCCGCCATGTGGCTCCTCCCGAAACCCTGCCCGACCTGCAACATACCGGTGGGGAAGGTTTCGGCGCGACTTTCCTCCCCCCTTATTTCATGTTGTGAACTAACGGGGGTGTTCCCTGGTCGCGCCGCGGTCGCGGTTCCGGCGCTCCCCCACGAGCCCGCTCCCGCCCCCCGGCGACTGCGGTACAGCGTACGGAACGCGCGACGCGGCGTGCTCCTGCGGAAAATCCGTTGGCTCCCCCGGCGGCCCGGTCCCTACCCTGAACCGGAAAGATCCGGACCCCCTGACCTCTGGGCTCCGGGAGATCACGCACAGCACGCGCCGCGGCGCACGCCAGGAGACGGCCTTCATGAAAGCGCTCACCGAGCAGGACATCCGCACGTCGTTCATCAACTGCTCGAAGGGTGAGGCCAAGCGGCTGGCCGTGCCCCGGGGCCTGGAGGCGCGCCCCTGGGACGATCTCGACTTCCTGGGCTGGCGTGATCCGGGCGCACCCGACCGCAGTTACCTCGTCGTCGAGCGCGAAGGGCGTCCCGTCGGGGTGGCCATGCGGTTCCAGCCCGCCCAGCGGGGCTTCCTGCACCGCAGCATGTGCTCCCTGTGCCTGACGACGCATCCGCGCGGCGGAGTCTCCCTGATGACGGCGCGCAGGGCGGGAGCGGCCGGCCGCGAGGGCAACTCGGTCGGCGCCTACATGTGTACCGACCTGGCCTGTTCCCTCTACCTGCGCGGTCTGAAGGTGCCCGAGAGCGGGGCCCGTTTCGAGGAGAGCCTCACCCTGGAGGAGCAGATCGACCGCACCCGGCGCAACCTCCTCGCCTTCCTCGACAAGCTGTAGTCCCCGCCCGTTTGTCCGCCGGGGGACTGCCGTCGCCACGGAACACGTTCGTTGCGTCCGGGGAAGGGGAACCGTCCCGAGATGCAAGTTGTACGTGAGATGACCGCCCCCGCCGTTCAGTTCGTCAAGCGTCGCCGGGACCCGGTGACCGTGCAGACGGTGCGGTCGGCGGCGGCGGCCACGGTCGCCTACGTCATCGCCGTGCGGCTCAGTCCCGAGGCCGCCCCGCTCACCGCGCCGCTGACCGCGCTGCTCGTCGTCCAGGTCACCCTGTACTCCACGCTGACCACCGGGCTGCGCCGGGTGAACGCCGTAGTGACCGGCGTCGTCCTGGCGATCCTCTTCAGCCTCCTGGTGGGTCTGACCTGGTGGAGTCTGGGCCTGCTCATCCTGGCGTCGCTGATCGTCGGCCATCTGGTACGGGTGGACGAGTTCGTCCCGGAGGTGGCGATCAGCGCGATGCTGGTGCTCGGGGTGACCACCCACGGCGACACCGCCTGGGCCCGAATCGTCGAGACTCTGATCGGAGCGGTCGTCGGGATGGGCTTCAACCTGCTGCTGGCCCCGCCGGTGTGGGTGGAGGAGGCCGGTGAGTCGATCGAGGAGCTGGCGCGGCGGGTGCGGCAGCTGATGCTGCGGATCGGGGAGGAGGCCGCGCAGGGACCGCCCTCGGACCGCGCGGCCGCCCGGCTGCACGAGGCCCGCCGGCTGGACCACGACATCTCCGAGGTGGACGCGGACCTCCGGCAGGCGGAGGACAGCCTGCGGCTCAATCCGCGCGTGCGTGAGGGGCTGCTGCACCGGATCGTGCTGCGCACCGGTCTGGACACGCTGGAGATCTGCACGGTGGTGCTGCGGGTGCTGGCCCGCACCCTGACCGACCTGTCCAAGGAGCGCGGCCCCGGGAGGCTGTTCGCGCCGGACACCGGGGTCGTCTTCGAGCAGCTGCTGTCCGAGATCTCCGACGCCGTCGTCAGTTTCGCGGTGCTGGTGACCACGAGTGTGAGCGCCAACGCGGAGTCGGCGGAGGACCGGCTCGCCTCCCAGCTGCGGCAGGCGTCGGCCACCCGGGACAAGCTGGCCGAACTGCTCTTCGCCGAGGCCCGGCGCGACGCGCGCGAGTGGCAGCTGCTGGGCGCGGTGCTGACCGAGGTCAACCGCATCCTCGACGAGATGGACACCGAACACCGCACGCGCCGCCTCTTCGAGGAACTGGACCGGCACTCGCAGGAGCAGCGCGAGCGGCTGCCCCGGCTCAGCCGGCTGCGGGACCGGCTGAGCCGGAACCGCCGCGGCGCCTCCGCTCGTTCCTGAGCACGGGCGGGATCCCTCGCCCCACCGGGTGGAACCCCGGGGAGACGCGCCGGGGCGCCGGTACAGGACGGTGACCGGTGGTCAGGCCGCCGGCCGTCCGCCCGCCACGTCGTCGTCCATGCCCCGGCGCTGCAGCGCGCGGGGGCAGGAGGCGGCGGCGGCCTGGGCGAGCAGGACGTGCATGCGCTCGGTGAGCTGGGCGAGGTCGTCGGCGGGCGCGTGGAACGGCAGCCGTACGTCACCGCCCGCGCGGACGCGTTCGATGCGCAGGGTCAGTCCGTGCCGGTCGACGGCGAGCGGCTGGACGCGGACCGCGCCGTGCAGGCTGCTCGTGTCGACCAGGCGGGTGAGGCGTTCGACCGCGTCGGCGTGGCAGTCCGCGAGGTGGGTCAGCAGCCGGGCCTCGGCGGTGGCGAGCGGGTCGGGGGCCGCGGTGGCGAACTCGCCGGGGTCGACCAGCACGGCGCCGGACTGCTGCCGCAGGACGACGCGCGTCGGCCGGAAGGCGAGAGGGCCGTCCCGGTCGGAGAACCAGCCGGCGAGCCACAGCCGGGCGCGGATCCGGTCGCGCACGGGGACGGGAGCGACGTCGGCGAACTCCAGCACCGCGGACGGCTCGCCGCGCGGCGCGCAGATCGCGGCGGCGCGCAGGACGCTGTCCTCCGGGACCTCCAGGAGCACCCGTCCGTCGTCGGTCACGGTGTGCGCGCCGACGAACTCCTCGCGGGTGCCCTCCGCGGTCACCGCGCAGGACCACGCGGCGGCGAGCACCGAGCGGGCCCGCTCCGCCGCGCCCGGTGCGGCCGTCCAGCTCTGCGAGTCGTCACCCATCCCGAACCTCCTCTTAGGTAAGCCTTGCCTAACCTATCGAAGATCGGGGTGCGCGCCAACCGGATGTCGTGATCCCCGCGGGGCCTCTCAGGGCGCGAGCACACCGAGCAGGGCCCGCGCGCACAGGTCGCGCACCTGTTCACGGCCCAGTTCGGCGCCGCGCAGCCACTCCAGGCAGACCGCGGTGGTGAAGGCCAGCCAGCCGCGCACCGCGAGCCGGGTGTCCGGCCGCGCCTCGAAGGCCGGACCGAACTCGGGATCCGCCGCGAGCGCCGCCAGGATCTGCTGCTCCTGTGCGGCCAGCGCCCGCCGGTAGACCCGGCGTACGGACTGGTCCCCCGCGGCGTCGGCACGGTGGAAGGCGCGGTAGCCGTGCGCATGGGCCTCGACGTACTCCAGATACGCGTCGAGACCGGCGGTGAGCTGTTCCCGCACCCGGACGCCGGGGACCGCCGCCGTCATCCGGAGCATCCGCTCGCTCTCCCGCTCCACCACCGCCGCGAAGAAGTCCCGCTTGGTGGGGAAGTAGTGGTAGAGCAGCCCCCGCGACACCCCGGCGATCTCGGCGACCTGCTCGATCCACACGTCGTCGTAGGGACTCTCGGAGAACAGCCGTGCGCCGACCGACAGGAGCTGCTCGCGGCGCTCCCCGGTGCTGAGCCGGCGGCGGGCACGCCCACCCTGGTTCACGGCCATCCCCGCACTGTACTTGACGCCGGTTCGACAACCGGACCAGACTGATGGCGCGCTATTGAACTCGCGTACAACAGGCCGCACCCGCTCGCCGGGTCGAAGGAGAACGCGTCATGGCGGAGACGACGACACGGTCCGGGCTGCCGAAGGGTTTCCGCGGCGCGGAGCAGGGCTGGCCGGCGCTGCACCGCATACCCCACCCGCCGCGCCGCCTGCCGCTGGTGGGCGACGTCGTCGGCGCGAGCAGGCGGACTCCGCTGCAGGACTCGATGAAGTACGCCCGGGACCTCGGGCCGATCTTCCGCCGGAACGCCTTCGGCAGGGAGTTCGTGTTCACCTGGGGTGCCGCTCTGGTGGCGGACCTGTCCGACGAGTCGCGCTTCGCCAAGCACGTGGGGCTGGGTGTCGCCAATCTGCGGCCGGTCGCGGGCGACGGACTGTTCACCGCCTACAACCACGAGCCCAACTGGCAACTGGCGCACGACGTGCTGGCTCCCGGGTTCAGCCGTGAGGCCATGGCCGGGTACCACCCCATGATGCTGGCCGTGGCGGAGCGGCTGACGGAGCACTGGGACCGCGCGGCGGCCGGGGGGCGGCCGGTGGACGTGCCCGGTGACATGACGAAACTGACGCTGGAGACGATCGCGCGGACCGGCTTCGGGCACGACTTCGGATCCTTCGAGCGGGCACGCCCCCATCCGTTCGTCACGGCGATGGTCGGCACGCTCACCTACGCCCAGCGGCTCAACAGCGTTCCGGCGCCGCTGGCCCCGCTGCTGCTGCGTCGCGCGAGCCGCCGCAACACGGCCGACATCGCGCACCTCGACCGCATCGTCGACGAGGTGGTGCGGATCCGGCGCGCGGGGGGCCCGGGGGACGGGGACCTGCTGGACCGGATGCTGGAGACGGCGCACCCGGAGACCGGGGAGCGCCTGTCGGCGGAGAACGTCAGGCGGCAGGTCATCACCTTCCTCGTGGCGGGTCACGAGACGACGTCGGGCGCGCTGTCGTTCGCGCTGCACTACCTGTCCCGCGAGCCCGGGGTGGCAGCCCGGGCGCGTGCCGAGGTGGAGCGCGTCTGGGGCGACACGGCGGCGCCCGGCTACGAACAGGTGGCCAGACTGCGGTACGTGCGCCGGGTGCTCGACGAGTCGCTGCGGCTGTGGCCGACAGCTCCGGCCTACGCCCGGGAGGCGACCCGGGACACGGTCCTGGGCGGGGATCACCCGATGCGCCGGGGTGCCTGGACGCTGGTGCTGACACCGATGCTGCACCGGGATCCCGCCGTGTGGGGAGCGGACGCCGAGCGGTTCGACCCGGACCGCTTCGACGCGGCGGCGGTACGGTCCCGGCCCGCGCACGTCTTCAAGCCGTTCGGGACGGGAGCGCGGGCGTGCATCGGGCGGCAGTTCGCCCTGCACGAGGCGACGCTGGTCCTCGGCCTCCTCCTGCGCCGCTACGACCTGACCCCGGACCCCGGCTACCGGCTGAGCGTGACCGAACGCCTCACGCTGATGCCGGAGCGTCTGCGGCTGTACCCGCACCGCAGGACGCCGTCCGCCGTGCCCGCCGCCCGCCCCGCCGGGCCGCCGTCGCCCTGACGGCCGGGCGGGTTCGGACCGGGTCCGCCGGTGCGCGCCGGTCCGCGACGCGGACGACCCCCGCTGCGGCCGGTCGCCGGGTCAGTTCTCGTCGTCGGGGACCCGCAGGCGGCCGAGGCGTTCCGGGTCGGCGAGCACGTACATCCCCGTGATGCGGTGGCCGGTGGTGGTGACGGACATGACCGACCCGATGCGGCCGTCGACGACGCTGAGCAGGCCCAGGGAGCCGTTGACCAGCACGATGCGTGCCGCGGCGGTGTAGCGGGCGAACAGCAGCGCCGACTCGGCCACCGGTTGCGCGCCCCGGAGAATCCTGGACGCGGCCGTGCCGCGGACCAGTGCGCCCGCGTCGGCGCGCAGCACCACGTCCGGGTGCAGGACGGCGACCAGCGCCTCGAAGTCACCGCCGCGCGCGGCGGCCATGAAGGCGTCGAGCACCTGCCTCTGCCGGCCGAGGTCGGGGTCGGACGGTGGCGTGGCGTCCCGTACCCGGCGGCGGGCCCGTGAGGCGAGCTGCCGGGTCGCGGCCGCGTTGCGCTCCACGACCGGGGCGATGTCGTCGAACGGCACGGCGAACATGTCGTGCAGCACGAACGCCAGCCGCTCGTCGGGTTCCAGTGTTTCCAGGACGACCAGCAGGGCCACGCCGACCGAGTCGGCGTGCAGCGCCTCCCGTTCGGGGTCCGTCTGACCGAGGGGTGCGACGACCGGGTCCGGGACGAAGGTCTCGTCCATCGGCTGCTCCCGGCGGACGGCGCGGGAACGCAGCAGGTCCAGGCAGATCCGGCCGGTCACGGTGGTCAGCCAGCCGCCCAGGTTGCCGATGCCGCCGGGGTCCACCCGGCCCAGGCGCAGCCAGGCCTCCTGGACGGCGTCCTCGGCCTCGGCGAGCGAGCCGAGCATGCGGTAGGCGATCGCCCCGAGGCGGCCGCGGTGCTCCTCGAAGCTCCGCGCCAGCGCCTCGTCCCCGTCCTCGTCCTGGCGGGTCATCGTGGGAACAGCTCGAAGGCGACGGCGGGACGGTCCCCGAACCGCTTCCCCGTCTCCTCGGCGAACCCGGTCAGCAGCCCCCGTGCGTACGCCTCCGGGTCCTCGTCGGTCAACGCCTCGATGTAGGTGCGGTGTTCGAGCAGGGAGAGCACGGCCCGCTCCAGGCCGGCGGTCGCGTCCACCGCGTGCGTGGGGTTGCTCGAACCGGCGACCGCCACCCAGCGGACGCCGTTCCAGGGTTCGAGGCCCCGCTCGGTCAGCTCCGGGAAGATCCAGCGGTTGCCGGCGTCACCGGCCGCGTCGAGCGTGGCGCGCCCGACGGCCACGTGGTCCGGGGTGTTCCAGAAGGTGCCGCCCCAGGTGTCCCGGTGGTTGAGGGTGATCACCAGCTCGGGCCGGTACCGGCGCACGGCGGCGGCGATGTCACGGCGCAGGGCGGGGCCGTACTCGACGACACCGTCCGCGTGGTCGAGGAAGTCGACCTCCGTCACGCCCACCACGGCGGCGCTCGCCCGCTGCTCGCGCTCCCTGAGCCGGCCGCACTTCGCCGGTTCCAGGGTGTCGATGCCCGCCTCGCCGCGGGTGGCCAGCACGTAGGAGACCTCGCGGCCCGCGTCGGTCCAGGACGCGATCGCCGCCGCGCAGCCGTACTCCAGGTCGTCCGGGTGGGCGACCACCGCCAGGGCGCGCTGCCAGTCGTCCGGCATGGGCTGGAGTCGACTGGTCGTCGGCTCGAGTTGACTGATCGTCGGCTCGGTCATGTCCGCAGACTAACGCGCCGCACCGACAGCGCACCGGACGTGCTTCAGACCTCGTCGCGGGCCAGCGCGAGCAGCCGGTCCAGGACGCGGGGGCCGCCGGCGCGGACCCCGTCGTGCTCGAACTCGTCGGTGACCCAGGTGCGCAGGCCGCGGATCGCCCGCGCGGTCTCCAGCGAGTGGGGGGTGTGGACGTACATGTCGTCGTGGTAGACGGCGGCGGCGGCCGGAACCTCGTTGCCGGCGAGGCGTGCCGGGTCGTACAGCGGCGTCCAGTCGGTGCGCGCGGCGAGGATTGCGGCGGTCTCGCGCAGGGGGCGCAGCGCCGGGTCGCAGTCGAACATCCAGGGGTGGATCGTTTCGCCGGTGAACAGCAGCGGCTCGTCGCCGGCCAGGGTCTTGGCCGCGTCGAAGCGCGGGAACCCGGCCCGTACCCGCTCGGCCGACCAGGCGGTGGGCCGGGCGTCCTGGCCGTAGATCGCCTCGTGGATCAGCGCGTAGAGCGGGTGGCCGGCGAACGACAGCAGGCCCTGCGCCTGCTCCTGGAAGGCGTCCGAGAGCGCGGGGCCGCCCGGGGTGCGGACGAAGGCGTCCTCCAGGAGGTGGTGCAGCCGGTGGCTGCCGTCGCCGCTGCCGAGCATCCGGCCGAGGGACTGGAACGCCTCGACGGTGAACCGGTACCCGCCCGGGAGGACGACGTCGTGGCTGAGGAGGTGGTCGGCGATGCGCCGGGCGCGTTCCACGTCCTGCGGGTAGCGGGCGTAGTGGGCGGCGACCTTGCGTTCGACGCGCGGGTAGGCGGCCCGGTAGACGTCGTCGGCGTGCGCGTCGAGGGAGGGCAGGCCGCCGGTGACGAGGGCGGTGTCCAGGCCCTCGGGGGCCGTGGAGAGGTAGGCGACGGTGCAGAAGCCGCCGAAGCTCTGGCCGAGCACGGTCCACGGGGCGCCGCCGGTCACCCTCGGGCGGATGGCCTCGCAGTCCCGCACGATGGAGTCGGCGCGGAACAGGGCGAGGTAGCCGGCCTGCTCCTCGGGGCCGCCGCGCAAGGGCAGCGTCTGCCGGTTGGCGGGGGTGGAATGGCCGGTGCCGCGCTGGTCGAGGAGCAGCACCCGGTACTCCTCCAGGGCCCTGCCGAGCCAGGCCTCCTTGCCGACGAAACGGTTCGCCCCGAAGCCGGGTCCGCCCTGGAGGTACAGCAGCCACGGCAGGTCCCGGCCGGCCCTGTCCCCGGCGACGACCTCCCGCGCGTACAGCTCGATCGTCTCGCCCGAGGGGTCGTCGTGATCGAGGGGCACGGTGAAACGGCGGTCGGTGAGGACCACGCCGGGCTGGCGGTAGCTGACGGGCAAGGGAACTCCTGGGACGAACGGATGGTCGGATCGTGACCCAGTTCAGCACATGTTCTTGCGGTCACCGAGCCCGGGATCACGCGATTTTACGGAAACGACGTTCAGCGGGCCGAGAGGCTGGAGCGCCGGACCACCAGTTCCGGGCGGAGGACCACCCTGCGGTGCTCGTGGGGCTGCCGCGTGCCGTCGCTCTCGGTCTCCTCCAGCAGCAGTTCGGCGGCGAGGGCGCCCATGGTGACGGCGGGCTGGCGCACCGAGGTGAGCGGCACGGCCGCCGCGGCGGCGAACTCGATGTCGTCGTAGCCGACGATTGCCAGGTCGTCGGGGACACCGACCCCGGCCGCGTACATCGCCTGGAGCACGCCCAGGGCGAGCAGGTCGTTGGCGCAGAACACGGCGGTCGGGCGGTCGGCGAGTCCGAGGAGCCGGGCGCCGGCGTCGCGTCCGGCGGCGACGTCCAGCCGCTCGGTGGGCAGCTCGCGCAGGCGGTCGGGTCCGAGTCCGGCTTCGGCGAGGGCGTTCAGGGCGCCGGTGCGGCGGTCCCGGACCTGGTTGAGCCCGGGCGGGCCGCTGACGTAGGCGAGGGACCGGTGCCCGGCGTCGACGAGGTGCCGCACGGCCAGCGCGCCGCCCGCCACGTCGTCCACGGAGACGGAGCACTCGGTGGTGCCCTCGGCCACCCGGTCGACCAGCACGAAGGGGATGCCGTGCCGGCGGAACGCCTCGATGTTGCGGCCGGTGGCGTCCGCCGGGGTGAGCAGCACGCCCCGCACCCGCTGCTCGGCGAAGAGGGAGAGGTACTCGGCCTCCTCCCCCGGGTCCTGCGCGCTGTTGCAGACCATCACGCCGAGCCCGGCGGCGCGCGCGGCGCGTTCGGCGCCGCGCGCGACGTCGACGAAGAAGGGGTTGCCCATGTCGAGGACGAGCAGACCCATGATGCGGCTGCGTCCTGCGCGCAGCTGCCGGGCGGACTCGCTGCGGACGTAACCGAGCCGGTCTATGGCGGACAGCACCCGCGCCCGGGTCTCGGTCGCGACCGTGTCCGGCCGGTTGATCACGTTGGAGACCGTGCCGACGGAGACTCCGGCGACGCGGGCGACGTCCTTGATACCCACCGACTGGACCATCGGGCTGGGACCTCCAGGGAGACGGGGGGCGGCGCGGCGGGCCATCACACTACCCGCACGGCCGCCCCGTGCCGGTCACGGCCGGGCAGGCGGACCGAAGTCGACGACGTGCAGCGGCGAGGGTGTCGTGCCGGTGGACTTCTCCTGGTCCACGGCGGTGTACCGGGTCGCGTGCTGGTGGCCCTCCGGGGTGAGCGGGCCGTCCTTCCGGAACGCGTCGGTGTCGGCCGGGCCGTCGCGGGACACGAAGCGGAGGGCCCTGCTGCCGGGCGCGGTGCCGTCGGCGGTGCTGTCCGACGGCCCGGGCTCGGCCCGGGCGGTGCCGGGGGCCGGGGCGGGGGCCGCCGCGGTGCCGGGGAGCGCGCCGGCCGGGAGCGTGCGCCGTCCCCTCGCGGGCTCCTTCGTCAGGCGAGGTGGAAGACCTCGGTCAGCGGTGTCATCGCCTCGTCCGGCCGGGAGCCGTCGGGGGACTCGAAGAAGGGGAACATCTCGGCCTGCCAGCGGGCGTTGACCTCGGTGGCCTCCATGCCGGCCTTCGCCGCCGCGAAGTCCTCGGTCTCCAGGTAGCCGACGAGGAGGCCGTCGTCGCGCAGGAAGAGGGAGTAGTTGTGCCAGCCGGTGGCCGAGAGCGCCTCACACATCTCGGGCCACACGGCGGCGTGGCGTTCGCGGTACTCGGCGATCCGGTCCTGTCGGACCCTGAGCAGGAAACAGACGCGTTGCATGAAGTACCGCTCCTTCAGGGGGAAGTGGGGGTCAGAAGTCGAACTGGTCGATGTTCCCGGCGTTGAAGACGGTGGGCTTGCCGAGGTTGATCACGCCGTCCTTGCCGATGGTGTACTCCCCCATCGCGCCGGCCTTGAAGGTCTCGCCCTCCTTGCCGGTGATCTGGCCGGAGGACAGGGCGACGGCGGTGCGCGCGGCCAGCTCGCCGAGCTTGGCCGGGTCCCAGAGCTCGAACGCCTCGACGGTGCCGTTCTTGACGTATTTGCGCATGTCGTTGGGGGTGCCGAGGCCGGTCAGCTTGACCTTGCCCTTGTACTTGGAGCCGGACAGGTACTGGGCGGCGGCCTTGATGCCGACGGTGGTCGGGGAGATGATCCCCTTCAGGTTCGGGTACTCCTGGAGCAGTCCCTGGGTCTGCTGGAAGGACTGCTGGGCGTCGTCGTTGCCGTAGGCGACCTCGACCAGCTTCATGTCTTCGTACCGGGGATCCTTGAGCTCGTCCTTCATGAACTCGATCCAGGCGTTCTGGTTGGTCGCGGTCTGCGCTGCGGACAGGATCGCGATCTCGCCCTTGTAGTCGATCTGCTCGGCGAGCAGCTGCACCTCGGTGCGGCCCAGGTCCTCACCGCCGGCCTGCGAGACGAAGGCGTTGCGGCAGTCGGGGGTGGTGTCCGAGTCGTAGGTGACGACCTTGATGCCGTTCCTCATCGCCTGCTTGAGCGCGGTGCACAGGGCGCCGGGGTCCTGTGCGGAAACGGCCATGGCGTCGACCTGCTGCTGGGTCAGGGTGTTGACGTAGGAGACCTGTCCGGCGGTGTCGGTGGCGCTGGAGGGGCCGACCTCCTTGTAGGTGGAGCCCAGCTCCTCGACGGCCTTCTCGCCGCCCTTGTCGGCGGTGGTGAAGTAGGGGTTGTTGACCTGCTTGGGCAGGAAGCCGATGGTCAGGCCCTTCTTGGTGGCCGCGTCGGGGTCGGCCTTGCCGGCCGAGGCCGCCGCGCCGCTCTCGTTCTTCACGTCCTCCTTGGTGGTGCCGCCGCAGGCGGTGGCGGCCAGGGCGAGCGAGGTGACGGCGGCGAGGGCCGCGCAGGTGCGGCGGATGGATGCCTTGCGCATGGTGGGTTCCTTAGAGGGCGAGGAGGGTTCAGGGGGTGGGAGCGGGGGCCTTGGAGACCGGTGGTGACGCGGCGGCCCGGCGTCCGGCCCTCGCTACGGCGATCTGCCGGACGACACGCGGTCCGAGCACGGACAGCACCAGCAGCACGCCCGTGACGACGATCTGCGACTGCGCGGAGACGTCCTGGAGGCTCATCACGTTCTGCAGCGCGCCGAGCAGGAACACACCGGCGACGGCGCCGCCCAGGGTGCCCTTACCGCCGTCGAAGTCGATGCCGCCGAGCAGGACGGCCGCCACCACGGAGAGTTCGAGGCCGGTGGCGTTGTCGTAGCGGGCGCTGGCGTAGTGCAGCGCCCAGAAGACGCCGGTGAGGGAGGCCATCAGACCGGTCAGGGTGAACAGGATCAGCTTCTGCCGCCTGACGCGGATGCCGGCGAACCGGGCCGCCTCCTCGCTCGCGCCGATCGCGAACAGCGACCGGCCGAACGGGGTGGCGTGCAGGGCGACGACGGCGATGGCGAGCAGCACCAGGAAGGGCAGGAGGGCGTACGGGACGAACGTGTCGCCGATACGCCCGGCGGCGAAGTCCAGGTACGGGGTGGGGAAGTCGGTCACCGCGTCGGAGCCGAGCACGATCTGCGCGATGCCCCGGTAGGCGGCCAGCGTACCGATGGTGACGGCGAGGGACGGCAGCCCGAGACGGGTCACGAGCAGGCCGTTGACCAGGCCGCAGACGACACCGATCACGAGGCAGACCGGGATGATCGTCTCGATGGTCATGCCCTGGTTCCACAGGGCGCCCATCACCGCCCCGGACAGACCGGCCGTGGAGGCCACGGACAGGTCGATCTCGCCGGAGACCACGAGCAGGGTCATGGGCAGGGCGATCAGCGCGATCGGCAGGGTGTTGCCGATGAGGAACGACAGGTTGAGCGCGTTGCCGAAGCCGTCGACGGTGGTGAAGGACAGCAGCAGGACCACGACGAGCAGGGCACCGACGACCGTGTCCCAGCGGACGGCGCGCGTCAGGGACTCAGGCATGGCGGGCGTTCCTCTTCTTCAGGGCGGAGGCCACGCGCAGCGCGACGATCCGGTCGACCGCGATGGCGAGGATGAGCAGGATGCCGTTGATGGCGAGCACCCACACGGAGCTGACCCCGAGGGCGGGCAGCACGCTGTTGACGGAGGTCAGCAGCAGCGCGCCGAGCGCCGCGCCGTAGACGCTGCCGGAGCCGCCGGTGAAAACCACGCCGCCGACCACGACCGCGCTGACGACGGTGAGTTCGTAGCCGTTGCCGGTGCCGGAGTCGACGTTGCCGAACCGGGCCAGGTACAGGGCGCCCGCGAGGCCGGCGAGGGCGCCGCAGAAGGTGTACGCGGCGAGGATCCGCTTGCGTACGGGGATGCCGGCGAGCCGGGCGGCCTCCGGATTGGAGCCGAGCGCGTACAGCTCGCGTCCGCTGCCGAAGTGCTTGAGGTAGTACGCCGTCGCCACGAGCACCGCGAGCGCGATCAGGGCCAGATAGGGCACGGCCGAGACGCCGCCCGAGCCGAAGTCGACGAACCCGCCGGGGAGATCGGCGGCCGTGATCTGACGGGAGCCGACCCAGACGGAGTCGATGCCGCGGATGATGTAGAGCGTGCCGAGGGTGACCACGAGGGCGGGCACCTGGCCGAGGCTGACGAGCAGGCCGTTGAGCAGGCCGAAGCCGAGACCGAGCAGGACGGCGAGGGCGACGGCGACGACCGGGTCACCGCCGCCCTGGAGGTGGACGCCGGCGGCGAAGGCGCTGATGCCGAGGGTGGAGCCGACGGACAGGTCGACGTTGCGGGTGATGACGACCAGGGACTGGCCGGTGGCGACCAGGACCAGGATGGTCGCGTTCAGCAGCAGGTCCTTGATGCCCTGCTCGGACAGGAACTCGCTGTTGCCGGCCTGGGTGACGGCGATCATGACCAGGAAGACGGCGAGGATGGCGAGTTCGCGCATCTTGAAGACGCGGTCCACCAGCCGTGTGGCGCCGGCCTCCGGCACCTCGGCGACGGGGGCTTCTCCGGGAGCGGCGACCGTCATGCGGCGGCCCTCCCCGTGGCTGCGGCCATCACGGTTTCCTCGGTGGCGTCGGTGCGGGGGATCTCGGCGGCGAGCCGGCCCTCGTGCATCACCAGCACGCGGTCGGCCATGCCGAGGATCTCGGGCAGGTCGGAGGAGATCATCAGGACGGCGACGCCGTCGGCGGCGAGCTGCGACAGCAGCCGGTGCACCTCGGCCTTGGTGCCGACGTCGATGCCGCGCGTGGGCTCGTCGACGATCAGCACCTTCGGCCCGGTGGCGAGCCACTTGGCGAGGACGACCTTCTGCTGGTTGCCGCCGGACAGGGTGTTCACCGTGTCGGCGATCCTGGCGTACTTGACCTGGAGCCTGACGGCCCAGTCGAGGGAGCGGCTGCGTTCGGCGCCGCGGTCCATCAGGCCGGCCCGCACCGTCGTACGGAGCCCGGTGAGGCCGATGTTGCGCTCGATGGACATGTCCATCACCAGGCCCTGGGCGCGCCGGTCCTCGGGGACCAGGGCGAGGCCCGCCGCCATGGCCGTGGACGGGGCGCCGTTGGTGAGCCTGCGTCCGTCGACCTCCACCTCGCCGGCGTCCCAGCGGTCGATGCCGAACACGGCACGGGCGACCTCGGTGCGTCCGGCGCCGACGAGTCCGGCCAGGCCGACGATCTCGCCGCGCCGCACGTCGAAGGAGATGTCGGTGAAGACGCCCTCGCGGGTCAGCCGGCGCACGCTCAGGGCGGTCTCGCCCGGTGTCACGTCCTGCTTGGGGTAGAGCTCCTCGAGGTCGCGGCCGACCATGCGGCGGACCAGGTCGTCCTCGGTCATGCCGTCCAGCGGCTCGCTGGAGATCCAGGCGCCGTCGCGGAGCGTGGTGACCCTCTGGCAGATCTCGAAGATCTCCTCCAGCCGGTGGGAGATGAACAGCACCGCGGCGCCCTGTTCGCGCAGGGTGCGCACGACGCCGAAGAGGCGGGCGACCTCGCTGCCGGTGAGGGCGGCGGTGGGCTCGTCCATGACGAGGACCCGGGCGTCGAAGGAGAGCGCCTTGGCGATCTCGACGATCTGCTGGTCGGCGATGGACAGACCGCGTGCCGGGCGGTCCGGGTCGAGCCCGACGCCGAGCCGCTTCATCAGGGCGGCGGTCGCCTCGTGGGTGGCCCGGTGGTCGATCCGGCCGAGCGCCCGCCGGGGCTGCCGGCCCATGAAGATGTTCTCGGCGATCGACAGGTCGGGGAAGAGCGTGGGCTCCTGGTAGATCACGGCGATGCCGGCGTCGCGGGCGTCACCGGGGCCGTGGAAGACGACGGGGGCGCCGTCGAGCAGCACCTGGCCGGTGTCCGGCCGGTGCACCCCGGCGAGCGTCTTGATGAGGGTCGACTTGCCGGCTCCGTTCTCGCCGGCGAGGGCGTGCACCTCCCCGGGGAACAGCTCCAGGGAGACGTCCCGCAGTGCGCGGACCGCGCCGAAGGACTTGGAGATGTCCTTCAGCGCGAGAACCGGGGCCGGACCCGTGTCGGACGGGTGGGTCATGAGGGCTCCTCGACGACGCCGGTGGGAGGCCCTCGCGACGTCGTGAAAGGTTTCAACTGGATTGCCGGGACGTTAGGCGCGCGACACATGTCACGTCAATGGGTCCCGGTCGAAAAACTTTCGACACCTTCGGTTTGCGGCCTGGCCACGGAGGACGGTCTCCACCGAAGGGGTTGACACCCTTTCGGGAGACCCCTAGCTTCCCGTTCTGAATCGTTTCATTCAGTGGTCGTCACGACCCGATGTCACAGGAGCCCCGACGTGACCGAGCTCGCCGCGGTGAAAGCCGCTCTCAAGACACAGGCCGTGGAGACGCCGTCCTGGGCGTACGGGAACTCGGGGACCCGGTTCAAGGTGTTCGCGCAACAGGGCGTCCCCCGCACCCCGCGGGAGAAGCTGGACGACGCCGCCCGGGTGCACGCGTTCACGGGTGTCGCGCCGACCGTGGCGCTGCACATCCCGTGGGACGAGGTCGAGGACTACGCGGCGCTGGCCCGGCACGCCGAGGACCGCGGGGTGCGGCTCGGAGCGATCAACTCCAACACCTTCCAGGACGACGCCTACAGGCTGGGCAGCATCTGCGCCCCGGACCCGGCGGTGCGCAGGAAGGCCGTCGACCACCTGCTGGAGTGCGTCGACATCATGGACGCGACCGGCTCCAAGGACCTGAAGCTGTGGTTCGCCGACGGGACGAACTACCCCGGCCAGGACGACATCCGGGCGCGACAGGACCGGCTCGCCGAAGGGCTCGCCGAGGTGTACGAGCGGCTCGGGGACGACCAGCGGATGCTGCTGGAGTACAAGCTCTTCGAGCCGGCGTTCTACACGACGGACGTGCCGGACTGGGGCACCGCCTACGCGCACTGCCTGAAGCTGGGCGAGCGGGCGCAGGTGGTCGTCGACACCGGTCACCACGCCCCGGGGACCAACATCGAGTTCATCGTGGCGACGCTGCTGCGGGAGGGGAAGCTCGGCGGGTTCGACTTCAACTCGCGGTTCTACGCCGACGACGACCTGATGGTCGGCGCCGCCGACCCGTTCCAGCTGTTCCGGATCATGTACGAGGTGATCCGCGGGGGCGGGTTCACCCCCGGGGTGGCGTTCATGCTCGACCAGTGCCACAACGTCGAGGCGAAGATCCCGGCGATCATCCGTTCCGTCATGAACGTCCAGGAGGCCACGGCCAAGGCGCTGCTGGTCGACCGGGCGGCGCTGGACGATGCCCAGCGGGCCGGGGATGTGCTCGAGGCCAACGCCGTGCTGATGGACGCGTACAACACGGACGTGCGTCCGCTGCTGCGTGAGGTGCGGGAGGAGATGGGGCTGGACCCCGAGCCCATGGCCGCCTACCGGCGGTCCGGGTGGGCGGAGAAGATCGTTGCCGAGCGGGTCGGCGGGGAGCAGGCCGGCTGGGGGGCGTAGGCGTCTGCCGGGTTCTGTTCATCGCGGGCTGCGGATCGGTCGTGGTTGATCGCGCAGTTCCCCGCGCCCCTTCTTCACCCACTCCCTCCCGAGAAGGAACCGAAGTTCATGACGACCAACACCGAAGTCGCCGCCCTCCTCGCTCGATCGCACCGGCTCGGCGCCGATCCCCGTAACACCAACTACGCCGGCGGCAACACCTCCGCCAAGGGCACCGACACCGACCCCGTCACCGGGGGCGACGTCGAGCTGATGTGGGTCAAGGGGTCCGGGGGCGACCTCGGGACGCTGACCGGGGCGGGGCTGGCCGCGCTGCGGCTGGACCGGCTGCGGGCGCTCACCGACGTCTACCCGGGCGTCGAACGCGAGGACGAGATGGTCGCCGCGTTCGACTACTGCCTGCACGGCAAGGGCGGTGCGGCCCCGTCGATCGACACCGCGATGCACGGGCTGGTCGACGCCGCGCACGTGGACCACCTTCACCCCGACTCCGGGATCGCGCTCGCCTGCGCGGCCGACGGGGAGCAGCTGACCGCGCAGTGTTTCGGCGACACCGTGGTGTGGGTGCCCTGGCGGCGGCCCGGTTTCCGGCTCGGGCTGGACATCGCCGCCGTGAAGGAGGCCAACCCGCAGGCCATCGGGTGTGTGCTCGGCGGGCACGGCATCACCGCGTGGGGCGACACCTCCGAGGAGTGCGAGCGCAACTCGCTGCACATCATCCGCACCGCCGAGGCGTTCCTCGCCGAGCGCGGCCGGCCGGAGCCGTTCGGCCCGGTGATCGAGGGGTACGAGGCGCTGTCCGGGGAGGAACGGCGGGAGCGGGCCGCCGCCCTCGCGCCGTACGTCCGTGCCGTCGCCTCGCAGGACCGGCCGCAGGTCGGGCACTTCGACGACTCCGACGCCGTCCTGGACTTCCTGGCCCGTGCCGAGCACCCGCGGCTGGCCGCCCTGGGCACCTCCTGCCCCGACCACTTCCTGCGCACCAAGGTCCGGCCGCTCGTCCTCGACCTGCCGCCGTCCGCCCCGCCGGCCGAGGCGGTCGCCCGGCTGAAGGAGCTGCACGCGGCCTACCGCGAGGAGTACGCCGCCTACTACGCGCGGCACGCGGAGCCCGGCTCCCCCGCTATGCGCGGGGCCGACCCGGCGATCGTGCTGGTGCCGGGCGTGGGCATGTTCAGCTTCGGCAAGGACAAGCAGACCGCTCGCGTGGCCGGCGAGTTCTACATCAACGCGATCAACGTGATGCGCGGGGCCGAGGCGGTCTCCACGTACGCGCCGATCGAGGAGTCGGAGAAGTTCCGCATCGAGTACTGGGCGCTGGAGGAGGCCAAGCTCCAGCGGATGCCCGGGCCGAAGCCGCTCGCGACGCGGGTCGCGCTCGTCACCGGCGCCGGCAGCGGGATCGGCAGGGCGATCGCCCAGCGGCTGGTGGCCGAGGGCGCGTGCGTCGTCGTGGCCGACCTCGACGGGGAGAACGCCGCACGGGTCGCCGAGGAGCTGGGCGGCTCCGACAAGGCCGTCGCCGTGACCGTCGACGTGACGTCCGAGGAGCAGATCGCGGACGCCTTCCAGGCCGCCGTGCTCGCCTTCGGCGGGGTCGACCTGGTGGTGAACAACGCCGGCATCTCGATCTCCAAGCCGCTCCTCGAGACGTCCGCCGGGGACTGGGACCTCCAGCACGACATCATGGCCCGCGGTTCCTTCCTCGTCTCGCGCGAGGCGGCCCGGGTGATGACCGCGCAGGGACTGGGCGGCGACATCGTCTACATCGCCTCGAAGAACGCGGTGTTCGCCGGCCCCGACAACATCGCCTACTCCGCCGCCAAGGCCGACCAGGCGCACCAGGTGCGCCTGCTCGCCGCCGAGCTGGGTGCGCACGGCATCCGGGTCAACGGCGTCAACCCGGACGGCGTGGTGCGCGGCTCCGGGATCTTCGCGGGCGGCTGGGGCGCCGAGCGCGCCGCCGTGTACGGGGTGCCGGAGGAGAAGCTGGGCGAGTTCTACGCCCAGCGGACGCTGCTGAAGCGCGAGGTGCTGCCCGAGCACGTGGCGAACGCCGTGTTCGCGCTGACCGGGGGCGACCTCACCCACACCACCGGACTGCACGTCCCGGTCGACGCCGGCGTCGCCGCCGCGTTCCTGCGATGAGCGCCGTGAGGTCCTACGCCGCGGTCGACCTCGGCGCGTCCAGCGGGCGTGTCATGGTCGGCCGCGTCGGCCCCGACAGCCTGGAGCTGGCCGAGGTCCACCGCTTCCCCAACCGGCCGGTGCGCGTGCCCGAGGGCCTGCGCTGGGACGTCCTGGGGCTGTACGCCGGTGTGCTGGACGGGCTGAAGGGGGCCGGCGCGGTGGATTCCGTCGGCATCGACAGCTGGGCGGTGGACTACGGGCTGCTGGACGCGGACGGGGCGCTGCTCGGCAACCCGGTGCACTACCGCGACGGCCGCACCGACGGGATCGCGGAGAGGGTGTGGGCGAAGGTGCCCGCCGAGGAGCTGTACGCGACGACCGGTCTGCAGTACGCGCCGTTCAACACGCTGTACCAGCTGACGGCGGCCCGTGACTCGGCGCAACTCGAGCGGGCCGCGCGGTTGCTGCTGATTCCCGACCTGCTGACGTACTGGCTGACCGGCGAGCAGGGCACGGAGCTGACCAACGCCTCGACCACCCAGCTGGTCGACCCGCGCACCCGCGACTGGGCGCACGGCCTCGCGGAGCGCCTCGGCATCGACCTCTCGCTGTTCGCGCCGCTGCGCCGGCCGGGGGACGCGGCCGGGGTGCTGCGGCCCGAGGTGCTGGAGGAGACCGGGCTGGCCGGGCCGGTCCCGGTGACGGCGGTCGGTTCGCACGACACCGCGTCGGCGGTGGCCGCCGTACCGGCGGGCGGCGAGCGGTTCGCGTACATCTGCACCGGCACCTGGTCGCTGGCCGGCCTGGAGCTGGAGGCGCCGGTGCTCACCGAGGAGAGCCGGGCCGCCAACTTCACCAACGAGCTGGGCCTGGACGGCACGGTCCGCTACCTGCGCAACATCATGGGCCTGTGGCTGCTCCAGGAGTGCCTGCGGGCCTGGGGGCAGCCGGACCTGGGCGCGTTGCTCCTCGACGCGGGCAAGGTGCCCGCGCTGCGGTCGGTGGTGGACGCCGGGGACACGGCGTTCCTCGCGCCCGGGCGGATGCCGGAGCGGATCGCCGAGGCCTGCCGGGCCTCGGGACAGCCCGCGCCGGCCACGCCCGCCGAGATCACCCGGTGCATCCTCGACTCGCTGGCCCTGGCCCACCGCAAGGCGGTCACCGACGCGCAGCGGCTCGCCGGGCAGCCGGCCGACGTCGTGCACATCGTGGGCGGCGGCAGCCGCAACGCCCTGCTGTGCCAGCTGACCTCCGACGCCTGCGGGCTGCCGGTGGTGTCCGGCCCGACGGAGGCGGCGGCGCTGGGCAACGTGCTGGTGCAGGCCCGTGCCCACGGCCTGGTCGGCGACCTGGCCGGGATGCGGCGGCTGCTCACCCGCACGCAACTGCTGACGCGGTACGAACCGCGCGGCGGCACGCAGCGGTGGCAGGCGGCGCAGGCCCGGCTCGCCCGGGGCTGACACGGTCTCCCCCGGGCCCCGCTCCCCCACTACCCTGCATCCACCCGATGATCGATCCCTAGGAGCCGCGATGCGTGTCGCACTGTTCCTGACCTGTGTCAACGACACGCTGTATCCGGACACCGGGCGCGCCGTGGTGAGACTCCTGACCAGGCTGGGCGTCGACGTGGACTTCCCGATGGCGCAGACCTGTTGCGGCCAGGCGCACTACAACTCGGGCTACCGTCATGAGGCCGAACCGCTCGCCCGGCATTTCTCCGACGTCTTCAGGGACTACGAGGCGGTCGTGACGCCGTCCGGGTCGTGCGGGGCGATGGTGCGGGAGCTGTATCCGCGGATGGGTGAGCGGGCCCGGGCGGAGGGCCGCGGGGACACCCTCGCGGCGACGCTGGCGCCGGTGGTGCCGAAGACGTACGAACTCACGGAGTTCCTGGTGGACGTGCTGGGGGTGACGGACGTGGGGGCGTACTACCCGCACACGGTGACCTACCACCCCACGTGTCACGGGCTGCGGGGGCTGGGGCTCGGCGAACGGCCCCTGAGGCTGCTGCGGGCGGTGAAGGGCCTGGAGCTGGCCGAGCTGCCCGGCGCCGAGGAGTGCTGCGGGTTCGGCGGCACCTTCGCCCTGAAGAACTCCGACGTCTCGGCGGCGATGGGCACCGACAAGGTGCGCAACGCCGAATCGACGGGCGCCGAGGTGCTGTGCGCGGCGGACAACTCGTGCCTGATGCACATCGGCGGAACGATGACCAGGCTGCGGACCGGCATGCGGCCGGTGCACATCGCGGAGATCCTGGCGAGCACGGAGGAGGAACCGGCCGTATGAGCGGGACGTATCTCGGGATGCCGGCGTTTCCGGTGGCCGCGCGGGACGCCGTGCGCGACACCACCCTGCGCGGCAATCTGCGGCACGCCACGCACACCATCCGGGCCAAGCGCGCCGCCGCGGTCGCCGAGGTGTCCGACTGGGCGGAGCTGCGCGAGGCCGGCAAGCGGATCAAGGACCACACGCTCCGTCACCTCGACCGTTACCTGGAGCAGTTGGAGGAGTCGGTGACGGCGGCGGGCGGCACCGTGCACTGGGCCGCCGACGCCGACGAGGCCAACCGGATCGTCGCCGGACTGGTGAAGGCGACCGGCGAGTCGGAGGTCGTCAAGGTCAAGTCGATGGCCACGCAGGAGATCGGCCTCAACGAGGCCCTGGCGGCGGAGGGCATCGCCGCCTACGAGACCGACCTGGCCGAGCTGATCGTGCAGTTGGGCAAGGACCGGCCCTCGCACATCCTGGTGCCGGCGATCCACCGCAACCGCGGGGAGATCCGGGAGATGTTCGCCCGCGAGATGGGCGAGTGGGGCCGCCCCGCCCCGGAGGGGCTGACGGACACGCCCGCCGAACTCGCCGAGGCGGCGCGGCAGCATTTGCGGGAGAAGTTCCTGCGCGCCAGGGTCGGGATCTCCGGCGCCAACTTCATGGTCGCCGAGACCGGCACCCTGGTGGTGGTGGAGTCCGAGGGCAACGGGCGGATGTGCCTGACCCTGCCCGAGACGCTGATCTCGGTCGTCGGCATCGAGAAGGTCGTGCCGACCTGGCGGGACCTGGAGGTGTTCCTGCAGACCCTGCCGCGCTCCTCGACCGCCGAGCGGATGAACCCGTACACCTCGACGTGGACCGGCACCACGGACGGGGACGGCCCGCGCAGCTTCCACCTGGTCCTGCTGGACAACGGCCGCACCGACACGATCGCCGACGAGGTGGGCAGGCAGGCGCTGCGCTGCATCCGCTGCTCGGCCTGCCTGAACGTGTGCCCGGTGTACGAGCGGGCCGGCGGCCACGCCTACGGCTCGGTCTACCCGGGGCCGATCGGCGCCATCCTCAGCCCTCAGCTGCGGGGCACCGGGAGCGAGGTCGACGCCTCCCTGCCGTTCGCGTCCTCGCTGTGCGGGGCCTGCTACGAGGTGTGCCCGGTCGCCATCGACATCCCCGAGGTGCTGGTGCACCTGCGGGAACGGGTGGCCCAGGGCGGGGAGGTGACCCGGGGCGGCAACAAGGTGGTGCTCAAGCCGGCCAAGGGGCACGCCGCCGAGCGTGCCGCGATGCGCGCCGCCCGCTGGGCGTTCACCTGCCCCGGAGCCCTGCGCACCGGCCAGCGCCTCGCCTCACGCACCCGCCGGCTCCATCCGCGCACCCTGCCGGGCCCCGGCCGGGCGTGGAGCGGCACCCGGGATCTGCCCCCGGTGCCGGCGGAGCCGTTCCGGGACTGGTGGCAGCGTACGCGGAGCGGGAAGGGAGCGGCGAAGTGAGCAGCAGGGAGAGGATCCTGGGCCGGGTGCGACGTGCCCTCGCCGACGCGCCGGTGGACGACACCCCGTACGAGCGGGCGGTCCCCCGCGGCTATCTGCGCGAGCACGGTGAGCGCACCGTCGAGGAGACGGTGGACCTCCTCGCGGAGAACCTGGCCGACTACCGGGCGGTCGTGCATCGTACGGACTCCGAGGAGCTGCCGTACCTCATCATGCGGCTGCTTGCCGAGCGCGGCTCACAGTCCGTGCTCGTGCCGCCCGGTCTCCCGCCGGAATGGATGTCGGCCGCCGATCCCACCCGTGTTCACGACCGGGCGGTGAGCACGCCCCACGAACTCGATCGGGTCGACAGCGTGGTCACCGCCTGCGCGGTCGCCATCGCCGAGACCGGCACGATCGTGCTGGACGGCTCCCCCGACCAGGGCCGGCGCCGCATCACCCTCGTCCCCGACCACCACATCTGCGTGGTCCGTGTCCCGGACCAGGTCGTCTCCTCCGTCCCCCAGGCCCTCGAACGCCTCGACGCGGCCCGCCCGCTCACCTGGATCTCCGGCCCGTCGGCGACCAGCGACATCGAACTCGACCGGGTGGAGGGCGTGCACGGCCCGCGCACGCTGGAGGTCGTGCTGGTCGGGTGAGCCCCCTGCGGGGGGTGTCCCTGGGCACACCCCCCGATACGGGTTCTGCGCCCAATGTGGCGCGGCCGTCTCCTCCGTAGCGTCGTCGGCATGGCACAGGGCGTGCCGGAGGAGGCGATGACATGGTGCGCACGGGAACACGACGCGACCACGACCCGGGGCCCGCCCCCGAGGCACTGCGTCTGGTCAAGGTGACCAAGTCCTACGGGACGGCGGACAGTTCCGTGACGGCCCTGGACGGGGTGACGCTCGGTCTGGAGCGGGGCACGTTCACCGCGGTGATGGGACCGTCCGGTTCGGGCAAGTCGACGCTGCTGCAGTGCGCGGCGGGACTGGACCGGCCGGACAGCGGGATCGTCCGGGTCGACGGCACCGAGCTGACGGGCGGGAGCGAGACGGAGCTGACGAAGTTCCGGCGCGGGCGGATCGGGTTCGTGTTCCAGCAGTACAACCTGCTGGAGACGCTCACCGTCGCGCAGAACACGGTGCTGCCGCTGAGGCTGGCCGGCCGGCGCGTCGACCGGAAGCGGGTCCGGGAGATCCTCACCGCCGTCGGTCTGGGCGACCGGCTCGGGCACCGGCCCGACCAGTTGTCCGGCGGGCAGCGGCAGCGGGTCGCCATCGCGCGGGCGCTGGTCACCGAACCGAGGGTGATCTTCGCCGACGAGCCGACCGGTGCGCTCGACACGCGCAGCGCGCGGGAGGTGCTGACGCTGCTCCAGCAGGCGGTGCGGGTGCACGGGCGGACCGTGGTGATGGTGACGCACGACCCGGTCGCCGCCTCCTGGGCCGACAGTGTGCTGTTCCTGGCGGACGGCCGGCTGGCGGGCCGGCTGGACGCGCCGACGGCGGACGCGGTGGCCGAGCGGCTGGCGCACCTGGGCGACATCGTGACGGCGGGGGTGTGAGCCGTGTTCGTACTGGCTCTGCGGTCGGTCCGGCGGCGCCCCGGACGGTTCCTCGCGACGCTGCTGTCCGCCTTCCTGGGCGCGGCGATCGTGATGACGTTCCAGTCCCTGCACGACACCGCCGGGCGGCCGGGCGTGGACACGGTCAGCTCCGAGACCCTCCGCATGTCGGCCGGCGTGGTCGGTGGGTACGGCACGCTGCTGGTGTTCTTCGCCGTCGCCTCGACGCTGACGGTGAACGTGCGGCAGCGCTCCGCGGAGCTGGAGCTGCTGCGCTGTTCGGGGGCGACCCCGGCGCAGCTGAGGTGGATGGTCGTGGGCGAGGCGGTGGTCGTGTCCCTGGCGGGCGCGGCACTCGCGGTCCCGGCGGCGGGGGCCGGCGGGCGGCTGCTGCTGGAGGTGTTCCGCGACAGCGGGCAGGTGGCCCGGTCCGTGGACCACGCCTTCGGCGTCGTCGGCCTGCTGTCCGGCTTCGGTGTCACGCTGGCCGCGTCCGCGGGCGCGGCGTTCCTCGCGGTGCGCAGGGTGACCCGGGGGCGGCGGCGGCACGGCGGGGCGCGGTCGTTCCTCGCCTGGGCAGCGCTGGTGTGCGGTGCGGTGTCGGTGTGCTCCACGTTCGCCCTGTCGGGGACGGACGAAATGCTGATGGCGCCCGCGGCGTACGGGGCGATCCTGCTGTCGGTGGGGCTGGCCGCGCGGGCACCGCGCCTGCTGAAGGGCGTGCTGGACGGTCCGGTACCGGGCGGGGCGAGCGGGTGGCTGGCGGTGCGGAACCTGCGGCAGCGGGCCGGGGACCTCGCCGGGATCCTGATGTCGCTCATCCTGTTCACGGCGGTGTCCACCGCGACGCTCACCATGCAGGCGGTGGAGAGCGACGCGGTCGCGGCGTCGGGGCTGGTGAAGTCGGTGGACGCCAAGAACCTCGAGACGCTCAACTTCACCGTGGTCGGCATCATCGTGGTCTTCGTCTGCGTGATGCTGGTGAACGCGCTCTACGCGGCGACCACCTACCGCGTCCGGGAGTTCGGGCAGCAGCGCCTCGCCGGGGCGACGCCCGGGCAGGTGCTGCGCGTGGTGGGCACCGAGGCTCTGGTCCTGACGGTCGTCGGGGTGCTCTTCGGCACGCTGGCGGCGCTGGCCGGGATCGTGCCGTTCGCCGTGGTCCGCGGTGACGAGGTGCTGCCGGGACAGGTGTTCGGCGTGTGGGCGGCGGTGGCGTCGACCGGTGCGGCGGTGACGCTCGGGACGAGTCTGGCCACGGCCCGGCGTGTGCTGCGCGTCCCGGCGGTGCGGGCGGTGGCGCCGGCCGCGTGAGGGGGCGGTGGTCGCCGTCGCCCGCCGGAGCGGTGGTCCCGACCGCGTGACAGGTGGGTGAGCAAGCGCTTGGATAGGTCCGGGCACCCCTGGGTGCCCGGACCGTCGTTCCCGCGCACCGCCGGAGGATCCTGTTGTTCACTTCTGTCGACGACGTCTCCGCGCGCCTCGCCGAGACCGGGTACCTGGCGTCGCCCGCGGTCGCCACGACCGTCTTCCTCGCCGACCGGCTCGGCAAGCCGCTGCTGGTGGAGGGGCCCGCAGGGGTCGGCAAGACCGAGCTGGCCAAGGCCGTCGCCCGGGTCGCCGGGGCCCGGCTGGTCCGGCTCCAGTGCTACGAGGGCGTGGACGAGTCACGCGCGCTGTACGAGTGGAACCACGCCAAGCAGCTGCTGCGGATCAGCGCGGGCAAGGACGAGACGTGGGACGAGGCGCGCACCGACATCTTCGGCGAGGAGTTCCTGCTGCCCCGGCCGCTGCTCACCGCGATCCGCGGCGACGACGCCAAGGTGCTGCTGATCGACGAGACCGACAAGGCGGACGTCGAGGTCGAGGGGCTGCTCCTCGAGGTGCTGAGCGACTTCCAGGTGACCGTTCCGGAGCTGGGCACCGTCACCGCGACCCGTCGGCCGTTCGTGGTCCTCACCTCGAACGCGACCCGGGAGCTGTCCGAGGCGCTGCGCCGCCGTTGCCTGTTCCTGCACATCGGCTTCCCCGACGCGGAACTGGAGCGGCGGATCGTGCGGCTGAGGGTTCCGGACATCGGCACGGCGCTGGCCGAGTCCGTCGTCCGGGTGGTGGGCGCGCTTAGGGCGATGGACCTGCGCAAGGCGCCATCGGTGGCGGAGACCGTCGACTGGGCCCGCACCCTGCTGGCGCTGGGCGCCGGCACCCTGGACGAGACGGTCGTACGCGACACCCTGGGTGTGATTCTCAAGCACCGGGGCGACATCGAGAAGGCGGCGGCCGGACTCGACCTGGACGCCCTGTGAACGGCGTCGCGGACCGGGATCTCGCCGCCCGGCTGACCGGCCTGGCCGGCGCCCTGCGCGCCCACGGCCTGCGCGTCGGCACCGGCGAGACCGTGGACGCGGCCCGGGCGGTGGAGGCCCTGGGGCTCGCCGACCGGGAGCTGCTCCGGGAGGGCCTGGCGGCGACCCTGCTGCACGGCATCGCCCAGCGTCCGGTGTTCGACGCGGTCTTCGACCTGTACTTCCCGTGCGGGGTCGGTGGGCCCGACGGCGGGCCGGCCGACCGGGACCGCCTGCGCGAGCGGCTGGCGGCCGCCCTCGCCGACGACGACACCGCTCTGCTGCGCCGGCTGGCGGTGGAGGCGGTCGACGGTTTCGGCGGGTACGGGAGTTCACCGGGGTCGGACGGCTGGTCGTCGTACCAAACGCTGGACCGGCTGCGTCCGCAGACGCTGCTGGCCCGGGTGCGGGACGAGGTACGGGGGCGGGACGGGGCGGCGGGGTTCACCGACCGGCTGCTGGAGGACGAGATCCGGCGGCGCATCGAGACATTCCGGCGGGCGGTGGCGGCGGAGGCGCGGCGCCGGGTGGCGGAACGGCGCGGTCGGGAGGAGGTCGCCCGGCGCGCGGTGGCCCCCACCGCCGACCGGGTCGACTTCCTGTTCGCCGGGAAGGACCGGCTGGCCGAACTGCGCCGGACGGTGCGGCCCCTGGCCAGGAAGCTGGCGACCCGGCTGGCGGCCCGACGCCGCAGGGCCGCGCGCGGCAGTGTCGACCTGCGCCGGACACTGCGCGGTTCGCTGTCGACGGGCGGGGTGCCGATGCGGCCCGTGCTGCGCCGGCGCCGGCCCGCCCGACCCGAACTGGTGCTGCTGTGCGACGTGTCGGGCTCGGTGTCCGGGTTCTCCGACTTCACGATGCTGCTCGTACAGGCGCTGCACGACGAGTTCTCCAAGGTCCGGGTGTTCGCCTTCGTCAACCGGATCGGCGAGGTCACCGGACTGCTGGAGCACGGTGCCGCCGACCCGGAGGGCCTGGGTGCGCGCATCCGGGCGGAGGCTGCCCTCACCGGCTGGCACGGCGGCAGCGACTACGGCACGGCGCTGGGCGAGTTCACCGAGCGGTACGCCGATGCGGTGGGCTCGCGCACGACGGTCTTCGTCCTCGGCGACGCCCGCACCAACTCGGCGGACCCGAACCTGCCGGCTCTGCGCATCCTGTCCCGGCGCGCCCGCCGGGTCCACTGGCTGAATCCCGAACAGCGCTCCCGCTGGGGCACGGGCGACTCCGCGGCCCCCGCGTACGCGGAGCTGGTGGAGATGTACGAGTGCCGCACCGTACGCCGGCTCGACGCCCTGGTGGGCCGGCTGCTGCCGGTGTGAACCTCCCGTCGCCCCTCGTGCGGCGCTCGCTGGTCACTCCGCGCTCGCGCTCGGGTACTCGGGACGGATACGTCGCCGGGCGGGTTCCGCTAGCGCGTGACGCGCCGGTCGGTCTTCGCGTACTCCTGTGCCATGGCGCCGGCGAAGTCGTACACCACGACCGGCTCGTCCCCGATGACCCACGCGTCGTGTCCCGGCGAGCAGACGAAGACGTCGCCCGGCCCGACCTCGCCCTCGGCTCCGTCGTCCATCCGGATGCGCATGCGGCCCTGGACCACGCACCCGTTGTGGTGGATCTGGCAGCTCTCCGTCCCGGCGATGGGTCCGACGGACTGCGACCAGCGCCACCCCGGCTCGAAGGTGGCCACGGCGAAGTCGAGTCCCGACATGTGGACGGCTTCGAGATGGCCCCTCGGGAAGTCGCGTCGCTCGTCGGGCTTCTCCAGCATCTTGATCTCGAGCATGCCCCTGCTCCCTTCCGCTTCCCCCACCCCCTCATCGTCCGTCCGTCCACCCGGCGCCGCCATTCGGGTGAATGCCGTCCGTGCGGGCAGGTCAGCCGCCCGTCCCGCAGAGCCGGGCGAACCGCTCGGCGTCGACGTTGCCCCCGGAGAGGATCACGCCGACCCGGGGCGGGAGCGGACCGGCGCGGCCGGTGAGCAGCGCGGCGAGGGGCGTGGCGCCGCTGGGCTCCAGGACGATCTTCAGGCGCTCGAAGGCGAACCGCATCGCGTCCCTGATCTCGTCGTCGCCGACCAGCACGATCCCGGCGAGGAGGCGCAAGTTGACGGAGAAGGTCAGCTCGCCCGGGGTGTGCAGCGCCTGGCCGTCGGCGATGGTGCGCGGTACCGGGATGCTGACGCGCCGGCCCGCCTCCAGGGACCTCCTGGTGTCGTCGCCGGCCTCGGGTTCGACTCCGATGACCCGGGTGGCGGGATGGAGGCCCTTGACCGCGGTGGCGCTTCCGGCGATCAGTCCGCCGCCGCCGACCGGTGCGAGCAGGGCGTCCAGCTCGCCCGTCTCCTCGACGAGTTCGAGGGCCGCCGTGCCCTGCCCCGCCATCACGTGCGGGTGCTCGTAGGGCGGGACGAGGGCGAGTCCCCGCTCGGCGGCGAGGGTCTCGGCGACGGCGACCCGGTCGCCGGTGTACCGGTCGTAGGTGACGATCTCGGCGCCGTACCCCTCTGCGGCCGCGCGCTTCGAGGGCGGGGCGTCCTCGGGCATGACGATCACGGCGGTGGTGCCGAGCTCCCGGGCGGCCAGGGCGACGGCCTGCGCGTGGTTCCCGGAGGAGTAGGCCGCGATGCCCCGCGACAGCTGTCCGGGGGCGAGCCGGGAGGCCGCGTTGTAGGCGCCGCGGAACTTGAACGCGCCGACGCGCTGGAAGTTCTCGCACTTCAGGTGCACCTCGGCGCCGACGAGCGCGTCCAGTGTGCGGGAGCGCAGGACGGGGGTGCGGTGGGCGACGCCCTTCAGGCGGGCGGCGGCGGAGCGGACGTCGTCGAGGGTGATCGGCGGGGTGGTGGTCGTCACGTGGGGCCTCCGGTGTCGGTCGGGTCGGCGGTCGTCCTGGACTGGGAGAGGTAGCTGTACGCCGAGGCGCGGGAGATGCCGAGCCGGGCGGCGACCTGCTCGACCGCGCGCCGCACGGCGAAGACACCGCGCGCGTCGAGGCTCCGGAACAGCCGCAGGCGCTCCTCGCGGTCGAGCTGGGCCCAGCCGCGGTGCCGTCGCGGCAGGTGGTCGTCGACGATGGCTCCGACGACGGAGTCGAGGTCGTCGCCGAAGGTGGTCGTCGGCGGTCCGGCCGGAGCGGCGCCCGGGCCGGCGAGCGCGCCGAGCAGCGCGTGCGCCTGTCCCACGGCGGTGACGTCGACATTGACGCACAGGGCGCCGAACACCGCTCCCGTGGAGTCCCGCAGCACCATCGTGGAGGACTTGACGAGGGTGCCGTCGCCGGTCGCGGTGAGGTAGTTGAGCTCGTCGGCCGCCTCGTCGCCGCGGGCGAGCATCCGCATGCCGATCTCGCTCATCGCCCCGCCCACCGTCCGCCCGGTCACCGACCCGGCCACGGCGACCACCGATTCCTCCGGGCGGCGGTAGTCGTGCAGCACCACCTCGCACAGCGGTCCGAACGTCGCCGCGATCCCGTCGACGACGGGCACCGTCGCGGCGAGGATCGCGTCCCGCTCGGCCTCCCGGGCCTGTCCGGCGTCCATGAGCACCTCCCGTTTCCTCACCGCACACCCTAGCTGGACGGAACGTCCAGTGTCTGGACTTCCAGTCCAGAAGTGCCGGGCGGAGCGCGGAAGCCCGAACAGTAGCCATGGCCACCATAGCCATGTACCGTATCTGTCATGAATGCGGTGTACGAGGGCGCGACGCCCGGGTTCCTGGTGTGGCGGCTGTCGATGAAATGGCGTGTGGCGGTCGACCGGGCGGTGTCGCCCCTGGGGCTGACGCACGCGCAGTACTCCGTCGTCGCGACCCTGTACGGAATGCGGCGCTCGGGGGAACGGCCCAGCCAGCGCCGGCTCGCCGACCGCACCGGGCTCGAAGCGCTGTACGTGTCGAAGCTCGCCCGGTCCCTGGAGAGCGCCGGTCTGCTGGAGCGCACCCGCGATCCGCGCGACCCGCGCGCCGTGCAACTGGCGCTCACCCCGCGGGGGGTGGAGGTCACCGGTCGGGCGATCGAGACCGTTCAAGGGCTGTTGCGGCAACTGCTGGAGCCCCTCGGCGGCCTGGAAGGCCCGCGTACTCGCGCGTTCACGGACGACCTGACGACCCTGCTCGACACACCGCTCGCCCTTCCGCCGGACACCGGCACCCACGAGACGGAGCAGTCATGACCACCACCTCACCCACGGTCGACGGCCGCGCCATCGGCCTGGCCCATTACGCGAGCCGGGCGGTCCTGGAGGGCGTGCTGGCGCGGCACGGCGTCACCTTCCCGCAGTCCGTCGCGCTGCGGTTCGCCGTCGCGTCCGGCCGTCCGCTCGGCCGGGCGGAGCTGGCCGGGCACCTCGCCGGCTCGCTCAAGGTCACCGGGGCGGACGCCGCCGCCGTCGTCGACGCCCTGATCGACGCGGGGCTGCTGGCGGCGGGGCAGCCGTCCTCGGTCCGTGTCACGGACGCCGGCCGGCGGACGCAGGAGAGCATCTCCGCCGAGACGGGGGCGGCCTCCGGGAGGATCTACGCGGGCATCCCGGCGGCGGACCTGGCCGCCGCCGGGCGCGTGCTCGCCCTGGTCAGGGAGCGGGCCGACGCGGAACTGGCCGCCGCGGCCGGCAGCGCGGGATAGCGGAATACCGCGGTGTCCGGGGCCGTTGTCGCGCTCGAAGGAGGCCACGAGTGGACACCATGTACTACGACCACGGAACGCCGGCCGAGCGCTGGGAGCGCGCCGGGATGTTCTTCGACGCCAAGGACTACGCCGCCGCCGCGCGCGTCCTGGACTCCCTGGTCGAGGAGGTGCCGGAGCAGACCGGGCCGCGCCTCCTGCTGGCGCGCGCCTACTACCACTCGGCCCAACTGCGCCGCGCGGAGGCCGAGCTGAAGGTGATCGTGGAACGCGACCCGGTGGAGCACTACGCCCGGCTGATGCTCGGGCGCACCCTCCAGCGGCAGGGACGCGACGACGAGGCCCGGCCGCATCTGCGCATAGCCGCCGCGCTGGGCGGCGAGTTCGACGAGGAGTAGCCCGCCGGCGGACGGCCCGGCTCCCGGTGCGGGAGCCGGGCCGTCCGCACGAGGGTCCGGCGGCGCACCGCCGCCGTCACCGCACCGCCGGGCCGCCCGAATACGTCCGCCGCCCGCGCCGGTGGGCGATCTCCCCGAGGAGGATGTCGACGGCGAGGAACACCGCGAGGGGAATGCCGAGCAGGGGGACGAAGTAGCCGAGGACGGCGATCAGCGCCAGCAGGGGGACGAGGACGTGGGGCGGCACCTGCTGCCAGGCCCCCCGCGGGATCGGGCGGCCGAAGGCCGAGCCCCGGCCGCGCTGCCACCACATGCGGTAGCCCCACAGGATCAGCAGGATCAGGGCCGCGGCGAGCGCCATGAGCACGATCTGGTTGGGCAGGCCGAACAGGGTGCCGGTGTGCAGGTCGATGCCCCAGCGGGTCAGTTTGGCGAGGACGGGGTGGTCGGCGAACCGCAGGACGTCGGTGACCTCGCCGGTGGCGGGGTCGACGGCGACCGCGTCCTGCTTCACGGGCCAGCTGCGCTGGATTTGCTTCACGACGTACGCGGAGGTCTCGTCGGCGGGCGGCACGATCTCCACCGGATCGCCCAGGCCCTCGGCCCGTGCCGCCGTGAGCACCTTGTCCAGGCCCACTCCGTGCGCCGCGTCGCCCGCGGGACCGCCGGCCGGTCCGTGGCCCGCGTGTTCGCCGCCGCCCGCGGCGGACACCGACGGGGTCTCCTGGCCGAGGGAGGCACGCAGTTCGCCGATGTTCGCGCCGGCGTAGGTGGACCAGGTGAGTCCGGTCGCCGAGAGGAGGAGGAAGCCGATCGCGGCCCAGGCGCCCACGCTGCCGTGCAGTCCCAGCGTGCGGCGCCGTCCGCCGGTGCCGCGCACCGTGCGCAGGGCGCGGCGGCGGGAGAACCACAGCACCAGGCCGCCCGCGGCGATCACCCACAGCCAGCTGGCCGCGAACTCGCTGTACAGACGGCCGGTTTCTCCGAGGTGGAGATCGCGGTGGAACTCGTCGATCCAGGTGCGCAGGGGCAACGCGCCCGTGGAGCCGTACTGTTCCAGCTCGCCGCGCACCTCCGCCGTGTAGGGGTCGACGAACACGGCCAGGGTGTGGCCGGGGTCCACCCCCGGTATGCCGGACAGCATCACCCTGGTGGTGGCGTCCGCCTCGGGTGCGGGACGCACGGCGGCGATCGTGCCGCCGGGGTGGGCCTCACGGGCGGCGGCGACCTGTTCGGACAGGGGCAGTTCGCGGTCGCCCGCGGGGACGGTCAGCTCGTGGTCGTAGACGATCTTCTCGGCCTGGAAGGAGGCGGCGTAGAGCAGGCCGGTGAGGGCGGCGACGAGGAGGAAGGGCGCCACCACCACGCCCGCGTAGAAGTGCAGACGCAGGACGAGAGGGCGCAGGGTGGCCCACGCGCTCTTCGCGGGTGCGGGAGCGGGAGGTTGAGCAGCTTCGTCCGTGGTGGCCGTGGGAGCGGTGGTCATCGGTGGGGTTCTCCCGGGGACGTCGGAGAGGGCATGGCGGTGCAGTAGTCGGGGCGGCGGGCCGCCGAGTTCCCGGGAAGGAGATGTGACCTGCGACACGGGCAGCGGGCGTGCGATCCTGACGGTATGGAAATTCCGGACAATCGCGCACCCCTGGCCGAGAGGATCGAGCAACTGCTCGCCGTGGAGGGGCCGTTGCCCATCGTCGCGGCCGGTGATCCGGTGCTGCGGGGCGGGACCGAGCCGTACGACGGCCAGTTGGGGCCCGCCCTGCTGGCCCGGTTCGTGGAGGCGCTGCGCGTCACCATGCGCGCGGCACCGGGAGTCGGGCTGGCCGCGCCGCAGGTCGGGGTGGCGCTGCGGATCGCGGTGATCGAGGATCCCGCGCCCGTTCCGGAGGAGGTGCGGCTGGTGCGCGGGCGGGTTCCGCAGCCGTTCCGGGTGCTGGTCAATCCGGCGTACGAGCCGGTGGGCGCCGGGCTGGCCGCCTTCTACGAGGGGTGTCTGAGCGTGCCGGGGTACCAGGCGGTCGTGGCGCGGGCCGCGCGGGTGCGGCTGACCGGGCAGGACGAGCACGGGCGGGCGCTGGACGAGGCGTTCGACGGCTGGCCGGCCCGGATCGTCCAGCACGAGGTCGATCACCTCGACGGCACCCTGTACCTGGACCGGGCCGAACCGCGCTCATTGTCCACCCATCAGGCCGCGGCGGAGCACTGGGCGCAGCCCACGCCGGAGCGGGCGGCACGGGTCCTGGGCTTCGGCCTGCCGCAGGGACGGCCGCCGGGGCCGGTGGACCCCGGCGGCGCACCGGCCGGCGCCGGCCCGTTCACGCGTCCCGGTACGCCTCCAGCAGACGCAGCCACACCTCGCTGATCGTCGGGTACGACGGGACCGCGTGCCACAGCCGGTCGACCGGGACCCGGGCGGCCACCGCGACGGTCGCCGCGTGGATGAGTTCGCCGACGCCCGGGCCGACGAGGGTGAGGCCGCGCAGGATCTCCTCCTCGAGGTCGACGACCATGCGGGCGCGGCCCTTGTAGCCGTCGACGTACAGGCTCGCGCCGGCGACGGAGGAGAGGTCCACGTCGACGGCGCGGACGCGGTGGCCCGCCCGTTCCGCCTCGGCCAGGGAGAGGCCGACGGCGGCCGCCTCGGGGTCGGTGAAGACCACCTGGGGCACGGCGGCGTGGTCGGCGGTGGCGGCGTGCGCGCCCCACTCGTCCGCGCGCACCGGTTCGCCCGCCGCCCGGCAGGCGATGGCGGCGCCGGCGATCCTGGCCTGGTACTTGCCCTGGTGGGTGAGGAGGGCACGGTGATTGGCGTCGCCGACGGCGTACAGCCAGTCGTGGCCGGTGACGCGGAGGGTGTCGTCGACGGTGAGCCAGGAGCCCGGCTCCAGGCCGATCGTCTCCAGGCCGATGTCGTCGGTGCGCGGGGCGCGGCCGGTGGCGAAGAGGATCTCGTCGGCCTCGATCCGGTCACCGCCGTCGGTGACGACGTGGACGGTGCCGTTCTCCCGGGTCACCGACTTCACGGAGGTGCCGGTGCGGATCTCGGCGCCGGCCTCCGTGAGCGCTTCGGCGACCAGCTCCCCGGCGAAGGGCTCCATGCGGTCCAGCAGCCCTCCGCCGCGGACGAGGAGGGTGACCCGGGAGCCGAGCGCCTGCCAGGCGCAGGCCATCTCGGTGGCGACGACGCCGCCGCCGACCACGACCAGCCGGCCGGGAACCGACCGGGCGCTGGTGGCCTCCCGGCTGGTCCAGGGCCTGACCTCGGCGAGTCCGGGCAGGTCGGGCAGCTTGGCGCGGCTGCCGGTGCAGACGGCGACGGCGTGCCGGGCGGTCAGGACGCGTTCCCCGCCGTCAGGTCCGGTGACGGTGAGGGTGCGCGGGCCGGTGAGCCGTCCGTGGCCCCGGTACAGGTCCGCTCCGGTGCCGTCCAGCCACTGGACCTGGCCGTCGTCCTTCCAGTGGGACGCGTACGCGTCCCGGTGGGCGAGGACGGCGGCGGTGTCCAGGGGCCCCTGGACCGCCTGTTTCAGACCGGGGGTGCGGCGGGCGTCGGCACGGGTGATGACCGGGCGGAGCAGTGCCTTGCTGGGCGAGCACGCCCAGTAGGAGCACTCGCCGCCGACCAGTTCGCCCTCCACGACCGCGGTGGTGAGTCCGGCGGCCCGGGTCCGGTCGGCGACGTTCTCGCCCACGGGCCCGGCCCCGAGCACCACGACGTCGTAGGCGGCTGATTCCGGTTGCGTCGGTTGCGTTTCCGTCATGACGTCAGTCTGGTGGGCGGTGTGCTCCGTGACCACATGGGTAGGGGCGCGGAATACGCGACCGGCCGGCCGTGTTGTGCCGAACCCCGCCCCCCACACCAGGAAGAGGGAACACGCCATGAGCAGCACCGTGGAGCTCACCAAGGAGAACTTCGACCAGATGGTCACGGACAACGAGTTCGTGCTGATCGACTTCTGGGCGGCCTGGTGCGGTCCCTGCCGGCAGTTCGCCCCCGTGTACGAGAAGGCGGCGGAGGAGAACCCCGACCTGGTCTTCGGCAAGGTGGACACGGAGGCGCAGCCGGAGCTGGCCGCGGCCTTCGGCATCCAGTCGATCCCCACGCTGATGATCGTGCGTGACCAGGTGGCCGTGTTCGCCCAGCCGGGTGCGCTGCCGGAGGCGGCGCTGACGGACGTGATCGGGCAGGCGCGCAAGCTGGACATGGACGACGTGCGCAAGCAGATCGCCGAGCAGCAGGCGCAGCAGGGTCAGGCGCCCGACGCGAGCGCCTGACGCCGCGGCGCGGCGGGGTCAGCTGGACTCGCGCCGCACGACCGACGCCCCGAGCACCTTGTGCGCCTCGGGTGCCGCGGCCGGGTCGCGCACCGCGCGGTCGACCAGGTCGGCCAGTTCGCGGCCGGTGGGCAGGTCGAGGTGGACGGTGCTCAGCCGGGGCCGCAGCAGCCTGCCGAGCATCAGGTTGTCGGCGCCGAGCACGGCCGTCTCCTCGGGGATGCGCACACCCTCGTCCTGGAGCGCGCGCATCAGCAGCATCGCGTACTCGTCGTTGTAGGTGAACACGGCGTCGAGGCCGAGAGCGCGCCAGCGGCCGGCGAGCCGGGCGGCGGCTCCCTCGTCGTGGGCCAGCGGCAGCTCGGTGACCGTCGCGCCGGTCCCGCTCAGGGCGGCGCGCACGCCGGCCAGCCGGGGCGCGGAGAACGCCTCCAGGCCGGGCTCGCGCGGGACGACCACGCCGATCCGGCGGCGCCCCCGGTCGAACAGGTGCGCGCCGGCGCTGTGGCCGACCACGTCGTGGTCCATGAGCAGGGCGTGCGCCCCTTCCACCGGCTCGGGGCCGAGCGTGACGACGGCCCGCGCCCCCGAGCGCTTGAGCACCTCGACACCGCGCGGGCCGAGACCCGAGCCGGGGACCAGCACGGCCACCGGCCGCAGCTCCGCCCAGGCCCGGGCGGCCTCGTCGTCGTGCAGGCCGACGGTGCCGTACTGCACGACCGTGTAGTCGAGGCGGCCGAGGGCGGCCTGGAGATCGTTGATGAACTGGCTGTAGAGCGGGCCCACCGGGAAGGCGGGCGCCGGCATCAGGACCATGCGGCTGTGCCCGGCGCGCAGGCTGCGGGCCGCGGCGTGCGGCACGTAGCCGAGTTCCCTCGCGGCCTCGCGGACCCTGCGTCGGGTGGGCTCGCTGATCCGCACGGCGCCGGCGTTGTTCAGGACGTAGGAGACGGTCGCGCGCGAGACGCCGGCCAGGCGGGCCACATCGGCGCTCGTGGGTACGGAGCGCGTCGGTGCCGGGGTCGCGGGCGCGGGCGGGTTCGATATCTGCACCATGACGTACCGCATCCTTGCAGAAGCGGTAACGGGGCTTCGCGGCGGGTGAGTTGACGCTCCCCGGCGGAGTGGGCGCCGGGGAGTGTCAGCGGGCGGCGGCGGAACCCGTGACCCGGTCGACCAGGTCGGTCCACGCGGCTTCGAGACGCTCCGGCGGCATGCCGCACTGGCGGACCAGGTGGTGGACCAGGGCGGGGTCGAGCTGGGCCATCAGCGTGTAGGCCAGGAGCTCGCAGTCCGCGTCCGGGACCGCCTCGCGCAGCAGCAGGGTGACGTGGTGGCGCAGCACCCGGCGGGGAGCCACGGTGTAGCGGCGTCCGGCGTCCGCCTCGGCGGCCAGTTGCAGTTCCAGCTCGTCCGCGGTGCGGCGGAGCATGGCGAGACCGAACGCCCGCAACCGGTCGACCGGGGGCGCTCCCGGGCCGAGCGGCGCGGGGCCGCTGAGGAAAGCGGCCTGGAACTTCTTCTCGGAGTGGTCGAGCAGCGCGGTGAGCAGCCCGGTGCGGTCGCCGAACCGGCGGAAGACCGTCCCCTTGCCGACGCGGGCGGCGGCCGCCACCTCCTCCATGGTGATGCCGTCGGCCCCGCGCTCGGCGACGAGCCGGGCGGCCGCCTCCAGCAACCGGGCGCGGTTGCGGGCGGCGTCGGCGCGCAGGCAGGGCTCGTCGGCGTCGGTGCCGAGCCGGAACAACTCCTGCGGCTCGACGGGCTCCTGGGGCCTGGGGACGGGCGGCGTCGCGGCGGACATGAAGCCAGCGTAAAGCATCGGGAAGAAACTGGACCGGGGTCCGGTTGGAGTGCTACAACTACAAACCGGACCCCGGTCCGGATTATCGAGGCCTCGTTCTCATCCCCCCCAGGAGTTTCGTCATGTCTGTTCGCATCCTCGCCCTCGTCGGCAGCCTTCGTTCCGGTTCGCACAACCGGCAGCTCGCCGAGGCCGCGGTGAAGCTCGCGCCCGCCGGCACCGAGGTGGCCCTCTACGAGGGTCTGGCCGAGATTCCCTTCTACAACGAGGACATCGACGTCGAGGGCAGCGTCCCGGCCGCCGCCGCCAAGCTGCGGGAGACCGCCGCCGGCGCCGACGCGCTGCTGCTCTTCACGCCGGAGTACAACGGCACGATCCCGGCCGTCCTGAAGAACGCCATCGACTGGCTCTCCCGCCCGTTCGGCGCCGGCGCCATCGGCGGCAAGCCGGTCGTCGTCGTCGGCACCGCGTTCGGCCAGTACGGCGGCGTCTGGGCGCAGGACGAGGCCCGCAAGGCCGTGGGCATCGCCGGCGGCAAGGTCATCGAGGACATCAAGCTGTCCATCCCCGGCTCGGTGACCCGCTTCGCCGAGACCCACCCCGCCGACGACGCCGAGGTCACCGAGCAGCTGACCGACGTCATCAGCCGCCTGCAGATCCTGCTCGACCGGCCGACGGCCGCCTGACCCACCCCCCGGGGCGGCGGCACGCGGCCTCCGGTCCCGCACCCGCCGTTCCACCGGCGGGACGCCGGCCACGCGGCGCGGAGGGGCCGCGGTCCTGAGGACCGCGGCCCCTCCGCGCCGTCTCGCTCCGTGGCCGGCGCACGGCACCGTCCGCCCGTCGGCCGGGGTTGCTCAGGCGACCGCGGCCCGCGCCAGTTCACCCAGTTCGCGCACGGCGGCGTCCACCGCGGGGCGGGCGTGGCCGCCGGCACGGGTGCAGGTCAGCAGCGCGCGGTGCGGGTCGCCCGCACAGGGCACCCGGACGATCGGCAGGTCCGGGGCGGGACGGGCCAGGCGCGGGATCAGGGCGACGCCCAGTCCGTGGGCCACGAGATGGGCGATCGCGTTCCAGTCGTGGGCGTGGTGGACGACGTCCGGGGCGAAACCGGCGGCGCCGCAGGCCGACATGACGTGCAGCCGGCAGGGGATCTCCGGCGCCGGCGCGATCCACGGCTCGCGTGCCGCCTCGGCGAGGTCGATCCGCTCGGCGCCGGCCAGCCGGTGCCCGGCCGGGACCACCAGGTCGAACGGGTCGTCCAGCAGCGGCTGCCGGTCGAACCGGGCGTCGCCCGGCGGAGGATCGAGCGGCGTGGCCTCCACCACGGCCAGATCGACGGCCCCTTCGAAGAGCAGGTCGAAGCTCCGCCCGACGGCCGCCTCGGTGATCCGCACCGACAGCCGCGGGTGCCGCTCGCGCAGCCGGGCGGCCATCGGTGCCAGCAGCACCGAGACGGCCACCGGGAAGCCGGTCACGCGCAGGACGCCCGCCGGGGCGTCGCGGCCGGCCCGCAGGTCCTGCTCCGCCTGGTCCCAGCGCGCCTCGATGGCGTCGGCGTGCGCCAGCAGGCTCTCGGCGGCCGGGGTGAGCCGTACCCCGCGCCCCTGCGGCTCCAGGAGGACGACGTCCAGGTCGCGCGCGAGCTGACGGATCTGCTGGGAGGCCGCCGACGGGGTGAAGTGCAGGGCACGGGCCGCCGCGGTGACCGTGCCGTAGTGGGCGACCGCCCTGAGGACGTGCAGCCGGCGCAGATCGATCATGTAGCTCACGCTTCACGGTGAGGTGCGGAAAGTCAACCTGGACGTGTACGGATGTGCCGACGCACCCTGGCTGTGTCGCGACGACCCGCACGGACCGAGCCGTCGAGGAACCGAGGAGTCATCATGACCGGCACCACTGGCACCACCGGCGCCACGGGGACGACCGCCACCCGCTGCCCGTACTGCGGGTGGCCGGACGACGCCGAGCCGTTCCGGGTGGTGTCCCGGCACGGCACCGGGTCGGGCAGCACGGTGTGGACCCGCTGCGGCTGCGGCTCTCTCCAGGTCCGCGCGGTCGACGGGCGCGGCTCCCGCGTCGTGTCGCGCAGCCGTCCGGCCGACGCCCCGTCCGGCCGGACCGGCCGGTGAACGGACCGGGCGGCCGTTGACAGGCGGCCGCCCCCGCCGTACTAATCGTCGGGCGGTGTTCCGGAAACCGGCGGGAAGGCGTGGACGTGCGGGGACTCCCCTTGTCCGGGGTGACGGTGGTCAGCGTGGAGCAGGCGGTGGCGGCGCCCTATGCCACCCGTCAGCTGGCCGACCTGGGCGCGCGTGTGATCAAGGTGGAGCGGCCGGGCGAGGGCGACTTCGCGCGGCGCTACGACACCACCGTCCACGGCCACTCCAGCTACTTCGTGTGGATCAACCGCTCCAAGGAGTCCCTCACCCTGGACCTGAAGGACCCGCGGGGCCGCGCGATCCTGCACCGGCTGCTCGCGGACGCCGACGTGTTCGTGCAGAACCTCGCACCCGGCGCCGCCGGCCGGCTCGGTCTGGGGACCGGGGAGCTGACCCGCCGCCACCCCCGGCTGATCCCCTGCACGATCTCCGGCTACGGCACGAGCGGCCCGTGGGCGGACCGCAAGGCCTACGACATGCTGATGCAGTGCCAGACGGGCCTGGTGTCCCTGACCGGCACACCGGAGGAGACCGCACGCACCGGGATCTCCGTCGCCGACATCGCCGCCGGGATGTACGCGTACAGCGGTGTGCTGACCGCCCTCTACACCCGTGCCACCAGCGGCACGGTCCATCCGGTGGAGGTGTCCCTGTTCGAGGCGCTGGCCGAGTGGATGGGCCAGCCCGCCTACTACACCCGCTACGGCGGCAGCCAGCCCCCTCGCCTGGGCACCCAGCACGCCACCATCGCCCCGTACGGGACCTACCCGGCGGCGGACGGCCGCGAGGTGCTGTTCTCGGTCCAGAACGAACGCGAGTGGGTGGTCCTGTGCGCCCGGTTCCTCGGCCGGCCGGAGCTGGCCGGCGATCCGCGGTTCGCGACCGCTTCGGACCGCGTGGCGCACCGGGACGAGCTGAACGCGGTCATCGCGGAGCGTTTCGCCCGCGACGGCGCGGAGGAGCTGCTGAAGGAACTCGAGTCGATCGGCATCGCCTGCGCCGGGGTCAACGACGTCGCGGCGTTCCTCGACCATCCGGTGCTCACCGCCCGCGGCCGCCGGCGCGAGGTCGCGGTGCCGGGGGCGACGGTGGAGGCCCTGCTCCCGCCGGCCGACCTCGCGGGCGTCCCCGCCCGCATGGACCCGGTGCCCGCCGTGGGCGAGCACACGGACGCGATCCTGGCGGAACTGGGTCACGGCCCCGAGGAGATCGAGGCCCTGCGCGCGGACGCCGTCGTCTGAGGGCCCCGCGGTCAGCGGGGGGGGACGGCAGGGCGGGGACGGCGGACCCGGCTACGCCCGCCCGGCGCGCAGCGCGCCCAGGACGTCCTCGTCGGTGAGCTGGCCGAATTCGTCGTACCACTGGCCCACGGACATGAACGCGGTGGGCTCGTGGAGACACACCACCTCGTCGGCCTCGGCCCGCATCGCCGCCACGCCCTGGGGCGAGCCGACCGGGACGGCCAGCACCAGCCGGCCGGGGCCGACGGCGCGCAGGGAGCGCAGCGCGGCCCGGGCGGTGGAACCGGTCGCGAGCCCGTCGTCGACGACGACCACGGTCCGCCCGCGCACCTCGGGGGCGGGCCGGCCCTCGCGGTAGAGCCGTTCCCTGCGGCGCAGCTCCGCGCGCTCCCGGTCGACGACGGGCGCGAGATCGGCTTCGTCCAGGCCCAGGCCGCGCAGGGCCTCGGCGTCGTACAGCGGAACCCCGTCACCGGCCATCGCGCCGACCCCGAACTCCTCGTGGAAGGGGGCGCCGACCTTCCGTACGACGAGGACGTCGAGCGGCGCGCCGAGCGTCCCGGCGACCTCGGCGGCCACGGCGACACCGCCCCGGGGCAGCGCCAGCACGACCGGGTCGGGCAGGGCTCCAGCGTCCTGCCGCTCCCGCAGCAGCGCGGCCAGTTCCCGCCCGGCCTCCCGGCGATCACGGAACCGCATGCCTCCCGCGTACCCCTTTCCCGGCACCCGAAGCGCCCGCGCCCTCCAGCCCGGGAAGCACCCCTCCGGGGAGTTCCGGGAGCCGGGGGTCCGGGGTGCAGCGCCGCCGGGGAGACGGGAGGGGCGTCGGGATGGTGAACACACCCCACCGCCCCTCCCCTGCCGCCTAGACCGCCCCGGCGACCACCTCGGTGACCCCGTTCAGCGGTGACTCCGGCTCGCTCCCGTAGGGCCGGGTGATGACCTCCAGCCCGTGACCGGACGGATCCGGGAAGTACACGCCGCGCCCCCCGTCGTTGCGGTTGATGCGGCGAGGGTGCCTGCCGTGCGGGTCGGCCTGCAGCGGGACCCCGCCGGCCACGAGCCGGCCGAGGACGGCGTCGAACTCGTCCTCGGAGACGAGGAACGCGTAGTGCTGGACCGGGATGTCGATGTCGACGGTGGCGAAGTCCAGGGTGACGCCGTTGGCGGTCGTCACCGGGAGGAACATCCCGGCCGGCTCTCCGACCTCCAGTCCGAGGATCTCGGCGAGGAAACGGGCGGACCTCTCCCGGTCACGGGTGAGCACGATGGTGTGGTTGAACTCGACTGACACGGTGCAATGCCTCCACGGGCATCCGCGGCGCCTCCATGCCTCACCCGGTCGGTGACCGGCACGCGATGCCGCGCGGAAGAGCGTAGACGTCCCGCCCGGTGACTGTCGAGGTGGTTAACCGCCGCCACCGGGCCGATCGGCGTCCTCGGCGCGGACGCCGTCCCCGACCTCCGCCTCGACGCTCTCGTCCACCCGGTCCGCCACCCAGCCCAGGAAGTCCCGCACCCGCGCGCCGGGCAGCGCGAGCGCCGACTCACGGGGCCGCGAGAAGCTGCGCAACGCGTCGGAGATCAGTGGCCGGAAGCCCGCCTCGGCGGCCGCCACGATCTCCGCCGCCCCGCGCTTGGCGTACCAGTGACCGGTGCGGCAGTACACCACGGAGCGGCAGCCGTTGAGCACCCGGTTGTCGGCCACGTGCCCCTCGCCCCCGGCGTGCTCGCGCACCGAGGCGCGCAGCGCGGCGAGCACGGCGGGACGCCGTGGCGCCGCGATCACCTCCCGCACCGGCCGGCCGGCCAGGGAGAGGCCGCACTGACGGGCGACGGAGCGGTCCAGGACGTACCAGAACGCGGGCGACTCCCCGGGGTCGTAGCTGACCCGTTCGGGAAGGGACGGTCCCGTGTTGAGATCCATCAGGTAGCCGGCGTCGCCGGACGGGCGGGCGGTGAAGGCGGCCGGGTACACGACCAGCTCCAGGCCCGCCGCGGGACAGGGCAGGGCGGGATGAACCAGCCGGGCGGCCAGTTCGGCCCGCTCCCGGTGCGGGAGCGAGCCCTCGACCACCACCGTCACGTCGACGTCACTGCGCCCGTGCCGGTAGTCGCCGAGCGCGACGGATCCGACGGCCAGGACGCTCACCGGGCGGGGGCCGCAGACGGCACGGATGCGGCGCACCAGTTCGTCCAGGTAGGGACGGAGCTCGCGCGGCGGACCGGCGGGACCGCTCGGGGGGCGGACGTCCCCCGGTCCGTACGACGCCGGGGTCAGGTCCACAGTTCGTCGGCGGCGCACACCCGCGCCCCCATGTTGCGCTCCATCATCCGCAGGGCGGCGTCCGCCAGATCGGCGTGGATGTGGGCGACGGCGTCCCGGGGAACGATCACGTCGAGGTGCCGGATGTGCGCGTCGAGCGCGGAGTACAGGACGCACTGCTCCGTCACCTGGCCGCAGAGCACGAGCCGGTCGATGCCCTGCTGGTTGAGCAGGTAGCCCAGCGGCGTCTCGAAGAAGATCGAATGGCGGGCCTTGACCACGAAGAGGGAGGAGTCGTCCGGCCGCAGCGGCTCCACGAGCTGCGCGTGGGGTCCCGACAGGGCCTTGTCGAGCAGCTCACCGTGGTGGGAGCGCCACTCGCCGAAGTTGTCGTTGACGTAGATGACCGGGACGTCCTGCTCCCGCGCGCGTTTCAGCAGGCCGGAGACGACCGGTACGACCGATTCGGCGGAGGGGATCAGCTGCTCGGCGTCCGGATGGTCGTAGGTGTTGATCATGTCGATGACGGTCAGCGCGGTCTTGCCCATGCGTCCAGGGTTCCACCGGGGAAGCGAGTCGAACATGTTCCGCCGTGGAGACGGCACGAGGCCCCGAGGCACCCGCCATCAGGGCCGTCCGGCCCTAGCCGCGCCGGGTCGTGGCACCGACGATGGACGAATGATCCATACCGATGGCTTCCGCCTGCTCGACCGGCAGGAGTGTTTGCGCCTGCTGACCAAGGCGCCGGTCGGTCGCGTCGTCTACACCCGGCAGGCGCTGCCGGCGGTCCTGCCCCTGAACTTCTCCCTGGACACGGACTCCTCCGTGGTGCTGTGCACCTCCGCGGCCTCCGAACTGGTGCGGGCGATCGACGGGGTGGTGGTCGCCTTCGAGGCCGACGACTTCCGGGCCGAGCGCCGGGCCGGCTGGAGCGTGGTGGTCACGGGCCGGGCCGCCGTGATCACCGACCCGGCCGAGCACGAACGTCTGCTGCGGACCGGACCGCGGTCCTGGATGCCCATGCACGACGGCGTGTTCGTCCGCATCGAGGCCGAGATGGTCACGGGCCGCGAACTCACGGGCACACCCGGCTGAGCGTCCCGTCCCCGCTCGGGCGGTGGCCGGGGCACCCCGTGGGAGCGTCCCCGCCGTGCCGTACGGTACGGCTGTGACCGCCTTCACCCCTGATGACGCCCCCGGCCGCCACGGCCCGTCCGCCACCGTCGAGGCCGAGCCCCGTGAGGTGGGCCGGGTGCGCACCGAGTACGCGCCCGCACACGACGGCGACCCCGATCCCGGGGAGATCGTCTGGACCTGGGTGCCCTATGAGGAGAACGACGGCCGGGGCAAGGACCGTCCGGTGCTCGTCGTCGCCCGGGAGGCGGGCGGGACGGTGCTCGCCGTCCAGCTGTCCAGCAGGCGGCCCGCGGCCGGGGGGAGCGCCCGGGAGTGGGTGCCGATCGGCAGCGGGCCGTGGGACCGGTCGGGCCGCGACTCGTGGGTGGCCGTGGACCGGGTGCTGCGGCTGCACGACGACGGCATGCGCCGCGAGGCGTGCGCCCTGGACCGGATGCGCTTCAACCTCGTACGTCAGCGGCTGCGGGAGCGGTACGGCTGGAGCTGACCCCCGGCGGCCCGGACAGCAGGTCCGCGAGGGTCCGCTCGAACGCGGCACGGACGGTGCCCTCCCGGGTGCGGTCCAGGATCGCGAAGGCGACGTGCTCGAAGGCCCCGGCGAACCGGCCGCCCGGCGCGAGATGGGTGCGGAAGGCCGCCGCGACCTGCGCCGGATCGTTGCGGAACACCCCGCAGCCCCAGGCGCCCAGCACCAGCCGCCGGTAGCCGTGGACGGCGGCGGTCTCCAGCACCCGTCCGGCCCGCGCCCCCAGGGCGTGCGGCAGCTCGCCCGCCCGCTCCGGCGCGGTGCGCAGGACGACGCCCGCGTTGGGCGCGGGCGAGGTGAGGAACCCGGCCGTGAAGGGCACGTCCAGCAGTCGGCCCCGGTCGTCGCGGAAGACCGGCACGGCCGGTGAGTGGATCACCCGGTCGGTGTAGAACGGGTCGCGGTGGGCGCGGTGGTGGTCGTAGAAGCCGGGCGCCCGCCGCAGGCAGGTGTACAGCGCGGACGCCCGGCACAGGGCCTCTTCCTGGGCCTGGGCGCCGTTCAGGTATCCCCCGCCCGGATTCCGGGCGGAGGCGAAGTTCAGTACGGCCGTGGCACCGGCGAGCCGGCGGGCGGCCTCGAAGCTGCTCTCACCGGTGACCTCGAACCGCGTGACGGCCGGTCGGAACGCCGGGACCGCGACCGGTTCCGGCCCGTACGTCCGCGTGCCGTCCCGCGCCGCGTCGATCCGCGCCGCGAGGGACACCTCGTGCCCACCGGGCGCGCGATAGCCCCCCGCCGCGACGATCCCCTCGGTCTCCCGGGCGATCTCCCGCAGGCGCGCGCTCACGGCGCCACCCCCGTAGCCGCCGTGTCCGCGCGCCGCGCGATCTCCCCCGTCGTGCTCATGCACGCATCCTGAGCGATGCTGGTGATGCGGCGCAACGGAGTTTCCCCGCGTCGCGAAGGCCCGGCCCCCCGGGCGCGGAAGCCCCGGTGAGCGGGCCGGAGGGAAGGACGGGTGAACCGGTACGCCCGCGAGGCGCACTTGTGCCCGGCGGCGCGAAGGTTTTGGGTGGACGGGTTGGTGCCGGCCGGGACCGACGAGGGTCCGGGTCGGCGACATGGTGGAATCTCAGGAGGATCCCTCACATGTCCGATGCGTCAGACGGCTGTGCGCAGCCACGAACCGTCACCGAAGCCGAGGTGGACGCCCTGGTGCGGGGCATCTGCTTCAAGACCGGACCGCCGCGCCGCCTCGGTGTCGAGGTGGAATGGCTCGTCCACGAGCTGCGGGACCCGCGGCTCCCCGTGTCCCCCGAGCGCCTCGCGGCCGCCCACGCCGCCGTACGGACGGTGCCCCTGAGGTCGGCGCTCACCGTCGAACCCGGCGGCCAACTGGAGCTGAGCTCGCCGCCCGCCGCCTCCCTGATGGAGTGCGTCGGCACCGTCTCCGCCGACCTCGACGCCGTCCGCGCGGTGCTCCGCCGGGACGGCCTGGTCCTCGCCGGTCTCGGCCACGACCCCTGGCGGACACCCCCGCGCTTCCTGCGCGAACCGCGGTACGACGCCATGGAGGACTGCCTCGACCGCGGCGGCCCCGCGGGCCGCGCCATGATGCGCGCCTCCGCCTCCGTGCAGGTGTGCCTGGACGCCGGGTACGAGGAGCCCGGGCCCCTCGGCCACGTGCGGCGCTGGTGGCTCGCGCACCGGCTGGGCCCGGTCCTGGTCGCCGCGTTCGCCAACTCTCCCTTCGCCGACGGCCGCCCGACCGGCTGGCTGTCCACGCGGCAGCTGCGCTGGGAGCAGATCGGCACCGGCCGGGCGGGCGGACCCGCACTGGACACCGACCCGCGCGCGGCGTGGGCCCGGCACGTACTGGACTCCCCCGTCATGTGCGTGCGCGACGACGGCGGCCCGTGGCAGGTGCCCCGCGACCTGACCTTCCGCGAGTGGATCAGGACCGGCGCTCCGCGCCCGCCCACCCGGGAGGACCTCGACTACCACGCGACCACCCTGTTCCCGCCGGTCCGGCCGCGCGGGCACCTGGAGCTGCGCATGATCGACGCGCAGCCGGGGGACGACGGCTGGATCGTGCCGCTGGCGGTGACGACGGCGCTGTTCGACGATCCGGAGGCCACCGAGACCGCCTACCGCGCGGTGAAACCGCTGGCCGAGCGGACGCACGGCCTGCCCGCCCCGCACAACGCGCTGTGGCGGGACGCGGCCCGGGTGGGACTGGCCGACCCGGAACTGCGCGAGGTGGCCGCCGGCTGTTTCGCGGCCGCACTGCGCGCCCTTCCCCGCCTCGGCGCCGGCCGGGTGGTCGTCGACGCGGTGGAGGCGTACCGGGACCGTTACGTCGCCCGGGGCCGCTGCCCCGCCGACGACCTGCTCGAAACCCTGCGCGCCACGGCCGGCGGCCGCCCTCGTCACCACTCCCCGCACGGGAAGGACACCCCCTCATGACCGACCCCGCCCTCGACGCCGAGGCCCTGCGCGAGCGCGCGGTCGCCTCGCTGATCACCGCGCGGGACCGCACGACGCTGCTCACCAGCTGCGTCGAGGAGGCCGACCTGACCGCACAGCACTCGCCGCTGATGTCCCCGCTGGTGTGGGACCTGGCCCACATCGGCAACCAGGAGGAGCAGTGGCTGCTGCGGGCCGTCGCCGGCCACGAGGCGATCCGGCCCGAGATCGACGGTCTGTACGACGCCTTCGAGCACCCGCGGGCCGAGCGTCCCGGCCTGCCGCTGCTGCCGCCGCGGGAGGCCCGCCGGTACGCCGCCGACGTGCGCGGCCGGGCGCTGGACGTGCTGGAGGGGGCGGCGTTCCACGGGACGCGGCTGACCGAGGCGGGCTTCGCGTTCGGGATGATCGCCCAGCACGAACAGCAGCACGACGAGACGATGCTGATCACCCACCAGCTCCGCAGGGGGCCGCGGGCCCTCACCGCCCCGGACCCGGACCCGGTACCGCTGTACACGGGCCCGGCGGAGGTGCTCGTCCCCGGGGGCCCGTTCACGATGGGCACCTCGGACGAGCCGTGGGCGCTGGACAACGAACGCCCCGCGCACCGGCGGGAGGTGGCGCCCTTCCACATCGACACCACGCCGGTGACGAACTCCGCCTACCAGGCGTTCATCGAGGACGGCGGTTACGACGAGCCCCGCTGGTGGACCGCCGAGGGCTGGGCCCACATCCGCCGCAACTCCGTCACCGCGCCGCTGTTCTGGCGCCGGGACGGCGGACAGTGGCTGCGGCGCAGGTTCGGTGTCACCGAGGTGGTGCCGCCCGACGAGCCGGTGCTGCACGTGTGCTGGTACGAGGCGGACGCCTACGCCCGCTGGGCCGGGCGCCGGCTGCCCACCGAGGCCGAGTGGGAGAAGGCGGCTCGCCACGACCCGGCCGGCGACCGCTCGATGCGTTACCCCTGGGGCGAAGCCGACCCGGAGCCCGGTCACGCCAACCTCGGCCAGCGGCACCTGCGTCCGGCGCCGGCGGGGAGCTATCCGGCCGGTGAGTCGCCGCTCGGCGTTCGGCAGCTGATCGGGGACGTGTGGGAGTGGACGGCCAGCGACTTCCTGCCCTACCCCGGCTTCCGGGCGTTCCCGTACAAGGAGTACTCGGAGGTGTTCTTCGGGCCGGAGTACAAGGTGCTGCGGGGCGGTTCGTTCGCCGTGGACGCGGTGGCCTGCCGGGGCACCTTCCGCAACTGGGACCTGCCGGTGCGGCGGCAGATCTTCTCCGGGTTCCGCACGGCACGCTCGGGGGATGTCTGATGTGCCGTCATGTAGCTTACGTGGGGCCGCAGGTCTCGCTGGGCGAGCTGCTGGTGGCGCCGCCGCACGGCCTGTACCGGCAGTCCTGGGCGCCCCGGCGGCAGCGGTACGGAACGGTCAACGCCGACGGGTTCGGGGTGGGCTGGTACGCGCAGGACGATCCGGTGCCGGCCCGGTACCGCAGGGCCGGTCCCGTCTGGGCGGACCTGTCGTTCGCGGACCTGGCCCGTGTCGTGCGCACCCGGGCGCTGCTGGCCGCGGTGCGGGACGCCACGCTGTCGGGTGCCGACGCGGAGGCCGCGGCGGCCCCGTTCGCGGCCGGCACCTGGCTGTTCAGCCACAACGGGGCGGTGCCCGGCTGGCCGGGCTCGCTCGCGTCCCTGGTCACCGCCCTGCCCGCCGAGGACCTGCTGTCGCTGGAGGCGCGCAACGACTCGGCGTTCGTGTGGGCGCTGGTGCTGGCCCGGCTGCGGGCCGGCGACGAGGAGGGCCAGGCGCTCGCCGACACGGTCCTGGACATCGCCGCGGCGGCCCCGGGCGCCCGGCTCAACCTGCTGCTCACCAACGGCGACACCGTCACCGCGACCGCCTGGGGCGACACGCTGTGGTACCTCACCCGGACCGGCGGCGGCACCGTCGTGGCGTCCGAGCCCTACGACGACGACCCGCACTGGCGGGAGGTCCCCGACCGCACGCTGCTCGCCGCGAGCCGTACGGACGTCCTGCTGACCCCGCTCAAGGAGCCCGGCGACGCCCTGACGTCCGCCAACGCGCCCGCACCATCGAGGGAGCCCCTTACGTGAGTCCGTTCCACCTCACCCGCACCCTGCCCGAGGACACCACCGGCGCCGCCCTGCGCGCCGACGTCCGCGAGGGCCTGACCGGCAGCCCGAAGACGCTGCCGCCCAAGTGGTTCTACGACGCCCGGGGCAGTGAACTCTTCGAGGAGATCACCGCGCTGCCCGAGTACTACCCGACCCGTTGCGAGCGCGAGATCCTGCGCGCCCGCGCCGATGGGATCGCCGAGGCGTCCGGGGCCCGCACCCTGGTCGAACTGGGCTCCGGGTCCTCGGAGAAGACGCGCTACCTGATCGACGCGCTGACGGACCTGCGCGCGTACGTCCCCGTCGACGTCAGCGAGAGCGCGCTCACCAGGGCGGGGCAGGCGCTGGCCGCCGAGCGGCCGGGGCTCGACGTGCACGCGCTGATCGCCGACTTCACCGCCCGGCTGGTGCTGCCCGCCACTCCGGGGCCGCGGCTGGTGGCGTTCCTCGGCGGCACCATCGGCAATCTGCTGCCCGCCGAGCGCGCCGCGTTCCTCGCCTCCGTCCGCGCCCTGCTCACCCCGGGCGACGCCCTGCTGCTGGGCACCGACCTGGTGAAGGACGAGGAGGTGCTGGTCCGGGCGTACGACGACGCGGCCGGGGTGACGGCCGCGTTCAACAAGAACGTCCTGTCCGTCATCAACCGGGAGCTGGGCGCGGACTTCGATCCGGGCGCCTTCGACCACGTGGCGGTGTGGGACGCCGGCCGGGAGTGGATCGAGATGCGGCTGCGTTCCCGTACGGCGCAGACGGTGAAGATCCCCGCCCTGGGGCTCGTCGTGGACTTCGCGGCGGGCGAGGACCTGCGCACCGAGGTGTCGGCGAAGTTCCGCCAGGACGGGGTGCGTACGGAACTGGCCTCGGCGGGACTGGAGCTGACCCGCTGGTGGACGGACGAGGAGCGGCGGTTCGCGCTGTCCCTGAGTACGGCACGCTGAGCGGGTCGGCACGCGCCGGGCCCTAGTCGAAGGCCAGGGCCTCGGTGATGCGCTCGGCGGCGCGTTCGGCCTCCCTGGCCGGGTCCGCGCCCCGGAGCACCTTCGTCATGTACTCCTTGATCGGGTTGTCCGCCTCGACCGCGCTCCACTGGGGTGTTCCGGGGGTCGCCCGGCCCTGTGCGGCGCCGGCCGCCATGGCCGCGATCCCCTCCTCCTCCGCCACCGCGCCGGCGAGGGAGGTCTTGTTGGGGACGTAGTTCATGGTGCGGGCCAGTTCGGTGTTCCAGCGCTTGCCGGTGAGTGCCGCCACCACCTCGATCGCGGCCTCCCTGGCGTCGGTGTTGGCGGGCACGACGAGGTCGGAGCCGCCGGTGAAGACGGCGCCCGGGGTGCCGGCCGTCCTGCCGGGGACGGGGAAGTAGCCCAACTTGCCCTCCAGCTCCGGGTTCTGCTTCAGGACGGCCCGCACCACCCCGGGCACGGCCACGATCTGCGCGACCCGGCCGTCGGCGAACACCCCGGCCTGCGGGGGGTGTTCCTCGTCGGCGTCGACCGGTCCGTCGCCCAGTGCCTGGAGCCGGCGGTAGAAGTCCATGCCGCGCAGCGCCTCCGGGCTGTCGAGGGTGCCGCGCCACACGCCGTTCCGCTCCGTGGCGAGTTCGCCGCCCTCCTCCCAGATGAATCCGGCCAGCGTGTACCAGTCCTGACCGGCGAGGTAGATGCCCTGGTCGTCGCCGGTGTCGAGCTTCTCGGTGAGGGTGAGCCACTCGTCGCGGGTCTTCGGCGGCGCGGTGATGCCCGCCTCCCGGAAGAGGTCCTTGCGGTAGACGACCACGCGGTTGGCCGCGTACCAGGGGATGCCGTACTGCTGGGAGCCCCACCGGCCGGGTTCGGCGAGGCCGGGCAGCCACTCGTCGCGCCCCCAGTCCCGCATCGACTCAAGGGTGAGGTCGAGCAGTCCGTCGCCCTCCGCGTACGTGGCGACCTGGGTGTTGCCGACCTCGATGACGTCGGGGCCGCCCGGGTCGGCGGTCTCCAGCGCCTGCTGCACCTTCTCGCCGATGCCGGTCCACTCCTGGACGCGGACGTCGAGGTCGATCTGCGTGTGCTCGCGCTCGAACTCCTCGGTGAAGCGGTCCAGATACTCCTGCGACGCGCTGTGCTGCATCACCCACACGGTGACCGTCTGCCGTTCCGGTTCGCTGCCGGGCACCAGTCCGCAGCCGCTGAGCAGGGTGGCGGACACACAGGCGAGGGCGAGCAGACGGCGTTTCACGTGGGGTCCTGTTTCTGTCTGACGGACAGGGCGGGGCCCGACGTGGGGGGCGAGCGGATGCTCGGGCGGGTGCTCAGCATCTTGGTATGGACCAATGAGTAGGTCAAGCCGTCAGGCGGACGGGGCCGACATCTCGCGCTCCGCCGCGGGGTGGGGCACCGTGGAGTGACGTGTGACAGGAGCGGCACCCGGTGCGGCCGGACGGCCCCCGGGGAGAGGAGCGGCAGCATGTCGGACCACACCTACCGGGTCACGGAGATCGTCGGCACGTCGCCCGAAGGCGTCGACCAGGCCGTGCGCAACGGCATCGAGCGCGCGTCGCAGACACTGCGCAACCTGGACTGGTTCGAGGTGACCCAGGTGCGCGGCCAGATCGAGGACGGGCGGGTCGCCCACTACCAGGTGGGGCTCAAGGTCGGTTTCCGCCTGGAGGAGACGGACTGAGCGGGGCCACCGCCGGGCCGTGCGGCCCGGGCCGTGCGGCTCAGGTCCGCCCCTCGCGCTCCTGAGCGTCCTTCAGTTCCCCGGACGGAGCCGTCCAGCGGGCCTGCACGACGGTGAAACCGGCCCGCCGGGCGTCCAGGCAGACCAGTTCGTCGTCGTCCACCAGGACGCGGATGTCCCGGGTGCGGGCGAGACGGCGCAGGACGGCCAGCTTGGTGTGCCGGGCGGGCCGGCGGTCGGCGTTGCCGCGCATGTGCACGGCGCCCTCGGGCAGCCCCTGCGCGGCGAGCCAGTCGAGCGTGTCGCGCCGGCAGCGCTCGGGGCGCCCGGTGAGGTAGACGATCTCGCACTCCCGCGCGCTCTCCCGCACCAGCGCGATGCCCTCGGCCAGCGGCGGGTCCGCGGGCGCCGCGGCGAAGAACGCGTTCCAGTCGCGCGGCCGGCGCTCCAGGAAGTGCTGCCGGTGCGCGGTGTCGGCGAGGGTGTTGTCGAGGTCGAACACGGCCAGCGGCCGCTCGTCACGGTCGGTCACACCGCCACTCTAGACACCGGCCGGGCGGAATCCCGCGGGCGGGCGGGTGTTGAACCCGGTATGAGCTCCGTCATCGCCTCCGCCCGATTCTCCGTCCTCGACCGCAGCCGCACGCGTGAGGGGCACACCGCCCCCGAGGCGCTGCGGGACACCGTCGCGCTGGCGCGGGAGGCGGAGCGGCTCGGCTACCACCGGTTCTGGGTGTCGGAGCACCACGGCGTGCCCGGGGTGGCCGGCTCCGCGCCGACGGTGCTGGCCGCCGCCGTGGCCGGCGCGACCCGGACGATCCGCGTCGGGACCGGCGGGGTCATGCTGCCCAACCACCGGCCGCTCGTCGTGGCCGAGCAGTTCGGGGTGCTCGAATCGCTGTTCCCGGGGCGCGTCGACATGGGGCTGGGGCGTTCGGTCGGCTTCACCGACGGGGTGCGCAGGGCGCTGGGCCGCGGCAAGGGCGACGCGGAGGACTTCGCCGGGCAGCTCGACGAACTGCTCGGCTGGTTCCTGGGCACCTCCCCCACGGGGGTGCGCGCACGGCCGTCCGAGGGCCTCACCGTGCCACCCTTCATGCTGGCCATGGGCGAGGGCGCCGCCGTCGCGGCCCGAGCGGGCCTGCCGATGGTCATCGGTGACCTGCGGGACCGCGACCGGATGCGGCGCGGCATCGACCACTACCGCGAGCACTTCCGCCCGTCCCGGTGGGCGAGCGAACCGTACGTCGTCGTCTCCGGCACGGTCGCGGTGGCCGCCACCGCCGAGCGGGCCCGGCGGCTGCTGGTGCCGGAGGCCTGGTCGATGGCGTACTCCCGCACGCACGGCACATTCCCGCCGCTGCCGCCCGCCGAGCGCGTCGAGTCGCTCGCCATGACGGCGAAGGAGCGCGGATTCTACGAGGCCGGGCTGGCCGGTCAGCTCGCGGGCACGGAGGACGAGGTGGCCCGGGGGCTGGAGTCGCTGCTCGCGGAGACGGGTGCGCAGGAGGTGCTCGTCACCACCAGCACCCACGACCGGGAGGCACTGCTGGACTCCTACCGGCGGCTGGCCGCGATCGCGGGTCTCCGGGACGGCTCCGTGGGCCGGTGACGCGTCACCGGCCCACGGGGTCACGAGGTGGGTGAGGGAGTCATTCCCTGCCCCTGCCGGGGACGTCGCGGCCCCGGCGCCCGGACTCCTCGTCCATCTCGGTCTCGGCCTCGATGCGCTCCTTGCGGACGCTGCCGCGGACCGTCGTGTCCTCCGACTTCTCCTCCGTGGTCATCCTGACCCGTTCCACCGGGACCGTCTCGGTGGTCACGACGGGACGTTCCTCGTGCAGGGTGACCTCGTGCTCGGCCTCCGAGATCTCCGGGCCCTCCATGGCCTCGCCCCGGTTGGCCTCCGTGATCGGCTCGCGCTCCACGCGCACTTCCTCGTGGCGCACGGGCACGGTCTGCTGCACCTCCTCGGTGACCACGTACTTGCGCAGCCTGGCCCGTCCGGCCTCGCGGCGCTCGACGCCGACGTGCATCTGCTCCTCGGAGCGGGTCATGGCGTCGTCGCGCGGTCCGGTGCGGGCCTCGGCGCGGTGGCCCGCGCCTCCCGCGGCCCCGGGCGTTCCGGCGGCCCCGCCCGGCCTGGCGGCGGCTCCGGCCGCACCAGCCGCGCCCGCGGCCCCGGCGGCACCCGCCGTGCCCGTGTCCGCCGTGCCCGTGCCGGTCCCCCGGTCGTGCTCCCCGGGGTCGGTCAGGACGGAGTCCCAGTTGATGCCGTAGTACTCGTACAGGCGCTGCTCCTCGTCCACCGACAGATGGCCGCCCGCGTCGATGTCGACATTGGGAGCGCCCTTGACCTTGTCCTTGCGGTAGGGGACCTCGAGGTGGTCCTTCACCAGCGCGGCGTCGCGCATGGGGACGAACGACTCGCTGGATCCGAACATGCCCGTTTTGACGGTCACCCACTCGGGGCGTCCACTCGCGTCGTCGAGGAAGACGTGCTTCGCGTCGCCGATCTTGTTGCCGTCCCCGTCGTACACGGGGTGATCCAGCAGGATCGAGATCTCATCGCGGGTGATCATCTTCCATCACCCTCCTTTCGGGGGTCTCTGCTCCCCGGTTCTCCTGATCAGGGGCCAGAAAACGGACCAAATGGCACAAAAAGCACTGAATTTTCGACAGTGCTCACTCGTGGTGCCCGTCCACGGGAGGCGGGCGGTGACCCGGTGCGCCCGGCGGCTGTGCCGCACGGGCCAGGGCGCGGCGGTCGGCGTGACGCCCCGGCGGGATGGGGCGCTCCACCTCGATCTCGGCCGTCACGCCACGGGCCGACGCCACCCGCCACAGGGAGGCGAGCAGGGTGTCGTCGCCGACGAAGGCGGGCGCGGTGGCCGGTGCGCCCCGTCCGTTCCGGTAACGGATGCGGACCGGCAGCACCGGGACCCCGGCGTCCAGCGCGGCCTGGAACACCGCGCGGCGGAACTCCCCCCGGCCCCGCCCGCACCAGGTGCTGCCCTCCGGGAAGGCCGCGACCGCCGCACCGGCGCGCAGGATCCCGGTGAGCGCGGCGACCGTGTCCGGCAGGCCCCGCAACCGGTCGCGGTCGATGAACAGCACGCCCGCCCGGGCGGCCAGGGCTCCCGCGACGGGCCAGCGCCGTATCTCGGACTTGGCCAGCAGCCGTGCCGGGCGGACCGCGGTGAGCAGGGGGACGTCCAGCCACGAGATGTGGTTGGCGACCAGCAGCAGCCCGCCGGTGGGCGGGGCGGCGCCGACGACACGGACCCGGACCCCGGCCGCCCGCACGAGCCACCGGCACCACCGGCGCACCGGGCCGGCCGGGATCCACCGCCCGAACGGCAGCAGCGCCGTCCCGGCGAACAGCAGCAGCCCGACCGCGGCCAGCCGCAGCACGGCCGGCAGTGCGGACGCCACGCTCGCCGTGCGGTCCACGCAGCCCCGGGGCGTGCACGGCGCGCCCGGCAGCCAGACGCTCACCGGACGGGAACGGGGGCGGGGGCGAGGGAGAGGAAGTGGCGCAGGTAGCGGGGGTTGACGCGGTCCATCGGCAGCAGCACGTAGAAGTCGGCCACCCCGAAGTCCACGTCGTGCGCGGGCTCCCCGCAGACCCAGGCGCCGAGCCTGAGGTAGCCGCGCAGCAGGGCGGGAAGCCCGGCCGGGGCCACGGCGGGTGCCGTGTTCCGCGGTCGCCAGGGCAGCAGCGGACGCACCCGGTACTCCTCGGGCGCCAGATGCCCGGTCCGCACCCGGTCCCAGGCGGCGGAGGCGAGCGCGCCGCCGTCGGCGAGCGGGACGGAGCAGCAGCCGGCCAGCCAGCCGTGGCCGCGGTCGGTCATGTAGCGGGCGATGCCCGCCCAGATGAGGCCGATGACGGCGCCGTCCCGGTGGTCCGGGTGCACGCAGGAGCGGCCGACCTCGACCAGCGACGGCCGCATCGCGTCGAGCGCCGACAGGTCGAACTCGCCCTCCGCGTAGAGCCGTCCGGCGATGCCCGCGCGTTCGGGCGGCAGCAGCCGGTACGTGCCGACGACCTGCCCGGTCGCCTCCTCGCGCACCAGCAGGTGGTCGCAGTAGGCGTCGAAGGGGTCGGCGTCCAGGCCCGGCTCGGAGCCGGACAGCAGGGCGCCCATCTCTCCCGCGAAGACGTCGTGGCGCAGGCGCTGGGCGGCCCGCACCTGCTCCTCGTCGCGGGCGAGGGTGACGGTGTAGCGGACGGGGGCGGTGGGCCGCGGGGGCTGGGCGACGGTCAGTACGCCGGTCATGGCTCTCTCCTGATCACGCACCGGAGCGGGAGTGGGGACACCCCCGTTGTCCCGAGCCGGGTTGGCCGGTACGTGACCGGAGCCGGGTGTGCGGATGTGGAGATGCTGAATGCCGGGAGCGACCGCGCGGGACGGGCCGGCAGGAGCACCGCTCCCGGCCGCGCGGGACGGGGCCGGGAGGAGCACCTCTCCCGGCCCCGTCCGTCCGCACCTCCGGCGAACGTCCGGTGCGCCCCGCGGGCGCGGGGCGTGCCCTGGTGCGGAGGCGTTACCGCCTGCCGGCCTTGCGCGTGGCCCGCAGCCACTCCTTGTTCATCCCTGTGATGGAGGTCAGCGGGATCCCCTTGGGGCAGGCCGTGGCGCACTCCCCCGCGAGGGTGCAGCCGCCGAACCCCTCCTCGTCCATCTGCGCCACCATGTCCAGGACCCGCGTCTCGCGCTCGGGAGCCCCCTGCGGCAGCACGTTCAGGTGGTTGATCTTCGCGGAGGTGAACAGCATCGCCGCCCCGTTGGGGCAGGCCGCGACGCACGCCCCGCACCCGATGCACTCCGCGTGCTCGAAGGCGAAATCGGCGTCCGGCTTGGGCACCGGTGTGGCGTGGGCCTCGGGCGCGGATCCGGTGGGCGCGGTGATGTAGCCGCCCGCCTCGATGATGCGGTCGAAGGCCGACCGGTCGACCACCAGGTCCTTCACGACCGGGAAGGCGGACGCCCGCCACGGCTCGACGTCGATGGTGTCGCCGTCCGCGAAGGACCGCATGTGCAGCTGGCAGGTGGTGGTGCGCTCGGGCCCGTGGGCGTCGCCGTTGATGACCAGCGAGCAGGCGCCGCAGATGCCCTCGCGGCAGTCGTGGTCGAAGGCGACGGGGTCCTCGCCACTGAGGATGAGTTCCTCGTTGAGGGTGTCGAGCATCTCCAGGAAGGACATGTCGGGAGAGATGCCGTCCACCTCGTACGTGGACATGGCGCCGTCGGCGTCGGCGTTCTTCTGCCGCCAGACGCGCAGGGTGAGCTTCATGCGTAGCTCCGCTGGGTGGGGTGGACGTACTCGAAGACCAGGTCTTCCTTGTGCAGGACGGGAGCCTCGCCGGTGCCGGTGAACTCCCAGGCGGCCACGTAGGAGAAGGCGTCGTCCCTGCGGGCGGCCTCGCCGTCCGGGGTCTGCGACTCCTCACGGAAGTGGCCGCCGCAGGACTCGGAGCGGTGCAGCGCGTCGAGGCACATCAGCTCGGCGAGCTCCAGATAGTCGACGACGCGGTTGGCCTTCTCCAGTGACTGGTTGAACTCCTCCCCGGTGCCGGGGACCTTGATGCGGCGCCAGAACTCCTCGCGGATCTGCGGAATCCGCTCCAGGGCCTTGCGCAGCCCGGAGTCGGTGCGCGCCATGCCGCAGAACTCCCACATGAGTTCGCCGACCTCGCGGTGGAAGGAGTCGGGGGTGCGGTCGCCGTCCACCGACAGGAGCAGGTGCAGCCGGTCCTGGGTCTCGGCCACCACCTCCTGCACCGCCGGGTGCCCGTCGGTCACCGCGTCCTGGTGCGGGTTGCGGGCCAGGTAGTCGTTGATGGTGGCCGGGAGGACGAAGTAGCCGTCGGCCAGGCCCTGCATCAGCGCGGAGGCTCCTAGCCGGTTGGCGCCGTGGTCGGAGAAGTTGGCCTCACCGATCGCGAACAGGCCCGGAACGGTGGTCTGGAGGTCGTAGTCGACCCACAGTCCGCCCATCGTGTAGTGCACGGCGGGGTAGATGCGCATCGGCACCCGGTACGGGTCCTCGTCGGTGATGCGCTGGTACATGTCGAAGAGGTTGCCGTACTTCGCCTCGACCGCCTCACGTCCCATGCGCTTGACGGCGTCGGCGAAGTCCAGGTAGACGCCCTGGCCCCCGGGGCCCACTCCCCTGCCCTCGTCGCAGACGTTCTTGGCGGCCCGGGAGGCGATGTCGCGGGGCACCAGGTTGCCGAAGGAGGGGTAGATGCGCTCCAGGTAGTAGTCGCGCTCGTCCTCGGGGATCCGGTCGGCCGGGCGGGTGTCGCCCTTGGCCTTGGGCACCCAGATCCGGCCGTCGTTGCGCAGCGACTCGCTCATCAGGGTGAGCTTGGACTGGTGGTCACCGGTGCGCGGGATGCAGGTGGGGTGGATCTGGGTGAAGCAGGGGTTGGCGAAGTGGGCGCCGCGCCGGTGCGCCCGCCAGATCGCGGTGGCGTTGGAGTTCATGGCGTTCGTCGACAGGTAGAAGACGTTGCCGTAGCCGCCGCTCGCGAGGACGACGGCGTCCGCGAAGTACGTGTCGATCCTCCCGGTGATCAGGTCGCGCGCGACGATGCCGCGGGCCCGGCCGTCGACGACGATCAGGTCGAGCATCTCGGTGCGCGGGTGCATCTCGACGTTGCCGGCGGCGATCTGCCGGCTGAGCGCCTGGTAGGCGCCGAGGAGGAGCTGCTGGCCCGTCTGGCCGCGGGCGTAGAAGGTGCGGGAGACCTGGACACCGCCGAAGGAGCGGGTGTCCAGGAGACCGCCGTACTCGCGGGCGAAGGGCACGCCCTGGGCGACGCACTGGTCGATGATCTCGACGGAGATCTGCGCGAGGCGGTGGACGTTGGACTCGCGGGAGCGGAAGTCGCCGCCCTTGACGGTGTCGTAGAACAGCCGGTGGACGGAGTCGCCGTCGTTGCGGTAGTTCTTCGCCGCGTTGATGCCTCCCTGCGCGGCGATGGAGTGGGCGCGGCGCGGGGAGTCCTGGTAGCAGAACTGGACCACGTGGTAGCCCTGTTCGGCGAGCGTGGCGCCGGCGGAGCCGCCCGCGAGGCCGGTGCCGACGACGATGACGGTCTTGCCGCGCCGGTTGGCGGGGTTGACCAGCTTGGCCTCGAAGCGGCGCCTGTCCCAGCGCTCGTGGACCGGGCCCGCGGGGGCCTTGGTGTCGGCGACGGGCTCGCCGGTCGTGTAGGCGGTGTAGGAGGTCATGGTCAGCTCACCACTCCGGTCATGACGCCCACGGGGACGGCGAGGAAGCCGGCCGTGAGCAGCAGCGCGAGGGCATTGGCGGTGGTCTTCAGGGCGCGGTCACGGGTGCGGCTGCCGACGCCGAGGGTCTGGGCCGCGCTCCAGAAGCCGTGCCGGATGTGCAGGCCGACGGCGATCATCGCGACGACGTAGATGGTGTTGCCGTACCAGGTGGAGAAGGTGTCGACGACGTTCTGATAGGGCTTTCCGGTCTCGAATCCACCGGAGTGCACGGTTCCGGTGGTCAGGTCGAGGAGGTGCCAGACGATGAACAGGGCGAGGATGATCCCGCCCCAGCGCATGGTGCGGGTGGCGTAGCTCGCCCGCGGCTTCCTGTGCACGTACTTGCTGGGGCGCGCCTTGATGTCGCGGCGGCTGAGCTGGTAGGCGGAGACGGCATGCGCGATCACCGCGACCACGAGGACGACGCGGATCAGCCAGAGCGTCCACTCGTAGTGCATGAACGGTTCGCCGACCGTGCGCAGCCAGTGGGCGTAGTGGTTGAACTCCCCTGCCCCGAAGAAGATCTTCAGGTTCCCGATCATGTGGGCGACCAGGTAGAGCAGCATGACGAGGCCGCTGACCGCCATCACTGTCTTCTTGCCGACGGTCGAGTTCCACACGGTGCGTGCCATGGACGGTCGTCGGTCCGTCCGCGTTGCCAGAGCCATGGCATCAGACGCTAGGGCCGGAAGGCCCCATCGGTCCAAGACATGGTCCGCCTTGTTTTGATAGGCAGGGGCTATGGTGGCTGTATGCAGTTCCAGCAGCTCCAGTACTTCGTGGCGGTCGCCGAGACCCGGCACTTCACCCGGGCCGCCGAACTGGTCCACGTCGCACAGCCGTCCCTCTCCCAGCAGATCAAGGCGCTGGAGCGGGAGCTGGGGGCGGACCTGTTCCGGCGGGCACGGGGGAACATCACGCTGACCGACGCGGGCGAGGCGCTGCTGCCGCTGGCGCGGCGGATCCTGGCCGACACGGAGACGGCGCGGCACGAGGTGCAGGAGGTGGCACAGCTGCGCGGCGGGCGGGTGCGGCTGGGGGCGACGCCGAGCCTGTGCACCGGCCTGCTGCCCGACGTGCTGCGCGCCTTTCACGACCGGTATCCGGGTGTGCGTCTGCTGATCGAGGAGGGCGGCTCGCACGACCTGGTGCGGGAGCTGGCGCGGGGCGCGCTGGACCTGGCCCTGGTGGTGCTGCCGTTGCCGACGCCGTCGCCCGCGCTGACCACGGTGGAGCTGCTGCGGGAGGACCTGGTGGTGGTGTCGTCGCCGGACGCCACGCGGCCGGGGCGGGGCCGGGGCACGGTGCGGATCGCCGATCTGGAGGGTGAGCGGCTGGTGATGTTCCGGCACGGCTACGACCTGCGGGAGCTGACGGTGGCGGCCTGCCGGGCGGAGGGCTTCGAGCCGGAGTTCGCGGTGGAGGGCGGGGAGATGGACGCGGTGCTGGGATTCGTGCGGGCGGGGCTGGGGGTGGCGGTGGTGCCGCGGATGGTCGCCGCGCGGTCGGGGCACGGACTGCGGGTCACTCCGCTGGCGCGGCCGGGGCTGCACCGGGCCATCGCCCTGGCCCACCGCAGTGACGTGGCCCCGCCCCGCGCGGCGCGGGAGCTGCAGCGGATGCTGCTGGAGCGCTGACGACGGGGTGCGAGTCCCTCGCTCCCGCCGCCCCTGCCCGTCCCGCCACCGAGGGCTTCGCCCCCGGTCCCCGTGCGCCGTCGATCGCGCGCCTCAGGGGGCCGGCGTGGCCTGGTGGTAGTACATGCGCCAGCCGGTGCGGTCGTCGCGCTCGCGCCACAGGGAGCTGCGCAGGGCCCGGCGCCCGCCGAAGCGGGTCTCGTACGTGAGGTGCACCAGCCCGGGGGCCAGGAGCATCCCGGTGATCCCCGACGGCTCGTGGACAGGCCCGTCCGCCGAACTGCCCGGCTGGTCGTGCAGCTCGGCGACCATCTCCTCGTACGTGTAGCGCCGGCCCGAGGCGCCCACCTCGGTGAACTCCGGATCCAGCAGGCGCACGACCTCGGTACGGGAGGACCGCACCGCCGGGTCCATGAGCCGCAGCTCACCCTCGATCGCCGCGCGCACCGGGTCCCTCTCCTGGCTCGTCCGCACTGCTCAACCCGTCGCGTCGACGAGCGCCAGTTCGTGCAGCCGGTCCGGCGGTCCCGGGCGGGCGTAGTACCAGCCCTGGGCCGTGTCGCAGCCCAGGATGCGGAGCTGCTCGGCCTGGGCGCCGGTCTCCACGCCCTCCACCGTGACCGCGAGGTCGAGGCTGTGCGCCAGGGAGACGATGCCCTCGACGATCTTGAGGTCGACGGGGTCGGCCGGGAACTGCTGCATGCTCTGCGTGAAGGAACGGTCCAGCTTCAGGACGCTCACCGGGAGCCGGCGCAGATTGGCCAGGTTGGAGTAACCGGTGCCGAAGTCGTCGAGGGCGATGTCGACGCCCATCTCCGCCAGGCGGCGCAGCGGCTTCAGCAGGTCGTCGTCCGCTCCGATCAGCGCCGACTCGGTCACCTCCAGGCACAGCGCGTCGGGCTCGACCCCCGTGCGTTCCAGGATGTCGACGGTGTCCTGGACCAGGCCGGGGTGGGTGAGCTGGCAGGGCGAGAGGTTGACGTTGATGCGCAGCGGGCCGAGGGCCTCCGCACCGCCGTGCCGGTCCTGCCACTCCCTGGCCTGGCGCACGGACTGCTCCAGCACCCAGCGGCCCAGCGGCACGATGAGTCCCGTGTGCTCGGCGAGCGGGATGAACCGGTCCGGGGAGAGCACCCCGTGCTGCGGATGCAGCCAGCGCACCAGCGCCTCGGCGCCCCGGACGCTGCCGTCACCGAGGTGCACCAGGGGCTGGTACTCGATGAAGAACTCGCCCCGGTCCAGGGCCGTCGGCAGCGCCGTGGTGAGCCCGTGCCGGGTGATGGCGCGGGCGTCGGCCTCCGGGTCGGCGAGCTCGAAACGGTTGCCGCCCGCCGACTTGGCCCGGTACATGGTGATGTCGGCGCTGCGCAGGATCTCCGCCGGGCTGCGCTCACCGGCCGGCCCCTCGACGATGCCGATGCTGCCGCGCACGGTCAGCTCCCGGCCGTCGACGCTGATCGGGGCGAGCAGCGCGTTCATGATGCGGGCGGCGAGCTCGTCGACCGTGCGCTGGGTGTCCGGGCCGGTGGTGAGCGCCACGAACTCGTCGCCGCCGAGCCGCGCCACCATCTCGCCGGGTGCGGTCGCGCAGGCCTGGAGCCGGTCGGCGACCTCGACGAGCAGCCGGTCGCCGGCAGCGTGCCCGAGGCTGTCGTTGACGGTCTTGAAACCGTCCAGGTCGAGGTAGCACAGCCCGAACCGCTGGCCCTCGCCCGCGCCGAGCGCCTTCTCCAGACGCTCGAAGAAGAAGGTCCGGTTGGGCAGCCCGGTGAGCGCGTCGTGGGTGGCCTCGTAGCGCAGCCGGAGGTTGAGCAACCGCCGCTCGGTGGTGTCCTCCATGAGGGCGAGCTGGTACTGCGGGTCGCCGTCGGCGTCGCGCAGCAGGGACACCGTCAGGTTGGTCCACAGGACCGTTCCGTCGGGGCGGTAGAAGGCCTTCTCGAGGTGGTAGTGCTCGCGCTCGCCGCTCACCAGCTCCTCGTAGAGCCGCCAGGTCTGCGGAGGGTCGTCCGGGTGGACCCAGTCCCTGACGTTGCGGCCGCGCAGTCCCTGCTCGGACAGGCCGAACATGCGCCGCAGCGCGTTGTTGACCTGGAGGATGTTGCCCTCCAGGTCGGCGATGCCGATGCCTATGGCCGCGCCCTCGAAGACCGCGCGGAAGCGGGCCTCGGTGGCGTGCAGCGCCTGGGCCACCACGCCCTGGGCCTCCAGCGCGGCCTGCGCGATGGCCTCCTGCTCGGCCAGCGTCCGCTCGCGCAGCGCCTGCGCGAAACCCGCGGCCATGGCGTGCTGGAGCCGGGCGCTGCGCGCCCTGAGGTCCTCGCGGTCGCCGCCCTCGCCGCAGTACAGGACGAGGTAGGCGTCCACGCAGTCCAGGGTGCGGCTGAGCGCCTCGGGGTCGGTGCAGTGCTCCCGGACCAGGCCCGCGCCGGCCTGCCTGCCCGCGTCCGCGTCGAACGACCTGGCCCGCAGCGCCTCGCTCAGCAGCCGGGCCAGCGGCAGCAGCCGCGCCTCGAACTCGGGGCGGGTCGAGGAGGTCGAGGTCACCGGGAAGACGGCCCGGCTCCAGATCGTCGCGAACCGGCGCAGTCTGTCCTCCGGCCCGTCCGGCTCCGCGCTCACGCCGTACGCCCCACGCCCGCGAAACCGGAGAAGGCGTAGGGATCCTCGTCCTCCGGTGCGGTGTCGGGCCGCCACTGCGGCATCGGCACCAGTCCGGGTTCCACCATGTCGTACCCCTCGAAGAACCGCGCGATCTCGTCGCGCGTGCGCATGATCAGCGGGTTGCGGATGTTCCGGTACACGTCCACCGCGCCCTCGGCCCGCTCCGGCGGCAACGGGATCCCGTCGTAGGAGGCGTGGCTGAGCACCAGCATGCTGCCGGGCGCGAGTGCCTCGCGCAGTTCGGCCACCGCCGCATACGGGTCGTCCGCGTCCTCCACGAAATGCAGTATGGCAACGAGAAGCAGCGCCACCGGCCGATTCAGGTCGATCAGCCGGAGCAGTTCGGGACTGTCCAGGATCTCCCGGGGCTTTCGGAGGTCCGCGGCGAGGATGCCCGCGCCGTCGTTGCCTTCGAGAACCGCCTGGCTGTGTGCCACCGCCACCGGGTCGTGGTCGACGTACATCACACGGGCGTCCGGAGCGGCCGCCTGTGCCGCTTCGTGGACGTTGCCGAAGGTCGGAATGCCGGAGCCGATGTCCAGGAACTGGGTGATGCCCCCGGCGACGGCGAAACGCACCGCCCGGCGCATGAACGCCCGGTTCGCCTGCATGATCTTGGGGAGTCCCGGCATGAACTCCATGGCCCTGCGGGCCGCTTGCCGGTCGACCTCGAAGTTGTGCGATCCGCCCAGGTAGTAGTCGTACATCCGGGAGACGCTGGGCACCGAGATGTCGATGCTCCGGGGAGCCCAGGCGGGACGCTCCATGCAACTCTCCACAACGTAGGCGATCCGGTGTTCGAGCAGAGGCTACTGATCGCCTGCCAATCGGGCGAGCCCAAACGGAAATTGACCATCCGTTCCCGGTCACTGCCAATGGCACGTGCCGAATCGGTATACCCGTATGCGTGACGAGAAGTGCCGGCGGCATTCCGGAGAGTTCCGACAGGCCGAGAAGTACCGGTGAAGACCGGCGGTATTTCCACGGGTACCGGTGAATCACGGCAAAACGGTCCGCCCCTCCGCGGGCTGCGGAGGGGCGGACGCTCGGCCGGCGGCATCCGGAGCGGACGACACCCTGGGGAGGTTGTTACTTCTCCGGAGCGCCGACCGGCTTGCCGTCGGGGCGTACGGCGTACCACGTGCCGCCCACGCCCTGACCGTTGGTGTCGCCGGCGGCCTTGTCACCGGCGAAGGTGTAGATGGGCCAGCAGTTGATGGTCTGCTGGGCGGCGCCGTCCGGGCGGGTGAAGGTCATGTAGCCCTTCTTCTGGATGCCCTTGGTGTCCGCGAAGTCCACCGGTGCCACCGCCGGCCACTTCTCCAGGCAGGCGCCGGTGCAGGCCGAGACGGGCTTCGGCCAGGCCTCGTCCTTCATGAAGCGGTAGACCGTCATGCCGTTCCTGTCGACGACGATCTCGCCCAGCTTCGGGTCCTGGCGGGTGGACAGCCCCGCCTGTTCGGCGCCCCGCGCCTTCTTGCCCTCGGGGGTGAACGCGAACCACTTGCCGCCCACGCCCTGGCCCTTGGCGTCCCCGGCGTTGACGTCCTTGACGTACCGGTAGGCGGGCCAGCCGTCGACGGTGAGCTGCTTGGTGCCGTCGGCCCGGGTGACCTCCCCGAGCAGCGCCTCGTCGATCCCCTCGCCGGCCGAGGCGTCGTCGGCGGGCACCGGCGGCCAGGTCTTGGCGCAGTCGTCCTCGCAGTTGGACTTGGGCGGCTTCGCGGTGTCCTGGTCGAAGCGGTACAGGGTCAGGCCGAGGTTGTCCGTCACCACCTTGCCCAGTTCGGCGTTGGTGGAGACGTTCAGCTCGCCCGCGGTGTCGGAGGGGCTCGCGGCGGCCTGCCCGCCGCCGGCCTGTCCGGCACCGGCCTGGTCGCCGCCGGCCTGGTCGCCCCCGCTGCCGGCCGCGGCCGTGGCACCCACGTTCTGGCTGACGGGGGGCGGCGGGGCGTCCTGACCGCACGCGGTGGTCAGGGCCAGCACCGCCGCGGCGCTCGCCACCAGTGAGGCGGTCCGCCAGGTGGTCTTCATCGTCAACTCCAGATCATCGCCAGGGTCTTGCAGCGCCCTGCTGTGCCGCCGCTCGACGATGGGTACGCACGGAAGCACGCGTCGTGTTCAACGGCGGCCCGTATTTCTTTCTTTAACTCCTTCGGGGCAATCACCGGGCTCCCACGCGTGACCGGCCGGTTCCCGACTCATGATCCTCGTCGTGCACCCTCTCGTACGGACCCAATCCCGCTTGGTGACCCGCGCGTTGGCCGCGTCGGCGCTGGTCTGGGCGCTCGCCGGGGCGCCCGGCGCGGCGGTGGCCGACGCCTGCGCCTACGCCTCGACGGGACCGGGCGGCACCGAGGCGGTGGCGATCGCGGGCAGCCTCACCTGGACGGATCCCCCGCCCTGCGTACCGACGCCGACGCCGACGCCCACTCCCACGCCGACACCACCGCCCCCACCCACACCGACTCCCACTCCCCCGCCGAGTCCCGACCCGACGCCGGAACCGCCACCGCCTCCGCCCAGGGCCCGTCCGGTACCGCCGCCGGCCCCCGCGCCGCCGGCCCCACCGCCCTCGCCTCCCCGGCCGGCGCCACCACCGCCACCACCGCCGGCCCCGCCGCCGGACCCGCCGAAGCCGCGGCCGTCCGCCGCGCCCGTGCACTACCCGGCGTACCGCGCGGCCCCGGCACGCAAGCCCGGCAACAGCACCACCTCGCCGCTCACCTTCGTCCTGCTCATCACGACGCCCGCGGTGGTCGCCATCGCCGCGCTGCGTCCGCGCTGAGACCCGTCCGACCCCTTTCTGGAGGCACCTCTTGCCGGAATGGCTTGTTCTCACCCTCGCGATGCTCGCCGCCTGTGCCGTCGTGGTCGTCATCACGCTGCTGCGGCACCGCAGGGCGGCCGACGACGAGGACACCAGCGAGACCCCGGACGTCATCGAGTACATGACGATGTGGATCGGCGTGGTGTACGCCATCGTCCTGGGTCTCGCCATCGCCGGTGTCTGGGAGGGCCGCAGCGCCGCCCAGGAGCACGTACGGGCGGAGGCGGTCGCCCTGCACGAGATCAGCGAGCGGGTACGGGTCTATCCCGCCGAGGTGCGTGACCGCATCCGGGACGATGTCAACGCCTATGTCGGACACGTCGTCACCACCGAGTGGCGGTCCATGGCCGACGACAGCCGGGTCACCGAGCGCGGTACCGCCCTGCTCGACCGGGTCCGCCGGGACGTCACCGACTACCAGCCGCGGACGGACTTCGAGGCCCAGGCCTACCAGCCGCTGGTGGACCAGGTGGCCGCCGCCGACGAGGCGCGCAGCGCGCGGGCCGAGTCGACCGGGGAGACCATGCCGGGCGTCGTGTGGTTCGGTCTGATCGCGGGGGCCGTCATCACCATCGGGATGATCTTCGCGCTGCAGATCCGGCGCACCGCCCGGGAGATGGTCCTCGCCGGGCTGTTCTCCGCGCTGATCGCCTTCCTGCTCTTCCTCATCTGGGACTTCGACGCACCGTACGGCAGGGGCCTGGCCACGTCGGCGGACCCGTTCCTGCGGCTCTTCCCGCACGTCGGCGGCTGAGCCGCCTCGCGGGGACGGAGCGACGCCCCGGATCCGGCGGGATCCGGGGCGCGGCCTGTCGAACACGTGCGCATCGGGACCGAGGGGAACAGCGGCTCAGATCCGCTTCTCGGCGCGACGGCGCATCCAGAAGACACCGCTGCCGGCGACCGCCGCGGCCACCAGCGCCCCGCCGATCGCCACGTCGGTGGGGGTGGCACCGCTGGTGCTGCTGCCGCCGATGCCGCCGCGCACACCGCCGATGACGGTGAAGGCGGCCGGACGGGTCAGGCTCCTGCCGGAGCAGTGGACCGTGATGTCGTAGGAACCGGCGCGGGCGTCCTCGTCGACGGTGGCGGTTCCCTTGGAGGTGCTGTTGGCACCGTGGATGGGCGTCAGGTTGGTCCGGGGGAAGGCGTTGGAGGTCGCCGTGCCGCCGTTGGGGCAGCCGTCGACGGTGATGGTCAGCTGGCCCCCGCGGGCGATGACGCTGGGCAGGGCGACGATGTTGGACGGGTTGGGGACCCGGCCGGAGTCCGCGACGGCCGCCGGGGCGGCGGCCCCCAGGACGGCGGCCGCGACACCGGCGACCGCCAGGGCACGTGAGTTGCGCATGTGATCCTCCGCGGAAGGCGCCCCGGGGCCCGTCCCCGGTCCGATCGGCGAGAAAGCACCTCCCGGAAAGACCCTCAGTTGCCCTGCGCCGCACCGCATTTCGGGAATGGTCCGTACCGGTGAGCGCAGCCCCCGGCGGACCACCGCGCCAGGGGATATCACCGCAGGTCACGGACCGTCAGAAAATCTTCGTCGGGTCCCGCCCCGGATGGCGCACCGGGTCGGGTCCCGGCCACCCGTTCGCCGCCGTCCCGTCGCCGGTTGCGCGCGCGCCGCCTAGCGTTTTCGTCATGCGCGAGTGGTACGGCGACGGCCGTGTCGAGAGGGGAAGGCGAATGTCTGCTTTCGAGCCGGACGAAGCCGAGTGGGAGGCCCGGCGGAGAAGACGCGCCCCGTGGGGCGTGATAGCGCTGGTCCTGCTCACCGGCCTCGCGCTCCTGCGCAACGGTTCGGGAGAGTTCGACACCGGTCCGCCCCAGCCGGCCGGCGCGGCCGCCGCCGACGTCCGGACCCCCGGCGAGGTCACGGTGCCCGCGGTGGGGCCGCTGCCGTACGCCGTGCCGGAACGGGTCCGCATCCCGGCGATCCAGGTGGACGCGCCGGTCATGCCGGTGGGTCTGGACGTGGAGGGCTGGGTGGACGCGCCGCCGCCCGAGGACCCGAATCTGGCGGGCTGGTTCACCGGCGCGGTCGCGCCGGGCGAGAAGGGCACGGCGGTCGTCGTCGGCCATGTCGACAACGCGCAGGGCCCGGCGGTGTTCTACGGGCTGGGGGCGCTGCAGAAGGGCAGCCGCGTCGAGATCGCCCGCAGGGACGGGAAGACGGCCGTGTTCGAGATCTACGGGGTCGAGGTGTTCGCGAAGAACGACTTCCCCGGTGACCGGGTCTACGCCTCCAAGGGGACGGCGGAGCTGCGGGTCATCACCTGCGGCGGCGGCTTCTCCCCGCAGGACGGCTACGACGGGAACGTCGTCGTCTTCGCCCGCCTGGCCGAGGTCCGCTGAGCGGTCCCCCGCCCGGGCGGGCGGGGGCGCTCAGGCGTACTGCCGGCGGGGCACGCTGATGTGGTAGCCGGAGTCGAGCAGTCCGGGCAGGTAGGCGCGCAGGGCCCGCACGCTCTGCGAGCGATCGCCCCCGGCGTCGTGCGAGAGCACCACGACGCCGGGGGCGGCGCCGTCCTCCACCCGGTCGACGATGGTGGCGGTGCCCGGTGTGGTCCAGTCCAGGGTGTCGACCGTCCAGGCAAGGGGCTCCATGCCCAGCTCGGCGCCGAGCTGGAAGGCGGCGCGGTTCCATGCGCCGTAGGGCGCGCGGAACCACTGGGGGCGTTCGCCGTGCGCCTTCTCGATGATGTCGCAGGTGCGTTCCATCTCCAGGCGGATCCGGCGGCGGCCGAGGCGCGTGAGCAGGGGGTGGCTCCAGGTGTGGTTGCCGACCACGTGCCCCTCGTCCGCCATCCGGGCCAGGAGGTCCGGGTTCTCGGCCGCCATCTCCCCGCACACGAAGAACATGGCCCGCACCTCGTAGCGGGCCAGGGTGTCCAGGATCGGCGTGGTGTAGCGGGGGTCGGGTCCGTCGTCGAAGGTCAGCACCATGGTGCGGCCGCGCCCGGACATCCGCAGCAGCGGTTCCGTGCGCACCGGTGTGCTGCCGGTCGCGCTCGGCGGGCCGTAGCCGGTCAGCGGCCTCAGGCGGTACTCGGAGGGCTTGAGCGGGCGGCGGGCGGCCTGGGCTCCGGGCGCGGGCGGCGCCGGGGGCGCGGCCCTGTTCCCGGTGCCCGGCACGAGCGCCGCGGCGACACCCGCCGCACCCAGGGCGGCGGCGCCGGTGAGCAACGCCCGGCGCCGGGTGAGCAACTGATCCTTCTGCATGACTCATCAGTCGCCCCGCGGAGGGCCGACGCACCTCGACGACACTGGTGCGGCGGCACTTTTTCACCCGGCCGGCGCAGCGCGGCCCGGTGGACGGGGTGGGTGAACGGCGGTCCGGACCGGACGGTTCGCCGGCCTCGTCCGCGTGACGGAACAGCAGTCCTCCCGGTTCGAACGGGGCACGGACGGTCCGAAGGTCATCGTGGCCGGGGTGGACGGCTCCGACTCCTCGCTGCGGGCCGCGGCGTCCGCCACCGGCCTGGCGCGGCGTCAGGGCACGCTGCTCGCCCCCGTGTACGTGCAGCGGGTGGCCGCGGCCGGAGTCGCCCTGGGCGCGCCGGTGGCGGCCGCCACGGAGGAGGTCGCCGAGGACCTGGTGGCCCGGATCCGGGAGGCGAGGTTCGCCGGATCGGTCGCGGTGCGCCTGGTGAAGGCCGGGCGCCGGCCGGTGACGGTGGTGCCGTAGCGCGGCGGGTGCCGGGGGGACGGGCTGCCGCCCGCCCGGCACGCCGCGGCACGGCCGACGCCGCGTCAGAGGGAGCGCAGGAAACCGAGGACGGTGTCGTTGAAGAGCCGCGGCCGCTCCAGGTTCGGGTAGTGGCCGGTTCCCTCGACGGTGACCGACCGGCCGTCGGGGACGGCGGCGGTGAGCCGCTCGGCCGCGGCGTGCAGGTCGGCGGGTTCGAGGGATCCGTTGAGGGCGAGCACCGGGACGCCGATCTCCGCCACCCGGTCCCAGGAGCCGGTCAGGCGCACCAGCCAGTCCTTCTCGTCCGGGGTGTGCTTGGCGAGCGTGTGGAGGGCCATCTCGCGCAGCCTGCGCACGATGTCCGGATCCATGTCGTCCTCGCTGCGGTACGGGCCGGGCACCACGCGCAGGAAGGACCGCAGCCAGGCCTCCGGGTCGCCTGCGGCCAGCGCCCGGGCGCTCTCCGCCCGGAGCTCCTCGTGCCAGGGATCGGTGTACTGGAAGTCCCCGGTCACGGCGCCGGAGGTGACCACGGCGCGGACCAGCCCGGGATGTTCCAGCACCGTGTCGGTGGCGATCACACCGCCCATGGACAGGCCCACGAGGACGGCGGGTCCCGCGTCCAGGTGGCGCAGCAGCGCGGCCAGGTCGTCGGCCCAGCGGAACGGCGCGGTCGCGTTGGCCGAGAAACCGTGGCCGCGCACGTCCGGGGCGATCACCCGGTGGTGTGCGGCCAGGGCGGGGATCTGGTCCCGCCAGACCCGGTGGTCCACGTACCCCGAGTGGATCAGGACGACGGGATCGCCGGAACCGGTGTCCAGGTAGGCCAGATCACCGTCGTCGGTGGACAGGAAACGCAGGTCCGAAGCAGCAGTCATGACAACCAAGGTGTCATCTTGCGCCGAGTTTGACAACCTGGATGTCATGATGGCGGGGTGAAGGACATCGACACCCCCCTCCCCCCGGACGAACTCGGCCGCCGCCTCACCGAGGTGTACGACCTGGTCGGCCCCCTCTACCGGCGCGCCCAGCGCAGCGTGGAGCAGGGGCTGGACGGCGCGAGACTGTCGCTGGGCGTCCGTGCCGTGCTGACGCTGCTGCACCGCAACGGGCCCATGACGGTGCCGCAGATGGGCCGGGCACAGGCGATCAGCCGGCAGTTCGTCCAGCGCATGGTGAACGACGCGGCGGCGCAGCACCTGGTGGAGAGCGTCCCCAATCCCGCCCACCGGCGCTCCCCCCTGATCCGTCCGACGCGGCAGGGCGCCGAGGCGATCGCCGCCGTCCTGGAGAGCGAGCACCGGCTGCTGCGGGAGACCGGCGGGGGCCTGACGGAGGCCGACGTGACGGCCTGTCTGCGGGTGCTGGGCGAACTGCTCCGGGCACTGGACCACGTCGACACCGACTGACGGCCCCTACTCCCCCATCGTCAGGCCGTCCTGCGCCGCGCCACGGCTCAGCACCACGTCCCGGATCCGGTCGCGCACCGGGCGCACCTCGGCCCCGCGGGCGAGCGCCCGGTTGAGGTCGACCACCCGCCCGGCGTCCACGTCGAAGAACTGCGGAACGAACTCGGCACGGGCGACCTCCCAGCGCCCGCCCTCGCGGGCGGGCGGGGCGAAGGTGAAGCGGGCGAGGGTGGACTGGTTGCCGCGGGCGTCCCGCACGCCGTCGGGGCCGGTCATCTCACCGGCGATCTGATCGCCCATGCCGTAGACCACCCAGGTGCCGTTGACCTTCTCGTACGCCTGCGGCACATGGGCGTGGGTGCCGAGGATCAGGTCGATGTCGGGGCGGCCGCCGGTGGTCGAGGCGGTGAGCGAGCGGGCCAGCCCGGTCTGCCGCTCGTCGGGGGCGTCCTGCCACTCGGTGCCCCAGTGCACCGAGACCACGACGACATCGGCTCCGGCCCGGCGGGCGGCCCGCGCGTCCTCGACGATCCGGGCCTCGTCGACCAGGTTGACCGCCCAGGGCCGGCCGGGGGGCATCGCCAGGCCGTTGGTGTCGTAGGTGTAGGCGAGATGGGCGAGACGCGCCCCGCCCGCGCGGAGCACGGTGGCGGTGCGGGCCTCCCGCTCGCTGCGCGCCGAGCCGGCGTGCCGGACGCCCGCCCGGTCGAGGGCGTCGAGCGTGCGGCGGATGCCCTCCGCGCCGTCGTCGAGGCTGTGGTTGGAGGCGGTGGAGCAGCCGTCGTAGCCGGTCGCGGCGAGGGCGTCGGCGATCTCGGGCGGCGACTTGAAGAGGGGATAGCCGGTGTAGTCGCCGTCGGCGCCGTAGACGGTCTCCATGTGGCACAGCGCCACGTCCGCGGGGGCGACGACGGAGCGGATGCCGGAGAGCATCGGCCGGAAGTCGTACCCGGTGCCGCCGGCGTCGTAGCGGGCGCGCTCGATGATCGAGGTGTGGGGCAGCACGTCACCGGAGGCGACGAGGGTGAAGCCGGGGCGGCCCGGCGCGGAGGGGGCCGGACGCCCCGGTTCCGGCGGCCGGTGGTCGCGGGCCTGGCAGGCGGCCCCCGCGGCGAGGACGACGGTCAGGACGAGGGCCACCTGCCGACTGCGTGCGATCATCACTTCACCCCGCTGTAGTCGTATTTGTGGATAAACAGGTAAGAAGCCGCGTCCTGACGACGGTCGCTCCGACACGCCCTTTAGGCCGTCCGGCGTGCGCGAACGCCCGTCCCGACCGTTCGTCGAACCGTTCGCCGACGCGATCGACCGTCCGCCGCACGCCGCTGCACGCGCCCTGTCCCCGGCGGGCGCCGTGCGCTGGCATACGGCCATGACGGCCGGAATCACACTCACGAACGGGACGACCGCCGAGCACGAGCTCGCCGCACTGCAGCGCGAGCACGGCCGGCCCCTCTTCGCGCTGCTGCTCCGGCTCTGCGACGGCGACCGGCAGCGCGCGGAGGATCTGGTGCAGGAGACGCTGGTGCGCGCGTGGCAGCACCCCGAGGCATTGCGCGCCGAGAACTTCGACTCCGTACGGCCCTGGCTGCTGACCGTGGGGCGGCGGCTCGCGATCGACGCGCGGCGGGCCCGGCAGGCCCGTCCGCCCGAGGTCGGGGACGCGGTGCTGGAGAACGCCCGGGTGATCTCGGATCACGCCGAGCGGGCCGCGGCGGCGCTCGACGTCCGTGAGGCTGTGAAGACACTCACTCCGGAGCACCGTGACGTCCTGGTGCTGGTGTACTTCCAGGGGGCGAGTGTGGCGGAAGCCGCGACGGCCCTCGGGATCCCGCCCGGTACCGTGAAGTCCCGCGCGTACTACGCGCTGCGCGCCCTGCGCCGGGTGCTTCCCGGATACGCCCCCGACATGCGGTGAAACCGACTGCCGAGTCAAGCCTCCGTAAAGCGCCTTGCCGACGACCCCGGTTGAGTAATCGGCTGTCCTCATCCGTGTTCCGGACCGGGGGCCCGGGTTCGGGCGACGCGCACGCACCGGAGGAAGGCAGGAAGGGATGCTGCACAGAGGTCGAGAGAGCACGGACGACACCGGTGACGGTGAACTGACCGTCCCGATGGCCTGGTTGTACGCCGAGTACATCGCCGACGAGCTGCTGCGCAGCGGCGATCTCATGCCGCCGACGTCGTTCGAGTTCCGGGCCGGCCGGGACGCGCTGGCGCTCACCGTCTTCCTGTCCGACACCGAGGGCGAGCTGTCCGGGATCCGGGTGATCACCCAGCTGGAGACCTGGCTGTCGCTGACCGCGTACGACCAGCCCTGGCAGGAATGGGTGCAGGGCCGCCTGGCCGACGTGGCCCGGGGCGCGGCCGGCCGCGGGACGCCGGACCCGGATCTGGAGCTGGCCCGGGAGGCGTGGCGCTGGCTGCGGGAGACGGAACTGCTCGCCCCGGACCTCGACGCGGTACCGGGTGGCGCGGCGGGCGGCGAGGGTGAGGGACCCGAGGTGTGGACGCCCGCCTGGGAGCTCGGACTGCCGCTCGGCCACCTCGCCATCCATCTTTTCTAGGTTCCTCGGAATCCGACCAATCCGCGGGCCGGAGGGCTCCGAATCCTTTGGTCACGATTCGGCACGTGGCTTGAGTGATTCGGCCGACTGGTGCGTACCGGTGGGAGCAAGGAGTAACCCCACCCGCACCCAACGGCACGAGGATTCGGCATGAGGTCCCTGGAAAGGCATCGCGACGTCGGCGCCTACGCGCTCGGCGTGCTGGACGAGGCGGAGGCGTTCCGCTTCGAGGACCACCTCATGGAGTGCCCGAGCTGCGCTGTCCAGGTGACCGAATTCGGGCCTGTGGCACGTCAGTTGATGTTGTACCGGAGCGCGACACCGCGCCCGGTGCACCCGCTGGCCAAGCCCGGCCCCCGGATGCTGGACCGGCTCGTGTCCCAGGTGGCGGCACGCAACCGCACGGGGCGCCGCCGGCTGCTGCTCGCACTGGCCGCCTCGGTGGTGCTCGCGGTGTCCGCGCCCTCGGTCGCGGTGATGGCGCAGGACGGTGGCGGCGGCGAGAGCGCCGTGAGCGTCGCGGCGACCGACGAGCGGTCCGGGGTGTGGGCGGAGGTGACCGCGGCGGACGAGGCGTGGGGCAGCCACGTGCGGCTGAAGGTGAAGGACGGCGCGGGCCCCCGGGTCTGCCGTCTGGTGGTGGTCGGCCGGGACGGCTCCGAGGAGACGGTGACCAGCTGGAGCGTGGCCCGTCACGACGCGCGCCCCAACACCATGCTGAGCGGTTCGGCCCTGCACCCCGACGAGATCGCCCGCTACGAGGTGCGCACGGCACAGGGCGAGCATCTGGTGACACTGCAGCCCCGGTGACGCCCGCGCCCCCGTGACGCCGCGGCCCTCGGGGGCCACGGCCCGGGGCTCACTTCAGCAGGCGGGAGAGCCTGCGGTCGGCCAGGGGCCTGCCGCCGGTCTGGCAGGTGGGGCAGTACTGCAGCGAGGAGTCGCTGAAGGAGACCTCGCGGACGGTGTCCCCGCACACCGGGCAGGCCTCGCCCGTGCGGCCGTGCACCCTGAGGCCGCTCTTCTTCTCGGCCTTCAGCCGCCCGGCCGCGACCCCCCGCGAGCGTTCCACCGCCTCGGCGAGGGTGGTCCGCAGGGCCTCGTACAGCCGGGTGGTCTCCTCCGGGGTGAGCGAGCCGGCCGGCTTGTAGGGGGACATGCGGGCGGCGTGCAGGATCTCGTCGCTGTAGGCGTTCCCGACACCCGCGATGAGGCCCTGGTCCCGCAGCGCGCCCTTGATCCGACGGCGTTCCCCGGCCAGCAGGTCCGCCAGGCGCCGCTCGTCGAAGTCGTCGGCCAGCGGGTCCGGCCCCAGCCGGGCGATGCCCGCGACCTCCCCGGGATCGGCCACGACGTACACCGCGAGCCGCTTCTGGGTGCCGGCCTCGGTCAGATCGAAGCCCGCTCCGGTCTCCAGCGCGACCCGCAGCGCGAGCGGTCCCCTGCCGGGGCGGGGCGGCCCGCCGGGCAGCGGGTCCCGCCACTGCAGCCAGCCCGCGCGGGCCAGATGGGTGACGAGGTACGGCCCGCCGTCCGTGGCGAGGGCGAGGAACTTGCCGTACCGGCGCACGGCGGTGACCTCGCGGCCCTCGACCGCCGTGACCGGCGGGTCGTAGGTCTTCAGGACGCTGATCGCCACGGGCAGCACACGGACGATCTCGTGGCCGGTCAGGTGCTCGGTGAGGAAGTCCTTGAGCGCCTCGACCTCGGGAAGTTCCGGCATACGTCAAGGGTGCCACCCGGGCCCGGCGGGGTCAGGTCGTTCCGGCGTCCCCGGCCACCACGAACTCGCTCCACACGCACTTGCCGCCGCCCCGCGCCTCGACGCCCCACACGTCGGTGAGCATCTCGACCAGCAGCAGCCCCCTGCCGGAGACGCCCGACTCACCGGCCTCGCGGCGGCGCGGGAGGGCGCTGGAGGAGTCCTCGACCTCCACGCGCAGGCGCCGGTCCTTGCCGGTGAGGACCCGCAGGGTGACGACGGCGGTGCCCTCGGTGTGCATCAGCACGTTGGTGATCATCTCGTCGGCGACCAGCTCGATCTCGTCCGCCCGGTCCGCCGCGCCCCAGGCGCTGACCGCCGTACGGATCATGCGGCGGGTCTCGGAGAGGGCCCGGGGGTCGCCGGGCGGCACGTACTGCTTCAGCCGGCCGCCGGAGCGCGGGCTGTCCAGGGCGCGCCGGCGCAGCAGGAGCAGCGCCACGTCGTCGTCACCGCCGCGTTCCTCGGCGACCTCGATCAGCCGGTCGGCGAGGTCACGCACGTCGTCCGGGCCGACGGTGATCAGCGCGGCCAGGGTCTCCATGCCGTCGTCGAGGTCGGCGCCGGGCTGTTCGACCAGGCCGTCGGTGCACAGCAGCAGGGTGTCGCCGGGGTCGAGCTCTATCGTGCCGACCGGGTAGTCGAGCCCGCCGAATTCCGCGGACAGGCCGAGCGGCAGCCCGCCGGGGACCGGGATCCGGTGGCAGGAGCCGTCGTTGCGGCGCACCAGCGGGTCGATGTGCCCGGCCCGCACCACCTGGAAGACGCCGGTGGACAGATCGGCCTCGGCGTAGAGGCAGGTCGCGGAGCGGTCGGTGTCCAGCTCGTCCAGGAAGACGGAGGCGCGGGCCATCACGGTGGCCGGCGGATGCCCCTCGGCGGCGTAGGCGCGCAGGACGATGCGCAACTGGCCCATGACGGCCGCGGCGTGCGTGTCGTGGCCCTGGACGTCGCCGATCACGGCACCGACCCGGCCGCCGGGCAGCGGGATCAGGTCGTACCAGTCGCCGCCGATGTCCCGGCCGAAGGTGCCGCCGATGCTCGCGGCGCGGTAGCGCACGGCGAGGTCGGCGCCGGGCACGCTGGGGATGGTGCGGGGCAGCATGGCCTGCTGCAGCCCCTGGGCGAGGTCCATCTCCTGCTCGTAGAACATCGCCCGCTGCAGGCTCTGCGCGATGCTGCTGCCCAGGGCGACCAGGACGTTGCGCTCCTCGGCGGTGAAGCCGTGCCGGTCGCTGTAGAGCAGGCCCATGGCGCCGATCGGGCGGCCCTGGACGATGAGCGGCAGGTAGGCGGCCGAGGTGATGTTCAGCCCGGTGAGCCCCTGCCAGAGCCCCGGATAGCGCTCCTCGAACTCCTCCGGTGACTCGATGAAGCACGGGCTCAGGGTCCGTACCGCCTCGCTCATCGGGTACGGCTCGTCTATCCGGGTGATGCGGGTGCCCTCCACGTAGCTGCCGTCGGGCCCCTCGGCGATGAGCCGGATGCGGCCCGCCTCGATCAGCCCCATCACGAGGCTGGTGGCGCCCAGGTGGGTGAGTCCGTGGGTGTCCTTGAGGACGTCGATGACCTCCCGCACGGTGCGGGCGTGGGCGAGGGCGGCGGTGGCGAGCTGGACGATGTTGGTCTGGCGGCGGCGCGCGTCCTCCTGCTCGGCCTGCGCGCGCCGGGCCTCGGTGTCGCTCAGTTCCTGGGTGGCGTCCCGGACGATGCCGATGATGCGGTGGGGCCGGCCGGTCTCGTCCCGGCGGATGTAGCCCTGGGTGTGGGTCCAGCGCAGCACGCCGTCGCGGCGGCGCACCCGGAAGTAGGCCCCGTAGTTCTCGCTGCCGTTCTTCAACGCCTGCGAGACGGCCGCGTCCAGCCGCCTGGCCTCGCCGGGCGGTACCCGTTTCCCCAGGGTCTCGGGCCGGTCGTCGTACTCGTCGGGGCGCACGTCGAAGATCTCGTGCGCCTGGGCGTCCATCTGCATCACCCCGGCGTCCAGATCCCAGTCGAAGCTGCCCATGCGGTTGAGCACCAGGATCGGATCCGGGTGGTCCGGCCAGTCGTCCGGGAGTGACAGGGGGCTCGCTCCCCGATCAGACATGGGGCCACCTTGCCAGGATTCGCGCGATTCTTCGACCGCTGGGCCCCGTCCGCCTCCTCCTTCCCCACGGGTTTCCCGTGTCCCCGGGTGGTATACGGAGGTGACAGTGGTCCGGGGCGGGACGACGGCGGAAGGAGCGCGGGGCCGTGGAGTGGTTCACCGCATCCGACTACTGGCTGAGCCGGCTGGTCTTCCAGCGGGCGCTGGCCGGGCTGTACCTGGTCGCGTTCCTGACGGCGACCCTGCAGTTCCGCGCGCTGATCGGGGAGCGCGGCATGCTTCCGGTGCCGCGGCACGTGGCACGGGTCCCGTTCCGCCGCTCCCCGAGCCTCTTCCACTGGCACTACTCGGACCGGTTCTTCGCGGGGTGCGCGTGGGCGGGCTGCGCGGTGTCGGCGGCGCTGCTCGCGGGGCTGGACTCGCTGCTCCCGCTGTGGGGCGGGATGCTGCTGTGGCTGGTGCCGTGGGCGCTGTACCTGTCGATCGTCAACGTGGGGCAGACCTGGTACTCGTTCGGCTGGGAGTCGCTGCTGCTCGAGGTCGGTTTCCTCGCCGTGTTCCTCGGCAACGACGAGGTGGCGCCGCCGGTCGTGGTGCTGTTCCTGCTCCGCTGGGTCCTGTTCCGGGTGGAGTTCGGGGCGGGACTGATCAAGATGCGCGGCGACGCGTGCTGGCGGAAGCTGACCTGCCTGGACCACCACCACGAGACGCAGCCGATGCCCGGGCCGCTGAGCTGGTTCTTCCACCATCTGCCCAAGCCGCTGCACCGGGTCGAGGTGGCGGCGAACCATGTCACCCAGCTGGTCGTGCCGTTCCTGCTGTTCGCCCCGCAGCCGGTCGCCTCGGCCGCGGCCGCGCTGATGATCCTCACCCAGCTGTGGCTGGTGCTGTCCGGCAACTTCGCCTGGCTCAACTGGGTGACGATCGTCCTGGCCCTGCCGGTGATCGCGTTCCCCCACGACGCGTCCCCGGTGCCCGGCGCCCCGCTGTGGTACGTGGTGGTCGTGCTCGCGGTGTCCGCGCTGCTGCTGGGCCTGTCCTGGCAGCCGGTGCGCAACATGCTCTCCCGCCGCCAGGTGATGAACCGCTCCTTCGACCCGCTGCACCTGGTCAACACCTACGGGGCGTTCGGCAGCGTCAGCCGCGTCCGCTACGAGGTGGTGGTGGAGGGCACGGCCGACGAGGTGCCCCGGGAGGACGGCGACTGGCGGGAGTACGAGTTCAAGGGCAAGCCGGGTGATCCCCGGCGCTGGCCCCGCCAGTTCGCCCCGTACCACCTGCGGCTCGACTGGCTGATGTGGTTCGCCGCGCTGTCGCCCGCGTACGCCGGCCCCTGGTTCGGGGTGCTGGTGGAGCGGCTGCTGGAGAACGACCGGGACACGCTGCGGCTGCTGCGCCGCTCCCCGTTCCCCGCGGACGCCCCGCCCCGCCACGTCCGCGCCCGGCTCTTCCGCTACCGCTACACGACCTGGCGGGAGCTGCGGGAGACGGGCGCGTGCTGGCAGCGGACGTACGTGCGGGAGTTCCTGCCGCCGACCCGGCTGACGCGGGCGGGTCAGAGGCCGTAGACACGGGTGGCGGTGGTGTCGAAGAGGCGACGGCGTTCCCCGGGGGCGAGGTGGAGGGTCAGGGCCCGGGCGGCGGCGAGGACGTCGCCGTACGCCGCCGCCAGGGTGCACACCGGCCAGTCCGAGCCGAACATCAGCCGCCGGGGGCCGAAGGCGTCCAGCACCACGTCCGCGTACGGTCTGAGGTCGTCGACGGTCCAGGTGGCGTGGTCGGCCTCGGTGACCAGCCCGGAGAACTTGCACACCGTGTTGGGCAGTGCGGCCAGGGCCCGGACGGCGGACGCCCAGGGTTCGAGGGCGCCGGAGGCGACGGGCGGCTTGCCCAGGTGGTCCAGGACGAAGGTGAGCCGCGGCAGCGACGCGGCCGCCGCCGTGCAGGCGGGCAACTGGTGCGGCAGGACGACGAGGTCGTAGACCAGGCCCGCCTCGGCCACGGCGGCCAGTCCGCGCCGCACGGCAGGTCGCAGCAGCCACTCGGGGTCGGGCTCGTCCTGCACCTGGTGGCGGATGCCCTTGAGGTACCGTCCGCCGGGCAGCTCCCGCAGCCGGGCCAGTTCCCCGGCCACGCCGGGGCGGGTGAGGTCGGTCCAGCCGACGACGCCGGCGACCAGGGGGTGCGCCTCGGCGAGGGCGAGCAGTTCGGGGGTCTCCCCGGCGGCGGTGACGGTCTGCACCAGGACCGTACGGCCGACTCCGGCCGCGCTCGCTTGCGGCGCGAGGTCGTCCAGGGCGAAGTTCCGCCGCAGCGGCCGGAGTCCGGGGCCGGTGAGCCAGTCCTGGGGGCGGACGGACAGGTCCCAGACGTGGTGGTGGGCGTCCACGGTCACGCCGGCTCCTCCCCGGGGGGCAGCAGGCCGGCGGCCCGCAGTTCCTGCCACAGGGCCGTCGGCACCGGTGCGGCGAACTGGTCGGCGCAGTCGTGCACTTCGGCGGCCGAGCGGGCACCGGCCAGGACGCTCGCGACCGCGGGGTGGGCGGCGCAGAAGGCCAGGGCGGCGGCGCGCAGGGTGGTGCCGTGGCGCTCGGCGGCCGCCTTGATGCGCAGGGCCCGGTCGAGCAGCTCGGCGGGCGCCCGTGCGTAGTCGTAGGTCGCTCCGGGTCTCGGGTCGGCCAGCAGGCCCGAGTTGAAGGGACCGCCGACCACGACCGAGCGGCCCCGTTCCAGGGCGGCGGGCAGCAGGTCGGACAGGGCGCTCTGGTCGAGCAGGGTGTGGCGGCCGGCGCACAGGACGACGTCGACGTCGGTGTCGCGGACGAAGCGGGTGAGCATCGCGCTCTGGTTCATGCCGGCGCCGATCGCCCCGACGACGCCTTCCGCACGGAGCCGCTCCAGGGCCGGGTAGGCCTCGCGGAAGGCCTGTTCGGCGTGGTCGTCCGGGTCGTGCAGGTACACGACGTCGACCCGGTCCAGGCCGAGGCGCAGCAGGCTCGCCTCCAGGGTGCGCCGGACGCCGTCGGCGCTGAAGTCCCAGACGCGGCGGTGGGTGGCGGGCACGGCGAAACCGTCGTCGAGGTCGTCGCCGCCGGCGCCGGCGGGTTCGAGGCGGCGGCCGACCTTGGTGGACACGGTGTACCGGGCGCGCGGATGGGCGCGCAGGGCCGCGCCGAGACGGCGTTCGGCCAGGCCGAGGCCGTAGTGCGGGGCGGTGTCGAAGGAGCGGATGCCGCGCTGCCAGGCCGCCTCGACCGCCTCGTGGGCCTCCTGCTCGCCGACCTCGGTGTAGAGGTTGCCGATCCCGGCGGATCCGAAGGCCAGGGCGGTGACCTCGACGCGGCTGCGGCCCAGCCGGCGGCGCTTCACCGGGTCCCCGTCCGCGGCCGGAGTCCCTGCATGCCGCCGTCGACGGCGAGGGCGGTGCCCGTCGTGGCGCCGGACAGCGGGCCGGCGAGGTAGGCGATGGCGGCGGCGACCTCGGCGGCGGTGACCAGGCGGCCGGTGGGCTGGCGGGCCTCGAGGGCGGCGCGTTCGGCGGCCGGGTCGTCGGCCGCGTCGAGCAGCCGGCCGATCCAGGGGGTGTCGACGGTGCCCGGGTTGACGCAGTTGACGCGGATGCCCTCGTGGACGTGGTCGGCGGCCATGGCGAGGGTCAGGGCGTGCACGGCGCCCTTGGTGGCGCTGTAGAGGGCGCGCTGCGGCAGGCCCGCGGTGGCGGCGACGGAGCAGGTGTTGACGACGGCGGCGTGCGCGGAGGCGCGCAGCGCGGGCAGGCAGGCGCGGGCGGTGCGGACCATGCCGAGGACGTTGACGTCGAACACGTGGTGCCACTCCGCGTCGGAGTTGCTCTCGACCGTGCCCCGGGCGCCGATGCCGGCGTTGTTGACCAGGATGTCGAGCCCGCCGAGCTCCCCGAGGGCGGCCGCCACCGCGGCACGCACCGAGGCGTCGTCGGTGACGTCGGCGCGGTGGGCGGTGAGGGGCTCGCCGACGGTCGAGGGGTCGAGGTCGAGGACGGCGACCCGGGCGCCGCGCCGTGCGAGGAGTTCCGCGGTGGCCCGGCCGATGCCGGAGGCGCCGCCGGTCACCAGGGCCGTCAGGCCCTCGCATTCGCTCATGCCTGCCGCTCCTCGCGCGTGGTCGCGTCCGTGGTCCAGTACTCGCCGTCGGGGTAGGTGTGGCGCGCCAGTGACTCGGGCCGCAGGGCGGCGGAGAAGCCGGGCGCGAGGGGTGCGGTGTAGTGGCCGTCGCGGATCACCACGGGGTCGAGGAAGTGGTCGTGCAGATGGTCGACGTACTCGATGACCCGGTCCTCGGTGGTGCCGGTCAGGGCGACGTAGTCGAACATCGCCAGGTGCTGGACGAGTTCGCACAGGCCGACCCCGCCGGCGTGCGGGCACACCGGGACGCCGTACTTGGCGGCGAGCAGCAGCACGGCGAGGTTCTCGGGGACGCCGCCGACGCGGGCGGCGTCGATCTGGACGATGTCGAGGGCGTCGGCCTGGAGGAGCTGCTTGAAGACGATCCTGTTCTGCGCGTGTTCGCCGGTGGCCACCTTGACGGGGGCGACGGCCCGGCGGACGGTGGCGTGGCCGAGGATGTCGTCGGGGCTGGTGGGCTCCTCGATCCAGTAGGGGTCGAACTCCGCGAGCGCCTTGGTCCAGCGGATCGCCTCGTCCACGTCCCAGCGCTGGTTGGCGTCGATCGCGATGCGCACGTCGGGTCCGACGGCCGCGCGTGCGGTCCGGCAGCGGCGGATGTCGTCGTCGAGGTCGGCCCCGACCTTGAGCTTGATCTGCCGGAAGCCGTCGGCGACCGCCCGGGCGGCGAGCCGGGTGAGCTTGTCGTCGTCGTAGCCGAGCCAGCCGGGCGAGGTGGTGTAGGCGGGGTAGCCGCGTTCCAGCAGCAGGGCCGTGCGCCGCCCGGCGCCCTCCCGGCCGCGGCGCAGCAGGGTCAGGGCCTCCTCGGGAGTGAGGGCGTCGGTGAGGTAGCGGAAGTCGATCTGGCGGACCAGCCAGGCGGGGTCGGCCTCGGCGAGCAGCCGCCACAGCGGTGTGCCCGCGCGCTTGGCCGTCAGGTCCCACAGGGCGTTGACGACGGCTCCGACCGCCATGTGCATCACCCCCTTCTCCGGTCCCAGCCAGCGCAGCTGACTGTCGCGGGTGAGGTCACGGGCGAGCAGGGAGGGGTCGGCGCAGAGGTCGTCGGCGGACCGGCCGAGGACGTGGCCGCGCAGTGCCTCGATCGCGGCGACCTGTACGTCGTTGCCCCGTCCGATGGTGAAGGCGAAGCCGTGCCCCTCGTGTCCGTCGGCGGCGTCGGTGCGCAGGACGACGTAGGCCGCGGAGTAGTCGGGGTCGGGGTTCATCGCGTCGGACCCGTCGAGTTCCCGCGAGGTCGGGAACCGGATGTCGTAGGTGTCGACGGCGGTGATCCGGGCGGGTTTCGGGGGCACGGAGGGCCTTTCGGTGGGGAGCGGGGGCGGGGCGCCGGTCCTGGGTACCGAGGCATACTTATCAGACCACTTGGCGAGCGGAACACCCTTCGGGCCGGGATCGGTCCGTTTTGGCTCGCGAGTGGTCCGACCACTTCCGTCGGTAGACTGCGGCGGTCCGGGTGAGTGGAGGAGTGGCGTGGAGGAGACGGCCCCGCGGGCGGAGGAGCCGGCCCCGCGGAAGGGCACGGTGACGCAAGCCGCCATCGAGCGGATCACGGCGATGATCCGCGAGGGTGAACTGGAGCCCGGCGAGCGGCTGCCCACCGAGCGGGACCTCGCCGCCCGGCTGGGCATCTCCCGCAGTTCGATGCGGGAGGCGATCCGGGCACTGACGGTGCTGGGCGTCCTGGAGGCCCGGCACGGTTCGGGCATCTACGTCACGCGGCTGGAGGCGGGTGACCTGCTGGAGACCTTCGGGGTGGTGGCCGACCTGTCCCGGGGGTCCCGGCTGGTCGAACTGCTGCAGGTGCGCCGCGCCCTGGAGTCGGCGGCGACGGCGCTGGCCGCGGCTCGGATCACTCCGGAGCGGCTGGCCGAGGTCGAGCGGCATCTGGTGGCCATGGACGCCACCGACGACCCGGAGCGGATCCTCGCCCACGACCTGGCCTTCCACCGGGAGATCGCGGCCGCCGCCGGCAACGGGACGATGGCCGCCATCCTGGAGGGCCTGTCCTCGCGCACCTTCCGGGCCCGGGTGCGGCGCGGCCACCAGGAGGAGGGCGCCTTCGAGCGCACCCGGCGCGAGCACGCCGCGATCCACCGTGCCCTGGTCGCCCGCGATCCGGAGGCCGCGCGGGCGGCGGCGGCCGCGCACGTGGGCGCGGTGGAGGAATGGCTGCGCGGCCGGCTGGAGGACTGACCGGTCCGGACGCGGGCCCCGCGGCCGGGCCCGCTCGGCTCACCGTGCGTCGGGGACCGGTGCCCGGTCCCGGTGGACAGGGCGAGAGCACTCCCCCGGCACCCGCCCGTTCGGACCGGCGCACGGTTCAGCGGGCGGCGCCGTGACCGTCCGGGGCGCCGTCTCGGCCCTCCGGGGCCGCGGCACCGTCCCGTGCCCGGGCGTCGATCCGGCGCTTGGCGTCGTCCCAGTCGATCGGGAGCCGGTCGACGGGCACCTCCCAGAAGGTGAACGTCGAGTCGCGCATCGCCGCGCGCAGTCCGGTCATGACGCTCCTGTGCGGTTCGGCCCGCGCGTAGGCGTAGAGGGCCTCCCGGCTCTCCCACGCGGACAGCGTGTGGAAGACCTTGCGGAAGGGCCTGGCCTCCAGTGAGGCGCCGAGCGCTCCGGGCGCCCTGCGCACCTGCCGCCAGGCGACGAGCGACTTGAGGAAGAAGCGGGGGACGTCCTTCAGTGACCGCACCTCGAAGCGTGAGGCCATGACGTAGGCGTGGGTGTCGGGGCGGGCCGGGTTCGGCGTCACCCAGGGAAGTACGGGCACGGTAGTCTCGCTTCCACGATTGGTGAGTGGCGCTATCCAGATTAGACAGTGGCACTACCCAATTGCCAGAGGAAGAGCGGAGAAGCATGTGAGAATCTCGGAACTCGGCCGCCGCAGCGGGGTGTCCACCGCGACGATCAAGTACTACCTGCGCGAGGGCCTGTTGCCGCCCGGGCGGGCCACCGCGGCGACCCAGGCCGAGTACGACGAGACCCATCTGCGGAGGCTGCGGCTGATCCGCGCGCTCATCGGTGTGCGCGGACTGTCCGTGGCCGCGGCCGGACATGTGCTGCACGCCATGGACGAGCACCGGAGCGACCCGCACGAGGTGCTCGGCATCGCCTTCGGCATCCGCCCGCCCGGGAGCGGCACCCCGGACACCACCGAGGAGGAGCCGAGCCCCGAGGCCGCCGCCCTGATCGACGCGATGGGCTGGTCGGTCTCCGGGTCGAACCCGGCCCGCGAGGTCGTCGACCGCACGCTCCGGACCCTGCGTTCCCTGGACATCGCGTACGACTGGCGGACGCTGCTGCCCTACGCCGAACTCGCGGAACGGACGGCCCGGCTCGACCTGGACCGCATCGAGGCGACCACGGACCCGATGGAGAAGGCCGAACAGGCGGTGCTCCTGACCTTCCTGCTGGAGCCGGCCCTGATGGCCCTGCGCCGGCTCGCGCAGGAGAACGAGTCCACGGCACGCCACACCGGCGACGGATCCGCCTAGGGATCTTGCCGAGCACCGGCGGGAGGGCCTAGGGTCGGCCGGGTGACTGCCGGGTCGGCCATGGGCCATACACGAAGGGCACTCCCGGCCTCGTCGTGAGGCCGGCGCGGGGTGCGCCCCCGCCCGCGCGGGCCCGTGGCCCGCCCCTTCTCCGCGTTTCCCTTTCCGTCGCGCCCTCGTGCGCGCGCACCCATCCCCAGGAAACCAGAACCGGAGACGTGTCCAGTCATGCCCGAAACCGCCACACCGCACATCGAGTTGAACCACACCGCCGTCTACGCCCGTGACCGCCGGGCCTCCGCCGAGTTCCTCGCCGGGCTCCTGGGGCTCGGGGTCGGCGCTCCGTTCGGCCCGTTCCTCCCGGTCGACCTGGGCAACGGCGTGACCCTCGACTACTACGAACTGCGGGACGAGCCCGTGCAGTCCCAGCACTACGCGTTCCTCGTGCCCGAGGACCGGTTCGACGCCATGATCGACCGCCTGGAGGCGGCCGGGGTCACCTACTACGCGGACCCCGGCCACACGGAGCCGGGCAGGGTCAACGGCCTCTTCGGCGGCCGCGGCGCCTACTTCGAGGATCCGGACGGCCACAACATGGAGATCATGACCCGTCCGTACGCCCGGCCCTGAGCCGGGACACCGGGGTCACAGCGCCCCGTCCATGACGCGCAGTCCCACCGGGCCGTGCCGGGGGTGGCCGAACCCCCCGGGCACGGCGCCCAGGGCCGTGGAGCCGGGTGAAGTCCCCGGCGCCACGGCCGCATTGGCCCCGACGGGCCGGTCGCCGGGGGCGCCCCCTGATGAGCGTGCGTGCGCGTCCGGCGCGCCCGCGCGGAGGCCGGGCGGGTGGCCCCGGTCAGTCGACGCTGGGCAGGATGTGCGGCTCGGCGAGGTCGTCCTCGTAGCCCGCGAGACGGATCGGGGCCGAACGGGCCCACACGTCCAGGCTGCCGAGCTCCCCGGCCTTGCGGCGGGAACGCTGGAGGCGTTCCGTGGGGATCTCTTCGCGTTGCGTCTGCTCCGGTGTCACCGCGCACTCCTTATGTGTCGGTCACCCTGGGGACGTACCGCGTCGGCCCGGTGCCTGGCGCCTGACGTCCGCTCGGGTCTGAGTCGAAAGCCGTTCGGACGCGGTGGCGCCGGTAACTCGGGAAAGAGCAGGCCGTTGTGAACCGGCTGGTCCCAGACGGACCGTGGGTGCGGGTAGAACCCTTGCTGCTGTCCGTCCGCCTCAGGGTAACCAAATGAGCGGCCCCCCGCTCGATGGGGCTCAAAACTGGCGGTAACAATCACGCGACGAGGCGTACGCAATCCACCACCATATGCGGTTAAATCAGCATGGCCGCGCCTTCTTCATTCACCCGATCGGACTACGCGGGCGTCGACGTTCGCGACAAGGCGGCCCGCTCACGGCACAGTTGAGGTCCCGTCGACCAGGCCGCGAACCCGCCATGGTCCGCTGCCGCCGGAGCCGAGCGCCGCGCGGCCGGAGGCCATCGACCGACGGCCTCCGGGGTCCGCCGCCCTCACCACCGGCCGGGCGCGTAGTCCTTCATGAAGACGCCGTACAGGTCCTCGCCCGCCTCGCCGCGCACGATCGGGTCGTAGACCCGGGCCGCGCCGTCGACCAGGTCGAGCGGGGCGTGGAAACCCGCGTCGGCGAGGCGCAGCTTGTCGAAGTGGGGGCGCTCGTCGGTGATCCAGCCGGTGTCGACCGAGGTCATCAGGATGCGGTCGGTGTCGAACATCTCCTGGGCGCTGGTCCGCGTCACCATGTTCATGGCCGCCTTGGCCGCGTTGGTGTTGGGGTGCCCGGCCCCCTTGTAGCCGCGGTCGAACACGCCTTCCATGGCGGAGACGTTGACGACGTAGGCGCGCCCGGCGGCGGCCCGGCGGGCCGCCTCGGCCATGGCCGGACGGAGCTTGCTGATGAGGATGAACGGCGCCGTGTAGTTGCACAGCTGGGTCTCCAGCAGCTCCACCGGGGAGATCTGCTCGATGGTCTGCACCCAGGTGTTGGAGTCGACGACGTCGGGGAGCAGGCCGCCCGCGTCGATGGCGGTGCCGTCCCGGTGCCGGACCACGCTGGCGTTGCCCGCGACCAGGGCGAGGTCGGCGACCTTCTGCGCGTCGAGACCGCTGGCCCCGACGGGCAGCGCGGTCAGTCCGTCGACGGCGCCGGAGTTGAAGGCGCCGATGACGTGGTGGGCGGGCAGCTCACCGGCGGGCAGCGGGGCGCTCTCGCCCTCGACGAGCGCCGCGTACGCGGACGGCAGCCGGCGCACGGTCTGGGTGGCGTTGTTGATCAGGATGTCCAGCGGGCCCTGTTCGGCGACCTGGTCGGCGAGCGCGACGGCCTGGCCGGGGTCGCGCAGGTCGATTCCGACGACCTCCAGGCGGTGCATCCAGTCCCCGGAGTCGTCCATGGCCTTGAAGCGGCGGATGGCGTCCTTGGGGAACCGCGTGGTGATCGTGGTGTGGGCGCCGTCACGCAGCAGCCGCAGCGCGATGTACATGCCGATCTTGGCACGTCCGCCGGTGAGGAGCGCCCGCTTGCCGGTGAGGTCGGTGCGGGCGTCGCGCCGGGCCCGGTTCTCGGCGGCGCACTTCTGGCAGAGCTGGTGGTAGAAGTAGTCGACCTCGACGTAACGGGTCTTGCAGGTGTAGCAGGACCGCGGGCGCTGGAGTATTCCCGCGATCTTGCCGGGCTCGACCCGGGAGGAGGGCAGGATGCCCTCGGTCTCGTCGTCGATGCGCTCGGCGGAGCCGGTGGCGGTGGCCTCGGTGACGGCCTTGTCGTGGGCGGTCTTCGCGGCGCGGCGTTCCTGGCGGCGGCGCTGCTTCACCGTGCGGTAGATGTGCGAGGTGGCCCGGCGGACCAGGATCGCGTCCGGGTGGTCGACGTCGAGCTTGTCGAGTTCCTCGAGCACGCCGAGGCAGACGGCGAGCCGTTCCGGGTCGATGCCGGGCCCGTATGCCACCGCGTCCGTGGCCTCGGGGCCGTCCTGTGTCACCGTCATCGCCGCTGCCGTTTCCCGCTCTGCTTCTCGCGGCGCTCCGTTCGCATCCGCTGTCGAACGGGGGATTTTACGGAGCGCCCGGCCGGAGCGGCAAACCGCGACGCTCAGTGATCGCAGAGGGCGGTCAGCGTGGCCGCCTCCTCGGTCAGGGCATGGGCCAGCCGGTCGAGGTCGGGGACGGCCGCGCCGTCGGCGACGAGACCGTAGTGGACGCGGCCCCGGTACGTGGAGACCGCGACGGCGAGGGAGTGGCCGGGGGCGAGCGGCGCGAGCGGGAACACGGCGCCGAGCCGGTCGCCGCCGAGCCTGAGGCCGAAGCCGGGCAGCGGCACGCTGGTGACCAGGACGTCGAACCAGAGCCGGGCCGCCTGGCCGAGCAGCGGTCCGCCGAGCCGGTGGCCGAGCGGCGGCACGTGGTCGGCGAGCAGGGCGACGGCGCCGGCGCCCCGGTGCGGTCCCGCGTCCTTGTTGCGGTCCATGGCGGTGCGCACCTGGGTGAGCCGGGCCAGCGGGTCCCGTTCGTCGACGGGAAGCCTCATCAGGTAGCCGGAGAGCCGGTTGCCCTGGGGGTGGGCGGTGCGCGGCCGGCGCCGGGAGACGGGGATGAGGGCGCGCGGGGCGACGCCCTCGCTGCCGTCGCCGCGCTCGTCGAGCCAGCGGCGCAGCGCGCCGGCGACGACCGCGATGGTGACGTCGTTGACGGTGCCGCCGGCGCTCTTGCGGATGCGGTGGACGTCGTCGAGGTCGATCACGGCGCCGGCGGTGCGGCGGGTGCCGCTGGGGGCGCAGGCCAGCGCGGGCGAGGAGCGCATGTCGAGGGTGGAACGGGCGACGGCGGCGCCGATGTCCAGGGCGCGGCCCGCGTCGGAGAGGGCGTCCCGGAGGAGGGCGGGCACCTCGCGCACGTCGGGGAGCAGCCCGCGCGGAGGGGCGGTGGGGCGGGGCCGGGGCGCGGGCAGGTCCATCGGGTCCATCAGCGCGGCGGCCAGGGTGAGGGCGCGCAGCCCGTCGGCGAGGGCGTGGTGGAACTTGAACAGCACGGCGTAGGACAGACCGTCCTCCCCCGGCAGCACGTGCGCCTCCCAGGGCGGCCGGGTGCGTTCCAGCGGGCGGCCCATGAGGTGACCGGCGGCGGTGTGGAAGCAGGCGGCGGGGGGGTGCAGCCGGACGTGGTCGAGGGGGTCGAAGCCGGGGTCGGGCTCGCGGGTGGCGCCGCCGAAGGCGAGCGACCGGCGCACCGCCGAGGCGAACGGCTGCCGGAGCGCGGCGGCGAGCGACTGCCGGGGCGCTGCCGGCTGCCGCTCGCCGGGGCCCGGCAGCGTGTCCCGCAGCGCCTTCAGCGACTGGCGCAGGCCCAGCGGCTGCCAGGTGTCCCGGATGCGCATCCGCAGTCCGGGCACGGCGGCGGCCCGGGAGGCCAGCAGGTCCGCCGCGTGGGCCGCGGCGGAGGGCGAACCCGCGGAGAAGACGCCGAGCGCCGCGAGGTGCATGGGGTGACCGGCGGACTCGATGTTCCAGAACGCCAGATCGAGGGGGGCGAGCGGGTCTGCGGTCATGGGCGGGGCCTCAAGTCGTGACGGGAAAGGATCAGCAGTCAATCGCTCCCGGCCGATTACGGTCAAGTACGATCCGGCTACACATGGTTAACACCATGTGACGTCAGCGCCCCTCCCGCACGGCGGCGGAAGGGGCGGGACACGAGTGACCGGCGGCGACAGGCGGTGCCGGGACCGGGTGATCACCGCCGCACGGCGTCACGGACGCCACCCGGACGGACGCGGCCCGCCGGGGGGTGCCGTTCACCGTTCGGCCGCCCCGGGCCCCGGCGACGGCCCGCGGGCCGTCGCCGCTACGGCACCCGCTGGCCCTTGCCGAGCGCGATCACGCCGCCCTTGGACACCGTGTACAGCTCCGCGTCCCGCTCCGGATTGACGCCGATCGTCGCGCCGGGCGGCACCTCGACGTTCTTGTCGAGCACCGCCCCGCGCACCACGGCCCCCCGGCCGACGTGGACGTTGTCGTGCAGCACCGACCCCTGGACCACCGCGCCCGGGTCGATCACCACGCCCGGGGACAGCACGGACCGGGTGACCTGGCCCCGGATCAGGCAGCCCGCGCTGATGATCGACTCGCTCGCCATGCCGCCCGCGTTGAACCGGGCCGGCGAGAGCTGGCCGGAGGTGGTGTAGATGGGCCACTGCCGGTTGTAGAGGTTGAAGGCGGGCCGCTCGGCGATCAGGTCCATGTGCGCCTCGTAGTAGGCGTCCAGCGTGCCGACGTCCCGCCAGTAGCCCTGGTCGCGGCTGGTCTCACCGGGCACGTGGTTGGAGCTGAAGTCGTACAGGTGGGCCTCGCCCCGCTCGGTGAGCTGGGGCAGGATCGAACCGCCCATGTCGTGCACCGAGTTCTCGTCCTCGGCGTCCCGGTGCAGCGCCTCGACGAGCGCCTTGGTGGTGAAGAGGTAGTTGCCCATCGAGGCGAACACGCATTCGGGGTCGTCGGCGAGACCCGGCGGGTCGGCGGGCTTCTCGAGGAAGCCCTCCACGCTCACCCCGTCCGAGCCCGGGGTGATCACCCCGAAGGCGGAGGACTCCGAGCGCGGGACCCGTATCCCGGCGACCGTGACCCCGGCGCCGCTCTCGATGTGCTGGGCGAGCATCTGGCGCGGGTCCATGCGGTACACGTGGTCGGCGCCGAACACCGCCACGTACTCGGGTTGTTCGTCGTGGACCAGGTTCAGCGACTGCAGGATGGCGTCGGCGCTGCCCAGGTACCAGCGCGGGCCGAGGCGCTGCTGGGCGGGGACCGGGGTGACGTAGTTGCCGAGCAGGCTGGACATCCGCCAGGTGGTGGTGATGTGCCGGTCCAGCGAGTGCGACTTGTACTGCGTGAGCACGCAGACGCGCAGGATGTCGCCGTTGACCAGGTTGGACAGCACGAAGTCGACCAGCCGGTAGGTGCCGCCGAAGGTGACCGCCGGTTTGGCACGGTCCGCCGTGAGGGGCATCAGGCGTTTGCCCTCGCCGCCCGCCAGCACGATTCCCAGGACCGAAGGCCCACCACGACGCATGGCCGCTCCCCTCACGCCGAATCTTCCCAAGACTGCCCCGGACGCGCGGGACTAAGCCTGTTTGCGGACCTCCTCGTAGAGTCGGACCGTCCGCCGGGCCACGGCGTCCCAGCCGAACTCCGTGACCGCGCGCTCCCGTCCCGCCTCGCCCATCCGGCGTGCCGCGGCCGGGTCGCCGAGCACCGCGTCGAGTGCCCGCGCCAGGCCCGCCTCGAAGTCGTCGTCCGCGTCCACGAGTACCCCCGTGGAGCCGTCCGCCACGACTTCCGGGATGCCGCCGACCCGGGAGGCGACCACCGCGGTGCCGCACGCCATGGCCTCCAGGTTGACGATGCCGAGCGGCTCGTACACCGACGGGCACACGAACACGGCGGCGTGGGTGAGCAGCTGGATCACCTCGGGGCGCGGGAGCATCTGCGGAATCCAGTGGACGCCCTCGCGGACCCGGCTGAGGTCCTCGTACAGCTCGCGGAACTCCCGGTCGATCTCCGGGGTGTCCGGGGCGCCGGCGCACAGCACGACCTGGGCGGCGGGGTCGATGCCGCGCACCGCCCGCAGCAGGTGGGGCACGCCCTTCTGCCGGGTGATGCGGCCGACGAACAGCACATAAGGGCGGGAGCGGTCCAGTCCGATCCGGTCCAGGGCGTCGGTGCCGGGATCGGGGCGGTACAGAGCGGTGTCGATGCCGTTGTGCACGACGTGCACCCGGGCCGGGTCGAGGGCGGGGTAGCAGCCGAGGATGTCCTTGCGCATGGCCGACGACACGGCGATCACGGCGTCGGCGCCCTCGACCGCGGTGCGCTCGGCCCAGCTCGACAGGGCGTATCCGCCGCCGAGCTGCTCCGCCTTCCAGGGGCGCAGCGGCTCCAGCGAGTGGGCGGTCATCACGTGCGGGATGCCGTACAGCAGCTTGGCGAGGTGACCGCCGAGGTTGGCGTACCAGGTGTGGGAGTGGACGAGTTCGCGGCCCTGGAGGGCGGCGGTCATGGCGAGGTCCACGGAGAAGGTGCGCAGCGCGTCGTTGGCGCCGTCGAGCGCGGACCAGGAGCGGTGGCGCAGCACACCGTCGGTCCGGCCCTCGCCCCAGCAGTGCACCTCCAGGTCGACCAGGGGCCGCAGCTCCCGGGCGAGGAACTCCACATGCACTCCGGCGCCGCCGTACACGTCCGGGGGGTACTCCCGGGTCAGCAGTCCCACTCGCACCCGTGAACCCCCTGTCTGCGCGGACTTTGTTCCATGGTCACCCAGATGGGGCGCGTGGGGAAGAGCGGGGCGGCCGTACGAAGCAACAGTCACCGCAGACGCCCCCGCCGGGCACCCGGTAGTACAGACAGCAGCTGCGGCGCCGGAAGGCGGTTCCGGTCAGGGTCCCGGCCCCGGCGAGCGACGGGTCGCTGAGCAGTTCACGGGCGAGGCGGCCGGCCCGGTCGGCGACGTCCGTGCGGCCGTGGCGGCGCCCCCAGCGGTCCAGTTCCCGGGCGGCGCCGGCCAGTGCGGAGGCGGCGTTGCCGCGCAGCAGGCCGGGGGCGAGACGGTGGCGGGAGCGCAGGGCGGCGGCGAGGGGGTCGAGGTGACCGCGCAGCACCAGGCGGGCGAGTGTCGCCGCGTCACCGGGCAGCGGCCGCGCCTCGGCCGCCCACAGGTCGTCGGGGGCGCCGGCTTCCGGGTCCCAGTGCAGGAGGTGCGGGGCGAGGTCGGGGACGGTGCCGCAGAGGGCGGCGGAGCCGAGGGTCACCGACCACAGGCGCGCGGCGAGCCCCTGGTGGGCCACCGAGGCGGCGACCCGCGCCTCGGCGTCCAGCGCGCCGGCGACCCGGCGGATCCGCACGGCCAGCACGTCGTCGTGAACGCCCGGGCGTGCGGGGCCGTATGCGTGGGCGAGCGTGGGCAGGGCGGGGTCGGCCGCTCCCGCCGGGCGCAGGACGAAGAAGCCACCGATGCGGTGAAGGGCGGTGAGGGCGGGGTCGAGGTCCACGACGTGCAGTAGTACCAAGTCCCCTAGGGGTGGCATCCAGGGGGTCTCCACCGCGGGACACCCACCCAGGGGATGACGGGGGCGTCGCCGTACTCCATCGGCAGTAGGACCGATTGGGTGCTCAGGGACGACGACGGGAACAGTCCGGCACGGCATGGTGTTGGTTATGGAAGCCGACCGTTCGCCGCGCCGGGCCCACCGCTCCGGCCTCACGCAGAGGAGCAGCCGATGAGCGCCCTCGCGTTGTCCGTGCTGCTGTCGTTCGTGTCCGCCGTGGCGTACGCCGGCGGAGCGATCGTGCAGGAGCAGGTCGCGGTGTCCTCCCCCGGAGCGCAGCAGTACGCGCCGCTGCGCCGTCCGGGCTGGTGGGCGGCGGTCGCGCTGAACGGACTGGGCGGACTGCTGCACGTGGTGGCGCTGGCCTACGGCCCGCTGAGCCTGGTCCAGCCGCTGGGCGCCCTGACCATCGTGTTCGCGCTGCCCATGGCCGCGCTGTTCGTGGGCCGCAGGGCCGGGGCGACCGCGTGGCGGGGCGCCCTCATGGCGACGGTGGGCCTCGCCGGTCTGCTCTCGCTGGTCGGTTCGGCCGAGGCGCAGTCGCTGGACACCGCGCAGCGGGTGGCCGCGGCGCTGGGGACGGCCGTGGCGATCGCGGCGCTGATGGTCGCGGCGCGGGCGGCGTGCCGGCACCCGGCGGTGCGCAGCATCCTGCTGGCGACGGCGTCCGGTGTCGCGTTCGGCATGTCCTCGGTGTTCACCAAGACCGTCGCGGTCGACTGGACCGGCGGGGTCTCGGCGGCGAACCTGCCGTCCCTCGCGGTGATCGGTGTGCTGGCCACGGCCGGCATGCTGCTCTCCCAGGCCTCCTACCGGGGTGCGGGCCTCGCGGCCCCGCTGGCCACGCTGACCGTGGTCAACCCGGTGGTGGCGGCCGCGGTCGGCATCACGATGTTCGGCGAGACCTTCCGTTACGGCACGACGGGCACGGTGCTCGCCCTGAGCTGCGGTGTGGTCGCGGCGGGCGGACTGATCCTGCTCACGACGGAGCGGCTGGCGCGCGAGCAGCAGGAGGCGGCCGACGCGGTGCGCTCCGGGGCCGACGTCACGGCCGGGGCTGACCTCGTCGCCGGGGCCGGCGTCGTGTCCGGTGCGGACGTCGTGTCCGGAGCCGGGCCGGTGGAGGTTCCCGCGGCCCGCTCCGACGCCGGATCCGGCGGGTGGGACGGCGCGGAGGCCGGTGGGCGGCCGACGGCGGACCCCGCCGAGCTGCTGCTGGCCGAACTGACGCTCCCCGAGGACGTGCGGCTCCCGGCCCTGCGCGGGCCGGCGCCGGACGACCGGCCCGACGACGTGGGCCCGGCACTGGTGCCGCTGGTGTCGTACGCGCCCTTCTACGGCGGCCCGTACGTGCCGGTGCCGGTGGCGGACCGGCACCGGGCACGCGTCAAATCCTGACGCCGCCCGCCCGCAGGTAGGCGATCGGGTCGATGTCCGAGCCGAAGCCGGGTCCGGTCCGCACCTCGAAGTGCAGGTGCGGGCCCGAGCTGTTCCCGGTCGACCCGGAGCGTCCGATGCGCTGGCCCGCGCCGACGGACTGACCGTCCTTGACGGAGATCGCCGACAGGTGCGCGTACTGGCTGAAGCGGCCGTCGGTGTGCCGGACCACCACCTGGTAGCCGAACGAGCCCTCCCAGCCCGCGCTCACCACCGTGCCGGCTCCGATCGACTTCACGGTCGTGCCGGTGGGCACGGGGAAGTCCACTCCGGTGTGGTAGCCCTTCGACCAGGCGGATCCGGCCTTGTGGTACGGCGTGCCGAGGGCGCCGCTGACGGGCGCGACCCGTCCGGTGCCGGTCTTGACGGAGCGGTCGGCGCGGTTCTCGGTGCGCTTCTCGGTGCGGTTCTCGGACTGCTTGGCCGGTTTCTTCTTCTGTGTCTTCTGCTCCGCCCTGGTGTCCGGCTTCTGGGCGGCCGGTTTCTGGGCGGCCGGCTTCTTCTTCGCGGGCGCCGTGGGTGCCCCGGCCGTCCCGCCGGAGAGGGAGAGGCGCTGGCCCGGCACGATGAGATCGGGGTCGGCGCCGATGGTCGAGCGGTTGGCGTCGTACAGGCCCCGCCAGCCGCCGCGCAGCCGCTCGTCCTCGGCGATGCCGGAGAGCGTGTCGCCGCTCACCACGATGTACATCTCGGCGCGGCCGGCCCGGGACTGCGGCGTGGTGTGCGGTTTGACGTCCTCGACGGAGGGCCGGTCGGCCTTCCTCCCGCCGCTCCGCTCGCCCTGCGTGCTCTTCGCACTCTTCGTGTTCTTCGTGCTCTTCGGGCCGGCGGCCGGCTGGATGTCGGGGGTGTCGCCGCCCCGGGTCAGTCCGGCGCGCACCGAACAGACCGGCCAGGCGCCCGGCCCCTGTCCGTCCAGTACCTTCTCGGCCACGGCGATCTGCTGGTCCTTGGTGGCCAGATCCGCACGCGGCGCGTACCGGGCGCCGCCGAAGGCCTCCCAGGTGGACTGGCTGAACTGGAGCCCGCCGTAGTACCCGTTGCCGGTGTTGATGTCCCAGTCACTGGTGGACTCGCAGGCGGCGACCTTGTCCCAGGTCTCCACGTCGGCGGCCTGGGCGGCGCCGGTGCCCATCAGCGGCAGCGCCATTCCGGCACCGCCCGCGGTGACGGTGAGCGAAGCCCGGTTGATCCTGTTCGGCTGATACCGGCGGTGCCGGCCGCGCACGGCCATGGAATCCCCCTCGACAATGCGTCAGGAGGGGCAAAAGTAAGCGCTGCGAACTGGCCGTGACAAGGCGGCTATCAGCCGCACGGATGCGCCACATGGCCGGGAGCTTTCGCCCGTTGCGCCCCCGTTGCCGCCCGGTGGGGCGTGTGCGCGGGCGGGTGTGTCCGTCCGCTGGGGCGCGCGCGTGCGTGCGCCGGTCCGGCGCACCGGGCGGTGCGGCTGAGTAAGGGGGGTGCCTTCGCCCGTATGTGCCTGCGCGGTGTCCCGGCGACCCGCGCATGCACCCGCGGGTGCGGCACGCCAGGATGGTCGGTGGCACGACGGGGACGCGCCGACCGGCAAACCGGCGCACCGGCAGTACCGGCAGTACCGATACCGAAGTCACTAGGAGCCACCCCAATGAGCAGTTCAGCGCAGATCGGCGTCACGGGACTCGCGGTCATGGGCCGCAACCTCGCGCGCAACTTCGCCCGCAACGGCTACACGGTCGCGGTGCACAACCGGACGGCGACGCGCACGCACGCGCTGGTGGAGGAGTTCGGGCACGAGGGCGGCTTCGTGGCGGCGGAGACGGCGAAAGAGTTCGTGGCGGCGCTGGAGCGTCCGCGGCGGCTGGTCGTCATGGTGAAGGCCGGTGAGCCGACGGACGCGGTGATCGAGGAGTTCGCGCCCCTGCTGGAGCCCGGCGACATGATCATCGACGGTGGCAACGCGCACTTCGCCGACACCCGGCGGCGGGAGAAGGCCCTGCGCGAGCAGGGCATCCACTTCGTCGGCATGGGCGTCTCCGGCGGTGAGGAGGGCGCGCTGAACGGGCCGAGCATCATGCCGGGCGGCCCGAAGGAGTCGTACGACTCGCTCGGTCCGATGCTGGAGAGGATCTCCGCCAAGGCGGCCGACGGCACGCCCTGTGTGACGCACGTCGGCCCGGACGGCGCCGGTCACTTCGTGAAGATGGTGCACAACGGCATCGAGTACGCCGACATGCAGCTCATCGGTGAGGCGTACCAGTTGCTGCGTGACGTGGCCGGGTACTCCCCCGCGCAGATCGCGGAGATCTTCCGCACCTGGAACACCGGCCGGCTCGACTCGTACCTGATCGAGATCACGGCCGAGGTGCTGTCGCACGTGGACGCGGCGACGGGCGAGCCGTTCGTGGACGTGGTCGTGGACCAGGCGGAGCAGAAGGGCACCGGGCGCTGGACGGTGCAGATCGCGCTGGACCTGGGCGTGCCGGTGTCCGGCATCGCCGAGGCCGTGTTCGCCCGCTCGCTGTCGGGCCACGCGGCGCTGCGCGAGGCCTCGCGCGGGCTGGCCGGCCCGAAGGCGGCGCCGCTCGGCGAGTCGGAGGCGGCGGCGTTCGCGGACCGGGTGGAGCAGGCGCTGTACGCGTCGAAGATCGTGTCGTACACGCAGGGCTTCCACGAGGTCGCCGCGGGCAGCGAGGAGTACGGCTGGGACATCGACCTCGGCGCGGTCTCCGCGATCTGGCGCGGCGGCTGCATCATCCGGGCGGCCTTCCTGGACCGCATCCGCGCCGCCTACGACGCCCGCGCCGACCTGCCGAGCCTGCTCTCCGACGAGACCTTCGCCCGGGAGATCGCCGACGCGCAGGACGACTGGCGGGAGGTGCTGATCGCGGCGACCCGTCAGGGCGTGCCGACGCCCGGTTTCGCCGCGGCCCTCGCCTACTACGACGCCCTCCGCGCGGAGCGCCTGCCGGCCGCGCTCACGCAGGGCCAGCGCGACTACTTCGGTGCGCACACCTACCGGCGCACGGACCGTGCCGGCTCGTTCCACACGCTGTGGGGCGGTGACCGTACGGAGGTGACGGCGTAGTCGTCGCGTCCCCTGCCCCACCGGAGGGCGGTGGACGGCCCCGCGGGGTCGTCCACCGCCCTCGGTGCGTCCCGGGGTGTGCGGCCGCTCAGGTCAGGGGCGGGCCGGGTTCGGGGTCCGGGGTCGGTTCGGGGCCCGGCGGGATCGGGGAGGGGGACGGCTCGGGCGGTCCCGGGTGCGGCGGGGGCGGCCCCGGTGGCGCGGGCGTCGGTTCCGGTCCGGGGCCCGGCGGCGGTGGGGTCGGTGCGGGGCCCGGGCCTGGAGGGGGTTCCGGAGGCGGCACCGGGTCGGGGAAGGGGTCCCGGTGCGAGGGGTCCGGGCCGCCGGGGGCCGGTCCGGGAGTGGGGCCCGGGGGGACGGGGTCCGGGTACGGGTTCGTCATGGCTCGTGTCCTCCGGCCAGTGGGTCGGCGTCGGCTCTGGACTACTCCCCCGCATACCCGACGGCGGTGGCTCCAGTCACCCGCCCGTGTGAGGGCCGCGGGGCCGGACGGCGCACCGCCGCCGTCGCCGCCGGGACGGTGTCGCTACAGACGGCCGGCCGTCACCGCCGCGGCGAGCCCCGGCCGGGGGCTGGACAGCACGGGGACCGGCGTGGTGGTGAGCGGCGCGGCCGGGGCCATGGACGCCTGGGCGAGGACGATGACGTCCGCGCCGGTGACCTCGTCGGCCGCGCGGGCGACCCGGCGCACGTAGCCCGCCTCGTCGCCCGCTTCGAAGCGCTCCCAGGCTCCCTCGACCGGCACGGTCCGCACGTCGACGGACCGCCGGGCCCGGCCGGCCTCCTCGTCGATCAGGGCGACCGTCGGCCCCAGCGTGCTCTCCAGCGCGGCCAGCACGACCACCCGCGGCCCGGCGGCCACGGCCGCGCGGGCCATCGGCCGGTCGACGCGCAGCACCGGCACGCCCGCCTCGGGGGCGGCCGCTTCCGCGACCCGGCCGATGGTCGAGCAGGTGCACAGCACGGCCCGGGCGCCGGCGTCGACGGCCTCCCGCACCCGCGCCCGTACGGCATCGGCGACGGCGGCGGGACCCTCGACGCGGGCGCGTTCCAGCAGTTCCCCGGCGACGACGTGCCGCAGCCGGAGCCCGGGATGGTCCTCGTCACGCAGCCGGTCGAAGACGGCCACGTGAACGGGCGAGGTGTGCAGCAGCGCCAGCACGGAACGGTCGCCCCCCGCCCTCAGAACCGGCCGGGACGGGCCGCGAGCCACGCCTTCGCCGCCCGGATCAGTTCCGGGCCGGCCGCGGGAGCGTCGTCGGGGTGCCGTTCGGCCCACTTGGCGACGTAGGGGCAGAGCGGGGCGACGGCGCTGTCCTCGCGGGCGGCGAGGGAGTAGAGCTCGCGAGCGAGGGAGCCCGCGATGCCCTTGCCCTCGTGGGCGGGTTCCACGACGGTGTGCACCGGTACGAGCGCGCGCCCGGGGGCGTCGAGGACGAAGTACTCGATCCGCCCGGCGACCTCACCGTCCGCCACCGCCTCGAGCCTGCCCGCCGCCCGGTCGTCACGGATCTCGATGTCACCCATGGCTGTGCTCCCGCCTCGGTTGCCTCGCTGTGCGCAGGTCAGACCGTGCTCACGGCCTGCGGGCTGCGCTCCTGGTCCGACCCCGGCACCGGCTCGGACGGGTCGGCACCCAGGGCGACGACGCGGTTGTCGGCGTCCACGTGCACCACCCGGGGCTCCAGCGCCCGCGCCTCGGCGTCGGTGACCTGAGCGTAACTGATGATGATCACCAGATCGCCGGGGTGGACGAGGTGGGCCGCGGCCCCGTTGATCCCGACCACACCCGACCCGCGCTCCCCCTCGATGACGTACGTCTCGAGCCTGGACCCGTTGGTGATGTCGACGATGTGCACGAGCTCGCCGGGCAGCAGGTCCGCGGCGTCGAGCAGGTCGGCGTCGATCGTCACGGAGCCCACGTAGTGCAGGTCGGCCTGGGTGACGGTGGCGCGGTGGATCTTGGACTTGAACATTGTACGCAACATCGGGGCACTCCCACAAGTAGGCTCCCTGCCTGCGTTTTTGCAGGTCAAGGGCTGTTTCGACACCCTACAACGAGTCGCATGTTCGGGCAGCTGTCCCCAGCTTTTTCAGGACTCATGCTGACCACTTGCTGACTTTTCTGACGCCTCGTCAGGTGGCTGGAGGAGGGCTTCGCCCACTCTCGCGGACCCCGCCGTGACGACGGCCCAAGCCTACGCAGCACCCCCCGAAGGGCGTCCGTGATCACCGTCACGCGGACGGTCTGGACGGCAGTCAGGAGCGAAGGCACTCGACCGGAAGTCGGACCACGCACCGCCATGGGTCAGCCGGCCCAGGCCCCTCGCATCCCGTCTTCAAGGAGGAGGCGCCCACAGCTCCATGAACTTGAGTGGCGGAAGCAGCGCGGCAACATAGCGGCGGATCGCCGGTTAGCCAAACCGGCGATTCTCACGACCATGGCTGTGGCTCGTCCGGTGACTCTTGGCGGTGGCACAGGGCGGGCGTCAAGGACGTTTGGAATTCGGCCAGAGCAGAGCGCGAGCCGCTCCAGCGATCAGGCTCAGGCCAGCCTCAAGGAGCATCTTGCCCGTGGAACCGCAGTCGCACCCCGACCAGACCCGCACCGATATCGACTCGTCGCGCAGGCGCCGTAGCGTCGAGCCCGTCCTTATGGACACCTATGAGGTCGCTGCGATGCTCAATATGTCCACGAGCTGGGTCTATAGGGAGGCATCGAAACTGGGCTTGAAGGGCTACAAGCTCGGCCGAGGCAGGAACGCCAAGGTCCTTTACAAGAGGGCCGAGGTCTTCAAGTGGCTGGAGCAGCAGAAGATCCATTAGAAGCGGGCATTTTCTTGCCCGCCCCGGACTCACAGACACCCAGCAGTCGTCGACACAGCGGCTGCTGGAGATCAGAGTGCCCCGACTTCCTCACGGCCGGTTTCGGCTTGCATAGCGTTGCCCGGTGTCCTGATCAGGACGAAAGCACCTCAGGCTGACCTCTTGGCCGATTAGAGTGTGGCGGGCAAGAGCGCCGATCGGGTGAGGCGCGGTGGAAAGGTGAGTCGGTGCGGATGAGCGGGGTGCCCACGCGGATCGGCCGGTACACGGTGGCGCGGGAGCTCGGCTCGGGCGGGATGGGTGAGGTCTATCTCGCCTACACGCCCGCAGGTGATCCAGTCGCGGTGAAGGTGATTCGCAACGACAAGCTCGATCCGCTGACGCGTGCGCGCTTCGAGAAGGAGGCGTTGATCGCCCGCACGGTGATCGGCACGAACCGGGTGGCCCGCTTCCTGGACGCGGATCCTTACGCAGACCGGCCTTGGCTGGCCATGGAGTACGTGGCCGGTCGCACGCTGCTGGCCTGCGTGGACAGCGACGGTGTACTTCCGCTGCCGCTGGCGGCCAGCCTCGGGGCGTTGCTCGCCGAAGGCTTGTCGGCAGTCCACGCCGCGGGGTTGCTCCATCGAGACCTGAAGCCGCAGAACGTCATCCTGGGCGATGACGGCCCGATGATCATCGACTTCGGTCTGGGCGCGTTCATGGACTCCTCTCAGGAGACGCTGTCACACAGTGGCATGATCATCGGCACCGTCCGGTGCATGCCTCCGGAGCAGGCCGGCGGCCATCCACAGGTGTCACCCGCAGCAGATGTGTACGCGCTGGGCACGGTCCTGTTGTACGCGGCGGCCCGCCACTATCCGTACGACGGATCACGCTGGGAAGCAATCGCGGCACAAGTCACCAATCCCGAGATCGCTCCCGATCTCTCTGGTGTGCCTACGCCGCTGGTGCCCCTGCTGGAGTCGATGCTCGCCCACACGCCGGAGGAGCGGCCGACTCTGCCAGCGGTCTCCGAAGCGTGCGCGAGGGTCCTCTCGGACTCCGGAGTGACACCGGCGGCTGCCCGGCTCGCGCTGATCGCCCACACCAAGGGGGGCGAGGCTCCGTCGACCCCTGGTGAGCCTCCGACGGTGCCATTCGAGAAGCTCATCCCCAATCAGGTCGATCTTGTCGAGAACGGCGAACTCGTGAGCCCGCTCGACGACCCGCCGCGGGCTTCACAGGCCGAAGCCGACGAACCGGAGCGGGAGCCAGAAGAGCCTGAAGTTCTCCTGCCCAAGCCGACGCCGGGGTCCGGAAGACGGAGCGGCTCTCCAAAGGCCGGCGCGGCCAAGGGACGCCCCCTGGCGTCGAAGCGGATCGCGGACGAGCTGCGCGCGTTGTATGCCGCCGATCCCGTTCTGTGACTCCTGCGTTGACAGTGCTGGGTGAGAGTCTTTGTCGGAATGGCGCGCTGGGACGGCGTAGTCCGTCGTTTGCAGGCGTGTGGGGTGTGTGCGGCCGTCGGTGGCCGCTGGTGATGGATCGGAGTGGACGTTGAGCGTCGAGGCGGAAGCCGTGGGCGGCCAGGGCGATGAGGTGTGGGACGCCTGGGCGCCGGAGGATGCTCCAGCCTCACGGCGGACCAGCGGGTCGTCCGGCTACGCCCCGGGGTCCCAGGTATTGATTCGCGACGAGCTGTGGCTCGTCCGGAACTCCAAGGACGTCGGCAAAGACGGGTGGATGGTGGAGGTCACCGGCATCTCGTCCTTCGTGCGAGGCACGGACGCAATCTTCTACAGCCGACTCGACGCGATCCAGGTGCTGGACCCGAGGGAGACGCGTCTCGTCCCGGACGACTCACCCAACCACCGGCGGGGCCGTCTGTTCCTTGAAGCGGTGATGCGCAAGACGTTTTTGCCGCAGACCGAGCATGGGCTCGCCCTGGCCGACGGGTTCCTCATGGACCAGCAGGTGCACCAGCTGCGCCCCGCCGAATTGGCGCTGTCCTTGGAGAAGAACCCGCAGCCTCGGATCCTGATCGCCGACGTGGTGGGTCTGGGCAAGACCCTGGAGATCGGGGTGTTGCTGGCCGAGCTGATCCGGCGCGGGCGCGGCGAGCGCATCCTGGTCGTGACCCCCCAGCATGTGCTGGAGCAGTTCCAGCGGGAGTTGTGGACCCGCTTCGCCATTCCGCTCGTCCGACTGGACTCCACCGGTATCCAGCGCATCCAGCAGGACATCCCGGCCGGCCGGAACCCGTTCGCGTACTTCAAGCGCGCGATCATCTCCGTGGACACGCTCAAGAGCGACGTCTACGCGCACCACCTCGAGCACACCAACTGGGACGCCGTCGTCATCGACGAGTCCCACAATCTGGTCAACCGGGGCACCAAGAACAACGAACTCGCCCGTTTGCTGGCTCGGAAGACCGACGCGCTGGTGCTCGCGTCGGCCACGCCCCACAACGGTCGTGCCGAGTCGTTCGCCGAGTTGATCAAGATGCTGGACGAGGCGGCCATCGCCAACCCGTCGAAGTACGAAGTGAAGGACCTTGAGCACCTCTACATCCGGCGTACGAAGACGACGGCGGAGGTCCGCGACTCGTTGAAGGGCGCCTGGGCGGACCGTGGACCGTCCCAGCCGATCCACGTAACGGCCGGTGAGAAAGAACTCGCCGTCTTCCAGGAGCTCGCCACGCGCTGGATTCCGGCCGATCCCGACCAGCCGTCGGTCAGCCGACACCAACTGGTGCCCTACCAGCTGCTGAAATCCTTCCTGTCCTCACACAAGGCCCTGCTGGAGACCGTCAAGACGCGACTGACGACGCTGGACAAGCAGCCGGCCGCCGACTCGGCGCGAGGCGGGCAGAGGCCGTCCCGACCGGTCGACCCGGCGGCCCGGGAGGCGGCAAGGCAGGCGGAGCGCGCGGCCTTGTTGGACCTCCAGAACGTGGCCGAGCGGATCCAGGATGATGACTCGGCGAAACTGGCGGCCCTCCTGGACGAGCTGCGCAGCATGGGTGTCGGCCCCGGTTCGGAGACCCGCGTGGTGGTCTTCTCCGAGCGCATCCCCACACTGAAATGGCTCGCGGAGGCTGTCCCGGCCGCGCTCGGTTTCCGTCGCGGCGCCGACCCCGACGAGAACAAGCCCTGGCTGGCCTTCGGCGGCGCGGTCCAGGTCATGCACGGCGATGCCACCAGCGACGAGGAGCAGCAGGCCATCGTCGAGAAGTTCGGGCTGCGCGACGACCCCGTGCGCATCCTGTTCACCGGCGACGTCGCCTCCGAGGGCGTCAACCTCCACCAGCAGTGCCACCGGCTGATCCACTTCGACCTGCCGTGGTCCCTGATCCGTATCGAGCAGCGCAACGGCCGTATCGACCGCTACGGCCAGCAGCACCGGCCTGAGTTCCGCGCTCTGATCCTCACCAGCGACATCCCCTGGCGGACGGACGAGAGGACCGGGGAGCCCCGCACGCTGGACGACCGCCTCGTGGGCGAGAAGCTCCTGAAGCGCGAGGAGGAAGCGCACAAGATCGAGGGCTCAGTGGAGGCGGTAACCGGCCTGTACCGGGCCAAGGAGGAAGAGAACCGCCTCACTCAGGACCTGATCGCCGGCCGGACCGTCGAGGAGTCGATCAAGCAGTCCCAGCAAGGGGGTGCGGCATTCCTTTCTGGACTGCTCGGCCAGGTGGGCGCCGTCCCGGAGCATCCCGAGGTGCGGCGGGCGTACGTGCCACGTCTGTTCTCCTCCACCGCTGACTACTTCGACGAAGCGTTGCGTCAGATCTGCCGTCCGAACCCCGAGGACCAGCTCTCGATGCGCCGCGACGACGACGGCACGATCGCCTTCGAACCTCCGCGTGACCTGCTGTACAGGCTGAAGGCACTGCCGAAGTCGTACCTTGAAGAGCAGCGGATCATGCCCCGGAACACTGAGCCGGGACGGATGCGCATCACCTTCTCCAAGGACCTCGCGGACCGGCGTCTGAAGGCGGCCCGGGAGTCGTCCAAGTCACAGTGGCCGAACGTCTCCTACGTCACCGACGTCCACCCCGTACTGGACTGGTTGACCGACAAGGTGCTCGTCGAGGTCGGCCGCCACCAGGCCCCCGTGCTCGCCGCCTCCGTGAACTCTCCGACGTTCCTGGTGCAGGGCCTCTGTTCCAACGCGCTGGGTCGGCCGACCATCGTCGAGTGGATGGCCGTCCACGGCGACCCCCACGACCTTCAGGTGACGCCTCTGACCCCGGAGGTTCTGGAGGACTACGGCGTGGGTCCGACGATGCCCGGCCGCGCCGCGCCGCGCGACCTCAGCGGCCTGACGGAGCTCGTGCCTGCAGCCATCGACAGGGCCGAACAGCACCTCCGGGACCTGAAAGAGGCGTACGGCGAGGAGATCGAGGCGATCCTGGCCCCGTCCCGCAAGCGCGTCGTGCACTGGCAACAGGAAGCCATGTTCTCTTCTGATGGGACGGGAAAGCGCGGAGTGAACCTCAGCGCCAGCAGGCGGCTGAGCCTTCTCAACTCCCTGCAGACCACGGGCGAGCCGATGCTGCGCCTGCTCGCCGTCCTGGAACCGCTCAATGCCGCTGAGGGAGGCACCGACCGATGAGCACCGATTTCGACTCCTTCAGCAACCGCGGCGAATATTTCGCCGCGCACTACTTCGCCGAACAGCTCGGAACCGACCTGAAGAAGGGCCTGTTCGCCACCTGGGCCCTGCGCGAAGGCGATGAGCACGACCCGCGGAAGACTCCTCGAGAGCTCCTCCGCTCGCTACGCGGCGCCTACCTCTCCGAAGACGTACGCGGTTACTTCGCCGAGGCCGCCGAGCGCGATGCAGGAGATGAGGTCCGACCGAACACCCACAACAACCCCGAGTGGCGCAAGCGTCTGGCCGAGTGGCACCACACGGTCCTGCAAGCCCTCGGCTTCGAGGCCACTCCCACCGAGGTCACTGTCCACCGCGCCGGACGCGACCACTACCTGACCGTGGCCTACCACGGCCACGGAATCATCGCCCTGGACTGCGGCTGGGCCGCCGACAACGACGCCGCCCTGAACGCGACAGGCCCCGGTCGGCTCCTGCACCCGCTGCGTGTCAGTGCAAGCGAAATATACGAGACCGGACCGGCCCTGGCGTCCTGGCTTTTCCAGAGCGAGCTCGGCGAGGCTGGCGGGCCTCGCCCGCGCTTCGTCCTGCTGTTGTGCGGAGGCGTCCTCGTCCTCGCTGATCGCCAGTCCTGGAACGAGGGCCGCTTCCTCGCCGTCAACCTCGACGCAGCCCTCGAACGCAACGACCGCAGCCAGCAGGGCGAACTCGCCACCATCGCGGCGCTGTTCAGCCTGGACATGCTCCGGCCCGGCGAGAACGACCAGAGCCGGACCATCGATGCCCTGCTGAAGTCCTCCAGCGCCAACGCCGCCGGCGTCTCCGGCGAACTGCGCCACGGGCTCCAGCGCTCGGTAGAGATCATCGCCAACGAAGTCCTCGCGCGGATGGCCGAGCCGGAGAACAACGTCACCCCGGCTGACATCGAGAGCCCCAAAATCCCCTTCGCCCGGGAACTCACCCGCGAATCCCTCCGCTACCTCTACCGCGTCCTGTTCCTCCTCTACGCCGAGGCCCGCCCCGAACTCGGCATCCTCCCCGCCGACGACGGCAGCTACGAGGCCGGCTACTCGATGGCCCGCCTGCGCGAGCTCGTCGAACGCGACGAGGAACTCGTCGAGGAGGAGGCCCGCAACGGCTTCCACCTGCACGAATCTCTGGACGTCCTCTTCAACAAGGTCAACTTCGGCCACCGCCCGTACGGCACCGAGGCCGACGACGACCAGCCCGGCGACGACGAGGAAACCCGCAAGGCCAAAGCCGCCCGCCGCAGCGACGACCGCGGCCTGCGCTTCGAGCCCCTGCGCAGCGAGCTATTCGAGCCCCGTTCGGTACGCCTCATTGGCAGGGGCGTCCTCGACCCCCGCAGCGACGAAGACAGCGACCCACGCTGGCTCGACCTGCGCCTACGCAACGCCGCCTTGCACGAGGTGCTGCGTCTGCTCACCATGAAGAAGGGCAAGCGCGGCGAGCGGGGCGGTTTCATCTCCTACCGCAACCTCGGCATCAACCAGCTCGGCGCCGTCTACGAGGGCCTGATGTCGTACACCGGCATCATCGCCGAGGAGGAACTGTGCGAGGTCGCCAAGGGCGGTGACCCGGAAAAGGGCTCCTGGCTCATCCCCTCCAAGAAGCAGGACCAGTACCCCGACAAGACCCTCGTCCACTACGACGAGGACGACGCCCGCAAGGGCCTGCGCGGCGTCAAGAAGTACGAGAAGGGCTCCTTCGTCTACCGCCTCGCCGGCCGTGACCGCGAGACCTCCGCCTCGTACTACACGCCCGAGTCGCTGACCCAAGTTACGGTCGAGCTCACTCTCAAGCACCGCCTGGACCAGGAGCGCAACGCCGACGGCAACGCCATCAAGACCCGCGCGTCCGAACTGCTCAAGTACAAGATCTGCGAGCCCGCCCTCGGCTCCGGCGCATTCCTCAACGAGGCAATCAACCAGGTTGCTGAGGAGTACCTGCGACGCAGGCAGGACGAGCTGGGCGTCACCATCCCGACCGCGGACGCCCTCACCGAGAAGCAGCAGGCCAAGGCGTACATCGCTCTACACAACGCGTACGGCGTCGACCTCAACGCCACGGGCGTCGAGTTGGCCGAGGTGTCCCTCTGGCTCAACACCATGCACCCGGGCATGCGCGCCCCCTGGTTCGGCCTGCACCTGCGCCGAGGCAACAGCCTCATCGGCGCCCGCCGTGCCGTCTACGCGGCCGACGACGTCACCGGCAAGGAATGGCTAAAGGCCAAGGGTGCCCTGGCGCCCACCCCGCTCCCCTTCCTAAAGGACGGCGAGCCCCAGCCACTCCCCCAGGACGCGGTCCACCAGTTCCTTCTGCCGAGTCCCGGGTGGGCTGCGGTCGCGGGCTCGAAGGAGGCTAAGGAACTCGCCAAGGAAAGCGTTGATCAGCTCGCCGCCTGGAAGAAGGGCATCCTCCAGCGCCCGAAGCGCGGTAAGGCCGGCAAGTCGAAGAAGGAGCCGGTGTCCCAGTTCACCCGTCTCCGTGACGCCGCTCGGCGGGTCGAGTTCCTCTGGTCGCTCGTCGTCAAGCGCATGGAGCTGTCCGAGCGGGCGATTGCCCGCCGGATCGACGTCTGGGGCGCCGACCCCACGGACCCCGAGTTCGCCTTCCTCCACCGTCCCGACCAAGCCGTTCCCAAGGAGCAGGTACTCGAGGACCTCTTCAATGCTGCCGACACCCCGTACTGGCGCTTGAAGAAGATCATGGATGCCTGGTGCGCGTTGTGGTTCTGGCCCGTCGACAAGGCCGGGCTGCTCGACGGAACGGCCGGGGAGTACGCGGCACGGCTGGAAGTGACGGGAGCGGACAACCTCAGCCGCCTGCTCGACGGCGCGCCGCTGGTGACGCAGTCGCCCGCGCCCCCTGCCGATCCGGAACCGGTCGCCGTGCCGACACCCACACCCGCTCCGCGGTTCGTCGAGGCGACGGCCCTGTTTGCTTTCGGCCCAGAGCAGACCAGCTTTGAGGACCTCGAGCTTAGCGCCGATGACTCGGTCGTGGAGGTCAAGGAGATCAGGCCGCGGGGAGGGTCCCAGATCTCACCTCCGAAGCCAAAGGCGCAGGAGCGTCGGGCAATCGTCCCGCTCAAGGACCTGGACGACTGGCTGGAGTTCCTCGAGGCCATGCTCGGCACGGCCGACGTGCCCGAAGGCACCCTCATCGACAGCTTTAAGGACCTCGAAGCGCTCAAGAGCTTCGAGGAGACGCTGCCCGGCTTCATGGGCATGGACGCCGGCAACCCGGAGGACCGCTTCCCGTGGCTCCGAGAGGTACACGACATCGCGGAGGAGCAGGGCTTCCTGAATTGGGAGCTGGAGTTCGCCCTCGTTTTCGCACACGGAGGCGGCTTCGATATCCAAGTTGGCAATCCGCCTTGGGTGCGCCCCCAGTGGGACGAACTCGCAGTGCTCGCCGAATTTGATCCTTGGTTCAAGCTAACCGATAAGCACAGCGCCACAGAGAAGAGCGGACGCCGCACAGCCATCCATCGAACCGTCAACGGACGCGCGTACGTGTTGAGCGAATTGACATCCACTTCTTCAACCTCAGCATTCCTGAGTTCGACTCCAACGTATCCGCTACTCGCCGGAACACGCCCGGATCTCTATCGGGCGTTCATGTGTCGCACATGGTCGAACACTACAGGGCTCGGCATTATTGGCCTGATCCACCCAGACACTCATTTCACAGGGGACAAAGAAGCACGCCTTCGCGAGGAGGCATATCATAGACTGCGCGTCCATGCGGATTTCGTAAACCCCGGGCATCGCTTCTTTCCCGCCCCGGTCGGAGAGTCAAGCCATTTCGGCTTGCACATTTACGGACCATCCGGAGAAATAGGTTTCGATCACCTCTGCTGGCTCTTCTCAGTTGACGCCCTCCGCTTTTCCGAAAGCCACGATGAAAATGGCGAGGCGCCAGGAGTTCGCTTCAAAGGCGCACTCGACGAACGACCCCATCGTGCCCGCATCATCCGAGTCGACCTCGGGGTACTTGCTCAATGGCAGCGCCTAATCGGCAAGCTGGACCAGCCCACCAGTCAGTCCCGGCTCCTCTCCCCGGTCAGCACCGCAGAGGCAGAGGCTATCAAATCCCTCGCCGACTACCCGACCAAATTGGGCCAATTCTCGGTTCAAGTGTCGCAGGGGTTCTACGAGACGCCCACTCGGGACGCGGGAATCATCGAGTACAGGCTATCCACTCCGGAGGAGTGGTCCGAGGTCATCCTCAAGGGTCCACAAATTGGGGTCGCTACACCGCTATTCAAGGCCCCGAACGCCGGAAGTAATGACGTCCTCGGAATGAACTTGATGACAATTGCCGACGACGCCGTACCTCAGACCGAGTATCGGCGCGCCATCGGACGCGCCGAGTACGAGGAATGCCATGACAAGTGGTTTGACCATGGACATTTCAGCTCACCCCACGAGTATCCAGATGTGCCCGATGCCGATGCCAGGGAATTCCTAGAAGCAACAGGAGCTTCCGAAGGGAGAATTTCACCCACAGAAAGTGGCGCAGCCACGAATTCGCGGTCAGTGCGCAGTTACACCAATTTCTATCGCCTTGCATGGCGTCGGCAGATCGCACCAGACACCGAAAGGAGCTTGTACGCGGCCGTCATCCCGCCAGGTCCTGCCCATGTCGATTTGGTCAACAGTTTGACCGCATCGAACAATAGGGAAACGGTCCTGAACTCGGGATTTTGGGCATCGATCCCCTTGGACTATTTTCTCCGCACAACAGGTAGATCAGACTTGCGTGCGGGTGATGTCCGGACGCTTCCTGCCCCCAATGTCGAACACCCTCTTGCTTCCCCCTTGACTCTCAGGACTCTTCGCCTCAACTGCCTCACCGATGCCTACAGTGAGCTGTGGGCCGAGCTCTACGACGCGGAATGGCCGACGAACGAGAGTTGGGCATACAAGTGGCCAGGAATTCAACCACTAAATAATGTCAGGTCCAGCTGGGAGCGGGATACTCCATTGCGCTCAGAACGCGCTCGCCGCGCCGCCTTGGTAGAAATTGATGCCTTGGTCGCTGTCTGGATTGGCCTCTCTGCTGAAGCGCTGATTGCGATGTACCGCGCTCGATTCCCGGTCATGAACCGTTTCGAGGAAACCACGTGGTTTGACGCAGAAGGTTGGAAGATTGCTGGAAACGCCCGCACCGTCGGGCAACGCCAGACGAAGGAAAGCTGGGCCCAGTTCAAGGAGTTCCAAGTAGACCCCGCAAGCAGCCCAGTGCCAGATGGCTACACCGCACCCTTCTATAGGGCTGACCGCGAAGCGGAGATGCGGGCTGCGCACGCCTACTTCCAGAAGCGGCTCGATGAGGCCGTCGCTCGTGGCGAGTGGGATCCGGTTAAGCAGGAGGTGCCGAAGCCGTGAGGCCAACGCTTCAGGCACGCGGGCTCAAGGAGAGCCTGCTGCAGTATCTGTCGACAACGTATGCGCTCACCGACGAGGGCGCGCGTGAGGCACTGCACCGGTTCCTCGGGGACGAGACATCGGGGATGTTCCGAGGCCCATATCTGCGGATCCGGACACCCTTCACCGTGGCCGGCCAGGAGTGGCGCACCCACCTTGAGTGGCAGCGGGAGGGCTTCAAGCCGTACGCGCATCAGGCGGTCGCGTTCGCACGGCTATCCTCAGCGCACGGCCACACCCCGCAACCGACGCTGGTCACCACCGGTACCGGGTCCGGTAAGACGGAGTCGTTCCTCTATCCCGTGCTGGACCACTGCCGTCGGGAGCGGGCCGCCGGCAAGACCGGGGTGAAGGCGGTCTTCCTTTACCCCATGAACGCCCTGGCCACCGACCAGGCGCAGCGCATCAACGATCTGCTCACGGAGAACGCCGAGCTCGGGAAGCTGTCGGCCGGCCTCTACATCGGAGAGCGCGCGGCGACGCAGTACGAGAAGGTGCGAACGCGGCGCTCGGACATGCAGCTGTCCCCGCCGGACATCCTGATAACGAACTACAAGATGCTGGACCTCCTCCTCCAGCGTGCGGACGACGCGCCCCTGTGGCGGGAGTCGGATATCCGCTACGTCGTCGTGGACGAGTTCCACACGTACGACGGGGCACAGGGCACGGACGTCGGGATGCTGCTGCGTCGACTCGCCGCCTCCGTTGGGGCAGCCGAGGAAGGCCGTCCGCTGGGGAAGATCTGTCCGGTCGCGACGTCGGCGACTCTCGCTTCCGGCACGGACGAAGACGGCACGGCGCAGCTGCTGGAGGTGGCCACCCACGTCTTCGGTACGGAGTTCGCGGCGGACTCCATCGTCGGGGAGAACCGGCTCACGGTCGAGGAGTTCATCCCGCTCGGCGACGTGACCATGCAGCCGATGCCGACACCCGACGAGTTGCTGGCGCTGCCCGATCCGGCGACCGACGATGAGGCGTTGCTGGATCTGATCGAGAAGGTGACGGACGTCCGTGACCTCGATCCGTTCCTCCTCGGTGGGAACCTCAAGCGGCATCTGTTCACTCGTGCGGTGATGCAGGCCCTCGGCGGCGGGGTGAAGACCAGTGCCGAAGTGCTGGACGTGATGTGGCGTGCGGGCGCCGCCGGCTGGTCCGAGGCCGTGGCGCGGCAGCCGGAGAAGGCGGCTGAGGCGCTGGCGCGGTTCGTCGCGCTGCTGTCGTACGCCCGCGATCCGGAGTCCTCACCCGCCGAGCCCCGGCCCTTCGTGCACGTCGAGGTGCATCAGTGGGCGCGTTCGGTGTCCCGGCTGCTGCGCGGGGTGCTGCCGTGGCCGAAGGCGGAGTTCCGCTGGGATGTGGCCGGCACGGCCGATGCCGGCGCGGCCGACAGCGGCCGTATGGCGCCGGTGACGACGGCGACGTCCGGGCAGAGCGCGAACCTGTTTTTGCCGGCGATCTACTGCCGTGACTGCGGGCGGTCGGGGTGGGCGGTGTTCTCGCCGGAGAGCGATGACCACGATGTCCAGTTCGACACGTACAAGATCCGGCGGGCGTCTCTGGGCCAGGACAAGGCCCGGGTGCGGAACCTGATCGCCGCGACGGACCGGGAGGCCCGGGAGGGTTCTGGGGCCGCGCTGCTCACGGCGGCCAGCGGCAAGGGGAGCTCAGCTGCGTCGCAGGGTACCGGCGGGGTGCTGATGGTGCTGGACGGCACCCGTAAGCGGCTGCGACTGCCTGATCCACTGAACGATTACGACCGGGAGACCAAGGAGCCGCGGCTGACGGCCCGTGACTCGGCCTTCGTACTCGTGAATTTCGGGGAGACGGCGAACACCGCGGCCAAGGAGGACTGGTGTCCGGCGTGCGGTGAGCGCAACGCGATCCGCTACCTCGGAACGGGTGCCGCCGCGATGGCGGCCGCGTCCATCACCCAGCTTTTCACCGGTGGGGAGCTCGACAAGAAGCTCCACGAGAAAAAGACGTTGATGTTCAACGACTCGGTGCAGGACGCTGCGCACCGGGCCGGGTTCGTCGCCAACCGCTCGTACACCTTCTCGCTCCGTGCTCTCCTCGCCGACCACCTGCGGCACGACAAGCCGACCGCGCTGAATGATCTGATCGCGAACGTCGTCGACGCCACGACGGACAAGGACACCCTCTCGGCTGTGGTGCCACCAGACCTGCACGGCTTCAAGGGCGTGAACCGGTTGCTGTCCGGCCAGGGTCGCGGTGGGGATCTGAAGACGTGGCGGCTGGTCGGTCAGCGGCTGGCGTTCGAGGCGTTGATGGAGTTCGGCTTCCGGTCCCGGAACGGCCGTACGTTGGAGCTGACCCGCACCGCCGCCGCGCAGGTCCGCATCGACGACCCGGCGGCAGTGATCGCGCTGGTCAAGCAGCTGCACGAGGAGTGCGTGCGGGACGGCCTGCCCCTGGTGGCACAGGACGACGCTCGCTATCTGGCGTTCGTACGCATTTTCCTGGAGCGGCTTCGTACCCGGGGTGCGGTCGCCCATCAGTGGCTGAACAAGTACATCGACGAGGCGGGCACCAGCCGGTACTACATCTGGGGCAAGCGGGCTCCAGGCATGCGGGCCTTCCCGAAGGGCATCGCCGCCCCCGTGTTTCTGCTCGGGCAGCCCAAGAACGGCAGCGAGTTCGACTTCGCGACCGGACGGATCTCCTGGTACGAGCGGTGGGCCGGGCGGTGCCTGGAGCTGCCGCGTGAGCTGGCACCCGAGCTGTGGAGCCGGCTGCTGCCCGAACTCGCCTCGATGGGGCTGCTGTCGGTGCGCACCCCGAACGACACCTCGGTGCGGGTGTACGGGCTCAAGCCCGGCAACATCGAGGCCCGGCTGCTGGACGACGAGCAGGTGCGGGTCTCGTACGTGCGGTGCCCGGTGTGCTTCTGGGAGCAGACAGTCCATCCGTCGCTGCTGAACCAGTGGCACGACCAGCCCTGTCCCTCCTACCGGTGCCGACGGGGCCGCCTTGTGGCCGGCGACCGGCCCGAGGGGCTGGGGGTACACCATCGCGACCGCGACTACAGGGACGACTACTACCGGCGGCTCTACCTCGGCGCGGGCACCTATCAGGTGGTCACCGCCGAGCACACGGGCATGCTGACGCGGCACCAGCGCGAGAAGGTCGAGGAGGCGTTCAAGCGCGGCGGCGGGTTCAAGGACCCCAATGTGCTGTCCTGCACGCCGACGCTGGAGATGGGCATCGACATCGGCGACCTGTCCGCCGTCGTGCTGGCCGCGCTGCCGCGCCGCCCCGCCTCCTACGCTCAGCAGGTCGGCCGGGCCGGTCGCCGCACCGGCAATGCCTTCCTGCTGACCATCCCCGACCGGCGGCGCCGTGACCTGTACTTCCTTGAGCGCCCGAAGGACCTGATCGCGGGCACGATCGTGCCGCCCGGGTCCTATCTGTCAGCCGTCGAGATCCTTCGTCGCCAGTACCTGGCGCATCTGCTGGACCTCGCCGCGGCCGGCCGTCTCGTCCGGGCGGACGGTATCGTGCTGCGCGCGCTGCCGCACAAGGCGCCGCGCCTGTTCGGCCCGTCCGGCTATCTGACCGATCTGGTGGAGCTGGCCCTCGACCAGGGCGAGGAGCTGGTCAAGGGGTTCCTGCGGCTGTTCCCGGTCGGCGTCAGCGAGCAGGCAGGGGCCGACCTGGAGGCGTATGCGACGCACGGTCTGCGCAGCGCCGTAGAGAGGGCGGAAGGCGAGTGGCGGCGCGCCGAGGACGCGCTTCGGGCGCGGCTGCGGGAGATCGATGAGGCCCACGGCGAGCTGCACGACAGCGACCCCGACCAGGCCCGTCAGAAGGCGGAGCTGGACGCCGAACGGCGCGGGGTGGGCAGGCAGTTGCTCCACCTGGGCGACACCACGGCGCAGACCGCGCTGTGTGACCTGGGTCTGCTGCCGAACTACGCCCTCATCGACTCGTCGACGACACTGTCGGCGACCCTGTACGGCGAGGACGGCATCGATCCGAAGACGGGCAAGGTGGTGTACACGTCCGAGACCCTCTCCTATGAGCGGCCCCGCCGCTTCGCGATCCAGGAGCTGGCGCCGGGCAACACCTTCTACGTCAACGGCTACCGGCACGAGATCACCGGCCTGGAGCTGTCGACGGGTGGGCGCCAGGAGTGGCGGACCTGGAGGGTGTGCCCAGGGTGCGGGTACGTACGCACCGAGGGCGCCACCGACGATCGCTCTCCGTGCCCCCGGTGCAGGACGAGCCAGATCGCCGACGACGGCTCCTGCTTGTTCCAGGTCGTGGAGCCGGCCACCGTGACGTCGCGGGACAAGCGTGAGGACGCACGGATCCGGGACGACAAGGACGACCGTGATCGCCGCTCTTACACCGTTGTGGACGCGGTGGACATCCCCGTCGAGAAGATCGAGCGGGGGAAGTCCTGGCGGCACGACCGCGAGACGTTCGGCGTGGACTTCTGCCGCACGGCGATGATCCGCCGGATCAACGTCGGCCCAGTCCGCTACGATTCTCCTGCCCGAGATGACTTCGCCGGCCACCTGGTCCGGCTGAACCCCTTCCACGTGTGCACCGCCTGCGGGGCCGCGAGTGCGGACGGCCGTCCGGTCTTCGACCACGACACCGACGCCCTTGAATCGGCAGCAGCCCACACCCCGCAGCTCAAGCACCACCGCCCGTGGTGCCCGCTGCGCCGCGGCAAGAAGGACGGCGTCACGCAGGAGCAGGTGCTGCTGGCCCACCAGCTGCAGACCGAAGCCCTGCGGATCCTCATCCCGGCCGCGACAGCCGACGTCGACGCACGGGTGCACTCCTTCCGGGCCGCCCTGCGACTCGGTGTCGACCTGCACTTCGGCGGCGACCCGCAGCACCTGGACACCACGGTGGCCTCCATGCCGGACATGGACAGCGGCGAGCGCCGCTGGTTCCTGGTCCTCTTCGACTCTCTCCCGGGCGGTACCGGCTACCTGGACCGGCTCACCGACCGCCGTGCCTTCCGAGACACCCTCGCTCGGGCGTACGAACAGCTCAAGGCATGTCCGTGCGCCGAGGAGCAACGGCGCGCCTGCCACCGCTGTCTGCACCGCTACACCCCCGAGCAGTTCCAGGACGTCGTCTCGCGCCAGGCGGCGCTCAGCATGCTGGAGTCGCTGCTGTTCAAGGGGGACGGCGAGGACGGCTGGGACATCAGCGATGTGGAGCACACCGGGCTGGTCGGGCTGGACGCTCAGGTCGAATCCGACCTGGAGGCCCGCTTCCTGACCGCACTGCGGGACTGGGTGAAGGTCACCGGCGACGCGGCCTTGGATGAGGAGGGCCACGCCAGCGGACATCTGCGATTTACCGACGGCTCGGACGTGATGCACTGGAGGCTGACGGCCCAGCGGCAGCTCGAAGGCACCCGAACGGACTTCACCTTCACCCGCGTCGGCGGTCCGGTGCAGAGCGTGCACGTCTATCTGGAAGGCTTCCGGTTCCACGCCAGCCGGGAGCACAACCTCATCGCCAAGAACGCGGCCCAGCGCACCCGGCTCCGTGCCGACGGAAAGATCGTCTTTCAGATCACCTGGGCCGACATCGATCTGTTCGAACGGCGGCCGGGGCGCACCAAGCCCGTCTGGCCACCGTACCGGGGCACCGCCCAGGAGCAGGCCAAGGCCGCCTACGAGCAGTACGGCGGCAACCGTGCGCACTTCGGCGAAGCTGTCTTCGCCAACCCGATCGACACGCTCATCGCCTATCTGCGGGACCCTGACGCCACCCGTTGGGCCCGCCGGGCCCGCGCCCTTGTCACTGGCCTCACTGCTGTTTCCGCCACGACCGCCGTCGCCGCGACCGGCAAGCGCAGCGAGCTCGTCGCCGCGCTGCGCGAACAGCTCGCTTCCTTCGGAGCCAGCCCACGGCACGGCAAGCCGGTGGTACCCGACGCCGGCAGCCTCGGTCCCGTTCATGTGTTCCGGACCCAGGACGAGCACGGTCTGCCGATCGTGTTCGCGCTGGACGCGGCCGCCCCTGACAACCTCCGGTGGACCGCTCTGACGGTCCTCAACGACAACGACGCTGTCCTCGACACCGACGAGCACAAGCTGCGGTGGCGGTCCTGGCTGTACTGGACCAACATCACCCAGTTCCTGTCCCTCGTCGGCGGGGACGGTGTCCAGCTCGCCGTCAGCAGCGCTGCGGACTTCGAGGTAGAGGTTCTCGCCGTGTGCGGTGGCCTGGGTGAACTCGACTCGCTCGCCGCAGCACTCGCCCCCGCGCCCACCCTCGTGCCCGAGACCACAGCCCGACCCGCCGCCTCGGAGCCGAGCACGGACTCGCCGGCGGAAGCCGCCCTCCGGAAGATCATCCGGGACGCCGTCTGGGACGAAGACATCCTGGAGATCCTGCGCGACGACCCCGACGAGGCACCTGCCCTTCTCCGCCTCGCCGAGACGCTCGCCGAGCACGGAAAGCAGGCCCCGGTCTTCGGGTTCGAGCTCGGAAGCAGCCGCTGGCAGGCGGACTTCGCCTGGCAGACTCCCGACCTCAAGATCGCCGTTGTGGCCGCCCACCAGGGCGACGAAGACATCGAGGCCCAGCGACGCGACGCCGCCTACGCCGAGGACGGCTGGACGGTCCGGACCGCCGCCGCATGGCTCGACCACCTCGACACCCTGCTCGTACAGCTCCCCAATACGGAAGGCACCGCCCGATGACCGCCCGGCTCAGCCTGTACCGCAAGGCCGAACAGGAGCTGTACAAGCTCGACCGCTCGGTCAAGGCCCAGTTCTACGACTTCTCCCACGTCTTCCGGAACAACCCCAACCAGCCGGGCCTGAAGCTGAAGAAGCTCAAGGGCGACTCGCGCATCTGGTCCGCGCGGGTCAACGACTCCTACCGCGCGCTGCTGACCCCGACCGGAGTAGACGCGGACGGCACCGAGAGCTGGCTGGTCATCGCCGTCCGCCACCGCAAGGACGTCTACGAAGAGCTCCAGGTCGCGGTCAACCGTGTCACCGGCGAGATCGAGTTCGTCGACCTCTCGGTCGTCGGCGACAGCGCACTGCGCCGCGCCGGGATCACCCTGACCCCGGCCGAACCTGACCGGGCCGCGCCGCGGGCCGAGCCCGAGCCACAGCCGCAGCCGCAGCCGCAGCCGCAGCCGCAGCCGCAGCCGACGGTGGAGACCCCTCCCCTGCTCGCCGCGTACAGCGCCGACCAGCTGCGTGAGCTGGGCGTCGCCGACCAGTTGATCGAGCTGGCCCTCGCCGTCACCGACAGCGCCGAGCTGGACCAGCTCGTCGAGGGCGCCCCGCTGTTGTCCAAGGACGTCCTCTACGGTCTCGCCGCCGGTATGCCCATCGACGAGGTCCGCAAAGAGATCACCCAGCCCGTCGAGCTCGGCCACGAGCCCGATCTCGGTGACTTCGCCGCGGCCCTGAGCCGTACCAAGGTCACCGCTGTCGACGATGCCGTTCAGGCGGCCATCGACGAAGGAGACTTCCGAGCCTGGAAGGTCTTCCTCCACCCCACGCAGGAACGCATCGTCCACCGCCACTACAACGGACCTGCCCGCGTTTCCGGCGGGCCCGGCACCGGAAAGACCATCGTCGCCCTGCACCGGGTCAAGCACCTGGCCGAGCAACTGCCCCCCGGCAGCAAAAGGGCGATCCTGCTGACCACGTTCACCAAGAACCTCACAACGGACCTCCGCCTGCGTCTGGCATCCCTCGTCGAGCCCGAACTCCTCGACCGTGTCGAGATCGCTCACATCGACCAGCTCGCCGCCCGCGTCCTGGGTGAGAACACCGCACCTGGCCGGGGCCGACAGCGTGTCTACGACCACGTGGCGCTGAATGAGATGCGCCAACTCCTCGCCGAACTCGACGACCGCCGCTGGGAGGCCGAGTTTCTCCTGGAAGAGTGGGAGCAGGTCATTCTCGGCCAGTCCGTCGCCACCCGCTCCGCCTACTTCCAGGCCCGCCGTGCAGGACGGGGCCGTTCCCTGACCCGGCCCGAGCGCAACCACATCTGGAAGCTCGTCGAGCAGTTCACAGCCCGCCTGGACAAGCTCGGCGTGGAGACCTGGGGCCAGGCGTCCGAGCGCGCTGCCCGCTTTGAGATCGAGCGCGCCGCGAAGATCAGGGCCCGGCGCGAGTACAAAGAGGAGGTCGACGGCAAGGACCTCATCCACCGCGACAACAGCTCCGGCATGCGCTACCTGAACTACCGCTACCGGCACATCGTCGTCGACGAGGCCCAGGACCTCAGCCCCGCGCACTGGAAGATGCTCCGGGCCATGGCCGACCCGGACCTGCCCAACGACATGTTCATCGCCGGCGACACCCACCAGCGCATCTACGACCACCAGGTAGCCCTCGGCAGCCTCGGCATCAACATCCGCGGCCGTTCTTCTCGCCTCACCCTCAGCTACCGCACCACCAAGGAGATCCTCACCGAGGCCCTCCGCGTGGTCGACCCTGTGAAGCCCGGGCAGCAGGTGAACTACGACGACCTGGACGACGGCACTGACAACCTCGCCGGATACCGTTCCGTCCTCCACGGCCCCGCCCCGACCTTCACGCCGTACGACACTTGGGAGGACGAGCTCGCCGGCCTTGCCGCCACCCTGGCCACGTGGCGCGAGGAGCTTTCCACGGACGAGAACGGCTCACCCATAGACCCGAGCGGCCATATCGCCGTCTGCGTCGCCGACCGCGATATGGTCAGCCAGACCATGTACTACCTGGTCACCAAGGCTGGCATCACCTGCGCCGAACTCACCAAGGACGGTCCCAAGGGTGACGGCGAGGTCCACGTCGGCACGATGCATCGCTTCAAGGGCCTCGAGTACCAGCGCCTCGCCATCGTGGGCGCCAGTGACGGCATCCTCCCCCGCAGGCACGTCATCGACCGCTACCGCACCGAGGATCCGCCCCGCTACGAGCGCGAGCAGCGCAAGTCCCGTTCCCTGCTCTTCGTGGCGACTACGCGGGCCCGAGACGCGCTGAACATCAGCTGGCACGGCAAGCCCAGCCCCTACCTGCCGGTCTGACACGGACCTCGGCCTCCCCGCCCTCGGGGAGGCCGACATTCCTCTCCTCGCTGGGCATCAGAAGTGCGAGAGGGAACTCGCCTCGTAGCGGAGCTGATACGCCCGCACGCCACCGCCGTTCATCCGGTAGATCGTGATCGCAGAAAGGAACTGCTCCTTAACCTCCAGGGTGCGCCGCCGCTCCTTCCCCTCGACGTCACTGATCCAGTCCTCCACCTGCTTCGGCAGCTTGAAGGCAAGCTCGTACGCACTCTCCTCACCCAGCGGCGACAGCGTCCACTCCGCCGAACCGCCATTGCCGCGTCGCCGAATGCGCACTGCATGGTCCGGCTGGGCATCCGCGTACGTGGTGAACGCCAGGTGATCGCTGACAGCCAGCGGCAGGATGAATGGTGCCGACGGGAAGCCCAGCAGCAACTCGGCACCGCTGTTCTGCTGGAGCGCGGCTGCGAAGCCTGCGATCGCCGCCTGAGCCTCGTCCCGGAATCTGCCATCCGCTGGCGCCGGCGTCGGCAGCAGCCCCGCAGACGCGGTCCAGGTCCCCAGCTCCTTGCGCAGCTCCGTACGCATCCACGTCACCGGGAATGTCCCGGACGTCCCGAGGTGGAACTGTGCCTGTTCCAGCGTCCACGCAGTGGTACCGATCGTCCCAAGCAGCCATGCGAAAGAGACGCCCGACAGATCCACCAGCGAGATCTGGTGGGCCAAGGCGTACTTCTGGGCGTCCGGCGTGAACCCGCTCGTCGAGAACAGGGCGTACGCGTACTGGTACCGCTGCCGCGGCCTTCTACCGGCGTGCATCACGAAGTTCTCGTTCACGTCGTGCAGCACGCCGTGGGCGTTGCGCACGATCTCCAGTCCGCAGCGCTCCTGGTAGAACTTCGCCTCCAGGAACAGCCGCACCGGCATCGAGAACGCTGGCGTAAACGCGAACTCCCCCAGTGCATCAACCTGATGCAGTGCTCCCCGGCCCCGCACCCGAAGCGTGTTCCCGTCGGTCACCAGCTCCTCGGGGTCCTGGCTCTCGTGCACCAGCAGGCGGTAGCCAGAGGAGCGCAGAAGCCAGGCAAGCGCCTCTTCCAATAAGTACCCCCGCAGCGCGGCGCCCTTGATCATGGTCAACCCCCTACTCACCGAGCAATCTCCCGCTTGATCATCTCACTGGCTCACTCGGTCAAATGGAGGTCCTTGACCGTGGCCGTCTCTCCCCACATCGCCATGCTCGTGCCGCGTGCCTGACTCGTAGGAGGTGAGGCGATGACCGCAAGGCCCACGCTGAACTGGCCCGGGTCGCGCCCCGCTGCCTCCCCGGTCTCGGGATCCCTGTATGGGCACTCTCCCCCTCCAACAGGCGGCCGACGGTCTGATCCGTCTCACTGGCTCTGGCCCACCCGCCGGACCAACGTTCCTCTGTCGGCGACGCGCGCATCGCGCGAGTGCACCGCAGCAGCGGCGGCAAGGAGCTCCTGTCCAACGAGGACCTGACCTGCCGCTGAGCGGCTACGCTCCCAAGATGACGACCGACCCGTCCACGTGGGAGCCCGCCCCGCTAGCTGAAGTCGCCGATCTCTTCTCACGAGCGGGCTGCACCTGGTGGATCGCGGGCGGCCACGCCATCGAACTCGCCGTTGGACACGCGATCCGAGAGCACGGCGACATCGATGTCCTGTTGTTGCGCGAAGACCAGCACGCCGCCCAGTATGTGCTCGCTGGATGGGAGTGGTGGGCGGCTGATCCGCCCGGCAAGCTTCGTCCCTGGCTACCCGACGAGTACCTGCCCATGGGCGTCCACGACATCTGGTGCCGCCCTGGGCCTGGCAAGCCGTGGCGCCTCCAAATCATGCTGGACGAAGCGCAAGACGGCTTGTGGGTGTCCCGCCGCGACACCGCCGTGCACCGCCCCATCGCGGAGCTGGGCGCGATCAGCACGGCCGGCATCCCCTACCTGCGCCCAGAAGTCCAGCTCTACTACAAAGCCAAGAACCCCCGGCCTAAGGATGAGTCAGACCTCACCGCAGCACTTCCGACGCTCGGGCCGACACAGAGGATCTGGCTCGCCGAAGCCATCCTCGCAACGTACGGGGATCACCCGTGGGTCCACCGCCTCGAAGTGCCGGCCCGGCACCGCCGACCACCCCAGGCGGACCTTCTGGACGACCTGCCCTATGACTGGGAGCAGCGCTGACAACGTCCGGACTGCCGCCCGGATGGCCTTGGGGTCGGCCCCCCAGCGGCTAGATAGGGTCGCGGTACCCGAGCTGGAGAGGTAATTGCATGGCCAACGAGATTGTGATCGCGCAGACGACCAGCGACAACGAGGATCAGGCGAAGGCGCTGGCCCGTGGCGCGGTCGAGAGCAAGCTTGCAGCGGGCGTTCACATCGATGCGCCGATCACCGCTTTCTACTGGTGGAAGAATAAGGTTGAAACGGCGCAGGAGTGGCGGATCTCGTACATGACTACGACGGACCGCCTCCCGGCACTGGAAGCATGGCTGCACGAGAAGCACCCGTACGACATCCCCCAGTGGATCACTCTGCCAGTGACCGGTGGGTCGGAGGCGTATTTGTCCTGGGTTGTTGAGGAGACGGCACAGGGCTGAGAAGCGACGGGACTACGACGGCGTTCGCGTCCTGAGTTTGGCCCTGTATCGGTGCAAGGGGGTTCAGGAGGCGAACTGCCGCAGGTAGACGGCAAGGTCCTGTTCTCGGTCGGGGAGCCACGCTGCGATAGTCGATGCGCGCTCCTTGCCCATCGTGTTGGGCTTGGCCTGTGCCGCTGCGGCGAACTGGCGTGACACGTAGACCCCTTGGTCGACGTCACCTCCACGCAGCAGGGCCGACGCGAGATCACCGAGGACCACGACGCCTCCGTCCGGTAGTTCGTCTCCGAGTCGGTCGACTGCGGTGTCTGCTGTAGCGGTGAGTTCGGGACGCCCCAACTGCCCGTATACAGAGAGGGCCAGCGAATCCATGCGGTACGGGGTCACGAACCGGACCCACGCCTGCTCGTTGGTGTGATCCGCGAAGTCGTAAGCGAAGCGCGCTCGCTCCAACGCCCGGAGCGCCCCCATCTCGTCGCCGGCCGCCGCAGCCTCCTCCGCGTGCCTGCCGAGGACCCAGGCGGCAGCAGTAGCGTTGCCGTGGCCTCGCACATCGCTGGCCGCCTGGGAAAGGAACTCCAACTTCGCCTTCGGCGTCGAGGCGCCGTAGCTGCTGTAGGTCAGGGCCAGGGCTCGGAGCGGAGGGTGCCCGGCGGTCGTCGCGCACTGCGACGTGACCTTGTAGTAGGCGTCGGCTTTGTCGTGCTCACCCAGGTCCCAGGCGACCCAACCCGCCAGGGCGGCGGTTTCTCCAGCGGCGATAGTGAGAGCCCGCTCGTGCTCGCCAGCACGAGGCAGAGCCGCGGTGATTGCGTCAAGATGCGACTCGACCGTCCTTTGTAGCCGCCGGGCGCTGAGATTGAGTTCCTGGACGTGTAGTTCAGCGGCCCGGTCGATGAGCGCGACGGCGGAGGGCGAATCGATCTTGGACCCCTTACTGAGGGCGAAGGCGAGGCGCCCCCAGGGCTCGGCAGCCGCGCTCACGCCGACAGCGGCGCCACCCAGCAGCGTGCGACGCTTCACGGCGTCCTGGTCCTCCTCTGCACTGGCATGCCCCTTTCTCTTCCGAGCGCGGGCAGCCTTGGCCTCCCCCTGAAGCTCCTCGAAGGGCACACCGCAGGCCGCCGCGATGTGGGCGATTGTGTGATTGGTAGGGACGTTCTCGAAGTTCTCATAGCGGCTGATCTCTCGGCGGGTCATGGTGTCCCGGCCGGAGACAGCGTTGATCGCGTCTGCCTGCTCCTCCTGCGTCCTGCCCGCCTCCTGCCGGAGCCGGAGGAGCAGGTCGGCGAACGGATCTGGCATGAGTGTGACCTCTGTTGGTGGGCGGAATCCAATCATGGCCTCAATTCCCCCTCCGACTTTCCCCCTTGACAGATATTTCCCCCTCTGGATTCCCCTGGTCGACGGCGTCGCCACGCGGTGCGATAGCCCCCATGACCAGGCTCCAAGAGGAGACCCCGCCCGGCGGGGGCATCCGTAGCTTTGCCGACGTGGCAGGCGTGTCATGCGCGAGGTCGGTTCACGAAGACCGACACAGCACATCGGCGAGGGCAGGCATACCGGCGGCACCCCATGGCTGTCAGGCGGCCTTTCTCCCTGATCTCGCGAACGTTGGGGAGATGCGGCAGACAGCCGGGGCGTTCCTGCGGCGGTGCCGTGTTTCGGACCCGGTGGCGGGGGTCGTCGTACTGGCCGTCTCGGAGCTGGCCACCAACGCCGTGATTCACGGTGAGGGAGAAGTCGTGCTCCGGATCACGGTGGCCGTCGACGTGGTGCGTGTCTCGGTCACCGATCACAATCCGGCCCCAGCTGTACTCAAGGAAGCCGGACCCGACGGTGAATCCGGTCGCGGGATCCGGCTTGTCGATGCGATCTCAGACGCGTGGGAGAGCAGCGGCAAGGAGACGTGGTGTGAGTTCCGGTACGCGAGGGCTGAGGGTTGAGCCAGACTTCCAAATGGTTCCCGGCCATGCGGTTGACGAGTCGGGCAGCTCAGTCACTTCCCCTACAGGGGACGCGCGGAGGGCCGTTCGCTTGCCTTCGCCCAGTAGTTCGGTTCGAGCATCTCGCCAGGCCATGCGGGCTGACGGATCGGGCCCTGAGGCCCCATCTGTTCGAAGTACGGTGCCAGGTCGATCACGGGCGTCCCGTCGACGGCGTCGAGATCGGTGACCAGGAGGTCCCTGCCTTCGACCTTGAGCAACCGCGGGTAACTGACCGCCAGTTGGTTGGGGCGCCGGTGGTTGCGGTGGACGAACGTACCGGTCGCCGGCCAGTTCTGGTTTCCCCTTGGACTGCGTGCGTGGAGCTGGACGTCTTCAGGTCGGGCCAGATGGAAGCGCCAGGTCACGGTCAGGTGGGAGAACTCCTCGATTCCTTGCAGCGTTTCAAGGGGATACGCGTCGTCGAGCCGGATGATCGATTCGACCCCGCCTTGGTAGTCGTCCTGTACGCGAGTGTGGCCGCCGACGACCGCGGCGATCGACTTGACCTCGTAGGTCGGCATCAGCGCTCGTTCCTCTCCCTGGGCGTAGCGTGCGCGGCGGCCTCCGGTCAGCGCCGCGAAACCGTTCTGTGGTCAGCCTATGGCGCGCAACAAGCCTCGCGCGCGACGGTCCAGTTCGGCGACGTGGCGACCACCGCGCTGCCGGACGGGCGAGATGTCACTCTGCATGCGGACGATGACGTCGCGGGCTCGCCCGGACTGGATACCAGCCATGGCGTCGAGTGCTTCGTTCCAGGTTGCGCATGCCTCGTCAAGGCGTCCCTGCTGGACTTGGACGGCGCCGAGGTAACCGAGCGTCACGCCGTGGGTACGGGCGAACTGCTGGCGTTGGCGCGTGGCCACGCTGCGCTTGAAGTGGATCTCCGCATCCCGAGGCTGGCCCATGTCGCGCAGAGCGCAGGCCGTCTCGTGGGCGAGGGAGGCTTCCTGAAAAAAGCCGACGCGCGCCGGCGCCTCGTTGGTGTCGGCGCGAGCGAGGTCCCGCTCCGCGCGGCTGATGGCCGCGAGAGAGCCGGCCCGGTCGCCGTCGGCCGCGAGTGCGCGAGCGTGGACGATCGCCAGAAGTGCCTTTTCACGATGGCTGGCTTGGCCGTAGCGGTCGCGGGACATCGAGGCGTCGGCCAGGGCGAGCGCCCGGCGTGGATGCCCGAGGTCCACGGCCTGGTGGGCGAGGGCGCGCAGGACATGACCACCGAGCGGTCCGTCTCCAGCTTCCGCCGCGATGCGGGCGGCAATGGTGAGGTAGCGCTGGGCAGTGCGGTGTTCACTGGCGTCGAAGGCCATCCAACCGGCGAGGTAAGTCATCTCCGCCACGGCGGAGTACGTGTCGCGGCGGAGCTGATCTGTACGGAATCGGCCGCCAAGCAGCGGTACCGCACCGTCGAGCAGGTGGCTGGCGAGGGCCTTGCGGCCGGAAGCGCCGCCTCGTTGCTGGTCGCGCGCGGAGTAGTAGACCGTGAGGTCGCGGACGTCGTCGATGTCTGTCTGGGTCACCGGGCGCGGGGATGCCGGTCGGCGCTTCGCCGCTGCGGCGGGGGCGGCTGTCCACCACGAGGCTGTGGGCAGGGCGAGGCCGGCCGCGGAGTAGGCGGCGGTGGACAGCAGCTTGCGTCGGTGCATGTCGAGATCGTCGCTTCCCAGCTCGGCCAGTGCAGTCAGAGGGTCGACGCTCCAGTCGGATCCGGTGTCGGTCGTGCCTGTTGGCTCTTCTTCCAGCCCGAGGTCGGCCACGGTGAGGTGGCGGCCGAGTCTGCGGGACAGCGTCTCGCGCAGGATATGCGGCGCTCTGCCACTCGGCTTCGTGCCGAGCACCCACATGGAGATGTGCGAGCGGGAGATCGCCTCCAGCTCACGCACTCCGCTCTCCGCGGCCACTCGAGCAACGGCAGCGGCTGCTTGTGGCTGGGACCAGCCTGCTTCGCGCAGGAGTGCGGCGAGGGCGACGTTTCGTTCACGGGCCATGGACTGCCCCTCGGGTCCGAAATGATCTTTGGCGCCTTTGGCGGCCTTCCGGTCCGCACAGGCATACCCCTCAGACGGGATTCACGGTTCGCTCAACGTAGCTGCCAGATCACTCACTTCGCACGCCAGCCGTCGGTGCCAACCGGCGATTTCGGCTCACTTTGGCTTGATCCGAACAGGAGTTGTGTCATGCGCCTTTCGCTGGTCCCTCGCGGAGGAGACATCCAGAGCGTGGGCGGGAGCGGAGAGCGAGGGTCCGTCACCGTGAAGCGGGCGCCGCAGCGTGATCAAGTGGTGGCCGCGTCGGAGACGGTGACGCTCGTGCTGGGCGAGGATTCACCGCTACCCGAGAGCGCTGCTGATGTGGAGGACCTCGTTCGCCGTCTGCGCGGTCACGTTGCCCAGTTGGGAGCACGAACCCCTTCGGGCACCCCCGTCCTGCTGCGCGCGCAGCGGCTCTGCTCGGACAGCGTCCCCGAGGGCTACATGCCCAGCCGGGTGTACCTGGTCGAGCTCGCCGAAGCGACGCAGGAGCTCGTCACGCATGTGGAGCGCGGTGGTCCCGGGTCGATGCGCCCGGAGCGCAGGCGGCGTTCGTGGAAGCCCCGGATCAACATGCTGCGGGGCGGTTTTCGCAGTTGCCCTCGCCTGTTTGGTCTGGGCCGCTTCGGTTCCACGGACGTGACAGTAACCGAGGTCGTCGTCATCGGGCTGATTCTCGGGCCGATGGCCTGGCTGGTCCTCCGCGGCGAGCGCGCAGCCAGCCCTGTCGCGGCCGACGAGGACTCCCCGCCGACCCTGAACGACCCGACCTCACCCCGGTGACCACAGGTGCCCCTCCTTCTCAGTGTTCCCGGCCGCCGTAGCGGCCCCCGATACCCCCGGCCTGCGGGGTCAATGGAGATTCACAAGCGATGGAACGTCTTCCGCGTATCGAGCAGTACGGCCTGATCGGCGACATGCAGACCAGTGCCCACGTCTGCGACGACGGTTCGATCGACTGGCTGTGCCTGCCCCGCTTCGACTCGCCGGCCGTTTTCGCCGGCCTGCTCGGGACGCAGAAACACGGCACCTGGCAGATCGCTCCGGCCTCGCCGCCTCCTGGCCGGTCCGGCTCCGAAGCGGAAGCCAAACGCCGGTACTGCGGTGACTCACTCGTCCTCGAATCGGTGTGGCGCATCCCGACCGGTTCGGTCCGCGTCCTGGATTTCATGCCGCCACGCGACGGGGCACCTCAGGTGATCCGGATCGTAGAGGGTCTCACCGGCGAAGTGCCGATGGTCTCGGCCATGCGTCCGCGTCCGGGGTACGGCAGCGTCAGCCCGTGGATCCACGAGGTCGGGGGCCGCATGGTCGCGGAAGCCGGCGCGGACGCTCTGTGGCTCGACACCTGCGTCCAGCAGGTGGAGAAGGACGGTGCCATCGTCAGCGCCTTCGCCGTCGCCGCCGGGCAGAGCGTGGCTTTCGCGCTCAGTTGGTGCCCATCCCATGCAGCCGCGCCTGACGTTCCCGACCCGGAGGTCGCGCTCACCGAGACACTCACCTTCTGGCAGGAGTGGGCGCAGGAATGCACCTACGACGGCCCCTTCCGCGAGCCCGTGGTTCGTTCCTTGATCGCGCTGAAGGCGATGACCCATGGGCCGAGCGGCGGGATCGTCGCGGCGCCGACCACATCGCTGCCTGAGGAGATCGGCGGCGGACGGAACTGGGACTACCGCTACACCTGGCTGCGCGACGCCTCCACGACGCTGGCCGCGCTGCTGGGGACCGGGTACCGGCAGGAGGCGCAGGCGTGGCGGCGATGGCTGTTGCGTGCGGTGGCCGGCGATCCGGAGAACCTTCAGATCATGTACGGGATCACCGGGGAGCGCGATATGCGGGAGCGGGAGCTGGCCTGGCTTCCCGGGTACGAGGGCTCAACCCCGGTACGGGTCGGAAACGGGGCGGCGGACCAGCTCCAGCTCGACGTGTACGGCGAGGTGATCGAGACCCTGTACCTCGCGCACCAGAGCGGTGTCGCCCACTGCGCCGACACTGCGGTCCTGCACCAGCGCCTCGTCGACCACCTGGCGCAGCGCTGGCAGGAGCCTGACGAGGGAATCTGGGAGATCCGCGGGGCACGCCGGCACTTCGTCCACTCCAAGGTGATGGCCTGGGTCGCGGTCGACCGCACCATCCGCCTGGCGGAAGTCGGTGCCCTCGACGTGGACCTGCCCCCCTTGGTCGAGTTGCGGGCCACGATCCACCATGAGGTCTGCACCAAGGGCTTCGACCCGGCGCGCAACACCTTCACCCAGTCCTACGGCTCCCAGGACCTGGACGCCGCCACGCTGCTCATCCCCTGCGTCGGCTTCCTGCCGCCACACGACCCGCGCGTCATCGGCACCGTGGATGCGGTACGTCGTGAACTCTCCACACCGGACGGGCTCGTGTACCGGTACCCGACCCGCGGCAAGCGCACCGGAGCGGACGGCTTGGCCGGCGATGAGGGCACCTTCCTCCTTTGCAACTTCTGGCTCGTCGATGCGCTCGCCCTGACCGGCCGCCTCGGCGAGGCCCACGCCCTGTTCGAACACCTTCTCGCGCTGCGCAGCGGCCTCGGGCTCCTGGCCGAGGAGTACGACCCCGTCCAGCAGCGCCAGCTCGGTAATTTCCCGCAGGCGTTCAGCCACATGGGCCTGATCCAAAGTGCCCGGCTCCTTCATCAGCTGGCGACGCAGTCTTCCTGCCAGCGAGGCACGGTCGAGGTTCCGGCGCCTCGCTCGACCTCACGCAACACGCTCCAGACCTGCACAAGCCTGACGCCGCAGCACGCCTAGCAACCCCGCCTTCTGACGAGGATTCCCATGCCTGACAGCGCCTTCCCGGCACGGCCGGCCGCTCCCGGCCACCGCAGACGTCGGCCTCCACGGATCGACCCGATCACGCTGCACCGTGTCCGCCGCGCCGTGGCCTTGCCCGTGGTGCTACTGACCGCGCTGTTGGGTGCCGCCTTCGCCCTGTGGTCGATGTCTGCGGTAGGTCCCGGCTGGCTCCTGGCCGACGTTGTCTGTGGGCTGGCCGGGGTCGCGCTGGTGGCGGCTCGCGGAGTGCGCACGGCCGCAGGGGCCATGCAGGCAGCTGTGGAGGAGGCCCAGGCAGCGGCGCTGACAGCGGTCGCCGAGGCAGGAGCGGCCGTCGAGAAGTCGGTGCAGTGGTCGGCGGACGAGCTGTGCCGCGGGGGACGCCCAGCGCTGCCGGACATGCAGACGCCACCGCCGGCCAGTCCGACCGTCGAAATCAACAAGGCGTTGAGTTCCCTCCAGGCGCAGGCCATAGCGTCGCTGATACGCGTGCACGACGAGTCCCAGTCCGTCGTTCTCCTGGAAGTGCTGCGCCGTCTGGCGATGCGCGAGCACGCACTGGTCGGCAAGGCGCTCGAGGCACTGAGCCAGCTGGAGAAACTGACCGACGACCCGGAGCTGCTTTCGAAGATCTTCGAGATCGATCACCTCGTGACGCGGATGCGCCGACAGGTCGAGAGCACGGCGGTGCTGGGCGGGCAGTCCCTGCGCAGCGTGCGTCGGCCCGTCCCCGTCGCGACGGCGCTGCGCGGCGCGGTCTCCGAAGTTGTGCAGTATCCGCGTGTGGCCGTCGCGGCTGGTTCCGTGGGCGCTGAGCTGGGCCTTCCGGGACATGTGGGTCCGGACCTGACCCACCTTCTGGCCGAGCTGATCGAGAACGCCTGCGAGTGCTCCGATCCGGCAACGAAGGTGACCGTGCGAGCGCAGCGGGTTTCCAACGGGCTGGCGATCGAGGTCGAGGACCGGGCCATCCCTATGCATCCGCAGACACGCGCGCAGATGAACCACCTGCTCAAGGCCCCTGACGAGGTGGACGTCAGCGGTCAGGTACGAGCGGGACAGCTCGGCTTGCTGGTCGCCGCGAAAATCGCCCAGTCGCACGGGCTGTCCGTTCTCCTCCAGGAGAACGTGACGGGAGGCACCACCGCCCTGGTCGTCATTCCGGCACGGCTCATCGTCGCGATTCCCTCGCCCGAGGACTCGGGCGCGCTCCCCAGGAGACCCCGCCCCTCCGCGCCGCCTCGGCAGAGTGCCACGACTCCAGCCATCCCGGCGGGCCAGGTACCACGCCCGGGCACCGCAGGGGCGCCGAGAGCCGGAGAGGCAGGTCACTCGGCTGATGCGCCCGCCCTTCCCACGCGTACGCGTCAGGCCGGCTCGTTCCGTCCACCACGCGAGCGGGAGCAAGCCCCCGTGACCGCGGCGACGCCAGGGCTCGCAGCCGCCTTCCGCAAAGGCATCCAGGCCAGCGGGACCGCTGGTTCTTCGCCCGCTTCCGCAGAGCAACCCAGGCCCTGATTTCGCCCTTCCTTCACGTTCCCGGTGGCCTGTTACATCCGCTGGCCCTTCCCCCTTCTGGAGCGATCCCTATGAGCACCCACCCCGCGATGAACAACATGACCAGCGACGCCCCCGCATCCGAGACGACGGCAAGCGGTCAACGGGACAACATGGCCTGGCTGCTGCGTCACTTCACCTCCGAGACTCCGGGCGTCACGCACGCCGTCCTGCTGTCGCGCGACGGACTGCGGCTGCTGGACAGCGACGTCGACAAGGACTGGGCGGACGAACTGTCGGCCGCGCTCAGCGGAGTGGCCTCCCTCGCGACGAACATCACCGGCCCCAGCCACAAGAAGAGGCCGGCCAAGCAAGTCATCATCGAGCGAGACGACTGCCTGTTCTTCGTCCAGAGCGCCGGGTGCAGCGCAGCGTTCGAGGGCCATCCCGGCAACGAACGCGGTGAGGTGGACACGATCCTCGCCGTCATCAGCACCACGGACGCCGACGCGGGCACCGTCGGGTTCGAGATGGGGCGCCTCGTCCAGAAGTTCGCCCCTTACATGCAGATCCCCGTCCGCGTCGGCACGGGTGCTGAGGTCCGGTGAGCACACACGGCCGCTCGGCCGAGGAGTCGACGTTCGTGCGGACCTACACGCTGACGCGCGGGCGCACCAAGCCGCGGCACCTGCTGGGCTTGGAGACCGTGCTGGACGCCGGGTCGGGGCGGCCGGGCCCGGGGCAGGCCGCGGAGTGCGAAGAGATCCTCGCCCTGTGCCAAGAGCACCGGCGTTCCGTGACCGAGCTAGCCGGCCGACTCCGCCGCCCCGTCACCGCCGTCAAGATCCTCGTCTCGGACCTCTTGGACGCCGATGCCCTGGTCGTCTCCGTCACCGATGCCTATGCCGCCTCCGACGCAGACGCGGATGAGCGTCCCACCACCCACCTATTGGCGGCCCTCTCTGTGGGCCTGAAGAGGAAGTGGCCCGATGCCGTCGCCTACCCCCAGGCCGGATGACTCGACCGTGGCGCTGCGGAGTCCGTCGCGCCCGCAGGCCGGTGCACCGACTGTGCTGAAGATCGTGATTGCCGGGGGCTTCGGCGCGGGCAAGACCACCGCCGTTGGTGCTGTCAGCGAGATCACGCCGCTGAGCACGGAGGAGTACCTGACCGAGGCGAGCGCTGACGTGGACAGCCTGGAAGGCGTCGAGGCGAAGCAGACCACCACGGTCGCCTTCGACTTCGGCCGCCTCAGCCTGCCGGACGCGCCCGTGCCCCTGGAACTGTTTCTGTTCGGCACGCCCGGCCAGGACCGGTTCGTCGACCTCTGGTACGACCTCTCCCGCGGAGCCGTCGGCGCGGTCGTTCTGGTCGACACCCGCCGCCTGGAAAGCAGCTTCACTTCCGTCAGCTTCTTCGAAGACATCGGCCTGCCTTTCGTCGTCGCCATCAACCAGTTCGACGGAGCACACCGCTACCACCCCGAACAGGTTCGCACCGCCCTCGAACTCCCCACCTCTGCGCCGGTGGTCACCTGCGATGCCCGCGACCCGAACCACGTTGCCGGCGTCCTGCTGACCCTCGTCGGCCACGCCGTGAAGAGCGCATCAGCAGGCCCCGCTCGCCCAGCAGCCACTACTACCCTCCAGGACGCCTGATGTCATATCAGCCCAACGACCCCTACCTCGTACCGCAGACCGTCCGAGCAACGCGGTCACTGCCGCGACGCAACATGCGAGACATCGGCCTTGGGCCGTCCGTCTCGGCTGACGTTGCCGTCCCCGGCCCGCAGGACCAGCAGACGACCGAACTGGCGCGGCGGTATGAGCTGCTCGAGCGCCTGGGCGTGCCCACCGCGACCAGCCGGGACTTCGACGAGCTGGCACGCGACATGGCCACGCAGGCCGGATTCCTGTACGGGTTCGTCAATCTCTTCCTGGAGGAGCAGACCTTCGTCGGGCTGCACCAGCCGCCCGCTGACAGCGGGTACGTCATCGTCGGCCGCACCATGAGCCGCGACCACGGCTGGTGCCCGGAGGTCATGGCCCGCAAGAAGGCCCTGCCGCTGCACGACGTGCACGCCAGCCCGCGCTTCAGCGGCAACCATGTGGTCGACGCGGTCGGGATCCGCTCCTACTTCGGCGCACCGCTCATCCACGACAGCGGCACCGTGCTCGGCACAGTGTGCGTCATCGACCCCGAGAAGCGGCCCCTGAGCGAGGCCCGACGGCTGAGAGACATCGTCATCGACGCCGGCGCCCAGGTGATGGACCACATCGCCCACGCGCCCGTCCGCTAGGCCGTTCCACCACCCCCACCCGGGAGCCGCAGGCGATCCCCGGCCACTCCACTGTGCGACCTTCACCCAGGGAGAGGGAGACGACCATGCCCGCCACACCCACCACTCCTCCACCGGCGCTGCGTCCCTACCTCACCGCCCGCCACGAACTGCTGTGGGACGAGGCGGACGTCTTCGCGGAAGAGCACATCGCGCCGCGCGCCGCACGTATGGAGGCCGCTCCGGGCAGGGTGGAGCGCAAGGTCGCCGACCTGATGGCCGCACGGGGCTGGTTCGCCGTCACCGTCCCGGCCGCCTTCGGCGGTCTTGGCGCCGGCCATGTGGCCAAGACGGTCCTGGTCCACCGCATCGCGCGGGTCTCGGCGGCTGCCGCGGCCATCCTGCAGGCCACCCTCATCCCCGTCGGCGGGTTGTTGCACTTCGCCACTTATGAGCAGAAGGGCCGCTGGCTGCCGCGGGTGGCGGACGGTTCACTTCTTTTGTCGATCGCCGTGACCGAACCGCGGGCCGGCGGGCACATCGGCGGCATCGAAACCACCGCCGAACGCGCCCGCAATCAATGGGTGATCACCGGCAGCAAGGTCCACATCGGCAACAGCCATCTCGCCGGAGCCCACCTCGTCGTCGCCCGAACCGCCGAGGCCGGCGTAAGTACTTCCCAGGCGCTGACCGCGTTCATGGTGGAATCCGACCGACCCGGGCTCTCGGTCTCCGACCATCGTCCCGGCCTCGGCCTGCACGGCTTCTCCGCCGGCCGCCTCGACCTCGACCACGTCCGCGTCCCCGAGGACAACGTGGTCGGAGAGATCGGCCAGGGGCTGAGCGTGGCCCAGAGCAGCAGCATCCTGTACGGCCGTCCCAACCTGGCTGCGCTCAGCCTCGGGATCCACGAGGCGGTCGTGGCCACCACGACTTCCCGCCTCAAGGCGCGCGCCCGCTACCGGGGCGCCCTGTCCGATCTGCCGGTCCTGCGGGACCGCATCGGTGACATGGAGGCCCGCCTGCGCGCCGGACGAATCCTGGCCTACCAGTCCGTGCACCTCCTCGACCAGGGCCTGCCCTGCGACGCCGACCTGATCAACGCCAAGTATCTCGGCCACCAGTGGGCCATGCAGTCCACCCAGGACGCCATGGAACTGCACGGCGCCCATGCCCTCGACCGCGGCTACGTCCTCCAGCGCCTGTGGCGCGACATCCAGCACACCTATCCACCGGCCGGAACCGGCGAAGTCCAGCGCATACGCCTCGCCGACGCCGCCTTCAACGAGGACCACATCCAGTGGTCCGAACGCCTCGCCGCCGAAGCGTCCTGGGCACGACCCGACCCCACCGCCGCATGAGCCCCCGTGCGCGGCACCCGTGAATCCAGACCGCCGCGCACGGGCCCGTGCCGCCGGCCCCCGTCCCCCGCGGGGACCGGCGGCACCCCTCCCAGTGACCAGCCACCCAGCCGAGAAGGAGACACCGTGACCCCGCCCGTGACGACCAGCGCACCCATCACACCCCTGACGCCGACATTGCAGCGCGTCGCCCAGCACCTCGCAGACGGCCTCACCCCCCATGAGATCGCCACCGAGACCGAACTCTCGGCCGTAACCGTCCGCCAGTACGTCCGCGACATCCGGGCGAGCCTCCACTGCCCGCCCCGCTGCAAACCACCGGTGATCGTGCACCGCCTGTTCGCTGCCCAACAAGTCGCCCCACCCACAACGGACAGGCCAACGCCCAAGCTCAGCCCGGAGCAGCAACTGCTGCTGCAGGCCGTCGCTGAGCACAGCAATCCCCACGACATCGCCGTCGCCGCCAAGATCGCCCCCGCCGATGTCCGAGCGGCACACGACGAACTGCTCGACAAGACCGGGGCGGCCAACACCACCCAGCTCGTCGTCCTTGCCCACGCGTGGGGCCTGCTGGGCACCAGGCCAGCCGCCACGACGGAGAGCGGAGCGAGCCAATGAACGCGTCACCCGTTTCTGTCGCCACCAAGCCCTTACACGCCTTCCTGCACCGGCGGGCGACAGCGTTACCGGCCGTGTACGAGATGCGGACACTGTGCACCGACGCCGAACGAGACGAGGCCGCCGCACTCGTCCAGGACCGTCAACGCTGGCTCACCACGCGCGGCCTGCCTGTACCGGCCCGAGCCGACATCCCGGCTCTGTTCCGCGACCCGCAGGCAAAGCCGGCCGGACTGTTCGAGGACGGGCTGCTGCTGGCCTGCATGATCCCGCAGCGCGGGCCCCACCTCCGATGGGGCGAGGGCCCGTGCCTCTTCCTGGGCTGCGTCTACACCCTGCCCGACCGCTCTGACGACACCGTCCGGCTGATCACTCTGTGGGTCTCCGACTTTGCTGCCCGGCTCGGCGTTCCGCTCGTGCGGGCCGAGGTCCTGGCCCGCCATCCCCTCGACGTTGATCCGATCGCCACATTCCTTCATCGGCTCACCGACATGGGATGGGATCTGCGAGGATCCGGCACCGGGCAGCACGATGAGCGAGTCGCTCGCCTCGAACTCACCGCAGAGCGTCGGCCTGGGCTGAGCGCGCTCATCGGCTGCCGGGTCCACGAGCCGCGTTCCGCCGCAGACCAGCGGGGCATCGCGTGATGACCGCCGAACCGCTACGGCCGGACCTCGCCCGCGAACTCCTCGTCCGAGCCGCACAGTCGGCAGCGCGCCGGGCCAAGCGCGTGCGCAACCACCTCGACGCCGTCCAACTCGGCCAGGACCGTCACGCCGACCACGCCGACGCCAAAGTGCTGCGCCGCATCCTGGCCGAACATGACTGGCCCGGCCACCGCCTCGTCGGCCCCGACGCGGCACGTGCCGCCTGGAGCATCGCTCTTCACGCCGACGGCGAGCCCGACTTTCAACGGGCGGCCACCACCCTTCTGAAGCGCGCAGTCCAGGACGACGACGCGCGCATCCAGCACTGGGCCCACCTTCACGACCGTGCCCTGGTCAACAGCGGGCGACCACAAGAGTTCGGGACCCAACTGGTCGTCAACGCAGCAGGGGTTGAGCTGTGCCCGCTGCGCGCACCGGAGTCCCTGGACCAGCGAAGGGCCGCCGTCGGGCTGCCGCCGATCGCCGTCGCCCTGGAGACGGTGCGGCGCCGGTACGCCCCGGATCGCCATGCCGGCGACTCCCCGACCGTCGTGCTCGCGGGGGCCGCATGACGCAGCGGGCCCCACAGGCTCCACAGACCCAACACTCGTCCGCAGACCCCTTACCTGAAAGGACCGCTGAAGTATGAAGCTCACTACCGCCGTCCTCGCTGCCGGCGCCGCCGTCTCCCTCACCACCGCCGTGGTCGGAGCCGCCCGGCTCAGGCAGGACGCGCGGCATCAGGCCGAGCGAAACGAGGTGGCCGTCGCGCGGAACCAGCTCGACTGGCTGACGCAGTTGTCCACCAACCCCGACCTCGCCAAGCTCTGGACGCCCGAGGACATCGAAGTCGAGGAGTACATGCAGCTGCTCCATGCCAACCAGCAGATCTGCACCCTCAGCCTGCGTGACCGGCTGGGCTTCGTTCACCACGGACAACTGCCCTTCTACGCCTCGATGCTCATGAGCAGCGACGTCTGCAGGCGGTACTGGGCCCGTTTCGGAGACCTCCGCGCCCAGGAGGCCGAGGGCGACGAGCGCGCCGAGCACTTCACCGAGGTCCTGGACAGGGCTGCGAAGACCCACTCGCGGGCGCAGCCAGCAGCAGCCTGACGACACGGCTCACACCGACTCCCAGACGCCCTGGAGCAGGCGACACCGTCGCCCGCCACCGTCTGGCACCAAGTTCCGGGTCCCGACCGGGGCCCGGCATCCCGCACCACCCATCGCCACTAGGAGGCAAGCATGACCGCCGTGCAGACGGAGAGGCCGACCGCCCCCGCGCAGCCGGACCTCGCAACCACCGACGAGACCGACCCGTTCGGACTCGACATCACCTTCATCGAGGGCACGCCGGCGACCGAGACGGCCCTGATGTGCAGCACGGGCGACACCTGCGGCAGCTCCTGCCCCAGCGCCTGCACCACCTCGTAAACCGGTCCGATCCGGCAGCGCGGGCCGGGCGGGGCTTCCCGTCCGGCCCGCATCCCGCCCCGTCACAAAGGAAGAAGGGAGAGCGGTGATGACACGGGTACGTCCCAGCCTGTATCAGGGCGCGGGGCAGGCGATGCTGCGCTCCGCAGTGCACCTCACTGCGCCCGCCATGCCACCCTGGCCGGCATCCACGGCACCGGTGGAACCGTGGCGTGCGTGGCTGAACAGCGTCTGGTCCGACGATGCCTTTCGGCAGACAGTGACCGACGCCAGCCCCGACCTTGCCGGACAGGTGCAGGCCATCATCGACGGCCGCACGCCGAAGCCGCGCCGGGTTCGCCGTGCTGCTCTGGCCACGGCCCGCTACGCGATCCGGTACGCACACCGCTCCACCCCCTACGGCCTGTTCGCCGGCGTCGCCCTGCTCGGCTTCGACCAGTCGACATCCGTGCGCTTCGGAGAAGACCACCAGGCCGTCGTCCGCCCCGATCCGGTCGGTCTCGACGAGATGGTCAGCGCTTGGGAGAGCGACAGCACTCGCATGGCCGACACGGAGGTCTGCGTCAATACGCTGGCCCGGCAGCGTAACGAGCACATCCACGTGCCGTCCGACGGCGACGCAGAGTTTCGCCTCACCCTGAACTCTGCGCTGCGCCTCGTGCTCAACCTGGCCCGCTCCCCGATCGAGTATCGCCAGCTGGCCGACAAACTCGCCGCGGAGTACCCCGCTGTGAGCGACGCAGCGCGTCACCGGCTCCTGGGCGAACTGCTGCGGGTACGGCTGCTGCGCTCCTCACTGCGCGCGCCAGCCACCGCCGTCGACCCCTCAGACGCCCTACCGGACGCGGTCCGCGCCCAGGCAGACCGGCTGCGGCCAGCATGCGAGCTGCGGCTGGATGCCGACGTGCGGCTGCCCGAACAAGTGCTGACCGAGGCAGGGACGACAGCGACCGTGCTGGCCCGCCTGGCCACTCATCCGAACGGGACACCGACCTGGCGTCGGTGGATCGAGCAATTCACCGAGCGCTACGGCGAGAACGTCCCCGTTCCGGTGGAGGTGGCCACGGACTTCGACCGGGGCGTGGGCTTTCCGGAAGGGTTCGTCACCGTGAGCGAACCGCCCCGGGCGATGTCCCGGCGCGACCGACTGCTGCTGGAGCTGGCCGGCACCGCCGCCGCCGAGGGCAAGCGCACGGTGGCCCTGACGGGCGCGATGATCGAGGAGCTGGAAGCCGCAGCCGGCGAGAAGCCACACCATCCGGCGCCCCATCTCGAACTGGCCGCTCAGGTGCACGCCTCCTCCGTCCAGGCCCTCGACCGGGGGGACTTCCGGCTGCGGATCCTGACCGTCTCCCGCTCGGCCGGTTCGATGACCGGACGGTTCTGGCACCTCTTCCCCGGCACCGAGGAGGCGTACGCGCACCTGCCCACCATCGATGCGGAGGCGGAGCTGGCACAGCTGTCCTTCCACGCCGGGCGGGTGCCGGCCGACCTGCTCACCCGCGCGCCCCAGGCCCTGCCCCGCGTCGTCAGCGTCGGCGAATTCCGCCGCCCCGCCCCGCACGTCCTCTTCCCCGGCGACCTGTCGGTCACCGTCGCCGACGGCCGCCCCCAGCTGCTGGAGTCCGCGACGGGCAAGCGGCTGGAGCTGCTGGCCCCCACCGCCATCAACTTCCTGTGGAACAACTACACCCCGCCGTTGGCCCGCTTCCTCGGCGAGATCAGCCGGGCCGCGTCCCCGCAGGTGACCTGGTTCGACTGGGGTGCCGCCTGGACCCTGCCCTTCACCCCGGCCCTCACCTACCGGCGCACCATCCTCACCGCCGCCCGGTGGAAGATCCGCAGACGCACGCTGCCCGCCCGCACCGCACCACTCCAGCAGTGGGCAGCCCAACTCCACGCCTGGCGTGCCCGGTTCCGGGTGCCGGAGCGGGTCCTGCTCGCTGAGGACGACCAGCAGCTGCCCCTCGACCTCACCCGCGACGTCGACCTGGACCTCCTGCGCGCGCACCTGGACGCCAGCCCCTTCGGCATCGCCACCCTGCACGACGCGCCCCCGCTGGACGCCGACGGGTGGATCGGCGGCCGGGCCCACAGCATCGTCGTCCCCCTGGCCAGGCGCTCATGACCACGACGACCGTGCCCCGTACGCAGGACCTGTCCGAGGGCGCCCTGGGGATGGCCCTGCTCGACATCGAGCGCCGGGACCTGTCCACCGCCCGCCGCCACCTCGCCCGGGCCACTGTCCGAGGGGTGAGTACGGGCAGTAACGCCAGCCTCTTCCACGGCGCACCCGCCCTGGAGTTCGTCCTGGCCCGTGCCCACGGGGCCGGCGACGACGTCCGCGCGGCCGTCGACCGCGTCGTGGACGCCCGGCTCGCCGCCACCCACCGCCGTCAGGCGGCCGGCGCGCTGCCCCACCTCGCCGAATGGGACCTCATCCGCGGCCTGACCGGACTCGCCGCACTGCTGCTGTCCCGCCGCCCGATCGCGCCCCGGCTGCCCGACGTGCTCGCCTGTCTCGTCGCGCTCGCCCACCCCGCCCGTGGTGAAGGCCGGATTCTGCCTGGGTGGTGGTCGCTGGTCGGCCCCGACGGGAAGACGATGGCCGGCGGCCACGGCAACAACGGCATGGCCCACGGCATCGCGGGGCCTCTGGCTGTGCTTTGCCTCGCCCTACGCGCCGGAGTCAGCGTCCCCGGGCAGGAGGAGGCCGTCGGCACATTCGCCACCTGGCTCGACCGGCACGGCGCCCACTACTGGTCCACCGCAGCACACCTGAAGACCGACCAGCCGCCCGCAGCGGAACCGGCCCGCCAGTCCTGGTGCTACGGCCAACCCGGCATCGCCCGCGCCCAGCAGCTCGCCGCTCTCGCCCTCGGCGACACCGCCCGGCGTCAAGCGGCCGAGGACACCGTCGAGACCATCCTGACCGACCCGCTGCGGCTCGCCCGCATCACTCCTGACCGCCGCCGAGAAGCTGCTGGCGACCAAGGCCAGCAAGCAGCAGATCAAGGTCCACGACGAGACCGGCACCCGCTTCGGTAACCAGGGCACCACCGTCTTCGACGGAGCCGACAACCGCTACAACGACGCCTACGCCCTCAAGACGGCAGACGGCGGCGCGCTGATCCTTTTCTCCCACACGCACACCCAGACCGACTCCGTCGCGCACTCCGGCCTGCAGATCAACCCCGGCAAGGACGACCGGGCCTGGCTCCACGACGTGCCCCGCACCTCCATCCGCTACACATTCGTGTGCAACGACGCCGCCACCGTCCCCTCGAAGGCCGAGCCCTCCCGCCTGATCGGCTACACCTGCGCCCGCACCGACGCCTCCGGCCCCCCGGTCACATCCTGGTCCGACCGCGCGTAGCCCCACCCGCGCGCCACCGCGACGGCCGCCGAACATCCCCCGCACCCCGCTCGCTCCGGAGAATCCCCTGTCCACACGCTCCTTCATCGCCCGCCCCACCCGCGGTACGGGATACACGGGCATCCACGTCCAGCTCGACGGCGTACCCAGCCACCACCTCCCCTTGCTCCTGGCCGCCTACCAGTACAAGTTCGGACGCAACATCGAGGCCATGTCCCGGCACCTCATCGACGACGTCGCCGTCGGCTGGGACGAACTCGGCACCGATCTCCTCGACGACGCCCCGCCCGCACTCGTGACCGCGCTGACGGGCGGCGAGCACTGGCCCAGCCGAACCCTCGACCACCTGATCACCCCGGACGGCTCACCCCCGGTACGCATGTCGGTCACCGACACGACCGCCGATGAGCAGGACGTGCAGTGGGGGTACGTCCTGCACAAGGAGGGCGTCGAGGTGATCAGCCTCCTGCACGAGGACATCGGCCCGATCGTGAGCTGGTCCACCGACCCGCGCACCGCCTTCAACGACCACCCGGCGGCCTGGTCCGTCCTCGACTCCCCGCCCGCCATGCGGGCATCGCGCGGCAGGCAGCCCCAGAGCGGTCCTGCCGCAGCCCCGGCGAAGGCCGGCGCCCCGCGCCCCGCCGCCCGACGCTAGTTCCCCCTCGCCTTCCCGGAGCCTTCTCTGCCCCCGTACACCACGCCCCTGATCACCGTCGTCATTGCAAGCCGCCTGCGCGAAGAGCGGCTGGACTACCTGACCGCCATGCACGCCAGCCTCACCCGGCAGTCCGTGCCGTGGGAGGCCGTGATCGCGCTCGACGGTGCATCGCCCGACCGTCTGCCGGCCCCGCTCGCGCAGGATCCGCGCGTTCGCACGCTGGCGCTGCCCCGTCCGGTCGGCGCCGCCTGCGCCAGGAACCTGGCCCTCGCTCACGTACGCACCCCGTACACCAACTGGGCCGACGACGATGATCTGTTCCCCGACGATGCGATGGCCGTACGGCTGAACACCCTGGAGTCGACGAGAGTCGGCTGGTGCGCCGGCTGGAGCGAGGACCAGCACCCCGACGGCTCGACCACCCTGTGGCGCTGCCCCACGCCGCCAGGCCGGCATGAGGCCGGTGACGTGTGGACGTACTGGAAGTCGCCTGCGGACACCATCCCCATCGGGCCGACCACGATCCTCGCCCGCACCGACCTCGTGCGCGCCGCTCCGATGGGCGGCCTCGTCCAGGGCGAGGACTACTGCGCGGCCCTCGGCGTCACCGCTCTCGCCCCCGGCATCCTGCTGCCAGTACCCGTGTACAGGTACCGCAAGTGGGACGGGCAGATGACGGCCCAGGTCGGATACGACCGGCTGGAGGCAGCTGCCCGGGAGCACGCCTGGGCATACGGCCGCAGCCTGCGCGCCGTCCTGCGCGGTGGCGAAAACCTGGTCCGTGGCTGAGGCGCAGATCGTCCTGTCGCACAGCCGGGAGTCCGGGATCGTCGCGATCGCCTCGGGCGAGCAGTACCGGTGGGCGCACACCGCCCTTCCGTGCCGAAGCAGGAGCGCCGAGCACACGCGTGGCCAGCCATCGAGACGTGGCTCGCCGACGGTGAAACGTCCTTTCGTCAGGCCCGCATCAGCGCGCCCCATCGTCACCCGGCCCCGCCCGTCACCGCGCCAGCCCGCCCCCCTCACCGCGGCCCGGCCCGCGCACCGCGGCCCCTGACCCTTCCGCCCCACGCCCCGAGGAGAGCCCCGCCCCCTTGCGACCCGGCACCCACTTCGCCTTCGGCGACCACGAGGAACACGGCTTCGTGGCCTCCTTCACCGCCGCCCTGCCCGCGCACCTCGCCCACTGGTACCTGGAGCGCGAGCAGTTCGAGCCCGTTCCCGGAGAACCCGGCCTGTACCGGCTCAGCGAGCCCGAGCGCGACGGAGTCCGCCGCACCCGCCACGCCGTCCACGACCTGCGCCACCACGGCTACACCGTGCAGGCCGACATCCGCCTCGAGCCGTCCCTCTCGGCCGGCCCGCCGCGCCCCGTCCGGCCCAACGGACTCCAGGAGCGCCGCAGCCGTCTCGCCCAGGCCGCCGCCGGCCGGACGACGCAGCGCTCCGCACCGCCCACCACCTCCCCGCCAGCGGCCCGGCCGATCCCGCCGAAGCCCACGTACGCTCCGACCGTCCATTTGACGGCCGCGACCGGCGGGCGGTCCCGATGACACCCGCGAGCAGCCCGGCCCCCGACGGCCCCTTGCCGACAGCTCCCGCACTGGCCAACGGGGCACGCGACTTCCGCTTGCGGATGGCGGTCATCGACAGCGAGACCGAGGCCGCGCTCGACATGACACGCGACCGCTACGGCCGTACCGTCCACGCGGGCGCCGCCGCAGCCGCACGAGCTCACCGTGACAAGGCAGCGGTGGAGGCGTACGCCACCCACCTCGCCCCGCACGCCGAGGCTCTCCTCGATGCCGCCCGCCTCGTGCTCGACGAGCTGCCACCCGCCCGGCACCTGATCGGGTGGCGGGCCGTCCTGGACGGCCTGGCTGCCTCCGCCGCCGAGATCCGCCGGGCCCTCGACCGGCCGGCCGCCCCTGGCTCCCAGGCGGAACGCACTCAGCACGCGGCCTTGTGGCCGCACCTCACCGCTTGGGCGGACCACAGCTCTATCGCCAGCAACCTCGCCGACCAGCGCGACGGCTAGCACCACAATGCTCCGCTGACCGACGCAGAGCAGCAGATGTGGACCGAGAGGGCCCAGGCCGCGCAACGGCGCGGCGAGCTGGAGCTGACCGAGTCGTGGTATGCCGCCGACGGACAGCCGATCACCCTCGCTTGCCTGGTCGAGGACAACGACTCGACGGTGGTCGCGCTGCGCGGCGACCCGGGGGTACCGGGCTGGCAGGTGATCGGGCACTACGCCCACGAGCATGAGGCGGGCAAGGCCCTCCCCGCTCCGGTCCCGCCCGGCATCCTGCGCGCGGACGTCTCCCGATTCAACCGCCCGGCACCGGCCCCGGAGGTGTCCCTGCAGGAACTCATCCGCGACGTCGTCGAAGGCCACACCGCCGGTGACGCCTCGAATGCTCTCCTCGGAAGCGTCCAGCGCGGCTACGCCGCCGGCCCGATGGTCCGCCTTCAGGAACTCCTGGAGAAGAGCAGCCAGTTCGCCAGCGCCCTGAAGACCGTGCAGGGCCGCCAGATCGCCGCCCGCCTCTCAGCGTTGGGACGGCAGATCGAGTTCCTCACCCGTGAAGTCGAAGAGACAGCCGAATACCTCGGCGCGACCGTCGCCGTCCTGCCCCCGCACCGCACTCCCGTGCTACGCGCCCGCCCGCGCCCGGCCGTGGACACCACCCCGCCCACGCCACCACCCCGCGCCAGCACAACCGCCCGCCACCGCTAGACCCCGAGAAAGCACCCGTTGTCCCCGACCGCACCCCCAGCCCCGGCACCGCGCATCACCTACGGCGCGGTGCTAAACAGCCCCCTCGCCCCCGCGGGCCGGACCAGCGAGGCGTATGCGTGGCTGATCCTCTCGATCGGCGTCGGGCAGTCCGCCGGTACCGCCCTGGCCGGACGCCTCGCCGAGCAGACGCTGGCCAGCGCGGCGCTCCCCGCCGTCGGCGCGGCCTTCGCCCTCGCCGTCCTTCTCGCCGCGCGCCGACAGCTCCGCCCCGCCGGGCACCGGTCGCCCGGCCGACACCGCCGCCCACTCCGAGGCCGGCACAAGACGTCCTGATCAGGGCGCACCCCCACCTTCCAACCCCTTTGAGGAGATCGAAGTATGGCCGTGCGTACGCACTGGACCGTGGAGCACGCCTGCTCCCACAGCGTGGATCATGACCTGTCCAATCGTCCTGCCGACAAGCGGGCGGGCTTTGCCCGTTGGCTCGCGTCGAAGGACTGCACCGACTGCTGGAAGGCGGCGCGCGACGCCGACTCCGAGTCCAAGGAGGAGTGGCTCGCGACCAAGCGGGCCGAGGAGCAGGAGGCAGCCGTCGCGTGGGCGAAGCAGTTCGACATGCCGCAGTTGGAGGGCCCGGAGAAGGCCCTGGGCTGGGGCGAGCGCTCCCGCCACCAGCTGATGACGGCCGCGCACACCGCGCTCGTCGGCGAGGGCACTTGGGACGAGGCGGACTGGGCTGAGCTGGAGGAGAAGGCCCGCTCCATCACCCGTGCCGGATGGTGGATCGACCAGCGCGACGCCGAAGGCACTGACCTGCTCGAACTCCTCGACGCGGCCAGCGAGGCGGACCGCGGGACGGAGAACCCGTTCCGCTGACGGCGGGGCAACATAGCCGGGAAACGCCGGTTAGCCAAACCGGCGTTCCTCCGGACTATTGATGCTCCCACCCCGCCAGCAATCGCGTGGAAGGAACTCATGTCCCAGCCCCCTCCCACCTCGGCGTTCGCACCGACGACCGACCCGCTCACCCCCGACCGGGACATCACCCACGCCCACTTCCAGGCCGGTGACGCCGTCGTCGTCCTGAAGGGGGTGGCCGGCGGAGAACTGTGGGGCGACGCGATGCGCGTCGTGGCCCCTTCCTGGCACACCCCGACCGACGAGGACGGGTGGCGGCTGCGTGATGCGACAGGCGGCGCCCAGTCCTACGTCACCGCCCACCCCCGCTACCTCGTGCACCTCTCACGCCGCTGCCCTGACTGCCTGATCTATCTACGGGCCATGGAGGACACCCTCCTCGCACGGTTCGCCGACCGCGACGAACTGATCGACTGCGGCTGGTACACCACCACCGCCCTGGGCCAGCTCGTGCACATCGCCGACATCCGGAGCGGCCGGTGATCCCCCGCCTGCACGAGCGGACCCACCGGCCCCACGACCCGCTCGAAGAGGCGCTGGGGCGGCCGGTCTCACCGAACGAGGGCCTGACGGAGCACACGATCATCGCCCACTGGCCCGGCCTGGATTACTTCACTCTGGACCACGAGCAGAGGATCTGGACGTCCGTCCAGTGGGCCGAGCACCTCGAAGACCCCTACCTGGAGCATCCGTTCGCCGCCAGCCCCGACGACGACCGGCGGGCGATCCTCCACCTCGACATCCGCCTTCACCCGGACGACCGGGAACTGACAGGACCGGAGTGGGCCGAGGTCGCTCAACGGCTCGCACGAGCCGCCGGCATCGAGATCCCCGGCAAGGAACATGGCTGCCGGTGGATCGCCGTCCAGGCCCAGCCCGGCCGCCTCGACCTGATCGCCAACCTGATCCACCTCGACGGCGCGTGGCACGCTCTTCCCGCGGACAATCTGCGGCGCCTGGCACAGGAGGCGCGTCGCATCGAACAGGACCTCCACCTGATCCCTGTCCGATCCGACCCCCCTTCGCGGCCTGCCGTCCGCGCGGCGCTCACGGCGTCGGCCCAGCTCGCGACCATCCTCACGCAGCTCGCCGACGAACAGGCCGGCCCTCTGGCCGCGGTACGCGGACTCGTCGAGCACACCTCGCACCGGATCGCCCGCCAGCCGGGAGCAGCCAGCGCCGATACGGCACACCGCCTGGAGCTGATTGCCCGCCGCCTCTACGCCATCCAGCAGGACCTGGACACCACCGCAAACCGCCTGGTCCAGCCCCGCGCCGTCCCGGCCCCGGACGCCGTCCGGCACAACGCCCACCGATCGCCGTAGGAGAAAACGTCTCCTTGCCCCGCACCGACCGCTTCCTGGACATCCGCCGCGACCCGCACTCCGACGAACTCCTCGCCCGCGGCGGCGACTCCGAGGCGCACAGCATCCTCCAGCGCGCGGGCTTCGTCGCCGTCGTCCGCGTCCATGAGACGTACCACCGCACCCCGACCGGCCTAGCGGAGGACGACGAGTCCCGTCTGGCCACTGACGCCGTGGCCCGCCTGCGGGCGGCCGGATACCACGTCGACTGCGACGCGGACTTCGACACCGACTCGCGTCCGGCCAGCTACCTGCCGCTGGGCTCCTCCGTCGTCCACGTCGCCGAGCGCCTTCGCGAGGCCGCCACTACGGACGAGGCGGCCGATGCGCTGACTGAGCTGACCGCCGCCCACGACGGCGTCCTCACCGCGCTGGAGGAAGTCCTCACCGCCACCGCCGACTTCCACGACGGGCTCGGCCAGGCGGCCGACCCCTACATCGCGCGGCGGCTGCGCTACCTCGCCGACGAGCACCTTCGCGTCATCCGTACCGTCCTCTCCGAGACCCGCAACCAGCTCGCCGACCGGCATGCCCCGCACCCCGGCCGCAGCACCTGCACCGGGGAAGTCCCGTCAACCGAGCAAGAGCGCTCTGCCGTGTGCGCCTGCCCGCCACCGCCGCGCACCCTCCCGGCCCCGCCGCCCCCGATGGCCGCCGGACTGCGCCGCTGACTCCCACCTCGCCCAAGGACACCATGCACGACCACGACACCTCCAAGCGCCTCGCCTCGTACGCCGACGTTCTCGCCGGCGAACTCCCCGACAGTTGGACCAGCTCCCACCTGCCAGCCGACGCCAAGGACGACCTCGCCGAACTCGCCGACCGCATCTGGGACCTGGACCTGGTCGCCGCCTCTCTCGCCGAGCACCCCCTGCAGCAGGCCGCCGTCCTGAGCCGACAGGACGGTGCGCAGCTCGTCCTTCTGGACCGGCACGACGAGCGCGACGGCTTCCTCATCGCCGCCGTCGCCCCGCACGCCCTGCCCGATGAGGCGTTCCGCGGCGTTCCCGAGCCCAACGGCATCGCCCTGGCCGATGACCCGTTCCTGAGCGCCGAGCAGGTCACCGGCGACCTGCTCGCCCGATACGACGCCGCCCTCGCCCAGGTCCGCCACAACGCCCTGGGCGGCGGCATCCAGCCCTCCCAGCCGGACCGGGTCGTCCTGACCTGGCAGCCGGACGGCAGCATCGCCACCGCCACCGCCGACGACCGCGCCACCGCTGTCCTCATGGCCCACGGCTTCGTCCAGGACCCGCAGAGTGGCATCTACCGCCTGAGTGGTGACGACACTCAGGCCCAGGCCCGCGCCCTGCGCGAGATCGGCCCGCGCCTCGACGCGCTCGGCATCGGCACCGCTCTGCAGCATCCCGCAGGCCGGACCGCGCCCACCACCGCCGCTTCCGTGCCGCCCGTCCCTGCCGGTCCCCGTACGCCGGCCACCCGGTCTCGGTGAAGCAGACGGAGCCCGACTTCTGGGTACTGGAGTACGTCACCATCACCAAGGACCCCCGAACCGACCTGGTCGTGGCCATCGGCGGCACCGACAAGGCCGCGGGCATCCTTCAGCGAACCGGCGGCTTCCTCTCCGCTCCCGGACCGCGCGGGGACTATCACCGGCTTCCGCACGGCCTGCCCATCGAGCAGCAGCGCCTGAAGGCGACCGCAGCCTCGCACGCCCTGCTGGCCGCCGGGCACAGCGTCCACCTCGACCCCACTCTGAATATGCTGGTCGCACCGGACGGTGAACGTGAGGCCGCCCTGCGCTACCTGGCGGGGCTCGCTGAGCGAGCCGCAGCCGCCACAACCAGCAGCGAGGTGGCCGAGGTCCTGACCGAGGTCGCTGCCCCCGTCCACGGGTTGCTGCCCCTCGCCAGAGAGGTCGTCGTCCGCGCCTGGATCGCCGCCAGCGACTTCCAAGGGGCCGCGCCCACCGGGGAACCCGATCCCATCGCAGGGCTCGGAAGCACCGCCACCTCCATGAGTGAGGCCGCGCGCGCCATCCTCCACGCCCGCAACCACGTCGCGCGCCCTGCGCAGCGGCCGGCCACTACCTCACCACCGCCGAGCCACGCCCAGCCCGCGAAATCCCGCCGCCGCTGACCCGGAGAGAACCACATGGCCAACCTGGCCGACGAATACGGCACGGACGTCGAGATCTACATCAAGGCCCTGACGACCACCATCCACGCCGACACGCCGACCGGCGCCCCCGCCCAGCTCCACGACCTGCTGGAACACCTCGGCCTGGAACGCCACGAGTATCCCGCCGACACGCCCATCTACATCTGGCACACCGTGCCCGAACACATCGACGCCGGCGAGCAGAAGCGGCTGGCAACCCGCGCCATCCCCGTCCTGCTCCTGGCCGGGTACGAGGTCAACTGCACGCCCGAAGTCTTTGACGAATCCGCCTACCGGCAGGCCGTGCAGGACCTGCGCACCCGAGCGGGCCGCCCTGCCGTGCGGCAACAGGCACCGATCGGCTCCGCCTCGCCTGCAGCTCCGGCCGGCCGCACCCCGTAAGGCGCCTGGGCGGTCCCGGCACCGCGCCGGGACCGCCCGCCTCACCACCCGAGACCCGGAGATACACGTAGCAATCCGCACACCCCCACCGATCAGCAACCGGCTCAAGCCCCGACTCGCCACGGCCTTCTTCCGCCGCTATCTGCGCGCCTGTATTCCGACCGGCCCCAACCACGCCTCCCCGCTGGCCGGCGCCCGCCCGGAGGCCGCCCTCGCCGAGACGCAGCGCGTCGGGCATCGCCACCACCACTGACCGTCCACCGCCCGGAGGAGCATGTCCCACCCCACCCCCTACCCGGTGAGACTGGCCGACGAGATTACCCGCCAGCTCGGACAGCTCGCCGACTACCTCTCTCACCTGCCCCCGCCCCAGGCCGCTCAGGTCATCGCCCGCGTGCTCGACCCGGACACCGGAGTCCTCGGCGGCGTCACCCACCTCGTCGCCACCGGCAGCGTGTTCGCCAAGGACCAGGCAGAGCGAGGCGCGCTCCCCGCGGAGGTGTGGCTCGCCCTGGGCCGTGCCTCGAACGAACTCGGCGACATCACCCTCGACCTGGACGAACACAAAGACGCTCTTCAGCGCGTCGGCGCCCAGCCCGCCACTACGGCGGCGAAGCCCCCGGCACCCGCACCGCTCGTCGTCCGGCGCCGCCGGTGAAGAAGAAGCAGTGGCAGGGCTGGGGACCTGACGAGCAGGCCGAGCAGCACTACCTCGTCCAACCCCGCGCCCTGGCCGGCGGCGGCGACGTCCGGCACGTCTCGGAGTTCCTGCGCGCCTCCGGCTGGAGGGACAAGTCCAAGACGGGCGGCCCCCTGCGCATGGAGAGCCCGGACCGCACCGTCCGCATCGCCTACGACCCCTACGTCCTCCCCGGCGGATGGACCATCCACGGCCACGCAGACGGAGCGAACGGCGAGTGGTCTGCGCACCTGGGCCGACAGACGCCGGCGGAGATCGTCGCCGGCCTGACCGACGCCCTCACCCGCCCCTGCTCCGCCCACGCCCCCAACGTCTGGGCCCCTCTGCAGGAGCAGAACTGGCACACGCGCTTCGAGGGCCAGGACTACATGGCGACGAGCCCCGACGGCACCGCGTGGATGCAGTACCGGCAGAGTCCCGACGGGGCGGCGATGTGGTGGACCGGAGCGCAGGACAAGCAGGGCAACGGCTGGACGGCCAACTTCACGCCGAACACCCCGATGCACCTGGTGCAAGCCTTCTCCACCGAACTCGCCAGCCCGGACCCCGTGATGCGCCCGCGCGGACGCGTGCCGCACAGCGCGCAGATCCGTACCTGGTCGGTGTCCGTGAAGCCCTCCCAGCTCAGTGCGTGGCAGCAGGCCCGCATCACGGCCGCCCGCGCCGCCAACTGGGCCCGCAACAGCGCCCGTAGCACCAGGCCGCGCACCAGCGCCCGTCCCTACACCCCGGCCGGCGGCGCACGCACCCGCCGCTGACCGCAATAGCCCCGCCCCGAGGAGCCCGATGCCCGCACTCACCCCGGACACCATCCGCACCCTGACCGAAACGCTCGCGGACCTCACCGACTACTTGCGCGAGAACCCCGACCCCGCAGAAGCCCTCGCCCTCGTGGAGCCCCTCCTCGACGAGTACACGGGCCTGCCCGTCCAGTTCGCCGACACGCTGCGCGCCCTCGCCCGCGCCGTTCAGGAGAGCCCTGACGCGCCGCGCACGGCGCAGGGCGACCTGCTGATCACCGAGCTGCGCACGGCCGCGTGGGAACTGGCCGACCAGCACACCCTCCACTACGTGCTGGACGATCTCCGTGACCTGTACGGCAGTTCGCCGACGAGCGAGCAGGGGTGCTGCTGGTGCCGCTGAGCGAACGGCAGCTCGCCGCCTTCGCCGACAAGCACGCCGTGCAGATCCCGTACGACACCAGCCCCCGCCACCTCGCCGGCCCCGGAGACGCCCGCCACGTCACCCACGGCCTGGCCGCCGCCGGATGGAACGCCGTCTCCGACCCCCTGAGCGCCGAGATCATCCTGGCAAGCCCTGACCTTCGCCACCGGCTCCAGTTCGACCCGCAGTCCCGCACCTCGGCGTGGTGGCGGCTACGGGCGGAGCCTGTCGGCACCGAGCCGGGCTGGTACGCCGAGTTCGGCGAACTCGTGCCCGCCGAGGTCCTCGCCGCCTTCACCGACGCCCTCACCGCCCCGCCGCCACAGCAGCCGGACCCGTGGCAGCGGGTGACCTCGGCAGGATGGCACCACGAGCCAGAGGGCGCGCGCTCGCCGGACTCCATGTGCCACATCGAACTGCGGCCGTTGAGCGAATTCCACGACCGGTCGTCCTGGCACATCGAGACCCGCGAGCCCGGCCACGGGGAGTTTTCCGGCCCGCGCATCTGGCACGCCTACCTCGACGAGCACACCCCCGCTCACCTGGTCAGCGCGTTCCTCACCGCGCTGACCGACCGCAGCCCGCTCCAGCGCGGCATGTTCGAACGCACCGGCCACTACAGCGCCGTACAGAAGCCCAGCCCGCTGCGCCCGCAGCAGGTGGTCGACGCCCACGCCACGCGCATCAAGCATCTGCGCGCCCAGGCACGCTCAGCCCGCCGCCAGCAGACGAAACCCGCGACGATCCCGGCGCACGCAAGTACCGCGCAGCCGGCCCGCTCGCCGCTGACCTGACAGGATCCCTCCTCATCTCCCGAGACAACCACGCACACCGCGACTTCCTGCGCCACCTCGACCACTACGTGCGGGACAGCCAGAAGATCCTCGACGCCTGGGACGCCTACTCCGACGAGCACACCGGCCTCGACGGCTGGCCCTACGACGACCACGCCTACGGCATGCGCAAGAGCCAGCGCGATGCCGACACCGCCGAGGCGTTCGAGCCGCTCCGCTACGGCGCCCGGCACCTGCTGTCGACCGCCGAGACACAGCTGGCCCAGCTGCCGGAGAACACGGTGCAGAGCCGCTGGGTATACCAGCTGGGCGTCCTGCACACGGCCCTCGACCGTCTCGACGAACTGCACGAGCAATGGCTGCTCACCCGCGACGCCCTGCCCGCCAACGCCAAGCCCGGCACCGCCGAATTCGACGATGCCCTCGCCGAACATCACGCCGAATCCTGGAGTTACCTCGACGACTGGGCCACCCACGGCAAAGCGCTCCGGGAGATCAACACCGCAGCCCGCAAGGCCCCTTCATCCCTGGTTCCCACTCCTGCCCTCGCACCCCTGCGACGAACCGCGGCACGGAAGTGACTAGGGCCCCGACTCCCGAGACCGTCGAGGTTGACTTCATCACCCCGCCCCACCTCGCCGGCGGCGGTGACCTCGCCTGGATCACCCTTTCCCTCGTGCCTGCGGATGGAGCCACGGCAACGACCCCCTGATGCCACGCGTCCTGCCTCCCGCCCCGACCAGAAGGCCCTCCTGCGCCTGGAGCCCGACCCCGACGACCCGTGGAGACCCTGCACCACGTCGCCGAGCCGGACCGGCCGCCTGGTACGCCAGCTTCGGCGCCCGCACGCCCATCGAGCTGATCGCCGCCTTCACCGACCCGGCCCCAGCCGCTGACGCGCCGTGCGACCCGTACGGAGCGCTCCGGCAGGCCGGCTGGTCACCGTACGGTGACCAGCCGGCCTTGCTTTCCCGACAAGACTGCGTACGTCGAGCGGCTGGGAACACCGGCTGATCCGGAAGCCTGGTTCGCCACGGTCACCCTCGGCATGCACCAGAAGGTGTGGCAGGCCCGCTTCCTTGCGCACACTCCGCCACACCTTGTCGCCGCGCTCGGCGAACCGAAGCCCGTGCGCCGCACCGACAGCGGGCGCAGTCTGCCGACCCTCGACCCAAATGTCGTCATCCGCCGGACGACCGACGTGCTCGTCGTGTACGTCGCCGGCGCGCTGGAAGACCGCGTTCACTCCCTCGCTGCCCGGCACACCACCACGCCGACGGCCTCGATCCCCTCACGGCCAGCGCCGCCCAGGCACGGCCGCAGCCGATAACCCTCCCTCCCCGCCCGGAAGCACATAGCCCTTGCCCCCTTCCTCCTCCAGCAGCAACACCGACGGATACGACCTCGTCCTGCGCCTCCTCCTCGGGGTGCTCGCCGTCGTCGTCCCCCTGTCCCACCTGGCCTGGCTGTCCGGCAACATCACCGCCTACCTCACCGGCACCAGCTGGGCCCCCTACCAGCCGACCAACGCCCTGCTCCACCCCGAGCAGGTCTGGTCCGACGCAGGAGAAACGTCCCTGCTGATCGGTGCCCGCATCGTCCCCGTTCTCCTGCTCCTCGCTCTCGGGGTAGGGGCTGGCGTCCTGTGGGCCCGGCACAACAACCGAAGCGGCGGCCGGAAGAAGATCACCGACATGGCCAAGGCCCGGGACATCGAGCCGCTGATGGCCAAGGCGATCACCGACAAAGCCCGCTCCCTGCGCCCCAGCCTGAAGGACAGCAAGCACATCGACGCGAAGGACACCGGCATCCTTCTCGGCAACCTGCAGGGCAGCCGCCACGAGGTACGGATGGGGTTCGAGGACGTCGCCGTCGCGATCATGGCGCCCCGGTCCGGCAAGACCACCTCGCTCGCCATCCCGTCCATGCTCGGCGCACCCGGTCCGGTCCTGCTGACGTCGAACAAGGCCGCCGGCGACGCCTTCACCACCGCCTACGAGGCGAGGGCCCAGGCGGGGGTGGTGTGGACCATGGATCCACAGCAGATCGCGCATGCCGCCCGCGAGATGTGGTGGAACCCTCTTGCCAGCGCGACCACCTTGGACGGGGCGAACCGTCTGGCCGGACACTTCCTCGCGGCCTCGGTGGACGCCTCCCAGCAGGGCGACTTCTGGTCGAAGGCCGGCAGCAACATCTTGTCCCAGCTGCTCTTGGCCGCAGCGCTCGACGAGCGGCCCATCACCGACATCATGCAGTGGCTCGCCTTCCCCGCCGACCGCACTCCGCTGGACATCCTGCGCGACCACGACTTCGCCGCCGTCGCCGCTCAGCTCAAGGGCACCGTCGAGGGACCGCCCGAGACTCGAGACGGCATCTACGAGACCGCCCGGCAGTACGCCTCCGCGCTCCTGAACGCGGAAATCGCCGCGTGGGTGACGCCGCAGAAGGACGTCCCGGAATTCCGGCCGGAGCAGTTCGTCACGTCCACCGACACGCTGTTCCTGCTCAGCAAGGACGGCGGCGGCGGAGCCTCGGCGCTGATCGCCGCGTGCGCGGACTCGGTGATGCGGGCCGCTACCGCGCAGGCCGAACGTGCCGGCGGGCGCCTGGATCCGCCCATGCTGGCGATCCTCGACGAGGCCGCCAACGTGTGCAAGATCAGCGACTTGCCGGACCTGTACTCCCACCTCGGCAGCCGCGGGATCATCCCGATCACGATCCTGCAGTCCTACCGCCAGGGCCAGAAGGTCTGGGGAGACGCGGGCATGGACGCCATGTGGTCCGCCTCGACTGTCAAGGTGATCGGCAGCGGTATTGACGACCCGGACTTCGCGGACAAGCTCAGCCGCCTGATCGGTGACCACGACGTGGAGACCACGTCCACCTCGCACTCAGAGTCCGGAAAGAGCACGTCGGTGTCGATGCGGCAGGAGCGGATCCTGCCCGCCGACGCGATCCGGGCCCTGCCCAAGGGAACCGCGCTCTGCTTCGCCACCGGCATGCGCGCCGCCATGCTCGACCTTCGGCCGTGGTACCGGGAGCCCGGCGCGGAGGAGCTGTCCGCGGCGTCCGCCCGTGCGTCGCAGGCGATCACCGCCCGCGCCGTGGCGAAGCACGCGCCGACACAGTCCGACTTGGGGCTAGCCACGTGATACTCGACCTCTTCGCGGGGCCGGGCGGCTGGAGCAGGGCACTGCACGTCCTCGGCGGGCGCGACATCGGGCTGGAATGGGACGAGTGGGCGTGCAAGACCCGGGCTGCGGCTGGGCAGTTGACGATCCGCACCGACGTGGCAATGTATCCGACGTGGCCCTTCATCGGCCGCACTCGCGGCATGATCGCTTCCCCTCCGTGCCAGGCGTGGAGCATGGCCGGCAAACGCCTCGGCCTGCTCGACCAGCCGCTGGTGCACGCGGCGGTCGAGGACCTGGCCGCCGGACGCGACTCCCGCGAACGCCTCCTCGCCGCATGCCGTGACGAGCGCTCCCTGCTCGCAGCCGAGCCGATGCGCTATCTGTACGCCCTGAACACGGTCGGCGAGCCCGACTGGGTCGCCATGGAGGAAGTGCCGCACGTCCTGCCCTTGTGGAAGCAGTACGCGGCCGTCCTGCGCGGGTGGGGGTTCTCCGTCTGGTACGGGATCCTCAACGCGGCCGACTTCGGCGTCCCGCAGACCAGGAAGCGGGCGATACTCCTGGCCTCCCGCGTCCGTACGGCGCAGCCTCCTACCCCCACGCACTCCCAATTCGCCGAACCGGAGTCGCTGTTCGGTCCGGGCCGCGCCCGCTGGGTCAGCATGGCCGAGGCCCTGGGATGGGGCGCGACCGACCGGCCCGTCCCCACCGTCTGCGCGGGCGGTGGACCCGGCGGCGGACCCGAACCGTTCCCGTCGGGCTCCCGCAAGACGCTGTCCGACGCCCGTGAGCGCGGCACCTGGATGCCCCGGCCGGAGGGGGTGGCCCTCAAGTCCCGCCGGGAAGGTGCCGGATGGGCGGCCCGGCACGGCACACACGAGAACCGGTGCGCCGACGCTCCGGCGCCGACGTTCACCGCCGAGGCCCACCGCTGGTCCTGGTCCCTGCGCAGCAACAACCAGGCCAACGCCACCGTCCGTCCGGTGTCCGAGCCGGCCGGCACGTTGTTCTTCGGGCACCGCGCGAACGAGTGCACCTGGGTCGCCGAACCCGCATCACCGCCGCCCACGGACACCGACGCGCCATCGGTTCCCGAGCCGATCCGAATCACCGCCCGCGAGGCCGGCCTTCTGCAGACCTTCCCCGCCGACTACCCGTGGCAGGGCAACAAAGGCCAGCAGTTCTCCCAGATCGGCAACGCCGTGCCCCCGCTACTTGCCGGCCATCTCCTCGCCCCTCACCTCGACGTCGCCCTCAATCCCGACGACTTCACCCTCGCCGCCTGATGCCCCACGCCCCCGAACCCGACGAAGACGACCTCGACGCCATCGCACCGCCTCAGCCGGTGTTCCACGTGGAGCAGGCCCTCCTCGGCGCCCTCCTCCTCGATCCGCACCGTCTCAGCAACGTGACCGGCATCGCCGCCGACTCGTTCGCCACCGCCGCGCACGCCGCCTTGTACGCCGCGATCACCACCCTGCCGCCGCCCGACCCCGCCGAGCACGCGAAGAACACCAAGTGGCTCGACCGCGTGCTCGCCACAGGCCGGGAGCAGGCGCGCGGACTCACCGCCTCCTACCTGCACACCCTCGTCCAGGTCTGCCCTTGGCCCAGCCACGCCCCCGCCTACGCCCGGATGGTCGAGGCGGAGCACGCCCGCCGCCGCCTGCTGACGGCCGCCGCACGCCTCGTCCACACCGTCCACGACGTCTCCCTCCCGCACCCCGTCCAGACGGTGCTCGCCGAGGCCGATGCGCTCGCCGCGGTCGTGGACGACATCGCCAACCGCTTCCCGCCCCGCGCAGGCGTGCTGCCCCGCACCACGCCACCGCCGCCGCCCGCCGCGCCCGACCCCGCAGAGGCCGTCGAGGAGGAGCAGATGCTGCTCGCCACCGCAACGGCCTACCCCTCCGGCATCGAAGCCGTCCGGTGGCTGCTCCCCGACGACCTCACCCTGCCGCTGCACGCCGGCCTGTGGCAGTGTCTGACCAGCCTTGCCCGCCGCCACGAGCCCGTCGACCCCGTCACCGTCCTGTGGGAAGCCCAGCAGCGCGGCCTGCTGGACGACGGCAGTGAACCAGGCGAGGTCCTCCGCATGCTGGCCGAACCTGCCGGATCCGTCGAGCACTGGGGCGAGCGCGCCCTGCAGCGCTCCCTCCTGGCCACGGCCGAGCACGTCGGCCGACGCATCGAGGCATACGCCGGCGACCCGGCGAACACCCCCTTCCAACTCGTCGTCGGCGCCCGCCGCGCCCTCGCCGACATCGCCGCCGCCCGCACCCGCTGGCAGCACGCCACCGGAGCCACCCCGACACAGAGGCGGCGACCGGCGCCCACCACCCGCGCCGGCCCGCCGACCACCACGGTCGCGCACGTCGCCCGGTCCACACGAGCACCCCGATAGCCCCCGCGTACACCGGTGGCCGGAACCCAAGGACCGGCCACCGGCACAAGAGACGAGACCCCCACGTGACTCCCGCCATCGACGCCCACGTCCGCCTCGACACCCACCCCACCCACCCGAGCGCCGTGCAGGCCCACCTCACCGGCAGCCAGGCCCACGTCGCCCTCATGGCTCTGGAGGCTGCCGACTGGAGCGCCGCCGCCACCAACGTCCTGGTCCTGGCCCGCATCGATCACGAGGAGCCCTACTGGGCCGACGCCGCCGCCAAGCACCTGATCGCCGAAGGCATCACCGTCGAGATCACCCCTCGGCTCCAGGAGGCCATCGACGAGGAATGGACCTGGGCGAACTACCCGATGCCCTGGTGCACCCGCAGCGAAATCCGCGAGGTCTCCAACCAGGCGCAGAAGATCCACGACGACATCCGCCACGGCCAGCTCCTCATCCACGCCCACGCCCACGACGGCCACACCACCGTCGCGGTCGGCACATACCTCCACCCAGGCGGCAAGTCCGTCTACCTGCACGGCGAGGACCACCTGCGCCAGGTCGCCGACACCTTCGACTCACCCGCCCAGGCCCTCCTGGCCTTCGAGAAGGCCCACGCAGCCGAGATGCGCCCCGGCCCGGCACCCCTGACCGACACCGAACGCGCCGCCATCGAAGCCCGCTCCGTCTTCGACGTCACCACAACCAAGCCCGAACCCTCCCGTCCGGAGCCGGAGACCGTCCCCGTCTACCTGGCCGATGCCGGCAACCACGACGCCCTCCTCGACACCTTCCTCGACACACACGGCGAGTTCGAAAAGTGGCGGACCTGGTCGGATGACACGACGCACGCCATCCACGAGTCGCAGACCCTGCGTATCGAGCGCGTCCACGAAACCCCCGCCCATGAGACCGCATGGACCGTAGCCGCCTACGAGACACCCGTCTCCGACCGCATGTGGGTCCTCACCTCGACCGGCGCCACCCCCGCCCCGGTGCTGCAGGATCTGCTGATCCACCTCGCCGACGGCGACGGCTGGGACACGGTCATCGGCGCCCCGGTGGACGAGAAGATGGTCACCTCGGCCACCCAGCCGCTTTCCGACGCCGGATGGAAGCACACCGTGGACGGGCGATGGATCCGCTGGACGTCCCCCGACGGGGACGCGGGCGTCCAGTTCGACGCCTTCGCCGCACAACACGCGAGTCAGAACCTGGCCACCTGGACCATCTGGGCCGGCCCTGGTCTGGACCGGCCCACCTGGGCCATCACCGCGTCCCCGTACACCCCGAGTTCACTGCTGGCGGGTCTCTCTGAGTCCCTCGCCCATGCGACCGGCACGCGCCAGGCCCAGCTGGGCCGCGAGCACAGGACCCGCCTCGCCGCCAGTGCGCCGGCGGCTCCGGCGGTCACGGCCGGCCGACCCGCCAGCCGTTCACGCTGATCATCGGCCCACACGAGGCGGGGCAACATTGCGCGGGATCGCCGGTTGGCCAAACCGGCGATCCCGCGCACCATAGGTAGTCCACCGCCACTCCCTGCCCGGACGTCGAAAGGCCCTCGCCCACGGGACACGACACGAAGCGCAGCCCGCCAGGAAGCAGGCGGTGGCCTCCGATCATGCCGCCGCGTAGCTTGCCCGGAACAGATCCTGCGCCCGCTCCACGTCCCTCGGCGTACGGAGCTGCACCTCCAGATCACCCGTCCCGTGGTGACCGAGACCGGACACGTCCCGGGTGAAGCCCGGAACAAGGTCGACCTCCTTCGGGTCGACCTTCAGGTAGACCAGCAGCTTGCTGCGCTGCGGCGGGCACAGGCAGGCGAAGTTCCGCAGCCGCTGATACGCCCGGTAGGTCTTGCGCTCAACCCGGTTCACGCCGTCCCCGAGCCCGAGCAGGACCTCGTCGACCGCGCCCGCCAACTCCACCATCGCCGCGCCCTGGACATCGGCCGCCGCCCGAGCAACCGCCCCGCGCTGTGCCCGGCGGGCCACCTCCCCGCTGCCGCTCACGGAGGCCACGGTCTCAAGCCCGAGCAGGTCCCTGCCGAAGAGTCGGTAGCGGACCAGGTCGATCGACCTCCGGTGCTCACGCACGGCATGCGCGTCGTAGCGGGTGAAGTCGCCGGCGATGCAGATCAGGCGCGGGCCGCTCCACAGGACCTGGGACGCGGCCGTCACCCCGAGCCGGTCGCGGACCAGGTGCTCGAACTCCGCCCGGTGGTCCATCAGCAACGAGAGGTAGAACAACCCCTGGTTGATGACGCCGGCGTCGACACCGCGCTTGTACTCCACGATGACCGGCGATCCGTTCTCGTCCAGCCCGAGCGAGTCGATCCGGCCCCCGTGCACCGGCCCGGTGCCGTACTCGCTCGCCAGGAACCGGACGCCCAGCAGCGTCTCCATGTGCGCCTCGACGAGACCCTGCACATCGGCCTCGATCTCAGCAAGACGCGGCATGACCTCGGTCATGCCGCTATTCGTCGTGTCCGTGCGGAACAGCTTCAGGCCCGACACCTTCCCCTCCTCGGCTCGGAGAGCACCAACGCCGATGAGGCGCGCGTTTGTTTCCGCGAGAGGCTTCGGGGGCGTGAAGATAGCGTGAGACCCTACGTACGGTCCGATCGGGGAACCCTCGCGTCCCCCGGTCACCGGGAAGCGTTTCCCCCATGCAACCCCCGCGACCCGGGAGACAGCGCCCGGAAGCCGGGTTTACGCAGGTCAGCCCCCACAGCTCAGCGGATAGAGCACGCACCTTCCAAGGACTTTCCGGATCTCACACAGTGCCGCAACTGGTCACTGTTGTCGAATTTTGCAAGGGCGACCCATGCGTTCAATAGCTGAGCGCGAGGAGAATCGCGACTTTGTAGCAGATCGACCGGAACGTGAATTCGGCAGACAATCCCCCTTGATCAAATCAAAGCGAGACAAAGCTCTAGGCGCTGCGGTCAGAGCGCGGCGATTAAACGCCCGCCCCGGCCAGGACGAAGCAGGCAGCGATTTCATCGCGAAGCTTCCGAACCATCTCGACGCTCGGGTTCTGACCTCCTTTAGGCCGAGTGGTTCTCATGTTCAAGCAAGTCCGCACTGCGGGGCCGAACGCCACGGTCGCGCCATGTGCCTGGGCGCAAGTCGCATCGTCTGCGAGATGCACTGAGCCAGCCCCTCCTCTGACCTGCGAGGGACCTCGCTCGACACTCAGCAGGTACCGATCCGCTCCTCGTTGACCGGTTCAAGCAAGCGAGGGGCTCAAGGCCGCCAGCCTTACGGGGCGGTGTATCGGTTTCGGGTCTCCTGATCATGCCGCCAACGGAGACAACAGCCGAAATTAATCGTCCATACGTTCGCCTCCGAAGGATTGTCAGTGCCGTGTCCTAGCGTGAATTTCCGGTCGAGCAAATGGTGTTGGGAGGCTCTCAGTGTTCTTTGGCGAGTCAGCTGCGGCGTACGAGAGCATCACGTCGCGGATGAAGGCGCTGGCCGTGGTGCGGCCACTATTGGCGCTCGACGACAGTCCGGCGAAGCGGGAGCGGGGCTGGGAGGGGTACCGGCTGGCCGAACTCGCCCTGGCAACCATCGACTTCGTGACGTTACGGATAGGGGCGCGGACGGCAGTTCGACAGGAAGCCGTCGTGGAACAGGTAGCTGAGTCTGCGGCGCTCCAGGTTCCGGGGCGGGCGGGTACCGAGTATCAGGAAGTCGCGCGCTGGCTGGTGGAGCGGATGATCAACACCGAGAGACACGACCGGTGCTTTCGACACGAGATCGGCAGCGTGACAGGCGACGGCTTCGTCGTCAGGGAGTTTCCGTTCCAAATCCTCAAAGACGTGCCGGACGAAGCCGGGCAGGCTGCGCTGACAGTTACTGATGCGGCCATCACCGTGCTCGTCCATGCGGTCGATGTGGACATCGCGTCCGAGCAGATCGCGGCGGAGGCCAAGTTGGCCGCGTTGCTAAAGCGCGCGCGGATCGGTGAGGCGTGGCAGGCCGCCCGCACCGCCCATGTGCAGAGCATCCGGTACGCGAAGGAACTACTGGACCGCATGGAGGAGATGAAACGCAACGTACGGGCCATCGACTGGGAGGCGGACCTCGACGGCCCGTTGAAGGAGGCGCAGGAGCACGTTGAGGAGAGGTCTCGGGCGGAGACTCAGCTGAAGGCGCAGGTGGCACAGCTGCTCGAGGTCACGGAAGAGGAACACAAGCGGCAGCAGCTGGAGGCTCTGGATGCGCTGATCCAGGATTGTCTGAAGCGGCACTTGATGCTCGTCGACATGCTGCTCAGAGTGGTTCCTGAGTTCCGGCACCAGCAGGACCGGCAGATCTTCGTACCTCCCGTGGTCCATGTACGGGTACACCTGCGCAGCCAGCTCCTGGAGCCGGCGCTCGAGCTGAGTATCGAGGACAGCGAGCGGCCCCTGGAGGCGTTCGTGCGCGGGGTGCTGGGTCCGGTCCGTCCGCGGGTGATGTACCTGCCGGACTACTTCGAGGTCCTCACACGGATGCCGGATCAGGCCGAGGTTGAGCGGGTCGCGGTGGGCGCACCGGACGACTGGGAAGTCACGTCCGATCCACCGAGGTTCGACGACGCGCAGCATGCATGGGTGGACAGGCTGCTTTCGGCTGTCCCCGGGGAGGGCATGCGACTGTCTCGGTTGCTCGAGCGTGCCCGCGAGTGGGGCGAGGGCAGAGGGCCTGGTGACGACACCGACCATCTGCTGGCTATGGAGACCGCGCATCGGTTTCGGCATGTCCCGGTCGCCGAGCTGGCGCGAGGTGAGGAAGCCGTCGTTGTCGTGGACGACGGGACTGAGTTGGACGACCCGGTTTTCGGTGGCAGCGACTTCCTGCTGTTGCCGGCCATGGGCGAACCGACCTCCGAAACGCAACCGCCCCTTTCACCAGAGTTTGTTCCCCGCGCCACGAATGACGATCTGGAGCCGAGCGCATGACGCAGTACGACGATGTTGCCGCAGCAGCCCGGATGGTGGCTCTGGCTATGACACGCGGCAAGTCCCCAGCGCGTTATGGAGAGAATGCCCGCCTCGTGCGGCGGTTCGATACAGAACCGGACTTCGCCCAGCTGGTGCGGAAGGTCGCGCAGGGTTTTGACCTCACGGTCCAGGAGGTGCACCCGCAGGCGGGGCTGGTCCTGGCAACCACGACCGAGACGGACTTCGCCGTCTCGGTCACCGACCTCGTGCCGAATGCAGAGAACCGGCCGCTGTACCTGCTCGCCCACCTGGCCATTGCGTCGCGGGCCTTCCCTCGTCCGGAGGACTTGGACGACGACGAGCACGTCGCCCGGATCTCGGTGCAGAAGGTCGACGAAGACGTTAGGGCCTATGCGACCGTCCTTGAGCGCCGTGCCGCAGCCGCCGACGAGGACACCGACCCGCCGGCCGGCAGCCCCGGACTGGAGGGATTGTGGCGGGCCTACCTGCGCCGCAACCCCACCGGTCGTACGGACAAGGACAGGACTCCGCGGTCGGCGACCTACGCGCTGGTGAAGAGGGCGTTCACGCATCTCGAGCAGCGCGGATTCGTCCGCGCGACCAGTGACGAAGAGGGCGGCACGTACGCCACCAACGTCCTGTACAGGCTGCACATCCGTGCCCAGGCAGCCCGGGAAATGCTCCAGGAACTGGCCGCCCTGGGCGTGGCGGCCTTGCCGCACCACGATGCGCCACTCCCATCCGAGGCTCCGGAGCAGCCTGAGGCTACGGGCCACGGCATGCTCCCGGACTCCGCCCCAGCCACCTGACGCCATCGCGATGTAAGGACCCCTCTCCATGTACGAGTTGAACCGCATCCTGATGCGCAACTTCGGGCCGCTCGATGCCCGCTACGAAGACGTGAACCTGGACTTCTCTGGCGTGGGCCCACTGGTTGAGACAGCATCTCTGATGCCGACCCCCGGACACGTCACGCAGCGGCCCTCGCCGGCCAGTCTGGTCATGCTCCAGAACGGCGGCGGCAAGGGTGTGCTGCTGACCGGCATCACCTGCACCACGATCCCGCTGCGTCACCATGACCCGGAGGAGCTGCTGAGCTTCGTCGTTTCTCCGGCTCAGCCCTCCCATATCGTCCTGGAGTGGGCTGATGCCCGGACTGGCAGGCTCTTGGTCACCGCGCAGCTCCTCGCGCCCGAGGGCGATGGCAAGCTCAAGCGCCGCTTCTACAGCTTCCATCCGGGTGCCGCCCTGTCCGCGGACGATCTACCTTTCCACCGCGACGGTCACTGGCTGCCGTTCGACCACTACTACAACGAGCTGTGCGAACTGCAGGCCACGGTCGAGGCGTTGGAACTACAGATCGTGGACGGGCAGGAGAAGTGGGAGAAACATCAGGCCGGTCTGGGTCTCGAACCTGGCCTCTTCGATGTCCAGCGCAAGATGAACGCCACCGAGAGCGGGGCTGCCGAGGCGTTCACCACCTCCAGTGCGGCAGCGTTCGTCCAGTGGCTGCTGGAGAAGGCCAACGACGACGACAAGTACACCAGCCTCGGCGGTGCCTTCGAGACCTATGCCGGCGCCCACGACCAGCGCGAGAAGCTGGTCAAGGAGCGGGAGTTCGCGCTGGCCATGGAGGACATCTGCGCCCGTGTGGCCGATCGGTACCAGGAGCACACCGACCAGCAGCGCGAGGCTGGCCAGGCCAAGGACGGCCTTGTCGCCCTTGCCGCAGGGCTGATGCGTCGGCATCAGATCCTCACCGCCGCGGCACAGGCCACCACAGACACGGTCAATACCGCCTACCGGGCACATGAAGCATCCAAGCAGGGACTGGACGTCGCCAATGCACGTGTGGCGTACGTTCGTTGGGCTGCCTGCGGTATCGAGTTGGGCAAATCAGCCGAGGAACAGAAGCGAGTCGCCGCGACGACGCAACGGCTGGAAGACCGCCTTGCGGGCTGGCGCAGTGTCCCGGTCGCCGTGCGACACGCGGCTGCCCAGGAGCGCCACGGCCGTATGCAGCGGGCCCTCTCCGAAGCCGAGGAAACAGCCGCCCCTTATGTGCAAGCGTGCGATATCGCCGCGGCGGCGCTCCGGGCGGGCTACGCGGCGGCTGAAACGCAGGCACGCGCCGAGGCCGGCAATCTGGAGAGGGAGATCTCCGAGTCTCGCAGCAAGATCCAGCAGTGGCGCGAGCAAAGCAACTCGCTCCATAAGGGTGCCGGTACGGCTGAGGGAGAACAGCACCAATTGCGCCGTCAGGTGCAGGGCTTCGAGGAGCAGCTGCGCACCGCACGGGAAGAGGGAAAGGTGCAGCCCGGCGAAAGCGCGGCAGACGCCGCCTCCAGGATGGACGGTGAAGCTGATCACCACGGCCAGCGCTGTGTAGAGGCCAAGAAGGCACAGGATGAGGCCCGCAGCCGCCGGGCACAGGCATATCAACAGCTGCCTGCACTGCACGAGCGGGCTCTCGATGATCGCTGCGCAGCAGAAGCGGCCGAAGCGGAGACCGACCGCTTCCGCGCCCGCGCCGAGTCCGTGCGCCGCCACCCTGTGACTGCGGAACTGCTTGAGCTCGGCCTCGAAGACCTGCAAGACGGCGACGCCCTGACCTGGCTCGCCGACCACTACGCTGCCCTGCAGAACTTGATCGAGCGGAAGATCACCGCTCTGGACGGTGCCCTCAGGCGGACACAGCTCCAGCACAGCGCGGATGAAGAACTCCTCGCCGCCCTGGACACCAGCGACGGCCTCCTGCCCGCCACCAAGGAAGTCCGCTCCCTGTGTGCCGACCTCTGTGCCCAGGGCATCGACGCAGTCCCCGGCTGGCAGTGGATGCGCGACAACGTGCCCGCGGACGATCACCAGCGCCTCATCCACGACCACCCGGACCTGGTCGGCGGCATCATCGTAAGCGGCGGCCCCGCAGCGCTGGATCAGGCCCAACGTCATCTGGAGCGCACCCGTCCCCTGCCCACGGCGGCCGTCGCGGTAGGAACCGGGGAACGGATGCTGACGCCAGTACCCGACACAAACGGCCGGATGGTGCCCGAGCCGACCCCGGCCTTGCATGACGAACAGGCCGCGGCACTCGAACGAGCCGAGGTCGAAGCACGCCTGGCAGCCTCCGCGCAGGCAATGGACGAGCTCGAGGAACGCATCAGTCTCACCCGCGACCTGGGCAACAAGATCAAGTACTGGCTGGACGAGATCGGCTCCGTGAGCGTAGGGGTCCGGCTCGAACAGCTCCAGGAACTCCGGACTGCAGCGCAGGCATCCCAGGCCAGCCTTAAGGTCGCGCGCACCAGTGCCGAACAGCACGACGACGCCGTCACCGCCGCCGAGGAGGTCTACACACAACAGGAAAACGCTCACCGCGAGGCCACCGAGGTCGCGCAGGCGATGCGTCGCCTCGCGGAAGCCGAGGCGAAAGCCAGCCGGGCACGCGACCGGATCACCGCGCTCGTGGAAGAAGCTCAGCAGCGTCAGCGCGAACTCGAAGAACTGGGCGAGAAAGAGGAGACAGCCCACGGCGACATCGCACGCATGACCCAGGCGGTGGAAGCCGCCGTCCAACAGGCCCAGAGCCATGCCCAGGCGCGAAAGAAGGTCACCGCCACGCCCGAGGCCGAACAGGCTCAGCACGCCAAGGGAGCGCCCTGCGAAGCGCTCACCGTCCTCCAGCACCGCTACGAGCAGGCAGTCGAGGACCTGCGCAGTGTGGACATCGAAGAAGACCAGCGCCAGCGTGCCAAGGAAGCAGAAGACGCCTTGCGCGCCTGCCAGGACGAGTGGGCGCAGGTCCCTGACCAGGTCAAGCCCTTCGCCCAGGAGTACAGCCGTTCTCCCGCAGCGGCAGATGACGTCCAGCGCGACGCCGTGCAACGCGATCTAGGCCAGCAGATCGACAGTCTCCACGACCAGCTACGGCGCCTTCGGGACAAGGAGAGCCGTCTCAAGGAACGACACCGCACGCTCGCCACTGCAGCAGAAGACACCAGCACTCAAGACGTCGCGCAGTGGACCCCACACTCCCTCGAAGAGGCTTACGACCTGACCGCCCGTGCCGAACACGCCCAGGCGGAGGCGCAGCAGGCTGAACGCAGTGCCGGCGAGCAGTACAACGCGGCACGTAGGCAGCAGAGCCAGCACACTCGCGAACTCGACGCCTTCGGTCATGTCCTGGCGCGCTTGGAGACCACGATCGAACAGCTCGGCATTCAACCCGCGGCGGCCCCCTACGAAGGCACCGCCGATGCGGCCGAACCCGCCGTACGGCAAGCCACAGCCCGCTACGAGGACGCCCGGCGCAAGCTCACCAGCACCGAGCGCCGCGTCGAAGACAGCGTTTCCTTGCTCAAGGACCAGGCCGCCGACGTCCGCTTCGAACAACTCGACGTCCCCTTGCGCAACCAGATCTCGGCTCTTGACCGGCGGCACATCCCAGCCGCCTCCCGTGAATGGACTACGGCGCTGCACCGCGCTGCCGCAGCCCTGACGACCCAGCTCGAGGGCATGAGCAAGGCGCGTGAGGCCCTTGTGTCCCAGCTCAGCGGCTTCGTCACCGAACTTCTCCAACAAGTCGACCAAGCAAGCCGGTTCTCCGTCTTCCCCGACGGCCCCACGCCCTGGGCAGGGAAGCGCTTCCTCACCATCCGCTACAGGAAGCCTGAACCCTCCGTGCTCACCGCCCATATGCGCGAAACCATCGACAACCTCGCTGCCAACCCGCGCACCCGCAAACTCAAAGGCACCGAGGTGGTCATGCGCTGCCTGCACGCAGCCGTTCCCCGCTTCACCGCCGAGGTCATGAAACCCAACGCCACCCAACGGATCGAACGCGTGCCCGTGGAGAAGATGGGCAAGATCTTCTCCGGTGGCCAGGAACTGACCGGCGCCATCCTGCTCTACTGCGCCCTCGCCGCCCTGCGCACCTCCCCCGGCCCCCGCAGCCGCACCCGCCACGGCGGACTGCTCCTCCTGGACAACCCCATCGGCCGCGCCAACGCCCCCTACCTCGTAGACATCCAGACGCAGATGGCGGCAGCCCTCGGCATTCAGCTCATCTACACCACCGGCCTGAGCGACGAAGCCGTAACGGCCCGATTCCCCGCCACCATCCAGCTGCGCAACGACGCCGAAGCCCGCACCGGCCTCTCCCGCATTCGCCTCGACGACCACGTCCGCAACGCCCTCATCCCCACCCCTCGGACCGCCCCGGACACCCACGAGCCTGAAGCAAACGGCTACCTCAGCTCCGCACGCCTTTACACCAAGGGGGAAACGAACCGATGACGGCGCCCACCCCCGAGCAGCTTCCTCGCCTCTCACCAGGCGCCGTCCGCCTCAGCGCCGCACTGCACGCTCGCGCCGAGAAGGCCACCGTGCCGCGCGCCACCGTGATGGAAGCCTTCACCGCAGCCCTTCCCGGCACCGCCCGCGGTGAGGACTCCCGCACCGCACTGGCCACCCTGCTCGAAGAACTCTCCGACGCCGGCACCCTGCGACTCCCCCACGGCCAGAGAAACAAATGGGACGCAGGCCGCCCAGCCCTGCCCGAACAGATCCGGTTGCCCGCAGCCACCCCGCGCAAGCCTGCGCCTGTCACTACACGGCGCTCCTACCGACCTGAACTCGACTGGGCCCACACCGCGTACCTCACCTCCGCCCATCACGAAGACCTGGCCCTCATCAACCGATGGTTCCGCGACACCAGCAATCGTCACGAATTTCGCGTACCGATCCCCCTGCGCGAACGCTCCTACGAGATCTTCCAGGACGAAAAGCGCCTCGATGGTCTCCTCTCTGGTGCGCTCTTCGCCCCCGGCCGCCTTACCCTTGAACAGCTCGGCACCTTTCGCGAACCACCGCCCCTCGCCTACCGACTGCTCGGCGACGGAGACACCCTCCTGGTCGCCGAGAACAGCGACACCTACGCCACACTCCGAGACCTGCTCACCCCGAATCCCGGGCGCACCAGAGGCGTGGCCTTCGGCTCCGGACGAGCCTTCGAAGCCTCCATCGAAACTGTCAAAGAGATCCATGGAATCCAACGGATCGTCTACTACGGCGACCTCGACCCTGAAGGTCTGTCGATTCCCGCCCGCGCCTCAGTAACAGCCACCCAGTGCGGGCTGCCCTCGGTCGAACCCGCCTCCGTGTTGTACAGCCTCCTCCTGAGCCACGCCTCCACCCCGGGTCAGATGGTTTCCGATGAGCGCGCCCACACGCTTACGGCCTGGCTGCCGCCCAGACTGCGGCGGAGGACTCATGAGGTCCTGCTGTCAGGCCGGCGTATTGCACAGGAAGCCACCAACCGTAACCAGCTGGCCGGCGACGCTACCTGGTGCCCTTGAGTTCGTCGGGAGACCGTGAGCACCTCCAGGCCCCACGGCATGACCGCCGCATCACGAGTTGCTACGTGGACTGAGTGCCAGCGTCCCACGTCACGAACGTCAGCCTCGGGCCGGAGCGGCGCCCTCGGCGAGGTGTGCAACTCCGGCCCTGAAAGCCCGAGATCAGTTGTAGACGTTGAATTCTGCGACTGACCACCAGCTACGCGCAACACTGCCAGTATTGCCCTTCGTCACCGGTTCGAGGATGGCAACGCACTCAACGTGATGCGTCATCGGGAAGGCATGGAAGTCACACCGCCTGGACGTTGCGCCTCAGAAAGCTAAGACCGCTCGCAAGATGCAGATACGCGAGCGCCGCACCAAGCTCTGCCGATCACACTTACTGCCTGTATGGCCGCGGAAGGTTGATCACCATGGGGCGAACGTGAATTGCGCCCGCCTGTGAGAGGCTCGCCGCTTGGTCCTGCAGATCGACGCGGAGCGTGTCAAGCTGGAGTTTTTTCGCCTGGGTCTTACGGCTGTCACCCGTGGCATTCCAGAGCTCGATCGGATACCAGCCGACGATGTAGATGCCCGCATCCGTTCCTGCTTCCGGCAGATACCGGCCCGCCAACTGTTCCGCTTGAGCCGTCGGAACTTCGTCGTTCCAGGAGCCCTTGACCTCAATGACCAGCTTTACGGACCCGCTTGAAGCGATGTTGGGGTCGTCACCCGGTGAGGGCATCGCTTCGACGAGAAGGTCAGTGCGGTCGCCCGCCCCGTATGGATCGGTGGGATGGATCAGCACCTCCCGGTTGACCGCGACACGGTGGCCGGCCAGCCGCAGAGTCAGCTCGTGTGTGAGGTACGCGCACAAGGCTGCTTCGGGTTTGGGGCGCCAGACATCAGGGATGACTGGGTTTTCTGCGGACGGCTTTCGAGGGCTCTTGCCCGGTGTACGGTCCCAGAGCAGTTCGCAGTGCGAGGGAAGCGCCCGGCTCACCTCCTCAAGGGCCTCCTGCACCACGTCCAAGAGGTCTGTGCTGGTGCGGATGACGCGCCGCTTTGGGTCCTGCAGGAGCCGTATCACGTCCTCTGTGCGCACCTGACTCCAACTCGCAGCGGCATGTTGCTTGGTCGCCGCGACGAGTGCTGCGGCAATAGCCAGTCGACTGGGGTACAGGGTCGCAAGTTGGCGCAGTTGATGAACTGCCTCTGCGGTGGCTCGCCGGCTTAGCTCAGGGAGTAGGCGATCTCTCCATTCTCGGGCTTGTTCATCATCAGTGATCCAGCGAGCGCCGCGAAGAGGCTGGTCCTCCTCAGGGTCGTACAAGCCACTGAGCCACAGGTACAAGTCGGCAACGAGAGCCTCGCTCAGGGAGCTTTGGATACGCTCCGTCTCGGTCCTGGCGCATGCTTCGGCCAGTCTGCGGCCGAGCTCAGGGTCGGTTGCCGCGAACCTCTTGGCTCGTGGCCAGTGCGCCTCGGCGTCCGCGGTCAGTAGGGCCTGGGCGGCGAGGACAGCAGCTCGTGCGGCAAGCGGAGTTTCCCGGGGCCCGTCGATACTGGCGTCAATGATGCCGTGCACCATTTGGCTGTCGGTGGTGAGAAGAGTGGCCAGGATTCTGTGCCAGGTCCGCAGCGCGGCCTCACGTGCCTCATCACTGTCGGGCAAGCGTGCGGGGTGGTCTTCGCTCGCTGCTGAGCCTGCCAGGGCCTTATCCGCCGCCTCGGGCACGAGCCCGAGACAGGTGGACAGTTCAGTGGCGAGGTGCTCCAAGCACGTACGCAGTTCCGCAGCCCAGCGCGGATCAACCGCATTGAGCTCGATGGGCTGTTGGCCTGCCGTCAGCGCTGCTCGGGCTGCCTGGGTAACGCGATGGGCCACGGACTCAGGTGCATGACGGGCTGCCAAGCGCAGCAGGTCCACCCGAACGGGTTCCGTGTAGCTCGTCGACATGCCCAGATACTCGGTGAGTATCGCGGCTGCCCAAAAGCTCCACACCCGCGCGGGAAGTTCGAGCAGGCGGCCTGTTCGGTGCAGCTCTGTGAGAAGGGCATATCCGGCCCAGGAGCACTTGTTGCGACGGGCGTGCGGGAGCCAGGAATCCGCACGGTCATGCTCGGTGGTGAGATAGCGGAGAGCGAGCTCAGGCAAGTCCGACAGATCGTCGCCGAGAGCTACGGCAGTTGGCCAGGTTGAGATGGCGCCCGCCGCATCCTGCACGAACCTCCCCGTCTGCGGGTCCACGCGCAGACCCCACAGGAATTGCCACAGACTGTCGTTGTCGCCGGCCCTGGCTTCAGCGAGGCGCCGCGCCGTCTCGGCCAAGAACTCCGCTGCTTCCGGCCAATGCGAGTTCTCAGCGCTGTAGTTGCGGCGCAACGCCCGAGCAAGGTGACTGTCGATAGGGATGGCCGCGTAGAAGGAGCGCAGATACGGCCAGGCCGGGTGCGTATTGTCGTAAGCCAGTTCGAACGCATGGAGGTCGTCCGAGGGGAACGTGCAGGAGGCCAGCTCGCCGTACACCTGGAGGGCCGCCCCATCACCGGACGCCGCCGCCTCGACAGTCTGCTCCAAAAGCCACGGGAAGTCGTCCCTATCGACAAGCTGATGACGGATCGCTGGCTCCGGCGCCGAGGATGCGTCGAGCCGCACCGACGGGCGTCGTTCCCAGTCGTACGCGATCTGGCAGGCCGCCATGCGCGCATCGAGCCCTGTCCGGACAGCCTCTGTGACAAAAGCTTGGGTCAGAAGCCTCCGTAGTGACCGGGTCTCGGGCGTCTCGTGCCCGTGCTCATCAGGTTGCAAGCAGTCAGGCATCTGGACCTTGTGGTGGTCGTGGAAGAGGCTGAAAATGATCTTCGCCAAGGTGTCCGCGTGCTGAGCCGCGTCCGGAGTCTCGAGCGCTCGGCCGATCACCCCGTTGATCAGTGAGATCTCGAAGCGATCGTGCGAGAAGACATAGCCACTATCCGGTCGGCAGACTATTTCGGACACCCAAGCGAGAAGATCGGGCAGATCCTCGTCCCTGCACTCCGCTGGCATGTTCCTCAAGAAGTGGGCGTAGTTGCCGTACAGGTCCGGGGACGGCGGGCGAAGGGCGCCCAGCATCGTCGCCGCGTCCAAATGGTGCGGCCATAGCAGGCTCAGTAGCGTGCCCCGAAGCTCATGGTCGGGATCCACCCGCTCGACATAGGACAGATCGGATAGGGAGTCGAGCACCTCGACGAAAACTGGCACGGCACGGCCCAGGTCGCAGGCGAACGCGGCGCGCGCCGCCAAACGACGCTCCGTTTGATGCCACGTGTCGTTCCTCACCAACGCCAGCAGCGCATCGGCCAACCTGGGGTGAGCGGTGCCGGCCTCCTGCGCCAGCTGGATCGCCAGGCGGGTTCGCGCCGTGGACTGCCAGTTGGCCGCACCTTCGGCAGGGTTGGTCTCCAGGACGTCGGCGAGCTGGTCAGCGAGCGAAGGATGGCGCAGGTCCCAACGGGACAGCTGCCATCGCGTGTCTCCCAGTTCGACCTGCGCCGCACGTTCCAGCAGCCTGCTTACGGTGAGCCGGCGGACCTCGTCGGAACGCACAAGTGCGCTGTGCACCGCCAGGCTTTCGGGATCGGCGGTAGCCAGCCAGCCGCTGGCAGAGTGGTTCATGGCCACCAGCCAGGCCGCGGTCTCCCGCAGCGGTGCTGGAATGGTCGCCGTCTCTCCGTCCGGTGCGCCTATCAGGAACAGATTCTCCAGCTGTCGCTGCGTGGTCTTCCGATCCGTCAGGTACCGGGCTGCGAGGTAGGCCGCTACGGAAGAGTGGCGGAATGCCGCCCTGCCGTTGTCCGGCGCTGTGAACAGCGCGGTTGCCAAGCATTCTTCGACCACTTGGGGCGTAACCTCGAACGGTCCAGCGGCGGTCCGCTCCCTTCCCCCCGCCAGTACGTCGCCCGGCAGATCGTAGGTTCCAGCCTCGAACGTGGCCCCACGCCACACGGTCCGATGGCCTGACAGCAGCATCCACGCGGCGATGCGTCCCGCCACCGTCAGGCGCTGAAGGACCGTGGTGATCAGCGCTTTCTTGAGTCGGTGAGGGTCGGGGTCTTCAGCGAGCCGTGCCACTCCGCGTGCAAACAACTCTTCTGGCCGCCCGTGCAGCTGGCCGTCAGCCCGATAGGTCAGGACCAGCAATTCCAATGTCAGCGGTACGCCGGCCAGCACAGCGGCGCCGGCCGCCTCAGCTGCCTCCACCAGCTCTTTTCCCGGCACGCCGGCGCTGTCAGCCAACGTCACAGCCTCCGTGCGACTCAACGGGGCCAGATCGACGCATCGGCACGCACCGAAAGCCTCGGCCAGCACAGACGTCAGCACCGCCGGATAGTCGGCCGTGCGGCAGGCCATGAGGAACCGAATCCGGCTGGTATCCCGGCCGCTCAGCGACCTTCTCAACCACCTCGACAGACGCGGCAGAAGTGGGCTCTCGTCAGCCTGGTCCAGGACTACCGTCAGCACTCCAGCACCCCCGGCAGCGTCTCCTTCCGAAGGCAAGGAGACAAGATGGCATCCAAGCTCCTCCTGATAGGAGTGCTCGGTGAGATCCCCACCTATCACCCAAAGGCACGCATCGGAGTCTCCGCTCCAGGTGTCGAAGACACGGGGCAACCCATTGGTGAGCTGCTTCAGCACGGAAGTCTTCCCAGCGCCCGGCTCTCCCAACACGACCATGGCCCCTGCCGCTGCGACGACAGCGGGAAGCGCCAAGGCTCCCTGACGAAGTCGCCCTGCATCCATGACCACGTCATCATCGTCCGCTCGGAACGCTTCGGCGGCCTGCACGATCAGATCTTCAGCAGCGACACGCTCACCCCGCACCCTGCACACCCGAGGGACATGAAAGCCGAACACATAACCTGCCACTCCCTCATTCTCTCAGCGCACACTGACAGGCGCCCCCGTCGCCCCTTCGCTCACCAAGCGCGAACGCGCGACCAAGCGCTGAGCCGCGACGACGGAGGCAGTGCACAAAATCATCGTCGGGCTGTGCACGGCGAACAGCGCCTTGCGATCAACCTCTCCACAGGCGGAGTCCCTCCAGCCGCCCGTCGGCAGCCGACGGAAACAACACCCCAGCAATGATCGGCCAGCGGCGGTGACCTAGGCGCAGCCGCGAGCGCGGCCAGACCATGCCGAACGTCTCCGCCACGGAGGAAGACCCCGGACACGGGTCGACCATCTAGGGAGGCGCGCATGCATGTACTGCGTCATTTGGGCGAGTGGCCCAGCCCACATCCCGCACACGGACGGTGCCTCCGTCGGGCGCCCAGCAAGGCAGACAACCGACGGCGCATCTGCTTTTAGGCCGCTTCCCAGAGACCGGCGTCCAGGATTCGAGCAGCCTTGGTAATGCTCCCCGGCATCAGATGCCGGTAGGTGCGGTACGTCTCCTCAATGGATTTGTGCCCCATCCATTCCGCTACGTCGGTGATGGGTATGCCGTTTCCAAGAGCGTTCGATGCAAAGTAGTGCCGGAAGCTGTACATGCCGACACCGTCCGCCGCAGGAAGTTCCTCGAAGAGCCGCTGCACACGTCGGCGTTCCATTGGCTCCGTGTAGTACCCGCTGGGGCCACGCAGCAAGTAGCCATCCTTCGTGGTTCCGTGCTGCTCCGCGTAGCGCTCCATCGCCTCCCGCACCGAGCGCGGCAGCGGAACTTCCCTGAACTCGCCTGCCTTGCGATGCTTCAGCTTTGCTGGCTTGTGCGTGTTCGAGTGGATCTGCTCGTGCACGCGGTATACGTCGTCCGCAACGACGTTGTTTACGTTCACCGCCCGAGCCTCGCCATTACGCAGGCCGCAGCCCGCCATGATGATGATCTCGAGCGCAAGATCCTCATCGGCGACCGTCAGCGCCTTCTTCACGTAGTCGAGAGAGGGGATGACAACCAACTCACGTATGTACTCCGGCTCCTGAACCCCCCTGACAGGATCATCCGCCATGGCGCCCTTTCCGTAAGCGTCACGGAGAATGGCCTTGAGGGTGCGGAATATGTTGACCTGATTTCCGCGGCCGACGCCGTCGGATTCCAGCTCGTCCAAAAAGCGATCGACCACGATCGGCGTAACGGAGTTCACCTTGCGCGATCCGAGCCGAGGAACGATGTGCACATTGATCGAGCTGTCGACATGCTCGCCTGTCGAGTACTCCGTCATTTTGCGCTGTCGGGGTCGCCACTGCTTCGCGTATTCCTCGACCGTCAGCTGCCCTAGCTCCCGCCGCGCCTCGGCGACTGATGGCGCTGTATTCTTCTTCTCGGCGTAGAGCTGCGTGAGGCGCTCGATAGCGTCGTCCTGCGTGCCGTATCCGGACTCCTCGCGCTGCTTGCCCAGCGCGTCCCTGAACCGAATCGTGTACGGGTGCGGGCAACGGGTTGGCTTGGCGCAGTCGCAGTCCTTGAAGAAGGACCCCATGCCGCGGGCGAGCTGTCGGGCCACGTCGAACCTTCCGAATGGGAGCGAGAACCATGCACAGGCGCTGCGCAGAGGGCGGAAGGTCAGCAAGCGGAGACAGAGCTGCGCCGCATGCTGACCTTTGCTGCCCTGAGGGGCTTCCATCATGCCCTTGACCTGCGCGAACGTCCAAATGCTAGATCTCGGACTTGATCAAAGTTCGCAGCACTTTAGACGTCGTTTCTTATGGCGTGATCGTTCGTTGAACCGTGGCATGACGGATCTCGTTGAGCGGCTGGTACCGGATGAGTTGTGGGTGTTGTTCAGGCGAGTGGTGCCGCCAACGGTGGTGATACGCCCGCAGGGCGGTGGTCGACGTCGGGCAGGTGACCGTGAAGCCCTGGCCGCGATCATCTTCGTGGCGACGTCGGGCTGCACGTGGCGGCAGCTGCCGCCGGTGTTCGGCCCCGCCTGGCCCACGGTCTACCGCCGGTTCGCCCAGTGGAGCCGGGACCGTGTCTGGGCCCGGCTCTACCGCGTGATCCTCGACGAACTCGGGGCGCGGGGCGAGCTGGACTGGTCGCGGTGCGCGATCGACTCCGTCAGTCTGCGGGCTGCAAAAGGGGGCCGTTGACGGGACCGAATCCGACCGACCGCGGCAAGCTTGGATCGAAGATCCACCTGATCTGTGACCGGAATGGACTGCCGCTGTCTCTGGGCATCTCCGGCGCGAACATGCACGACAGCCAGGGCCTGGAGCCGCTCGTGCGCGGCATCCCGCCCATCCGGTCCCGCCGTGGGCCCCGGCGTCGGCGGCCGGCGAAGCTGCACGCGGACAAGGGCTACGACTACGACCACCTGCGTCGATGGCTCGGTCGGCGGGGCATCCGCCATCGCATCGCTCGCAAGGGCATCGAGTCCTCGCAGCGGCTGGGCCGACATCGCTGGGTGGTCGAAAGAACGGTGTCCTGGCTGGCCGGCTGCCGTCGTCTCCACCGGCGGTACGAGCGCAAGGCCGAACACTTCCTCGCCTTCGTCGGCATAGCCGCAGCCCTCATCGGCCACCGCCGGTTAACGCCCCTACTCACGGCCTGAGCCGGTCCTGCTGCACATCGAAGCAGACCAGCCCCATGGACTCCGCCACCGCTGCCGCGTAGGCCGACGCCTCCTCGGCCATGCTCCACCGCATGGGGAAATAGATCAGAGGACCACTGGCCTCGCCGATCAGCGGGCCGGTCGACCAAGGCGAGGTGTCCTCCTCGTCCTCGGTGAGGTCGCACCACCGCTCAAGCAGCGCAGCCACGTAGGCTGCGATGCGTTCGGAGGGAGGCTCCTCCACCTCGCCGTCGATGTAGCGGTCGTACAGGTCGCTGAAGACCTGGCCAGCGGTCTTGTCATCCGCCGGCCTCTCGCCTTCCCAGACAGCAAGGTCGTAACTCATGTCCCGGAGACTCCCACATCGCACCGACACCCACCTGGCCGGTCGACGGCACGAGCCTATGCCAAAGGAAACGACGTCTTAGACTCCTAGAAGACGGCTCCCCGCCAGCTTTCTGCAGGTCAGGGGCGTCGTTCACTGTGCATGGGCATGCCTTCAACTCGAAGACCCTCAACAACATCGTGCGCCGTGATGAGCGGGCTTCTCACCTGCACAATCTGCGCGAAAGAAGCTGCCGCGAAGCCGTCGACCAGGAGCATGTACGCCAGACTGTCCCGGCCTAATGCTGACTGGATGCTGACTTACCTGATGATTTGTCATGTAAGTCGAGAGGTTTAGGTCAAGTGGCGAATTGGGGTCAGCGGCGGTGAGGTAGTGAACCCGGGCCGACCAGCACGCTCCTCCACTGCACGACCGAGCGCTTCCGTATCATTTCGCCTCTTCGCCATGCCCAAGGTGCATGACAAAGTCTCGGATGACGACGGTTGCAGGCGCCCGTTCGGCCAGGACTTCCAGCAGATCGGGGCGGATCACGACGGAACAGCCGGTCATTCGCGGCCAGGCGAGGTGGTAGGAACTCGTCTCGTACTCGGTGCGCCAACAGATAAGCCCGAGGGCCAACCCGTGGTCGTCCTCTAGGGTCAAGGGGGCCCCGGGCCGCAGGTGCAGCGCGGCAGGGAGCCACCAGCCTGGTGTGAGCGTGAGGTCGGGTAGTCCCAGACCATGAGCGGCATCCCCGGCCGCAACCATGTCGCGGTCGACACCGAGCAGCGGGAAGGTGACCTGTGGAAGTCCCAGAGGTAGCTGCGCCGGCCCTTCGGTCCATTCAATGAGGTCACCGTCCGAGAACGGCGGGGCGTCCGGGGTCTCATGGCCCCCGCGCGCAGTTACCTCCGGGCCCGAGAGCCTGAAGCTGACCGCGTCGGTCGTCCGTCTGTGCAATGACAGGAACCTGCGCTTCTCCACGGAAGCGAGGATGTACCAGCCATGGAGTGGCTGGCCGCTCAGGACGTCCGCTTCCGCCAAAGGCCGTATGGAGATGGTCTCCGCGGTTATGCCAGCCATTGAATTGCCGGGATCGTCCGGACCTGGCGGAGTCGGGAGGCCGGGGCGCGGCCAGCGCGCCGCCTCGAAGGCCAGGGGAACAATCGGGCTGTCCGCCAGTGCGGTGGCCAGTTGGTCTTCCCAGGTTCGCGGATCGGACACGCCCAGACCGTTCGAGAGCCGGTGAGCGCGGCTACCTGCTGCCGTTCTCTGAACCGCTTCTTCGACCGCCTCCTCAGTGGCGAGGTAGGCATCCGGCGGTAGTTGTTCGTCGGCGCTTCGGTAGGCGCGGAGCTGAGTCCTGTACCTGTCTTTCGTATGCTCACTGCCCAGCCTGCGGCGGGCATCGGCCAGGACCGCTCGGATCAGCCCCGGCTGCAGCTGCTCAGCTTCGTACAGCCGTGCGCTGGCCACTTCTTGTACCAGCCCTTCCAGCGCCTGATCGTTTCGGTCGCCTTCCTGCCCGGAGGACGTCCACAGGCGGACTGGGGGCTGCAACGCGTCCGGATCGGAAGGCGCCATGGGGACGTTCGCCGCCTTGATGAGCAGCCGACGGGCAAGGGCCCGGACAGTGAGCAGAGGTCCTTGGGCCAGCGCTCCGAGCGCGTCCTGGCAGTGCTCCAAGACGGCCCGGCTGGCTGGCCCTTGCTCCTCGAGGAGACACAGCAGCCAGGTCAGCGTCGCGGGATCAGACGCATGCTCAAGTGCCAGCGCCACGGCGGGTGCTGCTGTGTGCGGGCGCAGTGAGACGAGAGCCCGAGCGGCGATCATCGATCGCCGCTTGGCCTCGCGTCCCGCATGGGCCAGTCCCGCCAGTGCCGCGGTCGCGAAGGCGCCGTCCAGATCTCCGTGTACGGCCGCGCCGGTGTCCCGGTCGGGGGCGTTGTAGGGGTAATCGGGCTCGTCGCTGACGTGGACCCGAGGCGCCCGGCTCTCAATGACCGCCGCCGCTTCGTCCCAAAGCGCGAACCCTAGATCAAGGGAGCTGTGCCCGGGCAGGCCGACGGCCTGGCGGGCGAAGGCATAGATCAGCGCCTGTGTGACACCGTGTGTGCCGTATCGGCCGGTGCTCACGATGGCTTCTGCCTCTTCGGCGACGACGCGGAAGGTGAGGGCCGGATCGATCTGCGCGGCTCTGCTCAGGGCGTCGAGGGACGTCTCCCCGCCGAAGTTCAGCCACCCGCCCCACCCGCGCGTCCGCACCCAGGTCAGCGCGTACGCTTCGGCGGCCAGGCCGTCCTGGCCGTTCCGTTCGAGTCCCTGCGCGAGCTGGCGCAGGAGGAGGGGCCCGTCACGGAAGTCGAACGGTCCAGCGACGGCCCTCAGGACTTGTAGAGCTTCGTCGGCACGTCCTTCGTCGGCGAGGCTGAGCAGCCGATAACCAACGAGGTTTGTCATGCGGTCGAGGGCCTGCTGCGGTGTACCTGCCTCGTAAGGTCGCTGGCGCCATTCCCTCAGTGCTCGGATCAGACCGACAGGGCCAGGGGGCAGGGGTAGCAGCACCATACCGGCCAGCAAGTCCCCGGCCGTGGGTGGCCGCGCCGGTTGCGGTGAGCCGCTCCGACTTCGGGATTCCTCTGCGACCTGTAGGCCGGGAAGGGGCTCGATGCTCGGCGCACCGGCACTTTCGGTCACAGCGTTGAGCGCAGCGACCCGTCGCTCATCTGACGCCTTCGTCTCGCCACCGTCGGACGAGTCGTAGCGCGCAGGCCGCTCGTCCGCCCGGCTCAGTGCACAGCGGAGCAGCTGCGATACGCCGTCCGGGATCGAAGGACGGAACGTCTGGACCAGCCGGTCCAGCACCGCCGCGTCCCCTTCCAGGAGCGGACTATCCAGGGTGAGGCGGAGTGCCGTTGCCGCGACCGGATCCGCCTCTTCCTTCCAGCTGTCCCAGAGATTCTCCCGCGCGCCTTGGAGGAGATCATTGGGAGCGTTGCAGTCGCCGAGAAGCCCGGTGGCAGTCAGTCGGGCGAGGGCCGCAGGATCTGCCCCGGCCAGTGTCCTCCACCACTCCCGCCGTGCGGCGAAGGTCTCTTTGCCGTCGGTGTGCAGGGGCAGGCGTTCGCACAGTGGCTGGAGCTGCGCCACCCGCGCCCTGCCCCGCGCCGGATCGGCGGCGACGAGAGCGAGCAGCGGGTCCAGGACCTCGTAGACCGTGATGTCCTTGTGCCAGCCGTAGGCCACTAGGAAGCGGCAGGCTTCCAGCCAGCGTGCCTCCGCACCGGCAAGTTCACCTGCGGCGAGGGCGAGCCGCGCGCGGGTGAGAAGGTACCTGGCCAGGTCGCTGTAGTAGCGTCCGCCGACCTGCTGCTCGAACTCGCTGTGGATGGCTTCGTCCACACTGGCCCGCCGTGCAGGCGTCGCCTGCTCGACGGCGATCGAGAGCAGTAGGTCGGCGGGCAGCGGACCGCCCAGTTCACCGCGCAGAGTGGTGCTGATCCCCCGGCTGACGTGGGTGAGCTTCTCCCATGCCTGCGGCCAATCATCGTCGGACACGTGCACGACCGCCCGGCCCACCGTCCCCTCGATGAGCGGGTGTATCGCGTAGAGGTCGCACGCACGCGGTTTTCCGGCGAAGGGCCTGAGATCTCCGGTCAGGAGTCCGATGGCTTCCACCGCCAGGCCGGACCGGAGGTCCACACTGGCGGATTCTGCGCGTACGAGGGCGATCGCGAACCGCAGCCAGCAGGGATACCAGCCCGGCCCCTGGACGTGCGCCTCCGCCGCGTCCAGCACCAAGGGGTCGGCTACTGCCGCGACCGCCAGCGCGTCGAGCCACCGGGCGACGGCCTCCGGATCCCAGCGGACGCTTTCCTGCTGTACCTCGCGGGTGAGGGAGAGCAGCACGTCGCGCCGGGCCTGGGGACTGTCCCCCGCCAGGTCTCCGCACAGGTCGTCCGCAGCGACCCCCAGCGCCAGCAGCCGGTGCACCGTTCCCGGCAGTTGTCCCGAGGCGGCGGCCTTCCGGGCCCAGTGCGCTGCGCTGCCGGGCTGTCCGGGGACCGCACCGGCAGCAATGTGCTCGGCGAGGGAGAGACACACCGGGCCGCCTGCTGTGAGTCGCGGTAGTAGGCCGGTGACGGCATCGGTTTCCACGGTGTCGAGCAGTGCCTTCACAACGGCGTCGGCCGCTGGCTGGTCACCGTTCTCATCGAGCCACTGGGCGATGGTGTCCAGCGACACCGGTGCGCTGAGTTTGTCCTGCCCGGGCACCTCCTCCTCTGTCCCCCGGTATGCCGCGGACAGTCGCAGCCGGCCGCGCAGCCAGGCCAGACTGACGGCCCGGTCGGAGTCTTCTCCGTAGGAGGTGTTGTCGGATTCGTCCTCGTGCTGAAATGCCGTCATGTATTCGCGCCAGGGCGCCACGGCACCTGCGGCATCAAGAGCCACGCACATTTGCAGGCCCACCCGGGCGGGCATTACGGTCCGTCCGTCGTACAGGAGCCGGTCCGCCATGGTCTGAGCCCCGAGCAACGCGATGGGCACGTCGGCGAAGTCCAGCAGCACCGAGTCGAAGCGCTCACCCTCGTAAGTCTGCGCAGCCCGGGCCAGCTCGACGCAGCGCACGACGAGCGGCCAGTTTCCCGATCGGGCGGCGCAGCGCAGCCCGGTGGCCAGGTTGTCCCTGATCGCCGAGGCCGGGAATGCGGCAGAGACGGCGCGGGCGACGAAGTCCCGCCCGATGTGGCTGAGCACCTCGGTGTCGCGCCCGGCCTCGGCGAGGATCCGCAGAAGCCGTCGGAAGGCCCTCGGGTCCTCGAACAGTCCCCTGCCGGACAGCCATGTAGCGATCAGCGCCAGCGTCGACTGCAGGGCATCAGGATGGTCCTCGTATCCGAGGCGTAGGTAGCGGGCGAACGACTCGTGGTACACCCGTACCTCACCCTGTCCGGTCCGCTCGGAGAGCACCGGGGCCAGGACCTTCAGCGCACGATCGATCCGGTGTCCCCGGTCCGGGACGATCTGCCCGAGTTCCTCGCGAGTGACCGGCATGCCGAGCAGGGCGATGATGTCCGCGACGACATCGGCTTCGGCACCGAGGGTCTCGTAGAGGTGGGCGTAGTAGTCCTCCAGTGAATCGCGGTACGAGGGAAGCGCCCTCACGGTTGCCGCAGCGTCCGCAATCGTCTCTGGGCGCAGGGCAACCTCACGGCAGAGGTACGTCGTGTACAGGGCGTTTCCACCTGAGCGTTCCTGTAGCGCGTCGAGGAAGTCCGTGACTTCCCGGCCGTCGGTCAGCAGCGCCTCGGCCTGGCCGCCTCCTTTCGACAGGACGAGCCCGAGCCGCTCGGCTATGCCACGTAGTTCTTCCTGCGCGAGCGGCGGTACGGCGACGGTGGCAGCCCCTGCCTGTCTGAGGGGGTCGAGGTGAGTCCCGGGCTGGCTGAGTACGATGAGTACGCTGCCAGCCGGGAGCGGCAGCGAGCTGAGTACCTCGGCAAGGGTCAGGGACGGGTCCGCTCTCCTGGTCCTCCCGCCGTGTACGCGGGTGACGTGATCTAGTCCGTCCACGACGAGCGCCACTCTCCGGACGGGATTCTTGCGCAGGGCCGTCGCCACCGCGTTCGCCAGGGCCTCCTCATCGGCGGCGAAGCGCGGGCGCTGGTCGTGGACGAGACTCGGCTCCGCCTCGGCCAGCCGGCCGAGCAGGCTACCGAAGACCGACTCGGTCATCACCCGGGTCAGCTGATCACCGTCTGCGTCACCCAGGTAGCAATAGTGTTCGGCGACCAGCCATCCGTCACGCGTGAGCTGTTCGACCAGTTGCTGGCACGCCCAGGACTTCCCTTGCCCCGGCGGGCCAGTAACCAGCAACACGTTCCCGTCGGATGCGGCGGTCCCGGCGGCTTCCACCAGGGCACCGACCGCGCCCGGCCGAGCCACTTCCATGGTCCGGTCAACGGGATGCGCACGTAGGACAGCGCCGAAGTCCTGGCGCAGCTGTGCCCGGCGCAGCAGCTCCTGCGAAGTGACCTTGATGCCCCGCTGACGGGCCGCCCGGACCGTGCGGATCAGCGCCTCGGCCACGTCAACTGCCGAGCGCCCTTCGTTGGGGTGGATCCCCGCACCGAGTTCACCGCGCACACGCTGGAGGAGGAGTTGCTCAGCTGGCCCCGGCCGCTGGAGATCCATCGTCATAGGCGGCGCAGCGAGCTCCACAACAAGGTGCTCGCATAGCCATTCCAGATCCTCCTTGGAGACGGCCATGTCACCTTCAGCCAGGAACCCGAAGACGTTCCCTGCCTTGCGCCTGCCCCGCGCTGGCAGCTCGACCCCCTGCCAGATGGCCTCGGCGTCGAACCGTAGGAGAGTGGTGTTCATGCCCGCCAGGAACGGCACGTCAGACGCGCGTGCTGGCACCATGACCGCGCGTAGTACGGCATCGTCCGGTGGTGCGTCCCGCATCACGATGCGCAACCGGATCATACGAGCGGATGCCCCCGGGCCGTCGCGGTCGGCGACGGCGGCTGCCACGAGGCGATCCAGCCTCAGCCCACGGCCGTCCGAAGTGAACGTCTCGTAAGCGAGGGGGTGATCGTCGTTGTCCGAGTGCTTGAACTGGGTCCGCTCGCGGCATCCGTCCGCCCCGATGACCGTGAGATCGTCGAAACGGTCGTCCGGCACTAGTTTCTCGTCAACGTGCACGGCGACGATCCCGCCCAGCGGCAGATCCACCACACGACACGCTTCTAGCAGGTCCTGGTACTCATACCCGCGATGCGCGGCAGTCAGATCACCCATGTCCTGTGCATTGTCTCGGGTTGGGCGCCTATAGGAGGGAAAACGAGAGCGATACTCCCCTCTGAACAAGCGACGAGGCGCAGGTATGGCGCATGGAGTGCGGCAGGTGGTGTGGGGCGGGCTGCGGCTCGCCGTCGCTGCCGAAGTAGCAGGCGCCGTCGAGGGCCAGCCACCAGCCAGCCTGTCAGCGCCAGTTGCCGTCGTTGAGGCGGCGGCCGGCCCGGCCCTTGGTGATGGTGGTGAAGATCAGCGCATCACCGTCGGGCCGGTGGAAGTGGCGTTCGAACGCCCTTGGTCGTGGGCTCGACGCATTCCACATGATGCGTCATCGGAAGCAGATCGAATTTGGGGGCAGTCGATCAGACTGCCAGCTCGGTGACCTCCTACGCCTCCCCGCCGCACTCCACCCGAGAGCTCAGCTGGTCGAGACCTGCCCCTGCCGTCCTTGATGCATCCAGGCGATGACGTCGAACACACGCAGGACGCCGATGTCCTCACCGATCCCCGCCTTGTCGCGGAGACAGGCCAACTGATCGTAGAAGGCACCGTTGTCCGCCTGCAGGGCCGCAGCCAGCGCTGCCCAGAAGGAGTGGTCTGTCTTCGGTCGCTCAAAGAGCTGCTTGATGCGGATGTCGTAGATGGGGATGAGGTGGGGACGCTTGCGGGCCAGCACTTTGCCTGCGACAACCGGTCCACTGCCGTCGGGCTTGCCGGGGTACTGCTTGGTGCCGGCCAGGCGTTCCCACAATTCCCACGCCGGTCCGCCCTCCGCTATGAGCGCATCGCTTCGAGGATCCTCCAGACGTGCGTCACGAGGGATGAGCGACAGCAGGCGCGCCCAGTGCCCGTCGGGGTCGGTCAGCAAGTTGATCGCCCCATGTGGCTCCAGGGACACACTGAGCGTGGTGATGGCCACCAGGTCGTTGCCGTCGAAACGGTCCGCGACGTGCTCGGCGTCCCCGCCCCCGCCCAGGCGCTCGAAGCACGCGCCGGAATAAAACAGGTCGCCGCATGAGCGTCGTCGGGTGAAGTACTCACCCAGCAGGCTCACAGCCTTCTCGTCGTCCCAGTAGATATCCGGAATCTTCAACTCGATCACCCGAAGCCCCCAACTCCCACGCCACCAGTGATGTGTCGGTGGACGGTACACCAGCTGAGACCCTGCGGTGGCTCGAGCGGAAACCCGGCCAACACTCGCGCCTGTGCTCCACCGCATTTCGGGTTGGCTTCTGGCACCTGGTCCAGGCGTGGGCTCTGGTCCTGTTGGCGTCTGAGAGCTGGCAGGAAATGCCGTTCGCCCATGTTCCGGTCATGAGGACCTCTGACCCTCTGTCACCATCCTCCGCGTCTCGGGAGCACCTCAGTCCCTTCAGGTCGGGCCCCGAGGCCCGACCTAAGACGATAGATTTGGGCTCCTTGTTCGACGCCGTGCCACGGTCGCCGGTGACGCTGACGAAGAGTGAAGGGAACGTGGGCCGAGTGCACCAAGTGGCTGTCGAGGAAGCCCTGGAGGGGCTGGCCGCCGCTTCCGCGAACTTCGGCTTTCTGCTGCCGCTGGAGCCCCTCCTACTGGTGTACGGCGCGGGTGCTGAGGCCGACGCGCATGCCCGCCCGAAACGGTCCCTCGCCCAGGCCCGGCAGTTTGCGGAGGTCCTAACCGCGGAGTCCGTCCGGCTGCTCGGTCCGGATTCCACCGATGGCCCGGTGCTCCGTGCGCTGGCCGAACTGCGCCGCTCCGGCGCCCCCACACCAGACGGGGAGGCCGGACCGGACGACCGGTCCCGTGCCCAACGTCTCGTACGCCACTGCTTCGACTTGGGCGTCTGGTACTTCCGGCTGCGGACCGGAGTGCGTGACGCGCTCTCCTTCGTCCCGCCGGCCGAATGGGACGACACCCCGACGAGCTCACCGCGCCGCCACGTGGCCATATGGGAACCGGTGACCGACCTGGCCACCCGGGTCGCCCTGCTCGACGAGTACGTCCCCGGGCTGCGGCGGACCTTCGACCGGCGTACGCCCACCGAGACGGCCACCCGCGCGTCCCTGGAGGCACGTTCGGCCCTCCTGGAGGCGGAGTGGTGCGTCGCGGACCTGCTGACCGAGGCGGGATGGGCCGTACGGGATGATTCTGACGGGCCGCACGAGCTACTGGTGCGGGGGGTTGCGGTGCGGGGCGCGGCGCAACCGGACCGGGCAGCGGGAGCAGACTACGTGCTCCGCGTCGACGGCCGGCCGGTGGGCACCGTTGAGGTGCAGCCGCGCGGCAAGGATCTACGGGCTGCGCTGGCCCGGCCCGGTGAGGCTGGCACCCCGTCGACGGCGTCCGCGGAGCGGCGGATGCACTACACCTACGTCACCGACGGCGTCCGGGTGCTGTTTCGGAACGGGGATGACCCCGAGCCGCGCTTCCGGGAGATCTTCAGCTTCCACCAGCCGGATACCGTGGCCCGCTGGCTGCGGGAGGCCGTGGCCGATCCCCAGGCGCCGACCTTTCAGGGCCGCGTGCGCCGCCGTCTTCCCGACCTCGATGAGGACGGCTATGCCCAGAGGTTTCTCCGGTCGTGGCAGTACGACGCGGTGCGGGAGTTCGAGAACTCGCTGCGCCGGGGCGAGCGCCGGGCCATGGTGCAGATCGCCTTGGGGGGTGGCCGGGTGGTCACGGCCGTCACCGCGGCCTACCGCCTGCTGCGGTACGCCCGGGCCCGCCGAATTCTATTTCTAGTTGACCGGGTGGACCTCGAAAGGCAGGCACTGGCGACCTTCGCGGCGTACTCGGGTCCTGACGAAGACGGTCGGAAGTTCACCGAGTCATATCGGTTAGAGCGGCTGAACTCGGACTCCGTGCCATCCAAGGAGGTCGTTGTGAGCACCGTGCAGCGGCTCCACAAGGTCCTGACCGGGGGCAAACCGGCGTCCGGAGTCCGCTACCGCGCCGATCTACCCCCCGAGTTCTTCGACCTCATTATCGCCGACGACTGTCACCGGTCCGTGTCCTCCCGATGGCGCGCGCTGTTCGATTACTTCGACGCGCCGGTGCTCGGCCTGACGGCTACCCCGACGGACCAGGCGCTGAAGGTCTTCCAGGGCAATCTGGTCAGCTCCTACACCTTCGCGGACGCCGTCGCCGATGGCGGAGCCGTGGACATCACCATCTACCGCATTGGCGACCTCGCCACGCGACCGGAGTGGGCGGCCAACACCCTGGAGGAGTTGGACCTCGACGCGAAGGAGACCCTCGGTCACCGTCGCTCCGTGGTGAGCAGCCAAGCGCTCTACACCGCGCTGACGGCGTTCAAAGAGGGGTTGCCGTCGATGTTCCCCGAGCGGGAGTGGCTCGGTTCCGAGGATGTGGCGCTGCCCAAGACAGTGGTCTACGCGGCCGACGACCGACATGCGGACGAGGTGGTCGACGCGCTGCGCGCGGTGTTTGGGCAGGGGCCTGACTTTTGCCAGAAGGTGAAACTCAAGGGCGGGTCACCGCACCTGTGGCTCTCGCAGTTCCGTAACACAGTCGAACTGCGGGTCATCGTCGTGGTGGGCCTGCTCACCGGTGCCGACATCCCCGCCGTCGAATGCCTCTTGTTCCTGCAGGACGTCAAGTCCTCAAATCGGTACTTCCAGATGCTTGCGGTGGGGACGCGCCCTATCGCGTCGGCGGAACTGCGGGCGGTCACCCCCGGCGCGTCGGCCAAAACCCACTGCGTGGTCGTGGATCCGGTCGACGTCACACGGCACCATGCTGGTCAATCTTCCACAATGAGGAAGCGAGGGCGAGACAAGGACGCGTACGAGGCGCTGGCCGCAGCCGCGACGGTCGACGACGCCGAGGTCTTGGAGCGTTGGCGGTCCTTCCTTCGGGCGGACAACGGCCCGGCGCGGGAGCTGATCACCGGGACAAGAGCCCTGACTGAGGGGGACGTTCAGATGCTTCGCTCATGGGCCGAGTCTCTGGCGCGACCGCCGCATAGCCTGACAGCGGAGCGGATTTGGAGCGCGTACGAACGCGCTGGTGTCACCGTGTCGGATCCCCGGCGACCGCGGACACCGAAGGGGCCCGTGGACCTCCTTGCCCTCGTGCGGTACGAAGCGGACCTGGAGCCGCGCCCGCGCCCCTACCGCGACCAGGTCTTCGCACGGCTCGACGCGTGGATCGACCACCAGGAGCGCCGGGGACGGTCCTTCGACTCCGACCAGGTCTGGTGGATGGAGCACATCGCGGACAGCACGGCGGCCGGCGGACACTTCGCCGCCGCATCTCTCGACGCCGTTCCCTTCACTCTCAGGGGCGGCACGTCGGGCTTCCTGCGCGCCTTCGGCGAGCAGGGTGCGGTCCGCCTGCTGGACGAGCTGCGGAGTGTGCTGGCGTGAGGGCGGGACTGCCGTCCGGCTGGACCGAGGTTCCGCTGGGCGAACTGCTGCGCGAGCCGCTGGCGGCGGGCCGGTCCGGTCAGGCCGTCCCGGGAGGGGTGCCCGTCCTCCGCCTGTCCGCGCTGCGGTCGGCGACGGCCGACCTCGCCGAGTCCCGGGAAGGTCCGTGGGCCTCGGCAGCGGAAGCGGAAGCGGCCGACCGTCTGATCCGGCCGGGCGACATCCTAATGAGCCGCAATGGCGGGCCGGGGGCGCCTATCGGGCGGGCCGCCTTGGTCCGCGAGACCACCGGGCCCACGACGTACCCCGGCACCATGGTGCGGGTCAGGGTCCACGAGCGGTTGATCGACCCTGAGTACCTGGTGTTTGCGTGGGCGTCCGGTGCCGTACGGCGCCAGATCGAGTCATCCGTGCGTCAGGGCGCCGGCATGGGGCACATCGCGGCACGAGATCTGGAACGGGTTCGGCTGCCACTGCCCCCACGGTCAGAGCAGGAGCGGATCAAGACCTCTCTCGCCTTCTGGTTCGCCCGGGTTGACGAGGAGGAAGCCGCCGTCCGCGACATCCTGCGGCAGGTGGAAGACCTCCGCGCCCTCGTGATCGACCGGGACGCCTTCGGCCGCACCACGAATGGGCCGCACGCGGACTCGGAGTCCTCCGGAGGCGCCCACCGCGCTCCCCTACCCGCCCTCCCCGAGGGATGGCGATGGGTAACCCTCGGCGAGCTGGCCGAAGTCGTACGCGGGCCCGTGGCGAACAGCCGGCGTGCCGACGACCCGCACGAGGTCAAGGTGAGGTCCGTGCGCCCGGCCGAGCTCCGGGGCGAGCGCTGGGCACACGAGCGGATGTCGACGGTGCGGCTGGACGCCCGTAGAGCGGAGGCGACCCGGTTGAGCCCCGGGGACGTCCTTTTTGTGCTGAGCGGACAGCCCGACAGCCTCGGCTTCGCCCGGGTGTGGGAACAGGACTCCTCACATCGCACGTACGTACCGAACCACCACGTGGCACGGGTCCGAATGGCCGGGGACACCCTGCACCCCCGGCTGCTCGCCCTGTACGCGAACGGGCCCGGCCGAAGCTGGCTACGGCACGCCGCACGGAACACAGTCGGCCTAGCCTCCCTGGGCCTCGACCAGCTGCGGCAGACCCCCGTACCCGTGCCTCCACTCGCCGAACAAGGCACACTCCTCGCCTCCTTGGAGGCGTGGAACAGCGGACTCACCTCCGTCACGGCTTCGGCCGAGGAAGCCTTGGCAATGGCGGACCGGCTGCGCGACGGCTGCCGGGAGCAGGCCCTCGCGGGCAGGCTGCCCCACGGCGCAGCGCCGAGTAGCGAGAACGACGTACGACTCAAGGGAGCAGTGACCGTGCCGCCGACGACGCCCGCCCGACGGCCCGTCAACCGACCTTCCGAGGTGGAGCTCCAGGCCGAGCACCTTTGGTCCTCCTTCCCGCCACTGAGCAACGACGGCCTAACAGCCTTGGAGTACGGCGAGCAGGTGACATACCTGCTCTTCCTCAAGACGGCGCAGGAGTTGCGGCGCCGACCCCTCAACCGCGTCGACGTCCTGAGGCGCGACGCCTGGGACGAGCTCTCGCTGCACGAGGGCACGGAACTGATCCAGCACTATGGCGCCCTGCTGGCGGAGCTTGGCGAGCGCGGCGGCGTAGTCGGCCGCATCTTCCACAAGGCCCAGAATCGCCTCCGCCGCCCAGTGCACCTCCAGAATCTGATTCAACAGGTCGGTGAGAGGCTCCCGTGGTGGGACGAGCGGCCAGAGTGGCGCGCCCCGGTCTTCGACGCGTTCCTCGCCCGGTGCGCTCAAGACCACCGAACCGCCGCAGGCCAGTACTTCACCCACCGGGAGCTGATCGACGCCATCGTCGCGTGCTGCCGTCCGACCGTCGAGGACATGATCGTGGACCCGGCCGCAGGCACCGGGGGATTTCTGGTGCGGTCCTTCGAGCACATCGCCCGGCACCTCCCGCCGGGCGTCCCGCCCGCCCAGCGAGAGAAGCTGGCCCACGGCGCGATCCGCGGGACGGAACTGGTGGACGCGACGGCGCGCCTCGCCACCATGAACCTGTTCTTGCACGGCGTCGAGCGCCTCGACGGCAACCGGGCGGCCATCGAGGTGCGGGACTCCCTCGCGGCAAGCCCCCGCCGCCGGGCCACACTCGTCCTCACTGATCCGCCCATGGGGCAGCGACGCTCAGTGACCTCGTCCACCGGCGCGTCCGACCTCAATGGCGCCGAGGAGCTAGCCCTCGCCCGGCCGGACTTCTGGGAGGCCACCAGCCATCAGCAGCTCAACTTCATCCAGCACGTCTACACCCTGCTGGAGATCGGCGGCCGGGCCGCCGTCGTCGTACCGGACGGCGTCCTTTTCATGAAGGGCGCCGGGGAACGGGTACGGAGACAGTTGCTGAAACAGTGCGACGTGCACACCCTGCTCCGCCTCCCCATCGGGTTCTCCGCAGGCTTCTCAGGGGTAAAGCTCAACGTCCTGTTCTTCGAGAAGGCCGCGGCCCGCCCCGACGGATCGCCGGCCACCCGCCACCTCTGGGTCTACGACGCGCGGACCGGACACACGGCCGTCGCCGATTCCCCGGGCTCCGCTCTCGACGCGTTCGTCGCCGCCTACCGGCCCGGGCACCCGCCCGAGACCCGCGCCGCGTCACCGGTGTTCAAGCCCTACTCCGTCGACGCGCTCCTCGCTACACCCGGAGCAAACCTCGACCTCTACGCCGACCTGCGCGAGGAGGAACCGGGAGAGGTTTCAGAGCCGCACCTGATCGCCCAGCAGATCTCCGAGCGGCTGGAGGACGCCTGGCGACGGTTCGCCAGGCTTGCGAAGGAACTCACGCCGCCGCGCGATGCCCGCACGTTCCGGGCCGGCTGAGGGAGGATCCGATGCAGCTGCTGCAGCTGAGGCTGCCCGACTACCGCGGCCTGCGGGACTTCACCCTCGACCTGGAGAGCGCCGTCGACCAGGGGCAGGCCATCGCCGTACTGATCGGCCCCAACGGAGGCGGAAAGTCCCGGATCCTTCACGCGCTCGCGGAACTCTTCGGGGCTCTCTACCGCTGCGCCCTCGGCCATTCGGGCCGTACGGACTTCGGATACGAGGTGCGCTACCGACTCCGCGACACGACCGTCGAGATCGTGCAGCCGTCCGCCGAGGCGGATCCGGTCATGTGGGTTACGGAGGCCACCGGGTCGCGCGACGAGACACCGCGTCACGCTTGGCTCCGCCACCTTCCCGACCACGTCTTCGGGTATCAGGTGCACGGCCGGGTCCCTTGGGGCTCCGAGTTCGAGCGCCACGTGCACTTCGCCGAGGCGGAGCTGGCGACGTGGCGCGAGCAGTGGACGGAGTCCTGGTTTGCCTGGCAGGACCGGCCAGAGAACGAAGAGGGGGTGTGGTCGGAACAGCTGGAGCTGCCGATCACGTGCCCGCTGTACGCCCCGGGATTCCTGTGCACGCCCGACTGGCTCCCCCTAGTCCTGCTCTCCCTGGCCGGCCAGTGGGCGGACGTCTTCGGCGACTACCTCAGGGAGCAGGCCAGGGTGGACGGGGTGGTGTCCGCCACGCTGCACCTGCGCGCCCCCGCGTCGGTAGGGGAGGATCTGTCGGCCCTGCCGTACTGGGGGCTGGGCGGGCCGCCGCGCGCCCTGTTCGCCGAGGCGGCAGCATCCGGCCGCTTCGGACCGGTGCCGGAATCGGACCCGCTGTACAGCGCAGGCACCCCCGACGACGGGTTCGCCCTCACCATGAGCAGCCCCGAGGACGTGCTCGCCTTCCGTAACCTCTTCGACAGTGACCTGTCGATGTTCGGGCTCCTTTCCACTCTTCAGATGGCCAGCTACCTGACGGTCGATGTGCGCGTCCGCAAGGCGGATGGCGCCGTCGTCCGAGCGGACCAACTGAGCTCCGGCGAACAACAGATCCTTACCGTCCTCGGTCTTCTGCGACTCCAGCGAGGCCAGGAGTCACTCTTCCTCCTCGACGAACCCGACGCGCACTTCCATCCCGAGTGGAGCCGACGCTGGTATTCGTCAGTCCAGAGCATGCTCGGCGATGGACAGCGCTCACAGTTCATCGCCGCCACCCACGAGCCCCTCCTCGTCTCGAACATGCTGCGGCAGCAGATCCGGGTACTCGACACGGACGCCGATGGACGGACTAAGGCGCTCGTCCCGGACACCAGCCCACGAGGCCAAGGAGCCGGCGGGCTGCTCACCTCGGACCTGTTCCGCCTCCGGAGCCAACTCGACGAACACACCCAGGACCTGATCGACACCCAGTACCGCCTCATTCCTGTAGCCGAGGACAACCCCAGAGCACGCCGAGAACTCCAGGAGGTGACCGACCGGCTCGACGGACTAGGGTTCGCCACTGGGCGCCGCGATAAGGTGCTCTCCTCCTTCCTAGCGGAACTGCACCGGCGACGCGCGGAACTCATCGAACGAGCCCGAAACGGAACTGTGACGGGTGAGGAGCTCGAAGCGACCGCACGCGTCCTCTTCGACGAGCGCTTCTCCCGGGGGGTCTGATCCCGGTGCGCCACGTAGACAACACCGGACTCACCGCGCCACAGCAGTGGGCGGACAGAGCCGCCAAGGAACTCGAGAAGCTCCACGAGGACGCGAAGGATGCAGACAAGGAGCTCTCTTTCCGCGAGATGTGGCGGGAGGATGCGATTCGCGACCGGCTGATCGCCCTCATGGACAAGTGCTGGTACTGCGAGACCCTGGTCGATCGCTCGCCTTACCACGTCGACCACTACCGGCCGAAGTCCGCCGTCGCCGGCGAGGCCAAGCACCGCGGGTACTGGTGGCTCGCCTATGACCCCGCCAACTACCGCCTTGCCTGTCACCATTGCAACAGCGGCGGTGCCCGCTACGGCAATCAAAGCGCCGGGCCGGGCAAGGGAGCCCGCTTCCCTCTACTCGGGCAACGCGCGTCGGTGGGCGAACGCCTGGAGGGCGAACTGCCGGTGCTCCTTGATCCCGTGGTGGCCGAGGACGCCGATCTCGTCGGATTCGACAGCCGGGGCTACGCCCGGCGCAGGCCCGAACGGCCCTACTCCGACGAAGAGGTGGCCCGGGATCTCTGCCGGGTGGGGGAGACCATACGCATACTCGCACTCAATGCCGACCGGCTCACTGAGAGAAGGTCCACCTTGATCGACAAGGTGGTGGGACTCGTCGAGCTATACCTCGTCCGCAGAAACGACGCCGTTGTGGCGCGGTACGCCCGAAAGGAGATCGACGACCTGACCCGGGCGACCGCGGAGTGGAGCGCAGCGGCAGCGGCAGCGGAACGCTTGGCGCTCCTCGCCTACGGCCGCTCGGAAGACGAGGTGTCCCCTGAGGGAGGGGCGGGGGACGATGTCGCCGAACGCGCGAGTGACGGAACCGAGCCCCCGGCGGCCACGGCGGCGGCCCATCGCGTCGACCTGCGAACCCTGGTGGCCGCCCTGCCCCCCGAGGCGTTCTCCGCAGGTGGGATCGCGCTGACAGGCCGGGGGAAACGGGGCCCGGCCAGGGCGACCCTGTTGGCGGACGGCATCATCGAGTGCTTCCAGCAGCCTTTGGCCACGCCCACGTCCGCAGCGCGGATGGCTACCGGCGACGAGAAGGTGGATGGGTGGACCTTCTGGTCGTTGACGGTGGACGGCACGACCCGGACGCTCTCCGAACTTCGCGACTTCCTGATCGCCCGGGACGGCTGACGGGCACCGCCCGCCACCACGCTCTTCCACACGGCTTGACCAGCCCGACACCGTCAGAACGAATGTCACTCATCGAAAACAGATCGACCATCATGGCGTCCCACTCCCCTCAAACTGACTCAACGGCCCCCAAGCCGCTGTCTGGCAGCGTCAGCGTCGATCGCACCGCCTCGTCCCTCAGTCGTTGTCAGAGGTATGGGACAAGATCAGCCCACTAGACAACGCCGCACGACGACAAGGAAGCGCCTTGGACGACGATGTCATCCTGCGAGGACCGCTCGGGGAGATGGCCACAGCCGAAGCCGCCCCGGCACGGTTGGACCCGACAGACCTCTATGCGGGCGCGATCAGCTGGTGGTCCGCAGCCGTCTCCCCCGCGGTCTCGATCGTCTCCTGGCCCAGCGCCCCACTGACGGTCTGGATGTCACACGTACATGACGATGCGTCCGACGGATCCCGGCTCGTCGATGCCCTTCGCCGTCTCCTCGGAAACTCTGCTCCGCTGTCGACCCACCATGATGTGACGAACGGACGGATGTATGGCGCAGCAGTGCATTCCACCCGCCGGGCCGAGCACGCCGGTACGGGCACCTCAGCGCTTCTCCTGACCGGTTCTCCGTTCACGGCTGGCCCCGGCAGTTCGTGGAGAAGTCCTCTCCTGGAGAGCCATACGCGCATGGCGTGGGACGGTCGGCACATCATTCCCACGCGGGGCTTCAGACGCCACCGATCCGCCGAGAGAACTGCTCCACCACACGTCGGCGCCCTGTGGACTCCCTCCCTCAAGGCGTGGCGCGGCTTTCTGTCCACGGATGCAGCCACCTGGTCGCGTGTCCTGCACCTTGCCCAGCGCAGCGCACCTGCCCCGCTGGCGAGCGCGTCGTCGGACCGTTGGCAGCACGACCTGGCAGGGGCATACCGGTGGGCCTTCCACACCCGGCCGTGCCTGACCTACACCCCTCGCGCAGGAGAACTGCTGGACGCAGTCTGTGAGGCGGAGGACAGGTGGGACACGGCTGTACCCGAAAAGCACGGCGGTTTCTTCCTCCGGGTCGGCGATCACGTCTCCCGCATGGCCGGCGCACTCGCTGCGGCCGAACGCACCGCCATCCACGGAACCCACATGAAGGCCGCATGGTCACTCGCCCGCCGCGCCGTGAAGGACACCTGCCGTCTTGTCTCCATGGACCGCGACATGGTGCATCAGATCGTCGAGTACGTGGATGACGCCATGCGCCACGTATCGACGTCAGAAGGCCAAGCCTCTCCCGTCCTCTCGAACACCCCCGAAGGGCAAACTTACGGCGAATACGCCCACGGAACTCGTTCGCCAAGCGGCATCAATGCCGTCCGCAAGCTCAAGCACTGGTACCAGGACTCCTGCCAGATATGCGCCACCACCCTGGTCCTGCCCTCACCCCGCCACCGCTACAGCGAAGCGGCTCACATCCGGGCCAAAGAGGACGGCGGACCCGACCTCACCGAGAACTTGCTGTGCCTCTGCCCGAACTGCCACGTCCGCTTTGACGGCGGAGCACTCGTCCTGACCGACGACCTCACGGTCGTCGACACAGTCAAGGACCGCCTCGGAGCCAAGCTCAAGCGCCATCAGTGGCATTACATCAATCCCGACCACGTTCGCCACCACCGCCACCACTGGATCAGCCGCAATCCCGCACCCCTCACGGCTCTGCCCTCGGAACGGCAGAGCAACTGAGCCCGCGGTCGGGTCCCCCAAGATCTGGACCATATCCGGGCCAACGATTGCCCGTCTCCCTTCCACGAACTGCTCACAGCGCGGCAGCGCTCCCCTCGCCCGGGTCCCCGAACACACTCTGATCCGCCCCGTCCTACATCTGTGTTGATCAATGGGGCCTTGCCGATTCCGGCGGGCACGCTGACAGCGATCGGTGGCACCACGCGGCTACCGCGGAGTGGCGTGACTTCCCGGTCCGTCGCGAGGTGCTGCTGATCCCGGCGCTGTTTCGGGACCCAAATGCTCAGCGCACCCGGTACTGATGGCGGCGATGTGCCCTGGAGGCCACAAAGCGGCCACGGTGGAGTCGCCGGTGCTGCCCGGCGACGCTCGGCACGGGACTGACTTCCGCCGACTCTGCTCGACCCCACATCCAGCGACTGGCCAGCGCACGGTGCCGCTGGGCGTACGGTGGGTGGACGCTGGCATGAGGCACACGACTGGAGTCAATTCACTCATGTCGGCCAACAGGTCTCAGTGCTGCAGCGGGTAGCCCTCCCGGTAGTCACTGGCGCTCAATTTGCCTCGCCGCTAAGGCGTTCATGTCTCTAGCGTGGGTCCATGAATGAGCACGAAACGGTACGGGGTGTTCTGCAGGCGTGGCTGGACGATCTCCGTCAGCAGCCGCCCCGAGAGTGGTCCGTCACAGAGCTGAGCAGACGTGCAGCTTGGGACCAGGTCCGTACGGTGGTGGCTGGCCTCGCGCCGGTCTCCCGGCGCCCGGACCTGTACGGCAAGGACGGGTCAGCGCTCGACGATGAGGTCCTGCTCGCCATGACCGGCCTGGAGCAGGTGGCCGAGGCCGCTGCCACCGGGACCCTGATGAGCCTGGACGACCTGACAGCGGATTTCACAGCCCTCTGCATGGCCGCGGCGCCCGAGGCACAGACCTGGATCCTGCTGGACATCGACCTTCCACGAGGGACAGACTTGGCGCTGGGGGAATATCGGCTGCAGACCGTTAGCGCCACGAGTCTCGCTCAGCTGATGCCCCTGCCATCCATGCACCGCTTCATCCGCAACCCGGACCTCGATCCCGACACGCTCGGCGGATCGACCTTCCTGCAGCAGAGCCTGCCCGGCCAGGCCCTCGCGCGTGGTCGCTCCTGGCTGCCGGACCTTGATCAGCGCCCCGAGCGTCGGCACCTTGAGCCGCTGCTGGCCCTGCAGCTGTGGAACCCCGAGGAGAGTGTGCACCCCGAGGCGTACTTCCGCGTCGAGCCCGGACGCCACAGCGAGCTCCGTGCTGGCTCGCCACACATCGAGCCGTACTTCGACCACACCGGCGAGGAAGTAGGCGAGGTGCACCGCGCGTTCGGCTACCACGTTCCACCATCTGCGGTGCCGGGTCTTACCGCATTTCTGCACGAAGTCCACGGCATGATCAGCACGGTGCGGTCCCGCACCGTCAAGGACGGACGGTCTGCCCCGACTGCGAGAGCACTGGCCAGCGCGGCCAACCGCTTGGTGCGGGCCGCGCAGCGCACCATGGGAGGCACCTACGTCGATGAGTCAGAAGCAGATGACGTGCTGCTCGACTACGTGATCGCAATGGAGGCCGTCGCGGCCGCCGACGGCAGCGGCGACAGCCGACGCCGGACCAGCCAGCGGTCGGCTGCGCTGTGGACCCGGGACGAAGACCGCCTAGCCGTGTACAAGACGATCAAGCGCGCCTACACGCGTCGCTCCCGGTACGCCCATGGAGAAGATCAGACGCCCATCACTGACGAGGAGCTGTTCACCGTCCGGTGCACGGCCTTCGGCGTGTTCCTGCGCTGGCTCGTCCTTACCTCCGCTTTGGGCGAGGAAGTACTGCAGCACCTCGACGCATCGCTGCTCTCGCACCAAGAGCGCTGCCGCATCACGAAAGTGCTGGACGCCTTCTTCACAGCGACCCCGCCAGCCACGACACCCGGGGCATGTTGTGAAGCCCATCGCTCCTGACGGCAGGCGGGCGACGTCGACGAACTCGGCGCCTACCTCGAGGAGCAGGCCCGGTTCCTGGCTGTGGACAGAATCCTGACGGCGGAACAGCTCGCTGGTCGCAGTCCTCAACGAGTGGCTGTGACCAGCACCTTCACACGTCCTCGGAGATCACCCAGCCCTCACGAGCCGGTCGAGCCGGTGTTGCGGATCTTCGCAAATCTGGGATCAAGCCGCCTCCCAAAGGCCGGCATCCAAAATGCGAGCCGCCTTCGCAATGCTCCCAGGCATCAGGTGCCGGTAGGTCCGATACGTCTCCTCAATGGACTTGTGCCCCATCCATTCGGCCACGTCGGTGATCGGTATTCCGTTCCCGAGCGCGTTCGAGGCGAAGTAGTGCCGGAAGCTGTACATGCCGACACCGTCCGCCGCGGGGAGGTTCCTGAAGAGCTTCTGCACACGGCGGCGTTCCATCGGTTCCGTGTAGTAGCCGCTTGGGCCGCGCAGGAGATAGCCATCCTGCGTGGTGCTGTGCTTATCCTCGTACCGCTCGATAGCTTCCCGCACTGAGCGCGGCAGAGGGACCTCCCGGAACTCCCCCGCCTTGCGGTGCTTCAGCTTCGCCGGCCTGTGCGTGTTGGAGTGGATCTGCTCATGCACTCGGTAGACGTCATCCGCCACAACGTTGTTGACGTTCACTGCCCGGGCTTCCCCGTTTCGCAAACCACAGCCCACCATCATGACGATCTCAAGCGCGAGATACTCGTCAGCGGCAGTCAGCGCCTTCTTCACTTGGTCGAGGGGCGGGATGACCACCTTCTGGCGGACGTACTCCGGCTCCTGGACTCCCTTCACAGGATCGTCCGCCATGGCCCCCTTGCCATAGGCGTCCCGCAATATCGCCTTCAGAGTGCGGAAGATGTTCACCTGGTTCCCGCGGCCCACCCCATCGGCCTCCAACTCGTCCAGGAAACGCTCGACCACGATCGGCGTGACAGAGTTCAGCTTCCTTGATCCGAGACGAGGGATGATGTGCACGTTGATGGAGCTGTCGACGTGCCAGCCCGTGGAGTATTCCGTCATCCTCCGCTGCCGCGGCCGCCACTGCTTCGCGTATTCCGCGACCGTCTGCTGACCGAGTTCCCGGCGGGCCTCGGCAACGGACGGCGCCGTCTTCTTTTTCTCCGCATAGATCTGCGTAAGGCGCTCGATCGCGTCGTCCTGCGTGCCGAAGCCAGCCTCTTCACGCTGCCTGCCGAGAGCGTCCCTGAACCGAATCGTGTACGGGTGCGAGCAACGGGTCGGCCTGGAACAACCGCACTCCTTGAAGAACGACCCCATCCCACGAGCGAGCTGTCGAGCCACGCATCAAGCCTTCCGAGCAGGGCGCCGGGCGGCACAGCAGGCCCCTGCCACAGGTGCAGGTCAGCAAGCCGGACACCGTCCGGCCTGATGCTGACCTTTTGCTGACCTGGAGGCGGCAATCAGGGCCCTGACCTGCGAAAACACCCAAACGCTAGATCTTGGACTTGATCAAAGTTCGCAGCACTTTGGACTCCTAGAAGACGGCTCCCCGCCAGCTTTCTGCAGGTCAGGGGCACTGTTCACTGTACACCGGCACTCGTCGGACTCGAAGACGCCAAAGAACATCGACTTCACTCGGGCAAGAAGGCTCCTCGCCTGCGCTTCCATGTAATCCAGGCCGCTGCGCCATCGCCGACCAAGCACCCGCTCAAACCCCTGTCTCGGAACGGACGAGGACTCATGCTGACCAGATGCTGACTGACCTGACGATGCGCCAGGTGCGCACTTCGTCGAGCACGGAGCCACCCTCCGCGTCGACCTGGAAGACGGTCAACGCACCCGACAGGGGGCTTCATCCGGCCCCAAGGCATTAGAAGGCGTCTGAGAATCCCCTTTAACGAGTTGGTGCGTGATAGCGGGTGAGGCACTGTACCTGGCCGGTGGCATGATCCAAGTGTGGCGATCACGGTCAATCGAGCGGTGCTGGCGCATCAGTTGTTCACGGGGATCTCTCGGTGTCATCTCGCTTTCTGATCGAGGAGTTGGCGGTGCCGTGGCAGGCCGACATTGAAGGTCGCCGTCATGCTGCGCGGGGCGGGGCCAGGAAACGAGCCGAGGGCGCCGGCGCCCGGCACCAACTGGTGTTCGTCGACCGGTTGGTGGCCACGCTGATCCATCTGCGACACGACCTGTCGCACGCGGTGCTGGGACTGCTGTTCGGCGTCGACCGCTCCACCATCACCCGCGAGATCACAGAGATACGACCGCTCCTGGCCAAGCGGGGATGTGCGGTCCCCGACCGTCCCGGCCTGCGCCTTCGGACGCTGACGGACGTGTTCGCCTACGCCCATGCCGAAGGCACCGAACTGCGTTTGGACGCCACCGAAGTCCAGGTCCGCCGACCGCGGCGGACGACGCGCATTCGTCTCGGGCAAGAAGAAACAGAACACTATGAAAGCCACCGTCATCGCCGACTGGCGGGGCCGCACGTTATGGGCCGATGCCCTGCGACCTGATCGTATGCACGACGCGACGGCCGCCCGCAACGAAGGCATCGCCATCTGCTTCCATCACTTCCCCGACGTCGAGGTCCTGCTGGACGACGGCTACCTCGGCCTGAGCCGCGACCACTGCGGACAAGCCATCACACCGCCGAGAAACCGCGGCCAGGAGCACTGCCCGGCAGAGTCGAACAGTGGGAACGTGAGCGCCACTGGCACTCCTCCGACCGCATCACCGTCGAACGCGCCCTCGCCGACCACAAACGCTGGAAGCAACTGACGCGCTGGACCCACCGGCGCGACCGTCTGCCCGACACCTACCGCGCCATCGCCAACCTCGTATCCGACCGCACCGCCACGACTAAAAATAGGCCACGAGCAGGCCAAACACGCCTCACCCGCTATCACGCACCAACTTGTAAGACAGCCTACGATGACTCTGCGCCCGGTGAAGCTCTGGTGACGAGCCGAGCCCGCCAGTAGCTGGCGGCGTCTTGGCCGCCCTGCATCGCCGTGACCTGATCAGCCTGCTGCGCGAGTGCGGCAGCGGGGGCCGTGCCCTGAACATAGGACTCGAAGCCGCGGTTGAGTGCGCTGCGGCTCAGGAACTCGGCGTACTCGCGCACTGACTCGACAATCGCGAAGCTGGTGGGGTTCCCATGCACCAGGGCATTTCGGACACGACGGCGTCGGGCCTCCAGCACGGCGCCTTCGGCGGTGTAGTACGCGATCAGGGCGCGGTACTCGCTGTGGTCGCTCACGCTGGCGAACATCCGCCTGATCCAGGCGCGCTCGGACTCGATGCGGCAGAGCGAGAGGAGATCGCCAGAGCGGTCAGCGACGAACAGAAGCCACGGGCGTGGCGGGTTCTTCGCGAGCCACTCCCCGGTCAGCTCGCTGAGCAGTTCACTTCGGTTCCCAACGCCGAGCAGGCACATGCCAACGGCTCGCTGCACGTCGGTAAGCCACCGAGCATGGGGCCAATGCTTGCCGAGGAGATCGAATAGGTCGTTGGGGCCGAGCGCAGCGTGCGCCGCGACGTGTTGCACCACACGGTCCGCGAGCGGAATTACGCTGCTGATGTCGGCTTCGGAAGGCTTGCGCAGAGCCATGTCGCGGCCGAAGGGGCGGTCGGCGATTGTCTGCGCTTCGAGTGCGGCCGCGAGGAACCGGGGAAGCTCTTCGCGGGCCAGCGCCGAGGCGATGCGCGGCCCGTGCTTCGCGATCGCGTCCGCGGTGATACCCGCGCCGTAGTGATCACGGGGGAAGCCCGTCTCGCGCGGGGAAACGAAAGAGTTGAGAGAGCCGGCCTTACCGGAGCGCAGCACCGCGTGCTGGGCGAGGTGCGGGCGGATCCCGCCAGAGTTGTGTATCGAGACGTTGAGGATCGTGTTCACAATGCGAACGGCGCGGTCCAATGCGCCCGCCGCCGTGGTCGTGCCGAGGTCGACGCGCACCAGGAAGTCCACGTCGGACTCCTCGCCGACCATCTTCGCGACCTTGAAGAGATCATCACTCCGCACCAGCTCCCAGAGCTCTTCCTTGTGCTCGAAGTCTTGGCCTTCGGGCCTTGCGTTGGGTACCGCCCAGTGGGCATTGATGAAGGTCACCCGCCCAGCGGAGAGGTGCATGAAAACCTCACCCTGGTAGCCGAGCCACACCACGACCGGCTCGACTTGTGCCGGAGTGCCGACGTGAGTTCGGGCGTTCGCGATCCGCTCCTGCAGCGGCACGCTGCTCTGGCCGATGGGAATGGCGTAGGGATCACGGCCGAATGCGATCACCGAGATCAGGTCGCGGAAGATCCACTTCGCGCTGAGTCCGCGCCTGCGTAGTTGGTCGAAGAGCAGTTCGGCAATCGGGCGGTACTCCCGGCCCCCCAGGGCACGGTTTTGAGCCGTGGCCACGAGGTCATCCCAGCTGGCGCGGACAGCTTCGTCTGCGTCAAGCGTCCCGAGGAGGTCCTTCGCGGCTTTGGTGACGCTGGTCCAGACAGCGTCGGTGCGGGTGCCCGGCGGCTGCGCCAAGACCCTCGTGGGGCTCCCGGTGAGCTGCGAGAAGGCGGCTTGGAACTGTGCGAGTGATGCGCCGATGTGCGCGCGAAGTGACGCGCCAAGCATGTTGATGGATTCGTCGAGGTCGAGCCGCAGCGACTTCCGGTTGGCGGTGTTCTTCCAGGCATCGACGCCGCTGGCAAGCTCCACCCACTGCAGGACCTCTTCTGCGAGTACGGCGGAGCGGCAGAATGGTGCTCACGCCGTGGTGCCGGTCGAGTGACGACACGAGGGACTTCAACCAGGCCGGATCATCAGCGGACCAGTGGTCGCTGACGTTGTAATCAATCATCACCTTGGGTCGCCCGCCTCTCGTGCGGTTCTAGCAGCCGACCGGAAGGGTTGTTTCGTCATGTCCCTCTAGAGGATACGGCTATGACCGCCCTCCCCCTCACACGTTTTCTTCACGTGCCGCACAGGGGTAACCATCCATCGTCGGACCGGTCCACTTCGCTCGGTGAGGCAGTCCAGCACCTCGACGGCCTCACCGGCGCCATGCGCGCGGAAGCGGCCGAGCCCGTCTGGACCAGCACCGGCCGGCGAGACAGCTCCCGAAGCAACATCAACTACGCTGACACCAGCCGCATAACCCGTGTCCAGGATCCGGGGTCAAGGCCCATCCACACTCTGATCGGCAAGTGGTTTGGGGCAGGGGCGGGCCTTCTGAGGAGGGATGCCTCCGGGTGTATTCCAGCTGTCCGAACTCCCTCTCCCCGGACGACAGCCGGGCGGCCTGTCAGCCTGCAGTTCCGGCGTCTGCGGCCCAGTAGGCCAGGATCTGGCGTATGTCTGTGGTGACATGGTGGTGCGGGCCCAAAGCCCGTGTCGCGTGGTCGGCCACGTCCTCCATCTGGGCGCGGGCACTCTCCTTCTTGCCTGCTCGCCAGGTCCACTCGGCGAGTACGGTGCGGCAGGTGAGGGTGCGTACCTGGTCGGCGCCGAACACGGTGATGAACAGTGCTACGAGCTCCGTGAGTTCTGTGACCGCCTCGTCGAGGTGGCCCGCCTTGCCGCGTTGTTGGGCGAGGTTTGCGCGGGTGATCAGGGCCTCGCTGTGGAGCTCTCCGTGCACCGTCTGCTGGTCGGCCAGCAAAGGCGTAAGTATTTCGATCGCTTCTTCGTTGTGCCCCAGTCGGCCCAAGCAGCTGGCCAGAGCGTTGCGGGCGACCATGGTGCGAGGATGACGCGGGCCGCTGATTCGCGTGGTGCCCTCGACGACAGTGCGCAGTTCCGGCAGAGCTTCGGCTTCCCGTCCGCATTGGGTCATGCAGTGAGCGCGGTTGCGACGAGTGACGAGAACAACCTCGTCTGACGGAGTAGGCAGTCGCTGCAGAGTGTCGAGGAGACGGTCGTACTCAGCGACTGCCCCCGCATAGTCCCCTGTAACGCCGCGCCAGTGCGCCAGATTGTTCAGCGTGGTCAGCACATGCGCGTGCTCGTCGCCCAGAAGGCGGCGTTGCGCAGCCAGCACCGCTTGGAGCTCCTTCACCGCCGCTGGCACGTCGCCGTCCTCGGCCTGCAACCCTGCGATGTCGCTGCGTAGGAACAGGGTCTCCGGAGCATTTTCGCCCAGTAGCCGTCGCGCGGTGCGCAGCATCGATCTGTAGTGCAGCAGTCCCTGATCCCGGCGGCCGGTGGCCTGCAACTGTAGGCCGAGCCGCGTAAGTACGCGGTGAGGCCCCTGTGCATCCCACAGCGCATCCGCTGTGTCATGCGCGACAAGGTGCTCCGCGCTGGACATTAGGGAGCGGCCGGTGGCGGTGTCCGCGTAGTCCACGCCCGGCGGCCACACCTCCTCAAGAGCGTCAGCTGCCGCTCGGACCGCAGTGTTCAGGTCCGAGGGCTGGACCCTTTCTCGTACAGCGCGCTGGATGAGCTGGTGCATGCTGATGAAATCGTCCCGCTCGTCCGTTCCTCGAGGCGCCAGGTTCACGAGACTGAGTCGGCGTAGTACCTGCAACGCCCGTCGAGCGTGATGGGCTGAACCTGGCAGTTGTCGGCCGCTCAGCCGCTGCGTATTGAGGTAGTGGACCATGGCAGGCGTAGTGATCGTCGCCATGGGAACCGCGTGGGTGTCCAGCAGGCACAGCACCGTCAGCAGCGGACGCGCGAGGCCCACGGGAGCGAGCTCGTTCGCTCGTTGTACCGATAGGTGCCACGCAGCGGCCACGGTGTGCTGCTGCGTGTCCGGAAGACTACTGTCGTCAGGCAGCACGTCGGCCAGCTGCAGGGTGCGGTCCGCGAGCAGAGCCCGGTACTGCGCGACGGTCAAAGAGCGATCCTCGCAGAGGTAGGCGGCTGCCTGCGCAAGCGCAAGCGGCAGATGGCCGAGATCGTCAGCGAGGCGCTCAAGATGGGCGACGTCCTGCTCACGTCCCTGCAGCCTAAGGACGTTTTGCAGGTAACGCCTGGACATGGCAGGGGAGTACAGGCCGACGTCCACGCGGGCACGGTGCTCGGTGTGCCAGGCGGCGTCCTTGCTGCGGGTGGTCACCACACACCGTCCGCCGGCCGTGCGCGGCGGCAACCAGTCCCGTAATGCCCCCACATCCGGCACATCGTCCAGAACCACTAGCCACTGTCGGGGAGTCGTGGCAAGCCACGAGAGGAAGCGGGCAGCCTCGTCGTCCGCGTCGCCCGAAGGACTCAGACCGGTGACGGCACGCCAGGCGCGGGCGTAGGTGCCCACGATGTGCTCAGTGCGATCGGCAGTCACCCAGACGACCAGATCCATCCGCGTCAGTGGCGAAGCAACAGGGTCGGACGGCTGTGTGTCGGTGTTGACGGAGGCTGAATCGACCTTCTGAGAGCGAGCCTTCGCGAGCATGTCCGCGGCGAAGTCGGCCGCCACCTGCGTCTTGCCCACGCCCCCCATGCCGCACAGGACCATTGTCGAAGGTGTCGCGTCGGCGGAGTCAATCCACTCGCGCAGACCGGAGGAGGCTTCACGAGGCTCGAACTGGGAGGCGGGCACCGGGACAGAGCCCACGAGCAGTGGCCACTGCGGTCGGAAGGCTTCCTTGACTACGACCGTGACGTTTTCGACATATCCGCTGTTTGCCCAACCATTGGGCTCGGCATGAGCGCTGCCAGTATCCGAGACCTTGAGCATTTTCCTGTCTCTGCGCATGGACATCCGTTCAGGTGCTACTGCTGTAGACAGCTGGTCGGTGTGGGTCAGCTCAGGCGGATGCCCGTGTTGGCGTTACCGCCGTCGCCGTCGGCGTCTCCGGTGCGCTCCGCCCGGAACTCGCCATGCAGGCTGTTCGCCGGGCCTGTGATGCCGCTGTTGGCATCAGCCCCTGATCGGGCTGACGCCCTGCCCGTCCGCAGTGCGACGGCGACAGCCGACTGCCCGCCCCGCCGCAGAAGTTCCCGCGCCAGAGCGATCACCGCCGCGCACGCGGCCACGATGGAGGCCACTTGCCCCGCCGCATTCAGATCCACGGTGAGCCACACCATCACCATCGCAGCGATGACAAGCACCGAAGTGGCGATCACCGCGTACCGCATCCCGTTGTTCATACCGGAATACTGCCTCAATAACGGGACGGTCGGGCCCAAACGTTGACCGTACTTGGAATCGACTGGGCGATGAAACTCCCCGCTGGAACGGCTCGGGCAGTTGGAAGGCGGTGCCCGACCTTCCAGGCACAAGCCGGGGGCCGTCTCCGTAGTGTCCATGTGTCAGGACGGGGGCGAGTGATCGGCATGGTCCGTCAGCTAGGAGGTAGATCTTGGGGGTGAGCGCCCTGCGTGAGCGCCCCAGACACTCGGCGACTGGACCACCTTCTCCTGTCGGACGGTCAGTTTCCGAAGCACCGGATCGACCTGGTTCTCCACCGGTGGACCCCATTTGAGGAACGGTGGCGGACGGTGTCTTCCCTGCATCGACAGCGTGCTGGCGAGCCCGCACCGCCGTGCAAGCGATGGGTTGATCCGCCGTGATACCGACTGAATCTCCCTCGCCGACGACCGGGACGGAGCGGCGAAAACTACGACCAGGGCGGGCGTTTTCGTCGACCGAGGCGCTCTACCAGGCAGGTCTGACAATCGAGGGGCGAACGGGATCAGTTTCCGCCGCGTTCCCAATTCTGTCGGAGCGACTTGTCATCCGCCCCGCTTCCTGCATCCGCAGTGCCGACAGCGGTCAGCCAAACCACAGCGCTCGCCGTAACTCCGCACGCACATAGCTGGATTGAGCCCACGTGGTCATCGGGAAACCATCCCCGAGCCCCAGCCTTGTCGATGTCACAAGGCACCAAGGGGGAGGGGTACGGACGTGGACGCTCTCACAGCGGCGGTACACACGCTTCTGGAGGACCCAGACGCGTCCGTGGAAGTGGGGGTGTCGACCCCGGAGGAAGCGGCGCGCAGCGTCCGGCTCTTCGATCAGGGACTGCGTAGCGGCCGTGGGGTCCACCGTAGGATGGCCGAGGGCGCGCTGCACGGCGCCAAAACACTCGCGACGGACCGCCTGCAGGTCCTCTCCGAGTTCGTCCAGAATTCCGACGACGCGGGAGCCGGACAGCTGCGCGTCCTGCTGCGGTCCGACGACATTCTGGTCGCCCATGACGGAGCCGGCCTGCGCCTGGCTGATGTCCTCCCGCTCGGCATGCCTGGCTCAGCGGCAAGACGGCTGACGCCGAAGCCACTGGTCGGTTCGGCATCGGACTGTCCACTCTCAGGGGTCTCACCACGGTGTGGGAGGTACACTGCCATCCCTTCCACGTGCGCTTCTCTGGTACCAACCTCGAGCCTGCGGCGCCGCCGGTCCCGCCGAGATCTCCGGACCCGATTGGGCTATTTTCCGCATCCCGCTGGCTCCCGGCATACTGACCGCGGCCCAGCTCCTGGAATGGTTCGACGACTGGAGCGACGCTTCCCTGCTTTTTCTGCGTCACCTCCGCGGCCTAGAGGTGACGGCGGGCGAGCACAGCACCGTGCTAATACTCCAGCCGGACTTCTGTATTTCTCCTGGTCAACGGCTTGGCGGTGGGGAGTGTAGCGGGGGTGTGGCATATGGGGGACGGTCTTGGGCTGGCCGTCCCACCAACGTGTGGCCGCGCCGCATGTAGTGACAGCTTCGGGCACGTGCTTGGTGGCGACGCCGCCATCGGGACCAGTTCACCGCGTGGTCGCGGCGTGCAGGATGGCGGCGGGGTTCAACTGCCAGCAGACGACGGATTTCGGAGGGTGTGAGGTCCACGAGGTCGGGTGTGTCGGCCTCGACACCCCCTTTTCGCGTTCCTGCACGGCCATCACCGCAAGGAACGCGTGGGCGAGCATGGCGAGCGTGATGTGCCGGTACCAGCCCACGTAGCGGCGGACCTCGTACTGATCCAGGCCGCATTCGTTCTTCGCGCTCTGGAAGCACTCCTCGATCTTCCAGCGGCATCCGGCGACTCGGACCAGGTCAGCGGCGCTGGCGTCCAGCGGAGCGCAGGCGAGGTAGTAGGCGATCTCGTCGGGCTTGCTGATGCTGCGACGTGCCAGCATCCACCGCTGTCGGGTCGGCTCACTGCCGTCGGACTCGTCCACTGCGGGCAGACGGGCGGCGGCCCAGTCGTAGAGCCGTTCGCCTTTGGCTCCAGGCCCCGCCGACAGACGCTGCCACGCCTCGGGCGGGGCCTGCGCGATGAGATGGTCGACGCGCGGGCCGTTCACCTGCTGCGACTTGGGGACGGCAACGACGTAGGAGAGCTGCGCGTCTTCCAGGAAGCGCCGGAAGTGCGAGTCCTGTCCGTGGGCGGAATCCGCGGTGACCCAGGCGATGGGGAGCGGGGAGGCCAGGGCGCGCAGGATCATGTCGCGGGCCAGGTCGCCTTTGGTGGCGAAGGTGCGCTCGTCGGGGATGCGGGCCGCTTGACAGCATTCCCGGTCGCCTGTCCAGGACTTGGGCAGGTAAAGCTCGCGATCGACCAGAGCATGGCCGCGGGTGGTGGCATAGGCAGCGAAGACACCGATCTGGCAATTTTCTGTCCGTCCGGCAGTGCCGGAGTATTGGCGCTGCACCCCTGCGGAGGTGGTGCCTTTCTTCACGAAGCCCGTGTCGTCGAGAATCGACACACCATTGGAATGGCCGAGTTGTCCGGCCGCGTACGCCTGCAGTCGTCGCGCAGACCGTCGGCGTCCCACCGACTGTGGGAGAGCAGGTGCTGCAGGCCGTGGGGGGTGGCATGACCGGCGTACTCGGCGAGCTGCCAGCTGTTCTTTCGGCCGACCGGGCCGAGCAGTCCGCGGACGTAGTCCCGCATCCGCCGCCGGGCCTCGACCCGGGGGAAGCGAGCTCCGGTCTGCAGGAAGAGTTCTTCGAGTTCCAGGTCCCAGGCGTTCGTCGGTACATCATGGATCACGACTACGGACTGCTCGTCACGCTGTCACTTCATGCGGCGCGGCCACACGTTGGTGGGACGGCCAGCCCAAGACCGTCCCCCATATGCCACACCCCCGCTACACTCCCCACCGCCAAGCCGTTGACCAGTAGAAATACAGAAGTCCGGCTGGAGTACTAAGGGGTAACTGAGCACCGACGCCCTCGGCCTGGTCCCGACTGCGCCAGGTCCTCCCGCTCAGCTGCCTCGAGTCCGTAACGGGCGAGGGCTGTACCCCCGGGAGGAAAGTCAAGAAGGATCTGGCTCCTCCTCTGCGCCGAATTCGACGATGAGACTTCCGGACTGTTTGATCCCGGTGAGCATGACGTTTCCGTTCGGGCGGATGCGCAGTTGGTGCAGCGGGTCGGGGACGAGACGCAGGACAGGATTGGCGTCTGCCGCGAGTCCCGATACCACGACGAGAAAGAACTCGGCTTCCGAGGCCGCCCGTTCGCATTCCTTGGCGGTGAGGGTCACCGTGTCCTGCTCGGGTCCATAGGTCGTCTTCAGCTCGTAGAACCGATCGAGCGCGTCCACGGCATCGGCGCCCACGCCGTGCTGGTGCCGTAGATCGCGCAGCCACTCCGGTTCCCGCTCCGTACCCAGAACCTTGCGCAGGAGGTCCAGAGCCACCCTCTCCTGACGGTCGATGTTGGGGGCAGGGGGGACCAGACGTGGTGCGGGCACGGCCGCTGCGTAGGCGGGAGGGGTGAGGCGGGTCCTGACGGATGCACCTCCGCCAGCCCCGGGCACACCACCAGCGGATGGCGACGCCTGGGCGGTCCGGCGGATGCCGGTGATGCGGAGAGCTGCCGGATCGACGAATGCTCGCGATGCCGAGACCGGGACGGCCGAGGCCGGGCGGACAGTGACCGAGGGCAGGGGTGTCGACGCAGGCGGCCGGCCATCTGCCTTGTTCTGAGCCGTCTTGACTTCTGTCTCCAGCGCAGCAAGGCGTTGGGCACGCTTGGCATCAGTCGCCGCCTGGTCCTGCGCGACCCGCTCCTCGGCCAGCTCGAGCCGCACCGCCTCTCTTCCGCGCTCCGCCTCGTCGTAGGCGGCCGCCCAGGAGTGGGCGACCTGCCGCCGGTCCTCGGTGAAGCGAGTCGCGATGGCCCGGCCCGCCTCCGACGGTCGCCTCAACAACTCGCGGTCCACCGTCCATAGCGTGCGGGAGTCCCGGTCGAGGGCGGTACGCACCGGCCCCCGCACCGGTTCCCCACCGGGGAGCGTGACCAGACACTCCAGCGACGAGGTGATCCGCACCTCAACCTCGGCCAAGTCCTCCCACGGGCAGTCGAGGGATCCCGCGACGGCGACGGCGTTGCGCTGCAGGTCCTCGCGGAGCAGATCCAGCGCGTGACGCACGAGGTCGGTTGCTTCCTCGTCGACGGGCGCGTCCTCCGCGGGGCGGAAAGTAATGTCCGCCGCTCCCAGCTCGGTCACCCGCAGGCGTCTGAGGAGCGCCGTAAACTGTTCGAGTTCCCCGCCCGGCAGCCACACCGGGATCCGCGAGCCCAGCGCCTCGGCCAACGTCGCGTCGGCCGCGTAGACCGGGCGCTTACTGGTCCATCCCCGGCTCGTGCGCAACGGCAGTCTCCCCACGAGAGAGGCGGTCACTCTCTCGGGGTGTTCGCGGGCCGTTCGGGCAAGCATCTGCAGGGTCTGAAGCATCACGGTCTCGGCTTCGGCGTCGACCGGCGACCGCACGCCTCGCTCCTCCCTCGCCTCGCGGACCACCTCCCTGACGACCCGTACTGCGTCCTCCACGCCGGCCTCCGGAACCGCGAGGGTCTCCCAGAGGGCGTCACTGCCCTTGAACGACGGCGCGAAGGCGGCCCACCGGCCGAAGACCGGGAGGCCGCGGAAGCAGTCGCCCGGCCGGCGCCAGCCCAGTGACGTGAGAATCAGTCCGCGGCCCTGCCCGAAGGCACGCACGACGGTGGCGGTCACCTGTGCGGCGTCCTTGCCTCGGTGGGCGGTCAGTCGCTCGGCGAGCGCCCGGTAGAGGAGCTGCGCCGCCGGATGGTCAGGGGCGTCGGTTTCCCGGGCGCGTAGTCGGCGCAGCGCCTCCAGGAGGTCGGCGACACCCGGCTCGCCGGTGACGCCGAGAGCGACAAGTACCTCTCCTCGTCTGCCGACCGCCTGCTGGAGGTCGGGGTGCAGGAATCCGGCACTGTCCGCGCCGTAGACGGCGACGGTACTGGTCGTGCGCTCGCGCAGGTCGCGGGGAGCGGTCGGTGTGCCGTCCTGGTTGTCCAGCCACGCCGTGGTCTTCAAGTGCCACAGCCAGAAGCCGTCTGTCTCCCCGCGCGGGTTCCATGTGTGGTAGTCCCAGACGGCGCGGACCTTGTGATGCTCGGACAAGACACTCCAGTTGCGTCCGAGCACCCGCAGTAGCGCGGCGGCCCGTCGGCGTCGTACCGGCCCGTCTCTCTCGGCGGCGATGTCCTGAACGACGGCCATCAGGTCAGGGCTGTCGCAGTCCTCCAGGGTGTAGGTGGCCGATTTGTTCTGGAGGTCCTGCGACCTCTCCACAGGGCCGCCTGGGACCCGGGCCGGCAGACCCTCGCTGGGGGACGATGCAGTGAACCGGAGCTCGACTCCAGGGTGCGGCCGCAGCCGCGGTCCCTTTTCGGCACCGAGCAGGTGGAAGAAGGCCCGGGCGCCCAGGCCCGTACCCGCTCCGGGCAGGACCTGGGCATAGCGGGGCCGCAACCACGTCAGGCCGGTGGCGGTACCTGCGGCCGTCTCGAAGCTGTCCTCCCGGTCCACACTGTCCAACCCGGCCGGCAGGTAGGCATCCGCTGGTCCGACCTGCACGTCCTCCCTATGGCCGCCGGGCCCGAACCGGCGGCCGTGCAGCAGGACGGCGCGGCCCACGTCCTTGCCCAGCCGCTGGCGCTCCTTCGCGGGAACGCGCAGAAACCCCTCGCGCAGCGCCACCAGTTGGTCGTCATCCAGGATCAGAGGCGCGATGTCCTTTCGGGCGCCGCGGGCAGCGAGCTGACGGATGACGGGCACCGGATCCGCGCCCGTGACGAAGACCTGTTGTTCGCTCAGCCACGCATGCACTCGGGCCGCTTCCCCGGTCTCGGCGACGAAGGCCGGGTGCAGCACGTGGCTGAGCCCGAGCACCTTCGAAAGCCCCTGCGCCTTGTCGGTGAAGAACTCCGCGGCTCCGAACCAGGGCACCCGGTGCCTTGCTCCGGAGATATCCACCAGCCACTTGTGCCATCGAAGCCTCTGGGTCTCGCCCTCGGCGATGGCAACGGAAGCAAGTGCGACCGTCGCCTCCGGGCTCCGGGACGCATCTCCGAGGAGCGCGTCCACAGCCATCGGGACGGTGACGGTCCCGGGCGCGGCACCGTCGTGTTCGGCCCAGTCCTCGAGCACCTCCTGCCATCGCCCCTCCGCATCCCGCGCCGCCGGAGGCAATACGGCCGTACGCCCGGCCACCTGCGCGATCTCCGCCTCCGAGAGCGCTCGCAGAACCGCCTCGTCACCAACGGCGAGGTCGGCGAGTCCGAGGTCACCGTGGAGCAGCGTCCGCAGGCGCAGTACGTACGAGACCCTCGCGCGCGCAAGGGTCAGGAACCGCTCCTCCAGGTCCCGAGCAGGTCCCTTGGGCGATCGGACGTTGTGCGGCAAGGGCAGGCACCGCCAGGCCACGGTCGGGTTCAGCCGAAGCTGTCGCACCATGACGGCGGCCCAGAGGTCGGCCAGCAGGGGAAGCAGCGCCTGGTTCCACGGGGTGTCGTTGAGGTGCTGACGGCTCGGGTTCGGATCGAACTGAGCGCTGACCCGGAACGGAAGTCCCAACTCGGTCACGGGCAGTCCGACATGCACCTGTCCAGCAACCTCGTCGCCCACGCCCTCGTGCAGCGGGATCGCGACGGCAAGGCCAGTCGATTCACCTGCAGCCTTCCGAATCCTCGGCACGTCCGGCGGGCTCGGCACGGTGGCACGGCTGACGTGCCAGGTCATGCCGCCAGGTGACCGGGCCGTGCGCACGTCGATCACGGTGTCCCGACCGCCGATGACGGCCTCGTAGGCGTCGGGTTCGCCCCACTCCAAGGCGAGCCGGGAGTGTACGTCACCGCCCTCCCGTTGATGCTCGACCGTGCGCACGTGGTCGAGGAAGAGCAGCGCCTCGTCACCCCATGCGGCAAGCCAGTGGTCGACATCCTGCCCCTGCACATCGGCGGGGGTGGGGAGCGGGATGCGCAGGACCGTCCAACCGTCGTCGGCGAACCAGGAGGGGACCGGGAAGGGGTCGGCGAGGGACACGTCGGGGTCCCCGATCCGGACACGGTAGAAGCCGCAGAAGATCTCCAGGACCGGGGACAGACGCCGGAGGGTCATGAGCCCGATGCCGAACCGGCCGGTGGCGTCAGGGTCGTCGTCCTTACTTGTCAGCGACGGCATGGCCAACGCCATCACATCGGTCAGCCGTACCGGACGCCCGTCATGCGCTACCAGCAATTCCGCATCACGTACGAAAATCCTGACCTGGTTCGCCCCGAGGTCGTCGGCGTTCTGCACGATCTCGGACAGCCCCTGCAGCGGGTCGGTCGACAGGTCCCCGCCGTTGTCCCGCTGCCGGTGCAGCCCGTACCGCATCTGTCCAGGCAGCTCCACGAACAAGCGCCCGAGCCGCTCGACGGCCGCACACGTCGCTTCGGGCCCGACCGGTTCCGCCACCTCCGCCCCGCCCGCCAGCCCTTCGCGGTCCATGAGTTCCTCGGCCGCCCGGATCGCCCGCTCCACCTCGGCCCCCGTCGACCCGCCCCGCTCAGCGGTCATCCCCCGCCCCCCTTGCTGTGTGATCCCCCGGTTACCGATCGTAGATCGTCGAGGAAGAGGAAGGGGCGAAAACGGCGGTCGGCGTGAACCCGCCGATTCCCGCGTCCGGCCGCTTCGTTGCACCTGCCACACCAGCCCGCTCGCACGGGTACGACGATTTGCACGAGGTGCCCCACAGGGCAGCAGCACTGGAGCGCGAATGGGTCCCTATCATTTTGACCCGGCGTACCGGCTCGGGCGGGCCGTTGCTTGATCGAGTCTCCCGTCGTGACCGACGCCGCTACGCGGTACCTGGTCGTGAATGGCTGGACGTGGCCGGACCGGTTTATGTACTCAAGGCGCGGGAGGAGACACATCGACGCGCTCGGCCCGAACTACCCGCTGTCACCGAGATCAACAGCGTGGACCAGGTGCTCAAGCTGATCGCAGCCGACGAGGGTACGGAACCGGGGCCGTTCGTCTGGAGCTTCCGCAGGCTCGTCGTACTGGAGGCGGCGGCGCAACGCCACAGCAGGGGCACATCGGAGCCTCCACCGATCCCGGCGCGCTCCAGTCCTACCAGCGCCGCCTACGGGGCCGGTCGCTACCGCTTGGCCGTGAACTTTCAACGCTTCTCCGCCACAACGACCAACATCCCCAACTGCCACGGACTGCACGCAAGATGCGACACGTAGTACCTTTGTCTGCCTCAGCGTCAGAAATGACCTTGCCGCAACTAGGTGTGTCGGTTTGCAGCCACTAGTGCGGTGAGAGCGATGGGGGGACATCGTGGGTGCCGCGCCGCGTTTTATGGCCGCGAAGGCACGTCCGTTACCAGTACTCGTACTGGCGGACGTGAGTGGGAGCATGGGAGAACCTCGGGAGAAGATCGATGTGCTCAATGAGTGCATCCGTCGCATGCTCGACGATTTCGCTACGGCCGACATCGGGCGAGGCACCATCCACGTCGGAGTGATCGCCTTCAGCCGTGATCGGGCTGAACTGCATCAGGACATGGTGCCCGCAGCCGATGCATCCTGGACCGACATGGAGGCCCGAGGCGGCACCCCGCTCGGTGCCGCCCTCGAACTCACTGATGCGGTGCTGCGTGACGAAGTAGCTGTCCCAACCAGGTCCTTCTCTCCCACACTTGTTCTCGTGTCCGATGGAATGCCCACCGACGAGTGGGAAGAGGCCCTCGACCGGTTGCTCGACTCCCCGAAGGGTTCTAGAGCCAACCGGCTGGCGGTCGCCATCGGTCCCGACATGACTGACCAGGCAAAAGCCGTGCTGCGCCGTTTCGTCAGCGACGAGGCCAACGGCGTGTTCGAGGCACAAGACGTCGGACGCATCCAGCAGTACTTCCGATGGGTCACGGTCACGGTCACCCAGCAGGCTCGAAGTACTCGTCCGGACCGGGCGCCGGTACTGAGCCCCGACGATTTGTCCGACTTCGGCGCCTGAATCGGCGGGACACGGCGAGAGGAAAGGCACCCCGTGGCATCGCGCTGGGATCTCGGCGGCCTGCTGCGGCCCGTCGAGGACGAGTACCACCAGCTGTGGTCACTGTCCCACTCGATCGGAGCCGGCGGCCAAGGCGAGGTATGGCTGGCCCGAGGCGGACGAACCGCCGTAAAGATAATCACTGCTCCGACTCAGGAAGCAGCAGAGGCTGTTCACGTTCGGTTGCGCCGCATCCAGCGCCTTCCGTTGGAAGGTGTCCCGCTGGCCGGCGTACTCGCCCTGCTCGCCCCGCCGAAGCTCGGTTATGTAATGGAACTAGCAGATGAGATGGTCCCGTTGGCCACCTTGTGCGTCCCCGACGAGGAGGACCTGGCAGCCTGGTATCTGCGCACCGGGGGTCTGGAACGCCGACTGCGGCTGCTGGCCAAGCTTGCAGACGCGGTTGCCCGGCTCCACACGCGTGCCATCGTGTACCAGGACCTGTCGCCCTCCAACGTGCTGATTTCCGCCGCTACCGAGCAAGAGGAAATCCGTCTCATCGACGTGGACAACCTCGGTCTGGCCTCGACCGTCGGATCCGCGCCGGTACACACCCCCGGATACGGGGCACCGGAAATCGTGTCGGGTCACAGCGGAGCCACCACTCTGGCCGACGCACACGCACTCGGCGTTCTGATCTTCGAGACCCTCACGGCCAGTCACCCGTTCCGGGGCGACGAGGTCCTGGACTCCGACCCCGCCTACCAAGAGGAATACTCAGACCGTTTCCGCCTTCCATGGATCGACCACCCCACCGACCGCACCAATGAGTGCACTCTGGGTATCACACCACGGCAGGAACTCCTGTCTGGTCAACTGTGGGACCTGGCCTCACAGTGCTTCGTGGACGCCGTGGCCAATCCCCTCCTCCGGCCGTCGGCTGCCCGATGGGCCGCGGCCCTGCACTCCGCTGCGGGACAGACCGTCAGGTGCCCGGAGTGTGGGTGGACCTACCGTGCGTTCGCCCCCTCCTGCCTCGCCTGCCGGAGGCCCCGCGACCGTGTCTGGGTGCTGCGCCACGGACTGACTGGTCCGGTGGGTATCGAGCCGCAAGACCGATCGGGGAGCACTGACGACACCCCTGGGGTCCAGCTCTCGGAAGTTCCTCTGCCCGACTTCACCGCACTGCGTCCCGGCAGCGGGACGACTCTGACCGCCCGACATACCTCACCCGCCCCGGATCGGCCTGAGGTAGTAGTCGCGCAGCTGCGGCTTCACAGCCAGGACGCCACCGTGCTGAACCTTTCGCGCGACAGCCTCTGGCTGGACCATCAAGACGGTCGGCCATGGCGGGAGATCGGCCAGGGAAGCCAAGCAACCGTGCCTGTCGACGGCCGCGCCTGGACGCTTCACTTCGGGAGGCAGGGTGCGATCCACCGCTGGGTACGTCTGATGGCTGTGGAGGCGAGCAGGTGAGCGTTCGCCCCAGGGGGCCAGTCATGCCCGCCCGTATGCCGGGAGAGCCGGTCTTCGTGTCCTTCCTCTGGCACCGAGTGCCGCAGGGGTTCGTCGGCCAGATCATTCCCGATGGCAGCGAGGTCCGCCTCTACCGTCGACCCACAGGCCAACTCGACCTGGTCACCGACTCCGCCACGTTCGGGATCAAGCCGGCGAGTCCCGAGGACGAACGGAGGCTCGACGAAGTCGAGGCAGCCGGAACCAGCTGCGTGACGGTCACTGCGCATCCGGCCCGGCCGACGCCGCCCACGCCCGCTGCACCGCCCCGGCGCCGTACCGGTAATCCGCATCCGCCTGCGGCGCCGGCCGACGAACCCATCACCTTGCGGGTGCACATCTATGCCCCCGCCGTAGGACTCGCTGTGCCGCTCAGCACCGGCCTGCTGCTCGACGTCGATGACGCCGTCCTGGAGGACGCCACCAAGTACGCGGACCGCGCGGACACCGTCAACGTCGCTTCCGTCATGGAGTTCATGAGGCGAGAGTTCTTCCTGGAACCCCGCCCCGGGGCTCAAGCTAATGCCAGGCGCATGGTGGTCTCGGCCGGACCAGCCGGTGGCTTTGCAGTCGGCTTCCGGGTGCACGGACCAGGGCTCATGGCCGACGTCGAGAAAAACAGCACCGGCTACCGCATCGTCCGGCTACTCAGCTCGGTCCACGATCAGCGCGGTGCCAGCCACAAGGCACTGGCCGTCGGGTCAATCGACTTCCGCGACATGACCGCCAGACAGCGAGACCGGGAGAGAATACAGCAGGGCCTCGACCTGGTGGCCAACCAGAACGGCTACCTGGCCATGTGGGACAGATACCAAGAACTGGAGGCCCGCCACATCAGGGGCCGGATTCGCAATTTCGGGACAATCCGCTACACCAAGGTCAAGGTCGAGTCCGATGGCCGCTGCGTATTCACGGTGGACCTCGACCGGGCACTGCCCCGCACGCGAGCCGCCCTGGAGAACACAACAGCGGCCGAACGCCTCGAGATCGAGGCCGCAGCTGAGGTTCCGGCCTCGGTGACAGACACCGCGATGACCGACCGGGAGTGGCTGGTCGCTTCCCGTGCGCAGAAGGTACGGGCCTGGATTGGTGAACCGCTCGGGTACGACAGCGTCACCGCGACCCTGCGGCTCGCCGCAACCCTCAACGACCAGAAGGACCCACCGCCCCAGGGCTGGCTCTACCTGGCACACCGCGGAGATCAGCGCCGGCTCGACCGGCGCGAGAAAGCCATGCAAAAGCTACGCACCGACGGGACACACATTCCCGCGCTACCGACTCTGCTAGAGGGGCGTTCCTGGCCCCAGCCGACAACACGTCGGATCACGAAACTCTCTCCTTCCGCGCTCAACTGCTTCGCTCCCCACGGCCCGACGCCCGCCCAGCGGGAGGCGGTGCTCACCGCGCTCAACACCCCCGATGTCGCGATCATCCAGGGGCCGCCGGGCACTGGCAAAACGCAGGTGATCGCTGCTCTGGTCAATCAACTGGGTGATCTCGCTCAGGGCGGAGAGGTAGCGGGCAGCACCCTGTTGACGAGCTTCCAGCACGCGGCGGTGGACCATCTGGTCACGCGCGGCTGGGTCTTCGGGCTGCCGCCGCTCAAGGTGGACTCCCGCGGCCGGGGCAGCAAGGTCGCGCTGGACACCTGGCGCATCGACGCCGCCCGCGCCGCCGACCTGCGGCTACGTGAACGCCCGGTGGGACAGCATCTCGCTGCTAGGCGAGCCGCCGCCGAATTGGCCGCCACTTACCGGGCGGCACCCGTCCCGCCCGAGTTCCTGCCCCAATTCCTCGACCAAGTACTCGCCCAGCTCGGAGACATATCCGACCCCACACTGGTCGGCGAACTCCGCAGCCTCAGAGACAGAGCTGAGAGGCATCGCATTCGGGCCTCCGCCATGACCGACCCCGACCTGCGCGCGGACCTCCTGCCCTACATCCGGTCGCTGCGCTGCACGGTGACCGGTTTCGAGGACGACGGGCCCCGCACGGCTCGAGCATTGCTGACACGGCTCGACCTCGCCGACTCCTCGCTCTTCGACGGCATCTCGTACCAGGAGTCGCTGCGTACAGCGGCCAGTACCGCTTCACCCCAGCCTGAACTCCTCCACTCACTGGCCGCGCTGCGCGACGCCCTGCTCGACCGTCTCACCGCGCGCATTCGGCTGCCAGAGGTAACCGTGGCCGATCCCACGATCGCCGACCTCCTCGACCGGTTCGCAGCACAACTTGCGGAAGCGGTGACCCGGTCACCCGACGCCATAGCCGCGGCACTGCTCGATTACCGAGACGATCTGCGCAGCGATCCGGAAGGTGTCGACGACACCCTCCGCGCCTACACCGTCTCGCTGGCCTCGACCTGCCAACAGGCCGTTTCCAAAGCCATGGTCGACGTCGGCCGTCAGGACGGAGCTTTCGAGTCGGTCGTCGTCGACGAGGCGGCCCGAGCCAACCCGCTGGATCTCCTCATCCCCCTCGCCCAGGCCCGCCGCCGGATTGTGCTGGTCGGCGATCACGCCCAGCTCCCCCATATGCTGGAACCCGACGTGGAGCGCGAGCTGAGCTCGCTCGGCGACGACATCCGCGACCGGCTGCAGGAAAGCCTGTTCCAGCGACTGGCACGGCAGTGGGAGCACGGTTCGTCCGATGGACATACCCGATTCGTCCGTCTTGACACCCAGTTCCGCATGCACCCGGTGCTCGGGAGCTTCGTCAGCGACAACTTCTACCAGGGGACACTGCGCAACGGCCGCGAAGCGGCCGACTTCATTCACGGAATCGACCGCTACGGTGAGGTCCCCGCGGTGTGGCTTCCCGTGCCGTTGTCTGCAGGCGGTGAAACGCAACGGGGGACGAGCCGCACCCGGCACGCTGAAGCCACTGTCATCGCAGCGGAGATAGCCACGCTGATCGAGCGGCACCCGAGTATGACCTTCGGCGTCATCTCGTTCTACGCCGCGCAGGTCACCGAGGTGTGGAAGGAACTGAAGAAGGCCGGGCTCGCCGAGTTCACCGATGCAGGTGGATGGCGCCCCGTGCCCCGGCTGTGCCGTGACGAGGACGGCGCACCGCTCGACCGGTTACGAGTCGGCACCGTCGATGCCTTTCAAGGCATGGAGTTCTCCGTCACCTATCTGTCCACCGTGCGCAGCTGCGCACCGGCCGCGCGGACCGACGTCAAGCGCGCTTACGGACACCTGACCGTCGCCAACCGACTGTGCGTGGCGATGAGCCGCCAGCAGCGGCTGCTGGCCGTCGTGGGTGACGACGACATGTTCGGGCCTGACAGTCCGAAGGTGATCGGGCCCCTCGCCGCGTTCCTGGAACTGTGTCGGAAGGGGGCGGACGGCCGTGTCGTTCGACCGTGAGACACCCGTCTTCCAGCTGGCCTTTCCGCCCCGGAAGCGGTACCGGCCCGTTCTGCTGCCCGTGTGGGTTCACCAGGTGACGGCGCCGACCGGCTACTCCCGCACACTGGACGTCTTCCAAACCGTGGTGCTGCGTCTGTGCGCCGCCGGAGTGCGGGACGTCGGTGACCTGTCCCGACTGATCGGCCTGGACACCGCCCTGTGCCGCACGGCGATCGCCCGACTTGTAGAAGGACGGCTGATGGAACCCGGGCTGAAGCTGACCGAGGCAGGGCGGCGTACCGTGGCCGAGGGTGAAGTGGCGGAGACGGATTTCCAGCTCGTCCGGGTATTCCAAGACCCGGCCACAGGGGGGCTCCTGCCTCGCATCCTGGTCGCCGATCCGGTACGTGCCGATCTGCGGGAGCATCGCGGCCGTTGGGTCACCATCCAGTTCGGCACCGCCGGAGCCTCCCGAGAGGTCAGTGCGCTGACGCTTCGGGCCGGCGGTTCCTCGATGCGTCCGTCGGAACGAGATGTGCTGGAAGCCTGCAGGAGCCACGACCTGGCTGCTCGGGGGCTCCGTGGTGCTTCCCGCGGCCCGTCCGACACCGTGGTAACGGCTCGGCGGATCGGCTTCCAGGGCACGGCGAACCCCGCCTATGTGGTGTGTTACGTCGTAGAGGACAACGACGGGTCCGGGCGCATGTGGACCGTCGAGGACCCGTTCGCAGTGGGTGACGGGCGCTTCTTAGCGGACCTCCTGGCCGCCCGCGCCGAGAGCGACGAGCCGTTGGGCCGACTGATCGATGACTTGCTCGGCGGGAACCGCCGCGACCGGACCGCGACCGCGCGCAAGATCGACCAAGAACTCGCCGAGGAGGCCCGCACCGACGTCATACGTATCCTCGGCGAGGAGATCCGGGATCACCCGGAGGTGCTGGCCCACCTCGCGGACATCGAGTTGGCTCTCCTGAAAGACACTGCGCGAGAACGCGAGAACGCCGCACGCACTGCGATCCGTGTGTTCGAGTGCATACTTCCCGGGCTCAACGAACGCTTCCCCGCCCGGCTGCCGCCATCCAGGGAGCCAGGGGTTCGGGAGCGCGCGTTCGTACTGACCGCCCAGCGCCTGGGCGCCACCTCCGTGCCGCCAGAGATGCGCAAATACTGCAGAAATCCGAAAACCGGGCTGGCCGGAGACATCATCAGGGCCGTTTGGGCGGCCGGGGAGAATCCGCAGCATCCGTTCGTCACGTTCATCCGGCGGCGCCCGACACTCCTGGACGATCTCGACCGGTCGCGGATCCTGCGCAACAACGCGACGCACGGACCGACCGGCTCCCCGGCCTCCGATGAGCTGGAGCACATCCGGACTCTCGCCTACGAAGCAGCCCGCCACTTGCTCGGTCTGAGCGGTGGTTCCACAAACAGCAAGAAGGTGAACTGACGCCATGGGGAAGAGGCAGACGCGATCGCGTCAGAAGGGTAAGGGAGCGGTCTGGCCGGGGCAGCCGGCTGTTTCCCAGCGTACCGAGACCACTCGTGCGCGTCAGTCGGCTGCTGTGGCGTCCAGTACCACTTCAGGGAGCAACGACAACGCCGCGCTGCTGACGGAGATACAGCAGGTGGCGAGCGAGGCTCAGGTGGTCCTCGCGGCAGGTGACGAATCGGTTGACCCGAACTCCGGCCTGGAACACGCGTGGCAGCTCTACCGCGCTCTCGCCAAGCGCCAGGAAGAGGCGGCGAACGCACTGACGGTACAGGCGGAGCAGCTTCATACCGAGTGGGAGGAGCTCACTGCCGCAGCCGCCCGCCAGGCGGAGGACGCGTCCTCCGTGCAGGAGGAACGCGCTGCGCTGGACACCCGCACGAAGCTCCTCGACCGCAAGGAGCGCGATCTGTCCGATCGTGAGCGTTCGGCGGAAGTACAGTTCGCCGAACGCCGTCTGGCTGCAGGCCGTGAACTGGAGAGCTGGCTGGCGGAGCAGCGGCGGACGGCCGTGGCCGCCCTCGACAGCGAACGCCAGGCCCGGCATGCCCGATGGAGCGAGGAGCAGCGTCGCCTGGCTGAGGCCCAGACGGCTCTGGACCAGCGGGAGAGCGAACTGTCCCAGCGCGAGAGGGACCTGCGATCCGCACAGCTCCGGCTGGAGGACGATCACGAGGATATCGCCCACCTCAAAGCCGCGCTCAAGGAGCAGCAGGCTAGCCGTGCGGAACGGTTCGAGAGCGAGCTGACGAGCCGCACCGGCCAGCTGCTCCAGCAGCTGGAGGAGTATCGGCAGAGGGCGGCTGCCCTCGCTGAGGGCAACGGGCGTCTGAGCGCTCGGCTCAACGAGTACGACAGCGCTCTGGCGTCCCTGGGCGGCATGACCTTGGAGCAGGTCGTCGAGCGCATAGCCGAACTCCGCACCGAGAACGCCCGCCTGCTGGAGGAGAACGCCACGGCACCAAGGGCGGACGCGCGCATGCTCGAGCAACTACAGCAGCAAGTCGCGCAACTCGCCGCCGACAATGAGGAACTGGTTCGGGAGCGCGGAGAACTGGAGTCCGCGCTGCAACGCGACCGCATCGCGGTCAACGAGCGCCAGAACTATCTGGAAGCCAACAACTGGTTGCGCGCCGCCAACGGCCAACTGCAGCAGCTCCTCAACGAGGAAGCAGCCAAACTCAACGCCACGGCCCAGGCCGGCAAGGAAGGCCACGTGTTCCCGGCCTGCTCACGCATGGACCAGGAGTTCAACGCTCCTCGGCCTTCCGACGCGCCCATGCCGGACATGCCCGATCTGGTGCGCCAGATGCAGGCCGTCATCCGACAGAACGCTGGCCTTTCTTATCGTCTGTCGGACCTGCGCCTGGTCCTGGCGGGCATGGCGATGAGCCGTCTCCATCTCTTCCAGGGCATCAGCGGCATCGGCAAGACCGGCTTGGCCCGCGCGCTCGCCACCGCCTTCGGCAGTGACACCAGTGTCGCCGTGGTTCCCGTCCAGGCTGGCTGGCGCGACCCGCAGGACCTCATGGGTTACTACAACAGCTTCGACCGGATCTTCTATGAATCCGAGTTCACCAAGGCCCTGTACCGCGCCCAGTGTCCCGCCTTCAAGGACCAGCCGTTCTTCATCATCCTCGACGAGATGAACCTCTCCCATCCCGAACAGTACTTCAGCGGAGTGCTGTCTGCCCTCGCCATCAAAGACCGACCCAAGCTGGCGCTGACCACGGCACCGGTCAGAAACCCTGCCGACCTGATCATCGACGGAACGCACATCGCCATTCCGGAGAACGTCTGGTTCATCGGGACGGCCAACCATGACGAGACGACCGTGGGGTTTGCCGACAAGACCTATGACCGAGCCTTCGTTCTGGAATTGCCTTGGCAGCACCCGGACCTGCCTGTGACGGCGACCGTACCGCCGGAACCGCTCGGGCTTCGACGTATCGGCCATGCCTTCAGCGAGGCGCAGGCCACCTACGGCACGCAGGCCGACGGCATCATCGAGTTTCTCGACACCCACTGGCGCAGTCGCTTCGCGGAGGAGCTGCGCATCGGCTGGGGCAACCGACTCGAGCTGCAGATCAAGGAGTTCGCACCCGTCGTGGTCGCCGCTGGAGGCAGGCCGGGGGAGGCACTGGACCACCTGCTGGCCACACGCATCCTGCGCTCCGTCCGGGGGCGGTACGACATCCATGCTGACACCCTCCACACACTGCGCACCGACCTTGTCGAAAGCCTGACACGGTTCGACAGCGCTCACGAGCCGGCGGCGACACAACGACTGCTGGACGACGAGATCCGCTCGCGTGGTCGGCGATGAGCCGGGAGGCGGCCGAGCCGGAGCTCGGCTCTCTCCTCGTCCGCCATCTCCTAGCGGTGTCGGCCCGTCTCGCCGAGGAGGCCACTACGCTCGACGACTGGCTGGCCATGCCGCCGATCATCCTCGACGTCACCGATGAGACGGAAATCTTGCCGGTGGAGGACGCCTTCGAGCGGGAGTCCGGGGCGCTGCGCACGGTTTGCCACCGCCCGTACACGCGCTTGCGTACGGTGGAGGAAATCCTGCCGACGTCCCGGGTGCGCTCCATCGCCGCCGGCGCGACGGCACGTCTGGCCGCCCGCCCCGAGGACTGGGCCTCGCATACGCTCGCCGGTGTCCGGCCCAGCCGTCTGCTCGCCCGGCGCAGTGAGGAAAACTCCGACATCTACGAGAACCGGGTAGCGGTCGCCGTCCTCAACGTGATGCGATCGCATCTGCAGCAGCGCATCGCCAAGCTCAGGGACCTGAGCAGGATGGTGGACGATGTACATGGCCTGCTCATGCCCTCGCAGGAAACCTCTTGGCGGGCCCGACGAGACCTGGCCGGACTGCTCAGAAACATCGAGGAATCCGGGCGGCACCAGGCGGCCGCGGAGGTGCGCCGGCGGGCACTCGAATCCTCCCTCACGGCAGTGGAGGTGATGCTGGGCTCGCCGCTGGCACGCGCGGTCGACCACCGCTCCGCACCACCGCGCGAACTGCATCCGACGAACCTGCTGAGCAGTGATCCGCACTACCGCAGGGTGGCTCTGCTCTGGCAAGCCTGTACCGCGATCGAGACCCCGCGTCTCGGAGAAGCCGAAACAGCCCGTCAGCGACAGGAGATCCTCCTCGCCTTCGAGTGTTTCACCGGCCTCCTTCTGCTGCTCGCCTGCAAGCTGCTAAAGGCAGTCCCGGACGCCGGCCAGCCGGTTCCTTCCCCCGGCTGCACCACCCGCTTCCACATGCGAGGCGAGCCGTTGACGGTCACCTGGTCCCGGACGGGCGACTTCGTCCTTCACTGGCGCAAGCGGCAGGTGCTCCGCGTCGTACCGATCACGACCGACCTGTGCACGGCTCCCGACGCCTCCTCGGTCGCTGCGGCGATCACAGAATCCCGCCGCGACCGGCCGAGTGCCGTGTGCGACAACGACCTGATCGTCTATCCAGGACTGCTTCAAGCACGTCAGGACGCGGAGCCTGACGTCGTCCGGGCCGCCTATCGGATCGGTTATCGCTACAGCGACGCGCCCGAGCCGCAGGTCGACGTCGCTCCTTTGTCCCCCCTGGACATTTTCAGCGTCAGCCGCCTGCTGCGGGCAGTCCAATGGGCGACACTGGGTGCTGACGCGCGCGACTACCCCCACACCGTGCCCGTACCCGCAGGCGATCGCTCCGCTCTGGCGGGCTGCGGCTGGCTCGAACCCCGGCCTGACGGTGTCGCGGTCGTGCGCGCCCCGAGCCCGGCCGAGTTGGAGCGCCTCCCCGCACTGCTGAAACAGACCCGCAGGCGGCACGGCAGTGGCCGGGCAACCGAGCACGAGACCCGGCGATTGCGCACCCTGTGTGCGGCGTTGGAAGACGCGGCCGCCAAGACCGAACTACTCGAAGTGTGTCCGGTGTGCGCCAAGGCCGGCCCTCAGCGCCAGACGGTCTTCGAGCCGCGTGAGGACGGCCTGTTCGCAGCGTCCTGCACCTCGTGCCGTACCCGGTGGGAACTCCGTCGCTGCCTGGCCTGTGGCGACACCTTCCCGTTGCTCGATCCGGACGGCCTTGCCGCTACCGGTGCTCCCGAACCTGACCTCGATCGTCGTGTCGGTGGCGTTCTCCTGGCGGTTCCGTGCTGGGCCGCAGACCGCACCGGCCAGTCCGTCTGCCCCACCTGCGGCACCTGCGGTGAGGCGGGACGAGTCGCTTCTTGCCCGCGCGGCTGTTCGGCCCAGCCACCGCTCTAAACCGGGAACGGTGCGTCTATCCCGCGAACGGGCCGTGGCCCGGGATGCCTCGGCGCAGCACAGGCAGAACAGGATCGTCGCGGCGTCCGCTGGGCATGTGGTGACATGTCAGTTCGGCAAAACTGGGTCAGCCGTGAGACGACGAAGTCCCACCGGAGCGTTCCGGTGGGACTTCGTCGTCTCACGGTTCCGCGCAGAAGCGCCCTCGGGACGGTTGCCGGCAAGGCACTCGGGTAGGTCAACGCGCTGTTGCAGGAGTGCTTTGGCCGGCTTCAGTGGGGCCCGCGCTCGTATGCCGCTCGCGATGGTGCGCGGCCACGGTCGGCCCCAGCAGGACCGGGCCGCGATCATCGGCTACACCCTGCTCGGCACCACTTGCATCCTGTTCACCTGGTCCGTTCTGGTCGGCGTCCCATTGCGGCTCGCCCTGACCGTGGCCGACGTCGACGAGAGTCAGAACCGGGCCCGCATCGTCACCTGGGCCGTCCTCGGCAAAACCGCCGTACTACTCGCCTGGGGATACGCCGAAGCCCGCCGCGTGCCACGCGTGCGCCGCCTCGACGTACAACTCCCACGGCTGGGTGCCGGATTGGACGGCACCCGCGTCGTCCTCATCACCGACACCCACTACGGCCCGCTCGACCGCACGCGCTGGTCGGCGCGGGTGTGCGAGACGGTGAACACCCTGGAGGCCGACCTGGTCTGCCACACCGGCGACATCGCGGACGGCACGGCCGAACGCCGCCGCGCCCAGGCCGCTCCGCTCGGCACCGTGCGAGCCACCCGGGCCCGGGTCTACGTCACCGGAAACCACGAGTACTACAGCGAGGCCCAGGGCTGGGTCGACCTGATGGGCGAGCTGGGCTGGGAGCCGCTGCGCAACCGCCATCTGCTGCTCGAACGCGGAGGCGACACCCTCGTGGTCGCCGGCGTGGACGACGTCACCGCCGAGTCCTCCGGCCTCGCTGGCCACGGCGCCCACCTCGCCGGAGCCCTGGACGGCGCCGACCCCGACCTGCCCGTCCTGCTCCTGGCCCACCAGCCCAAGTTCGTCGACCGGGCGGCAGCCGGCGGCGTCGACCTCCAACTCTCCGGTCACACCCACGGCGGTCAGATCTGGCCCTTCCACCACCTGGTCCGCATCGACCAGCCCGCCGTCGCCGGCCTCAGCCGCCACGGCAGGCGCACCCTCCTCTACACCAGCCGCGGCACCGGTTTCTGGGGCCCGCCGTTCCGCGTCTTCGCCCCCCAGCGAGATCACCCTGCTCGTGGTCCGCTCCCCGCACCAGCCCACCGCGCCGTAGCACCGGGCGGGCCAACACATCCGCCAGGAGGTGTCCTCAAGCTGCGGGGTGCCGGCTCATCTCACTGAGGACAAGATGCGGACCATTCCCGGCCAGCGGCTGCAAAATGGCCACGCGTGGCCACGTTTTACACAGGTCAGCGACGCTTGACGCCTGTACCACCGGCAGACAAAGAACCTGCTGACTTCAGCGTCGAATCAGGCCGCTTCCCACAAGCCTGCATCCAAAATGCGAGCCGCCTTCGCGATGCTCCCAGGCATCAGGTGCCGGTAGGTCCGATACGTTTCCTCAATGGACTTGTGCCCCATCCATTCGGCCACGTCGGTGATCGGTATTCCGTTCCCGAGCGCGTTAGAGGCGAAGTAGTGCCGGAAGCTGTACATCCCCACGCCGTCCGCTGCAGGGAGCTCCTTGAAGAGCTTCTGCACACGGCGGCGTTCCATCGGTTCCGTGTAGTAGCCGCTTGGGCCGCGCAGGAGATAGCCATCCTGCGTGGTGCCGTGCTTCTCCTCAAACCGCTCCATCGCTTCCCGCACCGAGCGCGGCAGGGGGACCTCCCGGAACTCCCCCGCCTTGCGGTGCTTCAGCTTCGCCGGCTTGTGCGTGTTGGAGTGGATCTGCTCATGCACTCGGTAGATGTCGTCCGCCACGACGTTGTTGATGTTCACGGCCCGGGCTTCCCCGTTTCGCAAGCCGCAGCCCACCATCATGACGATCTCAAGCGCGAGATACTCGCCAGCGGCAGTCAGCGCCTTCTTCACGTAGGCGAGGGGCGGGATGACCACCTTCTGGCGGACGTACTCCGGCTCCTGGACCCCCTTCAAAGGATCGTCCGCCATGGCCCCCTTGCCATAGGCGTCCCGCAAGATCGCCTTCAGAGTGCGGAAGATGTTCACCTGGTTTCCGCGGCCCACCCCATCGGCCTCCAACTCGTCCAGGAATCGCTCGACCACGATCGGCGTGACGGAGTTCAGCTTCCTTGATCCGAGACGGGGGACGATGTGCACGTTGATGGAGCTGTCCACGTGCCAGCCCGTGGAGTACTCCGTCATCCTCCGCTGCCGCGGCCGCCACTGCTTCGCGTAATCCGCGACCGTCTGCTGACCGAGTTCCCGGCGGGCCTCGGCAACGGACGGCGCCGTCTTCTTTTTCTCCGCGTAAATCTGCGTAAGGCGATCGATCGCGTCATCCTGCGTGCCGTAGCCGGCCTCTTCACGCTGCCTGCCGAGAGCGTCCCTGAACCGAATCGTGTACGGGTGCGCGCAACGGGTCGGCCTGGAACAACCGCACTCCTTGAAGAACGACCCCATCCCACGAGCGAGCTGTCGAACCACGTATCAAGCCTCCCGAGCAGGGCGTCGGGCGGGGCAGCCGATACCTGCCGCCGGTGCAGGTCAGCAAGCCGGAAACCGTCCGGCCCGATGCTGACCGTTTGCTGACCTGGAGGCGACAATCAGGGCTCTGACCTGCGGAAACACCCAAACGCTAGATCTTGGACTTGAACATGGTGCGCAGCATGTCTGACTCCCGGATGACGGCTCCCTGCCTGCTTCGTGCAGGTCAAGGGCGGTCCTCATTGTACCGCGCGGCGCGCGTCGGATCCGGGGGTTGTGAGGAACGTCGTGCGCTCCGGGGAGAGGGGCGTCTGCCCGCGCCGCCACGGGAACGGACCGCCGGGTCGCGGCGGTCGCGAGGGCCGCCGCCGTCCTGGCGGCGGCGGCCCTCGCGGTCATCGGCGTCGTCCTCCCGCGGGCCCGGTCAGGCGCGGGTCCAGCGCTGGTTGGTGCCGTTCGAGCAGGAGTAGAGCTGGATCCTGGTGCCGTTGCCGCTTCCGGCGGCGTCGAGGCAGAGGCCGGACTGGACGCCGACGATGGATCCGTCGGAGTTCAAGCGCCACTTCTGGTTGTCGCCGCCCCAGCAGCTGTAGATCTGCACGGTGGCGCCGTTGCCGGTGCCGGCGGCGTCCAGGCACTTGTTGCCGTAGACCCGGAGTTCACCGGCGTCGGTGTGCGTCCACTGCTGGTTGGTGCCGTTGTGGCAGTCCCAGAGCTGGAGCTGGGTGCCGTCGGTGGTGCTGCTGCTCGGCACGTCCAGGCAGCGGCCTGAGGCGACGCCCTTGATCGTCGCACCGTCCGGGGGCGGCGGAGTGGTGGAGCCGCCGTTGAGGGCGTTGAGGACGGCGGTGTAGGCGGGCTTCTTGCTGCCGTCGTTGTTGAACAGCAGCGGCGTGTCCCCCGCCCGCCAGGAGTCGCTGTCGCGGACACCCCAGACGGTGATGCCGAGGCAGCGGGAGACGGCCAGGCAGTCGTTGACGACGTTGGCGTAGGTCGTGGACGAGGCGCCCTGGATGTCGAGTTCGGTGACGGCCACGTCGACGCCGAGGGCGGCGAAGTTCTGCAGGGTGGTGCGGAAGTTGGCGTTGTAGGGGCTGCCGCTGTTGAAGTGCGACTGGAAGCCGACGCAGTCGATCGGCACGCCGCGCTGCTTGAAGTCCCGCACCATGTTGTACATGGCCTGGGTCTTGGCCCAGGTCCAGTTCTCCACGTTGTAGTCGTTGTAGCAGAGCTTGGCGGACGGGTCGGCGGCGCGTGCGGCGCGGAAGGCGACCTCGATCCAGTCGTTGCCGGTGCGCTGCAGGTTGGAGTCGCGCCGGGCTCCGGAACTGCCGTCGGCGAACGCCTCGTTCACGACGTCCCACTGCGCGATCTTGCCCTTGTAGTGGGCCATCACGCCGTTGATGTGGTCGATCATCGCTTGGCGCAGCGCACTGCCGCTGAGGCTCTGCATCCAGCCGGGCTGCTGGGAGTGCCAGGCGAGGGTGTGGCCGCGCACCTCCTTGCCGTTCTGCACCGCCCAGTTGTAGACGCGGTCGGCGGCGGCGAAGTTGAACTGGCCCCGCTGCGGCTGGGTGGCGTCGATCTTCATCTCGTTCTCGGCCGTCACCGAGTTGAACTCGCGGTTCGCGATCGTCGCGTAGGTGGAGTCGCTGAGCCTGTTCGCGGCGATGGCGACGCCGAAGTAGCGGCCGCTCTGTGCCGCCGCGGCACCGAGTGTGCTCTCGGCGGCCTGCGCGGGCGGCGGCGTGAGAAGTGCGGCGACCACACCGAGGACGCCGGCGACCAGCGCCAGTAAGAGGACGCGGACCTTCCGGCGGACGAGAGGTGGGGGAAGGGCGTAGGGGCCCATGGCTGTGCCTCCAAGGTAGGGATGACGGGAGCACCGGACACCGCGCGTGACAGTGGGTCGAGATCTCGGCCGGCGGTCGGGTTGCCAGACAGGATGATTGAAGGTTGACGGTGACTCGTCAACCCTTGCGGCAGGATAAGTTTCCGATCCGAGTCCGAAACTTTCGTACGCCCTCCCAGGAGGGCGGCGTGCCGGGTCGACGAGCCGCCGACCGAGGCGCCCACAAGGCTTCTACCGGTGTGAGAAACCGTCACCCCCGGAGGAGGAACTCGTTCCGGACAGATCGGCGACAGACCTTGACGGACAGGCCCGGCCCTCCTAAGTTACGGCGCCTCTGCGCCGCGATCGGGTCGAAACTTTCGAGTCCATTGCGTCGCGCCGTCGCTCCGTGCGGTCGCGTTCGCCGTCACTGCCCGTTCCCGGTTGGGACACCCCTAAAGACGGGCGAGCTTCCCGGCCCTCCGCCCCCTGCTCTCGCGGCCGGGGCGGCTAAGCCGCTGCTGTGCGCGAGCGCATCGCCCGCACCGGGCACGGGGCGACAGCGCCCGAGCCGCGTCCCGGGAGGTCGGGGACACCGCTTTGCCGCCCGGACGGCCCGCCCGGCCGGAGACTTGTTGACCGGACCGATTCACGCCTGCACATTCACTGAAACGTTCTCTGACAACGTTCGACAATCCCGTCCGGTGATCGGCAAAGCCAATCCTCGCTGGTAGAGACCACTGCCCTCCACCCCCTGTCGCGTCGATAACGTTTTATGTTTGGTTCCGTGATCTCCCGATGGACTGTGTTGACTTTACGAGTCGTTAACAGTCAATGTGTGCGCACCCGACCGCTCCGAGACACGTAACAGAGCGGCACGCACCTGAGGAGACGCCATGTCACTGCGGACTCAACGCCCCGTGTTCCGCCGGGCCCTGGTGGCCCTTGCCGCCCTCCCCCTGCTCGCCACGGCGGCCTGCGGCGGCTCCGACTCAGGGGACAGCGCCTCGGGCGGTCAGGGATCGTGCGAGAAGAGCGAGGGCAAGGTCGAGCTCACGTACTGGTCCTGGATCCCCGGCGTCGAGAAGGCGGTCGCCGAGTGGAACCGCCAGAACCCGGACATCCAGGTGTCCGTCAAGTCGACCCCGAACGGTAACGCCGGCACCTACCAGAACATGTCGAACGCCCTGAAGGCGGGCAACGCCCCCGACCTCGGCCAGATCGAGTACGACTCGCTGGCGAGCTTCCGCCTCCAGGAGGGCCTCACCGACATCGCCGCCTGCGCGGGCGTCAAGGAGGCCGAGGGCGACTTCGTCAAGTGGACCTGGTCCCAGGTGACCTTCGGCTCCGGCGGCGAGGACGGCGTCTGGGCGGTGCCCCAGGACACGGGACCGATGGCCCTCTTCTACCGCAAGGACCTCTTCGAGAAGCACGGCATATCCGTCCCGACGACCTGGGAGGAGTACTACCAGGCGGCCAAGAAGCTGAAGGAGGCCGACCCCAAGGCGTACATGACGCACTTCTCGCAGACCGACCCGAACTGGTTCAGCGGCCTGCTCTGGCAGAAGGGCGCGAACATGTTCGGCCAGGAGGGCGACGCGTGGAAGGTCGACGTCGACAGCCCGGCCGCCGGCGAGGTGGCGGACTACTGGCAGAAGATGATCGACGAGAAGCTGGTCGCGACCGACCTGCAGGGCTTCTCCCCGGCGCTCTACAAGGCGTGGAACGACGGTGAGGTGGCGACCTGGGTCAGCGCCGCCTGGGGTTACAGCACCATCCGGGACAACGCGAAGGCGACCTCCGGCAAGTGGGGTGTCGCGCCCATGCCGCAGTGGTCCGCGGGCGACGACAAGGCCGGCAACTGGGGCGGTTCGACGACGGCGGTCCTCGGCAAGAGCGAGCACCCCCACGAGGCAGCGAAGTTCGCCCTGTGGCTGAACACCGACCCGAAGGCACTGGAGATCCTCAACCGTGAGGGCGGCCTCTACCCGGCGGCCGTCAAGGGGCTCGACCTGCCGGCGCTGCAGCAGCCGGTGGACTTCTACGGCGGCCAGAAGATCTTCGACGTCTTCGCGGACGCCTCCAAGAACGTCACCACGGACTGGACCTTCGGCCCGACCATGACGGACACCTACCGCTTCATGGGCGACGGCATCGCGGGAGCCCTGGGCGGCAAGGGAACACTGAAGGACGCGCTCGCGCAGACGGACACCAAGACGGTGGACTCCCTGGAGAAGCAGTCCCTCGAGGTCGCCAAGTAACCGACGGGGACCGGCGGCGCGTCGTCACGCCCGCCGGTCCTCTCCTCCTCGTCAAGGAAGCCTGGGAAGAGACCACGCCATGACCGCCGACCGGACGGCCGCGACAGCGGCGCCACCAGCGAAGACCACCACCGCCCCCACTCCGCCGCGCCGCAGACGGAACTGGGCGCCCGCCTTCTTCCTCCTGCCGTTCTTCATACCCTTCGTCCTCTTCACCCTGGTTCCGGTCGGATACGCCTTCTACCAGAGCCTGCTCAAGACGGAACGCACCGGCGGCACCTTCGGCCGCAAGACGACCGTGTTCGCCGGCTTCGAGCAGTACAGGGAAGTACTGGGCGACAGTGAGTTCCTCGGCAGCGTCGGCCGGGTGCTGCTCTTCGGCCTGGTGCAGATCCCGGTGATGCTGCTGCTGGCCCTGGTGCTCGCGCTGCTGCTGGACTCCACCGTGGCCCGCCTCAAGCGCTTCTTCCGCATCGCCTACTTCGTGCCCTACGGCATCCCCGGCGTGATCGCCGCCCTCATGTGGGCCTTCCTGTACGACCCGCGTCTGTCGCCCGTCGTGGAGCTGCTGGACACGATGGGGTCCGCGCCGGACTTCCTGGGCTCGTCGATGATGCTCTGGTCCATCGGCAACATCGTGACCTGGACCTACACCGGGTACAACATGCTGATCATCTACGCCGCGCTGCAGGCAGTCCCGTCCGACATCTACGAGGCGGCGCGCATGGACGGGGCGAGCGAGGCCAAGATCGCCTGGCGCATCAAGATCCCCATCCTGCGTCCGGCGCTCATGCTGACCGGCGTCTTCTCGATCATCGGAACGCTGCAGCTGTTCACCGAACCGCAGGTGCTCCGCTCGATCTCCACCAGCGTCACCAGCACCTACACCCCGAACCTGGCGGCCTACTCGCTCGCCTCGTCGGACAACTACAGCGAGGCCGCCGCCATGTCGGTGACGCTGGCCCTGGCCACGTTCGTCCTGTCGTTCGGGTTCCTCAAGTTCACGGGTCGAAAGGCCGAATCATGAGCCTCCTCACCGACACCGCGGGTGCCCACGCGCCCGCGCCGGCCTCGGAGAAGACGTCGCGCGGCCCGCGGGAGAGCCGTCTCTCGGTGGTCGTCGCCACCGGTTTCCTGGCCGTGATCGCCGTCTACATGCTGCTCCCGGTGTTCTGGCTGGTCGTCTCGGCCACCAAGACCCAGGGCGACCTGGTCGACACCTTCGGCCTGTGGTTCTCCGACTTCCACCTGATCGACAACCTGCGGGCCCTCTTCACCAAGCAGGACGGAGTCTTCCTGCCCTGGCTGTTCAACAGCCTCCTCTACGCGGGGGCCGGCGCGGCCGTCGGCACGCTGCTGTCCGCCATGGCCGGTTACGCCCTGGCCAAGTACCGTTTCCGCGGAAGGGAATTCCTGTTCTCCGTGGTGCTCGGCGGAGTACTGGTCCCGGCCACCGCGCTCGCGCTGCCGCTGTTCCTGCTCTTCGCCAAGGTGGGCGCCACCAACACCTTCTGGGCGGTCTTCCTGCCGAGCATCGTCAGCCCCTTCGGCGTCTACCTCTCGCGGATCTTCGCGGCCGCCTCCGTGCCCGACGAACTCCTGGAGGCCGCGCGCATCGACGGCTCCGGGGAGCTGCGGACCTTCTTCACCATGGCCGTGCGGCTGATGTCGCCCGCCATGGTGACGATCTTCCTGTTCCAGTTCGTGGTCATCTGGAACAACTTCCTGCTGCCGCTGGTGATGCTCCAGGACGACCGCCTCTACCCGGTCACCCTCGGCCTGTTCACCTGGCAGTCCCAGGTCAGCCGCGACCCCTCGCTGCAGATCCTCAGCCTCACCGGGTCGCTCGTCTCGGTCGTCCCGATCGTCATCACCTTCCTGGTGCTCCAGCGCTACTGGAAGGCCGGACTCGCGGCGGGAGCGGTGAAGTCGTGAACAACGCGCTCAAGCAGCTGTCGGACCGGCTCGGCGGCATCGCCTACGGCGGCGACTACAACCCGGAGCAGTGGCCGCGCGAGGTGTGGGACGAGGACGTCCGCCTCATGCGTGAGGCCGGCGTCAACCTCGTCACCGTCGGCGTCTTCTCCTGGGCGTTGCTGGAACCGCGCCCCGGCGTGTACGAGTTCGGCCTGCTCGACGAGGTTTTGGACCTGCTGCACGCAGGGGGCATCGCCGTCGACCTGGCGACGGCCACGGCGTCCCCGCCACCGTGGTTCTCGCTGCGCCACCCCGAGGCGCTGCCGGTGACCGCCGACGGCGTCCGGCTGACGCACGGTTCGCGGCAGACGTTCTGCCCGAGCAGCCCCGCGTACGCCGAGGCGGCCGGCCGTCTCACCGAGCGGATCGTGGAGCGGTACCGCGACCACCCCGCGCTCGTGCTGTGGCACCTGCACAACGAGTGGGGCAACCACAACGCGCACTGCTTCTGCGACATCAGCGCGGACGCCTTCCGGGACTGGCTGCGGCAGCGGTACGGCGATCTCGACGGTCTGAACGAGGCGTGGGGGACGGCGTTCTGGAGCCAGCGGTACGGCGACTGGGCGGAGGTCATGCCGCCGCGCGCCACCGCCGCCGTGGCCAACCCGACCCAGCGGCTGGACCACTGGCGCTTCTCCTCGGACGCGCTGCTGGCCCTGCACCGGCGCGAGGCGGAGATCGTGCGTCGTCTCTCCCCCGGTGTGCCGCTCACCACCAACCTCCTGGTCACCCTGGAGAAGAAGGTCGACGGCTTCTCCCTCGCCGCGGCGTGCGACTTCGTGTCCGTGGATCAGTACCTCACGGCCGCGGACCCCGGGGCGCACATCGGTCTGTCCCTCGACGCCGACCTCGCGCGCGGCCTGGGCGGCGGCGCCCCGTGGCTGCTGATGGAGCACTCCACCTCCGCGGTGAACTGGCAGCCCCGCAACGTCGCGAAGACGCCGGGGCAGATGCGGCGCAACAGCCTCGCGCACGTGGCGCGCGGCGCCGACGGGGTCCTGTACTTCCAGTGGCGCCAGTCGAAGGCCGGCGCCGAGAAGTGGCACTCCGCGATGCTCCCGCACGGGGGCACGGACACCAAGGTCTGGCGTGAGGTCACGGCCCTCGGCCGGGACCTGCGGGCACTGTCGGAGGTGCGCGGCACCCGCGTGGAGTCGGACGTGGCGCTCCTCTTCGACTGGAACGCCTGGTGGGCCCTGGAGATGGACGCCACCCCCTCGCAGGACCTGCGCTACCTCGACCTGGTCCGCTCCTGGTACGAGGCGCTGTGGTCGCTGGGCGTCACCTGCGACCTGGTGCATCCGGGCAGCGACCTGACCGGGTACCGGCTGGTCCTCGTCCCCAGCCTCTGCCTGACGAGCGACACGGACGCCAAGGCGCTGAACGGGTTCGTCGCGGGCGGCGGACACGCGGCCGTCGGCTTCTTCAGCGGTGTGGTGGACGAGCACGACCACGTCCGCCTCGGCGGCCACCCGGGAGCGTACCGGGACATGCTCGGGGTCCGGGTGGACGAGTTCTTCCCGCTCCGGGAGGCGGAGGCGGTCCGCCTCTCCGACGGTTCGCGGGCGACGGTCTGGACCGAACTCGTCGAACCGCGGGGGGCCGAGACGGTCCTGTCGTTCGCGGCGGACCCGGCGGACGGCGGCCCGGTCGCGGGGCACCCGGCGGTCACCCGTCACGGCCACGGCGACGGCGTCTCCTGGTACGTGGCGACGCGTCCGGACGCGGAGGCGCTGCGCACGCTGCTGGCCCGGATCTGCCGGGAGGCCGGGGTCGCCGCCGCGGCCGAGGTGCCGGCCGGCGTGGAGGTGGTCCGCAGGCGCGGCCCGGACGCCGCGTACCTGTTCGTGATCAACCACTCCCCGCACGACGTGTCCGTCCCGGCCGAGGGCACCGACCTGCTGAGCGGTGCCACCGCGGACCGCGGGATCATGGTCCGCGCGGGCGACGTCGCGGTGGTCCGGGAGCACGGCACCCCGCCCGCGGACGGGTGACGGGGTGCTCGCCAGGCAACGGCAGGAGGACATCGCCCGGCTCGTCCGGCAGCACGGCTCCATCCGGGTGAGCGCGCTGACGGAGCGGTTCGACGTGTCCCACATGACGATCCGGCGCGATCTGGAGGCGCTCGCACGACGGGGCCGGCTCGACAAGGTCCACGGCGGCGCGGTGGCAGCGCCGCCCGGCGGCGACGGGGAACCGGCGTTCGCGGAGAAGCGGTCCCGTCAGGTCCCGGCCAAGGAGGCCATCGCGGTCGCGGCCGCCCGGCTCGTCACTCCGGGCTCGGCGATCGGCATGACCGCCGGGACGACCACGTGGACGCTCGCCCGGCGCCTCCTGGACGTCCCGGACCTCACGGTCGTCACCAACAGTGTGCAGGTGGCTCAGATCCTGCACACCGGCCGGCGGCGGACGCGGACGGTGGTGCTCACCGGCGGGGTGCGCACCCCTTCCGACGCGCTGGTGGGGCCGGTCGCGGTCGCCGCGCTGCGCACGCTCCACGTCGACGTGCTGTTCATGGGGGTGCACGGCATGGACGCACGGACCGGCTTCAGCACCCCGAATCCGGACGAGGCGGAGACCAACCGGGCGATGTGCCGCTCGGCGCGGCGGACCGTGGTACTGGCCGACCACACCAAGTGGAACGCGACCGGCCTGGCGGGCATCGCCCCGCTGGGCGCGGCCGACACGCTCGTCACCGACTCGGGCATCGACGGAGGCGGCCGTGCCGCGCTGGAACGCGGCGTGGGCGAACTGATCGTGGTCGAGCCGTCCCGCTCCGCGCCGCGGGCGGTGTCCCTCCGTCCTCCCGCCCTCCCCCGACCTACCGAAGGAGCACCTACGTGACCACCGACCGTTCCCGCCGGCTGCTCCACTTCCGTTCGGGCGGCACGAGCCTGGTCCTCGACTGCTCGGGGCCCCGCCTCCCGCGGGTGCTGCACTGGGGTGCCGACCTCGGGGACCTGGAGGACGACACACCGGGCGGGGGCGACCTGGTCGCCCTCGCCAGGGCGAGCGTCGCCGAGCTGGGCACCAGCGTGCCCGACGTCCCGGTGCCCGTGAGCGTGCTGCCCGAGCAGTCGGCCGGCTGGCTGGGCACCCCGGGACTGTCCGGCCACCGCGAGGGCGCCGACTTCTCCTGCGCCTTCACGGTGCGGGAGCTGCGGTTCCCGGGCCCCCGCTCGCTGACGGTCGACGCCGCGGACGACCAGGCCGGGCTCGGTCTGCGGTGGGAGCTGGAGCTCACCCCCGCCGGCCTCGTCCGCCAGCGCGCGCGCCTCACCAACCGGGCGGAGGGCACCTACACGCTGGAGGGGCTGCACCTCGCCCTGCCGGTGCCCGCGCACGCCGCCGAAGTCCTCGACCTGACCGGCCGCCACCTGCGGGAACGGTCACCGCAGCGCCACGAGTTCACCCTCGGCACGCATCTGCGGGAGAACCGGCGCGGCCGTACCGGTGTCGACGCCACGCTGCTGCACGCGGTGGGTGAGCGGGGCTTCGGCTTCCGCGGGGGTGAGGTGTGGAGCCTGCACGTCGCGTGGAGCGGCAACCACCGCACCTTCGCCGAGCGGACGAACTCCGGGGTCTCGCTCCTCGGCGGCGGCGAGCTGCTGCTGCCGGGCGAGGTGCGCCTCGGGCCCGGCGCGGAGTACACGACCCCGTGGCTGCTGGCCTCGTACGGCCGGGGCCTGGACGACATGGCAGCGCGCTTCCACACGTACCTGCGGCAGCGTCCCCATCACCCGGCCGCTCCGCGCCCCGTCACGCTCAACACCTGGGAGGCGGTCTACTTCCGGCAGGACCTCGCCACCCTCACCGCCCTGGCGGACGCCGCCGCGGAGGTCGGGGCCGAGCGGTTCGTCCTGGACGACGGGTGGTTCCGCGGGCGCCGCGACGACCGGGCCGGACTGGGCGACTGGTACGTGGACCCGGAGATCTGGCCGCAGGGACTGCACCCGCTGGTCGAGCACGTCCGGTCGCGCGGCCTGCAGTTCGGTCTCTGGGTCGAGCCGGAGATGATCAATCCCGACTCGGACCTGGCCCGGTCCCACCCGGAGTGGATCCTGTCCGCAGCCGGGCGCATGCCGCCGGAGGCCCGGCACCAGCAGGTCCTCGACCTGGGCCGGCCGGAGGCGTACGCGTACGTGCTCGGGCGTCTGGACGCCCTGGTCGGCGAGTACGCCGTCGACTACCTCAAGTGGGACCACAACCGCGACCTCATCGACGCGGGCAGCGGCCCCTGCGGCGTGGGCGGGGTGCACGCGCAGACCACCGCGGTGTACGCGCTGATGGACGAGCTGCGCCGGCGTCGTCCCGGACTGGAGATCGAGTCCTGCTCGTCGGGCGGCGCCCGGGTGGACCTGGGCGTCCTCGAACGCAGTGACCGGGTGTGGACGAGCGACTGCATCGACGCCCTGGAACGGCAGCGGATCCAGCTGTGGACGGGTCTGCTGCTGCCCCCGGAACTGATGGGTGCGCACGTCGGCGCCCCCCGTGCGCACACCACGGGCCGCACGCACGGTCTGGACTTCCGTGCCGGTACGGCGTTCTTCGGTCACCTGGGCATCGAGTGGGACCTCACCTTGGCGACGCCCGGCGAACGCCGTCGGCTCGCCGAGTGGATCGCGGTCCACAAGCGGCTCCGTCCGCTGCTGCACGGGGGGACGGTGGTCCACGGCGACTCCCACGACCCCGCGGTGTCGGTGCACGGCGTCGTGGCCCCGGACCGGTCCCACGCCGTGTACGCGGTGGTGCAGCAGGCGACGAGCGTGCAGATGCCGACGGGGCGCGTGCGCCTGCCCGGACTGGCGGAGGACGCGCGTTACGCCGTGACCCCGCTGCCGCCCGGCGACGCGACCCGGGGTCCGGTCACCAGCCCGCTCCCCTGGTGGACACCGGAGGGTGTCGAACTGCCGGGCCGCGTCCTGTCCGTGCTCGGCGTCCAGGCTCCGACGCTGCATCCGGAGAACCTCGCGCTGATCGAGGTCCGGCGGATCGCACCGCACGCCTGAGACCCGCGTGCGGGAGTGACGAGGGCCGAACCGCCCCGTCATGTCCCGTCTCCTCGCGGTCGTCCCGGCCGGTGGTCAGGACACCGGCCGGCCGCGCCGGAGCCTCCGTCCGCGACACCCGCGTGTCACGGCCAAAGGCTCCGTCCGCCGCGGCACCGCCGGGGCTACCAGGACGACTTGGTGACTCCCGGGAGGAAGCCGGCGTGGGCCTGCTCGCGCAGGCGGACCCGGGAGAGACCGAACTTCCGCAGGTGGCCCCGCGGCCGCCCGTCCACGCTGTCGCGGTTGCGCACCCGGGTCGCACTGGCGTCCCGGGGCTGGCGCCGCAGTTCCGCCGCCGCGTCCCGGCGTTCGGCGTCGGTGGAGGACGGCCGGCGGACGATCTCCTTCAGCTCCGCCCGCCGGGCCGCGTACCGCTCGACGGTCGCCCTGCGCTTCTCGTTCTGCGCGATCTTGCTCTTCTTGGCCATCAGACCTTCCCTCCCCGGGCGCGGACGCGGGCCACGGCGGCCTCGATGCCGATGCTGTCGACGGTCTTGATCGCCCTCGCACTGAGCGTCAGCCGTACGTACCGGCCCTCGCTCGGCAGCCAGTAGCGCTTGCGCTGGATGTTGGGGTCGAAGCGGCGCGGGGTGCGCCGGTGCGAGTGGGAGATGGTGTTGCCGAATCCCGGCTGCGCGCCGGTCAGTTGGCAGTGAGCGGACAAGGTCCTGCCTGCCCTTCGTCAGTCGGTGAGTTGTTGGTAATGGAAATCATTCCCATATAGTAGCGGCATGGCTCGCAACGAGGTACGCCCGATCATCAAGCTCCGCTCCACCGCGGGGACCGGCTACACGTACGTCACCCGCAAGAACCGCCGGAACGATCCCGACCGGATGGTGCTGCGCAAGTACGACCCCCTCGCCCGGCGCCATGTCGACTTCCGCGAGGAACGCTGATCCCCGCACCCCCCTGCCGCCGGCACCCGTCCCGACCCGAAGGAACACCGTCATGAAGCCAGGCATCCACCCCGCCTACGGTCCCGTCGTCTTCCGCGACCGGGCCGCGAACTACGCCTTCCTCACCCGCTCCACCCTGACCAGCGACAGGACGATCGACTGGGAGGACGGGGAGACCTACCCGGTGGTCGACGTCGAGATCTCGCACGTGAGCCACCCCTTCTACACGGGGACCGCCCGGGTGCTGGACACCGCCGGGCGGGTCGAACGGTTCGAGCGCCGCTACGGCCGGCCCGGAGCGAACTGATGCGGGATGCGACCCCTCTGCCGGTGCTGATCGTCGGCGGGCTGCACTCCGAGGCCCGCCGGACGGTCGTGGACGGCCTGCTGCGGACGGTTCCCGGCAGTGTCGTCCTCCACCACGACCTGTCCACGGCGGCGGAAGGCACCGTCCTGCGTCAAGTGCGTGACGCCTCCGGCGAGTTGTCCCGCGGTGACGCCCCGTTGGTCAACGACTGCGCCTGCTGCGCGCTGCGCGAGGACCTGATGCCCGAGCTCGAGCGGCTGGCCGAAGGCGGCCTGACCCGGCTCGCCGTCGTCGAACTGTGGGACTCCGTCGAGCCCAGGGCCATGGCCGAGGTCGTGGCCGCCCACGGCGGCGGCAGGGTCCGCCTCACCAACGTGGTCACGGCGGTCGACCCGGCCCTCGTCCTGCCCTGCCTCGGCAACGGCGACGACCTCGCGGAGGCCGGTCTCGCGGCTGCCGCGACCGACCAGCGCACCGTCGGCGACACCTGGGCCCGGCAACTGGAGTACGCCCCCGTCGTCGCCGTCGTGGAGAGCGAGGACGCCGACGACGAGGATCGCGCGCTCCTCCGCCAGCTCCACCCCACCGCACGCCAGGTGGACGGCGGCTCCGCGGAACTCGCCCGGCTGGCCTTCGCCGGCTTCGACGTGGACGCGGCTGCCGCCGCCCAGCACCCGGCCTGTGCCCTGCTCCCCCAGGACGCGGACGAGGCCGGGGTGACCACGTTCGTCTGGCGCCGCCACCGTCCGTTCCACCCGGAACGCCTGTACCGGGCGCTGGAGGACCTCTGCTGCGCGGCCGCCCGCAGTCGCGGACGGTTCTGGCTCGCCGACCGTCCCGACACCCTGCTCGCCTGGGACGCCGCCGGCGGAGCCCTGTGCGTGGAGGGTGCCGGCCCCTGGCTGGCGTCGCTGCCCGACGCCGCCTGGGACCTGGTCCCGCCCGTACGCCGGGCCGCGGCCGCGCTGGACTGGCATCCGGAGCACGGTGACCGCTGCCAGCACCTCGTCTTCACCTCGCCCGGACTCGACCGCGACGGGCTCGCACGGCTGCTCGACTCCTGCCTGCTCACCGACGCCGAGTACGCCGCCGGACCCGAGGCGTGGAAGCGGCTGCCGGCCGCCTTCGACTCCCTCCTCGACCCCGTCGCCCGGACCTGAACCGCACACCGGACCGGTCCCCCGCACACTCACCAGAGAAGGAACATTCATGGCTCCGCGCCAAGGCCCCCGCAAGCCGCTGAAGGCCCGCCCCAACCCGCTGGACGCGGCCGGCGTCACCTACGTCGACTACAAGGACGTCGATCTGCTGCGGACGTTCGTGTCCGACCGCGGCAAGATCCGCAGCCGTCGGGTCACCCGCGTCACCGCCCAGCAGCAGCGGCAGCTCGCCAGAGCCGTCAAGAACGCCCGCGAGATGGCGCTGCTGCCCTACTCCGGCCGGTAGGGCCGGCGCGGCCGCGCCGCCGCCCGCCGTGCGCAGAAGGAGACGCACCCCTCCCGGGAGGGGTGCGTCTCCTTCTGTGCCGCCGCCGGTGCCGGCGGGACTCCCGGCGGCACCGGCCCGGGACCCGGCATGCTCAGCAGGGGGTGGCGGCGAGGATGCGGTTGAGGGCACTGCCCGGGCGGCTCGTGAGTTCCTCCCAGGTTCCCTCCTCCGTGATGCGGCCCCCCTCCAGGACGGCGATGCGGTCGGCACGGCGCATCGCGGCCGGGCGGTGGGCGATGACGATCGTCGTGCGGGCCTCCTGCCGCAGTGCCACGGCGAGTTCGGCGTCGCCGGTGTTGTCCAGGTGGGCGGTCGACTCGTCCAGGACGAGGACCCGCGGCCGGACCAGCAGGGCGCGGGCCAGGGCGACGCGGGCCCGCTGGCCCCCCGAGAGCGTGGCGCCCCGCTCACCGACGAGGGTGTCCAGCGGGGCGATCCGGTCGACGCCGCACAGCCGTGCCGCCTCGGCCAGCGCCCGGTCGTCGGCCCCGGGTGCGGCGAGCCGCAGATTGTCGGCGAGGGTGCCGTGGAAGAGGGGCGTGTCCTGCCCCACCAGGACCACCGCGCGCCGCAGTTCCGTGTCCTCAACGTCCCGCAGGTCCACGGGGTCGCCGTCGGCGGGCAGCAGCCGCACCGCTCCCGCGGACGGGTCCCAGAAGCGGGCCAGCAGGTGGGCGCAGGTGGACTTGCCGGCACCGGAGGCGCCGACGAGGGCGAGTGTCGTGCCCGGGGGGACGGTGAGGTCGACGCCGTCCAGCACGGTTCCGCCGCCGTAGTCGAACCTCACCCGGTGCAGCAGGACGCCCAGCGGCCCGGGAGGCAGCGGGGACGGCGCGGTGGGGGGCGGGGCGAGGGCCGGGGCCCTGACGGCCGCGTCGACGCGGGAGGCGGCGGCGCGCAGTGCCACGGCCTGGCTGAGGGCGCGGGCCGATTCCGCGACCGGGCCGAGCACGGACAGGGACAGGGCCATCGCCGCCGGCGCCCACGCGCCGTGCAGGCGTCCGGAGGTCACGGAGTGCGCGGCCGCGGCGACCACGCCGAGGACCGCGGCCACGATGAGCAGGTCGCGGACCGCCGCGGCGACGGCCTCCCAGGTCGCCTCGGCGCGCTGGGCCGCACCCACCTGGCGCCCCCGCTCCGCCAGCTCCCGGCGGCGTCCGGACAGGGCGCCGAAGGCGAGCAGTTCGCGCAGCCCGTCGACGGTCTCCACCGTGTCGGCCGACAGCCCGGCCACGGCCCCGCGGGTGCGGCCGCCGCGTGCGGTGCGGGCGCGCGCGTCCGCGAAGGGCGCCGCGGCGAGCAGGGCCGCGACCGGCAGCACGGCCACCAGCAGCCACGGCTCGACCGTGGCGAGCACCACGGATCCGCCGGTCAGGACGGTTCCCGCCGCGAGCAGTTGGGCGGTGGTGTGGGCGTAGAAGAACTCCAGGGCCTCCACGTCGGCCATGGCGGTGGCGGCGAGGTCGCCGCTGCGGCGGCCGGCGACCCGGGCGGGCGCGCTGCGGGCGAGTCCATCGAAGACGCGCACCCGCAGTGCGGCCAGCACCCGGTAGGCCAGGTCGTGCGAGAGGTCCATCTCCCGCCAGGTCATCAGGGCGCGTACCAGGACGAGGGCGACGAGCGTGGTGACGGTGCCGGCCGACGGCGCGCGTCCCTCGATGACGGCGGTGCCCACGGTGTGTGCGGCCAGCGTCAGCAGGGCGACCAGGGAGCCCTGTTCGAGGAGCGCGGCGGCGCAGGTGCGGGCGGTCATGGCGCGGTGTGCGGCGAGGGCGGGCAGGAGGGCGCGCAGGGCACCTCGCGCGGGCGCGTCGGCGTCGGCGGTGACGGGGGTGGTGGCGGTGGTGGTCATGCGGCGCGTTCTCCTGGGTGGGTGCGGCCGGCCTCGACGAGCCGCGTGTAGACCCCGCCGGCCCCGGCCAGGTCGGGGTGGCCGCCGACGGCGTCCACCCGTCCGTGGTCGAGGACGACGATGCGGTCGGCGTGCCGGACGGCGGCGAGCCGGTGGGCGACCACCAGGACGGTCCGGCCGCGCGCGGCGTGCGTCAGCTCCCGGACGATGTCCGCCTCCCGGCGTTCGTCGACCGAGCTGGTGGCCTCGTCGAGGACGAGGACCGGGGCATCGGCCAGCAGGGCGCGGGCGAGCGCGAGCCGCTGGCGCTGACCGCCGGAGAGGGTGGCGCCGCGTTCGCCGAGGAGGGTGGCGTAGCCGTCGGGGAGGGCGGTGATCTCGTCGTGGACACCGGCGACGCGCGCCGCCCGGGTGAGCTCCTCGTCGGTGGCGTCCGGCCGGGCCAGGCGCAGGTTGTCGGCGATGGTGGCGTGGAAGAGGTACGTCTCCTGGGAGACGACGGCGATGCCCTGCCGCAGCGAGTCGAGCGCGTAGGCGGTCGTGGGGCGGCCGTCGAGGGTGATCCGGCCCTCCTGCGGGTCGTGGTGGCGCAGGAGCAGGGCCAGCAGCGTGGACTTGCCCGCGCCGGACGGGCCGACGATCGCGGTCGTCCGTCCCGGCGGGGCGGTGAAGGAGACTCCGTCGAGGGCGGGGGCCGGTGCGCCGTCGTAGGTGAACCGGACGTCGTGGAAGCGCAGTTCGGGCGGAGCCTGCCAGTGCGCCGGGACCGTCCCGGAGTCGGGGACCGCCGGCTCGGCGGTGCGCAGGGCCGTGAGCCCGTCGGCGGCCGACGCCCCCAGGTATCCGGCGTGCCACTCGCGGGCCAGGTCGCGGACCGGCCGGAAGCACTCGGAGGCCAGCAGCAGCATGAGGTAGGTGCCGGTCGCCGTGGTGGAACCGGTGGTGGCCGACCAGCAGGCGAGGAGGGCGGCGGCGGCGGTGCCGCCCTGGACGGCCAGGTCGGTGATGCCGGTGTCGACCAGGGAGACCCGCAGTTTGGCGACGGTCGCCCGGTGCAGCGCGGCGGAGCGCTCCTCCAGTCGTGCGCGGGTGCGTCCGACGGCGCCGGCGGCGCGCAGGGCGGGCATGCCCTGGAGGGCCTCCAGGTAGTCGGCGCCCAGCCCTTCGTAGGTGTCCCAGTGCTCCTTGCCGCGGGTGGTGAGCAGCCGGTCCCAGGCGCGCGGCCCGGCCAGGGCGAGGAGCAGGGCGGGGACCAGGCCGAGGAGGCTCCACGGCGCGACCGCGGCCAGGGCGGTCAGGACGAGGGGCGGCACGGTGAGGGTGATCAGGAGTTGGGGCAGGTAGCGGGAGACGTAGGCGTCGACGCCCTCCACGCCCTCGACGAGCGTGGTACGGACGGCTCCGGCCCGTGCGGCGGTGAGGTAGGCGGGTCCCGCACGGCCGAGGCGGACCAGGAGTTCGTCCCGCAGGGCAACCCTGACCAGGGCCCCCGCGCGGGTGGCGGTGCGCCGCTGCCACACGGCGAGCCCGGCGCGCACGGCGACGACGGCGAACACCGCGGTCAGCAGCCACGGGAGTGGTCCGGTGTCGCCGCGGGCCAGGCCGGCGAGCCCGAGGGCCAGCAGGACGGCCTGCGCCAGGTGGGTGAGGGTGACGGCGCCCTGCAGCAGGGTGGCCGCCAGCAGAGGGCGTCGCGCGCGCCCCGCGGCGCGGCGCAGCTCGGGGTGGACGATCATGTGGGGTTCTCCTCGTCGGCGTGACGGGTGCCGAGGGCCAGGGCGTGGACGATCCAGTCGCGGTCCGGCGCGGCTCCGAGGGCGGCGCCCAGGTCCGCCTGCTGCCAGGAACCGACGGGCCGGGCCGCCAGCCCGTGGCGCAGGGCGGTGACGTGGGCCAGGTGGACGGCGTAGCCGGCCCGCAGGTGGGCGCGGCGCAGATGCGTGGCGTCGGCGTCCGTGGGGCAGCCGTGGGCGATCAGGACGGCGCCCGCGTCCGCGATCCACGCCTGGCCCGCGGCCCAGGCCGCGAGCGTCGGGCGGGCCTCGCCCGCCGCGTACCGGCGCGGGGCCGTGCCGTCGGGTGCCGCTTCCAGGAGGCCGGGCCGTGGCGGTCCGACCGCGGCGCTCCAGCGCAACAGGTCGTCCCGTCCGGCTTGTTCGGCGGTGGCCAGGACCGCGCGCAGGCTGTCGTGGGAGGGGGCGCCCCGGAGCGGCGGTGGGGTGCTGCGGCGGGCGAGCAGTTCGGCCGGGGTGGGCGTGTCCCCGGACGGTCCCGGTGTGCGGGGGGTGTCTTCCGGGCGGACGCGGTTCCGCCCGTGGGGCGGTGGTATCCGCACGGCGGCCAGGGGGTGCTCGGCGCGTCCGTCCAGCCGTGCCCGGGGCTCGCCCGTGCCCAGGGCGCGGGCCGCCAGGACCAGCGCCGCCGCGGTGTGCCCGGTGTCCAGCAGCAGGAGGGGCCAGGCCCGGTGGCCGTAGTGGGAGGCCGTGCGCCGTGCGGTGACGTCGAGTTCGGCCGTCAGGCCCGGCGGTGTGTCGTCGGGCGGCGGGCCGAGGTGGTGGACGCGGTGGCGCAGCGGGTCGTAGCCGTAGCGGCCGGGCGGCAGGGAGCAGCCGGTGCCCACCAGGAGTTCGGTGTCCACCGGATGCAGGGCGCCCGCGGAGGGCGCGGGCCTGAGGCGTCCGGAGGCGTCGGAGGCCGCCAGGGACAGGCGGAGCAGGGCACGCAGGTCGAGGGAGGCGGGGCCGGCCTCCGGGATCGGGAGGGACGGACCCGGCCAGGGCCGGACGGCGCTTCCGGCGGGCGTGCCGGGGCCGGGCCGCTGCGGTGAGCGGGCCCGGGCGAGGGCGGCGGCGAGGTCCGCCGGGCGGTCCTCACGGAGGTGGTCCACCGGGGTCCTCACATGTGGGGCGGAGGCGCCAGCGTGAAGTCCTCCGGCGCGCTCGGCGGGGTGGTGCGCCAGCCGCGTGCGACGGCGGCCTCGGCGAGGCGCGGGCAGCCGAAGTAGCCGAAGGCGGCGGGGGCGTTGGGCAGGAGTCCGGAGACGAGGACCCGGACGACGCGCAGCGGGGTCTCGGCCACGTCCTCGGTGGTGAGGTCGAAGGTCATGACCCGGTGCCCGCCCGCGCGCAGGGCGCTCTCCAGCCGCTCCCGGCTGCCGGGCTCGACCGCGTCGACGGGCACGGTCCCGAGGGGGGGCTCGGTGAAGCGCCGGGCCTCGGCCCTCATCCGTTCGTCCAGCCACACCTGCACATGCGCCCCGAGGTCGCGCACGTGCTCGAACTGCTCGCCGCAGACGTCGAGGTAGCGCCGGTCGGCCCGGTGCTCCAGATACAGTCCGCGCGCCAGCAGGCCGGCCTCCACGGCCTGGAAGACCCAGCCGTCGGCGCCGGTGAGGCCCTGGGTGAAGACCCAGGTGTGGACGGCTTCGAGGACCGCCTTGCGGGCGGCTTCGGCCGGGTCGTACTTGCAGGCGAAGCCGGCGGCGTACAGACCGAGGACCGGGTCGTGGACGAGTGCGGCCATGCAGGGGGCGAACTCCGAGTGCATCTCGACGATGTGGAGGTCGAGCGCGGAGCCGGCCAGGTCGTCGGCGAGGCCGGGCACGCTCGCGGGGTCGATGCCCCGGGCCGGGCCGTCCAGGTGCCACCACAGTTCCAGCGCGTCACGTTCGACGATCTCCAGCAGGCCGCGCTCGACGGCGTCGTCGAGGCCCTGTCCGGTGGCGATCCCGGCGTAGTTGAGGTGGTGGGTGCGGGGCAGCTCCCGCAGGTCGCCCTGGCGCCAGTTGAGGTGGGTGAGCGACACCGGCGCCCAGACCTCGGCGGTGGTCCCGCCGGGCAGCAGCTCGGTGCCCCGCGTCCACAGGGCCGGGGTGTCGGGGCCGAGGGGGCGGTACGGGTACTTCTCGCGGGCGTACTGCCAGTCGGCGTAGGCGGGCAGGTCTCCCGGTCCGTACAGGCGCAGGCCCCTGCGCGCCAGTTCGCCGGCGGTGGCGCGGACGGGGGCGTCCGGACGGCCGGGGGGCGGGACGCGGTTGCCGCAGTACCGCTCGATCCCCTCGGCTATCGCGGCGACGCGGGCCTGCCCGGGGTCGCCGAAGGTGGTGCCGAGGGAGACCCGGTCGGCGGGCCACAGACCGTGCCTGCGGGCATCCGCCACCTCGGCGGTGAGCGCGGTGTAGCGGGGTGGTGTCCCCGCCGGGTGTTCGACGGGCTTGACCTTGCGGACGATGCCGCAGACCGGGTCGACGAGGGCTTCCAGGGGCAGTGTCGTCATCGCAGGATCTCCTCGGCGGGGTCGACGGGGGTGGGGCGGGAGGGGAGGACGGGCAGGGTCAGCGCCACGCCGTCCGGGTCGACCTCCCGCCGGGAGGCGAGCAGCCGGTCGGCCGTGATCGGGTCGTCGCCGGTGTGGGGGTTGCGGGCGTGGGCCGGGAAGTGGTGTCCGGCGATCTCCAGGCGCAGCCGGGTGCCGGCCGGCAGCCGGCGGGCGATCCGGCCGAGGCCGAGGGTGAACGCGGTCCGGCGTCCGGCCGGTTCGGCGTGACGGGCGATGCCGGCGGCGAGCCGCTCGGCGGTCCCCTCCGGGGTGAGCGCGACGAGCCGGGCGGCCCAGTCCGCGGACGGGGTGTGGGCGGTGCCCCGCAGGCGCACGCGCACGGGGCCGACCACGTCGAGCGGGCGCGGCAGCGGCGGGGTGAGCAGCAGGCAGCGGTCGGGCGCACCGTCGGTGGGGACGGTCAGGTCGTCGGAGCGGACGGGCCGGCGGGGGTCGGCGGTGAAGACGCGACCGTGCACCGCTCGTGTCCTGGGTGTGTGGGGTGCCCCCTCGGTGCCGGCGGGCAGCCACAGGTCGGCTCCGCCGAGGGCCTGGGCGCCGTGCCGGCCGGGGGCGAGCGCGCCGGCCAGGGCGCGGCGGGCCCAGCGCGCGTACAGCTCGCCGAGGTTCAGCCGGTGGGCGGGGCCGGCGTCGGGGCCGGGCGCGGCGATCAGGGAGTGCCCCCAGGGGCCCAGCAGCAGCCGGACGGAGGGTCCGCCCCAGGCGCGCCACAGGGCGACCGTGTCCTCGGTGAAGTGGTCGTGGTGGCCGCCGGCCACGAGCAGGGGCACGCCGGCCCGTGCGGCCCGCGCCACGAGGCGGCCGCGGTCGCGGTGCCGCCACAGGCCCGCCCAGGAGGGCAGGCTGCGGCCGAGCCGTTCGGGGAGGCCGGTGAGCGGCAGGTGGGTGAGCAGTCCGGGGTCGGCGGCGAGGGCCCTGGCCAGCGCGCCCTCGTCGGAGTCCCGCCGGTCGCCGTGGGCTGCCCACCACCCGGCCCGGGACAGCAGCCGCTCCACGCCGGACGCCTCGCGTGCCGTCTCCGCGGGGCCGAGGGCGGGTACGGCCGCGACGACGGCGTCGGGCCGGGCGTCCTCGGGCGCGTCCAGGGCGAGGACGAGGGCGCAGTGGGCCGCGTAGGAGGCGCCGGCGGCCACCAGCCGGCCGTCGCTCCACGGCTGTCGCCGGATCCAGCGGGCGGTCGCCGCCCCGTCGGCGGCCTCGTGCGCGTACGGGTGCCACCCCCCCGGCGACGCGTGGCGGCCCCGTACGTCCTGGACGACGGCGGCGAATCCGTGGCGGGCCCAGCCGCGCGCCTCGGCGCCGTGCCGGGTCCGGTCGTAGGGGGTGCGCACCAGGACGGCCGGGAAGGGGCCGTCACCTGCCGGGAGTCGGACGTCGGTGGCGAGTCCCCCCACCGCCGTGCCGAACGCCGTCATCCGTCCTTCCCCGGCGTCGGTGCGACGGGGGGTACCGGCAGGACGGGGTGTTCGGTGACGGTCAGCGTGCGCAGGTCCACCCGTCGCAGGCGGCGCCGCGCCGGGAGGCCGGCCGGATCGGGGGCGTCGGTGGCCCACCGGCTGAGATCGTCCGCGAGCAGCGCCGCGAGCAGGGCGGCGGCGGGCAGGGAGAGCCCGGCCGGTGCGCCCGAGGTACGGGGTCCGCTCCAGTAGGCGGCGAGTTCGCGGTGGGCGGGCGTGGCGGCGAGCCGGCGGGAGCGGACGTGCGCCGACGTGACGTCTCCGGGTGCGGCGGCGACCGGTTCGACGTACGCCTGCCGGCCCTCGCGGTGGCAGCGCAGCCATGCGACGCCGTGCTCGGGCAACCGGTCGGCGGCGTCCCACAGTCCGTCCGGGACGGGTCCGTCCAGGCACCACACCACGGCGCGGGGGTCTCCGTCGAGCAGGTCCTCGGTCCGCGGCGATGCCCCGCCGGGCGGGGGCGCGGCCGGAGCCGTGCGCGGTCGCGCGCCGAGGGCGGTCAGGTGTGCGGCGAGCGGTTCGGTCAGCACCGGGTCCCCGAGGAGGCGGACGTCGCGGCGGTCGGCCGGCCACGGCGACCGGTGCGGTCCGTCCGTCAGGTAGCCGGCTTCCGCGAAGGCCCGCACCACGCGCTCTACTTCCTCGTCCACCGGGGCGGTGTCATCGCCCGCGAGCAGGGAGAGCAGGGCCTCCTGGTCCGCGTCTCCCGGCCTGACGCCGAGGAACTCCCCTTCCGGGGTGCGGACGGCGAGTCCTCGGCCGGGCACGGTGACGACTTCGACCCCGGGTGCGAGACGGCTGCGGGACACGGTGTTCCTCCTGACGACGGGACGTGGGACGGGTGTGGGCCCGCCCGGAAGGCATCGGGCGGGCCCACGGTCGAGGGCGGTGAGGCCCTGCTTACTCCTCGGTGTCCTCGAAGGGGTTCTCGACGAGCGCGTTGGAGTGGGAAGCCGAGTCGTGGGCCAGCTGACCCGGGTCGGCGATCGGTGCGAAGACCTGCTCGTTGTCCATGAACTCTCCATCACTGGAAGGGAGATACGGCGTTCGGTCGAGCGCCGTGATCCACACTCTAATGAATCTGATTTTCATATTCCATAGCCGGGAGGGGGTGATCTGGGTAACACACCGGCCAGCCGCCCTCGGGGTCCCGGCCGACCCGGCCCGCCACGTTCAGCACGTCCGCCAGCAACCGCGGCGTCACCACCTCCTCCGGCGTCCCGTCGGCCACCACCCGGCCGTCGCGCAGGGCGACGACGCGTTCGGCGAAGCGGGCGGCGTGAGCCAGGTCGTGCAGGACCATCACCACCGTGAGCCCGCGTTCCTCCCGCAGCCGCACCACGGTCTGCAGCACGTCCAACTGGTGGTGCAGGTCCAGATAGGTGGTCGGCTCGTCGAGCAGGAGCACGCGGGTGTCCTGGGCGAGCGCCATGGCGAGCCGGACACGCTGCCGCTCACCGCCGGACAGCGCGTCCACGTCACGGTCGGCCCATCCCTCCACCCCGACGTCGCGCAACGCCCGGCGGACGACCGGGTCGTCGCCCTCGCGCAGCATGCCCAGCGGTCCGCGCGCCGCGTACCGCCCCTGACGGACGAGGTGGCGCACCGTCATTCCGGGTACGGCGGGGGCCGCCTGGTGCAGCAGCGCCACCCTGCGGGCCGTGGCGCGCCTGGAGAGCCGGGCGAGGTCGTCCCCGCCGAGCAGGACCCGCCCCTCGCCGGGCCGCAGCAGCCCGGCGGCCAGCCGCAGCAGGGTGGACTTGCCGCAGCCGTTCAGGCCGATGAGCGCGGTCAGTTCGCCCGGCCGGACGGTCAGGTCGACGCCCCGCAGTACGGGCCGCCCGGGGTAGCCGAAGTGGACCCCCTCGACGTGGATCCCCACGGACTCGGTCATGCTCTGTCCTCGATTCGACGTCAGAACGAACGGTTCGGCGCGCGGCGCACGACGACCAGCAGCAACGCGGCGCCGAGGCCGGCGGTGAGCGCCCCGACCGGCAGCGTGAGCCGGTCCGAGCCGAGCGCCGCCGCCAGCAGCCGCGAGGACGACTGCGCCGCCGCGTCCGCCCCGCACACCACCACCGCGCCCGTGAGGGCGGCACCGGGAAGGCTCCTGCGCAGGTCGGCGCCGAAGACGGCCACGGCCAGGTGCGGCACGAGCAGCCCGACGAAACCCAGCGCCCCGACGGCGGCCACCGCTCCCGCCGTCAGCGCCACCGCACACAGCAGGGCCAGGGTCCGGGCCCGGCGGGCGGCGAGGCCGGCGGCGAGGGCGATGTCGTCCCCGCAGCGCAGCAGGGTCAGCGGCCCCGCCAGCAGCCAGGCGGCGGCCCCCCACAGGAGCGCCCACGGCCACAGCAGGTGCCAGTGCTCCCACACCCGGCCCTCCGTGGTGCCCACCAGCCACTGCACCACGCTGCCGAGTTCGCCCGGCTCCACGAGCAGCACCATGGCGGTGAGCCCGCCGAGCACCGCCGACACCAGCACCCCGTGCACGGCGGTCTGCGCGGGGTCACCGCGCCCGCGGCCGGCGAGCAGCCACAGCAGCGCCGCCCCGGCACACCCGCCCGCGCACGCGGCGAGGACCACGGCCAGGGGCGAGTCCCACCCGGCGAGGCCCAGGGCGGTCGCGGTGACGGCGCCGAGCACCGCCCCCGGGGTCACGCCCGTCACCTCCGGCCCGGCCAGGGGATTGCGCAGGGCGGACTGCAGGACCAGACCGGCCACGGCCAGGCAGGCGCCGGCGCAGAGGGCCACCAGCAGGCGGGGCAGGCGCAGTTGGGACAGGATGTGCCGTTCCGTCGCGTCGCCGCCACCGCCGAGCACGTCCCAGGCCACGCCCGGCGACATGCCGCGCCCGGCCACCAGCTCCACGCCGGCGCCGACCACGGCCAGCGCCGCGAGCACCGTGAAACGCCGCCTCATCGCGGGTCCTCCGTCCCGGTCGTCCGAACGGCGCGCGAGGGGGTGCCCCCGGGCCCGCCGCGCGCGGGGCCGGCCCCGCGCGCGTGGTGCGACGACCCGGCCCGCGGGCCGTCGGCCGCCGCGCCGGACGCCGTCGGCCGCGGTCCGGGCAGTGGCGCGCCCGCCGCGGCGGGCGCGCGCCGGGTCCTTCGGCGGCGGCCGCCCGAGCGCATCAGCGCGACACCGGCCGGCACTCCCAGCAGGGCCGTCCAGGCACCGGCCGGGGTCTCCACGGGCGCCAGCGCCAGCCTCGCCGGGACATCGGCGGCCATCACGACGACCGCGCCCCAGGCCGCGGACCACGGGAGCCAGCGCACCGCCCCGGCTCCCGGAGCGAACCAGCGGCTCAGGTGCGGGGCGAGGAACCCCACCCACGCGACGGGCCCGCACACCGCCGTCACCGGGGCGATCAGCACCACGGCGATGGCCAGCGCGGCCAGCCGGGCGCGTCGGGCCCGCACCCCCAGCGCCTCCGCGTCCTCGTCGCCCAGCCGCATGACCGCCAGCACCGGCGCGCACAGGACGAGAGCGGGCACCGCGAGGAGCAGCCACGGCCACAGCCCCGTGACGTCGTCCCAGGTGCGGGCCGAGAGGGAACCGAGCAGGTAGCGGTAGATCAGCTGGAGGTCGAGCTGGTCGGCCATGACCATCAGGACGAGGAGCGCGGCCTGCAGTCCGGCCGCCACGGCGGCGCCGGTCAGCAGCACGGCGGACGGGCTGCGGCCGAGCCCCGCGACGAGCAGCGTCAGCCCGCCGCCGAGCGCGGCGCCGCCGATGGCGAGCAGGGGCTGGACGGCGGCGGGCAGCGAGAGCGTCAGCACCAGGGGCGCGGCCACCCCGAGCGCGGCCCCGGACGACACGCCCAGCATCTCCGGCACCGCCAGGGGATTGCGCAGGGCCTCCTGCAGCACCAGTCCGGCCGCCCCCAGACAGGCTCCGGCGACGAACGCCAGCAGCACGCGGGGCACGCGGAGTTCGGTCACGACGATCCCGGCGAGGGTGGTGTCCCCCTCAGCCACCGCGGCGGCCAGCCGGTGCGGAGGGACGTAGGGGGTGCCGAGGCTGAGCGCGCAGATCGCGGAGGCGGCCAGCAGCGCGACGACCAGGAGCGGTTGCCACCGCCGCGCACCGCGTGACGGACGCTGTCCGCCCGCCGCGGCCCGACCGGCCGCGGCGGGCACCGAGGGGGACGTCCTCACCGCAGCGCGGCCGTGGCCTCGTCGAGGACGATGCCCAGCGAACGGGTGCCGCGCCCCTTGGCCCACACCTCCGCGTCCACCTCGTGGACGTCACCGTTCCGCACGGCCGGGATCTTGCCCCAGAGGGGGTTCTCGGCCAGTTTCTCGGACAGCTTGCCGTCCGCGTCGCCGAAGCTCATCGTCTCGACGAACAGCACGTCCACGTCCTGGGCGAGGATCTCCTCGAGGCTGTAACTGCCCTCCACCCCACGGGACTTCCACGGGTAGTCGGCGAGCTTGGGGAACAGGCTGGCGGTCACGTCGCCTTCCGGCGTCGCGACGCCGAAGTTCTCATCGCTGCCGTAGATGATGAGCGCGGTCTTCTCGCTCGGCGTCTTCTCGGCCTCGGCGAGCTTCGTCCGGAAGGTCCGCTCCGCCTTCTCCCCCTCGGCGGTGCGGCCGGTGAGCGCGGCGACGTCGCGCAGGTACCCCACGCCGTCCTCCCACGTCTCGGGCTGCATGGCCCAGAAGGTGGTGGCGCCCTCGAGCGCCGGAGCGAGCTTGCCGTGGGTGTCCCCCAGGCCGATCACGAGGTCGGGCTTGTGGGAGAGGATCGCCTCCACCTCCGGGGCGATGAACCCGCCGGGGACGACGTCGACCTCCTTGGCCTTCGCCTCCCCCAGGAAGCCGGGGTGGGCGAGCAACGCGCTGTTGGTGGCCGCCGGCACGATGCCCAGTTCCGTCAGGATGTCGTCGCACAGGGCGAACAGGCAGACGATCCGCTCGGGTTGCTTCTTCAGGGAGATCCTGACGCCGTTCGTGTCGGTCAACTCCGTCGAGGCCTTGATGGGTTCGACGGTCACCTCCGTCTTCTCGGTGGGCCGGGCCTTGTCACTCGTGGGCTCTTCGGAGGCCGAGCCGCAGCCGGCCAGGACGGAACCCACCGCCGCTGCGGCGATCCAAGTGCGGACGAATCTCGACGGTGAGCGCAGCATCGACGCCCTCGCTTCTTCTCAGGTACCGGGAACGCCACTGAAGATACATGATAATCGTTTTCACCAACTCAGTTCCGGAGGTCCCATGCCCGCCACACCCGTCCTGTTCGTCTCCGACCACGTGGCCGGATCGGTCCAGGTGCTGACCGTGCCGGACGGCGCCGTCGTCGGACGTCTCACCGGCCGTCATCTCTCCGAGCACGCCGGGTTCCTGGCGCTTCCCGGAGGGCGGACGGCCTGTGTCGACGACCGTCGCGGGGAACTGCTGGTGCTGAACCCCTACGCCGGGGAACTCGTGGAACGCGCGGTCCCGGTCGCCGTGCCCGCCGAGCACCTCGCCTGCGACCCGTCCGGTCGCCGGCTGGCCGTCACCACCGGCCTCGGCAGGAACGGCGCACCGTGGTCGGACCTGCTGACGGTCGTCGACCTGGCCACCGGAGAGGCCGCACGGGTGCGCACGCGTGTCGGCGAACCGGGGGTGACGGTGCTGGGCGAGGACGAACCGCTGGTGGTCCTGCGCCACCGGGAGCCCGGAGCGCTGGCCGTCCACCGGTTCGCGGACCTCCTCGCGGCGCCGCCCGGCTGTCCCCCGGTCACCCCTCACGCGATCCTTCCGCTGCCGGACGACGGACACGGGGACGCCCAGGTGCCCGGCTCCCAGGAGGTGTTCGCGGCCACGGGCGAGGGGGTGCACCGGGCCCGGAGGCGGGGCGACGCGCTCGCCGCCGAGGCGGTCGTTCCCTGGGGATCACCCGCCCGGGGCTGGTACCTGCGGCTCGACACCCGCCGGCAGGCGTTGTGGAGCACGCTGCGCGGCGGTGACCCGGACCCGCTGCGCTGGCCGGAGTGGAGCAACCAGGCGTGGCACCACGATCTGCGGACGGGCCGCACACGGCTCACGGACCTCGGCCCCGGACTCGTCTTCCGGCTGGCCCTCGCCCGGCGCCACACCGCTTTCTCCCGCATCCACCCCGACGGCGACGAGCTGGTCCTCCTCGGCGCCGACGGCGTCGTCCGCCGCTCGCCCCTGCCGGCCATGGACGGTGCCCCGCGTCGTGGCGGCACCCCGTGGGAGGGTGTCCAGCGCCGTGCGGTGGCCGCCTCACCGGGCTCCGACTGGGTCGCCGTCACCCGGGGCGGCCACGGCGAGGTGCACCTCGTCGACGCGGAGAGCGGCCAGGAGGCGGCCCGTCCGCGCCTGGGCACACCGCTGCACCACGGCGGTCACCTGGCACTGCGCGTCCCGGACGACGGTGCCGACGGCGACCCCGTGGGGCGGTGACTCACTCGTCGTGGAGTTCGGCCCGGACGCGGCGGGAGGGGCGGAAGACGCAGAGGTCGAGGATGCCGGGCGGATCCGTGAGACCGGGGCCGCCCTCCTCGACCCAGGTGACGATGTCGGCCGTGGTGTCGGGGTCGTTGACCAGGCCGAGCCAGACCGGGCGGCCGCCGTTCCCGCGGCCTTCGCCGGAGGGCTGCACGACGACGACGTTGGCGCGTTCGCAGGCGTCGAGGCAGTCGGTGACCCGTACGGTCGCCGTGCCGTCGAGGGCCCGGCGCAGTGTGCGGAGCTGGGCGGCGTGGTCCTGGCCGGGCACCTCGGCGGTGCCGCAGCAGCAGCCGCGGCAGACGGTGACGGTGGGCCGTGCGGCGCCCCGGGCCGGTACCGCGCGGCGGGTGCGGCGGCTCATACGGTGTCCTCGGTGGGTCGGGGCCAGGCGGCGCCGCGCAACAGGCGCAGGCCGTTGAGGCCGACGATGACGGTGGAGCCCTCGTGTCCTGCGACGCCGAGGGGCAGGGGAAGGGTACCGATCAGGTCCCAGGCGACCAGGACGACGATGAACGCCCCGGCGACAACCAGGTTCTGCAGGACGAGACGGCGCGCGGTGCGGGACAGGCACACGACCGAGGGGACGGCCGCGAGTTCGTCGCGGACGACGACCGCGTCGGCGGTTTCCAGGGCGAGGTCGGAGCCGGCCTTGCCCATCGCGATCCCGCAGTGCGCGGCGGCCAGCGCGGGGGCGTCGTTGACGCCGTCGCCCACGACCAGCACCTTGCGCCCCCGGGCCTGCCACTCCGCGACGGCGGCCACCTTGTCCTGGGGCAGCAGTCCGGGGCGGACGTCGGTGATGCCGACCTCGGCGGCCACACGTTCGGCGGCGCGCGCGTTGTCCCCGGTCAGAAGAACCGGGGTGCGGCCGGTCAGGCGGGTGAGGGCGGCGACGGTGGCCGCCGCGTCCGGGCGCAGCCGGTCCGCGATCCCCAGCACACCCACGGGGGCGCCGTCGCGCAGGACGACGACCGCGGTCCGGCCGGCTTCCTCGAGCGCCGCCACCGCCTCCCGGTGGGCGGTGTCGCCGTCCGCCGGCCGGAGGGGGGCGCCGACCACGATCCGGTGGCCGTCGACGGTGGCGGAGACGCCCTGCCCCGGGGTGGAGGTGAAGCCGTCGACGGCGGCGAGCGGCAGGCCGCGTTCGCGGGCGGCGGTGACCACGGCCCGTGCGAGGGGGTGCTCGCTGGGGTGTTCGGCGGCGGCCGCCAGCGCGAGGAGCGCGTCCTCCCCCAGGCCACTGCCGGGAAGGGGACACACGTCGGTGACCTGGGGGGTGCCCTCGGTGAGGGTGCCGGTCTTGTCGAGGGCGACGGTGTCGACCTCGCCGAGGCGTTCCATGACGACGGCGGACTTGGCGAGCACGCCGTGGCGGCCGGCGTTGGCGATGGCGGACAGCAGTGGCGGCATGGTGGAGAGCACCACCGCGCACGGCGAGGCCACGATCATGAACGTCATGGCCCGCAGCAGCGCCGAGGAGAGGCTGTCGCCGAAGGCGAGCGGGACGGTGAAGACGGCGAGGGTCGCGACGACCATGGCGACCGAGTAGCGCTGCTCGATCCTCTCGACGAACAACTGGGTGGGGGCCTTGGTGCCGGAGGCTTCCTCGACCATCCTGACGATCCGGGCGATCACCGAGTCCGAGGGGTCGCGCCCGACCCGTACCCGCAGGGCGCCCGTGCCGTTGACGGTGCCGGCGAACACCTCGTCCCCGCTCCGCCTGGGCACCGGGAGCGGCTCGCCGGTGATGGTGGCCTGGTCCACCTCACTGGCCCCGTCGAGGACCCGCCCGTCCGCGCCGATCCGCTCGCCGGGCCGGACCAGGACGGTGTCGCCGACCGCCAGCCTCTCGGTGTCCACCGTCTCCTCGGTGCCGTCCGGCAGGAGCCGGGTGGCGGTGGTGGGGGCGAGGTCCAGCAGACCGCGCACGGAGTCGGCCGTACGGGCGGTGGCGACCGCTTCCAGGGCGCCTGAGGCGGCGAAGATGACGATCAGCAGCGCGCCGTCGAGGACCTGGCCGATCGCGGCGGCCCCGAGGGCGGCGACCACCATCAGCAGGTCCACGTCCAGCGTCCGGTCCTTCAGGGCCTTCACACCCTCCCAGCCCGGTTCCCAGCCGCCGGTGACGTAGGTCGCGGCGAACAGGGTGCCCCACAGCCACGCCGGGCCGTCCAGCAGGTGGACCGGCAGGGCGAGGAGGAACAGCGCCGTCGCCGCGAGCGCCCAGCGGGCTTCGGGGAGCGCGAGCAGGCGGGTACGGCGGCGGGGCGGTACCGGACGCGCGGTGCCGGCGGGTGGCGCGGAGCGCCGGTCCAGGACGGAGGACATGACGGGACGACCCTTCACGGGCGGGACGGGGCTGCCACCACCGTACATGAATATCTGAAGAGGTCTTCATATGTGGTCGGTATGATGGGGAAATGGGCCACGGACGCGACACCACCGCCAGCAGCGCCAGCACGCGTTCGCGCCTCGACGCGGTCGGCACCGCGGACGTCGCGGCCACTCTCCAGGCCCTCGCCACGCCCTCCCGGCTTTACATCCTGGCCCGCCTCCAGGAGGGCCCCTGCGCGGTCGGAGAACTCGCCGAAGCGGTCGGCATGGAGGCCTCCGCCTGCTCCCACCAGCTCCGGCTGCTGCGCAACCTCGGCCTGGTGACAGGGGAGCGGCAGGGCCGCTCCATCGTGTACTCGCTCTACGACGACCACGTCGCTGAGCTCCTCGACCAGGCTCTCCACCACGTCGAGCACCTGCGCCTCGGCTTGCACGACGGCCCGGCCGGCCCGACGGGTTCCGCCGACGGGCGTTGAGCGGCGGTGGGCGCCTCAGCCGGAGGTGCCGCCGGGCAGGTGTGCCCACTGGCGCGGGTCCGTCACTCCGCCGGGACACGCCATCCGTTCGATCTCCCAGCCGGCGCGCCGCGCTCCGGCCCGGTAGGCGCTCTCGTAGAAGGCGAGCACGGCCGAACGCGGATCGGACCCGGCGCGCACCTCGTCGTACGGGAGCACGGCCAGGTGACTGCCGCCCCGCTCGACCCAGTGGGCCGCCTCGGGCCGGAGCGGTTCCCCGGCGAGGTGGTCCGGTTCCGGGGCGGTGTACGAGTAGAACGCGGGAGCGGGGAAGCTGTCGTCGCCGAACCAGAAGCCGAAGCTGATCACCTCGCGGGAGTACGCCTCCCTGGTGACGGGGTCGACGTCCCGGGGCTGCTCGACGCGGCGCGCGGAGAACCGGGTGTGGGCGATGTCGAAGGTGTGCCAGAAGTGGTGCACCGGACTGACCTTCCCCGAGTACTCCGCCGCGAACTCCTCCAGGACGGACGCCACCTGGCTGAGGACCCGCCAGTAGCGGTTGGCCTGCCCGGGGTCGTAGGCCGCGTGCTGGGTGTCCTCGGCGTACGGCCGGCCGGAGTCGGGCAGGTCGAAGGGCCGGGGTACGGCGAGGCGCACCCGGACGCCCAGGACGTCCAGCGAGTCCATGACCGCGCGGTAGAAGGAGGCGACGGACTGGCCGACGAGCGGGAAGGAGACCTGCCGTCCGTCCAGGACGGAGATCACCAGCTGGTGCGCGACGAAGTCGAAGTCGATCGAGAAGAGCGGGTTGCCGTCGACCTGCCCCATGGGGCGGGTGGTGGTGCCGCGCCCGGTGAGGTGCAGCGGCACGTTCCACCAGTGGTTGCGCTGCACGCTGGCGGCGAGGCGGATCTTCCCGACGATCTGCGCGAACCGGTGGAGGGTCTCCTTCGTGTCGCGCCACTCGGCCAGCGGGATCGCTGGGAACAGTTCCATGGTCGTCCTCGCCCTCCCGCCCGGCGCTCCCGGAGGGCCGGGCGAACCCTCGCCTGCCATCAGACCACCGCCTGCGCGATACGGCACCTCGTCGCGCCCCGGAAGGCCGACGGGGGCGCCGGCGTGCCCGGGTGTGCTCCCCGGGCGCCCCGTCACACGGTCCGTTCGGGGAGCTCCGGAAGGACCGCCTCGGCGATGCCGAGCAGGGCGCTGTCCTCGGGGAGGGTTCCGGAGGTGCTCCACACGGTGATGTCGTAGGAGCCGCCCCGGTCCTTCCCGTCGAGGGCCACGGAGAGCGTTCTGGCCAGGGGCCCCTGTTCGACGGGTCCGCCGGATCCGCCGCTCCCGAGATCGAACTCGATCCTCATGGTGTGGTCCGAGAAGAGGACCGCGGGCCGGCCGAGCACCGACAGCGTCCTGACGTCCGTCTCGTCCCCGAACTCCATCAGTTTCACGGACTGGGCCATCGTCAGCTCGTTGTACGTGGCCGAGACGTTCACGGTGTAGGTGTCGAACTGCACCTGAGCCTCCGGCTGGGCGACCTTCCCGGCGGTCAGCGGAGCGGTGCCGCTGGTGCCGGACGCCGTGGTCGCGGTCTCCGCGGGCGTCCCGAGGAGCCGGGCCAGGCCGGGCCTGTTGAGCGCCGCGCACAGTTCCTCGCCGGTCACGGCCCGGGGCTTCTTCGTGTAGGCGCTCGGCAGTTCCTCGTCCTCCCCGCTCGCGCAGGACGCGGCCCGGGGCCTGCCGGCGTCCTCGGTGGGCAGCAGCTGCGGGCCCAGCCACACGGCGGCCGCGAGTGCCGCGAACACGGCGACGGCGGCGAGGGCCTGGCCCCAGGCGTTGGGTTCCTTCTCCTGAGCGGCCGGTGCGGGACGCCGCGCCGCCGACGCCGGCGTCGGCGCCGCCTGCGGCTGCGGCTGCGGCTGCGGCTGCGGCTGCGGCTGCGGCTGGGCAGCGGAATCGGTCCCCGCTCCGTCGGCGGGGGCCGCCGGGGTCCGGTTCCGGCGTGCGCGCAGGACCCGGACCACCGTGTGGACGCGGACCGCGGTGAACACCAGGAACGCCGCGCCGATGACGGCGGCCACCCACGCGCCGTCGGCGAAGGCGAGGTACAGGATGCGCACGCCGAGGACGGAGCCGACCACGATGAGCAGCGGCTCGCGCACCCAGAAGGGCAGGACGCGGAGGAGGAGACCGAGCATCCGGCGATCACACCAGCCCAAGATCACGCCGGCTGTGGTGGAGGCCACAGTTCCGGCCCTGTGCTCAACCGTGATCAAAGCTCGGCCCGCGGCGGTCGCCCGGGACCGTAGGGGGCCTAGGGGTTGGCCTGAGGGACGCGGGTGAGCAGCATGACGGGTGATCGTGTGGGCAGAGAGGAGCCAGCCATGGCGGGAGTCACCACCGACAGCGCGAGCTGGGTCCGGGTCTATCACCCTTCGTCGGCGCCCAAGGCGCGCGTGGTGTGCTTTCCGCACGCCGGCGGGTCGGCGTCGTTCTTCCACCCGGTGTCCAGCGCCCTGCGGCCCGACATCGAGGTGCTGGCGATCCAGTACCCGGGGCGTCAGGACAGGCGCGCGGAGGCCCCGCTCACCGACATCGGGACCCTCGCCGACCGGGTGCTCGACGCGCTGCGCCCCCACCTCGTCCGTGAGCCCCGGCCCGCCTTCTTCGGGCACAGCATGGGCGCCACGGTCGCCTTCGAGGTGGCGGTGCGCATGCGGCGGGAGGGGCTGGCTCCCACGGTGCTGGTCGCGTCCGGGCGCCGGGCTCCCTCCGAGCGCCGGTCGGAGGACGTCCACCTGCGTGACGACGCCGGTCTGGTGGCCGAGATCCGCAAGCTCAGCGGCACCGACTCGCGGCTGCTGGACGACGAGGAGATGCTGCACGCCATCCTCCCCGCCGTGCGGGCCGACTACCGCGCCATCGAGCGCTACGTCGGTGCGTCCGACGCGGTCGTGGACTGCCCGGTCGAGGTCTTCGTGGGCGACACTGACGAGCAGGTCACCGCGGAGGAGGCCGATGCCTGGCGCCGGCACACCAGCGGGGCGTTCGCCGTACACACGTTCCGGGGCGGCCACTTCTACCTGACCACCCGCGCCGCCGAGACGATCGAGCGGCTCGCCGCGACGGTGCGTGCGCACGCCTGACCGCCGCCCGGCGCGCCCGCGGCACTCCGACGGTCTTTGCCGATCGGACGCATGGCGCGCCGTTCGCGGGTCTTTCGCACCGGGAATGCGAGAAACCCGTCGGAACCCCGCCGGAACCCCGTCGCTCCCTTTTTCCCGCCGCGGCGGAAATCCCGCACCGGCGCCTGCCCCGTCCCGCGTCCGCGGGCGGCACCACACCTCGCGCATACGCGTTGACCAGCGGCGTCACCCCGGGTGCGGGCTGTTCCGGGGCCGGGCCCTAGGGGTGAATAGGGGTGTTTGGCCTCCTTCACCAAATCTAGCCTGACGCCGAGGTGGCGCGTCTTGACGACCCCTTCCTCAGAAGTGTGCACCGCGGTGCCGCGCAGCGACGTGTCGTGCGGTGCAGTGCGGTAATTCCTCACGTACCGGAACAGTGGAGTGCGCGGATGAGCGAGTCCAGGGATCTCATTCCTGACGAGGTGGCGGGCGACGGGGGGCCGGGCGACGGAGAGGCGTTGATCCGGCGGTTGCGGAGTCTGCCGGCCTCGGCCCGTGAGGCCCTGGTGCTGGATCTGGTGCGCACCCGCGCGGCGGCCGTCGTGGCCGCGCTGGCCCCCGGTGCCACGGGCCCGGTGGAGGCCGGACTGCCGTTCCAGGAGCAGGGGTTCGACTCGCTGGCAGCCGTCGAACTGCACGCACGGCTGGTGGCCGCCACCGGAGCGGACCTGCCCGTCACGATGGTCTTCGACCATCCGACGCCCCTCGCGCTGGCCCGTTTCCTGTCCGGGCGGCTGCTCGGCGAGGCCCCCACCCGGAGGACGGCCGCGGACCGGCCGGCCGTCCCGGCGGACGCCGACCCGCACGAGCCGATCGCCATCGTCGGCATCGGCTGCCGCTACCCCGGCGGCGCCACCTCACCGGACGCCCTGTGGCGTCTGGTGGCCGAGGAGCGTCACGCCCTCTCCCCCCTGCCCACCGACCGCGGCTGGGACGTGGACGACCTCTACGACCCCGACCCCGCCAAGCCCGGCAAGAGCTATGTGCGCGACGCCGCCTTCCTGGAGGACGCGGGCGGTTTCGACGCCGAGTTCTTCGGCATCGGGCCCCGCGAGGCCTCCGCCATGGACCCGCAGCAGCGGCTGGTCCTGGAGCTGTGCTGGGAGGCCCTGGAGCACGCGGGCGTCGATCCGCACTCCCTGCGCGGCAGCCGCTCGGGGGCCTTCATCGGCGCGGAGCCGCAGGAGTACGGGTTCCGTCTGCACGAGGCACCCGACGGCCTGGACGGATACCTGCTCACCGGTATCGCGCCCAGTGTCGTCTCCGGCCGCGCCGCCTACACGCTCGGCCTGGAGGGCCCCACCCTCACCGTGGACACGGCCTGCTCGGGCTCCCTGGTGGCGCTGCACCTCGCCTGCCAGTCGCTGCGGCAGCGTGAGTGCTCGCTCGCCCTCGCCGGTGGTGTGGCCGTCATCGGCAGCCCGGGTGTCTTCACCTCCTTCAGCCGGCAGCGGGGTCTGGCCCCGGACGGCGTCTGCAAGCCGTTCGCGGCGGCGGCCGACGGTACCGGCTGGGGCGAGGGGGCCGGTGTGCTGGTCCTGATGCGGCTGTCGGACGCCCGGCGCGAGGGCCGGCGCGTCCTGGCGGTGGTCCGCGGCTCCGCCGTGAACCAGGACGGTGCCTCCAACGGCCTGACCGCGCCCAACGGCCCCTCCCAGCAGCGCGTCATCGAGCAGGCGTTGGCGGCGGCGGGCCTGGACCCCGCCGACGTGGACGCGGTGGAGGCGCACGGTACCGGTACGACGCTGGGTGACCCGATCGAGGCCCAGGCGCTGCTCGCCACCTACGGCCAGGGGCGGCCTGAGGACAGTCCGCTGCGGCTCGGCTCGCTCAAGTCCAACATCGGGCACACCCAGGCGGCGGCCGGCGTCGCGGGGGTGATCAAGATGGTCATGGCGATGCGGCACGGCGTGCTGCCGCGAACGCTCCACGTCGACCGGCCCACCCCGCACGTCGACTGGTCGGCGGGTGCCGTGGAGCTGCTGACCGAGTCCCTCCCGTGGCCGGCGGACGGACGCCCGCGCCGCGCCGGGGTGTCGTCGTTCGGCATCAGCGGCACCAACGCGCACGTCATCCTGGAGGAGGCACCGGGGCAGCAGGCCGGCCCGGCAGCGCGGGAGCGGGCCGAGGACCCGGCCGGCGCCGACGGCGCACCCCTGCCGGCACCGGTGCCGCTGGTCGTGTCGGCCCGGAGCCGGGCGGCGCTGCGCGCCCAGGCCGGGCAGCTGCGCACCCGCCTCGCCGGAGGCGACGGGGAGACGGCCGCAGAGGACGAGCTGGGCGATGTGGCCCACGCCCTGGCCGTCGGCCGGGCCGCGCTGGAGCACCGGGCCGTGCTGCTGCCGTACGGCAGGGAGGAGGCACTGCGCGGCCTCGCCGCCCTGTCGGCCGGCACGGAGCACTCCGCCCTGGTCACCGGGGAGCCCGTCGAGGGGCGCACCGCGTTCCTGTTCTCCGGCCAGGGCAGCCAGTGGGCCGGCATGGGGCGGGAACTCTACGACCGGTACCCGGTGTTCGCCGCCGCCCTGGACGAGGTCGTGGGCCATCTGGACGTCCAGTCGGACCGCCCGCTGCGGGAGGTGATGTGGGACACCACCCCGGCGGCGGACGGTGGGCACCTGCTGGACCGGACGGAGTACACGCAGCCCGCGCTGTTCGCGTTCGAGGTGGCCCTGTACCGGCTGCTGGAGCACTGGGGCGTGGTGCCGGACCTGGTGGCGGGCCACTCGGTCGGTGAGATCGCCGCCGCCCATGTGGCGGGCGTGCTGTCCCTGGAGGACGCGGCGACTCTGGTGGCCGCCCGGGGCAGGCTGATGCAGGCGCTGCCGGAGGGCGGGGCGATGGTGGCCGTGCGCGCCTCCGAGGCGGAGGTCCGCGCGGCGCTCGGTGACCGTACGGATGTCGGTGTCGCCGCCGTGAACGGCCCGGCGTCGGTGGTCGTCTCCGGCGCGGCCGGTCCCGTGGCCGAGATCGCCGGGCGGTTCGGGCGGACCGTCGCCCTACGGGTGTCGCACGCCTTCCACTCCCCCCTCATGGAGCCGATGCTCGCCGAGTTCCGGCGGGTGGCGCAGGTGCTGGACTACCGTCCGCCCACGATTCCGCTGGTGTCCACGGTGCTGGGCGCCGAGGCGGCGCCCGACGACCTGTGCGACCCGGAGTACTGGGTACGCCACGCACGTGAGGCGGTGCGCTTCCACGACGGTACGACGGCCCTGGCGGACGCCGGTGCCACCGTCTTCGTGGAGGTCGGCCCCGACCGGACCCTGACCGCCCTGGTCCAGGAGTCACTTGCCGGCGAGGACGTGCTGACGGTCGCCCCGCTGCGCCGCGAACGACCGCAGGAGCAGGGCCTGCTGGCCTGCCTCGCCCAGCTCCACGTACGCGGCCGGACCGTCCGGTGGAGCGCGGTCCTCGAACGGCACACGGACGGCCGGGCACCCCGGCACGTGGACCTGCCGACGTACCCCTTCCAGCACCGCCACTACTGGCTGCACGCCCCCGCCGCTACCGGTGACGCCACCGGCTTCGGCCAGGCTCCCGCGGCCCACCCGCTGCTGGGTGCCTTGGTCGCGCTGCCCGGCTCGGACGGCCTGGTGCTCACCGGCCGGCTCTCCCAGCGCACGCAGCCGTGGCTGGCCGACCATCTCATCCTGGACACGCCCCTGCTGCCCGGCACCGCCTTCGTGGAGCTCGCCGCCCACGCGGGCGAGCTGACCGGCTGCCCGTGGATCGACGAACTGACCATCGAGGCGCCGCTCGTCCTGCCCGAGCGCGGTGGCGTGGCGCTCCAGGTGACGGTGGGCGGGCCCGACCCGTCCGGGCGCCGCGTCCTCACCGTCCACTCCCGTCCGGAGGACACCGCCGACACCGGCGACGACGGGCAGGGCGGGGAGGGCGGGGAGCAGACGGCGTGGACCCGGCACGTCTCCGGGACGCTGTCCCCCATTGCACCGGCCACCGCACCGGCCGCCGCGCCGCCGGCGGGCGCGGAGGCGGGCGTGTGGCCGCCGCGGGGCGCCGTCCCCGTGGACACCTCCTCGCTGTACCGCGACCTGGCCGCCCTGGGCTACGGCTACGGACCGCCGTTCCAGGGTGTGCGGGCGGTCTGGCGGCACGCGGACGGCGTGTACGCGGAGGTCGCGCTGGACGACGCGACCGCCGCCGGCGCGGACGCCTACGGTCTGCACCCGGCCCTGCTGGACGCCGCCCTGCACAGCGCCGACTTCCTCACCTCCGGCACCGTCCCGCGGGACGCGCCGGCCGCCATCCCGTTCGCCTGGTCCGGCGTGCGGGTGTACGCACGGGGTGCCGCACGCGTGCGGGTACGCATCACCGCCCCGGACGGCGACGCGTCCGGAAGCCTGGCGCTGGAGATCACGGACACGACCGGCGCCCCGGTGGCGTCGGTCGGCTCACTGGTGTCCCGCCCGGTCCCCACCGGACGGCTGACCGCCTCAGGAGCGGGCCCGCGCCCCGTGTACGGCCTGACGTGGGAGCGCGGCCCCGCCGTACCCATGTCGTCGGCGCCGGGCACCTGGGCCCGGGTCGACGGGGCGGCGGAGCTGGCCGCCCTGCTCGACGCGCCCGCCCGCCTGCCCGAGGTCGTCCTCGCCGAACTCCCGGTGCCGGAACCGGCAGCGGGCGGTACCGTGCCGGACCGGGTACGCGCCGCCACCGCCTGGGCGCTCGCACTCCTGCGGACCTGGCTGGTCGACGGGGACGAGGACGGCGCCGACGGGCTGCCCCCCGGTACGCGGCTGGTGTTCGTCACGCGGGGTGCGGCGGCGGTGGGCGCCGACGAGGAGCTCACCGACCTGGCGGGGGCCGCCGTGCGCGGCCTGGTGCGTTCGGCCCAGGCCGAGTATCCGGACCGGGTGGTGCTCGTCGACGACGACGCCGCGCGGCACTCCCCGGCGGGGCTCCTCGCCGCCGCGGCGTCGGCCACCCCGGAACCCGAGTCCGCGCTGCGGCAGGACGCCGTCTGGGTTCCCCGTGCCGTGCGCGTCCCCGGCGGGACGGACGGCGGCCTCGAATCCACCGCGGGGCCCTGGGACCCGGCGGGCACGGTCCTGATCACCGGCGGGACGGGCGGCGTCGGCCGGGAGATCGCCCGCCATCTGGCGCAGCGTCACGGAGTACGCCATCTGCTGCTCGCCGGACGCCGGGGCGAGGCCGCGGACGGAGCCGCCGAACTGGCGGCCGAGCTGACGGCACTGGGTGCCCGGGTACGCGTGGCCGCCTGCGACGTGGGCGACCGGGACGCCCTGGCCGGCCTGCTGGCCGGCATCGACGCCGAACACCCGCTCACGGGCGTGGTGCACGCGGCCGGGACACTCGACGACGCCCTGCTGGGCGGCCTCACCACCGAGCGCATCGACGGCGTGCTGCGGCCGAAGGCCGACGCGGCCTGGCACCTCCACGAACTGACTCGCGAGTCGCCGCTGACCGCGTTCGTCCTCGTCTCCTCGACCTCCGGCCTGCTGGACGCTCCCGGGCAGGGGAACTACGCGGCCGCCAACGCCTTCCTGAACGCCCTCGCCCACCACCGCCGGGCCCAGGGTCTGCCCGCCCAGTCCCACGTGTGGAGCCTGTGGGCGGGCGGTGGGGGCATGGGCACCACCCTCGGCACCGCCGATCTGAGACGCATCGAACGCCAGGGACTCGCCCCGCTCTCCCCCGCGGAGAGCCTCGCCCTGTTCGACCGGGCCTGTGCCGCACCGGACACCGCGGTCGCCCTGACCGTGCGCGTCGACGCGGCCGCCGTCCGGGCCCGCCCGGACGGTATCCCACCCCTGCTCAGGACCGTCGTACGCCCCGTACGGCCGGCACCGCACACGGCGCACCCCCGCCCCGCCGCCGGAGGGCTGCCCGGCCCGGGGCAGGAACTGCCGTTCGCACAGGCCCTGCTCGCCCACCCCGAACCCGAGCGGCAAGAGCGCGTACTGGAGCTGGTGCGCGACCGGGTGGCCGCCGTGCTCGGTCACGACGACGCGACGGCCGTCGAGCCCGCCCGCGCCTTCAACGAGATCGGTTTCGACTCGCTGGCCGCGGTCGAACTGCGCAACCTGCTCAACGCCGCCACCGGCCTGCGCCTGCCCTCCACCCTGGTTTTCGACCATCCCACGCCCCGCGCCCTCGCCGCGCACATCCTCCAGGTGTCGCTGGACACCGTGGCCGGCCCGACCACGGCGACGATGTCGACGGCGGCCACCACGGCGGCCACCACGGTCCCTGCCGACGACGATCCGATCGTCATCGTCGGCATGAGCTGCCGCTACCCGGGCGGCGCGGCCTCACCGGAACAGCTGTGGGAGCTGGTCGCCGAGGGCGGGGACGGCGTGTCACCCTTCCCCGGCGACCGCGGCTGGGACGTCGCGAACCTCTACGACCCCGAGCCCGGCACCCCGGGACGCACCTACACCCGCGAGGGCGGCTTCCTCGAGGACGCGGCCGCGTTCGACCCGGCGTTCTTCGGGATCAGCCCGCGCGAGGCCCAGGCCATGGACCCGCAGCAGCGGCTGCTCCTGGAAGCGTCCTGGGAGGCATTGGAACGGGCCGGGATCGACCCGGTGTCCCTGCACGGCAGCCCGACCGGTGTCTTCGCCGGCGTCATGTACCACGACTGGGGCACCCGGCTGCAGCAGGTCCCCGAGGACATCGCCGGCTACCTGGGCAACGGCAGCCTGGCCAGCGTCGTGTCCGGACGGGTCGCTTACGCGCTGGGCCTGGAAGGTCCCGCGGTGACCGTGGACACCGCCTGCTCGTCGTCGCTGGTCGCTCTGCACTGGGCGATCCAGGCACTGCGGCGCGGAGAGTGCACCCTCGCCCTGGCGGGCGGTGTGACGGTGATGTCCACGCCGGACACCTTCGTGGACTTCAGCCGTCAGCGTGGTCTGTCGGCGGACGGCCGCTGCAAGGCGTTCTCGGCCACCGCCGACGGCGTGGGCTGGTCCGAGGGCGTGGGTGTGCTGGTGGTGGAGCGTCTGTCGGACGCGCGGCGCAACGGTCATCGGGTGCTGGCGGTGGTGCGTGGTTCGGCGGTGAATCAGGACGGTGCGTCGAACGGCCTGACGGCGCCGAACGGTCCGTCGCAGCAGCGGGTGATCCGGCAGGCCCTGGCGGCCGCGGGGCTGCGGGCAGCGGACGTGGATGTGGTCGAGGCGCACGGGACGGGCACCACCCTCGGGGACCCGATCGAGGCGCAGGCGCTGTTGGCGACCTACGGTCAGGAGCGGTCGGCCGATCAGCCGTTGTGGCTGGGGTCGTTGAAGTCGAACATCGGGCATGCGCAGGCGGCTGCGGGTGTGGCCGGTGTGATCAAGATGGTGATGGCGATGCGGCACGGGGTGCTGCCGAAGACCTTGCACGTGGAGGAGCCGTCGTCGCATGTGGACTGGTCGGCGGGAGCGGTGGAACTGCTCACCGAGGCCCGGCCGTGGGCGCGGGACGACAGTCCACGCAGGGCGGGTGTGTCGTCGTTCGGGATCAGCGGGACCAATGCGCACGTGATCCTGGAGGAGGCGCCGGTCGAGGGTGAGACGGAGGACGGTGACTCCGCCGTGCCGCTGCCGGTGGTGCCGTGGGTGGTGTCCGGGCGCGGTGAGGCGGCGCTGCGGGCGCAGGCGGAGCGGCTGGCCGCGTTCGTGTCCGGTCGGGGTGATCTGACACCGTCGGATGTGGCGTTCTCACTGGCCACGACCAGGTCGGCCTTCGAGCACCGAGCCGTGGTCGTAGGGGCCAGCCGTGAGGAGTTGCTGCGCGGGCTGGCCGAGGTGGCGTCCGGTGAGCGGGTCGGTGGACCGCCGGTGCAGGGTAAGACGGCGTTCGTGTTCTCCGGTCAGGGCAGCCAGCGCGCCGGTATGGGACGGGAGTTGTACGAGGCGTTCCCTGTCTTCGCGCGGGCGCTGGACGAGGTGGTCGACGCTCTGGGTCTGCCGCTGCGTGAGGTGATGTGGGAGGGGGGTGAGCTGGACCGGACCGGGTTCACTCAGCCGGCCCTCTTCGCCTACGAGGTAGCGCTCTACCGGCTGTTGGAGTCGTGGGGTGTACGCCCGGACCTGGTAGCGGGCCACTCCATCGGTGAGCTGGCGGCCGCGCATGTCGCGGGTGTGCTCTCGCTGGAGGACGCGGCGACGCTGGTGGCTGCCCGGGCGCGGCTGATGGACGCGCTGCCGAAGGGCGGCGCGATGATCGCCGTCCAGGCGACGGAGGATGAGGTGCGCGAGTGCCTCGTCGACGGTGTGGCCATCGCCGCCGTGAACGGTGCCCGGTTCGTGGTGATCTCCGGTGACGAGGTGGCTGTCACGGAGGTGGCCGCCCACTTCGAGCGCACGGCCCGGCTGAAGGTGTCGCATGCCTTCCACTCACCGCTGATGGAGCCGATGCTCGACGAGTTCCGCCGGGTGGCGTCCGGGTTGACGTATCACGCAGCGGCTCTGCCCGTGGTGTCGAACGTGACCGGTCGCCTCGCCGAGCCGGGAGAACTTCAGGATCCCGAGTACTGGGTGCGGCACGTCCGTGAGACGGTCCGCTACCACGACGGCATCCAGGCCCTGGAGGCCGAGGGCGTCCGCACCTTCGTGGAGGTGGGTCCGCAGGCCGTCCTCGCGGGTCTCGGCTGCGGCGAGGACGCGGTGTTCGTCGCCGCCCAGCGCCGCGACCGCCCCGAGCTCCAGCAAGTCCTGACCGCGCTGGGCGAGTTGCACACCCGGGGCGCCACAGTCGACTGGGCGGCGTTCTTCGCCGGGCGCGGCGCCCGCACCGTCGACCTGCCCACCTACGCCTTCCAGCACCGGCGCTACTGGCTCGACGCCACCGCGTCCACCCACGGCGACCCCGTCGGCCTCGGCCAACTTCCGGTGCAGCACCCTCTCCTGAGCGCCGCCGTGCCCCTGCCCGGTACCGGAGGACTCGTCCTCACCGGTCGTCTCGCCGGTGACGCCCAGCCCTGGCTCGATGACCACGTCGTCATGGGCACGGTGCTGTTCCCCGGCACCGGGTTCGCGGAACTGGCGCTCCAGGCCGGCCGCCACGCCGGTTGCCCCGTCGTGGAGGAACTGACCCTTCACGCACCCCTCGCGCCGGCCACGGGCACCGCGGTGGCCCTGCAGGTCGTCGTGGGGGCGCCGGACACGTCGGGCCGCCGGTCCGTGGAGATCCACTCGCGTCCGGAGGGCCGGGCGGTCGACTCCGACTTCGCCGGCTCCTGGACGACCCACGCCATCGGCTTCCTCAGCCCGCTCCAGCCGGATCCCGAGTTCGACCTGACCCAGTGGCCCCCGGCGGGCGCGGTTCCGCTGGACGTGACCGACGCCTACACGTTGCTGGACGACCGGGGGTACGCCTACGGTCCGGCGTTCCAGGGCCTGCGGGCCGCGTGGCGCGACGGCGACGAGATCTACGCCGAGGTGGCACTGGAGCCCGGCACCGCCGCCGAGGCAGCCGACTACATCCTCCACCCCGCCCTGCTCGACGCCGCCATGCACGTCGACCTGCTGGACGAGAGCGACGGTCCGGTGCTGCTGCCGTTCGCCTGGAGCGGTGTCACCGCGCACGCGGCGGGCGCGGCCGGGCTGCGGATGTGGATCACCAGGCTGGACGGTGCCGAGGCGTCCGTGATGCGGATGGCCGACGCCGACGGTCTGCCGGTGGCCACCGTGTCGAAGCTGGTGTCCCGACCGGTGGATCAGGCACGGCTGGGCGAGGCCGGGGAGCGCGCTGCCGACGTTCCGCTGCACCGGGTGGAGTGGCAGGCCGTGACGGCGCCACTGCCCGCCGACGGCGACCTGCGGTGGGCCGTACTGTGCTCCGGCACTGCGGCTTCCGAGCCGACGTCCGCCGCCGCGGGCCTGGGCGGGGTAGCCCAGTACTCCGATGTGGCGGCCCTGGCGGCCGCCGTGGCCGACCCTTCCGCAGGGCCCGCTCCGCAGACCGTGGTGTTCCCGGTACCCGAGTCCGACGGAGACGGCGCGGACCTGCCGGGCCGCGCCCACGCACTCACCCAGCAGTTGCTGGGCCTGCTCCAGGAGTGGCTCGCCGAGGACCGCCTCGACGGTACGCGCCTGGTCGTGCTCACCCGGGGCGCGGTCGCCGTCGGCACCGACGGGGGCCCGGTCGATCTGGCACAGGCACCCGTGTGGGGGCTCGTACGCGCGGCCGCCGAGGAGAACCCCGGGCGGTTCGCCGTCCTGGACATCGACGGCACCGACGCCTCGGTGAACGCGATGCCTGCCGCCCTCGCACTCGCGGCGGGTGAGCCGGAGTTGGCGCTGCGTACGGGGCAGGCTCGCGCACCTCGCCTGGCCCGGATCAACGGCGTGCTGCCCTCCGGGCCGGACCCGGCCGAATCCGGGTGGCGGTCGGACGGCACGACCCTGATCACCGGTGGCACCGGCGGTCTGGGCGCCGTGCTGGCCCGGCATCTGGTGACGGAGCACGGTGTGCGCCATCTGCTGCTCACCAGCCGCCGCGGCCCCGACGCCCCCGGCGCCGAGGCCCTGCGCGCCGAACTCACCGACCTCGGCGCCCACACCGTCACCGTCACCGCCTGCGACACCGGCGACCGGACCGCACTCGCCGCACTCCTCGCACGGATCCCCGACGAGCGTCCCCTGACCGCCGTCGTCCACGCCGCCGGAGTGGCGGACGGGGGCCTGGTCGCCTCCCTGTCCGGGGAGCAGACCGAACGGGTACTGCGGCCGAAGGTCGACGGGGCCTGGCACCTGCACGAACTCACCCGCCACCTCCCCCTCACCGCGTTCGTCCTCTACTCCTCGGCCGGCGGCCTGATCCTCGCCGCCGGACAGGCCAACTACGCCGCCGCCAACGTCTTCCTCGACGCCCTCGCCCATCACCGCCACCACCTCGGCCTCCCCGCCCACTCCCTCGCCTGGGGACTGTGGGAGGAGAGCAGCGGAATGGGCGAACCCGACGAGGCCGACCTGCGGCGCATGGCCCGGCTCGGACTGCCCGCGCTGAACCGGGAGCAGGGCCTGGCCCTGTTCGACCGCGCGCTGTCCCTGTCCCCCGCCGAGCCGGTGGTGGTCCCGGTGCGAGTCGACCCGGCGGCGCTCCGGGTCCGTGGAGACGATCTGCCACCGTTGCTGCGCGGCCTGTCGCGGGTGCCCGTTCCCCGGGCCTTGGCCGCGGCGCCCGGACATCCTGTGGGCGGCGCTGCGGGCGGCGGCTCCCTCGTCGGCCGGCTGACCGGCCTGCCCGATGCCGAGCGCGACCGGGTGCTGCTGGACCTGGTGCGCGGTCAGGTCGCCAAGGTCCTGGGGCATGACGGCCCGGAAGCGGTCGAGCCGGGACGGGCGTTCCGTGAGCTGGGCTTCGACTCGCTGGCCGCGGTCGAGTTGCGCAACGCCCTGCGCGGCAGTACCGGCCTGGCGTTGCCCGCCACGCTCGTCTTCGACCATCCGACGTCGCTGGCCGTCGCCGAGTTGCTGAAACGCGAACTCTTCGACGCACTGGACGCACCCGATCCGAAGACGGACGCCGGTACGGCCGCCGGGGCGGGCCTGTCCGGAGCGGGCCAGGCGGACGATCCCATCGCCATCGTCGGGATGAGCTGCCGCTACCCGGGTGACGTGCGCAGTCCCGAGGAGCTGTGGCGCCTCGTCGCCGACGGGGTCGACGCCGTCTCCGGATTCCCCACCGACCGCGGATGGGACGTGGAACGCCTGTACGCCCCGGAGCCGGAGGACGGCAAGACGTACGTACGGGACGGCGGCTTCCTGCGCGACGGCGCCGAGTTCGATCCGGACTTCTTCGGGATCAGTCCGCGTGAGGCCCTGGCCATGGACCCGCAGCAGCGGCTGCTGCTGGAGACCGCCTGGGAGGCATTCGAGCGGGCGGGGATCGACCCGGTCTCCCTCCGTGGCAGTCGGACCGGAGTGTTCGCGGGCGTCATGTACGACGACTACGGGACCCGCCTGGGGCACGACGTCCCAGCGGACGTGGTCGGCTACCTCGCCAACGGCAGCGCCGCCAGCGTGCTCTCCGGACGGCTCGCCTACCTCTTCGGCCTGGAGGGCCCCACCGTGTCGGTGGACACCGCCTGCTCCTCGTCGCTGGTCAGCCTGCACCTGGCGGCCCAGGCCCTGCGCAGCGGGGAGTGCACCATGGCCCTGGCGGGTGGCGTCACCTTCCTCTCCACCCTCGACGCCTTCGTGGACTTCAGCAGGCAGCGGGGCCTCTCTCCGGACGGCCGCTGCAAGGCGTTCTCGGCCACCGCCGACGGCGTGGGCTGGTCCGAGGGCGTGGGTGTGCTGGTGCTGGAACGTCTGTCGGAAGCGCGGCGCAACGGTCACCGGGTGCTGGCTGTCGTCCGTGGTTCGGCGGTGAATCAGGACGGTGCGTCGAACGGCCTGACGGCGCCGAACGGTCCGTCGCAGCAGCGGGTGATCCGGCAGGCCCTGACGGCCGCGGGGCTGCGGGCAGCGGACGTGGACGTGGTCGAGGCGCACGGGACCGGGACGACGCTCGGGGATCCGATCGAGGCGCAGGCGGTCATCGCGACCTACGGTCAGGACCGGCCGGAGGACGACCCGCTGTGGCTGGGGTCGCTGAAGTCCAACATCGGGCATGCGCAGGCGGCGGCAGGCGTCGCCGGTGTGATCAAGATGATCATGGCGATGCGACACGGGGTGCTGCCCCGGACCCTGCACGTGGAGGAGCCGTCGCCGCACGTGGACTGGTCGGCGGGAGCGGTGGAACTGCTCACCGAGGCCCGGCCGTGGGAGAGCGACGGCCGTCCGCGCCGGGCGGGTGTGTCCTCCTTCGGCCTGAGCGGGACCAACGCGCACGTGATCCTGGAGGAGGCGCCGGTCGAGGGTGAGACCGAGGACGGTGACTCCGCCGTGCCGCTTCCGGTGGTGCCGTGGGTGGTGTCCGGACGCGGTGAGGCGGCCTTGCGGGCACAGGCCCAGCAGCTCGCCGCACATCTGACGGGGCGCGCGGACCTGACGCCGCAGGATGTGGCGTTCTCGCTGGCCACGACGCGCAGTGTGCTGGAACACCGGGCCGTGGTGGTGGGCCGCGACTCCGACGAACTGCTGCGTGGACTGACTGAGGTGGCGTCCGGCGAGCGAGCCGGTCACACGCCGACCAGCGGTCGCACAGCCTTCGTGTTCTCCGGTCAGGGGAGCCAGCGTGCGGGGATGGGGCGCGAGCTGTACGAGACGTTCCCTGTCTTCACGCGGGTGCTCGATGAAGTAATCGATGCGCTGGGGTTGCCGTTGCGTGAGGTGATGTGGGAGGGGGGTGAGCTGGACCGAACCGGGTTCACTCAGCCGGCTCTCTTCGCCTACGAAGTAGCCCTCTACCGGCTGCTGGAGTCGTGGGGTGTGCGCCCGGACCTGGTGGCGGGTCACTCCATCGGTGAGCTGGCCGCCGCGCATGTCGCGGGCGTGCTCTCGCTGGAGGACGCGGCGACGCTGGTAGCGGCCCGGGCGCGGCTGATGGACACGCTGCCCGAAGGTGGCGCGATGATCGCCGTGCAGGCCACGGAAGACGACGTACGCGCACGTCTGGTCGACGGTGTGGCCATCGCCGCCGTCAACGGTCCGCGCTCCGTGGTGATTTCCGGTGACGAGAAGGCTGTCACGGAGGTCGCCGCCCACTTCGAGCGCACGACCCGGCTGAAGGTGTCCCATGCCTTCCACTCGCCGCTGATGGAGCCGATGCTGGCGGAGTTCCGCAAGATCGCCGCCACGCTCACCTACCACGAAGCGAGCCTGTCCGTGGTGTCGAACGTCACCGGACGTCTGGCCGAGCCGGGTGAGCTTCAGGATCCCGAGTACTGGGTGCGCCATGTCCGTGAGACGGTCCGCTACCACGACGGCATCCAGACCCTGGAGGCCGAGGGCGTCCGCACCTTCGTCGAGGTGGGCCCCCAGGCCGTCCTCGCCGGCCTCGGCTGCGGCGACGACGCGATCTTCGTCGCGACCCAGCGCCGCGACCGTCCCGAGGTCGGTCAACTGGTAACGGGGCTCGGCGAGTTGCACACCCGGGGCGCCACGGTCGACTGGGAGGCGTTCTTCGCCGGGCGCGGTGCCCGCATCGTCGACCTGCCCACCTACGCCTTCCAGCGCAAGCGCTACTGGCTCGACGCCACGCCGTCCGCGCACAGTGACCCGACGGCCCTGGGACAGGCACCCGCCGCGCACCCTCTCCTCGGCTCCGTCCTCGCCCTGCCCGCGACCGGCGCACTCGCCCTCACCGGACGAGTCAGCGCCGACACCCACCCGTGGCTCACGCACCACGCCGTCCACGCGACCACCCTCCTGCCCGGTACGGCACTGGTCGAACTCGCCCTCCACGCGGGTCGTCACGCCGGCATGCCCGTCCTCGACGAGCTCACCCTCCAAGCCCCGCTCACGCTCCCCCACCGGACCGCGCTCGCCCTCCAGGTGACCGTCGGCGCACCCGGGGACGACACCGGTCACCGCACCGTGGAGATCCACTCCCGCGATGCCGACGACCCCACAGCTCCCTGGACCCGGAACGCGGTCGGCGTGCTCGCCCCCGAGGATCTTCACGACGCGGCGCCGCTCCCCGCGGACGCCGCGGTGTGGCCTCCCGCGGGCGCCACACCCGTCCCGGTGGAGACGCTGTACGCGGAACTGGCGGACCAGGGTTACGACTACGGTCCGATGTTCCGGTGCGTACGGCGGGCCTGGAGGCACGACGGGGAGGTCCTGGGAGAGATCGCCCTGCCCGAGGAGGCCGTCGACGCGGCGGAGTACGGGATCCATCCGGCGCTGCTGGACGCCGCGCTGCACCTGACGGACTTCCTGACCGGCGACGGTCCGGCCGACGGCAGTCAGGAGACCAGGATCCCCTTCGCCTGGGCCGGTACGTCCCTGCGGGCGGCGGGCGCCGCAGCCCTCCGGGTGCGGCTGCGGGCCGTGGGCAACGGCGGGGTGTCCCTGGACATCTCCGACAGCGACGGCGGTCCGGTGGCGACCGTGGGCTCCTTGGCGCTGCGCCCGGTGACGGCACGGCAGTTGGGCGGACCGGCGTCTCCCCTGTACCGCGTCGAGTGGCAGCCGCTGTCCGGCTCCGGCCACCCGGCGGCACGGGTCGCGGGTCCGGCGGAGCCGGTCGTGTGGCCCGAGTGGAATGAGATTCCGGACGGTGCAGCGGTGCCGGACGTGGTCGCCCTCTCCGTGACGTCGGGGGACGCGGCCGTGCCGGACCGGGTGCGGGAGTCGGTCCACGAGGTGCTGGCCGCGATGCGTGCCTGGCTGGCCGACGAGCGGTGTGTGTCGTCCCGGCTGGTGGTCGTGACGCGCGGTGCCGTGTCCGCGGACGCGGCGGACGGGGCGGTCGATCTGGGCGCTGCGCCCGTCTGGGGAGCGGTGCGGGCAGCGCAGGCGGAGAATCCCGGCAGGTTCACGATCATCGACGTGGACGGTTCACCGGCGTCCGCCCGTGCCCTGCCCACTGCCGTGGCCCTGGGCGAGCCCGAGCTCGCCCTGCGCGAAGGCGACGTCCGGGTGCCGCGGCTGGCCCGTGCGGCGGCTCCGGCCGCGGCCACGGAGCCGGCCGTACGGTGGTCCGCGGCAGGCACGGTGCTGATCACCGGGGGAACCGGGCTGCTGGGCGCCGTGCTGGCCCGGCATCTGGTGACGGAGCACGGTGTGCGCCATCTGCTGCTCACCAGCCGCCGTGGCCCCGACGCCCCCGGCGCCGAGGCCCTGCGCGCCGAACTCACCGACCTCGGCGCCCACACCGTCACCATCACCGCCTGCGACACCGGCGACCGGACCGCACTCGCCGCACTCCTCGCACGGATCCCCGACGAGCGTCCCCTGACCGCCGTCGTCCACGCCGCCGGCGTCATGGACAACGGCGTGGTGGACGCGATGACACCGGACCGGGTGGCAGGGGTGCTGCGGCCGAAGGTCGACGGGGCCTGGCACCTGCACGAACTCACCCGCCACCTCCCCCTCACCGCGTTCGTCCTCTACTCCTCGGCCGGCGGCCTGATCCTCGCCGCCGGACAGGCCAACTACGCCGCCGCCAACGTCTTCCTCGACGCCCTCGCCCACCACCGCCACCACCTCGGCCTCCCCGCCCACTCCCTCGCCTGGGGACTGTGGGAGGGCACGGCGGGCGACGGTGACGCCCGGGCCGTGGACGCGGGTCGTATCCGCCACCTCGGGGTGCGTGAACTGTCCGCCTCGGAAGGGTTGTCGCTGTTCGACGCGGCGGTCGCTTCGAGCGAGGCGGCGCCGGTCCCCGTACGGTTCGACATGGAGGCGCTGCGCGCGCGGCCGGACGAACTGCCCGCGCTGCTGCGCGGCTTGCTCCCCGAAGTGACGCAGGCCCGTCCTCGTGTGGGGTCGGTTCCGGAGCGGGGCCGGTCGGTGACGGCGGACGGCCGGTCCGCGGTGGCCGGGGCCTCCTCCGCTCCTCAGGCCGAGCTGTCGCTCGCCGAGCAGCTCGCGGAGCTCTCCTGGGAGGAAGCGGGGCGCCTGCTCCAGGATGTCGTCGCGACGCATGTGGCGGCCGTGCTCGGACACGACGGCCCGCAGGCCGTCACCCCCGAGCGTGGCTTCCTGGACATGGGGCTGGACTCGCTGGCCGCGCTGGAACTGCGCAACCGGCTCTCCGGCGCCACCGGGGAGCGGCTGCCCGCCACGCTGATCTACGACTGCCCGACCGTGGTGGCCGTGGCGGAGTTCCTGCGCACCGAGATGGTGGGCGAACAGCCGGACCCGGCTGCCGCGGCAGCCGGGACGACCGGGGTGGCCGCCGGGGCCGGGGTGAACGGTGTTGATCTGGCCTCGTTGGACGCCGACCTGTCGCGGATCGAGCAGATGCTGAGCGCGGTGGCGGCGGACGGGACGGAGGCGGCCCGGATCGAGCGGCGGCTGCGTTCCCTGGCCGCCCTGTGGGCGGAGGCGCAGGGCGCCGCCACGGTGCCGGTGACCGACGACGAGGGCTTGGCCACGGCCACCGCGGACGAGTTGTTCAAGATGCTCGACGGCGAACTGGAGGCCTGAGCGACACCCGAACCTGAGCGACACCCGAACCGGTCGGCCCGTCACCGCGTGTGAGAAGCGGTGGCGGGCCGACCGGCGTGCGGGCGCCGGCCGGCCAGGTCGTGTCGGAGGTGCTGTCCGTCGGCCCCGCCCTGCCGGGCTACAGGCCATGGCATCGGCGTGCGGCCCGCGGGACGCCCTCGCGGCTGCACGGTCTCACCGCCTCCGCCGGCGGTCGAAGGCTCAGACGTGGCACGACAGGGCGACGACAGGGACGGGCCGGGCTCCATGAGCCCGGCCCGTCCCTGTCGTCGCCGTCTTGTCGTCGCCGTCTTGTCGTCGCCGCCTTGTCGTCGGCGCCGACCGAGGTCAGTCCAGTGACGTCAGCCAGTCGTTGATGACCTCGGCCGTGCGGTGCGCCTGCGACTCGACCATCGTCAGGTGGTCGCCCTCGACGTCGACGACGGTGTGCGCCGTGTCCCAGGAGGTGCGCCACGCGTCGGTGACGGTCGGCGTCTCCGCGTCCCCCGCCCAGTCCCGGGGCCGGGCGAAGAGGATCGGTGCGGAGATGCCGTCGAGGTCGCAGTCCTCCATCAACTGCCCGTACCAGGCCATGGCCGTCAGACGGGCGTTGGTGAACGGGCCGAACAGGGCTTCCTTCTCGAAGAGTCCGGCGAACATCTGGGCGATCAGCCCGACGAGGCCCTCGGTCTTCGGATGGTAGGTGTCCAGCAGGACGACGGCTCGGGGGCCGGTACCGGTCTGTTCCAGGAGACGGGCGGTGGCGTGCGCGAAGATCCCGCCGGCCGAGTAGCCGAGCAGCACGTAGGGCTTGTCCCCGGCCGCCTCACGGATCTGGCGAGCACAGCCCTCCACCACGGTGGTGAAGGTGGCCGGCAGGCTCTCGCTGTCCGCGAACCCGGGCATCGGTACGGCGGAGACGTCCCGTGTCCCGCGCATGGCCGTCGCGATCCGGAGGAACTGGTGGGCGCCGCCCATGGCCGCCGGTGACGGGAAGCAGAACAGCCCCGGTTCCTGCGGCCCGCTCGCCAGCCGTACGACGGGAGGCAGGTCGGGCAGGTCGCTCGCGGCAGCGTAGGTCGGCCGCAGGCCGGCGGCCAGGTCGAGGATGGCGACCCCCTGGTCGAGGCGGTCACGGTCGATGGCCTGGCGGAACAGCGCGCTGAGTGATTCCCCGGCCGCATCGCGGGTCGTCCCGGCCCGGTCCCGCTCGCCGCTGCCCGGCGACGCTCCGCCGTCCGTCGCCGTTCCCGCGTCCGTCTCCGTGAGGATCCAGCCGGCCAGAGCCCGGGCACTGGGGTGGTCGAAGACGATGGTCGCGGGCATCGGGACGCCCGCGGCGCTCTTGAGCCGGTTGCGTAGTTCCACGGCTCCCAGGGAGTCGAATCCCATTTCCAGGAACGAACGGTCCGGTGCGACGGCCTCGGCACCGTGGTGGCCGAGCACCGCGGCCACATGAGTGCGGACCAGGTCGACCACCGCCTGCTCACGGTCCTCGTCCGGCAGTCCGGCGAGACGCTGGGCGAGCGACGGTCCCTGGGCGGCACCGGCTGCCGCGGCACGCGCCGCACCGCGGCGGGCGGCGGGACCAGCCGTGCGGGCCAGACCCTGCAGCAGGGGCGGCACTCCGTCGGCGCGCTCCCGGATCGCCACCGGGTCCAGACGGGCCGGCAGCTGCGCCGGCACCCGGCGCCCTACGGCGCTGTCGAACAGTTCCAGGCCCTCGGCCGCGGTCAGTCCGGTCATGCCCCAGCGACGGATGCGTTCGACGTCCACGGGCTTGAGGTTGCGGACCATGCCGTGCCCCTCCCCCCACAGGCCCCAGGCCAGGGTGTGCGCCGGCAGTCCCGACGCGGCGCGGTGTTCGGCCAGTCCACCGAGGAAGAGGTTGGCGGCGGCGTAGTTGCCCTGGCCCGGACCGTCGACCACACAGGAGGACGAGGAGAACAGGACGAACGCGGTCAGCGGCAGGTCGCGGGTCAGCTCGTGCAGGTACCAGGCCGCGTCGGCCTTCGGGCGGAGGACATGGTCGAGGTACTCGGGGGTCAGCGCACCGACGACGGCGTTCGCGGCGACACCCGCCGTGTGCACGACGCCGGTGAGCGGATGCCGCGGATCGATGCCGGCGAGCAGGTCCGCCAGCGCGTCGCGGTCGCCGACGTCGCAGGCTTCGACACGGACGTCCGCACCCGCTTCGGCGAGTTCCGCCGCCAACTCCGCGGCACCTTCGGCTGCCGCCCCCCGGCGGCTGGTGAGGAGCAGATGACGGACACCGTGCTCGGTGACGAGGTGGCGGGCGACGAGGCTGCCCAGACCGCCGGTGCCTCCCGTGACGAGCACCGTCCCGTCGGCGTCCCAAGGAGTGGGCCCGTCGTCGGCGGTCCCGTTCCGGTGGGCGCGGGTCAGCCGTGGGACCAGGAGCTCCCCGCCACGGATGGCGAGTTGCGGTTCCCCGGTGGCCACGGCGGCCGGAAGGGCGGCGAGCGAGCGGGGGTCGTCGTCGAGGTCGACGAGCAGGTGGCGCCCCGGGTTCTCGGCCTGGGCCGACCGGACCAGACCCCATACGGCGGTCCCGGGCAGGCCGGCACCGGTGTCCTCGCCCGGCCGCGTCGCGACAGCACCCCGGGTGACCACCAGCAGACGGGAGGCTTCGAACCGTTCGTCGTCGGCCCACGCCTGCAGTGCCGCGAGCACGGAACCCGTCGCGGAGCGCACCCGGTCCGGCATGGGGGCGTCCGGGTCGGTGACGCAGCCCAGCACGGCGACGGCCGGCGGCTCCTCGGCCCCGTCGTACGCAGTCGACACCTCCGGATGCCCGACCCCGAGGACGTCCGCTCCGAACGTCGCCCACCTGGCCGCGCCGGACGAGTCCGCGCCGGCGGGTGCGGTGGGGCCCGGCAGCCAGCTCACCTCGAAGAGGGAGCGGTGGACGCCGGTGGGCGGGACGCTGAGCTGCTCGGGCGCGATGGTCCGGGCGGCCAGCGACTCCACGGTGACCACCGGGGCGCCCGTGGTGTCGACGGCGTCCAGACGCAGCCCGGAACCGACGCCGGTCACGCGGACACGGAGCACCAAGGCGCCCGTCGCGTGCAGCCGCACACCGTTCCAGGCGAACGGGACCGACGGCGCGCCGTCCGCGTCCCCCTCGAGGAAGCTGGTGTGCAGGGCGGCATCCAGCAGAGCCGGGTGCAGGCCGTAAGCGGAGGCGTCGTCCGACGCGTCGTCGCGCAGGACGACCTCCCCGTACAGGGCGTCGGCGTCCCGCCAGGCCGCGCGGAGCAGCCGGAAGACGGAACCGTACTCCAGTCCCTGCTCGGCGAGTTGTTCGTAGAAGCCGTCGAGTGGGAGGGGCGTGGCGCCTTCTGGCGGCCAGACCTCCATGCCGGTCGGTTCGGGCCGGTGGGTGTCGACGGCGAGCGTGCCTTCGGCGTGCAGCGTCCACTCACCGTCCTGATCCGCTCCCTCGACCCGGGAGTGGATGCGCACCGGGCGACCGCCGCCGCCGTCCACGCCCTCGACGGTCACCTGGAGAGCGACCCCGCCGCGCTCCGGCACCACAAGCGGAGCGTGCAGCGTCAAGTCCTCCACCAGGCCGCAACCCACCTCGTCACCGGCCCGCACCGCCAACTCCACGAAGGCCGTACCCGGCAGCAACACCGCTCCGAGCACTCCATGGTCGGCCAGCCACGGCTGCACGTCGCGCGACAGTCGTCCCGTGAGCACCACCCCGCCAGAGACCGGCAGATCCACCACCGCACCGAGCAACGGATGCCCGGCCACCTCCAGGCCGGCCATCTCCACATCCGCACCACCACCAGCAGCACCGGAACCAAGCCAGTACCGCTGGTGCTGGAAGGCGTAGGTGGGCAGGTCCACGGTGCGGGCGCCGCGCCCGGCGAAGAACGCCTCCCAGTCGACCGTGGCGCCACGGGTGTACAGCTCTCCGAGTGTGGTCAGCAGGTGCTCGGTTTCGGCGCGGTCGCGGCGTTGGGTCGCCAGGAAGATCGCGTCGTCGCCGCAGCCCAGACCGGCGAGGACGGCCTGGGGGCCGACCTCCAGGAAGGTGCGGACGCCCTCGGCCTCCAGGGTCTGGATGCCGTCGTGGTAGCGGACCGTCTCACGGACGTGACGCACCCAGTACTCGGGATCCTGAAGCTCTCCCGGCTCGGCGAGGCGTCCGGTCACGTTCGACACCACGGGCAGGCTCGCTTCGTGGTAGGTGAGCGTGGCGGCGATCTTGCGGAACTCCGCCAGCATCGGCTCCATCAGCGGCGAGTGGAAGGCATGGGACACCTTCAGCCGGGTCGTGCGCCCGAAGTGGGCGGCCACCTCCGTGACAGCCTTCTCGTCACCGGAAATCACCACGGAACGCGGGCCGTTCACGGCCGCGATGGCCACACCGTCGACGAGGCACTCGCGCACCTCATCCTCCGTCGCCTGGACGGCGATCATGGCGCCGCCTTCGGGCAGCGCGTCCATCAGGCGAGCACGGGCAGCCACCAGCGTCGCAGCATCGCCCAGGGACAGCACTCCGGCGACATGCGCGGCGGCCAGCTCACCGATGGAGTGACCCGCCACCAGGTCCGGACGCACACCCCACGACTCCAGCAGCCGGTAGAGGGCCACCTCGTAGGCGAAGAGGGCCGGCTGAGTGAAGCCGGTGCGATCGAGATCGCCGCCGTCCCACATCACCTCACGCAGCGGCAGCCCCAGAGCGTCGACCACCTCGTCCAACGCCCGCGCGAAGACAGGGAACGCCTCGTACAACTCCCGGCCCATACCGGCGCGCTGGCTGCCCTGCCCGGAGAAAACGAACGCCGTCCTACCCTGCACCGGCCTCCCACCGACCCGCTCACCGGAGGCCACCTCGGCCAGCCCGCGCAGCAACTCCTCACGGTCGGCCCCTACGACCACGGCCCGGTGCTCGAAGGCCGACCTGGTCGTGGCCAGTGAGAACGCCACATCCGACGGTGTCAGATCACCCCGACCGGACGCGAACGCGGCCAGCCGCTCCGCCTGGGCCCGCAACGCCGCCTCACCGCGTCCGGACACCACCCACGGCACCACCGGCAGCGGCACGGCGGAGTCACCGTCCTCCGTCTCACCCTCGACCGGCGCCTCCTCCAGGATCACGTGCGCATTGGTCCCGCTGATCCCGAAGGAGGAGACGCCGGCGCGACGTGGGTGGCCGGCACGGTCCCACGGCCGGGCCTCGGTGAGCAGTTCCACCGCTCCCGCCGACCAGTCCACATGCGGCGACGGCACCTCCACATGGAGGGTTCGGGGCAGCACCCCGTGCCGCATCGCCATCACCATCTTGATCACACCGGCCACACCCGCAGCCGCCTGCGCATGCCCGATGTTCGACTTCAACGACCCCAGCCACAAGGGCTGTTCGGCCGACCGTTCCTGACCGTAGGTCGCCAACAGCGCCTGCGCCTCGATCGGGTCCCCGAGGGTGGTGCCCGTCCCGTGTGCCTCGACCACGTCCACGTCCGCGGCCCGCAGCCCCGCGGCCGTCAGGGCCTGCCGGATCACCCGCTGCTGCGACGGACCGTTCGGCGCCGTCAGGCCGTTCGACGCACCGTCCTGATTCACCGCCGAACCCCGCACCACCGCCAGCACCCGATGACCGTTACGCCGCGCGTCCGACAGACGCTCCACCACCAACACACCCACGCCCTCGGACCAGCCCGTCCCGTCCGCCCCCGCCGAGAACGCCTTGCAGCGGCCGTCCGGAGAGAGGCCCCGCTGCCTGCTGAACTCCACGAACGTGTCAGGTGTGGCCATGACGGTCACGCCGCCGACGAGGGCGAGGGAGCACTCACCCCGTCGCAGCGCCTGGCCCGCCAGGTGCAGGCCGACCAGCGACGACGAGCAGGCGGTGTCCACGGACACGGCCGGGCCCTCCAGGCCCAGGGTGTAGGAGACACGGCCCGAGATGATGCTGCCCGCGCTCGCACCGGTCGGGTAGTCGTGATACATGACACCCGCGAACACGCCGGTGTCGCTGCCCTTCAGGCCGGCCGGGCGAATCCCCGCGTTCTCCAGCGCCTCCCACGCGGTTTCGAGGAGCAGGCGCTGCTGCGGGTCCATTTCCTCGGCCTCGCGCGGGCTGATGCCGAAGAAGTCGGGGTCGAACTCGGCGGCTCCGTGCAGGAAGCCGCCCTCCTTGACGTACGTGGTGTGCGGCCGCGTGCGGTCCGGGTCGTAGAGGCGCGAGGTGTCCCACCGTCGGTCGGTGGGGAAGTCGGTGATGCCGTCCCGGCCTTCGGCGACCAGCTGCCAGAGGTCTTCCGGACCGGTCACGCCGCCCGGATAGCGGCAGCCGATACCGACGATGGCGAGGGGTTCGTCGTCCGACCCGGGGTCCGGACGGCGGGGCTCCTGGGACGCGGGGGTCTGTCGCTCGCCGAGGTCGGTGAGCTGGTCGAGCAGGTGCCGCGCCAGCGTGGTGATGTCGGGGTAGTCGAAGACGAGCGTCGCGGGGAGCCTCAGACCGGTGGCCGAGGCGAGTCCGTTGCGGAACTCCACCGCGGTGAGTGAGTCGAAGCCGAGGTCCTGGAAGGGCCTGCCGGTGTCCACCTCCGTACCGGAGGCGTAGCCGAGTACGCCGGCGGCCTGGGCCTGGACGACCTCGCCGACGGCGGGGAGGCGTTCTTCCACAGGCAGGCGAGCCAGGCGTGCGGCCAGGTCCGCCGGGCCGGGTGACCGCCCTGCCGCGGAGCGGCGACGGGTGGCGGTGCCGTCCACGAGGTTCTGGAAGAGGGCCGGGAGGTCGCCGTCCGGGCCGATACCGGCGCGCAGAGCGTTGAGGTCGAGGCGGGCCGCCAGCAGTGCCGCGGCAGGCGCGTCGGTGGCGGTGTCGAAGAGGGCGAGACCGTCGTGTGCGGTGAGCGGCAGCAGACCGGAGCGGGTGAGCCGGGAACGGTCGCGGTCGGCGAGGCCTCCCGCCATGCCCGCCTCTGCCCCGCGGTCCACGTCCCACGGCCCCCAGGCGAGTGACTGGGCGGGCAGTCCGAGGACGGAACGGCGGTGATGGGCGAGGGCGTCCAGATAGGCGTTGGCGGCCGCGTAGTTGGCCTGTCCGGGGGCGCCGAAGGTACCGGCGACGGAGGAGAACAGCACGAACGCGGTGAGCGGCAGGTCACTGGTGAGCCGGTGCAGATGCCATGCGGCGTCGGCCTTGGGGCGCAGCACGCGGTCGAGGCGGGTGCCGTCCAGGGAGGCGATCACCCCGTCGTTCAGGACGCCGGCGGTGTGAACGACACCTCGCAGTGGGTGTGCGTCCGGGACGGTGGCCAGCAGGTCGGCGAGCGCGTCGGGGTCGGCCACGTCGCAGGCGGCGACGTTCACGTGCGCGCCTAGCCCGGTGAGCCGGCTCCGGAGGTCGTCGGCGCCGGGAGCGGCCGTGCCTCGGCGGCTGACCAGCAGCAGGTGACGGACACCGTGTGCGGTGACGAGGTGCTCGGCGACCAGGGCGCCGAGAGCACCGGTGGCGCCGGTGATGAGTACCGTGCCGTCGGGGTCGAAGGCCGGGGATTCGACAGTCCCGGTCCCGGCGCCGGTGCCGCGTTCCCGGCCGTCCGGCCGGAACCGGGTGAGCCGGGCGCCCAGGGGCACACCCGCCCGGATCAGCAGTTCGGACTCGGCCGGGTCCGCGAGGCCGGAGAGCAACGAGGTGGAGTCGGGGTGGCCGTCCAGATCGGCGAGGACGACCCGGTCGCCGGTCTCGATCTGCGCGGAACGCACCAGTCCCCAGACGGCGGCGCCGGCCGGGTCGGTGACACGGTCCTCTTCCGGACCGGCCATGGCGCCTCGTGTGGCCACGACCAGCGTCGCGTTGCGGAAACGGTCGTCGGCCGGCCATGCCTGCAGGATTTCGAGGACCTGGTGGGTGATGCGGCGGACGGCCGCCGCGTCCGGACGTCCGTCGTCCTCCTCGGGGGCGCAGTCCAGTACGACCACGCCCGCCACTTCTCCCACCGCGTCGAGATCGGCTCGGGAGCGGACCACGACGACTTCCGGGACGGCAGCTGTTCCGCCACCGGCAACGGTCGTGAGCGGGACGGGGGTCCAGTCCAGCCGGAAGAGGTCTTCGCGCCGCGGCCTCTGGGCCGGCTGCATGCCGGAAGCCACCGGGCGAACGGCGAGGGACTCCACGGTGGCCACCGGCGCGCCTTCCGCGTCGGCGATCTCCAGGGAGACGGTGGAGGGCCCGGTGAGCCGGAGACGAACCCGTACGGCCGCGGCGCCGGTCGCGTGCAGGGTCACGCCGCCCCACGCGAAGGGCAGCTGCGGACCACCGTCGGCATCCTTCTCACCACGGTCACCGGCGGCCAGGGCCAGCGGGTGGAGGGCTGCGTCGAGGAGTGCGGGATGCAGCCCGAACTCCTCGGCCTGCTCGGCCACATGATCCGGCAGGACCACCTCGGCGAACAGTTCGTCGCCCCGTCGCCAGGCGGTACGCAGGCCCTGGAACGCGGCTCCGTACTGCAGGCCGTGGGCGGCGAGGTGATAGTAGGCGTCGCCCATGGGCAGGGGGTCCGCCTGCGCGGGCGGCCACTGTGCGAGCACGCTGCCGTCCCCGGGCGCGCCGACGGCAGCCGGGCGCAGCACTCCGGAGGCGTGCCGGGTCCAGATCACCTCGGCGGTGGGATCGTCGGAGCGGGAGTAGATCTCCACGGTCCGCGTCACGGTGAGGGCCTCGCCGCGAGCCACCGGCTGATCCTCGGCACGGGCGATGACCTGGAGGATCACACCGGCTTCCTCGGACAGCAGGAGCGGTTCCTCGAGGGTGAGGTCGTCGAGGACGGGGAAGCCCGTCTCGTCGCCCGCGCGGATCGCCAGCTCGACGAATCCGGTACCGGGGAAGAGGACGGTCCCCTCGACCGCGTGATCCGCCAGCCAGGGGTGGGCACGGAGCGAGAGACGTCCGGTGAGGATCACCTGCTCCGAGTCGGCCGAGCGCACAGCGGCGCGTACCAGGGGGTGCCCTGCCGGTTCCAGCCCGGCTGCGGAGACCTCGGCGACGGCGTCGGGCGCGTCGAGCCAGTAGTGCTGGTGCTGGAAGGCGTAGGTGGGCAGGTCGACAGTGCGGGCGCCGCGCCCGGCGAAGAACGCCTCCCAGTCGACCGTGGCACCCCGGGTGTGCAACTCGCCCAGCGCGGTGAGAAGTTGCTGGAGCTCGGGGCGGTCGCGGCGCTGGGCGGCGACGAACACCGCGTCCTCGCCGCAGCCGAGGCCGGCGAGGACGGCCTGGGGGCCGACCTCGACAAAGGTGCGGACGCCCTCGGTCTCCAGGGTCTGGATGCCGTCGTGGTAGCGGACGGTCTCGCGGACGTGGCGGACCCAGTACTCGGGGTCCTGAAGCTCACCCGCTTCGGCGAGGCGACCGGTGACGTTCGACACCACGGGCAGGGTCGCCTCGCGGTAAGTGAGCGTGGCGGCGATCTTGCCGAACTCCGCCAGCATCGGCTCCATCAGCGGCGAATGGAAGGCATGCGACACCTTCAACCGCGTCGTCCGCTCGAAGTGAGCGGCCACCTCCGTGACAGCCTTCTCGTCACCGGAAATCACCACGGACCGGAGGCCGTTGACGGCCGCGATGGCCACACCGTCGACCAGATGCTCGCGTACGTCGTCTTCCGTGGCCTGCACGGCGATCATCGCGCCGCCCTCCGGCAGCGCGTCCATCAGCCGCGCCCGGGCAGCCACCAGCGTCGCCGCATCCTCCAACGAGAGCACACCCGCGACATGCGCCGCCGCCAGCTCACCGATCGAATGCCCCGCCACCAGGTCCGACCGCACACCCCACGACTCCAACAGCCGGTAGAGCGCGACCTCGTAGGCGAAGAGAGCCGGCTGCGTAACGCCGGTGCGATCGAGATCGCCGCCGTCCCACATCACCTCACGCAGTGGCAGCCCCAGGGCGTCGACCACCTCGTCCAACGCCCGCGTGAAGACCGGGAACGCCTCGTACAGCTCCCGGCCCATACCGGCGCGCTGGCTACCCTGCCCGGAGAACACGAAAGCCGTGCGGCCGCTGATCGGCGTGTGACCGACCCGCTCGCCGGAGGCTACTTCGACGAGCCCGCGCAGCAGTTCGTCGGAGTCGGACCCCACCACCACGGCCCGGTGTTCCAGCACACTGCGCGTCGTGGCCAGCGAGAACGCCACGTCCAGCGGCGTCAGGTCACTCCGACCGGTCACATGCTCGACCAGTCGCTCCGCCTGCGCCCGCAACGCCGCCTCACCGCGCCCGGACACCACCCACGGCACGGCCGGGAGGGCGGGGGCGGGGTTCTCGGTCTCCGTGGGAGGAGCGACGGACGTGTCGGTGGGTGCCTCCTCGATGATGACGTGCGCGTTGGTCCCGCTCATGCCGAAGGAGGAGACACCGGCGCGACGTGGGTGGCCGGCACGGTCCCACGGCCGGGCCTCGGTGAGCAGTTCGACCGCTCCCGCCGACCAGTCCACGTGCGGCGACGGCTCCTGCACGTGCAAGGTCTTCGGCAGCACCCCGTGCCGCATCGCCATCACCATCTTGATCACACCGGCCACACCCGCCGCCGCCTGCGCATGACCGATGTTCGACTTCAACGACCCCAGCCACAACGGCTGGTCGGCCGACCGGTCCTGACCGTAGGTCGCCAGCAGTGCCTGGGCCTCGATCGGGTCCCCGAGCACGGTTCCGGTGCCGTGCGCCTCCACGGTGTCGATCTGGTCGGCGGACACCCTGGCGTTGGCGAGGGCCTGCCGGATGACGCGTTCCTGAGCCGGGCCGTTGGGCGCGGAGAGGCCGTTGCTGGCTCCGTCCTGGTTGACGGCCGACCCGCGCAGCACGGCCAGGATCTCGTGGCCGTTGCGGCGGGCGTCGGAGAGGCGTTCGAGGACGAGCACGCCGACGCCCTCGGACCAGCCGGTGCCGTCCGCGGTGGCGGCGAAGGAGCGGCAGCGGCCGGAGCGGGAGAGGGCGCCCTGGCGGCTGAACTCGACGAACATGTCGGGGGTGGACATCACGGCGACGCCCCCGGCCAGGGCCAGGGTGCATTCCTTCTGCCGCAGTGCCTGGGCCGCCAGGTGGAGCGTGACCAGGGAGGAGGAGCAGGCGGTGTCCACCGTCACCGAGGGGCCTTCCAGGCCCAGGGTGTAGGAGACACGGCCGGAGACGATGCTGCCGGAGATGCCGCTCATGGCGTAGTCGTGGTACATCACGCCGGCGAAGACCCCGGTCGGGGTGCCCTTGAGGCCGGCGGGCGGGATGCCGGCCCGTTCGAGTGCCTCCCAGGACGTCTCCAGCAGAAGCCGCTGCTGCGGGTCCATGGCCTGGGCCTCGCGCGGGCTGATGCCGAAGAACTCCGGGTCGAAGGCGGCGGCGTCGTGGAGGAAGCCGCCCTCACGGACGTAGCTGGTGCCCGGACGGCTCAGTGCCGGGTCGTAGAGCCGTGCGGTGTCCCAGCCGCGGTCCCCGGGGAAGCCGGAGACTCCGTCGCGGCCTTCGGCGACGAGCTGCCAGAGCTCGTCGGGGCCGGTGACGCCGCCCGGGTAGCGGCAGCCGATACCGACGACGGCGATCGGTTCCCGGGCGGCCGTGGTGAGCTTGCGGACCTGCTCCCGCAGGCGCTCCGTCTCCTTGACCGACGAGCGGAGCGCCGCGACGATCTTCTGTTCGTTGCCGTTCGTCGTCACGTCATGCCTCCTGGCTGTCGTCGCCGGATCCGGCCGCCGAACCGTCCAGCGCCATGCTGATCAGGCTCTCGGTGTCGAGGGCGTCGATGTCGTCGAGGGAGTCGTCCTCTTCTCCCTCGAGTCCGGCGGCGGAGTCGGGCAGGCCGACTCCCGCGAGTTCCAGCAACGTGTCGAGCAGGCCGGTGTCGCGCAGCCGCTTGAGCGGGATGTTCCGCAGTGCCTGGCGGACGTGTTCCTCGGTGGCGGCGTCGGTTCCGTCGTCGGCGGGAGCGAGTTCGGCGAGCAGGGAGTCCGCGAGGGCGCGGGAGGTGGGGTGGTCGAACACGGCGGTGGCCCGGACCTGGAGGCCGGTGGCGGCCTTGAGGCGGTTGCGGAGTTCCACGCCGCCGAGGGAGTCGAAGCCCATCTCCTGGAACGCGCGGTCCGGGTCGACCGCTTCGGCGGAGCTGTGGCCGAGGACCGCGGCCGTGTGGGTGCGCACGAGGTCGAGAACGGTACGGCGGCGTTCGAGGTCGGTGAGACCGGCCAGGCGTTCGGCCAGGTCCGGGCCGGCGCCGCGCGGCGCGGCATCGCCGGCCCGCGTACGGACGGGGGTCCGGCGGCCCGGTGCCGTCGCGGCGACCTCCCGCAGCATGGGCGGCACGCCGCCGACCCGGTCGCGGATCACCACGGGGTCCAGGTGCACCGGCACCAGGGCGGGCAGTCCGGTGGCGGTGGCGAGGTCGAGGAGTTCGAGCCCGTCGGCGGGGGTCAGTTCGGTCATGCCCCACCTCCGGGTGCGCTCGACGTCCGTGGCGGTCAGCCCCTGGATCATGCCGCGTCGTTCGTCCCACAGTCCCCATGCCAGGGCGTGGGCGGGCAGGCCGGAGCCGGCGCGGTGCTCGGCGAGTGCGCTGAGGAACTGGTTGGCGGCCGCGTAATTCCCCTGGCCCGGGCCGTCCACGACGCTGGACGACGAGGAGTAGAGGACGAACGCGGTCAGCGGCAGGTCGCGGGTCAGCTCGTGCAGGTGCCAGGCAGCGTCCACCTTGGGCCCGAGGACATAGTCGACCTGTTCCGGGGTGAGCGCACCGATGACGCCGTTGGCGGCGACGCCCGCGGTGTGCACGACGGCGGTGAGCGGGTGGTCGGGATCGATACCGGCGATCAGTTCCGCGAGTGCCACCCGGTCGCCGACGTCGCAGGCCGCGACCCGGACTTCGGCGCCGGCCCCGGTCAGTTCCGCCACCACGTCGGCGGCGCCTTCCGCGGCCATGCCGCTCCGGCTGACCAGCAGCAGGTGCCGGACACCGTGCTCGGCGACGAGGTGCCGTGCGGTGACCGAGCCCAGTCCCCCGGTGCCACCGGTGACGAGCACGGTCCCCGACCCGACCGACCACGGTTCGCCCGCTCCGGGACGTGCCGGTCGGGCCTCCTCGGTCGTCACCCGGACCAGCCTCGGAACGTGGACACGCCCGGCACGGATGGCCAGTTGGGGCTCACCGCCGGCGACGGCGGCGGCCAGTGCGGCCCTGGAGGCCGGGTCGCCGTCCAGGTCGGCCAGTACGAATCGGCCGGGATTCTCCGCCTGGGCCGAGCGCACCATGCCCCAGACCGCGGCACCGGCGAGGTCGGTGACTGGGTCATCCCCGCCGACCGAGACGGCACCCGTGGTGATCACCACCAGAGGCGTCGTCTCTCCCTCTTCCTCGTCGTCCGTCGCACGCGCCTGGAGGGCGGCGAGGACGGCGTGCGTAGCCGAGCGCACCCGGTCCGGTACCGGGGCGGCGGTGTCGGTGACCACCTCATGGAGGTCCACGGGCCCGGTCGGCTCGTCTCCCGCCCCACCGTCCGCCACCGACGTCCAGGCGACTCGGAAGAGGGAGGGGTGAACAGCGGCCGGCACGCGGCCTTCTCCGGAAGCGAGCTTGTCGGGCGTCACCGTGCGCGTGACCAACGTGTCCACGGTCAGGACGGGGGCCCCCGCACCGTCGGCGGCGACGATCCGTACGGCGCCGGCGTCGGGCGGCCCGGGAGTGACCTTGACCCGCAGGAGGGAGGCACCGGCGGCGTGCAACCGGACGCCGCTCCAGGCGAAGGGGATCGACGTCCCGACGGAGCCCGGGTCGGCGCCGTCGCCCGTGAGGAAGAACTTGGTGTGCAGGGTGGCGTCCAGCAGGGCCGGATGCACCCCGAACTCTCCCGCGTCGCCGGCACCCTGCTCCGGGAGGGCCACCTCGCCGAAGAGGTCGTCGCCGCGCCGCCACACCGCGCGGACCGCCTGGAAGACCGGACCGTAGGCGAAACCGTGTTCGGCGAGTTGTTCGTAGAAGCCGTCGAGTGGGAGGGGCGTGGCGCCTTCTGGCGGCCAGACCTCCATGCCGGTCGGTTCGGGCCGGTGGGTGTCGACGGCGAGCGTGCCTTCGGCGTGCAGCGTCCACTCACCGTCCTGATCCGCTCCCTCGACCCGGGAGTGGATCCGCACCGGGCGACCGCCGCCGCCGTCCACGCCCTCGACGGTCACCTGGAGAGCGACCCCGCCGCGCTCCGGCACCACAAGCGGAGCGTGCAGCGTCAAGTCCTCCACCAGGCCGCAACCCACCTCGTCACCGGCCCGCACCGCCAACTCCACGAAGGCCGTACCCGGCAGCAACACCGCCCCCAGGACCGCGTGGTCGGCCAGCCACGGCTGCGCCTCGCGCGACAGTCGTCCCGTGAGCACCACCCCGCCAGAGACCGGCAGATCCACCACCGCACCGAGCAACGGATGCCCGGCCACCTCCAGGCCGGCCATCTCCACATCCGCACCACCACCAGCAGCACCGGAACCAAGCCAGTACCGCTGACGCTGGAAGGCGTAGGTGGGCAGGTCCACGGTGCGGGCGCCGCGCCCGGCGAAGAACGCCTCCCAGTCGACCGTGGCGCCACGGGTGTGCAGTATGCCGAGTGCGGTGAGGAGTTGCCGGGTTTCGGGGTGGTCACGCCGTTGAGCGGCGACGAACAGCGCGTCCTCGCCGCAGCCGAGGCCGGCGAGGACGGCCTGGGGGCCGACCTCCACGAACGTGCGGACGCCCTCGGCCTCCAGGGTCTGGATGCCGTCGTGGTAGCGGACCGTCTCACGGACGTGGCGGACCCAGTACGCGGGGTCCTGAAGCTCTCCCGGCTCGGCGAGGCGTCCGGTCACGTTCGACACCACGGGCAGGCTCGCTTCGTGGTAGGTGAGCGTGGCGGCGATCTTGCCGAACTCCGCCAGCATCGGCTCCATCAGCGGCGAGTGGAAGGCATGCGACACCTTCAACCGGGTCGTGCGCTCGAAGTGAGCGGCCACCTCCATGACAGCCGCCTCGTCACCGGAAATCACCACGGACCGCGCGCCGTTCACGGCCGCGATGGCCACACCGTCGACGAGGCGTGCGCGTACGTCGTCTTCCGTGGCCTGCACGGCGATCATCGCGCCGCCCTCCGGCAGCGCGTCCATCAGCCGCGCCCGGGCAGCCACCAGCGTCGCCGCGTCCTCCAGCGAAAGCACACCCGCGACATGCGCGGCCGCCAGCTCACCGATGGAGTGACCCGCCACCAACCCAGGGCGCACACCCCACGACTCCAACAGCCGGAACAAGGCGACCTCGTAGGCGAAGAGAGCCGGCTGAGTGAACCCGGTGCGGTCCAACTCACCCCCCTCCCACATCACCTCACGCAACGGCAACCCCAGCGCATCGACCACCTCGTCCAACGCTCCCGCGAAGACAGGGAACGCCTCGTACAGCTCCTGGCCCATACCGGCACGCTGGCTGCCCTGACCGGAGAACACGAACGCCGTCTTGCCCTGCACCGGCGTTCCACCGACCCGCTCACCGGAGGCCACCTCGGCCAGCCCGCGCAGCAGTTCGTCGGAGTCGCGGCCCACCACCACAGCCCGGTGCTCGAACACCGACCTGGTCGTGGCCAGCGAGAACGCCACATCCGCCGGTGCCAGATCACCCCGACCGGACACGAACGCGGCCAGCCGCTCCGCCTGCGCCCGCAACGCCGCCTCACCGCGCCCGGACACCGCCCACGGCACCGCCGGAAGCGCTACGAGAGGCTGTTCGTCCTTCTCCGGCTCGTCGTGAAGCGGCGCTTCCTCCAGGATCACGTGCGCGTTGGTCCCGCTCAGGCCGAAGGACGACACGCCCGCCCGGCGCGGACGGCCGTCGCTCTCCCACGGCCGGGCCTCGGTCAGGAGCTCCACCGCTCCCGCCGACCAGTCCACGTGCGGAGACGGCTCCTCCACGTGCAAGGTCTTCGGCAGCACCCCGTGCCGCATCGCCATCACCATCTTGATGACGCTGGCGACACCGGACGCGGCCTGGGTGTGGCCGAGGTTGGACTTGAGCGAGCCCAGCCAGAGGGGTCGTCCCTCGGGGCGTCCCTGGCCGTAGGTGGCCAGCAGTGCCTGTGCCTCGATCGGGTCTCCGAGGGAGGTGCCGGTGCCGTGGGCCTCCACCACGTCGATGTCCGCCGAGCCGAGACCGGCGGTGCCGAGGGCCTTGCGGATGACGCGCTGCTGCGAGGGTCCGTTGGGCGCGGTGAAGCCGTTGGAGGCACCGTCCTGGTTCACCGCGGAGCCACGGATGACGGCGAGCACCCGGTGCCCGTTGCGTCGTGCGTCGGAGAGCCGTTCCAGGACGAGGACACCGACGCCCTCACCCCAGCTGGTGCCGTCGGCGGCGGCCGAGAACGCCTTGCAGCGGCCGTCCCGGGACAGCGCGCCCTGGCGGCTGAACTCGGTGAACATGTCCGGTGTGGCCATCACGGAGACTCCTCCGGCCAGGGCCAGCGAGCATTCGCCCTGGCGCAGTGCCTGGGCGGCGAAGTGCAGGGCCACCAGGGAGGAGGAGCAGGCCGTGTCGACGGTGACCGAGGGGCCTTCCAGGCCGAGGGTGTAGGAGACCCGGCCCGAGATGGTGCTGCCCTGGATGGCGCTGGTGACGTAGTCGTGGTGCATGAGGCCGGCGTACACGCCGGTGGGGCTGCCCTTGAGGGTGCTCGGTGCGATGCCGGCCCGTTCGAACGCTTCCCAGGACGCTTCCAGGAGGACGCGCAGCTGCGGGTCGAGCCGGTGGGCCTCGCGGGGGCTGATGCCGAAGAAGTCGGGGTCGAAGTCGGCGGCGTCGTAGAGGAATCCGCCGTCCAGCACGTAGGTCGTCTCGGGACGGCTCAGCTCGGGGTCGTAGAGCCGCCCGAGGTCCCAGCCTCGGTCGGTCGGCGGGTCGGCGGTGACGCCGTCGACCCCGTCGACGACCAGCTGCCAGAGCCCTTCCACGTCGGTGACGCCGCCGGGGTAGCGGCAGGACATGCCGACGATGGCGACGGGTTCGTCGGCGGCGGCACCCACGGTCACGGTCGACGACGTGTGGGCCGCGTCGATGTCGGTGCCCGACACCTCCGCGAACAGGAAGTCCGCCAGGACCCGGGAACTGGGATAGTCGAAGACCACGGTGGCCGGGATGCGCAGGCCGGTCGTGGTCTGGAGGCGGTTGCGCAGCTCCACGGCGGTGAGGGAGTCGAAGCCCAGCTCCTGGAAGGCGCGCTCCGGCTCGATCGTCTCGGCGGACTCGTGGCCGAGGACTGCGGCGACCTCCGCCCGCACGAGGTGCAGTACGGCGCGCTCACGTTCCGTCTCGGGCAGGCCGGCCAGTCGCTGGGCGAGCGCGGTGTCGCCGGAGGTGGCGTCGGCCGAGGCGGAGGGGCGGGAGGAAACCGAGCGCCGCGCGGGAGTGGCACTGACCAGGCCGCGGAACATGGCCGGGATGCCGTCGGCACGGTGCTGGACGGCCTTGGTGTCGAGGTGGAACGCGATCGGAGTCGGTGTGTCGGTGGCGAGGGCGGCGTCGAACAGACGGAGTCCCTCGTCGACGGCGAGCTCGATCACCCCCCAGCGGTTGACGCGGAGGACGTCGGCACGCTTGAGCCGCTGGATCATGCCCTGGTCGCCGCCCCACAGGCCCCAGGCGATGGAGTGCGCGGGCAGTCCCTCGGCGGCGCGGTGTTCGGCGAGGGCGTTGAGGAAGAGGTTGGCCGCGGCGTAGTTGCCCTGGCCGGGGCCGTCCACGATGCACGAGGACGAGGAGAACAGGACGAACGCGGACAGCGGCAGGTCGCGGGTCAGTTCGTGCAGGTGCCAGGCCGCGTCGGCCTTCGGGCCGAGCACGTAGTCGAGTTGGCCGGGTGTCAGTGCTCCGATGACGCCGTTGTCGGCGACGCCCGCGGTGTGCACGACGGCGGTGAGGGGGTGGTCCGGGTCGATGCCGGCCAGCAGTTCGGCGAGCGCGTCCCGGTCGGCGACGTCGCACGCCTCGACCCGCACCTGGGCGCCCGATCGGGACAGTTCCGCCACCAGGTCCGCTGCGCCGTCCGCGGCCATTCCGCTCCGGCTGGTCAACAGCAGGTGCCGGACGCCGTGTTCGGTGACCAGATGGCGGGCCACCAGCGACCCCAGCCCTCCGGTGCCTCCGGTGATGAGCACCGTACCGGCGGGGCCCCAGGGGGAGGCGGTTCGGGCACCGTCCTGTTCGGTCGGGGCGGGCAGCGTTTCGAGCCTGGGCACGCTCATGGATCCCGCCCGGATCGCCACCTCGGGTTCGCCGGTGGCCACCGCGGCGGCCAGAGCGGCCTCCGAGGCCGGGTGCTCGTCGAGGTCGACCAGAACGAAGCGGCCGGGGGTCTCGGCCTGCGCGGAACGCACCAGCCCTCGGACGGCCGCCCCCGCCAGCTTCGCCGCCGCAGTGTGCTCGGTGTCGTCCTGCGGTGCGCCGGGCACGTCGACCGCGCCCCGGGTGACCACCACGAGGCGGCCGGGCCCCTGCCCTTGCTGGAGGGCGGCCAGGACGTGATGGGTCGCCGCACGGACGTGGGCGGGTGGCTGTGCGTCCGGCTCGGGGAGGGGCAGGTGCAGCACGGTGAAGTCGTCGGTCGCGTCGGTCGCGTCCGCGCCCTGCGGTGCGGGGACCCAGCCGACGCGATAGAGGGATTCCCCGCTGCCTCGGAAGGCCTGGAGCTGCTCCGCGGAAACGGGCCGCGCGATCAGCGACTCCACGGTGACCACGGGGACGCCGGACGGGTCGGCGACCGTCATCCGCAGGCCCGCGCCGTGCGGGGAGACCCGGACGCGGACGGCGGTGGCCCCGGCGGTGTGCAGGGTCACCCGGCTCCAGGCGAACGGGATGGAGGTCTCCCCCATTCCCTTGCCGTCCGGTCCGCCGTCGTCGAGGAAGCGCGTCTGCAGGGCCGCGTCGAGGAGCGCGGGGTGCACACCGAAGCTCGCGGCGTCGGAGACCGAGTCGGTGGGCAGGACGATCTCGGCGAAGAGGTCCTGGCCCCGCCGCCAGGCGGCCCGCAGCCCCTGGAAGACGGGCCCGTAGGCGAAGCCCTGTTCCACCAACCGCTCGTACAGTCCTTCGACGGCGAGGGGCGAGGCGTTCTGCGGGGGCCAGTTCGCCAGGTCTTCGTCACGGCCGGAGGAGGTCTCCGCGGCGGTCAGGACGCCCGCGGCGTGACGCAGCCACGGGCCGCCGGCCTCAGCCTCCTCGTCACGGGAGTAGACGGCCACGGAACGGGCTCCCGAGCCGTCCGGCGGGCCCACCAGGACCTGGAGCATGATGCCGGTCCGCTGCGCGAAGACGAGCGGGGCCTCGATGGTCAGTTCCTCGATGACCGGGCAACCCACCTCGTCCCCGGCACGTACGGCCAGTTCGACGAATCCGGTGCCGGGCAGCAGCACCGTACCCATGACGGCGTGGTCGGCCAGCCAGGGGTGCGTGCGGAGGGAGAGACGCCCCGTGAGAACGATGCCGTCCGAGTCGGCGAGGGGAACGACGGCACTGAGCAAGGGGTGCTCGATGGTCCGCTGGCCGATGGACGCCGGGTCGCCGGTGCGGACGGGTGGGTTCACCCAGTAGCGCTTGCGCTGGAAGGCGTAGGTGGGCAGGTCGACGATGCGGGCGCCGCGCCCGGCGAAGAACGCCTCCCAGTCGACCGCCACACCTCGGATGTGCAGTATGCCGAGAGCGGTGAGGAGTTGCCGGGTTTCGGGGTGGTCACGCCGTTGAGCGGCGACGAACAGCGCGTCCTCGCCGCAGCCGAGGCCGGCGAGGACGGCCTGGGGGCCCACCTCCACGAAGGTGCGGACGCCCTCGGCCTCCAGGGTCTGGATGCCGTCGTGGTAGCGGACCGTCTCACGGACGTGGCGGACCCAGTACGCGGGGTCCTGAAGCTCTCCCGGCTCGGCGAGGCGTCCGGTCACGTTCGACACCACGGGCAACGTCTGCGGGTGGTAGCTGAGTTGACCGGCGATCTTGCCGAACTCCGCCAGCATCGGCTCCATCAGCGGCGAATGGAAGGCATGCGACACCTTCAACCGCGTCGTCCGCTCGAAGTGAGCGGCCACCTCCGTGACAGCCTTCTCGTCACCGGAAATCACCACGGAGCGCGGACCGTTGACGGCGGCGATGGCCACACCGTCGACCAGACGTGCGCGTACGTCGTCTTCCGTGGCCTGCACGGCGATCATCGCGCCACCCTCCGGCAGCGCGTCCATCAGCCGCGCCCGGGCGGCCACCAGCGTCGCCGCGTCCTCCAGCGACAGCACACCCGCGACATGCGCGGCGGCCAGCTCACCGATGGAGTGACCCGCCACCAGGTCCGGGCGCACACCCCACGACTCCAACAGCCGGAACAAGGCGACCTCGTAGGCGAAGAGAGCCGGCTGGGTGAAGCCGGTGCGGTCCAGCTCACTCCCCTCCCACATCACCTCACGCAACGGCAACCCCAGCGCATCGACCACCTCGTCCAACGCCCGCGCGAAGACCGGGAACGCCTCGTACAACTCCCGGCCCATACCGGCGCGCTGGCTGCCCTGCCCGGAGAACAGCACGGCCGACTTGCCGGTCCGCAGGGTGTCCGTGAGGAGGCCGGGGGCGGTTTCGCCTGCGGCGAGGGCGTCGAGCGACCGGGCCAGCCCCTCGCGGTCGGCGGCGACGAGGGCCGCGCGGTGCTCGAAGGAGGCGCGCGTGGTGGCGAGGGCGTAGGAGAGGTCGGTGATGTGGAGGTCCGGCTGCTCGGCCAGGAGGGAGGACAGGGCACGGGCCTGGTCGCGCAGGGCTGCCGGGCCCTTGCCGGAGATTAGGAACGGCGGCAGGAGGTCCGCCCCGGTCCCCTCTGCCGTCGCCTCCGGTTCGGTCTGCGGTGCCGGTGCCTCTTCGATGATCAGGTGTGCGTTGGTGCCGCTGGCGCCGAAGGAGGAGACGCCGGCGCGACGCGACCGGCCGTCGGTCTTCCAGGGGCGGGCCTCGGTCAGCAGCTCGACCGCGCCCGCCGACCAGTCCACGTGCGTGCTCGGCTCGGTGACGTGCAGGGTCCGGGGCAGCACCTCGTGCCGCATCGCCATGACCATCTTGATCACGCCCGCGACGCCGGCCGCGGCCTGGGTGTGGCCCAGGTTGGACTTCAGGGACCCCAGCCACAACGGCCGGTCCGCCGGGCGCCCCTGTCCGTAGGTGGCGATGACGGCCTGGGCCTCGATCGGATCCCCGAGTGTCGTCCCGGTGCCGTGGCCTTCGACCACGTCGATGTCGCCGGTCGTGAGACGGGCGTCGACCAGGGCCTGCCGGATGACGTCACGCTGGGCGGGGCCGTTGGGGGCGGTGAGGCCGTTGGAGGCACCGTCCTGGTTGACGGCCGAGCCGCGGATGACGGCGAGCACCCGGTGTCCGTTGCGCTGCGCGTCGGAGAGCCGTTCCAGCATCAGCATGCCGACACCCTCGGACCAGCCGGTGCCGTCGGCGCTGTCGGAGAACGGCTTGCAGCGCCCGTCGGCGGCCAGGCCGCCCTGCCTGCTGAACGCGACGAACGGTTCGGGCTTGACGAGCAGCGCGACACCGCCCGCCAGAGCGAGTGAGCACTCCTGCCGGCGCAGGGCGTGGCAGGCGAGGTGCATGGCCACGAGGGACGAGGAGCAGGCCGTGTCCACGGTCACCGCCGGCCCTTCCAGGCCGAGGGTGTAGGCGACCCGCCCGGTGATGACGGAGCCGGAACTGCCGGTCATCATGTAGGCCTCGGCCACTTCGGGCCGGGTGGCGACGAGTTCGCCGTAGTCGTGGCCGCCCGATCCGGTGAAGACGCCGACGGGGGCGCCGCGCAGTGCGTGGGGGTCGATCCCGGCGCGTTCGAACGCCTCCCAGGCCACCTCGAGGACCAGCCGCTGCTGCGGGTCCATGGCCAGCGCCTCACGGGGGCTGATGCCGAAGAAGCCCGGGTCGAAGCCCGCGATGTCGTCGACGAAGCCGCCTTCACGGACGTACGAGGTGCCGGGTCGGTCCTGCTCCGGGTGGAGCAGGGCGTCCAGGTTCCAGCCGCGGTCGTCGGGGAACGGGCCGATGGCGTCGCGGCCCTCGGCGACGAGCCGCCACAGGTCCTCCGGTGAGCGCACCCCGCCGGGATAGCGGCAGCTCATCGCGATGATGGCGATGGGCTCCTGGTGTCGGTCCTCGCTCTGCCGCAGTCGCTGACGCGTCTGATGCAGCTCTGCGCTCACCTTCTTGAGGTAGTCGAGAACCTTCTTCTCGTCCTGCACCAAGGTCACCCCACTGCGCAAATAATGACGATCCGTGATCAATGCTTATGAATGATCAATGACTAAGAATTCAGTGCGCCGACGGGGCCGCATACCCCTAGCCGCCCCTAGAAGCCCCGCGCGGGCGGGGCTCGCGCGGGGTTCGGTCAGCCGACGCCGAGTTCCTTGTCGATGAAGGCGAGGACGTCGTCGGCGCCGGCGTCCTCGAGACGGCTGGCGATGTCGGTGGCGTCCCCGTCGGCTCCGGTCGGGGCGGTCGTGTCCGTACCGCCGGTGAGGCGGGAGGCCAGGGCTTGCAGGCGTGCGGCGAGCCGGTTGCGGTCGACGTCCTCCCGGGGGAGGTCGGGTGCCGCGGCTTCCAGGCGTTCCAGGTCGGCGAGGACGGCGGTGAGCGGATCCGCGTCGGTGCCGAGGAGTTCGGACCGCAGGTGGCGGGCGAGGGCGGTAGGGGTGGCGTGGTCGAAGATCAGGGTGGCCGGCAGGTCGAGTCCGAGCGCGGCGGAGAGGCGTTGCCGGTAGTCGACGGCGGTCATGGAGTCGAACCCGATGTCCTTGAACGCCCGGCCCGGCTCGACCTCGTCGCGGTCGTAGCCGAGGACCCGGGCGGCATGCCGGGTGACGAGGTCGACGAGGGTTCGTTCCTGATCGGCTTCGGACAGTGCGGCCAGACGGTCGGCGGTCAGCTGCTCCCGGGGGGCGTCGTCCCCCGCCCGCGGGCCCGGCCGCGCGGTACGGTCCGTGCCGGTGCCGTGGGCGTCGGGGAGCGCCCGCAGCAACGGCCGGGCGCGGTCGAAGGCGTAGACATCGGAAAAGCGGGGCCAGTCGAAGTCGCCGACGACGAGATGGGTCTCGTCGTCGTCCAGGGCTTGGTGGAGCACCTCCAGCGCGGGTGCCGGGTCCATCGGGGGGACTCCGGCGCGGCGCAGGGCGGCCTCCGCCTCGGCGTCGACCATGCCGCCGTTCCAGGGGCCCCAGGCGAGGGCGGTGGCGGCCTGTCCCCGGGCGCGGCGCCGGAGGGCGAGCGCGTCCAGGTGGGCGTTGCCGGCGGCGTAGGCGGCCTGCCCGGCGCTGCCCCAGACGGCGGCACCCGAGGAGTAGAGGACGAAGGCGTCCAGCGGCCGGTCACCGAGGACCTCGTCGAGGAGACGGGCGCCCTCGGTCTTGGCGCGGCTGATGTCGGCGAAGGTCTCCGCCGTCATGGCCGTCAGGTCGGTGGGCTCGGGCATGACGCCGGCGGCGTGCACGACGGCGGTCAGCGGATACTCGTCGGGGACGTGGTCCAGGAGACCGGCGACCGCCTCCCGGTCGGTGACGTCGCAGGACACGACCGTGACCTGGGCGCCCTGGGCGGTCAGCTCGGCGACCAGTTCGGCAGCGCCGGGGGCCTGCGGGCCGCGTCGGCTCGTGAGGAGGAGGTGACGGGCGCCGTGGTGGACGAGCCATCGAGCCGTGTGGGCGCCGAGCACGCCGGTCCCCCCGGTGACGAGCACGGTCCCGCGGGGCCGCCACGCCGGTGCGCCGGAACGGTGACGAGGCGCGCGGACCAGACGCCGGCCGAACACGCCGTCGGACCGTACGGCCACCTGGTCCTCGCCGCCCGGCTCGGCCAGCAGTCCGGCGATGCGGAGCGCCAGTTCTGTGGGCGGGACGGACTCGGTCGCGGGCACGTCGATGAGGCCGCCCCAGGTGTCCGGGTGGTCCAGGGCCAGGACGGTACCGACCCCCCATGCCTGGGCCTGGTCGCACCGGACGTCCTCACCGGCGTGGACGGCGACGGCTCCCCCGGTGACGCACCAGAGCACGGCGGGTTCGGCCAGTCCGCGGACCGCCCCGAGGAGCGCGTGGGTGGCCGCTAGTCCCCGGGAGAGGCCCGCATGACGGGCGTGCGGAGCGTCGTCCAGTGCGAGCAGGGAGAGGACTCCGGCGGGAGAGCCGAGTCGCCCGGTCCGCACGTCGAGGTCCGTGTCGGTGTCGGTGCCCGTGTCCACGACGAGTACGGACGGATGTCCGCCGCCCCCCGTGACGGCGTCCGTGAGGGCCGCGACGAGAGGGTGCTCCCGATGGGTCGCGGGGACCACCAGGGCCCATGTCCCCCGGAGCCGGGGCTCCCCCGTCGACGGCACGACGGGATGCCAGGCGATGCGGTAGCGGAGGCGTTCCGGGCCGGCATCCGGCTCTCCGGCATCCGGCGGGGCGTCGAGCCAGTAGCGCTTGCGCTGGAAGGCGTAGGTGGGCAGGGCCACCCGGTGGGCGGGGCCGAGCGCCTCGAACACGGCGTCCCAGTCGGGGGACAGCCCGCTCGTGTGGAGTCGTCCGACGGCCCGTAGCAGCGACTCCGTCGCGTCGCCCTGCCTGCGGGCGGTGGAGACGTGCACGGTGCCGTCCGCCTCGGGGTGATCGGCAGCGAGCGCGGTCAGTACGGGCGCCGGCCCGACCTCCAGGAAGCGGCGCACGCCCCGGGCGGCGAGGCTGCCCAGTCCGTCGTGGTAGCGGACGGTCTCGCGGACGTGGCGGACCCAGTACTCGGGGTCCTGAAGCTCTCCCGCTTCGGCGAGGCGACCGGTCACGTTCGACACCACCGGCAGCGTCGCCTCGCGGTAGGTGAGCGTGGCGGCGATCTTGCCGAACTCCGCCAGCATCGGCTCCATCAGCGGCGAATGGAAGGCATGCGACACCTTCAGCCGCGTCGTGCGCTCGAAGTGGGCGGCCACCTCCGTGACAGCCGCCTCGTCACCGGAAATCACCACGGACCGCGCGCCGTTCACGGCGGCGATGGCCACACCGTCGACCAGACGCTCGCGTACGTCGTCCTCCGTGGCCTGCACGGCGATCATCGCGCCGCCCTCCGGCAGCGCGTCCATCAGCCGCGCCCGGGCGGCCACCAGCGTCGCCGCGTCCTCCAGCGACAGCACACCCGCGACATGCGCCGCCGCCAGCTCACCGATCGAATGACCCGCCACCAGGTCCGGACGCACACCCCACGACTCCAACAGCCGGAACAAGGCGACCTCGTAGGCGAAGAGAGCCGGCTGAGTGAACCCGGTCCGGTCCAGCTCACCCCCCTCCCACATCACCTCACGCAACGGCAACCCCAGAGCGTCAACGACCTCATCGAGCGCCCGGGCGAAGACCGGAAACGCCGCGTACAGCTCGCGCCCCATCCCCGCACGCTGGCTCCCCTGACCGGAGAAAACGAAGGCCGTACGGCCGGTGACCGGCGTGACGCCCGGCTCCTCTCCGGAGGCCACCTCGGCCAGACCGCGCAGCAGCTCCTCACGGCCGGACCCCACCACCACGGCCCTGCGGTCCAGCGCGGCGCGGGTGGTGAGGGTGTAGCCGACGTCCTTCGGACCCAAGTGGGAGTGGGTGGCGAGGTGTTCGGCGAGTTCGGCGGCTTGGGCCCGCATCGCGGTGTCGGTGCGGCCGGACAGCACCCACGGCACGGCACGGCACCGTCCTGACACCTCGCCGGGCCCGGATATCCGGCCTTCCTCGTCCGCGGCGGCAGGCGGGGCCTCTTCCAGGATGACGTGGGCGTTGGTCCCGCTGATGCCGAAGGAGGAGACACCGGCGCGGCGCGGGTGGCCGGCACGGTCCCACGGCCGTGCCTCGGTCAGGAGCTCCACCGCTCCCGCCGACCAGTCCACGTGCGGCGACGGCTCCTGCACGTGCAAGGTCTTCGGCAGCACCCCGTGCCGCATCGCCATCACCATCTTGATGACACCGGCCACACCCGCGGCGGCCTGGGTGTGCCCGATGTTCGACTTGACCGAGCCCAGCCACAGGGGCGGGCGGTCGTGCGGCCGGTCCCGGCCGTAGGTGGCGAGCAGGGCGTCGGCCTCGATCGGGTCGCCGAGGACGGTGCCGGTGCCGTGGGCCTCGACGGCGTCGACGTCGTCGGGGCTCACCCGGGCGTCGAGCAGCGCGTCCTCGATGACGCGGCGCTGGGAGGGGCCGTTCGGGGCCGTCAGACCGTTGGAGGCTCCGTCCTGGTTGACCGCCGAGCCCCGGATGACGGCCAGCACCTCGTGACCGTTGCGGCGGGCGTCGGAGAGCCGTTCGAGCAGGACCAGGCCGACGCCCTCGGACCAGCCGGTGCCGTCGGCAGCCGCCGAGAACGCCTTGCAGCGGCCGTCGGCGGACAGTGCGCCCTGCCGGCTGAACTCCACGAAGACGTCCGGGGTGCACATGACCGTGGCGCCGCCGGCGACGGCGAGGGTGCACTCGCCGCGCCGGAGGGCCGCGCTCGCAAGGTGGAGGGTGACCAGGGAGGAGGAACAGGTGGTGTCGATGGTGACGGCGGGCCCCTGGAAGCCGAACGCGTACGCGACACGGCCCGACAGCACGGCGGCCGAGTTGCCGATCATCAGGTAGCCCTCGACGTCCTCCGGCACCTGGATAGGACGGGTGCTGTAGTCGTGGTACATGGCGCCGGCGAAGACGCCGGTACGGGTGTCGCGCAGGGAGAGCGGATCGATGCCCGCACGTTCCAGGGACTCCCAGGTGAGTTCCAGCAGCAGCCGCTGCTGCGGGTCCATCGCCAGGGCCTCGCGCGGGTTGATGCCGAACAGGGTGGCGTCGAATTGGGCGATGTCGTCCAGGAAGCCCCCGGCGTGGGCCAGGCTCGCGCCGGGGGTGTCCGGGTCGGGACCGTGCAGCCCGTCCAGGTTCCACCCGCGGTCGGTGGGGAACGGGGACATGGCGTCGCGGCCGCCGGCGATCAGCTCCCACAGATCGTCGGGGGTGCGGACGCCTCCCGGCATCCGGCAGCCCATGCCGACGACGGCGATCGGTTCGTGCTGGAGTTCCTCGGCCTCGCGCAGGCGGCGTCGGGTCTCGCGCAGGTCCGTCGTGGCGCGTCGCAGATAGGCGCGCAGCTTCTCGTCGTTCGACATCTCGTTGGACATCGGTCCCACCGTTTCGTCAGGTACCACAGGTGCGTCAGAGCCCGAGCTCGCTGTCGAGGGCCTGGAACAGTTCCTCGTCCGTGACCGTCGCGAGGTCGTCGTCGTGTCGGCCGTCCGGCTGCGGGCGGTCGCCGAGGCGGCCCTGCCAGGTGCGGACGAGGGCTTCCAGCCGGCCGGTGATGCGGGTGGAGTCGCCGTCGGCGAGCGGCAGCGCGGCCAGGGCCGCCTCCAGGCGGTCGACGTCGGCGAGCACCGAACGGGAGGCGTCCGCGTCGTCCGCGGCGAGTTCCTGCGCCAGGTGGCGCGCGAGGGCGGCCGGGGTGGGCTGGTCGAAGACCACGGCGGCGGACAGGTGCAGTCCGGTGGCCGCCTTGAGCTGGTTGCGCAGTTCGATGCCCGCCAGGGAGTCGAAGCCGAGCTGCTGGAACGTGGTCTCGGGGTCGATCGCGTCCGGTCCGGAGTGGCCGAGGACGGCCCCGACATGGGCCCGGACCAGGTCGGTCACCGCGTGCGCCCGTTCCGCCGCGGGCAGGCCCGCGAGGTGTTCGGTCAGGGCCCGGCCGCCGCCCGCGCCGGCACGGGTGCGGGTCCGTGTGCGGCGGGAGGTGTCGGCAGGCACCAGTTCGAGGAGTACGGGCTGGACGTCCGGTCCGGCGGCCCGCAGCGCGGCCGGGTCCAGCCGCATCGGGAGCAGGACGGGCTCGTCGGTGCCGAGGGCCGCCGAGAGGAGCCGCAGTCCGTCCTCGACGGTGAGGGAGTCGACTCCCCCACGGCGCATCCGCCGGCGGTCCGCGTCACCCATGTCGCGTGTCATGCCCACCCCGCCCTGCCAGAGGCCCCAGGCGAGGGACTGACCCGGCAGCCCCGAGTCGTGCCGGTGCCGGGCCAGGGCGTCGAGGAAGGCGTTGGCGGCCGCGTAGTTGCCCTGCCCCGCGGCCCCCAGTACGCCGGCGGCGGAGGAGAACAGGACGAAGCCGGCCAGCTCCTGGTCACGGGTCAGTTCGTGCAGGTGCCACGCCGTGTCGGCCTTGGCCCGCAGGACGGTGTCGGTCTGTTCTCCGCTGAGGCTCGCGATGAGCGCGTTGTCCATGACGCCGGCGGCGTGCACCACCGCGGTGAGGGGCCGGTCGGCGGGGATGGTGGCCAGCAGGCGGGCGAGTGCCTCGCGGTCGCCCGTGTCGCAGGCCTCGATCCGGACGCGGGCGCCGAGTCCGGTCAGGTCCGCGACCAGGGCGTCGGCGCCGACGGCCGCGGTGCCGCGGCGGCTGACCAGCAACAGGTCCCGCCTGCCGTGGTCGGTGACCAGGTGCCGGGCGACGAGTCGTCCGAGGTCACCGGTGCCGCCGGTGATGAGCACGGTGCCGTCGGGCTTCCAGCCGTCGGTTCCGCCCACGCCGGTGGTGCCGTGGTCCGGTGCCTCTTCCACACGGCGGAGTCGTGGTGCGCGCGGGCCGCCGTCCCGCAGGGCCAGTTGCGGTTCGCCGCGGACCGCGTGTGCGGCCAGCACGGCGTACGGGGTGTCCGGTGTGTCCTGGTCGAGCAGGACGACGCGCCCGGGCTCCTCCTCCTGCGCGGAGCGTACGAGCCCCCACACCGCCGCCTGGACCAGCCCGGTCAGGTCGCCCGCCGGGGTTCCTTCACCGGTATCGACCGCGCGGTGGGTCACTACGGCGATCACGGAACCGGCCAGCCCTTCCGCGCCGAGCGCGGCCCGGAGCCCGGTGAGGGTGTGGTGCACGGCCGCGCGGACGCGGGCGGGAACGTCCCCGGCCGCGGCGTCGGATCCGCTCGGCTCGACCGCTTCGGGCACGGCGACGGGGAGCAGCACGACGTCCGGCGCCGGCACCGTGCCGTCGGCGACCGCTTCGGTCAGCGCGGCCCAGTCCGGATAGCGGTGGTCGCCGGCACTGGTACCGTCCACAGCCGCCCAGGTGGGGGCGGAGCCCTGTCCGGTCGTCTCCGGCACCGGGATCCAGCCGACCCGGTGGAGCGCACCCCTGTCGCCGGGCTCCGCCGACGCGCCGGCCCCGTCTTGACCGGCGGGCAGGGGCCGGGTCGCCAGGGACTCCACCGAGACGACCGGGACACCGGTGGCGTCGAACGCCTCCAGTCCCTCTCCGGTGAGCCGGACCCTGAGCACCGTCGCGCCCGCGGCATGGAGACGGACCCCGTTCCACGCGAAGGGAACCGCCGGCCCGTCCCCGCCGTCCGCCTCGCTCCGTCCGTCCACGACGTCCACCAGGTGGGCGTGCAGGGCGGCGTCGAGCAGAGCCGGGTGCAGACCGTACGCACCTCCGTCGATGACGTGGTCCGGCAGAAGCACTTCGGCGAACAGGACGTCACCGCGCCGCCAGGCGGCCCGCAGCCCCTGGAAGGCGGGCCCGTAGCGCAGCCCGTGATCGGCCAGCGCGTCGTAGAAGCCGTCCAGTGGCAGCTCGCCGGCTCCCCGCGGCGGCCAGGATTCCATGTCCTGCCCCCCGAGGGGCGGTACGGAATCGGCGGCTTCCGCGAGGACACCGCTCGCGTGCCGGGTCCACGCCGTCTCCGAGGCGTCGTCCTCGGGCCGGGAGTGCACCGCCACCGGTCGCCGGCCTGAATCGTCGGGCTCAGCCACCGTCACCTGGACCATGAGGGCGCGATGCTCCGGCAGGACGAGCGGAGCCTCCACGGTCAGCTCCTCCACCACCGGACACCCCACCTCGTCGCCCGCCCGGACGGCCATCTCGACGAAGGCGGTCCCGGGCAACAGCACACTGCCCGCCACCGTGTGATCGGCGAGCCAGGGCTGAGCCTCCCGGGAGATGCGCCCGGTGAGCGTGACACCGTCACCCTGGGGCATCGTCAACACGGCGCCCAGAAGCGGGTGTTGTGCCGACGCGAGACCTGCGGCGGAGATGTCCGTACCGGTGTCGAGGGAGTTGATCCAGTAGCGCTGGTGCTGGAAGGCGTAGGTGGGCAGGTCGACGGTGCGGGCGCCGCGCCCGGCGAAGAACGCCTCCCAGTCGACCGCCACACCTCGGGTGTACAGCTCGCCGAGTGTGGTCAGCAGGTGCTCGGTTTCCGCGCGGTCGCGGCGTTGGGTCGCCAGGAAGATCCCGTCGTCGCCGCAGCCCAGGCCGGCGAGGACGGCCTGGGGGCCGACCTCCACGAAGGTGCGGACGCCCTCGGCCTCCAAGGTCTGAATGCCGTCGTGGTAGCGGACGGTCTCACGGACGTGACGCACCCAGTACTCGGGGTCCTGAAGCTCTCCCGGCTCGGCGAGACGTCCGGTCACGTTCGACACCACGGGCAACGTCGCCTCGCGGTAGGTGAGCGTGGCGGCGATCTTGCCGAACTCCGCCAGCATCGGCTCCATCAGCGGCGAGTGGAAGGCATGCGACACCTTCAGCCGGGTCGTGCGCTCGAAGTGGGCGGCCACCTCCGTGACAGCCACCTCGTCACCGGAAATCACCACGGACCGGGCACCGTTGACGGCGGCGATGGCCACACCGTCGACGAGGCGTGCGCGTACGTCGTCCTCCGTGGCCTGCACGGCGATCATCGCGCCGCCCTCCGGCAGCGCGTCCATCAGCCGCGCCCGGGCAGCCACCAGCGTCGCCGCGTCCTCCAGCGAGAGCACACCCGCGACATGCGCGGCCGCCAGCTCACCGATCGAATGCCCCGCCACCAGGTCCGGACGCACACCCCACGACTCCAACAGCCGGAACAAGGCGACCTCGTAGGCGAAGAGAGCCGGCTGGGTGAAGCCGGTGCGGTCCAGCTCACCCCCCTCCCACATCACCTGCCGCAGCGGCAGCCCCAGGGCGTCGATCACCTCGTCCAACGCCCGTGCGAAGACGGGGAACGCGTCATACAACTCGCTGCCCATGCCTTCTCGCTGGCTGCCCTGCCCGGAGAACACGAAGGCCGTGCGACCGCTGACCGGCGTGTGACCGACCCGCTCACCGGAGGCCACCTCGGCCAGCCCGCGCAGCAGTTCGTCGGAGTCGCGGCCCACCACCACGGCCCGGTGCTCGAACACCGACCTGGTCGTGGCCAGCGAGAACGCCACGTCCAGCGGCGTGACATCACCCCGAGCAGTCAGATGCTCTGTCAGCCGCTCCGCCTGCGCCCGCAACGCCGTCTCACCACGCGCGGACACCACCCACGGCACCACCGGCAGCGGCACGGAAGCGTCGCTGTCGTCCGCCTCATCGTGAAGCGGCGCCTCCTCCAGGATGACGTGTGCGTTGGTCCCGCTGAAACCGAAGGACGACACACCCGCCCGGCGCGGACGGCCGTCGCTCTCCCACGGCCGTGCCTCGGTCAGGAGCTCCACCGCTCCCGCCGACCAGTCCACGTGCGGCGACGGCTCCTCCACGTGCAAGGTCTTCGGCAGCACCCCGTGCCGCATCGCCATCACCATCTTGATCACACCGGCCACACCCGCAGCCGCCTGCGCATGCCCGATGTTCGACTTCAACGACCCCAGCCACAACGGGTCGTCCTCCGGCCGGTCCTGACCGTAGGTCGCGATGACCGCCTGCGCCTCGATCGGATCCCCGAGCGTCGTCCCCGTCCCGTGCGCCTCGACCACGTCCACGTCCGCGGCCCGCAGCCCCGCAGCCGTCAGGGCCTGCCGGATCACCCGCTGCTGCGACGGACCGTTCGGCGCCGTCAGGCCGTTCGACGCACCGTCCTGATTCACCGCCGAACCCCGCACCACCGCCAGCACCCGATGACCGTTACGCCGCGCGTCCGACAGACGCTCCACCACCAGCACACCCACGCCCTCGGACCAGCCCGTACCGTCCGCCCCCGCCGAGAACGCCCTGCACCGCCCGTCCGCCGACAGACCACGCTGGCGACTGAACTCCACGAAGCTGTCGGGCGTGGCCATGACCGCCACGCCACCCGCCAGGGCGAGGGAGCATTCCCCGTTCCGCAGGGCCTGGGCCGCCAGGTGCAGGCTGACCAGCGACGAGGAGCAGGCGGTGTCCACCGACATCGCGGGGCCCTCGAGGCCCAGCGCGTAGGAGACGCGTCCGGCTACGACACTGCCGGAGCTGCGGCCGGTCAGGTAGTCGTGGTACATGACGCCGGCGAAGACTCCGGTCGGGCTGCCCTTCAGCGCGGACGGCCGGATTCCGGCATGTTCCAGAGCTTCCCAGGCGGTCTCCAGGAGTAGCCGCTGCTGCGGGTCCATCGTCAGGGCTTCGCGGGGGCTGATGCCGAAGAAGGCCGGGTCGAACTCGGCGGCGTCGTGCAGGAAGCCGCCGTGCTTGACGTAGCTGCTGTGTGGTGTGGACATCTCCGGGTCGTAGAGCCGCTCGACCTCCCAGCCCCGGTCGGCGGGGAACTCGGTGATGCCGTCGACGCCCTCGGCGACCAGGCGCCACAGGTCGTCGGGGCCGGTGACTCCCCCCGGGTAACGGCAGCCGATGCCGACGATGGCGATCGGCTCGTCGCTGACACTCGTCGTCCCGTCGGGCTGCGTCGCCGCCGTGGCCGAACCGTGCCCCGCGGTGTCCTCCCGGTCGCCGAGCAGTTCCTCCATCAGCAGGTCGGCGAGGCCTCGGGCACTCGGGTAGTCGAAGACGACGGTGGTCGGCAGCGGCACACCGCTGACGATCTTGAGCCGGTTCCGCAGCTCCAGTGCGGTCAGCGAGTCGTAGCCGAGTTCGAGGAAGGCCCGGTCGGGGTCGATGGGGTCGGCCGAGGCGTGCCCCAGCACCCAGGCGGCATGACTGCGGACCAGGTCGAGCAGGGTCTCGCGAGCCTTGGACTCGGGGAGCCCTGCCAGCTGCCCGGCGAGTCCTCCGGCGCCGGACGTGCCCTCGCCCGCGGCCGTGGGGCCTCCCGCCACCGGGCGGGCCGTGCGGTGCGCGGACCGCGTGGCGGGGCGCAGCAGGGGCGGGAGTTCGGTGCCGCCGCCGATCCAGGCACCGCGTCGGCGGGTGTGCAGGATGTCCGTGTTGAGGACCAGGGGTGCCAGCAGGTGGTGCTCGGTGGTCAGCGCCTGGTCGAACAGGGCGAACGCCTGGTGGGCCTTGATCGCGGGGACGCCCAGGGAGCGGATGCGGTTGAGGTCCACGTCGGTGAGCTGCGCGGTGAGGCCGACGGGCGGATCCCACGTGGCGTACGCGAGTGACGTGGCGGGCAGCCCGGTGGCCCTGCGGTACTGGGCGAGGGCGTCGAGGAAGACGTTGGCGGCGGCGTAGTCGCCCTGTCCCGCCGCCAGGATGAGACCGCCGGACGAGGAGAACATGACGAACGCGGTCAGGTCCGCATCCTGGGTGAGGACGTGCAGGTTCCAGGCCGCGTCGGCCTTGGGACGCATGACCCGTTCCATGGAGGCCGGAGTGAGGGTGGTGACGAGTCCGCCCTCGGCGATGCCGGCCGTGTGCACGACACCTCTGAGGGGGCGGTCGGCGGGAACGGCGGCGAGCAGCTCGGCCAGCGCGTCGTGGTCCGTGACGTCGCACCGCTCCACCCTGACCTCGGCGCCCGCCTCGGACAGCTCCGCCACCAGGTCCGCCGCGCCGTCCGCGGCCAGGCCGCTCCGGCTGACCAGCAGCAGGTGCCGGACGCCGTGCTCGGCGACCAGATGGCGGGCGACGAGCGACCCCAGACCTCCGGTGCCGCCGGTGATGAGCACCGTGCCGGCGGGGTCCCACGGCCCGTCCGCCGCGGCGCCCGGGTCGGGCTCGATCGCGGAGAGACGGGGCATCAGCAGTCGGTCGCCGCGCAGGGCGACTTCACCTTGCCGGCTGCCGAGCGCCTCGGCCAGGGCCGCCGGGGCGGGCGTCTGCCCTTCCGTGCCGGGATCGAGGTCGAGGAGACCGAAGCGGCCGGGCATCTCTTCGGCGGCGGCCCGCACCAGACCCCAGACGGGCGCCTGCGCCACGTCGATAGCGCCCGGTTCCGCCCCGGCCGCCCCCCGTGTCACGACGACCAGACGCGTCGCGGCGAGGAGGTCGTGCTCCAGCCACTCCTGGAGGACCGGCAGGACCCTGCTGGTGAAGGAGCGCATCCGGTCCGGCAGATACGGCATGGACTCGGCCGTGTCACCGAGGTGGTGGGCGTCGAGGACGACCGCCTCAGGAAGCGGAGCGCCCTCGGCAACGGCGGTCACGAGAGCGGCCACGTCCGGGAAGACGGGGACGTCGTGGCCGGCGGCGAGAGGCGTGGCCCCCAGCAGCGCCCACGAGGTGGCCGGGGTGGCCGGTCCGGGCACCGGCAGCCACTTCACCTGGTACAGGGCCTCGCGTTCCTCGCCGGAACCGCCGCCGAGCCGGTCCGCCGACACGGGGCGGGCGGTGATGTTCCGTACGTCCGCCACGGGCGTCCCGTGGGCGTCGGCGACGGTGACGGTGCCGCCGTCCGCGGAGACCCGCACGCGCAGGACGGCGGCTCCGGCGGCATGGAGCCGGACACCGCTCCACGAGAAGGGGATCGAAGGGCTCTCCTCGCCCTCCTGCTCCTCCAGGATGCTGACGTGCAGGGCGGCGTCGAGCAGCGCCGGGTGCAGCCCGAAGGCGGCCGCGTCGGCCAGGGCACTGTCGGGGAGCGCCACCTCGGCGAACAGTTCACCGTCCCGCCGCCAGGCCGCGCGCAGGCCCTGGAAGACCGGCCCGTATCCGAATCCGCGCTCGGTGAGCCGCTCGTAGAAGCCGTCCGCGGGCAGCGGGACGGCCCCCTGCGGCGGCCAGGCCCGCAGATCGGCCGGCGGCGTGGTGTCGCCCGAGTCGGCGGGTGCCAGCACGCCGGTGGCGTTGCGTGCCCACGGCTCGTCCGCCGGCGCCGACTCCGGCCGCGAGTGGATGAGCAGGTGCCGGGTGCCGGAGGCGTCGGGCCCCTCCACCACCACCTGCACGGCCACGCCTTCGTGCTCGGTGAGGACCAGGGGTGCCTGGATGGTCAGTTCGTCCAGGACGGGGCAGTCGACCTGGTCACCGGCGTGCAGCGCGAGTTCCACGAAGGCGGTCCCGGGCAGCAGTGTGGTGCCGAGAACCGCGTGGTCGGCCAGCCAGGGGTGAGTGGCCAGGGACAGGCGCCCGGTCAGCACCACGCCGTCACTTCCGGGCAGCGGCACCACGGCGCCGAGCAACGGGTGTTCCGCGGACCGCTGACCGAGGCCGGAGGGATCACCGAGAGGAAGCGCGACGTCCAGCCAGAATCGTTCACGTTGGAAGGCGTAGGTGGGCAGGTCCACGGTGCGGGCGCCGCGCCCGGCGAAGAACGCCGCCCAGTCGACCGTGGCGCCCCGGGTGTGCAACTCGCCCAGCGCGGTCAGGACTTGCTGGAGCTCGGGGCGGTCGCGGCGCTGGGTGGCGACGAACACCGCGTCCTCGCCGCAGCCGAGACCCGCGAGGACGGCCTGCGGACCGACCTCCACGAACGTACGAACGCCCTCGGCCTCCAGGGCCTGGATGCCGTCGTGGTAGCGGACCGTCTCACGGACGTGCCGCACCCAGTACTCGGGATGCTGAAGCTCACCCGCTTCGGCGAGGCGACCGGTCACGTTCGACACCACGGGCAGAGCCGCTGCGTGATACGTCAACCCGGACGCCACCCGGCGGAACTCGTCGAGCATCGGCTCCATCAGCGGCGAGTGGAAGGCATGGGACACCTTCAGCCGTGTCGTGCGCTCGAAGTGGGCGGCCACCTCGGTGACAGCCTTCTCGTCACCGGAGACCACTACGGAGCGCGGGCCGTTCACGGCGGCGATGGCCACACCGTCGACGAGGCACTCGCGCACCTCATCCTCCGTCGCCTGCACGGCGATCATTGCGCCGCCTTCGGGCAGCGCGTCCATCAGCCGCGCCCGGGCGGCCACCAGCGTCGCCGCGTCCTCCAGCGAGAGCACACCCGCGACATGCGCGGCCGCCAGCTCACCGATCGAATGACCCGCCACCAACCCAGGGCGCACACCCCACGACTCCAACAGCCGGAACAGGGCGACCTCGTAGGCGAAGAGAGCCGGCTGCGTAACGCCGGTGCGATCGAGATCGCCGCCGTCCCACATCACCTCACGCAGCGGCAGCCCCAGAGCGTCGACCACCTCGTCCAGCGCCCGCGCGAAGACAGGGAACGCCTCATACAACTCCCGGCCCATACCGGCGCGCTGGCTCCCCTGACCGGAGAACACGAACGCCGTCTTACCCTGCACCGGCGTCCCACCGACCCGCTCACCGGAGGCCACCTCGGCCAGCCCGCGCAGCAACTCCTCACGGCCGGACCCCACCACCACGGCCCGGTGCTCCAGCACACCGCGCGTCGTCGCCAGCGAGTACGCCACGTCCAGCGGCTTGACAGCACTCTGACCGGACACGAACGCGGCCAGCCGCTCCGCCTGCGCCCGCAACGCCGCCTCACCACGCGCGGACACCACCCACGGCACCACCGGGAGCGGCACGGCGGAGTCACCGTCCTCGGTCTCACCTTCGACCGGCGCCTCTTCCAGGATCACGTGCGCGTTGGTCCCGCTGATCCCGAACGACGACACACCCGCCCGGCGCGGACGCCCGCCGTTCTCCCACGGCCGGGCCTCGGTCAGGAGCTCCACCGCTCCCGCCGACCAGTCCACGTGCGGCGAAGGCTCCTCCACATGGAGGGTCTTCGGCAGCACCCCGTGCCGCATCGCCATCACCATCTTGATCACACCGGCCACACCCGCAGCCGCCTGCGCATGACCGATGTTCGACTTCAACGACCCCAGCCACAGCGGGTCGTCCTCCGGCCGGTCCTGACCGTAGGTCGCGATGACCGCCTGCGCCTCGATCGGATCCCCGAGCGTTGTCCCCGTCCCGTGTGCCTCGACGGCATCCACGTCCGCTGCCCGCAGCCCCGCGGCCGTCAGGGCCTGCCGGATCACCCGCTGCTGCGACGGACCGTTCGGCGCGGTGAAGCCGCTGGAGGCGCCGTCCTGGTTGACCGCCGAACCCCGTACCACCGCGAGCACCCGGTGGCCGTTGCGCCGCGCGTCCGACAGACGCTCCACGACCAGCACACCCACGCCCTCGGACCAGCCCGTGCCGTCCGCCCCGGCCGAGAACGCCTTGCAGCGGCCGTCCGGGGAGAGCGCGCGCTGGCGGCTGTACTCGACGAACATGTTGGGCTGGGTCATCACGGTCACGCCGCCGACGAGGGCCATCGCGCACTCACCGCGTCGCAGGGCCTGGGCCGCCAGGTGCAGGCTGACCAGCGAGGAGGAGCAGGCGGTGTCCACCGACACGGCCGGGCCCTCCAGGCCCAGGGTGTAGGAGACACGGCCCGAGACGATGCTGGCGACGCTGCCCGCCGCGAGGTACGCCTCCAGGTCCTCGGGGACGGCCGTGCGGCCGGAGCCGTAGTCGCAGTACATGACGCCGCCGAAGACGCCGGTGCGGCTGCCCCGGAGGGATGTCGGGTCGATCCCGGCGCGTTCGAGTGCCTCCCAGGACGCTTCCAGCAGCAGCCGCTGCTGCGGGTCCATGGCCAGGGCCTCGCGGGGACTGATGCCGAAGAAGCCGGCGTCGAACTCGGCGGCGCCGTCGAGGAAACCGCCGTCCCGCACGTAGCTCTTGCCGGACTTGTCCGGGTCGGGGTCGTACAGGCCGTCGACGTCCCAGCCGCGTTCGCGCGGGAACGGGGTGATGCCGTCGCGGCCGTCGACGACGAGCTGCCACAGTTCCTCGGGGCTGGTGACCCCGCCGGGCAGCCGGCAGCTCATGCCGACGATGGCGATCGGTTCACGCTCGGACTGTTCGGCTTCGCTCAGACGCCGACGGGCTTCGCGGAGATCGGCCGTGGTCCGCTTGAGGTAATCGAGCAGCTTCTCTTCGTTCGACATCCGCACACCAGCCTCTTCAGTACATGGGTGGGGCCGGGTGTCGCGGACCCGGCCCGTCGTGGCGCGGCCGCGCGGAGCGGCCGGCGTTCCCGTCGTGTCTGTCCGTCGTGTCAGTCCGTCGTGCCCGGGTCGCCGTCCGCACCGCCGGTCTCGACGGCCCAGCGGATGATGCGGCAGACGCCGTCGATCTCCTCCGCGCCGATGACTTCGCCGGTCGGCAGTGCCAGCACCCGCTCGGCCAGTGCCTCGGAGCGCGGCAGCGGCAGGGGGGCATGGGTGTCCGGCCGGTCGCGGTAGGGGGCGAGCTGGTGGCAGCAGGGGTGGAAGTAGCGGCGTGAGAGCACGTTGTGGCGTTCCAGTACGGCGCGCACCTGGTCGGCGTGCACGCCGGCCCGTGCCTGGTCGATCTCGACGACCAGGTACTGGTGGTTGGCCCGCTCCCCCGGCGCCTGTCCGCGGACCGAGATGCCGGGCAGTCCCGCCAGTCCCTCCTCGTAGAGGCGGTGGTTGCGGGTGTTCTGCTCGATCAGGGTGTCGACGCGGTCCAGGGAGACCAGTCCCATGGCGGCGCTGGCCTCGCTCATCTTGGCGTTGGTGCCGGAGGAGATCACGTCCCGGTCCTCGCCGATGCCGAAGTTGCGCATGGCGCGGGCGCGTTCGGCGATGTCGGGGTCGTCGGTGACCAGGGCTCCGCCCTCGAAGCTGTTGATGAACTTCGTGGCGTGGAAGGAGAAGACCTCGGCGTCGCCGAAGCCACCGATCGGGCGGCCGTGGTGGGTGGAGCCGAGGGCGTGGGCGGCGTCGAACAGCAGGGGCAGTCCGTGGCGGTCGGCGAGTTCGGTGAGCTCGTCGACCGGGCAGGGGCGGCCGAAGGCGTGCACGCCGAGGATGGCGCCGGTGCCGGGGCCGATGAGCTTCTCGGCGTGCGCCGGGTCGATGCCGGCGGTCTCCTCGTCGACGTCGCAGAAGACGGGCGTGAGACCGATCCAGTCCAGCGCGTGCGGGGTGGCCACCCACGTGAAGGACGGGACGATCACCTCGGCGCCGGGCCGCACGCCGGCGGCGCGGGCCGCGAGCTGCAGGGCGATGGTCGCGTTGCACGTCGCGACGGCGTGGGCGGTGCCGGCCAGCGCGGCGACCCGCTCCTCGAGTTCACGCACGAGCGGGCCGCTGCTCAGCCACCTGCGGTTCAGCGCATCGTCGATTTTTTCCCGGAGTTTTTCACGGTCGCCGATATTGGGGCGGCCTACGTGCAGTGGCTCGCGGAATACGGGAAGTCGGAACACGGGGGGAGCATAAAGAGCGGGAACGGACCGTGTTAACCCCTAGGTGTCCGGGGCCACCCCCTACCTCGTGCCGCCGCAGGCCGCGGTGGGCGAAGTGGGCTGCGGGAGGCCACCCCTATTCTCCGGGGGAACACGCTGACCGTGACGGGGGACGATAATAGCGGGGTCCTGGATCATTCCCGTGGTGCCCTCCCCTTATTAGGCTCGCCGGTGAATGGGAAAGGTACGACCGAAGGGGATCTCCCATGGCCGATGTATTTCCCGCGGTGGCGTCGCCGTTGAGGCCGCCCGACCGGCAGGGCGCGATGCGCACGGCCGCGCGGATGGCCGAGTCGGCGCTCGCGGTGGAGGGGGTGGCCACCGGCAACCGGGAGTTCGGGGACTGGTACGCCGGGCGGGTGCGTGAGGACGTCGCCGAGGTCCGCAGGATCGCGCTGGCCGAGCTGTCCGGCTGGCACTCCGAGCCGGGCACCGGCAACCTGGTGCACGACTCGGGGCGCTTCTTCTCGGTGGAAGGGCTGGCGGCCGAGTACGTCGACGGTGGTGCGCGGGGCTGGGAGCAGCCGGTGATCCGGCAGCCGGAGATCGGCATCCTGGGGCTGGTCGCCAGGGAGTTCGGCGGGGTGCTGCACTTCCTGATGCAGGCCAAGAACGAGCCGGGCAACCACAACGGGGTGCAGTTGTCCCCCACCGTGCAGGCGACGCGCAGCAACTACAGCCGGGTGCACCGGGGCGCTTCGGTGCCGTACCTGGAGTTCTTCCAGCGGCCGGAGCGGCACCGTGTGCTGGCCGACTCGCTCCAGTCGGAGCAGGGGTCGTGGTTCGCCGGGAAGCGGAACCGGAACATCGTGGTGGAGGTGGCGGAGGAGTTCGAGGCCGGGGAGAGCTTCCGGTGGCTCACCCTGGGGCAGATCCACCGGCTGCTGGCCGAGGACGACGTGATCAACATGGATGCCCGGTCGGTCCTGGCGTGCCTGCCCTTCGGCGGCGCCGACGCGTCGGTGACGGCGCCCACGGCCGTGCTGCGGTCCTGCGCGGACGGGACGGGCGCCGTGCACTCCACCGGGGAGGTCCTCAGCTGGCTGGCGGGCCTGCGGGCCGGCAGCGACCTGTCGGTGCGGCGCGTGCCGCTGGACGGGGTGCGCGGCTGGAAGCGCACCGAGGAGTCCGTGGCCCACGAGGACGGGCGGTTCTTCCGGGTGATCGGAGTGGACGTGCGGGCCTCGGGGCGTGAGGTGCGGCAGTGGACGCAGCCCCTGATCGAACCCGTCGCGCAGGGCGTGGTGGCGTTCCTCGTCGCCGAGATCGGCGGGGTGGTGCACGCCCTGGTCAACGCCCGTACCCAGGCGGGCCTGATCGACAAGGTGGAGCTGGCGCCGACGGTACAGTGCGTGCCGTCGAACTACGCGCAGGCGCCTGGTGCGCCGCAGCTGCGCTTCCTGGACGAGGTGCTGGGCGCGCCGGCGGAGCGGGTCCTCTTCGACAGCCGGCTGTCGGAGGAGGGGGGCCGGTTCCACCACGCGGTCAACCGCTATCTGATCGTCGACTGGCACGGCGACCACCGGATCGAGGACGACACCTTCCGCTGGGTCGCCCTGCACCAGCTCGCCGGGCTGCTCCGGCACGGTCACTACCTGAACATCGAGGCCCGCAGTCTCGTCGCCTGCCTGCACAGTCTGGCCGGCGGCAGGCGGGCGACCGGCACGGGCGAGGAGGCCCCGGCACGATGACCGCAACACACGACGGCGCGGACGCCATGGCGTACACACGGCTGGGGCGCACGGCGCTGCAGGTGAGCAGGCTGTGCCTGGGCACGCTGAACCTGGGGGTCCGTACCACGCGCGAAGAGGCGTTCGCCCTGATGGACGAGGCGCTGGAGCGCGGCATCAACTTCTTCGACACGGCCGACCAGTACGGCTGGCAGCAGCACAAGGGGTTCACGGAGGAACTGATCGGCGCGTGGTTCGCCCAGGGCGGCGGCCGGCGTGAGCGGGTGGTGCTGGGCACCAAGGTGTTCAACCCGATGAGCGACCTGCCCAACGACCAGGGGCTGTCGGCCCGGCACATCATCGCGGGCTGCGAGAACTCGCTGCGGCGGCTGGGCACGGACTGGATCGACCTGTACCAGATGCACCACGTGGACCGCGCGGCCTCCTGGGAGGAGGTGTGGCAGGCCATGGAGGTGCTGGTCCAGCAGGGCAAGATCCGGTACGTGGGGTCGTCCAACTTCGCGGGCTGGCACCTGGCGGCGGCGCAGGAGGCGGCCGACCGGCGGCACTTCCTGGGCATCGTCTCCGAGCAGTGCGTGTACAACCTGGTGACCCGGTACGTGGAGTTGGAGCTGGTGCCGGCCGCGCAGGCGTACGGCATCGGGATCCTGGTCTGGTCACCGCTGCACGGCGGTCTGCTCGGCGGGGCGCTGCGCAAGCTGGCCGACGGCACCGCGGTGAAGACCGCGCAGGGCCGGGCCTCGGTGGCGCTGGAACAGCACCGCACCGCGGTGACCCGCTACGAGAAGCTGTGCGCGGACGCGGGACTCGATCCGGCGGAGGTCGGCCTGGCCTGGGTGCTGAACCGTCCGGGGGTGACCTCGGTGGTGGTCGGACCGCGCACCATGGCGCAGTTGGACGGGGCGCGGCGGGCACTGGGCCTGCGGCTGGACGAGGACCTGCTGGCCGCGCTGGAGGAGCTGTTCCCCCCGCTCGGCAACGGCGGACCGGGACCGGAGGCGTGGGCATGGTGAAGCGGGTTCTGGTGACGGGAGGAGCCGGGTTCATCGGCTCGCACTATGTGCGCACCCTGCTCACCGGCGGGTACCCCGCCTGGGCGGACGTCGAGGTGACCGTCCTGGACAAGCTGGCGTACGCCGGCAACCTGGCGAACCTCGAACCGGTGGCGGGCGGGTACGCCTTCGTGCGGGGGGACATCTGCGACAGCGAGTTGCTGGCCTCGGTGGTCCCGGGTCACGACGTGGTGGTCAACTTCGCGGCCGAGACCCATGTGGACCGGTCGATCACGGGGGCGGACGTCTTCGCCCTGACGAACGCGGTGGGGGCGCACCGGCTGGCCGCGGCGTGTCTGGCGGCGGGAACGCGGCTGGTGCACGTGTCAACGGACGAGGTGTACGGCTCGATCGACACGGGTTCGTGGACGGAGGAGGCGCCGTTGGCGCCGAACTCCCCGTACGCGGCGGCGAAGGCGGGCGGGGATCTGCTGGCGCTGTCGTACGCGCGCACCCACGGGCTGGACGTGCGGGTGACCCGGTGCGGCAACAACTACGGGCCCTACCAGTACCCGGAGAAGGTCATCCCGCTGTTCGTGACCCGTCTGCTGGAGCGCCGCCCGGTACCGCTGTACGGGGACGGGCTGAACGTCCGGGACTGGATCCACGTGGACGACCACTGCCGGGGCATCCAGCTGGTGGCCGAGCGGGGCGTGCCGGGCGAGGTGCACCACATCGCCGGGGGGACGGAACTGACCAACCTGGAGCTGACCGAGCGGCTGCTCCGGGCTCTGGACGCCGGCCCGGAGATGGTGCGGCGGGTACCGGACCGCAAGGGGCACGACCGGCGGTACTCCCTGGACGACGGCAAGCTGCGGGCCCTGGGCTTCCGGTCGCGTGTCCCCTTCGACGAGGGTCTGGCCGCCACGGTCCGCTGGTACGTCGACCATCCGGCGTGGTGGAAACCGCTGTGCGCGGAGCCGCCGACGGCGTGAGCCGAGCCGCCCGTGCGGGCCGCGCACCGGTCGGTGCGCGGCCCGCACGGGCGGTGCCGCGTGGTCGCGTTGCTCAGGCCGTGGTGGTGCCCAGCAGCCCGGCCGCGGTGGCCCGCAGGGCCTTCCGGTCGGTCTTGCGGTTGGGGTTGAGGGGAAACTCGGGTACGTGCTGGAAGCGGCGCGGGATCATGCGTTCCGGGAGGTGGTCGCGCAGTCCGCGGACGAGCAGGGACGGGGAGAGCCGTTCACCGGTGTAGAAGGCGACCAGCACGTTCTGCCCGTCCGGTGCGGGCACCGCGACGGTGACCGCGTCCTGCACGCCGGTCACTTCCCTCAGCCGCTGGTCGATCTCGGCGGGCTCGACCCGCCAGCCCTGCACCTGGACCTGTGCGTCGAGGCGGTCCACGTAGGCCAGCACCTCGCCGCGGATCCGGCGCACCCTGTCGCCCGTGCGGTACCAGCGGCGGCCGTCGTGCTCCAGGAAGCGGCCCTCCTCGTCCGCCGGGTCCAGGTAGCCGGGAGTCATCTGCGGTCCGGTCACGACGAGTTCCCCCTCGTCGGGCGTGGGCTCGCCGTCCTCGCCGAGCAGCAGCCAGTCGTGCCCCTTGTGCACGGTGCCGATGGGCACCAGGCCGCCGGCGTCGCGGTCCTGCGGGGACCAGCGGTGGCCGGTGACGGTGACGGTCAGTTCCGTGGGCCCGTAGAGGTTCTCCACGTGGGAGTGGGGGGCCGCCCGGTGCCAGTCGCCGGCGTCCCGGCAGGTCAGTGCCTCGCCGGCGAAGAAACTCCAGCGCAGGCCGGACAGGGCCCCCTCCCCCAGACCTCCGGTGCGGCGCGCCAGGGCGACGGCGCTGGGTGTGGAGAACCACACGGTGAGTCCGGCCGAGGCGGCGAAGGCGGGCAGGTCGCGGTAGGCGGCCGCGGGGATCTGCTGGATCGCGGCTCCCGCGCCCCACGCGCAGAACAGGTCGAACAGGGAGCAGTCGAAGTTGAGGTCGAACGTCTGGGAGAAGACGTCGTCGGGGGTGAAGGGATAGCGGGTGCCCAGCACCTGGAAGTAGTGGTCGGTGGCGCCGTGCGTGACGCGTACGCCCTTGGGCCGGCCGGTGGACCCGGAGGTGAACAGGATGTAGGCGGTGTCCTCGGGCCGGACCGGGCGGGGCGCGGTGAGCGCGTGCGCGGCACCGGCCCGGAGGGTACCGTCCCCGGCGGTCAGGACCGGCGGGGTGCGGCCGCCCGGTTCGACGGCCTCGGCGAGCAGGGCCCGGCCGGCCGCGTCGGCCACGACTGCGGACACCTCGGCCGCGTCCAGCATCTGCCGGATGCGGGAGGCGGGGAATCCGGTGCTCATCGGCACCACGGTCATGCCGGCGCAGAGTCCCGCGAGCACGCCGGTGTACGCGTCCGGTCCCTTGTCGGCCAGGACGGCGACCGCGCCGGGCCCGCCCCGGCCGTCGCCGTCGGCCGCGCGCAGCAGGGCACCGGCCCAGGTGAGGGCGCGCTCGTGCAGCTGCCGGTAGGTCAGTTCCCAGCCCGGTCCGCGGGCCGCGACCCGTTCGGGGGCCAGGGCGAGTCCGCTCAGGAACCGCGCGTGCAGGGCGCCGCCGTACTCCTCGGACATGGATGCTCCTTGGGCGGTTGGTCACGCATCGGCGTGGGGCCGGCTGCGCGGCTGGAGGGCCAGGCGCGGATTGACGCGCACCACGTCGAAGTTGTCGGTGGTGCAGGCGACCCGGCCGAACAGGTTGTCGGGTCCGGCGACGTGCACCGTCGCCACGTCCTTCAGGCGCAGGGCCGCCACCACGTCCGGCCAGCGCATGGGCCGGACGATGCCGTCCAGCAGCAGGGTGCGGATCTGGTCGCCCTCGGTCAGCAGGGAGCCGTCGTGGTCGGACACGACGGGCATCCGGGGGTCGGCGAAGGGCAGCTTGCCCAGCACCTCGTCCTCGGCGCGGCGGCGCAGGCCGGCGAAGAGCGCCGAGTGCAGCGGCGGGCGCATGGTGTAGAGGGACAGCCCGCCGAGGGAGCGGACCTGCTTCTTGAACCACTCGAGGCTGTCCTCGCGCAGCGAGACCATGAACAGGTCGTGATCCACGTAGCAGGAGATCTCGTACCACTCCTCGCGCGCGTCGAGTTCGGCGAGCACCTCGCGGAGCTTCGGCTCGGGCGTGCGGACGAAGGAGTGGGTGACCACGTCCGTGTGGTGCTCGGCGAAGTAGGCGTCCTGGCAGGCGGCCAGCCGGGTGGTCATCAGCACCGCGTCCGAGAAGGGCAGACAGCCGGTGTAGGCGGCTGCGGCCTTTCCGCCGAAACTGGGTCCGGCGCACAGCTCGGGGGTGATGCCGAGTTCCGTCTCGGCCCATTCCGCCAGTGCCAGGGAGTTGACCAGGAAGGCGACCTGGGCGGCTTCGCTGTAGTCGTGCTCGGACTTCCGGTAGGCGTCGACCAGTGAATAGCCGAGAACCTCTTCCGCGATGGCGATCAACCGCCGCGCCTGCGGGTTGGCCACCATGAACCGGCCCACGTCCGCGAAGGACATCGCCCCCATGCCGGGGAAGACGATCGCGGAGCGGGACGACGATTCCGTGCTCGAATCCATGTGCATGGGGACCGCCTTTCGTTCATGCCGCAGGGGTCAAAAGTAGGCAACACCGATGGCCGGAAAAACCCCTACGGGCCCTTGGTGAACCCTAGGGGCGGGCCCCGGACGCTAGGGGTTGGGCGGTCCGGGAGGCCGGAATACGGTAACTGCGCACATGAGGGAAGCCGTGTGGTGCGTTCCCCGCTGATCGGAGATGGCAAAGAGCCCGGCACCGAACCGGGGCTCGTCGCACGCGGCATTCCGTTCACCAGGGAGATGTCACATGCGTGTTCTCGTCACGACACTTGCGCTCGATTCGCACTTCTACAACACGGTGCCGATCGCCTGGGCGCTGCGCAGCGCCGGACACGAGGTCCGGGTGGCCAGCCAGCCCGACCTCGTGCCCGCCATCACCCGGGCCGGCCTGACGGCCGTTCCGGTGGGCAAGGAACTGAACCTGATGGAACAGTCCCAGCAGGCACCGGAGTCGGCGGAGGCCGGCTACGGCAGCGGCTACAACATCGCCGAGACCGACCCCGCCAAGCTGACCTGGGAGTACGTCCGGGACACGCTGGCCGCCTACGCGCACATCGCGGAGCTGTCCACCAACACCGACATGCTCGCCGACCTGACCCGGTTCGCCCGCGCCTGGCAGCCGGACCTGGTGCTGTGGGACGCGATGAGCTACGTCGGCCCGGCCGCCGCCCGGGCCTGCGGCGCCGCGCACGCGCGGCTGCTGTTCGGTACCGACCACTGGGCCCGGATGCGGGAGCTGTTCCTGCGTCTGGCCGCGGAGCAGCCCGAGGAGGCACGGGTGGACGTGCTGCGGGACTGGATCACCGGCCGGCTGGCCGGACTCGGCTGCCCGCCGGAGGGCGAGGGGAAGTTCGACGAGGAGCTGGTGGTCGGTCAGCGCACCATCGACCCGCTGCCGTCGTTCCTGCGCGTGGACGCCGCGGTGAACCGCGTCCCGGTGCGTCCGGTCCCGTACAACGGGCCGTCGGTGGTGCCGGACTGGGTGACGCACGAGCGGCCCGAGCGGCCGCGGGTGGTGCTCACGCTGGGGCTGACCCTGCCCGAGGCGTACAACGACGGCTTCCCGATCAGCGACCTGCTGGCGGCGGCCGCGGAGATGGACGTGGAGCTGATCGCCACGGTCGGCCCCAAGGTGGTCGAGTCGCTGTCGGGGACCGCTCTGCCGGACAACGTGCGGCTGGTGGACTTCGTGCCGCTGAACGAGCTGCTGCCGACCTGCTCGGCCATCATCCACCACGGCGGCATGGGCACCCTGCAGAACAGCCTGCGGCACGGTGTGCCGCAGGTGATCGTGCCGGGCTGGCTGTGGGACGAGCGGGCCACCGCGCTGGCGGTGCAGGCGCAGGGGGCGGGGCTGATGATCGAGCCCCGGGAGTTCCGGGCCGAGACCCTGCAGGCCGCGGTGGAACGGGTGCTCAGCGAGCCGTCCTTCACCGACAGCGCCGAGCGGCTGGCCAAGGAACTGCTGTCGGCGCCGGCGCCGCGGGACATCGTGCCCGAGCTGGAACGGCTGGCGGCCGAGCGGGCATGAAGGGCATCCTGCTGGCGGGCGGACACGGCTCCCGGCTGCACCCCCTGACGCTCGCGGTGTCCAAGCAGCTGCTGCCGGTGAACGACAAGCCGATGATCTACTACCCGCTGTCGGTGCTGATGCTGGCCGGCATCCGGGAGATCACGATCATCTCCACGCCCCACGACCTGCCGCAGATCCGGCGGCTGCTGGGCGACGGGGCGTCGCTGGGGCTCCGGCTCGACTACGTGGAGCAGCCGGTGCCCGGTGGCCTGGCCGAGGCGTTCATCCTGGCCGCCGACAACATCGGCGACGATCCGGTGGCGCTGGTGCTCGGGGACAACGTCTTCCACGGCCACAACTTCTACGAGATCCTCCAGAGTGCCGCGCACGACGTCGACGGATGCGTGCTGTTCGGGTATCCGGTCGAGGACCCGGAGCGGTACGGGGTCGGGGTCACGGACGCGGAGGGGCGGCTGGTCTCCATCGAGGAGAAGCCGGCCCGGCCGAGCTCCAACCGGGCCATCGTGGGGCTGTACTTCTACGACAACGACGTGATCGACATCGCCAAGAACCTGCGGCCCTCGCCGCGCGGCGAACTCGAGATCACCGATGTGAACCAGCACTACCTGCGGCGCGGGAAGGCCAGGCTGATCGACCTGGGCCGGGGCTTCGCCTGGCTGGACGCCGGCACTCCGTCGTCCCTGCTGGCCGCCGGCCAGTACGTGTCGGTGCTGGAGCAGCGCCAGGGTGTGCGCATCGCCTGCGTGGAGGAGGTGGCGCTGCGCATGGGTTTCATCGACGCGGAGGCGTGCGAGAGGCTCGGCGCGCGCCTGCCGGCCTCCTCCTACGGCGCGTACGTCCGGTCCATCGCGGCCGAGCTGGCGTAGCCGTACGCCCCGGTCGGGGCAGCGCGCACCGCCCGGCGCACGGGCGGTGCGCGCGCGGTAAGCGCGCGGTGCGCGGGCGGTAAGCGGGGCCCGACAGGCTGGAAGCATGCAAACTCCAGTCAACGGACGCCTGCACAAGGGACTCGTCCTGGCCATCGCCTGCGCGGCCGTGGTCCTGCTGACGGTGGACCTGACCGTCCTGCACCTCGCCATTCCGAAGCTGATCAGTGATCTCGACCCCTCGGCCACCCAGATCCTGTGGATCGCGGACATCTACGGGTTCGTCCTGGCGGGTCTGCTCATCACGATGGGTTCGGTCGGTGACCGTATCGGCCGCAAGAAGCTGCTGCTGATCGGTACGGTCGGATTCGCCGGGGCCTCGTTGCTGACCGCGTACGCGCCCAACGCCGAGATCCTCATCGTGGCGCGGGTACTGCTGGGAGCGGCAGGCGCGACGATCATGCCGTCCACGCTGTCCATCCTGCGCAACGTGTTCACCGATCCCAAGGAACGCACCGCGGCCATCGGCCTGTGGAGCGGTATGTCGGCCTCGGGTTTCGTCCTCGGGCCGATCATCGGCGGGGCGCTGCTGAACAACTTCTGGTGGGGCTCCGTCTTCCTGATCAACATCCCGATCCTGCTGGTGCTGTTCATCGCCGCTCTGCTGGTGCTGCCGGAGTCCCGCAACCCGCGTCCGGGCCGGCTGGACTGGCCGAGTGTGGTGCTGTCGACCGGCGGCGTCATCGGCCTGGTGTACGCGGTGAAGGAGGCCGCGCACGGCGGCGTGGACCAGCCGAAGGTGTGGGCGACCGCCCTGGTCGGCGGTGCGGCACTGGCGGTGTTCGTGATGCGGCAGACGAAGCTGACGCATCCGCTGATCGACGTCCGGCTGTTCCGCAGGGCCGCGTTCAGCGGCGCGGTCTGCGCCAACCTCTTCGCGATGTTCGCGATGGTGGCGCAGTCGCTGATCTTCTCCCAGTACTTCCAGCTCGTCCTCGGCTGGTCGCCGCTGAAGGCGGGCCTCGCGGGTCTGCCCGGTGCGGCGGCCTCGGCGGTGGGTGGTGGTGCGCTGGCGGCACCGCTGATCACGGCGATCGGCCGGGGCAGGACCGTGGGGCTGGGACTCGGCCTGGGCGCGGTCGGCCTGGCGCTCTACACGACGGCGGGCATGGAGTCCAACTACATGATGCTGGTCGTGGCGATGGTGCCGGTCGGCGTGGGCTTCGGCATGGCGTTCGCGGTCACCGGTGACACGGTGCTGGCCACCGTGCCCAAGGAACGGGCCGGTTCCGGCGCGGCGATCTCTGAGACGGCGATGGAGGTGGGTGGTGCGCTGGGCATCGCGGTGCTCGGCAGCGCGCTGAACTCCGCCTACACCTCGGGCCTCGACGTGCCCGAAGGGGTGCCCGCCTCGGCCGTGCCGGCGATCGAGGACTCCATCGCCGCCGCGATGCAGGTGGCGGCCTCCCTCCCGGCGGACCTCGCCGCTCAGGTCGTCGAGGCCTCACGGCACGCGTTCGTGGACGCCTTCCACCTGTCCGCGCTGGTCGCGGCGGGCGTGATGGCGCTGGTCGCCGTGGCCTCGCTGGTGTCCCTGCGCAACGTCCCGAAGGTCATCGAGGAGGAGGAGCCGGGCGACGAGCCCGCCGAGCCGCTTCCCACGACCCGCTGAACCTCCGGCTCCGGCGCTCCCCCGGGGCGTCGGACGCGGTGCCCGTGCCTTCCCATCATCCCTGTCACATGGGAAGCCGGCCCGCACCGGGTGCCGCCGTCGCGGCCATCCCCCGTTCCGTCGGCGGCGGCACCCGATCCTCTCGTCCGGGCCACTCCCCGTGGCCCGGACGTCGCGTTTCCCGGACCGGGCCGGCGGTGCCGCGGGCACCGGACGCCCCGCCCCGGGTACCGGGCGTCGGGCGTCGGGCGTCGGGCGTCGGGCGTCGGGGAACCGTCAGGCGCGGCCGAGGAAGGCGAGGGCCTCCTCGCCGGTCATGGCCCGGCCCCGCCGGTACGCCGCCTCGTAGGCGTCCGGGGGCAGCAGTTCCCGCGCCCGGGCCACGGTCCGTGCCACGTCCGGGTCCTGGTCCAGCGGGATGCCGCGCAGGCCCGCGCCCAGCCCCAGCAGCAGGACGGCCCCCTCCGCGTCGCCCTCCAGCAGCACCACGCCCGCCAGTGCCTCCACCGCTCCGGCCGCGCCCGCGAGGTTGCGGCTGCCGATCATCACGTTCAGTGCCCGCTGGTGCCACTCCCGGGCGCGGGCGGTGTCGTCCTCGGCCTCGGCGATCCGGCCGAGCGCCACGAACACGCGGGCCCGCAGCTCCTCCACGGCGAACCAGCCGGTGGCACAGCCCGCGAGGGCCGCCTCCACCAGCCGGCGGGCCTCGGTGAGGTCACCGCTGAGCCGGGCGATCTCCCCCAGCCCCCACTCCACGGCGGCCGGCAGGGTCGGCGCGCCGGCCTCACGGGCGGTGCGCGCCGCCCGTTCGTAGGCGGTGCGGGCGGCGGCGAAGTCCCCGGCCCGGACCAGGCCGTCGGCCTTGCGGCAGAGCAGGTCGGCCAGGTCCTCGACCGCGCCGAGCTGTCCGGCCGACTCCAGCGCCTCGTCGTACAGGGCCATGGAACGCCGGCCCTCTCCGCGCCATCCGGCCAGCATGGCGAGCTCGGCGAGGCACAGCGCCGTGCCCCAGCGGTCCCCGGTGGACCGGAACCCGGCCAGGGAGTCCTCGAACTGGCGTGCCGCCTCGTCCACTTCGCCGCCGAACAGCGCCATGTGTCCCCGGCCGAGCCGGGTCAGCGCGTCGGACCACGGGTCGGGCCGCCGGGTGCCGCCGTCGACGGCGGAGGGGCGCGGGGTGCCGGTGCCCATGCCCCACAGGACCGTCAGGAAGGGGTACCGGGGCGGCCAGGCCAGGTCCGCCATGATCTCCTCGGCCGGCTGCCAGTACGGCCGGAGGGTGAAGCCGTCGCCGACGGCGTCGTCGCCGCCGGCCGCCGCGTTGAGGACGCACAGCACGTACTCCTCCTCCAGGCCCTCCGGCGGCGCGGTGCCGACCTTGCGCAGCAACTCGGCCGCCGCCACGGCGCCGTGGCCCCGCAGGCCGCGCAGCCACCAGTAGCCGGTCAGGGCCGCGATGAGGCGGAACGCGGTCTCCTGGTCGGCGCGGACCGCCCGGTGCAGGGCGGCCTGGAGGTTGGCGTGCTCGGCGGCCAGCCGTGCCAGCCAGTCCAGCTGGCCGGCGCTGCGCAGGTACGGCTCCGCCGTGCGGGCCAGGTCCAAGAAGTACTCCGTGTACCGGCCCTGGACCTCTTCCTCCTCACCGGCCTCGGCCAGTCGTTCGGCGCAGAACGCGCGGACGGTGCCCAGCATCCGGTAGCGGCCGCCGTCGCCCTCGATCAGGGACTTGTCGGCTAGCCCGGTCAGCCGCTCCACCGCCTCGGCGTCGGAGAGTTCGCAGACCCGGCCGACCGCGCCGAGCGTGAAGCCGCCGGCGAAGACGGTGAGCCGGCGGGCGAGCCGCTGTTCCTCCTCCTCCAGCAGGTCCCAGCTCCAGCCGACCACCGCGCGCAGCGTCTGGTGGCGCGGCGAGGCGGTCCTGCTGCCCTGGCTGAGCAGCCGGAACCGGTCGTCGAGCCGGGCGGCGACCTCGTCCACGGGCAGGGAACGCAGCCGCGCGGCAGCGAGTTCGATGGCCAGGGGCAGGCCGTCCAGCGCGCGGCAGACCCGCACCACGGCGGCCACGGTGGCGGGGTCGACGGTGAAGTCGGGCCTCACGGCCGTGGCGCGGTCGGCGAAGAGCCGCACCGCCGGGTACTCCAGCGCCTGGGCCGCGCTGACCCCCTCCGGCGGGGCGGCCAGCGGCGGCACGGGGCACAGGACCTCCCCGGTGATGCCCAGCGCCTCACGGCTGGTGGCCAGGACCCTGATCCGGGGGCAGGAGGTGAGCAGGCGGAACACGAGGCGGGCGACCTCCTCCACCATGTGCTCGCAGTTGTCCAGGACCAGCAGGATCTCGGTGTCGGACAGGGCGGCGACCAGCCGTTCCACGGTGTCCGGGGGCTGGCTCTGGCGGGCACCGGCGTTGAGTACGCCCTCGCGGACCCCGAACGCGTCGAGTACCTGACGGGGAAGGTCTCCCCCGTCCCGCAGGCCGCCGAGGTCCACGAAGGCGACACCGCCGGGGTCACGGCCGGCGGCCTCGATGGCGAGGCGCGTCTTCCCGGAACCGCCGGAGCCGACGACCGTGACCAGGCGGGCGCCGCCACCGCGGTCCAGCGGGCCGAGGAGCCGGGAGACCCGTTCCAGTTCGTCGCGTCGGCCGACGAAGGAGGTGAGCTGGGCGGGCGGGCCGGTCCGCTCGACGGTGGCGGGCTCCGACGGCGCGGACGCGGCGGCCGTGGTGGTCAGGGACAGGTCGCCGCGGAGTACGGCCAGGTGGACGGCGGCGAGCTCGTCGGAGGGGTCGTTGCCCAGTTCCTCGGCGAGGGTGCGGCGGGCGTCCTCGTAGGCGGCGAGGGCGTCGGCGCGGCGTCCGCAGCCGTACAGCGCCCGCATCAGCTGGCCGCGGGGCCGTTCGCGCAGCGGGTGGGCGGCGACGAGCTGCTGGAGTTCGGCGACGAGTTCCCGGTGGCCGCCGAGAGCGAGTTCGGCTTCGGCGCGGTCCTCGGCGACCGCCAGCCGGAGCTCCTCCAGGCGGTGAGCGCGGGCGCGGGCGGTGACGGCCTCCCCGAGTTCCACGGGGACCGGGCCCTGCCAGAGGTCGAGGGCCTGGCGGAGGGTGGCCGCCGCGGCGGCGTGGTCACCGGCGGCGAGCTGTCGGCGGCCCTCGGCGGCCAGTCGCTCGAAGCGGTGGGCGTCCACGCTGTCGGGGTCGACGGCCAGCCGGTAGCCGAGGGGGTGGGACTCGACCAGTTCGTGCGACGCCGCGCCCCGCAGGTCGCGGCGCAGCCGGGAGACCTGCGACTGGAGGGCGTTGAGGGCGTCACGGGGCGGGTTGTCGCCGTAGAGGCCCTCGATGAGGGAGTCGACGGTGACGGGCCGGCCGGCCTCCAGGGCGAGGAGGACCAGCAGGGACCGGGCGCGCGGGCCGCGGACGGCCACCGAGCTTCCGTCGTCGCGCCGCACCACGAACTCGCCCAGGACCCCGAACCACATGGCGTCAATTATGGCTTACCCGGGGGCTGTTTCCATCCCCGGTGATCTCCCTCGGCCGCGGTGCCCCGCCTGCCGCGGCGGGGAGCCGGCCGCCGGCGGCGTCGTAGCGGCGCTGCACGTGGTGCAGGTCGGCGAGGAGGTCGGCGGAGCCGATGCGGCGCAGGGGGGCCGGCCGGGAGGCGGAGCGGCCGAGCGGCAGCGCTCCGGTGTGGGCCCAGCGGAGCCGGCCGTCGCCGTCGATGTAGCTGCGGGTGCGACCCCGGTTGTCGGGGTGCAGGCACCAGGGGACGTCGAGGTAGCCGCGCTCGAACGCCTTCGCCAGCGCGACCCCGGGGTCGGGGTGCAGGTCGAGCACCGCCTCGACCAGGGCGGCGGCCTCCTCGTAGGTCTCGCTGTCCGCGGCGGCCGCCTCCTGCCGGGTGGGGGGTGCGGCTCCCTCCGCGGCGCTGTGCGCCGAGCGGGCCGCGGCCTCCAGGGCGGCGACGTTCTCCTCGATGGTGGGGATGCGGCGGGACTCCGCGACCGTCTTGACGATCAGCCGTTCGGCGCCGCTGTGCACGGCCAGCTCGGCGGCGTCGGACAGCAGTCCGTAGGCGCCGTGCTCGGTGACCGGGTACAGCCCCATGTAGGCGTAGACCACCACGTGCCAGGTGGGGGTGGGCAGCAGTTCGGTGCACAGGCGGCGCAGCGCGGCCACCGCCTCCCGGTCCTGTGCCGGGTCGGTCTGCTGGGCGTAGCTGACGGAGACGTCGCGCACGCCGTGCCGGTGGAAGAACAGCGCCTCCAGCACCGACACGGCGACGAGCAGGCTGGGCGGGCACAGCTGGCCGAGCAGGCAGCCGCCGAAGGACTCCAGGTGGGGCTCCCTGCCCAGCTCGCGCAGGGCGGCGAAGCGGCGTACGCCCTCGGCCCAGTTGCGCACCGAGTCCGCGAGCGGGGTGCGGCCGTAGGGCAGGCAGTAGGAGACCGGGCCGCCCTCGCTGGCGTCGAGGCGCTGGTCGATGAGGGTGGCGAAGATGTGCTGCGGGACGGCGGAGCCGTGGCGGACCTGTACCGGGAAGGTGCGGTCGCGGATGCCCGCCAGCATCCGGGCGGTGACGGCCGGGGGGTGGGCGGTGATCGGGTAGCCGTTGAGTTCGCGGCCCTCGGCGAGGGCGTCGGCGAGGGCCTCGCTCTTCCCGAGCCGCGTGTAGCTGTCCAGCGTCACGGTGCCCACGGTGACCGCGCGGGCGGCCTTGGTGGCGGCGAGTCCGGCGCGCATCCGGCCGGGGTCGTCGAAGCCCATGCGGGGCTGGACGACGAGACGCCCGGCTCCGCCCTCCCGCCGTACGAAGGCCCCGAAGTCCCCGGCGTCCGCGGCACCGCCGTCCGGGCGCGCGGGCGGGCCCGGACGGGGCGCGGGCCGGCGGTCGGCGGTCAAGGCGTGCCCGGGGCTCCGGACCGGGCCCCGGTGAGGGCGGGCGCGGGCCGGGCCGAGTCCAGGTAGTGGCGCAGGTCTTCCTCACGGCCGTCGTCGAAGACGGCGTCGAAGCCGGCCTCCAGCAGGTCCGCCGCCTGCCGGCCGCGCTCGGCGGCGGAGGCGGACACGCCGAGTTTCCCGCCGATGACCATCGGCAGGGCGGCGAGTCCGGGGTGGGCGCGCAGGGTGCGGGCCAGGTGCAGCCCGTCGACGTGGCCGTGGCCGTTGACGCTGCTCACCACGACCAGTGCCGGGTCGTGGCGCAGGCACGCGGAGACCAGCTGCGCGACGGGCACGCAGGGGCCGAGGTTGATCACCCGGTGGCCCCTCTCCTCCAGGAGCAGCTGGAGGAAGACGAGGTTCCAGGTGTGGGAGTCGGACTCCACGCCGGTGACGACGACCGTGCTCGCGGTGTCGAGGGGGCGCGGGTCCCCGGTGCCGGGCCGGGTGCCGGAGAGCTGGTTCACGGGGCGGGCTCCTGGGCGGTCGGGCCGGCGGGGACCGGGCCGCCGGCGTCGTCCACGGGCACGCGCCGGTAGTCGATGCGGGTGGCGGAGACGATGCCCCCGCCGCGCAGGGCGACCTCGGCGGGCGCGGGCCGGCCGAGGAACGCCAGCAGACTGGCCGTGGGCCCGTAGGCGCCGGTGTTGGGGACCGTGACCACGTCGTCGGCCCGCAGTGCGGGTCCGGGCAGGTCGCGGCTGAGGACGTCGCCGGGTGTGCACAGCGGGCCGACCAGGCGGGCGGTCACCGCGGGGCCGTCGGCGGGTGCCGTGGTGGCGGCGGGCTCGACGTGGGTGGGCAGCAGCCGGCCCAGGCCGGACATGCCGCCGAACACGTTGATGCCGCCGTCGAGGATCACGTGGGTGCGGCCGCGCCCCGTCTTGACGTTGGTGACACCCAGCAGCAGGGTGCCGGCGCAGGAGGTGAGGTAGCGGCCGGACTCGAAGGCGATCACCGGGCTGCCCGTGCGCCAGCGCGGCAGGGCGGCGTCGAGCATGGCCTCCAGCTCCGCGCGCAGGCCGGGGTAGCTGTCACGGGTGCCGGGCGTGCCGTAGGGCGCGGCGAACCCGCCGCCGAGGTCGAGCAGTTCCAGCGGCAGTCCGAGGTCGTCCGCGAGGCGGACGGCCGCGGTCACGGTGTGCCGGAACTCGCCGACCAGGTTCGCCTCGTCCTTGGCGTTGCTGAGCGGGAAGAAGTGCAGTCCGGTCAGCCGGACGCCCTCGACGCGGCGCAGCTCGGGCAGGGCGGCGGGCAGGTCCTCGGCGTCGAAGCCGAACTGGCTGGGCCGCCCGGTCATGCGGATGCCGGTGGTGGCGCCGCCGGTGTCGGTGTTGACGGCGTTGACCCGCAGGACGCATCCGGCGGTGACGCCGCGTTCGGCGGCGGCGCGGCCGACCCGGCGTACGTCGCTGACCGAGTCGGTGGAGAAGGTGCGCACTCCGAGGTCGAGGGCGTGGCCGATCTCGGTGGTGGTCTTGCCGGGTCCCGTGTAGAGGCAGTGGGCGGGGTCGAAGCCGGCTTCCAGGGCGGCGTGGAGTTCGCCGGTGGAGCTGATCTCGGCGCGGCACCTGCCGTCGTCGCCGCGCAGGGTGCGGGCCACGTCGGGGTGCGGGTTGGCCTTGAGCGCGTAGTACAGGACGGCGGCGTCGGGCAGGGCCGCCAGCAGTTCGGTGCGGGCCGCGGTGACCTCGTCGAGGTCGTACACGTAGAGCGGCGTGCCGAAGCGCTCCACGAGCGCGCCGTGCGGGCTCGGTACGGTGCCGGTCACCGGTTCCCCTCCCGGACGAGCGCGGCCAGTTCGTGCCGGGCGTTCTTGCCGTGGCCGGTGAGCGGCATGGCGGCGACCACCCTGCAGACGGCGGGGACCTTGGCGGGCTCCAGCCGGCCGGCCAGGGCGCGCAGGACGGCGGGCCCCTCCAGGTCGTCGGCCTCCACCACGAGGGCCAGGTCGGCGCCGCCGGCGGGCGGTACGACGGCCGCGGCCCGCACGCCGGGGACGTCCATGGCGGCGGCCTCGATCTCGACGGTGCTCATGCGGATGCCCTTGCGTTTGAACATGTCGTCGCGCCGGCCCTCGAAGTAGAGGTAGCCGTCCTCGTCCCGGCTGCCGTAGTCGCCGGTGTGCAGCCGCGGTTCGCCGGTTGCCGGGTCCCGGCGGAAGGAGCGGGCGGTCTGCTCGGGGTCGCGCCAGTAGCCCGGCATCACGTGCGGTCCGGTGACCACGATCTCGCCGACGCCGCCGGGAGGCAGTTCGCGGCCGTCCTCGTCGAGGATCAGGACCCTGGTGCCGGGCAGCGGCAGCCCGACCGACTCCGGCCTGCTCTCGTCCAGCGAGGGGGGCATGACGGAGACCCGCTTGCACTCGGTCTGGCCGAACTGGCGGACCACCCGGACGCCGGGGAAGAGGTCCCGCAGGGCCCGGATGGTGGGGGCCGGCAGGGCGGCTCCGGTGTTGGTGAACATCCGCACCGGCGGCAGCGCGTCCGGGGCGCGCCGGGCCAGGGCCACGATCATCTGGGCCAGGGACGGGACGATCGGGACCACCGTGGCGCCGGTCTGCCGCATGCGGTTGAGCAGCGTCAGGTCCGACTCCTCGTCGGCGAGCACGAGTTCGCCGCGGCCCAGGCAGGTCAGCAGCACCTTGTACAGGCCGTAGTCCCAGGACAGGGGGAAGCGGCAGAAGACCACGTCGTCGGCGCGGTAGCCGAGCGCGTCCACGATGGCCCGGGAGGCGAAGGTGACTTGGGCGTGCGGGCAGATCACGGCCTTGGGCGCGGCGGTCGACCCGGAGGTGTAGATCAGCACGGCGATGTCGTCGGGGCGGACGGTGACCGGCGGGGCGGTCACCTCCCGTTCGGCGAGGTCGGTCACGGCGGGCCAGATCTCGGCGAGGTCGTGGACCGGGGCGGGGGAAACCTCCCGCAGCCGCGGTGTGGTCGGGCCCGACCCGATCACCAGGGCCGGCTCGGCGTTGCCCAGCACGGACTGGAGGTGGAAGGGCTTCATGCCGGGGTTGAGCGGCACGAAGACGACTCCGCGGGAGACCGCGCCGTAGAACATGGCGACCAGGTCGCGGCGGCTGGGGGCCTGCACGACCAGGCGGTCGCCGTGCCGCAGCCCCCGCGCGTCGAGCCAGGCGCCGAACGCGCGGCTCGTCCGCTCCAGTTCGCGGTAGGTCCAGCCGCCCGCCGCGTCGCGGACGGCGGTGCCGTCGGGGACGGCACGCGCGGCCTCGTCCAGCAACTCATGCACCAGAGACGGCCCCGCCGCGGGGGAATCCGGGGCGGTCTCTGAAACCGCGAGTTCCGTCATGGTCTCTCCGCTTCGCATCCGCGCGTATTCGCACCGCACTGTTTCCGCTTCGTCGGAACAGTAAGGAGGCCAGGGCGGCCGAAACACCCCTAGCCGACCCCAGAGGGCGGTGATAAGGGTTGTCACCGCGGGCGTTCGGGACTGCTATGAGAGCAAGCCATTTCTCGGATGCGGAGACACCATGTGGGACGAGAAGTTCGAAGCGATCGTGCGCCGTCATCTGCCGTTCCTGGGCGATGACGAGGAGCTGACCGCGAACACCGCGCTGCGGGAGCTGGGCCTGGACTCGCTGGCCACGGTGGAGTTGCTGAGTGACCTGGAAGGCGCCTACGGCCTGCGGTTCGTCGACGAGGCGCTGACCCTGGCGACGTTCGCCACGCCCGAGCGGCTGTGGCTGACCCTCCACGAGCTCGACGCGTCGGCCGCCTGAGGCGGGACACGGACGGGGACCGGGCCGCACCCCCGCGGGGGTGCGGCCCGGTCCCCGTCCGTGTCCCGGCCGTTCGCCGGCGGTGCGCCGGGCCGGTTATTCCGAGACGCTCTTCAGGAAATCCCCGAGCACCGTCCGGAAACGTTCCGGTTCCTCCAGGTGCGGTTGGTGGCTGGATTCCTCGAACAATTCCCATCGGACATCAGGAATGTGCTCGGCGTAGGGCCTGACCGTCACCGGTGTGGCCTCGTCGTGGCGACCCGAGATGAGCAGGGTGGGGACTTCGATGGCGGAGCAGTATTCCACCACCGACCAGTCCTTGAGGGTCCCGATCACATGGAACTCGTTGGGGCCGTTCATGGTGTGGTAGACGGTGGGATCGTTGGCGATCTCGTAGAACGAGGCCATGAACTCACGCGGCCACGGCCGCAGCCGGCACACATGGCGGGCGTAGAAGACCTTGACGGCCTCCCGGTACTCCTCGCTGTCGGTGGTGCCGGCCTCCTCGTGGCGCCGCAGGGTGTCGTCGGTGCCCGGCGGGAGCTGGGCCCGCAGCACCTTCATCTCCTGCAGCCACAACGGGTAGGAGGCCGGGGAGTTGGCGATGACCAGGCCGCGCAGCCCCGCGGGGCGTTCCGCGGCGTGGCGGGCGGCCAGCAGCCCGCCCCAGGAGTGGCCGAAGAGCACGTAGTCGTCGGCGATGCCCAGGCCCTTCAGGAGGTTGTCGAGCTCGTCCTGGAAGAGCCGTACGGTCCAGAAGTCGGCGCCCTTCTCCGGCAGGTGGGTGGAGCCGCCGTTGCCGAGCTGGTCGTAGTGGACGACCGGCCAGCCGTCCTCGGCCAGTTCGGCGATCCGCAGCAGGTAGTCGTGGGTGGATCCGGGACCGCCGTGGACGACCACCAGGGCCGGGCGGCCGCTGCCCGGGTCGCCGGTGACCCGGTACCAGGTGTGCCACTCGCCGAAGGACAGCTGCCCCTTGGCGCTGGGTGCGGCGAGGCCGGGAGCGGTTGCCATGGTCGATCACCTCTGCAGTGGTGGCTTGGCCGGGCGGGCGTCGGACCGCGCGGCCGACGGCGGCGGCCCTCACCGGGCATGGGGGACGCTACGCACGGTGCCGGACGGCGGCCAACCCCTAACCGGCGCTCCGGCCCCCTACCCCGGCGGGCCGGGCCCCGGCGTGTGCGGTCAGCCGCTCGGCGTGCAGTGCTCGGGCACTCCCGCGCCGACTCCGGATCCGGTGGCCAGGCAGGCACGCAGTTCCGCGCGGCCGGACAGGCGGAGCTTGCGGTAGACGCGGGTGAGGTGCTGCTCCACGGTGCTGACGGTGATGAACAGTTTCGCGGAGATCTCCCGGTTGGTCTCACCGGCCGCGGCCAGTTCCGCCACGCGCAGCTCGGCCTCGCTGAGCATGGCGGTGTTCAGCCGCTGGTCGGGGACGACCGCCGCCTCCTCGCCGGTGGTGACGGCGCTCTCCGGCAGGAGTGTCCGGGCCAGGCGCTCGGCACCGCAGCGCACCGCGCTGTGCCAGGCCTGCTGGCCGGTGACGCGCGCCCTCGCGGTGTCGTCGGCCTCCTGGTGCGCCCGGCTGAGGTCGGTCAGTACCAGGAAGTGCTGGTACCGGTCGCGCCCGCCGGCGACCAGCTCGGCCGCGTCGGTGAGCACGTCGCGGCGGCGGCTGCGGTCCACCAGCCGCGCGTACACGCGCAGGTGCGCGCCGCGCTGCTGCGCGTGGCGGCCGCGGGCCTGGTTCAGCTCGCTCTCGGTGAGCCGGCGGGCCTCGCCCCGGTCGCCGAGGGCCAGGGCCGCCTCGGCCTGGCCCAGCCGCCAGGGGGCGAGGACGGGTGGAGCGAGGCCCCAGGAGCGCACGCGTTCCTCGCAGGAGCGGAAGTCCCGCTGGGCGGCCGTGTACTGGCCGACGGCCAGGTGGTGGCGGCCCCGGGCGTGGAGGTACTGGAGGCCGTACAGCGTCTGGTACATCTCCGGGTGCACGCTCCACGACAGGTGCTCCGCGGCGCGCTCGGTGTTGCCCCGTGCGGTGTGCACGGCGACCAGGACGCTCAGGGGCAGTCCGAGAGCGACTCCCCAGGCGCGCGGGGCCATGTGCGCGAGGGCCCGTTCGGCGAGTTGCTGGGCCGCCGGCAGATCACCGCGCCGACGGGCGATCTCGGCGCAGACGGCCTGGTGCAGGCCACGGGACAGCGGGGTGGTGAGCCACTCGGTGTCCTGGACGACCCGGGCGGCCCAGCGTTCGGCCGGACCCAGCTCGCCCGCGTAGAGCAGGGACTGGAGAACGGGGCCCGCGGTGTCCCCGGTCAGCCGCCGGTCGTCCAGCACCTCCTGGGCGGTGGCGCCGACGTTGGCGTGGCCCGTCTCGCACAGGGCCAGGGACAGGGAGGTGAGCGGGCGCAGCGCGGCGGAGGAGGTCTCCAGGAGGCGGTCCAGCAGGTGCCCGTCGGCCCGGCGGATCCGGTGCAGCAAGCCCGGGTGGCTGAGCCGGGCCCAGTCGAGGAAGTTCTGGATGTCGGTGCGCAGCGGGCCGTCGACGCACCGTTCGGCCACGTCCAGCAGCATGGTCACCGCGTCCTCGACGTGGCCGTGCCACAGGAAGATCGTGAGCAGGGTGAGCGTCTCGCTGTCCGGGACGTGGCCCTTCTGCTGGAGCTCGAAGCACTCCTGGAAGTACTTGGTGACCCGGGCGGGGTTCTGCCGCCATCCGACGCGGAGGAACTCGCTGACGACGAGGCCTCTCTCCTCGTCGGTGAGGGCGCCGCGCAGCGCCAGCCGGAGGCACTTGAGGGCGAAGTCCCAGTCGTTGCGGCCGGCTGCCTCGCGGGCCGACTCGCGCAGCACGGCGATGGTCCAGGACTCGGCAACGATGTCGGCCGCGATCAGGTGCCGGGCCACCCGCAGGGAGCTGTGTCCGTCCGCCTCCAGCAGGGCGGCCGCCGCGTGGTGCAGCTCCCGGAGTTCGTGGAACTCCGGGTCCGTGAGGACGACTTGGGCGACTCCCGGGTGACGGAAGCGGAATCCGCTGAGTACGCCGGCCGCCTCCAGGTCCTGGAGGTGCCGGGTGACGTCCTCGGATGTGCTCCGCAGCAGCTGGCACAGCAGGTCGAGACCGGCGGCGGGGCCCAGGAGGGCGATGCCGCGGGCCACGGCCATGGCCTGCGGGCCACTGCGGTGCAGGGAGGTGAAGACGGCCAGCGCCGAGACCTGGCCGGGTGCGAGGACGCCGCCTCTGCCGGTCTCGGAGCCGGTCTCGTCGGTGAACCGGCTGGAGGACCATTCCTGGATGAGGGCTCGCAGCGCCAGCGGATTGCCGCCGCTGTAGCGGTAGTAGTCGGCGGCGGTCCGCTCGGCGACCTCGGGGCCCAGACTTTCCGCCACGACCTCTCCGACCCCGACGCGGGACAACGGGCGCAGACGTACTCGCCGGTAGTGCGGCGCGCGGAGCAACTCCGCGTGGAAGAAGGGCATTTGCTCGTAGGAGCAGTCGGATGCCACGAGTACCATCATGATGCGGGCGGTGCGGCAGATCCGGACCAGGTGGAGGATGCCGTCGAGGGAGTCGGGATCGGCGTGGTGCAGGTCGTCGATCACGATGAGCAGCGGATTCCGGTGGGAGTACCGGGCGATCTCCTCGGCGGCCAGCACCGGGCTCCCCGCGGTGGAGCGGCCGGCGACCGTATACGCGTCGTCGGCGGCGGTTCCGTGCTTTTCACCCGGGAACGCACCGGCACTCCGCCGCGGTTCCCGGTGCAGCATGTCGGTGAGCTGCTCGAATAAATCCCGGCGCCCCTGACCGCCGGGCATATACATGCGCGCCCGCAAAACGGTGAGATCGCCTTCTTCGGCTGTCTCCGCCAGCGCATGGGTCAGTTCGGTTTTTCCTACGGCGGCAGGTCCGGTAATGACGGCAACGCCGCCCCGGCCACTGTGGACGCACCGTATGAGTTCACTCAGTTCGGAAATTATGCGTACACGTTCGACCAACATCTCTCTCCCGTGGTCCCCCTGTTGACCGCGAGTTTCCCCTGTGCATGACACAACTCGCCCCGGCGGTCAAACTACCCGGTCACCCGCACTTCTCGATTTGCGCGCAAGCCGGCACACCCCGTCGGCCGGTAATTGCACCCCCGCACTGCGGTGACACACCGTGATGCTCTACCAATCGCAAGCGTTCCGTCAAGGTTTTGCAAAAGGGATTTCGTGGCACCGGGAAATCAGCGTTCACCGACTTCCTCCGCCGACGGGCACGCCTCCCCCACGGGCGGACCCGGCGGTCCGGATCCGCCCACGGCATGCTGGGAGAAAGAGAGGGTCAGCCGCTCTGCGCCCCGGCCCGGACGGCCACGAAGACTCCCCGGTCCGCACGCCCCGCCGGCAGCAGCCGCGCCTCCAGGCCCGCCCGGGCGAAGGCGTCCTGGTACTCCTCCAGGGAGTACAGGGCGAGGTCCTGGTGGTCGACGAAGTGGCGCACGCCGTCCGGCTCGGAGACCAGGTAGTGCATGTCCACCTGGGAGCGGTCGCCCTCGGTGCGCCAGTGCCCCATCCGGGAGATGGTCACGCCCTCGTGCTCGACCGTGGCGTGCGCCAGGACACCGCCGTTCCACTTCTCGCGGAGGATCCAGGGTTCGACGACGAGCACCCCGCCGGGGGCCATGTGGGCGGCCATGCGCGCCACCGCCGCGCGCAGTTCCCCGGGGCCGCCCAGGTATCCGACCGAGCTGTACATCGAACACACGACGTCGAAGGTCCGGCCGAGATCGAAATCCCGCATGTCGGCCTGATGAACGGCGATGTCCCCGAGCTTTCGGCGGGCCAACCGGACCATGGATTCCGAGAGATCCACGCCGGTCACCGAGAATTGTTTGGCGAGGTACCGCAAATGTTCGCCCGTGCCGCACCCCACGTCCAGCAGACTCACGGGACTCTCGACATGCTGCCGCGCCAGACCCCCGATCAGCTCGGCATGGTCGGCATAGTCGTAGAGGGCGCAGTAGATCCGATCGTATACATCGGCGAACTGGTCGTCATACAAGCTTGCTCACCTTGTCTCACTGAGAACATGGAGAAGCCCGCGCGCACCGGCCGTTTTCGCCAGCTTCCCCCGAAGCACAACCGCCAAGCTGCCAGTCGGTTTTTCACCGGTGTGCAGGGTATCACGCGAGGCTCAAGTTGTCACATTGTCAGACTTATTTTCGGATGGATCTTGAGTGCTCGGAGCGAATTCGCCTCAGCGAAGAGATCATGGTGAACGAGCCCTCCGCGAGCCGCCCCGGGTGGACGCCCCGCGGTACCCCTCCGCCCTCCTCCCCCCGTCACGTCCCTCGCGCCGTGGTTGGCCGCCTCGATCCAGGGAATCCGGCCGCCGACCCGACTACTGCTCGAACCAACGGTGTTCGAGGTCGGAGAGTTCCACCCCGGGGCCGTGGGGCGGCCGTTGCCACGTGAACGCGCCCTGCCGGGGCCCGGGGAGGGGAAGCGGAGAGCGGATGTCGGCCGACCTGATCGGTTTCCTCGGCGTGGTGCTGGTGGCCTACCTGGTCCCCGGACCCGACTTCCTCGTGGTGGTCAGGTCGGCGGCCGAGCACCCCTCGAAGGGCCGCGCCGCCGCGCTGGGCGCCCAGGCGGGGTTGTGCGTGCACATGCTCGCCGCCGCCGCGGGCCTGTCGGTGGTCGCCACCCGCTCCCCCATGGTGTACGACGCGATCAGACTGTCGGGAGCGGCCTATCTGGTCTACCTGGGCGTCCGGGCGGTCCTCGCCGCCCGCGCCCGGCGGAGCGGGACGGGGACGGCCTCCCCCGAGGCGGAGGCGGAGGCGGAGGCGGAGGCAGCCGGGCCGGCCGGCCCTCCGGCGCTCCGGGCGCCCGCCCGGACCCGGTGGCGGACCGGCTTCACCGAGGGCTTCCTCACCAACGTGCTCAATCCCAAGGCCGCGCTGTTCTTCCTCAGCGTCCTGCCGCAGTTCGTGGACGGCGGCGGCTCCATGGCCGCGCAGATCTTCTTCCTCGGCATCCTCGACGTCGCCGTCGGCGTCGTCTACTGGTTCGCCCTGGTGACCGTGGCCGCCCGCCTGCGCGCCCTGCTGGCCCGGCCGGCGATCCGCCACCGCTGGGAACTGACCACCGGCTGGCTGTTCATCGCCATGGGCATCGGCGTGGCCACGGTCGCGTGACGGGCGAGGGCCCGCGGGCCGGGCCGCACCCCGGACCGCGCGACCGGACGGCTCAGCCGCCGCTCTTGCGCCGGAACGACCTCTGCTGCCCGGCCGGTCCGTGCGCCGCACGGACCTTCGACGCGTTCGGGTTGGCGGCCGCGTCGGCCGCCTCCGCCTGCGCACCGCGCTTGCGCGCCAGTGCCTCACGGAACTTGCGCTTGAGGTCGTAGTTGCCGTCGGTGTCCGGCGTGAGCGGGGACGTCTCGGAGGAAGCGGGCTCCGAACCTTCGGCGGGGGTGGGCTCTGCGGTCATGGTGACCTCCTGGGTTCGGGGTTCGGGAGTGGGCGGGCACAGCTTGTCATGCCGGGCGGGGTGCGGGGCACCGACTTTCGCCTCCGGGGTGTCCCGGGGGACGGTCCTCAGCCGCCGCGACGTACACGGGCCGCCTGGCGGGCCTCGGCGAGCCTGCGCGCTTCGCCGGCCTTGCGGGAGGTGCCCCCGGCGGCGCGGGGGGTGCCCCTGGTGGTCCCGAGACCGCGGAAGGGCGCGTGGGTGTTCTTGGGCCGGGGTGCGGCGGGCCCGCCGTCGAGGGGCGTGCCGGAGGGAGTCCTGGCACCGGTGATCCGGCTCAGCTCGGCCTCGCCCGACCGCACCTTGGTGACGGTCGCCTCGATGCCGGCATCGGCCAGCATCCGGCTCGTCTCGCGGCGCAGGTCCGCCGGCACCAGCGTGACCACGCGGCCGGACGCACCGGCGCGAGCCGTGCGGCCCGCCCGGTGCACGTAGTCCTTGGGGTCGGTGGGCGGGTCGACGTTGACCACGAGGTCGAGGTCGTCGACGTGCAGCCCGCGGGCGGCGACGTTGGTCGCCACCAGCACGGTCACCTGGCCGTTCCTGAACTGCGCCAGGGTCCGCGTGCGTTGCGGCTGGGACTTGCCGCTGTGCAGGGCCGCGGCGTGCACACCACTGGCCCGCAGATGACCGGTGAGCCGGTCCACGGCGTGCTTGGTGTCGAGGAACATCAGGACGCGCCCGTCACGGGCGGCGATCTCCGTGGTGACGGCGTAGCGGTCGGGGCCGTGGACGACCAGGACGTGGTGCTCCATCGTGGAGACCGTGCCCCGGGGCTCCTCGGCCGCGTGCACGACGGGGTCGTGGAGGTACCGGCGGACCAACCCGTCGACGTCGCGGTCCAGGGTGGCCGAGAACAGCATCCGCTGACCGTCGGGGGCGACCTGGTCGAGCACCTCGACGACCTGCGGCAGGAAACCCAGGTCGCACATCTGGTCGGCCTCGTCGAGCACGGTGATCCTGACCCGTCCCAGGCGGCAGGCGTTGCGTTCGACCAGGTCGTGCAGGCGTCCGGGGGTGGCGACGACCACCTCGGCGCCCTGGCGCAGCGCGGCGGCCTGACGGCCGATCGACATGCCGCCGACGACCGTGACCGTCCGCAGCCGCAGTGTTTCGGCGTACGGCGTCAGTGCCGCGCTGACCTGCTGGGCCAGTTCCCGTGTGGGCACGAGGACCAGGGCGAGCGGCTGCTTCGGTTCGGCACGCCGCCCGGCCGTACGGGCCAGCAGCGGCAGGCCGAAGGCGAGGGTCTTCCCCGATCCGGTACGCCCGCGCCCCAGGACGTCGCGCCCCTCGAGGGCGTCGGGCAGGGTGGCGGCCTGGATCGGGAAGGGTTCGCGCACCCCGAGGCCGCTCAGCGTCCGCAGCACCGCCGCCGGCAGGGCCAGGTCCGCGAAGGAAGCGGCCGGAGGCAGCGCCGGGTTCGTGGCCTCGGGTCCGGCGGGGGTGCCGTGGGTGGTGGTGGAGTCATCGGGGTGCGTCATGGAGAGCCTTCCGCGAGAGAACGTACCGAGGAAGGCCCGGCAGGGTCGGCCGGCCCGCCTCCAGGCGGAACCGGACAGGAAGAGACCCCACCGCGACGACCACGCAAACGCATGAGACTAGCACGCGGCTCAGGACCAAGTGTCGACATCTCGACATCCGGTACGTGCGCCGTCACGGAGACGCTCACGGCGCGCGACGCGGAGGCGCAGCGCCGGTCCGTCCGCTGTCCCGCCCACTCCGAGCGGGAGCACGGCCGGCTGGAACCGCTGGAGGCCGAGGTCGCAGGCCGCCCGGGCCCGAGTGGCGCCCGGCGGTGCGGGTACCACGGACGACCAGGAGGTGGAACCCCATGGCACGTGTGAAGAAGTACGCCGTGGCCGCCGGCGGTCAGTGGACGGACCACGAGGAGGGGCGCCGCCGGCTGCCGGCGGGCGAGGCGCACGCCTGGGAACCCGGCCTGAACCAGACCGTGTGCGGACTGTCGCTGAGCCGTTCGCAACTGATCCGCTTCCCTCATGTGGTCTGGCAGGACGTCCTTCCCGAATCCGGCGGAGCCGCGGACCGTGTCCAGCGGCTGTGCCCTCGCTGCGCCTCGGTCGCGGGACGCCGCGGCGGCGACGCCCGTCCCCGGTGGCGCCGTACGAACCCCCGGCCGTGACCTGCATGCAAGTGCCCCGCACGGGGCAAGCGGTCTGCCTGGGATTCGGGAGGACGCCATGACCATGACGGAGCAGCCGGCCGGCACGGCGGGAAATGACACCGCCTGCTGCGCACATGACGACAAGCACAGACCGGAACACCGTGACGAGGACCCCGAGACGCCGCGCGAGCGGGTCAACCGGCGCTGGAACGAGATCCTGCAGGAGACGAGGGTCACGCAGACGGGCGTGCAGATCCTCTTCGGCTTCCTGCTCAGCGTGGCCTTCACCCCGTTGTTCCGGGAGCTGGGGACGTTCGACCGGGTCGTCTACGTCATCACCGTGGTGCTCGGCGCGTCGGCCACGGGCTCCCTCATAGCCCCGGTCTCCATCCACCGCTTCCTGTCCGGCCAGCGGATGAAGGACGACCTGGTGGAGGCCGCCGGACGCCTGATGATGTGCGGCATGGTCCTCCTCGCGCTGACCATCGGCTGCACGCTCCTGCTGATCCTGCGCGTCGTGATCCCCGGGGTCCTCGCCGAGATACTCGCGGGCGCGGTCATGCTGTGGTTCGGACTGTGCTGGTACGCCCTGCCGCTCGTGCTGCGGCGCCGCGCCGCCCGTCGCGGTACCGCGGACGCCGACACCGACACCGACGCCGACGCGGGACAGCGGTCCTGAACGCCGGGAGCTCCCCCGCGTGGATCGCTTACTGAGCGTTCACTAGGGAGCCCGACAGGAGGATTCGGACGGTGAACTCCCCACCCCACCCTTGTCTTCTGGGCTGCGCACCGGGAGAGTGGCCCGCGGGAGGGGCCTGCGACGGGATCCTCCTGAACGTCCGCTAAGGACGACGGCGTCCCGTGTCCCGCACCGACGAGAGGATTCTCCGCATGGACGTGCTCGAGGCCCGCGAGCGGTTCAGCCGGCTCCGGGAGCAGGACGGCCCGGTCGATCCTTCCGAACTGGACGACGTCTGGGCGGCGTTGACCACCGTCCGGCCCGAGGAGATCCTCGGTGAGTGGAAGGGCGGCGAGTTCGCCACCGGGCACCCCCTCAACGGCGCGCTGGCGAAGGTCGACTGGTACGGCAAGACGTTCGCCGCCGTGGACGACGTCCAGCCGCTGATGTGCCGGGACGCGAAGGGCGAGCTGTACTCGAACCGCGAACTCGGCAAGGGCGAGGCCAGTCTGTGGACCGTCGAGTTCCGCGGCGAGACGACGGCCACGATGGTCTACGACGGCCAGCCCGTCCTCGACCACTTCAAGCGGGTCGACGGGACCACGCTGATGGGCATCATGAACGCCAAGGGCGTTCCGCCGGAGGGCCCGTTCTACTACTTCTTCCTCGAGCGCGTCACCGGGGCGCCGCAGGCCCGCTCCGGAGAGGATTCGTGAGGCGTGTCCGGGCCGCTGTCGCAGGGGCACCGGGCGCCCCGTTCACCGTCCGGGACGTGGATCTGGAGGAACCCCGGGCGTGCGAGGTCCTGGTGCGGATGACCGCGGCCGGCATCTGTCACACCGACCTGGGGATGCGGGACACCTGGCCCCGCCGGCTCACCCCGATGGTCTTCGGTCACGAGGGCGCCGGGAGGGTGGAGGCGGTGGGCGCCGAGGTGACCGCCGTCGCACCGGGGGACCACGTCTGTCTCACCTTCGCCAGTTGCGGGGTCTGCGAGCAGTGCGCGGCGGACCACCCGGCCTACTGCCACGCCGCGCACGCCCTGAACTTCTCCGGGGGACGGCCCGACGGCACCACGGCCCTCTCCCTGGGCGGTGAACCCCTGCACGCCGGCTTCTTCGGCCAGTCCAGCTTCGCCACGCACGCCGTCGTCCACCAGCGCGGCGTGATCGCCGTGCCCTCCGGCCTGCCGGCCGCGGTCGCCGCGCCACTGGGCTGCAGCGGTCAGACGGGCGCGGGCACCGTGCTCAACCGGCTGCGTCCCGCGCCGGGCTCCTCGCTGGTCGTCATGGGCGCGGGCGGGGTCGGGCTGAGCGCCCTGATGGCGGCGGTGGCCGCGGGCTGCGACCCGGTGGTGGCCGTCGATCCGGTCGCCTCACGCCGCGCCCTCGCCACCGGGCTCGGCGCCACGGCCGCGCTGGCTCCCGGGGACGGTCTGGTGGCGGCGCTGCGGGACCTGACCGGCGGTGGCGCGCACCACGTCGTCGAGACCACCGGCCGTCCGGAGATGGCCCGCAGGGCCGTCGGCGCCCTGCGTCCGCGCGGTGACGTCGCCCTGCTCGGCCTGGGCGGCGAGGTGACGTTCGACGTGATGGGCCTGCTCGCCAAGGGTGTCCGCGTCCACGGGGTGCTCGAGGGGGACTCCGATCCCGGCCGCTTCGTCCCCGAGCTGATCGGGCTGTACCGGCGTGGCCTGTTCCCCCTGGAGCGGCTGGTCACCACGTTTCCGTTCGAGGAGATCGGCGCCGCCGTGGCCGCCATGGAGGACGGCAGCGTGGTCAAGCCGGTCCTCACCTTTGCCCGGTGATCCCGCCGTCACCTCCCCCGGGGCCCGCGCAGGGCCCCCGGCCACCTGACGGGCTGTGATTGACTGACCGCATGGCCCCCGCCTCCCCGTCCGCCCGTTCGACCACGACCGCCGGCCGGGCCGCGGCCACCAGGCCCCGCAACCGCAAGCAACTGATCCTCGACGCGGCCGGGCGGGCCTTCAGCGAGCGCGGCTACCACAAGGCGTCCATGGAGGAGGTCGCCGCCGGTGTGGGCATCACCGCGACCGCCCTGTACCGCCACTTCCCGAACAAGTACGCCCTGTTCGCCGCGTGCGCCCACGTCATGGTGGACGGCCTGGTCGCGGCGCTCGACGAGGTGCCGGCCGAGGCGCCCCTGGCGGAGGTGCTCACCGCCGTCACCCGGGTCACCGTCGCCCACCGCGCGTCGGGGGGCGTGTACCGGTGGGAGGCCCGGTACCTCGACCGCGAGGACCGCCGGCGACTGAAGGTGAAGTTCGGGCGGCTCGTCGACCGGGTCGAGGAGGCGGTGCGGCGCGAGCACCCGCTGCCCGACGCACGCCTGCGGGCCACGGCGGCCCTCGGTGCGATCGGGTCCATCACCATGCACCGCACCTCCATCGCCGCGCGCCGGGCCGAGAAGCTGCTGCTGGAGTCCGCGCTGGACGTCGCCGCGACCGATCCGGCGGCGGGGCGGCCCGGGGCGCACCCCGTCGAACTGCCCGTCCCGCCGGTGCCGCGCACGCGACGCGCGGAGATCCTCGCCGCCTCCGTCCCGCTGTTCGCCCGGGACGGTTTCGCCCACGTCACCAACGGACAGATCGCGGAGGCGGTGGGGCTGACCCCGTCCGCGCTGTACCGCCACTACCCCGGCAAGACCGACATCCTGGCGGCGGCGTGCCTCCAGGCGGCGGCACTGCTCACCCAGGGGGTGGAGCGGAACCTGCGGGAGGTGTCGGACCCGCACGACGCCGTCGTCGCCCTGGCGGCGACCCACGTGGCCTACTGCTTCGAGTACACCGAGCTCAACAGTGTCGCCGAGGCCGAGTTCGCCGGTCTGCCGGCCGCTTCGCAGCGGCCCGTGGTCCTCGCGCAGCGGGAGTACATCGCCGTCTGGGAGGAGCAGGTGCGGCTGGCCCGGCCGGACCTGGACCCGCGCCAGGCCCGGGTGCTGGTGCACGCCGGGTTCGGGGTGGTGGTCGAGGCGGGGCGCAGGGTGCGGTGGGAGGACGGTCCCGCCCACCGGGAGGCCGTGACCGCTCTGGTGGTGGGCGCGCTGGGTCTGTGAACGGCCGCCGCCAGGAGCCCCGACGCCCGCCCCTCGGCCCGGCTGCCGCGGGGCGGGTGCGCATCGTGAGCGGATCGACGGCTCAGGCCGCCCTGTTGCCGGTGGGAATCGTGATGGGGGTGGTGGTCCCCGAGGAACCCTTGTTGAGGAACAGCATGGCCAGGGCGCGCACGAACTGGTCGAACATGTAGAAGGTGCCGGGCATGACGGGCGACAGTCCCTCACGGAAGAGGACGTACGCCGGCCATGCCGTGCGCACCAGGGCCGCCGACGCGTAGTCGCGCTTCAGTCCCAGCCAGTCGCCGACCTCGTCGCTGAGGACGTACCGCACGAACTCGTTGAGGAAGCCGCGGGTGACGCCGAGGTCGATCTGCGCGGTCAGGCCGAGCAGTTCCTCGGCCAGCCTGATGCCCTCGGTGGACGGGGACAGGATCGGGGTGAGCACCTGCGCCGACTGCCTCTCGGCCTCCGCCCAGGTCCGGGGGATGTGCTCGCGGGGCACCCCGAGCAGGTGGACGGCGACCTGCCACGAGTGCAGGAACGCCTCCTGGTCCGCGGCCGGGTAGGGGATCCTCCAGTCGAGCAGCTTCCGGTGCACGTAGGTGCCCAGGCTGTGGAAGGTGACCAGGATGTCGGCGGCGCTGATCGGCACGGTCTCGTCGGCGACCGCCCGCCAGTGCGGCGACTGCGGCAGCAGGTGACGCACCGCGGCGTGCACCACCCGCGTCTTGTTGGCGGTGACGACGAACTGTCCCGTCGGCTTGAACGCGCCCAGTTCGGACAGGTCGTAGCCGAACGTGAAGGTCTTGGCCGCGCGGTCCTGCATGTCGGCGCCGCCCGCGGACCAGTAGACGCTCTTGGCCTCGCGCGGGATCACGGTGCTCATGATGCCGCTGCCGAGCCCGTACAGCATGAAGAGGTAGGTGTCCCGGCGCCGGTTGAAGTCGGCGGCGCGGGTCAGCTTGGCCTGATCGGCCCAGGAGGGCAGCCGGTTGACCTGCCGCAGGTACGCGGCGAACTCGGCCGGCAGGCCGCCGGGCAGCGGGTCGTCGTTGTTCACCCAGGACGCCCACGCGGTGTTGATGGCCGGTACGTGTCCCCCGTCGAGCATCGACGCCATCAGCGGGTCCGCCGCGTCGTCCCAGATCCACTCCGGGCCGGTCCCCGCGGCGGTTTTGGTGCCCGAACCCGTCGAGGCCCACGCCGCGCCGGGGTTCGCCACCCCCACGAGGCCGAGTGCGACACCGAGCGTCAGCGCCTTCCGCCTGCTGAGGTTTTCCATTGACTTACCTGCTTCCCTGAGGGGCCGGATGGTTTCAGGTGCTCTCGCAGACACGACATGTGCGCGACCGACGCGTGCTGAATCCCGTCGCACAGATGTGATTTTCGATTAACATAGCGGGGTGCATCGCGGTGGGCAATGGTGGTGACGGAGGGTCGGCAGGGGCGAGCACCGTCCGGTGAAGGGGGACCACCGGCCCGGCCCTGGGGCCGGACGGCCCCGGGCCGGGACGCGCGCGTCCCGGCAGCCTGGTGCCGCTGCCGGACCGGTCCGCATGGCGTGCGCGGGGGACGTCACCCCCGCCGTACGGGGTACGGGCGGACGGCCCGGTGGTCGAGACGTCGCTCGCCCACGTACGCGGCTCGCGGTGGCCGTCCATCGGACACCCGGACGCACCCGCGGTCACAAGCGGTGCGGCCCGGGACCGCGCGCGACCCGATTACGACAGTTCGTGACATGCGGGTACGTGTCGCGGCACGGTGCGCTGTGATGGCCCGGAACCACTGGCAGCGGGGCGGCTGGGGCGGACATGAACGACAGGACCGGCGGTACGGCAACGCATCCGGGCGCGGGGCCCGGACCGGGCGCGCACGGGGTTCCCCCGCGGGCCGGTGAACCGGGCACCGCCGAGGAGCGGTTCCGCGGACTGCTGGAAGCGGCGCCGGACGCCATGGTCATCGTCGACGGCACCGGAGCCATCCGGCTCGTCAACGCCCAGACGGAAGCCCTGTTCGGCTACCGCCGCGAGGAGCTCCTCGGCCAGCCCGTCGAACTGCTCGTCCCCCACCGCCTGCGCGGCCATCACACGCTGCACCGCAACGCGTACGCCGCCAACCGGCAGGTGCGTCCGATGGGCGCCGGTCTCGACCTGCACGGGTTGCGCCGCGACGGCAGCGAGTTCCCCGTCGAGATCAGTCTCAGCCCGCTGGAGACCGCGGACGGGCTGCTGATCTCCGCGGCCGTCCGCGACGTGAGCGACCGCAGGGCCGCCGAGGAACGCATCAGCGAACTGGCCGCCCTGGTGGAGTCCTCCCAGGACGCGATCCTCGCCAAGACACTCGACGGGCACATCACCTACTGGAACACCGCCGCGCAGCGGCTGTACGGCTACACCGCCGCCGAGGTGATGGGCCGTCACATCTCCCTGCTCGCCCCGAGCGATCACCAGGAGGAGATCGCGGCGCTCATGGGCCGGCTGCGGCTCGGCGAGAAGGTGGAGCACTTCGAGACGCTGCGCGTCACCAGGGCCGGAGCGCTGCTGGACGTCGACGTCACCATGTGGCCGAGGCGGGCGTCCGACGGCACGGTCATAGGGGCGTGCGCCATCGTCCGCGACATCAGCGACCGCAAGCGGGCCGAGGCGGAACTGACGGCCCTGTACGAGCAGCAGCGCCACGTCGCCCTCACCCTGCAGCGCAGCCTGATGGGCACGCCGCCGGCCGTACCGGGTCTGGTCACCGCCAGCCGTTACCGCCCCGCCACCCAGGGGGCCGGCGTGGGGGGCGACTGGTTCGACCTGATACCGCTCGGCGCGGGCCGGGTCGGCGTGCTGATCGGCGACGTGATGGGCCGCGGCCTGGAGGCGGCCGCCGTCATGGGACAACTGCGCTCGGCGGCGCACGCGTTGGCCAAGACGGGTATGCAGCCGCGGCGCCTGATGCAGGCCCTGGACGCGTGCGTGGCGGACCTGGACGTGCCCGACCAGCTGGTCACCTGCTGCTACCTGGTCGTCGCCGCCGACGAGGCGAAGGTGACCCTGTGCTCCGCCGGTCACCTCCCGGTCCTGGTGGCCGTGCCCGGTGCCGGGGCGCGGCCGCTGACCGCGCCCGTGAACGCGCCGCTCGGGGTGGGCGACATCCTCTACGAGCAGGCCTCGGCGGCGGTGCCGCCGGGCGCGACCCTGGTGCTCTACACCGACGGTCTGATCGAGACCCCCGGCTGCGACATCGAGGACAGCCTCGCCGCCCTCACGGCCACCTGCGGCGCCCTGTTCACCGCGGAACCGCCCGCCCCGGACGTCGTGGCCGACCTCATCCTGTCCACCCTGCGACCGGACGCCGAGGGACACGACGACGACGTCACGCTCCTGCTGGCCCAACTGCCCGCCGCGCCCCTGGCGTCCGCCACGACCACACTGCCCGCCCGTGCCGCATCGGTGCCGGAGGGCCGTGCGTTCCTCAGCAAGGCCCTGGCCGCCTGGAACTGCCGCGACAAGGCCCACGACGCGCGACTCCTCGTCTCCGAACTCCTCACCAACGCCGTGCGGCACGGGCAGGGCCCGGTCACCCTGCACGCGTGCCGCACGGCCGACGAACTCACCGTCGAGGTGGGCGACGGCAGCCCGCACCTCCCGGAACCCCGACGTGCCGACGAGGACGAGGAGTCGGGCCGCGGACTCAACCTCGTCCGCATGATCGCCGACAGCTGGGGCGTCCGCCCCACCGACGAGGGAAAGACGACCTGGTTCACGCTGCGGCTGTGACCGTCGGTGCGGAGCGGCGGGAACGAGACCGGCCTCCGGGCACCGTCCCACGGGGGGAGGACGGTGCCGGAGGCCGGCGCGGGACCACTGTAGCGGGGCGAGGGGTGACCGTCACAGGGACGAACGGCCCCTTGCCGTGACCCGTTCCGCCCGTGCCCGCGTGGGTGGGTTCACCGATACCGGGGGCGGGGCATCGGCTCGGCCACCATGAACCGACGCGCCCCGGCGCGTCGGGGAGTCGGGCACGTCGGCGAGCACTGCGGGTGGCCGCCTACGCGGCCCTGTTCACGGACGTGTACCCGCCCTTCCGGCTCGACCGGGGCGGGCGGGAACCCGAGGACGGCCGGGGCGGAGAGGGCAGCCGGGGCGGACAGGGGCCGCAGGCGTCACCCTGACCACCGCCCGCCCTCCGGCCCTCGTCCGTCTCACCGGCCGCGCAGGGCGGCGAGCGCGGCGTCGAGGTCGGCCGCGCGGGGGCGGTTGTGGGGCAGCCTGCCCAGGACGACGGCCATGCCGCAGGTGTCGGTGAGGGCGGAGAAGACCAGGCCGGCCGCGATGCCCGCGGCGAGCAGCTGGAAGGCCGGGTGCACCAGCAGCCCGAGCACCAGACCGAGGAGCACCAGGGTCCCGGCGGTGAAGCGGACCTGGCGTTCCATGCTCCAGCCGGCCCGGGTGTCGCAGGCCGCGGGACGCCGCAGGTCCCGCCCCTCGGACGCCCACGCGCCGGTGCCCCCGGCGAGCGTGGCGGCGGTGACGCCCTCGTCGGCGAGGAGCGAGCAGGCCTTCGCGGAGCGGGCGCCGGAGGCGCACACGACGAGGAGGTCACCGCGTCCGGCGGCGTGCCGGATCTCCGGCAGGGCCCGGCGGAGGTGGTCCAGCGGGATGTTCACGGCGCCGGGCAGGTGCCCGGAGGCGTACTCGCCGGGCGTGCGCACGTCGATGACGGTGAACTCGTGGAGCCTGGCTCCGGCCTGGCCGGTTGCGAGGACGACGGGGGCGGGCGGGCTGGTCATGGCGGCTGTGTGATCCTTCATGTTCGACGGGCTACCGAATCGCGACGTACAGTACCCCTAGGGGTATTTTAGGGCATGAGGAGTGGGTGTGGAGCTGGAGCTCGAGGGGGCGGACCTGAAGTCCGTACTGAACCGGTTGCGGCGGGCGCAGGGGCAGATCTCCGGGGTGATCCGGATGATCGAGGAGGGGCGCGACTGCGAGGACGTGGTGACCCAGCTCGCGGCCGCTTCGCGCGCCCTCGACCGGGCGGGCTTCGCGATCATCGCGACCGGGTTGCAGAAGTGCGTGGCGGACATCGAGTCCGGTCGCGCGAACGGCGAGGACGGCGAGCAGATGCGCGCCCGGCTGGAGAGGCTGTTCCTGTCCCTGGCCTGACGTAAGTCGCATACGGGGCGATAACGTCAGATAATCACCCTTATGGCACGGAAAACCGCGCGTGAGTACGGTCCGCCGACCGTGACGGTCAAGGGGCGGGACGTCAGGCTGCGCACCATCGGCTTCGTGCTGCTCGCCGGTGCGGCCATCTGGTTCATCGCCGCCAACACGAAGTCGGTGACCATCAGGCTGTGGATTCCGACCGTCACCCTGCCGCTGTGGAGCGTCCTCACGGTCACCCTCCTCGTGGGCGTCGCCCTCGGCCTGCTCGTCGCCCACCGCCGCGCCCGCCGGTAGCGGTTATCCGCATGACGCGACGGCGGTCCCCGCCCTCCCGGCCGGGCACCGCGCGCCGCCTCCAGGACGTCGGCGCCCGGCCGACGCGCCGTGCCCGTGTTCCGCGCGCAGAATGGTGAGTACGAAGGGCGGCCCGTCAGGAAACGGTCGTCGGCGCCCGGGAGAAGTCCGCCGCCGGTCCGGTCCGCCGCGCCGGCGCACGGCAGTGCGCACCCCGTCGCACCTCGTGCGCGGGCGGAGGCCGCCAGGCGTCGCCTCACCGGGCGGCGGAAGGCGGGAGCCGGGGCGCAGACGTACCCGTCCGCCCCGAGCCGAGGAGGACAGCCATGTCGCACACACTGGAATGGAAGACTCGCCTCCACCTCTTCGAGGACGCGGGGACCACCAAGGCCCGCGTGGTGATCGACACCGGGACCGCCGTGCTGACCGGTCGCGGCGCCGCCCGCCGGAACCCGGCGGACCCCGATGTGCCGGAGATCGGCGACGAGCTGGCCGCGGGCCGGGCCCTGCAGGACCTCGGCCGGCAACTCGTGGACATCGCCGAGCGCGACGTGGACGGCATGGGGGTGACGCGGCCCGGCCCCCGTCCGGCCGTCGGATGGCCGATGTGACCACCCGCCGCGCCCCGGCCCGGCGGCACCACGGTGGTCTCGGTGTCCGGCGGCCCGGGCCGCCGGACACCGAGACCACCGGCTGAGAGAAGGAGAGGGGCGGCGATCATGCGAGCCCACCTCGGCGACCACCTCGTCATCGAGAGTCCGACCACCGGCGCCACCCGGCGCGACGGCGAGATCGTCGGGCTCCACCACGAAGACGGCACACCCCCCTACGACGTGCGCTGGTCGGACACGCACGAGGTGACGCTCGTCTTCCCGGGGCCCGACGCCCACGTGACGCGCACCGGTCATGACCGCGGGCACGATCCCGGGCACGACCCCGGTGACGACGCGGGTGCGCCGCCACCCGCCGGCCCGCCCGACCCCGGTGACATCGGCCGGCGACTGGCGGCCGAGCGCGAACGCCAGGGCCTGAGCCGGGAGGAGACGGCCCGGCGGGCCAGGATGGCACCGGACTACCTCGCCTACCTGGAGGAGCACCCCGGTGACCCCAGCACGGCGACGCTCATCAGGCTGGCCGCGGCCCTGCGCACCAATGTCCGGGCCTTGCGGGGCGGGGGTGCCGGCCTGCCGCCCGGGCAGGGCATGGCGCTGCTCCACCCACAGCTGCGCGACCTCGGACCCGACGAATGCCGGGCCCTCCTGTCCACCCACGGCGTCGGGCGCGTCTCGGTCACCACGGCCGAGGGGCCCGCCGTGGTCCCGGTCAACTACGAGGTCGTGGACGACTCGATCGTCTACCGGACCGCTCCCGGCTCCGTGCCGGCGGCCGCCGTGGGAGCGGAGGTCGCCTTCGAGGTCGACCGGCTCGACGAGGCCATGAGCCAGGGCTGGAGCGTCCTGGCGGTCGGCCCCGCACGGGCCGTCACCGGGCCCGAGGAGGCGCGGCACCTCTCCGAGAGCACCCACAGCACGCCGTGGGCCGGGGGCGACCGCGGGATGTGGGTGTCGATCCGGCCCACCCGCCTCACCGGACGCCGCATCACCCCGGCCGGACAGTGACCGCGGGTGCGTACCCGTGCACCGCGGACGCGCCCCCCGACCGGCGCGGGGTGCCATCAACGAGGGCCTCGGCCGCCTCGGCGCCGGGAGCCGGCGGGACACCGGCCGGCCGCTCCGCGCCGGGGAGCGGGAGTCACGTGCGGGCGGCGCGGCGGGCCGCGCGGGCCCTGGGCAGGTAGCGCAGACGCTCGGGCAGCAGCGGGACCACCGTGCGGACCACGGCGCCGAAGCGGCGCAGTGCGCGTTCGTCGCGCGCCGTCCATTCCAGTCCCAGGCGGTCCCGGACGGCGGGCGGCAGCAGGCCGGTCGTCACGAAGACGTGCAGCCGGCCCAGGGGCGGGCGCAGCACCGGCCAGAGACGGCGCAGCAGCGGGCCCGCACCGGCCGGCGGCGGGACGGGCCTGCGCGGGTCGAGCAGCTCCGAGACGACGGCCGTCCGCTCCAGTTCGTCCCGGATCACCGTGTCGAAGTACGGCCAGAACTCCTCCGGCGTCGCCGGCATGTCGCGCCGTTCGATGCCGAGGATGCGTCCGAGGGCGAGGAGTTCGCCGTAGAGACGGCGTTCGCCGGACGCGTCGAAGGGGCGGGAGAAGTACTGGGCCGCCCGCAGGAAGACGGGGTAGGCGGTGGCGTGCACCCAGGCGTAGTAGGCGGGGGTCAGCGCGTGGTAGGCGCGGCCCCGGGTGTCGGTGCCGCTGATGGCCCGGTGCAGCCTGCGCAGTCTGCGGCCCTCCTCCAGCGCCTGTTCGCCTCCGTAGACCCAGAGCTGGAGTGAGTCCAGCGAGCGCCGGGCCCGGCCCCAGGGGTCGGTGCGGAACACGGAGTGCTCGTCGACGCCGGCTCCGACCGCCGGGTGGGCGACCTGCAGGACGAGGGCTGCGGGCAGGGAGAGCAGCAGCCGGACGTCGCCGGCGATGTCCCAGAGGATCGTACCCGGGGCGATCGGGACGGGTGCGTCGCGGCCGGTGTCCGGGACGGGCGCCGGGACGTCGGGCGGGTGCGGCGTGCCGGTCATGGGGCCTCCGTCTCTCCGTCGTGTCCGGACTATTGACGCCCTCGTGAAACAAGTCAATAGTTTTTGTATCTTCGGCTCTCGACGACCGCGGGGAACGGCGTGCCCTCCCGTCCCATCGTCCGTCGGCTCCGGTGGGGACGCCACGCCGGTCCCGCCGCCCGCCGTCAGGACCTCCGCCGGCTGACCCCGTCCCGATGAGGAGGCTGTACCGATGGGCCGCTACACCCGGCTCCGCCGGATCCGGACCATGGACCCGCGACAGGATCACGAGAAGATCTTCGTGCTGCTCACCCGGTACGAGTTCCCCTGGGACTACCTGCAGGGCGTCTCCACCGCGTTCCTGCGCGACTACGGCGTCCCCCGCATCTCCCGGCTGCTCGACCGCACCCAGGAGTTCGAGCGCGCCGGGCAGAGGCGCTACGACGACACCCTCCTGTTCGCCCACGAGATGGTCCGCGACGGCCTGGACTCGCCGCGCGGGCGCGCCACCGCCCGGCATCTGAACCGCATCCACGGCCGCTACCGCATACCGAACGAGGACTACCTGTACGTGCTGGCCACCACGGTGGTCGGGCCGAAGCGGTGGATCGACCGCTACGGCTGGCGCCCCCTGTCCTGGCAGGAGACCGAGAGCCTCGCCCTGGTGGGGCGGCGGCTGGGCACCATGATGGGCATCACCGGCATGCCCGCCGACTACGCCGGTTTCGAACGGCTCCTGGACTCCTACGAGCGGGAGATGTTCGCCCCCGACCCCGCCAACCGGCGGGTGGCGGCGGCCACCTTGCGGGTCATGGCCGCCTGGTACCCGCGGCCGCTGCGCCCGCTCGCCGTGCGGTTCACGCTGGCGCTGCTCGACGAACCCCTGCTCGCGGCGCTCGGGTTCGAGCCGCAGCCCGCCTGGCTGCGCACCGCCGCCCACCGCGTGCTGCGCGCCCGGGCCGCCCTGGTGCGCCTCATGCCGGCCCGGCCCGGCTGGTGGGCCTACCGGCACCGGCCGCGCAGTTATCCGTTCGGCTGGACGCTGGACGACCTGGGCCCGCACTGGGCGCACGGCAGGCCGACGGAACCGCTCGCCGACGAGACCTCACCGCTGGAGAAACGATGACCGACACCACCCACCCGGCGACGGCGACGTTCACGACCCGGGACCCGGCCACCGGCCGCACGCTCGCCGCCCACCCGGTCCACGGACCGGAGGACGTCGCACGGGCGGTCGACCGGGCGAGAGCGGCCGGCGCGCGCTGGGCGGCACTCCCCGCCGCCCGCCGTCGTGCCCATCTGCTCGCCTGGAAGCGGACGCTGGCGGAGGAACTCGACGAGGTGGCCGGATCCGTCGCGGCGGAGACCGGCAAGCCCCTCGGTGACGCCCGGCTGGAACTGCTGCTGACCCTGGAGCACGTGGCGTGGGCCGCGCGCAACGCCGGGCGGGTGCTGCGCCGCCGCCGGGTGCGTACCGGGCCGGCCGCGGCGAACCAGGCGGCTTCGGTGGTGCACCGGCCGCTCGGCGTGGTCGGGGTGATCGGCCCGTGGAACTATCCGGTCTACACGCCGATGGGCTCCATCGGGTACGCCCTGGCCGCCGGCAACGCGGTGGTGTTCAAGCCGTCCGAGTACACCCCGGCCACCGGGGTGCTGCTCGCCCGGCTCTTCGACCGGGCGGTGCCCGGGTTCGCCGGTCTGTTCGGCGTGGTCACGGGCGCCGCGGAGACGGGCGCCGCGCTGGCCGCGTCCGGGGTCGACAAGCTCGCCTTCACCGGTTCGCCGGGGACCGCGCGCAAGGTGATGGAGGAGTGCGCCCGCTCCCTCACCCCGTTCCTGGCCGAGTGCGGCGGCAAGGACGCCGTCCTCGTCACCGCGGACGCGGATCTGGGCGCCGCCGCCGACGCGATCGTGTGGGGCGCGCTGGGCAACGCGGGCCAGACGTGTGCGGGTGTGGAGCGGGTCTACGCGGTCCGTGCGGTCCACGCGGAGCTGGTCGACCGGGTGGTGGAGCGGGCCCGTGGCCTGCGGCCGGGGAGCGGCCCCGACGCGGCTTACGGCCCGATGACGATGCCGGGCCAGGACGAGGTGGTACGCCGGCACGTCGATGCCGCCGTGGCGGCCGGGGCGGGCGCCCCGCTGGGCGCGGTGGAGACGCCGGACGGGCCGTTCGTCGCGCCGGTGGTCCTGGTCGACGTACCGGAGGACTCCCCCGCGATGACCGAGGAGACCTTCGGGCCAACCGTGGCGATCAACGCCGTGGCGGACGTCGACGAGGCGGTGCGCCGCGCCAACGCCTCCCGCTACGCGCTGGGCGCGGCGGTGTTCTGCGGCAGCCGCCGCGCCGGTGCGGCGATCGCGGCGCGGCTGCGCGCGGGAGCGGTGTCGGTGAACTCGGTGCTGGGCTTCGCCGCCGTTCCGGCCCTGCCGTTCGGCGGGTCGGGGGACTCGGGTTTCGGCCGGATCCACGGTGCGGAGGGACTGCGGGCGTTCACCGCGCCCCAGTCGGTCACGGTCCGGCGGTTCGCTCCGCCGGTCGACCTGACGTCGTTCACCACGGCGCCCGCGGCGAAGGCCCGCGCGGTGGCCCTCATGCGATGGCTGCACACCCGGCGCTGATGGCTGCACACCCGGTGCTGAGGAACGGCCGGGCGGGCCCGCGCGGTTCGGCGTGGGCCCGGTCCCGGTCAGGCGTCGAGCAGTGGGGCGAGGTAGCGGCGGGCGAAGGCCCGGGACTGCTCCTCGTCGTCGAGCTCGATGCAGCCGGCCGGGTTGAGGAGGAAGGAGACGGCGACCCGCACCATCAGTTCCGCCACCGGCCGCGGGTCGGTGCCCGGGCGGCCCTCGCTGTGCTGGGCCCGCCGCAGATGGGACGTCAGGTAGTCGGTCGTGACGGTGAGGGCGGGTCCGCCGCCGACGGTCAGGTACGGCAGGACCACCTCGGGTTCCAGCCGCAGCAGGCCCCCGAAGAGGGGGTGGGCCCGGGTGTGGCGCAGGGCGACCACGAAACCCTCGACGACCCTGTCCCGCATGGCCGGCAGCGGGGCGACCGCGTCGTCGAGTTCCCGGAAGAAGCGGCTGACCTCGCGCAGCAGACACGCCTCGACCAGTCCGTCCTTGTTCCGGAAGCGCCGGTACACCGTCACCCGCGACACCCCGGCCCGCTTGGCGACGTCGTCCACCGACGAGCGGCGCAGGCCGAAGATCGTGAACTGCTCCAGGGCGGCGTCGAGGATCTGCCGCGCCAGCCGTTCCTCCGTCTCCGGCCGGGCGAGGGCACGGGCGAGCGGGGATTCGTCTGCAGAAGTCTTCATGGTGTCTTTCACGGTACCGGCCCACCTCCACCGAGAAACAGTGAAACATTATCCATACACATGTATCCCCTCGTGTTCGGAGACCCCCATGGGAAGTCGTCTCACCGCGGAACAGTCGGACTTCGCCGCCGCCGTCCGGGATTTCGCCCGGCGTGAGTGCGGGACCCGGGAGCAGCGCGCCGCGCTGACCCAGGACGGCCGGGAGCCGCACAACCCCAAGATCTACGGCATGCTCGCCGAACTCGGCTGGCTCGGGGTGTGCCTGCCGGAGGAGTACGGCGGCGCGGGCGGCGGCCTGGGCGACGCGTGCGTGTTCCTGGAGGAGACGTCCTACGGCATGGTCCCCGCGGGCGGTTTCGTCACCACCGTCATCACCGCCAAGGCCTATGAGGGGTTCGGTTCCGAGCGGCAGCGGCGGGAGGTGCTCGGCGGTGTGGCACGCGGCAGCGTGCTGGCCATCGCCATGTCGGAGCCCGGCGCCGGTTCCGACGTGGGCGCGCTGCGCTGCCGCGCCGAGCGCCGGCCGGACGGCGGCTGGCTGGTCGACGGCCAGAAGACGTGGATCTCCAATGCCCACATCGCCGACAGCATCCTGCTGGTGGCCCGCACAGGCGCCGACAAGCACCGGGGGCTGACCATGTTCCACGTGCCGGCGGACACCCCCGGGGTGGAGATCCGCGGCATCGAGACCATGGGCGGCAGGGAAGTCAACGACGTGTTCTTCACCGGCGTCCGGCTGCCCGCCGACGCGGTGGTGGGTGAAGTGGACGCGGGCTGGCGGCAGTTGATGGCCGGGCTGAACCACGAGCGGCTGTTCCTGGCCGCCAACATGCTGGGCCTGGCGCGCAGGGCGTTCGACGACGCGGTCGCCTACGTCGGCGAACGCGAGCAGTTCGGGCGGCCCGTGGGGAGCTTCCAGGCGCTGCGGCACCGGGTGGCGGACCTCGCGACGGAGATCGAGTGCACCCGGCTGCTGGTGCGCGAGGTGGCTGCGGACTGCGACGCCGAACCGGACCGCCTGTTCCCCCGGGAGGCGTCGATGGCCAAGCTCAAGGCCACCGAGACGGCCAAACGTGTCGCCCTGGAGTGCATGCAGATGATGGGCGGGTACGGCTACGCCACCGAGTACGGGATGGAGCGCCATCTGCGGTCCGCGGTGGTCTCCACCGTCTACGGCGGGACCAGCGAGATCCAGCGCGACATCATCGGCCGCAGCTACGGCCTGTAGGAGCCGCACGACGACGGCCGCCCCGCGGGAAGACGCGGGGCGGCCGTCGGTGCGCAGGGGGGGGTGCCGCTACTCGGCGTACAGGTCCGCCAGTTCGGCGGCGTGCCGGTCGCGGATGACGCGGCGGCGCATCTTCAGCGAGGGCGTCAGCTCCCCCGTCGCCGGCCCCCACTCGCGGGCCAGCAGCCGGTACCGCTTGACCTGCTCGGTCCGGTTGAGCCGGGTGTTGGCCGCGGCCACCGCGCGGTCGACCTCCTCGCGCACGGCGGGATGGGCGGCCAGGGCCGCCAGGTCCCCGCTCCCGGCGTCGATGCCCCGGGCGGCGGCCCAGGAGGGCGCGGCCTCCGGGTCGAGCACCAGCAGGGCCACCAGATAGGACCGGTTGTCGCCGTGCACCAGCGCCTGCCCGATCAGCGGGTGCTCCTTGAGGGTGTTCTCGACCAGCGCCGGGGAGACGTTCTTCCCGGTCGAGGTGATGATCATCTCCTTCTTGCGGTCGGTGAGCCAGACGAAGCCGTCGTCGTCGATCCGGCCGATGTCCCCGGTGGCGAGCCAGCCGTCCTCGTCCAGCACCGACCGGACGGAGCCGTCCGGCTGGAGGTACCCGGAGAAGACGGAGGCGCCCCGCACCAGGATCTCGCCGTCCTCGGCGACGCGGACCTCGACGGAGGAGACGGGCCGGCCGACCGAGCCGAGCCGGAAGCCGGTCCGCGGGCTGTTGGTGGTGGCCACGCCGGTCGTCTCGGTCAGACCCCACGCGTCCATGATCACGACACCGAGACCGGACCAGAACCTCACCACGTCGAGCGGCATGGGCGCGGAGGCGCTCGCCGTCCAGGTGACCCGGTCGAGTCCGCCGGCGGCCAGCACCGGCTTGAGCACCTTCTCCCGCACCTGCGTGTACGCGGCGTCCAGTTCGGCGGGCGGGGCCTCCCCCCGCTCCCGGTGGCCGACGTGCTCGCGGGCCACCTCCATGGCCCTCTCCACTCCCTGACGCTGCTCCTCGGGCAGCAGGTCGAGCCCGGCCCGGACGGCGACGGCCAGCTTCTCCCAGATCCTCGGCACGCCGAAGAACTGCCGGGGCCGCACCTCGCGCACCGCCTGGGCGACTGCCGTGGGGTCCGCGCACAGGTAGACGTGGGAGGCACGGTGACAGGGCAGGTAGATGCCCAGCATGCGCTCCGCGATGTGGGCGAACGGCAGGTAGCAGATGTGCTCGACGTGCGGGGGCAGTTCCACCGCCGCGTCGAGCGCGACGGCGTTGGCGAGCACCTGCCGGTGGGTGAGGACCACCCCCTTGGGCTCGCCGGTGGTGCCCGAGGTGTAGACGACGGTCAGCGGGTCGTCGGGGCCGGCCGTGTCCAGGGACTTCTCGAACGACTCCGGGACGGGTTCGCCGGTCAGGGCGGTGTAGGGCAGGTGGGGTCCTTCCTCGCCGGGTTCCACGACGACCAGCCGGGCCAGCGGGGTGTCCGGGTCGTCCAGCAGCGGTGCCCACACCCCGGCCTGCGCGGCGCCCTCGACGACGGCCAGCGCCGCACGGCAGTTGCGGGCGATGTGACGGACCTGCTCGGGCGCCGAGGTGCCGTAGACGCTGACGGGCACGGCGCCGAGGCGGACCAGGGCGAGGTCGGAGAGCCAGTGCTCGGAGCGGTTGGCCATCATCAGCAGCACATGGTCGCCGCGGCCGACGCCGAGTGCCGCGTACCCGGCGGCGAGGAGTGCGGTGTGGTCCCTGACCCCCGCCCAGTCGAGCGTGGTCCATCCCGTGCCGTCCGGTGTGCGCCAGGACAGGGCGGGCAGGTCCGGGTGGGTGCGGGCGTTGTGCTCCACGAGCAGCGGCAGGGTGGACGGTGTCGCTGGTTCCCCGTCGGTGCGCGGGGCTGGTGTCATGACGGCCTCCTGGCGGGCTGGGCGGATCGGGGTCGGAGCGCGGGGGGTGGCGGGGGGTCTCGGGTGGGCGTCAGTCGTCGGTGAAGGTCTCGCCGCGCTCGGCCTTGCGGAGCAGCAGCGGGGGCGGGGTGAAGCGGCCTCCGTGCCGGGCGGCGAGTTCGCGCGCGCGGGCGACGAAGCCGGGCAGGCCGTCCTCGTAGCCGTTGATGTACTGCAGGACGCCGCCGGTCCAGGCCGGGAAGCCGATGCCGAGGATCGAGCCGATGTTGGCGTCCGCCACGGAGACCAGGACGCCCTCCTCCAGGCAGCGCACCGAGTCGAGGGCCTCGGCGAAGAGCATCCGCTCCGCGAGTTCCGTCAGGTCGGCCTCGCGCAGGGCCGGATCGGCGAAGTGCTCGCGCAGTCCCGGCCAGAGCCGGGTGCGGCGGCCGTCCTCGTCGTACTCGTAG
>NZ_BMTU01000001.1 GCF_014649835.1 Streptomyces pilosus | reverse complement strand
CTCGGCCTCGCGACCTGCCTGATCACCCACCGGCACGTCCAACGCCTTTGTTAGGACCTCTTAAGGAACTCGCGCAGCTCGTCGCTCGTGACGTAGAACCGGCAGAGCGCGTCGACGTCCGACGGTTGAACCCTGCCGCTGCCCGTCTCCATGCGGTTGACCTTGGAGCCGCTCCAGTCCAGGGCCTGGCCCACTTGGGCGCAGGTCAACGCGCTTTGTTCGCGGAGCTTCTTCAGCTCGATCGACAGACGCCGACGGCGTGCCGTCGGTGAACCGGCCATCTCGATCTCCTCAACCACCTGTCGCGTAACCAGGGTTCAGTCTCATGCCAAGAGGGCTGCTTGCCAATCACACGGAAGTGGGAATCCCGCTGTGCACATTGCATGACGGGATGCGTCGGCTCCATGCTGTACTCCCGTCACGACACAGAGTGAACGGTCGTGACGCTCCGCGGCACGAGGCCCGGAGCGAGACGGACACGTGGGGAGAGTTCGTGAGTCGGTCGGCGCACACGGCGCGTATGGCGTGGGACGTGAAGTTCACCGCCCATCCCGAGGAAGTCGGCACCCTGAGGCGCCTGGTGCGGCACCGCCTGAGCGCCTGGGACCTGGACGAGATCGTCGACACAGCCCAACTGTGCGTCAGTGAACTCGTGTCGAACGTCGTCACGCACGTCGGACCCGGCACCCCTGGCGCGCTCGCTCTTTCACTGGACGGCACGCACCTGCGCATCGAGGTCCACGACCCCGACGCGCGAGCCCTGCCCACCCTTGTCGCCGCGCACGTCGACGCCGAGGGCGGAAGGGGAATGGCACTGGTCGAGGCCCTCACCGACCGCTGGGGCGTCCGGATCCAGGAGGACCGCAAGGTGACGTGGTGCGAGCTGGCCACGGGGCAGGCGCCGCCGGTCGGTCGCTCGGACGATCCGTCGGTGACACGCGCCGAGGCGCTGCTGGACATGTACGCGACGCTGAGGCCGCCGACCTGCCGCTACGAACCCGGGCTCGGCAGGGTGGGCCGGACGGCGGCGGAGGAATCCGTGATCGACGTGATCACGGACTTCCTCCGCTGGCTCCGGGCCCACGGCTGTGACGCCGACGATGCGCTCGACCGCGCACAGAGTCGCTATGAGGCGACCCTGTCGAGCAGTCGGCGGTGACGACTGCTTCAGCCCGCCAAAACCCGTTGGAAGAACCCCACGGCGGGTTCGTCCGGCGTGCCGACCAGCAGTGCGCGGTCCAGCAGGATGTTGTTGTGCTCGCAGCTCGTCTCAGGGAGCATCACGCAGGCGTGACAGGCGGCGAGATTGGTGCCGGTGGCGGACACCTCGGTCTCCATGCAGAGCGGGTCGGAGGAACACCACTCGGCGCGGCGGACGGCCGAGCACACCGTGCGGCCGAGAAGATCCGGTTCGCCCTGGGCGACGAGACCGCCGAGGCTGCCCGCCGAGTCGCTCGTCGCCGTGTAGATGAGTACTCCGGCCATGTCGTCGGCGGCGTACAGGCGCTCGCGCAGGGACGCTGCCGGATACCCCGCCTCCAGGCTCCACTCGGTGACAAGGACGTGGGCCAAGGTGTGCAGCAGCACCATCCGGGGGGTGGCCGGAGACGGGACGGCCCGGCTCGGATCGTCGGCCCGCTGATCCAGCACCCGCTGGTGGGCGGTCCGCATCCGTTCGACCCGGGCCGCCACCGCGAACGTCTTCTCCCAGGTGCCCAGCCGTTCCTCGTCCAGCTGGAGGAAGACTCCCTCGCCGCGAACTTCCATGGCCGGAAGCCAGCGCAGGGGCTTGTCGGAGAGCGGCATCTCCTTCGCGTCGGTCGTCGACTCGGCGTCGACGAGCCGGGTGAACGCCTTGAGCGCGCGCACCTCGCGGAGCTTCTTGACCAGCATCGGGCCGGTGACGCCGAGCGGATCGAGCACGCTCTGGTCGCCCAGTGGCGTCTCGCAGACGAACTGCTCGTCGCGGGAGTGCTCGCTCTCGTCGTTGCCGGAGCGCAGACGCTCGTACTCCTTGTTGCGCAGGGCGCGGTAGCGATGGTCGAAGGTGGCGGGTTCCCCGTCCGAGGGATCCTCCTCGCGTTCCGCGGCGAGCAGCGTCATCACCTCGTCCAGGGAGAGGGGCCACGCTCCCTCGGTGAAGACGGCATCGAGATAGATCTCGACGGCCTCGCGGGTCTCGTACTTCCTGAGCTTCTCCCAGTGGCCGGCCAGCGGATCCTCGCGACTGTTGCTCCACGGCGGGATGGAGAGCGCCGACTTCAGCACCGGTTGCCACACCGACGAGGAACCGCGCTGGAGCGTCCGCAGGGGCAGTCCGCACTCCTGATCCGCAGCGGAGGTGCCGAGCCACGGGCGGTGGCCCCGGCACTTCAGTCCCAGGTCCTTGAGCGCCTTCCTGCGGAAGGAGCCCTCCATCGATACCTCGGGCGCCCGCCCGCAGGTGCAGGAGACGAGGATGGAACGGAGCGAGGAGGTACGTCCGGAGGTGCGCAGCCTGAGTTTCCCCCCGCACTTGCCGACGGTCGTGGAACCGCGGTCGGACGAGCGGTGCACCCACTGCCAGTACGGGAATTCGCCGAGGTGCCCGGCCTCGCAGGCGACGACGAAGCGGGAGGGAACGAGGTCCACCTCGCAGGTGCCGCAGACACTGCGACCGGCGGGCGGATTGAAGTCTCGATGGTGCTGCAGCTCGTTGCACTCGGGACACGAATGCATCAACGGGAACCGGCGGACCCGGAGGCCGTCCTTGCTGGTGTCGTCGGAGGCCGGAGGCAGCCGGAAGTGGTCGACATCGAGAAGTCTGGCCAGCCGTCGTTCGTAGATCCGCGGGGACTCGTCGGGACGCCAGCTCCGATCGGCCTCGTCCAGGCCCGAGACGACGAAGGACTCGTGGTCGACGGCGATGAGTGATCCGACGCCGTACGTGGTGATCGCCTGGGCGCGGCGGATCTCACCGCGTCGCGGAAAGGAGTGGGAGGGCGTGGCGCCGCTCGCTCCGGACCGGCGGCGACGAGGGGGCGGGGTCATCGTGTTCCCTCCATGAACAGGGCGGACTCGGCGTCGACATCGCGCAGACTCCACAGCGTGGGCCACGCCTCGGCGTCCTCGGACTCGTCGTCGAACGCCTTCAGGAGTGCGGGGGCGCGATCACCCCGCTGCGGTTCGAAGAGCAGACGATTGTGGGTGCTCGCTTCATCGCGCCACCACTCGACGAACTCCTCGAAATCGTCGGATACGGCATCGGTCTCGGCCTCGGTGACGGCGCGTACCCGCTTCATCAACAAGGGCTTGACGCGGTTCTGGAGGACGTCCACGTAGGACTCGACGTCGCCGGCGCCCTCATTGGGCCGCGCGGCCGGGATGAGGATGCGTGCGAGGGCGACGATCACCGCGTGCAGGCCCCGTTCGCGGGCGCGAGCGGAGAACGGTGTCACGGAGGTGGACTCGACCTCGCGGTAGAGAGCGGAGTGGAAATGCTGGAAGTTCTCGTAGTGGGAGCGGTCCCGGGCGCGCGTGGAGTTGAGCATGACCGCGACCAGACCGGGGTGGGCGCGGCCGACCCGGCTGGTGGCCTGGATGTACTCGGCGGTCGTCTGCGGCTGACCCATCACGGCCATCAGCCCCAACCTGTCCACGTCGACGCCCACCGCGATCATGTTGGTGGCGAGCAGCACGTCCACGGTGTCCTCGTCGGGAAGCCTCTTCTCGATGCCCTTGAGCCGGGTGGGGATCTCGCTCGCGTCGATCCGGCTCGTCAGCTCCGAGTAGTTGGCGACCGAGCGCACGGGGACGCCCTCACGCTCCGCCAGCAGCTCGAGGTAGGCCACCACGTCGTCGTGGACCTGGAGTTCGGCCGCGGAGAGCAGTCGCAGGCTGTTGAAGTAGCCGACGAGGCTCCAGTAGGCGTCGCGCACCTCGTCCTTGGTCTGCGCCTGCATGGCCCGGTGCAGCAAGGTGGCGTACGTGCGGATGAGCAGGGTGGACTGGCTGGTGCCGGGGGCCAGAAGGCCCACATAGCGGCGGCTCGCCTTCTCCTCGAGCGGCGTCTCCACCGCGAACCACGAGTCACGGGAGTCCAGACCGGCGGGCGGGAACTGCCGAACCCCGCGCGCGAAGAGATGGCGGCCCTGGTCGGCGGCGCGACGGATGGTTGCCGTGGAGGCGATCACTTTGGGACGGCCGGCCAGCGCGTCCACGGCGGTCTCGTACAGGCCGGTGAGAGTCCCCAACGGACCCGAGATCAGATGGAGCTCGTCCTGGACGATGAGCTCGGGAGGAGGCGTGTCGTCGTCGAGGTTGTCCAGGTTGAAGAGTGCGGAGGTCGCCGGACGCCACGGCATCGAGGCGAACTTGTCGACAGTGGCGATCACCAGCGTCGGGCGCGCGTCGTACACCGCCTCGTCGATCAGGTGGACGGGGAGGCCATCGGCGAAGTCGCAGTCCCTGCCGGGGCAGCGGACGAACATCCGCTTGGCGTCCTCGTCGGCCTCGTAGTCCCGGGCGTCGAGGCGCGTTCCGCACCAGGGACAGGCATGCAACTGGACGGGGTTCTCGGTGGCGAGCCGCTTGTCCAGGTTCGCGCGCAGCTCGTCGAGCTTGGCATCCGCCTCGGCCAGCGTGTTGGGGGTGGCCGAGCGGCCCACCCACATGCCGACGGAGAACTCCTCCCGACCCAGCTCCGGCGTCCGACGCCGCATGTTCTCCATGGCGCAGAGCAGGATCGCCGCGCGTTCGAACTGCTGAAGGGTGAGCAGCCGCAGCGTATAGCGCATGATCACGGTCACCCCACCGCCGTCCACGCCGTTGCGGATGCGGCGCAGGAAGGAGGTGAGGGCGATCAGGCCCAGATAGGCCTCCGTCTTGCCACCACCGGTGGGGAACCAGAGCAGGTCGGAGATGTTCCGGTCGTCGTGCTCGGGGTCGTCGATGCCCGCCAGGCAGAGCAGCACGAAGGCGATCTGGAAGGGGCGCCACTTGCCGGCGGCCGGATCGGGGGTGCCGACACGTCCGCCCTTCACCCAGGCGCTGCGGGCGCGCTGGTCGGCCATGGCACGGTTGGCAAGGCGGAAGGCCTTCATCAGGTCCGGCTTCCCGCGCAACAACTCGATGCCCTCTCGGATCCGGCCGAGCGCCTCGCGACAGGCCTCGACCTGGATCTGCGCGGGGTCCCCGTGGGTGCCACCGGCCAGAGCGTCCGCCTCGACCTGCTTTCGGGCGATCCAGTGCTCGTATCCCGTGGCGAGACCCTCCAGGGCGGTCAGCACCTCCGCGTCGGGCTTCTCTGCCAGCCCCAGCATGGACAGCGTCGAGTCGTCGATCTCCGGATTGGAGTCGGTGAGCAGTACCTCCACGCTGGGCACGAAGTCGCTGCGCACCTCGGGGACGCCGGCCTTCTCGGTGTCGGTCACGCCGATGGGCGAGGGGTTCCAGTCCCACGTGGCGGCGCAGCCGTGCCCCACGGCGAAGGTCGGGGCGTGCCGGTGCAGCAGGCGACTGGTGGCGATCTCCGGGTCGTGGGCGACGGACGGGGCAGGGCGTTCGACGAACGCGGTGGAGCCGTTGGCGGCCCGGACCGTCAGGCCGCACTGGAACAGGGAGAAGGCGTCCTGGAGATCCCACTCACCGACCTTCTGGGTGTTGATCAGCGTGACGGTGATCGTGACCGTGCCGGTGGTCGGGTCGGGACGTCGAACGATGACGTGCAACGCGACCTTGCCAGGGATGAGTTCGATGGGTTCGGCGGGAACGGGCGCCCTCACGGCGATGGACCGGTCCGGGATCTCCAGCACCCTGCGCCGCCACCGTTCCCGCTGTTCGGAGGTGGTACGGGCCTCGGCCCGGCGGGCCTCGACGGGCTTGCCCTCGGCGTCGGTGGGTTCGTAGACCGCCGCCCTGGCCGAGACCACGATCGTGTCGCCTATGGTCGGATCGACCGCGAAGGTGAGCCCCATGGTCGAGGGGCGCCTGTCTCCGGATGCCGTGATCTCCTGCGCCGATCCGGGCTCCTCGACGTCCTCACGCAGGAGCACGGGCGGGACGTCCAGGCCGTCCTGTTCCGCGGCGATCTCGACCTTCCGCTCCTTGGACGCCCTCGGATACAGCACGCCGGTCAGGTAGCGGTCGATCGGCGCGTCCTGGGTGAGGACCTCGTCCCGGTCCTCCGGCGCGGCGTCCTCGGCGGGGCCGAAGAGTTCGCGGCGGAGCCCCACGAGCAGTTCCTTGTCCCGCACCAGGTAGTGCTCGGAGTGCCGGCCTGCCACGTGCGTCATGCTCGCTGCTCCTCGTTGTCGTCGGCTCTGCGGAACCGGCCGACGCCGGTGATCCGCGGGACGGTCCAGACACCGCGCTCACCGAGTCCGGCGTTGGCGCCGGCTGCGGTGCTGCCCGTCACGGTCTCCAGGGTGTCGATCCACAGGTCGTGGATCTCGTCGGGCCACCAGGGGTCCCAGGTACGGTTCACCTTCTGCACCTCGAAGAGGGCCTCGCGGAACCTTTGGGAGGCCTCGCCGATCTCCCGCCCGTCGTGCAGGAGGGCGTACGGCGGGCTCTGTGTCTCTCCCATCGGCAGGTCGTGGCGTCGGCGCAGCACCACCTTCTGGCCGGGGCGGACGTGGGCCAGGAGGTATGCCTGGGTGGCGACGGCGTCCATATCGTGACCGGGAGGGTTGTCCCGGCACACGTCGCCCGCTTCGGCGACGATCCCGTACCTGTCGTAGGACCGCCACGATCCGATGTAGCGACGGCCGTCGCGTCGGTGTCCTGCCCTCCTGAAGAGGGGTAGCTCAGGGCGGGGCGCGTGGTACAGGTCCTGGCGGACACGCGTCATCGCCACGTACAGGGCCCGAGCCTCTGCGGGCAGGTCGAGTCCGTCCCCGTACCGCTTGTGCAACTCCGCGACGGTCGGTGGAGCCAGAACGATCACCTGGTCGAACTCCAGGCCTTTGGCCCGGTGTACGGTCGAGACGACGATCCGAGCGGTCTCCGGGTCGGCTGCCTCGTCGGGGAACCGGCCGTCGGCGACCGTGCGTCGCAGCCGGTCCAGGTCGAGCACCCCGCGACCGGGTCCCCGCGCGACCCGGCGCAGCACCGTCCACAGGGCGTCGGCGTTCGGTTCGTAGGGCAGCGGGACGGCTGCGAGGAGGGAGCGGAACCGGTCCTCGGAGAGGCCGGACGCTTCGGTGCCGCGCAGCAGTTCGGCCACCCAGTAGGGCACGGGACGCTCTTCGAGCGGGCGCCGCAGCCGGTGCTCCACGCCGTGTGCGTGCAGCAGGCCGGAGACGACAAGGGCCTCCTGGTTGTCGCGGGTGAGTATCGCGCAGGTGTCGGTGAGGTCCCGCAGACCGTTCAGGGTCAACTCGTTGAAGAGCTCGCCCGTCGCGTTTTTCGGCTCCATGAGGAGGTCGCGCATTTCGTCGTAGAGCGTCGCGGCCTCGTCCGGGTCGGTGAGCTGCTGGAGACGGGGCCCATGCGCAAGCGCGACCTCGGCTTCCTCGGTGCCGGCCCGGAAGTTCCGGGTGAGGCTCAGCTCCACGAGATCGTCGGGGTACGAGCAGCGCAGCCAGTCGAAGAACCTGCCGGTCTCGTCGGCGCGCTCGCCCGGGTCCGCGATCTGGAAGCCGTAGACGGACTGAGCGGCGTCTCCGACGACGGTGAAGCCACAGCTCTCCTGGTACCGGTCGAGGAGCGTCTCGACCAACTCGCGTCGCCCGCCCAGGAGGTCCTGCACCTCGTCGATCACGATGTGTGCGGGTGGGACGGCCTCTCCGACCTCGAGCGCCCCCTTCTCGATCGCGCGGGTGGCGGCCGCTATCCGCTCGTCGAAGCCGACCGTGCCCCACTCGCCGTCCGGCTGCGCCTGGAGGAGCACCTCGTAGGCCCAGGCGTCGAAGGTGCGGGCCCGTACCCTTTGGGCGCGTTCCCCGTGTCGCGAGATCCGCTCGCGCAGCTCACGGGCGGCGGCCCGGGAGAACGTGAGCACCAGGATCTCGGCGGCCTCCAGCGCCTCGTCGGGGTCCTCGTGGCCGCACAGCGCGTCGAGTCGGCGCACCAGGGTGTGCGTCTTGCCCGCGCCTGCTCCGGCGGTGACCAGGACGCGCGCGTCCCAGGGCTGCTCGACCACGGCCCGCTGCTCGTCCGTGAGCGGAGGGCTGTCGAGATAGGCGTCGGTCACTTTCTGCTCCAGAGGTGCTCGAACTGGGTGAAGGCGAGCTTGGTGTCGAAGTTGGCGATGTTGTCGTCGACGTTGAGGATCAGGCAGGTCGGCTTGCCGCCGTTCTTCGGCCCGCGCAGACCACGCCCGATCATCTGCTGGTACACGTTGGTGCTGTAGACCGGGCGGGCCACCACCACGACCCGGGTCGCGGGAGCGTCGAAACCCTGAGTCAGAACACCGTAGTTGGTGAGGACACGGATGCGTCCCGCGCGGAAGTCCTCGATCCGCCGGCGACGGTCCTGTGCGCTGGTGGTGGAGTCCACCGCCGCGGCCCGGATGCCCCGGTCGTTGAGCATGGCCGCCAGATACTTGGCGTGATCCACGGAGGTCGCGAACAGCAGCGTCGGCCAGTCCTTCGGAAGGCCCGCCACCTCGTCGACGATGCGACGGCTGCGCGCGTGGTCGTCGGCGAGCCGCTGCTCGGCGGCACGGGAGAGCATCGCCATGCGCTCGGCGTGCGTCCTCTCGTCCCGGGTCAGCTCGATCCGGCCACCGGTGAGGGTGCGGTGCTCGACCTGGGCGAGCATCCCCCACTCCTGGAGGTCCCGGTAGGCATCGCCGGACGGGAACACGCCGTCGTCGAGCCGCCGGTTGCCGAAGCGTGTGACGAGGCGACGGGTCTCGTCCTCGTTGGTGTTGCGGAACGGGGTGGCCGTCAGGCCGAGCAGGTGTCGTCCGGTCTCGTACTGGGTGAGTCCCAACAGGCCCAGGATCTCGGTGTAGCGCTTGGAGATGGCGGTGTGGGCCTCGTCCACGACGACCAGCGTGGCCTGTCGCAGCCAGGCGTACTGGTCGGTTCCGAGACACCGCTCCAGCTTGGCGTCGGTGGCGACCACCAGATGGGGGTTCTCGACCACGTTCCCCACTTCGTGGCTGCTCCAGAGCCGGCTGATGGTGAGAGGTCGCTCGGCGCCGACCTTGTTCCAGACGAACTTCCAGTTCTGCACCGCCTGTTCGCACAGTTCCTCGGTCTGCGCGATCCACAGCAGCGGACCGACCAGATCGCCGACGCGCTTCACCCAGCGGATCACGGCCTCGGAAGTGACCCGTGTCTTTCCCGCTCCGGTGGGCAGTGACAGCATGGCGCGCTGCGGGGCGAGACGGTCGAGGAGGGTGGTGATGTTGCGGACCAGGTCCTCCTGGTAGTCGTGGAGCCGAGGGAAGTCCCGAGGGCCGTCCACCGTCTCGAAGGCCGGCGGCGTCGGAGTCCTGGAGCCGGCGAAGGCCACCGGCAACCTCAGATCCGACACGAAGGCGACAGCGGCGGACGCACCTCCGTAGGACACCGGGGCGTTCGGGAAGCGGGCCTGAATGTCACGGGCGTGGTGCTGGAGCACACCGTCGCCGTGCGCGTTGAAGGCCATCTGAGCGATCCGGTGACCGGAGGGTTCCGCGCCGTCGGCCGCCTGCAGTTCGGCCTCCATCAGCCCGTCGGGCAGTCCGGCGCGCAGGGCCTCGGCGCCGATCAACGACTCGATCTTGGCGACGACGTCATCGGCGTCGCGGACGGCCTTGAGCGCTGCCTTGGTTTCGCTGTCCCGGGCCATGCGCTCCTGGTGCTCGAGCACCGCCCGGCAACCGGCGGCGCCGAGCCCGAGGCCCAGTTCCCGGTCGATCAGCCGCAGCATCGGCTCGGGAGCCAGGGGCACGCGCACCTTGATCGTGTCGCCCTGGCGTACGGCGTCCAGGGGACGAGCCTTCGTGCCGTTCTCCGTCCGGGTCACCTCTTCCAACTCGACGCACCGCTGGACCACGGTGCTGCGGTCGCCGCTGCTCAGCCGCTGGCGCAGGGCGGGGTACAACTCCACGAGGGCGATCGGATCCCCGTCGACGACCTCGCGGGTCTCCTTGGAGATGGCATCGGCGAAACGCTTCATGGTCCACCTCTCCACCATCAGCTCGGCGTCCTCCGGAGTCGCCACCAGCAGAGCGGGAAGCTGCTCCGCGCGCAGAGCCCGGTACTCGGTGGTGCCGACCGCGACGGTGATCTCCTCGTCGGGGCGGCTGCCCCAGGCGTCCCCAATCCGGCAACGGGTCAGCGAGTCCTCGGGGAACTCTGCGCCGAAGCGGGTCAGCATCACGTAGGTGTTGCCGACGAAGGCGTCGTCCTCGCTTCGCGCCACCTCCGAGAGGAGCGTCTCCCAGCGTTCCGCCGGAACTTCGTCGACCGTGGTCGGCAACCCTAGCTTCCGTGCCTTCTCCGGGGAGATGCCGGCGACCGGGAGGACGTCCCGGTAGTCGGCGAGCTGCGGCCCGACGGCTTCCCGCAGCGGTTTGATCCCTTTGGAGGTCGCTACGGTCCCGTGCTTCTTGAGCATCCAACGGATCGGCGACACCACGGTCCGACGCGTACTGGTCTGGGCGCCGACCTGGCGTGTCCAGTTGTCCACCACGGCCTCGTCCGGAAGCGCCGCCAGGAAGGCCGCGCGGGACTCCGGGGAGAGCAACCGGAAGAAGTGCAGCGGACCACCGATCGGCGACCCCTCCACCTTCATCCTGTTGAGGGCCGGACGGGGGGTGCCGGGGCTCAGGGTGCGCAGCAAGGATGCGTGAACGGCCTCCCGGTACTCCTCGAACCAGGCCTCGCCCTCCGGACGCATCGAGGTCGAGGGCCGCTCCCGCAGGCCGATGTCCCGGAAGAAGGCGAGGTCGTCGGAGTGGAACTTCGTGTCGACGGCGATGTTCGGTTCGCGTTCCGCGTCGACCACGGCACCCGGCAGCATGCAGTCGCGCACCGGGCGGAACCTGCCGTCCGCCGTCCGGACGCGCAGCGTCTCCCGGGCGTCGGGAACGCGCTGGAGGACCGTGTGGGTCAGACGGCGGCCACCGGCCAGGCGGAAGAGGTCCCAGAAGCGCTCCCACTCGGCGTCCGCCCAGCCCGTGAAGCCCTGGTCGAGGACGCTGATGAACCGGCCCTCGGCGTCCGCCTCACGGATGCCGAGGACGTTGAGCGCGGACGCGAGCGCGGGGTCCTGACCGATCTCGCCGACCACGTACTTCAGGGACTCCCGCAGCCCGCCGTCGTCGGAACGACGGAAGACCTGGCCGGGCACGGGGGTGACGAGACCGTGCTCCTCGGTGAGGACGACCTTCGCCTTGCGGGCTTCCTCGGCGTACGGGGACCTGGCCTCGACCATGCCGGCGAGGATGCGGATCGCCGTCGCCGACGCCTCGGCGGTGCCGCAGCCGACCAGTGCCTCCAGCCAGGTCCGTACATCGGCCCGCTTGCATCCGGCCGCCCCGAGGATGTGCTCGACCTTGCCGGCGCGCAACGTGTCGACCTCGGCGTTCGGATGGAGCCAGTCCGACGGGCGGCCCGGGCACTCGTGCCACAGCCGCAACCAACCGGTGCTGCGCTCCTTGTCGAGACGAGGGGGAATCCGCAGTTGGGTCGGTACGCGCAGTACGCCCTCCTGATCGGGCAGCGAGGGGCGGACCGCCGTATGCTTCCAGATCTCCTCGGTGAGGAACGCGTCGGCCCAGCTGATCGCCTCCTTCACCCGACCGGGCAGCAGGGGAAGGTATGCGGCGGGGTCCTGGGCGGGGGCGAGTCGCGGAAGGGAGTCGACCACCAACGTGGCCGAGACCCGGATCATCTCCTCGTTGAACGCCGAGGAGTCGAGCAGATTCTGCCGGTCCTCGTTGGTCTTCCAGGCGCCGTTGAGGATGCCGCTCAAGGACATCTCGTACTTGGTGGGGAAGAAGGACCAGAAGCGGCCCCGCCCCCGCGCCTGCGGGCTCACCCGGAGTCCGCTCTTCGGGTCCTGCTCCAGGTCGGGGACGGCCCACGCCAGGTCGAGCGTGAGCCGGTCGTGCAGCTCGCCGGCGTCATCGCGTGCGGCCGGACCGGGTTCGTGCGTGGTGGAGAAGACACGCCACCGGGCGGTCGTGGGCGTCCGTCCCGTCCGCTCCTCGAACACGGTGTGCAGATCGCCGGACTGCTCGGTGGTCAGCACCCGGCGGACGGGCGGACGGGGCCGGCGGTCCTCGAGGACCACCTTCGCCACGTGCGGCGACAAGAGTTGGAAGCCGAGCGGAAACTCCTCCCGGGACGATTCGCCCGCCCGCCCGCCGTACATGTCGAGCGCCAACCTGCCGGCGGCGTCGTCCAGCAGTGGCAGACGGACGACCGTGGTGGCCCAGCCCAACAACTCGTCGAGAACGGGGTCCTGGGCACGCTCGGCAGCGGCGTCGAGAGGGCGCGCCATGCGGAGGACCGGCGCCTCGAACTCCTCACCCAGACGCTGCCGTACGCCGGGGACCGACCGGATCTTCTCGCGTGCCCATTCGCGATCGAAACCGAAGGACCCGGAACTGCTAAAGAACTGCGGGGCGTCGGTGACCACCAGCACGGACTTCACACCCACGCCGAAACGGCCGATCTGGCCACCTCTCTTGCGCGACATGCTCATTCGGAGAATGGTCTCCGCGCCCTCGGGGGTCACCGGGTCCCCTTCGTTGGCGCAGTAGAGGTGAGTATCGGTGAGGACGACCTGAATGCGTCCCCCGGGCTGCGCGGCGATTTCGTCCGCGGCGTTCTGTACGAGTTCGAAGAGTTGGCGATCCCCGTAGCCGCCCTGCGTGATACGACGCTCGCCGTTGGCGTGCTCCGGAATGAGACCGGGATCGACCTCATACGTCCGTAGGACACGAGAAGACTGTTCGAGAACGGTACGGACAACGTGCGAGGAGTGAGCGGACATTGCTATCTCGATTCTCGTGCGAGGTCAATGGCCTGAGAGACGGGCGAGCGGATCGGGCCAGGACGTTGCAATCCGCCAGACCTGCGATGACGCACGGCCAGCGGGTCAGTCGTCGTCGATCTCGAAGTTGGCCGCGGCGGTCGGATCGAGGGATCCGGGAAGGCCGCGGAAGAGTTCGCGGGCGTGCTCGATCGATAAGCCGTACCAGGTGAGGATCTGTTTACGTTCCGTGATCGAACCGGCCATGAAGAGGGCCAAGTAAATGGAATCCATTTCGCGCATGGAGTACGGGGGCGTGTCGTGCGGGGGTTCCGTCTCCCCGGGAGGGTCTTCCATAGCTGTTTCGGTTCCTCCGGTCGTGTGAGGATCCCCGTACCATGAGCGCGTTCGGGGGTGAGCGAGTGGAATTGGATACACCTCACCCCTTGTCGCAGGGGTGTCGTTCCGAGCGAGGCGGACAGCGCCGCCGTCAGGATCCTAGAGGATTCACTCGATCGTGTCACTCCCAATCCCGGGCCAATTTGCGGGAGTTGGGGATTCCGCTTTGCGGGACGTTCCCGAACGTGAACTGCATCCCGGGGTGCAACTCGTTGGATTCCTCGGTGTTCCGGACCTAATGGGCAAAGTGGACAGGTGAACTGACGGTCGGAGCGGTCGGTGCTCCGTCAAGCGGCAGTTGACGCTTGTCGCCGTGTCAAATTAGCCTGTCCGGAACCCTGGGCACAACGACAACGGCGAAGAGCGGGAGGCCAGATGGAGGCCGGTGAGGAGTTCGGGCCCTGGTTGGCCCGTCAGCTCAAGATCGCGGGTATGACGCAGGCGGAGCTGGCGGAAGAGCTGGGGCTGACCCGAGCCGCTGTCTCGGCGTGGATCACCAAGCGTTCGGTCCCGCGTCCGACCGTCATGGGCGAGATCGCCAGGGCGCTGGGCACGGACCTGGGCACCATTCACACCCGCACCACCGACACGCAGGCCGGTCTGCCCGTCACCTGGTACCACCGCCCCGGCTACCGGGACGGCGGGCGGGACGGCGGGAACGCCGCCGCGTTCGCCTTCGACGCGGACGTCCAGGTGCTCGCGCGGGAGACCTGCCAGAACAGTCTCGACGAGCGCCTCGTGGAGAACGGGCGCCCGGTCCGCGTGCGCTACACGATCCACGAACTGACCGGCGAGCCTCTGGAGGCGTTCCGCGCCGCGATCCTCTGGGACGAACTCCAACCCCACTACCTGGCAGTCTCGGAGACAGCCGCCGATCAGAAGGTCGGACGAGTCGTGGACGCCGGAGTGCGCGACATGTTCGAGAAGGGCCGCCTGATCCTTCTGCGCGTCGACGACTACAACGCCTCGGGGCTCACTGGTGACGACTACGATGACGGCAAGTTCGCGGCCGTGGTCCGCCGGCAGTTGGAGAGTCTCAAGTCGGGTAGCAGCGCCGGCGGTTCGTACGGCCTCGGCAAAGCGACCCTCTGGGCGACCAGCGCACTCGGCATGGTCCTGATCAATTCCACGCTCTCCGTCCCCCACGAGGGCCGCACCGAACGCCGTGTCATCGGACGACTCGAACTCCCGTGGCGCTCCGTCGAGGGCCGCGAGTGCGCGGGCCCCGCCTGGTTGGGGCGCCCCGACCCCGAGACGCCCGGCGCGGAGGTGGTCCGTTCGTGGTGGGCGGACACGGAGACGGTCGAACGACTCCACCTCGCCCGCGACAGCGACGAGCCGGGAACGTCCTTCCTCATCGTCGGCGCCCACGACGTGGCGAGTCTCGCGTCGGACAAGGCCGACTCGGTCATCGACGAGGACGAGAACGGTGGCAGCGAGGACGACGGGACTCGTGACATCACCGTCATGCACCGTCGCCTCGTCGAGGCGCTGGGCCGGGACTTCTGGGCGGCCATGACCGGCGGGGGCAGCAGACTCCCCTTGCTGGAGACGTCCGTACGGACACTGCGCAATGGCGAGGTCGTCATCCCGGAGGAAAAGGTCGACCCCGGCGTCACGCAGCCCTCACGTACTCGGGCGTTGCGAGCCTTCTACGAGGGGACGACCGTTGACCGGCTCACTCAGGCCGGCCAGGTGGCGCTCCGCAACGTTCCGCTTCGGCTGCCCCTCACCGGAGGACGCCGGGGCACGCTCGGTATCCACCAGGGGGTGTTGCTGGTCACGGAGGCGGAGGACAGGGACGGTGTGCCGAATCAGGTGCACTCGTTGCGCGGCAACCGCATGACCGTCAGGAAGGCCGGCGTCAGTGGGTTGCCTCTGGGCGTCAACACCTTCCAAGCGGTTCTCCTGGTCGGACAGGCCGCAGGCGACTCGGCACCCTTCGCGGTGGAGGCGGAGGAGTTCCTGCGCGCCGCCGAACCACCCGAGCACGACCGCTGGGGCCAGACCGAGGAGCTGACCCTTCGGTGGTCGCACAGTGCGCACTATCGGATCTCCAGGTTGACCACCGAGGTCAACGCGGCGGTGAAGGAGTTGGTGGTCCGGCCGAAGAGCGCCGGGTCGCAGGAGAACGCCAAGCTGCGCAAGAAACTCACCGTGCAACGCAAGACCTCCGCTCCCAAGCGAGCCTCCGGCCCGACGCTGCCGGAGCTGGACGGGCTGACCGCCGAGATCGGGGCCGCCGGGGAGTGGAGGATCACCGCCGAGGTGAAACTGCCGCGCGCCGACGAACTGCCCGCGATGAGCCCGGTGGTCCTGCTGGACGTCCGATCCGGCAGCCGGCCGAAGCTCGACTGGGCCGAGTTGGTCGCCGTGGACGGATGCGAAGTCGAGGGCGGAGCGCTCCGCTTCGCACCGCACGCCCGCCGAGCCGTCTTCAAGGGCTTCACCGACGTCACCAGCCATCCGGTACGCAGCGAATTCACGCGGCTCGTTCTGGAACTCCGTGCCGGCGCGCAGGGGAGTGAGGCATGAAGTTCTACCCGTACAAGCGACTCAACCGTCCGATCGCCCTACGGGTGATGTCGGCGACGCTCAAGCTGCCCGACGGCACCTTCGACCCCTTGGACACCTCCGCCTATTCCGTTCCGCAGCGGACCGTGGCTCTGGGTGTGGCCCAGCACGAGGACTGGATCTCGGCCAGGATCGGCCTCTCCGCCACCCTGCCCCCCGGCGCCACCGACGCGGACGCCCCGTGGAGCGGTCTGCGAGTCCTGGCGGTGCTGACCGACGGGGACACCAATCTCCGAACCACCGTGGAGCTGCGGCAGGACGCTCCGGACAGCAAGGAGTGGTCGGGTCAGATCGAGGTGCTTCGGGACGACCACGCGGGACGTGCGAGTCTCGCCGCCTACGCAGTCGCCACGGTCGACGGCGTGGAAGGGCGGTCGATCACCGAGACCGATGCGGACTGGACCGTCGACGTGGTGTCCGAAGAGCCGCTGGGCGGCCTGCGGCTCGACGTGAAGCAGGCCGGCTTCTCCAAGAGCGCGAGGGAGTGGCTGCGTCCCTACGCCGACGTGCCCTGGGTGATCGACACCTCGGGTCGACTGCCACTGGTGATGATCAATACGGACGTCGAGGGGTTCTCGGACCTCCTGGGCGGCAATGGTGGGGGGATCGAGAACAAGATTCACGAACTCCTGCTCTCCCAGATGGCCACGGATGTCTGGACTGCGGTGTTCCACAGTGCCGTGGGCGATCTGGAGGTCGAACCGGACGGCTCGCCGGTCTTCCCCACCGACTGGAGGGGCGAGGTTCTGCGGGAGATGCTCCCCGACGTGGCCCCGGGGCTGCACGTCGAGGAGGCACTGCGCCGGGTCCATCGACGGCGGACCGACGACACGGGCTGGGTGGAGTTGCAGACCCGGATCCACTATGCCGCCGTACGTCGCGCGGGTGCGAGCAAGGCGGTCGCCAACGCCCTGCGCGCCTTGCAGCAGATGAACCGAGAGGACAGCGAGTGATCGAGAGGCCCCATCACGTTCCCGAGCGGCTCGGTCTGTTGTCCGGAGCCGCCGCCGACCCCTTCCTCACCGAGGACCTCCTCAGGGGGGTGCAGGGACACGGCGGTGTCGACCTGGCCAAGGTCGTCGAGCCCTTGCCGGAGGACGACGCCAGGTGGGCGGTGGAGCCGCTGAGGGACCTGGTGGACGACGCGATGTTCCAGTTCAAGGAGAACCGGACGGATGCCGACGGCTGGTTGGCGCCCCGATTGCACGCGACGCTCCGTCTCACCCGGCGGGAAGCCGCGGACAAGAGGATCTGGAACCACATCGCGCTGGCCGTCGCGCCGGACTATGTGGCCTGGAGACACCTCCCGACGGCTTCGGAGGGGAAGGTTCCGCGCATCAACCCGGTCCGGTTCATGGGTGCTCCGGACCGCCAGTGCTTCTCCCGGTTGTGGTGGGCGGCGGAGATGTTCCGCAACGGCGCCGACTACACGCCGGTGGTGAGGGCCTGCTCCAACCAGGACCTCATTCACAACTCCCTGCGCGTGAGCCTGGTGGACCACAGGCCCACCGCTCAGGCCCTGGTGCGGATCCTGGAACGAGGCACCGCCACCACCGGGCGGGAGATCAACGGGCTGATCACGGCGATCAACACCGCCGGCGCCACCGTGATCTACGACGCGTTCGCCGAGGACGAGCCACGCGACCCCTGGGCGCTGCGCCAGTGGATCACGGATGCCGAGTCCGCGCCGCCCGTGCCCCGGCACGTTCTGCCCACCGGGCCCGATGAGGAACCCGTCCGGGAGGATTCGGTGGCGAAGCTCACCGAGTACTTCGCCGACCTCTTCGAGACGGCACCGGTCAGGGGACGGACACCGTAGGGCGGAGAGAAGGGGTCACTTGCCGGTGAGCGGGTGCCCCTCCCACTCACCGTGCTCGCGCACCTTCGCCGGCTCGCCGGGCCGCCAGGCCTCCAGATCCGCGACGGCCTGCTCCAGCCTGGCGCGCGCCTGCTCGTCCGACAGTTCGGGCTCGAGGACGTGCCGCAGCACGTGCAGGGCGAGCAGGGGCGGCACGGCGTTGCCGATCTGCTGAGGCTGGTCCTTGCCGCTCCAGGGGTATGCGACGGGGAAAGTCTGGAGCACTCCGGCCTCCGCGAAGGTGAACCGGGCGCACTCTTCCGGGAGGTCCTCTTTCGTGTCCTTGTGAACCAGCCGGTTCCGAGACACTTTCCCGGTGATCGTCGCGGACGGTGCGTCATGGTCGCGTTCGCCGCGCGCGCCGGGGTCGCCGCCGGTCCCGTAGTTCGAGACGACGGTGAAAGCGGGGCGGTCCGGCAGATCGGGCGCGATGCTCCGTGCCTTCTTGAGAGCCGTCTCCATGGACACCCATGACTTCTTCGGCGTCCTGTCGACGGCCGTCTCCTCCGGGTCCCAGAAGAGGGCGCCCGTCTCCTTCGACGTCCGGGTGAGAATTGGGCGAGGACGGTAGCGCTCATGAGTCTCGGCCACCTCGGGGATCTCGGTCCCACCGAGCCGGGCCATGAGCACCGCGCGCTTGCGGGTCTGCGGTACCCCGAACGCCTCGGTGAACATCAGCTGCGTCCTCGTGCGGTAGCCGAGAGTGGCGAGCACTTCGGTGTACTTCTCCCACACCGGCATGACAGCCGGGACCTGCTCCAGGATCACGGCCTCGAAAGGCTCCAGCCCTGGGCGTCGGCACCGCTCGATCACCCACCACAGCGGTTGGAGGACCAGCCCCGTCCGCTCGTCGCCCAGCTTTTCGAGGTCGGCCTTCATGCTCTTCAGCGCGGTTCCCAGGGAGCTGTACTGCGCGACCAGGTCGTTGAGGTCCGCGTCCTCGGGAGCGAGATCCCTCGAGGCCCTGAGTGCCTTCAGGACGCGATCAATCCTCTCCTGCGAACTGCCATCCTCCTGGAGGCTCTTCCTGATGGCCTTGCGTTCCACCGCACGGAGAGCGTCGACCTCGCGCTTCTCGGCCTTGATCCGCTCGGCCTCGGCCGCCTTTTCCCCGAGCTCCTCGGTGATCTCCCGCCAGGTGCGGGAGACGTCCTCCCACTTCGCCTCGGCCCCGCTCACGACGGCATGCAGGCGCTCGATGTACCCGAGGACGTCGTCCAGTGCTCTGCGACCTGCACCGCGACCCGCCACGGTGAAGGTCTGACAGGGAGGTCCCCCCGTCAGCACTTGCGCGTGGGGAAAGTGCGATGCGCTGTACTTCCTCACGTCGCCGTGGAAGGTGTCCATCCCGGCGGCCTCGCGGGTGGCGCATGCGTCGTCGTCCCACTCGATGCCGGTGACCTGATACCCCAGGACATCAGCTGCCACATCCAGCCCGCCCGGCCCCGCGAAGAGGTCCAAGATGCGGAAACCCGCAGGTGGGGGCGGTGCGTTCTCGATGTGACTCATGGGCTTGAAGTGTAGCCGGCGATCGGGGGTGCCGTTCCCCCCATTGCCTGTGCTCCTACGGGCGACCGCAGCGCGGTCGAGATGGCCCTGCCGAGCGCTCTGCCCACGGGCGGAGGAGTCGCGTGTCCGATCTGTCGGTAACGAGCCGTCTTCTGTCCTGTGATCTGCCATTCCGGTGGGAACGCCTGGAGTACGGCTGCCTGGTCCACCGTGATCTTCAACATCTCGGAGACGTCGTTCGAACGCGGCCACACGTAGTCCGGCCCCGGCACTTCGTCGGCGAACGCACCGGCGTTCACCCCCATCCGCGCCCAGGCCCGCTTCGTACCGGTCGGACCCAGGTCCGGCCCGCCTCGGTTGTCCGAGCCACCGACGACGGTCGGCGCCACGGATCGTGCCTGGTCCGCCCAGGCATCGGCCTCGGACCAACCTCTGGCGCCCATCGAGCGGCGCAGCGCCCGACCGGCCGAGACATGTTCACTCACCGTCGGTGGCGGCGGAACGAAGGCGTGGAACCACGGTTCCCTGAGTGCCACGAGAACTCCCTGCAGCCGCTCCTGCGGGACGCCGAAGTCGGCCGCGTTCAGCACGAACCAGTGGGAGCCGTAGCCGAGGTGCGTCAACTCGTCCTCGATGAACGACCGGACGTCCGCGTACACGGGCGAGTCCACGAGGGCGGGCAGGTTCTCCAGGAGCAGGGCACGTGGCTGGACAGCGTGGACGAGGTAGACCGCGGCCTTGAGCAGCCGCAGTTCCGGCTCGCTGGTCCCGCGTCCCACCGCTGCCGAAGCCTTCACCCGGGGAAGACCCGCCGAGAGCAGGTCGACGTCCAAAACCTCCGGGTGCTCCTCCGGAAGAAAGTCGATCAGGTCTTCGCAGACGACATTCCACTGCGGCCGATTGGCCAGCAACGTTTCGCACGCCAGACTCTTGTTGTCGAGCAGCAGCACCGGTGAGAAGCCGGCGCTCTCCAGCCCTGATGCCAGACCGCCCGCGCCCGCGCAGACGTCCGCGAAAGCCAACTGGTCGGTCATAGGTCCCCCCCTCTTACCGTCTGCGTCACAGACGGCTCGATGATCCCGCGCTTTCCTCGGGGCTCTCCCTGCCCCGCTTTTTTAGCGTCACCGTGGCCTGCACCGCCGCTGCCACCTCATCGGGCGGGACGTGCTCCCAGAACCGCAGAACGGTCCACCCCGCAGACGTGAGATGTCCCGTGGTCTCCCGGTCCCGGGCCGTGTTCCGGTCCAGCTTGCGGCGCCACCACTCCGCGTTGGCCTTGAGACTCGTCGCATGCTCCGGGCACCCGTGCCAGAAGCAACCGTCCATGAAAACCGCGATCTTGGCCTTGGGAAAGACGATGTCGATCGTGCGACGGGACATTCCGGGGACGGGCACGTTCACCCGGTACCGCAGACCTGCGGCGTGGAGAATCCTCCGGACCGCCACCTCAGGAGCCGTGTCGCGGGAGCTTTGGCGACTCATGCGGTGGGAGACGCTGGGGGAGGACGGGACAGCACCGTGCATACCAGCATTCTGCCGGCGCTGCCGGCCGGGCGGGACATGGCCAGGGGTGCCTGCGGTTCCGAAAGCCCGGGAGCGTGGACTGCGAGTTGCTGCGGGATCTGTTGAGGGCCGTCGCGGCCGCTCCGGGGGCGGCTCGCTGACAGGTCCCTCCGGGGCCGGATCCCGGTACGCGGGTGGCGACGGCAGTAAGGGCACGGTGGAGACTGCCTGGTCCTGCCCTGGTCGGGTGCTGCTCGGTGGGGCGAGGGTGGGGGGATCTTCGAGCCGGGCGTCGATCTCGTTCCGGTTCTGGTCCGTGGGAAGGGAAGGGGCTCCATGGTGTGGGTAGTGGGAATCGGCGTGCTCGTGGGGTTGCTGATGGTCGCGTCGGGGGTGGGCACGCTGCGGACGGGGTGGGTTGTGCCCTCGGCGCGCCGTCATGTCGCCAGGCCGAAGCTCTACGGTCTCGGGGCCCTGCTCATCGGGGTGTCCATTCTTCTGCAGGGCCTCATGTACTTCCGCGTCCTGCCGAGTGTTCCTCCGGAGGCCCGCTATGTCGGCGGCAACGCCCTGTTGCTGGGAGGGCTGCTTCTGGTCGCCCTGAGTCAGCCGCGGCAGCGGGGCGGCTCAGTCCGCGCGGATCCGTCAGGGAGTTGATGGTGGTTGAGGTCGGGGGCGGTCTCCTGCAACCACCGATGGAGGCGGGATCTCGACCCGTCGGTGGAGGTGAGGGTCCGCTGGGGCGGGTGGAATGAGGGGGTGCGGCCGGAGTGATCACCGGTCGTGCCCCCCGGGTGGGGAGGCGTCGGTTCGGCGGGGGAGCCGGTCTGCTGAGGCGCCCGGGTGGGATGGCGTCAATAAGTTGCGCGCAACTTAGTTGTGCACAACTCGATTGCGCGCTATGTTCTAACCAGTGCGCGACACCGACCCCTTACGGAAGGCAGCAACCACCATGCCGTTCATCACCGTTGGCCAGGAGAACTCGGCTTCCATCGACCTCTACTACGAGGACCACGGCAGCGGGCAGCCGGTCGTGCTGATCCACGGGTACCCGCTCGACGGGCACTCCTGGGAGAAGCAGGCCGCGGCCCTGCTGGAGGCGGGACACCGGGTCATCACCTACGACCGGCGCGGGTTCGGCCGGTCCTCCCAGCCCACCACCGGCTACGACTACGACACCTTCGCCGCCGACCTGAACACCGTCATGGAGACGCTCGACCTGCGGGACGCCGTCCTCGTCGGGTTCTCCATGGGCACCGGGGAAGTCGGCCGCTACCTGGGCACGTACGGCTCCGAGCGGGTCGCCAAGGCCGCGTTCCTCGCCTCCCTCGAGCCCTTCCTGCTCAAGACCGACGACAACCCCACGGGCGTCGACGGGAGCGTCTTCGAGGGCATACGGCAGGCCGTCACCGAGGACCGCTACGCCTACTTCAGCGCGTTCTTCCAGGACTTCTACAACCTGGACGAGAACCTCGGCACCCGGATCAGCGAGGAGGCCCTGCGCAACAGCTGGAACGTCGCCGCCGGATCCTCCTGGTACGCCTCGCTCGCCTGCGTCTCGACCTGGACCACCGACTTCCGTGCCGACGTGGAGAAGATCGACGTGCCGGCGCTGATCCTGCACGGCACCGCCGACCGGATCCTGCCGATCGAGGCGACCGGTGAGCCGTTCCACCGGGCGCTGCCGCAGGCCGAGTACGTGGTCGTCGAAGGCGCCCCGCACGGCCTGCTGTGGACGCACGGCCAGGAGGTCACGGACGCCCTGCTCGCCTTCCTGGCCAAGTGACCGGCCGGTAGCGGCAGCAGCAGCGGTGCGCCCGTTCGCCGAGCCGGCGGGCGGGCGCACCGTCAAGCCGCCGAGCCGTCACGCGGTGCCGTGGCAGTCGCCGTACGTCCGGCCCGAGCCGCACCAGCACGCCGCCGACCGCTCCGGCGGCCACGCCGTCGCCCGTCCCCGGGCCGCCAGCGTGGTCGCGTACTGGGGGAGGAGGGCCGGGTCGTCGGGGGAGGTGAGCTCCGAGGCGGCGAAGGCCTCGAACGACGGGACGGTGCCCGTGACGATGCCGAGGTTGCCGGTGCCGGAGGCGGCGAGCTCGCGCAGGTCCGCCTCTATCGACGCCAGGTGGGCGTCGTAGGAGGGGTACTCCACGTTCAGCGCCGGGTATGCCTCCGTCAGCTCCGTCAGTTCCGCCGCCGGCCAGTGCAGGACCGCGACCGGGAACGGGCGGGACAGGGCCTCGCGGAACGCGCCCACTTCCGCGCGCAGGCGCAGGATCTCCGCCTCCAGCTCCGCCGGGTTCTCCGAGCCCAGGGACCACACGCGCTTGGGGTCGTGGAGCTCGTCCAGGGTGACCGGGAGGGTGTGGACGGTGTCCGCCAGGGCGTCCCACTCGTCGTGCGCCGCGCCGAGCATCCTGCGGACACGGTGGCGGCCGAAGAGGAGGGGGTGGGCGGCGCGCGGGGGCTGCGACACCCCGGTCAGCAGCAGGCGTACCGCCTGCGTGTACGTCTCGTGCGCCTGCTCCAGCTCGTCGTGCGCCTCCAGGGACTCCGCGACGATCACCCAGGGCGCGGGGTCGCGCGGGGCCGCCGCGCGGATGCCGGTGATGATCGCGCGGGCCTCGGCCTCGTGGCCGTACTCCCAGAGGTTCGAGGCCTTCAGGGCGCGGACCAGGAACGGCTGGTCCAGGGCCGCGTCCGAGGCGAGGAGGCGGTCGTAGAGGGTGGTCGCGGCGGGGCGGTCGCCGGAGAGTTCGCGGTGGGCGGCGGCCCGCAGGAGCAGGGCCTCGGCGTCCTCGGGGTAGAGGTCGGCGGTCCGCTCCAGACGGGCGGCTTCAGCGGTGTGGTCGACGTTTTCGGCAGGCGTGTCGGGGCGCATGGGGGACACGGTACTGCCGACGGGTGACAGAAGGTGAGGGCGCAGGGGGGTCGGAGGGCCGCTCCGGGGCGCCGGGGGAGGGGCGTCCCGGGGGCGTACGGTGAATTTCCGGTGAGGTGGAACCGTGGGGCCCCTCCCGGACGTTGTGGCTGGTGCGGTGACCGGGGCTCGACCCGGTGAGGCCGGCGGTCCGGTGAGGGCCGGCGGACCTGTGCACCGGCGCGACAGCGGGTCCGGCAGGACAGCAGGTCCCGCGGGACGAGGGCGACGGAAGGAGGGACGGCGAGTGATCCGGCACCGGGTGACCGTGCGGTCCGCCTTCGGCGTGCTCCTCCCGCTGCTCTCGTTCCTCCTCGTCCTGCTGCCGGCCGCCGGCGGGCTCTCCGTGGTCGACGTCGCGCTCGCCGCGACCGCGGCCGCCGGCAGCGCGCTCACCGTCTGCTCCCTCGTCGCCGCGCGCTCCGCGCCCGTCGTGCCGCCCACCCGGGTCCGTACGGCCATCCGCGACCGTGACCGGCGCACCGCCTTCCTGCCCCAGCGCGACCCCGACGCCAAGGGGCGCACCCGGCCGCGGGCTCCGGGACACGCCCTCCCGGCGACCGCCGCGTAGGGCCCGGGCAGCACTTCTTCCGTTCCTTCCCTTCCCGTACCGCGCCCTGCCGCGGGTCGTCATGCCGCCATCCCGTACATCCGTCCCGGCACGCCCGGGACCTCCGGCACGACGAGACCCCCGGAGGGCTCACCCATGTCCGTCTTCGCCAGCCTGGTCGAGCACCTGTCCGACCTGCTCCAGCCGCTGTTCGGCGCCTTCGCCGCGGCCGCCGCGATCGTCCTGTTCACCGCGCTCGTACGCCTCCTCGTCCACCCCCTCTCCCGGGCCGCCGCACGCGGCCAGAAGGCCCGGGCCGCGCTCCAGCCGCGCATCGCCGAACTGCGCCGCAAGCACGCGCGCGACCCCGAGAAGCTGCAGCGGGCCGTGCTGGAACTGCACACGCGGGAGAAGGTGTCGCCGCTGTCCGGCTGCCTGCCGAGCCTGTTCCAGCTGCCCGCGTTCTTCCTGCTGTACCACCTGTTCTCCAACGAGACGATCGGCGGACGCCCCAACGAGCTCCTCGGCCACCGGCTGTTCGACGCGCCGCTCGGCGGACGGTGGGCGGACGCGCTCGCGGGCGGCGGGGTGTTCGGCGGGGCCGGGCTGGTGTACCTCGGGCTGTTCGCGGTCGTCACGGTGGTCGCCTGGTTCGGCTACCGGTTGTCCCGGCGGATGACGGACGCCGCCCGGGCCCTCACGGCCGGCGCCGACGACGGGCAGCAGGTGCCGGGACTGGCGGCCGTCACCAAGGTGATGCCGTTCATGTCCTTCTTCACGCTGATCACCGTCGCCGTCCTGCCGCTTGCCGCCGCCCTGTACATGGTGACGAGCACCACGTGGAGCGTGGTGGAACGGTCCGTGCTCTACCGGTGAGGGCGGCTCTGCCGGTGAGGGGGTACGCGGGCGGCCCCGCGGTCCAGTACGTGAACGGGGTCTTGCGGAGTGACCCGGCGGGCTTGGAGGATCGATCAGTCCTCCGATGACTGTGGCCCGCCGTGTACCGGGCGGGCGCCGTCGGCGGGCCCGCGACCGAGGGAGACGTGATCATGAAGCTGCTGCGAGTCGGCGCGCCGGGACGGGAGCGGCCCGCGCTGCTCGACGCCGAGGGCACCCTGCGCGACCTGTCGGGCCTCGTCGCCGACATCGACGGGGCGCTGCTCGCCGACGAGGCGGCGCTCGGCCGGATCAGGGCCGCCGCCGGCACCGGTGAGCTGCTCGCGCTGGACGAGGCGGGGCTGCGGATCGGGCCGCCGGTGGCACGGATCGGGAAGATCGTGTGCATCGGGCTGAACTACCACGACCACGCCCGCGAGACGGGGGCCGAACCGCCTTCCGAGCCGGTGATCTTCTTCAAGGCGGCGGACACGGTCGTCGGGCCCGAGGACACGGTGCTGGTGCCGCGCGGGTCGGTGAAGACCGACTGGGAGGTCGAACTGGCCGTCGTCATCGGGCGTACGGCGCGGTACCTGGAGTCGGCGGAGGACGGCCTCGCGCACGTCGCTGGGTACGCCGTCGCGCACGACGTGTCCGAGCGGGAGTTCCAGATCGAGCGGGGCGGGACCTGGGACAAGGGGAAGAACTGCGAGACGTTCAATCCGCTGGGGCCGTGGCTGGTGACGGCGGACGAGGTGGCCGACCCGCAGGACCTGTCGCTGCGGCTGTGGGTGAACGGCGAGCTGAAGCAGGACGGCACGACGGCCGAGCAGATCTTCCCGGTGGGGGAGGTCGTGCGGTACGTCAGTCACTTCATGACGCTGTATCCCGGTGACGTCATCAACACCGGGACGCCGGCGGGGGTGGCGATGGGGCGGCCGGAGCCGAAACCGTATCTGCGGGCGGGGGACGTGGTGGAGCTGGAGATCGGGGGGCTGGGGCGGCAGCGGCAGGTGTTCGCGGACGCGTAGGGGGGTGGGCGGCGGGGTTGAGATTTCGCCCCCGCCGCCCCTTCCCTTCCCGTCCTCGGGGGCTTCGCCCCCGGACCCCCTTCGCGCAGTTCCCCGCGCCCCTAGGTGGCCTGAGCGTCGGCCAGGAAGCGGTCCAGGGCTTCCACGACCATGTTGTGGTCCTCCAATTGGGGGAGGCCCGAGACCGTCACCGCGCCGATGACGCCCGCGCCCCGGACGGTGATGGGGAACGAACCGCCGTGGGCCGCGTACGTGTCCGGGTCCAGTCGGGAGGAGGCCTCGAACGTCGTGCCCTTGGCGCGGTGACGGGCGCCGACCAGGTAGGAGGCGGAGCCGTAGCGCTCGACGACCCGGCGCTTGCGGGCGATCCAGGCGTCGTTGTCGGGCGCGGAGCCGGGCAGGGCGGCGTGGAAGAGCTGCTGGCCCGCGCGGTGGATGTCGATGGCGACGGGGGCCCGGCGCTCGCGCGCCGTCGCCACCAGCAGGGAGCCGAGGGCCCAGGCGTCGTCGTGGGTGAAGTGCTCGAAGACCAGGCGGCGTTCCTGCGCCTCCAGCTCCTCCACGGTCGGGGTCGCGTCCGGGGTCGTCACAGGGTCACCGTCACCTTCTCGTCAGCGGAGCGGCGGGCCGCCTCCAGTACGTCGAGGGCCGCGGCCGCCTCCAGCGCGGTCACCGGATTGGGGCCGCCGGACAGCAGGGCCTCCGCCACGGCCGCGTAGTAGGCGGGGTAGTCGCCGGGGAGGGTCGGTACGGGGTGTCCGCCGCCGGTCACCGGGGACTCCCCGGCGCCGATGCGGCCCCACAGCTCCTCGGGCTCCATGCCCCAGCCGGTGCCGGGGCGCTGGCCGTCGCGCAGGGCGGCCTCCTGGGGGTCCAGGCCGTGCTTGACGTAGCCGGACTTCGAGCCGAGGGCGCGGAAGCGCGGGCCGAGCTGGGCCGTCGTCGCGGAGACGTACAGGTGGGAGCGGACGCCGCTCGCGTGCGTGAGCGCGATGAAGGTGTCGTCGTCGGTGCGCGCGCCGTCGCGGCGGACGTCCGACTCGGCGTAGACGGAGGTCACCGGGCCGAAGAGGACCAGCGCCTGGTCGACGACGTGGCTGCCGAGGTCGTAGAGCAGACCTCCGATCTCTGCCGGGTCGCCGGACTCCCGCCAGCCGCCCTTGAGCTGCGGACGCCACCGCTCGAAACGGGACTCGAAGCGGTACACGTCGCCGAGTTCGCCCTCGTCGATCAGCTTGCGCAGGGTGAGGAAGTCGTTGTCCCAGCGGCGGTTCTGGAAGACGGACAGGAGCAGGCCCCGCTCCTCGGCGAGCGCCGCCAGCTCGCGCGCCTCGGCCGCCGTGCCGGCGATCGGCTTGTCGACGACGACCGGCAGACCGGCCTCGAGAGCGGTCCTGGCGAGCGGTACGTGCGTCCTGTTCGGGGACGCGATGACGATCAGGTCGATTTCGCCGGCGCGGGCGAACAGCTCGTCCGGGGTCGCGGCGACGCGTACGTCCGGGAACGCGGCGCGCGCCTGCTGCTGCCGCTCGGGGTTCGAGGTGACGACCGTGTCGAGCGCGAGGCCCTCGGTCGCGGCGATCAGCGGGGCGTGGAACACGGAGCCCGCGAGGCCGTAGCCGACGAGGCCGACGCGGAGGGGAGTGCCAGTCATGCCTCCTACTTTCGCAACGCTGTTGCCAAAGTGCAAGCGGGAGGGAGAATGGGCGGGTGAACAGGACGAACGACGGCAGGGGCGGCGGCCAGCAGGGGGCGAACCTGCTCGCCCTGCGCAGTCACAACACCGCGCTCGTGCTGGACCTGCTGCGCACCGCCGGAGCGGACGGCATCAGCCGGCTGGAACTCGCCGAGCGGACCGGCCTCACCCCGCAGGCGGTCAGCAAGATCACGGCCCGGCTGCGGGAGGAGGGCCTCGCGGCGGACGCCGGACGCCGGGCGTCCACGGGCGGCAAGCCGCGCACGGTGCTGCGCCTGGTGCCGGAGGCCGGACACGCGGTGGGCGTGCACCTGGACCGGGACGAGACGCGGGTGGTGCTGGCCGACCTCGACGGGGCGGTGGTGGCCCGGCGGCGGGCTCCGCTGGACCTGGGCGCGGGGGCGGAGGCGGTACTGGCCGGGGTGGCCGGTGCCGTGGAGGCGCTGCGCGCGGACGGGGCCGGGGTGCGGCCGTTGCTGGGGGCCGGGGTGGCGCTGCCCGGGCCGCTCGACCACCGGCGGGGCGTGCTGCACCGGGTGACCGGGTTCCCCGAGTGGGACGGCTTCCCGCTGCGGGACGCGCTGGCGGAACGGCTGGGGGTGCCGGTCGTCGTCGACAAGGACACCAACGCGGCGGCGCTGGGACTGGCGGTCGGCGGCGAGGGCGGGTCCTTCGCCTACCTGCACCTCGGTACGGGACTGGGGGCGGGGCTGGTGATCGGCGGGAGCGTGCACCGCGGGCCGCGCACGGCGGCGGGGGAGTTCGGGCACCAGGTGGTGCAGCTCGACGGACCGCCGTGCGGGTGCGGTGACCGGGGATGCGTGGAGGCGCTGTGCCTCGGGGCGGTGGCGCGCGGTGAGGTGGGGGAGGCGGCGCGCGTGCTGGGGGCGGGGGCGGCGAATCTGGTGGGGCTGCTGGACATCGACCGGGTGCTGCTGGGCGGGCGCACCGTGGAGGCGGACGCGGAGGCGTTCGTGCGGGGCGTGCAGGCGGTGCTGGACGCCCGCGCGGAGCGGACGGGGGACACGGCGGTGCCGGTGCGGCTCGCCTCCGGCGGTGCGTTCGGGGTGGCGGAGGGGGCGGCGCAGTTGGTGCTGGCCCCGGTGTTCGGGCGGGGTGATGCGTAGGGCCTGCGGCTGCGGGTGGGGGGCGTGCGGCCCGGTGCGGGCAGGTGGCCCTGCGTGGCCTCGTCGTTCCCGCGATGGGTGAGAGCGCCGGGCTGCGGCTGCCCGGGTCCGTCCCCTCCGTGTGTACGGCGGGCCGGTCGCGCTCGTGCTGGGACTGGGCGGCCCGGTCATCGCCGTGCTGGGAGCGCTGTGGCCCGCCGGCCGGGCCGCCGGGGGGCGGACGGCGACGGCCCTGCGGGCCGAGCAGGACCGGCCCGGGGCGATGGGGGAGGGGCGCGTCGCGCGGTCCGGCATCGGTGGGGGAGGGGAGTGGACGAGGACGGCTCGTGGCGTGCGCGTCGGGGCCGGGACGCACGGTGGTCATTCCCTCGTGATCTCCGTCTGTTTAGGCTGGAGCGCACGGCAGGACCGCGTACGGCAGGAGAACCCGCAGATGGCAGACCGCAAGCCGATCGAATCGTGGCTCACCGACATGGACGGGGTGCTGATCCACGAGGGCATACCGATCCCCGGCGCCGACGCGTTCATCAAGAAACTGCGCGAGTCCGGCCGGCCCTTCCTGGTCCTCACCAACAACTCCATCTACACGGGGCGCGACCTGCACGCCCGGCTGCGCCGCATGGGGCTGGACGTCCCGATCGAGAACATCTGGACCTCGGCGCTCGCCACCGCACAGTTCCTGGACGACCAGCGTCCGGGCGGGTCGGCGTACGTCATCGGCGAGGCCGGGCTCACCACCGCGCTGCACGACATCGGCTACGTCCTCACCGACCACGAGCCCGACTACGTGGTGCTGGGGGAGACGCGGACGTACTCCTTCGAGGCGATGACGAAGGCGGTCCGGCTCATCAACGACGGCGCCCGCTTCATCTGCACCAACCCCGACGAGACCGGCCCGTCCGCCGAGGGCCCGCTCCCGGCGACCGGGGCGGTGGCGGCGCTCATCACCAAGGCCACCGGCAAGCAGCCGTACTTCGCGGGCAAGCCGAACCCGCTGATGATGCGCACCGGGCTGAACACCATCGGGGCCCACTCCGAGAGCAGCGCGATGATCGGCGACCGGATGGACACCGACGTCCTGGCCGGCATGGAGGCCGGGATGCAGACGTTCCTGGTGCTCACCGGTCTGACCCGGCCCGAGCAGGTGGAGAACTTCCCGTACCGGCCGTCGAAGGTCGTCGACTCCATCGCGGACCTCGTCGACCTGATCTGACGGCGTTCACCCGTTCGGAGCAGACATCACGGGTGCGGGAATGCGCGTCCGGGTCCCGCGGGGGAGCCTCCAGGTGTCTGGAGGTTTCACGATGGGTTCGGTTGGTGACACGCTCCGTGCGCACGGGGAGGGCCGGGACCGGCTTCCCTCCGGTACGGGGCGGCTGTTCGCCGGAGTGGTCTGGCTGGTGCTGCTGCTCGGGCTGTGGCTGTGGGGCGGCGGAGGACCGCACGGCCTGCCCGCCGGGAGTACGGCCGGTCCCGCCACGGGAGACATGGCGGCGGCGGGGCGGCCGGACCGCGGGGCCGCCGCGGTGCCGCGACGGCTGGACGTCCCCGGCCTCGGCCTGCGGGCACCCGTGGTAGCCGGCGCGTTCGACGCGCGGGGCGTCCCGCGGCCGGCCGGGCGGGCGGGCGCGGTCGCCTGGTACGCGGACGGCACGGCCCCGGGGACCGCGGGCCTCGCCCTGCTGGCGGGCCCGGCCGGCGCCGGCGGCCGGATCACCGTCGGCCAGGAGGTACGGGTGGTCCGCGCGGACGGCGCAGCCGTCGGGTACACCGTCGGCGAGGTCCGCAGCGGGAGCGACGACGTCCGGCGGGTGGCCGCGGAGCGGCACGACGGGCTGCGGCTGATCGTCTGCGCCGCGACCGCCGGCGGCCGCACCGACGGCGGCTGCGCGAGCCCCGTCGTCGTCCTCGCGCATCCGGCCCGCCGTTGAGCACCCGCCCGGGACGACGAGCACCCGCCCGGGACGACGAGCACCCGCCCGGGACGACGAGCACCCGCCCGGGACGACGAGCACCCGCCCGGGACGACGAGCACCCGCCCGGGACGACGAGCCGGCGAGTGATCGACGCCGGGTTCCCTGACGGTGACCTTCCGTGATCGCCGCTGGTGTACGGCCGTTCCCGGCGTCGCAGGGGCGGGGGAGGGCCCACCCGTACGCCCCGCTGTAACAGCTCGCGGACAAGGCGGGCACGGCCTTCGTGGGTGCCGCGGGACGTATGTCAGGATTGGGGCTCGGCATACATGGAACAAGTGCACCCAAGGGGGGTTGGATGTACGGCAGCAGGGGGGTCGGGGCGTTCGCCGGGAGGCGGGCGTCGGCAGCGGTGCTGGGGGCGGCGCTGCTGGTCACGGGGTGTTCCTCCGGCGACGGAGACGGTGACGGCGACGACCGGGGCGAGGCGGCCGGCGCGGTCGTCACGCAGCAGCCGAAGGAGACCGACCCCTTCTGGGTCAACCCCGACGGCCTGTCGGCCCGCAAGGTCGCCGAGCTCCGGGGCGACGGCAAGAAGGCGGAGGCCGAACAGATCCGCAAGATAGCCGAGCAGCCCGTCGGCGAGTGGATCAGCCCGGAGAAGCCCGAGGAGCAGGCCCGCGCGTACACCGAGGGCGCCGAGAAGGCCGACCGCACCGCGCTGCTGGTCCTCTACAACATCCCGCACCGCGACTGCGACCAGTACTCACGGGGCGGCGCCGCCGACGGCGACGCCTACCGGGACTTCGTCGACGCCGTGGCCCGCGGCATCGGGGACCGTCCGGCGACGGTGATACTCGAGCCCGACGCGGTGCTGCACCTGGTGGACGGCTGCACCCCCCAGCAGTACCACGAGGAGCGCTACGACCTGCTCGGTGGCGCCATCGACAAGCTCAAGGGCCTGAAGAACACCAAGGTGTACCTCGACGCGGGCAACGCCGGCTGGGGCAACCCCGACCAGATCTTCGACCCGCTGAAGCGGGCCGGCATCGACCGGGCCGACGGCTTCTCGGTGAACGTGTCGAACTTCTACACCACCGAGGACTCCATCGCCTACGGCAAGCAGCTCTCCGCCAAGGTGGGCGGCAAGCCGTTCGTCATCGACACCAGCCGCAACGGCAACGGCCCCTACACCGAGGGCGACCCGAAGGAACGCTGGTGCAACCCGCCCGGCCGCGCCCTCGGCGAGACCCCGACGGTGGACACGGCGGACCCGCTGGTCGACGCCTACCTGTGGGTGAAGCGGCCCGGCGAGTCGGACGGCGAGTGCAAGGGCGGTCCCAAGGCCGGCCAGTGGTGGGCGGACTACGCCCTGGAACTGGCCAGGAGCTCCTGAACGACGCGGAGTGCCCCGCACCCCCTCCGGGGTGCGGGGCACTGACGTGTGCGCGGCGCCAGGGGTGTCGGACACCCCCTAGGGGACCTGCACCCACTGCGCCTTGCTGGGCGTGCCGTCGCCGGTGTTGACGAAGAGCATGTACCAGCCCGCCTGGACCAGGTTCCGGTTCTTCGGAACCGTCACGGTGATCTTGTCGCCGTCGGTCGTGAAGTCCAGCTCGATCGACCGCTGGTCCACGTCGGTCACATGGGTCGAGGCGCTCGGCCGGATCAGCCGGACGCTCTTGACCGACGCGGCGTCCTTCGAGGTGAACGTGCCGGACTTGCCCCGCTTGATGGTCTCCGGACCGTCCTTCAGCTCGGGCTGGGACTCCTCGCCGTACAGGTACGGCGGGGTGTAGATCTCGACGCGCTGCTCGAACTCGCCCGGCTTGGTGTTGGCCTTGTCGGCGTAGAGCGAGTCGGAGCCGAAGAACATCAGGCGGCCGTCGGGCAGCAGGATGGAACCGGAGTGGTAGTTGCGGCCCACCAGCGGGTCGGCGACCCGCTTCATCTCGTTCTTCTCCGTGTCGTAGATCCGCGCCTCGAGGATGTTCGAGTCGCTGCGGCCGCGGTAGTCCTCCGAGCCGCCGGAGATCAGCACGTCGTCGTTGGGCAGGATCGAGGCCTGCGGGTACCGGGTGCCCTTGTCCATCGAGGGACCGTCGACGAACTTCGGGTCGTCGGCCTTCAGGTCGACGATCCGGGTCTTCTCGCTGGCCAGCCGGGACTCGCCGACCCCGCCGCCGCCGATCACCATGTACTTCTCGTCCTGCGCGGGCGGCAGCAGCACGGTGCCGGAGGTCTCCAGCATGTTCGGGTCGCTCAGCCCCGGGACCTTCTCGAACTTGTTGGTCTCCACGTCCCAGACGCCCGGGTCGCGGCCCACGTCGTCCGGTCCGTAACCCGCGTTCGAACCCGAGTAGAACACCTTGCCGTTCTGCATCAGGAACAGCGCCGGGTACGTCGGGAACTGGCGGACCTTGTCGGTGTAGGTCCACTTCTTGGTCTCGGGGTCGTAGACCTCGTTCTTGCCCGGGACCAGCTGGCCGATGTCGTCGAGGCCGGAGACGCTGAGGATCTTGCCGTCGCTCAGAGTGGTGAGCGTCGGGTACCAGCGCGACTCCTTCATCGGGTCGACCTTGATGTACTTCTCGGCGATCGGGTCGAACTCGAAGGCGTCGTCGATGCCCTGGAAGTCCTTCTTGTCCAGCGCGAGCTTCTCGGCGATGCCGTACGTGTTCTGCGCGTCCTCGCCGGACAGCCCCTGCACGGTGTAGTTGTCCTGCGTGCCGGTGGCGTACTTGTTGCCGTTCTTCTGCGCCTCGACGTAGGTACGGCCGTAGCCCGGGGTGTTGCCCAGGAACTCGCCGGTCTCCTTGTCGAAGTTCTTCGTCGCGCGCGGGACGAGCACGGGGTCCTTCGAGACGAAGGTCTTGCCGTTCTCCTTGCCGACGAACCTGGTCCCCGCCGGCAGGGTGATCGGCTTGTCCGGGTTCTCGTTGTGGACGACCATCAGGCCGCCCGCCTTCTTCACGTCACCCTTGAGCTTCTCGTACCGCTTCGTGCCGCCCGCGATGAGCAGGTTGCCGTTGGCCAGCTGGGTGTGGCCGGTGCAGAACAGGTCGGCGGGCGTCGGCACCTTCTTGATGGTCCCCTTGACCGGGTCCCAGATCCGGGTGTCGTACCGCTTCGCGTCGAAGTTGTCCTGGTTGTTGCCCGAGCCGGCGACGAGCAGCACCTTGCCGGTGCGCAGCAGCGCCGCGTGAATGGTGTTCTGCCGGTACTCCTCGGGAAACTCGACGATCTCCCACTTGCCGTTCGCGGCCTTGTACTCGGGCTGGTTGATCTTGTACTGGTGGTATTTCTCGGTGCCGAAGCGGTACAGCCACGGTCCGTTCATCCCGGCCAGCGCTAGTACCACCGCCGTGCCTATCGCGATCCGACGGGCGCGACGGCGGCCTGCACGGTCAGTCATTCCTTACGTCCCCCAAGTCCACCAAGGGCGATTTGCATGGTCTGGTCGTTTCCGGGGTTGCCGCCCCCGGGCCCTCCCGGCCCTTCGGGGCCCCCTGATCCACCCGGTGCGCCGTGCGAGCCGGCCCAGCTGGGCCGGGTCTGCGGCTGGTGCGGGGCGTGAGGCTGCTGCGCCTGCGGCAGCTCCTGCGTCCGGGGCGCCTCGTCGGCGTCCGGCTGCCGTCCCCCCGCGTGGGCACCGGGCTTCTTCCGGTCCTGCCGCATGCCGTGGCGCCAGGCGAACATCGGCGCGGCGGTGATGAGCAGGGCGAACGTCGCCCAGATGACCATCGCCGGGTGCGAGTGCCCGTAGACGAAGCCCGCGGTGATGGAGCCGGCGAAGATCAGGATGAAGTACCAGTGGTACCGGAAGGTTCCGAACCAGGTGTCCGGGCTGGCCGAGTCGCCCTTGGGGGTGACCACGAACTTGCTCTTCTTGCGCAGGACCGAGTCGATCAGTGCCTTCGCGTAGAGCGGTGCCGACAGCGCGGACATCACCATGCCGGCCACACCGCCGGAGCCCTCCGGCTCGTGCGGCGAGACGTTGTGGCGGCGGTTCCAGACGTAGAGGCCGATCTGCAGCGCCGAGGCGTTGCCGTACAGCATCAGCCAGATGGTGGGGTCGATGTTCACACCCGAGGCGCCCAGGCCCAGGAACAGCGCGCAGCTGATCGCCGCGAGGATCCAGTTGAGGGCCGACATCGGGTAGAAGATGATCATCATCGTGTAGTTGAAGAGCTTGCTCGGCGGGAGCGAGTAGAAGCCCTTCCAGTACTGCCCGATGATCGTCTCGTACGTACCGCGCGACCAGCGCATCTGCTGGGTGAAGAAGTCGGTCCAGGCGTTGGGGCCCTCACCGACGGCGAGCACGTCCGGGGTGTAGACCGAGCGCCACTTCTTCCCCGTCGCCGGGTTCTTGTGGCGGTGCATCTCGAAGCCGGTCGCCATGTCCTCGGTGATCGAGTCGTACAGACCGCCGATCTGCTTCAGCGCCTTGATGCGCACCGCGTTGGAGGTGCCCACGAACATCGGCGAGCCGTAGCGGTTGCCGGCGCGCTGGATCAGCGCGTGGAAGAGGAACTGCTGGGACTCGGCGGCCTTGGTGACGAAGTTGTCGTAGTTGCCGTAGACCTGCGGGCCGATGACGAAGCCGACGTCCGGGTCGCGGAAGAAGCCCAGCATCCGCTCCAGGTAGTTCGGCAGCGGGATGTGGTCGGTGTCGACCGAGGCGAAGTACTCGTAGTCGTCGCCGTGCGCGTCCAGCCAGGCGTTGTAGTTGCCGTGCTTGGTCTTGGCGCGGTGGGCGCCCTTCTTCTGGTTCCACTTCGCGACGCCCTTGCGGGAGAAGTGGCGCACGCCGAGCCGGGCGCAGACCTCTTTCACCTCGGGGTCGTCGCCCTCGTCGAGCAGCCACACGTGCATGGTGCCCCGGTGGCGGATCTTGACGGCCGCCTCCAGGGTCTTCGTCACCATCTCGATCGGCTCCTTGCCGGGCACGAACGAGGTGAGGAAGGCCACGCGGGTGCCGGTCTCGGGCACCACCGGGATCGGGTCGCGGGCGACCAGGGTCGCGTGCGCGTTCGACAGCACGTTCATGCAGCGGAAGAACTCGATCAGACCGATCGAGACGAGCATGACGATGTCGAGGGCCGGCAGCCACTCGAACTCCACGTAGTCCCGCTCGGTCCAGTGCGCGGGCTGGAGCAGCCACACCAGCAGCACCAGCGACAGCACCGGGGCCGCGGCCAGCATCAGCGCGATGCGGATGCGGTGCGGCTCCTGGCCGATCAGCGAGCGGTACTGGACCTTGTACGGCTTGTTCGGATCGGGCTGGGTGAGGGGACCCGCGAGCCGGCTGTAGTGCTCGTAGTCGTATCTCGGCAGCGTCTTCTTGATCCGGCGGAACGTGCCCGTGTTTCCTGTCCTGTGCGCAGGCACCCTGAGCTGGGTGGTCTCAGACGGGTCGTTGTCCTTCCGGGCGCCCGTCGGCGTCGACGTCATGAGTCATCCCCCCACACGCGCTCCGCGCGTGTTTCGTCGCTTCCTTACGTCCGTGCCGGTCCCCCTCGACCTTCACGTACGTGTCAGTGGTTGACCGCTGTCACCACGTCACCCACACCTTATAGACACGGCACAGCGCTCTTCCGGTTGCATGATGCCCCCCTCGGCATCACCCGCCGAGCGGGGCCCCTCGCCCCGCTCCGCCGGCAACCGGTTCCCTTGCCCCCCAACAGCCGCGAATCCGCAGCTTCTTGAAGAGACCAGGGTCTACGGTGTCCATCATGATCGCAAGATGCGAAACACGGTGTACACCGGGCATACGCGACCATTGTGACGCCCGGGCGAGCGGTGGGGCCGCTGTTCCATACGTGGGGCGTGAGGGTTCCGCTCAACGGACGCGAGGGGAGAACCGGCCAAAACCGACGGGCTCCCCGTCTGCACGAGGAGCCCGTCCTGTCGGTGCGCCGCCAGGGACTCGAACCCCGGACCCGCTGATTAAGAGTCAGCTGCTCTAACCAACTGAGCTAGCGGCGCGCGCTGACGGCGTAACTCTACAGGACCCCGGAGGCTGCCCCGGACCACCCGGCCCGCCGGGCGCCCGCGGCCTGCGGGGTCACCCGGGCCCTTACGTCATTCGGACCGCCGACGGTGCGGGTGCGCGGGACCGTTGCGAGACTGGCCGTCGTGCGCAGACGTGGAGGAATCGGCCGGGAGTGTGAGGGGAATCGCATGGGGTCTCCGGTGTTCGGGACGTTCGATCCGGCCGGTGACCGCGACTGTCCGGGCTGTGCGCACGAGCCGCGGGCGCTGCCGCATTCCCCCTTCGGCCGCCGCCCGGGACAGCCGGCGCCGCACCGCACCGCCCGGCCGGACGTCTTCGCAGGCGAACCGGGGCGCCGGGGCGGGTGGGAGCCCGCGGTCACCCGCGTGGACCTCGTCGGACGGGCCCGGCGGTGGGCCGCGCGGAAGGTGCCGCACGCGATGGCCGGTTTCGGTCCCGGAGCCGGCACCGCCTCCCTCACGGAATTCGGCCGGATGCTCGTGCGCGGCGGTGCCGGGCCGGTCCGCGCCTCGCCGCCGGGCCGGGGCCGGACGGCGGAGGACCGCACGGCGGCCCGGGTGCTCCAGGAGGGGCCGGGGTCGCCGGGTGCCGTCGCGGGCGGGCCGCCGGGTCCGCCCGCCCGGGAGCGGCCGCTCTTCGGAGCGGGCCGGGACGGCCTTTCCGGAGGTTCCGCTTCCGCCGCGGGCGGGGCGCGCGGACCCCTCGTGCCGGGCTATCCGGGACGGGCGGCGTTCCGTCCCGGTGCGGAGAACGAACACGTCACCCGGCTGGGCAGGCGGCTGGTGGCGAAGGGGTTCGGCCGGTACGGCACCGGCGGGCCGGGGCCGCGCTGGGGCGAGGCGGACCGCCGCGGGGTGCGGGCGTTCCAGCGGGCGCAGGGCTGGCGCGGCGGCGCGGCGGACGGCCACCCGGGCCCGGAGACCTGGCGGCGGCTGTTCTCCTGACGGCGTCCCCCTGCCGTACGCAGTTCCTCCGGGGGCCGGGCACCGCCCGGCGTCCGGGTCCCCCGAAGGTGACGCATCTGGCGCGGAGGCTGGAGGCAGGCACGCATGACCACGACCACGTCCCACATCCCCGAGCACGTCCCCGAACCCGGGCAGCCGCCGGACGGTGCGCCGGCCGCCCGGCCGGTCCGGCTCATCCACACCGAGTCCACCACCGAGATCCCCTTTCACCTGCTGTTCCGTGACGACCGGGGAGATCGGGAGGATTCCGGGCCCGGCCCGGTGCGGGTGCGGCCCGCGGTCGCCGCGCACCGGCCGGGCGCGGGGCGGGACAAGGGGGAGCGGTCCCGGCAGGCCGTCGCCCAGGTCGATCCCGGGCTGGTGGAGCGGCCGGCCCGGGTGCTGCCCGGTGCCGTGGGGGTGCTGGCCGGGCTCTGCGGGACGGCGGGGTGCGCGGCCACCGCCTGGTGGGCGGGCGCGGTGCCGGCGTTCGCCGCGGAGGCGCTCGGCATCGTGGCGCGGGCCGGTGCGGCCGGGCCCGGCCCCGCCCAGTGGGCGGCGTTCGCGGGTGCCGGGACACTCGGGCTGTTCGGGTTCGGCGGGCTGGCCCGCGGGAGTACCGGGCGGGCCTGGGTGCTCGGTCTGTTCGGCCGCTACCGGGGGACGGTGCGGCGGACCGGCCTGATGTGGGTCAACCCGCTGCTGCTGCGCCGCCGGGTGGACGTACGGCTGCGGCACTGGCGCGGCGACGGGGTGCCGGCGGCCGACCGGGGCGGGGTCGGGCTGCGGGTGGCGGTGCAGGTGGTGTGGCGGGTGCGGGACACCGCGCGGGCCACGCTGGGCGTCGAGGACCACGAGCGCTACCTGCGCGAGTGCGTGGAGGCGGCACTGCTGCGCGTCCCGGTGGCGGCGCCGGGGGCGGGGCGCGGGGAGGTGGAGGCGACGCGGGCCGCGCTGACCCGGCTGGTGGCGGCGGACACCGGGCCGGTGGGGGTGGAGGTGCTCGCGGTGCGGCCGGTGCGGGTGGAGTACGTGCCGGAGGTGGCCGCCGCGATGCACCGGCGCCGGATCGCCGCGCTGGACGCCCAGCACCGGGCGCGTGTGCTCAGCTCGGTCGTGGATTCGGTGGAGGACACGGTGACCCGGCTGACGATGCGGGGGCTGGTGGAGCTCGACGACCAGGAACGCAAGGTATTGGTGAAGGACCTGACGGTGGCGTTCTGCGCGGGCCGGGGGGAGACGGGGCCGTGAACGGAGGGAGAACCCGGCCCGCGATTGGTATGGACATGTTCAATCGGCGCCCATAATCTGAACTTGGTCTAGACCTACTCGCACGGCTCACCGAAACTCCCCCACGTTCTCCAGGAGCGGCAGCATGCGCACACGGACCAAGCTGTACGCAGCCGCGGTGGGACTGGCCACGACCGGAGCGCTCGTGTTCTCCTCCGGCGGTGCCAGCAGCCACGGCTACACCGACCTGCCGATCAGCAGGCAGAAGCTCTGCCAGAACGGCACGGTCACCAACTGCGGATCCATCCAGTGGGAGCCGCAGAGCGTCGAGGGGCCGAAGGGCTTCCCCGGCTCCGGGCCCGCCGACGGGCGGATCTGCTCGGGCGGCAACACGCCGTTCGCCCAGCTCGACAGCCCGCGGACCCCGTCCGGCGGGGCCTGGCCCACCACCCGGGTGTCGGGCGGGCAGAACTACACCTTCCGGTGGCAGTTCACGGCCATGCACGCCACCACCGACTTCAAGTACTACGTCACCAAGCCGGGCTGGAACCAGAACCACAACCTGGCCCGGTCCGACCTCAACCTCACACCGTTCCTGACGGTGCCCTACAACGGTCAGCGCCCGCCGCAGACCCTGTCGCACAGCGGCCGTCTGCCGTCCGGGCTCAGTGGCCACCACGTGATCCTCGCGGTGTGGACGGTCCATGACACGGGCAACGCGTTCTACGCCTGCTCCGACGTCACGTTCTGATCCTGCCCGAGCACGTCGAAGGGCCTCTCGCTCCCACGAGAGGCCCTTTCAGGTGCGCCGCCAGGGACTCGAACCCCGGACCCGCTGATTAAGAGTCAGCTGCTCTAACCAACTGAGCTAGCGGCGCATGACTCCCGCCGTCCGCTTCCGCGTCCGGCGACACAAAAATAATACCCGGTCCCGGGGGGTGGTTCCGACCACCCTCCCGGGGGCCAGGGCCTGCCCGGCATGATCCGCCGGACAGGCCTCAGATCGCCAGTGAGAGCAGCACCGGGGCCGCGTTGCGGTTGAGGGTGTCGGCGGCCCGGCGCAGCCGGTGGGCGTGCTCGACCGGGAGGGACAGCGCCAGGCAGCCCACCGAGGAACCGGCCGTGATCGGGACGGCCGCGCAGACCGTGCCCACCGCGTACTCCTGGAGGTCCAGGACCGGCACCGTGGGCGGCTGCGAGGCGAGCCGGGACAGCAGCAGCCGGTCGCTGGTGATGGTGCGCGAGGTGAGCCGGGCCATCCGGTGCCGGGCGAGGTGGTCGCGCCGGCCGTCGTGGTCGAGCTGGGTGAGCAGGCTCTTGCCCATCGCGGTGGCGTGCGCGCAGGAGCGGAAGTCCACCCACTCGTTGACCTTCGGGGTGGCCGGACCGTCGGCGTACTGGGTGACCTCCACCTCGCCGTCGACGTACCGGGTCATGTAGACGGCGGCGCCCACCGAGTCGCGGATCCGGTCCAGGGTGTGCTGGAGCTGGTCGCGCAGCGCCTGGTCGTGCCCCTCGGCGGAACCGAGGCGGCCGAAGGCCGTCCCGGTGACGTACGCCCCGTCGGCGATCTGCTCGACGTAGGCCTCGCGGCGCAGCATCCGCAGCAGCGTGGTCAGCCGCTCCGCGGGGATGCCGGTCTCGCGGGCGAGTTCGGTGTCGTTGACTCCTGTGCCGCGTCGCGCCACGGTCTCCAGGACGCGCAGCGCGTCCTGGACCGGGTGGTACGACGCGCTCGGCTCCTGCCTCAGCGCCACGGTTTCCCCCTGCGCTCGCTGGTGGGTCCCTTCGTCATGTCCCCGTCTGCCCGGCCACGGCCGAGGGCCGCGATCCGGTCAGCCAATCCCCTCCACGATAGCCGTCAAGCGGCTGCCGGGAAGCGGGTGTTGACGAGATCGCGGCCCTCCGAACTGCGGTGCCGACCCTCTGGCATATGTCAGAGGGATGATCCGGGGCGTGGACCTCGGACGTTGCCCGCCCGGCGGTCCCCGACTACAGGACCGCGCTGAGAAATTCCCGCGTCCGGTCGTTCTCCGGCTCGTTGAAGATCTTCTCCGGCGGGCCCGTCTCGATCACCCGGCCCGCGTCGAACATCAGCACCTGGTCGGAGATGTCCCGGGCGAAGTTCATCTCGTGGGTCACGCAGAGCATGGTGATGTCGGTGGTGCGGGCGATCTCCCGCAGCAGGTCCAGGACGCCCGCGACCAGCTCCGGGTCCAGCGCCGAGGTCACCTCGTCGAGGAGGAGCACCTTCGGCCGCATCGCCAGCGCCCGCGCGATCGCCACGCGCTGCTGCTGGCCGCCGGAGAGCTGGGCCGGGCGGGCGTCGCACTTGTCGGCCAGCCCCACCATGTCCAGCAGGCCCTTGGCGCGTTCCACCGCCTCGTCCTTCGACATGCCGAGCACGGTGACCGGCGCCTCGGTGATGTTGCGCAGCACGCTCATGTTCGGGAACAGGTTGAACTGCTGGAACACCATCCCGATCTGCTTGCGCACCTCCCGCCGCTCCTTCTCGGTCGCCGGGAACAGCTTCCGCCCGTCCACGGTGATCGTGCCCTCGTCGGGCTTGAGCAGCGTCATCAGCAGGCGCAGGATCGTCGTCTTGCCCGACCCCGAGGGGCCGATCAGGGTGACGTGCTTGCCGGCGTCGACGGAGAAGTCCAGGTGGTCGAGGACGGTGTTGTCCCCGAACCGCTTGGTGACCTGCTCCAGGCGTATCAGCTCGCCGGTGCTGCGCCCGGGGCTCTTCTCGGGATTGGGGAGGGTGTCAGTGGGCAAGGCGTCGCTCCAGGGCTCGCAGGGCAAGGGAGGCCAGGTAGGAGACGATGACGAAGGCCACGCCGATCACCGTCAGGGGCTCGGTGAACTGGAAGTTCTGCTGCGAGAACAGACGCGCCTCGCCGAGCATCTCCAGCACCGTGATCGCCATCAGCAGCGGCGTGTCCTTCAGCATGGAGATCACGTAGTTGCCGAGGGCGGGGATCACCCGGCGGATCGCCTGCGGCAGCACCACGGCCGTCCAGGTCCGCCGCACCGGCAGGTTGAGCGCCGTCGCGGCCTCCCACTGGCCGACCGGCACCGCCTCGATACCGGCCCGGTAGACCTGCATCGTGTACGTCGAGTAGTGCAGCCCGATGGCGACCACACCGGTGGTCAGTGCCGAGAACGTCACGTTCCACTCGGGCAGCACGTAGAAGAGGAAGAACAGCTGCACGAGCAGCGGGGTGTTGCGGACGAACTCCGTGACCGCGCCGACGGGCCAGGTGACCCAGCGCGACGGCACCCGCATCAGCAGCGCCCACACCAGGCCGAGGACGAACGACAGCAGCGACCCGAGGACGAGGATCTGCAGGGTGACCAGCAGACCGTCCCAGAAGTGCGGCATGAAGTCGGAGACCGCGCTCCAGTCCCACTCCATCAGGCGGCACCCCCCACGTTGCTCGTCTCGGGCCGCTTCAGCTCCGTGTCGGGCTCGCGCACCGGTGCCTTCCCCACGCCCGTCTTCAGCTTCCTCTCCAGCCCGCGCATCACCCGCGTCAGCAGGAACGCGATCACGAAGTAGATCAGCAGGACGTACGTGTAGATCTCCGCGCTCTCCTGCAGCGCCAGGCGCACCAGGTTGCCGCTGAACGCCAGGTCACCCATGCCCATGATCGACACCAGGGCGGTGCCCTTCAGCAGTTCGATCAGCAGGTTGGAGAACGGCGGGATCATCTCCGGCACCGCCTGCGGCAGCAGGATCAGCCGCATCCGCTGCCAGGGCGTGAAGCTGAGCGCGATGCCGCCCTCCTTCTGCGCGGGGTCGACCGCGCCGAGCGCGCCGCGCACGATCTCGGAGCCGTACGCCCCGTACGTCAGGCCCAGCGCCAGGGTGCCCGCCCACATCGGCACGAGCTGCCAGCCGAAGGCCGGCGGCAGCACGAAGAACACCCAGAAGATCATCACCAGCGCGGAGGTGCCGCGGAACACCTCGGTGTAGAAGCCCGCGAGGAAGCGGACGATCCACAGGCGGTGGGTGCGCGCGACACCGACCACGAAGGAGACGGCCGTCGCCAGCAGCGCGCTGAAGAAGAGGAGCTGGAGCGTGACCCAGACGCCGTCGAGTACCAGGGCCCACAGTCCGGATGTCATCCGCCGCACAACTCCTTCGCGGTCAGATCGGTCATCTCGTCCTCGGTGAAACCGAAGGGCTTGAGGATGCGCAGCAGTTCGCCGCTCTTCTTGAGCTTGTGCAACTCGGCGTTGAAGGCGTCCCGCAGGTTGGTCTCGTTCGGGCGGAAGGCGAAACCGCCGCCGTCGGTGTGCGGCTTGCCGTCGACGAGGGGCTGGAACGCCTCCGTCGCCTCGGTCTTCGAGGACTTCTTGACCACCTCGCGGACGGTCAGCGCCGTGCCCGCGAAGACGTCCACGCGCCCGGCCTCCACGGCGTTCAGGCCGGCCACCTGGTCGGGCACGATCAGGATGTCGCTCTCCTCGAACCCGGCCTCCACCGCGTAGCCGATCTCGGCGTAGCCGGTACCGGTCGCGAACTTGGCCTTCTTCTCCACGACGTCCTTGTAGTCGCGCAGCCCGAGGGGGTTGCCCTTGCGCACGATGAAGGCGTCGAGCATCTGGTAGTCGGGGTCGGAGAAGATGACCTGCTCGCAGCGCTCGGGGTTGATGTACATCCCGGCCGCCACCACGTCGAACTGCTGTGACGCCAGCCCCGGGATGAGGGAGCCGAACTCCGTCGGCACCGGCTGCACCCGGTCCACTCCGAGCCGCTTGAAGATGACCTTCGCGAGCTCCGGGGCCTCACCGGTCAGCTCACCGTTCCTGTCGATGTACCCGAAGGGGATCTCGCCCGCGATGCCGAGCCGGGCCACGCCCTGCGCCCGCAGCCGGTCGAGGAGATCACCGCCCCGCACGTCGGAGGCGGTGGCCACCCGCGAGCAGCCCGCGGCCCCCAGGGCGCCGAGCGCCGCCACCCCCGCGAGCAGCGACCGGCGTGTGGGCCCGCCGGTCCGGAACCTTCGGTGGGTTGTGCCCCTCGGAGGGGTTCTGTGTGGTGGAGCCATGGGCGCGCAGCTACCCGAAGCCACTGCGGTTATGCCGATCTTTTTCGGTCCGGTGTCCCGGCCCGGCGCCCTCGGCCGGCGGGCCGTCCGGGACCGCCACGAGGGGGACGGCCGGCCGGTACACCGAAGACCCGGCCGGTCACACCCGGCGTCACCCGCACGGCCGGGCCGCGGGACGACCGGGCCCCGGTCACCCGCGCGGCCGTCCGGAACGCGCTCCCCAGCCGGTGGTGACGTCCGCCACGCCGGATGGGCCCGTGCGGCCACGACCGGGACGTCAGTGGCCCGGTACGTACCCGCGCTGCTTGTCGACCACGTTCACCAGCGGCAGGCCCGCCGCCCACCGCTCGTACAACTCCACGAACTGGGCGCCGAGTTCGTCCCGCCAGCCGACGGTGTCCCCGCTCATGTGCGGGGAGACGACCAGCCCCGGCAGCTCCCAGAGCGGGCTGTCGGGGGTGAGCGGCTCGGCCGCGAAGACGTCCAGCGCGGCGCCCGCGATCCACCGTCCGCGCAGCGCCCGGGCCAACGCCTCCTCCACGACCAGCTGCCCCCGGCCGACGTTGAGGAAGTACGCGGACGGCTGCATCATCCCGAACCTGCGGGTGTCGAACATGCCCGGCGTCCTCCCAGTCAGCGGAGCGGCCGCGATCACCCAGTCCGCGCCGGCCATCAGCCGGTCCAGGTCCTCGGGGCCGTGCACTGCGGACCGCGCGGTCCGCCCGACCAGCGCGGTCCGCACCCCCAGCGCGCCGAGCGTGCCGGCGATCGCCCGGCCGATCGGGCCCGAGCCGACCACCACGGCGCGGGTCCCCGCGACCCGGCGCGTCTCCCGGTGCCGCCAGGCCCGCTCCCGCTGGAGCTCCAGGGTCCGCGGCAGGTCCTTGGCGAAGGCGAGGACGAGGGCCGCGACGTACTCGGCGATCGGCCGGTCGAAGATCCCGCGGGCGTTGGTGACGACGGTGTCGGACGCGACGAGTTCCGGACAGAGCAGATGGTCCACGCCCGCGCTCGCCGTGTGCACCCAGCGCGGCCGGGGACCCTCACCGGGCCACGCCCTGCGCACCGCGTCGGAGGCGAAGTCCCACACCAGCAGCACGTCCGCGGCAGGCAGCCGCCCGGCGAGCGTCGAGGCGTCCGCGTGCTCGACCCTGACCCGGCCGGTGAGCCTGCCGAGGCGGGGGAGCGGATCGGCGTCCAGGACGAGCAGCGTGGGGACGGTCACGGGCTTCGCCTCCAGGTTCTCCGGCACGGTGGCTCCCCGACGGCCGCCGGTGGCCGGCCGGAGGCGGAACGGCGCATACGGGTCATCTCGGCCAACCAGGTGACCACATGGGCGGCGCTGCGCCGATGGGGTACCCGAGCGGTGGGACCGTATCAGGCGCTGATCGACGCGTCGGCGCGCTCCGGGACCGTACCGCCGGGCCGGGCGTCCGGTCCGGGCATCCGGTCCGGTACCGCCGGACGTGCCGGAAGAGAAGCAGCAGGAAGGCTGGACATGACCGCACTGGGATTCCTCTATCCGGGCCACTCCGCAGAGGACGACTATCCGCGCATCGAGCAGTTGCTGGGCAGCGACGTCCGGGTGGACCTGGTGCACACCGACACCGGCGAGGACGCGCGCCGGGTGGACGCGCTCCTCCAGATGGGCGCGCCCGAACGTCTGGCGGCGGGCCTCCAGCAGCTCCGCCTGTCCGGCGCGGACGCGGTGGTGTGGGCCTGCACCAGCGGCAGCTTCGTGCACGGCTGGGACGGGGCCCACGAGCAGGTGCGCAGCCTCGCCCTGGCGGCCGGCATGCCCGCCTCCTCCACCTCCTTCGCCTTCGTGCACGCGCTGCGGGAGATCGAGGCGCGGCGGGTCGCCGTCGGCGCCACCTACCCGGACGACGTGGCGGCGCTCTTCGCCGAGTTCCTGCGGGCCGGCGGCGCCGAGGTCACCGGCGTGCGCGGCTCCGGGGCGGTCACGGACGCCGAGGTCGGCGCCTGGGGCGAGGAGGAGCTGTTCGCGCTGGCCCGCGCGGCCGACACCCCCGACGCCGACGCGGTGCTCCTGCCCGACACGGCCCTGCACACCGTCGCCCACATCCCCGCCCTGGAGAAGGAGCTGGGCAAGCCGGTCCTCACCGCCAACCAGGTCACCGTCTGGGAGTGCCTGCGCCTGGCGGACCGCCGGGTGAACGCCCCGGAACTGGGCGCGCTGTTCACCCGGGAGCCGATCGTCCAGGTCTGACCGCGGACCGCGTCCGGGCCGGTCACGGAGGAGAACGCGTCCGGGCCGGTCACGGAGCCATGCCGCGGTCGGCCCGGTCACGGAATAGAAGGGGTGCCGGCCCTGTTGTCCACCGGGAACAGCGCACGGCGACACACAGGAGGCACCCCACCGTGGCCGCAGACGACACCGCAGCCGACGGGATACGAGGCACCGCCCACGGGGACGCGCCCGTCCCGCTCTCGGTCCTCGACCTGGTCACCGTGGGGGCGGGCAGCACCGCCACCGACGCGCTGAGGACCAGCGTGCAGCTGGCCCGCCTCGCGGAGTCCCGGGGCTTCCACCGCCACTGGGTCGCCGAGCACCACTCCATGCCGGGCGTGGCGTCCTCCTCCCCGGCGGTGATCCTGGCCCACCTCGCCGCCCACACCGAGCGCATCCGCCTCGGCTCCGGCGGGGTGATGCTGCCCAACCACGCGCCCCTGGTGATCGCCGAGCAGTTCGGCACCCTGGAGGCGCTGGCCCCGGGCCGGATCGACCTCGGCCTCGGCCGTGCCCCCGGCACCGACGGGGCCACCGCGGCCGCCCTGCGCCGCACCGACCGGCTGAACGAGGGCGCAGACGACTTCCCCCAGCAGCTCGCCGAGCTCACCCGCTTCCTCGACGACGACTTCCCCGACGGCCACCCCTACGCCCGCATCCACGCCGTCCCCGGCCCGGTGCAGGCGACCTCGCCCGGCGGGGTGCAGTCCCCGCACCGTCCGCCCGTCTGGCTGCTCGGCTCCTCCGGCTTCAGCGCCCGGCTGGCCGGCATGCTCGGCCTGCCGTTCGCCTTCGCCCACCACTTCTCGGCGCGGAACACCGTCCCGGCGCTGGACCTGTACCGCGAGTCCTTCCGCCCCAGCGAGGTCCTGGACGCCCCCTACGCCCTGATCGGCGTCTCCGCGCTGGCCGCGGACGACGAGAAGGAGGCACGCCGTCAGGTGCTGGCCGCCGCACTCAACATGGTGCGGCTGCGCACCGGTCGCCCCGGGCTCGTCCCCACGCCCGAGGAGGCCGAGGCGTACGACTTCAGCCCGGCGGAGCGCGAGTTCATCGACTCCTGGAACGCCGACGTCGTGCACGGCACCCCGGACGAGGTCCGCGCGGGCCTGGACGAGCTGCGCAAGCGCACCGGCGCCGACGAGCTGATGCTCACCGCCAACGCCCACGGCGGTGACGTCCGGCTGCGCTCCTACGAGCTGATCGCCGACGTCTACGGATTGCCGACGCCCGCCTGAACCCCGGGCGTGTCCAGCAGTTCGGAGATGCGGTCCGGCGACACCGGCCTGGAGTACAGCCAGCCCTGACCGGTGTCGCACCCGATCCGGCGCAGCCGGGTCGCCTGCGCCGAGGTCTCCACGCACTCGGCGGTGACGGTCAGGCCGAGCCGGTGGGCGAGCTGCACCATCGCCTCGACGATGACCTCGTCCGCGGGGCTCGCCTTGGCGGTGCGGTCCTCGATCTGGAAGCCCCGTACGAAGGAGCCGTCCAGTTTCAGCACCGACACGGGCAGCCGGCTGAGGTAGGCCAGGTTCGAGTAGCCGGTGCCGAAGTCGTCGATGGCGATGCGCACGCCCATGTCGCTGAGCGCCTTCAGGGTCTGGATCGGCCGGCCGGAGGAGCCCATCACCGCCGACTCGGTCAGCTCCAGCTGGAGCAGTTCCGGCGCGAGGCCCGTCTCCTGAAGGATGTCCGCGACGTCCGCCACCAGGTCGGAGTCCCACACCTGACGGACCGCCACGTTCACACTGACGAAGATGGGCGGTCCCTGCGGGTGCTCCAGCTGCCACGCGCGGGCCTGCCGGCAGGCGGTGCGCAGCACCCAGCGGCCGAGCGGCACGATCGAACCGTCCTCCTCGGCCAGTGAGATGAACCGATTCGGCGTCAGCGTGCCGAAGCGCGGGTGGTGCCAGCGAACCAGTGCCTCCACCCCGTGCACCCGGTCGTCCTCCATGCCCACCAGCGGCTGGTACTCCAGCGCGAACTCGCCCCGGTCGATGGCCGGTCGGAGGGTGGAGGCGAGCGCCTGACGGGTCACCCGGTGGGCGTTGCGCTCCGGGTCGAAGAGGGTCCAGCGGGCCTTGCCGTCGGCCTTCGCCCAGTACAGCGTCGTGTCGGCGGCCTGCATCAGCGCGGTGGGGGTGGTCCCGGCGGCGTGCCGCTCCACCACCCCGATCGACGCGGAGACCGACAGCCGCCGGCCCGACAGGTCGAACGGTGCCTGGATCGCGTCGAGCAGCGACTCGGCGAGGTCGGCGAGCTGTTCGGTGCCGGTGGAGTCCTCCACGAGCAGCGCGAACTCGTCCCCGCCGAGCCGGGCGACCAGCGGCGTGCCGGTCCTGGCCGCTTCCTTGGCGCACCGGGTGAGCCGTTCGGCGACGGCGGTCAGCAACTGGTCGCCGACGCGGTGGCCCAGGGTGTCGTTGACGGCCTTGAACCCGTCCAGGTCGAGGTAGCACAGCCCGATCCGGCCCGTGCCGCTCTCCTCGTACGACTCCGCCTCCAGCGCCTTGGCCAGCCGCTCGAAGAACAGGGTGCGGTTGGGCAGCCGCGTCACCGGGTCGTGCATCCGTACGTGCCGCAGGCGCTCCTGGAGCTCGCGGTGGTCGCTGATGTCGGCGACCGACAGCAGCACGCCCCCGTCCACGGCGGGCAGCGGGGCGACCGTCACCCGCACCCACAGCGCGTGTCCCTCGGGGTGCTTCAGCCGGCGCGAGCAGCGCAGCCGGGCCCGCCGCCCGCGCAGCATCTCGCGGTAGGCGTGCCAGGTGCGGGCGTCGGAGGTCAGGTCCACCAGGTCGGCGGCGACGGCCCCGGTCAGGGTGTCCTGGTCGCGGCCCAGCAGGCCGGCGAGGGCCGCGTTGGCGCCGGTCACCAGGCCCTCGCGGTCGACCACGGCCATCGCCAGCGGCGCGGCCGTGAAGACGGAGCGGTACGACGGGGGAGACGGCGCGGGGGCGCGCACGACGGGGGGATCCGTACCGGCAGAGGTGATGATCTCACTCTCCGTGACGACCGGCCGGTCGAGTTCCGTCGCGGGCGCCGGCCCTTCGGACGTTCCGCTCACCACTCGCTCCCGCAGTGCACTCGATCGCTGTCCGCCGCTGTCCGTGCAGGAAAGTCTCTCAGTACCAGGAAGTGTGCCGATCATAGAGGCCCGAGCCGGGGCCTTCCAGCCACTGTCCGGTCTTCCGTCCGGATCCGCATCTCCGCCCGATCGTTTCTGCCCACGGGTGGGCGGCTTATGCGGACCTCCGACCAGTTGTGACGTTCCGTGAGTGAACAGGAAGTCGACTCCGTTCGGCTCCGTTCGGATTCCCCCCGTTCTCACCCGTCCGGTGCAGTTGAACAGGGCGCAGTATGACAAACCATCACAGTCTGGGGTGCGGTGTCCCGCGAACCGTTCCCCGGAGGTCCCCGTGCCGCGTCAGCTCACCCCGGGACGACTCGGCCGTGCGGCGCTGCGCAGCCGGTTCGGCCGTTCGGGTGGACTGTCCCTGCCCGGCCGGCCGGGCGTACGGCCCCGGCTGCGCATGACCGCGGCGATGTGCACCACCATGTCGGCGCTCGCGGCGACCTCCATGGTCAGCGTCCCCTCCGACCCCGAGCCGTTCTCCGCGGCGCCCTGCGCCCTCACCCGCACCGACGCCCACCACTCCGAGGGCCTCGACACCTGGAACGCCGCCTATCCCCGCCCCGCCCGGTCCCTGGACGCGGTGATGGTGTTCCTGTCCTTCCCCGACTCCCACCCCCTGACCACACCCGCCGAACTCGCCGCCGACCACTTCCCCGCCACCAGCCGCTTCTTCCGGCAGGCGTCCTACGGCAAGTTCACCCTGCGCCCGCACCCCCTGCGGCACTGGATCCGCATGCCGCGCCCCTCCACCGAGTACGCCATAGAGCGCGACTGGACCGTCGCCCACCGCGCGGCCTACCTGCGCGACGCGCTCGCCGTCACCGACCGGCACGTCGACTACGCCCGCTACGACGTCGTCTACTTCGTCGCCGACCCGGACGCGCCCGGGGTGGACTCCGACGCCACCAAGGTCGTCAACCTGGACCGTCCGATGCGTGCCGACGGCGCCGACATCCACCGGGTCGTCACCGTGTTCGAGAACCATCCCCCGGACCGGCTCGTCCTCGCCCACGAGACCGGCCACGTCTTCGACCTGCCCGACCTCTACCACCGGCCGGTGGACGGCAAGGGCGACTGGGACACCCACGTCGGTGACTGGGACCTGATGGGCAGCCAGTTCGCCCTCGCACCGGACCTGTTCGCCTGGCACAAGTGGAAGCTGGGCTGGCTGGAGCCCCGGCAGGTGCGGTGCGTGCAGGCCGGGCCGGTGCGGCTGACGCTGGAGCCGCTGGCGGCGGGCCCCGGGACACCGGTGACGGGGGCGGCGGGGGCGCCGTCCTTCGGTCTCGGGCGGGGCACCAAGCTCGCGGTCGTGCGCACCGGCGCCGACACCGCGCTCGCCTTCGAGGTGCGCGGCCGGGCCGGCAACGACACGGCGGCCTGCCGGCAGGGGGTGCTGGTCTACCGGGTGAACGCCGACACCCGCTCCGGGCGCGGCCCCGTCGAGGTCGTCGACGCGCACCCGCACACCGAGGCCTGCGGGGAGGACTCCGTCTACCCGCCCCTCGCGGACGCGCCGGTCGGCCTCGGCGAGAGCTTCACGGTGCCGGGGACGTCCGTCCGGGTGGAGGTGGAGGGGCGCACGGCGTCCGGGGCGTGGACGGTGAAGATCAGCACGCGGTAGCCGGACCCACCGCACATGAGTGAGGCCCCTCGCTGCTGCGAGGGGCCTCACTCATGTCGTGCGCCGCCAGGGACTCGAACCCCGGACCCGCTGATTAAGAGTCAGCTGCTCTAACCAACTGAGCTAGCGGCGCCTGCTGACGTCGTAGACATTAGCATCACGATCGGCGGGAGGAAAAATCGATATCCGCACGGCGGCGCGGGCCGCCCGCACGGCCGCCCACAGCAGCACCTCCGGGCCCGGCAACCAGGGACGACGGGTGTCGGGGGCGACCAGCCAGCGGGCGACGGGCGCGGGGTCGGCGGGGCCCGCGGGAGCGGGCGCGGGGACGGTCACCGCGTCACCGGCGCCATGGCACAGCAGCGGCGGGACGCCGTCCGTCCGGGCGCCGCGCGCGCCCCACTCCTCCCACTCCAGGAGGGCGGGCAGCCGCTGGGCCGTGCCGGGCGCGGCGAAGAGCAGCGTCCGCCCGCGGAACTCGGCCACGGGGCCGGACCCCGGCCCCTCCTCCCACAGCCGGTCCAGCATCCGGCGCCCGAACAGCGCGGGCACGCTCACCACGTCGAAGACCACACCGCAGGGCAGCACGACCGGCGCGTCCGGCCGCTCCCCCCAGTGCGCGAGCGTGCTGCGCGGATACGTCCCGGCCGAGGCGAGCCAGGCGGCGCCGTCCGGGGTGACACCGCTGACGTCGGAGACTTTCCGTGGGCTGCTCATGACGCCTACATGTACCGCCCGTGAGGGAACGGTTCCGCAGAGTTGCGTGAACCGGGGACGCGGGGACGGGCTAACAGGTATCGTGCCCGTCCGGCATATGCCACGCCCGTTCGAGCAGTCAGACAAGCCCTAGGGGCTCAGGCGGGATCGACGTGCCCCGGCCCTTCGCCGCTGCGCATCAGGTCCCGGCCGAACTCGACCATCTTCTTCGCGTAGTCCTCGGTCCACTCGGCGCGCTCGGCGATGTCCGCCGCCGTCAGCCGGTCGAAGCGCCGGGGGTCGGCGAGCTGGGCCGCCGCCATCGCCTGGAACTCCGTCGCCCGGTCCGCCGCCGCACGGAACGCGAGCGTCAGCTCGGTCGCCCGCTCCAGCAGCGCGCGCGGATCCTCGAGCGACTCCAGGTCGAAGAAGTGCTCCGGATCCGAGGCCGCCGCCGCGGGCTCGAACAACAAGGGCGCGGGGCGTAGCCGCGGCTGCTCCCGACGCGGCGCCTGCTCCGCCATGGGATCTCCTTCACGTACGACGATCGCCCCCCGGTAGGCGGGCCACCGTCCATTGTCCCGCGCCCGCGCAAGAGGGCGTCGACGCCGTGTCCGGCGGTGCCCCTGCGCGGGGAGCCCGCCGGCTCGTCGGCCGGTGGAAGTCGTGGTGTCCACCGGGGGATCACCGGCGCCGCCGCGCGGCTCAGTCCTTCGTGGTGGCTCCCAGGCGGGTGAGGCTGCGGTCGTGGGGGCGGGTGAGGAGGAGGAGGGCGGCGGTGGCGCCGATCAGGGCGCAGAACATGTCCCACTGGGTGTCCCAGACGTCGCCCTGCGTCCCCAGGAACGCGTCGGCCGCCTGTCCTCCGATCACGGCCGCCAGCCACTCCAGCATCTCGAAGCCTGCGCTGAAGGCGAGGCAGGCGCAGACCGCCAGCGGGGCCAGCCAGCGGCTGCCGCGCAGGGGTGAGGTACGGACGAGGAGCTCCCGGACCAGGATCGCCGGGACGAAGCCCTGCATGAGGTGGCCGAAGCGGTCGTAGGGGTTGCGCTCCAGGCCGAGCCCGTCGCGCACCCAGTCACCGGCCGGGACCTCCGCGTACGTGTAGTGCCCGCCGACGATCAGGACGACGGCGTGGGCGGCCAGGAGGCCGCAGAGCAGGCCGCTCAGCGGGAAGCGGTGGCGCAGCAGGATCGCCAACGGCAGGCCCACCATCACCCACACCGTCTCCAGCACCCAGGTCGTCGGGTCCTTGGCGCCGAACGCCGACGCCACGAGCGCCACCGCGACGAGGGCCGCGAGGACGGCGGGCAGCCGACGGCCGCCGCGGCCCGGCAAGGACAGGGTGCCTGCCGGTGATCCGACGGGCGCGGGGAAGGACGGCATCAGTGGCTCCTCGTGTCCAAGGCCCCCGGCTGTCCGGCCGTCCGGCCGCCCGGGGTGTACGGCCATCCTCGGCGCGCCCGGACGCCCCGGCATGAGTACGCCTACTCAACCGCCCTGCCGGAACAACTCGCCGGCGCCCTGAGCCGGCCGGTCCCGTGGACGGTCAGGGCCGCCAGGTCACCCGGTGTTCGGACAGGTGGGCGAGGACCGCGTGGTTGGCCTCCCAGCCGTCCGGAAACTTGACGAGGGTGCCGAGCTGGACGGGTTCCGTCGAGGGGTAGTCGTCCAGCAGGTCGGTGACTCCCTCGCGGCAGACGACGATGCAGGCGTGGCGGTGGCGGGAGGCGAGGACGCACAGGCGGCCCGTCTCCAGGTGGAACGCGGTGGCGTCGGGGCGGCCGGAGAGGGGGTGGAGGACGACGGTGACGTCGTACTCGCGCCCCTGGAGGCGGTTCGCCGTGTCGACCACCACGTCCGTCACGCCGAGTTCCGCGAGGGCGGCGCGGATCGCCGCCGCCTGGTCGCGGTGGGCGGTGCCGACGGCGATCCGGTCGGCGCTGAGGGGGGTGGGGTCGGGGGAGCGTTCGGAGGTCGAGGCGCCCTCGCGGTCCAGGAGGCGACGGACGACCTGGGCCACCGCGCGGACCGCCTCCGGGTCCGTGCGCGGGGTGTGGCGGGCGGGGAGCTGGAGGAGGCCCCAGCCCGATGCCGCGGCCTCGTCGATCACACGGTCCGGGGCGGAGGCGTCCGAGGCGACGGAGAAGGCCAGCCCGCGGTCGCCGTGGCCGGTGCCGCTGCGGAACGGCGTGTAGGGGTAGAAGGCGTCCGACACCAGGGGGGCGGCGGAGGCGGGGAGGCGCCAGGAGACCGGCAGGCGGTGCTGGGGCAGGCCGGGGTTGTGCGCGAGCAGCGTGGTCACCGCCGAGCCGGAGGGGTCGTAGGACAGGCCCGCCCACTGCTCGGCGCCGACGATGGAGAAGGGGTCCAGCTGGCCCGGGTCGCCCACGAACAGGGCCCGTTCGAAGAGACCGGCCACGGCGAGGAGCGCGTCCGAGCGCATCTGGTACGCCTCGTCGACGATCGCGTGCTGCCAGGGCTCCACGCCCTTGACGTGGGCCCACTTGGCGGCTGTGGAGATGACGACGGGCAGTCCGGCGAGGTCGGCGGCCTTCGCCGACTTACGGACGTGGTCGAGGGAGTCGAGTGCCTTGTCGTAGGGGTCGGTGTCGCTGCTGTGGAGCCGGCCCACCGGGAGGTCGGGGTTCTTCTCGGCGAGGCGCAGGACCAGGTCGTCGACCTGGGCGTTGGTCTGGGCGACCACCATCAGCGGGCGGCCCGCCTCCGCCAGTTCCAGCGCCGCGCGCACCACCAGCGTGGACTTTCCGGCGCCGGGCGGGGAGTCGACGACGACACCGCGCGCGGTGCCGTGCAGGGTGTCGTGGAGGATCGCCTCGGTGGCCCGGGTGGCTTCGGCGCCCGGGTCGAACACGGCCGGGGTGGCGGGGGCGGTCACAGGATGTCCTCCTCGGTCACCTGGTCGGCGGGCTCCGGCGCCGGCTCCTCACCGGGCGGGCCGCCGTGGGTCCACGGGGTCTCCTCCGGGTCGGGGAGCTTCGCGCCGCCGCGCGGTTCGTGCTCGAAGAGGGTGAAGCACAGCCGGTCGCCCTTCTCGGGGACCGAGCCCGGCTCCGGCTCCTTGCCCCGGCCCATCCTGTCCAGGACGCGCAGGACCAGCAGGCCGCCCTCGGGGCCGTCCTCGTAGCCCACGAACTCCACCGTCTGCGGCTTCCCGCCCAGGGAGCGGTAGGCCCGCGCCCGCTCGCCGAGGTGCGGACCGTCGTCCGTGCGGACGGTGACCAGCGGGCGGGGGCTCGGGCGCTTGCTCTCGCTGTACGCCATCACCACGTCCACCACCTCACCCGCGAACGCCTCACCGGACAGCCGCCGGGCCGCCATCACCAGCGGGTCGTCGAGCGCCTCCTGGGCTTCCAGACGGGACTGCTCGCGCTCGCGCGTGGCGAGCTTGTTCGCGGCGGTGACCGCGTCGTCGCGGCGCGGCTGGGGCGGTTCGCCGGACGCGACCCGGTCCCGGTGACCGGTGAAGGACCAGCGGTCGCGGGTCCAGCGCTCCTCGACGCGCGAGCCCTCCGGGAGCTCCCGGAGCAGGTCCAGGCCCTGCCACACCGCGTCCCACGTGGGCCGGGTACGGCTCGCCACCAGCGCGCGGATCTCCCGCTCGGCGGCGGTCAGCGCACCCAGGCGGTCGTCGGCCTCCAGGCCGTCCTCCGCCGCCGCCAGCGCCGTGCGGGCGCGGTCGTACCGCTCGATCGCCGGGGCGAGGAGCCTGTTGTCGAACGCCGGGTCGGTCGCCGGGCCCGCCGGCGGACAGAGCAACTGGCCGGCCGCGTCCCGCGCGAGCTCCGCCTCCTGCGCCGCCTCGGCGCCGGAACGGCCCTCGGGCGGGGCGATCCAGGCGAGCAGCGCGCCCAGGTGCTGGTCCTCCAGCGAGGACTGCCCGGTCGCCCAGTGCCGGCCGAGGACGTCCGTCATGGCCAGCAGGAGGGAGGAGCCGGGAACGCGGGCCCGCTCCCCGAAGTGCGTCAGCCAGCGTCCGAGGAGCGGCACCCGCGGCGGCGCGGGGAACGGGGTCTCCGGGTCCTGCTCCGCCGTGCGCCGGAACCGCGTGGAGCGCCCGAGCAGCCGTACGAGGTCGATGCCGGCCCGGCTCGGCACGATCAGCTGGGGCGCGTCCGCGCACAGCTCGACCTCGACCTTCACGCGCTTGCCGGTCTCCGGGTCGGTCTCGGACCGCTCGGCGGGCTCCACGACGTCCGCGAACCCGTCGATGTACGGCAGCACCACGTCGGCCAGCTCGGCCAGGAACGCGAAGCGCAGGTCGCGGTCGCGCGGCTGCGGCACGGCCAGCAGGCGCGGGGCGTCCCGGTCGGTGCCCACCAGCGCGCCGAGCGGGGCTCCGGCCTCACCGGCGGTGATGAGCGGGACGAACACCAGGGGGCGCGTCGACAGGTGCCGGTGCCGGACGGTGGCGGCGGGCTGGGCGCGGCCGGTGCTGACGGCCTCGAGGCGGGCGAGGGTGGCGATCAGGGACAAGGGGCCACCTCCCGCGAGGCCGTCCCCAGGGCCTCCGCGCGCAGGGCCGCCGCCCTGCGCAGTGCCGCCACCGCCGGGTCGTCGGGGTCACCGGCCTCCCCGCGGGCCGCCGCCAGGACGTCCTCGACCGTCGTCAGACCGCCCAGCTCCGCCCGTACGGGTCGGCCCAGGGAGGTCACCGCGCCCTCCGCGCGCGAGCGGTCCCGGCAGTGGAAGGCCAGTTCGCAGGCGGACAGGCACTCCGGCGCGTAGGCCGCCGGGACCGCCTCCACGGCCCGGGTGAGCTGCTCGGCGGGCAGGTCCGGCGAGAAGCAGGTGCCCTCGGGGAGCGCGTCGGCGATCTCCTCGATGCGGGTGAGCCGGGCCAGCTGGCGGGCGGTCACCGCGCGCTGCTTGCGCACGTCGACGGCGGACGCGGTCGGCAGGTTGGAGAAGTCCTTGGGGCACACCAGCAGGATCCGGTGGCGTACCCGCGGGGCGGGCTCGACGCGCGCGGCGACCTGCTCCAGGGCCAGCACGTACACCGCCGCCTGACGGGCCGCCGCGCCGACCTTCGCCGGGTCCGCGGCGCCGTCCAGCAGGGGGAACGACTTGATCTCGACGACCGTCCAGCTGCCGTCCGGGTGCACCACGACCGCGTCCGGCTCCAGGAACGCGGGAGAGCCCGCGACGTCGAGCGCGAGCATCGGGTGGTCGAGCAGCGTCCACGCGCCGGGCGCCCCGGCGGCCTCGCGCAGCGCCAGCTCCGTACGGGCCGTGCGCCCCTGGGGGCCCTGCGCGGTGAGGTCGGGCACGCGCGCCTCGGCGGGCGGTTCGGACCCGCGGTCCAGCTTCTCGTGGGCGAGGCGCAGCAGCTCCGTACCGCCGTCGGCCTTGACCTTCGCCTCGAAGGCGTTCCCCCGGACGAGCGCGAACTGGGACTGGCCGAAGGCCGAGGGTGAGCCCAGCGCGCCGGCCAGCGCCGCCTTGTTCACCCCGGCGCCGTCGAGGATCGCGCGCCGTCTGCAGCCCGGGTTGGCGGCGAGGGCGGCCAGGGCGCGCGCGTCCAGCGCCTTGGCCGGCACCTCCGGGCCGCGCAGTTCAGCGAGCCGGTGCCGGAGCGCTCTCTCCCGCGTCCGAGGGGGAGGCACCCGGTTCGGTTGCTGGTCCGTACGGCGACTCGGGGTGCCGCTGCCGTGGAATTCGCTCACCCGCGGAAGTCTGGCATCCGGCACTGACAATCGGGGTACGCGTGGCGGACGGGGCCGCCGGGGCGGGTGCGTACCGGGGCAGGTACCGGGCCTTGGCCAGGTCGGCGCAGCGCATCACGCGGGGGGCGAGGAGCAGGCCGGCCCCCATGACGGCGGCGCCCGCGACCGCGTCGAGGAAGTAGTGGTTGGCGGTGCCCATCACCACGATCGTGGTGACCAGCGGGTAGACGACGGCGGCCGTCTTCGTCAGGCGGGTCCTGCCGTACTTCCACAGGATCACGCCGCACCACAGCGCCCAGCCGACGTGCAGGCTCGGCATCGCCGCGTACTGGTTGGTCATCCCGCCGAGGCCGCGCGGGGCGCTCGCCTCGCCGCCCCACCAGCCGTACGAGCTGTAGTACGCCATCGTGTCCACGAAGCCGTGGCTCGCGTCGAGCAGCCGGGGCGGGCAGGTGGGCAGCAGGGTGAAGCCGATGAGGCCGATGAACGTCGACGTCATCAGCCAGGTGCGGGCCGCGCGGTAGCGCACCGCGTGCGACCGGAACAGCCAGATCAGGACCGCCGGGGTCACCAGGTAGTGCAGGGAGGCGTACCAGAAGTCGGCGGGTATGCCTATCCAGGGTTCCCGGGTGAAGAGACGGTTCAGCGGGTGCTCGGCGTTGAGGAACAGCGCCTGCTCGACGCGCAGGATCGCCAGGCCGTGGTCCACGGCGTCGGCGACATCTCCCCGTACCACCAGCCGTCCCGCCGAGTAGCAGGCGTACACCAGGAGGATGAGCGGCAACTCCGTCCACCAGCGCAGCCGGGTCGCCGGGACCGCCTCGGTGCCCGGTGTCTCGGTGTGCGGCATCCGATCGCTCCCCCTTGCTCCTTGTGCGCCGCTCGTTCGGCGGCCAGTCACTCTACGGTGTCCTCGCGTCCCCCCGTGAGACGCCCTCGGCCCTCATAGACGCAGAGATCTCCCGCCGGGTTGCCCCTGACCAGGGTGCGCGAAGATGGAGAAGTTCCGCTTGTGATTTCTGTGAATGTCAGGAAGGTCTCCCATGGCACCGCGCATCCTGCTGGCCCGGCACGGACAGACCGCTTGGTCACTGTCCGGCAAGCACACCGGCAGGACCGATGTTCCGCTCCTGGAGGAGGGCCGGCGGGGGGCCGGGCTGCTGGGGAAGCGGTTGCGGCAGGCGCCCCTCGACGGGCTGACCGGGGCCGAGGTGCGGACCAGTCCGCTGGTGCGGGCGCGGGAGACGTGCGAGCTGGCCGGCTTCGGGGAGCGGGCGGAGAGCTGGGACACGCTCATGGAGTGGGACTACGGGGCGTACGAGGGGATGACCCCGGGGGAGATACAGGCGTCCCGGCCGGGGTGGCTGATCTGGCGGGACGGCGTTCCGGAGGGCGAGAGCCGTGCCGAGGTGACCGCCCGCGCGGACGAGGTGGTGGCGTGGGCGCGGTCCGCCGACCGGGACGTGCTGGTGTTCGCGCACGGGCACATCCTGCGGTCCATCGGCGCGCGGTGGCTGGGGTTGCCGCTGGACTTCGCGGCGCGGGTGCGGCTGAATCCGACGTCGCTGTCGGTGCTGGGCTGGGCGTACGGGGAGCCGGCGATCGAGTCGTGGAACGACGTGGGGCACCTGGTGGACTGACGCGGGGCCGGGCGCGCGGGCCGGCGCGTGATCGCGGGCAGTCGTGCCTTCGCGGTGCCCCCGCGGTGCCTTGAAGGCCAGGGAGGCGCCTCCGGGGCGACAGGGGAGGGTGGGCGCGGCGCACTGGGGGGGGGCGCCGGGCCGCGCGACCCGCCCCCGGCCGGTGCCCACGCCGGGCCACGCGTTGTCACCCCGGCGAAGCGGCAGGCCGGTCAGACCGCTCGCGGCAGCGCCGCGTGGCGGTCGAGGAAGGAGGAGACGCCGGCTGCCCGGCGGTGCGGCAGGAGGACCCGGGACGTCCCCGCCAGCATCGTGCGCACCCGCGACGACTGCACCTCGGCCAGCAGGTCCAGCACCCGCATCCCCGCCGCCGCCGCCTCGTCCGGGCGGCCGCCGCGCGCCAGGTCGTCGGCCAGTTCCGCCGTGTACAGCGCGATGTTGCGGGTGAAGTGCGGGTCCTGCAGTTCCGCCGCGCGGCGCGCGTGCCGTGCCGCCCGCGGCCAGTCGCCCAGCGTCGACCAGCACTGGGCCTCCAGACCCTCCAGCTCCGCCTCCCCGTAGAAGCTCATCCACTCCGGGTCCGCCTCCGAGGAGCCGCGCTCGAAGTAGGCCCCCGCCCGGACCAGCGCCTGCTCGCACCCCGTGCGGTCGGCGAGCCCCGCCCAGCCGCCCGCCTCGCGCAGCGCCAGCAGCGACATCAGCCGGGGCGAGCCCAGCGACCGCGCCGTCCGCTGCGCCGCCTGCGCCGCCCGCACCGCCTCCCGGGGCCGGCCCGTGTCCCGCGCGAGGAAGGCCGTGTTGCAGAAGGCGTGCGCCTCCAGCCCCGCGTCACCGGTCATCCGCGCGGTCGCCAGCGCCTCCGCGTAGTGCGAGCGGGCGTCGTCGAAGCGGCCCGAGTCGTGCGCCAGCCAGCCCACCGAGATGGCCAGTTCACCGGCGCCCGAGTACAGCCGGTCCGCCGTCCGCTGCCGTGTCACCCCCGCGTCCAGCAGCGCGTAGGCGGCCCGCAGCGGGGCCGCCGCACGGCGGTAGAGCCCGTCCGCCCCGTGCCGGTCGTCCAGCAGCCGGATCCGGCGGACGGCTTCCTCCAGCACGCCCGCGTCGCTCGCCCCCGCGCGGCGCACGGCGCGCTGCGCCGCCGAGGCGTCGGAGGCGAACCCGTAGGGGCTCAGCGAGGCGGCGGCCACCGTGGCGCCCCCTCCGGTCATGAATGCGCGACGCAGCACGTCGCTCTCCTCGTGGTCGTGCGGGTCGTACGTGTCGTACCGGTCCTGCGTCTCATACGGCTCGTACGCCCCGCTGTTCTCACCCGTGGCGTTCGCCGGGTTCCCGGCCCGGCCGCCGGACACGTCGCCGGCGGTCCGGGCCCGGCGTCCGCGGACCGACGAGCGGGGCGCGAAGCCCAGGTCGGTCAGCGTGCGGCCGGGAAACATGTGCAGGAACACCCGCTCGTAGGCGTAGTTGGGGCAGCGGATCTCACCCGCCTCCACCCTGTGCACGTACCGGGCGTCGCAGGCGACCCGCTCGCCGATCTCGCGGGCGGCCCGCCGTACCGCCGCGGCGAACTCGGCCGGCGAACGCGCTCCGCGCAGTTGCCGGAAGACCAGGTTCGGCCGCGGTGGCCGATCGGGTGTGGACGAGGGCACCGTTGACGACGCCATGGCCGGGTCCTCTCTGCGAACCGTCGAACCATGCCGGAATCGGGCGAGTTGTCCGAGTGCCGCCCTGTTTCCGGCGGGCTTGAACGTACCTGCTGTGACGGAGCCGCCACGCGGAGTTTGGCTACAAAACGGATATGTCCTCCGCGATCCGCCATGAACTGCCATCCTTTGCGGCGCACTTCCGCCGTACCTGTTGACGTCCCGGCTCGTTGGGCTCTGTGGACCGGGAGCCCCCCGACTCCCGACCGCTTGTCCAAGCCAGGGATACGTGTGGTGGAGGCCGGGATGATGACGACGATCCGGAGCGACGATCCTTTAGAACCGCTCGATCCGCTCGATCCGCCGGGACCGCCGAGCACGGGCTGCGACGTGGTCACCGTGCCGGCCCGGCAGGGGCTGGAGGCGGTCGACATCCTGCGGCGCGCGGCGGGCGACGCGATGGGCCCGGTGCTGCATGGCGAGGGCGGTGCCACCCTCGGCTTCCTGGTGCCGCCCGGGACGGCCGCCGCCTGGGACGTACCGGGCAGCGTCTGCACGGAGACCGAGGGCCGCGGACTGCGGCTCACCCCCGAGCCGCCGGTGGAGGGTGCGGACTGGCTGCTGCCGCCCGGTGAAGCCGACCTGGCGACGGACCCCGCCGCGCTGCGGGAGGCGCTGGGCGAGGCGCAGCGGCTGATCGAGGCCGCCGACGGCTGCTCCTGAACCCGTGCGGGCCCGGTCGGGGCCGCCTGGGACAATGGGGCCATGGGCAGGGCGAGGAGCGGTGGACGCGGGCAGGCCGGCGGTGCGCGGGCCGTCACCGAGGACGTCGACGGTGGAGTCGCCCGGCTCGTTCCCGACCCGGACCGGCCGCGGGCCTGGACCCTGCTCATCGACGGGGCCCCGCAGTCGCACGTCGACCTGGACGACCCCGCGCACCTGTCCTTCGAGTACCAGCGCCGCTTCGGCCACGTCGCCGACCTGGCCGCCCCGCCGGGCAAGCCCCTGCACGCCGTCCACCTGGGCGGTGGCGCGTTCACCCTGGCCCGGTACGTCGCGGCCACCCGCCCCCGCTCCACCCAGCAGGTCGTCGAACGCGACGCGGCGCTGGTCCGACTGGTCCGGCGCGAACTGCCGCTGGACGCCAGGGCCCGGATACGGGTGCGCACGGCGGACGCCCGCGAAGGGCTCGCCAAGGTGCCGGACGGCTGGGCCGGGCTCGTCGTCGCCGATGTCTTCAGCGGCGCCCGCACCCCGGCCCACCTGACCTCCACCGAGTTCCTCGACGACGTCCGCAGGGCACTCGCCCCCGGCGGGAGCTATGCCGCCAACCTCGCCGACGGGCCGCCGCTCACCCACCTGCGCGGCCAGATCGCCACCGCGGCCGCCCGGTTCGCCGAACTCGCGCTGATCGCGGACGCCGCCGTCCTGCGCGGCAAACGCTTCGGCAACGCCGTCCTCGTCGCCTCCGACGCCCCCCTCCCCGTCGCCGAACTGACCCGCCGGGCCGCCTCCGACCCGCACCCGGGCCGGGTCCTGCACGGCCGCGAACTGCTGGACTTCACCGGTGGAGCCGCCCCCGTGACCGACCTCGCGGCCGTCGCCTCACCGGCACCCCCCGCCTCCCTCTTCCACTGACCCGGCGGACGGCGAACGGCGGGTGACGGGGCCTCAGTAGGTCCCGATCTCCACCCGCGGCGGACCGTCGTGCCAGGTGCAGAACACCGACACCCGGTCCGCGCCCGAGGCGAACTCCACCCGGATCCACGTCTCCGTCTTCCACACCTGCATCGACCAGCCGGCCGCCGGGGTGGCCGACACCAGCGAGGCGGACGTCCTCCCCAGGTCGAAGACCGCCCGACCGCCCTCGGTGTCATAGCCCTTGACCTCACCGGAGGCCGTCGCGGGCGGCGGCGCGGGGGACCTGGGCGGCGCGGTGGTCGGGGACGGCTCCGGCTCCGGCCGCCGGGAGGCGGGTGCGGCCGACGGCTCCCGCGACGGCCGGGCGTCCTCCCCGGTGTCCTTCGACGGCGACGCGGACGGCCGCCGCGTCGACGACGACACCGCGCGCGACGACTTCCCGTCCTCCGCGCCGGCCGCCGCGACGGGCAGGGCACGGGGCGGGTCGTAGGCGGTGCCCTCCATCACGGTGCTGACACCCCACCACGACAGCGTGACCGCCGCGCCCGTGGCGAGCAGCCAGGCCAGTACGTGTACGAGTCCTCTGCGCATCGTCGGCCCATACTGCCCCACGGGCCCCACGGGTGTCGCGCCCCGGGAGGCGCCCGCGGTTGTCCACAGGCCCCGACGGGGGCCGCCCGCCATGGCGTACGGTGCCGCCCATGGCAAGTGTTCTCGTGGTCGAGGACGACCCGTTCGTCCGCTCGGCGCTGATCCGGCAGCTGACCGACGCCTCGCACACCGTGCGCAGCGTGGGCACGGCACTGGAGGCGCTGCGCGAGGTCGCCCACTTCCGGTTCGACGTGGTCGTCCTGGACCTCGGACTGCCCGACCTCGACGGCTCCGAGGCCCTGAAGATGCTGCGCGGCATCACCGACGTGCCCGTGATCGTCGCCACCGCCCGGGACGACGAGACCGAGGTCGTACGGCTGTTGAACGCCGGCGCGGACGACTACCTGACCAAGCCCTTCTCGGTGGAACACCTCTCGGCCCGGATGGCGGCCGTGCTGCGCCGCGCCCGCTCCGGCGGCGGCGGGGCCGCGCCCTCGCCGGTGATCCGGGTCGGCGGACTGACCGTCGACCCGCTGCGCCGCCAGGCGGAACTGGACGGCGTACGACTCGACCTGACCCGCCGCGAGTTCGACCTGCTCGCCTTCCTCGCCGGCCGGCCCGGTGTGGTCGTCGCCCGCAAGGAGCTGCTCGCCGAGGTGTGGCAGCAGTCCTACGGCGACGACCAGACCATCGACGTCCACCTGTCCTGGCTGCGCCGGAAGCTGGGGGAGACCGCCGCCCGGCCCCGCTACCTGCACACCTTGCGGGGCGTCGGCGTGAAACTGGAGCCGCCCGCCGCCCACACGCCCGGAGCGGAGCCGCCACGATGAGATGGGCCCTGGTCAAGGTGTCGCTGGCGGTGACGGCCATGGTGGTGGTCGCCTTCGCGGTGCCGCTCGGACTGGTCGTCCGGGAGATGGCCCGCGACCGGGCCTTCGCGGGCGCCGAGCGGGAGGCGGCGGCCGTCGCCCCCGCCCTGTCCATCACCACCGACCGCGACCAGCTCGAACGCGTCGTCGCCTCCACCGGCTCCGGCACCGGCATGGCCGTGCACATCCCGGCCGGGGACCGCAGCGAGGCCCTCGAGATCGGGAAGCGGCGGGCCGCCCCCGAGGACATCGCGGCCGTGCGGGAACTGGGCCGGGCGTCCACCTCCACCGTCTCCGGCGGCTCGACCCTGCTCCAGCCGGTCGCGCTCAGCAGCGGTGAGATCGCCGTCGTCGAGGTGTTCGTGCCCGAGTCCGAGGTCACCAACGGCGTCGGCACGGCGTGGGCGGTGCTCGCCGGGGTCGGCGTCGCGCTGATCCTCGGCTCCGTCGCGGTCGCCGACCGGCTGGGCGTACGGATGGTGCGGCCCGCGCAGCGGCTGGTGGAGGGGGCCCGTGAACTGGGGGAGGGGAAACTGGGCGCCCGGGTGCGGGAGGAGGGGCCGACCGAACTGCGGCTCGCGGCGGTCGCGTTCAACTCCATGGCCGACCAGGTCGTCCAGCTCCTCGCCAACGAGCGGGAGCTGGCCGCGGACCTGTCCCACCGGCTGCGCACGCCGCTGACCGTGCTGCGGCTCAACGCCGCCTCCCTCGGCGAGGGACCGGCCGCCGAGCAGACCCGGGCGGCCGTCGAGCAGCTGGAGCGCGAGGTGGACACCATCATCCGCACCGCCCGCGAGGCCAAGCCGCAGACGGCGGCGGCCGGACCCGGCGCCGGGTGCGACGCGGCCGAAGTGGTGCGCGAGCGGATGGCGTTCTGGTCGGCGCTCGCCGAGGACGAGGGCCGCAAGTGGCGGGTGGCCGGGGCCGACCGGCCGGTGCGGATCCCCGTGGCACGCACCGACCTGGCCGCCGCCCTCGACGCGCTGCTCGGCAACGTCTTCCGGCACACCGCCGAGGGCACCGCCTTCGCGGTCGACGTGCACAACGGCGAGGACGCGGTGATCGTGCTCGTCTCCGACGCGGGACCCGGCATACCCGACCCCGAGGCGGCGATGGCCCGCGGCCGGGGCTCCGGCAGCGACGGCTCGACCGGACTCGGCCTGGACATCGTGCGCCGGCTCGCCGAGGGCACCGGAGGCGACGTACGGATCGGTTCCTCGGTGCTCGGCGGGACCGAGGTGCGCGTGTGGATCCAGCTCGACGGACGCGAGCGGGCACCGGGGCGGCGCGGGCACCGGGGAACCGTGCGCCGCCGCAGGACGGGCCGGCTCGCCGCGTCCTTTAACCGCCCCCGATCCCTTCCTTAAGCCCACCCTAAGATCGCCGGCCGCCTTCCGGAACGGGAAGTTTGCCCGGTTCGGCGTCGCTAGCGTGCTGCCGCACCCCCCGATGAGCAACGAAGGCAGGCACGCGATGAGCACGCACCGGCGCAGGGTCAGCGGCAGGAACAAGGCGATCGGCGCGGTGGCCGCCGCTGCCGTGGCCGGCGGCGGTGCGTTCCTGTTCACCGGCACCGCACAGGCGGCCGGCGTCGGCGCCGCCTACACGAGGACCAGCGAGTGGTCGACCGGCTACAGCGCCCAGTACGTGGTGACCAACACCGGCGGCGAGCGGAAGCGGGACTGGAAGCTGGAGTTCGACCTGCCCGCCGGCACCGAGCTCGGGTCGCTGTGGAACGCCCGGTCCACGGTGGACGGCCGGCACGTCACCGTGCGGTCCGCGGCCTGGGACACCGACGGGCTGGCCGCCGGCGAGTCCGTCACCGTCGGCTTCGTCGCCAAGGGCGGCACGGACACCGCGCCCACGCCCGAACCGAGCGGCCGCCCCACCACCGCCCCCACGCCCACCGGGCAGCCGGCCCCCACCGGGGAGCCGACCACCGCCCCCACGCCCACCGGGAGCACCGGCACCGGAACCACCGCCGACGCAGGCTTCGCCCCCTACGTCGACACCTCCCTCTTCCCCGCCTTCGACCTGCTCGCGAGCGCCGAGGCGACCGGCGTGAAGCACTACAACCTCGCCTTCGTCACCGACGCCGGCGGCTGCACCCCCGCCTGGGGCGGCACCGGCGGTCTCGGCGGCAACGCCGTGGCCGGGCAGATCGGCGCGCTGCGCGCCTTGGGCGGCGACGTCCGGGTCTCCTTCGGCGGCGCGGCGGGCCGTGAACTCGGCACCACCTGTGGCTCGGTGGACGCGCTCGCCGCCGCCTACGGCAAGGTCGTCGACACCTACGGGCTCACCAAGGTCGACTTCGACGTCGAGGGCAGCGCCCTGCCCGACGCGGCCGCCCACACCCGCCGCGCCCAGGCCATCGCGAAGCTCCAGCGGGCGAACCCGGCACTGGACGTCTCCTTCACCCTCCCGGTCATGCCCGAAGGACTCACCCAGGACGGCGTCGGCCTGCTCGCCGACGCGAAGCGGAACGGCGTGCGCATCGACGCCGTTAACATCATGGCGATGGACTACGGGCCCGCCTACAGCGGCGACATGGGCACCTACGCCGAGCAGGCCGCCACCGCCACCCAGGCCCAGGTCAAGGGCATCCTCGGCCTCGGTGAGAGCGAGGCGTGGAAGACCGTCGCCGTCACCCCCATGATCGGCGTCAACGACGTCGTCACCGAGATCTTCACGGTCGACGACGCCACCCAGCTGGTGGACTTCGCCCGGGCCAAGGGCCTCGGATGGCTGTCGATGTGGTCCGGCACCCGCGACCAGCAGTGCCCCGGCGGCGCCAAGCCGTCCGCCGACGCCACCTGCAGCTCGGTCCTCCAGGACAGGTTCGCCTTCTCCAGGGCGTTCGCCGCCCGCGGCTGACACCGCCCGCCACAGACCCTCTCGGGAAACGGGGAAGCGAGTGCCCCGGCCGGTCCCCCCCACCCGGCCGGGGCACCCGCGCGTCCGGTGGCAGCCGGACACGCGAACGGGGCGCGGCACTCCCCTAGTGCACCGCGCCCCGCCCCCCGTACCCCGCGTCCCCCGTTGCCCGGATCCCGGGGGCAGGTCAGATGCCCTCGGGCTCCGGGAGCTCTCCCGTCTTCGCCGCACGCGCGTACCACAGGGCGCTGGACTTCGGCGTGCGCTGCTGCGTCACGTAGTCGACGTACACCGCGCCGAAGCGCTTGTCGTAGCCGTACGCCCACTCGAAGTTGTCCAGCAGCGACCACAGGTAGTAGCCGCGCACCTCGGCGCCGTCGGAGATGGCCCGGCGCACCGCCGTCAGGTGGCCGTGCAGGTAGGCGACGCGCTCGGGGTCGTGCACCGAGCCGTCGGCGTCCGGCTTGTCGTCGTAGGCCGCGCCGTTCTCGGTGATGTAGATCGGCAGCCCGGGGGCCTCGCGGTGGTAGCGCATGATCAGCTCGTGCAGGCCGGTCGGGTCGACGGACCAGCCCATCTCGGTCTGCTCGCCCGGCGACTGGTGGAAGGCGACGTCGTCCGCGGCGGGCCACGGCGAGTGCGCGCTCGCCCCGTGCCCGTCGGCCCGCGGGCCCTTGTCGTCCGGGTCCGCCGCCGACACCAGGGTGGGCGTGTAGTAGTTGAGGCCGATCGCGTCCAGCGGCTGGTGGATCAGGTCCAGGTCGCCGTCCTCGATGAAGGACCAGTCGGTGAGCGACGAGGTCGCCTCCAGCAGGGTCTCCGGGTAGGAGCCGTGCAGGATCGGGCCGTGGAAGATGCCGCCGGACAGGTCGTCGATCTTGCGGGCCGCCGCCCGGTCCGCCGGGTCGCTCGGCGAGAGGGGCCGCACCACCGAGGTGTTGAGGCTGAGCGAGATCTGGTTGCGGGCCGGCATCACCGAGCGCAGCGCCTTGGTGCCCAGGCCGTGCGCCAGGTTCAGGTGGTGGGCGGCCCGCAGCGCGGCCACCGGGTCGGTGCGGCCGGGCGCGTGCACGCCGGAGGCGTAGCCCAGGAAGGCGCTGCACCAGGGCTCGTTGAGCGTGATCCAGTTCTCCACGCGGTCGCCGAGCGCCTCGCCCACGATCTGCGCGTACTCCGCGAAGCGGTAGGCGGTGTCGCGCTCGGGCCAGCCGCCCGCGTCCTCCAGCTCCTGCGGCAGGTCCCAGTGGTAGAGGGTGACGGCGGGCTTGATGCCCTTCTCCAGCAGCTCGTCGACCAGCTTGCGGTAGAAGTCCAGACCGCGCTGGACGGCCGGGCCGCGGCCGGTCGGCTGCACCCGCGACCAGGACACGGAGAAGCGGTAGGCGCCCAGGTTCAGGTCCGCCATCAGGGCCACGTCGTCGCGGTAGCGGTGGTAGTGGTCGACAGCGATGTCACCGGTGTCGCCGCCGATGGTCTTGCCCGGCGTGTGGCTGAAGGTGTCCCAGATGGAAGGGGTACGCCCGTCCTCCCGCACCGCCCCCTCGATCTGGTACGCGGAGGTCGCGGCGCCCCAGAGGAAGGCGGGGGGAAAGGTCACCGGGGTCGCCGGCGTTGCGGAGTCAGACATGGAAGCGCTCCCATAGGAGGTCGTGGAGGACCGACGAGTACGGAAAGACGGAGGGGAGGGGGGAGGGGCCGAGGCGGCGGTGACCCGGCCCCCTGGGGTGCGGACGCGGACGTCAGCCCTTGACCGCGCCCTGCATGATGCCGCCGACGATCTGCTTGCCGAAGATCGCGAAGACCAGCAGCAGGGGCAGCGTACCGAGCAGCGCACCCGCCATGATCAGGGACTGGTCCGGGGTGTAGCCGCGTCCCAGGCCCGCGACGGCGACCTGCACGGTCGGGTTGCCGGTCTGGGTCAGCACGAGGAACGGCCACAGGAAGTCGTTCCAGGCCTGCACGAACATCAGCATGCCGAGCACGGCCATGGCCGGCCGCGCGGCCGGGAACACCACGTGCCAGATCACGCGCCAGCTGCCCGCGCCGTCCACCCTGGCCGCCTCGATGACCTCGTCCGGCAGTGCCTGGAGCAGGTACTGCCGCATGAAGAACACGCCGAACGCGCTCACCAGCGACGGGAAGATGACCGCCTGCAGCTGGTCGGTCCAGTCGAGCTTGGCGACCATCATGTACAGCGGGATGATGCTGAGCTGCGGCGGGATCATCATCGTGCCGATGACGACCAGCATCAGGGCGTTGCGGCCCCTGAAGCGCAGCTTGGCGAAGGCGAACCCGGCGACCGTCGACAGCACCACGATGGTCACCGCGGACGTGCCCGCCACGATCGTGGTGTTGAGGAACGCCTCACCGAGGTTGGCCTCGGTCCAGGCGATCTCCAGGTTCTTGAACAGGTTCGAGCCGAACCAGAACGGCGGCGGCGTCTGCGCCAGGCGCTGGTTGTCCCGGGACGCGGCGATCGCCGTCCAGACCAGCGGGAACAGCGACACGAGCGTGAACACGATCAGGATCACGTACGCGATCGGACCGCCGTGCAGCGTGCCACCCGCCCGCGCGGACTTGGGCAGACGCGAGCGCCTCTGCTTCTGCTTCTCGACGGGTGTTGTCTCGGGGGGCGTCACAGTCGTCGTCACGGCCACAACTCCTTAACTGCTGGCGCGCAGCCGGCGCGAGATGACGTGGTTGATGAGGCCGATGACGATCAGGATCGCGAACATCGTCCAGGCGATCGCCGAGGCACGGCCCAGGTGCTGGTTCACCCAGCCCTGCTCGTACAGGTACAGGCCGAGCGTCTGGAACTGGTGCTCCGCGCCGCCCGACGCGCCCTTGTTGGGGTCGAACAGCAGCGGCTCGCCGAAGACCTGGCTGGCGCCGATCGTCGAGACGACCACCGTGAACAGGATCGTCGGGCGCAGCGACGGCAGCGTGACGTGGAGGAACTGCTTCCAGCGGCTGGCACCGTCCAGCGCCGCCGACTCGTACAGGTCCTGCGGGATCGCCTGCATCGCGGCCAGGTAGATGAGCGCGTTGTAGCCGGTCCAGCGCCAGATGATGATGGTGGACACGGCGATCTGGCCGGGCCACTTGTCGTCCTGCCAGGCGATGGGGTCGATCCCGACCGAGTCCAGCGCCCAGTTGATCATGCCGTAGTCACGCCCGAAGAGCAGCACGAACACCAGGGTGGCCGCGGCGATCGAGGTGGCGTACGGCGCGAGCATCGCGACCCGCCAGAAGGTCGAGGCACGCAGCTTGTAGTTGAGGATGTGCGCGATGCCCATCGCGATCATCAGCTGCGGAACGGTCGAGATGATGCCGATGGTCAGCGTGTTCTGCGCCGCGTTCCAGAAGAAGTCGTCGTCGAAGATCCGCGTGTAGTTCTTCAGCCCGACCCAGTTCATGTCGGTCGGGGCGGTCAGTTCGACCTGGTGCAGCGAGGCCCAGCCGGTCCAGATCAGCGGGAACAGGCCGAAGGCGGCGAACAGCAGGAAGAACGGCGAGACGAAGGCGTACGGGCTCCAGCGAGCGTCGCGCTGCCAGCGGCGGGACAGCTTGGCCCGGCGCTTGGCTTCCTTGTCCGTGGAGGAGCCGTCCTGCGGACGGCCCGGGGCCGCGCCCCCCTTGACGGGGGACGCGGCGGTGTCGGAGCGGGTGGCCATGCGGGTCACTTGTCCAGGTTGTTGTCGATGGTCTTGGTGGCCGTCTCCCAGGCCTCCTTGGCGGACTTGCCCTTCGTCACCAGGATGACGCCGTTGTCCGTCAGGCCCTGCTGGATGATCTGGTCCTTCGGGCCGATGACCTGGACCGGGATCTGCTTGGCGGCCTCGGAGAAGATCGTGCCGATCGGGGCGTCACCGGTCATGTCGTTCTTCGCGCCGGTCACCTCCGGGCTGTCGAACGCGGCCTGGGCGCTGGGGAAGCTGCCCTGCACCTTGAACAGCTTCGCCTGCTGCTCGGGCGCGGTCAGCCAGGCCACCAGCTTCTTGGCCTCGTCGACGTTCTTGCCGTTCTTCGGCACGCTCAGGAAGGAGCCGCCCCAGTTGCCGGACTTGGGGGCCACGGCCACGTCCCACTTGCCGGCGGCGTCGGGCTGCGACTTGCCCTTGATGTAGCCGAGCATCCACGGCGGGCAGGCCATCGCGGCGAACTTGTTGTTGGCGATCGTCTGGTCCCAGGCCGGCTGGAACTGCGTCTGGGCGCCGACCAGGCCCTTCTCGGCGGCCTCGGCGGTCAGGTCGAAGGCGTTCTTGACGGCCGGGTTGGTCTTGTAGATGACCTCGCCGGAGGCGTCGTAGAACTTCTCCTCCTCACTGCTGAGGATCGCGTTGATCAGACCGCCGGGGGAGTCGAGGAAGGTGGTGCCCTTGGGGCCCTTCTTCTTGTAGTCCTCGCCGACCTGGACGAACTTCTTCCAGTCGCCGGCCCACAGCTTCGCGACCTCCGCGCGGTCGCTGGGCAGTCCGGCCTTCTCGAAGAGGTCCTTGCGGTAGCAGATCGCCATCGGGCCGACGTCGGTGCCCAGGCCGATGGTCTGGCCGTCCTTGGTGGTGGCCTGCTCCCACTTCCACTCCAGCCAGTTCTCCTTCTTCACCCCCGGAGCCTTGGAGAGGTCCTCGAGCTTGGCCGCCTGGGTGCCCACGATCTCGGCTATGTTGCCGACTTCGACGGCCTGGACGTCCTGGAGGCCGCTGTTGGTGGTCAGGTGGTTGAGGAGCGCCGGGTAGTAGTTCTCGTTGCGCTCGACGACGTTCTCGGCGATCTTGATGTCGGGGTTGAGCTTCTCGTACTCGGCGTAGAGGCCGGCTTCCTTGAAGCCCATGGTGCCGAAGAGGCCCAGGGTGATCGTGGTCTTCCCCTCGCCGCCGCCCGACGAGGAATCGGAGTCGTCTCCGCCGTCGTCGGCACAGCCGGCCAGCAGCCCGGTGCCCAGCGAGACCACGGCCGCGACGGCCAGTGCCTTGCGGGCGATGGGCTTCCCCCCGCCCGACCGCTGACGGGAGAGGGGGAGGGTACGTGCTCGCATTGCGTCCTCCTGTTGCCCTGACGTGCCGACCCCCCGGCCAACGGCTCTGTTGGACCCTTGTTGAACGCATTGCGGCTCGGGCGGGGAACGTGCGGGTTGTGTATGTGTCAGGTACTGTGGGAGCGCTCCCACAAGTGATGTGTTGAAGAGTCGCGGGTCCGGGCGGGGGTGTCAAGGGAACAGACGCGGCAAAGTGCGTTCAGTTATCTGCCCGTTAACTTGACGCCGGCGGGTCGTCCGCGGAACGGATCGGTCCGCACAGTGTCCTCGACGCGGCCGTCACCGCCACTGCCGGGGCTGTTACATTCCAGGCCGGTGGGACGTACGAAGGAAGGCGGAGCCGATGGCAAGCCACGGAGCGCGGGGCCGGAGCGGCGGCCGGCCCACCCTCGAAGAGGTGGCCGCGCGCGCCGGGGTCGGCCGGGGCACGGTGTCCCGGGTGATCAACGGCTCGCCCCGGGTGAGCGACGCCACGCGCGCGGTCGTGGAGGCGGCGGTCGCCGAGCTCGGTTACGTCCCGAACACGGCGGCCCGCGCGCTGGCCGCGAACCGTACGGACGCCATAGCCCTGGTGGTGCCCGAGCCGGAGACCCGGTTCTTCGCCGAGCCGTACTTCTCCGACATCCTCCGGGGTGTCGGCGCGGCGCTGTCCGACACCGAGATGCAGCTGCTGCTGATCTTCGCGGGCAGTGACCGGGAGCGGCAGCGGCTCGCCCAGTACCTGGCCGCGCACCGGGTGGACGGGGTGCTGCTGGTCTCGGTGCACGCCGACGACCCGCTGCCCGACATGCTGTCCCAGCTGGAAATCCCCGCGGTGATCAGCGGCCCCCGCTCGGCCGCGGAGACGCTCGCCTCGGTGGACTCCGACAACTACGGCGGCGCCCGTCAGGCCGTCGAGCACCTCATCGGCCGGGGCCGGCGCCGCATCGCCCACATCACCGGCCGCCTGGACGTGTACGGCGCCCAGCGGCGCATCGACGGGTACCGCGACGCGCTGAGCGACGCGGGCCACGAGGTGGACGAGCTGCTGATCGAGCCGGGGGACTTCTCCGAGGAGGGCGGCCGGCGCGCGATGGCGGCCCTGCTGGAGCGCCGTCCCGGCCTGGACGCGGTCTTCGCCGCCTCGGACGTCACCGCGGCCGGCGCCCGGCAGGCCCTGCGCGAGGCGGGCCGCCGCATCCCCGACGACGTGGCGCTGGTCGGGTACGACGACTCCGCGATCGCCCGCCACATGGACCCGCCGCTGACGAGCGTGCGCCAGCCGATACAGGAGATGGGCCGCGCGATGATCGACCTGCTGCTCACCGAGGTCGCCGACCGCCGCCCGTCCATGGCGAGGGGACTGGAGCGCCGCCAGATGGTGCTGGCCACGGAGCTGGTGGACCGCGCCTCGTCGTGAGGGCGTGTGCGCGGCCGCCGGCCCCGCACACGCCCCCCGGAACGAGTTCAGCCGGTGACCTCCGCGCGAGGTCACCGGCTGACTGGTGAGGGTGAGTGACGGGACTTGAACCCGCGACATCCTGGACCACAACCAGGTGCTCTACCAGCTGAGCTACACCCACCATGGCCTTGTCGGTCGAGGTCAGTGACTTCTCCGACCGGCCGAGAAAAAGTGTACAGGGTCCGAAGGGGTGCTCGCGCACACCTTTCGGCGGGGGCCTCCCGGGACCCCCGGGTGCCCTACTGAGCAGGCAGGACGTGCTTGGCGGCGATCTTCTTCGCGGTGTCCGAGTCGGGTCCCGGCTGCGGTACGAAGACGGCCTCGCGGTAGTAGCGCAGTTCCGCGATGGACTCGCGGATGTCGGCGAGCGCGCGGTGGTTGCCGTTCTTCTCGGGGCTGTTGAAGTACGCCCTGGGGTACCAGCGGCGGGCCAGCTCCTTGACGCTGGAGACGTCCACGATGCGGTAGTGCAGGTAGTCCTCCAGGGTCGGCATGTCCCGCAGCAGGAAACCGCGGTCGGTGCCGACGGAGTTGCCGCACAGGGGCGCCTTGCCGGGCTCCTTGACGTGCTCGCGCACATAGTCGAGGACCCGCTGCTCGGCCTCCTCCAGCGTCGTGCCGCCGTCCAGCTCGGCGAGCAGACCGGACGCGGTGTGCATCTCCCGCACCACCTCCGGCATCGTCTCCAGGGCCCGCTCCGGCGGGCGGATGACGATGTCCACGCCCTCGCCGAGCACGTTCAGCTCGGAGTCGGTGACGAGGGCGGCCACTTCGATGAGCGCGTCGTCCGACAGCGAGAGACCGGTCATCTCGCAGTCGATCCACACCATGCGATCGTTCATGTGTCTAACCTTACGGGGCGCCTCGCCGTGCGGGACCGGGTGGTGAGCCGCCCGCTGGTGTGATGTCCCGGTACCGGTGTGAACGTCACCGGGGCCGCCGCGCCGGGGCCCCGCCCCGGCCCCGGACGGGCCGCGGACGGGCCGCGGACGTGCCCCGGACGGGCCATGTCCTCGGGTGCCGGACGGGCCGGAGGCGGTGGCCTCCGGCCCGTCGGTCACCGTTGCCGAATCACGGCGCGCTGCGCTGGCCCGGTACGCCGGAGGCCGTCAGGGACGGGCCGACGCCCGCCGCCGTGCGGCGGGACTGGTGCGGCAGCGGACTGTCCGGGTGCAGGGCCGGCGGCAGCGGGTGCCCGGTGTGGCCCGGCTGGCCCGGCTGGCCGGGCGGGACGGGTCCCTGGCCGTGCACGGCCGCCTCGCCGTCCTGGTGCCGGTCGGCCTGCGGGCGCCGCGCACGGTACGCGGCCCGGTAGGCGGCCGGGGACGAACCCAGCTGACGCCGGAAGTGGCCGCGCAGGGCCACCGGCGAGCGGAAACCGCAGCGGCCGGCCACCTCGTCGACCGAGTAGTCCGACGTCTCCAGCAGCCGCTGCGCCTGCAGCACCCGCTGGGTGATCAGCCACTGCAGCGGAGCGCTGCCGGTCAGCGAACGGAAGCGGCGGTCGAACGTGCGGCGGCTCATGTAGGCGCGTGCCGCCAGCGTCTCCACGTCGAACTGCTCGTGGAGGTGCTCCAGCGCCCAGGCGACGACCTCGGCGAGCGGGTCGGCGCCGATCTCCTCCGGTAAAGACCGGTCGAGGTAGCGCTCCTGGCCGCCGCTGCGGCGCGGGGGGACCACCAGACGGCGGGCGAGCGCGCCGGCCGCCTCGTTGCCGTGGTCCGTGCGCACGATGTGCAGACACAGGTCGATGCCGGCCGCGGTGCCCGCCGACGTCAGCACGTCGCCGTCGTCCACGAAGAGTTCCCGCGGATCGACGTGCACCGACGGATAGCGTTTCGCCAGCGTCGGCGCGTACATCCAGTGGGTGGTGGCCGGCCGGCCGTCCAGCAGGCCCGCCGCCGCGAGGACGAAGGCGCCGGTGCACAGCCCGACGATGCGGGCGCCCTCCTCGTGGGCCCGGCGCAGCGCGTCGAGCGCGTCCTGCGGTGGCGGCGAGGTGATGGAACGCCAGGCCGGCACCACGACGGTGCCCGCCCGGGATATCGCCTCCAGGCCGTGTGGCGTGGTGAGTTCCAGGCCCCCTGTGGTCCGCAGCGGGCCGTCCTCGCCTCCGCACACCAGCAGTCGGTAGCGCGGTACGCCGGCGTCCTGGCGGTCAACCCCGAACACCGACAGCGGTATGGAACTCTCGAAGATGGGGCCGCCGCTGAACAGCAGCACCGCGACGATCTCCTTGCGGCGTCGCCCGGAGAGTTTCCGGGCCGCGGCTTCCGGCGCGGCAGTGGAGTCGTGGCTCATAACTGCTAAGCCCCCCTCGGTGGTCGCGGCTCCTCGGTTGTGTCGCTCCTGCACGTTTCCCCTCGGTCCTGCACGAGTCCCCCGCCGTACGACAGTCAAGATCGAATCTACTGCGTCCAGTTGCGCCCGGGTGGCCGGTTCACCACCCGGCGGATTGTCGACTTGGCAACTTGGCGTGAAGCATTCGATCACGAAGGGTTGCACTCGCGGGGCGTGCAGGGAAGTGCGCCTTGTCGCGGTGGCCAATCCCCGTAGGGTGCGCGCGGCTCACGGGAGCCTTTTTGCGCAGGTCGGACGAGGGATGGGGGGTGGTCGCCACAGGAGGCGTACACCAGCCGGAAGTTGGCTGAAAAGATACGGCGGCGGGCGCGGAAACCGGTCACGCGACCGGTGTATCCCCGCCAGCCCGTGCCCGGCCGCCCCGCGGTCCGGTTCCGGCCCGGCGCCGTCCGCCCCGGCGCGGCCCCCGGCTCCCCGGCGGCGGGCCGTGCGCCGACCCGCCCGGAGCGGCGCGTCGGCGGCCGGCGGGCGCCCGTGACGGCCGCCGGACCGCGTGCCGCGCGGGCCGCCCCCGCCACGGAGCAGCCGCCCCGCCACGGACGGGCCGCACCCCGGCAGGGCCACCGGGGCCAGGGGCTGCGGAAGGCCGCCCGGCGGGCCGTACCGGCCGCCGGATCCCGTCGGGCGGTGCGGCACGGTCCCGATCGGGGTGGGCCCGGAGCCGGACATCGAGGCGCCGCTCCCTGTGGCGTCGCTCACGGGGACCGCCGCGCGGCCGGACCTCCGGTCACCGTGGTCACCGGCCGGACGACCGCGGCGGACCGGGGCGCGCGACCCGGACGGCCCCCACTCTCCCGGTCAACCGGGTCCCGCGCAAACCGCCTGTACAGGGCAGCAACCATTGCGTGACGGGCGCCCCCTCGTGCATGCTCCGGGGAACCCGCCTGCCGGTATGCGCGGGGTCTGGGCCAAGGAGGCGTGCCGCCGTACCCTTGGGGGTATGGGGTTGGGAAGACCATTCCCGGACACAGCTCCGCCGCACACTGTCGTCCCCCAGAAGGATCACCACTCCGAGACAGCCATGGCCGGTCACGAATTCTTCGAACCCGCGGACCGCAAGCGGCCGGTCGCCGATCCCACGGCGGCCGAACCCCTGGCGGCGGAGGACTCACGCCATCCCTGCGACCCGGCGTTCCGGCACGGAGTGGTCGTCGGCTTCGACGGGTCCACCTCCAGCGAACGGGCCCTCGCGTACGCCATCGGCATGGCGCGGCGCCTCGGCTCGGGCCTGATCATCGTGCACGTCGCCAACCGGCTGCCCACGACGGTCTGGGCGGGCTGCGAGCCCCCGGTCTTCGTGGACGTCCCGGACCACCGCACGGAGGTGCTCGGGCTCGAGCTCGCCTGTGCGGACTACCTGACCGAGGTGCCGTGGATCCTGGTCGAGCGCGGCGGGGACATCTGCCACGAACTCGAAGAGGTGGGGCGGGAGTACGAAGCCGACGCGATCGTCGTGGGGTCCACCCACGGGCTCGTGGGGCGGATCTTCGGGTCCGTCGCCGGGAGGCTGGCGAAGCGGGCGCAGCGGCCGGTCGTCGTCATCCCGTAGACGCGGCGGGACCCCCGGCGCCGCCCTGGGGCGGGCACGCGGGGGTCCCTCTCGCGCAGCGGCCGTGCGCCGGCCCGGGCGCTTCTACTCCACCGTCACCGACTTGGCGAGGTTGCGGGGCTTGTCGATGTCCCGGCCGAGGGCCAGAGCCGTGTGGTAGGCGAGGAGTTGGAGGGGGATGCCCATCAGGATGGGGTCGAGCTCGTCCTCGTTCTTGGGGACGAGGAGGGTGTGGTCGGCCTTCTCCTGGTGCTGGTGGGCGACGGCGAGGATCTGGCCGCTGCGGGCCTTGATCTCCTCCAGGGCCGCGCGGTTCTTCTCCAGCAGGTCGTCGTCCGGGACGATCGCGACCGTGGGCAGGGCCGGCTCGATCAGGGCCAGCGGGCCGTGCTTGAGCTCGGAGGCCGGGTAGGCCTCGGCGTGGATGTAGGAGACCTCCTTGAGCTTCAGGGAGGCCTCACGGGCCACCGGGTAACCCCGGACGCGGCCGATGAAGAGCATCGAGCGGGCGTCGGCGTACTGCTGGGCCAGCTTCTTGATCTCCTCCTCCTGCTCCATGATCTCGGCGATCTGGCCGGGCAGGCGGCGCAGGCCCTCGATGATCCGCTTGCCGTCGCGCACCGACAGGTCGCGGGTGCGGCCCAGGTGCAGGGCGAGCAGGGCGAAGGCGACCGTGGTGTTGGTGAAGCACTTGGTGGAGACCACGCACACCTCGGGGCCGGCGTGCACGTAGACGCCGCCGTCGGCCTCGCGGGCGATCGCGGAGCCGACCACGTTGACCACGCCCAGCACCCGCGCGCCCTTGCGCTTCAGCTCCTGCACGGCCGCCAGCACGTCGTAGGTCTCACCGGACTGGGAGACCGCGATGTACAGGGTGTCGGGGTCGACGACCGCGTTGCGGTAGCGGAACTCCGAGGCCGGCTCGGCGTCGGCGGGGATGCGGGCCAGCTCCTCGATCATCTGCGCGCCGATCATGCCGGCGTGGTACGAGGTGCCGCAGCCGAGGATCTTCACGCGGCGGATCCGGCGCGCCTCGCGGGCGTCCAGGTTGAGGCCGCCGAGGTGCACGGTGGAGAAGCGGTCGTCGATCCGGCCGCGCAGCACGCGGTCCACGGCCTCCGCCTGCTCGTGGATCTCCTTGTGCATGTACGTGTCGTGGCCGCCCATGTCGTACGAGGCCGCCTCCCACTCCACGGTGGTCGGCTCGGCGGTCGTGCGGGTGCCCTCGGTGGTGTAGGTGCGGAAGTCGTCGGCCTTGAGGGTGGCCATCTCGCCGTCGTCGAGGGTGACGATCTGCCGGGTGTGGGCGACCAGCGCGGCGATGTCGGAGGCGACGAACATCTCCTTCTCGCCGATGCCGAGGACCACGGGCGAGCCGTTGCGGGCCACGACTATGCGGTCGGGGAAGTCGGCGTGCAGCACGGCGATGCCGTAGGTGCCCTCGATGAGGCGCACGGTCTCGCGGACCTTGTCCTCGAGCTTCTCCGCCTGCGAGCGGGCGATGAGGTGGGTGAGGACCTCGGTGTCGGTCTCGGAGAGGAACTCGACGCCGTCCGCCTCCAGCTTGCGGCGCAGGTCGGCGGCGTTGTCGATGATGCCGTTGTGGACGACGGCGACCTTGCCCTCGGCGTCCAGGTGCGGGTGGGCGTTCACGTCGGAGGGGGCGCCGTGGGTGGCCCAGCGGGTGTGGGCGATGCCGGTGGTGCCCTTGAAGCGCGCCGGGACCTTGGCCTCCAGGTCGCGCACCCGGCCCTTGGCCTTGACCATCTTCAGGCCGGCCGTCTTGGGGGACGTCACGGCGATGCCCGCCGAGTCGTAGCCGCGGTACTCCAGGCGCTGCAGGCCCTCGAGCAGCAGGGGAGCGACCTCACGCCTGCCGATGTATCCGACGATTCCGCACATGTACGTTGGTTTCCTAGCCGTAGACGATGCGGCGCAGCTGCCGGAGCGAGAGCTCGGGCGGCGCCACCGCTCGGTATCTGAGGTCCGCCTCGATCCGTTCGAAGATCGTCGCGTTCACCAGGCCCTGGGCCTGGAGCTCGCGGTGGCGGCGACGGACGTATTCCTCGGTCGTCTCGTCGAAGTAGGCGAGCACGTCCTGGATCACCCGCAGAGCCTCGCCCCGGCTGAGGGGCGTGGACCGCGCCAGATGATCGACAAGTTCCTCGTGCACCCGATGATTTTGAGGGGCCGGGGGCCGATGCGCAAGAATCGTGCCCGATATCGGGCAGGCTCCGCAGAATGGCCGCTACATGTGCTTGAGGACGGCCTGTTTGGCGAGGGTGAACTCCTCGTCCGTGAGCACCCCCGACCGGTGCAGCTCACCCAGCTCCCGCAGCCGCCGCAGCAGCGCGTCGTGGTCGTCTCCCGAGGGGCGGGGGGCCGGCGGCCGCGGGGCCTCCGGCTCCGGCGCGCCGGCGGGCGCGGCCGGGTGCGGCAGGCGGGCCTGGACGGCGGCGGCGACCAGCGCCATCAGCGGATCCTTCTTGAAGCCCCACAGCTCCACCGAGTTGGGGTCGTACTTGGCCGGTGCCTTGGTCGGGGCGTGCCGCACATGGAAGCGGAGGTGCCCGTTCTCCAGTCCGGCCGCGGGCTGCCACTCCACGGCGGTCAGGTCCGTCACCGCGAGGGTGCGGGTGCCCGCGGCGGCCTTGGCGTCCTCCGTCTTCCAGTTCCACTCCAGGCGGACGCGCTCGCCGTCGAAGCTCACCGTGCCGTCCCCGGCGGAGACGGACAGCGGCACGGACGGGCCGGGCAGCAGGTACTCGGAGACCGGGTCGGAGGGGACCTGGTCCAGCAGCAGGGCGGTGCGGACCTCCTCCGTGAAGTACTCGGCGACGCCGTACCGGTCCGACTCGACGATCAGCTGGTACGGGTCGTGCGGCTCGGTGAGCCGGCCGCCGGCCGCCTGCAGCAGCGGGTCGGCGCCGTCGCGCAGCCGCAGCCTGAGCCGCCCCGCCTTCTTGCCCTGCTCGAACGAGATTCCCGTCAACGCCCGCAGGGGCAGCACCAGTTCACCCAGGGTCCTGCGCAGCAGGCCGACGTTCTTGTCCCGGCCGGGCGTCAGTCGCAGGGCCTCGCCGTCGAAGGTCCACGTACCGTCCTTCTGGATGATTTCCGCCATGGGGTGATTGTTTCACCGGACCGCGGGACTCCGGGGTGCGGAAAGCGGCGGGCGCCCCCGAGGACCGTACTCGGGGGCGCCCGCGCGTTCGTGGGTCAGAACTCCGCGAGGGGGTTCTTCAGGGTGCCGACCAGCTGGAGCGCGCCGGAGGGGTCCGACAGGTCGACCATCTGCCGGTTGTTGCGCAACTGCAGGCGGTTCAGGCAGGACAGGGCGAACTCCGGGGCGAACATGTCGTACCGGGCGAACTTGTCGGCGAGTTCCGGCACCGACGCCTGGTACTCGCGGGTGACCTCCGCGACCGTGCGCCAGAAGCCGTCCTCGTCCAGGACGCCCTCCTCGGCCAGGTTCGCGGCGAGGAAGCGGAAGAAGCAGTCGAAGACGTCCGTGAAGATCGACAGCAGCTTCGTGTCGTCCGGCACCTCCGCCCGGATGCGGGCCACCTCCGGCGGCAGCACCGCGTCGGCGTCCATCACCACGATCTCCTCGGCGATGTCCTTGTAGATCGCGCGCCGCACCACGCCGTCCCGCAGCACGAGGATCACGTTCTCGCCGTGCGGCATGTAGGCCAGGTCGTAGGCGTAGAAGCTGTGCAGCAGCGGCACGTAGTAGGCGCGCAGGTAGTGGCGCAGCCACTCGGTGGGGGCCAGCCCGGAGCGTGCGATCAGCGCGGCCGCCACGGAGGCGCCCTCGTGGTCGACATGGACCAGCGAGGCCATGGTGGCGAGGGACTCGCCGTCCTCCAGGGACGGCACCGGGCTCTCCCGCCACAGCGCGGCCAGCATCTTGCGGTACGGCGAGTAGCGGTCCGTGGCCTGCTCGTACTCCAGGTGCCGGTAGCCCACGGCGGCCCGCTCCCGGATGATCGACAGCCCGGTCGCGCGCAGCACCGGGTCGCTGTCGACGAGCTGCGCCAGCCAGTCGTTGATCGCCGGGGTCGCCTCCATGTAGGCGGCGGAGAGCCCGCGCATGAAGCCCATGTTGAGGACGGACAGGGCCGTCTTCACGTAGTGCTTCCCGGGGTGCGACCGGTTGAAGAAGGTGCGGATGGACTGCTGGGCCAGGTACTCGTCGTCGCCCTCGCCCAGGCACACCAGGTGCCGGCGGGCGATCTCGGCGGCGAAGGTGACGGACAGCTTGTTCCACCACTGCCAGGGGTGGACGGGTATCAGGAGGTAGTCGCCGGGGTCGAGGTCCTGCGCGCGCAGGACGTCGTGGAAGCCCTCGACGGTCTCCTCGCCCAGTTCCTGCCGTACGAACGACTCGTACTCGATGCCCACGCCCGCCGTGAACGCGGCCCGCGAGCGGTGGGCGGCCAGCCACACCAGCTTGACCGGGGCCGCCGCCTCCGGCGCGTACGCGCGGTACTCGTCGACGCCGAAGCCGAGCCGCCCGTTGTTGGCGACGAAGCAGGGGTGCCCCTCGGTCATGCCGGTCTCGACGGCCTGGAAGCCGGCGTCGATCAGCTCTCCGGCCCGCACCTGCGGCTTGGTGAGCTTGTAGCAGGTGCCGGAGAGGGTGGAGGAGATCTCCTCCAGGTACACCGGCAGAATCTCCTCGCTCAGGCCCAGGGACTTCTGCAGCTCGATGAAGAAGTCCAGGGCCGCGAGCTCGCGTTCGGCGTCGTCGCGGTGGCGGGTGATCGACTCGGGGTCGATGTGCCAGTGGTCCAGGGCGCGCCGCGCAGCGGTGAACGTGTACCGGGTCCGGCCGTCGTCGCTGTGGACGGCGTACCGGCCGTCGCCGGAGTCCTGCGGCGTGATGAGCCGCTCGTGGGCGAACTCGGCGAGCGCCTTGCGGATCAGCAGGCGGTTGGCCCGCGCCCAGCGGTGGGGGGACAGGTGCGCCACGGCGTCGGACAGGGTCATGCGGATGCTCCTCGGGCGGCCTCGAACTGTTCACGCGTGCAGAAGCTCAGCAGCGCGCGCTTCTCCGGCTTGTCGATCTCCCGCTCGGGCACGAAGCCCACGGCCTCGTTGAGGGCGTGCACGGCCTTGTTGCCGACGTCCGGTTCGACCACCACCCGCCGGGTGGCGGGGTCGGCGAACAGCTCCTCCATCACGGCGGTGATGACCGCCCGGGTGAAGCCGTGGACGGGGCGGTCGGTGGGGGCGACCAGGAAGTGCATGCCGACGTCGCCGGGCTCGGGGTCGTACAGGCCGACGAGTTCGACGTACCGGGGGTCGTACTTCTCCATCAGGAAGGCGGGTTCGCCGTCGTGCAGGCCCAGGTAGGCGTGGTGGTGCTCGTGGGCGGCGATGCGCAGGTACTCGCGCTCGACGTCCTGGAGCGCGGCGTCCTGCATCATCCAGAACGCCGCCTTGGGGTCGGTGACCCAGCGGTGCAGCAGCTCGGCGTCCTCGAGCGGGTCCAGGGGGCGGACGGTGAACGTACCGATGCTCATACGGCGAACTCCTGGAACGCGATGCTCTTCTCGACCGGGTAGTACTCGGTGCCCAGCAGCTCACGGATGATGGACGCGTTGCGGTACGGGCCCATGCCCAGGTCGGGGCTGGTGATGCTGTGCGTGTGGACGCCCGCGTTCTGCAGGAAGATCCCCCGGCCGGTGACGTCGATGGCGTAGTTGCGGGCGACGTCGAAACGGCCGTGGCCGTCGAAGCGGATCCGCTCGCGCACCGGGTCGAGGAACGCCGGCGGCTCGTAGTGGTAGCCGGTGGCCAGCACCAGGCCCTCGGTGCGGATCTCGAAGTCCTTGCCCTGCTCGTCCTGGTGGAAGCCGAGCGTGTACGCGCCGTCCTGGTACCGCGCGCCGGTGAGGCTGGAGTTGGTGAGCAGCCGGGTGGGTACCGGACGGTCCCCGCTCTCGACGTTCTTCTGGTAGAGCAGGTCGAAGATGGCGTCGATCAGCTCCGAGTTGATGCCCTTGAACAGGCCCTTCTGCTGCTTCTCCAGCCGGTAGCGGGTCTCCTCGGGCAGGGCGCGGAAGTAGTCGATGTAGTCCGGGGAGGTCATCTCCAGGGTCAGCTTGGTGTACTCCAGCGGGAAGAACCGCGGCGAACGCGTGACCCAGTTGAGCTGGTAGCCGTGGACGTCGATCTCGGAGAGCAGCTCGTAGTAGATCTCGGCGGCGCTCTGACCGCTGCCGACGACCGTGACCGACTTCTTCTCCAGCAGTTCCGCCTTGCGCTGCATGTACTGCGCGTTGTGGAAGAGGCCGCCGTCCAGCCCGCGGCACGGCTCCGGGAGGAACGGCACGGTGCCGGTGCCGAGCACCAGGTGCCGGGCGCGGTACGTCTCACCGGCCGCCGTCGCGACCGCGTACAGCTCGGCGGCCTCGTCGTAGGTCACCTCGGTGACCGTCGTGCCGAAGCGGATGCTGCTCAGCTTGGCGGCGGCCCAGCGGCAGTAGTCGTCGTACTCGACCCGCAGCGGGTAGAAGTTCTCGCGTATGTAGAACGAGTACAGCCGGCCCTTCTCCTTCAGGTAGTTGAGGAAGGAGTAGGGGGAGGTGGGGTCGGCGAGGGTGACCAGGTCCGACATGAAGGGGGTCTGGAGGTGGGCGCCGTCGAGGAACATCCCGGCGTGCCAGGCGAAGTCCGGCTTGGACTCCAGGAAGACGCCGTTCAGTTCGGATATCGGCTCGGTGAGGCAGGCGAGGCCGAGGTTGAAGGGGCCCAGCCCGACGCCCACGAAGTCGTAGGTGGTTTCCGGGGCTTCAGCAAGCGCGGTCAAGGGACTCTCCCAGGTACTGCTCGGCGTGGCCGGCGATCAGATCGAGGACGGCGGAGATGTCGTCCGTCGTGGTCTCGGGGTTCAGCAGGGTGAACTTCAGGTAGTGGCGCCCGGCCACCTTGGTGCCGGCGACGACCGCGTCGCCGGAGGCGAAGAGGGCCTTGCGGGCGTAGAGGTTGGCGCGGTCGATCTCGGCGGGGTCGGTGACGGCCGCCGGGATGTAGCGGAAGACGAGGGTGGAGAGGCTGGGCGCGACCACGACGTCGAAGCGCGGGTCGGCGGCGAGCAGCTTCCAGCCCTCCGCGGCCAGGTCGCACACCTCGTCGAAGAGGCCGCCGATGCCGTCGGCACCCATCACGCGCAGCGTCATCCACAGTTTCAGGGCGTCGAAGCGGCGGGTGGTCTGCAGGGACTTGTCGACCTGGTTGGGGATGCGCTCGATCACCATGCGGCGCGGGTTGAGGTACTCGGCGTGGTAGGTGGCGTGCCGCAGCGTGGCGGTGTCGCGGACCAGTACGGCCGACGAACTGACGGGCTGGAAGAAGGACTTGTGGTAGTCGACGGTGACGGAGTCGGCGTGCTCGATGCCGGCGATGCGGTCGCGGTACTTCAGTGAGGCGAGCAGACCGCAGCCGTAGGCGGCGTCGACGTGCATCCAGGCGCCGTACCGCCCGCACAGTTCGGCGATCCCGGGCAGCGGGTCGATGGAGCCGAAGTCGGTGGTGCCGGCGGTGGCGACGACGGCCATGGGGACGAGGCCCGCCTCGACGCACCGCTCCAGCTCGCGGGCGAGGGCGACGGTCTGCAGCCGCTTGTCGTGGTCGACTGGGATCGAGATCACGGCGTCGGGCCCGAGGCCGAGCAGTTTCGCGGACTTCTTCACGCTGAAGTGGCTGACCTCGGAGGCGAAGACGCGCAGTTTCGCCAGGTCACCGGTCTTGGCCTCCTCGCGGGCGAGCAGCAGCGCCTGGAGGTTGGACTGGGTGCCGCCGGAGGTGAACACGCCGTCGGCGGCGGGGCCGAGGCCGATGCGGGCGGTCGTCCAGTCGATGAGCTTGCGCTCGATGAGGGTGCCGCCCGCCGACTGGTCCCAGGTGTCCAGGGAGGAGTTGACGGCGGAGAGCACCGCCTCGCCGAGCAGGGCCGGGATGACGACCGGGCAGTTGAGGTGGGCGAGGTAGCGCGGGTGGTGGAAGTAGATCGCGTCCCGGAGGTAGACGTCCTCCAGTTCGTCCAGTACCGCGGTGGTGTCGTGCAGGGGCCGGTCGAGGTCGATCGCGTCGATGCGGGGCGCGAGGGCGTCGACCGTGACGCCGGTGAACGGCCGGGCTGTGGTGGCGAGTTTGGCCGCCACCCGCTCGACTCCCTCGGTCACGGAGCGGCGGTAGTGCTCCGCGGTGGTGTCGTTGAGCAGGTGCGAGCGCATGTGGGGGTCCTCCGGTGGGGACGGTCCGGGGCGGGAGCGGGCCAGTGCGGTGACTTAGGCTAGCCTAACCTTGGTAATGGGACGGTAATCCGCGTTCCACCGTGACCGTGGTCACTCGCGCACGGTGGGTGGGAGAGGGTCAACTCTCTTTCAAATCAACCCTGTTCGCGCAGCTGCTCCTCCGTCAGGCCACGACGCCAGTAGCCGACGAAGGTCACCCGCCGGCGGTCGATCCCGCGCTCGCTCACGACGTGGCGCCGCAGCCGCTTCACACAGCCGGCCTCGCCGGCGATCCAGACGTACGGACGCGCGCCGGGCGGGAGCACGGCGGCGCGCAGGCTGTCCAGGGCCATGGGGGAGGCTCCCGGTTCCGCGGCCGCCGTGGCGTCCCGCACGAACCAGGTGATCTCCGCGTCGGCGGCCGTCGGCAGGTCCTGGACGTCCCCCGAGTGCGGCACCTCCAGCCAGACCCGCGCCCGCATACCGGCGGGGAGCGTCCCGAGGACGGCCGCGGTGGCGGGCAGGGCGGTCTCGTCGGCCCACAGGAGCACCAGATCGGTGTCCCCGGGCGGGCGGAAGCGGATCGCCCGGTTGTCGGCGACGGCGGGGCCGAGCAGCAGTACCCGGTCACCGGCGGCGGCGCGGGCGGCCCAGCGGGAGGCCGGGCCCGCCTCGGCGGCCGGGTCGCCCTCCCCGGTGACCCCGTGCAGCACGAAGTCGATGTCGATCGCGCTCGTGTGCCCCCCGGCGTCGGTGCGCAGCGCGCGCAGCGTGTACGAGCGCATCACCGCCCGCACGTCGTCGGGCAGTTTGCGCCAGCCCTGCCACCACTGGTCACCCAGTTCGAGCGGTACGGCCGGCTCGCTCTGCCCGGGGTGCGGCAGGAACAGCGACAGGGACTGGTCGCGTCCCTCGGAGCGGAACTCCCGCAGCTCGGGGCCGGTGAAGGTGACCCGGACCAGGGACGGGCCGAGCCGCCTCGTCGCTGCGACCTGGAGGGCGAAGAAGCGGAACGGGGCGGCTACGGCAGTGGTCACCTATGGCTCCGGGGCAGGAGGGTTTTGTCGGGGGAGGGGCGGCCGGCCTTCTCGCGGGGAGGGTCAGCTGACCTTCTTGGCCTTCTCGATGGCCTCGGCGAGGCTCTCCACGAGCGGGGCGCACTTGTCGTAGGACAGGATGGGCTCGGCGGACCGCGCGATGACCTGGCCGGCCTTGACCGCGGGGAGCTTCTTCCAGGTCGCCTCGGTGATGTCGGCGGGCTGGATGGCCGAGGAGCGGTCGTCCATCATGATGACGTCGGCCTTGTACTTGTCGACGTTCTCCCAGCTCAGGCTCTCGAACCAGCCGCCGCCCACGGCCTTGGCCTCCTCCGGCGGCTCGATGAACTCCACACCGAGGGCCTTGAAGTACTCCAGGTCGATCGAGAGGTTGGTGCCGGAGACGTAGAAGAGTTCGGGGCTCGCGGAACCGGCCATCACCTTGATGCCGGGGTTGGCCTTGACGGCCTTGCGCAGCCGCTCGGAGGCCGCCTCGAAGCGCTTCTTGGCGTCGGTGGCCCTGGCGGCCTTCATGTCGCCGCCGAGGGACTCGGCGAGCTCCCACATCCGCTGGAGCGGGGCGGTCAGCTGACGGTCGTAGACCGAGATGCCGACGCTCGGGGCGAGCTTGGCGATCTTGTCCTTGGACGCCTCGGGGACGTACCAGAGGGTGCCGGCGTCGTCGAACATCGTGGAGATCAGGACGTCGGGCGCGAGCGTCGCGTACTTCTCGACGTTGAACTGGTCCCACACGTTGCCGAGGATGGTCACCTTGCTGATGTCCATGTCGCCGGCCTGGACGTCGGCCTTGCCGTCCTTGGTCTCCGTCGGGCCGAACACGCCCTTGACCTGGACGCCGTAGTCGTACAGCGCGGCGGCCGCACCGGTGAACGCGACGATGTTCGCCGGGACCTTGTCCAGCTTCACCGTGGTGCCGCGGTCGTCCTTGAACGACCACGGGCCGGACGCGTCGCCGGAGCCCTTCGCGCCCGAGCCGCCGTCCTTCGCGTCGTCGCTCCCGCAGGCGGCGAGCACGGCACCGAGTCCGAGGACGCCGCCGGCGGTGAGCAGTCCACGACGGGAGAGGCGTGCGGTTGTGGCGTTCGACATGGAAGGGTCTGCTTTCGTGCGTACGGAGCCGTCCTCGGCGGAATCAGGCTTAGGTTAGCCTAACCTCACGATCTGTCCAGGGGGTGCCCGGTGCGCATCGCCCCGCGCGCGGCCGAAATGCCGTTCCTGTCCCGTGATGTGGGTCACGTAAGCAGAGCGGTGGCCCGCGCCGGGTCCGACGCGGGCCACTGTGTCCGGGTACGGGTGGTTCAGCCCGCCAGCCCCAACTCCCGCGCGATCAGCATCCGCTGGACCTCGCTGGTGCCCTCGCCGATCTCCAGGATCTTGGAGTCGCGCCACATCCGGGCCACCGGGTACTCGTTCATGAAGCCGTAGCCGCCGTGGATCTGGGTGGCGTCACGGGCGTTGTCCACGGCGACCGTCGACGAGTACAGCTTGGCCAGCGCCGCCTCCTTCTTGAACGGCTCACCGGCCACCAGCCGGCTGGCCGCGTCGCGCCACGCGAGGCGGGCCGTGTGGGCCTTCATCTCCATGTCGGCGATCTTGAACTGGATCGCCTGGTTGGCGCCGATCGGCCGCCCGAACGCGTGCCGCTCCCTGGCGTACTTCACCGACTCGTCCACACAGCCCTGCGCCAGGCCCGTGCCCAGCGCGGCGATGGCGATCCGGCCCTCGTCCAGGATGCGCAGGAACTGGGCGTAGCCGCGGCCCTCCTCACCGAGCAGGTTGGCGGCCGGGACCCGGACGTCGGCGAAGGACAGCTCCCGCGTGTCCGAGGCGTTCCAGCCGACCTTCGAGTACGGCGCCGCCACGGTGAAGCCCGGAGTGCCCGCCGGGACGATGATCGCCGAGATGAGCGGCTTGCCGTCCGGCTTGCGGCCGGTGACCGCGGTGACCGTGACCAGGCCCGTGATGTCGGTGCCCGAGTTGGTGATGAAGCACTTCGTGCCGTTGATGACCCACTCGTTCGTCGACTCGTCCAGCCGGGCCGTCGTACGGGTCGCGCCCGCGTCGCTGCCGCCGTCCGGTTCGGTCAGGCCGAACGCGCCCAGGATCTCGCCCGAGCACAGCCGGGGCAGCCACGCGCGCTTCTGCTCCTCGGTGCCGAACAGGTGCAGCGGCATCGCGCCCAGCGAGACACCCGCCTCCAGGGTGATGGCCACCGAGGAGTCCACCCGGGCGAGCTCCTCCAGGGCCACGCCGAGGGCGAAGTAGTCGCCGCCCATGCCGCCGTACTCCTCCGGGAACGGCAGGCCGAACAGGCCCATGCGGCCCATCTCCCGCACGATCTCGTACGGGAACTCGTGCCGCTCGTAGAAGTCACCGATCTTCGGCGCCACCACGTCGTGCGCGAACTCCTCCACCGTGCGGCGGAGTTCTTCCAGTTCGGGGGAGAGCTTGTGGTCCATGGTCGTTCACGACTCCTGGTGGGAGAGGGCTCGGACGGTGCGGGACGGGCTGGGTCGGCCCAGGTGGGCGGCCATCCAGACGCTTGTGGCGACCAGACGGCCGAGATCGACCCCGGTGTCGATGCCGAGGCCGCGCAGCATCCACACGAGGTCTTCGGTGGCGAGATTGCCGGTGGCGGACTTCGCGTACGGGCAGCCGCCCAGGCCGCCGGCGGAGGCGTCGACCGTGGTGACGCCCTGCTGGAGCGCGGCCAGCGTGTTGGACAGGGCCTGGCCGTAGGTGTCGTGGAAGTGCACGCCGAGCGCGGACACGGGCACGCCCGCCCCGGTGAGCGCGGTGAGCAGGGCCGTCACATGGCCCGGGGTGGCCACCCCGACGGTGTCGCCCAGACTCAGCTCGTCGCAGCCCATGTCCAGCAGGGCCCGGCACACCTTCACCACCTGCGCGACCGGGACCGCGCCCTCCCACGGGTCGCCGAAGCACATGGAGAGGTAGCCGCGGACGTGGACGTCCGCCGCCTTCGCCCGGCTCACCACCGGCTCGAACATGGCCAGCGCCTCGTCCACCGTGCGGTTGAGGTTGGCCTTGGCGAAGGACTCCGTGGCACTGGCGAACACCGCGACCCGCCGGGCACCGAGCGCCAGCGCGCGGTCCAGCCCGCGCTCGTTCGGCACCAGCACCGGCAGTTCCACCGGCAGGCCGGCGACGGCCGGGTACAGCTCCTCGGCGTCCGCGAGCTGCGGCACCCACTTGGGGTGCACGAAGCTGGTCGCCTCGACGGTGGTCAGACCGGTGCCCGCCAGACGGCGGACGAACTCCGCCTTGACGGCCGTCGGGACGGTCGCCTTCTCGTTCTGCAGGCCGTCGCGGGCACCCACCTCGTGGATCCGCACCCGCGCGGGCAGTCCCGCCGCCGGTACGACCATGGGCAGGCCGAGCTCCGGAGTGTTCACGCCGTCTCCTCCTCCACGGGTGCGATGACCGCGAGCACCTGGTCCATGGCGACCGTGCTGCCCGGGGCCACGTCCAGCTCGGTGACCGTGCCGGCGTGCGGGGCGGAGACGACGTGCTCCATCTTCATCGCCTCCACCACCAGCAGGCTCTGTCCGGCGGCCACCTCGTCGCCGACGGCGACCTTCACCACCGTCACCGTGCCCGGCATCGGCGCGGTCAGCGAGTCGGCGCCCGCCTGGCCCGCCCGGGTGAGGGAGGCGGCGACCGGGTCGTGGTCCCGCACGTGCCAGGCGTCGCCGTCCCGGCCCAGCCAGGTGCCGTCCGGCGAGGCGGCGAAGGTGTGGGTGACCCCGTCGAGCGAGAAGGTGAACCGGTCCCCGCCCGCCGGGCCCGCGGACCCCCGCAGCGGGGTGCCGGAGCCCGGGAGCAGCAGTTCGGTCCCGCCGTCGGCCGTGCCGCGCACCCGCACCGTCACCGGGTCGTGGCCCGCCACCCGCAGGTGGTGCGCCGTCCACGCCCGCGTGCCGCCCAGACGCCAGCCGTCGGCCGCGTCGAACGGGTCCGCCCAGCCGGAGGCGCCGGCGGGCGCGAGGGAGGCCTGGCGCAGCAGCGCCGCGGCCGCGTACGCCTCGGCCGGCACCCCGTCCGGTACCAGACCGTCGACCTCGCGCTCGACCAGCCCGGTGTCCATGTCGCCGCGCACCACCGCCGGATGCGCCAGCAGCCGCCGCAGGAACCCCGCGTTGGTCTGCACGCCCAGCGTGACCGTCTCCGCCAGTGCCGCGCGGAGTCTGCGCAGCGCGGTCGCCCGGTCGGGTCCGTACGCGATCACCTTGGAGAGCATCGGGTCGTAGAGGCTGCCGACCTCGGTGCCCTCGCTCAGCCCGGAGTCGGTGCGCACCCCGTCGCCCTGCGGCTCGCGCAGCGCGAGCACCGTGCCCCCGGAGGGGAGGAAGCCGCGGGAGGGGTCCTCGGCGCAGATGCGGGCCTCCACCGCGTGACCGGTCAGCCGGACGTCGTCCTGCCCGAGGGCCAGCCGCTCGCCCGCCGCCACCCGCAGCTGCCACTCCACCAGGTCGAGCCCCGTGACCAGCTCGGTGACCGGGTGCTCCACCTGGAGGCGGGTGTTCATCTCCATGAAGTAGTACGAGGAGGGGTCGTTGCCCGGGACGATGAACTCCACCGTGCCCGCGCCCCGGTAGCCGCAGGAGCGGGCCGCCTGGACCGCCGCCTCGCCCATCGCGGCCCGGGTCCCCTCGTCGAGGAGCACGCTGGGCGCCTCCTCGATGATCTTCTGGTGGCGCCGCTGGAGGGAGCACTCGCGCTCGCCGAGGTGGACCACGCCGCCGTGTCCGTCGGCCAGCACCTGGATCTCGATGTGCCGGGGCCGGTCGATCCACCGCTCCACCAGCAGCGTGTCGTCACCGAAGGAGGCGCGGGCCTCACGGCGCGCGGCGGCGATCTCGTCGGCCAGCAGCGAGGCGTCCCGCACCAGCCGCATGCCCTTGCCGCCACCGCCCGCGGACGGCTTCAGCAGCACCGGCACGCCGATCTCGCGGGCCGCCCCGGCGAGCTGCTCGTCCGTCAGCCCGCTGCCGCTGGAGCCGGGCACGACCGGCACACCGGCCGCCTTCACCGTCTCCTTCGCGCGGATCTTGTCGCCCATCAGCGCGATGGCGTCCGCCGGGGGGCCGATGAACACCAGGCCCGCCTCCGCGCACGCCCGCGCGAAGTGCGCGTTCTCGGCGAGGAAGCCGTATCCGGGGTGGACCGCCTGCGCGCCGGTGCGGGCGGCGGCCTCCAGCAGCCGCTCCACCGACAGGTAGCTCTCCGAGGCGGCCGCGGGCCCGATCCGCACCGCCGTGTCGGCCTCCCGCACGTGCCGGGCGTCGGCGTCCGCGTCGGAGTACACGGCCACCGAGCGCACGCCCATCGACCGCAGGGTGCGGATGACGCGGACCGCGATCTCGCCCCGGTTGGCCACCAGTACCGTCTCGAACATCTGCTCAGTCATCGTCAGGGGTCCCCTCACATCCGGAAGACGCCGAACTGGGGGTCACCCAGGGGCGCGTTGGCGCACGCGGTCAGGGCCAGGCCCAGCACCTGCCGGGTGTCCATCGGGTCGATCACACCGTCGTCCCAGAGGCGGGCCGTCGCGTAGTAGGCGTTCCCCTGACGCTCGTACTGGGCGCGGATCGGGGCCTTGAAGGCGTCCTCGTCCTCGGCCGGCCACTGCTCGCCGCGTCCCTCGATCTGGTCCCGCTTGACGGTGGCGAGGACGGAGGCGGCCTGCTCGCCGCCCATCACGGAGATCTTCGCGTTGGGCCACATCCACAGGAAGCGGGGCGAGTACGCCCGCCCGCACATGGAGTAGTTGCCCGCTCCGTAGGAGCCGCCGACCACCACCGTCAGCTTGGGCACGCGGGCGCAGGCGACCGCGGTGACCATCTTGGCGCCGTGCTTGGCGATGCCGCCCGCCTCGTAGTCCCGGCCGACCATGAAGCCCGAGATGTTCTGCAGGAACAGCAGCGGGATGCCGCGCTGGTCGCACAGCTCGATGAAGTGGGCGCCCTTCTGGGCGGACTCGGCGAACAGGATGCCGTTGTTGGCGACGATCCCCACCGGGTGGCCGTGGATCCGCGCGAAACCGGTGACCAGGGTCTGCCCGAACTCCGACTTGAACTCGGCGAAGCGGGAGCCGTCGGTGATCCGCGCGATGATCTCCCGCACGTCGTAGGGGGTGCGGGAGTCGACCGGCACCGCCCCGTACAGCCCCGCCGGGTCCACCTTGGGCTCGACGGCCGGCTCGACGCTCCAGGGCAGGGAGCCCCGCGCGGGGAGGGTGGAGACGATGGTGCGCACGATCCTGAGCGCGTGCGCGTCGTCCTCCGCGAGGTGGTCGGTCACGCCGGAGACCCGGGAGTGGACCTCGCCGCCGCCCAGTTCCTCCGCCGTCACCACCTCGCCGGTGGCGGCCTTCACCAGCGGCGGGCCGCCGAGGAAGATCGTCCCCTGGTTCCGGACGATCACCGCCTCGTCGCTCATCGCCGGGACGTACGCCCCGCCCGCCGTGCAGGAGCCGAGGACCGCCGCGATCTGCGGGATGCCGGCGCCGGACATCCGGGCCTGGTTGTAGAAGATCCGCCCGAAGTGGTCCCGGTCCGGGAACACCTCGTCCTGCATCGGCAGGAACGCGCCGCCGGAGTCCACCAGGTAGACGCAGGGCAGCCGGTTGTCGAGGGCCACCTCCTGCGCGCGCAGGTGCTTCTTCACCGTCATCGGGTAGTACGTGCCGCCCTTGACGGTGGCGTCGTTGGCCACGACCACGCACTCCCGGCCGGCCACCCGGCCGATGCCGGCGATCACCCCGGCCGCCGGGGCCTGCCCCTCGTACATCCCGTCGGCGGCCAGCGGCGCCAGCTCCAGGAAGGGCGAGCCGGGGTCGAGGAGCGTGTCCACGCGGTCGCGCGGGAGCAGTTTCCCGCGCGCCGTGTGCCGTGCCCGCGCCCGCTCGCCACCGCCGAGCGCCGCCGCGGCCAGCTTGCCGCGCAGCTCCCCGACGAGGGCGCGGTGCGCCTCCTCGTTGGCCCGAAAGGCCTCCGACGCGGGATCGGCCGCGCTGTGAAGCTCCGGTGCCTCATGCATCCTGCGGGTCCCCTCACCTTGTTAATGAGCGTTAACGCATTTCCTTCAGGTTAACGACCGCTAACCTCCCTGTCTAGAATCGTCTTCATGGCCACCAGAACCGACGCCCCCACCCGCCGCGAACAGATCCTCAAGGAAGCCGCCCGGCTCTTCGCCGAGCGCGGCTTCCACGGCGTCGGGGTCGACGAGATAGGCGCCGCGGTCGGCATCAGCGGGCCCGGGCTCTACCGGCACTTCGCGGGCAAGGACGCGATGCTCGCGGAACTGCTGGTGGGGATCAGCGGCCAGCTGCTGACCGGCGCGAAGCAGCGCCTGAAGGAGGCCGGGGAGGTGCCGGCGCCCGAGGCGGTCCTCGACTCGCTCATCGAGGGGCACATCGACTTCGCGCTCGACGACCGTCCCCTGATCACCCTGCACGACCGCGAGCTGGACCGCCTCCGGGACAGCGACCGCAAGCTGGTCCGTCAGTTGCAGCGGCAGTACGTGGAGCTGTGGGTGGGGGTGGTCCGCGCGCTCTACCCGCGGCTGGCCGAACCGGCCGCCCGCTCGGCGGTGCACTCGGTCTTCGGCCTGCTCAACTCCACTCCGCACCTGGCCCGCCCCGGTTCGCTCCCCGGGCGGGCGACGACCGCCGGGCTGCTGCACCGGATGGCGCGGGGCGCGTTCGCGGCGGCGGGGGCGGCGCCCGCGGCGTGACGAGCGTTACGGGGGTGCGGGCGGCCGCACTCTGGACGCCTGTGACTACCCGCCGGTATCTTTGTCTGAGCAAGCGCTTAGACATGCCTAGGTACGCGGAGGTGGCGGCGGTGCGCCGTACGGTTTTCAACGAGGATCACGAGGCGTTCCGGGAGACCATCCGGGCCTTCATCGAGGCCGAGGTCGTGCCTGTCTACGACGAGTGGTTCGCGGCGGGCCAGGCGCCGCGCGACTTCTACTACAAGCTCGGCGAGCTGGGCATCTTCGGCATCAGCGTGCCCGAGGAGTTCGGCGGCGCGGGCCTGGACACCCACAAGTTCGAGGCGGTTCTCTACGAGGAGACCGCCCGCGCGGGCGTCCAGTTCGGCGGCTCCGGCGTGCACGTGCTGCTCGCCCTGCCGTACCTCAAGATGCTGGCCACCGACGAGCAGAAGAAGCGCTTCCTGCCGAAGTTCGTCTCCGGCGAGGAGATGTGGGCCATCGCGATGACCGAGCCGGGCACCGGCTCCGACCTCGCCGGCATGAAGACCACCGCCAAGCTCAGCGAGGACGGCACGCACTACGTCCTCAACGGCGCCAAGACCTTCATCACCGGCGGCGTCCACGCCGACAAGGTGATCGTCTGCGCCCGCACCGCCGCCCCGACGGCCGAGGACCGCCGCCACGGCATCTCCCTGTTCGCCGTGGACACCAAGTCCGAGGGCTACTCCGTCGGCCGCAAGCTCGACAAGCTCGGCCTGAAGACCTCCGACACCGCCGAGCTGGCGTTCGTCGACGTCAAGGTGCCCGTCGAGGACCTGCTGGGCGAGGAGAACAAGGGCTTCTACTACCTCGGCCACAACCTGGCCTCCGAGCGCTGGGGCATCGCCTTCGGCGCCTACGCGCAGGCCAAGGCCGCCGTCCGGTTCGCCAAGCAGTACGTGCAGGAGCGCACCGTCTTCGGCAAGCCGGTCGCCCACTTCCAGAACACCAAGTTCGAGCTGGCCGCCTGCCAGGCCGAGGTGGACGCCGCCGAGGCCGTCGCCGACCGCGCCACCGAGGCCCTGGACGCCGGTGAGCTCACCCCCGCCGAGGCCGCCTCCGCCAAGCTGTTCTGCACCGAGGTCGCCCACCGCGTCATCGACCGCTGCCTCCAGCTGCACGGCGGCTACGGCTACATGAACGAGTACCCGATCGCCCGCCTGTACGCGGACAACCGCGTCAACCGCATCTACGGCGGCACCAGCGAGATCATGAAGTCGATCATCGCCAAGGACATGGGCCTGTAAGGTCCCGGAAATCCCTGCCGTATACAACTGATTCCATGAGTCAGGCACTACAGGAACTCCTCGATCTGCTCGACCTCGAGCAGATCGAGGAGAACATCTTCCGCGGCCGGTCGCGCGCCTCCGCCGTCCCCCGCGTCTTCGGCGGTCAGGTGGCGGCGCAGGCGCTGGTCGCCGCGGGGCGGACCGTCCCCGCGGACCGGCCCGCGCACTCGCTGCACGCGTACTTCCTGCGCATCGGCGACCCCGGCGCGCCGATCGTCTACACCGTCGACCGGATCCGGGACGGCCGCTCCTTCACCACCCGGCGCGTGGTGGCGGTCCAGCACGGGAAGCCGATCTTCCACCTCTCGGCGTCCTTCCAGACGTACGAGGAGGGCCTGGACCACCAGGCGCCGATGCCGCCCGCACCGGACCCGGACACGCTGCCCACCTCCGAGGAGCGGCTGCGCGGCTACCCGCACCTGTCGTCCGAGGTCGTGCACCGCCTCCTCGGCGCCCGCGCGGCGGTCGACCTGCGCTACGTCGACGACCCGCCCTACGGCCGCTTCGGCGAGCCGCGCGAACCGCACTCCCAGGTCTGGTTCCGCACCAACGGCAAGCTCGACAGCGACGACCCCCTGCTGCACGTCGTCCTCGCCACGTACGTCTCCGACATGACGCTGCTGGACTCCATCCTGCTCGCCCACGGGCGCGGCGGCTGGGCCGTCGGTGACGTCGTCGGCGCCTCCCTGGACCACGCGATGTGGTTCCACCGCCCGTTCCGCGCCGACGAGTGGCTGCTGTACGACCAGCAGTCCCCCACGGCCCACGGCGGACGGGGCCTGGGTCAGGGCCGCATCCACACCCGGGACGGCCGGCTCGCGGTCTCGGTCATCCAGGAGGGCGTGGTCCGCGTCCCGCGCGAGGACCGAGCCTAGGCGATCCCCGCCTCCGCCAGCAGGTACGCCGTCATCGGGTCGTAGTGGCGGGGGCTGGTGACGTGGTCGTCGAGGGGGACCGTGACCTGGACGGTGCCCTCGGACTCGGCGAGGAACAGGGCCGGGTCGTTGCAGTCCGCGTAGCCGACGGAGTCGACGCCGTACTGCCCCGCGGCGCCCGCCCAGCCGTGGTCGGCGACGACCAGGTCCGGCAGCGGGCGGCCCTCGCGCTCCAGCGCGCCGAGGATGGTCTTCATCGGCTGCCCGGAGTGGGTGTGCCACAGCGTGGCGCCGTGCTCCAGCACCGCCACGTCCGCGAACTGCATCACATAGCCCTCGTCCGTGGTCAGCCCGTCCGGGATGACCACGATCTCGCAGCCGGCGGCCCGCAGCGCGGCGGCCGTCGCACGGTGCACGTCGAGCAGCCCGCCCGGGTGACCGGTGGCGAACAGCACCCGCTGCCGGCCCTCGGCCGCCTTGCGCAGCCGCCCGGCCATGCGCTCGATCCCGGCCACGGTCAGCTCCGGGTCGATGGTGTCCTGCCCGTACCGGTACTCCGGGTCGTCGTTGACGCCGACCCGCTCCGCCATCACCGCGAGCACGTCCTGCTCGTCGGTCCAGCGCTCGCCGAGCTCCAGGCCGAGCCAGTAGTGGCGGTCGCCGTTCGCCAGCTTCCGGTAGTGGGAGAGGTTGTTCTCGCGCGGGGTGGCGACATCGCCCGCGATGCGGGTGGCGACCAGGTGTTCGAGGAGTTCGGCGCGGCTGGGTGTCCCGGGTATCGGCATGCCCCCATTGTGGAGCAGCCCCCGGTGGGCGTCCCTGGCGTATCGCTCGCTGGGACGTGCGTCACGTACTCAGCCGACTGCGTACGGATACTCAGTTCCCCGGCCCGCCTCAGCTGCGGCGCAGCGCGAACCACAGGTCCATCCGCACGTCCGGATCGTCCAGGTCGGCCTCCAGCAGCGCCGCGCACCGCGCGATGCGCTGCCGCACGGTGTTGCGGTGCACGGACAGCGCCACCGCCGTACGGTCCCAGCTGCCGTGCAGGGACAGCCAGGTGCGCAGGGTGTCGGTGAGGGCCGGGGCGGCCGCTATGGGCGCGAGCAGCGCCCGGGCGTGGGCGTCCGCGTCGCCCGGCGGGACGAGGTCGGCGAGGGCGGGACGCTCGCCGTGCCGGACCAGCGGGGCGCGGGTGGCGCGGGCCCGGGCGAGGGCGCGGGCGGCCTGGGTGTCGGCGACGGGCCAGTCGGCCGGGGCGGCGGCCGCGCTGACCCCGAGGAACCAGCCGGGGCGTGCCTCCACCGGGTGACCGGCCGGGACCAGGACGCGTACGGTCTCGCCGGCCGGGTCCACCAGCGTGGAGCCCAGGGCCGCGCCCAGGGCGGAGACGGCGAGGGCGTCCGGGGCCGGCCGCCCGTCCGGCCGCGCGTGCACCACGCGCCACCGGTCCGCGCCGAGCAGGGGCGCCACCTCCCCGGGTGCCGCGCCCAGCAGCAGGCGGACGAGGGCGGCGGACGAGCGGCTCGGGTCCGTGGCGGGGTGCTGCCTGCCGGTGAGAAGGGTCAGCAGGACGGCGGCGACGGAGGCGATGGTGTGGTCGCCGGGGGACCGCCGCGGCCACGCCACGCCCAGGACGAAGCCGGGACCGGGGCCGAGGGCGTACGCGGCGAGGTGGGTACCGGCGACGGTGTCGCTGGCGGAGGCCGGGGCGGCGGTCGCCGTGGAGGGGCGCAGCAGCCCGGCCAGGCGGGTGAGCGACTCCCTCGCCTCGGCGGGCGGGGGCGGGCCCGAGGCGGCGAGCTCGGTGGTGTCCGGGCCGAGGAGGACGGCCCAGCCCCCGGTGCGCTGGGCCAGCCGGCCGAGCACCGGGCGGACCGGGTCGGGGCGGGCCGCCGCCGTGGCGAGGCTCTGCTGGGCCTCCGTGACCCGGCGCAGCTCCGCCGTGCGGGCCTGCGCCATCAGCTGCCAGACCGCCCGCGCCACCCCCGAGAAGGTGGTCCTGGGCGGCACCTCCAGCAGCGGCAGCCCGTGCATGTCGCAGGCCTCGGCGAGCGCCGCCGGCACCTTCTCGTGCACCGGCGCCAGACCGAAACCGAGTGCCGCGCCGCCCGCCGCCACGATCCGGGAGACGTAGGCGTCGAAGTACCCGGCGCCCGCCCCCTCGGGGATGTGCACGCCCGCCGACAGCAGCAGTTCCCCGCCCAGCAGGTACGGGTACGGGTCGGCCATCTCCGACGCCTGCGCCCAGTGCACGACGATCCCGGGGCCGTCCGGTCCGGCGATCCGGCGCAGACCGAGGTCCTCGCGGGCCAGCAGGGCGTCCAGCCGCACGGGCGGCGTGGGCGGGACCACGGGGTCCGACATCGACATGCTGGACACTTCCTCCACTCCGCGCGACGGGAATGGAGGAAACGTACACTTCGCAGATGCTTTCCGCCCTCTTATGGTCGGGAGAGACCAGTGGCCCGTGCGTCCGGGCGGACGCGCGCGCCAGGCGAAGACCAGGAAAGTAGGCATGACCTCATGAGCAGCAGCGAGACGCCCCGCGGCCCCGTCGACTCCTCCCGCGTCCCGCGGTACGCCGGGCCCGCGACCTTCGCCCGGCTGCCCCGCCTCGACGAGGTCGGCCGCGCGGACGTCGCCGTCGTGGGCGTGCCGTTCGACTCGGGCGTCTCCTACCGCCCGGGCGCCCGCTTCGGCGGCAACGCCATCCGCGAGGCGTCCCGGCTGCTGCGCCCCTACAACCCCGCGCAGGACGCGTCCCCCTTCGCCCTCGCCCAGGTCGCGGACGGCGGCGACATCGCCGTGAACCCGTTCAACATCAACGAGGCCGTGGAGACCGTCGAGGCCGCCGCGGACGACCTGCTCGGCACCGGCGCCCGCCTGATGACCCTCGGCGGCGACCACACCATCGCGCTGCCCCTGCTGCGCTCGGTCGCGAAGAAGCACGGACCGGTCGCCCTGCTCCACTTCGACGCCCACCTCGACACCTGGGACACCTACTTCGGCGCCGAGTACACCCACGGCACCCCGTTCCGCCGCGCGGTGGAGGAGGGCATCCTCGACACCTCCGCCCTGTCCCACGTCGGTACGCGCGGCCCGCTCTACGGCAAGCAGGACCTCACCGACGACGAGAAGATGGGCTTCGGCATCGTCACCTCGGCCGACGTCTACCGGCGGGGCGCCGACGAGGTCGCCGACCAGCTCCGCCAGCGCATCGGCGACCGCCCGCTGTACATCTCCATCGACATCGACTGCCTGGACCCGGCGCACGCTCCCGGCACCGGCACCCCCGAGGCCGGCGGCATGACCTCCCGCGAGCTCCTCGAGATCCTGCGCGGGCTGGCCTCCTGCAACCTGGTCTCGGCGGACGTCGTCGAGGTGGCGCCCGCGTACGATCACGCGGAGATCACCTCGGTCGCCGCCTCCCACACCGCCTACGAGCTGACCACGATCATGTCCCGCCAGATTGCAGAGGCCCGCGCGAAGTGACCCACGACCACGACCTGGTGCTCCGCCCCACCGCCGCGCAGACGGAGGCGGCCCTCGACCCGCCTCCCGGCCGCACCGGCGGGGACCTGGTCGTGGAGACCCTGGCCGGGCTCGGCGCGACCACCGTCTTCGGCCTGCCCGGCCAGCACGCCCTCGGCGTGTTCGACGCCCTGCGCCGCTCCGACCTGCGCTACGTCGGCCTGCGGATGGAGAACAACGCCGGCTTCGCGGCGGACGCGTACGGCCGCGTCACCGGCGAGGCCGCCCCGCTGCTGCTGTCCACCGGACCGGGCGCGCTGACCTCCCTGGCGGCGCTCCAGGAGGCGGCGGCCGCGTCCGCCCCCGTGCTGGCGGTCGGCAGCCAGGTCCCGACGGCGGGCCTCGGCGGCGGACGCCACGGCTACCTGCACGAACTCCCCGACCAGTCGGCCTCGTTCCGCGGCGTGGTCAAGTCCGTGCACACCGTGCGGACGGCCTCGCAGATCCCCTCGGCGATCGCGGAGGCGTGGAAGTCGGCGCTGACCGTCCCGCACGGGCCGGTGTGGGTGGAGATCCCGCAGGACGTCCTCCTCGCGGAGACGGTCCTGCCGGTGGTGACCGCGATGGACGCCACCCCGGACGAGCTGCCGCCGCGCCCCGAACTCACCGCGCTCGCCGCGCACCTGCTGGCGCACGCCGAGCGTCCGGCGATCATCGCGGGCGGGGGAGTGGTCCGCTCCGACGCCTCCGGCAAGCTCAAGCAGCTCGCCGAGCGGATCCAGGCCCCGGTGGTCACCACTCCCGGCGGCAAGGGCGCCTTCTCCTGGACGCACCCGCTGTCGCTCCAGTCCTGGCTGGAGGACCGGCACACCACCGACTTCCTGGAGGACGCGGACGTCCTCCTCGTCGTCGGCTCGGGGCTCGGCGAACTCTCCTCGAACTACCACACGTTCGTGCCCCGCGGCCGGGTGATCCAGATCGAGGCCGACCTCGGCAAGGTGGAGTCCAACCACCCGGGACTCGGCATCCACGCCGACGCCCGCCTCGCCCTCCAGGCGCTCCTGGAAACGGTGGAGCCCCGGGAGGACCGGGGCGCCCCGGAGCGGGTGCGGGAGGTGCTGGACCGGGTGCGCGCACGCATCGCCGCGCAGGACCTCACCCTGGAACAGCACGTGCTGGCCGCGGTCCGCCGGGCCCTGCCCACCGACTCGCCGTCCTTCTGGGACATGACGATCCTGACGTACTGGGCCTGGTCCGCGTTCGACGCCATGGGGCCCAACCACCTGCACTCCGCCCAGGGCGCCGGAGGCCTCGGCTACGGCTTCCCGGCCGCCCTCGGCGCGGCGGTCGCCGACCCCACCCGCCCGGTCCTCGCGGTCTCCGGGGACGGCGGCGCCCTGTACTCGGTCGCCGAACTGGCCACCGCCCGCCAGTACGACCTGAACGTCACCTGGCTGATCGTCGACGACGGCGGCTACGGCATCCTGCGCGAGTACATGACGGACGCCTTCGGCGAGTCCACGGCGACGGAGCTGACCCGCCCGGACTTCGTCGCCCTGGCGGAGTCCTTCGGCGTGCCGGGCCTGCGCACCGGCCCCGAGACCCTGGAACAGGACCTCGCCCAGGCGCTGGCGACCCCGGGCCCGGCGGTCGTCGTCCTCCCCGCGGTCCTCCGCATGTTCGCCCCCACGCACCTGGGGTGAGGGGCGGGCCGGCCGCGCCGCGCGGGCCCGCCGACGGGTGACCCGCACGCACCCGGGCCGGCGCCCGTGGCCCTCTCCGGGGGCCGCCGCGGTGCCTAGGAAATGGCCCGCAGCCCTCCGTGACGGGACCGGTCGCGGAGCCGGTCCACCGCTCGGGCGGTCTCCTCGTCCGCCGGCAGCAGGACGAGCACCTGCTGCGCGTCGTCGGGCAGATCGAGCGTCTGGCGGCGCAGCCGCAGCGCCCCGCCCGCCGGATGGTCCAGCCGCAGCACCCCGCGGGCCGGGACCACGTGGGAGTTCAGGCGGCGGGTGAACTCGGGTCCGGCGGCGGGGGTCAGCTCGGCGGCGAGCCACTCCGCGTTCTCGGCCCTCGGGCCGAGCCACAGGTCGAACGCCTGCTCGTCGGCGACGTCGTCCCAGTCGGGGAAGAGCCGCTTCGCCCGGGGGTCGGTGAAGACGTAGCGCGTGAGGTTCGGGGCGTCGCCCTCCAGCAGTCCCGTGCCGTCCGCGACGGCCGCGTAGGCCCCGGTCCAGGCGAGCAGGTCACCGAGGCGGTTGGTGACCACCGCGATGCCCGGTTCCAGGAGTCCGAGGGTCTCCCGTACGGACGGGCGCACGTGCCGGCGCACCGGCTCGGGCCCGAGGTGACCGGTGCACTCGTCACCGGAGACCTTGGCGAGGTAGCGCAGGTGCTCGCGCTCCGCCGTGTTGAGGGCCAGCGCGTCGCCCAGCGCGTGCAGCACGGCGACCGAGGGGTTGCGGTCGCGGCCCTGCTCGATGCGGGTGAGGTACTCGACGCTGATCCCGGCGCGCGCGGCCACGTCCGAGCGGCGCAGGCCGGGCGAGCGGCGGCGGCCGTGGTCCGGCAGCCCCAGCTGCTCCGGCTGCACACTGTCGCGCTTGATCCGGACGAAGTCGCCCAGCGGTGTCCCCATGGACCCGAGCATAGGGCGGCTCCCGGCCCGCGCGGAGGGCTCAGGGTGGCCCTGTCGGGGCCAGCCTGAGCACGGTCTGGCTGCCCCCGCGAGACGGTTCCAGGGTGGGACGCATGGACAACACCAAGCACAGGCTCGTGGTCGTCGTCGGCAGCGTCCGCAAGGGCCGGTTCGCTCCCGTGGTCGGCTCGTGGGTCGCCGGGCAGGCCCGCGAGCACGGCGGATTCGACGTCGACGTCGTCGACCTGGCCGACTTCGACATTCCCCTGGCCCTGCCGGACGCCTACCCGTCGGTGGCCGGCGACTCCTACCCGCGCCCCGCCGCCATGGCCCCGCTCACGGAGGCCCTGGCGGGCGCCGACGCCTTCATCATGGTCACGCCGGAGTACAACCACAGCTACCCGGCCTCGCTCAAGGCCGCGATCGACTGGCACTACACCCAGTGGGCGGCCAAGCCCGTGGCCTTCGTCAGTTATGGAGGCGGTGCGGGGGGCCGGCACGCCGCCCTGCACCTGGAGAACGTACTGACCGAACTGCACGCGGTCACCATCCGCGACGGTCTCGCCTTCCCGCTGAACCGGGTGGCCTGGGAGGACGGCCGCCCCCTCGACGCGGAGTCCGCCGGCTACGCGAAGAAGCTGCTGCACCAGCTCGCCTGGTGGGCCGGCGCCCTCCGCACGGCCCGCGAGACGGTCCCCTACCCGGGGTGAGGGCCCGGGAGGGCGGGGGTCCGGGTCGGCGGGTGCCCGGGCCCACCCCGCCCGCGCGGGGGCGGGACCGTCGCGCGGGCCGCCCGGCGCCTACCAGATCGACTCGACCCACTCCGGGTGGTCGATGAACGGGTTGCGGTTGTGCTGGTAGGAGTCGTGGATGACGTCGTTGCGGCGCTGCTCGAAGGCGTCCGGCGGGTCCTCCTGGTGCCAGGCCTTGAGCACGGCGAGCCTGCCCATGTAGGGGTTGCTGCCGTTGTCGACCTGGCCGTTGACCTCCAGGTCGGGCCAGCCGTCGGTGCCCTCGTAGCGGACCGCCATGTAGAAGATCATGCGGGCCACGTCGCCCTTGACGGCGTCGCGGGGCTCGAAGGAGTCGGAGTCGGTGAGGCTGCCGCCGCCGTCGGTGAAGCCGCTGCCGCCGTCGTCGAAGTCCTTGTTGCCGCGGATCGAGTTGACCCGGACGTCCTCGGCGCGCAGGTGGTGGATGTCGGTGCCGGGTCCGGTGGAGGTGCCGAAGTCGCCGTGGGACTTGGCCCACACGTGCTCGCGGTTCCAGTCGCCGGTGTCCCCGCCGTTGAGGGACTTGCTCCGGGAGATGCCCGAGTACAGCAGGATCACGTTGCTGCTGTTGCCCGGGTCCTGGTCGGTGACCTTCAGGGCGTCCCAGACGGCCGAGTACGACAGCTCGGTCTGGTCGCTGATGATCGTGTGGAGGGCGTCCTTGAGGGCCTCGCCGGACTTGCCGGCGGCACCGTCGTAGTACGCGTCGTCGTAGCCGGCCGTCGTGGCCGCGGTGGTGGTGGCCGTGGCCGTCGTGGTGGTCACGGCGGGCACGGTCAGGCCGGCGAGGACCGTGGCCGTGGCGAGCGCCAGGGCGGTGCGGCGGCGGCGGTGGAGGCGTATCGCGAGCATGTGGGGTGTCCGATCTACGCGGGTTGCACGAGGGAGATACCCGAGAGAGTGGCATGCACATGCAGTCAGGTGAGTGGAGGGAACGTGGCGATTGCGTGACGAGAACACGTCACTCCGCTGGGCGTGTACGACCCCGGACGGTGCGGAGGGATGAAATCCGCCGCCGGCCGCGTTGGTGCCTTGCGGCAGATCAGGACGATCGGAGGGCACCCGCGTGACACCGCAACGGGGATGGGGACGGCGACTGACCGGCTACGCCTGGCGTCATCCCAAGGACGTGGTCCTCGCCCTGGGAGCGTCCCTCGGCGGCATGGCCGTACTGGCGCTGGTCCCGCTGATCACCAAGGTGATCATCGACGACGTGATCGGCGACGGGACCAGGGACATGGCGCTCTGGGCCGGTCTGCTCATCGGCGCCGCCCTCGTCGTCTACGTCCTCACCTACGTCCGCCGCTACTACGGCGGGCGGCTCGCCCTCGACGTGCAGCACGACCTGCGCACCGAGATGTACGACACGATCACCCGGCTCGACGGCAGACGTCAGGACGAGCTGTCCACCGGGCAGGTCGTCGGACGCGCCACCAGCGACCTCCAGCTCATCCAGGGTCTGCTCTTCATGCTGCCGATGACCATCGGCAACCTGCTGCTCTTCCTGATCTCCCTGGTCATCATGGCGTGGCTGTCCCTGCCGCTCACCGCCGTCGCCCTCGCCGTCGCCCCCGCCCTGTGGTGGATCGCCCGGCGCAGCCGCACCCGGCTGCACCCCTCCACCTGGTACGCGCAGGCGCAGGCGGGCGCCGTCGCCTCGGTGGTGGACGGCGCGGTCGGCGGCGTGCGCGTGGTGAAGGGCTTCGGGCAGGAGGAGCAGGAGACCGGCAAGCTGCGCGAGGTCGGGCGGCGGCTGTTCGCGGGCCGGCTGCGCACCGTCCGGCTGAACAGCCGCTACACCCCCGCCCTGCAGGCCGTGCCCGCGCTCGGCCAGGTGGCGATGCTGGCGCTCGGCGGCTGGCTCGCCGTGGGCGGGCACATCACGCTGGGCACGTTCGTCGCCTTCTCCACCTACCTCGCCCAGCTCGTCGGCCCGGTCCGCATGCTCGCCGTCGTCCTCACCGTCGGCCAGCAGGCCCGGGCCGGCACCGAACGCGTCCTGGAGCTGATCGACACCGAGCCGTCCCTGAGCGACGGCACCAAGGAGCTGCCCGCCGACGCCCCGGCGACCGTCGAGTTCGACGACGTCTCCTTCGGCTACGACCCCGGCCGGCCGGTCCTCGACGGCCTCTCCTTCGCCATCCGCCCCGGCGAGACCCTCGCCGTCGTCGGCACGTCCGGCTCCGGCAAGTCCACCGTCTCCCTGCTCCTGCCGCGCTTCTACGACGTCACCCGCGGCGCCGTCCTCGTCGGCGGCCACGACGTCCGCGAGCTGACCACCGAGTCCCTGCGCGCCGCGATCGGGCTGGTCCCCGAGGACTCCTTCCTCTTCTCCGACACCGTGCGCGCCAACATCGCCTACGGCCGCCCCGACGCCACCGACGAGCAGATCACCGCCGCCGCCCGCGCCGCCCAGGCCGACCGGTTCATCGACGAGCTGCCCGACGGCTACGACACAGCCGTCGGCGAGCACGGACTGACCCTCTCCGGCGGCCAGCGCCAGCGCGTCGCCCTCGCCCGCGCGATCCTCACCGACCCCCGGCTGCTGGTCCTGGACGACGCCACCTCCGCCGTGGACGCCCGCGTCGAGCACGAGATCCACGAGGCGCTCAAGAGCGTCATGCGCGGCCGTACGACGCTGCTGATAGCCCACCGCCGCTCCACCCTCAACCTCGCCGACCGCATCGCCGTCCTCGACGGCGGCCGGCTCGCCGACCTCGGCACCCACGAGGAGCTGCAGCGCCGCTCCGCCCTCTACCGCCGCCTGCTCACCGACCCCGACGAGCTGGGCGCCGTCTCCCCGGGCCACACCCCGCCCGCCGGGCCGCAGGAGGAGGACACCTCCGTCCGCGAGGAGCTGGACGCCGAGTTCGACGCCGAGCGCGGCGTCACCCCTCGGCTGTGGACCGGCGACCGCGAACCCCGGGACGCCGCCCTCGCCGACGCCCCGGCCACCCCGGAGCTCCTCGCCCAGGTGGCGGCCCTGCCCCCGGCCGACGACGTCCCCGACGTCGACGAGCGGCAGGCCGTCCGCCCCGAGGACTCCTACGGCCTGCGCCGTCTCCTGCGCGGCTTCCGCACCCCCCTGCTCATCAGCCTCGGCCTGGTCGCCGTGGACGCCGGCATGGGCCTGCTGCTGCCGGTGCTGATCCGGCACGGCATCGACCAGGGCGTCACGCAGGCCGCCCTCGGCGCGGTCTGGGCGGCCGCCCTGCTCGGCCTGCTCACCGTGCTCCTCCAGTGGGCCGCGCAGACCGGCGAGATCCGCATGACCGGACGCACCGGCGAACGCGTCCTGTACACGCTGCGGCTGAAGATCTTCGCCCAGCTCCAGCGGCTCGGCCTGGACTACTACGAGCGCGAGCTGACCGGCCGGATCATGACCCGGATGACCACGGACGTCGACGCGCTGTCCACGTTCCTCCAGACGGGTCTGGTCACCGCGTTCGTCTCGGTGGTCACCTTCTTCGGCATCATGGTCGCCCTGCTGGTGCTGGACGTCGAGCTCGCCCTCGTCGTCTTCGCCACCCTGCCCCCGCTGATCGTCGCCACCTACTTCTTCCGCCGGGCCAGCGTGAAGGCGTACGAACTGGCCCGCGAGCGGGTGTCGGCGGTCAACGCCGACCTCCAGGAGTCGGTGTCCGGGCTGCGGATCGTGCAGGCGTTCCGCCGCGAGCGGGACGGCGGCCGCCGGTTCGCCGGGCGCAGCGCCGACTACCGCAGCGCCCGCATAAGGGGCCAGTGGCTGATCTCGGTGTACTTCCCGTTCGTGCAGCTGCTGTCCTCGGTCGCGGCCGTGGCGGTGCTGGTCGTGGGCGGGGCACGGGTCGACGACGGGACGCTGGCGATCGGCTCGCTGGTGGCGTACCTGCTGTACATCGACCTGTTCTTCGCGCCCGTGCAGCAGCTCTCCCAGGTCTTCGACGGCTACCAGCAGGCGTCCGTCTCGCTGGGCCGCATCCAGGAGCTGCTGCGCGAGCCGACCTCCACCGAGCAGGCCGGCAAGCCGCTGCCCGTCACCTCCCTGCGCGGCGAGATCGCCTTCGAGGACGTGCACTTCGCGTACGGGGACGGCGAGGAGGCGCTCGAGGGCATCGACCTGACCATCCCCGCCGGGCAGACCGTCGCCTTCGTCGGCGAGACCGGCGCGGGCAAGTCCACCCTGGTCAAGCTGGTCGCCCGGTTCTACGACCCCACCGCCGGGCGGGTCACCGCCGACGGCACGGACCTCAGGGACCTGGACCTGACCGCCTACCGGCACCGGCTCGGGGTCGTACCGCAGGAGGCGTACCTCTTCCCCGGCACCGTCCGCGACGCCATCGCCTACGGCCGCCCGGACGCCACCGACGCCGAGGTCGAGGCGGCGGCCCGCGCGGTCGGCGCCCACGAGATGATCGCCACGCTGGAGGGCGGCTACCTGCACGAGGTCGCCGAACGCGGCCGCAACCTCTCCGCCGGACAGCGCCAGCTGATCGCCCTGGCCCGCGCCGAACTGGTCGACCCGGACGTCCTGCTGCTCGACGAGGCCACCGCCGCCCTGGACCTCGCCACCGAGGCGCAGGTCAACCAGGCGACCGACCGGCTGGCGGGCCGCCGCACGACCCTGGTCGTCGCCCACCGCCTGACCACCGCGGCCCGCGCCGACCGGGTCGTCGTCATGGACCACGGCCGGGTGGCGGAGGACGGCACCCACGAGGAACTGCTCCGCCGCGGCGGCAGGTACGCGGCGCTGTGGCGGACGTTCGTCGGGGAGGACGTGCCGGCCCCGGCGTGACGGCGGCCGCACGGGCAACCATCGGACCTACGTCCTGCGTCCGTACTTCCGTACGCCGCCTGGCGCGGAGGGCGCGGTACGGGAGGACCACCGTGGGCAGTTCAGCGATACGCCGGCACCTCGCGACGGGTCTCGCGGTGTTGACCGCCGCGGGGCTGCTCGCCGTCGCGGCGCCGGGGGACGCGCACGCCGCCGCCCCGTGCCCGGGGCGCAAGGTGCGCACCCTGCCGTTCGCCACGGGGTCGGTGGAGGTCTACAAGCGGGGTGGCTACGTCTGTGCCGTCACCGTCGCCAAGAAGCAGGGCACCCAGCGGAGGATGTCGGTGAGCGTGCGGGCGCGCGGGGGCCGCCCGGTCGTCGACCAGGGCCGCTTCAAGTACCACGCGGGCCCGGTGACCGTGCACGCCGGCCGCCGCTGCGTGTGGGTGAAGGGCAGCGTCGCGACGGGGTCCGTCAGTTCCGGCTGGATCCTCTGCTGACGGCGCGCCGACCGAGGGATATCCCTATGTCCCCTGTTGCTGTGACGAGTTGGTCCGATAGCTTCCGGCGCACATCTGTCTCACAGGGGAGTGCGCATGCGCAAGGCGCTCAGATGGCTGCTGGCGCTCACGGTGCTCATAGGCACACTGAGTACGGCCGGGGCGGCCACCGCCGCCGAGCCGGAGGCCACCGGCACCACTGACATCAAGGAGAGGCTGCTCTCCGTTCCGGGCATGAGCCTGATCGAGGAGAAGCCGTACACCGGGTACCGCTTCTTCGTCCTCAACTACACCCAGCCGGTCGACCACCGCAGGCCCTCCAAGGGCACGTTCGAGCAGCGGATCACCGTGCTGCACAAGGACACCGCGCGGCCGACCGTCTTCTACACGGGCGGCTACAGCGTCTCCACGACGCCGCGCCGCGCCGAGCCGACGCAGATCGTGGACGGCAACCAGGTCTCCATGGAGTACCGCTTCTTCACGCCGTCCCGGCCCGAGCCGGCCGACTGGTCGAAGCTGGACATCTGGCAGGCCGCCAGCGACCAGCACCGCATCTTCACGGCGCTGAAGAAGATCTACAGCGAGAACTGGATCTCCACGGGCGGCTCCAAGGGCGGCATGACCGCCACCTACTACGAGCGCTTCTACCCGCGCGACATGGACGGCGTGGTCGCCTACGTCGCACCCAACGACGTGGTGAACAAGGAGGACTCGGCCTACGACCGCTTCTTCCGCACCGTCGGCACCCAGGAGTGCCGCGACCGGCTGAACGGCGTGCAGCGCGAGGCGCTGGTGCGCCGGGCGCCGCTGAAGGAGAAGTACGCGGCGGTCGCCGCCGAGAACGGCTACACCTTCGACACCATCGGCAGCCTGGACCGGGCCTACGAGGCCGTCGTCCTGGACTACGTGTGGGGCTTCTGGCAGTACAGCACCGTCGCCGACTGCCAGGACATCCCGGCGGACGCGAAGAACGCCACCGACGACGAGATCTGGACCTCGGTCGACACCATCTCCGGCTTCTCGTTCTACACCGACCAGGGCCTGAGCCCGTACACGCCGTACTACTACCAGGCGGGTACGCAGCTGGGCGCGCCGACCATCCACTTCCCGCACATCGAGAAGAAGTACATCCGCTACGGCTACCAGCCGCCGCGCAACTTCGTGCCCCGCTCGATCGACATGAGGTTCCAGCCGTCGGCCATGCGGGACGTCGACACCTGGGTCCGCCACAACGCACGGCAGATGCTGTTCGTGTACGGCGAGAACGACCCGTGGGGCGCCGAGCCGTTCCGGGTCGGGCACGGCGCGCGCGACTCGTACGTGTTCACCGCGCCCGGCATGAACCACGGCGCCAACGTGGCCGGTCTGGTGGCGCAGGAGAAGGCGTTCGCCACGGCCCGCATCCTCGACTGGGCGGACGTCGCCCCGGCGACGGTGCAGGAGAACCCGGCGGCGGCCAAGCCGCTGGCGAAGTTCGACGCCAAGCTGGACAAGCGGGACGTCGAGCGGCAGCGCACGCTGCGCCCGTAGGGCCGGGGCGGGATCACACCGGGCGGGCGCAGCCCACCGGTGCGGTCCCGCCGAGCCGGACGTAGAGGGCCGTGGCCGCCGGGCACTCGGACCGGGTGGCCACGGCCTTCGTCACCTCGAACTGCGGCCGCTTCTCGCCGCTGCCGTCGCAGGCGGTCTCACGGACCTTGCCGTCGCCCAGTTCGTAGACGCAGTCGCCGACGATGGTGCGCGGCCCGCCCCCGCCGCCGGGGTCGCCGGGGTGCGGCGGCTGGAGGTGGCGCATGCAGGCGTAGCCCTGCGGCACCGCCCCGTCGCCGTCCTCGTCCAGGGACGGGCGCTGTTCGCTGATGTGCAGCACGAAGTCCGTGGTCGCCGGGCAGCGCGGCCCGTCCCGCGCCGTCCCGTCGTGGCGGGCGACGACCCGGGCCGCCGCCCGTTCACTGGCGCAGGAGATCTCGGTGAAGCTGGTCCGGCCGAAGGAACTGCACTCGTCGACCGCGAGGAACACCGCCCCGTGGCCGGAGGTGCGCAGCGGTGTCGGCGACACCGCCGGGGCCCGGTCGAGAGACCGTCCCTCCCCCTCGCTGCCGCCGCCCGGCGCGCTCTGACAGCCGGTGAGCAGCACCGCGCCCACCGCTCCGGCTGCGGCCGGCGCCCACCACTTGGTCCTCACGCGCATCGCCAATCCCTGGACACCCCCGTCCAGCGTGACCGGACGAACCGGCTCACGCCAGACATGTGGGGTGCTTTGCGCACGGCGGGTGCGCTGTGTCGGGTGTGTGACGTATGCGCCCTACGTCCGACACGGTAGGGGGCGGTGCCCGTGCCCGGCGGTCAGAACCTCAGCCCGTACCCGACCGGGTACAGCGCCGTCGCCGGGTCGTCGGCCCGCTGCACGGGCACCGGCAGCGTCCCGCGCGGGTTCACCCTGCCCGCGATCACCCGGGCCGCCGCCCGCAGTTCGACGTCGGTCCAGGAGTACGACGCCAGGCAGGCCGCCACGCGGGGCAGGTGGGCCACGTCGTAGGGGTTGCGGATGGCGACCGCGACGACCGGCTTCCCGGTGGCCGACAACTGTTCGACGAGTGTCTTCTGACTGCTCGACGCACCGACGTTGTACGTGCCGACGACCACCGCGTCCGCGTCCCGGGCGGCGGCGACCGCCTTGGCGATCGTCGCCGCCGACGGTGCCGTGCCGGTGGACAGGGCGGTGGCGGTGAAGCCCAGCTCGGTCAGGGCGTCCGCGAGCACCCCGGTGGGCGGTCCCGTCGTACCGGACGGGGAGGCGGGGTCGGCACCGGCCACGAGCAGCTTCGGCTGCCTGCGCCGGGACAGCGGCAGCAGACCGCCCTCGTTGACGAGCAGGGTGATGCCGCGCTCGGCGATCCGGTCGGCGGCGGCCAGGTGTGCCCGGGTGCCGACGGTGCGGTCGACGCCCTCGTGCGAGACGTACGGATCCTCGAACAGGCCCAGCCGCGCCTTCAGCCGCAGTACCCGCAGGATCGATTCGTCCAGCCGGGCCTCGGTCAGTTCGCCGCTGCGCACGGCGTCGAGGACCGCGTTCCAGGCCACGTCCAGGGAGGGCGGGTTGAGGAGCTGGTCGACGCCCGCCTGCAGCGCCAGCACGGGCACCCGTTCGTCCCCGTACTTCGTCCGGACGCCCTCCATGCCGAGGGAGTCGGTGACCACCACCCCGTCGTAGCCCAGCTCCTCGCGCAGGATGCCGGTGAGGATGGGGCGGGAGAGGGTGGCCGGGTCCTCGGAGCCGTCGAGGGCCGGTACGACGATGTGGGCGGTCATGATCGAGTCGATGCCGGCGGCGATCGCGGCCCGGAACGGCGGAGCGTCCAGCTCCTCCCACTGCTCGCGGGTGTGGTGGATGTACGGCAGCGCGTCGTGGCTGTCGGTGACCGTGTCGCCGTGCCCGGGGAAGTGCTTGGCGGTGGAGGCGACGCGGGACGACTCGTAGCCCCTGACCTCCGCCGCGACGAGCTCCGCGACCGCCCGCGGGTCGGAGCCGAAGGAGCGGACGCCGATGACCGGGTTGGCCGGGTTGACGTTGACGTCGGCCACGGGGGAGTAGTTCTGGCGGATGCCCGTCGCGCGCAGCTCGGCGCCCGCGATGCGGCCGAGCCCGCGCGCGTCGGAACGGGACCCGCCCGCCCCGACGGCCATCGCCCCCGGGAACAGCGTGGCGGGCTCGCCCACCCGGGCCACGATGCCGTGCTCCTGGTCGGTGGAGATCAGCACGGGGAGACCGCGCGGCAGGCCGAGGGAGGCCTTCTGGATGCCGTTGGACAGGTCCGCGATCTGGTGCGGGGCACGGGTGTTGTGCGCCCAGGCGAAGTAGATGATGCCGCCGACCCGGTACTTGGCGAGCAGCTCGGCGGCCGTGCGGACACCGATCTCCTTGAGGTTGGCGTCGATGTCCGCCTGGTCGGGGTCGGTGGCGGAGTGGCCGTAGACCCGCATCACGAACAGCTGGCCGACCTTCTCCTCCAGCGTCATGCGGGAGATGAGGGCGCGCAGCCTTCGGTCGTCGTGGCGGGGGGCGCCGGCGGCCGCGTGGACGGTCCCGCCGGCCGCCAGGGCGGTGGTGACGCCCGCCGTCGCGGCGAGGACGGTACGTCTGGACGGACGTGCGGTGCTGCTTCCCGTGCTGCTGTCGGGCACGTGCGCTCCTTTGGGAGACATCCTTGAAGGAAACTGCCAGGAAGTCACCAATATCCGGGAAGTTTCTGCCAGTCAAGGGAATGCGCAGCAACCGGTGAGGGCCGTCGCCGGCGCTGCGGGAGGGGGCGGCGCCGGCGACGGCATGCCGCCGGGGGTGGTGCGGCGGGGTGGGCCGGCGATCGCGGGGGCGGCGAGGCCGGCACCGCACCACGTCGGACGCGTCCGGCAGCGTGCCGGTGGGACGGGCGCGGGCCCCGGCGGGTTCCCCGCCGGCCGAAGCCGGGACGGGAGCCGGGGGAGGGGGTCAGCGGGGCGTGTGGGCCGACACCGCCGGCCAGTGCGCGCCCAGGGTGCGGACCGTCTCCGCGATCGCCGGCCGGCGGGCCGCCCCCGTCCGCCACAGCGCGTAGAGCCGTCGTACGGGCATGGGGTCGAGCGGCACCTCCACCACCCCCGCGGGCAGCGGGCCGCGGCCCAGCCGGGGGATCAGCGCGATGCCCAGCCCGGCCGCGACCAGGGCGACCAGGGTGGGGTTCTCGTCCGCCTGGTGGACGATCTCCGGCTCGTGCCCGGCCGCGCGCAGGGTGCGCACCAGCCACTCGTGGCAGACCCGGCCCGGCGGCTGGCAGATCCACCGCTCGCCGCCCAGTTCCTCCCGCCGCACCGCCGCACGCCCCGCGAACGGGTGTCCTCGGGGGACGAGCAGGTCGCACAGGTCGTCCCCGATGACCGTCTGCTCCACCCCCGCCGGGGCGGGCAGCGGCGCGATGTCCCAGTCGTGCGCGACCACGAGGTCCACGGCGCCCTTGGCGACCAGGTCCACGGACAGGTGGGGGTCGATCTCGGTGAGCCGGGTGTCGAGCGCCGGGTGCCTGCGGGCCAGGTCGGCCAGCACGGCCGGCATCAGCCCGCGCGCCGCCGACGCGAACGCGGCGACGGTCAGCCGCCCGGCCGGCACTCCGCGCCGCTCCTCCAGCTCGGTCTCCGCCCGCTCCACGATCGCGATCAGCTCCCGCGCGGCCCGCACCAGCTGATGCGCCTCGTCCGTCAGCCGCACCCCCCGGCCCTCCCGCTCCAGCAGCACCGTCCGCGTCTCCCGCTCCAGCTTGGCGATCTGCTGGGACACGGCGGAGGAGGTGTACCCGAGCGCCGCGGCGGCGGCACCGACGGTGCCGTGCACCGAGACGGCGTGCAGGGCGCGCAGACGCTGCAGGTCGAGCATGACGGCGACTCCCGTCGGTCGGTGACGGTCCGTCGGCCGGTGGTGCGTCTCCGGGCGGCGGCGGTCAGGGGCGAGCGGTGCGCATCGGTTAGCGCTGCTTCATCCAACCATGCAGGAATCGTCGCTGGTGCTGAAGGGTGACGGGCGGTGATCCTCGTCGTATGCGACCCGCCCACGTACTCCTCGCCGTCCTCGTCACCGCCGTGTGGGGCGTGAACTTCACCGTCATCGAGGTCGGGCTGGACCACTTCCCGCCGCTGCTCTTCTCCGCGCTGCGCTTCCTCGTCGCGGCCCTGCCCGCGGTGTTCCTCGTGGGCCGGCCCAAGGTGGCGTGGAAGTGGATCGTGGGGGTGGGACTGGCGCTGGGCGTGGCCAAGTTCGGCCTGCTGTTCGTCGGGATGAACGCGGGGATGCCGGGCGGGCTGTCCTCCCTGGTGCTCCAGATCCAGGCCGTGTTCACGGCCCTGTTCGCCTTCGCGCTCCTCGGGGAGCGTCCCTCCCGGGTCCGTCTGGCCGGCATGGCGGTGGCGCTGGCCGGGATCGGCGTGGCGGCGGTCGACGAGGGCACGTCGGGCCCGCTGCTCGGCTTCACCCTGGTGGTCGCGGCGGCCGCCTGCTGGGGCGTCTCCAACATCCTCACCCGCAAGGCGGCACCCCCGGACGCCCTGAACTTCATGATCTGGGTGAGCACCGTCCCGGTCCTCCCCCTGCTCGCCCTCTCCCTGCTCGTCGAGGGCCCGTCGGCCGACCTCGACGCGCTGCGCTCCCTGGACTGGCGGGGCGCGGGCACGGTCCTCTTCGTCGCCTGGGTCGCCACGGTCTTCGGTTTCGGCGCCTGGGGGTGGCTGCTGCGCCGGCACCCCGCCTCCACGGTCGCGCCCTTCTCCCTCCTCGTCCCGGTCTTCGGCATGTCCTCGGCCGCCCTGTTCCTGGGCGAGTCCGTCACCCCGCTGCGGTGGTGGGCGGCGGCCCTGCTGGTGGGCGGGGTGGCGCTGGCGTCGGTGACACCGCGCCGGCGGCCGGCGGTGCCGGTCACGGAGGCCCCGCGGACCGCGGAGACACGCCCCGAGGGCACCCCGGTCGGCGGGTGAACCGGGTCGCGGGCCGGCCGCGCGCCTGACGCCGCGGCGGCCCGGCGTCCGCCGGTCAGCCCCGGAGGCGGGAGCTCAGCACCAGGCGGTAGCCGTCCGGGCCGGCGACCGTCACGCCGTGCTCCTTCCCGTACGGGTCGTGCGCCGGGTGCCGCCGGCCGCCACCGGACGGTCGGCGGCCCCCGGCGGTCCCACCATCAGCAGGTCATGCTCGCCCGGGACCCGCTCAGTGGTGCGCCACAGCACGGCCAGGGCGAGACCGCCGGCGTAGCAGCGCTCGGCGGCAGCGAGGTCCCGTGACGGCCGGGCGAGCCGTACCTGGAGGCCGGGACCGATCACGCGGACTCGTTCAGCAGCCGCGCCAGGTGCTCCCGCCCGGGGGTGAGCAGTTCCGCGAAGTTGGCCGCGTCCGGGTACCAGCGCTTCTCGTACTCCCAGCACAGCCACCCGTCCCAGCCGTGCCGGGACAGCGTCTCCACGACGTCCGTCAGCGGCAGCACCCCCGCGCCGAGCCGCAGCGGGGTCCTGTCGTCGGCGGAGGCGATGTCCTTCACCTGGACGTAACCGAGGTGGGGCGAGAGCGCCGCGAAGCTCTCCACGGGCTGCTCGCCGCCGAGCCAGGTGTGCATCACGTCCCACAGCGCGCCCACCTGCCGGTGCCCGACCAGCCCCAGCACCCGCATCGCGTCGGCGCCGGTGGGGTGGGAGTCGTGGGTCTCCAGCAGGATGCGTACGCCCACGTCGGTCGCGTGCTCGGCGGCCGTGCCCAGCCGCCGGGCGGCCGTCGCGTCCGCCTCCTCGGCGTTCTCCCCGCCGTCGCCGCCGGGGAAGACCCGGACGAAGGGGGCGCCGATGTCCCGGGCGAGGTCGAGGAGCGCCCGGATCTCCCCGACGACGGTGTCGTCGTCACCGGGCGCGGCGACCCGGACGTAACCGGCCAGGCCCAGGATCTCCAGGCCGGCCGCCTTGACCTCGGCGGCCACGTCGGCGCGCTGTTCGGGAGTGAGGCCCGGATGGACGGGTTCCTCCGCGTGGGCGCGCAACTCGACACCGTGGTAACCGTGCGCGGCTGCGAGGCCCAGCACGTCGGTCAGGGGCAGGCCGGGGACACCGGGGGTGGAGAACGCCAGCTTCATAAAAACGGACACTACCCGCGACCGGCCCGCTCGACTCCTCCTCATTACTCCACCACCCCCTCAGGGACGCGGGGAACTGCGCGACCGACCCCGGCCACTCCCGCGGCCCCGTGCGGAACCGCCTCCTCGAAGACCCCGCCCCACCCCCACCCCCTCAGGGGCGCGGGGAACGGCGCGACCGGCCACCACCCACCCGCACCCGACCCGCGACGCGCCCACCGCGTTCCGGCAGCGGGCCGACCCCTGCCACTCCCGCGGCCCCGTGCGGAACCGCCTCCTCGAAGACCCCGCCCCACCCCCACCCCCTCAGGGGCGCGGGGAACGGCGCGACCGGCCACCACCCACCCGCACCCGGCAGGCAACGACAGACACCCCCCACGGGGGCCGCCCCCCAGGAACGGGCAGGCCCGACTACCCCCGCGGCCCCGCCACGGACCCCCGCACCATCAACTCCCCCCGCACCACCGCGATCCCCCCGGGCGGCGCCTCCTCCCGCCCCATGGCGATCCGCCCCGCCCGCGCCCCCGCCTCCGCCAGCGGCAACCGCACCGTCGTCAGCGCCGGCACCACGTCGATGCTGAACGGCAGATCGTCGAAGCCGGCGACCGACACGTCGTCCGGGATCCGCCGCCCGGAGTCCCGCAGCGCCGCGCACGCCCCCAGCGCGACGGAGTCGTTCGCGGCGACGACGGCCGTCAACGACGGGTCACGCCGCAGCAGTTCGAGCGTGGCCTCGTACCCCGACCGCCGGTCGTACTGCCCGTGCACGGTCCACCGGGGGTCCTCCTCGATGCCGTGCGCGGCCAGCGCGGCCCGGTGTCCCTCGAGCCGGTGCCGGGTCGTGGTCCGCTCCTGGGGTCCCGCGATGTAGCCGAGCCGCCGGTGCCCCAACCCGATGAGGTGCTCGGTGAGTTCCTGCCCGCCGCCCCGGTTGTCGAAGGTCAGCGCGATCGCCCCGGTCTCCGGCGCCTGCGGCCGCCCGCACAGCACCACCCGCGTCCCGGCGTCCGCCAGCTTCCGCAGTTTCGCGTCCGTCGCCGCCTTGTGCGGCGCGTCCTCGATGGCGCCGCCGGTCAGCACCACCGCCGCCGCCCGCTGCCGCTGGAGCAGGGTGAGGTAGGTCAGTTCGCGCTCGGGCGAACCCCCCGTGTTGCACACGACCGCGAGTCTCTCCCCGCCCGCGCGCCCGCCCGGCCCCCCGATCTCCCCCTGGATGGCGCTCGCCATGATCCCGAAGAACGGGTCGGCGATGTCGTTCACCAGGATGCCGACCAGGTCGGACGTGGCGGCGGCGAGCGCGCTCGCGGGTCCGTTGAGCACGTAGTCCAGCTCGTCCACGGCCTTCAGCACCCGCTCGCGGGTGGACGCGGCCACGGGATAGTTCCCGTTGAGCACGCGCGACACCGTCGCGGGTGAGACCTGGGCGCGCGCCGCCACGTCCGCCAGGGTCACCGTCATGTCTCGTCCTCCGGTCGCGCGTCTTCGTCGTCGTTCCGAGCAGACCCTACGGCGCCACGCCCGTTTGTTCGCCCCCTCGAACAAGTCCGCCGCACGGCGGTCTTGTCCGCGACGCCGTTCAGAGGCTAACTTCTCCGTACATAGAAAGCGCTTGCTGTGACGTTCACCAGTCACCCCTCACGCGACGGCTCCCGCCGCGTGACGGGTGGGGCGTACGCGGCGCGCGGACCGCGTACGAAGGGAACGACGTGACACGCAAGACGGTGCGAATCGCCATGAACGGTGTGACCGGGCGCATGGGCTACCGCCAGCACCTGGTCCGCTCCATCCTGGCCCTGCGCGAGCAGGGCGGACTCGACCTCGGCGACGGCACCGTGCTGTGGCCGGAGCCGGTCCTCGTCGGCCGCCGCGAGCACGCCCTGCGGGCACTCGCCGAACGCCACGGCCTCGACCACGTCTCCACGGACCTGGACGCGGTCCTCGCCGACGACAGCATCGACATCTACTTCGACGCCCAGGTCACCTCCGCCCGCGAGGACGCCCTCCGGAAGGCGATCGCGGCCGGCAAGCACATCTACACCGAGAAGCCCACCGCCACCGGCCTCGACGGTGCCCTGGAGCTCGCCCGCCTGGCGAACGCGGCCGGCATCCGGCACGGCGTCGTCCAGGACAAGCTCTTCCTCCCGGGCCTGCTCAAGCTGAAGCGCCTGATCGACGGCGGCTTCTTCGGTCGCATCCTCTCCGTGCGCGGCGAGTTCGGCTACTGGGTCTTCGAGGGCGACTGGCAGGACGCCCAGCGTCCCTCCTGGAACTACCGGGCCGAGGACGGCGGCGGCATCGTCGTCGACATGTTCCCGCACTGGGAGTACGTCCTGCACGAGCTGTTCGGCCGGGTGAGGTCCGTCCAGGCCCTCACCGCCACCCACATCCCGCAGCGCTGGGACGAGAACGGCAAGCCCTACGACGCCACCGCCGACGACGCCGCCTACGGTGTCTTCGAGCTCGACGGCGGCGCGATCGCGCAGATCAACTCCTCCTGGGCGGTCCGCGTCAACCGTGACGAACTGGTCGAGTTCCAGGTCGACGGCACCGAGGGCTCCGCCGTCGCGGGCCTGCGCAACTGCCGCGTCCAGCACCGCTCCGCGACCCCCAAGCCGGTCTGGAACCCGGACATCCCCGCCACCGAGGTCTTCCGCGACCAGTGGCAGGAGGTCCCGGACAACGGCGAGTTCGACAACGGCTTCAAGGCCCAGTGGGAGCTCTTCCTCAAGCACGTCTGCACCGGCACCCCCTACCACTGGGACCTGCTGGCCGGCGCCCGCGGCGTCCAGCTCGCCGAGCTGGGCCTGAGGTCCTCCGCCGAGGGCCGCCGTCTCGACGTCCCGGAGATCGCGCTGTGACCCTCCACCTGCCCGGTGCCGACGGCACCCTGCGCGCCTACGAACCCCGCTCCGAACCCCGGGCGGCCGTCGCCCCCGGAAGCGCTTTCACCTCCCGTACGGTCTTCTCCGCGGCGCACGTCGTCGCCGACCCGTTCGCGGACGTGTCCCCCGACTCACCGGCGGCCGTCGACTGGGACGCCACCCTCGCCTTCCGCCGCCACCTCTGGTCGCACGGCCTGGGCGTCGCCGAGGCCATGGACACCGCCCAGCGCGGCATGGGCCTGGACTGGGCGGGCGCCGCCGAGCTGATCCGCCGCTCCGCCGCCGAGGCGAAGGCGGCCGGCGGCCGCATCGCCTGCGGTGCCGGCACCGACCAGCTCACCGCGGGCACCCTCGCCGAGGTCCGCGCGGCCTACGAGGAACAGCTCGCCGTCGTCGAGGAGTCCGGCGCCCAGGCCATCCTCATGGCCTCCCGGGCCCTCGCCGCGACGGCCAGGGGCCCCGAGGACTACCTGGACGTCTACGGCCACCTCCTGCGCCAGACCACCGAACCGGTGATCCTGCACTGGCTCGGCCCGATGTTCGACCCGGCGCTGGAGGGCTACTGGGGGTCCGCCGACCTCGACGCGGCCACCGACACCTTCCTGGAGGTCATCGCCGCCCACCCCGACAAGGTCGACGGCATCAAGGTCTCCCTCCTCGACGCGCGGCGCGAGGTCGACCTGCGCCGCCGTCTCCCGAAGGGCGTGCGCTGCTACACCGGCGACGACTTCCACTACCCCGAGCTGATCGCGGGCGACGAGCAGGGCTTCAGCCACGCCCTGCTCGGTGTCTTCGACCCGCTCGGCCCACTGGCCGCCGAGGCGGTCCGCGTCCTCGACACCGGGGACACGGACGGCTTCCGTGCCCTCCTCGACCCCACGGTCGAACTCTCCCGCCACCTCTTCCGGGCCCCCACCCGCTTCTACAAGACGGGCGTGGTGTTCCTCGCCTGGCTGGCCGGCCACCAGAGCCACTTCACGATGGTCGGCGGCCTCCAGTCGGCCCGCTCCCTGCCGCACTTCGCCCGCGCCTACGAACTCGCCGACACCCTCGGCCTGTTCCCCGATCCCAAGCTCGCCGAGGACCGCATGAGGACCCTGCTGCACCTGTACGGGGTGACCCCGTGACCACCGCCGGCCTCGCCCGCTTCAGCATCAACCAGATGACGGTCAAGCAGCTCTCGCTGCCGGAACTCGTCGACGCCTGCCGGGATCTGGGCGTGCCGGGCGTCGGCCTGTGGCGCGAGCCCGTCCGGGCGTACGGGCTCGACGCGACCGCGAAACTGGTCCGGGACGCGGGGCTGGCGGTGACGACCCTGTGCCGCGGCGGCTTCCTCACCGCGACCGGCCCCGCCGAGCGGGCCGCCGCCCTCGCCGACAACCGGCGCGCCGTCGACGAGGCCGCCACCCTCGGCACTGACACCCTCGTCCTGGTCTCCGGCGGACTCCCGCCCGGCTCCAGGGACCTGCGCGGCGCCCGGGAACGCACCGCGGACGCGCTCGCCGAACTCGGCCCCTACGCCGAGGACCACGGGGTGAGACTGGCCATCGAGCCGCTGCATCCCATGTTCGCCTCCGACCGCTGCGTGGTCTCCACCCTCGCCCAGGCCCTCGACCTCGCCGAACGCTTCCCCGCCCACCAGGTCGGCGTCACCGTCGACACGTACCACATCTGGTGGGACGACACCGCGCCCGCGCAGATCGCCCGCGCGGGTGCGCAGGGCCGCATCCACACCTTCCAGCTCGCCGACTGGACCACCCCGCTGCCCGCGGGCGTCCTCAACGGCCGCGGCCAGATCGGTGACGGCGCGATCGACATGCGCGAGTGGCAGGGCCACGTCGAGGCGGCCGGCTACACCGGCCCCATCGAGGTCGAGCTGTTCAACGACGCCCTGTGGGCCCGCGACGGCCGCGAGGTCCTGGCGGAGACGGCCCGGAGGTTCACCGAGCACGTCGCGCCCTGAGCCGCGATCCGGCCCGGGGCCCGTGTGCGGCGCGCTCCGGGCCCGCCCGGGACGGAGGCTCCGTCAGGCCTCCGCCCCGGGCACGCCCGCCCGCAGGTGAGCCGCGAGACGGCGCAGCTGGACCAGCGCCCCGGCGTCCGACCCGTCGCCCAGCGGATAGTGCAGCGCGGGCTCGGCGGCGGACCCCAGCACGACGGGCCGCACCTCGACGGGAGGCCGACGGGCGTGGGTGAGCCCGATGCCCCGTACGTCCCGCGCCCCCAGTGTGAAGGCGACCGGGACGGGCGGCGCCTGGAGCACGGGCGCCGTGGTGAGGTCGCGGGACGCCCGCCGCACCGAGGCCAGCATCGTCGTCAGGCCGTGCTCCGCGACGAGGGTCCCGGCGAGGGGGGTGATCGCCTCCAGCGGCGGTTCCTCACCCTCCCCGTAGCCGAGGGTGAGCGTCACGTCCTGTTCCACGCCCGCGGTCGTCCGGGTGACCCGGATCCAGGCCAGCGCGGGCCGGTCGGGATGCCCCGTCACGAGCAGATGGGTGGGTTCGGGGGCCCGGTCGCGGGCCAGTTCGGTCAGCCGCCCCGGTGACCAGGGCAGGTTGACGGGTTCCGCGGTGCCCCAGCCGGCCGGGGCGGAACCGGTGAGCGCCCGCCAGGCCGCCTCCAGCGCCTCGCCCAGCACGACGTCCTCGCGGGCGGGCAGCACCGTACGGAACGCCACGACGAGCTGCCGCTCCCGCGACGGCGACGTCCGGCCGAACGCCTCGGCGACCGAGGCCGTGCCGTCCGCGCCCAGCGCGGGCGTGAACGTCCCGTCCTGCCAGCGCAGCACCGTCCCGGACAGCCCGTCGTAGTAGCCCTGCGCGGGGTCCTGGACGACCCAGCGGTTGGGCACCTGGAGCAGGGTGGCGCGGGCGGGGGCGCTGAGCCGGACGTGCGGCGGGGTGACGATCTGCAGGGCACGGTCCGTCCCGGAGGTGCCGCGCAGCACCTCCGACAGCCAGGTGGTCAGGGCGAGGACGGGACGGTCGGCCAGCACGACGGACGTGGTGTCGGTGAGGACGTCGACGACCGGCTGCCCGTCGTCCGGCGCGACGGCCGCGCGTACGTCCACGACGTCGGTCACCGCCGCCTCCCCGGGCCAGGTGCTGCCGCCCAGCAGCAGGGCGAGCCGCCCGCACACCGATGCCGCCAGCGGCCCGGCCTCGGGCACGGCGCCGGACGCCCGGGCCTCGGTCCACCAGAACGGCACGGGCACGTCCCGTCCGAGCAGCCGCTCGGCCTCCCCGGGGACCTGGACGAGCAGCGGGGCCTCCACGGACACCAGGGGCCTGCCGTCCGGGGCGCACAGGCGCAGCACCGCGCCCCGGGCCTCGGCGGTGACGGCCGCTTCGGGGCCGCCCGCGTACAGGCCGGCCAGCAGGGCCCAGGTGTCCGGCATCCTCGGGGTGAGGGCGATGACGTCCTTGGTCACGCGTCCTCCTCCCCGGCATCGGCCAGCGCGGTCTGGACGAGCTGGTGGCGCCGGCCGCGGCGGACCAGGACGCCCCGGCCCGGTGGCTGCTGGGAGGCGTACAGGCCGGGGAAGAGCTGTCCCTCGGTGCGGTCCCCGGCCATCACCAGGGCGGTGGTGCCCGTCTCGCGCAGGGTGGTCAGCAGCGGCTCGTACAGGGCGCGGGAGGCTCCCGCGGTACGGCGGGCCAGGACGAAGTGCAGGCCGATGTCCTGCGCGGAGGAGACGTACGGCAGGAAGGGCGCGAGGGGCTGCTGCCCGGCGGTGGTGAGGATGTCGTAGTCGTCGACGAGGATGACGATCCGCGGGCCCCGGAAGGAGGGTTCGCCGGTCTCGGGCGCGTCCGGGTCGGCGGTCTCCGGCAGCCGCTTGCCGAGTTCGGCGGCGATGCCCGTGGAGAGGGCGGCGCCGAGCGTCGCGTTGTGCGCGTAGCCGCCCCGGTACGGCTCCGGGACGACGCCGCGCAGGCCGCGGCGCGGGTCGAAGACACCGAAGACCAGTTCGTCGTCGGCGTACCGCTCGACGAGCCCGGCGACGATCAGCTTCAGCAGGTTCGTCTTGCCGCACTCGTTGTCGCCGAGGACCAGCAGGTGCTGGTCGCCGCCGAAGAGGTCGAGGGCGACGGGGGCGAGGGCGTCCTGGTCGAGGCCCACCGGTATCCGCCGCGGCTCGGCGGCCGGCGAGGGCAGCCGGGTCGCCGGCAGCCGGGCGGGCAGCACCCGCACCGGGGCGGCGGGTTCGCCGTGCCAGGTGGCGCGGACGGTACGGGCCGCCTCGTCCAGGGCGGGCCCCAGGTCGCCGGTGGTGGTGGAGCCGTCGAGCCGGGGCAGCGCGGCCTGCGCGAACAGCTTGCCGTCCGTGAGCACCCGGCCGGGCACGTCCGGCGACAGGGTCTGGGAGAGCTTGCGGTCGACCGACGAGTCGGCGGGGTCGTTCAGGCGCAGCTCGACGCGGGTGCCGAAGAGCGACTGGGTGGCGATGCGGACGTCGTTCCAGCGCAGCATGCCCGCCACCACGTGGATGCCGTAGCCGCCGCCCCGCTTCAGCAGGTCGGCCACCGGCTCGTCGAGGTCGGCGAAGTCGTCGCGCAGCGCGCCGAAACCGTCGACGACGAGCACGACGTCGGTGGAGCCGAGCTGCGGCAGCCGGCCCTGCGCGCGGAGCCGGCGCAGCTGGTCCACGGAGTCGATGCCGTGCTCGCGGAACAGGTCCTCGCGCTCGGCGAGCATGGTGCGCACCTCGGCGACCGTGCGGGCCGCCCGCTCCCGGTCCGCCCGCCCGGCGATCCCGCCCACGTGCGGCAGGGCGGCCAGCGCCGACAGGCCGCCGCCGACCAGGTCCAGGCCGTACACGGCGACGTCCCGGGGGGTGTGGGTGACCGCGAGGGACAGCACCAGGGTCCGCAGGAGCGTGGTCTTGCCGGACTGCGGGCCGCCGATCACGGCCGCGTGACCGCCGGACGTGGTCAGGTCCAGCACCCACTGGCCCTGCCACTGCCGGGCCGGGTCGTCGAGCACGCCGAGCGGCACCCGCATCCCGCCCGTGGCGCGCGCCAGGTGCAGCCCGTCCTCGGAGACCCGGACCGGTCCGGCGGCCGTGTCCAGGGCGACGGCGTCCGGCAGCGGGGGCAGCCAGACCCGACGCACGGCGGGCGCCGCGCCGGCGAGCCGGCCGACCATGAGGGACAGCACGGTGGGGCCGGTCTCCCGCCGGGTCGCGGAGGGTTCCGCCTCCGGTTCCTCGTCCCGCCCCGCGGTGTTGTACGCCGGGTAGGTCAGGGCGAGCGGCTCCTCGGGCCGCCGCTCGCGCGCCGCCGGGCCGCGGTGGACGCCGGACACGTAGCCCGCCTTGAACCGTTCGTAGGTGGAGGTGTCCACCTTGAGGTAGCCGAAGCCGGGCAGCGGCGGCAGGTGGAAGGCGTCGGTGGTGTCGAGGACCGTGCGGGACTCGTCGGCGGAGAAGGTGCGCAGGCCCAGCCGGTACGACAGGTAGGTGTCCAGGCCCTTGAGCTTGCCGCCCTCGATGCGCTGGCTGGACAGCAGCAGGTGGACGCCGATGGAGCGGCCGATGCGGCCGATCGACAGGAACAGGTCGATGAAGTCGGGCTTGGCGGTGAGGAGTTCACCGAACTCGTCGATGACGACGAACAGGTGGGGGAGGGGTTCGAGGTCCGGCCGTTCCGTGGCGCGCAGCACGCCGTAGTGACCGATGTCGGCGACGTTGCCGGCGTCCTTCAGCACCTGCTGGCGGCGCTTGACCTCACCGGCGAGGCTGGTGTGGACCCGTTCGACGAGCCCGGCCTGGTTCTCCAGGTTGGTGATCATCCCGGCGGTGTGCGGGAGTTCGGCGAAGGGGGCGAAGGTGGCGCCGCCCTTGTAGTCGACCAGGACCAGCGCCAGGTCCTCGGGGGAGTGGGTGGCGGCCAGGGCGAGGACGAGGGTGCGCAGCAGCTCGCTCTTCCCGGAACCGGTCGCGCCCACGCACAGCCCGTGCGGGCCCATGCCGAGCTGGGAGGACTCCTTCAGGTCCAGCAGCACCGGTTCGTGACGGTCGGTGAGGCCGATGGGCACGCGGAGGAAGTCGCGTTCGCTGCGGGGCTTCCACAGGGCGGACAGGTCCGGATCGGCGGGATCGGCGACGCCGAGCAGCGCGGGGAAGTCGACCGGCCCGGTGACGGGGCTGCCCTCGGCGACGGACTCCGGTGACAGCCGCAGCGGGGCCAGCAGCCGGGCGATGCCCTCCGCCCCGGCCGCGGTGACCGGGTCGACGGTGCCCTCCGCGGCGGGCGGCCGGGCGGCGCCCTCGGTGGCGGAGGGGCGCAGGTCCTCCACGGTCACCCGCTCGCCGTCCACGGTGATGCGCACGCCCACCTCGTCCGGCTCGTGCACCTGCTCCCGCAGCAGGTGCACCACGGTGATCCCCATCTCCGGCAGTCCGACCGCGGAGTCCGGGCGGGGCAGTTCGGCGGCCGGCTCGCCGTGCGCGTCGGCGACGACCAGCAGCCGGTCCGTCAGCCGCAGCGCGTTCCGGTCGGCCAGGCCGCGCCGCACCTCCGCCGCGTACGCGGACCGCCGGCCCAGCTCGTGCCGCAGCAGTCCGGCCAGCTGACCGAGGTCCGGCGCGATCCGGCGGGCGGCCACCGGACCGTCGTGCCCCTGCGGGTCCAGTACGTGCGGCAGCCACTTCGCCCACTGCCACTCGGCGATCCGCTCGCCCGGCACGGCGAGGGCCAGCGCCACGTCGTCGGGAGCGTGCGTCACCGCCGTCTGCGCCAGCAGCGCCCGGACGACCCGCAGGACGTCCTCCCGCTCACCGACGACGCTGACGTTCCCTGCCCGGTCCAGCGGCACCGTCAGCGGCACGTCGGCGGCGGTCGCGAACCGGCGCTGGAGGGCGCGCGCCTCGTTGAGCATGAACGGGTCCGGTGGCGTCAGCACCCCGCCGGAACCGCTCTGCTGGATCACCGGCTCCGGGGCCGGTACGTCGCCGAGACCGACCCGCACCCGCAGGAAGTCGGCGTCCCTGCGGCGCCGTTCCCACAGCCGGGCGGGGTCCCGCACCAGGTCGTAGAGGGCCTCCGGCGGCGGGTTCAGCTCCCGTTCCGCGTCCCGCAGACGGCGCTCGGCGGTCCCGAGGTCCTCCCGGAGCTCCTCCAGGTACTCCAGATAGCGCTCACGCTGGGTGCGCCGGGTGCGCTGCGCCTTGCCGCGCTGCGACACGAACAGCGCCACCGCGCCCAGCAGCGCGAAGACCAGCACGACCGCGCCCACCACCGCGAACCGGCTGTTGCGGATCACGGTCATCATGACCACGGAGCCCATGACGCCGGCCATCGGCAGCAGGGCGGTGGCCGCGTTGCCGATCTTCCCCTCGGGCAGGTTGGGCGGCGCCTCGACGGTACGGGGCCGGGCGGGCTCGGCGGGCCGGGTGCTGCGGGCGGGCCGGTGGACGATTCTCAGGGTCACGGGCGGACTTCTCCGGAGCGGTTCGTGGCGGAGGAGGGACGGGGCGGGCACGGGCCGTTGCGCGCCGGCCGGGCCCTCATCGCACCCTCACCGCGCGTTCCATCACCTCGGCGGCCAGCCGCAGCACGGCCTGCCGGGTGGCGTGCGCCAGGAGGTCGGTGCGGATGGGACCCCCGCCGGCCAGATGACGGTCGTACGGCACGGTGACGACGGTGACCCCCGCATCCTTCAGGTGCCCGGCGGCCGTCTTGCCGTCGAGGAGCGTGTCGGGAGTGTTCGCCACCAGCGCCACGACCGTCGTGGCGAGGGCCGAGTGCGGCAACCGGGCCAGCCAGTCCAGCACCTGGCGGGTGGCGCCGACGCCCTCCGCCGTGGTCGGCGCGACCACCACCCGGGCGTGCGCGGTGTCCATCGCCGTACGGGCCACCTCGCCGGGGAGCGTCTCGCAGTCGGCCACGGTCACCGCGAAGTAGCGGCGCAGCGCCAGCGTCACCTTGCGGTACGCCGTCATGTCGAGCGGCGGGCCGACCTGGCCCCGGCTCGCGGGCAGCAGCCAGCCGCCGTCGGACACCGGCACCAGATAGCCCGTCACGTCCGTCAGCTTCATGGAGGGGTGCAGGACCGGCGCGAGGTCCGCGACGGTCCAGCGCACGGCCTCGGCGCCCATGCGCACCGGCAGGGTGCCGAGCGCGGTGTCCGCCTCCAGGGTCAGCACCGGGTCGTGCCGGTAGTGGTTGAGGGTGCGGCCGAGCAGCGCGGACACGGTGGACTTGCCGACACCGCCCCGGATGGAGGTGACGGCCACCACCCGGCCGGTGGTGACGGGCTGCTGCAACGCGCGGGCGATGCGGGTCTGTTCGGCGACGTCCTGGGACACGGACGAGGTGAGCTTGCGCAGCGCCCTGCCCGTGCGCCGGGACACGGAGTCGCCGTGCAGGGGGCTCCCCAGGGCGAGGAGGAGGCGGGGGTCGAGGGTGGGGGCGGCCTCGGGGGCGGGGGCCGCGGGGAGGTGGGGCTCGCGGGCGGCGGGCGGGGCGGGCCGGCCCGGGCGGGGCACGTCGGCGGCCCCGGCACGGGGTGCGAGGTCCCGGGCCGCGGGCCCGGCCGGTGCGTCGTGCGGTGCCTCGGCCGGTGCGTCGGCCGGTGTGCCGTGCGGTGCGTGGGGTGGTGTGCCGTGCGGTGCGGACGCGTTCTCGCCCGCGCCCGCGTCCGCCTCCGCCGTGGTGCCGGGCCGCGCGGGCGCGGGGTGCACGAGCCGCAGCGTGGGCTCGGCCCGCCGGGCGTCCGCGCCCGGGCGGCCGCTCCCGGGACCGTCGCCGCCCAGCTCACGCAGCACGTCCCGCTGCCAGTCGCCGCCCTCGCCGTGCGCGGACGGCGGCCGCTGCTCGCCCTGCCCCTGCGTCATGCCGCCGTGCCTCCTAAGCGAAGGTGTCGAGCAGTCGCCCGTACACACCGAACACGCCGACGAGCAGCGGCAGCAGAGCGATGACGCCCACCGATTCGAGCAGGTCGCCGACGCGCCGCAGCCGTACCCGTACGTGCTCGGCCGGCTGCACGGCGAGCACGAGGAGCGGCAGCACCGCCAGCACCACGAGGACGGCCAGCGGCGCCGCCGCCGAGGACCGCTCCGCCCACTCCAGCAGCAGCCGCACGGTGACGCCCGCGGCGGCGGCCAGCAGCACGACCACCTCGGCGACCAGCGGGAACGCCCGGGCCCGCAGGGCCAGCACCACCGCGAGGACCGAGGCCAGCGCGACCGTCCACACGGAGGGGTCCCGCAGCGCCAGTACGGCGGCCGCTGCGGCCGACGCGGCCACGGTGACCGTGGCGAGCACCAGACCGCGGTGGGCGGCGGCCAGGGCGGTGGACACCTGGTGGCGGCTGACGGAGACCCCGCCGGCCCGCCGGTCGTCGAGCCCCGAGAGGCCCGACGCCATCAGCGCGAGCCGCGGCAGCATCCCGAGCACGACCACGCAGACCACGCCGAGCACGGCACCGACGCGCGCCTGCTGCTCCGGTGTCCCGGCGCCGGACTGCACGGCGAGGACCGTCTCCCAGCCGACGGCCGTCACGGTCACCGCGGCGGCACCCACGAGTCCGCCCCGCCCCAGCGGCGTGAACAGTCCGAGCAGGGCGAGGACGAGCACACCCACGGCGGCCACACCGGCGAGCCGGACGGCGCCCGCCGACGTCCCGCCGAGGTCGTCGACGAGGCTCCACACGCCCAGCACCCCGAGCGCGCCACCGGCGCACAGCAGGGTCGTGGCGAGGCCGTGCCTGCGCACCCGCCCGAGGACGGCGCCCGCGACCGCAGCCGCACCGGCGGCGGCGAGCAGGGCCGCGGCGACCAGCGCCGTGTCGTACTGCGCCCGGGCGAACAGGGCGGCGACGACCACCCAGCCCACGCTCGCGGCACCCGCCGTGACCCGCCGGGCGGCCGGACTCCACACCCACGCCCGGTGACCGAGGTCCTCGGCCACCTCGTCGCTGACGTCGTGCACCACGGGGGCGGGCGGGGCGTCCTCCGCGCGCACGAGCCGCAGCACGGCGCCGTCGCGGATGCCCGCGGACTCCAGCGTGCTGTCGTGGTCGAGCGCGGAGCCGTCCACGGTCACGAGGTGGCGCGAGGCGGGCCGACCCTCCACGCGGTCGTCCAGCAACCGCATGATCTCGGGCAACAGCAGCCCCACCGGCTCCCGCGCCGGAAGCACGAGGTCGACGCGCCGCCGCTCACCGACGAGCGTGACCCGGCTCAGCACCGTCGGCCCACCGGCCGTTTCCCTGCTCAAGGCCCCCGTAGACATCACGTTCGCGAACCTATCACCGGCTTGTAGGACTGCCGGAGGGCGTGGAAACGCCGGAGGAGTACGGGCCCTGCCCGATCAGCCGGTGCGACACGAACGACCACCCCACACACCCCGCGCACAGCACGGCCGCGATGACCAGCCCCGCGACCGCCTTCCCCACCCGCTCGTCCACGGCCCGCCGTTGCCGCTGCGCCCCGAACACCAGGGCGTCCCGCAACCGCCGTCGCCGTACCGAGACGGATTCGAGGAGCTGACTGTCGTAGTCCTGTGCGGTCACGCCGGTCCTTCATCTCGTGCATCACGTGTCAGGTGGGGAATTCGCCGAGCCAGGTGCGCTTGAGCAGGTGCTCGGGCAGGTACTCCGACTCGACCTCGACGGGCAGCCCGGCGTCGTGGGCGAGGCAGGTGATGGCGAGGATCGCGAGGGGGATGCCACCGTCGTAGGTCTCCTGTCGCTCCTCGCTCGCCGTCCAGTACTCCCGGTGGAGTTCCAGGCCCCGGACCAGGGCCTCGTTGAACTGGTCCGCGTCCCGGCCGACGAAGCGGTAGAACAGGTTGATCGGCGGATACAGGACCTTGAGCATCGTCTCGCGGTCCATGAACCGAAGCCGGTCCGGATCGGTTCCGTCGAACGCGGCGACGAGCTTCTCCCCGAGCCCCGGCCGCTCCAGCCAGTACGTCTGGAGGGCGTCGACCCAGTGGTAGATGTACTCCTCGAACACGGCACCGGAGGCCCGCAGCGTCTCGACCGGCACCTCGCACAGCTGCGTCATCCGTGTCTGGTCCCGGCAGACGACGGCCAGCCAGAAGGCTTCCAGCCAGGTCCCCGCATCGACGAAATGGGTGACCCCCACGGTGGGAATCGTCCGCACCTCATGACCGATCACGCACTCGACGGTCGAGCCCTCAGGAGCGGTCGCCGACGCGAACAGCGCAGACCCCACCTGCATGGCCATGACCCACGCCTCCCACGTCTCCAACTTCTGCGCGGCGGGGTCGAGAGAGCACTGGAGCTTGGCGGTGTGCACGAGACTGCTGAAGGCCATACCGAAGCCCTGCGGCCACTCCGTCAGCTCTCCGATCTTCTCCAGGCTGCGCTCGTTGAGCTCCTCGCGGAACTTGTCCGGATTCGGATGATTCCCTTCCGACGGGGGTCGTGAAATGTGCGTGAGCATGGACGGCTTCTCATTTCGTGAGGTCGAATTGCTTCATTTCGTACCCAGCGTACTGAGCCCCGTCAGGCTTGGCTTTGACCAGGACATAGTCCACCTTGTCCGTCTTGAGGGCGCCTCTCAGCTCTTTCGCCAGAGTGCGCTCGGCGGTGGCCTGTTCGAGCAAGCCCTTGTTTTCATTTCGCTGGGCCCGCTTTTCCATCTCGTTGAGGATGGTCTCGAAATATTCCTTCGTTCCCTGGGTCACCAACCGCCCACTATGCCCCTTACGCGTCCCGAGGGAGGCTGTCGTGGACCCCTTCGCCTCGACGACGACGTACCGGCCGTCCGTCGTCCGGTACACCTGGTCGAACCGATTGTTGCCGAACGCCCCGTCGTCCAGGCGGACCGCGCCCTCGTAGTGCTCCGGGATCGCGTGGCGCTCGGCCGCGTACTCGCCGAGCAGTTCGCTCTGCCGGTTGGCCTCGCCGTGGAGCGGTGAGTGCGTCTTGTCGGCGAGATCCCGCGCTGCGGCCAACTCATCGGTGCGGTTGGCGGCGTAAGCCTTCTCCGCCTTCTTGAGGGCGTCCTCCGCCGCCTTGTCGGCCTTGACGGCCGCGTCCCGCTTGGCCGCCTGCTCGTTCAGGTCATCGACGACTGTCCGGGGGAGATCCGATGCCTTGCCCGGGATGGGATCCGGGTGGACGTACCGCTCCCTGATCGCCGGAGGCATGTCACTGGCCGCGATCCACTTCGGCGGTGCGAACGGGTTGCGTGCCAGCTGGGGCACGGCCTGGCCGTATCCCCCCTCGGCGGTCGTGTCGCGCCGGTACCCGTTCTCGCGGTAGTGGTCCTTGAACCACTCGGGGTCGTTGTTGGCCCGTTCGATCTGGCGGCGCATGACCTCGCGTTCGGCGTCCAACGGATCGCGGCTGCCGGACGGTGTTCCGCCGGAGCCGTCCCCGCCGGCGCGGCCGCCGCCGGTCCCCGCGTGCTGACCGGGAATTGCGCCACCGTCGTTCCCGCCGCCGGACGGCCCGTCGCCTCCCGCTGCATTCCCGCCCGTGTCGCGGGCTGGGATCGTGTCCGTTCCGCGTGCTCCGGTGCGTTCGCCGGCGTGGGCGGAGGCAGGCGTGTTTCCGCCGGCTCGCCCGGTCGCATCGCCGCCGACGTGGGCCGCCGTGCTCCCGGCGGCATGGGTGCCCGTGCGGTCGCCCGCCCCGACGAGCGCGGGCTCCTCGTGCCGCAGGTTCTGCTCCAGCAACTCCCGGTCCGCCGCCGACAGTTCCACCTTCGCCGGGGCCGCCGTGCCGTCCGCGCGGACGACCGAGCCGTCGTCCAGGTTCAGCCGGGTGCCGTCGGGCCACTCCACGACGTTGTCGCGGATGACCGGCACGTCGTCGCCGACCCGCACCACGCTGCCGTCGGGCTGCACGCGTCCCGCGCCGGAGAGGATGTCGTCGTAGGCGCCCGCGTGCACGCCCCGCAGGCCGGCGAACAGGTCGGCGACCTTGGCCGTGCCGAACGTCGTCGCCTTGCCCAGGTACGTCATGGGGTCGACCAGCCGGGCGGTCTTGCCGAGCGCGCCGATCGTACGGGCCACCGCGCCGCTCTTCGCCGCGGCTCCGGCGCCTCCGGTGAACACCGTCGTCAGGACGTTGAAGGTGACCGCGCCGCTCGCCCGGGCGGGGTTCTCGCCCCACTGGTCCCAGGCCACCAGCGCCTTGCCCGCCTCCTTGACCGTGTTGCGGGAGTCGCGCAGGTAGGAGGGCAGCTTGTCCTCGGGCATCGCCCAGTAGGCGACGCCGACGACGGGCACCGCGGTGATGAGCACGCCGGTCGCGAGCTTGCCGAGCCCCTTCCAGGCCTCGCCCGCCGCGTCCCAGCCGTCCACGCCGACGAGGGTGCCGAGACCCCGGATGGTCCCCCAGACGCCGTCGACGACGAAGCCCTTGCCGAACTCCCACACCTGGTGGCCCAGCCAGTCGAGCCCGTGCCGCTCCTTCTCCACGGTGCTGCCCCAGGGCAGTTCCTCGGACTGGTTCAGCAGGTCGGCGGTGAAGCCGTAGGTGCTGGTGCCGCGCTCCATGAGGCGCTTCTCGGCGCCGTCCTCCAGGATCAGTGTCGAGCCGCCCACCAGCGCGGTGATCGTGTTGTGGCAGGTGATCTCGGCCTGCCAGAAGGCGGACGTGGTGGCGTTGACGTCGTGCCACAGGTCGTTGTTGAGCTGGACGTTGTCGTCGTCCTCACGCCAGTCGTCGTCCCCCGCGATCTGCTGCCGGAAGGTCTCCGCACGCTGCTTGAGGTTTTTCAGCTTCGTCACGAGCGGCTGGATCTCCGTCTCGTACGAGCTGAGCGCCGCCGCGACCTTCTCCAGGTCGTCCGCGAACTCGTCCGCCTTGGCGGCGACCGGCGCCGTCGTGGCGAACAACTGCTCCGCCTCCGGCGCCGTGTAGCACGCCGACAGCCCCTGGAACCGGTTGTGCACGTCCGAGCCGGACTGACGGAAGGCGATGGCCTGCGCCGTCAACAGCAGGTGGTCGGTGCCCAGTTCCTCCAGGTCGCCGGTGAACTGCGGAATGTTCTCCGGGTCGATCGGATCCCCGCTCACGAGCCCCCCTGCTGCCCGCCCGCCCCCGGCAGGTCGATCTTCGGTTCCTTCAACGCGTTCGCCTGGGCCCGCGCGGCCATGTCCAGGTCACCCTTGACGTACGCGTTGGTCGCGCCGGCCGCCCCGTTGAGGGAGTTCGACGTGCGCACCGCGACGTACATCAGCTTTTCCTGGTAGGCGGTGAAGAACTCGCCCAGGGCCGCCCCGACCGGGCCCTGGACCCCGCTCTTCTCCACGCCGCCCTGCTGGATCGTGCCGGCCGACTTGGCCGCGCTCGGCATCGTCTCCTGGAGTGCCTTCCCCGTGTTCGAGAGGCCCTCGGCCGCCTTCGCCGTCTCCTTCAGGACGCCTGACACGCCCGACGGTGAGATGTCCCACCCCGTCATGCGGATTCCCCGTTTCCCCGTACTCCCGTGTGCCGTCGCCGGCCGGCGCGCCCGCGCCGCATCAGCCGATGTTGTCGACCGCCGCGCGCGCCTTCGCCATCGTCGACTGGGCGGTTCCGTCGTTGTCCTCGAGGGTCGTGCGCACCAGTTGGATGATGCTGCGCACCTCGTCGGCCGCGCGGTTCCAGCGCATCTCCTTGCCGTGGTACTCCTCGGAGACGCCGTCGGCCTGGAAGTCGGCCATGGCGGCCTTCACGGCCTTGTCCCGGTCCGCCAGCACGCGCTCCAGCTGCCCGACGATCCCCTGCAAGCCGCCCTGCACCTCGCTCGACGCGCCGGTGTCGTAGGAGCGGCGGTCCAGATTCTGGCCCATCGTCAAAACCCCCCTGAACTAGCGCGCGCCGAAGCGTGCCGCGTCGAAGTTGGCCGCGCCCATGTTGCGCTGCGCGTTGTCCTGCTGCTCGGTGTCACCGGTGGCGAAGGCGGTGTCCATGCCGCCCTGGCCTTCGAGGATCGCGCTCAGCGACCCGTTGAGCGCGGCGGTGATCTCGTCCGCGCGCGTCTTGAACGAGTCGAAGGCGACCTTGCCGGATCCGTTGAACTTGCCCTCCAGCGGCTCGGCCGCCTGGATGAGCATGCGGATCAGCGTCCCCAGGTCGGTGCTCGACCCCTCCGTGTTCCTGCCCAGATCCGACAGGGTCGTGGACCCCATGTCGAACTTCACGTGCGTCACCCCCGTGCGTCGCGTACGCCTCACCTGTTACTCGAACATGCTGTCGCACAACCCGTTGCGGACGCAACGCCGTTGATCACGATGTGACACGATCCGGACATCACCGCGGCCCGGAAAAGATCTTGTGGCGGTCGTGCAACCCTCCCCCCACCTCGCGGGTCAAACTTCGCGTCAGGACTTCTGGGTGGGGACCCGGGGGGGATGAGGGAGTTCTGGCAGGGGGAGGGACCGAGGGGGCCCGGTCGACGGACCGGGCCCCCTCGAAGTTTCTCCGGCCGGCGCACCGGCGAGATTCAGGGCGTCAGAAGAACACGCCGCAGCGCAGCAGGACGTTCGCGTACGGCCGTGCCTCGCCGGTGCGGACGACGAGCCGTGCCCCGGCGCTCAGTTCCTTCAGCCGATCGTGCGGCACCAGGGACAGCGCGGGGAAGCAGCCGTCGAGCAGTTCCGCCGCCGCCGGATTGGCCTCGCGCATCTCGGTCGCCGCCGTCGCGCCCTCCACCACCAGCTCGTCGAGCAGCCCTTCGAGCACCTCGGCGAAGGACGGCACCCCCGCCCGGAAGGCCAGGTCCACCACGTGCGGCCCGTCGGGTATCGGCATGCCGGCGTCGCACACCAGTACCCCGTCCCCGTGTCCCAGGCCGGCCAGCGCGCCGGAGAGCCCGCGGTTCAGGATTCCGTGCTTCTTCACAGCGCGGCGACCTCCTCGGCCGTCGGGAACGACACCTGCGCACCTTCCTTGGTGACCGTCGCCGCCCCCACCCGGGCCGCGTAGGCGGCGGCCTCGGCGAGCGACTCGCCGGCGCCGAGGCGCCAGGCCAGCGCGGCGGTGAACGCGTCGCCCGCGCCGGTGGTGTCCACGGCGTGCACCGTGACCGACGGCACCCGGGCGACGCCCTCCGCGGAGGCGACCAGCGCGCCCTCCCCGCCCAGCGTCACCACCACCGAACGCGGGCCCTTCGCCAGCAACCGCCGCGCCCAGTCCTCCGGTTCGTCGCCGGCCGCGCCCGCGTCGCCGAGGATCACCTTGGCCTCGTGCTCGTTGACGATCAGCGGGTCGCAGGCGGCCAGCACCTCCGCCGACAGGGGCTGCGGCGGGGACGGGTTCAGTACGAACCGGCTGCCCGGCGCGAGGCTCCGCACCACTTCCCCGACCGTCTCCAGCGGGATCTCCAGCTGGGTGGACACCACCCGGGAGGCGTGGAAGAGGCTCGCGGCCGCCCGCACGTCGGCCGGTGTCAGCCGTCCGTTGGCGCCCGGGGAGACGACGATGCTGTTGTCCCCCGACGGGTCCACGGTGATGAGCGCGACCCCGGTCGGCGCCCGGCCCGTCAGGACACCCACCGTGTCCACCCCGGCCGCCCGCTGGGAGTCCAGCAGCAGCCGGCCGTGCCCGTCGTCGCCGACCCGCGCCAGCAGGGCCGTACGGGCACCGAGCCGGGCGGCGGCGACCGCCTGGTTCGCTCCCTTGCCGCCCGGGTGGACGGCCAGGTCGGAGCCGAGCACGGTCTCCCCGGCGTCCGGCCGCCGTTCGACACCGATCACCAGATCGGCGTTGGCCGATCCGACGACCAGGAGGTCGTAGTCGTACATGAATCGCTCCCCGATCCGCGTGCGGGGCGGGCGGTCGACGTGACCGCCCGCCCCTTCCGTCCCTGCGTCGCGCGGGCGTGCGTCCGCGCGTCCGGCGTCAGCCCTCGAAGCCGGCCACGTTCTCCTTCGTGACCACCTTCACCGGAACCTTCACCATCTTCTCCACCTTCTCGCCGTCGGCGGCGCGCAACGCGTTCCGCACCGCGATCCGGCCCAGTTCCTTCGGCTGCTGGGCGACGGAGGCGTACAGCGAGCCCGCCTCGACCGCCTTCAGCCCGTCCGGCGTGCCGTCGAAGCCGACGACCTGGACCGACTTTCCGGCCTTGGAGCCGAGCGCCTTGATCGCGCCGAGCGCCATCTCGTCGTTCTCGGCGAAGACGCCGTTGATGTCGGGGTGCGCCTGGAGCAGGTTCGTCATCACGTCCAGGCCCTTGGTGCGGTCGAAGTCCGCGGGCTGCTTGGCGACGACCTTGATGCCCGGGTAGTCCTTCAGCCCTTCGGCGAAGCCCGCCCCGCGCTCCCGGCTGGCGGAGGTGCCGGCCTGGCCCTGGAGGATGACGATGGTGCCCTTGCCGCCGAGCTTCTCGGCGAGCGCCTTGGCGCCCAGCGCGCCGCCCTCGACGTTGTCGGAGGCGACCAGCGCGGCCGCGTCCGCCTTGTTGACGCCGCGGTCCACGGCGATGACGGGGATGCCGGCCTTGTTCGCACCGCGCACCGCCGGGCCGGCGGCGTCGGAGTCCACCGGGTTGACGATGACGGAGGAGAGCGAGCCGCTGGTGAAGTTCTGCAACTGGTTGGCCTGCTGGGAGGCGTCGTTCTGCGCGTCGGTGACCGTCAGGTCCACGCCCAGCTTTTTCGCCTCCTCCTCGGCGCCGTCGCGGATCTGCACGAAGAACGGGTTGTTCAGCGTCGACAGGGACAGGCCGATCTTCTGCGTCCTGCCGGCCGAGGACCCGTTGTGCAGCAGCGAGGTGGCGCCGACGACCGCGACGGCGACGACGGCGGCGATCAGGTACGTGAGTGCCTGCTTGCCCCGGTTCCCGCCCCCGGAGGCCCCGGCCGCCGGGGTGGTCGCGCCCGCCTTGCGGCGCAGCGTGTCGAAGAGCACGGCCAGGGCGATGACCACACCGATGACGACCTGCTGCCAGAACGCGGAGACGGACAGCAGGTTGAGCCCGTTGCGCAGCACCGCGAGGATCAGCGCGCCGATCAGGGTGCCGGACGCCTTGCCGGTGCCGCCCGCGAGGGAGGCGCCGCCGATGACGACGGCGGCGATCGCGTCCAGTTCGTAGCCCTGCGCGGCCTGCGGCTGCGCGGAGGACAGGCGGGAGGCGAGCACGATGCCCGCGGCGGCGGCGAACAGGCCGGAGAAGGCGTAGATCGCGAGCTTCTGCCGCTTCACCCGGAGCCCGGACAGCCGGGCGGCCTCCTCGTTGCCGCCGATGGCGTACATGGAACGGCCGATGTAGGTCCGGCCGAGGACGAAGGCGGTGAGCAGCCCCATCACGATCATGACGAGCACCGGCACCGGCAGCCAGCCGCCGAGCGTGTCGCCCAGGTGGGAGACGGAGTCGGGGAAGGCGATGGGCGAGCCCTGCGAGATGACCAGGGACAGGCCGCGCGCCACCGACAGCATCGCGAGCGTCGCGATGAACGACGGCAGCTTTCCGTACGAGACGAGGAAACCGTTCACCAGACCGCAGACGAGGCCCGTCGCGACGGCGAACAGCACCGCCAGCACGACCGGCATGCCGGCCTCGGTCGCGCTCCACGCCAGCACGGTCGCCGACAGCGCGGCCACCGAGCCGACCGACAGGTCGATGCCCGCCGAGACGATGACGAAGGTGACGCCGAAGGCGAGGATCGCGGTCACGGCGGCCTGCACGCCGACGTTGAGGAGGTTGTCGGCGGTCAGAAAGTCCCCGGACAGCGCCGACATGGCGATCACGAGGACGATCAGCGCGGTCAGCGCACCGTTGTCGAGGAGCAGGCGGCGCAGGCCGCCCGTGGCGCCGCCCTGCGCGCCCGGCTTGCTCTTGAGCGTGTCAGTGGCCACGGTCGGCCTCCGTTCCGTTGCTGCTGCTGCTGTTGCTGTGGGCGGTGCTGACGGCGAGCGCCATCACGGCGTCCTGGGTGGCGCGGTCGGCGGGGAGTTCACCCGCGACGCGCCCCTGCGCCATGACGACGACCCGGTCGCTCATGCCCAGGACCTCCGGCAGGTCGCTGGAGATCATGAGCACCGCGGCACCGGCGGCCGTCAGTTCGTTGATGAGCTGGTAGATCTCGACCTTCGCGCCGACGTCGATGCCGCGCGTCGGCTCGTCGAGGATCAGCACCTTGGTGTCCGCCAGCAGCCACTTGCCGATGACGACCTTCTGCTGGTTGCCGCCGGACAGCGTCCGCACGTGCTGGCCGAGACCGGCCATCCGCACGCCGAGCTGCCCGGCGATGCGCTCCGCCGCCTCGTGCTGCCCCTTGAGGTCGACGAGCCCGGCGCGGGACGTGGACCGCAGGGTGACCAGGCCGAGGTTCTCCTCGACGGAGGCGTCGAGCACCAGGCCCTGCCCCTTGCGGTCCTCCGGCACCAGGCCGATGCCGGCCGTCATCGCGGCGTTCACGTCGTGCCGGCGCAGCGGGGCCCCCGCGACGTGCACGGACCCGGCGTCGTACGGGTCCGCCCCGAACACGGCACGGACGACCTCGGTGCGCCCGGCCCCGACGAGCCCCGCGATGCCGACGACCTCGCCGGCCCGCACCTCGAAGCTCACGTCGTGGAAGACACCGTCGCGCGTCAGTCCCTCGACCTTGAGCAGCGCGTCACCGGCGTCACCCCGCTCGCGCGGGTACTGCTGTTCGATCGACCGCCCGACCATGAGCCGTACGAGCTCGTCCTCGGGCGTGGAGGCGGGCACCTGCCCGACGCTCCGGCCGTCCCGGATGACGGTGACCCGGTCGCCGAGGGCGGCGATCTCCTCCAGGTGGTGGGTGATGAAGACGATGCCGACGCCGTCCTCGCGCAGCCGCCGCACGATCGCGAACAGCTTCTCGACCTCCTCGGAGGTCAGCACGGCGGTCGGCTCGTCCATGATGAGCACCCGCGCGTCCAGGCTGAGCGCCTTGGCGATCTCGACCATCTGGAGCCGTGCGATGCCGAGTTCACGCACCCGCGCCCGGGGCGAGACCTTCACCCCGACGCGCTCCAGCAGCACCTCGGCGTCCGCCTCCATCGTCTTCCGGTCGATCATGCCGAACCGGCGCGGCTGGCGCCCGAGGAAGATGTTCTCGGCGACCGTCAGGTCGGGGACCAGGTTGAACTCCTGGTAGATGGTGGCGATGCCGAGCCGCTCGGAGTCCTGCGCGCCGTGCACGCGCACCTCCTCGCCGCCGACCACGATCCGCCCGGCGTCGGGCGTGTAGGCGCCGGAGAGCATCTTGATCAGCGTGCTCTTGCCCGCGCCGTTCTCACCGAGGAGCACGTGCACCTCGCCCCGGCGCAGGTCGAAGTCGACGCTGTCGAGCGCGACCACGCCGGGGAAGGTCTTGCGGATGCCCTCGATGCGCAGCAACTCGTCCGGACTGCGGCTGCTCACGGCGTACTCCTTCGTACGGGGGAGGGGGACTGTGGGGGTTCGGGGGAGACCGGCTCACCGCACGAGCGGCGCACGACGAGCCGGGCGGGGAGGGTGACGGACTCACCGGGCCGCCCCTCGATCCGGTCGACCAGGGCGCGCACGGCGGCCCGCCCCAGTTCCCGGGTCGGCTGGGCGACGGCGGTGACCGGCGGATCGGTGTGCACGAACCAGGGGATGTCGTCGAACGCGGCCAGCGCGATGTCGTCGGGGACGCGCAGCCCGCGTGCGCGGAGGGCGTCCAGGGCGCCGAGCGCCATCAGGTTGTCGGCGGCGAACACGGCCTCGGGCGGCTCCGCCAGGTCGAGGAAGCCCTCGGTGACACGGCGGCCGCTGTCGGCCTGGAAGTCGCCCTGGCCGATGTAGGCGTCGGGGAGGTCGAGCCCGTACGCGCCGAGCGCCTCCCGGAAGGCGTCCACGCGCTCCCGGCCGGTGGTGGTGGCGGCGGGACCCGCGATGATCGCCAGCCGGCGGTGCCCGAGCGCGTACAGGTGCGCGACGAGGTCGCGTACGGCGTCGCGCCCGTCCGACCGGACGACGGGCACGTCGACGCCGGGGATCCAGCGGTCGACGAACACCATCGGCGTCCCGGCCCGGGCGGCACCCAGCATGCCGGGTGACCCGCCGTCGGTGGGGGAGACGAGCAGCCCGTCGATGCGCCGGTCCAGCAGCGTGGTGACGTGGTGGTCCTGGAGGTCGGGCCGCTCGTCGGCGTTGCCGATGATCACGCTGTAGCCGAGCGCGCGGGCCTCCTCCTCGACGGAGCGGGCCAGCTCGGTGAAGTACGGGTTCATCACGTCGCTGATGACCAGGCCGAGCGTGCGGGTCTGGTCGGTGCGCAGGGACCGGGCGACGGCGTTCGGCCGGTACCCCAGCCGCTCCACGGCGGCCGACACGCGCCGGCGTGCGTCCTCGCTGACCGACGGGTGCCCGTTCAGCGCCCGCGACACCGTGGCGACGGACACCCCCGCCTCGGCGGCGACGTCCTTGATGCTCGCCATCGCCGTTCCACCTCCTCGTGGAATCGATTACACGGAGGATTGGAATCGATTACACGGCGGGAAGCAAGGGGGTGGCCGGTGGCCGAAATCGAATCGTGACCGGCGGGCGGCGCGGGTCCTTTCGGGCCGGGGTTGCCTGCGGGTGTGCGGGGAGCGGCTCGCGTGGGCGGGCGTCAGTCGGGGGCGGAGACTGGATCCCATCGCCGGTGGTGGGCGCGCCGGTAGGGACGAAGGGGAGTGCCGGGGGCGGCGGAACTGGCGTCGCCCCTGCCCAAGAAACTCTTCACCGTGCCGCCCGGCCAGGAGCGCCGACCGCTTGCTTCCTCTCGATGCGAGGGTCGGGCCGGACGTCGGGGCGAGGTTAACGCTTGCATTAACATTGTGGTCGTGGCTCAATGGGAAGTGGTTCTCGTCGGGGAGGTCGCGGCATGGTTCGAGGCGCTGGCCGAAGAGGACTGGAACAGCTCCGAACAGGTAGAAGACGCCATCGACATGTTGGCGGCAACGGGCCCGACGCTCGGTCGTCCGCTGGTGGATCGGATCAAGGGTGCTGAGAACCATCACCTCAAGGAGTTGAGGCCGGGATCGTCCGGGAGTAGTGAGATCCGCATCCTCTTCGCCTTCGATCCGGTGCGCCGGGCAGTCTTGCTGGTGGCCGGCGACAAAGCCGGAAACTGGCAGCGCTGGTACGACATCAACATTCCGCTTGCCGAAGAGCGATACCAGGCACATCTGGCTGATCTCGAAATCAGGGAGTACGAATGAGCACCGTGGGCTGGGAGGAGACCAAGCGCAGGGCGCGCGAGCGGCGCGCGGCATCGGGGCTGCCGGTGCGGTCGCCTCAGGAGAAGCAAGCGGCCATGGACCGGTTGACCGCCGAAGTGCGTGCTCACAAGCTCGCCGAGGTCAGGCGTGAACAAGCGTTGACTCAGCGCCAAGTGGCCGCGTCGATGGGGGTCTCGGCACCTCGGGTCTCCGCGATCGAGCACGGTGAGCTGGATCGCGCGGAGGTCGCGACTCTCCGGGCCTACGTGGAAGCGCTCGGCGGCCGCTTGCGAGTAGTCGCAGACTTCGGCGACGCGGAGTACACCGTCGCCTGAGGCACGCGCCAAAGCGCTCGTCAATCAGCAAGGCCCAGGTCGCTTCTTCATGGAGCGGGTGACGAGAACCGAACTCGCGCTCTCAGCTTGGGAAGCTGCGATCATTGAGGCCGGTCCGGGCGCCGACCTGGATGAACAAGTGGACTTTGCCCTCGTCGGACGTGGCACCGGTGCGCTTGTGGTGCAGCCTCGTGACCGCACGGGACATGAGTCGTCCGGGGCCGACCACCCGACGGCCGGGTGCTCCTGGTCGTACTGCCGGCGCCACAGCTCGCATCAGCGGTGGGCATCCACGAAGGTGCCGTCGAGGTGCCCGGGAGGCGACCGTGGGACGGATGCACGGCCTGTGCCCGGGGGCGCCCATGGTCGGTCCCCGGGGGCGTGGGCCTGTGCCCCGGGGGTGGCCCTGTGCCCGGCCATGGCGCGGGGCCGGGGCCCCGGCCCCGCGCCGGCCCGGCTCAGTTCATCGCGGCGGCGAACATCCCCGCCTCGTAGGAGCCGCCCGGCTGGTGCAGGATCACGGCGAGGCGGTTGGCCGCGTTGATCAGGGCGACCACGGCGACCAGCGCGGCGACCTGGTCGTCGTCGTAGTGCTCGCGCACCCGGGCCCAGGTCTCGTCGGACACGCCCTGGTGGGCGTCGGCGAGCCGGGTGCCCTCCTCTGCGAGCGCCAGCGCGGCCTGCTCGGCCTCGGTGAACACGGTGGATTCGCGCCACGCGGCGACCAGGTGCAGACGGATCTCGCTCTCACCGGCGGCCGCCGCCTCCTTGACGTGCATGTCGATGCAGTGACCGCAGCCGTTGATCTGGCTGGCGCGCAACGCGACCAGCTCCTGCGTGGACTTCGGCAGCGGCGACTGCTGCACCACCTGCGCGATGCCCGCGAAGCGCTTGGCGAGCTTGATGCCGACCTCGTTCTCGAACAGGTTGAACCGGATGTCCATGACGTGTCCTCACTGTCATCGCCCTGCCGGCGAACTGACGAACTGACGAACTGACGCACACGAGATGCCGGCCGTCCGGCCCGTGTGACGGGGCGCCGCTGTGACGTGGGTTACCGCCGGCGGATGTCACAGGACGACGGTGGCCGGCGTCCTGTGCGCGTGACACGGTCGGGGGCGGACGGATGGACGGAGTCGGAGCGATGAGCGACCACGGCGAGCACGGGCACGACGGGCGCGGCGGTCCCGCCACCGAGGCCTTCGTCGCCCACCGCAACCTCCTCTTCACCGTCGCCTACGAGATGCTCGGTTCGGCGGCGGACGCGGAGGACGTCCTCCAGGAGACCTGGCTGCGGTGGGCGGGCGTCGACCTCTCCCAGGTGCGCGACCGGCGCGCCTATCTCGTGCGCATCACGACCCGGCAGGCCCTGACCCGGCTGCGGACGCTCGGCCGCCGCAAGGAGTCCTACGTCGGCTCCTGGCTGCCCGAGCCGCTCCTCACCGCACCCGATGTCGCCGAGGACGTCGAACTGGCCGACAGCGTCTCCATGGCGATGATGCTCGTCATGGAGACGCTCACGCCGACCGAGCGGGCGGTGTTCGTGCTGCGCGAGGTGTTCGACCTGGGCTACGACGAGATCGCCGAGGCCGTCGGCAAGAGCCCGGCCGCGGTCCGCCAGACCGCCCACCGGGCCCGCGCCCACGTCGCGGCGCGCAGGCCGCGCGGGGCGGTCTCCCGGACCGAGACCCGTGACGCGCTCGCCGCGTTCCAGCGGGCCGTCGAGACGGGCGACCTCCAGGGCCTGCTCGACATCCTGGCGCCGGACGTCGTCCTGCTCGGCGACGGCGGCGGCATCAAACAGGCCGTCCTGCGGCCGGTCCGGGGAGCCGACAAGGTGGCCCGCCTCATGCTCGGCGGCCTCGTCAAGCAGCCCGCCGCGGTCTCGATGGAACCGGTGCAGGTCAACGGCTTCCCGGGGCTGCTCGTCCGGCTCGACGGCGAACTCGACACGGTGATGGCGGCACGCTTCGACGACGGCCTCATCACCGGCCTCTACGCCGTGCGCAACCCGGAGAAGCTGACGCGCATGCGCCGGCGCACGGTCCTGCACCGGTGAGCGGCGGGCCTTCCGCCGCCTGATGCCCGGTCAGGCGGCGGTCGGAGGCGCGATTACGGGTGGGTTGAGGCGGGCGAAGCCTTCCTGGCGCTGGTACGGGAAGTACGGGTAGGGCGCGGTCCTGACGCTCGCCGCGTCGAGCGCCGCCACCTGACCGGGCGTGAGCGCCCAGCCGACGGCGCCGAGGTTCTGGCGGAGCTGGTGCTCGTCGCGGGCGCCGATGATGACGGAGGAGACGGTCGGTCGCCGCAACAGCCAGTTGAGGGCGATCTGCGGAACGCTCTTCCCCGTCTCCCGCGCGATCTCGTCGAGGGCGTCCACCACGCGGTAGAGGTGTTCGTCCTCGACCGGTGGGCCGTAGTCCGCGGTGCGGTGCAGCCGGCTGCCGGCCGGGAGCGGCGTACCGCGGCGGATTCTCCCGGTGAGCCGTCCCCAGCCGAGCGGGCTCCAGACGAGGGCACCGAGGCCCTGGTCGAGCCCGAGGGGCATCAGCTCCCATTCGTAGTCGCGTCCGACGAGTGAGTAGTAGACCTGATGGGCCACGTAGCGCGGGTGGCCGTACCTCTCCGCGCTCGCCAGGGACTTCATCGCCTGCCAGCCGGAGAAGTTGGAGATGCCGAGGTAGCGGACCTTGCCCGCCCGCACGAGGTCGTCGAGCGCGGACAGGACTTCCTCGACCGGCGCCCCGGCGTCGTAGGCGTGCAGCTGGAACAGGTCGATGTGGTCGGTGCCGAGCCGGCGCAGGGCGTCCTCGCACGCCCTGATCAGCCGGGAGCGCGAGGTGCCCGCGTCGCCGGGGCCGTCGCCCATCGGCAGGCCGGTCTTGGTGGACACGATCACCTGGTCCCTGCGGTTCTTGATCGCCTCGCCCAGCACCTCCTCGGAGGCCCCGCCGGAATAGACGTCGGCGGTGTCGAACATGGTGATCCCGGCGTCGAGGCAGATGTCCACGAGACGGCGTGCCTCCCTCGCGTCGGTGGTGCCCCAGGCGCCGAACAGCGGGCCCCGGCCGCCGAAGGTGCCGGCGCCGAAGCTCAGTGCGGGGACCTTGAGGCCGGATGCGCCCAGCCGCCGGTACTCCATGGCTGTACCTCTCTCGTCGCCCGATCAGTCAAACGGGTCTGTGGTTCCGTTAACGTGGAGCCCAACGTAGCAGGAGTGGGCGATTAATGGAACTGGAGTCCCGTTATGGAGTTCGAGGGTGCGGATCCGGGAACCGTGCGCCCTGGCGGGCGCACGGCGCGCGTGCGGGCGTCGGTGCTGCGGGCGGCCGGGGACGCGCTGGCGGAGCACGGCTTCGCCCACCTGGACCTCGCCGACGTCGCGCGCCGCGCCGAGGTGGGCAAGACGACCGTCTACCGCCGCTGGGGGACGGTGACCGGCCTGGTGGCGGATCTGCTGCTGGACATGGCCGAGCAGTCACTGCCCCGTACCGAGACCGGCTCGCTGCTCGGTGACCTCAGGGCCAACGCCCGGCTCGTGCGGCGCACCCTGGCCGATCCGCGGCAGGGTGCGCTGTTCAAGGCGGTGATCGCCGCCGCCACCGGCGAGGCGAAGACGGCCGAGGCCCTGCACCGCTTCTACGACACCCGCGTCGAGGAGTGGGCGCCCTGCGTCCGACAGGCCGTCGACCGCGGCGAGATCCCCGAGGGCACCGACGCCCACGAGGTGATCCGCGCCGTCTCTGCTCCGCTCTACTACCGCCTGCTGACCAGCGGCGCCCCCCTCGACGAAGCCGCCGCCGACCGGGCCGCCGAGGCCGCGGCGGCGGCAGCACGGGCGGGGGTGTTCGTGCGGGGCGGTGACGGTCGTACGTGAGGGCTCGGGCTTCGCAGGACGCAGGCTCGGACATCTTGAGCTGACGCACACGTCAACCGAACTCCGCTCGGGCTTCGACGCATGCGGTGAACGGAGGGATAATGCCGACGTGGATCGGCTGCACTCACGCTCGTTCGAGCCTTCTGCCGCAGATGTGCTGCGCGCCCGGTACGCGGGCCGTCTGCCGGATCGGCTGGACGAGTTGACCGGACCGCTGCACGGCCAGGTCGAGCTCCCGCTGCACATCGCCTGGTCCGGCCTGCGCGTGTACGACCTCGACCGGCCACGTCAGCGGATGAGTCTCTATCGGACGGTTCTGGCCGAGGGCCAACGCCGCGATCTTCTCACCTATGTGAACCGGCACCTGCTTGCCTCTCAGTGGCCCGCGCTGCGAACTCTGATCAGCAGGCACATCCGCGACGTGTGGGAGGACGCTTTCCCCGACCTCGCCCGTGAGGCGTCAGCTGCCGCGTGAACCTCAGCGACCTGCACCACCGTCTCCTGTCCGACGTCCTCGCCATCGGCACGCCCTACCCGCTGGTCATCACCGGCGGGTATGCCGTGCAGGCACACGGACTGGTCGACCGGCTCAGCCAGGACCTGGACGTCGCGACGGAGAATCCCGCCCCCCCATGACGGACATCGCCGATCATCTGTGCCGGGCACTGACCGAACAGGGCTGGCGCGTGACGATGATCGACGTCGACCCGCTGTCGGCACGTCTGCTGGCGGCCGACCCTGATACCGGAGAAGACTGCGAGGTGGACATCCTCACGGAGAACCTTTGGGCAGCGCCTCTCACCACCGAGTACGGCCCGGTTCTCGCCCTCGATGACGTGATCGGCACCAAGGTCCGGGCGCTCGCCGACCGTGGCGCGGTCCGCGACCTGATCGACGTCCACGCCGCATCCGCCCACCACACGGTCACCGATCTCGAGCGGTTGGGCGAACGACACGGCCGTGATGAGTTCCGCCGGCAGGATCTGCGTGACCGATTGGCCGGAGCCGAGTGGTTCGACGACGAGGAGTTCGCCTCCTATGGTCTTGACGAGGACCGGATCATGGAGATCAGGGCGTGGGCTCAGCAGTGGACCAGTGATCTCGACCAGCGGCTGGGCGACGACGCGGGACTTCGGGACACCTGACTGCCGGAGCCAGGTTCCTCGCATCGGCAGTCTCCGACCACCTGTCCGTGCCATCGACAGATGGCCCCGGCTCGTCCCAGCCGCAGCCGGCCGGGCCGCGGCCGGTACATCACCGGACGGGGCATGAGCCACCGGATCTGTCACTCGGCGGGCGGGTGGTCCTTGGCGTACTGCCAGTCCCCCACCTTGCTCCACCGGTGATCGTCGGGGTCGGCGAGGCCGAGGCGCTTGAGCCGCCGGTACGCCTCGGCGGTGCGCGGGTCGTCGCGCAGGGCGAGACCGTAGGCCGCCTCCAGGCGGGTGAGCCGGTCGTCCTCGTCGAGCAGCGCGAACAAGGCGTCGGCGACCGCGGGCGAGTGGTCCGGGCAGGGGGCCAGAAGTGCCGCCGCCTCACCCCGCAGACCGGCGTCCGGGCCGCCGGCCAGGGCGAGCAGCGCCTGCACGGCGGGGGTGAGCAGGGCGTCGTCGTGGACGGCCATCCGGGAGGCGAGCAGCCGCACCCGGGCGTCCGGGTCACGGATGAGGGGGAGCAGCCCGTCCCTGGCCGGGGACGTCAGGGAAGCGCCCCAGGGGCAGAAGAGCTCGGGCACCTGCCTGCGTACCCGGGCATCCGGGTGGCCGGCGTAGCGGAGACCGATGTCCTCCGTTCCGGGGTGCTCGTACTCGGCGAAAGCCTCCAGTACCTTCACGAGCATCTCGATGTCCGTCTCCTCCGCCGCCCAGGCGGCCAGGAAGTCACCCTCCTCCTGCGCGTAAGGGGAGTCGTACACGAGGACTCCCCGGGTCCGCAGGTACTCCGCCACGAAGCGGCGGTGTACCGGGTCGGGATGGTGACGGTGGGCCACCACGGCCTGCCAGGTCTCGAAGCTGGGGCGCTTCAGGAGGACCGACAGCACCTCCCACCAGGTGGCGTGCTGCTCGTCCGGCTGGTCGGCGGCCCGGGCGACCAGGTCGTCCACGGGGGTCAGGATGCGGAAGGCCCACTCCAGCGCGGTCAGGATGCCGCCGTGCCCGGTCCGTGCGACCAGGCCGCCGAGTGAGACCTGGTCGATCCGGTGGTACTCGTCGGGGTCGTCCGGCACGCGCACCGTACGTACCGGCTCCGACGCGCCCGTACGGCGCCGCAACTCCTCGGCCGTGCCCGTCTCGTACCACCTCCGGGCCAAGGCGAGCAGCCGCTCGCGGGCTTCCTCGGGCAGCCGCAGCCGGGGCTCGTCACCGAGTACGGCGGTGAGGACGGCCGGGGAACCGCCGTCGACGGCACGCCACAGCGGTGTGGTCCCGTCGGGCAGGACCCGGTCGGGATCGGCCCCGCCCTCGACCAGTACGGCGGCGACAGCGGAATCGAACGCCGCGACGGCCGCGCACAGCACCGGCAGCCCGTGGTCGCCCGGCGCGTCCGGGTCGGCACCCTCGTCCAACGACGCCCGTACCGCTTCGACGTCCCCGGCCTGAACCGCCGCCACGAGTCGCCGGTCGACATCATCCCTGCTCATGAGTGTCGAGCATCCGTGGGAAGCCGGGTCCGGACAAGCCGTTTGTTGCTGTTGCGCGTCAGGCCGCCGACAGCTCGCACCACACGTACTTGCCGGGACTGCCCTGCCGGAACAGCGGCTGCCACCCCCACACGTCGGCGCAGGCCCGCACCAGCGCCAGCCCTCGCCCGTCCTCCGACTCGGTGTCCCCCGCCAACGGGCGCGGCGGCTCCGGGGGCTGGGGGTCCGCGTCCCACGCCCCGATCCGCAACGTCCCCGGCGGCGACCAGCGCACACGCAGGCCGGCGGGGCCCTTGGTGTGCCGTACGGCGTTGGACACCAGCTCCGTGGCGAGGAGTTCGGCGACGTCCACGAGGCGGATCAAGCCGTGCACGGTCACGCGACGGGCCGCACGGCGCCGCCTTCATCGACTCGGACGCCCAACTCGCAGCGTTTCGCGCGCTGTTCCATAAAGTGGAGGCCGTATCGCTCACTCCCGGACGGTCGCGCGATGTCATCGGCAAACTGGCGAAGGAACTGTGAGGCACCCCATGGACACAGTCGGACACTGGCGGAAATCGTCGTACTCCGGATCCGGCGACGGCGACTCCTGCGTGGAGATCGCGCACGGCTCGGTCCGCATGGCCATACGTGACTCCAAGGACCCCCACAGGGCCGCGCTCACCTTCCCCGTCCCTGCTTTCGCGTCGTTCGTCGAAGCGCTGAAGAAGCCGGGGGCCAGGCCGTGAAAGCTGCCGAGGCCACCTGCGAGACCTGGCGGAAGTCGTCCTACTCGGGCCCCGGCGACGGCAACGAGTGCGTGGAGATCGCCACCTCACCCACCCACGCAGCCGTCCGTGACTCCAAGGATCCCGCCCGAGCCACCCTCACCTTCCCGGCCGCCGCCTTCACCCCTTTCCTCGCGGCGCTGAAGGCGCCCGCGGGGAAAACCGTGACGTCCGGGTCGGGCCACGTCGCCGCCAGCGCCTGAAGGTCCGGGAATCGGGAGCCGCCGATCGTCTCCCGGGTCGGCTCACCGTTGAGCCAGCACACCTCCCCGGGTCCGCCGTCGCCGGTGTCGAACAGGCAGCACACTCCGCCGGCCGCGGCGGTGAGGTCGGTGAACAGTTCCCTGACGCTCGCCGACGCCGCGAACAGGCGGCTCATCGCCGAGGTGGCCGCCCAGAACTCGATCGACGCGTAACCGGGGTGCAGGGGCGACGCGAGACGGACGGTCGCGTAGACGTACCCGATCTGGACGCGCCCGTGCTCCTCGACCCCACCGCCGCGCGCCTCCAGATAGGCACGCACCGCGTCGTCGATGCGGAACATGAGCGAGGTGTCCAGCTCGAACGTGCCGCCCGCCGAGCAGTCGACCGGCTCGCTCCTGAACCCGGACGTGAAGGGGACCACCACCCGTTCACCGCCCGGCAGCGTTACCCCCAGCGGCGGCACGTCACGCGTCGGCGGTGCCAGCTCGGCCACACGGATCAGCGCCCCGGCGACGTTCCGGGGTGGCAGCTGGATGTCGTAGCTGTAGATCAACCCCATGGTTCCCCCTCCGTCGGCACCTGACGGCCGACGCGCACCGTCTCATGGCCTGACCTGCGAAGGCCGCCCATTTTCCGAGGCCTCGTGCGGGACGGACGGCCGGACCGAGGGGTGCCACTACGTCATCGGGCCACCTCGTGTCACGACCATGGTGCTATTGTCATTAGCACCATGCTGCTGAGACTGAACGTTGCGGACCACCGCCCCCTGCACGAGCAGGTGGCGGGTGCGATCCGGCGGGCCATCGCCGAAGGCGAATGCGCGCCGGGCGACCGTTTGCCCCCGGCCCGGGACCTCTCCCAGGCGCTGGGGGTGAACGTCAACACGGTGTTGCGCGGCCTGCGGGCCCTGCGTGATGAGGGGGTGCTGGAGTTCCGGCGGGGGCGGGGCGTGACCGTGGCCCGGGGCGCGGACGAGCGCTCGGCCCTGCTGGACCGCCTCCGTGACGTCGTGGCGGACGCGGCGCGCCTCGGATACGGCAAGGACGACGTCATCGACATGATCAGGGGGATCCCATGACCGACCGAGCAGGACGCGGAAGTGCCGCGGTGTGGAGCGCCGGAGGATGGGTCGCCGGGGTCCTGGCGGTGCTGGTGGCTCTGCCGCTGGCCGCCAGGGACCGGTTGCCGGACCGGCTGGCGACGCACTGGAGCGCGTCGGGGGAACCGGACTCCTCCATGCCGCTGTGGGCCGCGGCGTTCTTCCCCGCGCTGATCTGGGCGGTGACGGCAGTGGGCGTGGTACTGGTCCAGTGGCGGGCCCGCGGCAGCGCCGGCGGGGCGGCGCCGGGATGGCTCGGCGCGACCCTGGGCTTCGGCGGGGTGACGCTCCTCGGCGCCCAGGCGTCCATCGTGCGGGCGAACCTGGACAACGCCGACTGGCGCGAGGCCGGTTCGGTGACGGGCTGGGTGGTCGCGACCCTGGCGGCGGCGGTCGCCGTGGGCGCCACGGCCCTGTGGGCCGGTCACCGGTCCCGGGTGACGGTGCCGCCGCCGGCCGGGCCGACGATGGAGATACCGGAGGGACAGCGGTTCGTCTGGCTGTCCCGCGCCTCCAACCCCTGGCTGCACGGCATGGCGGCGGTGACCGGCATCGTGTCGGTGGCGGTGTCGGTCACGGCGGTGGGCGGCCTGACGGGGACGGAGGCCGCGCTGCTGGCCGGACCCCTCGCCCTCGCCACCGTGGTGGTGCTCGCCTGCGCGTCGGTACAGGCACGGGTGAGCGAGAAGGGACTCGACGTCACCTTCGGCCCGCTGGGCTGGCCGGCCCGGCGATGGGCGGCCGACGGCATCGCCTCCGCCCGCGTCGAGACGCGCACGGCCGCCCAGGTCGGCGGCTGGGGGTACCGGCTGAGCGGGCTGGGCACCACCGTGATGCTGCGCAGCGGCGAATGCCTCGTGATCCGCACCGCCCAGGGCAAGGACTTCGCCGTGAGCGTCGACGACGCCGAACGAGGAGCCGCCCTGCTGAACTCCCTCATCGGGCAGCGCTCGACGTGAGGAGCCGGTCCCGACCCGGCACCCCCTGTCACACCCCACCGGTACCGTCGGATCATGCCCAACCCGTCACCCACGGCCCCCGGCGAGCCGCGCAAGCTCGCCACGCTCGAAGGCGTGCTGGAGCGCATCACCTACGCCAACGAGGAGAACGGCTACACCGTCGCCCGGGTCGACACCGGCCGAGGCGCCGGCGACCTGCTCACCGTCGTCGGCGCGCTCCTCGGCGCGCAGGTGGGGGAGTCGCTGCGGATGGAGGGCCGCTGGGGGTCGCACCCGCAGTACGGCAAGCAGTTCCACGTGGAGAACTACACGACCGTGCTGCCCGCCACCGTCCAGGGCATCCGGCGCTACCTGGGCTCCGGCCTGGTCAAGGGAATCGGGCCGGTCTTCGCCGACCGGATCACCCAGCACTTCGGCGTCGACACCCTCACGATCATCGAGGAGGAGCCGAAGCGGCTCATCGAGGTGCCGGGACTGGGGCCGAAGCGCACCAAGAAGATCGCCGATGCCTGGGAGGAACAGAAGGCGATCAAGGAGGTGATGCTGTTCCTCCAGACCGTCGAGGTGTCCACCTCCATCGCCGTGCGCATCTACAAGAAGTACGGCGACGCCTCGATCTCCGTCGTGAAGAACCAGCCGTACCGCCTCGCCTCCGACGTCTGGGGCATCGGCTTCCTCACCGCCGACCGGATCGCCCGGTCCGTCGGCATCCCGCACGACAGCCCCGACCGGGTGAAGGCCGGCCTCCAGTACGCGCTGTCGCAGGCCACCGACCAGGGGCACTGCTACCTCCCCGAGGAGAAGCTGATCGCCGACGCGGTGAAGCTGCTCCAGGTGGACACCGGCCTCGTCATCGAGTGCCTCGCCGAGCTCGCCGCCGAGCCCGCGGAGGGGGAGGACCCCGGCGTCGTGCGGGAGAAGGTGCCCGGCCCGGAGGGCGGCGACCCCGTCACCGCCGTCTACCTGGTCCCCTTCCACCGCGCCGAGGTCGCCCTCGCCGCCCAGGTGCGGCGGCTGCTGCGGACCGACGAGGACCGGATGCCGGCGTTCCGGGACGTGGACTGGGACAAGGCGCTCGGCTGGCTGAAGGGCCGTACCGGCACCGACCTCGCCCCCGAGCAGGAGGCGGCCGTCAAGCTGGCGCTGACGGAGAAGGTCGCCGTGCTGACCGGCGGGCCGGGCTGCGGCAAGTCGTTCACCGTGCGCTCCGTCGTGGAGCTGGCCCGCGCCAGGAAGGCCAAGGTCGTCCTCGCCGCCCCGACCGGCCGGGCCGCCAAGCGGCTCGCCGAGCTGACCGGCGCGGAGGCGTCCACCGTGCACCGGCTGCTGGAGCTCAGGCCCGGCGGTGACGCCGCCTACGACCGGGACCGGCCGCTGGACGCCGACCTGGTGGTGGTCGACGAGGCGTCCATGCTCGACCTGCTGCTCGCCAACAAGCTGGTCAAGGCGGTGGCGCCGGGCGCGCACCTGCTCTTCGTCGGGGACGTCGACCAGCTCCCCAGCGTCGGTGCGGGCGAGGTGCTGCGGGACCTGCTCGCCGACGGCGGCCCCGTCCCCGCCGTCCGGCTCACCCGCGTCTTCCGCCAGGCCCAGCAGTCCGGCGTCGTGACCAACGCACACCGGATCAACGCCGGACAGCACCCGGTCACGGACGGCATGCGGGACTTCTTCCTCTTCGTCGAGGACGACACCGAGGAGGCCGGCCGGCTCACCGTGGACGTCGCCGCCCGCCGCATCCCGGCGAAGTTCGGCCTCGACCCGCGCCGTGACGTCCAGGTCCTCGCACCCATGCACCGGGGACCGGCCGGCGCCGGCACGCTCAACGGACTGCTCCAGCAGGCCGTCACCCCCGGCCGCCCCGACCTGCCCGAGAAGCGGTTCGGCGGCCGGGTCTTCCGCGTCGGCGACAAGGTGACCCAGATCCGCAACAATTACGAGAAGGGGGAGAACGGAGTCTTCAACGGCACCGTGGGCGTGGTCACCTCGCTCGACCCGGTCGACCAGCGCCTGACGGTGCTGACCGACGAGGACGAGGAGGTCCCGTACGACTTCGACGAGCTGGACGAACTGGCCCACGCCTACGCCGTGACCATCCACCGCTCCCAGGGCAGCGAGTACCCGGCCGTCGTCATCCCGGTGACCACCGGCGCCTGGATGATGCTCCAGCGCAACCTGCTCTACACGGCGGTCACCCGGGCCAAGCGGCTGGTCGTCCTGGTCGGCTCCCGCAAGGCGATCGGACAGGCGGTGCGCACGGTCTCGGCGGGCCGCCGGTGCACGGCCCTCGACCACCGCCTCGCCAGCGCCAGGGACCCCTCACCATGGGACGAATCACCCCGGTGAGCGGCCCTTCACCAAAAAATGATCGATCAAATGAGTCGTGAAGGTCACAGAGCCCTTCCGGATGAGGAACGCAAGGGGCAGGATGGGCAAGTTGACGGCACTCAGTGCCGCCGATAGGCCCGATGGTCGACCCCGAGTGCACTCTCCTGAGCCGAGTGGGGGATGGTAGAGACAGTCAGGGCACCTCGAAGATGAGGCACAACGTCGGTGAGGGAAGACGTGAGCGACAACTCTGTAGTACTGCGGTACGACGGCAGCGAGTACACCTACCCGGTGATCGACAGCACTGTCGGTGACAAGGGCTTCGACATCGGAAAGCTCCGCGCCCAGACCGGTCTGGTGACGCTGGACAGCGGCTACGGCAACACCGCGGCCTACAAATCCGGAGTCACCTATCTCGACGGCGAGGCCGGCATCCTCCGGTACCGCGGCTACCCGATCGAGCAGCTGGCGGAGCGCTCCACCTTCCTGGAGGTCGCCTACCTGCTGATCAACGGCGAGCTGCCGACGGTCGACCAGCTCACCTCGTTCAAGAACGACATCACGCAGCACACCCTGCTGCACGAGGACGTCAAGAACTTCTACAAGGGCTTCCCGCGCGACGCGCACCCGATGGCCATGCTGTCGTCGGTCGTCTCGGCGCTGTCCACCTTCTACCAGGACAGCCACAACCCCTTCGACGAGCAGCAGCGCAACCTCTCCACCATCCGCCTGCTGGCCAAGCTCCCGACGATCGCCGCGTACGCGTACAAGAAGTCGGTCGGCCACCCGTTCGTCTACCCGCGCAACGACCTCGGCTACGTCGAGAACTTCCTGCGCATGACGTTCTCGGTGCCCGCGCAGGACTACGAGCTCGACCCGGTCGTCGTGGCCGCCCTCGACAAGCTGCTCATCCTGCACGCGGACCACGAGCAGAACTGCTCGACCTCCACCGTGCGCCTGGTCGGCTCCTCGCAGGCGAACATGTTCGCCTCGATCTCCGCCGGCATCTCCGCCCTCTGGGGCCCGCTGCACGGCGGCGCCAACCAGTCGGTGCTGGAGATGCTGGAAGGCATCCGCGACGCCGGCGGCGACGTCGACTCCTTCATCCGCAAGGTGAAGAACAAGGAGGACGGCGTCCGCCTGATGGGCTTCGGCCACCGGGTCTACAAGAACTTCGACCCGCGTGCCAAGATCATCAAGGCCGCCGCGCACGACGTGCTGTCCGCCCTCGGCAAGTCCGACGAGCTGCTGGACATCGCCCTGAAGCTGGAGGAGCACGCGCTCTCCGACGACTACTTCGTCTCGCGCAGCCTCTACCCGAACGTCGACTTCTACACCGGTCTGATCTACCGGGCCATGGGCTTCCCGACCGAGATGTTCACGGTCCTGTTCGCCCTCGGCCGCCTGCCCGGCTGGATCGCCCAGTGGCACGAGATGATCAAGGAGCCGGGTTCCCGCATCGGCCGCCCGCGCCAGATCTACACGGGCGTCGTCGAGCGCGACTTCGTCCCCGTCGAGGAGCGCTGAGCCGCACCGCTCCGGAGCACTTCGCCGGGCCCCGCACACGCCGTTCGTGTGCGGGGCCCGGCGCCGTCCCGCCTCCCCGTGGCACCGGGCCCCGGCCTCCGGCGCCACCACGCCCCGGCCGTCGGCGTACCGTGCTCCGGCGTCCCGGCGCGTCGAGGCCGACCGGCCTCGTGGTCCGTCCCGCCGGACGGAGACCCGCCCGCCCTCACGAGCCCGCCCCGGCGGGCATCACGACTCGTCCCGCCGGCACCCGGCGACCCGCCCACCCGGGCACGGCGACCCGCCCACCCGCGCACGGCGACCCGCCCACCCGCGCACGGCGACCCGCGCCCCCTCCGCCCGCCGCAGCGACCCCGCCGGAAAAAGTCCGGGAAGACGTCCGGCGTGATGTCGAGAACCCGTGCCGGGCTCCGTCCCCGGGGTGAACGCGACCACAATGGGCCGCACCCGCACCCCAGGAGAGACACCATGGCGAAGTACCTGTTGCTGAAGCACTACCGGGGCGCTCCGGCCGCGGTCAACGACGTGCCGATGGACCAGTGGACGCCCGAGGAGATCTCGGCGCACGTGCAGTACATGAACGACTTCGCGACCCGGCTGGAGCAGACCGGTGAGTTCGTCGACGGCCAGGCGCTCGCCCCCGAGGGGGCGTGGGTCCGCTACGACGGGGAAGGGCGTCCGCCGGTCACCGACGGACCGTTCGCCGAGACCAAGGACCTCATCGCCGGCTGGATGGTGATCGACGTCGACGGCTACGAGCGTGCCGTCGAACTGGCCGGCGAACTCTCGGCCGCCCCCGGAGCCGGCGGGAAGCCGATCCACGAGTGGCTCGAGGTGCGCCCCTTCCTCGCCGCGCCCCCCACCATCACGGAATGACCCCACCCATGGACGAGGTCCTGCTGCGCAGCCTCACCCCGGGCGTCCTCGCCGTCCTCGTCCGCCGCGGAGCCGACTTCGCGGCGGCCGAGGACGCGGTGCAGGAAGCGCTGGTCGAGGCGGTCCGCGGGTGGCCGGCCGGCATGCCCCGGGACCCCAGGGGCTGGCTGATCACCGTGGCGTGGCGCAAGTTCCTCGACGGGGCCCGGGCGGAGGCCGCACGCCGCCGGCGTGAGGACCTCGTCGAGGAGCAGCCGCAGGCGGGGCCCGCGCCCTCCGTGGACGACACACTCCAGCTGTACTTCCTGTGCGCCCACCCGTCCCTGACCCCGTCGTCCGCGGTGGCGCTCACCCTGCGGGCCGTCGGCGGGCTCACCACCCGCCAGATCGCCCGGGCCTACCTGGTGCCCGAGGCGACCATGGCGCAGAGGATCAGCCGGGCCAAGCGCACGGTGGCCGGGGTGCGCCTCGACCGTCCCGGGGACGTCGCCACCGTGCTGCGCGTCCTCTACCTGGTCTTCAACGAGGGCTACTCCGGGGACGTGGACCTCGCCGCCGAGGCCATCCGGCTCACCCGGCAGCTCGCCGCCTCCATCGATCACCCGGAGGTGGCGGGGCTGCTCGCCCTCATGCTGCTCCACTACGCCCGGCGGGCCGCCCGGACCGCGCCCGACGGCAGCCTGGTGCCGCTCGCCGAGCAGGACCGCGGCCGGTGGGACACGGGCATGATCGCCGAGGGCGTCGCGATCCTCCAGTCGGCCCTGGCCCGGGACCGGCTGGGCGAGTTCCAGGCGCAGGCCGCCGTCGCCGCCCTGCACGCCGACGCGCCCACCGCCGGGGAGACCGACTGGGTGCAGATCGTCGAGTGGTACGACGAACTCGTGCGCCTGACGGACAATCCCGTCGTCCGGCTCAACCGCGCGGTCGCCGTCGGCGAGGCCGACGGTCCGCGCGCCGGGCTGGCGGCGCTGGCCGGCCTGGACGCCGCACTGCCCCGGTACACGGCGGTGGCGGCCTACCTCCACGAGCGGGACGGCGACCCGGTGACGGCGGCACGGCTGTACGCCGAGGCGGCCCACAAGGCGGCCGACCTCGCCGAGCGCGACCACCTGACCCGGCAGGCGGCCCGGCTCAACGCGGGCCGCGGCCGCTGACTCCTCCCCGCACCGCACACGGGCGGGGACGGAGGACGAACGCGGAAAAGGCGCCCCGGCCGCCGGTCCCCCCACGGGCCGACGAACCAGGGCGCCTTCCCATGTCCCGGTGCGGATTCCCCCCACGGGATCCGGCCGGGCGCCTGTGAGAACAGCGCCTGAATCGCTGTATGAGCACGGACGGACCTGAACCCGCCGCACTCGTCGGTGTGCGGTCTGCCGGGACAGCGCACATTCGGGAGGGCCGCTCAAAGCTCCCCACGGGTACGTGCCCCGGCAACGCAATCTCTGGGAAAGTCCCCCAAGACATCCCCAGATGTCGGTAGGCGCCCCCCAAGACGCTGCCCGACATCGCCAACTTAGACCTTCGAACCCCTTCGATGGTTACGTTCAGATCACTGTGATCTGCGTCTCTTGCATATCTCCCCAAGCTGCGCAAGAGCCCGCAAACCACTCACGGGGCTCAAGCGTAAGGAAGATGCGCGAGCCGTGTGAAGAGCTTATGTGAGGGTCTTACCGGACTCCAGGGGTACACCCCAACTTGAGACCTCAATGAAATGCCCGGAGCCGCAGGCTGTTCGTCACCACGAACACCGAGGAGAAGGCCATGGCGGCACCGGCGATCATCGGGTTCAGCAGTCCCGCCGCGGCGAGCGGCAGTGCGGCCACGTTGTAGCCGAAGGCCCAGACGAGATTGCCCTTGATGGTGGACAGGGTCCGGCGCGACAGCCGTATCGCGTCCGCCGCCACCCGCAGGTCGCCGCGGACCAGCGTCAGGTCGCCCGCCTCGATCGCGGCGTCCGTGCCGGTGCCCATCGCGAGACCCAGATCGGCGACGGCCAGCGCGGCCGCGTCGTTGACGCCGTCGCCGACCATGGCGACCACGTGCCCCTCACCCTGCAACCGCCGGACGGCCTCGGCCTTGTCCTCGGGCAACACCTCGGCGATCACCCGGTCGATGCCCACGGCCTCGGCGACCGCCCCGGCCACGGCCCGGTTGTCCCCGGTCAGCAGCACCGGCGTGAGCCCGAGCGCCCGCAGCTCGCGCACCGCCCGCGCACTGGTCTCCTTGACGGTGTCGGCGACCGCGAGGACGCCCCGCGCCGCCCCGTCCCAGCCGGCCACCACGGCCGTGCGCCCGCGGCGCTCCGCCTCCTCCCTCACCCGGACCAGCTCCGGCGGCAGCTCCCCGAGGAGCTCAGGGAACCGCCCCACGGCCACCTCGTGGCCCTCCACCAGCCCGCGCACGCCCCTGCCGGGGACGTTCTCGAAGCGCCCGACACCCGGCAGCGCACCGGCCCGCCGCTCCGCGCCCGCGGCGATCGCCCGTGCCACGGGATGCTCGGAGGCGTGCTCCAGGGCGCCCGCGAGCCGCAGCAGCAGCCGCTCCTCCACGCCCTCGGCGGCGTGCACCTCCTGGAGGGACATCCGCCCGGTGGTGACGGTGCCGGTCTTGTCGAGGACGACGGTGTCGACGCGGCGGGTGGACTCCAGCACCTCGGGACCCTTGATGAGGATGCCGAGCTGGGCGCCGCGTCCGGTACCGACCATCAGCGCGGTCGGAGTGGCGAGGCCGAGCGCGCAGGGGCAGGCGATGATCAGCACGGCGACGGCCGCGGTGAACGCGGCGGCCGTGTCGCCGGTGGAGCCGAGCCACAGCCCGAAGGTGCCGGCCGCGATCAGCAGCACGACGGGCACGAAGACGCCGGAGATCCGGTCGGCGAGGCGCTGCACCTGGGCCTTGCCGTTCTGCGCCTCCTCCACCAGCTTCGCCATCCGCGCGAGCTGCGTGTCGGCGCCGATCCGGGTGGCCTCGACGACGAGCCGGCCGCCCGCGTTGACCGTGGCGCCGGTGACGGTGTCCCCGGCGGTGACGTCCACCGGGACGGACTCGCCGGTCAGCATGGACGCGTCCACGGCGGAGGAGCCCTCCACGACCGTGCCGTCCGTGGCGATCTTCTCCCCGGGCCGCACGACGAACCGGTCGCCCACGGTGAGGCGCTCCGCCGGAATCCGCACCTCCCGGCCCTCGCGCAGCACGGTCACGTCCTTGGCGCCCAGCTCCATCAGCGCCCGCAGGGCGGCCCCCGCGCGGCGCTTGGAACGGGCCTCCAGATAGCGGCCGAGCAGGATGAACGCGGTGACGCCAGCCGCCACCTCCAGGTAGATCGTGGAGGCGCCCTCCGCGCGGGAGACGGTCAGCTCGAAGGGGTGGCGCATGCCGGGCGTGCCGGCGTCCCCGAGGAACAGCGCCCACAGCGACCAGCCGAACGCGGCGAGCGTGCCCACGGAGACCAGCGTGTCCATGGTGGCCGCGCCGTGCCGGAGGTTGGTCCAGGCGGCCCGGTGGAAGGGGGCGGCACCCCACACCACCACGGGCGCGGCCAGCGTCAGGGAGAGCCACTGCCAGTGGTCGAACTGCAGCGGCGGGACCATCGCCAGCAGCACGACGGGCAGCGCCAGGAGCGCGGAGACGGTCAGGCGCCGGCGCAGGGCGGCGAGCTCGGGGTCGGCCTGCGCCGCCGCGGGCTCGTCGGCCGCCTCCCGCACGGGCGCGGGTTCCTCGGCGGTGTAGCCGGTCCGCACCACCGTGGTGATCAGGTCGGCGACCTCGACGCCCGCCGGGTAGGTGACGCGGGCCTTCTCCGTCGCGTAGTTCACCGTGGCGGTCACGCCGTCCATGCGGTTGAGCTTCTTCTCGACGCGGGCCGCGCAGGAGGCGCAGGTCATCCCGCCGATGAGCAGCTCGACCTCCGAGACGGCCGGCTGCTCGGCGGCCGGCGCCCCGGGGGTGGTGGTGCTGGTCATGTCCGTGCTCCAGGGACGTCCGGGGTCCGGGTCCCGGCGGCGGGCCGGGCCGGGGGCCACGGGGTACGGGTGGCCGGTACGGCCCGGTTCACGCCGCACGGGGTGTCTTCAGGGGTGCGGCGCGGGGCTCAGACCGTGCCGGCCAGCTCGAAGCCGGCCTCGTCGACGGCCGCGCGCACGGCCGCCTCGTCGAGCGGGGCCGCGGAGACCACGGTCACCTCGCCGGAGGAGGCGACGGCCGTCACCGAGCCGACACCGGGGATCGCGGAGATCTCGCCGGAGACGGCACCCTCGCAGTGCCCGCAGCTCATCCCGCTCACCTTGTAGACGGTGGTGACGGAACCCTGGGTGTCGGTCTGGGAGGTCATGTCGTTACTCCTCGTCGGGACGCGGGGGATGGGGTGGACAGCGGGGCCTCGCGGGGCCACTGCACCCAGACTATACCCCTAGGGGGTATAAATCCACGACGGGCCGGCCGGGGCCGCGGGGCCGGCCCCGGACCGCTCCTGACCGTACGCCCCGCCCGGGGTTACCGTTCCGCCGGAAGTCACGACCATCGGAAGGCGGGTCCGGCCATGCGGGCTGTGGTGTTCGAGCGGTACGGGGAGCCGGCCGAGGTGCGGGAGGTCGCGGACCCGCAACCCGCGGAGCACGGGGTCGTGGTCCGCGTCGAGGCCACCGGCCTGTGCCGCAGCGACTGGCACGGCTGGCAGGGCCACGACCCGGACATCGCGCTGCCGCACGTCCCCGGCCACGAACTCGCCGGCGTCGTCGAGGCGGTCGGCGCCCGCGTCACGGGCTGGCGCGCCGGGGACCGGGTCACCGTGCCGTTCGTCTGCGCCTGCGGCTCCTGCCCGGCCTGCGCGGCCGGCGACCAGCAGGTGTGCGAGCGGCAGACCCAGCCCGGCTTCACCCACTGGGGTTCCTTCGCCCACTACGTGGCCCTGGACCACGCGGACGTGAACCTCGTCGCGGTCCCCGACGGCATGTCGTACGCGACCGCCGCCTCGCTCGGCTGCCGCTTCGCCACCGCCTACCGGGCGGTGGTGCGGCAGGGCCGGGTGGCGGCGGGGGAGTGGGTCGCCGTGCACGGCTGCGGCGGGGTGGGCCTGTCGGCGGTGATGATCGCGGCGGCCGCGGGCGCCCGGGTCGTCGCCGTCGACGTCTCGCCGGGCGCGCTGGAACTGGCGCGGCGGTTCGGCGCGGCGGAGTGCGTGGACGCGTCGGCCGCGGCGGACCCCGCCGAAGCGGTCCGCGACCTCACCGGCGGCGGCGCCCACCTCTCCCTGGACGCCCTCGGCGCACCCGCCACCTGCGCCGCCTCCGTGAACGGGCTGCGCCGCCGGGGCCGCCACGTCCAGGTCGGCCTGCTGCCCTCGCCGACGGGCACCACGCCCGTCCCCATGGCCCGCGCCATCGCCCTGGAACTCGAACTCCTCGGCAGCCACGGCATGGCCGCGCACTCCTACCCGCCGATGCTGGAACTGGTCCGCACGGGAGTGCTCCGCCCGGACCTCCTGGTGACCGCCACGATCGGCCTGGACGCCGCCCCCGCGGCCCTCGCCGCCATGGGAACGGCCCCCGGCGCCGGAGTGACGGTCGTCGAACCCTGGAGCTGAGCGGCCGGGAGCAGACCCGTGCCCCGCCACGGGGCGGCGGGGCACGGTCGTCGCGGTCCGCCGGGTCAGCCGTCCCTGCGGCCGCGGTTGCCCGGGCGGCGGGCCACCCAGGCGCGGACGGTGTCGGCGTACCAGTACGGCTTGCCGCCCTCCACGTGGTCGGGCGGCGGCAGCAGTCCGTGCTTGCGGTAGGAACGCACCGTGTCCGGCTGCACCTTGATGTGGGCCGCGATGTCCTTGTAGGACCACAGCCGTCGGTCGGTCATGGATGGCACCTCCCCGCGCGCACCGCGGAGGCGGCCGGGGGCGGCCGTCAGGGGGAGCCGGGTGCACGCTGGTGATCAGGCATGCGTTGTGCCCGGTGAACGAGGCCGGCCGACGACAGGGCAGGGGCTGTGCGCCGGGTGTGACGGAAGGTCCGCCTCCGTGTGACGCCCGTGACGGCGCCGGAGCTTTTGTGACAGGAGTGACGCACGGGCGCACTCCGGCTCACCGGCGGGGCGCATTGACTTCCGTCTCCCCGCGTGGGAGCGGGCGTCGGCCGATTCCCGTGCCGGCCGGCCCCGTCAGCCCGCGGCCCCGGGGAGCCGGCCGGGTGGTGCGCCGTGCCGGGAGGGCGGACGGGCCGGGACGTTTCCAGGAGAGCGGGCATGTTCTCGTCCGAATGTCCGGACAAAACATTGACAGGGCTTCGAGGCCGGGCTAGAAACCCTGGAGGGCCGGAAGACAGCCCGACAAGCCGTGGACCCGGACCGGCCGTGAGGCCGTGCGTACCGACGAGCCGTGCGAAGGGACGACCGCGATGGCGTACGACCCGATCACCCCGGGGCGGAGCGGAGGGGAGCCCGTGACCGGGCCGTCCGCTCCCGCCGCACCGCGCACGCCCGGCGCCCTCCACGTCTCCCCGGGTGCCGCCCCCGGCACCCCACCGATCGCCTCCGGCGCGGGAGGCCGCCTCGCTTTGGCAGGAGCGAGCCGCGAGCGACGACTCCCCGCCCGCCGTGGCCCCGCGCCGGAGGTTCCGCCCCGTTCCCATGTGTCCACTCGCGGACCCGAACGGCCGACACTGTGTCGGGCCCGCCCGGGACCGCGGAACTGCTGGGATGAGGACATGGCCCGGACCGCGGCGCACCCGTCCGCGACCGGCGCGCACGAGCAGGACCCGCTGTACGAGCTGCACCCACGGCACGTCTCCACCCGACGCCGCCATCTGCGAAGGAGTTCTCGGTCATGACGAAGATCGTCAACCACTGGATCGGCGGCAGGACCGTCGAAGGCGCCTCGGGCAACCACGGGCCGGTCACCGACCCGGCGACCGGCGAGGTCACCACCCGGGTCGCGTTCGCCTCCGCCGAGGAGGTCGACGCCGCCGTCGCCGCCGCCAAGGAGGCGTACCTGAGCTGGGGCCAGTCCTCGCTGGCCGCCCGTACCTCGATCCTCTTCAGGTTCCGCGCGCTGCTCGACGCCCACCGCGACGAGATCGCCGGACTGATCACCGCCGAGCACGGCAAGGTCCACTCCGACGCCCTCGGCGAGGTCGCCCGCGGCCTGGAGATCGTCGACCTGGCCTGCGGCATCAGCGTGCAGCTCAAGGGCGAACTGTCCACCCAGGTCGCCAGCCGCGTCGACGTGTCCTCGATCCGCCAGCCGCTCGGCGTGGTCGCGGGCATCACCCCGTTCAACTTCCCGGCCATGGTGCCGATGTGGATGTTCCCCATCGCCATCGCCTGCGGCAACACCTTCGTGCTCAAGCCGTCCGAGAAGGACCCCTCCGCCTCGGTCCGCCTCGCCGAACTGCTGACGGAGGCCGGACTCCCCGACGGCGTGTTCAACGTCGTCCACGGCGACAAGGTGGCCGTCGACCGCCTCCTGGAGCACCCCGACGTCAAGGCCGTCTCCTTCGTCGGCTCCACCCCGATCGCCCGTTACATCCACACCACCGCCTCCGCCAACGGCAAGCGCGTCCAGGCCCTCGGCGGCGCCAAGAACCACATGCTGGTGCTGCCCGACGCCGACCTCGACGCGGCCGCCGACGCGGCCGTCTCCGCCGCCTACGGCTCGGCCGGCGAACGCTGCATGGCGATCTCCGCCGTCGTCGCCGTCGGCGCGATCGGCGACACGCTGGTGGAGAAGATCCGTGAGCGGGCCGAGAAGATCAAGATCGGCCCCGGCAACGACCCCACCTCCGAGATGGGCCCCCTGATCACCGCGGCCCACCGCGACAAGGTCGCCTCCTACGTCACCGGCGCGGCGGCCGAGGGCGCCGACGTGGTCCTCGACGGCACCGGCTACACGGTCGACGGCCACGAGGACGGCCACTGGATCGGCATCTCCCTCCTCGACCGGGTGCCGACCTCCGCCAAGGCCTACCAGGACGAGATCTTCGGCCCCGTCCTGTGCGTCCTGCGCGCCGAGACCTACGAGGAGGCCCTGGACCTCATCAACGCCTCCCCGTTCGGCAACGGCACCGCGATCTTCACCCGGGACGGCGGCGCCGCCCGCCGCTTCCAGCTGGAGGTCGAGGCCGGCATGGTCGGCGTGAACGTCCCGATCCCGGTCCCCGTCGGCTACCACTCCTTCGGCGGCTGGAAGGACTCCCTCTTCGGCGACCACCACATCTACGGCAACGACGGCACGCACTTCTACACCCGCGGCAAGGTCGTCACCACCCGCTGGCCCGACCCGGCCGACGCCCCCTCCGGAGTCGACCTGGGCTTCCCGCGCAACCACTGAGGCACCGGCAGCCGCACCCGCCGCGTACCGCGAACGCGGTACGCGGCACGCGGCCCGTACGCCGCAGGGAGGTCCCCGGGTTCGGTCCACGGTCGACAACTGGCCGACAGGTCGACCCCGTACGGTTGACGCATGGATCTTCGACTGCCCGGAGCGCGGTGGCCGCGGTCACGGCGGCCGCGACGGACCGCCGCCGCCGCGGCCGCCGTCGTCGTGCTCGCCGGTGCCGGCACCTGGACCGCCGCCGCCTCGGACGACGCACCCCCGGTCCGCCGCGCCGACCGGGTCATGGCCACGGAGGACGGGGTGCGCATCGACACCTCGTACTTCACCGCCGGACCCCAGGGGCGCCGCCCGGCCGTCCTGCTCGGACACGGCTTCGGCGGCAGCAAGGAGGACGTGCGGCAGCAGGCCGAGGACCTCGCGCGCGACGGGTACGCGGTCCTCACCTGGTCCGCGCGCAGCTTCGGGAAGTCCACCGGCAGGATCGGACTGAACGACCCCGAGGGCGAGGTCGCCGACGTCTCCCGGCTGATCGACTGGCTCGCCGACCGGCCCGAGGTGCGGCTCGACAAGGACGGCGACCCGCGCGTCGGCATGGCGGGCGGCTCCTACGGCGGCGCCGTCGCCCTGCTCACCGCCGGGTACGACGACCGGGTCGACGCCATCGCCCCGGCGATCACCTACTTCGACCTCGCCGACGCGCTGTTCCCCGGCGGGGTGTTCAAGAAGCTGTGGGCCGGCATCTTCGTCAGCTCCGGCGGCGGGTGCGAGAAGTTCGAGCCGGCGCTGTGCGCGATGTACGAGCGGGTCGCCGAGTCCGGCGTCCCCGACGCCGAGGCACGCGCACTCCTCGCGGCACGCTCGCCGTCCGCCGTCGCCGACCGCATCGACGTGCCCACCCTCCTCCTCCAGGGCCAGTCCGACTCCCTCTTCCCGCTCGGCCAGGCCGACGCCGCCGCTCGGGCGATCCGCGCCAACGGCGCCCCGGTCGGCGTCGACTGGATCGCCGGCGGACACGACGGCGGCGACCCGGAGACCGGCCGGGTCCAGCAGCGCGTACGCGCCTGGTTCGACCGCTACCTGAAGGACGACAAGGGCGCCGACACCGGCCCCGCCTTCCGCGTCACCCGCACCGGGGGCGTCGACTCCACCGACGGCCGGGCCGTGCTCAACGGCGCGAGCGCCGACCGCTACCCGGGGCTCGACAGCGGCGCCAGGGCCGTCCCGCTCACCGGACGCCCCGAGCAGAGCTTCGCCAACCCGGCCGGCGGCGGCCCGCCCGCCGTCTCCGCCCTGCCCGGCCTCGGCGGCTCCGGCGGACTCGCCGAACTCTCCTCGCTCGGCATCGGCGTCTCCCTGGACTTCCCCGGTCAGCACGCCCGCTTCGAGTCCGCCCCGGTCAGCGGCGACCTGCGGATCACCGGCTCACCGACCGTGACCGTGCGCGTCACGTCCACCAGCGACGACGCCGTCCTCTTCGCCAAGGTGTACGACGTCGGCCCGGACGGGCGGCAGCAGGTCCTGCCCTCGCAGCTGGTCGCCCCCGTCCGCGTCGGGGACGCCGGGGCCGGCAAGGACGTGACGCTCACCCTGCCCGCCGTCGACCACGAGGTCGAGGACGGTCACCGGCTGCGCCTGGTCCTCGCCTCCACCGACCTCGGCTACGCCTCCCCCGCCGCCCCGGCGACGTACACGGTCTCCCTCCGGAGCGACCTCACCGTGCCCACCGCGCCCGGTGTGACCACCGCCGCCGCCCCGCTGCCCGCGTGGGTGGTGTGGCTCCCGGCCGCCGGTGCGCTGATCGCCCTCGGCCTGCTGCTGACCGGCCGCCGCCGCACCACCGCCCCGGCCCCCGACCCCGCACTCGCCGACGTGCCCCTGCAGATCACCGGCCTGAGCAAGCGCTACGCCCGCTCCGCGGACCGCTACGCCGTGCGCGACCTGTCGTTCCGCGTCGAGAAGGGGCAGGTGCTCGGACTGCTCGGCCCGAACGGCGCCGGCAAGACGACCACCCTGCGCATGCTCATGGGCCTCATCCGGCCCGACGACGGCGAGATCCGCGTCTTCGGCCATGCCATCCGCCCCGGCGCCCCGGTGCTCTCCCGGGTCGGCGCCTTCGTGGAGGGCGCCGGCTTCCTGCCGCACCTGTCCGGCCGGGAGAACCTGGAGCTGTACTGGCGGGCCACCGGCCGCCCGCCCCAGGACGCCCACCTGGACGAGGCCCTGGAGATCGCCGGCCTCGGGGACGCGCTCGCCCGCGCGGTGCGCACCTACTCCCAGGGCATGCGCCAGCGCCTCGCCATCGCCCAGGCCATGCTCGGCCTCCCGGACCTGCTCATCCTCGACGAGCCGACCAACGGCCTCGACCCGCCGCAGATCCGCGAGATGCGCGAGGTGATGATCCGGTACGCGGCCGCCGGACGCACGGTGATCGTCTCCAGCCACCTGCTGTCGGAGGTCGAGCAGTCCTGCACCCACCTCGTCGTCATGGACCGCGGCCGGCTCGTCCAGGCGGGTCCGGTGCAGGAGATCGTCGGCTCCGGCGACACCCTGCTCGTCGGCACCGTCACGCCCGTGGAGGAGCCGGTCGCCGAGAAGATCGCCGCCCTGCCCGGCGTCGCCTCGGCCGTCCGCACCGACGAGGGGCTGCTGATCCGGCTCGGCGCCGGCGGCACCGCCCCGCGCCTCGTCGCCGAACTGGTGCGGCTGGACGTGCCCGTGGCCTCGGTCGGCCCGCACCGCCGCCTCGAGGACGCCTTCCTCACCCTGATCGGAGGCTCCGCATGAGCACGCTCACCGAGCGGAACGAACCCGCCGGGCCGGCCGGGACGACCGCCCGCCCCGCCGAGGTCGCCGACGGCTACCGCGCGGGCCGCACCCTGCCCCTGCGGGTGGAGCTGGCCCGCCAGCTCAAGCGCCGCCGCACCTACGTCATGGGCGCGGTCCTCGCCCTCCTGCCGTTCGTGCTGGTGGTCGCCTTCGCCATCGGCGGCGAACCGGACCGGCCCGGCGGCCGGGTGAACCTCATGGACACGGCCACCGCCTCCGGTGCCAACTTCGCCGCCGTGAACCTGTTCGTGTCGGCGGGCTTCCTGCTGGTCATCCCCGTCGCCCTGTTCTGCGGGGACACCGTCGCCTCGGAGGCCGGCTGGTCCTCCCTGCGCTATCTGCTGGCCGCGCCCGTGCCCCGGATGCGGCTGCTGTGGTCCAAGCTGGTCGTCGGACTGGGACTGAGCCTCGCCGCGATGGTGCTGCTGCCGGTGGTCGCGCTCGCCGTCGGCACCGCCGCCTACGGCTGGGGCCCGCTGCGGATCCCCACCGGCGGGGCGCTCGACCCGGGCACCGCGGCGCAGCGGCTCGTGATCGTCGTGGCGTACCTGTTCGTGTCGCAACTGGTGACCGCCGCCCTCGCGTTCTGGCTCTCCACCCGCACCGACGCCCCGCTGGGCGCGGTCGGCGGAGCCGTGGGCCTGACCATCGTCGGCAATGTGCTGGACGCCGTCACCGCGCTCGGCGACTGGCGTCACTTCCTGCCCGCGCACTGGCAGTTCGCCTGGGCCGACGCCGTCCAGCCGAGCCCGGAGTGGTCCGGCATGATCCAGGGCGCGGCGGTGTCCGTGACGTACGCGCTCGTGCTGTTCGCGCTGGCGTTCCGCGGGTTCGTGCGCAAGGACGTCGTGTCCTGACGAGGCGGGACGTGGTGTCCCGAGCCCCGGCCCGCGCGCCCGTCGCGCGGGCCAACCGGGTGAACCTGCGCAACCGATTCCGTGCGGCCGGGTTGATGAAGGAGTAGGCCATGCGGCAGCGGAGGGCCAGAACGCGTGGCCGCTCCCGATTCTCCAAGCAGGAAGACAACCACATTGCGACAGACCCTGAGCAGGGGAGTGTTCGCGGCGGCCGCCGCCGCCACGGGCATTCTGTCCCTGTACGGAACCCCCGCCCTCGCCGACTCGTTCGCGGGGGGCGGTGCCGAGGATTCTCCCGGCGTGCTGTCCGGCAACAACGTGCAGGCCCCGGTCCACGTGCCGGTCAACGCGTGCGGCAACACCGTCACGGCGGTCGGCGCGTTCAACGAGGCCTCCGACAACACGTGTGTCAACAGCTCCGAGGGCGGCAAGCACGGCGACGGCGCGCAGGCCGAGGGCGGCACCAAGGGCTCGCCCGGCGTGGCCTCCGGCAACAACGTGCAGGCCCCGGTCCACGTGCCGGTCAACGCCTGCGGCAACAACGTCACGGCGGTCGGCGCGTTCAACAGCGCGCACGACAACACCTGTGTCAACACCTCCGGCGGCGACCACTCCGAGAAGTCCGCGGACCGCTCGGTGGACCCCGCGCACAAGGAGTCCGCGTCCAGCACCTCGCACAGCGAGTCCGGGGGCGCGCACGCCGTGGGCGCCGCCCAGGGCTCGCCCGGCGTGCTCTCCGGCAACGTGATCCAGGCGCCCATCGACCTGTCGCTGAACGCCTGCGGCAACAGCGTCAACCTCGTGGGCCTGTTCAACGACGCGAGCGACAACACCTGCGTCAACGAGACGGGCCAGGAGAAGGAGAAGGAGAAGGACAAGGAGACGCCCGAGCCTCCCACCAAGGTGAAGACGCCTCCGACGCGGGACGAGGAGCCGCCGGCCGGGGAAGTGCCCGGCAACCCGCCGCACCTGGCGGAGACCGGCAGCGACGGCATGCTGGCCGCCTCGGCCGCCGGCGCCGCGCTGCTCACGGGCGGCGCGATGCTGTACCGCCGCAGCCGCGCCGGCGCGCGCCGCTAACCGCACGTCCGGGTGCCGGGTCCGCCCCGGCCCGGCACCCGCACCCTCACGACGAAGCGTCCCCCGGACCTCCCGGTCCGGGGGACGCTTCGTGGTGCCTGCCGTCAGCCGCGCACCGGCGACGGCGCACCGCTGCGGGCGCCGCTGCCCGGGACGGGAACCGTGCCCCGCACCGGCGTCGAACCGAGCCGCCGGCGCACCCCCTGCACCAGCGTCGACGCCGTGTACGTCGCGCCGTGCACGAAACGCATCGCCGGCCCGAAGCCGGACGCGGTCACCAGACCGGCCAGGAACAGTCCCGGGTGCGAGGACTCGAAGCCGTGGCCGACCGCGGGCGACCCGTCGGGCAGCGCCGCCATCGAGCCGCGCAGCTCCGTGGAGAGCAGACCGAGCCGGTCACGGTGCGCCTTGAACCCGGTGGCGGCGATGACGTGCTCGGTCTCCAGGCTGCGCCGGGCACCCCTGTGGTCGGTCAGGTCCAGCCGCAGCCCGCCCGGCACCGCGGCGGCCGCGGTCACCTGGTGGCCCGGCAGCAGGTCCACCGCCCGCTCCACCCGCTCCCGCACCCACCAGGCGCCGGCCGGGCCCAGCGCCGTGGCCGCGATCCGGGAACGGGTCGCCTCCGGAAGCCGCCGGAACAGGCCCGGACGCTCGGAGTAGAACCAGTTCCGCCAGCCGGGGCCCAGCCCGCTGTGCGGCGAGCGGACCGACTGCCACCGGGAACGCTCCAGGGCGGGCGGCACGTCGTTCCACCGCAGCCGCTCCGCCCGGGCCAGCACCCGTACCCGCGTGCCCTGTTCGGCGAGGAGCGCCGCCGTCTCCAGCGCCGCCTGACCGCCGCCGATCACCGTGACGTCCTTGCCCTGGAGGTGGCCCAGGTCGCTGTGGTGGCTGCTGTGCGTCACCAGGGTGGGGTGCAGTCCGCGCAGGGCCGCCGGCACCTCGATGAACGGCATCACCCCGACCGCCAGCGCCACCGTCCGCGCCCGCAGCGCCTCCCCGTCCTCGGTGACGGCCGTGAAGCCGTCGGCGTGGGAGGCCACCCGGGCGATCGTGCGCTCGTCCACCGGCGGCACGGCGTTGCGGGCGAACCACAGGCCGTACGCGGCGAACGCCTCCACCGGGATCGGCTCCGCGTGACGAGCCGTCATGCCCTGCTCGGCGCAGTAGGCGTCCAGCTTCCACCGCCCCGCCGGGTCGGACAGGTTCGACGCCCACGGCTCCGACTTCAGGAACATGCCGCCGGGCATGTGGTCCCGCCAGGACGCCATGGGCCGGCCGAACACGCGCAGGTTCAGTCCGGCGGCCGCCGCGTGGGACGCGATCGACAGACCGTAGGGACCCGCGCCCACCACCAGGAGGTCGTACATCATCAGCTGCTCGCTTTCTCGTTGTCGGTCAGGGAGGTCGAAGAGGCGGGGGATGCCGGGGCCGCCGGGGCCGGACGCGGCGCCGGCACCGGGGCTGCCGGGCCCAGCCGCTGCCGCAGCCGGCCCGACACATGGCGCGCCCACAGGGCCCACATCGCCCATCCGGGAGCGCGGTCGTCCCGGGCGTACCAGGCCAGCTCGCGCCCGCCGGGGGCCGTGCGCAGCGCCGCGAACGGCGCGTAGTTCTCCACCACGAACGCCCGCCCGGCCACCGGATCCCCCTCCGGCAGCGGACGTCCCGTCAGGTCCAGGTGCAGGGCGCGTACGACGTCCACCCCCGCGCTGTCCGCGAACAGCCGGAACTGGGCGCCGGGGCGGGGGTTGAAGTCGAGGAGGTGGTAGCGGCCGGTCGCGCCGCAGCGGCGGAAGTCGAGGTCCAGGACACCGCGGTAGCCGAGTACGTCGGTGACGCGTTCGGCGAGCGCGACCACCTCGGCGTTGGGCGTCCAGTGGCCGACCGCGGTCAGTCCCGCGCCCCGCGGCCAGGACAGCCGTTTGCGGCCGGGGCCGCCCGCGCGGACGAGGCCCGTGCCGTCGGCGTAGCCGTGGAAGAACCAGTCCCGGTCCTCGCCCGGCGGCAGGTACGCCTGGAGCAGCAGCGGACTGCCCGCCTCGGCGGTGCGCGCGTGCAGGTCCCGGGCCCCCCGCTCGGAGTGCACCAGCAGGGTGCTGCGCAGTCCGCTGCCCGGCGGAAGCAGCCAGGGCCGGCTCCACTTCGCCACCAGCGGGAAGCCGAGCCGCCGCGCGTCGTCGGCCGCGGCACGGGCACTGTCCGGGACCAGCGTCGTCGGATGGGGGATGCCAGCGGTGGCGCACACCGCGGCCAGTCCGGCCTTGTCGGCGACCCGTTCGGGCAGCGCGGCGGGCATCCCGGGCAGCAGGTAGGCCGGCGCGAGGTCCGCGCGCAGCCGGGCCGCGGCGATCGCGGTCGCGTCGTCCATCGGGATCAGCACGGCCGGGCGCCCCACCTGCCCGGCCACCCGGCGCAGCACGGCGAGGATCTCGTCCGCGGACGCCCCCGGCGCCGGCGGCGGATGGATACGGCGGACGTAACGCGAGCGCCCCACGGGACTGCCCGCGCAGTCGGCGACGACGTGCACGTCCACCCCGGCCCGGCCGAGCGACCGCACGGCGCCCAGCGTCCCGTGGTGAAAGGGATTCCGGTCGATCCGCAGCAAGACGGCGGGAACTCCGGTGTCAAGCAACGACACGCATTCTCACTTTCCTCTGGCGCCGGCTCACCCGCACGGGGCATCACGGCACTCGAAAGCCGCAGTGGCAGTGGCAGCGTCGGATTTCTTGTGACTGACTTCATATGACTGGTCGTCAACAGCGAGGCGTCAGGCAGCAGGCTGACGAGAGCGAGAAGAGGAGCAGCCAATGGCCCCACAGCACAGGCGGGTCAGGACCCGCGCCATGGCCGTGGGCGCGGCGGCCTTCGTCGTGTCGGCCGCCCTGGCGGCCGGCCCCGCGGCGGGGGCGGTGCGGGCCGAGGGCTCCACCCCCGCACTGCCGGGACCGACGGAGCCCGCGGCGCGGGCCGTCCCGACGCCCACCGTCCCCACGCCCGACTTCTCCGTCCCCCCGATCCCCGCGGTTCCCGCGGTCCCCGCCGTTCCCGAGGTGCCGGTGCTCCACCGGCCGACACCGACCGCGCCGACCGTCCCGCCGCAGGCGGGCGACGTGCCCGCCTTCGGCGCGTTCCTCGCCTCCGACGAACGCGGCGTGGCCCGCATGGAGGAGCTCAGCCGCTGGCTGGGCGGCGCGGAGCTGCGCGTCGGCCACACCTACCTGCCCGGCAACCGGTGGAGCGACATCGAGGGCGACATCCGGTTCCTGGAGTCGTGGGCGCGCTGGCGCAACGCCGACGAGGACCGGATGTTCGTCCTCAACGTGCCCATGCAGGAACGCAACGAGGCGGGCGTCTCCGACGAGGAGGTCCGCCGGCTGCTCCGACGGGGCGCGGCCGGCGAGTTCGACCACCACTTCCGCGCCCTCGCCGAGCGGCTCGTCGACCTGAAGGTGCCCGACACGATCGTGGTGCTCGGCTGGGAGATGAACGGCGTCACGTACACCCACCGCTGCGGACCCGACCCGCAGGCGTGGAAGAGGTACTGGAACCGCATCGTCACCACCATGCGCGCGGTCCCCGGACAGAAGTTCAGATTCGACTTCACCCCGAGCCGCGGCCGGGACGCCGTCCCCTGGACGGAGTGCTACCCCGGGGACGACACGGTCGACATCGTCGGCATGGACTCCTACGACCAGCCGTCCGGGATGTCCTTCGACGAACAGGTGAAGGAGCCCTACGGACTCCGGGCGCACGTCGATTTCGCCAAGGCCCGCGGAAAGCCGATCTCGTACGCGGAATGGGGGCTCTTCCGCAACGGCGACAACCCCGAGTACATGCGGCGCATGCTCGCGTGGATGGAGGAACACCGGCCGCTCTACAACACGGTGACCGACTACTGCCCGCACGGGGTGTGGCAGTGCGACGACAACCCCGAATCGTCCCGGGTCTACCGGGACACGCTCTACGGGCGCACCCACGACGCCGGCCCCGGCACCGGCCCCGACGTCACCCCGGCGCCGTCCGCACCGGCCGGGGAACTGCCCACGGAGAACTGCTCCCCGCTGGACCTGGGCCGCTGGGTGGAGTACTGGCTCGGCGGGAAGCTGTGCGTACGGTTCGACTGGTGGTCGCGCAGCCGCTAGGGCGGACCGCGCCGGGGCGGCGGACGCCGTCCCGGCGGGGAGCACCGCCGTCACCGCGGCACGCCGGCGGCGGCCGGGCCGGGCACCGAGGCGGTCGGCACCGGGCCGTCGTCCCGGCCGCCCCGCCTCGGCCGGGCGAGCAGGGCCAGACCGCCCAGCAGCCCGCCCGCGCTCGCCCCCACCAGCGTGGTGAGCGCCGTCGGCGCGGTCGCCGGCCCGCCCGGCTTCACGGCGCGCGAGAACTGCACCAGCCGCACCTGGGTGCTGTCCTTCGTGGCCTCCGCGTGCCGGGTCAGCGCGCGCGAGACCGCGTTCGCCATGTCGACGGCTTCCTCGGGCCGTGCCGAGGTGGCCGTGACGGACACCATCGGTGCGTCCGGCGAGGTCGCCGTGCGCACGCTGTCCCGCAGCGTCCGCACCGGCACCCCCGCCCACACCTGCGCGTCGCCGAGCACCGCGACCTGCGTCGCGACCCGCCCGTAGGCCTGGGCGAAGCCGCGGGCGGCGTCCGGAGTCGCCCCCTTCGCCGGTACGGCGACGACATAACTGGTGGCCGCGTACGACGGCGGCGTGAGCAGGCCGTACGCGCCGCCGAGCAGTCCGCCGAGGAAGGCGCCTGCCACCAGCGCGGACCAGGCCGGCAACTGCCGGACGCGGTCCAGGGAAGGAAGACGGCGGCGGGTCGGGGTGTCGGTCATGACGGGCGTGCTCCCTTAACGTGCGGGGGTCGTCGACGAGCCGGACACGGCTGCCCGGTACACGTCCATGAGGCGGGCTGTGCTGCGGGTGATGCTGTAGTGGCGCGCGGCCCGGCCGGCCGTGCGCGGGGCGGGGCCCGCCGCGCGGACCTCCGCGATCGCGCGGGCGTACGCCTCGGGGCCGCCGCGCACCCGCCTGGCACCCGAGGTCGCCTCGGGCGGCAGGTCCTCGACCGCCGGGCAGGACGCGTAGAGCACCGGCAGTCCCGCCGCCAGCGCCTCCACGACGGCGAGCCCGAAGGCCTCCTCCGCGGAGGGCGAGGCGAACAGGTCCATCGCCGAGGTCAGCGACGGCAGATCGGGCCCGGGGGAGCCGTCGGGGAGACCGGGCCGCTCACCGGTGAACAGCACCCGCCCGGCCACCCCGGCCTCGCGGGCCGTGCGCCGCAGCAGGTGCTCCTCGGGGCCGCCGCCCACCAGCAGCAGCCAGTGGTCCTCCGGCAGCAGGGCCAGCGCCCGCACGAGGACGTCGAACCGCTTGCCGCGGGCGAGCCGGCCCACGCCGCCGATCACGAAGGCGCCCTCCGGCAGACCGAGGCGCCGCCGGGTGCGCGCGCGGCGCTCCGGGTCGAAGCGGAAGCGGTCCACGTCGATGCCGTTGGGGACGACCTCGATGCGGGGGGCGGGCACCCCCCAGCGCTTCAGCCGGTCGGCCACCGTCGGGGAGACGGCGACCGTCGCCGAGCCGAGCCGCTCGCTCGCCAGGTACAGCGCCCGCACCCCCGCCGTCAGCCGCCGCCCCTCCATCTGCGAGTCTCCGAGGGAGTGTTCGGTGGCGACGACCGCGCGGACCCCGGCGACCCGGGCCGCGAGCCGGCCGTACACACAGGCCCGGTACAGGTGGGTGTGGACCAGGTCGTAGCCGCCGGAGCGGATCACCCGCACCAGGCGGGGCAGGGCGGCCAGGTCACGGTTGCCGGCCATCCCCAGGTGCACGACACGGACCCCGTCCGCACCCAGCCCCTCCGCGACCGGGCCCGGGTTGGTGAGCGTCACCACGTCGCAGTCGACGGGAAGGTGACGCAGCAGCAGCCGCAGCTGCTGCTCGGCCCCGCCGACGCCCAGTCCGGTGATGATGTGCAGCGCCCTCATCTCACACGCCCTCCACCGCACGCCGGCGCAGCCGGTGCAGTCTCAGCTTGAGGTGCAGGCGCAGCGCCGTGTCGTCCTGCCCCACGTGCGCGCGCGGCAGGGCGTGCGGGCCGGTCAGCGGGCCGGGATCGATGGCGCAGGCGTAGGCGTAGCCCGCCTCGCGCACGGCCTCGACCGCGCGGGCGTCGACCGTGCCGTACGGGTAGCAGAACCCCGCGACCGGGGCGCCGGTCAGCTCCTCCAGGCGGGCGCGGCTCCCGGCGACCTCGGCGGTCAGGGTGGCGTCGTCCGCGCGGGTGAGGTCGACGTGGGTCAGTCCGTGCGAGCCGATCTCCACGCCCGCCTCGGCGACGCGCCGGATGCCGGGCGCGGTCAGCAGCGGCTTGCGCGGGCCGAGCGGGTCCCACTCGTTGTCGCCGCCCAGCCGGCCCGGCAGGACGAACAGGGTGGCGCCGCAGTGGAAGCGCCGCAGCAGCGGCAGGGCGGTGGTGAGGAAGTCGGTGTACCCGTCGTCGAAGGTGAGACCGACCAGGCCCCGCCCCTCGCCCCGGGCCCGGGCGGCGAGCAGCTCGGCGACGGACACCCCGCGCAGCTCGCGCCGGCGCAGCCACGCCAGCTGCCGCTCCAGCCGCTCGGGCGTGACGGTGATGCGGTAGGGGTCGTCGGAGCAGTCGCCCACCGAGTGGTACATCGCCACCCAGGGCACGGACCCGGAGCGGGGGGCCGGTCGTCTGCCGGCGTCGAGGGAATCAACGGAAGCGGCCATGTGTCAGCTTTCGAGTGACGGCGCGTACGGAGCGCAGCGCGGATACGGGGCCCCGGGTGCCGAGGACGGACAGGACGAGCGGGACGAAGACGGCGGTCACGGCGAGGCAGCCGGCCGTGAGCGCCGCCACCGGCGAGGCGAACCGGCTCGCGGTCCACGCCCCGGCGGCGACGGCGAGGGCGGAGGCGAGGACCGGCCGACCCAGCTCGGCCAGCACCCTGCGCACCCCGACCGAGACGCCGGTGGCGGCCCCGCGGCGGGCGGTGCGCAGGCCCGCCAGCATCAGCGCCGCCGTGACGGTGATGCCGAGGGCGTTGGCGGCGGCGATCCCCGCCACGCCCCAGCGGCCCACGCCCAGGGCCCCGACGAGCGACGTCACGACGATGCCCGCCGCCATCACGCCGACGGGGTACCAGCTGGGGCGGCCCGCGGAGAAGTAGCAGCGGACGAGGGCGCCCACCAGGGTCTGGCCGAGCAGACCGAGCGCGTACACCCGCATCACGTCCGCCGTAGCGGCGGTGTCGGCGCCGGTGAACGCGCCCCGCTGGAAGAGCAGTTCGATCATCTGGGGGGCGCAGGCGAGCACCGCGCACATGCCCAGCAGCACCACGCAGGAGGCGAGCACCAGGTCCCGCTCCACCCGGGCGCGGGCCCGCCCGGTGTCGCCGTCGGCGAGGGCGCGCGCCACCACCGGGAAGGTGACGGTGCACACCATCAGCGACAGCGTCATCGGGATCTGGGCGACCTTCTGCGCGTAGTTCAGGTGCGAGATGGCGCCGGCGGGCAGGGAGGACGCCAGGAAGCGCTCGACGAGGACCTGCGACTGGCGGCACAGCGCGAACAGCAGCACCGCGGCGATCAGGGCGAGCCGCACCGGCCGCTCCTCGTCGGCCGGCCCGGTGGCGGCGGCGGACCGCGGCGCGCGGGACGACAGCTCCCGCCACAGCGACGGCAGTTGCACCGCCACCATCAGACAGCCGCCCACCGCGACCCCGGCCGCGGCGGACCGCACGCCCCACTCCCCGCCCAGGACGAACATCATCGCGACGATGCCCGTGTTGTAGGCGACGTAGATCGCCGCCGGCGCGGAGAAGCGCCGGTGCGCCCGCAGGGCGGCGCTGCAGTACCCGGCGAGCCCGAACGCCAGCAGGCTGATCGCGGTGAGCCGGGTGCAGTCGACGGCCAGGCCCGGATCGGGCAGCCCCGGCGCCAGCACCCGGACCAGGTACGGGGCCCCGGCGGCGGTCAGCGAGGCCACCGCGGCGAAGGCGAGGCACAGCCGCGGCAGCGTCGCCCCGACCAGCTCGCGGACCGGATCGCCGGGCACCCCCCGGGCCCGTCGCGCCAGCGCCAGACTGAACGCGGGGATCAGCGCGATCGCCAGCCCGTCCTCGATCAGCAGCGTGGCGGCGATCTCCGGCACGGTCCAGGCGACGAGGAACGCGTCCGTGTCGCTCCCGGCCCCGAACAGCCGCGCCAGCGACTGGTCCCGGACCAGCCCGAGCAGCGACCCGGCGATCGACAGCACCGCCGTCACCAGCGCGGCCCGCGCGAGGAAACCCCGGGACGCCGTGCGCTTCGCCCCGTCACCGTCACCGGCCGCGGGCGGCCCCGGTTCACCGGCCGTGCACGCGTCCGCCGCGGGAGGACGGGGTACGCCGGGTGCGCCCGCCCGGTCCCCGTCCGCCGTGAGCCCGGCGCCGGGACCGGTCTGCCGGGAGTGCAGTGCCGTCATCGCGCCACGGCCTCCTCGAGCCGCCCGGCCACCCCGTCGGGGGAGGCGGTGTCCGGGCGTTCGTCACGGGCCAGGCCCCACCACGCCGTGAGACCGAGGGCCACACCGGTCAGCACGGTCGAGGGCCCGCCGATGTCGCCGTACGCGTAGTCGGTCAGCTGCCACAGCAGCAGGCCGCAGGCGACCAGTCCGCAGTCGAGGCCGGGGCCCCGGCGGCGCACCCGCAGCAGCCCGCGCACCGCGCACACCAGCAGCGCCAGCCAGCTCCCGGCGAGCGTCAGCAGCCCGACCAGGCCCTGCTCGCTCAGCACCAGCAGGTACATGTTGTGCGGCGAGAGCAGCGCCTGCCTGTGGTACGTCCCGCCCGCGCCTCCGACGTCACTGCCGGAGGACAGGGCCAGGGCCGCGTGCCGGTCCCGGTGCTCGGGGAAGCCCTTCAGCCCCACGCCGGTCAGCGGCTCCTCGCGCCACATGCCGGTGGCCGCCGCCCACAGGGTGTACCGGTCGATCACGGACTGGTCCGGGACGTCGGTGACCTGCGTGATGCTGTCGACGCGCTCCGAGAGCATCGCCGTACCGACCCCGAGACCGCCCATGAGGACCACTCCCGAGGCGACCACGGCGGCCCCCACCTTCAGTGCCCGCCGCAGCCCCGCCAGCGCCAGCTGCACGGAGCACGTCAGCACGGTCGCGATCCAGGCGCCCCGGCTGAAGGACAGCGCCAGCGGCAGCACCAGCACCAGCGCGCACCCGGCGGCCGCCACCCGCTGCCGGCGCGGCGCGGGGCCCAGCGCGAGCCCGGCCGCGCAGACCACGCCCAGCGACACCGCCGTCGCCATGCCCATCACGTCCTGGGCCCCGAAGGTGCCGACGGCCCGCACGGTCTCGCCCTGGTAGGAGGCGCCGGTGCCGGTCACGTACTGGTGCACGCCCACCGCGCCCTGCCACAGCGCGAGCCCCACGAACGACCAGGCCAGCACGCGGAAGTCGGCCCGGCCCCGCAGCAGCACCAGCACCACCGCCGGGACCAGTACGAAGACCTGGAGGTAACGGCCCATCCCGCCGATCCCCGCCGCCGCCGAACCCGACCCCATCGCGGCGAGCGCCAGCCCCACGACCGGCAGGCCCAGCACCACCGCCGCGCGGGGCGACAGCGGACGCCGCCGCTCCCGCAGCAGACGGACCACGCAGTACCCCACCGCCAGCGCGGACATCACGTCGGCCGGCCCCGCGCCGTCCCCCGCCGACGGCAGCGCCAGCAGGGCGACCACCGCCACCAGTGGCAGCACCGGCCCGAGCGCGGCGGCCCGGCGCGGCAGGGGTACGAGGAGGTGACTCACCTGTCGTCAGCTCCCCGTCGGACGGACCAGCGTGGCCGCGGTGCGCAGCAGGATGCAGACGTCCTGCCACAGCGACCAGTCGTCGATGTAGGCGTTGTCGAACCGGCAGCGGTCCTCGATGGAGGTGTCGCCGCGCAGCCCGTGGATCTGGGCCAACCCGGTGATTCCGGTGCGCATCCGGTGCCGGGCCGCGTAACCGGGGTAGGTCTGACTGAACTGGGCCACGAAGAAGGGGCGTTCGGGCCGCGGACCGACCAGGCTCATGTCGCCGCGGAGCACGTTCCACAGCTGGAGCAGCTCGTCCAGCGAGGTCCGCCGCAGCATCCGGCAGAACGCGCGCATCTCGTTCTCGTTGGCCACGCTCCACCGCGTCGCCGACTCGTGCTCGTCGACCGGGCGATGGGTGCGGAACTTCAGCAGGGTGAACGGCCGGCCGTCCCGGCCGATGCGCTCCTGCCGGAACACCACGCCCGGCCCGTCCGCGAGCCGCAGCGTCACGGCACACACCAGCAGCAGCGGGCTGACCAGCAGCAGCAGCGTCCCCGACACCAGGACGTCCAGCAGCCGCTTGCCGAGGCCGCCCCCGCGCGCCGGGGCGAAGTCCAGCCGTCGGCAGGAAAAACCGGCCAGCCGCTCCCGCACCGGGTACGGCGCCGCGTCGGCGTCCACCTCCCACACCACGCACCCCGAAGCGGCCAGCGACCGCAGCAGCGGCCCCCGTTCGGCCCGTACCGAGGGGTGGACGGCGAGCACCGCGCGCACGCCGTTCTGGATGACCGCGCGCTCGACCTCCTCGTCCGTACGCAGCACCGGCAGGCCCTCGCCCCCGTCCCCGCGCCCGTCGACGACCCCCACCGGCCGCACCCCGCACCGCGGATGGCGCAGCACGGCGGCGGCCACCCGCTGCGCGGTCGCCGCCGGCCCGACGACGAGCGCGGCGCGCGGGTGCCGCAGCAGCGCCGCGCGCCGCCGCCCGTGCACCACCGCACGCAGCAGACAGCCCGCCGTCACCTGCGCGGCCACGCCCACCAGCACGGTGCCGGCGGACAGTGCCTGCTCCGGCCGGTGGGCCGCCCACAGCGCCGCGACCGCCGCCCAGGCGACGGCCGTACGCGCGCATACGGCGGGCAGTTCGTCCAGCAGGCCGGGCAGGGGCGGCGGTCCGCCGCGCGGGCGCAGCAGCAGCGACGCCGCGACCAGTGCCGCCGCGGCGAGCGCGGCGTGCGGTCGCGCGGCGGCGAGGACGCCCGCGGCGAGCAGGGCGGCCGCGGTGTCCGCGAGGAGCAGCGGGACGGGGGAGGCGGGCCGTGCGGGCGGCCGCGGCGCGGGCGGCCGGTGGCCGTGGTCGGAGCCGCGCGGCAGCACGACGGAGACATGCGGGGATCCGTGCTCCCGCGGCGGTACGCCGGGGGAGGGCACGGTGCGTTCGGCGGTCACGAGTGGATGGACTCCCTGTGCTCGAAGGGCTCGACGCGCTGTGACGTCCGGTCGGCCTCGGCGTCCCCGGCCGCCCCGTACGGGTGCTTCCGTGCCGCGGCGGGCCGGGTGCCGAGCAGATCGCGGTAGACGTCGGCGACCGCCCTCGCGGTGTGCCGGACGTCGTGGAGGAACAGCACGTGGCGGCGTCCCCGGTCGCCGAGCGACGTGCGCAGCGGCGGGTCGAGCAGCAGCGCGCCGACCGCCTCCGCCAGGGCTCCGGGGTCCTCCGGCGGCACCACGCACGGGGCGGCGAAGGAGCGGGGCAGGCTCTCACGGGCGCCGTCGACGTCCGTGACCACCACGGGCCGCCCGCAGGCCATGGCCTCCAGCGGGGCCAGCGCCATGCCCTCCCAGCGGGACGGCAGCACGACGAGGTCGGCGGCCTGGTACCAGGGCGAGGCGTCCGCGACGGCACCCGCGAACAGCACCGAGTCGGGGGCGGCGGCGCGCAGCCGGTCCCGGTCCGGGCCGTCGCCGACCAGGACGAGACGGGCGTCGGGCACCCGGCGCAGTACGGCGTCCCAGGCGCGCAGCAGGACGTCCTGCCCCTTCTGCCGGCACAGCCGGCCCACGCACACGGCGAGCGGCGCCCCCGCGCGCAGTCCGGCCAGCGGCGCGAGCCCGGACCGCACGGCGGCCGCGGGGGCGGGGCGGAAGCGCTCGGGATCGATGCCGTTGGGGACGACGGTCCACCGGCCGGCGATCCCGGCGCGCACCCCGGTGGCGCGTTCCGCGTCGCTCACGCACACCACCCGCGACGCCCAGCGGGCCGCCCACCGCTCCCAGCGCAGGGCCAGGGCGGCGGTGGGCCCGTCCACCGCCTCGAACGACCAGGCGTGCGGCTGGAACACGGTGGGGACGCGCCCGCGCACCGCGAGCCGCCCGGCGAGCCCGGCCTTCGCCGAGTGCGCGTGCACCAGGTCGGGGCGCACGTCGTCGAGCAGCCGGGCCAGGTGCCGTACCTCGCGCGCGAGCGAGGGCCCCGGGGACCGGGTCGCCTGCCAGTGCCGCACCCGCGCGCCCAGCGACCGCAGGTGGCCGCTGAGCGCGCTGTCGGGGCAGACGGCGGTGACGTCGAGACCGTCCGCCAGCTGGGCCCGGACCAGATCGGTCACGACCCGGGCGACTCCGCCCTCCACGGGCTGGGTGAGGTGCAGGACCCGGGGTGGGCGTCCGGGCACTGACAGGTCCGTGGACACGGCTTCCTCACTCACAGAGGTGGTCGGGGCGGAGGGCGGCGGATTCACCGACGGGCGTCGACGGCGGCGAACAGCACGCCCGCCCACGCGGCGTCGTGCTGGGAGGTGAGCCGGAAGGTGGCCCGGTCACCGGCGTTCGGCAGGGCCTGTCCGAGGGCGAACACGTCCGAGTCGTAGCCGAGCGTGTTGGCGTACGCGGGCACCCGCGAGGGGGCCGCGCCCCGGGGGTCGGAGATCGTGGAGTTCAGGACGTCGTCGACCGGGTTGGCGCCGTCGCCGAACGCCGTGGTGGTGTCGCCCGAGGTGAGGACGAGGGAGTCGCCGGTGGTGCCGCGGTCGCCGTTGTACGCGACCAGGCCCACCCGTCCCCCGGCGCCGGCCGGGAACGGCAGGTCGCGGAGCGGGAACTGCGTGCCCTCACGGGAGCCCAGCGGCGCGAAGCCGTCCCAGATGCTGAGGTGCCGCAGCGGCTCCTCCGCGTTCTCGTACGCCACCACCAGCGTCCAGCCGCCCCAGGCGCCGGCCGCCGACCTGCCGCCGGCCACGTTGAGCTGCGCGACCGTGTAGAGGCCCGGCTCGCTGTCCCGGACCAGCCGGGTCACGTCGGCGGAGGCCTGGAAGGCGTCCGCGCCGTCCGCCACGCGGTGGCCCACGACCGTGTCGGCGAGCACCTCCTTGTAGTCGCCGCCGGGCTCGGCGATCAGCACCCGCTCGTTGTCCGCGGCCGGCTTCTGCTCGCCCACGAGCAGGTTGCCGCCCCAGTACAGGCGGGCGTACGTCACCCGGGAGCCGGCGGGCAGCCGCACCTCCGCGCGGGAGGAGTTGTAGGTGTTGGGGTCCTTGTCGACGTCGATGTAGCTCATGTCGAAGTCGCCGTTCACCGCGTGCGCGCCGCCCTGGACGTCGCGGCACGAGGAGGCCTGCGGACGGCAGGTGGCGGAGGAGTTGGCGGCGCGCACGATGTTCCCGTGCTGGAGGGCCCGGTAGCGCTCGCCGAAGGCGAGGCCCTCGGCCTCCGGCGCGGGAGCGGCCGGAGCGGCGGACACGGAACCGCAGGGTGCCCAGAGCGCGGCGCAGGCGAGGACGCCCACCGTCGCATGGCGAAGCAGCTGACCCAGGGTTTGGCGCATGACTGTCGGAGCCTTTCGGAACTGGTGGCGGCGGCAGGCAGCGGGGACGAGTGCGATGCGTCCGCCCATGAGGGTGCTTCGGGGAGTCGCAACTCTAGTCATCAAACGGACAAATTCACCGAAATTCGCCTAAGAGTGGCAAGTGTGTTGGAATCGTGAAGCCGGGTTCGCGCCGAGCGCCACCCGGAACATCGCCCCATCCGGCAGAACGCGCGGGAGAGTGACGGGCGCGCAACCGAAGGGAGTACTCCCGGTTGCGCGGCACCCGGGGTCCTCTGACGGTGAGCTCAAGATCCGAAGCCCGCGAAAGGAACCTTCATGCGCGCTCTGCCGGCACGGCGCATCGCATTCGGCGCCCTGTGCGCCGCCCTTCTGGCCACGACCACCGGCCCTGCCGCCATGGCGGCCGACTCGCTCCCCGGCCACGACCGGGAGGTGACGTCCGCCGCGCTGCTCGCGCAGATCGACCGGGCCGGGGCGCACCGGGGCGAACTCGCCCCCGTCGCCGCCCTGGTGAGGGCCGTGCTCGAGTCGGACGGCGGTCAACTGTCCCCCGACCGGGCGCGGGAGCTGGCCGAGGCGGCACGGGCGGCCGTGACCGCGGCCGCCGACGACGACCCCACGGCCTCCAGCATCACGACGACCATGACCACGACCACGGTCCTGTCCTCGACGGCACCGGCCACCACACCGGCCCTCACCCCCGCCGTCACGCCGACGACCGGCGTGCTCCTGCCGCAGGCCGGGACCTCCGACCTCGTGGACGGCGCGTTCGACGCCGTACGGGAGGCCCTCGAGGACGTCCTGGACCTGCTCCTGCCCGCGGCCGGCACCGCGGCCGCCACCGCGGAGGAGTCCGCGACGACGGCCGAGCAGGACACCGACGCGACGGCCACCGAGCAGGAGTCCGCGGCGGCCACGGACCAGGAGTCCACGACGGCCACCGAGCAGGAGTCCACGACTGCGGCGGACCAGGAGTCCACGACCGTGGCGGACCAGGAGTCGGCCGTGGCCGACGACCTGATGGCCCGTATCGACCAGCTCGTCGAGGCCCTGGTCGGCGCCGACCCCGAGGCGGTCGTCCTGCCCGCACCGGCCGAGGCGGCCCCGGCGGCTTCCCTCACCCCGGCCACGGTCCCGGCACTCACCTCGCTCCTGCTGCCGGGTTCCTGACCCCCTGCCGAGCGGCACCCCACCCCACCGGTCGTTCTTGGATCTCATATGAGGACTTGGCGATTTCGGGTTTCCCGGTTTCCGCCCCGGCCGGGGATCGTTGTGCACGGCGACAGAATTCATCTCCGGCGCCCCGCGGTGCCGAAGAAAGGAACACGATGAAGTCCCTGAAGGCTGCCGCCGTCCTTGCCGGGTCCCTGATCGCCGCCGGTGTCGCCGGGCCCGCGTTCGCCGCGGACTCCACGGACCTGGCGTCCACCGGCCTCGACACCGGCCTGCGCACCGCGGTCCCCTTCGAGGTCATGCCGCTGTACGAGTCGGACTCCCTGGTGGACTCCGACGAGGAAACGCTGCTCGGCACGACGAAGGAAGCGGCGGCTGTCGTGAACGAGGCCAAGCCGGTGCGCGGCGATGTGGGGCTGCACGCCTGAAATCCCGCGCCAAGCATTCGGCCCCCGGTTTCCGCCGGGGGCCGAATGCGTTCGCCGTTCTCGTGCTCGTGGAAAGCGCCCGGACACGGGAAGAGCCCCGGCGCACGAGGCGGCCGGGGCTCCCGGGGAACTACGACGGATGTCCGTGACGTAAGTGCCCTTGCTGCGTCAGTGGTTCACGCACACGTTGCCGACGGCGGGGTTGAGCGCGCCGATCACGTTCACGGTGTTGCCGCACACATTGACGGGCACGTGGACCGGAACCTGGACCACGTTGCCCGACAGGACGCCCGGCGAGTGAACCGCCGCACCCTCGGCACCGGAGTGAGCCGAAGCCATTCCGGCGCCGCTGAGCACCACGGCGCCCGTTCCGAGAGCCAGGGTGGCCGCCTTCGCGATGCGAGACATCACGTTCTCCTTAACTGGATCTGTTAAGCGCGGCGGCATGACGAGCGCCGCACTCCCCGCTCAACGCGGGGGACCGCGTCCGGTCACGGCTAATGTCCCGGGATCACTCTTTGGTCCCCCTTTGGGGTCCGCAACGACGGCGACGCGCCACGGACTTCAGCCGTCTGGTACTCCATCACGAGCCTCTGACCTGCGTCTTCACAAGAAAGTTACGCATATGGGCGTTTCGGCTACCAAAAGCCGCAAACGTCGCTTACGTTAGCAACTGTCAGTGACCGGCCCGACGCGGGCCGTGTCCACTCGAGAAACGGAGAGGTAATGCGCAAGTACCAGAAGGCCGCTGTCGTGATGGCCGTCCTCGGCAGTGTCAGCTTCCTCGGCGCCGGCGTCAGCGTCGCGGGTGACAACCCGGGCTTCGAGCTCAACAGCAAGCAGACCACGACCTGCGCCCAGGACAACTCGGTGCAGTCGCTGGTCTCGATCGACGACGTCAACGCGGGCGTCGGCGCGATCCTGGGTCTGGGCAACGCGGAGAACACCGAGGTCAACTCGGTGGCCTGCTCCTCGAACCTCGGCTGAGCAGTCGCTGTCAGGTGAGCCTGGTGGGCTCCGGGTCCCGCGCCCCCGTGGCGCGGACCCGGGCCCGCCCGGCCCCCTTCGGCCATCCCACGACCATCAAGGAAAAGGTTGATGTTCCAGTCGAAGAAGATCGCGGCGGCGGGCCTCCTGGGGAGCCTCGTGCTGATCGGTCTCGGTACCGTCCAGGCCGTCGGCGCCGAGAGCCCCGGCGCCTGCACCCAGAACGACAAGGGTCACGTGCGCTGCGTCCAGGAGAGCGAGTACCGCGTCTCCGAGCAGGACGGGAAAGTCCGCGTGGACAACAAGATGTCGCAGAGCTGCTCCGGCAAGGGTGAGCTCACCTGCTCCAGCAACCTCGTCCTCAAGGGCGACAAGTCCTGACGGCGCGGCGATACGTGGACGCGTGTCGCTCGACCGTCGAATTGCCGGGCTGATTGTGTGAAATGGCGACAGCAGTGTGACGTGTCTTTTTGCCATGTGAATACCGTTCGGCGTTTCGCTATCAATTGCCGCAAAAGGTCGCTTTAAATTGGCGACTGTCACCGATCGATCCCGACCGGGATCGCGTCACATCCAGAATGGAGCAGTAATGCGCACGTACCAGAAGGCCGCCGTCGTCATGGCCATGCTCGGCAGCGTCAGCTTCCTCGGCGCCGGCGTCAGCTTCGCCGGTGACGAGCCCGAGGTGGAGATCAACAGCAGCCAGACCACCTCCTGCGCCCAGGACAACTCGGTCCAGTCGCTGATCGCCATCGACGACATCAACCTGGCGGTCGGCATCCTGGGTCTCGGCAACGCCGAGAACAAGGAGACCAACGCCGTGGAGTGCGCGAGCAACCTCGGCCTCGGCGGTAAGTGACACACCCTCGGGTGAGGGGGCAGGCCCTGGCGTCCGGTCGCGTGCGATTCGGGCTCAGGGCCTGCCCCGCTTCGTTGGCCGTCGCGGTCACGTGACGGCGCCGCCGCGCAGTCGTGGCGCGGTCGAACGTTGAGGAAAAGGTAGATGTTCAAGTCGATCAAGATCACTGCGGTGGCGGGCGTCCTGGCGGGCTCCGCCCTGGTCGGCCTCGGCGCCGTTCAGGCTGCCGCTGTCGAGAATCCCGGCAAGTGCACCAACGACGGCAGGGGACACGTGCGTTGCGTCGACGCGCGCGAGGACCGGATCACCGGCGAGAAGGCCGCGCCGGTTCAGCTCGTCGACGGCGTGCAGCGGGAGTGCTCCGGAGGCGGGGCCGTGTCCTGTGCGGCCGGTGCCCTCGTCGGCGACAAGAAGTCCTGACGCCCTCGCGGTCATGAGGAGGGGCCGGAACCCGTCAACGGGTTCCGGCCCCTCCTCATGACCGGCGTCACGCCGGGGTGGGGGAGGACCCGTCGCGCGGGACCTCGACGGGCGTGCAGTACGGCAGGTCGTCGAGGGGACGGTCGGTGCAGAAGCGGGCGATCAGCTCCGCCGACTCCTGCCGGCGCTCGACGGTGACCAGGTGGTCCGCCTCCCTGACCGTGGTGAACAGCGCCCCCGGCATCGCCGCGGCGAGCTCGCGGCCCATCTGCGGGGTGCACAGCGTGTCGTACTCCCCGGTGAACACCAGCGCCGGCACGGCGGGGACGGGCAGCGGCCGGTAGCAGCCGTGCGTCACCAGCCGGGTGTTGTGCTCGACCGCCTTGCGGATCTCGTCCGGTGTCTGGTTCACGAACTGGTGCTGGAGCAGCCGGGCCACGGCCGCGTGCCTGCGGACCTTGCCGGCCTCAGGGTCGGACATGAACAGCCGCACCAGCCCGTCGGCGGCCTGCTCGATGTCGCCCCGCGCCAGGGTCTGCGACAGCCGCGGCACGGCCTCCTGGTAGAGGTCGGGGAGCCGGATGGCCGCGGCCGCGAAGACGATGCGCCGCACGGACTCCGGGTGGCGCTGCGCGAAGCGGAGGCCGACGACCTCGCCGAAGCAGCCGCCGAACAGGTTCACCTCCGGCACGCCGATCTCCGTCAGGGTGTGCTGGACCGCGTCGGCCAGGAAGTCGATGTCGTACCCCGCCGGGAGGAAGTCGGAGGTGCCGTACCCGGGCAGGTCCACGGTGATCATCGTGCACAGCGGTGCCAGCCACTTCTCGTGGCTCTGCCAGGAGTACCGGTTCTGCGACGAGCCCCCGAGCAGCAGCAGCGGAGCGGTCCGCGGTTCCCTCTGCCGGACGACGCGGCAGGTGTACGCGAACCCCTCGAAGGCGAGTTCCCGTTCCTCCGCCCGCTCGGGCGCTGAGGGGAGGGACCCGGAGCGCCCCGTGCGGGGCGGGTCCTGGGCGGCGATGACGGCAGTGCGCATGAGCGGCTCCGGGAAAGGCGCAACGACGAGAACCGCTCCATGATTACCAGGAATCGCCCACACGGGGCGCAATCACTCGAACATGGGCGATCCGGTCAGGGGCGCCGGAGCCCGCCGGGCGGCCTTGCCGGCGGTGGTGATCGGCACGGCAGGGGTGAGGGGGCGGGGCGGACCCGGTCGGCGCCCCTCCGGCTCCCCGCATGCCGCTGGCGGGCCGGGACGCCGCCGACCCGTCGCTTCGCCCGCGGGGCACGTCCGTGGTGCGATGGAACAGGGGCGGAAAGGAGAGCGATCATGTCCGCAGCGAAGCGCACGAGCGCCGCCGTCCCGGTGTCGGTCCGCCCGCTGGCCGAACCGGACCTGGACCGGGCCGACGAGATCTTCCGGGTCGCCTTCGGGACCTTCCTCGGGGTCCCCGAGCCCGAGACGTTCTTCGGGACGGCCGACTACGTCCGCACCCGCTGGGCTGCAGACCCGCACGCGGCCTTCGCGGCGACCGTCGAGGGCGAGGTCGTCGGATCGAACTTCGCCGCCGACTGGGGCAGCGTCGGGTACTTCGGCCCCCTGACCGTACGTCCCGACCTGTGGGACCAGGGCATCGGCAGGCGCCTCATGGAACCGGTCATGGCCTGCTTCGACACGTGGGAGAACGGCCACCTCGGCCTCTTCACCTTCTCGCACAGCCCCAAGCACCTCGAGCTCTACCGCCGGTACGGCTTCTGGCCCCGCTTCCTCACCGCCATCATGAAGAAGCAGGTCACCGCCGGTGCCGCAGCGCCCGGCCGGGTGCTGTACGGCGAGCTGAACGCCGCCGAGCGGCCCGAGGCGCTCAGTCTCGGCCGGGCGCTGACGGGTGCCGTGCACGAGGGTCTCAGCCTGGAGCGGGAGATCGTGGCCGCGCAGGTCCAGGGGCTCGGTGACACCGTCCTCCTCGAGGGCACCGACGCCGGCCTCGACGGCCTGGCCGTCTGCCATTGCGGAACGGGGTCGGAGGCCGGCGAGGACGTCTGCTTCGTCAAGTTCGGCGCCGTACGCCCCGGTCCGGGCGCCGCCGACCGGTTCGAACGCCTGCTGGACGCGTGCGAACAGCTCGCCGCCGAGCGGGGACTGGGGCAACTGGACGCCGGCGTGAACCTCGCCCGCGAGGGCGCCTACCGGAGCATGATCGACCGCGGGTTCCGCACCTGGCTGCAGGGCGTGACCATGCACAAGCCCAACGAACCCGGCTACAGCCACCCGGACGCCTACGTGATCGACGACTGGCGCTGAGCCCTTGCCGTGACCTGACGTGCCCGCGAGGAAAGATCCCCTCCGCTGCGTCCGTGCCGACAGCGGGTGGCGCCCCCGGCAGGACTCGAACCTGCGGCCAAGCGCTTAGAAGGCGCCTGCTCTATCCACTGAGCTACGGGGGCCGGTGTGGCGGCCTGTCGTCATGGTGCCCCGGGAGGGCGCGTTTCCGACGTTGCCGGAGACAAGGATAGGGCTCCCGCATCCTTGTCCCTGTCGCCTCGCCTCCGTGGCTCGATGTGGAGGTTAGGTGAAGCGGTCCTGATAATCGCAGGCAGGTGCGAATCGTGCACTGATTTTGGCCCCTCGCGCACCGGGTGTTGTGCACTCGTTATGCCTGGACTGTGTCCGCGCCCCGGGCGCCCCTTCCACCCCTTGTGTTCAGTCGGCACGCAGACATGCTCATATGCTTCAGAATTCCCCTAAAATTGGGCATTCTTCGCATGTGGTGACCTTGGACGTACGGCCTCAGCTGCTCGACGCACTCTCCGCCCTGCGCGACCGTGTCGCCGCCGCACGCTTCCCGCTGCCCCTGGCGGGGGCCGCACGGGCGCGTGCCAACCGCGACGAACTGCTCGCCCAGCTCGACGACTATCTGGTGCCCCGGCTGAGAGATCCCGAGGCGCCCTTGCTCGCCGTCGTCGGAGGATCCACCGGGGCCGGGAAGTCCACCCTGGTGAACTCCCTCGTCGGCCGGCGGGTCAGCGAGGCGGGCGTACTGCGGCCGACGACACGGACACCGGTGCTTGTCTGCCATCCGGAGGATCACCACTGGTTCAGCGGGATGAGGGTGCTGCCCGACCTCACGCGCGTCTGGGTGCCGCACCACCAGGACCCGGCGGACGACCTGCTCCTGCCCGGCGAGAACCCGGCGCGCATCCTGCGGGTCGAGACCGCCGACACCCTGCCCCCCGGCCTCGCCCTCCTCGACGCCCCCGACATCGACTCCCTGGTCGCCGACAACCGCGTCCTCGCCGCCGAACTCATCAACGCCGCCGACATCTGGATCATGGTCACCACCGCCGCCCGTTACGCCGACGCCGTCCCCTGGCACATGCTGCGCACCGCCAAGGAGTACGACGTCAGCCTCGTGACCGTGCTGGACCGGGTCCCGCACCAGGTCGTCTCCGAGGTGTCGCGGCAGTACGGCGCCCTGCTCACCAAGGCCGGACTCGGCCACGTACCGCGCTTCACCGTGCCCGAACTGCCCGAGTCGGCGTGGGGCGGCGGGCTGCTGCCGGCCACCGCCGTGGCGGCCCTGCGCACCTGGCTCGTGCACCAGGCGCTGGACCCCGCCGCGCGCCGGCACGTCATGGCCCGCACCGCCCACGGCGTCCTGGACTCCCTCAACTCCCGCCTGCCCGAACTCGCCGGTGCCGCCGCCGCCCAGTACGCCGCCGCACTGCGGCTCACCACCGCCATCGAGGGCGCCTACGACAGCGAGCACGCGCGGGTGCGCGGCCGGCTCCAGGCCGGAGCCGTACTCGCCGGGGACGCGCTCAAGCGGTGGCGCGCCTTCCCCCTGGACTGCACTCCGGGCGAACTCCTCGACACCCTGGTGGAGAGCCTCGGCGCGCTGCTGCTGTGCGCCGTCGCCGCCGCCGACGAACGCGTGGACGACGCCTGGCGGCGCGAACCCGCCGCGGACGCCCCGGAACTCGCCGCCCGCGACGGTGCCCCGGAGAGCGCGGAACACCGGATCGGACTGGCCGTACGGCGCTGGCGGCGCGAACTCGAGGAGTTCGCCGAGGACGAGGTGCGCGAGCTCGACCGGGGCGTCGCACCCGACCCGGAACTGGTCGCCGCGCTCGTCGCCACCGTGCTGCTGGGCGGCCGCCGGGCCAGGACCGCGGGGGAGGGACTCGCCGAGCGGATCGGCGCGCACGGCGCGCTGCGGCTGCGCGACCGCGGCGGACGGCTCCTCGTCGAGCACGTGGACCGGGTCATGGAGACCGAACGCGAACGCCGGCTCGCCCCGCTCGACACGCTCGAGGTGCACGCGGAGCCCCAGCCCGAACTCATCGCCGCGTTGTCCGTACTGCAGAAGGAGAGGTGACCGGTGACCGCCGTCACTGACCAGGACCACACCGAGCACCCCGAGCGATCCGAGAACCCCGCTGACCCCGAGAGCCCCGGGCGGTCCGAGGACCCGGGGCCCTCCGGGCGCCACGACGAGGGGCCGTCCCGGGCGGACACCGGGAGCCCTTGGGACGACGGGCTGATCGCGCGGCGGGTGAACGGCAACGCGGGGGAGGAGCAGCGCCGGGTGACCGAGCCGAGGGCGAGCACACCGCAGAAGGTGATCCCGCTGGCCTACGGCCCGCAGCTGGGGGCGCGGCTGGAGGCGCTGCGCGAACTGGTGGGGCTCTCCCGCGCCCGGCTCGACAACCGCACCCTCGCCCAGGCGGGCCGGGTCCTCGACGAGGCCGCCGCGCGGCGCGGACTCTCCGGCCGGCACACCGTCGTCGCCCTCGCCGGCGCCACCGGAAGCGGCAAGTCGCAGCTGTTCAACGCACTGGCCGGGGTGCCCATCTCGGAGACCGGCGTACGCCGGCCGACCACCGCCGCGCCGATCGCGTGCAGCTGGAGCGACGGCGCGGCCGGACTCATCGAACGCCTCGGCATCCCGCCCCGGCTCCGACGGCGCCCCCTCCAGGCGACCGCGGACGCCGACGACCGGCTGCGCGGGCTCGTCCTGGTCGACCTGCCCGACCACGACTCGGCGGCGGTCCAGCACCGCGAGCAGGTGGACCGCGTGCTGGGACTGGTCGACGCGGTCATCTGGGTCGTCGACCCGGAGAAGTACGCCGACGCCATGCTCCACGAGCGCTACCTGCGGCCCATGGCGGCCCACGCCGAGGTCATGTTCGTCGTCCTCAACCAGATCGACCGGCTGCCCGGGGAGGCCGCCGAGCAGGTCCTGGACGACCTGCGGCGCCTCCTCGACGAGGACGGCATCGCCCTCGGCGAGCACGGCGAACCCGGCACGACGGTGCTCGCCCTGTCCGCGCTGACCGGTGAGGGGGTCGGCGACCTGCGGGAGGCGCTCGGCCGGTTCGTCGGCGAACGCGGGGCCCCGGCCCGCCGGATCTCCGCCGACGTGGACGTCGCGGCGGCCCGGCTGTGGCCCGTGTACGCCACCCGTCGCCGGACCGGGCTGAGCGAGGAGGCGCGCGAGGAGTTCTCCGACCGGCTCGCGGACGCGGTGGGCGCCACCGCGGCGGGCGAGGCCGCCGAGCGTGCCTGGCTGCGCAACGCCAACCGCGCCTGCGGCACGCCCTGGCTGCGGCTGTGGCGCTGGTGCCAGGACCGGGGCGAGCCCTCCACCGGCAGGTCCACCCTGCGCGGGCAGCTCGACGAGGAGGCCACCGCCCGGCAGCGCGTGGAGCAGGCGGTGCGCACGGTCGCCGAGCGGGCCTCGACCGGACTGCCGGCGCCGTGGGCCCAGGCGGTGCGGGAGGCGGCCGTACGTGGGTCCCAGGGGCTCCCGGAGGCCCTGGACGAACTCGCCGTGCGCGCCGGACTGCCGCCGGGGAGACCGCCGCGGCCCGGATGGTGGCCGGTGGCGGTGCTGGCCCAGATGTCGATGACGGCCCTTCAGTTCGTCGGCGGGCTGTGGCTGCTGGGGCAGATCGTCGGGGTCATGGCGCCGAATCTGGGGGTGCCGGTGCTGCTGATGGTGATCGGCATCGTCGGCGGTCCGCTCATCGAGTGGAGCTGCCGCCTGGCCGCCCGCGGGCCCGCCCGGCGGTACGGGCTGGAGGCGGAGAGACGGCTGCGGGAGGCGGCTGCGGGCTGTGGGCGGGCCCGCGTCCTGGATCCGGTGGCCGCGGAGCTCCTGCGTTACCGGGAGGTTCGGGAGCAGTACGGGCGGGTCACGGGGACGGTGGCCCGGACGGGCTGAAGCCTCCCGTGGTGCGTGGTGCGTGGTGCGTGATGCGTGGTCCGTGGTCCGTGGTCCGCGGTGCGTGGTCCGCGGCGTGGCCGCGGTCCAGGTGCGTGGTTCGCGGTCCGGGTGCGTGGCCGTGGTCCGTGGTGCGGTCGCGTCGGATCCCCGGGCCGGTGGGCGGTCCCTCGTGCGGGTGACGGAGATCTCCACAGGCCGGAGGCGGTCCACAGTGCTCGGCGGGCCCGGCCCGACGGCGGCAGTCTGATTCCACGGCGATCGCGGGCACGGTCCGCGGCCGCCGCGCCAGACGGCAGCCGTACGGGACGGGCCCGTACGCGTGTCCGCCCGGCGCCGGTGTGACGGCCGGCGGGGCGCGGGCGAGGACGAGGGAGGCAGACGCGATGAACGAGACGATGGTGTGCGTGGTGGGGAACGTGGCGACACGGCCGGTGTACCGGGAGACGGCCTCCGGCCCGGCGGCCAGGTTCCGGGTGGCGGTCACCTCCCGGTACTGGGACCGGGAGAAGAGCGCCTGGGCGGACGGGCACACCAACTTCTTCACGGTCTGGGCCAACCGTCAGCTCGCCACCAACACCGCGGCGTCCCTGTCGGTGGGCGAGCCCGTGATCGTCCAGGGCCGGCTGAAGGTGCGCACGGAGACACGGGAGGGGCAGCAGGGCTGGATGTCGGCGGACATCGACGCGGCGGCCATCGGCCACGACCTCGCCCGGGGCACCACCGCCTTCCGCCGCGTCCCCCGCCCGGAACAGAACGCGGCGACGGACCGGCCGGAGCCCAACTGGGAAACGTCCGCCGACACTTCACCGCCGGACCGGAAGGTCGAAGGGCAACCGATGCCCGTGGCAGTTGTCATGACGTGACGTCAGTCGCCCGAACCGGGGCTTATCGATGGATGCGCACCCGAACCAACCCGGGTGTTTTCGTCGACAAGTCCGCCTGGGAGGGCTCCTGCGATAACGATTACGAGTCGGATCCCGCCTCCGACGCGATCACCGGCAAGCGCTGTCCGTCGCCTCCTTAGGATGCCGGGACGGCTCCGGGTGCTCATGGGGCCGGAGATTCTGCTGGTGGGACCGTCCCCCACGCCAACGGGGTCCCGCTCGGAAGGGAATTAGGTGTCTGTTTCGTTCTCCGCGTGGACCTCGCGCGGACGTGGGTCGGCCCGCCTCGCCGCGGGGACGCTGGTGTCCGCACTGGTCGCCGCCACCGTGCTGGCCGGTGCCGGAACGGCGGCCGCCGACGCCGACGGAACAGCGCCGGGACACAGCGGGGCCGCGGCGACCATAGGCGGACTCAAGACGTACGGCTCCGCCGTCATACGCGGCGCCTCCGGCGACACCCAGGTGTCGGCGGGGCTGTTCGAGATGTCCGTCGAGGGCGGCGGCACCCTGCACACGTACTGCGTCGACGTGCAGACCCCGACCCAGCAGGACGCCAAGTACCACGAGACCGCCTGGAGCGGCACGTCGCTGGGCGTCAACGAGGACGCCGGCCGGATCCGCTGGATCCTGCGGAACTCCTACCCGCAGGTGAACGACCTCGCGGCGCTGGCGAAGAAGGCCGGCATCCGGGGCCGGCTCACCGAACAGGACGCCGCGGCCGGCACCCAGGTGGCCATCTGGCGTTACTCCGACGACGTGGACGTGGACGCCGTCGACCCCCAGGCCGAGCAACTCGCCGACTACCTCCAGAAGAAGGCCCGCGACCAGCAGGAGCCCAGGGCATCCCTGACCCTCGACCCGCCGGCCGTCTCCGGCCGGCCGGGCGAGCGCATCGGCCCGGTGACGGTCCGCACCGACGCCCGCAGCGTGACGGTCTCCCCGCCGGCGGACGCGGCCACGACCGGCGTGCGGATCGTGGACGCGAACGGCAAGCCGGTCACCACCGCCACCGACGGCGGCCGGATCTTCTTCGAGGTGCCCGAGGACGAGGCGGCGGGCAGCGTCGCGCTCACCGTCCAGGCCTCCACGACGGTGCCGGTAGGCCGCGCCTTCGTCTCCGAGAGCCGCAGCCAGACACAGATCCTGGCCGGCTCCAGCGAGTCGACCGTCTCCGCGACCGCGAGCGCCACCTGGGCGCAGGACGGCGCCACTCCCGCCGTGTCGGCCCGCGAGAACTGCGCCAAGGGCGGCGTGGACGTCACCGTCACCCACCGCGGCGACGCCCCGTTCACCTTCTCCCTGGCCGGTACGGAACACACGGTCACGGCGGGTAAATCCACCACGGTGACGGTGCCGCTCAACGAGGACCAGCCGTACGACTTCACGCTCGAAGGGCCGCCCGGCTTCGAGCAGCGCTTCACCGGCATGCTCGACTGCCGCACCCGCGCCGCCGAGGCGGGCACCACCACCCAGACCCTCACCGCTCCCAGCCCCCTGGTGAGCCCTCCCGCCGACACCGACCTGGCCGCGACCGGCGCCTCCAGTGCCACTCCCTGGATCACCGGTACCGCGATCGCCCTGGTCGTCATCGGCGGAGCGGGCCTGGTCATCACCCGCCAGAGGCAGACCACTTCCGAGGAGTGAGCCCGGGCCGGCCGTCGCCGCCGGCTCCGGCGCCTCCGGGGTGCGGAAGGAGCCGGTCCCTGCGGTACGCGCGCCCGGTGGCGGCGTACCACTGGGCGGCGAGGACGGTGGCGAGGGCGATCTCCACGAGGTCGCCGCCGTAGTACATCAGCTGGGACGCGGTGTGCAGGTCGCCGTCGGTGAAGGTCGTGCCGGGCGGGGGCGTCGCGTAGAGGCTCTTGGCGAGAACGGCGTGCGCCCACCCGGCGGCCAGCAGGGTCGTGCCGCGCCAGGCGAGGCCCCAGCGGCGGCGCACCGGATCCAGCTGGCAGACGGTGAAGGTGAACAGCAGCCCGGCGGCGAGCACATGACCCCGGATCACGGCGTCGAGCAGCGGCCGGCCGTGCCCGGCGGCCAGCAGACCGGTGCGGTGGAGCAGCCACAGGCCGCCGATGTCCAGGAGAGCGGCCAGGGGCGGGAAGAGCAGCCAGGCCACGGGCCGCGAGTGCGCCACGGTCAGCAGACCCCGGCGGACCGGGCCGGGCGGCAGGACGCGCAGAGTGAGGGTGAGCGGACGGGCGAGGACCAGCAGCAGGGGAGCGGCCATCGCGACCACCAGGTGCTGGACCATGTGAGCGGTGAACGGCCCGCCGGGCAGGGAAGCGATGAGCGCGTACCCGAGAACGACGGCCCCGGCGGTGAAGGAAGCGTCCCGGTGACGGGGCCAGGCGTCACCGCGGCGGCGCAGCCGGGTGGCGGCCGCAAGGTAGGCGAGCGCGGCCGTCAGGACGAGGGCGGCGACGGCCGGACCGAAGAGGCCGGTGCCGGTGTGCCCGGGGTGGACGGCCGTGAGGGTCATGAACCGGCCGGCCGTGTCCCGGCGAGGCGCCCGGCACGCACGGTCAGGGCGATGCCGGCGAGCAGCAGGACCAGGCCGGCGATGTTCCAGGCCCAGTCGTAGGGGGTGACGTCGACGCCGTAGCGGATCTGGTGCAGGCGCAGCAGCTTGTGGTCGACGATCCCGTCGAAGAGCTGGAAGGCGCCCAGACCGAGGAAGAGCCCCGCCCGGGCGTGGGCGGGAGCGAGGGCGTGACGTCGGCGCAGATCGGCGAAGAGGAAGAACCCGGCGACCAGGGCGATGAGTTCGGCGGTGTGCAGCAGGCCGTCGGAAAGCAGGCCGATGCCGGGGGTGGAGCGGTCGTAGAAGTGGTGCCAGTGCAGGATCTGGTGGAAGACGATCTCGTCGACGGCGGCCATCACGGCCGCACCGATCAGCGCGCCCACGGCCAGTGACCGCCCCGGTTCCACGCGGTCGGCGGTGCGGTCGGGCGTGGCCGGTTCGCTGCTCATCGCGCGGGTCTCCTGACGGACGGGGGACGTACGGGTGTGCCACGTGTACCCGGCACGCCCCTCGCATCCCCCGCTCGGACCGCATCCGGGTGAACACCGAGCACGGGCGGTAATGGGTATAGTCGGTTCACGACCATTACTCATGTGCGGGGGTGTTCCGCTGTCCATGAACCCGGCCGAGGCCGTACGAGCGTGGGTCTCCGGCTGGTCCCTCTCGCGCGGCACGGCGGAACCCGTCCTCACCACCTGGGGGTTCACCATCGACGTCGGACTGCCCGGGCACGTCGCACGCCACGTGCTGACCGCCGCCGACGAAGCGGCCGTCCGCAAGATCACCGAAAGCACCACCGCGCCCGGCGTCTGGCTGAAGGCGCCCGTGGCCCCGGAGGTGCTCGAGCCCTGGCTCGGGCTCGGATGGTCCCTCGCCGGCGGGCCGGGCTTCCTGATGTCCGCGCCCCTGGACGCCGCCCGCTCGCAGGCCCCGCCCGAGGCGGCCGGCGGCTACCGGTTGCGCAGGTGGACCCGGGCCGGTGTCACCCGCGTCCTCGTGCGCACCGTCGACGGCGCCTTCGCCGCGCGCGGGCAGATCGCCGTCGCCGGCCCCACCGCGGTCGTCGACCAGGTCGAGACCGACCCGGCCCACCGGCGCCGTGGACTGGGCCGCCTCGTGATGCGCACCCTCGCCGAAGCCGCCGCGAGCCAGGGCGCGACGGAGGGCACCCTGGTCGCGACCCCGGAGGGCCGGATCCTGTACGAGACAACGGGCTGGCGCACCCTGACCCCGCTGACCGGCGCCGTGCGCGACTGAGACCTGGCCGTCCGTCGCGGCCCGGGCCGTCGTGGCCCCGGCGCGGGGCGTGGAGGGCGTGGGGGAAAGCGCAGGTCAGGGGCGCTCGGTCTGACGGGTTTCCCCCAAGGGGTGGCGGTCGGGCAAGATGGGCTGTATCTGCCCACTGCCAGATTTCAAGCTGCCGGACGGTTTCTCTTGGCTGAGTACATTTACACCATGCGCAAGGCGCGCAAAGCGCACGGCGACAAGGTGATCCTCGATGACGTCACCCTGAGCTTCCTGCCCGGGGCGAAGATCGGCGTCGTCGGTCCGAACGGCGCTGGTAAGTCGACGGTCCTCAAGATCATGGCGGGGCTCGAGCAGCCGTCGAACGGTGACGCGTTCCTCACCCCCGGTTACACCGTGGGCATCCTGCTGCAGGAGCCCCCGCTGAACGAGGACAAGACCGTCCTGGAGAACGTGCAGGAGGGCGTCGCCGAGGTCAAGGGCAAGCTCGACCGATTCAACGAGATCGCCGAGCAGATGGCGACCGAGTACACCGACGAGCTCATGGACGAGATGGGCAAGCTGCAGGAGCAGCTCGACCACGCCAACGCCTGGGACCTCGACGCGCAGCTCGAGCAGGCCATGGACGCCCTGGGCTGCCCGCCCGGCGACTGGCCGGTGGCCAACCTCTCCGGTGGCGAGAAGCGCCGGGTGGCGCTGTGCAAGCTGCTGCTGGAGGCCCCCGACCTGCTGCTGCTCGACGAGCCCACCAACCACCTGGACGCCGAGTCGGTGAACTGGCTGGAGCAGCACCTCGCCAAGTACGAGGGCACCGTCGTCGCCGTCACCCACGACCGGTACTTCCTGGACAACGTCGCCGGGTGGATCTGCGAGGTCGACCGCGGCCGGCTGCACGGCTACGAGGGCAACTACTCCAAGTACCTGGAGACCAAGGCCACCCGCCTCAAGGTCGAGGGTGCCAAGGACGCCAAGCGGCAGAAGCGCCTCAAGGACGAGCTCGAGTGGGTGCGCTCCAACGCCAAGGGGCGGCAGGCCAAGTCCAAGGCGCGTCTGGCCCGGTACGAGGAGATGGCCGCCGAGGCCGACAAGATGCGGAAGCTGGACTTCGAGGAGATCCAGATCCCGCCGGGTCCGCGTCTGGGCAGCGTGGTCGTCGAGGTCAGCAACCTGACCAAGGGCTTCGGGGACAAGCTCCTCATCGACGACCTCAGCTTCACGCTGCCGCGCAACGGCATCGTCGGCATCATCGGCCCCAACGGCGCGGGCAAGACCACGCTGTTCAAGATGATCCAGGGCATCGAGGAGCCCGACTCCGGTTCCATCAAGGTCGGCGAGACCGTCAAGATCTCCTACGTCGACCAGAGCCGCGAGAACATCGACCCGAAGAAGACGCTGTGGGCGGTCGTCTCCGACGAGCTCGACTACATCAACGTCGGCCAGGTCGAGATGCCCTCGCGGGCGTACGTCTCCGCGTTCGGGTTCAAGGGCCCGGACCAGCAGAAGCCGGCCGGGGTGCTCTCCGGCGGTGAGCGCAACCGTCTGAACCTCGCGCTCACCCTGAAGCAGGGCGGCAACCTGCTGCTCCTCGACGAGCCGACCAACGACCTCGACGTCGAGACCCTCTCCAGCCTGGAGAACGCGCTGCTGGAGTTCCCCGGCTGCGCCGTGGTCGTCTCCCACGACCGGTGGTTCCTGGACCGCGTCGCCACGCACATCCTCGCCTACGAGGGTGACTCCAAGTGGTTCTGGTTCGAGGGCAACTTCGAGTCGTACGAGAAGAACAAGGTCGAGCGGCTCGGCCCGGACGCCGCGCGTCCGCACCGTGCCACCTACAAGAAGCTGACCCGGGGCTGATCTCTTGCGGCACATCTACCGCTGCCCGCTGCGCTGGGCGGACATGGACGCGTACGGCCACGTCAACAACGTGGTGTTCCTCCGCTACCTGGAGGAAGCCCGTATCGACTTCCTGTTCCGCCCGGAGAAGGACTTCCAGCAGGGGTCCGTGGTGGCACGCCACGAGATCGACTACAAGCGGCAGCTCGTCCACCGGCACCACCCGGTCGACATCGAGCTGTGGGTCACCGAGATCAGGGCGGCGTCCTTCACCCTCACCTACGAGGTGAAGGACGACGACCTCGTCTACGTCCGCGCGTCGACGGTGATCGTGCCGTTCGACTTCGAGGCGCAGCGCCCGCGCCGGCTCACCGGTGAGGAGCGCGCCTTCCTGAAGGAGTACACGGACGACCCCGCCGGGGCGCAGGAGGAGGCCGTCGCCGCATGACGGTGCTCCACCTCGCCGACGAGGGGGAGGCCGCGGACCTCGCGGCCTTCCTCTCCCGGCTGCTGCACTACGACCGCTCCGCCGCGGTGCGGCTGCAGGCGGCGGGCACGGCGCTGGCCGTCTTCGGCCGGCCGCCCTCCTTCGAGGTGCTCACCATCCGCGCCGTGCGGCTCGCGAAGCCGTACGAGAACGGGCTCGACGTCACGCTCGACGTGACCGTGTCCGCGGGGGAGCTGCTGGAGTCGGTCGACGAGACGGCCGCCACGGCCGCCGTGCCGGGCGCGGTGACCGGGCCGCCGTGGGCCGGCGTGCTGCCGCCGCGCGGCGGCTGGCGGGCCGAGCCCGGACTGCCGGCGCCCGAACGGCTGCGGGCCCTCGTCGCCGCGTCGGTCGCCGAATTCCGCTCCCGCACGGAGGAACTGGAGCCCGGGGCGCGTACCCGGGCCGAACTCGACCGCATCGGGCGGGAGATATGGTCCCGCACGGTCGCGGGAACCGGGCTGCCGGTGCGCGCGGTGCACGCCGCCCAGTCGCTGGGGTTCCTGCGCGGGGCGGATCAGGGGCTGTTCTCCTCGGGGAGCTGGCTCCGGCTGCGCACGCCCTACGGGTCGGTCGCCGTGCGGCGGGCGGGCGTCGGCGCCCTGGGTCTCAGCGTGCGCTGAACCGCGCGTGCGCCCGCCCGCACCGGGTGCGTGCGCTCACGCCGGTTCGCTGTCGTCCGGGCGGACGGCGATGTGGTCCGGTTCCAGCTCCAGCGCCACCCGGTCGCGCATGCCGAGGGCGCGGGTGTACTCGGCGGGCAGCTGGAGGCGGCCCGCCCGGTCCAGCATCGCGTACTCGCGGGCGACCACCCTCTCGTCGCCGGTCGCGGCGTCCACCTCGCTGCGGCGCAGCACCTCGGTGGAGGTGCGCCCGTCACGGATCGCGACCGTGCGGCGCACCTCGCCCGCCACGGCCTGGTCGTGGGTGACGATGACGATCGTCGTGCCGAGCTGTTCGTTCGCCGTGCGGAACGCGGAGAAGATCTGTTCCGCCGTGTGGGAGTCGAGTTCGCCGGTGGGCTCGTCCGCGAGCAGCACCGACGGACCGCCCGCGAGCGCCACGGCGATGGCGACGCGCTGCTGCTGACCCCCGGACATCTCGTGCGGGCGCCGGTCCCGGCAGTCGGCCACCCCCAGCAACTCCAGGAGCTCCAGCGCCCGTTCGGCGCGGGCCCGGCGCGCGGTGCGGGAGCGGCGGCCCGCCAGCTGCATCGGCAGGACGACGTTCTGCGCGGAGGTGAGGTACGGCAGGAGATTGCGGGAGGTCTGCTGCCAGACGAAGCCGACGACCTCGCGCCGGTAGGCCAGACGGTCCTTCGCGGTCATCGCCAGCAGGTCGCGGCCGGCCACGCGGGCCGCCCCGGCGGTCGGGGTGTCCAGACCGGCCAGGATGTTCATCAGGGTGGACTTGCCGCTGCCGGACGCCCCCACCAGCGCCATCAACTCGCCCTCGCGCACCAGCAGGTCGAGCCCCTGGAGCGCCTGCACCTCCACGCCGTCGGCGGTGAACACCCGGACCAGCCGGTCGCAGGTGATGAGCGCGTCGTGGCCGTACGCCGGGCGGTCACGGTCGGCCGTGACGCGGCCGGCGAGGTCGGCCAGGGTCGGGTTCGAGGTCATCGGGGCCCTCCAGCGGGGAGTCGTCGTCGCGGCGGGACAGCGGGCGGTGGCGGGGTCACCGGGCATCGCCCGCCCTCAGCTCCCGCACCGACCCCGCGCGCCCGGACCACCAGGCCTGCGCCGCCGCGATCCCGACGGCCAGGGCGAGCACCGCCAGCGCCGGCACCAGCAGCGACACCGGGTCGGTGCGCAGCACCGCGCGCCCGGCCGGGGACGAGGACGCGGAGACGGCGATGGTCGTCAGGTCGATGCCGGGGGACAGCAGCCGGATGGCGGCCCAGGCGGTGACGGTGCCGCCGGCCGCCGCGAGCAGGGCCTGCGGCAGGGACTCCAGTACGAGCAGCCGGCGGCCCTGGGCCCGGGTGAGACCCATGGTGCGCAGCCGCGCCAGGAGCGCCGCGCGTCCGGGAGCGGCGCGCAGCAGGGTCAGCAGCAGCGCGAGCACGGCGTACCCGGCGCCGGCCGCCACGGCCGCCGCGTAGACGCGCTCGGCGCCGGATTGGAGCGGGGAGTCGGCGTACCGCGCGTGCTCCTCGGCGCGGAGCTGCACCCGGGCGTCGCCGTCCGCCGCCTCGCGCAGCGCGTGCCCGTCCGGGCGGTCGCCGGTCACCAGCAGCGTCGTCGGCCGTGCGGAACCCCCGGGCACACCCGAGCGGTCCACGACCAGGAACTCCTGTCCGGTGACCGCCGGGGTGCGCTCCCGCACCTCGACGATCCGCACGCTGACGAACACGCCGTCGCCCAGCCCCATCCGGAACGGCCGGGTGCCGTAGCGCTCGGCGACCTCGGGTGAGCCGAGGGCGGGCAGGACGCCGGCGTCCGCGGGCGCCACCAGCCGGTCCGCGTCGAACGCGCCGATGTCCGTGTGCCGGGCCAGGGCCGCGTACCCGGCGGGGTCGACGGCGGCCACCGGGACCGCCAGCCTGCCGTCCCGCGGCTGGGCGTACTGGGCGACGGCCACGGCGGTGACGTCCTCGACACCGGGGGCGCGCCGCACCCGCTCGTCGAGGCCGGGCGGCAGCTCCGGCACCCCCTCCAGGCGGGCGTCCGCGCCGACGGAGAGCAGGGCCGCGTCGTCCCGGGCGTCGGCGACACCGGTGAGGACGGAGCCGCCGAACGCGGCGGTGGTCAGCGCGGTCAGCAGGGCGAGCAGCGGCAGGACCGCGGAGCCGGACGCACGGCTCGCGCGGGCCAGCGACAGCGGGCCCACCACGCCCCGCAGCCGCCCGGCCGGGCCTGCCAGCGCGCGCAGCGGCAGCGGGTGGAGGCGCACCAGCACCAGTGCGGCGATCATCCCCACCAGCACCGGTGCCAGGGACACCAGGGCGTCCCCGGAGGCCTCCTCGCCGTCCGACACACCGCGCGTGCGCAGCGCCACGACCGCGCCCACCGCCACGGCGACCAGCGTGAGTTCGGCGACCGTACGGCGCCGTGACGGGCGGGTCGCGGCGACGTCCTCGCGGGCGGCGTGCACGCGTACCGCGCGGTGCGCCGCGACGGCCCGCAGCGGCAGCGCCGCACAGGCGACGACGGCGACGGCGCCCGCGGCGGCCACCGCGTACGCCGGGCGGGCCCCGGGGATCAGGAGCAGGGCGGCCGTCAGTCCCAGTGCGGCGGCGGGCACGGCCACCACCGCCGTCTCCGCCAGCAGGCGGGCGGCCAGGCCGCGCAGGGAGGCGCCGCGGGCGCGCAGCAGGGTGAGCTCGGCACGACGCCGGTCGGCGGCGAGACCGCCCGCCATGAGCAGGACGACCGCCGCGACCGTGCCGGTGCCGAAGGCGGCGACCGCGACCAGCGAACCGATCGCGGTCCGCAGGGCCCCGTACTCGCCGAACACCTCGTCGAGCGCGGTGTCCGCCTCCACGCCGGGCGAGACGGCCGCGCGCGCCTGCTGGAGCAGCGGGCCGGCCTCCAGGGACGCCACGGCCGACGTCAGCCGCGGCAGGTCGTGGGCGGGCAGGGCGGAGGCGTCGGGGGCCAGGTTCCAGTACCGCTCCGGGAGGCCGGTGGCGAGGATCGCCGGGGCGGCGTCCGGGGGCAGCAGCAGCGCGCCGACCCAGTAGACGCTGCGCGCCGGGTCGTCGGGGACGGTCCTCAGGTGCGGACTGCGCAGGACCGGCGACGTGGACCAGTACGCCTCCCGGGGGGCGAGCGGGTCGACGACGCCGGTGACGCGCACCGTGAGCGGGGCACGCCGGGGGCCGGGCACGCGCAGGACCGAGCCCACCGCGATGTTCAGCTTGCCGGCGGTCTCGGCGGTGACGGCCGCCTCGACGGACGGGGCCGTCGCGCCGGTACCGTCCGGGGCCTTCGGCAGCCGGCCCGCGCGCAGCCGGGAGTGCCCGGCCAGGTCGTTCTGGGCGACGAGGTGGAGCTGCGGGGGCAGCGCGGACGGCCGGGCCAGCTCCACCGGGTCCGCGACCGGCACCGGGTCGGTGGTCCGCACGCCGTAGGCGGACTGGTCCCGGTCGAGGGGCAGGGACCGGCCGGCCGGCCCGAGGAGTTCGGTGTACGCGCCGCGCACCGCGTCCCACCGCAGGTCCGCCTCCTGGATCTCCTGCGGGACGAGCATGCCGTCGTCGGTGGCGAACAACTGGACGGTCGTACGGGAGGGCCCGGCCACCTCCAACGCCCGGCGCAGCCCCGCGTCGCCGTACCGGTCCACGGCGAGCGGCAGCGCGGCGGCCAGGCACGCGGTCACCGCGACGAGCACCGCGAACGCCACCGCCGCCCCGGGCGCCGACCGCAGCCGGGTACGCACCCAGCCGGCCACGACCGGCGGCCGCCCCGCACCTCGTACGCTCACGCCGGCCACCTCCCCGCCCGCGCGACGGCAGCGTCGCGGCCACGGACGGGCTCGGAGCCGCCGCGGCCACGGACGGGCACGGCAGCGGCGCGTCCGCGGCCGGCGGACGGTGCGGCGTCGCCGCCGCCGTGCGGGCGCCGGGTGGGGACGCGTGCCGGGGTGCGGCCGGTCATGTCAGTCGCCTCCCCGCTCGCGCAGGGATGTCACCGGGGCCGCCCTGCGCAGCGCCAGGACGGCCGTGATCAGCAGCGGGGCCGCGGCCACGGTGGTCAGCAGGACGGCAACCCGCAGCGCGGGCAGTTGCACCAGGACCTCCGGGACCGGACGGGTCGCCTCCGCGGTCAGCATGATCAGCGGGATGACCGCCCGCGCCAGCACCGTGCCGAGCAGCACACCGACCGCCAGCGCCAGCCCGACCAGCACGCCGTGCTCGACCAGCACCACCCGGGCCAGCCGGCGCCGTGACGCCCCCAGGGCACGCAGCACCGCGAACTCGGCGGACCGCTCGCGCATCGACCCCGCCGCGCTCACCGCGAACCCGACCGCCGCCGGTGCAGCCGCCGCCAGGGCCGCCGCACCGAACGCCGTACCGGGACCGGCGCCGAACGGGTCGTCGCGCAGCTCCGCGGCGATCTCGTCCCGCACCACCACCCGGGACGGATCGAGGTCGGGCCGGGCACGCAGCGCCCCGGCCACCCGTTCCGCGGCACCCGGCGCGGTCGCCAGCCACCACTCGTTCGGCGGCAGGGACTCGTGGCCGCGCGCCGCGAGCACCCGGTTGACGGACCGCAGGTCGACCAGCAGGGAGCCCCCGTCGTCCTTCCCGCCGGCCGCCGGTGTGGACGGCAGCGACCGCACCGCCCGCACGATCCGCACCGGCACCGTGCCCGCGCCGATCCGCACGTCCATCCGCTGCCCGGGACGGGCGCCCGCGGAGTCGAGGTAGCGGTCCGTGGCCACGGCGGTGACCTCGGACGCCGCCGGCTGCGGGACCCGGAGGCCGATCGTGAGCGGCGAGGCCTGCCACACGAGTTCCGGGTCGAAGTAACCGGTGCCGTAGGTGATGGTCGCCGGATCGCCCGGCACCGTACGGGGCGGGGTCGGGTTCGTGTCCGCGTCGGGGTCGGGCACCGCGCCGTCGGCGCGGGCGGACAGCTCCCAGGTGTCCGGCAGCCGCAGGGACCGGTCCCGGCCGCCGCCGTCGGTGGCGGTCAGTGCTCCCAGCGTGAACCGGTGGCGTTCGGCCTGCCCGGGCGGCTGCAGCAAATCCAGCCGGAGCCCGGTCAGGATCAGCTCACCGGGGGGTGCCTCGGCGGCGGCCGCGAGATCGAGGGAGAGGTCGTGCGGCCGCCCGTCGGCGGGCAGGGCGCCGAGGGCGAACGCGTACGGGATGCCCGAGGGGTCCTCCACGGTGGCGGTGACCTCGACCGCGGTCTCCGGGCCCGCGCCCGCCAGCCGCGCCGTCAGCGTCAGGCGGCCGGTGCCCGCCGGCACCCGGACGCCCGCCGTGCCGCCCCCGGGCGCCAGCGGGGCCACCAGCGTGCGCACCGGCACCGGCGCCAGGTCGGGACGCATCAGCAGTGTCTCCGGCGCGTGCGCGGAGTCCAGGGCGAGCACGGTCGCCGTCCGCCCGCCGGACAGCTGCACCGTCGTACGGGCGGCGGGAGCGGCCCGCCGTACGCCGGGGATCGCCGCGTACGCCTCGGTGCGGCCGAAGCCGCCCTCGGCGGCCAGGACCCGCACCCGCGCACCGGCCCGGAAGTCCGCCTGGTCGTCCTGCGACCGCTCCCACGAGGAGCCCTGGCCGATCGCCAGCATGCCCAGCGCCACGGCGAACACCAGCAGCAGCATCGGACCGGCCCCGCGCATCGGCCGGCGGCTGAACTGCCAGCCCGCCAGCGCCCCCGGCAGTCCCCGGCCCGCCGCGGCCCGGCGCTCGGCCAGCCGGGCGGCCGGAGGCAGCAGCCGCAGCGCCAGCACCGTGCCGGCGAGCAGCGCCAGCGCCGGGGCGACCACGAGGAGCGGGTCGACACCGACGTCCTCACCGGTGGCCCCGGACGGCCGGCGGCTCAGCTGCCAGTACGCCACACCGGCCACCGCCAGCAGCCCCAGGTCCGCGCCCGCGCGCACCGCGCCGGGCAGCGGCCCGGCCCGGCCGGCCGTGAAGGACGAGGTCAGCGCCGGCACCGTGACGGCCAGCGCGCAGCCGAGCGCCACCCCCGCCGACACCAGCCACACGGTGCCCTGCCCGGCGACCGAGGCGACGGACGCGTCCAGGCGCAGTCCGATCCGGGCCAGCGCCCCCTGCCCGGCCAGCAGCCGGGTCAGCGGACCCGCCAGCAGCGGGGCGCAGGCCGCCGCGGGCACGGCCAGCAGCAGCGCCTCCAGCGCGGCGAGCCGGGCCACCTGGGCGCGGGAGGCGCCGCGGGCCAGCAACAGCCGGGTCTCGCCGGCGCGTTCGGTGCTCAGCAGGCGGGCGACCAGCAGCAGCGCGCACCCGGCGAGGAGGGTGAGCTGGAGGGTGATGATCAGCAGGGTCGAGCGGGAGACGAGCAGGGAGCGCTCGACCCGGTCCAGCACCGCGGGCAGCTCGGTCGTGGCGGTCGCGGTGCCGCCCAGCGCGTCGGCCTTCGGCAGGGCGGCGGCGCCCCGGCGGGCGGCCTCGCGCAGCGCGTCGGTCCGGTCGGTGGTCACCGTCGAGAAGTCGGCCGTCGCCAGCCATCCGGAGGGTCCGGTGCTGATCCGGTCACCGGTGAACACGGCGGGGTCGGCGAGCAGGGGGCCGTACGTCGTGAAGTGCAGTTCGACGATGCCGCGGCCGCCGAGTTCGTCCAGCCGCCAGTAGGGGGCGGCCGGGTCTGCGGGGCGGTAGACGCCGGTGACGCGGAGGCGCGCCGGGGGGCCGTCGAGGCGGTCGGTGAGGGTGAGGCGGTCCCCCGGTGCCAGGCCGAGGGCGCGGGCGGCCCGCTCGGGCAGGGCGGCCTCGATCTCCGGGCCGGCGGTCCGCGCGGGCAGGCGGCCGGCGGTGACGCGGATCTGCGTGGGGTCGAGGGCCGCGAGGTGGGTGAGGTCGGGCTCGTCACCGCGGGCGCGCCGGTCCGGGGGGCGGAGCGCGCCGGGGAGGGCGTACGGGCCGGAGCGGGTCAGGGTGCGCAGGGTCACCGGCAGACCGTCGAAGGCGGCGCGCGCGCCCTCGCGCACGGCGGTGTCCGCGGCGGCGCGGCGGTCCGCGGGGACCTCGGCCTTGAGCGTGAGGGTGGTGTCGGCGGGGTCACCGGGGTGCGCCAGGGCGTGCCGGAGGGAGGCGTCGCCGATGGTGGTGGAGTAGGCGGTGAGGGTGGCGAGGACTGCCGTGGTCAGCAGGACCGTGAGCAGCGCGGCGGCGAGCAGGGGGCGGTGGGTGCGCGCGCGGGCGAGCACGAGACGTGCCGGACTCACTGCGGCAGTCACTCAACCCCCCGTGGTTGTCCGGACCTGCCGGTGATGCTGTCAGAGGGGGTGAGGGGGAGGTAACCGGGTGGTGCGCGGACTTGACCGGATCGTGATCGGAATGCGGAGGCGCGCGTTCGGAATGTGACCGTGGTGCGGAGGGCGACGCGCGCCGCCGTGTCCTCAGTCCGGGGAGTTGATCATCGAGGCCGCGGCGTAGGTCAGGTACTTCCACAGGGTCTGCTCGTGTTCCTCGGACAGGTCCAGTTCGTCCACGGCGTCCCGCATGTGCTTGAGCCACGCGTCGTGCGCCGCGCGGTCGACCTTGAACGGCACGTGGCGCATGCGCAGCCGCGGGTGGCCGCGGGTCGCGCCGTAGGTGGTGGGGCCGCCCCAGTACTGCATGAGGAACAGGACGAGGCGCTCCTCGGCCGGGCCCAGGTCCTCCTCGGGATACATGGGCCGCAGCAGCGGGTCCTCCGCCACCCCCTGGTAGAAACGGTGGACGAGCCGGCGGAAGGTCTCCTCCCCGCCGACCTGCTCGTAGAAGGTCTGCTCCTGAAGCGTGCCGCGCCGAATCTCTGTCACGCCGTCCATGGTCTCAGACACCACGGCGTAGGACTCAAGGCCTAAGTACGGTGGACCCATGGGCGGCCAGGACCGTGACCGGCTCGACCGGCTCGCCGAGGACGCGCGGGCGGCGCTCGTGCGGGAGATCGGCGCGAGCGGGGCCTTCGGCACCGACCCGGTGTGGCGGGAGGCGTTCGCCGCCGTGCCGCGGCACCTCTTCGTGCCGTACTACTACGTCGGGGTCGTCGGCGGGTACGAACGCCGGTGGGGCGAGCACCCCGACCCCGGCGCCCGCGAACGGTGGCTGCGCGGCGCCTACGAGGACACCCCGCTGGCGACCCGGCTGCGCGACGGCGAACTGCTCTCCTCCAGCAGCCAGCCCTCCCTCATGGCGCTGATGCTGGCCGGTCTCGACGTCCGGGACGGGCAGCGGGTGCTGGAGATCGGCACCGGCAGCGGCTGGAACGCCGCCCTGCTCGCCCACCGGCTCGGCGACGACGACCTGGTCACCACCGTCGACCTCGACCCGGAGATCACCGAGGCGGCCCGCCGGCACCTCGACGCCGCCGGGCACCGCCCGGCCGTCGTCACCGGCGACGGCGCGCGCGGAGTACCGGCGCGCGCCCCCTACGACCGGGTCATCGCGACCTGCGCCCTGCCGTCCGTCCCGCGCGCCTGGCTCGCCCAGTGCCGCCCGGGCGGCCGCATCCTCGCCCCGTTCGCCACCGGCCTGCTCGCGCTCACCGTGCGCGACGCCGGCCACGCCGAGGGGCGTTTCCTGCACACGCCCGCCTACTTCGTGCCGCTGCGCGGCACCGGCCGTGCGCGGCGGGAACCGCCGGACCCGGAGGGGCTGCCGGGCGCGGCCCTGGGCAGTGACGTGTTCCGCTTCCTGCTGGAGCTGACCTCGGGCGCCCTCGACCCGTGGGAGGCGTACGAGGTGTGGGAGAGCGAGGGCAGGCCGCAGCGCGAACGCTACGGCCTGACCGTCTCCGCCGAGGGCGACCGGGCCTGGCTGGACGACCCCGCGGGGCCGTTCGTCTGGCCGGTGCCCTCGTCCTAGCCCCGGTTCGCCGGTGCTCAGCCCCGGCGGATGGTGATCGTCGTCCAGGCGCCCACGTGGACGCGGTCGCCGTCCTGGAGCGGGACCGGGACGAACGGCTGGATCGGCTCGTCCGAGCCGTTGACCGTCGTGCCGTTCGTCGAGTTCTGGTCGACGACCGCCCAGGTGCCGTCCGGCTGCTGCACCAGCACCGCGTGCTGGTGCGAGACGCCCGGGTCCTCCGGCGGGGTGGACAGATCGATGTCGGGGGTGTCGCCGGTGGAGTGCCGGCGGCGGCCGATGGTGATCTGGTTGCCGGTGAGCCGGCGCTGCTGCTCGGGCGAGTACGCGGGCAGGTTGAGCCCGGCGGCCTCGGGGCCGGAGCGGTGCATCATCGCCATGAAGTAGTCGCGGTCCGGGCCGATGGTCGCGGTCCAGGTGGCGGGGCCCTGCGGGCGGCCGGGCTGCTGCGGGTACCCGCCGGGTCCGGGAGGCGCCTGGGTGCCGCCGCCGGGCTGCGGGTAGCCGTAGCCGCCGTGCGCGCCGGGGCCGTTCGGGCCACCGGGACCGCCGGGGCCGCCGGTCGGCGGGGAGATCACCCAGTCGTCGTCACCGCCGCCGAAGGCCGGACCGCCCGGCTGCCGGCGGCCGGTGTCCTGCGGGTACGCCGGCGGGGCAGGCGGCCCGGACTGGAACGCCTGCGGGGCGCCGGGGCCCCCCGGGCCGCCGTGGCCGCCGGGACCGTTCGGGCCGCCGTGACCACCCGGGCCGCCGGGTCCACCATGACCGCCCTGACCGCCCTGACCACCGGGGCCACCGGGCCCGCCGTGGCCGCCGGGGCCGGGCGGGGGCGGTACCGGGCGCGAGGGGTCGCCGCCGAAGCCGGGCGGGCCCGGCGGGATGGGCTCGGCCGGGCGGTTCATCTGGGAGGGACGCGACCCCTGGTAGTCGTAGGAGTCACCGCCGCCGTACGACGGGCCGGGCGGCTGCTGCTGGAAGGGCCCGCCCTGACCCGGGCCGGGGGCCGGCGGACGCGGCGCGGCCGGCGTGTACGAGGTCGCCGTGTTGGTCAGGAAGTTCCACCGGCACTCCTCGCAGAACGGCGCGCCGCCCTCACGCGGCGTGCGGCACTGCGGGCACAGCTCGGCCCGGCCACCGGGACCCCCCGGACCCCCGGGGCCGCCGTAACCGCCGCCGGGGCCTTGCTGGCCGCCGGGCGGCGGGAAGCCGTAGCCGCCGCCACCGGGCGCGGGCGGCGGGGGAGGAGGTGGGGGTACGGCACCCGCCATGCGGTGACCGCACACCTCGCACCAGTCGTCGGATCCCGACTGGTGTCCGTTCGGGCAGGTCGGCATGTCGGCGCTTCCCCCTCTCCTTGTCCGGCCGGTCCGGCCGGATTTCTCCAACCCCGAGGGGTCAGGCTCGATTACTTCCGGTCACTTCTTTACACGAACAGTCTTGGTGGACCGAGTTTCGAGCGTCATCTCGTCGGCCTCCTCGACCTTCGCCTTCAGTCGCACAGTACCGGTCGCGGCGTCGACGACGTCCACCACCTTCGCAAGCAGTTTCGCAGTATCCGCGTTGCCGGACGCACTCGCGAGCTGAACGGCGCGGCCCAGTTTGGCCGTTGCTCCGTCCATTTTCCCCTCTTTGCGAAGGTCCAGCCCTTCTTGGATGACTTCCGCCAGTTCGGCCTGCCCCGTGTAGTGGGCGACCTGGGGGTTGATCGACGTCGAGGCGGCCATGTCGTCGGTCCACACGGCCCGTACGAGACCCTGCGCGCCGAGGTTGCGCACCTCCCCGCCGGGCTGCGGAATGACCAGCGAGACACGGGCCGCCAGCATCTCCCGGCCGATGCCCGCGGGCGGGACCTCCACGCAGACGTGGTAGTCGCGGGACTCGTCTCCCCAGGAACCAAGCGGGTAGTCGCCCGCCCGGGGGCCCGACTCGGAGCGGCGGCCGGTGAGTTCCTCGACCGTCGGCGCGACCTGTTTGACGAACTTCACGGTCGTGCCGACCGGGGTCCACAGCCGCAGCGAGACGTCCGCGACCTCCTTGCCCATCGCCGTCTCCATCATCCGCGTGAAGTCGGCGGCGAGACGGGCCGGGTCGGCGACGATGTCGGCGGTGCCGAGGAGCGCCGAGGCGATGCCTGTGACTTCTTTCACTTCCCAGTCGGTGCCCACTCCGCGGGCGTCACAGGTGAACCGTCCCGCGCAGGCGTCCAGGGCCGCCCGCAGGTCCTCGGGCGACTCGTGCTCGTTGCGTCCGTCGGTGAGCAGGATGCCGTGCCGGATCGCCACGTCCGCCGACGCCAGCAGCCGGTCGGCGAGACCCAGCCAGGTGCCGATCGCCGTCCCGCCGCCCGCGCTCAGCTTCCGCAGCGCCTGCCGGGCCTCCTCGCGGGTGGCGTCGCCGGCGACGGCCAGACCGCCGCCCCCCGGGTACACCTCCTTGGCCACGTGCGTGCCGCCGACGACCGCGAAGTGCACGCCGTCGCGCAGGGTGTCGATCGCGGCGGCCGTCGCGTCCCGGGCGTTGCGCATCTTCGTCGGCGGGTAGTCCATCGAACCCGAGCAGTCGACCATGAGCACCACGGCCGCCGACGGTCCCTCGCCCGGGGAGAAGAGGTGGGGCGCCGTCACCGCGCTGCCGATGGTGCCGCCGCCGGTCGCCGTCACCGTCACGATGGCGTTGACCTCGCGGCCGCCCTCCGGCAGGTACTCGTTCTGGTACACGTCCACCGAGAACTGCGGCACGTTCGATTTCGACAAGATGGCCATGCCTGTTCGATCCCCCTCGGGTGCCCCGGCGGCGCGGGGCGACGACGGATGACGGACCGGTCCCCTCCGGTCCGTCGAGGCTTCCCCGTGGGAGCCCGCAAGGGGCTCCCCTCACGCGGCCTCAGGCCGATCCTGCCCCCTGGGGGACGGCCGGGAACGGTACGAGGGCCACTGTTACGTTGTCGTGGCCACCGCCGTCGAGGGCGTGACCGACCAGGACCCGCGCGCTGTGCAGCGGGCGCACGGCGGCGTCGGCGGGCACGACCTGGGCCATCTCGTCGGCCGACTCCGCGTAGTTCCACAGGCCGTCCGTGCAGACCACGATCACCCCGGGCCGGTCCGGCTTGAAGGACGCGGTGTGCGGTTCCAGCTCGTAGGCGTCGGCGCCGAGCCAGCCGGTGATCGCGTGGGCGCGGTGGTCGGCGTACGCCTCGGCCTCGCCCATCAGGCCCGCGGCGACCATCTGGGCGGCCCACGAGTCGTCCTCGGTGAGCCGGGCCGCCGGCGCGGAGCGGTCGACCGGTACCCAGTAGGCGCGGCTGTCGCCGACCCAGCCGACGACCAGCAGGCCCGCCGCCACCACCGTGCCGACGATCGTGCACGCCGGGGCGTTCTGGTGCGGGGCGTTCTCGCGGTCGGCCGGGGCCGGCTCGTCGGCCAGCGCGTTGACCGCGTCGGAGGCGGCGATGATCGCGTCGTGCATCGCCTGCTGCGGGTGGGTGCCCCGCGGCAGGGCCGCCAGCAGCGACTCGGTCGCCGCGCGGGAGGCGGCCATGGAGGCCTCGTCGGGGCGGGTCGCCGAGGAGACGCCGTCACAGACGATCGCCACGGAGACGGGGGAGCCGTCCGGCAGCGTCGCGGTGCCGATGCCGAAGGCGTCCTCGTTGCGGTGGTGGCGCAGGCCGCGGTCGCTGACCGCGGCCAGGGGGCCGCATTCCTGTTCCATGTGGTCCCGTTCGCGCGGCTGGGCGTGGCCGCAGTTCTCGCAGTAGCCGTCTTCGTCCACCCTGCCCGCACGGCACGCCACGCACACCGTGCCACCGGCGGCCGTCTGCCGGTCCGGTCCGGAGGTCACCCGCGGGTCGGGCGCCTGGAGCGGGTACTCCTCGGGCTGCGCCGGATCGTGGCCGCCGCCGGGACGCCCCTCGGGGCCGGGCGCCGGGGACGCGTCCGGCTCCGCGCGGCGGTCGAAACGCACACCGGACGACGGCGCCGGGGGCGCGGACGGCGGGGGCGGAGGCGGCGCCGCGGGGGGCCCGGCGGCCGGCGGAGCCGCGGGTGGGACCGGGGCGTCGGGCTGAGCCGCGGGTGCGGCCGGGGCGGCCGGCCCGCCGGACAGCGGCGATCCGTCCGAGTTCGTCCCGGGCACGTCCGTCGGCTGATGGGTCGGCGGCCCGTCGACGGAGCCGTCCGGCCCGGGCGCGGGCCAGGCCGGGGCCGCGGGCGGCGCCGACGGCGTCCGGGGACGTTCCGCCGACGCCTGGGGCGGCACCGAACCGTTGAGGGCGATCGTCGGCTCGTCGTGCGGCCGTGCGGGCACCACCGACAGGTCGTATCCGCACGCACCGCAGAAACGATCACCCGATTCGAGGGGTTCCTCGCAGCTCGGGCACTTCGACAGAGCGGCCTGCTGAGGCATCTGCGACATCAACTACACCCATGTCCGGGGGCGGTAACGATTGGCACGTTCCACCAGGTCGATCCTCTCCTCGCCGCTGCGCGCCAGCCGGGCCAGCGTGCGGTACGAACGCTCCAGGCCGAAGCGCAGGCCCCGCTCGTCCAGGCCGCTGCCGAGCAGCGTCCGTCCCCCGGCGGCGGGAGGGGCGGAACCCTGGCCCCCGGAGAGTACCCAGTCCAGCCCGCAGCCGAGGACCTCGGCCGACAACAGCTCGCGCCGTGCCGGATCCAGACCGTACGCCTCCAGGGCCTCGACCTGGCCCGCGGCGGCGGCCAGGTCGTCCAGGAACGGTACGTCACCGGGCACCGCCGCACGCCCCCGCAGCCGGGCCCGCACGGCCGCCACCCGGGCGGCCGTGTAGTGGATGGAGGACTCCGGCACCGACTCCAGCGTCCGTACGGCGCCGACGCGGTCCCCGGCCGCCAGCCGCACCCGGGCCAGCCCGAACGCGGCACTCACGAAGCTCGGGTCGGTCGACCACACCAGGCGGTAGTACTCGGCCGCGTTGTCCAACTGGCCCAGCACCTCCGCGCACAGGCCGAGCGCCAGCTTCGGGGCGATCTCACCCGGAAAGGCGTCGTAGATCGCGTCGAAGGCGAGCGCGGCGCCCTCGTGGTCGCCGGTCACCAGCGCGGCCACGCCCCGGTACCAGACCACCCGCCAGTCGTCGGGGTCCCGCTCCTCCAGCGCGCGCAGCGCCTCCAGCGCGACGGACCGCTCGCCGGTCTCCAGCCGGGCCCGGATCTCGCGCAGCCTGGTCTCCGCCGACGGGGCGGGCGCGGCGGCCAGCGCGTTGATCAGCTCACCCGGAGCGGACGTCAGCAGACCCGCGAGGAAGCCCGCGTTGGGGTCGGCGGGATGCACGTGCGGCACCGGGAGGGCGAGGGCCGCGCGGGCACAGTCGACGGGCCTGACGACGGCCGCGGGGGCCGTGGCGGGGACGGGAGCGGCCGGGGCGCCGCCCGCCGCGGCGAGGGCCTGCCGCTCCCTGCGCGGGCGCGGCACCCTGGCACCCAGGCGGGACACGTCCCCGTTCAGGGCCGGGAACAACTCCGCGTCCGTCACCCGCAGTTCCGGTCCGAACAGCGTGGAGAGCGCGGGGCGGGCCCGGCCCGACTGGAGTGAGACGACCTCCCGCAGCACACCCGTCAGCTGCTCGGTCATCTCCTGCGCCGAGGCGAACCTGCGCGCCGGATCCGGGTCGGTGGCGCGCACCAGCAGCCGGTAGAACGACTCGTACCGGCGGAAGACCTCGATGTTGTCCGGGTCCGGCAGCGAGTCCACGAACACGTTCGTGTACCCCTGGAAGTCGAACGTGAGGACGGCGAGCGTACGGGCCACCGTGTACAGGTCGGACGCCACCGACGGGCCCGCCTCGGCGACTTCGGGCGCCTGGTAGCCGATCGTGCCGTAGATGGCCGACTCGTCGTCGTCCATCCGGCGCACCGCGCCCATGTCGATCAGCTTCAGCTGGTCCTCGGTCTGGATGGCGTTGTCGACCTTGAAGTCGCAGTAGAGCAGGTTCCGGCTGTGCAGGTGGCCGAGCGCCTCGAGCGCCTCGATGCCGTACGCGCACGCCTGCTCCACCGGCAGCGGGTCACGCCTGCCCTCCGGTGTGCGGCGGGCGTTGGCGATCTCCTTCAGCGACTTGCCGCCCAGGTACTCCATCACGATGTAGCCGTCGAGGGAGCCGGTGCGCTGGTCCAGGTGCTCCACGAAGTTGTAGATCCGCACGATGTTGGCGTGCTCGATCTCCGCGAGGAAGCGCCGCTCGGAGATCGCCGCCGCCATGGCGTCCTGGTCACCGGTGTCCAGCAGGCCCTTGAGGACCACCCAGCGGTCCGACACCGCCCGGTCCACGGCGAGGTAGATCCAGCCCAGGCCGCCGTGCGCCAGGCAGCCGACCACCTCGTACTGCCCGTGCACCACGTCCCCGGAGCGCAGCTTCGGCACGAACGAGTAGGGGTGACCGCACTTGGTGCAGAACCCCTCCGTCCGGCCCGGTCTGCCGTTGCGGGCCCGGCCGACCGCCGCCCCGCAGTCCGAACGCGAGCAGAACCGCTTCCGCTCGGGCACCTCCGGCTCGTCCAGCACCATCCCGCGCGGATCGGGGCGCGGGATCGGCGGCACCTGGACAAGACCGGCACCCAGGCGGCCCCGGGTGGAGGAGCCGGCGCCCGTGCCGGAACTGCGTACCGACACCGAACGGCCCGAGGCCCGGCCCGACACCGAACGGGAGAGCCGCCCGGAGACCGAGCGCCGGGACCTCGACGACTGCGACGAGGTGCGCGAGCTGCGGCCGCTGCCAGCGGACCGTCCGCTGCCCGCCGAGCCGCGCGAGTCACGGCCGCCCACCGTGACGCCGGTCGGGGGCGAGGCGACCAGACCCGTCGGTGACACCACCGGGGCGAGGCCGCAGGTGTCGCAGTACAGCTCGCCGCCGCCCACGTCCTCGTAGGTGCCCCCGCACTCGGGGCGCTGGCAGGCCTGTGCGGCCCGGCCCGTCCCGGGCTCCCGCCGCTCCGGCTCGGTCATGACCCCGCCTCCCCCTGCTCGCTCATGCGCCCGGCCCCCTCCGGTCCTCGGGCCCGCCCTGGTCCGGCACCCGGGGGGTGCCGCCGAGCAGTTCCGCGGCCGCCTGCTGGTAGCGCAGCACCGCCTGCTCGGCGGCGCGCAGGTCGCAGGGCGCGCTCCACAGCATGCGGCGCGCCTTCTCGTACCGCTCCACCAGCAGGGAGTCCTCCGCGAGACCGTACCGGGCCACCTTCGCCTTGTACGCGTCCAGCCGGCCGCGCAGCTCCGCGCGGACCGCCAGCGGTGCCGTCACCGCCGTCAACGACTCCCGGGCGCGCAGCAGTTCGTCCTCCGCCTTCTGCTCGAGCGACTCCAGCAGCGGGGACAGGCGGTGCCACTGGGCGTGCCGGCGGTACTCGGCGGCCGTCGACAGCTGCTCCTGGAGCGCCGTCGGCGGCCCGCTCACCACCGGCACCTCCGTCGCCGCGATCTTCGCCAGCACCTCGCCGCGCGCGGTGCGCGCCTCGGCGAGCGTGCGGTCGGCGCGGGACAGCACGTCACGCAGCCGCACGATGCGCTTCTCCGCGTCCTGCCGGACCGTCAGCACCGCGTCGATCTCGCGGCGCACGTCCTCCAGGGCGCGCGCCTCGCGGTCGTAGACCGTGGTGTCGGGCCTGCCGCCGCCCGGCGCCGAACTGCCCTCCGCCGGCTTCCAGAACGCCAGCGGGTCGGACACCACCTGCTCGCGCAGCTTCGTCAGGGTGCGGGTGATGCGCTCCAGGTCGTCGCCCGCAGGATGCTCGCCGGGGCGCACCCCGACCGAGTGCGCGAGCCTGCTCGTGCGGTGGAGTTCGGCGGCCAGTAGATCGATCCGGGCGGGCAGCGCCGACCAGACCGCGTCCGCGGCCACCACCATGTCCAGCGAGGTCGCGTACAGCTCGTTCATGCGGTCGACGAGGCCCGCGAGGGAGTAGCGCTCGCTGAGCCTGCCGGGGGCGCCGTGGGCCGGGGGCGCGCCCGATGCCGCCGACGCGCCGCCCGCCAGCGTCACCGGCTCGCCGCGCAGCAGCTCCGTCAGCTCCGCCAGGTCCTCGCGGCTGGACCAGCGGCGGCGGGAGCGGATGTCCCGGGCGGTGCGCAGCACGTCCGTGTACGCGTCGAAGCAGGTCCACAGCAGCGTGATCGACGCCTCCGTGGTCGTCCAGCGCTCGGCGGTGAGCCCGGTGAGCTGCGCGCCCTCCAGCAGTCTCCGGCCCGCGTGGTCCTGCAGGGCGAGGAGTGAGGTCTCGATCGCCTCGTGCTCCGCGCCGAGCCGCGCCAGCGCACGGTCCACCTCGTCCCGGTCCAGCACCGGCCCGGTGGGATCCGTGTCGGCCATCGATCACCTCTCGCTGGGAAGTCGTCGCGGGTGTGGTTGGGGTGAGGTCGGGGTGGGGTGGCGGGTGGCGCGGTGGGGTCAGCTCGTGCGCAGGTACTGGGGGGCCGGGGGCTTCGACGCGGCGGAGTCGCGGCCCAGTGTGGCCGACAGCCAGCTCGCGTACGAGGACTCCCAGCCGCCCGCGGTGTCCCCCCGGAAGTCCACCAGGATGCGGTTGACCCGGCGGACCAGGTCGTCCGCGTCCTTCTTCATCGCCACGCCGTAGTACTCGGTCGTGAAGGCCGCGCCCTTGAGTTCCACCGTCGGGTCCTGCGCGGCCTGGCTGGCCGCGAGCGCCCCGTCCGTGACGACGGCGTCCACCTCGCCGAGCTGCAGACGCACCAGGCAGTCCAGCTGGTTGGGGACCGTCGTGCCGATGTCGGCCGACTCCGGGAGCCGGCCCGTCTTCCGGTCCGCCTCCAGCGTCGAGTACGCCGTGGAGCCCGCCGCCGTGCATATCTCCCGGTCCGCCAGGCTCGCGTCGTACCCGGTGACCGGCGAGGACTTCGGGGCCAGGACCTGCTGGCCCGTCTTGAAGTACGGCGCGGAGAACGCCACGTCCCGGATGCGCGCGCAGTTGATCGTCATCGTGCGGACGACCATGTCGACGCGGCCGGCCTGGATCGCCGGGATGCGCTGGTCGGTCGGGATGGCCTTGAACTGCACCGCGTCGCGGTCGCCGAGTATGTCCTCGGCGATGCGGTGCACCAGGTCGATGTCGAAGCCCTCGAGCCTGCCGCTCTCCCCGCTGTTGGGGTCCCGGTAGCCCCAGCGGTAGCTGTTCTGGTCCACGCCGACGATCAGCTTGCGCTTCTCGCCCCGGCGGCTCTTGATCGCCGCGATGGTGGGGCCGTCGGCGGCGGAGGGGGCCAGCGTCTGCTTCTCCGGGGCCGTGCACTCCTCGTCGGCCTGTGCCCGTTCGGCGTGGGAGACGGACTCACCGGTGGTCTTCGCCGGGCTGCGGCCCTGGGAGCCGGTGCAGGTCAGGACGAGGGCGAAGACCAGGGCCAGGACGCAGGCCGTCGCCATCGCGCCCACCCCGCCCCAGCCCTTGGGGCGGGTCCGCGGGTGCGGTGCGGTCATCCTCGTCGCCTCCTCCGGCCCGAACGCCCCCTGCGGGTCCGGCACGCGCGTGTTCATCGGTACTCCGAGAGCCTGCGGCCGATGCCCAGGACCGCGCCGGCCGCACCCAGCACCGCGCAGGCCGCCGCGCCGAGCGGCAGACCCGTCAGCGCGTCCCTGCCGTCGCCCGCCGCCTGCCTGAACTCCGTCTCCTCGTGCGCCAGCGCCGCGGCCAGGTTCCGGTCGACGCTGTCGAAGCACTCGCCCGTCGCGCCCTCGGCGCCGATCACCATGTCCAGCGCCTGCTGGTAGTTGCCGTTCTCGTCCTGCTCGCGCGCGGCCGCGTGACGCTTCTTCCACTCGGTCATGTCGCTCACCGCCGAGGAGACCGGTTTGGTGCCCCTGTCGTCGTCCGCGAGCCGTTCGGCGCGGGCCAGGCCCTTGGCGAGGGTGTCCATGTCGCGCCCGAAGTCGTGGTCGTAGGCGTCGAAGGTCTCCTCGCCCACCTTCGTCGTCTCCGCGCCGCGCGCCACCAGGGTGAGGTTCTCGTTGCCCCGCGCCTTCAGGGAGGCGATGCGGGCGTCGTGCAGGACGTCGAGCGAGCGGACGCCGTGGTCGTAGGAGTCGTGCAGGCCGGAGCGGGCCAGGGTGTGGCCGGCCGTCAGCCAGAGCAGCACCACGGCGGCGGTCACCGTCGCCGCGACGAGGCCGTGGTTGAAGACGCGGTGGGTGTGCAGGTAGGTGCGGCGCTGGGCCCAGCCGAGGGCGGCGAGCGCGAGGACGCCGAGGGCGATCGCGGCCCAGGGGTACGGGGTCGCGTCCGCGTAGTCGGAGCGCAGGCGCCGGCTCTCCGTGGTGTACAGCTCCTCGGCCGCCGGGAGCATCTCCTTCTGCATCTTCTCGTTCGCGTACCGCAGGTAGGCGCCGCCCACGGGGTAGCCCTGGCGGTTGTACGTGCGGGCGCGTTCCACCAGGCCCTTGTACTCGGGGAGCAGGCGGTTGAGTTCGGCGATCGTCTCCGCGGAGGACGAGCCGGGTTCCGAGTTGGCCGCGGCGTTGACGAGCTTGCCGGCGGCGGTGCGGATGTCCTTCTCGTAGCGGTCCCGCGAGGCCGCGGTCTCCTGGCCGCCGGCCAGGAAGCCGCTGGACGCCGCGGTGTTCGCGTCCGCGAGGGAGCGGTAGATGTCGGCGGCGTCGGAGGTGAGGGGCTGGCTGCCGGTGAGGACGTCGTCGGCGGCCGCGGCGCGGTCGGTCATCTGCCATGCCGTCACCGCGCCGAACGCGAGGACGAGGGCGGCCAGGACCGCGCCGATGACGCGGAGACGGCCGGGCTCCGTGGTGGCGGCCCTGCGGAGGCGGTCCACGCCCTCGGCGAAGGCGGTCCGGCGGACGGCGGGGGGCGGGGGCGCCCCGGGGGTGGACGCGGCGGTGGGGGCGGGGCGGTGCCGGGGCGGTGCCGCCGGCGGCGCGGGCGCGGCATGGCCCGGTGGCGCCGGGCTGTGCGGCGTGTGTGTCACGTGACCTCCCCCATGGTCATTCCTCCGGGCAAGTATCGCCGCCGGGGCCGACATGTGCACCGGCCTTGGCACGATCTTGATCCGATTGCGGCCCGATTGCCGGGAATTCCGCCCCTCGCCGTCCCCAGCCCCGCCCGGGAATTCCGCCCCTCGCCGTCCCCAGCCCCGCCGAGGAACACGCCCGGGAGTCCGGTTCGGTTCCGGTCACGCCCGCGGCGCCGGGCGGGGGCTCGGCCCCCGCTACGACGCGTAGTGCCCGCGCAGGCGCGCGTGCGCGGAGGCCGGGGCGGGCAGGGCGTCCAGCCCCAGCAGCCCCGCCCCGAGCACGGGCCGCACCGTGACCACCCGGGGCACCGCCTTCGGTGCGCGTTCGGCGAGGAGGGCGTGGACACGGTCGTCCAGCAGGGGGTGCCGTGCCGCCAGGACACTTCCGCCCAGCACCACGGGCGTCTCCTCGTCCAGCAGGGACAGCCGGGTCAGCGCGACCACCGCCATCGTGACGATCTCCTCCGCCTGCCGCGCCACGATCGCCCGCGCGACCCCGTCGCCTCCCGCCGCCGTCGCGAACAGCACCGGGGTCAACTCGTGCCGGCGCGCCCGCGGTACGTGCCCCAGGTGCAGTGCCTCGATCAGCCCGGCCATGCCGGACAGCCCGAAGTGCGCAGGCAGCGTGTCCGCCAGGGCGGTCGGCCCGCCGCGTCCGTCCGACGCGCGGGCCGCGTGCCACAGCGCCTCCTCCGCCAGCGCCCAGCCCCCGCCCCAGTCACCGGAGACGCGCCCGATCGCCGGGAAGCGCGCGGTGCGCCCGTCGGGGCGCATGCCGACGCAGTTGATGCCCGCGCCGCAGACGACGGCGACCCCCCGCGGCTCATCGACCCCCGCGCGCAGGACCGCGAAGGTGTCGTTGCGCACCGCGACGGTCCCGCCCCAGCCGCACGCGGCCAGCGCCGCGGTCAGCTGTTCCTCCTCGACGGGCAGGTCGGCGTTGGCCAGGCAGGCCGAGACGCGCAGGACACCCGTGGCGCCCGCGTCGGCGAGGGCCCGGCCGACGGTGCCGGTGAGGGTGCCCATCGCGGTGTCCAGACCCACCGCCGGGGGGCGGAAGCCCTCGCCGCGGGCCGCCGCCAGCACCGCCCCGTCGGACCCGATCACCGCGACGTCCGTCTTGCTGTTGCCGGCGTCGATGGCGAGGACGCCCGCGGTCAGGCCCACGTGAGGTACTCCCGGTTGTGGGCGACGAGTTCGTCGGTGAGCCGGTCGGCGTACGCGTACTGGCCGATCAGGGGATGGGCGAGCAGGGCGCGGAACACGCGGTCCCGGGAGCCGTGCAGGGCCGCCTCCAGGGCCAGGTCCTCGTAGGCGGTGACGCCGGCCATCAGGCCCGCGAAGAGGGGGTCGACCGGGGGGACGGGCAGCGGGCTCGCGCCCTTCGGGCCCACCGCCGCCTGGACCTCGATGACGGCGTCGTCGGGGAGGAAGGGGAGCGTGCCGTTGTTGGCGGTGTTGACCACCTGGTGCGGGGAGCCGGCGCCCCGGAGCAGGGCCGCGGCCAGGTCCACCGCGGCCTCCGAGTAGAAGGCGCCGCCGCGCCGGGAGAGCAGGGCGGGCTTCTCGTCGAGGCCGGGGTCGGCGTACAGGGCCAGGAGGCGGCGTTCCATGTCGGCCACCTCGGCGGCCCGGGAGGGCTTGGTGCGCTGTTCCCGTACGACCTCGTCGTGCGCGTAGAAGTAGCGCAGGTAGTAGGACGGAACCACGCCCAGGCGGTCCAGCAGGGGGCGGGGGAGGCGCAGGTCGGCGGCGATCGTGTCACCGTGGGCGGCGAGGAGGGCGGGGAGGACGTCCTCGCCGTCCGGGCCGCCCCGGCGCACCGCCGTCTCCCAGGTGAGGTGGTTGAGCCCCACGTGGTCCAGGTGGACGCCGGCCGGGTCGGTGTCCAGCAGCGCCGCGAACTTCCGCTGGAGGCCGATGGCCACGTTGCACAGGCCCAGGGCCTTGTGGCCGGCTCGGAGCAGGGCCCGGGTGACGATGCCCACCGGATTGGTGAAGTCGATGATCCAGGCGTCCGGGTTGGCCCGGCGGACGCGGTCGGCGATGCCGAGGACGACCGGGACGGTGCGCAGCGCCTTGGCCAGACCGCCCGCGCCGGTGGTCTCCTGGCCCACGCAGCCGCACTCCAGGGGCCAGGTCTCGTCCTGCTGCCGGGCCGCCTGACCGCCCACCCTGAGCTGGAGGAGGACCGCGTCCGCGCCGTCCACCGCCGCGTCCAGGTCGGCGGTCGTGGTGACCGTCCCGGGGTGGCCCTGGCGGGCGAGGATGCGGCGGGACAGGGCGCCGATCAGGTCGAGGCGGTCCGTCGCCGGGTCGGTGAGGACCAGCTCGGTCAGGGGGAGGGTGTCCCTCAGGCGGGCGAAGCCGTCGACGAGTTCGGGGGTGTAGGTCGAGCCTCCGCCGACCACGGTGAGTTTCATGTGCTGTCTGCTGTCCCTTCACATCGGTGAGCGGGCTGGCCTCGGCGGACGCGTGCGGCGCGGACGACACCGTCACGGGGACGCCGTTTCAGCGGGAGGTGTCGAAGACCTCGTCACGGGTGGCCGCCAGCGCGCTCTCCAGCGCGCCGCGCAGCACGGGGTGTTCACGGACGTCGCCCAGGACGAGCCGGGGGCGGGGGGCGGCCAGTTCCTCCAGTTCGGCCTGGACCAGGGCGCGCAGCACCTCGCCGCCCGAGGTGAGGCCGGTGCCGCTCAGGACGACGAGTTCGGGGTCGAGGACGGAGACCAGGGAGGCGAGGCCGGTGGCCAGGCGGGTGGCGTAGGCCCGCAGGAGGCGGTGCTCGGGTCCGTCGCCGGGCGGGGACGCGGCGGCGCGCGCGAGGAGGGCGGCCGCCTGCTCGGTGTACGGGCCCGGCGGGATGTCCTGGACGCCCAGTTCGCGGGCGAGCACGGGCACGGCCTGGGCGCCGGCCAGCTCCTGGAAGCCGCCGCTGTTGGCCCTGCCGACCTGGCGGACCAGCGGTGTGCCGGGCACCGGCAGGAAGCCGACCTCGCCCGCGCCGCCGGTCCAGCCCCGGTGCAGCCGGCCGCCGAGCACCAGGGCGGCGCCCAGGCCCTCCTCGTTCCACAGCAGGACGAAGTCGGTGTGGTCGCGGGCCGCGCCGCGCCGCTGCTCGGCCAGGGCGACCAGGTTGACGTCGTTCTCGTAGGCGAACGGCATCGGCAGCGCGGCGGCCAGTTCGTCGAGGAGGGCCGGGGAGTGCCAGCCGGGGAGGTGGGAGGCGTAGCGCAGGCGTCCGGTGTTCGGGTCGAAGGCGCCCGGTGTCCCGATGACGAGGTGGTGGATGTCGGAGCGGCACAGCCCCGCCGCCTTCACCGCGCCGTCCAGGGCGTCGGTGACCTGCTGGACGGCGGGTGCGGGGGAGCGGCGGCCCGGGGTGGGCAGCTCGTACCGGCCGACCGTGCGGCCGGTGAGGTCGGCGACGGCGGCGCGGATCCGCCGGGGGGAGACGTCCAGTCCCGCCGCGTGGGCGGCGGCCGGGTTGACCTCGTACAGCTGGGCGCCGGGGCCGGGGCGGCCCTCGGTGGTGCCGGTGGCGAGGACCAGCCCGGCCGCCTCCAGGCGGGCCAGGAGCTGGGAGGCGGTCGGCTTGGACAGGCCGGTGAGCCGGCCGATCCGGGAGCGGGACAGCGGGCCGTGCTCCAGCAGCAGGTCCAGGGCGGTGCGGTCGTTCATGGCGCGCAGCACGCGCGGGGTGCCCGGCGGACCGGCGGTTCCTGCCATGGGGTGCGACACCTGCCCTTCCTCGGCTCCAGCCTCTCAGCGGCCGGCGCGGGACGTCCATCCCGGCCGCGGCGCCCGCCCGGCACTGTTAGGAAAGTTTCCTGTTGGGCCAGGTGAACGTATGTCCGTGCGGAGGGGGCGTCAAGGGGAGACGCGGAAAGGGACGCGTGAGGGCGGCACCCGGGACGCCCGGGTGCCGCCCTCACGGTGGCCGCGCCTACTTGGTGATGTTCGGCGGGGGCAGCGGGGACGCCGCCATCGACTGCGGTGAGACGGTGCTCGCGTAGGCGGACGGGGCCGCGACGCCGGCCGTCGGATCGGCGGGCGGCGCGTCCTCCAGGGCCGTGGCGCCGCCGACGATGCGGATGCCGTTCGCGTCGAAGGCGCGCTTGATGCGCCAGCGCAGCTCCCGCTCCACGGTCAGCGACTTGCCCGGCATGGTCTTCGCCGAGACACGGACCACCATGGAGTCCAGCAGCACCGAGTCCAGGCCGAGCACCTCGACCGGGCTCCACAGGAGCTCGTTCCAGGGCTCCTCCTTGCTCGTCCGCTCGGCGACCTCGGTCAGCGTGGCCTTCACCCGGTCCAGGTCCTCGTCGGAGCGGACCGTCACGTCCACGTTGGCGGTCGCCCAGCCCTGGGACAGGTTGCCGATGCGCTTGACCTCGCCGTTGCGGACGTACCAGATCTCCCCGTTGTCGCCGCGCAGCTTGGTCACCCGCAGCCCGACCTCGATCACCTCGCCGGACGCCACGCCCGCGTCGACACTGTCGCCGACGCCGTACTGGTCCTCCAGGATCATGAAGACGCCGGAGAGGAAGTCCGTCACCAGGTTGCGCGCGCCGAAACCGATGGCCACACCCGCGACACCGGCCGAGGCGAGCAGCGGAGCCAGGTTGATCTGGAAGGTGCCGAGGACCATCAGCGCGGCGGTCCCCAGGATGAGGAACGACGCCACCGAGCGCAGGACCGAGCCGATGGCCTGCGAGCGCTGCCGGCGCCGCTCGGCGTTGACCAGCAGACCGCCGAGCGCCGTGCCGTCCACCGCCTGGCCGGTGCGGGACATGCGGTCGACCAGCTTCGTGATCGCCCGCCGCACCACCACTCTCAGGACCACCGCGATCACCACGATCAGCAGCACCCTGAGGCCGATCGCCAGCCACGTCGACCAGTTCTCCTCGACCCAGCCGGCGGCGTTGGTGGCGCTCTCGTGGGCGTCTTTGAGCGAGGGCACCACGGGGGTCCCGGACTCCGAGGGCGTCGGCGACGGATCGGCGGCCGACAGGACGGCGGACAAGGACACGACAGGTACCTCCAGGAGCACGATCTGCCCCCGCCGCGGCGGTCAAGTCCGGCAAGGTCACGATCGGGTCACCGGACGGGCAGAACCACCACACTAACGGGGCATTGTGAAGGGATCGGCTCGCTCCGGGAAGAAGAGACCGTGCTCACCCGTGCTTGAACAGGCCATGATCCTGGGGATGCATCGGGATGTGGTCGAAAACACTCCCAGCCCGTTACCGGGACATGGTGGCGCTTCCACCAGGCATGAGGAGAAACTGACTACGGATCGTCCCGGCGCGAGCCACGCGCCGCCGGCGTACAAGGAGGCCGTCCGTGCCGCATGTCCTGGTCCTCAACGCGTCGTACGAGCCACTCGGCGTCGTACCGCTCCGCCGCGCGCTCGTGCTCGTCCTCGAGAACAAGGCAGTCTGCCTCGAGGAGACCGGCGCCCATCTGCACAGCGCGACCGTCACCGTCCCCGCACCCAGCGTGGTCCGGCTCAAGCGTTTCGTGCGGGTCCCCTACCGGGGGCCCGTTCCCCTCACCCGCCGGGCGCTGTTCGCCCGTGACGGGGGCCGGTGCATGTACTGCGGTGGCGTCGCAACCAGCGTCGACCACGTGATCCCGCGCAGCCGAGGGGGCAAGCACGTCTGGGACAACGTCGTCGCGTCCTGCCGCCGCTGCAACCACGTCAAGGCCGACCGGCACCTGATCGAGCTGGGCTGGCGCCTGCGCCACAAACCCGCCCCGCCCACCGGTCTGGCCTGGCGCATCATCGGCACCGGCCACCGCGACCCGCGCTGGCTGCCGTACCTCCAGCCGTACGGGGCGGCGGACGCGATGGCCCGCATCGACGGCCTCTCCGCCTGACCCCCCCCCCGCGGGCGCCGGCGGCCCGGCGGGGAGCGGGCCGGCGGTGTCCCCGTGGGCCGGTTCAGGTGTGGCGCAGTTCCGACGGGCGGACCGTGCGCCGCAGCAGGGGCAGGGCGGTGGCCGAGGCCAGGAGGCAGGCGGCGTAGACCGTGAGCGGGACCAGCAGGGCGGACCACGGCAGGGCGCCGGACGCGGTGAGCGAGGAGTATCCGGCCCCGATCGCCAGTCCGCCGACGCCCGCCACCAGCAGGGCCGGTGCCAGCGGCAGGGCGGTCTCCAGCAGCAGCGCCCGGACGAGCACCGCCCGCGGCACGCCCGCCGCCACCTGCGCGGCCAGCCCGCTGCGGCGGACGGCGAGCGACTCGGCCGTGCCGACGGCGAGCGCGGACAGGGTGATCAGCAGACCCACCGCGATCGCCGCGCCGGTGAGGTCCAGCCCGGTGGTGTAGTACGAGACGCTCTCCGCGAGCCGGTGCCGGTCCTCGCGCAGCGCCTCCGTCACGATGTGCCGCACGCTCACGAACCCGGTGCCCGCGACCGTCACCAGCAGCACCGCCGCGTGCGTGCGGGCCGCCGCCCACGGGTCGTCGCGCAGCCGTTCCGCCGCGATCAGCGTCGCCGCCGAGCGGGCCCGCACCGCCAGCGTCCGCCCCACGAGGCGGCAGGCGGCCCCGGACAGCCACACCGAGCCCGCGCCGACCGCGAGCAGCGCGCCGAAGACCGTCATCGGCGTCCGCCACAGCGACGGGCCGCGCGGCGTGCCCGAGGCGGTGACCGCCGCCAGCAGGGCCACCCCCGCCACCAGCAGCAGCGCCGCCAGGAACAGCCGCCCCGGCCCGCGCCCCGGACGTGCCGGACCGACGCGGCGCACCCACCCCAGCGGCGACGCCACCACCCGGCGCAGCGCCAGCGCGCCCGCCGCCGCGCCCAGCACCGGCACGGCGAGCGCGATCAGGGCGAGCACCACCCAGGTGAGCGCCGGAGGCCGCTCCCACGCCCCCACCAGGACCGGCACCGTGACCGCCGTCGCGACCGCCGACCCGAGCAGACAGGCGAGCCCGGTCTCCAGCGCCGCGATCCGCCGCACCTGCCCCGGGGTCGCCCCCGCCAGCCGCAGCCCGGCCAGCCGCCGGTCGCGGTGCACGGCCCCGATCCGGGCGCACTGCCCGAGGAAGCCGAGCACCGGGACGAGGAGCAGCAGCAGGGCGAGGATCACCCCGGCGCGCGTACCGGGCTCGCCGAGCAGCCCCCCGGCGAGGGAATCGGAGTGGTGGCCGCCGCGCAGCGAGGCCAGCGCACCGGCCGCCAGCGCGAACCCGGTGGCGAGCGCCGCCCCGGTCGCGGTGAGCCCGGTCCGCCACCACTCGCGCCGGCCGGCACCCCGGGTGAGCTGCCACGCCAGCCGCAGGTCGGAGAGGAGGGACGCCGTCATGCCGCCGCCCCCTGCGGCGCCGCGACCCCGTCGCACAGCCGCACCTCACGGTCGGCGTACGCGGCCACCTGCGCGTCGTGCGTGATCAGCAGCACCGCCGTGCCGGTCTCGCGGACCGTGTGCACCAGGGCCGTCATCACCTGCTCGCCCGCCAGCGAGTCCAGCGCCCCCGTCGGCTCGTCCGCGAACACCACCCGGGGCCCGGTGACCAGCGCGCGGGCCAGCGCCACCCGCTGCGCCTGCCCTCCGCTCAGCTCCCCCGGCCGTGAGTCCTCCTGCCCGCGCACCCCGAACCGCTCCAGCCACTCCCCGGCCGTCGCCCGCGCCTCCGCGCGGCCGGCCCCCGCCAGCATCAGCGGCAGCGCCACGTTGTCCGCCGCGGTCAGCTCCGGAATCAGCTGGCCGAACTGGAACACCACCCCGAACTCGGTGCGGCGCAGCTCACTCAGCCGTTTCTCGGGCAGTTCCTCCAGCCGCCGACCGGCGTACGTCACGGAGCCGGCGTCCGGGCGGGTGATGCCGGAGAGGCAGTGCGCCAGCGTCGACTTGCCGCTCCCGCTGGGGCCCGTCACCGCGAGGATCTCGCCCGCGTCCAGGGTGACGGTGGCGCCCCGCAGCGCCTCGGTCCTGCCGTGCGCCTTGACCAGACGGCGGCCCGTGAGCAGCCCTCCCGCCGTGTTGTCCCCGTGGTTCATGCCGTGTCGACCTCCGCGGTCAGGGTGGTGAGCCGGGCCGCCGTGGTCGTCATCCACCGCAGGTCGGCGTCCAGGTGGTTGAGGGCGAAGTCGGCCGAGAGCACGGTCGCCAGGTCGGCGCCCCCCGCCGTCTTCACCGCGGTGAGCTCCCGCATCCGGTCCATGTGGGCGGCGCGCTGGGCGCGCAGGTACCCGGCGGGGTCACCGTCGGACAGGATCGACACCACGACCTTGGCGAAGATCTCGTTCGTCACGAACGGCGCGGGCGGGGCGATCTCCCCGGCCCACCGGGACAGTTCCCGCACACCCTCGTCCGTGGCGCGGTAGACGGTCCGCTCCGGGCCGCCGTCCGAGTCGGTGCCCTCGACCTCGGCGAGACCGTCCCGGACCAGCCGCTGCAGCGTCGTGTAGACCTGCCCGTAGGCCAGCGGACGGGCCTGCGGGAAGCGTGCGTCGTGGCGTCGCTTGAGGTCGTAGCCGTGGCTCGGCCCCGAGGCGAGCAGGCCCAGCAGGATGTGACGGGTGCTCATGGACATCAGTATGTACTGAGTATATGTACCGAGTGAATAGTGAAGCCCGGGCCGCCCGGAACCGACACAAGGGGAAGCCCTCAGTCCGCGACCGCGTAGGCCTCCACCGACCACAGCGAATAGCCGTACCGGGTCGCGCGCTTCTCGCCCTGGACGCGGACGTGGCGGACGTCCGGCTCGTCCATGCGGACGTTCTCCCGGCCGCCCCGGCCGTCAGGGACCCGAGCCGCCGTGCGCCAGTTGCGGCCGTCCGCCGACACCTCCACGCGGTACGCCGACGGGTGCGCGTCCTGCCAGTGCAGCGCCACCTTTCCCAGCCGCACCGGGCGTGCGAGGTCGACCTGCCACCAGGCGTCGTCCTCCACCGGGGAGGACCAGCGGGTCTCCGGGTCGCCGTCGTTCGCCGCCGGGGCGGGGAAGTCGGGCGTCTCGTCGGCCGAGGAGCTCGCCCGGCCGCCGCGGGCCAGGTCGGGGCCGCCGACGCGGGGGACCGCGTGCACCGTCAGCGTGCGGGTCGCGCCGCCGAAGCCGAACCTGACCTCGTAGTCCCGGACGGGCGTCCCCGGCTTCACGGTCACCTCGACGGGCACCTCGAGCGGCGTACCGCGCGGGGCGGTCAGGGCCTGGCGGGGCACCCGCACCTCGAGCTCCTCCGGGGCCTCGACGGTCAGCCTGCCGCGCACCTCGCCGGGGCGCAGCGAGCCGAGGGTGGCCGTCAGCCGGCGGGTGCCGCCGATGTCGGCGTCCGCGCGGTCGCCGGGCAGTCCGACGGAGGCGGCGGGCGCGTCCGCGAACCACGGGACCAGGTGGCGCACCCGGTCGGGACCGGCGCCGGTGACACGGACCGCGTCCACCGGCCGGCCGCCGCCCCGCAGCTCGGTGGCGCCCCCCTCGGCCAGCGTCCCGAGCCGGCGCCACCCCTCACCCGGCACACGTGCCTCCACGGTCCCCCGCGTGCCCGGGTCGGTGAGCACCGTCACGGTGTCGATCACGCGGGCGCGCGGCAGGCCGAGGTCGGGCCCGCCGCCGGCGGACGGCTCCCGGTCGAGTCCGGCCCAGCTCTCGTACGCCCGCTGCGCCCGGCTCAGGAACGGGTCCAGCACGCCCTCGCCGACCGTCACGCGCGCCGCCGCGGCCGTCTTCCGCCGCTCGCCCAGCTTCCGGTACGCCGACCAGGCGGCGGCCGCGTCCCCGGTCCGCTGGGCGTCCAGCATGTCCAGCGCCGTCGTACCCGCCTCGCCGTGCCGGGCCAGACCCTCGGACCACGGGGCGACCTCGGCGCCGAGGGCGGTGCCGGACAGCCAGCCCGGCAGGTCGCGCAGCGCGGTGAAGGCCGCGCGCAGCCGGACGGCCGCGTCGGGCTCGCGCGTCCCGCGCGCCGTCGGCCGGGTCCGCCAGAAGTCCTCCAGCAGCGGCCGCAGGTACGCCGACTCGGTGCCGCCCAGCACCGACGAGGAGACGTTCCCGGCGAGCGCGGTCAGCGCCTGCTCGCGGCGGGCGTCACCGTCGGCGAGGTCGGCGATCGCGGCCCGCCAGGACTCCTGGGGGCGGTAACCGCGCGGGTTCCAGGCGAAGTCGGCGGCCGTGAACAGCGGGACGCGGGACGCCTCGGGCTGCGCCATCGCGTTGGCGAGCAGCGCCGCCGAACCGGCGGCGACGGCCGGCTCGCGGCCCTGGTACGGGCCGAGGAAGATCCGGCCCGGGGCGTAGTCGTTCACCGGGTAGTTGTCCATGGTCACCAGCGGGTGCCCGAACGCCTCACGGGCCTCGCCCAGTTGCCGGCCCGTGATGGTGCGCGGCACCACCCCGACCCCGGTCCACGCCACCTCGACGCCCTCGTCCAGTGCCCGCGCGAGGGAGCGCCGGTACGACGTCGATCCCTCCTCGTAGTACTCGGTGGGCATCAGCGACAGCGGGACGGACCCGGGATGCCGGTCCGCCAGGTGCCGGGCCACCCCGTTCGCCACGTGCGCCTGGGCGCGGGCCGCCGCCTCGGGGCCCGACCCGAACCGGTCGTCATCCGCCCCGCAGTGCCACTCGCTGTAGCTGACGTCCTGGAACTGCAGCTGGAAGGCGCGGAAGCCCAGCGCCCACATCGCGTCCAGCTTGCGGGTCAGCGCGCGCAGGTCCTGCTCGGAGGCGAAGCACATCGCCTGCCCCGGCGCGACCGCCCAGCCGAGCGTGACGTGGTTGCGCCGCGCGCGCTCGGCCAGCTCCCGGAACTCCGCGCGCCGCTCGGCCGGGTACGGCTCCCGCCAGCGGGCCTGGCGCAGCAGGTCCTCGCCGGGTGCGTAGAGGTACCGGTTCTGCTTGGTGCGGCCCATGAAGTCCAGCTGGCCCAGCCGCTGCCGGTGGGTCCAGGGGGTCCCGTAGAAGCCCTCGGTGACGCCGCGTACGGCGGTGCCCGGCCAGTCGCGCACGACGACGGCGCCGATCGTGCCGTCCGGGCGCAGCAGCTGCCGCAGGGTCTGCACGGCGTGGAACAGTCCGGCGCCGTCCGCGCCGGTGAGGGAGACGGCCCCCCGTCCCGTGGTCAGCGTGTAGCCGCCGGCCGGCAGGGCGCGCCGGGGGTCGTTCGGGGCGCGTTCCGTCCCCGCCCGCACCACGAGCGCCCCTTCGGGCACCGGTGCGCCGGGGGCGGTGAACCGGCGTGCCCCGGCCTCGCGCAGCAGCTCCCGCAGCGCCTCCACGGCGTACGGATCGGCCGTCCGGTCGGTGACCAGGGCGACCTCCCCGGTCACCTCGACCGGGGCGCCGTTCGCGCGCAGGGAGTGGGGGCGGGGCCACACGGACGGCTCCGCGGCCGCCACCGGGTCGGCGGTGGGCGAGGCGGCCGTGCCGGGCGCGGGCGGCGCCGCCACGGCGGCCGGCGCGGTCCCCAGGGTTCCGGCGAGGACGGCGAACGCGAGGGCGGCCCTCCTGGCGTTCGCCGTCCTCCCACGCCGCAGCTGCACGGGCCCCTCCTGGTCGCTCGAGCGGTCCGAACGGTCCGGCGGCCGAGCGGCCGTGTCCATTCCGTTACCGGGAAACCCGAGCCCACCACCTCGGCGGTGAACGTGTCAATGAGAGTGGCCGTTGTGGCGCGTTTGTCCCACCGTGGAGGGAGGGCATGAAAACAGAATGTGAGCAGGATCACGTTGGAAGCCCCGGGGCGTCTGGCATCGCGTCCGCTGGGTAGGGCTGCGGGATAACCCGACCCGCACGACCGCACCACCCGCATCCCGCACGTCCGCGTGATCCGCGCACCGTGCTCGACGAGGAGACCATCCGTGACCGCACCCGCGTACGTTCCTTCCCCGGCCCTGTCCAAACCCGTGGCGGAGACCTCCGCCGACGACCTCCACCTCTGCGCGTTCAGCGCGGAGGGCCCCTGCGCCGAACTCCCGCTGACCAGCGAACCCCCGCTGCCCGACGCCGAACCGCTCACCAGCGAACCGCCGCTCGCCGATGCCACCCCCCTGACCAGCGAGTCCGACGCCTGCGTGGACTCCTCGGACGCCTCCGGACTCGACTCCTTCCCGGCCCAGTACCGCCCGGAGCCCTAGGGTGACCGCGCCCCGGCCGGCCGAGCCCCCTTCCGCGGACCTGTCCCGGCTCGCCGCCCTGTACGGCGTCGCCACCTCCTACAGCCCCTCGCCGGACCGCACGGTCACGGCCTCGGCCACCGCCGTCACCCTCGCGCTGGCCGCCCTCGGCGTGGACGCGGCGGGCCCGGACGCCGTCCGCGCCGCCCTCACGGCCCGCGAACGCGAACAGGGCGCACGGCTGCTGCCCCCCACCGTGGTCGCCTGGGGCACCGCCACCCCGGCCGCCCTCGCCGGGCTGCCCGACGGCACCCGGCTGGGCGTCCGCACCGAGCAGGGCGAGACCCTCACCGCGGCCCGGAACCTCCCGCCCGGCGTGCACGACCTGACCGCCACCGCGCCCGACGGCCGCACCGCCCGCGCCCACCTGATCGTCGCCCCGCCCCGGCTGCCCGCGCCGCGTGGGCGTTCCTACGGCCTGCTGGTGCAGCTCTACTCGCTCCTCTCCCGCCGCTCCTGGGGCATGGGCGACCTCGCCGACCTCGGTGAACTCGCCGGCTGGGCCGGACGCACCCTCGGCGCCGGATTCGTCCAGGTCAACCCGCTGCACGCGGCCGTCCCCGGCCCCCCGACCGACCCCTCGCCCTACCGTCCCTCCTCCCGCCGCTTCCCCGACCCCGTCCACCTGCGGGTCGAGGACGTCCCCGAGTTCGCGTACGTCGCCGACCGCGACCGCGTCCGCGCCCTGCTGGAGCGGGCCGCCCGGCTGCGCGAGGCGGTGCTGGACAAGGACGCGCTGATCGACCGGGACGCCGTCTGGGAGACCAAGCGGGAGGCCCTGGAACTGGTCCACGAGGTGCCGCTCGCCCCCGGCCGCCGGGCCGCCTACGCCGACTTCCGCGCCGCGCAGGGGCAGGCCCTCCAGGACCACGCCACCTGGTACGCCCTCGCCGAGGTGCACGGCGCCGACTGGCGCCGCTGGCCCGCCGAGCTGCGCGATCCCCGTTCACCCGGCACCGCACGCGCCCGCCGGGACCTGGCGGACCGTGTCGACTTCCACTCCCGTCTGGTCTGGCTCACCGACGCCCAGCTCACCGCCGCCCAGCGCACCGCGCGCGAGGCCGGGATGCCGGTCGGGATCGTCCACGACCTCGCCGTGGGCGTCCATCCGGCCGGTGCCGACGCCTGGGCGCAGCAGGACCACTTCGCAGCCGGCATGTCCGTCGGGGCGCCCCCGGACGCCTTCAACGCGCGCGGACAGGACTGGGGGCTGCCGCCCTGGCGCCCCGACCGCCTCGCCGAGTCCGGGTACGCGCCCTTCCGCGCCCTGCTGCGGGCCCTGTTCCGGTACGCGGGGGCGTTGCGCATCGACCACGTGATGGGCCTGTTCCGGCTCTGGTGGGTCCCCGAGGGCCACCCGCCCACGGAGGGCACCTACGTCCGCTACGACGCCGAGGCGATGCTCGCCGTGCTGGTCCTGGAGGCCTCGCGCGCCGGGGCGCCGGTGATCGGCGAGGACCTGGGGACCGTGGAGCCGGGCGTACGCGAGGCGCTGCGCGAGCGCGGGGTGTACGGCACCTCGGTGCTGTGGTTCGAGCGGGACTGGGAGGGCGACCGCCGCCCGCTGCCGCCGGACACCTGGCGCGCGGACTGCCTGGCCACGGCCACCACCCACGACCTGCCGCCCACGGCGTCGCGGCTCGGCGGGGAGCACGTGGAGCTCCGGGACCGCCTGGGGCTGCTCGCCCGGCCCCTGGCGGAGGAGCGCGCGGAGGCGGCGGCGGACGTGGGGGAGTGGCGGGAGCTGCTGCGCCGGCTGGGGCTGCTGGAGGAGGGGGCCGGGGAGGAGGCCGAGATCCGGGCCGTGCACCGGTACCTGATGCGCACCCCCGCCCGGATGATCGGCGTGTGGCTCCCGGACGGAGTCGGCGACCGCCGTCCGCAGAACCTGCCGGGTACGTGGGACCAGTACCCGAACTGGCGCCTGCCGATCGCGGACGCGGAGGGCCGCCCGGTGACGCTGGAGGACCTGACGGCCGCACCCCGGCTGCGGGCCCTGCTGGCGACCCTGGCCGACCCCGCCCCGTGACGGCCCCGCCCCTTACGACACCCCGGCCGCGCACACCTGAACCGGGTTCGATACGTTGGGGAGCGTGGACAAGAAGAACGCCCTGCGCGCCGGCGCCCTGGCAGCCGGTACGACGCTGATGATGCTGCTCATGACGTCCCCCGCGCTCGCGCTCACCCGCGACGACGGCGACGACCCCGGCACGGGCCTGAGCGTCGTCGAGACGCTGGGTCTCTACGTCCTGGCCCCGATCGCCCTCTTCGTGATCATCGCCGGGCTGGTGACGGTCGGCGACAAGTCGCACAAGAAGAAGGACGTCACCAGCTCCAACATCAGCACGAAGGCCGAAGCCAAGGCCTGACCCGGAGCACCCACCACGCACGTGACCGAGGGCGCCGGCACCGCGACGAGCGGACGCCGGCGCCCTCCGCGCTGCCCTCCGTGAGGGACGCCCGGCCCGTCCCCGTCAGGGCATCCCCTGTCGCTCGGTGGCCGACAGCAACTCCCGCAGCAGCGAGGACAACTGCGCCGCCCGCTCCCCGCCGAGCGCGGCCAGCGCCTCCGTCTGCTCGGCGAGCCCCGCGCCGACCGCCCGGTCGATCAGCTCCAGCCCCTCCTCGGTGAGCGTGACCTGGAGCCCGCGCCGGTCGTGCGGATCGGGGGAGCGGCGCAGCAGCCCCGCCCGCTCCAGCTTGTCGAGCCGCCCCGTCATCCCGCCGGTGGTCAGCATCAGCGCGCCCGAGAGCTCCCGCGGGGAGAGCGTGTAGGGCTCCCCGGCCCGCCGCAGGGTGGCCAGCACGTCGAACTCCCCGCGCGAGATGCCGTACCGGGCGTACGCCTTCTCCATCCGGTCGCCCATGGCGCGCGCGAGCCGGAAGACGCGCCCGAAGACCTCCATGCCGGCCGTGTCGAGATCGGGCCGCACCCGCGCCCACTGCTCGACGATCGCGTCGACGGGATCCTGGGCGCGCGGCTCCTGGGATGTGCTCATGGCGAGGAGTATCCGCGCCCGCGGGATCACCCGCAAGAAAGTGGCTCGACAATAAGTAGCTTGCGAGTAAGCTACTTGCGACCTACTGGAAGGGGTGTCCATGTCCCCGCGCCGCGCCCGCACGGCTCTCGTCGCCCTCACCGCCCTCGCGCCCGTCTCCTGGGGCACCACCTACGCCGTCACCACGGAGTTCCTCCCGCCGGACCGCCCCCTGTTCACCGGCCTGCTGCGCGCGCTGCCGGCCGGACTGGTCCTGCTCGCCCTCGTCCGCGTGCTGCCGCGCGGTGCCTGGTGGTGGAAGTCGGCGGTGCTCGGCGCGCTCAACATCGGGGCCTTCTTCCCGCTGCTGTTCCTCTCCGCCTACCGGCTGCCCGGCGGCATGGCGGCGGTCGTCGGCTCGGCCGGTCCCCTGCTCGTGGTCGCCCTCTCGGCCCCGCTGCTGGGGCAGCGGCCGACGGCCCGGAGCGTCCTCACCGGGGTCGTCGCGGCGTCCGGTGTCAGCCTGGTCGTGCTGAAGGCGGCCGGGGCGCTGGACCCGGTCGGCGTGCTCGCCGCCCTCGCCGCCACCGCGTCCATGTCCGCGGGCACCGTGCTCACCCAGCGGTGGGGCCGCCCGGACGGCGTGGGACCCCTCGCCCTCACCGGCTGGCAGCTCACCGCGGGCGGCCTGCTGATCGCCCCCGTCGCCCTGCTGGCCGAGGGCGCCCCGCCCGCCCTGGACGCCCCGGCGATCGGGGGCCACCTCTACCTCGCGCTGGCGAACACGGCGATCGCCTACTGGCTCTGGTTCCGCGGCATCGGCCGGCTCACCGCCACCCAGGTCACCTTCCTCGGCCCGCTCTCCCCGCTCACGGCGGCGGTGGTCGGCCGGGCGGCCCTCGGCGAGACCCTGACGCCGCTCCAGCTGGCCGGCATGGCGCTTGCGTTCGGCGCGACGGTGGCGGGCCAGATCACCCCACGTCCCCGTCCCGCCCCCGACGCGCTCGCGCCCTCCCGCGCCCCGCGCGCGGCCGGGGAACCGCCGAAGGTCCCCGTTGAGGCGACCGCGGGATGCCGACCCGGGTGACCTGGATCGGCACCACCGCCGACGGCGGGTCCCACGCGGTGGACGACCTGCCCGCCGGCCTGCGCGGGCGGAGCCCGCCTGCCGGGTGGACCGGAAGGTGACGGCCCGGGGCACCGGCGCGACGGTCGATCTCACCGTCACCTGCACCGTCACCTGAACCGGCCCCGCACCGGTGGACGGCTGGACGCTCCGGTTCCCGCCGGCCCTCGGACGGACGGTGGTCCCGCCGCACCGGCGGCGCGTCACCGCCGGTGCGGCTCACGCCCGACCAGGACGCCTGCGCGGTGGGCCGCGGAACCGGCGAGGGGCGCCCGGCACGAAGCCGGGCGCCCCTCGTCCCCGGGGCGTACGGGGTCTACGCCCCCGCGTCCGCCGCCTGGGCGCGCAGGGCGCGTTCGACTCCCGCGCGGGACTCCGAGACCAGGCGGCGCAGGGCCGCGTTGGGGGAGGTCGCGGTCAGCCAGGCGTCGGTCCTGTCGAGGGTCTCGCCGGACACCTGGATGCCCGGGTAGAGGCCGACGGCGATCTGCTGGGCCATCTCGTGCGAGCGGGACGCCCAGACGTCCGCCAGCACCTCGAAGTACCGGTCGGTGTACGGGGCCAGCAGCTCGCGCTGGTCGGTCTGGACGAAGCCGGCGATGACCGCTTCCTGCACGGCGTTCGGCAGCTTGTCGGAGTCGACGACCGAGGCCCACGCCTCCGCCTTGGCCTCCTCGGTCGGGCGGGCCGCGCGGGCGGTCGCGGCGTGCCGCTCGCCGGCCGCCGTCCGGTCCCGCTCGTACTCGTCCGCGATCTCCGCCTCGTCGTAGCGGCCCACCGCCGCCAGCCGCTGCACGAACGCCCAGCGCAGCTCCGTGTCCACGGCCAGCCCCTCGACGGTCTGCGTGCCGGCCAGCAGCGCCTCCAGCAGGTCGAGCTGCTCCGGGGTGCGGGCGGTCGCCGCGAAGGCGCGTGCCCACGCGAGCTGGTGGTCGCTCGCCGGCTCGGCGGTCCGCAGGTGGGCCAGCGTGGCGTCGGTCCAGCGGGCCAGCAGCGACTCGCGGGCGCCCGGGTCGGTGTACAGGTCGATCGCCAGCTTCACCTGGCGGTGCAGCGACTGCACGACACCGATGTCGGACTCCTTGCCGATGCCCGACAGCACGAGCGAGAGGTAGTCGCGGGCGGGGAGCTCCGCGTCCCGGGTCATGTCCCAGGCGGAGGCCCAGCACAGCGCGCGCGGCAGGGAGGACGCGAAGTCGCCCAGGTGCTCCGTGACGAAGGCCAGGGACTGCTCGTCCAGGCGGACCTTGGCGTAGGACAGGTCGTCGTCGTTGAGCAGGACGACGGCCGGACGGGGCTTGCCGGCCAGCTGCGGCACCTCGGTCAGCTCGCCGTCGACGTCCAGTTCCACTCGGTCGCCGCGCACCAGCTTGCCGGTCGACCCGTCGAGGTCGTACAGGCCGATCGCGATGCGGTGCGGGCGCAGGGTCGGCTCGCCCTTCGCGCCGGCCGGGAGCGCGGGGGCCTCCTGGCGGATGGCGAAGGAGGTGATGACACCGTTGCCGTCCGTCTCGATCTCCGGGCGCAGCACGTTGATGCCGGCCGTCTCCAGCCACTGCTTCGACCAGGTCCTCAGGTCGCGGCCGGAGGTCTCCTCCAGCGCGCCCAGCAGGTCGGACAGGCGCGTGTTGCCGTACGCGTGGCGCTTGAAGTACGCCTGTACGCCCCGGAAGAACGCGTCCTCACCGACGTAGGCGACGAGCTGCTTCAGCACCGAGGCGCCCTTGGCGTACGTGATGCCGTCGAAGTTGACGAGCACGTCGTCCAGGTCGCGGATGTCCGCCATGATCGGGTGCGTGGACGGCAGCTGGTCCTGGCGGTAGGCCCAGGTCTTCATGGAGTTCGCGAACGTCGTCCACGAGTGCGGCCACTTCGAGCCGGGCGCGTCGGCCTGGCAGGCGGCCTCGGCGTAGGTGGCGAACGACTCGTTCAGCCACAGGTCGTTCCACCACTCCATGGTGACCAGGTCGCCGAACCACATGTGGGCCAGCTCGTGCAGGATCGTGGCGGCCCGCACCTCGTACGCGGCGTCGGTCACCTTGGACCGGAACACGTACTGGTCCCGGATGGTCACCGCGCCCGCGTTCTCCATCGCGCCCGCGTTGAACTCCGGCACGAACAGCTGGTCGTACTTCTCGAACGGGTACGCGTAGTCGAACTTCTCCTGGAACCACTCGAAGCCCTGCCGGGTCACCGCGAAGATCGCGTCCGCGTCGAGGTGCTCGGCGAGCGAGGGCCGGCAGTAGATGCCGAGCGGCACGGACTGGCCGTCCTTCTCGTACACGCTGTGCACGGAGTGGTACGGGCCGGCGACCAGCGCCGTGATGTACGTCGAGATGCGCGGGGTCGGCGCGAACTCCCAGACGTTGTCGCGCGGCTCCGGCGTCGGCGAGTTGGAGACGACGGTCCAGCCCTCCGGCGCCTTCACGGTGAACCGGAAGGTCGCCTTGAGGTCCGGCTGCTCGAAGCTCGCGAAGACGCGGCGGGCGTCCGGCACCTCGAACTGGGTGTACAGGTACGCCTGGTCGTCCACCGGGTCGACGAAGCGGTGCAGGCCCTCACCCGTGTTGGTGTAGGCGCAGTCCGCCTCCACCCGCAGCACGTTGCGGCCCCGGAGCAGGCCCGGCAGCGCGATGCGGGAATCCGCGAAGACCTCGGCCGGGTCGAGGGAGTCGCCGTTGAGGGTCACCTCGTGCACGGTCGGAGCGACCAGGTCGATGAACGACTCCGCGCCGTGGCCGTCCTCGGCGACGTCGAAGCGCACCGTGGTCACGGACCGGTAGGTGCCGCCCTCCTGCGCGCCGGAGAGATCGAGATCGATCTCGTACGAGTCAACGGTCAGCAGCTTCGCCCGCTGCTGCGCCTCTTCGCGAGTCAGGTTTGTGCCAGGCACGCGGTCATCTCCTCGTTATGTGTGGGTTGCGTCATCCTTCCACGCGGGATCGGGATCGGGCGATGACGGAGCCGGACCATGGGGATACCCCTCGATCCCGCGGCGCGGCGCCGCGGCGGTACCTGGCGCTGCGGGAGCGCCGAGGGGCGGTCACCGCGCCCGGTGACCGCCCCTCGTGATGTCCTTCGGCCTGCTCAGCCCTTGAGCTCGGCCGCCACCAGCTCCGCGATCTGCACCGCGTTCAGGGCGGCGCCCTTGCGGAGGTTGTCGCTGGAGACGAACAGCGCGAGGCCGTTCTCCACCGTCTCGTCGGGACGGATGCGGCCCACGTAGGACGGGTCCTGGCCGGCCGCCTGGAGCGGGGTGGGGATGTCGGTGAGGGCCACCCCGGGCGCCTCCGCCAGCAGCTCGGTCGCGCGCTCGGCGCTGATCGGGCGGGCGAAGCGGGCGTTGATCTGCAGCGAGTGGCCGGAGAAGACCGGGACGCGCACGCAGGTGCCGGAGACCTTGAGGCCGGGGATGCCGAGGATCTTGCGCGACTCGTTGCGCAGCTTCTGCTCCTCGTCGGTCTCGTTCAGACCGTCGTCGACGAGGTTGCCGGCCAGCGGCAGCACGTTGAAGGCGATGGGGCGCCGGTAGACATCGGGCTCGGGGAAGTCGACCGCCGCACCGTCGTGGGTCAGCTTGTCGGCCTCGCCGATCACCTTCTGCGCCTGCCCGTGCAGCTCCGCGACGCCCGCGAGACCCGACCCGGACACCGCCTGGTAGGTGGCGACGACCAGCGCCTCCAGGCCCGCCTCCGCGTGCAGCGGACGCAGCACCGGCATCGCGGCCATGGTGGTGCAGTTCGGGTTCGCGATGATGCCCTTGGGGCGGTTCGCGATCGCGTGCGGGTTGACCTCGGAGACGACGAGGGGCACCTCGGGGTCCTTGCGCCAGGCGGAGGAGTTGTCGATCACGACCGGCCCCTGCGCGGCGACCTTCTCGGCCAGTGCCTTCGAGGTCGCGCCGCCCGCGGAGAACAGCACGATGTCCAGGCCGCTGTAGTCGGCGGTGGACGCGTCCTCCACCGTCACGCCGTCCAGCTCCGTGCCCGCCGAGCGGGCCGAGGCGAACAGGCGCAGCTCCGTGACCGGGAAGTTCCGCTCCTTGAGGATCCTGCGCATGACCGTGCCCACCTGACCGGTGGCTCCGACGATTCCGACCCTCACGGCGACTCCCTACTGCGTCCTGATACGTACCTGATGTGCCCGGCCGAGGCTCTTCCATGATGCGGCCGACCACGGCCCGCCTGTCCACTTCTTTGCCGTTATGCCCGCCCACTGGGACGGCCGGACCGGGGACGGGGACCGCGGACCTTCGGCCGCCACCCCGCTGACCAGGAGGAATTCAGTCACCGGGGGTCGCGGACCGCAAGGTTCCCTGCCCGGCCGGCACCCGCCCACACGGAGATGTGATGTACGCCTCTGCGGTCCCGTCGCCCCCCGCGCGAACGTTCCCGGCCCGAGTGGCGTCGTAGGAGAAACAGCGTGAGGGGGGTGGCCGGTGCTGCGCGGAAGGATCCGGCGCGGCCGGGGGGCGTACGTCGCTGCCGACGACGACCCGCTGGACGCGGCACAGGAACGCCGGGTGCGGGCGGTGCTCGCCCTGGGCGGGGTACCGCAGGCGGACCTGCCGGACGGGGTGCAGCAGGTCCGCCTGCGGCTGCTGGAGCGGGCCGCGAGCGGGCGGGAGGCACCCCGGGACGTCTCGGCGTGGGCGGCGGTCGTCGCCTCCAACCTCGCCATGGACTGGCACCGGGCCAAGCGCCGCCAGGAACGGCTCGGGGAGCGGCTGGCCGCGCTGCGGCAGACCCAGGCGCCCTCCGGCGAGGAGACCAGTGTGCTCTCCCTCGCCGTCGCCCGGGGCCTGGACCGGCTGCCCGACGCACAGCGCCAGGTCGTCGTGCTGCGCTTCTACGCCGATCTGCCGGTGCGCTCGATCGCCGAGCAGCTCGGTGTTCCGGAGGGCACGGTCAAGAGCAGGCTGCACAGCGCCGTACGGGCCCTGCGCGCCCGCCTGCACGAGGACGAGGTGGTGTGACATGACCGCCCACGACGAGTCCCGGGACCCGTCCCGCGAGGGGCCAGGACCCGAGTACGACGGCATGGACGCCCTGATGGCGGCCCTCCTCGACGAGCCCCTGCCGGAGCCGGCCCGGCGGGATCCGGAGTTCCTGGCCGAGCGGGACGCCGCCGTCGCCGACCTGGCGGTGCTGCGCGAGCGGCTGACGGCGATCGGCGACGCCCTCGCCGGCCCGCCGGGCGCCGGCCCGGCGGGCAGCGGGGAGACGGCGGCCCGGCCGGACACCGGCGCCGCGGACGCGGCACCACGGCCCCCGGCCGACCCGGCCTCCGGGAGCCGGGACACCCCGGCCCCGTCGGCGGGACCGCTTCCCCGCCCCGGAGACGGCCGGGGCAACGACGGCGGGGACCGGCCGGACACCGGCGCCGCGCCCGGACGGGACCCGGCGCCACGCCTCCCGGGCGCGTCGCCGGGGCGCGGGGGCGCCCGTCCCCGCACCGCCGGCGGGACCCGCGGCCCCCACCGCCGCCGTACGGCGAAGGCCGTCCTCGGCGGGCTGGTCGCCGCTGCCGCCGCCGGTCTGGTGCTCGGCACGGGCTGGCTGGTGACGCAGGGCGGGGGAGCGGACGGCTCGACGGCCCAGGGGGCCGCCGCGGACTCCAAGGAGGCGGGCGGCGTCGCCTTCGGCAGCCCCCGCTACCTGGCCTGCGCGCGCCTGGTCGCCGAAGGCACGGTGACGGCGGTGGAGCGGGTGCCGGGGGCAGCGGGCGTGGAGCGCGTCACGCTGCGGGCCGACCGGTACTACAAGGGCGAAGGGGAGGTCACGTTCCTCCGGGACACCGCCGGGGCGTCCCCGCTGCGACCGGGCGACCGTGTGCTGGTCGGCCTGCCGTCCGGCGGCGAACACCCGGACGCGGTGGTCGTCGGCGAGCCGGACATCGCCCCCGAGCGGGCCCGGATCACCGCCTCGCTCCCGGCGTCGCGCACCCTCACCTGCGGCTGAGGACGACGAAGGGGCGGGCGTCCGTACGGACGCCCGCCCCCGCGCGTGCTGTGTCAGCCGCTTACGGGACGACCTTGCCGATCGCCACGTTGCCGAGGCCCGCGACCGTGCCGCGCTCGTTCACCAGCTGCACGCGTCCGAAGAACGCGCGTCCCTCGGGAGCCGCCGCGGCGACGGTGACCTCGCCGGAGACGGTGGCCGAGTCGCCCGTGCCCAGCTTCACCGGCGCGGAGCCGTCGACGCCGACGGTGCCGAGCGTGGAGGAGAAGAACACGTCCAGGTAGTCGTAGTCCGTCGAACCGGCCGGGACCGAGTAGCCGTCCACCTCGATGGTGTACGTGCCGGCCGCCGGGGAGGCGACGGAGACCGACTCCTCCGAGTCGCCGTCGGCGGACTGGGCGACGCGGTTGCCCGCCTGGTCGTAGACGGCCAGGTCCAGGTCGGCGGCGGTGTCGGAGACGTTGCCGATGGAGACGTCGAGCGACGCGGCACCCGCGGGCACCTCGACGGTCGTCGTCCGCTTCTCGCCGGTCCTGATGGCGGGACGCTCCGTCCTGGACGAGCCGAGCGGCCCGCCCACCAGCTTGCCGTCGATGGCGGCGGCCTCGTTCGTCACCGTCCAGGTGGCGGTGGCGGGCGTGCCGATCTTCGCCTCGGGCACCGTCACGGTCTCCGGGTCGAAGGCCGCGCCGAGCACGGCGACGTCCAGCTTGTACGGGTTGTCGAGCAGCGGCGACGTGCGGCGCGACTCGACCTCGATCTCCCAGACGCCCGGCTGCGGGTTCGCGTACGAACGCACGTCGGGGCGGCAGGTGTTGGCCGGGTTGCTGTAGTTCGGGTAGCAGTTGACCGTCGACGTCGGGTCGGCCGGGACACCGTAGGGGTGGATGGCGATGAACCGGGTCTGGCTGGTGGCCTTCAGCCCGCTCATCGCGATCTCCAGCGTCTTCGCACCCTCCGGCACGGTGACGAAGTAGGAGGTGCTGCTGTTGCGCTGGGCCGTGCCCGACGCGGAGAAGGTGTGCTGCAGCGGAGCCGAGACGACCACGGTGTTCAGGACCTGCCGGTCGACACCCTCGGTGCGCGGGTCGTCGACCTCGAGGATGGCGCTCTTGATGCCGGCCGAACCGGGCGCGGCCTGGACCTTGACGGTGACCGGCTTGTTCAGCGGCAGCACGACGTCGTCGTCGCCGACGATGCGGAAGGTGCGGCCCTCGTTGTTCTCGATGTCGAGTTCGTGGCGGAGCGCACGGTCGGGACCGGACGTACGGGTGATCGTGATGTCGTACGTCTTCTTCTGGCCGGCCTTCAGGCCGCCCTCACGGTCGTACAGGCCCGTGCCGGAGCCCGGGGTCTTCAGGAACTGGTCGATCGCGGTGTCGACCGGCGCCTGCACCGTGTACTCGTGCGCGGTGGCACCGTCGCGGATGGCGTCCCAGGCGTCCTCGATGTCGATGAGGCCGGCGCCCTCCTCGTAAGCCTGCACACCCTTGATGTGCTCGGCGGTGGAGGTGAGGGCGGTGCGCAGCTTCGCCGGGGTGAGGTCGATGCGCTTCTGCTTCGCGGCGGACAGCAGCAGCGCGGCGGCGCCGGTGGCCTGCGGGGAGGCCATCGAGGTGCCCTGGAGCATGCCGTAGCCGGCCGGCAGGTCGTAGCCCGCCTCGGCGACCGGGGCGCCCGGGACCCACGTCTGGATGGTGTTGATGGCCGCTCCGGGGGCGACCAGGGTCGGCGTGAAGCCGCCGTCCTCACGCGGACCGCGCGAGGAGAAGGGCATCATGTCGTACTTGGTGCGCACCTCGGAGCCGTAGTTGGCGGCCCAGGTCTCCTTGGAGGCGGTCGCGCCGACGGAGATGACCTTGTCCGACAGGGCGGGGTCGCCGATGGTGTTGGCGCCGGGGCCGGAGTTGCCCGCGGAGATCACCAGCTGGACGCCGTAGGTGTCGATGAGCCGGGTGTAGAGCTCCGCGCGGGCGTTGTTGCCGTCGTTGAGCGCCGGCAGGCCGCCGATGGACATGTTGACGATGTCGACACCGCGCTTGGTGACGAGGTCGATCATGCCCTCGGTGAGCGCCACGTTGGTGCAGCCGCCGGACCAGGTGCAGGCGCGGGAGGAGACGAGCTTCGCGCCGGGCGCGGCGCCGTCCATCCGGCCGCCGAACAGGCCGTTGGCGGCCGTGATGCCGGCGACGTGCGAGCCGTGCGAGCCCTCGATGACACCGATGTTGACGAAGTCGGCCTTCTTGCCGGTCCAGTCGCCGCCGTAGGGGTCCATCGGGACGTCCTTGCGGATCTCCACGACGAACGGCTGGCGCTCCACCACGTCGGTCTTCGGGTCGTCGGTGCCGAAGTACCCGATTTGGAAGCCGTCCTTGTACGGCTTCATCGGGGTGTCGTCGGAGAAGTCCCGGTTGTTGTTCAGGTCGACGCGGACCGTGCCGGCCTGCGCGTCGTAGAGCATGCCCCAGGAGTCGGTGGTGTCGCCGTCGCGGTTGGCGTCGCCGTCCGCGTCGCCGCCGGTGGTGTACGACTCCAGGAACGTGCTGATCTGGTACGTGCCCGCCGGGGCCGTCCAGGTCGCGCCGCCGTAGGTGAAGGTGGGCCCGGAGACGGAGGACACCATCGGACGCCAGGTCCGGTCGTTGTCGACGATCGGGTCGGTCGCCGTCACCCAGTCGACGATCTTGCGCTCGCCGGTGGTGGTCTTCTGCAGCGCGGGGTGGCCGAGGTCCACACCGGAGTCGAGGATGCCGATGGTGACGCCGCGGCCGTCCGCCTTCGGGTTGTCCTCGACGAAGTCGACGGCACCGGTCTCGAAGGACGGGTTGTACGGGTTCTCCGCGGGCGTCCGCCGGTCGGGGCCGGAGTAGGTCTTCTGGCCGCCCTTGCCCTTGCCCTTGGCGCTCTTCGTGGTGTCCGCGGCGGGCGTCGGGTCGTCCAGCGGGATCTCGTCGCGCAGGTCGACGCCGTGCACGGAGGAGAGCTTGGTGGCGGCGGCGATCGCCGCGTCGGCCTTGCCGGTGGGGACGGTGGCGCGGACGTAGCCGAGCTTGTCGTCGGTCCGGCCGACCGAGCCGCCCTTGACCGCGTTCAGCTGCTCGGCGACCTGCTCGGTCTTGCCGGGAGCGGTGGCGATCATCATCGTGACGTGCTTGGCGCCGTCGGCCTTGGCCTCCGCCAGCAGGTCGGCGTCGTCCGAACCGAGCTTCTCGGGGGCGGACTTGACGTCGGCGTCGGCCGGCGCGGCGGGCGGGGTGTCGGCGGCGAGGGCCAGCGGGACGGGCCCGGCCGCGGAGAGCGCGGCGACGAGACCGGCGGCCACGGCGATGCGGGCCACGCGTCTGGTGCCCGATATGGAATCGCGCTGGGGGGAGTTGGTCATCGGCATCCCTTGTAAGTAAAGGAACGATCGGCAGCGACCGGAGCCGATCGACCCTGGCCGTGAGGGTCCGGAAGGCGATCCCGGACGATCGTTGAGCCTTACGCAAGGTGCTGATGTTTGGCGAGGGTTGTCGGAAAGCGAAAGGGAGGTGTGGGGAAAACCCCCGGTGTGCTTATGGGGAGATGAGCGGCGAAGCCGACAAGTCGCCCCTGTGCGCACCGGTTAACGTCACCTGGTGCGAAAGAAGTTGAGGGTGGCGGCCTACGCCGTGGTGGTGCGTGACGGACAGCTCCTGCTCGCCCGTTCCCCGGGTCCCGGCGGCGTCCCGGAGTGGGTGCTGCCGGGCGGGGGCACGGAACACGGCGAGGACCCCTACGACACCGTGCGCCGGGAGGTCGAGGAGGAGACCGGTCACCTCGTGGAGGTCACCCGCCTGCTCGGCGTGCACTCCACCCGCCGCACCTTCCCCGCCCGCCTCGGCCGTACCGTCGACCACCACGGGATACGCCTGCTCTACGAGGCCCGCGTCACCGGCGGCGAGCTCCGCGACGAGATCGGCGGGACCACGGAACTCGCCGCCTGGCAGCCCCTCGACGCCGTCCCCGGCCTGGTCCGGGTCCGCCTGGTCGACATCGCCCTGCGCCTGTGGCGCGAACGCCCGCCGACGGGCCGGGCGCAGCCGTAGCGCGGTGGAACCCCTCCGGCCCACGGCCTAGCGGGGCAGGACGACGACGTACGCCGCCGGATCGCGGTCGGCCGCGGCGGTGAGTGCCGTACGCACCACCGCCGCCTGCTGCTCCGCCGCGTCCCGCAGTCCCCGCGGGGTGACGTGGACGACCGTGATGCCGAGGCGCTCCAGGAGCTCACGCCTGCGGGCGTACTCCGTCCACTGCACGTCGTCCTGGGGGCGCCGGCCCGGACGGGGCGCCCGGGTGTCGAGTTCCACCGCCACCGCCTGCTCCGGCCAGTACGCGTCCAGCCCGCCGAGGAGGGGGCCGCCCGGCAGCCGCAGGTCGACGTTCCAGCAGGGGTCCGGCAGGCCGTGGTCGCGCACCATCCGGTACAGCCGCGCCTCGGCCAGCGCCCGGCCCTCGGCCAGCAGCGAGTCCACCGCGTCCACCACGTGCGGCCGGTTCAGCAGCTTCGCGCCGGTCAGCTCCCGCACCACCGCCGCCGGGTCGCAGTGGCCCCCGCGCACCGCCTCCGTCAGCAGCCGGCGCACGAGGGCCGCGTCCTCGATGCCCGCCACCGCGTCGGCCAGCGCGCGCGGCACGGGTGCCACCGGCAGGCCGGTGACCTGCTCGGGGACGGGCAGGGCGGGCGTGCGGACGATCCGGGCGCAGCCCGTCGAGCGCAGCCGGCGCAGGCGCGGGACCAAGACGTCGAAGGCCTCCAGGGACGGCAGCGGGGGAGCGGAGGCGAAGCCGTGCAGGGTCAGCGCGGCCAGCCCGGTGATCATCGCCTCGCCGTAGGGGGAGGCGGGCGGCTCGTCGCCGCCGGGCTGGACGGGAACGCTCACGGTCCGCTCCCGGGCCGCGTACAGCAGCACCGCGTGCAGCCGCTCCTCGCTGGTCGGCGGACCCGGGTGGAGCAGGACGACACCCGGGAGGAGCTGCTGCCACGGTCCGCCGGGCCGGCACTGCTCACCGGCCGCCGCGGCCGGGACGCCGTGGGCGCGCAGCTGCGTGTGGGTCAGCACGCGGCGTCCGGCGCCGGTGGACAGGTGGTGCGGGGGGCGGGGGGAGAGCGGCGTGTTGTGGTTCATGACCCGCAATTTCCCGCGTCCGGACCGCCCCGGAACCCCTGTTACACGTCCGTCGACGAACAAGGACAAGCCCGTACTTAAGGACGCGTGTTCGGACACCGAAAACCCCTGGTCCGTTCGGGTGAGGGCCAGGGGTTACGGCTTGATTGCCCGCGTTCGGTAACGACCGCGGACACCGGTGTCCGCACCGTTGCGGGGCCCGGCGGCGGAGGGTGCCGCCGGGCCCCGCGGTGGTGGCCGGGGTCAGCCGGCCGCGGTGTCGCAGGCCTGGCCGCGGAGTGCGCGGGCCAGGTCGTCGCGGGACTCCAGGACCAGGCGGCGCAGGGCCGGGGCCGCGTCCTCGTGGGCGGTGAGCCAGGCGTCCGTCGCGTCCAGCGTCGCCTGCGAGTCCTGGAAGGACGGGAACAGGCCCCGGACCACGTCCATGCCGATCTGGATGGACCGCTCGCTCCACACCCGCTCGATCGCCGCGAAGTACTTCTCCGCGTACGGCGCGAGCAGGTCCCGCTGCGACGGCTGGGCGAAGCCCGAGATCGTCGCCTCCACCAGCGCGTTGGACAGCGCGTCCGACTCCACCACGCGCGCCCAGCACTGCGCCTTGACCGCCGCCGACGGGCGGGCGGCCAGGCAGCGCACGTGGTGCCGCTTGCCGGAGGCGGTGTCGTCGCGGGCCAGCTCCTCGTCCAGCCGCTTCTCGTCCGCCACCCCGTGGGCGGCCAGCGGCTCCAGGAACGCCCAGCGCAGCTCCTGGTCCACGTCCAGACCCGGCAGGGTCACCGTGCCGTCCAGCAGCGAGGACAGCAGCTCGAAGTCGGCCGGCGCGTCCGCCGTGCGGGCGAAGAACCTCGCCCACGCCAGCTGGTGCTCGCTGCCCGCCCCGGCCGCCCGCAGTCCGGCCGCGGCGCCCTCGGCGAGCCGCCGCCCGGCCCGCTCCCGCCGTTCGGGCGCGGTGTAGTGCACGGCCGCCGACTCCGCCCACGCGTGCAGCATCTGGAGCACGCCGATGTCGGACTCGCGGCCCGCGAAGCGCAGCACCAGATCGGTGAAGTCCCGGGCCGGCAGCAGCGCGTCGCGCGTCATGTTCCACAGCGCCGACCAGCACAGCGCGCGTGCCAGCGGGTCGGTCAGCGCGCCGAGGTGCTCCCGCAGCGTCGCCAGCGACGTCTCGTCGAAGCGGGTCTTGCAGTACGTCAGGTCGTCGTCGTTGACCAGCACCAGCTCCGGCGCGTCCGCGCCGGCCAGCTCCGTCACGACCGTACGCGCCCCGTCGACGTCCGTCTCGGCCTGCGCGTACCGCTCCAGGGTGCCCGCCCCGGTGCGCCGGTACAGGCCCACCGCCACCCGGTGCGGGCGCAGCTCGGGGTGCGACTCGGCGGCCTCCTGCACGACCGCGAGCTCGTCGATCCGCCCGTCCGCGTTCAGCAGCACCTGCGGCGTGAGCGAGTTGACACCGGCCGTCTGCAGCCACGAGCGGGCCCACGCGCCCATGTCCCGCCCGCTGGTCTCCTCGAGGACCGACAGCAGATCACCGAGCCGGGTGTTGCCGTACGCGTGCCGCTTGAAGTAGCGGCGGGCGCCCTCGAGGAAGGCGTCCTGGCCGACGTACGCCACCAGCTGCTTGAGCACCGAGGCGCCCTTGGCGTAGGTGATGCCGTCGAAGTTGAGCTTGGCGTCCTGGAGGTCGCGGATGTCCGCGGTGATCGGGTGCGTGGAGGGCAGCTGGTCCGCCCGGTACGCCCACGCCTTGCGGCGGTTGGCGAAGGTGATCCAGCCGTCGGTGAAGCGGGTCGCCCCGACCAGCGAGAACGCGCCCATGAAGTCGGCGAAGGACTCCTTCAGCCACAGGTCGTCCCACCACTCCATGGTGACCAGGTCGCCGAACCACATGTGCGCCATCTCGTGCAGCACGACGTTGGCCCGGCCCTCGTACGAGGCCCGCGTCACCTTGCCGCGGAAGATGAACTCCTCGCGGAAGGTCACCATCCCCGGGTTCTCCATCGCGCCCAGGTTGTACTCCGGCACGAACGCCTGGTCGTACTTGCCGAACGGGTACGGGTAGTCGAAGTGGTCGTGGAAGAAGTCCAGGCCCTGCTTGGTCACCAGGAACACGTCGTCGGCGTCGAAGTGCGGGGCGAGCCCCTTGCGGCACATCGCGCCGAGCGGGATCTCCAGACGCGTGCCGTCCTCGAGGACCCGCTCGTAGGTGTCGGTCACGTAGTGGTACGGGCCCGCCACCACGCACGTGATGTACGTCGAGATCGGCTTCGTCTCGGCGAACCGCCACACCCCGTCGGTGAGTTCACCGGCGCCGTTGCTCCACACCGTCCAGCCCTCGGGCGCCCGCACCTCGAAGCGGTAGGGGGCCTTGAGGTCGGGCTGCTCGAAGTTGGCGAAGACCCGACGGGCGTCGGCGGGCTCGTACTGGGTGTACAGGTACACCTCGCCGTCCTCCGGGTCGACGAAGCGGTGCATGCCCTCGCCGGTGCGGGAGTAGGCGCACTGCGCGTCGACGACCAGCTCGTTCTCGGCGGCGAGGTCCTCCAGCAGCAGGCGCGAGCCGTCGAAGACCTGGCCGGGGTCGAGGTCCCGCCCGTTCAGCGACACGGCCGTCACGCCCGGCGCGATCAGGTCCGCGAAGCTGCTCGCACCCGGTTCGGCGCAGCGGAACCGCACGGTGGTCACGGAGCGGAAGGTGCGCGGGCCCTCGCCGCCGCTGTCGCCGACCGCCGACCGCAGGTCGAGGGACACCTCGTAGCCGTCGACGGACAGCAGTGCTGCCCGCTCCCGGGCCTCGTCGCGGGTCAGGTTCTCACCGGGCACGGGCGGACTCCTCATGCGTCGTCGACAGGGATGAACAGCACCGATCCTGCCATGTGCCCCTGACGCGGGTCAGCCGGGAATGGCCGGGACGGGCCGCGGCGTTGTCACCCGGAGAAGCTGCCTTCACGAGGAGTGACATGCCGGACAAGTCTTCCGCCACGCCCGTCGACTTCTGGTTCGACCCGCTGTGCCCCTGGGCCTGGATGACCTCCCGCTGGGTGCTGGAGGTCGAGAAGGTGCGGGACATCGAGGTCCGCTGGCACCTGATGAGCCTCGCGGTCCTCAACGAGGACCGGCTCGACGAGCTCCCCGACGAGTACCGCGAACTGCTCGAGACCAAGGCCTGGGGCCCGGTCCGGGTCGTCATCGCGGCCCAGGAGGAGCACGGCGCCCAGGTGCTCGGCGACCTCTACACCGCGCTCGGCACCCGCATCCACAACAAGGACGAGGGCCCGGGCAGGGAGACGGTCGCCGCCGCCCTGAAGGACGTCGGCCTGCCCGAGTCCCTGATGGAGCACTGGGACTCCACCCCGTACGAGCCGCAGCTGCGCGCCTCCCACCAGGAGGGCATCGACAAGGTCGGCCAGGACGTCGGCACGCCCGTGATCGCGGTCCCCGGCGCCGACGGCGAGCAGATCGCCTTCTTCGGCCCGGTCGTCACCCCCGCCCCGAAGGGCGAGGAGGCCGGCCGCCTGTGGGACGGCACCCTCGCGGTCGCCTCCGTCCCCGGCTTCTACGAGATCAAGCGCAGCCGCACCAAGGGTCCGGACTTCAGCAACCTGTGAGGCTCACTCCGGCGGCAGCAGTTTGACGGGGCTGGGGAACGGATTCGTCCGCCCCCACCGGCGCAGGGTCCGGCAGCGCCGGCCGGACTCGGCGTCCACCACGTTCTCGCAGAGCCAGAGGTCGTACACGGCCCGTAGGCCCAGCTGCTGCTTGGCCCGGGCCTGTTCCTGCGGGGTCATCAGCCGGTGTTGGTGCGGGCCGCCGCAGGTCGAGCAGAGCAGCGTCATCGTCCTGGTTGTCGCCACCGCCCAACGATGACCCGGATCGCCGCATACCGGAAGCCCCCGCGAGTCATGTCCTCGCGGGGGCCTCCCTCTTTCCGCCTGCCGGGTGAACGGTGAGAAGACGACCACGAGGCAGGACGCTTATTGCACACTACTTGCAACTACACGCTAGCAGCGGCAGGCGTCGCGCGGCGGCCCGCGGACACGCGGAACGGGCGCAGTGACAGGGCGCACGGACAGGACACACGGACAGGGCGCAGGGACAGGGCACGCGAAACGGCCCCCGCGCGTCCGCGCGGGGGCCGTCGAGGCGATCGGTCGGGCGGGCGGGTCAGCCCCGGGCGCGCGCCCGCTGCCAGGCGTATCCCGCCGCCGCCAGCGCCAGGGTCATGCCGCCCGTCGAGTAGAGCTGCACCCGGGTGTCCGGCTCCCGGGCCATGAGCACGAAGACCGCCGCCATGCCGGCCAGCGCCACCCACGTCAGCCACGGGAAGGCCCACATCCGCACCGTCAGCTTCCCGGGCGTCTCGCGCTCGAGCCGGCGGCGCAGCCGCAGCTGGGAGGCGGCGATGAAGATCCAGACGACCAGGATCACCGCACCGATCATGTTCAGCAGCCAGGTGAACACGTCGTCGGGACGCCAGTAGCTCAGCAGCACGCACAGGAAGCCGAACACGGAGGAGGCCAGGACGGCGATCCGCGGCACGCCGCCCGACACCCGGCTCAGGGCCCTGGGGCCGTGGCCCCGTTCCACCAGCGAGTAGCCGATGCGCGAGGCGCCGTAGATGTTGGCGTTCATCGCGGACAGCAGCGCCACCAGCACCACCACGTTCATCAGCTGGCCGGCGCCCGGGATGCCGAGGCGGTCCAGGGCGGCGACGTAGGGGCCGTCCTCGACGACCGCGGGGTCGTCCCACGGGACCAGGGTGACGACGACCGCCATCGAGCCGATGTAGAACAGCGCGATCCGCCACATCGCCGTGCGGACCGCGCTCGCCACGCCCTTGACCGGGTCCTCCGACTCGGCCGCCGCGATGGTCACCGTCTCCAGGCCGCCGTAGGCGAAGAGGGAGGCGAGCAGCCCGATCACCAGGCCCTCGCCGCCGTGCGGGAGGAAGTCGGTGAGGTGCGAGGCGCCCGGGGAGTCGGTGCCCGGCAGCACGCCGGCGAGGGCCAGCACGCCGAGGCCCAGGAACAGGGCGATCGCGCCGACCTTCAGGGCGGCGAACCAGAACTCGAACTCGCCGAAGTTCTTCACCGCCGCGAGGTTCGTGCCGCAGAAGAGCACCATGAACAGTGCCACCCACGCCCACTCGGGCGTGCCCGGCAGCCACCCGGTGACGATCTTGGCGGCGCCGATGCCCTCCAGGCCCACCGCCGTGCACAGCAGCACCCAGAAGGCCCAGCCGGCGGTGAACCCGGCCCACGGGCCGAAGGCCCGCTCGGCGTGCGCGGAGAAGGAACCCGACGACGGGTGCGCCGCCGACATCTCACCCAGCATTCGCATCACCAGCATCACCAGGAGGCCGGAGAGGGTGTAGGCGAGGACGATGGAGGGCCCGGCGGCGGCGATGCCCGCGCCGGAGCCGACGAACAGGCCGGCGCCGATCACCCCGCCGAGGGCGATCATCGACAGATGGCGCTGCTTCAGGCCGTTCGAGAGGGAGGCGCCGTCCGGCTTCGGGGGCGTCTCGACGGTGGTGCTGGGCATGGGCGCGGTTCGTCCAATGCGGGAGATGACAAAACGCCGCCCAGTCTGGGCGGCCTCCGCGCGTTCACGGGGAGACCGCCCAGCATGTGGACGGCAGTCATCCGGAGGGTGATGATCCGGTTACTGCGGGGTCCCGGTCACGCCGCGACCGACGTGTAGTGCGAGGCGTCCCCCTCGACCGCGTAGGACCGCTCGCCGTCGATGCCGACGGGGATGTCACCGGCGACGGTCACCCGGTGCAGCCGGCGCGGCAGGCCGCCGTAGTTGTCGATGGCGTAGTGCTGGGTGATGCGGTTGTCGAACAGCACCAGCTGGTTCGGCGACCAGCGCCAGCGCACCACGTTCTCCGGCCGGGTGACGTACGCCTGGAGCAGGTCCAGCACCTTGCGGGACTCGCCCCGCGACAGGCCGACGACGCGCTGGGCGAACCCGCCGATGAACAGCCCGCGTTCCCCGGTCAGGGGATGGACCCGGACCACCGGATGGACGGTGCGGTACGTACGGGACGTGAACTGGGCGCGCCGGGCCGCCTCCAGCTCGTCCACGGCCTCCTCCGGCACGGCGTAGTCGTAGTCGTTGGTGTGCTCCGCCCACAGCGTGTCCGCGAGACGGCGCAGCGGCTCGGGCAGGTCGCGGTAGGCGGCGGCCGCGTCGGCGATCAGGGTCTCGCCGCCGTAGGGCGGGATCGTGATGCTGCGCAGGGTGCTGGCCTGCGGCGGATTGAGCACGAAGGTGACGTCGGTGTGCCAGTTGTTGGCGGCCCGGCCGCCCTCGCTGTCGACCGGCAGCACGCTCGGGGCGCCGTCGACGGCGGGGACGGTGGGGTGGGCACCGGTGAGGTCGCCGAAGTGCCGGGCGAACGCCTGCTGTCCCTCGTCGTCGAGGTTCACGTCGTCGAAGAGGAGGGTCTTGTGTGCGTTCAGGGCGTCGCGGATCGCGGCGACGGTCCCGTCGTCGAGCGGCTGGGAGATGTCGACGCCGGAGACCTGGGCGCCGATGTGCGCGGTCACCTTGGTGATCTTGAGGTCGGTCATGGGTGCGGGTTCCTTTCCGGAAGGGGCCGGTCAGACGAGGGCTGCGGTGGGGGAGACGGCGGTGGCGGTGGCGGTGTGCTGGTTGGCGGGGCGCGGGAGGCCGTAGCGCTCGCGCAGGGTCTGCCGCGGCCCGTACTCCGTGCGGAGCAGCCCCCGGGCGCGCAGGATCGGGACGACGTGGTCGACGAAGGCGTCGAGGCCGGACGGCAGCACGGGCGGCATGATGTTGAAGCCGTCGGCGGCGCCGAGCGAGAACCACCGCTCGATGGTGTCGGCGACCTGCTCGGGCGTACCCGTGAAGGTCAGGTGGCCGCGGCCGCCGCCGAGCCGCCCGATCAGCTGCCGCACGGTGAGCCGCTCGCGCCGGGCCAGCTCCACGACGAGCGTGTAGCGGCTCTTGGCGCCCTCGATGGCCTCCTCCGGCGGCAGTCCGTCGGGCAGCTCGGCGTCCAGCTCCAGTGAGCCGGGCGCCAGGCGCAGCAACTCCTCGAGGTGGCGCACCCCGTGCTCGTGCACGATGTGGTCCTCCAGCTCCCGCTCCCGCCGCCGCGCCTCGGCCTCGGTGGAGCCGAGGACGGGCACGATGCCGGGCAGCACCTTGATGTGGTCCGGGTCGCGGCCCTCCGCCGCCGTACGGGCCTTGAGGTCGGCGGAGAAGTCCCGCGCGCCGGCGAGGGTCTGCTGCGCGGTGAACACCGCCTCCGCGTACCGGGCGGCGAACCGCTTGCCGTCCTCGGAGGAGCCCGCCTGCACGAGGAGCGGGTATCCCTGCGGCGTGCGGGGCACGTTGAGCGCGCCCTCGACCCGGAAGTACGTCCCCCGGTGCCGGGGCGGGTGGATCCGGGCGTCGTCCCCCCACACCCCGGCCGCCTTGTCGGCGACGACGGTGTCGTCCTCCCAGCTGTCCCACAGCAGGCGGGCGACGTCGAGGAACTCGGCGGCTCGCGCGTATCGTTCGGCGTGCGCGGGTTCCGCCTCCAGACCGAAGTTGCGGGCCGCCTGGGTACCGGCGGTGGTGACGATGTTCCAGCCGGCCCGGCCACCGCTGATGATGTCCAGCGAGGCGAACCTGCGGGCCAGGTTGTAGGGGGAGTTGTAGGACGTCGACGCGGTCGCGATCAGCCCGATGTGTTCGGTGGCCGTCGCCAGCGCGGTCAGCAGCGTGAGCGGTTCGAGCGCGCCGGCCGGGCGCTGGGCCACGCTGTTCCACAGCTGGGGACCGTCGGCGAGGAACAGCGAGTCGAAGGTGCCCCGCTCGGCGGTGCGGGCGAGGCGTACGTAGTGGGCGAGGTCGACGTGCGCGTGCGGATCGCTCTCGGGCAGCCGCCAGGAGGCCTCGTGGTGGCCGGTGTTCATGAGGAAGGCGTTGAGGTGGAGCTTCCTGGTCATGGGGGTCCCTCCTTCGGGACGGGGAGTGGCGTGCGGGCACGGGCGGCCGTGCACCGCCCGTGCGGCGGGTGCGGACGGGGCCTGTTCGGGGCTTGGGGTGCGGGGGCGGCGGCGCGCGCGGGACGGCGGGCGTTCACGCCACGGCCTCGGTCACCCCGAGCGCCCGCAGCAACCGCGTCCGGTACGCCGCGTGCGCACCCGCCTCGCGCTCGATCGTCAGGTCGAGCCCGATCCGCCCCCGTTCCAGCACCAGCACCCGGTCCGCCAGGGCCACCGCCTCGTCCACGTCGTGGGTGACCAGCAGCACCGACGGCCGGTGCCGCTCCCACAACTGCCGCAGCAGCGCGTGCATCTTGATGCGCGTCAGCGCGTCCAGCGCGCCGAACGGCTCGTCGGCGAGCAGCAGTTCCGGCTCCCGCACCAGGGACCGGGCGAGCGCGGCGCGCTGCGCCTCACCGCCGGACAGCTCGTTCGGCCAGGCGCGCTCCCGGCCCGCGAGGCCGACCTCGGCGAGCGCGGCACGGCCGCGTTCCCCGGCGTCCCTGCCGTCGAGACCCAGCAGCACGTTGGGCAGGATCCGCCGCCAGGGCAGCAGCCGGGAGTCCTGGAAGACCACCGACACCCGCTCGGGCGCGGTGAGCGTGCCGCTGCCGGCGACTCCGTGGTCGATGCCCGCGACGGCGCGCAGCAGGGTGCTCTTGCCGGAGCCGCTGTGCCCGAGCAGCGCGGTGAACTGTCCGGCCGGCAGGTCCAGGTCGATGTCGTCGAGGACCGTACGTCCCTCGAAGGACCGGGTGAGGCCGCGCAGCCGCACGGCGGGCCGGGTCAGCTGCTCAGTGTGCGGCGCCATGACAGCACCCTCCGTTCGATCAGGCGGACCGCGGTGTCCGAGACCAGGCCGAAGATGCCGTAGACGACGAGACCCACCAGGATCACGTCCGTCTGGCCGTAGTTCTGCGCCTGGAACATCAGGTAGCCGAGTCCGCTGGTGGCGTTGATCTGTTCGAGCACGACCAGGCCCAGCCAGGAGCCGGTCACCCCGAGCCGCAGTCCGACGAAGAAGCCGGGCAGCGCGCCGGGGACGACGACCTGCCGGATGAACGCGAGCCGGGACAGGCCCTGCACCTCGGCGAGTTCCACGAACCGGTGGTCGATGCCGGAGAGCGCGGCGTGCGTGTTCAGGTAGATCGGGATGTAGACGACGATGGCGATGATCGCGATCTTGAAGGTCTCGCCGATGCCGAGCCACAGGATGAACAGCGGGATCAGTCCGAGGGTGGGGACCGCCCGGTTGAGCTGCACGCTGCCGTCGATCAGCGCCTCGCCGGTCCGGCTGAGCCCCGAGGCCAGGGCGAGGAGGATGCCCGCGGTCAGTCCGATGACGAAGCCGGAGCCCGCCCGCCGCAGCGAGGTGAGGATGTCGTCCGCCAGGGTGCCCTCGGTCCACAGCCGGGCGCCGGTCTCCAGCACCGTCCAGGGCGCGGGGACGGCGCCGGGGTCGAGCTCTCCGGCGGCGGAGGCGGCGGCCCACAGGACGAGGACGAGCGCCGGTCCGAGCAGCCGGGTGGCGGGCAGCCGCCTGCCGGGGGAGAGGCGCCGCCGCCGGCGGACCCGGTGCCCCTCCTCGGCGGTGGACGGCGCGGTGCTCCCGGGCGGGGTCGCGGTGGTCGTGGTCACGGCGGTCATGTCCGGTACTCCTCGGGTACGGCCTCGGCGGCGAGGGACTCGAAGCGCCGGTCGAAGAGGGTGGTGACGTCGAACTTCTTCACGTAGCCGCCCTCCGCCAGCAGATCGGCGGTCTCCTGCTCCCAGGCGATCGCCTCGTCCCAACTGGGGGAGAACAGTGGCTTGTTCGCGAGTTCGGTGATCGACTCGGCCTGGGCGAGGGTGAGGTTCTGCGTCTTGACGAAGTACTCCCTGTTCCACACGTCGGGGTGCTCGTACTGCCACACCGCGCCCTTGGCCCAGTACGGGATGTACGCGGCGACCGCGGCGGCCTTCGCCCGGTCGGCCAGCACCGTCGTGGGCGCCCACAGCAGGTTGAGCAGGTCCACCACGTCGGTGGGGATCGTGCGGGCCCCCTGGGACCCGTACTGCTTCAGGTAGGACGGCGCCTGGCTGATGCCGAGCGGCGCGATGTCGACCTGGCCCGACTGCAGGGCGGTGAGGAACTGGTTGCTGGTCAGCGGGATCAGCTCGGCGTCCTCGTACTCCAGCCCGGCCTCCTTCAGGGCGCGCAGCAGGACGACGCCCTGGGCCTGCCCCTGGGAGAACGCGAGCCGCTTGCCGCGGAAGTCCCGCACCGTGCGGATGGCGCTGCCGGGCCGAGTGGCGAAGAGGTAGTTGGGCCTGCGGGTGATGTTGATCGCGACGATCTTCGCGTCGAAGCCCTGGTAGTGGGCCTGGATCGGCGGGATGCCGGCGTTGTTGGCGAGGTCGAGGGACTTGGCGCGGAAGGCGTTGATGACATCCGGACCGGCCCCGATGTTCAGCCAGTCGGCCACCTCGAAGGGCAGGTCGTCCAGTCCGGCGAGCTTCAGCTGGATCTGCTGGAAGTTCTCGAACGAGGAGATCTTCAGGCTCGTACCGGCCGGGACCTTCTTGGCCGGCGGGGCCTTCAGTGACGCCTCGTCGGCCGCGGCGCCGGCCTCGGCGCAGCCGCTCAGTCCGGCGGCGGCGGTGACACCGAGCACGGAGGCGAGGAAGCGCCGCCGGTCGAGACGGGACGCAGGGGGTGCGGGCATGAGGGAACTCCCGGATTTCACACACATGACACAGGGCAGGAAGGCAGACGGAATTCAGGGCGGAAAGAACCGCGGAAGAGAATTCACGCAGAGGAGGACGGACGCTGCGGATGCTCGCGCGTCAACGTGTCAGCAGCAGAGGGTGCGACAGCTCATGACCAGCATGTTCCTGTCCGGGGAAGAGGCCTGTCAATATTCGGAGTTTTTGAATTAATTAAGCTCAGGTGAAACGGCGAGAGGGTCCCGGTAGAGGACGTCGAGGGCCACCGCGCCACCGGCCACGGCCAGCAGCGAATCCGGGAAACTCGCCGGGACGACCGTGGCCGCCCGCTCGTCGTCGAGCTCCCCGCGCAACGCCGCGAGGCAGTCCGGCCGGTGCAGGACACCGGCCTCGGTGACGACGACGCTCTCCGGGTTGAGGACATCGGTCAGCAGCCCCACCGCGCGCCCCGTCATACGGGCCCGCTCCCGCAGCAGCCGCGCCGCCACCGGATGCCCGGCCGCCGCCGCGTCGACGACCCGCGCCGAGTCCGTGCCGCCGCGGATCCCGGCCTCCAGGGCCCGCCGGCACAGTGTGCGCTCGCTCAACTCGGCCTGCAGGCAGCCGGTCCGGCCGCACGGGCAGGGCTCGGTACCGCCCGCGAGCGGCAGATGGGCGATCGTCCCCGCCTGCGAGCGGGGGCCGTGGTGCACCTCGTCATGGGTGGCGAACGCCGCGTCGACCAGGTTGCCGGCGAACAGCAGCAGCACACTGCGGCTGCCGCGCGCCGACCGCCCGAACAGCCGCTCCGCACCGACCAACGCCCGCGCGTGCCCGTCCACATGGACCGGCAGGCCGGTGTGGGCGCCGAGCGTCTCCCGTACCGCGACGTCCCGCCAGCCGAGCAGCGGATGCTCGACGACGGTGCCGGCCTGCCGGTCCACCCAGCCGCCCGCCGCGAAGCCGACCGCCAGCGGGCGGGCGTCCGGCAACCCGTCCAGCAGCGCCGCCAGGGCGTCGGCGGCCCGCGCCAGCACCCGGGACGGCTCGGTGTCCGCGTGCGGCAGCCGCCGCTCGGCCACCACCCGGCCGCGCGGATCGAGCAACGCCACCGTGGTGTACGGCACGGACACGTGCACCCCGCCCACCACCAGCCGCGACGCGTCCACGTCCACCGGCACGTGCGGCCGTCCGACCCCGCCCGAACGGCGGGGAGCCGCCGCCTCCCGGACGAGCCCGAGCCCTGCCAGCCGGGCGCAGTGGTCGGTCACCGCGGCGGGTGACAGCCCGGTGAGCCGGGCGACGGTGCTGCGCGCCACCGGCCCGTGCTCCAGCACGCACCGCAGCACGACACGGGCACTGGTCCGCCGCCGGTCGGGATCGGCGGCACGCGGTACGGGGGCGGAGAGGGAGGGGGAACGGGAAGGGGGTGCCACGGTATGAAGCATGGGGAACGTCCTCGGGAACGGGTCCGACACTGCGCCGACGTACGGGAGTCGGGGCGCGCCGGATCCGCTCGGCCCGCCCCGCTAGCGGAGGCGACAGGCGGCCGCGCCGACGCGTCGCAGGTCGACGTGGCGACGCGAGGTGAAGTTCCGGGACTGGGCGACCATGGCTCGAAGCTAGCAAACGGCCCCCGCCCTGCCCAGACGCCGACCGACGGGCGAGACGGCGACCGCGCACCCCGGCGGACCGTTTGGCGGTTTTCTACAGCAGCCCATGTCCGGCCGGGTGTTGGCGAAACCACCTCACCTCCGTGACCGGCATCACCTCGCACCCCTGGCCGTCACCCTTCTTTGTCCGGAGTCCACCAAGTCCGTGTTCGTGCCTTTGTCGAGCGCTGACGGTGATCGGCGCACGGGAGCCGGTATAGCGTCGCGGTGTCCCCAACCGCCCTCATCCCCGCGGAGACCCCATGAGCACCGCTTCCGTCACGTCCGCCCGATCCGGACAGGTCCTCGCCGACCTGGTGCCGGCCTCCCGCGTCCGGGACGCCGTGCTCGTGCTCGGCGGTGCCGCGTTCACCGGCCTGGCCGCCCAGATCGCGGTGCCGGTCCCCGGCTCCCCGGTGCCGGTGACCGGCCAGACCTTCGCGGCGCTCCTCGTCGGCACCACCCTCGGCGCGCGCCGCGGATTCGCCTCCCTCGCGGTGTACGCGCTGGTGGGCATGGCCGGTGTGCCGTGGTTCGCGGAGGGCAGGTCCGGGATGGCGATGCCGTCCTTCGGCTACATCCTCGGCATGCTGCTGGCCGCCGTCGTGGTGGGTGCGCTCGCCCGGCGCGGCGCGGACCGCTCCGCCTGGCGGACGGCGGGCACCATGGTGCTCGGCTCGGCGATCATCTACGCCGTCGGCGTGCCCTACCTGGCCCTCGCCACCGGCATGTCCGCCTCCGCCGCGATCGCGGCCGGCCTGACCCCGTTCCTCATCGGCGACGCGCTGAAGGCGGCGCTCGCGATGGGCGTGCTGCCCACGGCCTGGAAGCTCGTCGACAAGCGGTAGCCGCACGGTTCGCAGGGAAGAGGCCCGCCGGTCCGCACCGACCGGCGGGCCTCTTCGCGTGGCGCCGTCAGCCCCGCCGGGGCCCGGCCTGGCGCCGCGACACCCACCACAGCGCGGCGGCGCCGGCCGTGACCATCGAGGCGGCGGCCGCCCCCAGCACCGCCCGCTGCGCGGCGGGTCCGGTCCTGGCCAGTTCGTCCCGTCCCGGGCCGGCCGGCTGGTTGTCGGTGCCGAGGAGCAGCGGTGTCGCCGGCGCGTCCGGCGAGGGGTTGGTGGTGCCGAACGGCACCGGCCCCTGCTGCCAGAACGTGGTGGCGCCGTCCGCCGTCTGCACGGGCAGGCAGATCTTCCCGGCCTTGCTCAGGTCGTACGTCGCGTCCACGGCGTACGACGTCGACGCCCCCGCCGCGAGGCTGCCGACGGCGCACGAGAAACCACTGTTCGATCCCTCGGGAAGTTCTTTCCCGGCAAGGGGGGAGCAGCCTTCGACGTTCTTGACGGTCAGGCCGTCGAAACCGACCACGAGAAGCCTGATCCTGCCGCTTTCCTTGCTTCCCCCGTTCTTCACCGTGGCGGTGATCCGGGTCTTCTTCGAATTGTTGTCGACGGAGATCCTCTCCGTCAGGAGGGTGGTCAGTCCGACCCCCGCCGGTGCCTTGTCGACGGCCTTTCCCCCTTTGCTGCTCCCCGGGCCCTGATCCTCCGCGCCGGCTGTGCCGGACAGGAACAGGGCCGCCGAGAAAGATGCTGTGACCAGCAGACCCGTGGTGATCGTCATGTGACGCGAACTCATGTTCGTCCCCCTTGCCTGCGCCTGAATACGCAGTACTCGAAGAGGTACCACAAGATTTGTCCGCACTATGCTGGGGCGGCCCGAAGTGTGACTATCGAGTTTCACGCTGCGCATCGCGGAGGGGGTGCAGCCCATTGCCGGGGAATACGCACAGCGGCGGTGTTCCAGGGATACTGGTGGCGGGGCGGTATCGGCTGGTCCAGAGTATCGGCCAGGGGGGAATGGGGCGGGTGTGGCGAGCCGCCGACGAAATGCTCGACCGCCAGGTCGCGGTCAAGGAAATGCGGATGGACGGCGTCGACGCGGAGGACTCCGGCACGCGCCGCGAGCGCACCCTGCGCGAGGCGAGGGCGACCGCCCGGATCGACCACCCCCATGTCGTACGGGTCTACGACGTGGTCGACGAGGGCGAACGCCTGTGGATCGTCATGGAGTTGGTGGCCGGCCGTTCGCTGGAGCGGATCATCGCGGAGGACGGGCCGCTGGGCCCCCGTGACACGGCCCGCATCGGCCTCGGACTCCTGGCGGCGCTGCGGCAGGTCCACGCGCGGGGAGTGCTGCACCGGGACATCAAGCCGGGGAACGTACTGGTGGAGGAGGGGGAGGTGCGGCGCACGGTCCTCACGGACTTCGGCATCGCCGCGATCCAGGACGCCAAGGCCCTCACCGTGGTGGGGATGCTGGTCGGCTCCCCCGACTACATGGCCCCCGAGCGGGTCTCCGGACGGCCGCAGGGCCCGCCGTCGGACCTCTGGTCCCTCGGCGCCACCCTCTGCGCCGCCCTGGCCGGTCACTCCCCCTTCGCCCGCGCCACCACCCTGGCCACCCTGCACGCGGTCCTCCACGAACGCCCCGACATCCCGCCGGCGGCGGGCCCGTTGCGCGAGGTGCTGACCGCGCTGCTCCACAAGGACCCCGGCGCCCGCCCCACCCTGGACACCCTGTGCAGCACGCTGACCCCCGTAGCCCACCCACCTCCACCTCCGACGATGCCCGCACTCCCGGCACCCGCACCGGGGCCCGGTCGGCCGGGGGCGGCGGGGGACGACCGCCCCGACCCGGCGACGACGGACGGACACCGCCCACCCGAGCATCCCGGCGGCCCCGTGACGACCACACCCCACACCGCCCGTGGCCGGCCCGGCCCCGGCCCCGGGAACGACAGGCGATCCGGCCCCGGAGGCGCTCCCGCGCCGCCCGGGACGGGCCCGGGCCCTGCCCAGGGCGGGGGAAGCGCGGGTGTACTGCGGGATCCGGGAGGTGGGGGCGGCAGCCGGGGCGGCTCAGGCCCTGTCCCGGGCGGGGCGAGCGGCGATGTGCCGGACGGTCCGGGGGCCCCGGGTGACGGCCGGGACGACTTCGCCCGGGCCCGCACCGAGGAGCGGCCGTTGCCGGAGCACCCGCGGCGGCCGGGCGGGGCCGCCGGGCGGCGGAGGCTGGTGGCGGCCGCCGCTGCCGGGGTCGCCGCCGTGGCCGTGGCCGTCGTGCTGGTGACGGACTCGGGTGAAGCCGGGCACGGCGCCCGCGCCCGCGCCTCGGCGACCGTCCCGTCCGGCACCGTCCCGTCCGGGACCGCCCCGCCCACCGTCGAGGGCACCTCCCGCCCCGCCACCCTCCCGCCCGGCGCGCGCCGGGAGGCGGGCGGCTTCGCCTGGGCGCCGCCCGACGGCTGGCGGCGCAACGTGCGGACGGGGGCCGAGATCCACTACACGTCCCCCGACGGCAGCCAGGAACTCGCAGCCAAGTCCTCCCTCGCCCGCGGCGACCTGCTCCGGACCTGGCAGACGTCGGAACGCAACGCCCACCAGGGCCGGGACTACGTGAAGATCCGCCTGGAGGAGACCACGTTCCGCGGCCACCCCGCCGTGGTCTGGGAGTACACCTTCACCCTCGACGGCCTCCCCTGGCACGCCCGGCTGCTGGGCTTCGACGTGGGCGGCACGTCGTACCAGATCAACACCTGGTACCGGCCGGAGACCGAGGCCGCCGCACTGGCCACGTACGAGGAGGTCAAACGGGGGTTCACGGTGCTCTGAGCGCGACGGGACGCCCGGGTCAGCCGGTCCGCGCCCCGTCCCGGGCGGCCCCGGTGTCCGTGCCGGTGTCCGTGCCGGCGTCCGCGTCACCGCGCCGCCCCGCCACCCGCTGCTTCACGAAGGAGACGGCGAGCACGACGCCGGCGACCATCAGCGACAGCAGCATCGTGGTGCGGCCGTTGTGCTCCGTGTCCGTCAGCATGTAGCCGAGCACGAACACGATCAACGCCGCGCTGGCCCACGTCAGATACGGGTACAGCCACATCCGTACGACCAGCTTCTCCGGCGCCTCCGCCTCGATGATCTTCCGCATCCGCAGCTGCGAGAAGCAGATCACCAGCCACACGAACAGCGCGACCGCGCCGGAGGAGTTGACGAGGAAGAGGAAGACGGAGTCCGGGAACTTGTAGTTGAAGAACACGGCGACGAAGCCGAACACCACCGACGCGACGATCGCGTTCCGCGGCACGCCCCGGCGGGTGGTCCGGGCGAACGCCTTCGGCGCGTCCCCGCGCCGGCCGAGGGAGAAGGCCATCCGCGAGGCGGTGTAGAGCCCGGAGTTGAGGCAGGACAGCACCGACGTCAGCACGATGAAGTTCATGATCTGACCGGCGTGCGCGATGCCGAGGGAGTCCAGGGCGGCCACGTACGAGCCGTCCTCGGCGATTGACTCGCTGTCCCAGGGCAGCAGGCAGACCACGACGAAGATCGAGCCCAGGTAGAAGACGCCGATGCGCCAGATGATGCTGTTGGTCGCCTTGGTGACGGCCCGCTGCGGGTCCTCCGACTCACCGGCGGCCAGGGTGGCGATCTCGCTGCCCATGAAGGAGAAGACGACGAGCAGGATGCCGGTGAGGATCGCGCCGACGCCGTTCGGCAGGAAACCGCCGTGGTCGGTGAGGTTGGCGAGCCCCGCCTGGTCGCTGTCGGCACCGGGCAGCACACCGAACACGGCCAGACCGCCGATCACGATGAACGCGCCGATGGCGACGACCTTGATCCCGGCGAACCAGAACTCGAACTCGCCGTAGGAGCCGACGGACGCGAGGTTGGTGGCGGTCAGCACCACCATCACGATGAGGGCCCAGCCCCACTGGGGTACGGCCGGTATCCACCCTTCGAGGATCGCGGCACCCGCGGTCGCCTCGACCGCCAGCACCACGACCCAGAAGAACCAGTACAGCCAGCCGATGGAGAACCCGGCCCACGGCCCGAGGGCCCGGTCGGCGTGCGCGGAGAACGACCCCGACGTCGGGTTCGCCGCGGACATCTCACCGAGCATCCGCATCACCAGCACCACGAGCGTGCCGACGAGGGCGTACGACAGCAGGATGCCGGGGCCGGCGGTCGCGATGCCGGTGCTGGAACCGACGAAGAGGCCGGCGCCGATGACACCGCCGATGGCGATCATCGACAGGTGGCGGTTCTTGAGCCCGGCCTGGAGGCCGGAGTCCGGCGGGTTCCCGGGGCCGCCGGGCTTCTCTGGGCCGTTCCCGGTCCGGGGCAGGGTCGGCTGCGAAGTCATGGGGGGTCTTCCTTTGCGCCGGTCGAGCGGTCCCCGAACGAGCGGGGTACGAGCCGGACCAGTGAAACGGAGGTGAACTCAAAGGGGAACCTTTGAATCGGACCTTTACTGGAACTTTTCCTAAGGTTCTGTGGATTCCCTCACACTTCTCACGCATCCCGCCCCGTGTCGCCGCTCCCCGCCGCCACCCCGCGCCGCCGCCCGCGGGCGGCCGTGTCACACTCGACGCATGCGCGTGTATCTCGGGTCCGACCATGCGGGCTACGAACTCAAGAACCACCTCGTCGAGTGGCTCAAGGAGGCGGGCCATGAGCCCGTCGACTGCGGTCCGCACCTCTACGACGCCCAGGACGACTACCCGCCCTTCTGCCTCCGCGCCGCCGAGCGGACCGCCGCGGACGAGGGCGCCCTCGGCATCGTGATCGGCGGCTCCGGCAACGGCGAGCAGATCGCCGCGAACAAGGTCGACGGCGTACGGGCGGCCCTGGCCTGGAGCGAGGAGACGGCAGCCCTGGGCCGTCAGCACAACGACGCCAACGTGGTCGCCGTCGGCGCGCGCATGCACAGCCAGGACGAGGCCACGAAGTTCGTCGAGATCTTCCTGTCCACCCCGTTCTCCGGCGACGAGCGGCACATCCGCCGCATCGACATGCTCTCCGCCTACGAGACCACGGGCGACCTCCCCCCGATCCCGGCCCACCACCCCCAGCAGTAGACGGCGGACCGCGGGACGAGAAAGAGCGAGCGAGGGGGGACCCGTGCCCGAGGGCCACACGATCCACCGGCTGGCCCAGGACTACGCGGGCGCCTTCGCGGCCGGCGGGCCCCTGCGCGTCACCAGCCCCCAGGGCAAGTTCAGCGACGCCGCCGCTCTTCTCGACCGCACCCCGCTGCACACCACCGACGCCCACGGGAAGCACCTCTTCCTCGGCTTCGGCGACCCCGAGCCCGCGCACACCGACTGGGTCCACATCCACCTCGGCCTGTTCGGCAAGGTCACCTTCGGACCGGCCCCGGCACCGCCGCCCACGGACACCGTCCGTCTGCGCCTCGCCGGCGACACCTCGTACGTCGATCTGCGCGGACCCACCACCTGCGCCCTGATCACGGACGGCGAGAAGCGGGCCGTGCACGAGCGGCTCGGCCCCGACCCGCTGCGCCCCGACGCCGACCCGGCCCTCGCGTACCGCAGGATCAGCCGCAGCCGCACCACGATCGCCGCGCTCCTCATGGACCAGAAGGTCGTCGCGGGCGTGGGCAACGTCTACCGCGCCGAGGTCCTCTTCCGGCACGGCATCGACCCCTACCGTGCGGGCCGGGACATCACGCCGGACCAGTGGGACGCGATCTGGGCCGACCTGGTCGCGCTGATGCGCGAGGGCGTCCGGCACAACCGCATCGACACCGTCCGCCCCGAACACACCCCCGAGGCGATGGGCCGCCCGCCGCGCGTCGACGACCACGGCGGCGAGGTGTACGTCTACCGCAGGGCGAACCTGCCCTGCCACATCTGTGGCGGCGAGATCCGCACCGCCGACCTCGCCGCCCGCAACCTCTTCTGGTGCCCCGGCTGCCAGCGCCCCCGATGAGCCTCAGAAGCCGTGGGGCAGCCACGGCGCCGGGTCGCTCCCGAACGCCAGGGACGCCTCCGCGAGCGCCCCGTCCCGCAGTTCGCGCACCCGGCCCGCCGACGCCAGCGCGGTGAGACCCACCCCGCCCAGATAGGCGGCCCCCAGCTCCCGCACCGACAGGGCCAGATCGGCGGCGTCCTCGGTACGCTCGCAGGACGCCCCCTTCGCGTCGCCGCTCAGCCGCCAGCGTCCCGCGTTCCACGGGCAGAAGGCGTCCTCCACCTCCAGCACGACGTCCACGGGCGCCCGGTACGTCCGCGCCGCGAGCGCCGCACCGACGTCCACCAGCCGCACGTACAGCGCGTCCTTCAGTGTCGGCCGGCCCCGGCGTATGTCCGACACCAGGTACTGCCAGCTCTCGTCCACGGGCCGCCCCCGCGCCACCAGCGTCGACGTCAGGTCGATGTCGAACAGGAAGCGCCACAGCGCCGCGCCCGCCGCCGGATCCAGCGCCTCCAGCGCGCTGAGGAGCACCTCGCCGTCCGGCCCGCCCGGCCCCCAGGACGGCTTCACCCGGAACCGCGCGTACCCGACCGTCCGGCCGTCCCGCTCGGCCACCACGCACTGCAGCGGCGACGCGCCGCCCCGGTCGCTCTCCGGGTCGAGCACCCCCAGCCGCTCCCAGCCCGGTCCCCGCGCCACCATGCCCGGGCGGCCCGGCACCAGCCGGGCGTAGACCGCCTCGCAGGCGTCCAGCGCGTCGGCGGGATCCACGTACCGCAGGCGTACGTCATCCGTACCGGGCGGCACGGACAGCCCCGCCCGCCGGGTGTCGATCTCCGCGTCCGCCTGGAAGGTCGCCGCTCCGTACCCGAACCGGCCGTAGATCGCCGGCTCGGACGCCGTCAGCACCGCCAGCGGTTCGCCCCAGGACCGGACGTCGTCCAACTGCCGCCGCATCATGGACGTCAGCACCCCGCGCCGCCGGTGCGTGGCGGCCACACTGACCATCGTGACCCCCGCGGCCGCCACGGACGCGCCACCGGGCACGGTCAGTCGGAAGCGGAACGCGCCCGCCGACGCCACGCACTCCCCGCCCTCCCAGGCGCCCAGGAAGCGGTCGTACTCGGTCAGCGCCCGCCACAGTTCCCGCTCCTCCTCCGCCTCCGGCGTCCCGCCGAACGCCCGGATGAGGTTCGCGTACAACTTGTCCCATTCCTCCGGCTTCAGTACCCGGAGTTCGGGCACGGGGCCCGTCAGCTCGTTCGCCATGGCCCCATGCCTACCAGGACAATGCGGGGCGAGCGACGGAATTTCTCCCGGGCGTCCCCACGGCGGCGTTCGGTGAAGTTCACTGTGATTCCGGTCCCCGTCGAGGGGACAACCAGGACCTCCCGTGCCAAGCGGCCGGTCCGATGGATAGGGTCCCGAACTAATGGCAGCAGGACGAGAGCGGCGCGCGGAAGCCGACACGTTCACGGCCCGGTTGAAGAAGCAGTGGCACCGGGCCCGCGTCGGCGTGCGCCGAGCCGCCGTCGACTACTTCCGCGGTGACGGCTCGGACTGGATCGCGCTCGCCGGACTCCTCCTGACCGTTCCGCTGATCGCGGCCGGGACCCTCGCCAACTCCGTGTGGTGCGCGCCGGCGGCGCTGGTCGTCCCGATCGTCGTGGGCGGCCTGCTGCTGCGCCCGGCGAGCCTGCTCGGCCTGTACGCGGCGGCGGCGGCCGCGCTGATCGTGGAGGCGGTACAGCTCGGCCCGTACACCGAGGGCGCGGCCCGGGTCACCCCCGGTGTGGTCCTCGTCGTCGCCGCCTGCGGCTTCTTCGGGCTGCTCGTCGCCCAGTTCCGCAGCCGGGTGGGCGTGCCCTGGAGACGCGGCGGCACCATGCTGTTCGACCTGCGCGAACGCATCCGGGTGCAGAGCAAGCTGCCGAAGCTGCCGGACGGCTGGCACCGCGAGATGGCCCTGCGCCCCGCGGGCGGACAGTCGTTCTCCGGCGACTTCGTGGTCGCGGCCCGCACCAACGGCGGGCGCACGCTGGAGGTCGTCCTGACGGACGTCTCCGGCAAGGGCATGGACGCCGGTTCGCGCGCCCTGCTGCTGTCGGGCGCCTTCGGCGGCCTGCTCGGCAGCCTGCCGCCGCACTCCTTCCTGCCCGCCGCCAACGGCTACCTGCTCCGCCAGGACTGGGACGAGGGCTTCGCCACCTCCATCCACCTGGTCCTCGACCTGGACTCCGGTGACTACGAGCTGTACTCCGCCGGGCACCCGCCGGGCCTCCAGCTCAGCGCGGGCAGCGGCCGCTGGGAGGAGAAGGCCGCCGACGGACCCCTGCTGGGGGTGTACGACGGCGCCCAGTTCGACTCGGTGAAGGGCTCGCTGCGGCCCGGGGACGTCCTGATGCTGTTCACCGACGGCCTGGTGGAGACCTCCGACCGGGACATGGTCGAGGGGATCGACCGCCTCACCGGCGAGGCCGACCGCTACGTCGCCGGCGGCTTCCACGGCGCCGCCTGGCACCTCATCGAGTCGGTCGCCAAGGACGTCAACGACGACCGGGCGCTGCTGCTCATATGCCGGGAGGGCCCGACGGCCGCCGCGGCCCGCTGAACTCCCCGTGCACACTGGACGGGTGACCGAGACACCGGGTACCCCGCTGACCCCCGGCCGGGTGGAGGCCGTCGCCCGCGCCGCGCACGCCGGCCAGACCGACAAGGCGGGCCGCCCCTACGCCGAGCACCTCCAGGCCGTCGCCGAGGGGGTACGGTCGCGCGGCGGTGACGAGGAACAGATCGCGGCGGCCTGGCTGCACGACGCCGTCGAGGACGGCAGACTCACCGAGCGGTGGCTCGACGAGGCCCCGCTCACCCGGCGCACCAAGGACATCGTCCTCGCGGTCACCAAACGGACCGGGGAGCCGCCCGAGGCGTACGCGGCCCGCATCCTCGCCACCCCGGGCGCGCTGCTGGTGAAGGAGGCCGACCTGGCGCACAACGCCGACCCGGCCCGGCTCGCGGTCCTCGACGGGGCCACCCGCGAACGGCTGACCGAGAAGTACGCGCGGATGCGCGCACTCCTCGGCCTCGTGTGACGGGGGAGCGGACGGGCTAGGCGTTGACCTTCTCGCGGGGCCGGCGCGCCTCCGCCCGCCCGGGTTCCCGGGCCGGCTCCGCGGCGTCGCGCCGGAACGCCCACTCCATCCTCGGCTCCACCACGCACCGGAAGACCCGCTGCACCGGCCCACTGCACAGCGCCGTCACCATGACGGCCGCGAGGACGGTCACCACGACCGCGCCGAGCGGCGTGTGCAGCGCGGCCGGCTCGAACCAGCCCTGGTAGTCGCCGCCCTTCACCACGAATCCGTGCAGCAGGTAGCCGTACAGCGTGCCCGCGCCGAGGGCGGTGAACCAGGTGCGGCGGCCCGGCACCCAGGCGAAGAAGCAGGCGGTCAGCAGCAGCGAGCAGCCGAACGTCGCCAGCACCATCACCGGACCCGCCCACCACGGACCGCCCAGTTCCTGCGCCGAGTCACGGTGGTAGAACCACGCGGCGCTCAGCCGCGGCACGGCCAGCCAGCTCGCCACCAGCGCCGTCGCGAAGACCGGCACCGCCGCGATGCGCAACCACCGGCGGCGCACCAGGCGGAAGTGCTCCGGGCGCAGGCACAGGCCGAGCACGAAGTACGGCAGGAACTGCAGCACGCGCTGCAGGTCGAGGTCGTTGCCGATCTCGGGGCTGACACTGGCCAGCATGGCGATGCCGAGGGCCAGCGGCAGGGGGTGGCGGACCAGCTTCCAGATCGGCGTGGTCAGCCGCCAGACGAACAGGGCGACCAGGAACCAGGTCAGGTACCAGGGGTCGAGAAGGCTGATCTCCTGCTGCGGGTCGCCGCCGGCGAACCGCTTGAAGAGGGGATAGGCGGTCTCGAAGACGATGTACGGCACGACGACGCCGGTGATCAGTCGCCGCAGCCGGTCGGACCGCATGTCGAAGCTGCGCGAGAAGTAGCCGGAGATGATGATGAAGGCCGGCATGTGGAACGCGTACACGACCGAGTACGCCGCCTCCAGGACGCGGCTGTCACCCTTGAGCGGCTCCCACGCGTGGCCCACGGCCACCAGCACGATCGCCAGGTACTTGGCGTTGTCGAAGAACGCGTCGCGCTGTCTGCCGGACGGGGCCGGCCGGTCGTCTTCCTTGCTGTTGGTGCGCGGACTCGGCACTCCGTCCGCCGGTGACTGTGCCGGGGGGAGCGGCGTCCTGCTGTTGCCGTACGGTCGCTGCGAGTTCGTCACTGACCCTCCCGGCGGGAACTCGGGAAGACGATCGGTGAACTCGCTGCGCTTGCGGGGGACGAGGCAGCGTGGAACATCTGAGGCACCCTAGCGTTGTCCGTGGGATTCCGTAAAACGCCCGACGTCGTCACTGATATTCGGTCCGGGTACCCACGATCGGGGAATGTGAGCGTGCCGGTGAGGTGACGGTCAACACAGGATGCGGCAGGGGGGTTTGATTACCCGGGACGACCCTTCTTGTCAGGATTGTTCCGGATCAATCCGTGCATGAGGTCGGCAGGCGACTCCGGTGATATGTCCGCCTTCGCTCCCCTTCGGGGAGTTGTCCCCGAAGCCGCCGAGGTATCCGCGGCGGCAATTCGAATTACCTGCGAACGCATTGTGTGGGGACGGCGACGGCTCTGCCGAATTCCTGCACGGGTGTTCCTTCGAATTGTCGTGCGATACGGCGCAGTTGGCCTTCCCGGGCGGATGGGATCCGGTACGCCGGGAAACTGGGGGACGGACGATGCGTCAGCGGCCGCATGACGTGGCCCTGTTGGTGGCACGATGGTTCTGGCGGGGTGCGCGGGGTCGCGTCGCCCGGGCCGGGGAAGCCGAACCGACCGAGGGTGTGATCAGTTGTGGCCATTTCACTGTCTGTGGTGCTGCTGTTGGCGATCATCCTGGTGGTGTTGCTGAGAGGCGGCTCCATCAAGGCGGGGCCGGCGCTCGTCGCCGTCCTCTTCGGCTTCTTCCTCGCCTCCACCGGCATGGCCGACGACATCCAGCGCTTCCTGGACTCGATAGCGGAGATGATCAACTCGATCAGCTTCTGACGCCCCCGGCGGCCCCCCGGCCGCCCGCGGGCCCGCCCACGTCGCCCTCACCGCCCCGGGGGCGCACGCGGTGTCCACACCGGCGTGCCCCGCCACCGACCCTCCGCGCGCCGGGCCACGCGAACAGGGCCGGGCCGGAGGAATCATCCTCCGGCCCGGCCCTGAGCCGTACAGAGCGGGCGACGGGAATCGAACCCGCGTAGCCAGTTTGGAAGATCGCGTATGTGGGTTGCTGCTGAGCTGGGAGGTCCTTGGCCTGGTCGTATCTCGCGATTAGCCCGGGAGTCCCCGTAGCTCCCCGTCAGTCTCCTGCGTGACGGACACGCGAGGGACACGCGTGCGCTGCTATGTCAGCCTCCTGCGTGACGGACACACAGGAGGCTGCGGGCGCTGCTACGACAGCATTGTGACTGCGCTAGTGACAACCAGCAGTAGACCTATGATCGCTGTGATCAGGCCTATGATCTGTGTTGCTGTCGCGATCTTCGAGTGTGTAGGCACGTGCATGGCGACCGTTCCCGCTTGCACTACGAGCGTGCCGCCGGTCAAGACGAGCGTGCCGCCGGTCAAGACGAGCGTGTCACCGGCCAACACGAGCTTGCGTGCGGTCGCGTCGGCCATGTAGTCTCCTGATTTAGCTAAACCATTGCTATGCGATGGTGGAGATGGTTCAGCGGGCTGACCTTGGGGTTCTTTCACGGTCCCTCCAGGTTGTTCGTTGACCGAGCCGCAGCCGTGATGCGTCCGCTTGTCTAGGGCCTGACGCACACGGCTTGTCGGCGTTCTCTCTGGCGAGAGTTGGGGAGAATCGTACCTCATTCGAGGCGCCGCTTGCTTCAACGGCCTTTCTGCCGGTGCTCGTTGTCTTACACCAACCCACCAATCACCCCAGCTCCCATCCCGTCCGCCGTCGACCCACACACCGTGGAGCGGGCGTGGTTCCTGGCGTCCAGGTGGAGCGCGCCACTGTACGAACGACCTGGACGCCAGGGGCCGCGTCTGCTCGGCTCTGCCTGGGTCGTCGGTGGTCGGGATGGGAGCACCCCCACCGCACGCCACTACGGGCCCGCGGTCGGCGACGGTGCCCCCCTCCATCCCGGTGCCGGCCGATCCCCCGCCGGAGGCATCGTCGTTGACCGCTGGCCGCTCTCTGCGGTGATCGCCCCGTGGCCTTCGGCCCTACCCACCAGTGGGCGCGCGTCGGCGCAGCGCGGGCGGAGCGGGCCGAAGGCAGGAGCGGCGCCCGGAGCGGAGCCGGGAAGCGCGCCCGGCGGAGCGGAGCGCAGCCGGGGCTTGATGAGGTAGAGAAATCTGTAACAAGATCGGCTATCCGACCGCGCTCCGCTCGGCCAATCCGCGCAGGGACTCGGGCACACGTGGTTCCGAGAGTTGCACCAAGTCGCGGATGACCTCGCGGGCCAAGTGGTGGTCGTGGATCTGCTCGGGCGCCAAAGCCTCGGCTTCCAAGAGTGCGGCTGTAGCCTCGCCGACGTGTCGCCGCTGCGCGTGCGCTCGCGCTACGTCAAGGAGGAAACGTGACTGCCGCTCGGGGGAGAGGACCGACGCGTCAACCCGCTGCGCCACTTCCAGGGCAACCCCTGCGTCTCCCAACTCGACCGCCGTGCTCACCGCGTGAATCTCGACGTTCGTCGGCCCGAACTCGGTGTCGAAATCGTTGCGGTCCTCCCCCAACCGCGCTGCGATCCCGCGCGCTCGGTCGATGTGCTCATGGGTCCCTGCTCGGTTCCCCTCCCTCGAATTGATCACAGCCAGAACCAGGTTCATGGCACCCAAGAGGGACAGCTCTTCCGCGGGGCATGCGGGCGCCTCCGCTCTCGGCGCCATGACGGTAACTGCGGACTTCGCCGCCTGCTCGGCCTGCTCCATGTGTCGTTGACGCATGAAGGCATGCGCCATGCGAAACAGGCTCGCCACGACCTCGAGCGGCTCGCCCGCAAGCTCGGCTGCTTGTAGCGCCCGGTCCGCCGCAACCCATGCCGCGTCGGCCTGGTCCTGCCGGGTGAAGCTCGCTGCTGCCACCTGGTACGCCTTGGCGCGGAGCGCATGGAGTTCGGTGCGGTCGCTCGCCGGCGCGTGGCGTACGGCCGCTTCAAGGCTGGGAAGCAGCCCGGCAAGGTGATCGCTCAATGCCGCGTAGCTCGATGCGTGCGCGAGCGTCCACGCCTCGTCCACGCGTTGCCGGAAGTCGGGAAGCGAGGGCATCTGTTCGGCCGGCGGCTCTTCAAAGAGGCTGCCCAGGGCCGGGTGCCCAGTGAGGGCGACGCGCAGCCCATCGAGGTCGTTGCTCCCGTGCGGCTCTGTCGGCTCGGCCTCCTCGGCGGGTGCCGCATCTGGTCGGAGTTCACGTACAGACACCTTCAGCGCATCGGCGAGCGCCTGGAGGATCGACAGCCGTTCAACAGGCTGCACTCCTCGTTCCACCTGCGAAACCCAGCTCTCGGAACGCGCCATCGCGGCGGCGAGGTCGCTCTGTGACATGCCAGCGGTGCGGCGCAATTCCTTGACGCGCTTGCCGAGGGTCCTGGTGTCGGAGTCCGTCATGCCTCGCCCCCGCTGGGGTACTTGCCGGCGTACGGCTGGAGCCGGTCAACCTCGGTCTTCTCGACGTACTTCGTGCGCTCTGTCAGGAAGTGGCGAGTGTGGGGCTGACGCTCGTGCTCCTCGAAGGCGTCACGGTCGGCGTACAACTCGAAGAAGACCCGCTCATTAGGGGCACCCTCGACCTCGTGGCACGCGTACACCAGCGTGCCGGGCTCGTGTGCCTGGATGCCAGCGGTGGTTTTCCGGATCAGTGCGTCGAACGCCTCGCCGGCACCCTCGCGAAGTGTGAACCGAACAAAAAGGCCATAATTGGTCATTTCTTCCCCTTCTCGTCGCACCCAGTCTCGCAGAGACAGACTTTTGCTGCTAGTCGCAGCTTTTCTGTTGACTCGCAGTTTTCCTGCGAGTAGCTTCGAGGTGTCAGAACAACAAGGCGCCCCGAGCTACGTGCATCCGCCAAGATCACAACGCAGCCCGGGGCTCATCCCACTAGGGGAGACTCCATAATGCCGTCCTTCAAGATTGACACTTCGACCGCCGTGGTGTTCGTGGCGACCGCGCCGACGCCGAAGCTCGCGAACGTCAAGACCGGTGAGCGCGCGATGGACCGGGAAACCGGCGCGCCGCTGTCGACCGTGGGCCTGCTGGTCTCGGACGAGGGGGAGGGCAACCTCTACCAGGTGACCATCCCGGAGACGGGCTACCCCGAGGGGCTCCAGCCGGGCATGCCGGTGAAGGTCATCGGGCTGAAGGCGCGTGACTGGGAGAACGAGTTCAACGGCCAGAAGCGGCACGGCATCTCGTTCCGCGCGGTTGCAGTCACACCGGCGGCCTGATCATGGCTGACCTGACGATGTGGCTGGAGGCCACGGGCGCGTTAGCCGGCGCCGGTGGTCTCGGCTACGCGAAGTACCGGGCACCGCGCGTGTACTGGTCGACGGTGGGTCTGCCACTGACGTGGGGCCGGTTCACCTGGTCCTACCGGTCGACCATGGACGTGTGCGGGCTGACGGTGCAGCCGTCCGGTCTGCGGGCGTTCATGACGCGCAACCTGGCCCGCCGTGACGTTCGACCGGTGCCGCCGAAGGTCCGCCGCATCCGCCCGACCTCGACCGGGCTGCGTGTGACGCTGCGGCTGCCGGCCGGTCTGGAGCCCGCGGATGTGGCCGCGTCCTGCGAGCGGCTGCGGCACGCCTTCGGTGTCCAGTCGGTCACCGTGACGGAGACCAAGCCGGGCTATGTCGAGCTGCGGATGACCGGCTACGACGTGCTGCGCCGGGTCCGTCTGCCACGTAAGGCGCGACCGCGTGACCTGGTGGTTCCGGTGGCGCTGCGGGAGGACGGCACGGTCTTCGAGCGGGACTACCGCACGGTGCCGATGGCGCTGACCCTGGGCGCGAACTCCTCGGGCAAGTCCATGTACCAGCGCAACCTGGTCAAGGGCCTGGCGAAGCTCCCGGTCGGCTTGATCGGCATCGACTGCAAGCGCGGTGTCGAGCACAGCCGCTACGTCCCCCGGCTGTCGGCGCTGGCCACCGACGCGGACATGGCCGGCCGCCTGATAGACGCGCTGGTGCTGGAGATGGGTGAACGCTTCGATCTCCTCGCCCTCTACGGCGTCTCGGACGTGTGGGACCTGCCCGAGAGGTTGCGGCCGGTGCCGCTGGTCGTCCTGATCGACGAGGTGGCAGAGCTGTTCTTCGTCACCTCCAAGAAGGATGAGGCGGCACGGGACCGGACCGTCATGCAACTGGTCCGGCTGGGTCAGATGGCACGCGCGGTCGGCATCTACCTGGAGGTGTGCGGGCAGCGCTTCGGCTCCGACCTCGGCAGGGGCGCCACCGCGCTGCGGGCCCAGCTCACCGGCCGTGTGGTCCACCGCGTCAACGACAAACAGACCGCGGAGATGGGCCTGGGCGACATCGCCCCGGACGCGGTGATGGCGGCGACCTCGATCCGGGTGGACCGTCCCGGCGTCGCGGTGGCCGGCGACACCTCCGGTGGCTGGTCCCGCATCCGCACCCCGGAAACCACCCCGGCGGAAGCGGCGGCCATCTGCAAGGAGTTCGCCCACCTCACCCCCGATCTGCCGTTCCTGGCCCCCTTCCGCCCGCACGCCCGCACGGTCCCGCCTATGCCCACCGTGCCGCCACTGGTAAGCCCGCAGACCTGACCGGAGGGGATCCGCTCATGGCTCCACGCAAGCGCGCCAAGCCTCGCATCCCGAAGTGCCCGGACTGCGACGGCAACGGGGACATCGCCGAAACCGTCCGGGTCGGCCCCCGCAAGGGCCGTGCCACCGAGCACCGGCAGGCGGCCATGTGCCTGACCTGCTTCGGCTCCGGTGAAGCACCCACCACCGAGTGAACCCGCCGGGGCCGGGCGGCACGGCCACCCGTGTTCCGCCCCGCCCCCGGCTCGACCCCGTGAACGGAGGTGAAGACGTGTCCCGCTCGATCCGCATCGACGCCGTACTCATCCAAGCCGTGATCGCCGGTGCCCTGTCCTTCGCCCACCTGCACGACCTCGCCGAAGCAGCCGGACAGACCGGCTGGAAGGCCTGGGCCTACCCGGTCTCCGTCGACCTGCTCCTGGTCGCCGCCTGGCGACGGTTGCGCACCGCCCGCCGGGACCGCTCGGCCTGGACCTGGTTCGTCATCGCCCTGGTCGCCTCCCTCGGCGCCAACGTCGCGACCGCCGGCCTCCTCGACCTCGACCACGTCCCTGCCTGGCTGCGCATCCTCGTCGCCGGCTGGCCCGCGCTCGCCTTCCTCGGCGGAACCCTCCTCGTCCACACCCCACCCGACCGGCCGCTAGCCCCGAAACCCGAGCCCGGTCCTGCCCCGGTCATCGACCGACCGGAGGTGCCCGAACCTGCTCCGGAGACCGCCACACCGGAGCCTGCCCCGGCCCTGCCGGAAGTCCCGGCGCCGGCGGTGCCTCCGGCGCTGGTCGACCACGCACGCAAGGTCGCCACCGAGCACCGCACCCGCACCGGAACCGACATCGACACCGCCACCCTGCGCGCTCGCCTCGGCATCCCGGAAGACCTCGCCGGCGCAATCGTCGCCCAACTCGCCTGAAAGGAGGTGACCCCTCGTGCGCCCGAACCGCTTCTACGCAGTGATCCGCATCGGCCCCGTGAGGGTCGGCACGTTCAACAACGGCCGCGGCCAGATCCGACACGCCGCCGCCTGCACCGCCCCGGGATGCGGCTTCTCCACCGAGCACCGCGACCGCTCGGCGGCCGAACTCGCCGCCCGTACCCACCGCTGCACCTGAGAGGAGGACACCACCATGCAGCTCCCCGAAGACCAGATCCGCGCCGGACACATCCCCGCCGACCTCTACCGGCAGATCCCGCCCGGCACCGACCTGCGCCGCGTCGTGATCGTGCAGGAAGCACCCCGCTCCTACACGGGCCCGATCGTCCTGACGCTGGTCGTCGTCACGGGATCGGTCGCAGTGCTGCTGGTGATCGCCTTCGTCGTCCAGGTCGTCGCCGGCGCGGCCGTTGCGGTCCTGTCGGCCACCGGCGGACTCAGCTACGCCATCAACCGCACCTCCAAAACACGGAAGGGCAAATGACATGGGCTTCTTCAGCCGCAAGAGCAACGACACCCCGGCCAACCCGCAGATGGCCGAACTCGGCCGCGAATACGCCATCGCCCAGCGCCACGGCGACCGCAAGACCGTGAGGCGCATCAACCGACAGATCGGCGAGACCGGCATGAACGGCGACGACCGCGCCTCCTTCGAGCAGGGCCGCACCGCCTACGACGCCCTCCCGCCGGTCAACCCCCCGCGTCGCCGCAACCGCCGACGCTAACGCCCTCCGGGGCGGCCTCTACCGCCAAGTATCCGCCGCCCCGGACGGCCCTCACCTTCCAGATCCAACGGACCCGAAAGGGAAGCCTCATCATGCCCCAGCACGCCCCGAACACGCGCGTCTGCCGCGACTGCGACGGCTTCGCCACCGCCGCGATCACCACCGGCACCCGCCACACCGACGGCACCCGCGCCACCCTCCGCGTCCCCTGCCCGACCTGCAAGGGCACCGGCCACACCGCCCCCGCCGGTGTCGTCCGCGCCGGGAGGTGACCGTCGTGGGACTCCTGAACTGGACCTCCAGCCAACACTACGACCACGGCGGCGACTGCCCCTGCACCCAGTGCGGCAAGCCCACCCCGCTGCGCTCCCACGACGGTGAGCCCGTCCACAAGGTGTGCGCGGAGGACTGGAACGACCGCCACCCCAGCGCCCCCCGCCACGAGCACGAGGGCCGCGACCTGGGCACCCGCCGCTTCCACTCCGACCCCCCGCGCAAGAGCCGCAAGGACGGTGCCCGATGACCACCGCACCGGGCCGCGTCCTCGACCTGTTCTCCTGCGCCGGCGGGGCCGCCATGGGCTACCACCGCGCCGGATTCACGGTCGACGGCTGCGACATCGCCGACCGACCCCGCTACCCCTTCGCCTACCACCGGGGCGACGCGCTGGAATACCTCGCCCACCTGATCGAGACGGGCGACACCGAGCGGTACACCCTCGTGCACGCCTCCCCGCCCTGCCAGGCCGGCTGCACGCTGACCGTGGGAACCAACGCCTCCCAGGGCTGGGGCGGCACGCACGCCGACCTCGTGGCAGCCACCCGCGAACTCCTCGACCGCACGGGCCTGCCGTACGTGATCGAGCAGCCCAACGGACGGGCCGAGATCCGCAAAGACCTCACCCTCTGCGGGGAGATGTTCGGCCTCGGCGTCCTGCGACACCGCAACTTCGAACTCGGCCGCTGGTCCACCCCGAAACCGGCTCATCCACGGCACCGGGGCTACGTACGCGGCCACCGCCACGGCGTCCACCGCACCGGCCCCTATGTCGCCGCATACGGCAACGGCGGCGGCAAAGCCACCGTCCCCGAAATGCAGCACGCCATGGGCATCACCTGGACCGACGTCCGCGAGGAACTGACCGAGGCGATCCCGCCCGCCTACACCCACTGGATCGGCCACGCCTTCGTGACCGCCCGCCAGGAGGTGTTCGCGTGACCAACGCCGCCACCATGGCGGGCCTGGACCCGGCCACCCTCGCCGACGTGCTGAGGCTGGCCGGGTCCACCGGCTTCGACCGCATCCAAGACCAGATCCGCCGCACCGGCGGCTGCTCCGACCCGATCCACCTCCAGGGCTCGACCGTCACCCGCGACGCCGCAACCGGACACGTGCTGCACTCCTACTCGACCGACACCGAACCCGGCGGACGGCTCCGCGTAGCCTGCGGCAACCGCCGCGCCTCCCGCTGCCCGGCATGCGCCTGGACCTACGCCGGCGACACCTACCACCTGATCCGCGCCGGCCTCGTCGGCGACCCGGCCAAGGGCACCCCCGAGACGATCCGCGACCACCCGCGGGTCTTCGCCACCCTCACCGCACCCTCGTTCGGCCCGGTCCACAACCGGCCCGGCAACCGGCCCTGCCGCTGCGGCACCCGCCACGACGAGGACGCCCCGGAGCTGGGCACACCGCTCGACCCCGACACCTACGACTACGCGAGCGCGGTGCTGTGGAACAACCACGCCTCCGAGCTGTGGCGCTACTTCACGATCTACCTGCGCCGCGAGATCGCCAAGCGCGCCGGACTCACACAGAAGGACGCCAAAGAACAGTCCCGCGTTGCCTTCGGCAAGGTCGCCGAGTACCAAAAGCGCGGGTCAGTGCACTTCCATGCCGTGATCCGCTTCGACGGCCCCGCCGGGCCAGACGATCCCCCGCCGGCCTGGGCCACCCTCGACCTGCTCACCGACGCGATCCATGCCGCTGCTGCGCGCGTGGCAGTCGACGTGCCCCCGTCCGGGGACCAGCCCGCCCGCACCCTGCGGTGGGGCACACAGCTCGATGTACGGCCGATCCGGGCCTTCGGTGACGGCGAGGAGATCAGCGAACAGGCCGTCGCCTCCTACGTCGCCAAGTACGCCACCAAGGCCGCTGAAACCACCGGCACCGTGGACCGCCGCATCGGTAACAAGGAAGCCCTCGTCCTGCTCGGCGTGCCCGACCACCCGGCCCGGCTCATCGCCGCGTGCCTCGACCTCCATGCGCTCTACCCGGACCGCAAGCTGCGCGATTGGGCCCACATGCTCGGCTTCCGTGGCCACTTCTCCACCAAGTCCCGCCGCTACTCCACCACCCTCGGTGCCCTCCGCCAGACCCGCGCCGACTACCGCGCCACGCAGCAACGCCAAGCCCTTGGCCTGCCCGACCCCGACGACCAGGAAGCAACCACGCTCACCCTCGCCCATTGGACCTACGCCGGCCACGGCCACACACCCGGCGAATCCTGGCTCGCCGCCAACATCCGCCGCGACATCCAACACAACCGCGAAACCGCCCGGGAAGCCCTGCAAGACCTCGATGCCCAAGGGGAGGACTGAACATGGACCGATTGCTGACCGTGGACCAGGTCGCCGAACTGCTGGGGACAACGGTGCGTTTCCCTCGGAGGCTGATCGAGGAAAGGCGCATCGAGTACGTCAAGGTTGGAAGGCATGTGCGCATTCGCGAAAGTGCCGTGTGCGCGCTGATTAAGTCCAACACGGTTCAGCCTCGCCGGCCTAGTGGAGCTGTCCGGGGGGTGGCTGCCTGATGGCAGGGAAGCGTCGCCAGTTCGGCCGGGTCCGCAAGCTCCCGTCCGGCCGCTATCAAGCCCGCTACGTTGGTCCTGACGGCATGCTCCGACCGGCCCCTGAGACTTTCCGTACGAAGAAGGACGCGGACGCCTGGCTTGCCGATAAGCAAACCGAGATGCGACGCGGTGATTGGCACGACCCTGACGCCGGGAAGGTGGCATTCGGTCCGTATGCCGCTGCCTGGATTGAGGAACGCGAGGTGACCACGCGGACGCGGCAGCTCTACGCCTCGTTACTCCGGCACCACCTCGCACCCACGTTCGAGCCCGTCAACGTTGCCGACATCTCGCCCCCGCTCGTGCGTCGCTGGCGTGCGGACAAGCTCGCTGCCGGGACGGGGCCCACGACCGTTGCCAAGGCGTACGCCCTGCTTCGCGCCATCCTGGGCACCGCTGTCGCTGACCAGATGATCCGGCGCAATCCGTGCACGATCAAAGGTGCGAGCGTGGTGCACACACCTGAGCGGCCGACCGCGACCGTGCAGGAGGTCTACGACCTGGCCGACGCCATCCAGCCGCGCTACCGGGTGCTCGTGCTCATGGCCGGTTTCCTCGGCCTGCGCTGGGGCGAACTGATCGGTCTGCATCGTCGGGACATCGACCTCGACCACGCTGCCGTGCGCGTCCGCCGGGCCGTCGCCGAACTCAACAACGGACAGCGTGAAATCAAGGCACCCAAGAGCGCGGCCGGCAAGCGCACGGTCTCGATCCCGGCCGCGATCCTCCCGGAGATCCGTGAGCATCTGAACAAGTACGCCGAACCGGGTGCGGATGGCCGGGTGTTCGTGGGCGCGAAGGGGGCGACTCCGCGACGGAACCACTTCAACCGGCTGTGGCGTAAGGCGTGCGACGACATCGGGGTCAAGGCCCTGCACTTCCATGATCTTCGGCACACCGGCAACACGCTCGCCGCGTCGACCGGTGCCAGCACCCGCGAGCTGATGGCGCGCATGGGCCACAGCACCGCCCGGGCCGCGCTGATCTACCAACACGCCAGCGCCGAGCGTGACCGGCTGATCGCCGATGCCGTGTCCGGGCTCGTCGACAGGGGCAGGAAGGGCAGGGATCGGAAGCCCAAGGGGCACGCCGGGGACACGACTGATTGATCGGGACCCCGGAAAGCGGTCAGGGCCAGGCGGAGGAAAGATCCTCTGACCTGGCCCTGAGCCATGTGGAGCGGGCGACGGGAATCGAACCCGCGTAGCCAGTTTGGAAGACTGGGGCTCTACCATTGAGCTACGCCCGCACGGAGCGCGCCGCGCGTCGGAAGGCCGCGGCACTGACAGGCATCGTAGCGGGTCGTACGCCCTCGTCGCACACCCCGTTTCCGGACCCGCCGCGCGCGACCGCACCGCGCGCGGGAATGCGGAGGCCGTTCCGCCCGGGTGCATGTACCCTTCGTCTCGCACCAGACGGGGTGTGGCGCAGCTTGGTAGCGCGTCCGCTTTGGGAGCGGAAGGCCGTGGGTTCAAATCCCGCCACCCCGACCAGCCACCTGCCCATCCGCCGGTGATCGCCTTTTGGGTGCCGTAGCCGCTGCCGTTACTATGCAAGCTGCACGCCCTGTGTGTCTCTGAAGTCCTCCGGGCGGCGAATCGGCCGGACCGCTCTGGTCCCGGCAGAACCCGAGAAGTCAGCCACAAGGAGACCGAACCGTGAAGAGCGCCGTGGAGACCCTGAACCCGACCCGGGTTCGGCTCACTGTCGAGGTGCCCTTCGAGGAGCTCAAGGACAGCCTCGACGCGGCGTACAAGAAGATCAACCAGCAGGTCACGGTGAAGGGCTTCCGCAAGGGCAAGGTCCCGGCCCGGGTCATCGACCAGCGCTTCGGCCGCGGTGCGGTGCTGGAGGAGGCCGTCAACGACGCCCTCCCGAAGTTCTACACCGACGCGGTCAACGAGGCCGAGCTGAACCCGCTGGGCCAGCCCGAGGTCGACATCACGGAGCTGAAGGACGGCGAGACGCTGAACTTCACCGCCGAGGTCGACATCCGCCCCGCCATCGAGATCCCGGACTACTCCGGCATCGAGGTCGAGGTCGACGCCGTCGAGGTCACCGACGAGGACGTCGACAAGGCCGTCGAGGAGCTGCGCGAGCGCTTCGCCTCCACCTCCCCGGTGGAGCGCGCCGCTCAGGACGGCGACGTCGTCACCATCGACCTGCAGGCCAAGGTCGAGGGCGAGGTCCTCGAGGACGGCGTCGCCGACGGCGTCTCGTACACCATCGGCTCCGGTGAGCTGCTGGACGGCATCGACGACGCCGTGAAGGGCGTGGAGGCCGGTGGCGAGGCCACCTTCACCTCCGAGCTCAAGGGTGGCTCGGCGGCCGGCAAGGAGGCCGAGGTCACCGTCAAGGTCACCCAGGTCGCCGCGCGTGAGCTGCCCGAGCTGGACGACGACTTCGCCCAGCTCGCCTCCGAGTTCGACACCCTCGAGGAGCTCAGGGCGGACAGCCGCAAGCGCCTGGAGAACATGAAGCAGTACGACCAGGCCACGCAGGCGCAGGAGCGTGTCCTGGAGAAGCTGCTCGAGCTGGTCGAGGTCCCGGTCCCCGAGAAGCTGCTCGAGGACGAGATCAACACCCGCAAGCACAACCTCGAGCACCACCAGCTCGGCCAGATGGGTCTCGACCTCGCGAAGTACCTGGAGATCCAGGGCAAGACCGAGGAGGAGTTCGACGCCGAGACCCGCGAGGCCGCGGTCAAGGGCATCAAGACCCAGTTCGTCCTCGACGAGCTCGTCAAGCAGGAGAAGCTGAACGTCAACCAGGAGGAGCTCACCGAGCACCTCATGCGGCGCGCCGCCTCCTCCGGCATGTCCCCCGACCAGTTCGCCCAGGCCGTCGTCGAGCAGGGCCAGGTCCCGCTCCTCGTCGGTGAGGTCGCCCGCGGCAAGGCCCTGGCCGCCGTGGTCGAGAAGGCCACCGTCAAGGACACCAACGGCGAGATCGTCGACCTCGAGGACGAGGAAGAGGACGAGACCGCCGAGACCGCCGAGGCCGCGGACGCCGCCGAGGACAAGGCGGACGAGAAGGCCGGCGAGAAGACCGAGGGCTGATCCCTCGCGTCGTCTCCGACGTGATCGACAGGGCCCCGGGGTGGACGACACCCCGGGGCCCTTCCGTCCGGTCCGTCCGGCGCGGCTGCGGCCCGCCGGGGGCGCAGGGAACCGCGCGGTCCGACCCGGACGGCCCCGCCGGCGAGCGGGCGTCCGGCGCCCCCCGCGCGGCGCTTCGCGGAGTACACCGCGCTACGCCCCCGGCGAACACCCCGCTTACCGGGATTCCCCGGCGCAGCCCCCGCGTTAGGGTCCATGAATACGAGGGCAGGGGAGTCACCGAAGACGGCTCCAGCCCCGCAGGGAAACGTGAGACGGCCCGGCGCCGTCGTAAGACGAGCAGGTGGATACGTGACGAATCTGATGCCCTCAGCCGCCGGCGAGCCCTCTATCGGTGGCGGCCTCGGCGACCAGGTCTACAACCGGCTGCTCGGCGAGCGGATCATCTTCCTCGGCCAGCCGGTCGACGACGACATTGCCAACAAGATCACCGCACAGCTGCTGCTCCTTGCCGCCGACCCGGACAAGGACATCTACCTGTACATCAACAGCCCCGGCGGCTCCATCACGGCCGGCATGGCGATCTACGACACCATGCAGTTCATCAAGAACGACGTGGTGACGATCGCGATGGGTCTGGCGGCCTCCATGGGTCAGTTCCTGCTGAGCGCGGGCACCCCCGGCAAGCGCTTCGCGCTGCCCAACGCCGAGATCCTGATCCACCAGCCGTCAGCCGGTCTCGCCGGTTCGGCCTCGGACATCAAGATCCACGCCGAGCGTCTGCTGCACACCAAGAAGCGCATGGCCGAGCTGACGTCCCAGCACACCGGTCAGTCGGTCGAGCAGATCACCCGCGACTCCGACCGCGACCGCTGGTTCGACGCCTTCGAGGCCAAGGAGTACGGCCTCATCGACGACGTGATCCCCACGGCCGCCGGTATGCCGGGCGGCGGCGGCACCGGGGCCTGAGCGGCCGTACGGGGCCCCGCGGCCCCGTAGACGCCCCCACCGGGCCCCGCCCGGGGCCCGGTGTACAGCCCCAGCAGCCCCAGCCGACCGCCTCAGCCCCCTTCCAGGAGACACCGTGAACGACTTCCCCGGCAGCGGCCTGTACGACCGTGCACGCGCCGAGTACACCGGCCCCGCGGCCGAGTCCCGCTACGTCATCCCGCGCTTCGTCGAGCGCACCTCCCAGGGCATCCGCGAGTACGACCCGTACGCGAAGCTCTTCGAGGAGCGCGTCATCTTCCTCGGTGTGCAGATCGACGACGCCTCCGCCAACGACGTCATGGCGCAGCTGCTGTGCCTGGAGTCGATGGACCCCGACCGTGACATCTCGGTCTACATCAACAGCCCCGGCGGCTCCTTCACGGCGCTGACGGCGATCTACGACACGATGCAGTACGTGAAGCCGGACATCCAGACGGTCTGCATGGGCCAGGCGGCCTCCGCCGCCGCCGTCCTGCTGGCCGCCGGCACGCCCGGCAAGCGCATGGCCCTGCCGAACGCGCGCGTGCTGATCCACCAGCCGTACAGCGAGACCGGCCGGGGTCAGGTCTCCGACCTGGAGATCGCCGCCAACGAGATCCTCCGGATGCGTACGCAGCTGGAGGAGATGCTGGCCAAGCACTCCACCCGGCCGCTGGACAAGATCCGCGAGGACATCGAGCGCGACAAGATCCTCACCGCCGAGGACGCGCTGGAGTACGGACTGATCGACCAGATCATCACCACCCGGAAGATGGACAACTCCAGCCTGCGCTGACGCGAGGCGGGGTGTAACGTCTGCCGCCCCTTGGCACGGTTTGGCACGGTCCACGTCAAAGTGAACCGTGCCAAGGGGGGCCCGAACGGGGGCCCAGGCAAGGTACCGTCGACATAAGGCAGCACCAGGAGCCGCCGGACACGGACGTCCGGTCGTCTCCCAGGCGAAGGGGAAGCACACCGTGGCACGCATCGGTGACGGCGGCGATCTGCTCAAGTGCTCGTTCTGCGGCAAGAGCCAGAAGCAGGTCAAGAAGCTCATCGCAGGGCCCGGTGTGTACATCTGCGACGAGTGCATCGATCTCTGCAACGAGATCATCGAGGAAGAGCTCGCGGAGACCAGTGAGGTCCGCTGGGAGGAGCTTCCCAAGCCCCGCGAGATCTACGAGTTCCTCGAGGGGTACGTGGTCGGGCAGGAGGCGGCCAAGAAGGCCCTCTCCGTCGCCGTGTACAACCACTACAAGCGCGTCCAGGCCGGCGAGAACGGCGGTGCGCAGGGCCGCGAGGACGCCATCGAGCTGGCGAAGTCCAACATCCTGCTGCTGGGCCCCACCGGCTCCGGCAAGACGCTCCTCGCCCAGACCCTGGCGCGCATGCTGAACGTCCCGTTCGCGATCGCCGACGCCACGGCGCTCACCGAGGCGGGGTACGTCGGCGAGGACGTCGAGAACATCCTGCTGAAGCTGATCCAGGCGGCCGACTACGACGTCAAGAAGGCCGAGACCGGGATCATCTACATCGACGAGATCGACAAGGTCGCCCGCAAGAGCGAGAACCCGTCGATCACCCGTGACGTCAGCGGCGAGGGCGTGCAGCAGGCCCTGCTGAAGATCCTCGAGGGGACCACGGCGTCCGTCCCGCCGCAGGGCGGCCGCAAGCACCCGCACCAGGAGTTCATCCAGATCGACACGACGAACGTGCTGTTCATCGTGGGCGGTGCCTTCGCCGGACTGGAGAAGATCATCGAGGGCCGGGCCGGCGCCAAGGGCATCGGTTTCGGCGCGACGATCCGCTCGAAGCGGGAGATGGAGTCCAAGGACCAGTTCGAGGAGGTCATGCCGGAGGACCTGGTCAAGTTCGGCATGATCCCCGAGTTCATCGGCCGGCTCCCGGTCATCACCTCGGTGCACAACCTCGACCGCGAGGCCCTGCTCCAGATCCTGGTCGAGCCGCGCAACGCCCTGGTGAAGCAGTACCAGCGCCTCTTCGAACTGGACGGCGTGGAGCTGGACTTCGAGCGCGAGGCGCTGGAGGCCATCGCGGACCAGGCGATCCTCCGCCAGACCGGCGCCCGCGGACTGCGCGCCATCATGGAGGAGGTCCTCCAGGGCGTGATGTACGAGGTCCCGTCCCGCAAGGACGTCGCCCGCGTGGTCATCACGGCCGACGTGGTCCTCTCCAACGTCAACCCGACCCTGATCCCGCGCGACGCCCGCGGCCGGGGATCCGGCGAGCAGAAGACGGCGTAACCGCGAGGGCGTGCACAGCGACGCGGAAGGGGCCCCGGTCATCGACCGGGGCCCCTTCTCGTCGTGCGGACGAACCGCGGTCAGGCCTTGACCCGTGCGGCGGAGCGCAGGTCGGCCGCGAACGCCGCGACGTCCTTCGTGGCGAGGCCGCCGCTGCCGCCCTTCTGCGCCGCGGCCAGGTCCAGTCCGTTGACCACGCCGTAGGTGCTGTGGTCCGCCCACACGCACACAGGCATCTCGAGCTTGGTGGCGCCCTCGGCGATCACGGCGGTCTGGCACTTCATGACGGCACCGTCGAGACCGTCCGGCTCGACCGTCTCCGGGCTGCCCTCCCAGGTGACCGTCTCCTTCGCGCCGGCGGTGTCCCCGGCGTCCTTGGAGTTGTCGTGGGCGTTGACGAACGCCTTGTCGATGGAGCCCTCCGGGTCGCTGATCTCCCCGTAGGCGCCGTTGAACGCCATCGCCTTGCCGAGCCGGTCGGCCGAGCCGGTGGCGTAGGACGCCTTCACGACCTTGCCGCCCTCGATGCCGATCTTCTCCAGGTCGGCCTCGGACTTCGTGCCCGTCGGACCGCCGTCGCCCGAACCGGACGAGCCGCCGCCCTTCTTGTACGCGCCGACCGAGGCCGGCGGCTGCAGCTTGTGCGGCCCGTCGTCCGCGATGTCCGCGCCGCCGCCCCCGCCGATCACGAAGTACGCGCCCACGCCGATCGCCGCGACGACCGCGACCGCGCCGACGATGATCGCCGCCTTCCTGCCGCCGCCCCCCGAGGCGGGCGGCTGGGGCGGCGCGCCGTACGGGGCCTGGCCGTGCGGCGGCTGCTGACCGTGCGGAGCCTGCTGCGGCGGGACGCCGGGCTGCTGCGGGTGGCCGTAGCCGGGCTGCGGAGCCTGCGGCTGCCCGCCGTACGGCCCCGGCTGCTGGGGCTGCCCCCCGTACGGGCCCGGCTGGTTGTGGCTCATTGCTTGCTTTCCCCTCCAGTCACTGACGCCGCGGCGCTCAGGCCTTGGTGCGGACCTCGTCGCGCAGCTTGGTGGTGATGTCCGCGGCGGCGCTCTTGGTGATGTCCTTGGTGTTGTCACCGGGGGAGACCACCGCGATGGTGCTGTAGTCGCCCCAGGCGCAGAACCAGTTGGTCGTCGCCTTCTGGGTGAGGTCGTTGGTGCCCTTGGCCGCCTGGCACTTCATCACCGCGCCGTCGATGTCGACCGACTCCGGCTCACCGACCAGCTCGGACATCAGCTTGTTGTCCGAACCCTTCTCGGTCTCCTTCTTGAGGGACTCGAAGATCTTGTCGACCGCGGCCTCCGGGTCGGTGACCTCGCCGTAGGCGCCGAAGAACGACACGCCCTTGGCGGCCAGCAGCTCCGACTGGTCGGGGAGCGAGGTCGGGTCCTGCGGGTCGTAGTTGCTGAAGTCGGCCGTCGAGTAGGCGGCGGCCACGGACGTGCCGTCCTTGATGCCGCCCTTGGCCAGGTCCTTCGCCATGTCGGAGCCCGAGTCCTCGCCGCCCTCGCCGACGCGCGTGTACTCGCTCAGCACCTTCTCCGGCGTCGCCAGCTTGTGCGGGCCGTCGTCCTCCAGGCCGGCCGCGCCGCCGCCCCCGCCGATCACGAAGTACGCGCCCACGCCGATCGCCGCGACGACCGCGACCGCGCCGACGATGATCGCCGCCTTCTTGCCACCGCCCCCCGAGGCGGGCGGCTGGGGCGGCATGCCGTACGGGGCCTGGCCGTAGGGCGGCTGCTGGCCGTACGGGGGCTGCTGCGGCGGGACGCCGGGCTGACCGGGCTGCTGCGGGTAGCCGTAACCCGGCTGACCGGGCGGCGGGGCTTGCTGGGGGTAGCCGTAGCCGGGCTGCGGAGCCTGCGGCTGCTGGCCGTAAGGTCCCGGCTGGCCGTACGGCCCGGGCTGCTGGGGCTGCCCGCCGTACGGGCCCGGCTGGTTGTAGCTCATTACTGGGTTCCCCTCCAGATGCTTACGCGTTGCTGACATCCTGACTCAGGAGGGAAGCGTTCAGGCGGGCGGGGGTCGCACCGTTACAAACGAAACGCGTTTCGGGACAGGCTCGTGACGCCTCTAAACTGAGCCCCGTGACCGAGAACGCTCAGCAGCAGCCACCAGCGCCCACGACCGAACTGCCGACCCAGTACGCGCCGGCCGATGTAGAGGGGCCGCTGTACGAGCGCTGGGTGGAGCGCGGTTACTTCGAGGCGGACGAGAAGAGCGACAAGCCGCCGTTCACCGTCGTCATCCCCCCGCCGAACGTCACCGGGAGCCTGCACCTCGGGCACGCGTTCGAGCACACGCTGATCGACGCCCTGACCCGCCGCAAGCGCATGCAGGGCTTCGAGACGCTGTGGCAGCCCGGCATGGACCACGCCGGCATCGCCACACAGAACGTCGTCGAGCGGGAACTGGCCAAGGAGGGCAAGTCCCGCCACGACCTGGGCCGCGAGGCGTTCGTCGAGCGGGTCTGGCAGTGGAAGGGCGAGTCCGGCGGGCAGATCTCCGGCCAGATGCGCCGTCTCGGCGACGGCGTCGCCTGGTCGCGTGAGCGCTTCACCATGGACGAGGGCCTGTCGACGGCCGTCCAGACCATCTTCAAGCGGCTCTACGACGACGAGCTGATCTACCGCGCCGAGCGCATCATCAACTGGTGCCCGCGCTGTCTGACCGCGATCTCCGACATCGAGGTCGACTACCAGGAGGACGACGGCGAGCTCGTCTCCATGAAGTACGGGGACGGGGACGACACCATCGTCGTCGCCACGACCCGCGCCGAGACGATGCTGGGTGACACGGCCGTCGCCGTCCACCCCGAGGACGAGCGCTACAAGCACCTGGTCGGCAAGCTCGTCAAGCTGCCGCTGACCGACCGTTCCATCCCGGTCGTCGCCGACGAGCACGTCGACCCGGCGTTCGGCACGGGCGCCGTCAAGGTCACCCCGGCCCACGACCCGAACGACTTCGAGATCGGCCGGCGCCACGACCTGCCCGCCATCGCGGTCATGGACGAGCACGCCGTCATCACCGCCCACGGCCCCTTCCAGGGCCTGGACCGGCTCGAGGCCCGCTCCGCCATCGTCGCCGCGCTGCGCGCCGAGGGCCGGATCGTCGCCGAGAAGCGGCCCTACGTCCACTCCGTCGGCCACTGCTCGCGCTGCAAGACCACCATCGAGCCGCGGCTGTCCATGCAGTGGTGGGTCAAGGTCGGCCCGCTGGCCAAGGCGGCCGGTGACGCCGTCCGCGACGGCCGCGTCAGGATCCACCCGCAGGAGATGGAGAAGCGGTACTTCGACTGGGTCGACAACCTCCACGACTGGTGCATCTCGCGGCAGTTGTGGTGGGGTCACCGCATCCCCGTCTGGTACGGGCCGGACGGCGAGGTCGTCTGCGTCGGACCGGACGACGAGGCGCCGACCGGCGAGGGCTGGCACCAGGACAGCGACGTCCTCGACACCTGGTTCTCCTCCGGCCTGTGGCCGTTCTCCACGCTCGGCTGGCCCGAGGAGACCGGGTCGCTCGCGAAGTTCTACCCCAACTCCGTCCTGGTCACCGGCTACGACATCCTCTTCTTCTGGGTCGCCCGGATGATGATGTTCGGCCTGTACGCGATGGACGGCACCCCGCCGTTCCACACCATCGCCCTGCACGGCATGGTTCGCGACCAGTTCGGCAAGAAGATGTCGAAGTCCTTCGGCAACGCGGTCAACCCGCTGGACTGGATGGACAAGTACGGCAGTGACGCGCTCCGCTTCACCCTCGCCCGCGGTGCCAACCCCGGCGTCGACGTGCCGATCGGTGAGGACTGGGTCCAGGGCTCGCGCAACTTCGCCAACAAGATCTGGAACGCGACGCGGTTCGCGCTGATGAACGGCGCGACCGTCGAGGGTCCGCTGCCGGACGCCTCGGAGATGTCGCCGACCGACCGCTGGATCCTGTCCCGGCTGAACTCGGTCGTCGCCGAAGTCGACGCGTACTACGACGACTTCCAGTTCGCCAAGCTGTCGGACGCACTGTTCCACTTCGCCTGGGACGAGGTCTTCGACTGGTACGTCGAGCTGTCCAAGACGACGTTCCAGGCGGGCGGCGCCCCGGCCGAGGTCAGCAAGCGGGTCCTCGGCGAGGTCCTCGACGTCACGCTGCGGCTGCTGCACCCGGTGGTCCCCTTCGTCACGGAGACGCTGTGGACGACCCTGACGGGCGGCGAGTCGGTCGTCGTCGCCGACTGGCCGTCGGACAGCGGTTTCCGGGACGCGGACGCCGAGCGGGAGATCGAGACGCTCCAGTCGGTGATCACCGAGGTCCGCCGCTTCCGTGCGGACCAGGGGCTGCAGCCCGGCCAGCGGGTCCCGGCCCGGCTGACGCTCTCCGGGACGGCACTCGCCCCGCACGAGCCGGCCGTCCGGCAGCTGCTGCGCCTCCAGCCGGAGGGTGACTCCTTCACCGCCACGGCGACCCTGCCGGTCGCGGGCGTGGAGGTCGCGCTGGACCTGTCCGGTGTGATCGACGTCGCCGCCGAGCGGAAGCGGCTGGCGAAGGACCTCGCCGCCGCCGAGAAGGAGAAGGCGCAGGCGACGGCGAAGCTCGGCAACGAGGCGTTCCTGGCGAAGGCGCCGGACCAGGTGGTCGACAAGATCCGCACGCGGTTGGCGAAGGCGGAGGAGGACATCGTCCGCATCCAGTCCCAGCTGAACCGCCTCCCGGCGGCCTGACCCCGCCGCGTCGCACACGGGACCGACTCGCCGCCGCTGCGGGCAGCCGTGCGTCTCCCAGTGCCCGAGGGGCCCGGGAGGTGTCTCCAGCGGCACCCTGCGAGCGCCGGCGAGTGGTGCAACCCGCCGAAGGCCCCCGAGCTGAACAGCTCCGGGGCCTTCGGCGGCCCGGGGGTGGACCGCGCCGCTCGGCGCGCACGAGGCGCCGCCTGCGCCCACCCGTGCCGCCCCGGCGGCACGACTGCCCGCAGCCTGGCGGCGGTGCTGCTCGCGGCGGGCGGCGGTGCTGCTCGCGGCGGGCGGGACGGGGCCGGGGGTGGTGGGGGGAGGTACGTAGACTGGGGTTCGTGAGTGAGCTCCCCCCGAACGACAGCGACTCCTTCGAGGAGATCGTCGCCGCCGAGACCGACCGCGACCCCGACCTCGCGGTGATCGAGGCCGGCAGCCGCACCCTGCGCACCCAGGGCGGGCCGCCCCAGGCGGACGTGCCCGCGCGTCCCGAGGACCCCGAGGTCGACAAGGCGCTGCGCGAGGTGGAGGCGGAGCTCGCCACCCGCTGGGGCGAGACCAAGCTGGAGCCCTCGGTCAGCCGGATCGCCGCCCTGATGGACGTCCTGGGCGAGCCGCAGCGCTCGTACCCGTCGATCCACATCACCGGCACCAACGGCAAAACCTCCACCGCCCGCATGATCGAGGCCCTGCTCGGCGCCTTCGAACTGCGCACCGGCCGCTACACCTCCCCGCACGTCCAGTCGATCACCGAGCGGATCAGCCTCGACGGGGCCCCGGTCGCCGCCGAGCGGTTCGTCGAGACGTACCGGGACATCGAGCCGTACGTCGAGATGGTCGACTCCCGGCAGGAGTACCGGCTGTCCTTCTTCGAGGTGCTCACCGGCATGGCGTACGCGGCCTTCGCCGACGCGCCGGTGGACGTGGCGGTCGTCGAGGTCGGCATGGGCGGCAGCTGGGATGCGACGAACGTGATCGACGGGAGCGTCGCCGTGGTGACGCCCATCGACCTCGACCACACCGACCGGCTCGGCAACACGCCCGCGGAGATCGCCACCGAGAAGGCCGGCATCGTCAAGCGCGACGCGACGGTGATCATGGCGCAGCAGCCGGTGGACGCCGCGCAGGTGCTGCTGAGGAAGGCCGTCGAGGTGGACGCCACGGTGGCCAGGGAGGGCCTGGAGTTCGGGGTCGTCGCCCGGCAGGTCGCCGTCGGCGGCCAGCTGGTGACCCTGCGCGGACTCGGCGGTGAGTACCCCGAGGTGTACCTCCCGCTGCACGGCGCGCACCAGGCGCACAACGCGGCCGTGGCGCTCGCCGCCGTGGAGGCGTTCTTCGGCGTCGGCTCCCAGCACGCCCAGCCGCTCGACATCGACACGGTGCGCAAGGCGTTCGCCGCCGTCGCCTCCCCGGGCCGGCTCGAAGTCGTACGGCGGTCGCCGACCGTCGTGCTGGACGCCGCGCACAACCCGGCGGGCGCGCGGGCGGCGGCCGAGGCGGTCGGCGAGGCGTTCCAGTTCAGCCGGCTCATCGGCGTGGTGGGCGCGAGCGGCGACAAGAACGTGCGCGGGCTGCTGGAGGCGTTCGAGCCGGTCTTCGCCGAGGTCGTCGTCACGCAGAACTCCAGCCACCGCGCGATGGACGCCGACGAGCTCGCCGCGGTCGCCGTCGAGGTGTTCGGCGAGGACCGCGTCCAGGTCGAACCGCGGCTGCCCGACGCCCTGGAGGCCGCGATCACGCTGGCCGAGGAGGAGGGCGAGTTCGCGGGCGGCGGTGTGCTCGTCACCGGTTCCGTCATCACCGTCGGCGAGGCCCGACTGCTCCTGGGGAGGGGCTGAGTTCCCGTGCGTACGCTCTGCGCTTCGACGCTGATCGGCGAGTTCTTCATCATCGGCTTCGCCGGACTGGTCGCGATGAAGGACGCGGACCTGTCCACCGGCACGGTGTGGACGGTCTGCGGCATCGCGATGTTCCTGTGCGTGGCCCTGTGCGGGGTGATCACCCGGCCCGGCGGGGTGGGCCTCGGCTGGGCGCTGCAGCTCGCGCTGATCGCCTCCGGTGTGTTCGTCCCGATGATGTTCTTCATGGGCGCGGTCTTCGCGCTGCTGTGGTGGGCATCGGTGCACTTCGGGCGAAAGGTGGACGAAGCGAAGGCCCGTTTCGCCGCGCAGGCGGAGCAGCCTGACGCTGCGTGACAGCGGCCGCGACACGCCCGGTAATCTCGTGACCCCGCACCACTTCACGCACAAGGAGCTCCGTCGTGACCCAGCGCACCCTCGTCCTGCTCAAGCCCGACGCCGTCCGTCGTGGCCTGACCGGCGAGATCATCAGCCGTATCGAGCGCAAGGCCGGCTGGCAGATCACCGCGCTGGAGCTGCGCTCCCTGGACCACGACACGCTGGAGCAGCACTACGGCGAGCACAAGGGCAAGCCGTTCTACGAGCCGCTGATGGAGTTCATGGCCTCCGGCCCGGTCGTCGCCCTGATCGTCGAGGGTGAGCGGGTGATCGAGGGCGTGCGCAAGCTGGCGGGCCCCACGGACCCGATCGCCGCCGAGCCCGGTTCGATCCGCGGCGACTTCGGTGTGATCGTCCGCGAGAACCTGATCCACGCGTCCGACTCCGAGGAGTCCGCCGAACGCGAGGTGAAGATCTTCTTCCCGGGCCGCGCGTGACGTCGCCCGAACGGCCGTAGCGGATTTTCCGCATAACGATCACGTCGCGGCCGTGGCCAGCACGTTTGTGGTTTGTCGGATGGTCTGGGGGCTTTGCCCCCGGACCATTTCTGGCATATGCGCGGCGTTCGGGGGAACGGATGCCCCCGATGGCCCGTCTCCACAAGCAGGGCGACCCGCCATCTGATGACAATGGCGAAGACCCTCGCGCGGTGTTCGCGAAGGCGCGTCTACGATGGAAGCCTTCACGTCACCGCACCCACCTCGCCGACCTGAAAAGCCCTCAAAAGCTCGCGGGAAGGCCAGTCGAATCCTGATGGGGAACTCAATGTCGTTCATCGGCCGTGACATGGCTGTCGACCTCGGGACCGCCAACACGCTGGTGTACGTCAGGGGTCGCGGGATCGTACTCAACGAGCCGTCCGTCGTCGCGATCAACACCAACACCGGTGGCATCCTCGCGGTCGGTGCCGAAGCGAAGAAGATGATCGGGCGCACGCCGGGCAACATCGTCGCCGTGCGTCCGCTGAAGGACGGCGTCATCGCCGACTTCGAGATCACCGAGCGGATGCTCCGCTACTTCATCCTGAAGATCCACAAGCGGCGGTATCTGGCCCGTCCGCGGGTCGTCGTCTGTGTGCCCTCGGGCATCACCGGCGTCGAGCGCCGCGCCGTCATCGAGGCGTCGTCCCAGGCCGGCGCCCGCCAGGTGCACATCATCGAGGAGCCCATGGCGGCCGCCATCGGCTCCGGGCTGCCGGTCCACGAGGCCACCGGCAACATGGTGGTGGACATCGGCGGCGGCACCACGGAGGTCGCGGTCATCTCCCTCGGCGGCATCGTCACCGCCCAGTCCATCCGCGTCGCGGGCGACGAACTGGACAACGCGATCATCCAGCACATCAAGAAGGAGTACTCCCTCCTGCTGGGTGAGCGCTCGGCCGAGCAGATCAAGATCACGATCGGTTCGGCGTACGACCTCGACACCGACGAGCACACCGAGATCCGCGGCCGGGACCTGGTCTCCGGACTGCCCAAGACCGTCGTCATCTCCGCGGCCGAGGTGCGCAAGGCGATCGAGGAGCCCGTCAACGCCATCGTCGACGCGGTCAAGACCACCCTGGACAAGTGCCCGCCGGAGCTGTCCGGCGACATCATGGACCGGGGCATCGTCCTGACCGGCGGCGGCGCTCTGCTGCGCGGCCTCGACGAGCGGCTGCGCCGGGAGACGGGCATGCCCATCCACATCGCCGAGGACCCGCTGGACAGCGTGGCGCTCGGCTCCGGCAAGTGCGTCGAGGAGTTCGAGGCGCTCCAGCAGGTGCTGGACGCCCAGCCCCGCAGATGACACGACGCCTCGATTCCGCCGTACGGGACGTTCACCTCTCGTACGGCGGATCGCTGGTATAGAGGCACGGGATCGCCCACAACGCCTCGAAAAGTACCGAACACACCGTCAGACACCTGAACAACACGACACCGCACACCCGTTCTCGACGAGGAAGGCACGGCCGCCGCACGTGAGGGACACACGAGAGAGCCGGCTGCTCCTGGTGCTGCTGATCGCCATCGCGTTCGCACTGATCACGGTGGACATCCGCGGTGGGGAGGATTCTCCGGTCGACGGTGCCCGGCAGGCCGCGGCGACCGTCTTCGGCCCGATCGAGAACGGCGTGTCCAGCGCGGTCGACCCGATCGGCAACGCGGTCACCGCCGTCCGCGAGTCCGGCGACCGGCACGACCGGCTCGCCCGGCTGGAGCGGGAGAACGCGGCGCTCAAGGCCGAACTCGGCAGCGACGACCGCAGCCGCAGCCGCCTCGCCCAGCTCGACAAGCTGCTGAGCGTCTCCGGCAAGGGCCAGTACGGCATCAAGGGCGCCCAGGTCATCGCCATAGGAGCGGCCCAGGGCTTCTCCTGGACCATCACCATCGACGCGGGGGCCAACGACGGCATCCAGCGCGACATGACCGTCCTCAACGGTGACGGGCTCGTCGGCCGGGTCACCACCGTCGGCCCGAACACCGCCACCGTGCTGCTGGCCAGCGACCCCGACTTCACCGTCGGCACCCGCATGGAGGGCTCCGACGAACTGGGCTTCGCCTCCGGCCAGGGGGACCGCCCGCTGCGCGTCGAACTGCTCAACGGCAAGGCCGAGATCAAGAAGGGCGACCGCCTGGTCACCTTCGGCTCGCAGGCCGACAAGCCGTTCGTGCCCGGCGTGCCCGTCGGCGTCGTCTCCCGCGTCGACCCCTCCGGCGGCGACCTCACCCGCACCCTCTACGTCACGCCGTACGTCAGCTTCAGCAAGCTCGACGTGGTCGGCGTCGTCGTCCAGGCCCCGAAGAAGGACCCGCGCGACACGGTGCTGCCCAAGAAGCCCGAGCCGACCCCCACCCCGACCGTGACGGTGACCGTCACCCCCTCCGCCCCTGCCGACGGCCTGAACCAGCAAGAGCAGTAGGAGCTGTCACCCCATGCGCGTCAACCGGATCCTGCTCTCCAGCTCCCTGATCGTCGTCGCCCTGGTGATCCAGGTGAGTGTCCTCGCCCGCCTCCACCTCCCGGGCGCGGTCCCCGACCTGCTGCTGCTCACCGTCCTCGGCCTCGCCCTGGTCTACGGCCACGTCGGCGGCGCCCTCGTCGGCTTCGGCGCCGGACTCCTCGCCGACCTCGCCCCGCCCGCCGACCACGCCGCCGGCCGCTACGCCCTCGTGCTGTGCGTCATCGGCTACCTCGCCGGACTCGTCAAGCCCGAGAGCGGGCAGGTCAGGTCGGCCACCGGTCCCATGGTCGTGGTGGTCGCCGCCGCCGTCGGCTCCACCCTGCTCTACGCCGGGGTCGGCGCCCTCGTCGGCGACACCGCCGCCCGCCACGTCGGCCTCGGCTCCCTGCTGTTCACCGCCGCCCTGTACGACCTGCTGCTCGCGCCGTTCGTCGTGCCCGGCGTCATGGCCCTGGCCCGGCGCGCCGAGAACGATCCGCTCGCCGAGACCGGCTCCACGGCGTCCGGCGACATCTCCTCCGGCTGGCTCTCCGGCGGCACCGGACTGCGCATCGGCGGCCAGCGCGGCGGACTGAAGACCAAGGCGGCCCGGGCCCGGACGGCCCGCGCCGGACGCATCAAGGGGGTCAAGCGCCTGTGACCGCCCGGAACTTCTTCCGAAACATCACTCCGACGAGTGAACGACGGCGGAACGCCGACCGGCGTACCGGCCGTTCATCCCTCGTACGCCGTCCCCACGCCCACACGCTCTGAGAGAGGAGGAAACCGCGTGACCAACATCCCCGAGACCGGCCGCAACCCGCGGGTCCAGATCCGGCTCGTCGTCATCCAGGTCCTCGTCATCTCCCTCCTCGGCACCCTCGGCGGGCGCCTGTGGTACCTCCAGATCCGCGAGGGCGACCAGTACGCCAAGGAAGCCTCCGGCAACCACGTCCAGCAGGTCGTCCAGCCCGCCGTCCGCGGCTCCATTCTGGACGCGCGCGGAGTGGCCCTCGCGGACAACGAGACCCGGCTCGTCGTCTCCGCCTCCCGCACCGACCTCATGAAGATGAAGGACGACGGCAAGGAGGTCCTCAGCAAACTCGCCGCCGTCCTCGGCATGAAGCCCGAAGAGGTCGAGCAGAAGGTCCGGCTGTGCAACGCCGAGACCCCCCAGCCCTGCTGGAACGGCTCGCCGTACCAGCCCATCCCCATCACCGACGAGGCCACCCCCAAGCAGGCCCTGCAGATCCGCGAACGCGCCGAGGACTTCCCCGGCATCACCGCCGAACCGCAGGCCCTGCGCCGCTACACCAGCCCCGGCAAGGCCAACACCGCCCAGGTCCTCGGCTACCTCTCGCCCGTCACCGACGAGGAGATCCAGAAGGCGCAGGACACCAGCTCGCCCTACCTGCGCTCCGACATGGTCGGCCGCTCCGGCCTCGAGCGCCAGTACGACAAGCAGCTGCGCGGCAAGGCCGGCGTCACCCGCTACGAGGTCGACAAGCTCGGCCGCGTCCTCGGCCAGGCCGAGGCCGACCCCGCCCAGCCCGGCGCCAACCTCGTCACCAGCATCGACTCCCGCGTCCAGCGCATCGCCGAGTACGAACTCAACGAGGCGATGAAGGAAGCCCGCAAGCAGCACGACCGCAACACCAACCGCACCTACGAGGCCGACTCCGGCGCCGTCGTCGTCATGGAGGCCAAGACCGGCCGCGTCGTCGCCATGGCCTCCAACCCCACCTACGACCCCAACGCCTGGGTCGGCGGCATCTCCGCCAAGGACTACGCGGCCCTCACCGGCAAGGACTCCAACTACCCGCTGCTCAACCGCGCCATCCAGGGCCAGTCGGCACCCGGCTCCATCTTCAAGGTCATCCCGACGGCCGCCGCCATCAACGCCGGGTACTCCTTCGAAGGCCCCTACGAGTGCTCCAGCTCGTACTCCATCGGCGGCCAGGTCTTCAAGAACTTCGAGTCCCAGAGCTTCGGCGGCATCAGCCTCGGCCGCGCCCTGGAGGTCTCCTGCGACACCGTCTTCTACCGCCTCTCCCACGAGGAGTGGAAGCGCGACGGCGGCAACAAGCCGAAGAAGAACGCCAAGGACTGGTTCTACAAGACCTCCCACCAGTTCGGCCTCGGCGAGGAGACCGGCATCGACCTGCCCAACGAGGTCACCGGCCGCGTCCCGGACCGCCAGTGGAAGAAGGACTACTGGACGGCCAACAAGGACTCCTGGTGCAAGTACGGCAAGAAGGACGGCAGCTACGCCGAGAAGATCGCCTACGAGAACTGCCTCGAGGGCAACCGGCTGCGCGCGGGTGACTCCGTCAACTACTCCATCGGCCAGGGCGACACCCTCGTCACCCCCATCCAGATGGCCGCCATCTACGGGGCCCTCGCCAACGGCGGCACCCTCTACCACCCCACCGTCGGCAAGGCCGTCATCAGCCCCGACGGCAAGGCGGTCGAGGAGATCCAGCCCAAGGCCCACGGCAAGCTGCCGATGACCAAGAAGACGCTCGCCCAGATAGACGAAGCCCTCGAGGGAGTCGCCACCCGCGGTACGGCCGCGTGGCGATTCGGGGGCTGGCCGCAGGACGAGATCCCGATGCACGCCAAGACCGGTACCGCCGAGGTCCACGGCAAGCAGACCACCTCCTGGTTCGCCACGTACACCAAGGACTACTCGATCGTCATGACGATCTCCCAGGGTGGTACCGGCTCCGGCGCCTCGGGCCCCGCCGTGCGCAACATCTACAACGCCCTCTACGGCGTCTCCCCGGAGGGCGAGATCGACAAGAAGAAGGCGCTCCTGCCCACACCGCAGAAGACCCTCCCCGCGGTCCGCACCGACGGCACCATCAAGGCCCCGAAGATCTCCAAGGACCCCGCCAAGGACCGGGCCACCCCCTCGCCCGGCGCCACCACCCCCCAGGACGGCCCCGCCGACCCCCAGCAGACCGGCACGACGCCCTCACCGGAGAACACCAACCGCGACACCCGCCGGCGGGAGCGACGCCGGGGCGGCGGACCACGCCCCGGCGGCGGCCGCGCCCGCTGCAACACCCACCACCGGCGCACCCGGACCGGAACACGGAGGACGACGTCATGACCGGCGGCGTCAACAGCTTCCAGGTCTCCGGATACGGCCCCGAACGAGCGGGCTGGACCCGGGTCTTCGCCCGCGACTCCCTCGCCCGCCGCATGGACTGGCCGATACTGCTCTCGGCACTCGTCCTGTCCCTGCTCGGCTCCCTCCTGGTCTACTCGGCCACCCGCAACCGCACCGAACTCAACCAGGGCGACCCCTACTACTTCCTGGTCCGGCACTGGCTCAACACCGGCATCGGGATCGCCCTGATGATCGGCGCCATCTGGCTCGGCCACCGCGCCCTGCGCACCGCCGTGCCCCTGCTGTACGGCGCCTCGGTCTTCCTGATCCTCCTGGTGCTCACCCCCCTGGGCTCCACGATCAACGGCGCCCACTCCTGGATCAAGCTCCCCGGCGGCTTCTCCCTCCAGCCCTCCGAGTTCGTGAAGATCACGATCATCCTGGGCATGGCGATGCTGCTCGCCGCCAGGGTCGACGCCGGCGACAAGCCCTACCCCGACCACCGCACCGTCCTGCAGGCCCTCGGCCTGGCCGTCGTCCCCATGCTGATCGTGATGCTCATGCCCGACCTCGGGTCGGTCATGGTCATGGTCGTCATCGTGCTCGGCGTGCTGCTCGCCTCCGGCGCCTCCAACCGCTGGATCTTCGGCCTGATGAGCGCCGGGGCGATCGGCGCGGTCACCGTCTGGCAGATCGGCGTCCTCGACGAGTACCAGATCAACCGCTTCGCCGCCTTCGCCAACCCCGAACTCGACCCCGCCGGCGTCGGCTACAACACCAACCAGGCCCGCATCGCCATCGGCTCCGGCGGACTGACCGGCTCCGGCCTGTTCGAGGGCTCCCAGACCACAGGCCAGTTCGTCCCCGAGCAGCAGACCGACTTCGTCTTCACCGTCGCCGGCGAGGAACTCGGCTTCGTCGGCGGCGCCCTCATCATCGCCCTGCTCGGCATCATCCTCTGGCGCGCCTGCCGCATCGCCCGCGACACCACCGACCTGTACGGCACCGTCGTCGCCGCCGGCATCGTCGCCTGGTTCGGCTTCCAGGCGTTCGAGAACATCGGCATGACCCTCGGCATCATGCCGGTCACCGGCCTGCCCCTGCCGTTCGTCTCCTACGGCGGCTCCTCCATGTTCGCCACCTGGCTGGCGGTCGGCCTGCTCCAGTCGATCAAACTGCAACGGCCGATGTCCGCCTGACCCCCGGCACCCCCTCCGGGGCCCGCGCGAGCGCGGCCCTCGCGCAGGCCCGCACGTCACCGGTGCGGAGCGGCCCACTGCCGCTCCGCTCCCGCGGCGACTAGATTCGATCCATGGCGGACACCAAGCGAGAGATCGAGCGCAAGTACGAGTCCGACACCGACGGGTTGCCCGACCTGACCCGCGTCCCCGGTGTCGCCTCCGTCCACGACCGGGGCGTCACCCACCTCGACGCGACCTACCACGACACCGCCGACGAACGCCTCGCCGCGTCCGCCATCACCCTGCGCCGCCGCACCGGCGGCTCCGACGCCGGCTGGCACCTCAAGTTCCCCGTCGCCCCCGGCGTGCGCGACGAGATCCGCGCCCCGCTCTCCGACACCCTCCCGGCCGAACTCGCCGCCCTCGTCCGCTCCCGCGTCCGCCACCACCCCCTGCTGCCCGTCGTCCGCCTGCGCTCCGACCGCGACGTACGCCACCTCCTCGACACCGACGGCCGGCTCCTCGCCGAGGTCAGCATCGACACCGTCCACGCCGAACGCCTCACCGGCGACGGCGGCACCGCCCGGTGGACCGAGATCGAGGTCGAACTCGCCGACGACGGCGACCCCGCCTTCCTCGACAAGGTCGACAAACGCCTCCGCAAGGCCGGCGCCCGCCCCGCCCGGTCGTCCTCCAAACTGGCCCGCGCCCTGGCCGAGACGGCACCCCCCTGCACCGCCACCCCGGCGACGGACCCCACCCCCGCCACCGCACCCGAAGCGGCCCCGAAGCGGAAACGGCGCTCCCGCGCGGTCGGCGAACCCGTCACCGCCGGCGACCACGTCCTCGCCTACGTCCGCGCCCAGCGCGACGCCCTCGTCGAGCTCGACCCCGCCGTACGCCAGGACCTCCCCGACGCCGTGCACAGCATGCGCGTCGCCACCCGCCGCCTGCGCAGCACCTTCCGCACCTTCCGCACCGTCCTTGACCGGGAGACGACCGACCCCGTCGCCACCGACCTGAAGTGGCTGGCCGGCGAGCTCGGCCTCGACCGCGACCAGGAAGTCCTCGCCGCACGCCTCGACGCCGGCCTCGCCGACCTGCCCCCCGACCTCGTGCACGGCCCCGTCGCCGGCCGCCTCACCCACTGGGCCGAGGCCCGCCACGCCGGAGCCCACGGACGCCTCACCGGCATCCTCGACTCCCGCCGCTACCTCACCCTCCTCGACACCCTGGACGCCCTGGTCGGCGACCCGCCCCTGCGCAAGAAGGCCGGGGCCGCGCCGGAGAAGGTCCTCACCAAGGCCGTGCGCAAGGACCTCGACAAACTCACCGGCCTCGTCACCCGCGCCCTCGACCTGCCCCCCGGCACCGACCGCGACGTCGCCCTCCACGAGGCCCGCAAGAAGGCCAAGCGCACCCGCTACGCCGCCGAGGCCGCCACCCCCGCACTCGGCAAACCGGCCAAGCGGCTCGTCGCCTCCATGAAGTCGCTCCAGGGCCTGCTCGGCGACCACCAGGACAGCGTCATGGCCCGCCGGACCCTGCGGGAACTCGCCGCCGTCGCCCACGCCGCGGGGGAGAACGCCTTCACCTACGGCGTCCTCCACGCCCGCGAGGAACGCCGCGCCGAACTCGCCGAGAACGCCCTCCCCGACGCCTGGGACGCGATCACCGGGGACCACCGGCCCTGGACGGCGTAGGGAGTACCCCTCCGGCCGCGTTACGCTGAATGGTCACCCCACTCAGCACACAAAGGTTCGCGAGATGCCTGCCGAAGTCGCCGAGTCTGTGTTCCCGCAGCTCGAAGCTCTGCTCCCGCATGTGCAGAAGCCGATCCAGTACGTCGGCGGAGAGCTCAACTCCACGGTCAAGCCGTGGGACAGCTGCGACGTCCGCTGGGCGCTCATGTACCCGGACGCCTACGAGGTCGGACTGCCCAACCAGGGCGTCATGATCCTCTACGAGGTCCTCAACGAACAGGACGGCGTCCTCGCCGAGCGCACCTACAGCGTCTGGCCGGACCTCGAGGCGCTGATGCGGGAGCACCGCGTCCCGCAGTTCACCGTCGACAGCCACCGCCCGGTGAAGAACTTCGACGTGTTCGGCCTGAGCTTCTCCACCGAGCTCGGCTACACCAACATGCTCACCGCCCTGGACCTGGCCGGCATCCCCCTGGAGGCCAAGGACCGGACGCTGGACGACCCGATCGTCATGGCGGGCGGCCACGCGGCCTTCAACCCCGAGCCGATCGCCGACTTCATCGACTGCGCGGTCATCGGCGACGGCGAGCAGGCCGTCCTGGAGGTCACCCGCATCATCCGCGCCTGGAAGGAGGAGGGCCGCCCCGGCGGCCGCGAGGAACTCCTCTTCCGCCTCGCCAGGACCGGCGGGGTGTACGTCCCCGGCTTCTACGACGTCGAGTACCTGCCCGACGGCCGGATCGCCCGCGTCGTACCGAACCGGTCGGGCGTGCCCTGGCGCGTCTCCAAGCACACCGTCATGGACCTCGACGAGTGGCCCTACCCCAAGCAGCCCCTCGTGCCGCTCGCCGAGACGGTCCACGAGCGCATGTCCGTGGAGATCTTCCGCGGCTGCACCCGCGGCTGCCGCTTCTGCCAGGCCGGCATGATCACCCGCCCGGTGCGCGAGCGCTCGATCACCGGCATCGGCGAGATGGTCGACAAGGGCCTCAAGGCCACGGGCTTCGAGGAGGTCGGCCTGCTGTCCCTGTCGAGCGCCGACCACTCGGAGATCGGCGACGTCGCCAAGGGCCTCGCGGACCGCTACGAAGAGGACAAGATCGGCCTCTCCCTGCCCTCCACCCGCGTCGACGCCTTCAACATCGACCTGGCCAACGAACTGACCCGCAACGGCCGCCGTTCGGGCCTCACCTTCGCCCCCGAGGGCGGCTCTGAGCGCATCCGCAAGGTCATCAACAAGATGGTCTCCGAGGACGACCTCATCCGGACCGTCGCCACCGCCTACGGCAACGGCTGGCGCCAGGTGAAGCTGTACTTCATGTGCGGTCTGCCCACCGAGACCGACGACGACGTCCTGCAGATCGCCGACATGGCCACCCGCGTGATCGCCAAGGGCCGCGAGGTCTCCGGCTCCAACGACATCCGCTGCACGGTCTCCATCGGCGGCTTCGTCCCCAAGCCGCACACGCCGTTCCAGTGGGCCCCGCAGCTCTCCGCCGAGGAGACCGACGAGCGCCTCGGCAAGCTTCGCGACAAGATCCGCGGGGACAAGAAGTACGGCCGCTCCATCGGCTTCCGCTACCACGACGGCAAGCCCGGCATCGTCGAGGGCCTGCTCTCCCGCGGCGACCGCCGCATCGGCGCGGTCATCCGCGCGGTCTACGAGGACGGCGGCCGCTTCGACGGTTGGCGCGAGCACTTCTCCTACGACCGCTGGATGACCTGCGCGGAGAAGACCCTGCCGTCCTTCGGCGTCGACGTCGACTGGTACACGACCCGCGAGCGCACCTACGAGGAGGTCCTCCCCTGGGACCACCTCGACTCCGGTCTCGACAAGGACTGGCTCTGGGAGGACTGGCAGGACGCCCTCGACGAGACGGAGGTCGAGGACTGCCGCTGGACCCCGTGCTTCGACTGCGGGGTGTGTCCTCAGATGGACACCAGCATCCAGATCGGCCCGACGGGCAAGAAGCTGCTGCCGCTGACGGTCAAGAACGGCGCGCCGGCGCCGAGCGGGCACGTGCACTGAGCCGGCCGCAAGCGCCTCCGGCGACCACTGAGCCCCCTCCGGTCCGGAGGGGGCTCAGTGCTGCCGGGTGCTACTTCAGGTGGACGATGCCGTCGGTGGTGACGGCCGGGCGGCCGCTGGTGCCGACCACGACGATCTTGATCGTGTGCCTGGCGCTGCTGCTCCAGGTCTTCGTCCAGATCGCGTCGCGGTACTTGGTGGTGGCCGACTTCAGGTCCACGGTGGCGGCCTTCGTGCCGTCCACGTAGATGTGGGCCTGGCCGGAGGTGGCGGCGCGGGAGACGATCCAGGCGACGGACCGGCCGGTGAAGGTCCAGCTCAGTGAGGCGTTCTTGGCGGAGCTGCTGTACGACTTGCCGCCGAGGTAGCTGGTGGAGGACTTGGTCGTCCAGGTGCCGGACCTGGTGGCGGAGCTCTCCTGGAGGATCACCGGGGTGCCGGCGACGGAGGCGCCGGCGGTGTTGCCCGCCTGGTCGCGGGCGGTCAGGGACCAGGTGGTGGCGGCGCCGGACCTGGCGGTGTGGTTCGCGCCGGTGACCGTCGGCCCGTAGGTCTTGGCGGTCGGGGCGGTGAGCCGGACCTCCTTCAGCGCGGCGCCGTCGGTGGCCTTCCACTTCAGGGTGAGCGGGACGGCGGCGGTGTTGACGGTGCCGGTGCGCAGGGACAGGTTCGGCTTGGTGGTGAAGGTGGGGGCGGTGGTTTCGGCGACGACGGTCGCGGCGGCCGTGGTGGTCGTGGTGCCGGACTGGTGGACGGCGCGGACGGCGACCTTGTGGGTGCCGGCGGTCAGGGTGGCCTTGGCGGAGGTGGCGGTGCCGGCGGTGGTGGTCACGGCCTTGCCGTCGACCAGGAGTTCGTACTTCGCGACGAGGGCGGCCGGGGTGGTGGCCGACCAGTTCACGGTGATGCCGGCCTTGGTGTAGGTGGTCGTGCCGGAGGTTCCGCCGCCGGTGACGGACTTCAGGGTGAGTCCGGAGACCGGCCCGCCCGCCCAGGTGCGGACGGTGGCGAGCTTGTTGTAGAAGGCGTCACCGGGGCACTGGGTGTTGTAGCCGTCCCGGTGGCCGTGGATCGCCGGCAGGGTGAGCCGGTCGCCCTTGGCCCAGGTCCTGCCGGTGTAGCTGCGGCCGCTGTCGCCCGCGGTGAGGGTGGCGGTGCCGGTGGGGGAGACGCCGTACTGGCCGAGCTTCCACGCGGCGATGCGGGCGACGGAGGTCATGGCGGCCGTGGAGGGCGCGGTGGAGGTGTAGGTGCCCAGGACGGAGATGCCGGTGGTCTCGCTGTTGAAGCCGTAGGCGTGGGCGCCCATCACGGGCCGGTCGACGCCGCCCTTGCGGCCTTCGTAGACCGTGCCGCACTTGTCGACCAGGAAGTTGTAGCCCAGGTCTTTCCAGCCGAGCTGCTTCACGTGGTAGGCGTAGATGCCGCGCACCACGGCCGGGCCCTGTGCGCAGGTGTAGTCGTTGGATTCGGCGGTGTGGTGCACCACGACCGCCTTGATCTTCTCGCCGGGCAGGTAGCTCGGTTCCTCCGGGCTGATCGACTCGTCGGCGCCCCAGGTGGCGCGGGAGGTGACCGGCGGGCGGGGTGCGGTGGACGGCGGTGCGGCGGGGACGCTCACCGAGGGGCTGGGGGAGGCGGCGGGCGGGGAGGGGGCGGAGTCCGACGGTTCGGTCACCGGGGGCTCGGGTTCCGTGGGCTCGGCGGGGGTGGGCGTGGCCGGTGTCCCGGAGGCGGGCGTCCCGGTGACGGTGACGTCCGGCTGGGGTTCGGTGCCGGTGCCCGGGTCGGTCGGGGTGGCGGGGGCCGGTTCGGTGGGGGTGGGTTCGGGTGTGCCGGTCTCGTCGACCGTGTAGGCGGCGGGCTCCAGCGCGGTGACCTCGCCGCTGCCGGGGTCGACCATGTCCAGGCGCAGGCCCTGGGGCAGGGGGGCCGCGTCCTTTCCGTCGACGCGCGCCTCGACGCCGTCGGAGGGGCCCACCCAGGCCGGTTCGGTGCCGCCGCGCGCGGCGCCGTTCTCCCCCTGGCCGCTGTCGCCGTCCAGGGTGAGCCATCGCGACCAGTTCCCGGTGCCGGCGGCCCGGGTGCGGACCTCGACCGTGCCGCCGACGCGGGCGGCGGGGTCGGACCAGGTCACACCGAGCATGCTGAAGGGCGCGGTGTCCCGCTTGCCGAGGGAGGCGGTGGTGCCGTCCCCGGAGACCTGCAGTGCGGTGGTCTCCGCCTTGCTGCTGACGGGCCCGGGTGTGCCGCCGGCGGCGGAGCCGGGGCTGTCCTGGCCCGTGACGGCCTGCAGGACGAGGGCTCCGGAGAGACCGGCCGCTACGACGGCGGACGTCTTCCAGAAGTGTCGTGGTGTGCGCATGTCAGCTCGCGAGGTCCTTCTGCGGTAAGGAGGAGGAGCGGAGGGGGACGCCCGCCGCCCGCACGGGCGGCACAGGAGAGACACACGTGACCCGGGGAAGGTTGTACGCCGAGGTCAGGGGGACGGGCGCGGCGCGGTGCGGGCCGTGCGGGACAAGGGGACCGGGCCCTCGCGGGTGACGGGGATCACTGCGCCGGTCCGGTGCGGCGAGCGGCGGACGGACCGGCCGCGGCGCCGTGCGGAGCCGCCGGCGCGCGGGGCCGTACGAGCGGGCCGCACGCGCCCGGGAGCGGCCCTCCGCGCCTGGCGGGGGCCGCTCTCCTTGCGCTCGGGGGAGCCGGGTTACGGGACCTCTCGGCCGTACGGGCGGACGCGGTGGCGGGGGGTGGCCGTCCGGCGGGGCGGGCGGGTGAGGGTGATCTGGCGGACCAGTTGCTGGAAGCAGGCCAGGGCGGCCACGCCCGGGAGGGCCGCAGCCGCCGTGTCGGTGAGGGTGCGGGGGGCCTCGGCCACGCAGAGCAGGACCGCGACGGAGGAGAAGAGCAGGACGACGAACCAGGAGTGCAGGGCGCGCCGCTGGTGGAGTGCCGCGCGGAGGATGGAGAGGGAGCCCGCCAGCCAGGGGCCGTAGACCAGGATGGGCCACCAGGCGGAGGAGTCGCCGCTGCTGTGCGCGGTGGTGACCAGGAGCAGGGGTTCGTAGGTGACCACGCCGCTGAAGACGCTCACCATCGACACGGTGACCGCTGCCATGGCGGCGATGACGTAGCTGGCGACGCGCAGTGCGTCGGGGCGTTTGCGCGGGGGCTTGCGGTGGCCGCGCGGGACCGGCGGGCGCAGGGGCGGCAGTTCGGCCGTGATCTCGTGGAGGTTGCCCAGGGGGCTGCCCGAGGGGGGCGCGGTGACCGGGGGGGCCTCGCGCGGAGGCGGCACGGTTCTGCCGTACTCCTCGCCGCGGGCCTCCTGGAGCAGGTAGGCGAGTTCCTCGGCCGGGTCCCAGGGCGGGACGGCGGGGTCCATCGCCGGGTCCCAGGGCGGGACGGCGGGGTCCGCCGCCGGGTTCCAGGGAGGGACGGCCGGCTCCACGGACTCCGCGTGGACGGCTCCGGCCCGGTGCCGTCCGGTGCCCGCCTCGTTGTACTGGTCCGGGATGTCGGTGCCGTACCAGAGAGGGTCGTAACGTTCTTCATTCATCTCAGAATTGATTCATCGGGCCGGCGGGAGCAGTCAACAGCAGTTCTGCGACGTGGAGTTGGAGCGGCCCTGACCTGCTTGCCTTCATACAGCGACTAACGGCCCCCGTGTCACTTGGATGCGCGGCGAATGAGTGAACGGCCGTGCCGACAATTGTTTTGTACGAGTCTCTTCCTTTCCTTTTCTTCGACTGGCGTTCGGCGGATGAGAGGCATCCGTGGCTCCATGGGGCATCCGCGCGGGCCGCTCCGGCGTCTGCCCCGGTATGGATCTTGCGGTCCACGCCGCACCGGCCGGCCCTGCGGTCCACGCCGCACCGCAGGGCCCCCCGGGCAGCCGGGCAGGCCGGGTCACCGGCCCACCGGCCGGTGACCCGGCCCCGGCTCCCGGCAGCGGGGGCCGGGTACGGAGCCCGGGCCGCCGGGAACCGGCGTCCCGGCTCGGACGTACTCTGAAGAGGACCACGACCCCCGTTCCCGGACCGGGACACCGGGGTAGTCGTACGGCCGTACGCTGGATAGGGAGGCGCGCCCCGCGTCTCCGTGCAACGAGGAGAAGATCCACTGGGCAAGCGACAGCCCGAAGGCCCGCCGCCCGCACCCGCGGTGCAGCGCATCCGACTGCGCTACACCAAGCGCGGCCGCCTCCGGTTCACCAGTCACCGTGACTTCCAGCGCGCCTTCGAGCGCGCGCTGCGCCGCGCCGAGGTGCCCATGGCGTACTCGGCGGGGTTCACGCCGCACCCGAAGGTGTCGTACGCCAATGCCGCACCCACCGGCACGGGCAGCGAGGCCGAGTACCTGGAGATCGCGCTCACCGAGCCGCGCGACCCCGAGCGGCTGCGCGGCCTCCTCGACGAGTCGATGCCCGCCGGACTCGACATCGTCGAAGCGGTCGAGGCACGCACGTCCGGCCTCGCCGACCGGCTCACGGCCTCCGTGTGGGAGCTGCGGCTGGACGGTGTGAGCCCCGAGGACGCCCGCCGGGCGGTGGACGTCTTCGAGGCGGCCGGGACCGTCGAGGTCCAGCGCCGGACCAAGAACGGCATCCGCACCTTCGACGCCCGCTCCGCGGTCGTGGCCCTGGAGAGCGCCGATGCGCACTCGTCGCAGCCCGATAGGCCGACCGACCAGCCCTGTGCGATACTGCGGCTGGTTGTTCGGCACGTGACGCCTGCCGTACGACCCGACGACGTCCTGTCCGGTCTCCGCGCCGTGGCCGACCTGGCGCCGCCGGTCCCCGCAGCGGTGACCAGGCTGGCGCAGGGGCTGTTCGATGAAGAGACCGGCACGGTGACCGACCCGCTCGCGCCCGACCGCGAGGCAGCAGCGACCGAGCCGCATCCGGCCGGCGCCACTGCCGCCGCGACGGCGCCCGCGTAGGGAAGGTCCCGCGCAGGGACGGACGTCGTACAAGCGCCGCCCTCGAACTCGGGAGCCACCTGGGTCGGGCAGCGCACCGACCAGAAGACTTTCGCCAGGCCGTACGCATTCGGCGTACGGAACCGGCGAGACAGGACACAGAGAGCTCCCGAGCGGCGCCCGCGCCCCGGACGGCGGCAACCGCGCACCGCGCGAGCCGCGGACGTCACCGGCATCGCCGGACCAGGTGCGGCGCCCGGGAGCCTGACGGGAGAAACGCCCGCATGCTCGAACCGAACGAGCCCACCGAGGGCTCCGAACCGAACACCCCCAGCGACACCTTGCCGCCCAGGCGGCGGCGTGCCGCGTCCCGCCCGGCGGGTCCGCCCGCCGCCACGGCCGGCACCACGGCGGCCGAGACCGTCACGACGGCCGCACCGGCCGCGGAGTCCGCCGACACGCCCGGGCCCGCAGGGCTCGCGGACACGCCGGGCAGCACCGCGACCGAGGAGAAGCCGGAGGCCGCCGCCCCCCGGCGCCGCCGTGCGGTGCGCCGCGCCGCCGCGCCCGCCGGGGCACCCGCCGCGGCCGAGGCCGCGGAGACCGTCGTGCCGGTGACGCCCGCCGCGGAGCGGGCCACCGCGGCCCCCGAGGCCGTGGCCGCCGCGGAATCCCCGGAGGACGCCGCCCCCCGGCGCACCCGCCGCCGGGCCACCCGCACGGTGACCACGCCGCCGGCCGGCCCCGAGGCCACCGGGACGCCGGACGCCCCCGGGACGCCGGAAGCCACCGAGGCCACCGCCACCGCCGGAGCGGCGGAGGCCCCCGCGCCCGCCGAGGCCGCCGAAGACGCCGCCCCGCGCCGGACCCGTCGCCGTGCGACGCGCACCGCTGCCGCGCCGGCGGCGACCGCCGAGGCGGACGTGACCGCTGACGGCGCCGAGCAGGCGCAGACCCCGGCGGAGCAGGCCCAGCCGGCCGGAACCGACGGCACCGACGGCACCGACGAGGACGCCGCCCCGCGCCGCACCCGGCGTCGTGCCGCGCGCCGCGCCTCCGCGCCCGCCGGCGCCCCCGTGACCGCCGGGACGGCGGAGGGCGACGCGGACGAGCCCGCACAGGCCGCCCCGACCGCCGAGGAGGCCCCGGTGACCGAGGACGAGAAGCCGGAACAGGCTCCCGCCCCCACCGAGCGGACCCCGCAGGCCGACGAGGCCCCCGCCGACGACGCCGCCCCGCGCCGCCGCCGGCGCGCGGTCCGCAAGGCCGCCGCCGGGTTCGCCGAGCCCGCGCGCACCGCCCGCGGCGCCGACTCCGCCGGCTCCGACGAGGCGGAGGGCTCGCCCCGCCGCCCCGCGCGCCCGGCCGTCGCCGTGTTCCAGCCGCCGGTGTTCACCGAACCCCGCTTCCAGACCCCCGAGCGGGCCGCCGCCGAGGCCGCGGCCGAGGTCGTCGCGCCCGACGGGCCGGAGGAGGAGACCGAGGAGTTCGCCGAGGAGCAGCCCGCCGCCTCCCGCCGCCGTCGCCGGCGCCGGGGCGCGGGCGACGAGGCCGAGGCCGCCGCACCGGCCGCCGAGGCCGCTGCCGCGACCCACGCCGAGGACGAGGCGGACGAGGCCGACGAGCCGGCCGACGACCACGCCGACACCGACGACCAGGACGACAGCGAGTCCTCCGGTGCGCGCCGCCGCCGTCGCCGCGGCGGGCGCCGCCGCCGGCGCGGTGAGTCCGCCGACTCCGACGTCGAGGGCGGCGAGCCCGGGGACGAGGACGCCGACACCGAGCGCATCGCCTCGGAACAGGCCGCCCAGGACGCCGAGGACACCGCCGAGCAGACCGAGGAGGACGCCGAGGACCGCGAGGACCGCGAGGACCGCGACGACTCCGGCGGTTCCAGCAGCAGCCGCCGCCGTCGCCGCCGCCGTCGCCGGGCCGGTGACAGTGGTGGCGAGTCGGACGCCACCACCGACGACCCCGAGCGGACCGTCGTCAAGGTGCGCGAGCCGCGCAAGGCGAGCGAGCCGTCCGACGAGGTGCAGTCCATCAAGGGCTCCACCCGTCTGGAGGCCAAGAAGCAGCGCCGCCGCGAGGGCCGCGAGCAGGGCCGCCGCCGCGTGCCGATCATCACCGAGGCCGAGTTCCTGGCCCGCCGCGAGGCCGTCGAGCGCGTCATGGTGGTCCGCCAGTACGGCGACCGCACGCAGATCGGCGTCCTGGAGGACGGGGTGCTCGTCGAGCACTACGTCAACAAGGAGCAGGCCACCTCGTACGTCGGCAACGTCTACCTCGGCAAGGTGCAGAACGTGCTGCCGTCGATGGAGGCCGCCTTCATCGACATCGGCAAGGGCCGCAACGCGGTGCTCTACGCCGGCGAGGTCAACTTCGAGGCGCTGGGCATGGGCCACGGCCCGCGCCGCATCGAGTCCGCGCTCAAGTCCGGCCAGTCGGTCCTGGTCCAGGTGACCAAGGACCCGATCGGCCACAAGGGCGCCCGCCTCACCAGCCAGGTCTCCCTCCCGGGCCGCTACCTCGTGTACGTCCCCGAGGGCTCGATGACCGGCATCAGCCGCAAGCTGCCCGACACCGAGCGGTCCCGGCTGAAGACCATCCTCAAGAAGATCGTCCCCGAGGACGCGGGCGTCATCGTGCGCACCGCCGCCGAGGGCGCGAGCGAGGACGAGCTGCGCCGCGACGTCGAGCGGCTCCAGGCGCAGTGGGAGGAGATCAAGAAGAAGTCCAAGAACGGCGGCAACGCCCCGACGCTGCTGTACGGCGAGCCGGACATGACCGTCCGGGTCGTGCGGGACATCTTCAACGAGGACTTCTCCAAGGTCGTCGTCAGCGGCGACGACGCGTGGGAGACCATCCACGGGTACGTGTCGCACGTGGCGCCGGACCTGGCCGGGCGGCTGTCCCGCTGGACCAGCGAGGTCGACGTCTTCGCCACGTACCGGATCGACGAGCAGCTCGCCAAGGCACTCGACCGCAAGGTCTGGCTGCCCAGCGGCGGTTCGCTGGTGATCGACCGGACCGAGGCGATGGTCGTCGTCGACGTCAACACCGGCAAGTTCACCGGTCAGGGCGGCAACCTCGAGGAGACGGTCACCAGGAACAACCTGGAGGCGGCCGAGGAGATCGTGCGCCAGCTGCGGCTTCGCGACCTCGGCGGCATCATCGTCATCGACTTCATCGACATGGTCCTGGAGTCCAACCGCGACCTGGTGCTGCGGCGCCTTCTGGAGTGCCTGGGCCGCGACCGTACGAAGCACCAAGTCGCCGAGGTCACCTCGCTGGGCCTGGTGCAGATGACCCGCAAGCGGGTCGGCCAGGGCCTGCTGGAGTCGTTCTCGGAGACCTGCGTCCACTGCAACGGCCGCGGTGTCCTCGTGCACCTGGACCAGCCGGCCGCCGCCGGCGGCGGCGGCAAGCGCAGGAAGCGCGCACGGGCCGGCGCGGCGGAAGCACCGCACGAGCACGAGATCGCCGGGACGGCGGAGCAGGAAGCCGAGGCCGAGGCCGAGTCGGTGGCCGAGGTCGCCGCCGGGGCCGCCGAGCCGGCCGCGCTCCCCGCCCCCGAGTTCACGCCGGACGAGGAGCTGTACAGCAGCGCCGCCGAGGCGGAGGCCGCGGCCACCCGTGGCCGCACGCGCCGCCGGGCGAGCCGGCGGGCGTCCGCCCCCGCGGGAGCCCCGAAGCGGGAGACCGACCGGGCCGCCCGGACCGCCGAGGTACCGCAGGCGCCGAAGGCCGCCGACGAGCGGACCGGGGAGCCCGTCGCGGCCGGGGAGCCCGTGCCGACGGCCCAGGACGTGACGGCCGCCGAGGAGGCCGCGCGTCCGGTGCAGCCGGAGTCGGCAGCCGACGCGCTCGCCGAGCCCGCGGCCGTCGAGGACGCCGTGGTGCCCGAGGAGGCCGCGCCCAAGGCCCGCACGCGTCGCCGGGCCACCCGCAAGGTGTCCGCGCCGGCCGGTTCCCCGGCGGGAGCGGAGGCCGCGGTGGTCACGGTCGCGGAGCCCGCGAGGACGGAGGAGGCCCCGGCGGCCGAGGAGGCTCCCGCCGAGGCGCCCGCCCCGGCGCAGCCCGAGGCCCCGGCCCGCCCGCGCCGTCGCGCGGTGCGCAAGCCGAGCACCTCCACCGCGTCGGAGGACACGGCCGTCGTGGTGGTCCCGTCCGCCCCCGCCGAGGAGCAGGTGCCCGCCGGCGAGCAGGCGCCCACCGAGGAGCCCGCCGCCGCGAGCACGGAGACCGCCGACGGCGAGGCGGAGGCCGCACCGGCCAAGAAGACCGCCCGCAAGGCGGCCAAGAAGGCCACGGCGAAGAAGGCCGCGACCAAGAAGACGGCGACGGCCAAGAAGACCGCCGCCAAGAAGACGACGGCCAAGAAGGCGACGGCCACCAAGACCGCCGCCAAGACGGCCGCCGCCAAGAAGACGACCGCGAAGAAGGCGGCGTCGAAGAAGACCGCGGCCGCGGAACAGCAGCCGTCCTCGTCGGTCACGGCCACCACCGAGGACTGACCGGTCACGGCAGGTCGGGCGCGGGACACCGGGAGACACCGGTGTCCCGCGCCGGACCGCGCCCCGCCGCCGACCCGCTGATCACGTTCGATCACGCGGGGACCGCGCCGGGGTCCGCGCGTGGTCGCTCATTGACCGCTGGAAGGTTTCTCTGTGGTAACTGTGAGAAATTTTCCCTCTCATCTGCTGGTAACGTAATCACGGTCTCGGCCGCTGTACTTCCGCCGCCGCCGTGGACCCAGCCGCTCACCGCGACCTGTGCGGGAGGCGGCTGTTCTCCGTCACGGGCTCCCAGGGGGCAACACCCGGGCGGAGACCGGTGCCGTGGACGGACATCGGTTGCATCTCGACAACACGGACACGGACGTCCCGCGCTCGGGACCGTCCCTTCCCGATCACATCGCGAGGCGCCCACGAGGCCGCCGAACGAGGAGGGGGAGCGTCGATGACCGACGCCCATGAGTTGATACCGGCCGCCAGGCCCGTCATCGGCGAGGAGGAGATCGAGGCCGCGGTGCGCGTGCTGCGCAGCGGCCGCGTCGTACAGGGGCCGGAGGTGGCCGCCTTCGAGGAGGAGTTCTCCGAGCTGGTCGGCGGGCGGCACTGCGTCGCCGTCAACTCCGGCACCTCCGCGCTGCACCTGGCCCTGCTCGCCCTGGGGATCGGCCCGGGGGACGAGGTCATCGTGCCGTCGTTCTCCTTCGCCGCATCCGCCAACGCGGTACGGCTGGTCGGCGCCGACGTGGTCTTCGCCGACATCGAGGCCGACAGCTTCTGCCTCGACCCGGCGGCCGTCGAAGCGGCCCTCACCCCGCGCACCGCGGCGGTCATGCCGGTCCACCTGTACGGCCACCCGGCCGCCATGGACCGCATCATGGACATCGCGGGCCGGCACGGCCTCGCCGTCGTCGAGGACGCCTGCCAGGCCCACGCGGCGGCACTGCACGGCACGCCGGTCGGTGCCTTCGGCAGCGCCGGAACCTTCAGCTTCTACCCGACCAAGAACATGCACGCCCTCGAGGGCGGCATGGTCAGCACCGAGGACGCCGAAGTGGCCCGCGTCCTGCGCCTGCTGCGCAACCAGGGCATGGAGCAGCGCTACGCCAACGAGATCGTCGGCGCCAACATGCGCATGACGGACGTGGCCGCCGCCATCGGACGGGTGCAGCGCGCCAAGCTCCCCGCCTGGACCGAGCAGCGCATCGCCAACGCCGCGTACCTCACCGAGCACATCACCGCGCCGAACGTGGTCACGCCGAAGGTCGCCGACGGCGCCCGGCACGTCTACCACCAGTACACCGTGCGCGTGAGCGGCGACCGGGACGCCGCCATGGCCCGCCTCAGCGAGGCCGGCATCGGCAACGCGGTGTACTACCCGACGCCCATCCACCGCCTCAAGCCGTACTGGGAGCCCGACCAGAAGGCCGGCCGGACCTGGGACCTGCCCGAGACGGAGCGCGCGGCGGCCGAGGTCGTCTCGCTGCCCGTCCACCCGGGCCTGGCACCGCGGGACCTGGAGCGCATCGTGTCCGCCGTGAACGCCCTGGGGGAGCAGAAGTGAGCACCGCGAAGCGGCTGCGGGCCGGACTCGTCGGCCTGGGCTCCATGGGGCGCCACCACGCCCGCATCCTCTCCGGCCTGGAGGGCGTCGACTTCGTCGGCGTCGTCGACCCGATGGGCGACAAGCACGGTGCCGCGCAGGGCGCCCCCGTCCTTGCCACCGTCGAGGAACTGATCGACCTGGGCGTCGACTACACCGTGGTCGCCTGCCCCACCGCGCTGCACGAGGAGGTCGGCCTGCAGCTGGCCGCCGCCGGTGTCTGCGCGCTGGTCGAGAAGCCGCTCGCCGACACGGTGGAGGGGGCGCGCCGTCTGGTGGAGGCCTTCGAGTCCCGCGGCCTGGTGGCCGGCGTCGGGCACATCGAGCGCTGCAACCCCGCGCTGCTGTCGCTGCGGGCGCGCCTGGAGGCGGGCGAGCTCGGCGACGTGTACCAGGTCGTCACCCGGCGCCAGGGCCCCTTCCCGCACCGGATAGCCGACGTCGGCGTGGTCAAGGACCTGGCCACCCACGACATCGACCTCACGGGCTGGGTCACGGGCCGCTCCTACACCTCCATCGCCGCGCACACCGTCTCCAAGAGCGGCCGCCCCCACGAGGACATGGTCTCCGCGGTCGGCCGCCTCGACGACGGCACGATGGTCAACCACCTGGTCAACTGGCTGAGCCCGCTCAAGGAGCGCTTCACCTCGGTCACCGGCGAGCGCGGCTGCTTCATCGCCGACACCCTCACCGCCGACCTGACCTTCCACTCCAACTCGGCGGTGGCCACCGAGTGGGAGGCCCTCCAGGCCTTCCGCGGCGTCGCCGAGGGCGACATGATCCGCTACGCCATCCCCAAGCGCGAGCCGCTCCTCGTCGAGCACGAGCTGTTCCGCGACGCGGTCCTCGGCCGTCCCGCCGACATCTGCACCCTGCGCCAGGGCCTGCGGACCGTCGAGGTCGCCGCCGCGGTGCTGGAGTCGGCCGCGGACCACCGCACCGTCTCGCTGCTGCCGGAGGACCTGATCAGTCATGGCGGCTGAGCGCCAGGGGCGCACCGCACCGGACGTCAGTGTGATCGTCGCGGTGTACAACACGATGCCCTACCTGACGGAGTGCCTGAACTCCCTCGTCGGGCAGAGCATCGGACGCAAGCGTCTGGAGATCGTCGCGGTCGACGACGGCTCCACCGACGACAGCGGTGCCGAGCTGGACCGCTTCGCCGAGCGCTACCCGGACACCGTCAAGGTGATCCACCAGGAGAACTCCGGAGGCCCGGCGGCACCCAGCAACCGGGCGCTGGACGTCGCCACCGGCCGCTACGTCTACTTCATCGGCTCCGACGACTACCTCGGCGAGGAAGCCCTGGAGCGCATGGTGGCCTGCGCCGACCAGCACGGCTCGGACGTCGTCGTCGGCAAGATGGTCGGCACCAACGGGCGCTACGTCCACCAGGCGCTGTACAAGAAGAGCGACCCGGACATCGCTCTCACCGACTCCGCCCTGCCCTTCACCCTCGCCAACACCAAGCTGTTCCGGCGCGAGCTGGTCGAGCGGCACAAGCTGCGCTTCCCCGAGAACCTGCCCGTGGGCAGCGACCAGCCGTTCACCATCGAGGCGTGCGTGCGCGCCCGGAAGATCTCCGTGGTGGCCGACTACACCTGCTACTACGCGGTGAAGCGGGGCGACGCCAGCAACATCACCTACCGCGCCGACCATCTGGCCCGGTTGCGGTGCACGGCGGAGATCATGGACTTCACCGCCGGGCTCCTGGAGGCCGGCCCGGAGCGCGACGCCGTGCTGCGCCGCCACTTCACCTGGGAACTCGCCAAGCTCGTCCAGGACGACTTCCCGGCCCTGGACCGTGAGCTGCAGCGCGACATCTGCGCGGGCATCGCCCGGCTCGCCGACGCCTACTTCACGGACGGCATCCGGGACGCGATGGACGTCAAGCGCCGGGTGCGCGTCTGTCTGGCCCGGGCCGGGGCGATCGACGAGCTGTGCGAGGCCATCACCTCGGAGAAGCAGCACGGCGCGCCGCCCTTCGTCGCCGAGGGGGACCGCGCCTACGCCCGCTACCCCGGCTTCCGCGACTCCCTGATCGGCCTGCCCGACCGGTGCTACGAGCTCGTCGGCGAGGCGGTCCCCGGCCGGCTCGCCCAGGGCACCGAACTGCTCGCCTCCGCCTGGCAGCAGGAGGGCGAGGGCATCACGTACACGGCGTCGGTCAGGGTGCCCGTCGTCGGCGACGCCGGCGCCGTCCTGCGGCTCGCCCGCGGGGCCATGCCCAAGTCGGCCGACAAGGCCGGGGCGAGGAAGCTGCCGGCCGGCCACTCCCTCCCGGAACCGGTGGGCGACCACACCACCGAGCCCGCCGAGGACGGCGTCGGCACCGTCCTGCACGCCCGCGTCCCGCTGCAGCGGACCGACGCCAAGCTCGGCGCCAGGGTCTACCTGCGGCTCGCCGGGACGACGTACGAGATCCCGGTGCCCGGCAAGGACCGGCCCATGCCGCTGTCCCGCCGCTGGGGCGGCCTCGACGACCCCTACCGTGCCGCTGCCCTCGTCAACGACAAGGGCCGCGTGGTGGTCGCCACGGCCCGGATGTACCCGCCGAAGAAGTCCCTGGCCTCCCGGGTGAAGACCACACTCGTCCGCGGTCTCAAGAGGAAGTAACGACCGAACCATGAACATCTGTGTAGTAGCGCTCGGCAAGATCGGGCTTCCGCTCGCCGTGCAGTTCGCCTCCAAGGGCCACCGCGTCATCGGGGCGGACGTCAACGAGAAGGTCGTCGAGCTGGTCAACGCCGGCGTCGAGCCCTTCCCCGGCGAGCACGACCTGGACGTCAAGCTCAAGCAGGCCGTGGACGCCGGGCTGCTGAGCGCGACGACCGACACGGCCGCCGCGGTGGCCGAGTCGGAGGCCGTCGTCGTGGTCGTCCCGCTGTTCGTCGACGCCGAGGGCGTGCCGGACTTCGGCTGGATGGACGCCGCCACCCAGGCGATCGCCCGGGGCCTCAAGCCGGGCACGCTCGTCTCCTACGAGACCACGCTGCCGGTCGGCACCACCCGCACCCGCTGGGCACCGATGCTCGCCGAGGGCTCGGACCTGACCCCGGGCGAGGACTTCCACCTCGTCTTCTCGCCCGAGCGCGTGCTCACCGGCCGGGTCTTCGCCGACCTGCGCCGCTACCCGAAGCTGGTCGGCGGCATCGACGAGGCCTCGGCGGCTCGCGGCGTCGCCTTCTACGAGGCGGTCCTGGACTTCGACGCCCGCGACGACCTGCCCCGCCCCAACGGTGTCTGGGACCTGGGCACCGCGGAGGCGTCCGAGCTCGCCAAGCTCGCCGAGACCACCTACCGCGACGTCAACATCGGCCTGGCGAACCAGTTCGCCCGGTTCGCCGACAGCAACGGCATCGACGTCAAGAAGGTCATCGAGGCCTGCAACTCGCAGCCCTACAGCCACATCCACCAGCCGGGCATCGCCGTCGGCGGCCACTGCATCCCGATCTACCCGCGGATGTACCTGTGGAACGACCCGGCCGCCACCGTGGTGCGCTCCGCCCGCGAGGCGAACGCCGCGATGCCCGAGTACGCCGTCGACCTGCTCGCCGCCGCCTACGGCGACCTGACCGGTGTCAACGTGCTGGTGCTGGGCGCCGCCTACCGCGGCGGCGTCAAGGAGACGGCGTTCTCCGGCGTCTTCCCGACGGTCGAGGCGCTCAGGGCGCGCGGCGCGGTGCCGTTCGTCTCCGACCCGATGTACACCGCGGAGGAGCTGGCGGCGCACGGCCTCACCCCGCACGCCGGCGAGAAGGTCACGGCCGCCATCCTCCAGGCCGACCACGCCGAGTACCGCGCCCTGACCCCGGCCGACCTGCCGGACGTCACGGTCCTCGTGGACGGCCGCCGCACCACCGACCCGGAGGCCTGGAAGGGCGTCCGCCGGGTCGTCATCGGCGGCTGAGGACGCTCCGGCGCACGACTGGGTGGCCCCGCCCCGGCACACGCCGGAGCGGGGCCCTGGCACGAGAGGCGAAATTCTCATGACCTGGCTGATCACGGGTGGCGCGGGCTTCATCGGCTCCCATGTGGTGAGAGCCATGACGGACGGTGGCGAGCGCGTCGTCGTCCTCGACGACCTGAGCACCGGCCGGGCCGAACGGCTTCCCGGGGGCGTGGTGCTGGAGGTCGGCACGGTGCTCGACCGGGAGACGGTGGACCGGGTCCTGCGCGAGCACGCCGTCACCGGCATCGTGCACATCGCGGGCAAGAAGCAGGTGGCCGAGTCCGTCGCGCGGCCGCTGCACTACTACCACGAGAACGTCGAGGGCCTGCGCGTCCTGCTCGGGGCGGCCGTCGCCGCGGGCGTGAGCCGCTTCGTCTTCTCCTCGTCCGCGGCCGTCTACGGGATGCCCGACGTGGAGCTCGTCACCGAGAAGACGCCGCCCGCCCCCATCAACCCCTACGGCGAGACGAAGCTCGCCGGGGAATGGCTGGTCACGGCGGTCGGCTCCGCCCACCGGATGGCGACGGCCTCGCTGCGCTACTTCAACGTGGCGGGGGCGGTGACACCCGAACTGGGCGACGACGGCGTCTTCAACCTCGTCCCCATGGTCTTCGAACGGCTGGACGAGGGCGAGGCGCCGCGGATCTTCGGCGACGACTACCCGACGCCCGACGGCACGTGCGTACGCGACTTCGTCCACGTCGAGGACATCGCCACCGCGCACGTCGCGGCGGCCCGCCGGCTGGTCGCCGACCCCGACGCCCGACTGACCCTGAACATCGGGCGCGGCGAGGGCGTGTCGGTCGCCGAGATGATCGAGGTGATCCTGGACGTCACCGGGCGTACCGGCGTCCGGCCGGCCGTCGGGGGGCGCCGTCCGGGAGATCCGGCGCGCGTGGTGGCCTCCGCCGACCTCGCCCGCTCCACGCTGGGCTGGAACGCGCGGCACGACGTGCGCGCGATGGTCGAGTCGGCGTGGGAGGGATGGCGCCTGCGCCACTCCTGACCGACGAGGACGACGAGAAGCGGGGAGGGCCTCCGACCGGAGGCCCTCCCCGCTTCTCGATCACCGCTTCCCGGTCAGCCGTTGCTCAGGAACAGCTGGTCGAAGTGCTTGCGCACCATGGGCCAGTCCCACTCGGTCAGCGCGTGCTCGGCGGCGCGCTGACCGGCCTGCCGCCACGCCTCCTCGGTGCTGGTCGTCTTGAGGATCCGCTCGGCCGCCTCCTCGGGCGATCCGACCACCCAGTCCCCGGGGTAGAGGGTCCGGGCGCCGTTGGCCTTGCCGGCGTAGAACGGCCAGTCCCGCACGACCGGGACGGCCCCGCTCGCGGCTCCCTCCATCACACCGACGTGGCAGCCCTCGCGCACCGAGGAACTGAGGATGGTGCCGATGGAGGCGAGCTCGGCCGGGACGTCGTCCGTCGGTCCGACCCGTACCACCGCTCCGGACTCCACCAGGGGAGCCAGCTCCGCCTCGAAGTCGCGGCGGTACTCACGGGTGGCCTGGCTGGTCTTCCGGTTCATGTCGCCGCCCACCAGGAGCAGCCGGTAGCGCTCGTCGTGCTTGCGCACCTGCTCCAGGACCCGCACCGCCCACTTGGGGTCCTTGGCGACCTGGCTGAGGCCGACCAGACCCAGGTTGAAGCGGGCCTCGGGGCTCTTCGGCCGGGCGAAGCCGGAGAGGTCCATGGCGTTGTGCAGGACGTGCAGGCGCGGCGCCCGCTCACCGCGGAGCTGGGGAACCAGCGACGTGGTCAGGTCCCGCACGTGGGGGGCGACGAAGACGAGGTCGTCGATCCGGGAGAAGTCCGTCTGGTGCGGCCAGCGGGTGAACGCCTCGTAGCTGTGCAGCCGCACCACGATCCTGGCGTCGCCCGGATCGATGGTGGTGAGCATGCTGGCCGGTCCCGCGGCCCACTCCAGGAAGACGGTGTCGGCCCAGTCGAGGTGGGGGCGCATCAGCCGCTCCACCTCTTCCTGGTAGTCGCTGGTGCCCTCGGCCAGCCGGTCCTGCAGCATCCGCGTGGCCGCCCACGCGGCGCGCTTGTAGTGCTTCGACGCCGCCAGGTCCAGGAAGCGCAGTTCGACGCCGGGGTGGTCGGCGTAGTGCTGCTGGACGAGACGGAGGAAGTTGTCGTTGGCGCTGGTCATGATCAGCAGCCGCAGCGGGCGGTCGGTGGGCGCGGGGGCCGCGGGGACGCGGCGGCCCTGCGGGCGGCCGACCGCCCGCATCACCTTCGACCGGTGGAAGGGGGCGACGAACCCCTCGGCGTCGTCCGCGAGCGGGGACGACAACTGGTCGATGTGCAGGACGCGGTGGAAGCCGAGGAACAGGGCCCGGTTCAGCGCCTTCGCCGCCGTGTCGAGCCGCCCCGCGGCGAACTCGGCGTCGGCGTAGGCGAGCTGGGTCGCCGTCGCCTTGTCCAGGTGGCGGGGGCGGATGCCCTTGGAGACCTCCTGCATCACCGCCTCGTCGAGGAGTTCCGCCTTGAGCGCGAGGTCCGGTATCTTCCCCGCGGCCTGGGTGAGGGCCAGGGCGGCACCGCTGGTGCGTCCCGCCCAGCGCATGCCCTCGGAGACGTAACGCGACGTCGCGGCACGCACCTTGACCGGCATGCCCGGTGCGGTGACGGCGGTGCGCCAGAGCCGGGCACCGACCCCGGACCGCATCACGGGCCGGGCCGTCGCGGTCCGCAGGAGCGTGGCGGGGAGGCTCTCGACACTGCGGCGGACGTCACGGGCGACCATCGGCAGGGGCGGGAGCACGGAAGCCGTCGGCCGGCGGGCGGACCCGCCGTCGCCGGCCGTCAGGGTCTCGACGGCCTTCAGACCGGCCGCGAGACCGAACTTCGCTTCCGCGCCGCGGTTGTACTGGGCCAGCCGCCACACCGTGTAGACGGCGTCGGGGTCCAGCGCGACCAGCACGTCGGCCTTGCGGGCCCGGCCGCGGAGCCAGGAGTCGCGCTGCGACTGCATCCAGACGCGCAGACCGCGGGGCGACTTGCTCGCCCGGCGGCGCAGGGCCTGACTGCGGTGGGACAGCCCACGCGGCAGCTGGTGCGCCTCGGCCAGGCCCAGGGCGGAGACTTCCTCGGCGACCGGCTCGAGGTGGAACGTCCCGGCCAGGCGGACGCGCGCGCCCTGCGCCTTGAACTTGCGTACGGACTCGGCGAGGACGCCGAACTGCGGCCGGGCGGAGGCGACGAGAAGGACTTCGGTCACGAGGGGGATCCTCCGGTGGTCGACGAGCCCCGCCGGCTGGTGAGGTCTTCGACGAGGTTCTTCACGGCGACGGACATCAGCGCTTCACGGGTGAAGCGATCGGCGTGAGCCATGGCTTCGGCGTGCATCTCGTCGGTCGTCTCCACCGCCATGTGCGCGGCCCTGACGAACGACTCCGTGAGGCCCGCCTCGTCGACGCCGACCGCGCCCGTCCAGAGCGGGTGGCCCTTCAGCACGTTCGACGCGTCGTGCTCGACGGCGTGCGCCGAGACGATCGGCAGGCCGGTGGCCATGTACTCGTACACCTTGCCGGAGGTCACGTACCGGCCGCCGATGAGGATCAGCACCATGGCGTCCCACCGGGCGTAGATGGAGGACACCTCGGCCTTGGCCGCGGGCCCCTGGAAGAACACCCCGTCGGCCTCGGCCTGCTTGAGGATTTCGGAGTGCCCGTTCGCCTCGCGGCTCGCGCCGGCGCCTATGTGGCCGCGGAGTTCGAACCGCGCGTTGGCCAGCAGCGGCTCCTTCTCGCGCGCCGCACGCCAGGCGTTCAGCACCGTCTGCAGGTGCTGGGTGCTGAAGTTGACCGTGCCCAGGTAGCCGAAGACCAGACCGGCCTCGGGGTCGGGGGCGTGCAGGCGGCCCGGCGAACTGTCCGCGTCGTAGCCGTTGCGCACCACGTGTACGCGGTCGGCGAAGTCCGGGTAGCGCTTCCGGTAGTGCTCGGCGATCGGGTCGTTGACCACCCACAGGGAGACGGCGTGCCGGAGGATCTTCTCCTCCCAGCGGCCCTCCTCCGAGTCGGGGGAGAACGCCTCGACACCCTCGACGACGTCGATGGACCACCCGTCGCGGAAGTCCACCGCGTAGGGCACCCGGGCCTCTTCCCACAGCTTCCAGGCCGCGGCCAGGTTCACGTAGGGGACGCAGGTGGCGAGCAGCAGGTCCGCGGGCCGCTCCCGGTGGATGCGCAGGACGGCGTCCTCCAGGTCGCCCCTCCACTCACCGAAGTTCGGTTCCGGGAAGGCCTTCTGCTGACGCCTGCGCAGGGCGTTGATCCAGCCGTTGGGGTTGAGGGCACGCGCCTCGTCGAAGAGGCGGATGTCCGTCTCGAGGTCCTCGCGGGCGAGCGGCAGTTCCACCACCTCGACCCTCGGGTCGACCTGGTCGAGCAGGGAGAGGTCGATGCCGGAGTCCCGCTCCCACGAGTCCCGGGCGATGGTGACGACGGTGACGTCCCAGCCGGCGTTGATGAACTGGTTGGCGGTTTCGCGCATCCGGTAGGCCGAGCTCTTGGCGGCCGGAGGGAATCCGATGGCTAGGTAGATGGCGTGCGGCCGCGTGCCTTCCGCGGACGGCCGGGACTGGGGAGACGGTGACATGGCGATTGACGCTAGCACGGCAAAATGCGGTGAAACGACCCTGTCGGATCGTCGCCGGGACGGGTGTTCCCGTCCCGGGAGCCGCCTCATGCGCGCCGGCTGCCTCCTTCCCAATCCTCCATGATCCGGACGACGTTCTCGGCGGCGTGGCCGTCGCCGTAGGGGATGCCGGGGTCGGCGTCCGGCGCGGTGCGGGTCACCGTGGCGGCCCACTCCTCGGACGACAGCAGGTGCGGGTCGGGAACGAGGACGTTCCAGCCGGTGCCGACGGTCTCCACCCACTCCGTCTCGGGACGGACCGTGGTGCAGACGCGCTCCAGCAGGAACGCCTCCTTCTGCAGTCCCCCGGAGTCCGTGACCACGCCGGCGGAGGCGAGGACGGCGGCGACCAGGCCCGCGTACGGCAGCGGCCGGCCGACGTGCAGGTTGCCCTGCGTCAGCTTGATGCCGTGCTCCGCGGCGCGCGCGACCAGCCGCGGGTGGGCGGCGAGGGCGACCGGCAGCGGCAGCTTCGCGAGCGACTCCACGAGGGCGGCGAGCCGCTCGGGGTCGTCGGTGTTGTCCGGGCGGTGCAGCGTCGCGAACAGGAACGGCTCGGCCGGGTCGATGCCTTCGGGCAGGACGGGGGCCGGGTGTTCACCGGCGAGGACGGCGTCCCGGATGCGCAGGCAGATGTCGACCATGACGTCGCCCGCGAGGCGGGCCCGGTGGGCGAGGCCCTCGTTCGCGAGGTGCCGCATGGCCTCCTCGGTGGGGGCCAGCAGCAGGTCGGCGCAGTGGTCGGTGAGGACGCGGTTGTGCTCCTCCGGCATGCGCCGGTTGAAGGAGCGCAGCCCCGCTTCCAGGTGGGCCACCGGCAGGTGCATCTTCACGGCCGACAGAGCGGCGGCGATGGTGGAGTTCGTGTCGCCGTAGACCAGGACCCAGTCGGGCCGCTCCCGTTCGAGCACGGGGTCGAGGGCGGTGAGGACCGCGCCGGTCTGCAGGCCGTGGCTCCCGGAGCCGACGCCCAGGTGCACGTCGGGGTCGGGAATGCCCAGACCGGAGAAGAACACGTCCGACAGGTCGGCGTCGTAGTGCTGGCCGGTGTGCACGATGACGTGCTCGTGATCGGACTTGGCGAAGGCCGCCGCGATGGGGGCGAGCTTCACCAGTTGCGGACGGGCGCCGACGACGCTGATGACTTTCACTGAGTGCTCTTCTTCTGTGTTCGGGCTGTCGGTTCGAGCAGCGGGCCGGGCCCCGGCCCGAAGAGACGATGTGCGCAGGGGTGGTCCCCCGCCGCACACCTCATCTGACGCGGGGCAGCCCTGAACGGTTGTACGGGTCGGTAACGGGTTGCTATCCGTTACGCTTCGTTTTCGGTCAGGAGACCATCCTTCTCGGTGTACAGCGCACCGGTCTGCGGGCACTCCCACAGTCCCGGCTCGTCCGTACGTTCCACCAGACGCACGCCGGTCCGGCCGACCCAGCCGACCCGGCGGGCGGGAACACCCACGACCAGGGCGAAATCCGGGACGTCCTTGGTGACGACGGCGCCGGCGGCGACCATCGCCCAGCGACCGATACTAACCGGCGCGACGCACACGGACCGGGCGCCGATCGAGGCACCGTCGGCGATCCGGACGCCGACCGCCTCCCAGTCGCCCCCGCGCTTCTGCTTGCCCTCGGGGTCCACCGAGCGCGGGTTGTGGTCGTTGGTGAGGACCACGGCGGGACCGATGAAGACGCCGTCGCCGAGCTCCGCCGGCTCGTACACGAGCGCGTAGTTCTGCAGCTTGCAGTTGTCGCCCATGCGCACGCCGGAACCGACGTACGCCCCGCGGCCGATCACGCATCCCTCACCGAGACGGGCGCCTTCCCGGATCTGCGCGAGGTCCCACACGCTGCTCCCGGCGCCGATCTCGGCCTGCTCGTCCACCTGGGCGCTGGGCTGGACCCTGTAGTTCACTTCTTCGCCTTCCGCTGACCGGTTCGCCTGGTGAGCATACGGGGCCGCCGGAGGCGGGGGCACGCGAGTCTCCCGCGGGCGGGCGTCGCCGGGGCCGCCGCCGTCCGGGACGGTCCGGGGCGGGTGGCGACGGTGTCGCCCGGGTGCCCGCGAGGCGGCCGGAAACGAGCGCCCGACGTGTTCGTCACCGGAAATGCCGACGGGGAGGGCGGGCGTTCCGGCGGCTTCACGGAATGACCATTTCGCACGGTGTGGGAGAAGTGTCGGCGGTGAATGCGGCTGCTTTTGATATCCGTCCGCACGTGTTTTCCGTACGGCTCTTTCCGGCCATCTTCTCCGATCGCGCCCTGACGTGTCCGCCGAGCCGTGCGCGCCGGCGGACGAGCGGGCCGGTCACGTCCGCACGGATTCCGCCGGCCGGCGTGCGCGCCCGTGGGGCGCCGGGGAGCGGTCAATCGGCGCATACGAGGGCAAGGGTGGACGCCCGGCAGGTCTTCCGCCGCGACGGGATTTCCGCATCGGGGCACTTTGCCGGAATTGCGGCGCGGATGCGCCCTGGTGGAGATGGTGTGGGAGTCGCGCCCTTCTGTGCGCCTCCCCTGGAGAGCCTGTGACTTTCCTGTGACTTATGTCATGGTCATCGAAACGTGGACGGCTATTGCAGAGGGACTTCGCGTGGAGCAATGATCTCGGGACTTTTTTCATTCCTCCTTATTTGCGGGGCGTCTGTGTCAAGGGTGGGGAAAATCTGGCGGCGCGGTTCCGTCGCCGTCGCCGTGGGGGCGTTGCTGACGTTCGGTGTGGGAACCGGCGGTACACCCGCCGCGGCCGCCGTCGCCTGTCCCTCCGGCGTCGAATCGGACTTCAACGGCGACGGCATCAGGGACACGGCGATCGCCGACCCGGAGGCGACGGTGACCGGGGTGCGGGGAGCCGGCGAGATCCACGTCGTCTACGGCGGGGGCAAGGGCACGCTGACCGTGTCCCAGGCGCTGGACAGCATCCCGGGAGGGCCCGAGACGGGCGACCGGTACGGCTTCGCGCTCGCCGTCTACGACGCCGACCTCGACGGCTGCAGCGACCTGGTGGTCGGCACGCCGTACGAGGACCTGGGGACCGTTCCCGACGCCGGGGTCGTGCAGGTCCTCCACGGTTCCCCCGCCGGGCTGAACGGCGGGAAGGCCGTCAAGGAGTTCCTCCAGGGCGCGGACAAGCCCCTGAGCGGCGGCCCGGAGGCCGAGGACTGGGTCGGCTACGCCGTCGCGGCGGGCAAGACCTCCTCCGGCACGCCCTACCTGCTGATCGGCTGCCCGGGCGAGTCGATCGGCGACATCCAGGACGCGGGGGGCTTCCACTACGTCAGCGGCACCGCGCAGACGGCCACCCTCAACCACCAGGACACCGACAAGGCCGGCGCGGTGGCCGGCGTGGCCGAGGCGGACGACCGCTTCGGCTCCAGCCTCGCGGCCACCCCCACCCACTTCGCGGTCGGCAACCCCGGCGAGGCGATCGGCACCACGCCCTTCGGCGGTGGCGCGGGGTACTTCAGCCACGCGCTCACCTCCGGCTACCCCAAGCCGCTCGGCGGCCTCTCCCAGGACCTGGACGGGATCAGCGGGGCGGAGGAGGCCGGCGACCAGTTCGGCGCCTCGCTCGCCATGGTTCCGTACCGGTCCTCCGGCGCCACCACCACGACCCAGGTGCTGCTCGCGGTCGGCGTCCCGGGCGAGGACCTGTCGACGACGGTCGACGCGGGTGCCGTCCAGGTCTTCCGGATCGCGGCGAACGGCACCTACGACGAGGTCGCCTGGATCGACCAGAACACCGCGGACGTCGCCGAGGACACCGAGGCCGGTGACTTCTTCGGCCAGCAGCTCGCCGCCGTCAGCACCGCCCCGAACGCCACCTCCACCGGAGCCAACACCCGGCTGGCCGTCGGCGTGCCCGGCGAGGAGTCGTCCGACGAGCACCGGGACAAGGGCGGCGTGCACGTCATCCCCCTGGTCGGACCGCCCGGCGCCTCCGACGAGTGGATCGACCCCGGGTACGGCATCCCCGGCGCTCCTGCCCACCGCCAGCTCGCCGGACTCTCCCTCGCGGCGACCCCCTCCCTGCTGCACGTCGGCATGCCGTACGGCCCCGCCGAGTCCCGCGCGGTCCACGGCTTCCCGTGGAACGTCGCCTCGGGGGGAGAGCCGACGGTGACGTTCCGGCCCGGCGAGGGCGGCATCCCCGCCACCGGCACCGCCTTCGGGGCGGCGGTCCGATGACGGCGACGGCAGGAAACCACGCGGCCGGCGGCCGCAGCGGCGGGACGGACATGGACGAAGGGGAGCGTGGACAGGTGTCCGCAGACAGACACAGGCCGGTACGGCGCGCCCTCGCGGTGCGCGCCGCCCTGGCGGCCGCCGTCGCCGGAGCGGTGGTGGCGGGAGTGGTGGCCCTCCCGGGCGGCGGCGGACCGGAGCGCCAGACTCCGGTCGCGGCCGACCAGCCTGTGGTGACCGAGCAGCAGGCGCTCGCCGCGGCCCGGAAGACCGGCAAGAAGACCGAGGTCGTCGGACTGCGCGGCGAGCGCCGCGAGATCTTCGCCGAGCCCGACGGCTCCTTCACCGCCCGCGAGTACACCGAGCCCGTGCGCACCCTCCAGGGCGGCACCTGGGTCAAGGTCGATCCGACGCTGGTCGAGCGGGCCGACGGCACCTGGGGCCCGAAGGCCGCCACCGTCGACCTGGCCTTCTCCGCCGGGCAGGCGGGCAGGCCGTTCGTGACGATGCAGCGGGCGGGCCGCGAGTTCGCCCTGTCCTGGCCGTACGGGAAGCTGCCCGAGCCGCGCGTCGACGGCGACACCGCCACCTACGCCGAGGCGCTGCCCGGCGTCGACCTGGCCGTGCGGGCCGAGGCCGACGGCTTCGGCCACCTCCTCGTCGTCAAGACGCCCGAGGCGGCGGCCGACCCGCGTCTGGCCCGCCTCGACCTCGGCATGACGGCCGACGGCCTGAAGGTCGCGGAGGACGCCACCGGCGCGATCGTCGCCGAGGACGCCGTCGTCGGCGGCACCGTCTTCCAGGCGGGCAAGCCGGCCATGTGGGACTCGGCCGCCGTACGGGAGGCCGCAGCCGCGAAGCAGGGCCCGAAGGCCGTGGCGAAGGCGCTGCGGTCCGCGGCGGCCGGAGCCGGGCAGGAGGCGGCCGCCACGGCCGCCCCCGGTCCGCGGGCCACGCCCGAGCCGGCGCTCGAAGGTCCCGGCGGCGGCGGCCGCGTCGCCCCGCTGGACGTCGAGGTCGCGGGGGACCGGCTCAGCCTGATCCCCGACCGGAAGCTCCTCCGGGGCGAGGACACCGTCTTCCCCGTCGTCATCGACCCCATCCAGCGGACCACCTCGCGCACCGCCTGGACCGGCGTCATGTCCGGCATCCCCTCGGAGCAGGACTGGAAGTACTCCGGCAGCGCCGGCGTGGGCAAGTGCCCCACCGACTACAACCCCGTCTCCTGCAACGGCGTCGGCTCCCGCCGCGTGCTGTTCACCATGCCGCTCTCCTTCTACAAGGGGAAGCAGATCAAGGGCGCCACCTTCTCCGCACGGGTGGAGCACATCTACAGCGCGTCCCCGACCGCCGAGCCCATCCGGCTCTACCGGATCGGCGGCAAGAACCACACGATCACCTCGTCCAGCAACTGGTCCAACACCCAGGACGACTGGGACGACCACATCGGGACCGTCGACAAGGCGATCTCCCCGACGTCCTGCTCCAGCCAGCCCAACCTGAACTTCGAGTCGGGCGAGAGCGGCGAGCTGACCAGTGAGATCAGGACGGCGGCCACGGACGGCTGGAACGCGATGACGCTCGGCCTGCGCGCCGCCGACGAGTCCCGCTTCGCCGAGTGGAAGCGGATCTGCGGCAACGCCTTCCTGTCGATCAAGTACAACAACCTGCCCCGGCAGATCCGGACCGCGGACATGTCCACCGACCCGGGCGGTCTGTGCAAGTGGGGCGCGAGCCGCCCGACCGTCGACCGGCCGCCGACGCTGAAGGCCATCGCGAGCGACCCCGACCACGGCAACGGCAGGACCGACAAGGTGAAGGTCGAGTTCAAGGTCGACTGGACCGACCCCACCACCAAGGAGGCGAAGTCCTACACCTACCTGAGCCGCGACTGGCTCTCGCCGACCACCGCCACCAAGTTCGAGCACACCGTCAAGTCGACGATCCCGCAGAACACGGTCATCTACTGGAGCGCGCGGGCCACCGACGGTGACGGCTACGGCCCGTGGAGCTCGACGGGCGACCCCGCCCAGCGCTGCGAGTTCGTCTACGACAGGACCTGGCCCGGCAAGCCGCTGGTGCTGTCCAAGCAGTACCCGTCCGACACCGTCTACCACGACGGCGTGGGCACCTACGGCACCTTCACCTTCTCGCCCAACCCGAACGACGCCATCCCGGACACCGACGTCGTCAAGTACCAGTACGGCTTCAACGGTGCCGCGCTCGCCACGCTGACCCCGGACAAGGCCGGCGGTCCGGTCTCGACGCAGTGGATGCCGACCCGTGCCGGACGCCAGGTGCTGGAGGTGATCGCCCTCGACAAGGCGGGCCACGCCAGCAGCACCCTGTACGACTTCCTGGTGAGCGAGGGCAGCCCCGTCGTCGCCCAGTGGAACCTCGCCGACCCGGCCGACGGCACCGAGGCCCACGACGAGAGCGGCGAGTTCTCCGCGACCGCCGGCCCCGCCGTCGCCTTCGGCGCGGACGGCCCCGGCGGCAAGGCGGACAGGGCCGCCCGCTTCGACGGCAGCGCCGACGCCTACCTCGACGTCAGCGAGACCGTGCTGGACACCACGAGGAGCTTCAGCGTCAGCGCCTGGGTGCGGCCCACCGCGCTCGACCGGGACATGACCGTCCTCAGCCAGGACGGCACCGGCGAGCCCGGCTTCACCCTCGGCTACGACGCCACCGCCAAGGCCTGGAAGTTCGCCGTCCCGGTCAACGACGTCGACTCGCTCGGCGAGTGGAAGGCCGTCGCCGCCGGCACCACGGTGGTCAAGGACCAGTGGGTGCTGCTGACCGGCGTGTACGACGCCCAGAAGTCCGGTGGCCCGGAGCTGCGGCTCTACATCAACAAGGAGTCGAAGTGGACCGCCCAGCGCCGCTCCGCCTGGAAGTCGTACGGACCGCTGCAGATCGGCCGGGCCACGGCCAAGAGCGGCTACCGCGACCACTTCACCGGTGACCTCGCCGAGGTCCGCGTCTTCGACCGGGTCCTGCCCGCGGCCCAGGTGGCCGAGCTGATGACGGTCAAGCCGGACCGCAGGGGCTACTGGCAGCTCGACGAGGCCGCGGGCGGCGCCTCCGCGGAGAGCGGCGGCGGACAGGCGCTGACCCTCGCGGGCAACGCCTCGGTCTACCGCCCGGCCGACCCGCTGTTCGACATCGCGGCTCTGGTCGGCGACGGCAACCTCGTCCTGGACGGCGACGGCGACTACGCGTCCACCGCCACCGCCCCGGTCACCGGCACCGGCAGCTTCACCGTGTCCGCCCGTGCCCAGCTCACCTCGCTGGACCCGGAGAAGTCCCAGACGGTGCTGTCCCTGCCGGGCGCCCACGCCAACCGCGTCCAGGTCCGCTACCAGGCCGCGACGCAGCAGTGGGAGCTGGCGGTGGCCAGGACCGACGCGGCGGCCCCCGAGGTCGTCACCTTCACCGACGACCAGGCGCTGCCCGACACCGGCGGCTCCGGCCAGCACCTCGCGGTGGTCTACGACGCCTTCGCCAACGCCATCCGGCTGTACGTCGACGGTCAGCTCGTCGCGGGCGCCCACGGCGACGACACCACCCTCTGGTCCGCCACCGGCGGCCTCCAGGTGGGCCGTTCGCTGCGCGGGGCGAGCGAGTACTTCGCCGGCGCGATCGACGAGGTGCGGGTGTACGGCGGCGCGGCCGACCAGGTCGCGGTGCAGCAGATGGCCGCGCTGACGGCCCTTCCCGACATGTGACGCACCGTCACAGATGAGGTGTGCCGGGTCCACCAGGACCCGGCACACCTGTCCGGCCTGCTCTTCTCCCACCCCCTACGATCAGGAAGTTGACGGATGTTCTTCCGTGGCCGCTCACTGAGCCGCCGCATGCCCAAACCGGTGGTCGCCGCGACAGTGCTCGGGCTCTCGCTCGCGCTGTCCGCGTCGTCGGTCGAGGCAGTGGTGCTCGACGACGGGAACCGGGGCCGCACCGGCCGCCCCGGCGTTCAGGACGACGGGGATCCCGCCAAGGGGACCTCGGCCAAAGCGAAGCCCCGCCCCTCCGACCCGGCCCGCGCGGCCGCGGTCAGGGGCCTGGACAAGGCGGTGTGGCCCCGCGAGGGCGGCGCCGAGCTGACCGTGGGCGCGGCCGGCCCGACCGAGATCGGCGGGCTGCCGGTCACGGTCGGCGAGGCGAGCGCCGGTGCCGCCCGGGGGAAGGCGAAGGCCGCCGCCGGCGCGAAGGCGGCGGCGACCGCCGAGAGCGTCCGCGTCGACGTCCTCGACCCCGCCCGCGCCGCGCGACTCGGCGCGGGCGTCGTGCTGGGCGTCGAGCGCGCCGACGGCGAGGGCAAGGCACCCGCGAAGGTCCGCCTGACCGTGGACTACTCGGACTTCGCCGAGGGCTTCGGCGGCTCCTACGCCTCCCGCCTCCGGCTGGTCCAGCTCCCCGCCTGCGCCACCGTCGCCGTACCGGGCAGCAAGGAGTGCCCCGGGCAGCCCACGGTGCTGCCCACGGTCAACGACGTGCGGACCGGTACGGTCTCCGCCGACGTCACGGCCGCCCCCGCCCCAGCGGAGGGCACCTCCACCATGGCCGCCGGCGCGGCCTCCCTGGTCGCGGTCGCCGCGGGCCCGTCGGGTGCGCAGGGCACGTACAAGGCGACGGCACTGGCGCCGTCGGCCGGCTGGAGCGTCGCCACCTCCTCCGGCGCGTTCAACTGGAACTATCCCTTCCGATCCGTTCCGACGCCGGGCGGTCTGACCCCGACCGTCGGCCTCGGCTACTCCTCCCAGTCGGCGGACGGCCGCACCGCGGCCACCAACAACCAGGGCTCCTGGATCGGCGAGGGCTTCTCCTACGACCCCGGCTACATCGAGCGCCGGTACAAGCCCTGCTCCGAGGACGGCCACGCCGACTCGGGGGAGCAGTGCTGGGCGTTCGAGAACGCCACCGTCATGCTCAACGGCACCTCGGGTGAGCTGGTCAAGGACGACACCACGGGCAAGTGGCACATGTCGTCCGACGACGGTTCCAAGGTCGAGCGGCTGACCGGCGCCGTCAACGGCGACGAGGGCGGCAGCGGCGACAAGGGCGAGCACTGGCGGATCACCACCTCGGACGGCACCGAGTACTGGTTCGGCCTCAACCGCCTGCCGGGCTGGGCCTCGGGCAACGAGGAGACGGAGTCCGTGTGGACCGCCCCCGTCTTCGGCGACGACTCAGGTGAGCCCTGCCACAACGCCACCTTCTCCTCCGCCCACTGCAAGCAGGCCTGGCGCTGGAGCCTGGACTACGTCAAGGACACCCACGGCAACGTGATGTCCTACTACTACGAGCGCGAGACCAACCACTACGCGCTCAACGGCAAGACGGACGTCAACGGCACCGCGTACCACCGCGGCGGCTGGCTCGAGCGCATCGACTACGGCCAGCAGGACGGCAAGGTGTACGCGGCGAAGGCCCCGGCCCGGATCGTGTTCGACACGGCCGAGCGCTGCCTGCCCACCGACGCCTTCGACTGCGCGGAGAGCAAGCGCACCAAGGCCAACGCCGCGCGATGGCCGGACGTACCGGTCGACCAGGAGTGCAAGGCGAGCACGAAGTGCACCTCGCCGGTGCAGACGTTCTTCACCACCAAGCGGCTGACCTCGGTCGTCACACAGATGCGCAAGGACGCCACCAGCTACCGGGACGTGGACGCCTGGCTCCTGACGCACCTGTTCACCGACAACGGTGACGACTCCAAGACCCTCTGGCTGTCGAAGATCGCGCACGAGGGCCGGGCCGGCACCACCGCGGTGAAACTGCCCTCGGTGGACCTCTTCGGCGAGCAGCTCGCCAACCGCGTCGACGCCATCGGCGACAACATCGCGCCCTTCCACCGCTACCGCCTGTCGATGGTGCTCAGCGAGACCGGCGCCCAGCTCGACGTCAACTACGCGCCCACCGAGTGCGCCAAGTCGGCCCTGCCCAAGCCCGGCGAGTCGACCAAACGCTGCTACCCGGTGAAGTGGGCGCCGCCCGGCTTCGTCGACCCGATCACCGACTGGTTCCACAAGTACGTCGTCGCCGCGGTCATCGAGACCGACCGCACCGGCGGCAGCGACGGCATGGTCACCCGCTACGACTACCAGGGCGACGCCGCCTGGCGTAAGGCGAAGCCGGACGGCATCACCGACGAGAAGTACCTCACCTGGGGCGGCTGGCAGGGCTACGGCAAGGTCAAGGTCACCAGCGGCACGGCCGACGAGCAGAAGACCCGCGTCGACTACACCTTCCTGCAGGGCATGGACGGCGACAAGGACCCGTCCGGGGGCGCCCGCTCGGTGACGGTCAAGGACTCCACCGGGACGTCGTACAAGGACGAGGAGGAGTTCACCGGCCACGAGCTGGAGGTCGCCACCTACGACGGCTCCAAGCTGGTCGCCAAGACGATCAACACGCCCTGGAAGCACTACACCGCGACCCAGACCCGCGACTGGGGCACCACCCGCGCGGTGATCGTGCGCACCCAGACCGGCCGCGGCCTCAACCTGAAGGCGGACGGGACCTGGCAGGAGACCCGGGCCACCACCACGTACGACACGTCGAACGGCACCGGCCGGGTGCTGACGGTCGACGACCAGGGCGACCTCTCCACCGCCAAGGACGACTCCTGCACCCGCACCACCTACGCGGACAACACGGCGAAGAACATCCTGTCGCTGCCCGCGCGCAGCGAGTCCGTCTCGGTGAGGTGCTCCGCCACCCCCGACCGCAGGACGCAGGTCCTCGCCGACGAGCGCACCTCCTACGACGCCGGAGCCTTCGGCGCGGCCCCGGTCAAGGGCGACGCGACGAAGACCGAGCGGATGACGTCGCACAACGGCACCACCGCGACATACCAGGTCACCGGCACCACGACCTACGACGCCTACGGCCGGCCGCTGTCCCAGAAGGACGCGAAGCAGAACGAGACGAAGACCGTCTACACCGAGACCAACGGCCTGCTGACGAAGACAGCCGTCACCAACGCCGCCGGTCACGTCACCACCACCGACTACGAGCCCGCCTGGGGCATGTCCAAGGGCCAGACCGACCCCAACGGCAAGCGCACCGACCTCGCGTACGACGCCATGGGCCGCCTGACGTCGGTGTGGCTGGCGGACCGGGAGAGCAGGCAGACACCGAGCATCAAGTACTCCTACGACGTCCGCAAGGACAAGGTCACCTCGATCAAGACCGAGAAGATCGAGAACGACGGGTCCTACGGCAGCGAGTACCAGCTCTACGACGCCCTGCTCCGGCCGCGCCAGATCCAGACCGAGGGCCTGGACGGCACCCGCATGGTCGCCGACACCTGGTACGACGGCACGGGCAACGTCAAGAAGACCAACGCCACGTACAACGCGGCGGGCGCTCCCTCGGCCGAGCTGCTGATCGTCGCCAACGGCGAGGTCGGCCAGCAGAGCCTGATGAAGTACGACGGTCTGGGCCGGCCCACCACGCAGGTCTTCGCGGTCGGCGGCGGCGAGCAGTGGCGCACCACGACCTCGTACGAGGGTGAACTGACGCACGTCGACCCGCCGGTCGGCGGCGTGCCGACCACGACGGTCACCGACGGTCAGGGCAACGTCTCCGAGATCCGTCACTACCGGGGCGCCTCCCCGGCGGCGGGCGTTCCCTACGACTCCACCACGTACACGTACACCGCGGCGGGTCAGCTCGAGACGGTCACGGACGCCAAGGGCAACGTGTGGCGCTACGAGTACGACCAGCTGGGGCGCAAGACCAAGTCGGTCGACCCCGACGCGGGCACCTCGCGCACGGAGTACGACGTGCTGGACCGCCCGGTCGCCACGTACGACGGCCGGAACAAGAAGAACTCCACGGTCTACGACAGCCTCGGCCGCGTGGTGACGACCTGGCAGGGCGACCCCGACACGGGCACCAAGCTCACCGAGAACAGGTACGACAAGGCGGGCTGGCTGGGCTATGCCTACGGTTCCCTCAGCTACACCTCTTCGACCGAGTACTTCGCCACGGCAGTCCAGTCGATGGATGAGTTCTACCGCCCCCTGAAGACGGCTTACCAGATACCGGCCTCACAGGGCGATCTCGCCGGCACCTACGTCTTCACGTCCGGCTACAACCGGGACGGCACAGTCCAGAGCACTGGCCTGCCTGCCGTCGGAGATCTGCCGGCCGAGGTACTGACCTACACGTATGACAGCCTGCAGCGCCCGATGACCACGACGGGTTCCACCCCCTATGTCACCAACACGGTCTACTCGGGCAAGAGCCTGCTGCAGCAGCTGGAGCTGTCCACCGGCAGTGGCAAGAAGGTGTGGCAGACCTACAGCTATGAGAAGGGCACCAACCGACTCACCCGCTCGGTGGTCGACGTCTACGGCGCGACGGCTCCGGCGAAGGACTCGCGGTACTCCTACGACCAGGCCGGCAACGTCCTGTCGATCGCGGACACCTCGAACTCCGCCGCGCCGGACATGCAGTGCTTCGCCTACGACGGCCGGCAGCGGCTGAAGGACGCCTGGACTCCGCAGGCCACCGCGGCGAGCGCGGCCGGCATGGGCACGCGCGGCTCCGCCACCCCGGTGGACGGCAGCGGCCCGGCGGCCTGTGACCCCGCGGCCGGATCGAGCCCGCTGGGCGGACCCGCCCCGTACTGGAAGTCCTACGAGACCGACGCCATCGGCAACCGCGTCTCGGAGACGGTCCACGACACCGGGCTCGACGCGTCGAAGAACATCACCCGCAGCTACGAGTACGGCACCGCGGGCGCGCTGGGCGACGGCCCGCACCAGGTCACCAAGATCGTCGAGAAGACCCCGACGGGTGACCGGCAGTCGACGTACGAGTACGACGACGCGGGCAACACCACCAAACGCACCACTGATGGCGACGCCCAGTCCTTGGTCTGGACCGATCAGGGCAAGCTGAAAGAGGCCACGGAGGCGAACGGGACGAAGACCAGCTATCTCTACGACGGATCCGGCAACCGCCTGCTGCGCAAGGACCCGTCCGGGACCACGGTCTACCTGCCGGGCACGGAACTGAAGCTTTCCGCCGACGGAACCAAGAAGGAGGCCACCCGCTACTACGACCACGCCGGCCAGACTGTCGCGGTCCGTACCGCCGGCAAGGTGTCGTTCATCGCCTCGGACCACCACGGCACGGGTGAAGTGGCGATCGACGCCGCGACGGGCGCGGTCAGCCAGCGCCGCTTCGATCCGTTCGGTGTCGAGCGCGGGGAGAAGACCGGCATCTGGCCCGGGGAGAAGGGTTACGTCGGGGGCACCATGGACGCCTCGACCGGCCTGACCCACCTGGGGGCGCGCGAGTACGACCCGGTGATCGGCAAGTTCATCTCCGTCGACCCGATCATCGATCACACGCAGCCGCAGCAGATCAACGGCTACGCGTACGCGAACAACTCGCCGGTCACGCACGCCGACCCCAGCGGCATGATCATCCCGGAGTGCCGGGAGGGTCTGATCGAGTGCCGCGGCGGCCAGCCGTACTACCCGAAGACGAAGGTCGAGAAGGCGCAGTCCGACTACGACCTGGCGTCCTGGAAGGTCACCCAGGCACAGGGGCAGCAGGCCGCGGCCAAGCAGCGGATCAAGTCCGCGGGCAAGGCCCTCGTCAAGATCGTCCGCGACATCCTCGGGGTCGACGCGGCCCTGGACTGCATTTCCACCGGTGACGTCGGATCGTGCGGCGAGACCCTGCTCAACATCGCCGGCAGCTTCGCGGGCGGCCTGGCGGGCAAGGTTCTCGCGAAGTACGGCGCCCCGTGGAACTGGGCCAAGGGCTACCGCCTCGCCAAGAGGGTCACGGGCCTGGTCGGAGACCTGATCGGTGGCGTCAAGAGCCTGTGGAAGGCCAACAAGGCGGTCAGCAACGCGACCGCGGGGCTGGCCAAGGCCGGGGAGAAACTGAAGGACGCCAGAAAGAAGGCGGCCGAGGCACTTAAGAAGAAGAAAAAGCCTGAATGCCACAGCTTCCTGCCCGGCACGAAGGTCCTGCTCGCCAACGGAAAGACCAAGCAGATCGAGCAGGTGGAGCTGGGCGACAAGGTCGTCACCACCGACACGAAAACCGGCGAGAAGACGGCTCGCGAGGTCGCGGGAACCATCGTCACCGAGGACGACAAGCACTTCTCCGACCTCACGGTGAAGACCGCCTCAGGCAAGTCCCAGGCTCTGGTCGCCACGACCACCCACCCGTTCTGGGTGAAGTCGGAGCAGGCCTGGATCAAGGCCGGCGATCTCAAGCCCGGGATGACGCTCCACACGCCTTCGGGCGACACGGTCGAGGTCGAAGCCAATCGTCATTTCGAGAAGCGGCAGCGCACCCACGACCTCACCGTGACGGGCATCCACGCCTACTACGTCCTGGCCGGCACGACACCGCTCCTGGTGCACAACTGTGATGTCGCCCTGGGCTGGCAGGACAATGGCAAGCTCGACAAGTGGGCGGGAGACAACGGCTTCGAGACCTTCTCCAATGTGCCCGGCGACGGCTGGAAGATGGCGGCACGCAAGGCCATCGTCGATCCCAATGTGACGTTGCACGTCAACAAGTCGGGGCTCGGTGACTTCATGGAGGCCGCGCAGCGCGGACTCACCAACGGTGAGGACGGATACGCCACCGACCTCGAAATGGCCTACATCGCCCGGGCTCTCGCCAACGGCCAGCGATCATGGAGTTCGATCAAGTGGTATTCACCGAATACGAGCGGCAAGGGCGTAACCCTGGACGCGGAAACAGCGATGCCGGATCTGTCTGGGCTGGACGGCGCGCTGGATCCCGTCAAGGGTGGGGTGCTACCACATTGCGGCTGCTGAGAGGCGATCATGGATGCGGAATGGAAGGCCCTGTACCCGGACGTGGCGGCAGCCGGCAGTCTGGGAAGGGCCATGGCGGAGACCGCAGGGCGGCGTGGATGCGACGTCGGACCGATCGGTCCGGTATCCGCGCCCGTGCGAGTCGAGACGGACAGAGGTGTCGTCTCGGTCGGTCTCGCGGCAGAGGAGCGATTGTTCCTCATCGGGGTGCACACGCCGGGATTCACCTGGGTGACCGGCTCGACGGACGATCTTGGTCTGGTCGTGGAGGCGGTGGCGGCGTGGCGTGACGGACTTCCGCTCGACGACTTCGAAGCGAAGTATCCCTTCATGGAGCTCGACGAATTCGCCCGGCCGCTCGCAGCGGGCGACCCGGCTCCTCTGCAGTGGTCGCGCCTCCTGTCGTCCGATTTCCACGCGGATCAACGCACCTTGTTGACCCGTTTGCACGAGGACGAGCGGCTGCGTCTCCTGTTTCCCACCGTCACGCACGGTGTCGTCCGGCTCCGGGTGGACCCGCTGGACGGGGGGAGCCGCCAGTTCCTCGTGCGGGAAGTGGCCCCGGACCGGTATCAGGTCGATACGGTGGGAGGCATCAAGGGCGCGGGTGCGACGGTTCCGACCGCAGACCTCGTGGCTCACCTGAGGAACCTTCAGGGCGAGCGGTGAGGGCTCGACCGGCCTGGTGAGGTCCTTTGCGCCCGGGGCCCGGTTTGACCCCTCAAGCCGGGCCCCGTAACCTTGACCGTCGGCGTGTCCACAGGGGCCGCCACATCCCCGTAAACCTCTTCCTTCCGGGTGCCTCGGTGGCCGGGAGAGGTCGTCCGTGTTCGTTGCCGGGTGGCTGGCCTGCGGGGGTGCCGTTCTTCGAGTGAGAGTGAGATCCGCGTGTACGCCATCGTGCGCAGCGGTGGTCGCCAGCACAAGGTTGCTGTCGGCGACATCGTTGAGGTTGACAAGATTTCCACCGCCAAGGTGGGCGACACGGTCGAGCTCTCGACCCTGCTCGTCGTCGACGGCGACGCCGTGACCAGCGACCCGTGGGTGCTGGCCGGCATCAAGGTCCAGGCCGAGGTCGTGGACCACCACAAGGGCCAGAAGATCGACATTCTGCGCTACAAGAACAAGACCGGCTACCGCCGTCGTCAGGGCCACCGCCAGCAGTACACGGCGATCAAGGTCACTGAGATCCCCGCGGCTGCGAAGTAAGGGACTGAGGAGAGATGGCACACAAGAAGGGCGCATCGTCCACCCGTAACGGTCGTGACTCCAACGCTCAGCGCCTCGGCGTGAAGCGCTTCGGCGGTCAGGTCGTGAACGCGGGCGAGATCCTGGTCCGCCAGCGCGGCACCCACTTCCACCCGGGCGCCGGTGTCGGCCGCGGCGGCGACGACACGCTGTTCGCCCTGGCCGCCGGTGCGGTGCAGTTCGGCACCCACCGTGGCCGCAAGGTCGTGAACATCGTTCCGGTCGCCTGATCGGAAGCTTTCGCGAGGCGGACCTCACTTCCCGGTCGGGAAGGCGGGTCCGCCTTTCGCGTGTTAAGACAGAAAATCGCTCATACGTCTCTGGAGGCACCCCACCATGACCACCTTCGTGGACCGCGTCGAGCTGCACGTCGCCGCGGGTAACGGAGGCCACGGCTGTGCCTCCGTCCACCGTGAGAAGTTCAAGCCGCTCGGTGGACCCGACGGCGGGAACGGCGGACGCGGCGGCGACGTCATCCTGACCGTCGACCAGTCCGTGACGACCCTCCTCGACTACCACCACTCCCCGCACCGCAAGGCCACCAACGGCAAGCCCGGTGAGGGCGGCAACCGCAGCGGCAAGGACGGCCAGGACCTGGTCCTGCCCGTGCCGGACGGCACCGTCGTCCTCGACAGGGCGGGGAACGTGCTCGCCGACCTCGTGGGCCACGGCACGTCCTACGTCGCCGCCCAGGGCGGACGCGGCGGCCTCGGCAACGCCGCCCTCGCCTCCGCGCGCCGCAAGGCGCCCGGCTTCGCGCTGCTCGGTGAGCCGGGGGACCTCCAGGACGTCGTCCTGGAGCTGAAGACCGTCGCGGACGTGGCCCTCGTCGGCTACCCCAGCGCCGGCAAGTCGTCGCTGATCTCGGTGCTCTCCGCCGCCAAGCCGAAGATCGCCGACTACCCCTTCACCACCCTTGTCCCGAACCTCGGCGTCGTCACCGCCGGGTCGACCGTCTACACCATCGCCGACGTGCCGGGGCTGATCCCGGGCGCCAGCCAGGGCAAGGGCCTCGGGCTGGAGTTCCTGCGGCACGTCGAGCGGTGCAGCGTGCTCGTGCACGTGCTGGACACCGCCACGCTGGAGTCCGACCGCGACCCCCTCTCCGACCTCGACATCATCGAGGAGGAGCTGCGGCAGTACGGCGGCCTCGACAACCGCCCCCGCATGGTCGTCCTGAACAAGATCGACGTGCCCGACGGCAAGGACCTCGCCGAGATGGTGCGCCCCGACCTGGAGGCGCGCGGCTACCGCGTCTTCGAGGTGTCGGCCGTCGCCCACATGGGGCTGAAGGAACTGTCGTACGCGCTCGCCGACCTGGTCGCCCAGGCGAGGGCCGCCAAGCCGAAGGAGGAGGCGACCCGCATCGTCATCCGGCCCAAGGCCGTGGACGACGCGGGCTTCACCGTCACCCGTGAGGAGATCGGCGGGGAGCCGCTCTTCCGCGTGCGCGGCGAGAAGCCCGAACGCTGGGTCCGCCAGACCGACTTCAACAACGACGAGGCCGTCGGCTACCTCGCCGACCGGCTCAACCGCCTCGGTGTCGAGGACCAGCTGATGAAGGCCGGCGCCCGGACCGGCGACGGCGTCGCCATCGGACCCGAGGACAACGCGGTCGTCTTCGACTGGGAGCCGACCGCGACGGCCGGCGCGGAGATGCTCGGCCGGCGCGGCGAGGACCACCGCTTCGAGGCCCCCCGTCCGGCCGCCCAGCGCCGCCGCGACCGCCAGGCCGAACGGGACGACGTCCAGCGGGAGTACGACGACTTCGAGCCGTTCTAGCCGTCCGGCGGCCCGGCCGGGAGAGCCCGGCGCCCACGCGGGTGCCGGGCTTTTTCCGTGGCCGGACGGACGCGGCCGAAACGAAAATGCCATGGAATCCCGACGGGGAATTTCCGCGGCAAAGGGCGACCGGTAATCGCGCTCTTCGAAGATCGTGCGGAACGGTGCGATCGAATATGCGAAGAATTCGTGCGGCCTGGCCCCCGGACGTGAAGATCCGGACACCGTCACCCTGACCGTCGGTGAGCACCCCGGCACCGGGCGGCCGGCGGCCCGCGCCGGTCCGGCACCGCCGCCGCCCGCCCGCGCACCGGTCCGCCCACCCGGTGGACCGCCCGCGCAGCCGGTGCCGCAGCCGCGTCCCGCCCCCGCCGGAGCGGCGGGGAGCCCCGTACGGAGCGGTGGTGGGAGCCCCGTACCGCGCTCCGGCCGCCCCGGATGACGACGCACCCGGGCAAAGGGCGTACGGTTCACCGGACATCGTCGAAGGAACTGACGAAGGTCCTCGGTCACCGCTGCACGGAGGTGGGGCACGGCCCGCGCCGAAGTGACGGGTGGGCCTCATCCGTCACGCACGGCAATGGCATAACTCCTGTGGAGTTACTCACAGCAATTCACGGCACGTCCAGGGAACCGTCACGAAGTACCAGGAGTCCCAGGTGAATGAGAGGTTGCGTGCACATATGCGGCGGGGGGCTCTCACCTTGCACTGCGGTAACCCCAAGTGGGACCATTTCGAAGTTCCCTGTCGCCCCAAGGTAGGTCACCTGTGTCCCAGCACATAGCCAAGCCCCGTACCACCGCAGTGATCCTGGCCGGTGGCACCGGCCAGCGGGTGGGTCTGTCGATTCCCAAGCAGCTGCTGAAGATCGCCGGCAAGGCAGTCATCGAGCACACCCTGGCCACCTTCGAGAAGGCCGGCTCGATCGACGACATCATCGTGCTGATGGCCCCGGGATACGTGCCCGACGTGGAAAAGATCGTCGCCAAGGCCGGCTTCACCAAGGTGACCCGGGTCATCGAGGGCGGCGCGACCCGGAACGAGACCACCGAGCGGGCCATCGCGGCGCTCGGCGAGGGCCTGGCCGAGGGCGAGGACCGCAACGTCCTCTTCCACGACGCCGTACGCCCCCTGCTGTCGCAGCGCGTCATCGACGACTGCGTGACCGCGCTGGAGCGCTACCAGGCCGTCGATGTGGCCATCCCCTCCGCGGACACCATCATCGTCACGCGCACCCACGGCGAGGACGGCGAGTTCATCACCGAGATCCCGGACCGCTCCCGGCTGCGCCGCGGCCAGACCCCGCAGGCCTTCAAGCTGTCCACCATCCGCCGCGCCTACGAGGTCGCCGCGGGCGACCCCAACTTCCAGGCGACGGACGACTGTTCCGTCGTGCTCAAGTACCTGCCGGACGTGCCGATCCACGTCGTGGCCGGTGACGAGTACAACATGAAGGTCACCCAGCCCGTCGACGTCTTCATCGCCGACAAGCTCTTCCAGCTCGGCTCCACCGCCGCCCCCGAGCAGAACGGCGAGGAGGCCTACCGCCGGCTGCTCACCGGCAGGACCGTGGTGGTCTTCGGCGGCTCCTACGGCATCGGCCAGGACATCGCCCAGCTCGCCGAGTCCTACGGCGCCACCGTCTTCGCGCTCGGCCGCTCCACCACCGGCACCCACGTGGAGAACCCGGAGGAGGTCGACGACGCGCTGTCCAAGGCGTACGCCGAGACGGGCCGCATCGACTACGTCGTCAACACCGCCGGCGTCCTGCGCATAGGCAAGCTGGCCGAGACCGACAACGCCACCATCGAGGAGGCGCTGAAGGTCAACTACCTGGCCCCCGTGCAGATCGCGCGCTCCGCCTACAAGTACCTCGCCGAGACCAACGGCCAGTTGCTGCTGTACACCTCCAGCAGCTACACCCGCGGACGCGCCGAGTACAGCCTCTACTCCTCGACCAAGGCCGCCATGGTGAACCTCACCCAGGCCCTGTCCGACGAGTGGGCCGGCGACGGCGTCCGCGTCAACTGCATCAACCCCGAGCGCACCGCCACACCGATGCGCACCAAGGCGTTCGGCCAGGAGCCCGCGGGCAGCCTGCTCTCCTCCGAGGCCGTGGCCCGGACCTCGCTGGACGTGCTGCTGTCGGAGCTCACCGGGCACGTCATCGACGTCCGGCAGCAGGACCCGACGGCGGACGCCGCACGGGCCTCCGGATTCGAGGGGGCGCTGGCCTCCGTGCTGGACCGACAGGACGGCGTGTAATAATCAAGGCCAATTAGACTCCGGATATTCAGGCCTCTGCGGTCACCCGTTAACCAATCGGAAACGGGGCTTCGCGGGGGCCTGAATCCGTAGCCTCCTTATACGCAGACACAAAACCGGCACTCCCCTCCCAGAGCAGGTTCCTCCGTGATATCCACCGCTATACGCGTCGCCCGGGTGGGCAGCGCGGCCGAACTGGCCGCGGCGGTCCTCATGACGCTGGGCTACGCCGGCCTCATGCTGGCCGCGCTCGTCCCGAGCATCCCCGCCTTCGCGGCCGCGGCCGCCGTGACGTACCTGGCGGACCACTATCTGCACCGCAAGGGCAGCTACCTGGTCAACCGCCTCAGCAAGGTGCGGGCGGGCCTGTCGATCCGCTTCCTGATCCGGCAGCTCCTGCTGATCCTGCTGCTGGCCCGACTCGACCTCGGGGACAACCTGATCTACTACGGGGCGATCGCCTGCTTCGTCGCGTTCTACGGGCTCCAGGTCTGCCACGGCGCGGTCACCACCCTGATCGGCAACCGCCGCCGCCTCCCGGTCGCCACCCGCAACGTCGACCTGGTCTCCCGCCTCCGCATCCCGGACGCCCCGCCGCACGCGCTGATACACCGGGCCTCCGAGAAGATGCTCCACCTCGACCTGGCGGCCGTCGCCGGCGTCCTCGCCGGCGCCTCCCTGGACTCCGCCGCCGTCGGCTACACCGGCATCGGCGTCACCGTGGGCGCCGCCGCCCTGTACGTCCTCGCGCTGGCGCCCCACCTGCGCGGCCGGAAGGTCCCGCCGAACGCCAAGAAGGTGCTGGGCGCCCTGGACGGCTGGCTGCGCGACTACCGGCCGGAGACCGTGCTGTACTTCTCCGGCTCCAAGGACTCCGCCTACCAGGTCAACATGTGGCTGGACACCATGGCGCGGCTGGACACCCGCCCGCTGGTCATCCTGCGCGAGAACGTCATCCTGGAGAAGCTGGCGCCCACCACGGTCCCCGTCGTCTGCGTGCCCGGAGGGGTGCACCTGATGAACATGGACCTGTCCACCGTGCGGGTCGCGCTGTACCCGGCGAACGTCGGCAAGAACATCCACCTGCTGCGCGTGCCCACCATGAAGCACGTCTTCATCGGCCACGGCGACAGCGACAAGCTCGCCAGCGTCAACCCGTTCAGCAAGGTCTACGACGAGGTGTGGACGGCCGGCCGCGCGGGCCGCGACCGCTACGCCATCGCCGACGTCGGCATCCGCGACGAGGACATCGTCGAGGTCGGCCGCCCGCAGCTGGCCCCGATCCGCCCCCGCCAGGACGCCCCCGCCGGCCGCATGCCGACGATCCTGTACGCGCCCACCTGGGAGGGCTGGGACGACAACCCCGGCAACACCTCGCTCCTGCTGGCCGGCGAGAACATCGTGAAGCAGCTGGTCGAGGCCGACCCGGCGGTGCGCGTCCTGTACAAGCCGCACCCCTTCACCGGAACCCGCAGCCCGAAGGCGAAGGCCGCCCACCAGCGCATCACCGCGCTGGTCGAGAAGGCCGCCGCCGCCCGCGCGGCCGACCCGCGGTTCACCGCCGACGCCGCCGTCCAGTCGCGCGCCAAGGCCGAACTGGCCCGCATCGAGGCCCGCCTCGACCGGCTGACCGGCCTCGTGGACAAGGGCGACGAGGCCGAGGCCACCCGCGACGGACTGGTCGACATCGCCCGGCACGAGGAGACCGCCCGGCTGCGCGCCGAGTGGAACGCCGCCTACTGGAGCTCCTTCCCCGAGTGGGAGCACCGCGTCATCACCGGCGCCGAGCCGCGCCTGTACGACTGCTTCAACGTCTCCGACGCGATGGTCTCCGACATCTCCAGCGTGGTGTCCGACTTCATCGCCAGCGGCAAGCCGTACGCGGTCACCGACTCCGCCGGACTCGGCGCGGACGAGTTCAGGCGGCAGAACACGGCGGTGCGCGCCGCGGTGATCCTCTCCAACGACGCGGCGCAGCTCGGCGGACTGCTCGACGCCGTCCGCGAGCCGGCCGCCGACCCGCTGGCCGGGGCCCGTGACGAGCTCAAGCGGTACCTGCTCGGCCCGGACGAGCCGACGTCCATCGAGCGGTTCAACGCCGCCGTCGCGCAGCTCGCCCTGAAGGCCGAGGCGCGCAACCTCGGCCAGGAGAGCCGGATCACGGTCGGCGGTCCCGAGGTGGAGCCGGTGGACGTGGTGCCCGCCCCCCGGGCCTCGGTGGAGAACGGGACGGAGGGCGTCGAAGCCCGCTGACGGGTCTCACGCAGCCGAAAGGGTTGGGGTCACGAGAAGCACTTCTCGTGACCCCAACCCTTTCGCATACCCGCACGACCCGCGGCCACCCTGTGACGTGAGCCACTGGCGGAGGGCCGGGACAACCGTCGTCTTCGAACACCCGTCTAACTCGTAGCGATTGAGGCGATACAAGAGGATTTCCTGCGAAGAGGGAGCGTGACCGTGGCGCAGCCTGATGTCACCGTGATCATCGGGGCATACGAGGCGATGCCGTACCTGGCCGAGTGCCTGGCGTCCGTCGAGGCGCAGACCATCGGCCCGGAGCGGGTCGAGGTCGTCGCGGTCGACGACGGCTCGACCGACGGTACGGGGCGGTGCCTGGAGGAGTTCGCGGACCGTGCCCCCATGCCGGTCACCGTGATCCGGCAGCAGAACTCGGGCGGCCCCAGCGGCCCGCGCAACGTGGGCCTGGCCAGGGCGAGCGGCCGCTATGTCTTCTTCCTGGACGCCGACGACCGGCTCGGCCCCGAAGCCCTGGAGCGGATGGTGGACATGGCCGACCGCGCCGGGACCGACGTCGTCCTGGGCCGGATCGAGGGCGTCAACCGCGGCGCGCCGAAGTCCATGTGGGGCAGGACGCTGGAGCGCACCGACGTCTACTCGTCCAACATCAAGTACACCCTCAGCGCGCAGAAACTGTTCCGCCGCGCGCTGCTCGAACGGCACGGCATGCGGTTCGACGAGTCCCTGTGGACCGGCGAGGACGCGCTGTTCACCATGGAGGCGTACCTGCGCGCGGACGGCGTCTCGGTGGTCGCCGACTACACCTGCTACTACCTGGTGGGCCGCACCGACGGCAAGCACGTCACCAAGAGCGGCGGCTACACCCTGCGCTTCGACTCCGCCCGCGCCCTGATGGACCTGATCGCCGCCCTCGTCCCCGCGGGCCCCCGCCGTGACCTGCTGATGCTGCGGCCGTTCACCATCACCCTGCTGCCCCAGTTCGGCCCCGTGTTCCTCAGGGACACCGACGAGGTGCGCGCCCGCAAGCTGGAACTGGCGCAGCCGCTGATGGAGCGCCACTGGACCGAGGGCGTCGCCCGGCTGCTCAAGGTCGAGGAGCGGCTGCGGCTGCACCTGGTGGCCGAGCGGCGGCCGGAACTCCTCCTCGGCGTACTGAGGTTACGTACGAAGGAACGACCGCCCGCCGTACTGAAGAGGCGCGGCCGCCACGTCTACCTGGCCTACCCCTACTACGGGGACCGCGAGGCGGGCATCCCCGATTCCGTGTACCTGGCCTCGCCCCGCGAGGCCCGCGCCGTCCCCGGCTACCGCGAGGACGGCACGCCCGCCGTGCTGCGCCGGGCCGTCAGAAGGGTCCGCCGGCTGCTCCGCGCGTCGCGTGGCGTCAAGCCCGGCGGGAAGGCCGCTGCGGCGTGAGCGCGGCGCCCCCGGACGCGGCCCCCGCCGTCTCCCGGCGCTGACCGGGGAGTTCCGTGGCGTGACGGTCCGACACGCGGGCCCGGTGCTCGCGCGCCGCCGCGCACAGGGCCCCGACGGCCGCCGCGAAGCGCTCCTGGGCGGCCGGGACGGCCGGGCCCAGCAGCCGCAGCTGCAACTCCGCGCGCGCCTCGCGCAGGCCGTCCCGCTCCGGGTGCCGTACGGCGTCCAGCAGGGCCGGCACCCCGGACGCGTCCGGCGTCAGGACCGTCGCCGCCGCCACCGTCGGGAAGGCCGCGCGGAACTCCGGCTCGCTGAGGTCGCCGGTGTTGGCCACCGCGTACGGCTTGCCGCCGGCCAGGAAGTCGGTGATCACACTGGACACGTCGCTGATCAGCAGGTCGGCCTCGTTGAAGCAGGCGTAGAGGGAGGGCCGGGCCTCGGTGACGACCTGGTGCTCCCCGTCCGGCAGCGAGGCCCAGTACGCCTCCTCCCAGGCCGCGGTCAGGCGCGTCACCGCCTCCGCCCGGCCCGGCTCGGGGGCGCTCTGGGCGAGCATCCGCTCCACCTGGTCGGCGCCCGCCCGGAAGCCGGACGTGGTGAGCCGGTCCAGTTCCGCCGTGAGCCGCGCCAGTTCCGCCGACGGCTCCGTGACCCGGCCGGGGCGGGACCGGTTGGCCGCGTGGATCAGTTCGCGGATGCGGCGGTCCGCGGCGCCCGCCCGCGGGTCCACCGATCCGGTCAGCGGGTGCGGCTTGTACAGCAGCCGCACCCCGGGGTCCGCGAGCAGCGCCCGCACCAGGTTCTCGCCGGCCGCGACCACCGACGTGTTCCCCGGGTTGCCGTCCCAGCCCTCCCAGGTCGGCGCGTACAGCACGGTCGTACGGGACCCGGCGGGCGGGCCCGCGTACGGGCGCACGGCGTCCAGTTGCGGGCGGCCGATCTCCACCACGTCCTTGTCGTCCACGCCCACCTCGGCCAGCGCGTAGCGCTCCCGTGCCGCCGGGCCGGCCACCCACACCTCGTCGTAGGCCTTCGCGTACGGGTTGCAGGACGACAGCTTGTCGCTCTCGCCGTGGTTGACGAAGGCGTGCTTGATCGTGGGGATGCGCAGCACCTGCGAGGTCTTGCCGGAGTTGGAGGGGTGGATGAGCACCTGGAGCGTGGAGTGCTCCAGCCGCATCAGCGTGGGGACCTTCGGCAGGCACACGATGGGGATGTCGGTCGGCGCGATCCGGGAGACCATGAACCGCTCCCGCAGGATGACGACCGGACGGGCGTCCAGCCGGGCGAGGGGCTCCAGCCACATGCCCGCCTGGTAGGCGGAGGCGGCCCCGCCGGAGAAGTACAGCCCGACCGTCGGCCGGTACTCCGCCAGCCACGCGTCGAACCAGTCGAGCACCTCCCGCTCGTCCGCCGGCCGCCGCCCGGGCAGCAGCCGCAGCAGCAGGGCGGCCAGACCGGCCAGGGCGAGCAGCAGCGACAGCGCGACACCGGCCGCCGCCCACCGGGTGTCGTCGGTCACCGCCGTCGCCGCCAGACCGGCCGTCGCGGGCAGGCCCAGCACCAGCAGCCGGTGGCCGGGACGGCGCAGCAGCGCGGGCGGGGCGGGGGAGAGGCGCAGCGCCGAGGCGTCGATGTTGCGGGTCACCACGGGCAGCGTGCGGGTGCGGCGGACCAGCACGGACACCGCCTGACTGGCGCAGTGCAGCGCGTAGCAGGCGAGCAGTCCGGCGACGAGCGGCGCGTACTGCGTCTCCCTGCTCTGCCCGCCCAGGTGCAGCAGGCCCACCATGAGCAGCAGGTCACGCAGGAGACAGCGGACGGTGATGTCCGCGTGCGCCTTCGTGAACAGCGACAGCACGGCGGGCTGCCAGCGGTACAGCGTCGCCTCGAGCGTCAGGGACACCGCCGTCGCGGCGATGAGCAGGGGGACGTGCGGGAGCAGGGCGCCCACCGCCTGCGCGGCGAAGACGGCCGCCAGCGCGGCCGGGAAGAGCAGTTTCGCGGCTGTCCGCCGCCGGTGGGACCAGGGTACGGGCACTGCGGGCACTCCAGGGTTGTCGCAGAACGGGCGCCCGGGTTAACGCGCGCCGGCCGCCTGACGACACGCGCGTGTCCCCGGCCCTGGAGTGACCGGCCCGTGTTATACCGCTCCGCGGCCCTTCTGCGACGGCTGCCGCACCGGTTGCAGGGCGCGCCGCAGCGGGCCGCCCACCACGCGCCGGGCGCGGCGGTAGACCGAGGTCTTCGAACCGCTGCCGGCCGCCGCGCCCGCCGCCTTGGCGCCGGACCTGGCCCGCGTCAGCTCGCGCTTGAGCCTGGTGTTGTCCGCGGTCAGCTCGCTGACACGGCCGTACATCCAGTTGAGGCGGGTGGCCAGGGACGCCGGGTCGGAGTCCAGCCAGGGGCGGACGCCCGGGGGGAAGGGCAGCGCCCTGATCTTCTCGTCGAAGGCCTTGCCCCCGTCGCCGTGGGTGAAGGTGTTCTGCAGGCCGTTCTTGTCGAGGAAGGCGGTGAAGCGGTCGAACCGGTCACGGTGGTTGCCGGTCAGCGCGCCGAAGTCGGCCTTCTCGTACAGTTCGGCCGGGTCGGTGTCCGGGGCGGTCTCGTCGAGCCGCTGGTGCGGTATCTCGAAGTAGCGGCACAGTTCCAGCGTGCGGGAGTCGAAGGCCAGCACGGTCGCGGGCGTGCCCGCGAGCAGCGCGGCGATGTTGCCGTGGATGCGCGAGCCGAAGGAGTAGTCGAAGTCCCGCAGATCGTCGAACCAGGTCTGCGGGTCGATGTACACGCGGACCTTGTCCTCCCGGTACATCGGGTGGTCCGGGTGCGTCGGCATCAGGGTGATCCGGCCGGCCGGGGAGTTCACGTCCCGCCAGTGCAACTGCTTGGCGTCGGTGAGGTTCTGGCCGATGTAGCGCAGGTTCGGGTAGCGCGCGTGGGCACGGGAGACGATCTTGTGCAGTCCGCCGCCGTGCATCGCCGTGTGCGAGCCGTTGACCGCGACGCGGGCGTCGGGGGCCAGGGTGGCGGCCCGCTTCTCGACGGTGAGGGTGTCGCCGTGCAGGAACATCGACGGGCAGCCGATGACCTCGACGTCCCTGAAGCCCATGTCGTTAAGGTACTTCTCGGTGAACTCGCCCCGCACGCCGATCGAGGCGCTGTGGTCGAGGACCGCCGAGCAGAAGGCGCGGACGGTCGGCTCCATGGCCTTCAGCCGCGCCGGGTCGTACGTGATGCCCGTCTGGGCGCCGACCCCGAGGACCACGACCGGGATCTTCAGCTTGCCGATCAGCCGGGTCAGCCGCTTCAGCGCCGGCTCGAACGAGGGCCGGAAGGCGTTGGCCAGCGGAACCACGAACGCGTCGTACTCGTCGTTGATCTGCCCGGCGGCGGCGACCTCCGTCCGCATGCCGTTCGAGACGACCTCGGTGCCGGGAGCGGTGAGGATCTTGTGAGCGGCATCGCTGAAGATCAGGTTGCCCGAGTTGGTGGCGATGACGTCCCGGTGGAGAGCCTCCTCCACGGGTACGACGTCGAACGGGTTCTTACCCGAACGGAGCAGGATGCGTCTCACTGGGCGCCCTTCACGATCTGGACATGTCTCGGACGACACAATAATTTCAATCGTTCTTTGATTTCTACAGGCAACCAACACAACCCTTTCGCCGTACGCGGTGCGTGGTCGGCCCGTCACCCGGCCGGTCCGGAGGATGGACCGTCGCGCGCCTGTCGCCCGGTTTCCCGTAGATTGCCTGGCGAGGCGACCGATCGACGTGAAGGCGGCAAGGTGGCAGGGGCAAGGCGGGCCGTGGGCGAGGCACGCAGGATCGTCGTCAAGGTCGGCTCCTCGTCGCTGACCACCGCGGCGGGCGGTCTGGACGCCGACCGGGTGGACGCGCTCGTCGACGTCCTGGCGAAGATGAGGAGCGGGGGAGAGCGGGAGATCGTCCTCGTCTCCTCCGGTTCCATCGCCGCCGGGCTCGCCCCGCTGGGGCTGCGCCGCCGCCCCCGGGACCTCGCCCGCCAGCAGGCCGCCGCCAGCGTCGGCCAGGGGCTCCTGGTCGCCCGCTACACCGCCTCCTTCGCCCGCTACGGCATCCGGGTCGGGCAGGTGCTGCTGACCAGCGACGACATGAGCCGCCGCGCCCACCACCGCAACGCCTCCCGCACCTTCGACAAGCTGCTCGCGATGGGCGCCTTCCCGGTGGTCAACGAGAACGACACCGTCGCCACCGACGAGATCCGCTTCGGCGACAACGACCGGCTCGCCGCCCTCGTCGCCCACCTGGTCCACGCCGACCTGCTGGTGCTGCTCTCCGACGTGGACGGCGTCTACGACGGCGACCCCTCCCGCCCCGGCACCTCGCGCATAGCGGAGGTCAGGGGCCCCGAGGACCTCGCGCACGTCGAGATCGGCAGCGCGGGCAAGGCGGGCGTCGGCACCGGCGGCATGGTCACCAAGGTCGAGGCCGCGCGGATCGCCGCCGCCGCCGGCATCCAGGTGGTCCTGACCAGCGCGGTGCACGCCGCCGAGGCCCTGGCCGGCGGCGACACCGGCACCTACTTCCACCCCACCGGGCGCCGCTCCGCCGAACGGCTGCTCTGGCTCCAGCACGCCTCCACCCCGCAGGGCTCCCTCACCCTGGACGACGGTGCCGTGCGCGCGGTCGTCCAGGGCCGCAAGTCGCTGCTGCCGGCCGGGATCGCCGGCGTCGAGGGGGAGTTCAGCGCGGGCGACCCGGTGGAGCTGCGGGACCGCGAGGGCCGTGCGGTCGCCCGGGGCCTGGTCAACTTCGACGCCAGGGAGATCCCCCTCCTGATCGGCCGCTCCACCCGCGAACTCGCCCGGGATCTCGGTCGCGAGTACGAACGGGAGGTCGTACACAGGGACGATCTGGTGGTCCTGCATCCGTAATGTGCCGGAACGTCCGCCCTCGGTGGTGGACGTTCCGCAAAACCGCCCCGCGATCCGCGGCGGGCTGCTCAACTTTGTCGCAGGGACAAGTCCGCCCGATCCCCGGGCGGTCCGCGTGTGAAGGAGGCCGTCGTGAGACGAGTGCGCCCCGGTACGACGGCGTCCCGCGGTGGCGACCGCGCGGGCGGCGAGGAGCGCGCCCTGACCGCCGTCGCGGCCGGGGACCGGTTCCCGGCCGGCGAGGACGACGACCTGCCCCGGCTGTGGCACGTCACCCTCAGCGTCTCCGGAGCACCGGCCCCCGTCACGGAGGTCCGGCGGGCCCTGGAACAGCTGGCCCACGACCACCCCTTCCTGCTGACCAGCCGCTACGCCGAGGACCACGCGGAGATCCGCTACTGGGAGGAGGCCCGCGACCTGCACGACGCGGCCGCCGTGGCGCTGCGCCTGTGGGGCGAGCACCGGCAGACCGCGGGCCTGCCGCCGTGGGAGATCGTGGGGCTGGAGGTCATCGACCGGCCGACCTACCACCAGCGCGTCGCCGCCGGATACGGCCCGGTCCTCGCCACTCCCGTCGGCGTCCACCCCTTCTGAGGCCGGTCTCATGGTTCGGGATGACCGCCGACGGCGCCCGCCGCCCGCACTACCCTTCCCTGTATGACCACGCTCTCCCCGTACGACTCGATGTCCCCGGTCGACCAGGCCGCCTACCGGGCCAAGGGCGCCGCGGCCACCCTGGCTCCGCTGCCGCGCGCCGCCAAGGACGACGCGCTGCTCGCCATCGCCGACGCGCTGGAGGTCCGCGCGAGCGAGATCGTCGAGGCCAACGCCCAGGACGTGGCCAAGGCCCGCGAGGGCGGCCTGAGCGAGGGCATGATCGACCGGCTCACGCTCACCCCGGAGCGGGTGCGCGCCATCGCCGCCGACGTGCGGGACGTGGCCGCGCTGCCCGACCCCGTCGGCGAGGTCGTGCGCGGCTCGGCCCTGCCCAACGGCATCGACCTGCGCCAGGTCCGGGTGCCGCTCGGCGTCGTCGGGATCATCTACGAGGGCCGGCCCAACGTGACGGTCGACGCCGCCGCCCTCTGCCTGAAGTCCGGCAACGCGGTCCTGCTGCGCGGCTCCTCCTCCGCGTACCGGTCGAACACCGCATTGGTGAAGGTCCTGCGCGACGCCGTGCACGGCGCCGGGCTGCCCGCCGACGCCGTGCAGCTGGTGCCCGGCGAGGGCCGCGACAGCGTGCGCGAGCTGATGCGCGCCCGGGGCCTGGTCGACGTGCTCATCCCGCGCGGCGGCGCCTCCCTCATCGACACGGTCGTGCGGGAGTCGGTCGTCCCGGTCATCGAGACCGGCACCGGCAACTGCCACGTCTACGTCGACGCGCAGGCCGACCTCGACATGGCCGTCGAGATCCTGGTCAACTCCAAGGCCCAGCGGGTCGGCGTGTGCAACGCCGCGGAGACCCTCCTGGTCCACCAGGACATCGCCGCCGAGTTCCTGCCGCGCGCCCTGGACGCCCTGGCCGACGCCGGGGTGACCGTGCACGCCGACGAGCGCGTCATGGCGTACGCGAAGGACTCCCGCGCCACCGTCGTCGAGGCCACCACGGAGGACTGGGAGACCGAGTACCTGTCCCACGACATCGCCGCCGCCGTCGTCGACTCCCTCGACCGGGCCGTCGAGCACATCCGGCTGTGGACCTCGGGACACACCGAGGCCATCGTCACCACCTCGCAGCAGGCCGCCCGCCGGTTCACCCAGTTGGTGGACTCCACCACGGTCGCGGTGAACGCCTCCACCCGTTTCACCGACGGCGGCCAGTTCGGCTTCGGCGCGGAGATCGGCATCTCCACCCAGAAGCTGCACGCCCGGGGCCCGATGGGCCTGCCCGAGCTGACCAGCACGAAGTACATCGTCACCGGCGACGGCCACGTACGGCGCTGAACCGCGGCGCGGCGGGCGTCCGCCGCGACGGGACGGCGGCCGGGCGTCCCGGCAGATGGATCAATTTCCATACCGTCTGCCCAAAACGACCCCCCAGGTCTACTCTGGACGCGTGCCGGAGGACGTGGGGGGCACGCCGTTCCCGGACGGCTGGGAGCCCGACGACGACCACGACCGCGGGGTGTCGGACGAAGAGTTCGCCTCCGTGGTCTTCGACGAGGACTTCGTACGCGCGGCCGAGGTGCACGAGCCGACCGCCGTCGAACGCCTCCTGGCCGCCGCGCAGGCCAGAGCCGAGGCCTCCGAGGCCGAGGCACACCGGGCCCGCGTCCGCCGCGACGACGGCTACGGCGGCTACCGGGCAGGCCCGCGCCACCTCGGCCCGGACGCCGACGCCGACGCCCTGGAGGACGACTACGGCTCCCCGGGCCCGTACGGCAGGCAGGCGCGCTGGCACCGGACCGTCGCCTGGGTGCTCGCCCTCGTGATGGGCATCGGCATGGTCGCGCTCGCCTTCTCGGCCGTCTACCGGGGCGGCTCCTCCAGCCGGCAGGACCCGACCCCGCCACCCGCCTCCACAGGTGTGGAACAGGGCAGCGCCGCCGCCCCCTCCGCGTCGGCCGACTACTCCCGGCCGGCCGTCCCGGTGATCCCCGGCAGCAGCCCCTGAGACCGGCCGGAACCGAACCTGCGGCACGCGTTTACCGCGCCGCCCCGGGACCCACCCTGAAGATATGGGAGGGCCTTCGGACCCGCCCGAGGGGACACCCGAGGGAGCCCCCGGAGGCGGAGAGGACGAGTACGGGTCCGTCGTCTTCGACGAGTCCTTCGTCCGGGCTGCCCGGCTCCGGGAGTACTCCGCGCGGGAGCGCATCACCGACCACGCCCCGGCCGTCCGCCGCAGCCCGCCCCTGCGCCGGGGCGGACTCTCCCGGCAGGCGCTGGTCCTGGTCCTGCTGATCGCCGTGGCCTTCGGCACCGCCGTGTACCTGGGCGTGCGCAGCCCCTACCGGACGCCCGCGGGCGCGGAGCCCGCCGAGCCGCTGCGGACGACCGTCGTCCCGCTCGCCCCCCGCGGCGAGGTGCCCGGCACCACCGACGTCGAACGGCTTTACGCGCGCAGCCCCGCGGCGCCCTTCAACACCGGCGCCGACGGCGTCCCCCTCCCGGCGTCCCGGAGCACCGCGCACTTCTCCGACAGCCAGGTGGTCACCGCCCTGCTCACCGCGAAGGACTACCTCGTACGGTCCTCCCTCGACCCCGGGGTGCTCACCGGCGACGAGACCCGCCCGGTACGGATGCTGCTCGACTCCGGGCAGCACGGCCAGTTCGACCGGAGCTTCGACCGGCCGGCCGCGGACGGACGGCACGCTCCCACCGGGTGGCTGGTCCGCTTCGACCCCTCCCGCGTGGAACTGGCCGACCCGGGGATCCGCGTCCGCGGCACCATGCGGGCGGCCGAGGCCGACGCCGCCACCCTGGAGGTGACCACCGACCACACCTTCGTGTACGCGGTGCGGCCGGCCGGCGCGGGCCGGGACGCCGAGGCGTCGCTGTTCACCGTCCGCCGCGAACTGCGCTTCCGCTTCGACCACGACGACCTCCGCCTGCACCAGGCCGAACTCGTCGTCGCGCACCTCCAGGCCGGGCCCCTGTCCTGCGCCGAGGACACCGTCTCCCGGCTGCGCCCGCTGCTCGCCGGCCGGACGGCCGAGCAGGGCGCGCCCCCCGGCACCGACCCCTACACCGCCGACACCCCGCCGGCCCTGTGCGGCTCCCTGGCACCGGCCGCCCAGCCGAAACTCTGACCGGCGTCGGCCCTCGGCGGCCGTCCCGGGTCCCGCACCCGGCCCACGGCCCGTCGCGGCCGCCACCCGGCCCTCGGCCGTCCCCGGGCGCGTGGCCGTCAGGCGCCGTCGCGGGGCGGTTCTCCGCCGGGGGTGTCCGAGGGGCCCTCCGGGTCCGCCGGTCCCCGCTTCGGGCCCGGGGAGGCGAAGCCGCCGAAGCCGCGGCGGACCCGGTCGCCCAGGTCACCGGCGCCGCCCGCGAGGTCGCTGACCAGCTTCATCAGCGGGTCCTTGGAGTTCTTCACCTCGCCCGCGTAGGCGCTCGCCGACTCCCGCCAGGAGTCCCGCACCGACGCGTCGCCGTCCTCGTCGCGGCGCGGGTAGTGGCCGTCCATGATGCGCTGGTGGTCGCGGGAGGCCTCCCACTTCTTCAGCTCGGCGGCCCGCACCGTGGTGAACGGGTGCGTGCGGGGCAGCACGTTGAGGATCTTCAGCACGGAGTCGCGCAGGTCGCCCCCGGCCTCGTACTCCTCGGCCTGCTCCAGGAACGCGTCCACGTTCATCTCGTGCAGGTGGTTGCCGCCCGCGATCTTCATCAGACCGCGCATCGAGGCCTGGAGGTCCTGGCCGACCAGCAGCCCCGCCCGGTCCGCGGACAGCTCCGACTTGCGGAACCACTCGCGCAGCGCCGTCACGATCGCCATGATCGCGAAGTTGCCGAGCGGGATCCAGGCGACCCGGACCGCCAGCGACGTCAGGAACAGCAGGATCGTCCGGTACACGGCGTGCCCGGACAGCGCGTGCCCGACCTCGTGCCCGACGACCGCCCGCATCTCCTCCTCGTCGAGCAGCTCCACCAGCCCCGTCGTCACCACGATGATCGGCTCGTCGAGACCGATGCACATCGCGTTGGGGTTCGGGTCCTGGGCGACGTACATCGGCGGGACCTTCTCCAGGTCCAGGATGTAGCAGGCGTCCCGCAGCATGTCGTTGAGGTGCGCGAACTGCCGGTCCGAGACCCGCACCGAGTCGGACAGGAACATCAGCCGCAGACTGCGCTCGGGCAGCAGCCCGCTGAGCGCCTTGAAGACCGTGTCGAAGCCGCTCAGCTTCCGCAGCGCGACCAGCGCGGAGCGGTCGGCCGGGTGTTCGTACGCACGCGAGGAGATCCCGGGGAAGCGCCTGCGCTGCCTGCTCGGCACGCTCTCGTGCCCGTTGTGCTGGTGGCCGTCGGACATGTTTCCCCCATGTGCGTCTGAGTGACCTGTGCGGGCCCCGTCGCGGCCCCTCCGCTCCCCCGCGGCGAAGCCCCAGCCTAGGCGGAGATACCGTGGACGGGCAGTGCGGACGTGCGGTGAGGCCGAGGAGGCGCGGGAATCGTGATCCGGATCGTTCTGGTCGTGATGTTGGTGGGTTGTGCGCTCACCGCGTGGTTCCTGTTGCGCGGCTACAGCCGGAAGGACGACTGAGAGCCGGACAAGGTTCCTGCCGGGGCGCTCCGGACACCGCGGTCGCCCGTAACGGCGGAGTCGGCGTGATCGTCGCGGAGACGCCCGCATACGATGAGCGGACGTCCTTGTCCCGCCCACACGCGATTGGTTCTGCCGAAGATGAGCTTCCCCAGCGCCGCTGCCCAGTTGGTCACCCTCGCCGCCGAGGGCGGAGAGCACAGCGGCAACCACCAGAGTCTCAACCCCTACCTCGTCGGCGGTCTCGTCCTGCTGGCCCTGCTGACCCTGCTGTGGATCACCACCCGCTTCAACCGCGACCGCTGATCCCCGTCGGCCGGCCCGGCAGGGCACTGGCGGACGGGGCGCCCGGGCGGGGCCGGTAGGGTCTGCACGCATGGGAGAGCAGGACATGCCTACCGGCCCCGGCAGTGGCCCGGCCGAGCGGCGCAAGCGCCGTCTGGGTGTGATGGGCGGCACCTTCGACCCGATCCACCACGGGCACCTGGTGGCGGCCAGCGAGGTCGCCGCGCAGTTCCACCTCGACGAAGTGGTCTTCGTCCCCACCGGCCAGCCCTGGCAGAAGAGCCACCGGGCGGTCTCCGCCGCCGAGGACCGCTACCTGATGACGGTCATCGCGACCGCCGAGAACCCGCAGTTCTCCGTGAGCCGCATCGACATCGACCGCGGCGGCCCCACCTACACCGTGGACACCCTGCGCGACCTGAGCGCACTCAACCCGGACACGGACCTGTTCTTCATCACCGGCGCCGACGCCCTGGCCCAGATCCTCACCTGGCGCGACAGCGAGGAGCTCTTCTCCCTGTCGCACTTCATCGGCGTGACCAGGCCCGGACACCACCTGACCGACGCCGGACTCCCCGAGGGCGGTGTCTCCCTGGTGGAGGTTCCCGCCCTCGCCATCTCCTCGACGGACTGCCGTGCGAGAGTCGCCAAGGGAGAACCCGTCTGGTACCTGGTGCCGGACGGAGTCGTGCGCTACATCGACAAGCGCGAGCTGTACCGCGGCGAGTGATCCGAGAGGGGCACCGGTGAACGACCGATACGACGCGGGATACGGGGGCGGCGCCCCGTACGAGCTCGTCGGCTACGACGAGTACGGCCGGCCTGTCTACCGCCAGGCCACGGACCAGCAGCCGCAGCAGTACGACGGCTACCAGCAGCAGGACCGGCAGGGCTACGGCTACGACCCGTACGCCACGGGCGGGCCCCAGCAGCCGGCGTACGACCCCTACGCGACCGGCGGCGCCCCGCAGCAGCCCCAGGCCCCCGCCTACGACGCCTACGGCGCCGGCGGACACCAGCAGCCGGCGTACGACCCCTACGGGCAGACGGCTCCGCACGGCACCGGACAGCAGCCCCAAGTCACCGAACAGACCGCGCACATCCCGCAGCAGGCCGGCCCGGTCGACGAGGACCCGGCCCCCGACGAGCCCGGCCGGGAGTACCGCACCGAGCAGTTCGCCTTCGTCGAGGAGCCCGACGGCGACTCCGAGGACGTCATCGACTGGCTCAAGTTCACCGAGAACCGCACCGAGCGCCGCGAGGAGGCCAAGCGCCGCGCCCGCAGCCGCGTCGTCGCCCTCGCCGTCGCCTTCGCCCTGGTCGTGGCCGGCGGCGTCGGCTACCTCTGGTACGCCGGGAAGCTGCCCGGACTCTCCTCCGGCCCGGAGACGGGCACCACGACGGCGGCCGGCGCCCAGAAGCGGGACGTGCTCGTCGTCCACCTGCACGACACCGACCGGGGCGGCACCGCCACCGCCCTGCTCGTCGACAACACCACCACCAAGCAGGGCACCACCGTCCTGCTGCCCAACTCCCTCGCCCTCACCGCCGACGACGGCAGCACCACCACGCTCGCCAAGTCGGTCGAGGACGACGGCTCCGAGGGCACCAGGACCTCCCTCGACACCGTCCTCGGCACCGACATCGAGGGCACCTGGCGGCTGGACACCCCGTTCCTGCTCACCCTCGTCGACCTCGTCGGCAACATCGAGGTCGACACCGACACCGACGTGCCCGACCCGGACGCGAAGAAGGGCGAGGCCCCCCTCGTCAGGAAGGGCAAGGGCCAGACCCTCAGCGGCAAGGCGGCCGTCGCCTACGCCACCCACCGCGGCCCCGGCGAGGCGCAGGACGCCCAGCTGGAGCGGTTCGGACAGGTCCTGCACGGCGTCCTGCGCAAGATGACCTCCGACCCGGACGCCGCCACCGTCACCATCCAGACCCTCGGGCAGATCATCGAGCCGCCGCTCACCGACAAGGACCTCGGCTCCTTCCTCGCCCGGCTCTCCGACCTCGCCAAGGGCGGCGACCACAGGACCGCCCTGCTGCCCGTGCGGGACGACGGCACGCTCACCGCCGAGGCGAGCGACGGCGTGGTCAAGGACGTCCTCGGCGGCACCGCCAAGAGCCCCGACCCGGACGCCGCCGTCAGCGTCTCCGTGCGCAACGCCACCGGGGTCGACGACCGCACCGAGAAGGCCCGCGTGATCCTCCTCAACGGCGGCTTCACCTTCCGCGAGGCCGGCACCGCCGACGCGGAGGCCACCTCGAAGGTCGTCTACGCCGACGCCGCCGACAAGGCGAACGCGGGCGAGGTCGCCAAGACCCTGGGGCTGCCGGCCGACTCCGTGACCCGGGGCAAGACCTCCGCGAACGCCCGCGTCTCGGTGGTCCTCGGCCAGGACTACGATCCCGGCTCCTAGCCGGCCCGCGCGCACCCCGCGCTCGTCACGTGGGGTGCGCTGGGCGGTCCGTGAGACCCTTGAGGGCAAACGACCGCCTATCGAAAGCCTGGCAGTGACCGCAACCGACCGTTCCATCGAGCTCGTCCGCACCGCCGCCCAGGCGGCCGCCGACAAGCTCGCGCACGACATCGTCGCCTACGACGTCAGTGACGTGCTGTCCATCACCGACGCCTTCCTGCTGGCCTCCGCGCCCAACGACCGCCAGGTCAAGTCGATCGTCGACGAGATCGAGGAGCGGCTCAGCAAGGAGCTCGGCGCCAAGCCGGTCCGCCGCGAGGGCGACCGCGAGGCCCGCTGGGTGCTGCTCGACTACGTCGACATCGTCGTCCACGTCCAGCACAGCGAGGAGCGTGTCTTCTACGCCCTGGAGCGGCTGTGGAAGGACTGCCCCGAGCTGGAGCTTCCCGAGGACGCCCGCGCCACCAAGGGCAAGGCCGCCGAGCACGCCAAGCAGCAGGAGGCCGAGGAGACGGCGCAGCCGGGTGGTGAGTGGCGGTGAGCGCCACCGGTGAGGGCGTGCGCCGGGGCCGCCGCCTCATCCTCTGGCGGCACGGCCAGACCTCGTGGAACGTGGAGCGCCGCTTCCAGGGCTCCACGGACGTCGAGCTCACCGCGACCGGCGTCGCCCAGGCCCGCAGGGCCGCCCGCCTGCTCGCCGGTCTGCGGCCCGACGCCATCGTCGCCTCCGACCTGAAGCGGGCCGCGGCCACCGCCGCGGAGCTCGCCGCGCTCACCGGCCTCCACGTCACCCACGACGAGGCCCTGCGGGAGACCTACGCGGGCGTCTGGCAGGGCCTGACGCACGACGAGATCATCGCCAGGTACGGCGACGAGTACACCGCGTGGAAGCGCGGCGAGCCCGTCCGCCGCGGCGGGGGAGAGCTGGAGACCGAGGTCGCCGACCGCGCCGCCCCCGTGGTGCTGCGGCACGCCGAGAAGCTGCCGGAGGACGGCACGCTCGTCGTGGTCAGCCACGGCGGCACCATCCGCACCACCATCGGCCGGCTGCTCGGCCTGGACCCGCACAACTGGGAGGGCCTGGGCGGCCTCACCAACTGCTGCTGGTCCGTCCTGGGCGAGGGCGTCCGGGGCTGGCGCCTGCTGGAGCACAACGCCGGCACGCTGCCGGAACCCGTGCTCGGCGACGACGACTGAGAGCCGTCCGATCGGTCCCGGGGACGCCCCGGGACCCGGATTTCACTTTCTGGCAGGTCGCAGGCTAAAGTTCTTCTTGTTCGCCCCGCCGAGCGGGACGAAACACCGGGAAGCCGCCTCCGCGGCAACCAGGGGCTATAGCTCAGTTGGTAGAGCGCCTGCATGGCATGCAGGAGGTCAGGAGTTCAATTCTCCTTAGCTCCACATGACGAAGATCCCGCCTCCTCCAGGGAGGCGGGTTTTTTCGTTGTCCGCCGATGAGCAGGACGGCACCTCCGGGCGTATACCTCTGCGAGGCGTGCGGCCGTGTCCCGACCGGTACCACGGCGTCGCTGACCGTGTCGGCCCGGTCGTGGCAGAATCAAACGACCGGAAGGGGGCGCGGCCCGACGGGAGGGAGTTGTGATGCCAGGGAGCATCCTCGAGGAGGTCGACCACCTCCTCGGAGCGGTGTCGACCCGACGGACCTCGACCCGGCTCAGCTGCCCCTCCTGTGGTTCCGCGCACGTCGCCCAGGTGCTCGGGGACAACGGCGGGATCTCCTTCGTGTGCACGGCCTGCGGCCACAGCTGGAGCTGATCGATGGGTGCACACAGGCGGAAGTGCGACTGGTGCGGCAGCGGCACGCCCATCGTCCGCGACATGGAGCCGATCAATCCCGAGTACCAGTACTGGTGCGAGGAGTGCGCGCGGGCGCTGATCATAAAAGGCGACCCCATCGAGACGTACCGCGAACTCGAGGGCGAGCCGATCTACGGGCGGCTGCTCGAGGAGCACTGCACGCTCAAGCGCTTCTATTCGTTCGTCACCGCCTGATCCGGCCCCGCTGCAGGTGGGGCATGTCGGACATGACCGGGCGGAGCGAAACCGATTTGGTGTTGGGCCGGGTCGACCGTGTAAAGTTGGCGTCGCCGCCGGGGAAACCGGGCGGAGCAGGACAAGGGGCTATAGCTCAGTTGGTAGAGCGCCTGCATGGCATGCAGGAGGTCAGGAGTTCAATTCTCCTTAGCTCCACAGAAGTCGAGGGCGGACCATCCGAACGGATGGTCCGCCCTCGCCCGTTGTGGTGCCGAGAACCGCCGGCCGTGGTGGTGGGGGGTCCGTCCGGCGCGTGACGCCGGACGGACCCCCCTACGGGTCTCAGCGGCCCAGGGCCCGCCGGCCGCGCCCCTGGGAGAGCACCGGCAGGTTGCGGGACGGCGCCTTGGCCTGCGGGGCCTCGTCCTCGATGCGCAGCGCCAGTGCCGGACAGCGGCGCACCGCGCGCAGCGCCTTGGCCTCCGCGAACCGCGGCACCTGCGCCTGAGCCACCGTCGGGAATCCGTCCGCGCCGAGCTGGAACACCTCCGGGAGGATGTCCGCGCACAGGCCGTGGCCCCGGCACAGCGTCCAGTCGACGTAGATCTTCTGACGGCTGGGGCCGTTCTCCTCGCCCCCGCCGCCGGGGATGCCCGTAGGGGCCCTGCCCCCCTCGAAGAGCGGCAGGACACCCGCCACGGGCCGTCCGCAGCCGTTGCCGAGGACGTGGGCCGCCAGGTCGTCGGTGAACGCCTTGACGGTCGACTCCAGGAACATCGCGGAGCCGTCCGGGTGCGAACAGGCGCCCCGCCGCTTCACGTTCTTCGCGACCTGCTTGACCGCCTCCAGGGCGGCCGGACCGCCCCCGTTGAGGATGTCCTCCAGTCCGCGCGCGGCCGCCGGCAGCCCCAGGTAGCAGGGGCCGCACTGGCCGGCGCTCTCCTCCGCCAGCCACTGGGCGACCCGCAGCGACTCGCCCAGCGGACAGGTGTCCTGACTGATCGGCAGGATCGCCCCCGCGCCCAGCGAACCGCCCACCGCGTCGAGGGAGTTGCGGGAGACGATCGCCTCGTTGACGGTCGCCGCGTCGATCCACTTGCCGTGGTAGCCGCCCGTCAGCACCCCCTGCGGCATCGGCGGGGCACCGGCGAGCTGGAGGACGTACCGCAGCGGTACGCCCGTCGGCACCTCGATCACCATGGGGCGGGCCACCGCCCCGGAGACCGTGAGCATCACGGTGCCCGGCTCGTCGTACAGCCCGGTGTTGCCGTAGCGCTCCGGGCCGATCCGGGCGGCGATGGCGAGCTGGGCGAACGTCTCGGCGTTGGACAGCAGCGTGGGCGCGCCGCCGACGCCGTTCTTCGAGGCGCTGGTCTTGCGGCCGGGCGGGATCGCCGGCCCGCCGTCGATGGACCGGATCAGGGAGGCCGCGGCCCCCGTCACCATGCGGACCGGGTTGCGCTGCACACGGGCGCGCAGCGCGGAGCGGCGGCCGTTGTTCAGGCCGCGCTCGGCGAGCGCGGCCTCCATGGAGCGCTGGGTGGACTCCCGGGTGACCCCCACCACGAGCGTGCGGGCCCCCATGGCCTCGGCGCACAGCAGTGCGCCGTCCAGGATGAGATGGGGGGCACGGTTGATGAGCACCGTGTCCTTGCGGCAGGCCGGTTCGTCCTCGCTTCCGTTGACGACGACGACCGGCCGCACGCCGCGTTTGATGGCCGTCTCGGCGACCGAGCGCAGCTTCTTGTGGAAGGGGAAGCCCGCGCCGCCGCGGCCCCTGAGGTTGATGCGTTCGGCGAGCTGCGCGAGCTGCTCACCGCCCAGGGGCTCGAGCGGCCCGTGCACCTTGAGGTGCATGGGCAGATCGAGCCGGTCGACAAGGTCGAAGCCCGACGTGAGCTGGGGAAGCCCGACCACGCGGACTTCGGGTACGTCGGGCAGGGCCTCGTTCACTTAAAGCCTCCGGAGGGCGTGTTCCAAGGTTCGCCCGAACCCGGTGCGTCGAAGTCGTAGGAGGACGACGGCGACGCACCGGGGAGTGGTTCATTGGCGGGACCGCTGTTGTACGTGTCACTCGGGTTGTACGTGTCGTAGAGGCCGTTCGTCTCACCGGTGTCGTACACATCACGTGAACCGAAGCCGGAGCCGGCCGAATTGTCATACGCCGGGATGTTGTATCCCGTGTCGTTGAGCGGGTCGTACGCCGAGGGCGGGGCCTCGCCGACCGGCGGCGGGGACGGGATGGGCCAGTTGCCCGAGGTGCTGGAGGGGCCGTCCACGCGGGGGAAGGTCTCCGTGGGCCGGAGGTCCACCGGCAGTTCCATGCGGGCCGTCGCGTCGGTGAGCGGCTCCTGTTCGAACGGGGGCCGGCCGGGCGTCGACACCGCGCGGTAGGCGGCCGCGAAACCGTTCGCCGGTTCGGGGGCCGGCGCGCGCTCGGCGGTCTCGTACAGCGGGCCGCCGCCCCCGTACAGGGGGCGCTCACCGGTGTCGTAGGACGGCTGTTCGCCGCGCCGGCGCCGCCCGCCCCGCCCGGAGCCGCGTCCGCCCTCGTACCCGGGCAGGGCTGACTCCGCCGCCCGGGCCCGGCTCTCCTCGAGCTGCTCACGGGCGCGCTGGTCGGCGGTGCCGAGCAGCGCGGTGAGCCGGTCGGCGATTCTGCGCTTGACGTGGGGCGGGGAGGCGCGCACGAACAGGGCCGCCATGACGCCGAGCAGCGACAGCCCGTAGAGGATCAGGAAGATCGGCTTGGCCGCTCGACCCGCGTAGAGGCCGTGGACCAGCGCCGCGCACCAGGCCGGGTAGGCCAGCATGTGCATCGCCCGCCAGCGGGCCGCGACCGGCGCCGGGGAGGCGAAGCGGTTGCGCAGTACGCCGGTGATCGCGACAAAGATCATCAGCATCCCGGCGAGGGTGCCGAGTCCGATGAGGAAGGACCGGCCGGCGACGGCCTCGTCGTCGGTGAGCGCCAGCCCGAAGGGGATCACCGCGGCGATCCACGTGGTGTGGTCCAGGGCCAGCTTGATGACGATGTGGATCAGCAGGAAGACGACCGCGGCGACCGCGGTGGCGCGGTGCACCGCCTGCGCCAGGATCCGCTGGCGCGGGCCGAGCAGGATGCGGTCCTGGGCGACCAGTCCCCAGATCACCGAGCAGCTGAGGCAGACGAGCGCGAGGACGCCCACGCCGAAGTTGAGGAACTCGGCGAACCAGTCGTCCGCCGTGCTGTCGTCCGGCCTCACGACCTACCTCCCGACGTCACGACGTGGAGCGGGCACGACGGAGTCGCAGCCGACCGGCCCCGAGCGGGGGGAGGGCTGCTGTCTGGACGAGGGTTCATGGGGGCAACTCCGAACGGTTCGGTAAAGCGGTCCCGCTGCCGAACTCTAAGGCTCGACGTACCGATCAGTACGAGGTTTGAGTTATTGCGCTGTTATCAAAAGACAATGTGGCCGTTGTGATGCCCGTTAGTGGTCGTTACGCGAAGTAACCTTTGACCTTGGGTCAACGCGGCGGGCGCGTGCGTCGCGGTGAGATCGGCCGCTGCGGTACCCTGACGCCATGCGTGCCGTACGCCTTCTGCTTAGCGGGCCGCGCTGATCAGTCCCGACCGCCGGTGAACGGCAGGCCGGAATCGGCGCGGCGTCCCCTCCTGTGCGAGGGGATTTTTCATTTCCGCCCAGCCGCAGCAGCAGGCAGAGACGATCGATGGAGCATTGAGGATCATGAGCGAGACGAACCCCGCAGCCGCGGAGGCCGCGCCGCACCGCTACACGGCCGCCCTGGCCGCCGAGATCGAGGCACGCTGGCAGGACTTCTGGGACGCCGAGGGGACGTACGCGGCCCCCAACCCCAAGGGCGACCTGGCGGGCGACGCGGAGCTGGCCGCCCGCCCCAAGAAGTTCATCATGGACATGTTCCCCTACCCCTCCGGTGCCGGCCTGCACGTGGGCCACCCCCTGGGGTACATCGCCACCGACGTCTTCGCCCGCTTCCAGCGCATGACCGGGCACAACGTCCTGCACACCCTGGGCTTCGACGCCTTCGGCCTGCCCGCCGAGCAGTACGCGGTGCAGACCGGCACGCATCCGCGCGTGTCCACCGAGGCCAACATGGAGAACATGAAAGCCCAGCTGCGCCGGCTGGGCCTGGGCCACGACAAGCGCCGGTCGTTCGCCACGATCGACCCGGACTACTACAAGTGGACCCAGTGGATCTTCCTGCAGATCTTCAACTCCTGGTACGACGAGGAGGCGAAGCGCGCCCGCCCGATCGCCGAGCTGGTCGAGCTGTTCGAGTCCGGTGAGCGCCCGCTGCCCAGCGACCGCTCCTGGAACGAGCTGGACGAGGCCGAGCGCGCCGACGTGCTGGGCGGGTACCGCCTGGCCTACGCCTCCGACGCGCCCGTCAACTGGTGCCCCGGTCTGGGCACCGTGCTGGCCAACGAGGAGGTCACCGCCGACGGCCGCTCCGAGCGCGGCAACTTCCCCGTCTTCAAGGCCAAGCTGCGCCAGTGGAACATGCGCATCACCGCCTACGCCGACCGGCTGCTGGACGACCTGGAGGCCCTGGACTGGCCCGAGGCGATCAAGCTGCAGCAGCGCAACTGGATCGGCCGCTCCGAGGGCGCCCGCGTCGGCTTCCCCATCGACGGCGAGAACATCACCGTCTTCACCACCCGTCCCGACACCCTGTTCGGCGCCACCTACATGGTGCTGGCGCCCGAGCACCCGCTGGTGGAGAAGTTCACGCCCCAGGAGTGGCCCGAGGGCACCCACCGGGTGTGGACCGGCGGCCACGCGACACCGGCCGAAGCCGTCGCCGCCTACCGCGCGCAGGCCGCCTCCAAGTCCGACGTCGAGCGGCAGGCCGAGGCCAAGGACAAGACCGGCGTCTTCATCGGCGCCTACGCCACCAACCCGGTCAACGGCGAACAGGTCCCCGTCTTCATCGCCGACTACGTGCTGATGGGCTACGGCACCGGCGCCATCATGGCCGTACCGGCGGGCGACCAGCGCGACTTCGAGTTCGCGCGCGCCTTCGAGCTGCCGATCCGCTGCATCGTCGAACCGACCGACGGCCGCGGTACCGACACCTCCACGTGGGAGACCGCCTTCTCCTCCCACGACGCGAAGATCGTCAACTCGTCGAACGACGAGGTCTCCCTGGACGGTCTGGGCGTCGCCGAGGCCAAGACCCGCATCATCGACTGGCTGGAGCGCGGCGGCCACGGCGAGGGCACCGTCAACTTCCGCCTGCGTGACTGGCTGTTCAGCCGCCAGCGCTACTGGGGCGAGCCCTTCCCGATCGTCTACGACGAGGACGGCGTCGCCCACGCCCTGCCCGAGTCGATGCTGCCGCTGGAGCTGCCCGAGGTCGAGGACTACAGCCCCCGCACCTTCGACCCGGACGACGCCGACACCCAGCCCGAGACGCCGCTGTCCCGCAACGCGGACTGGGTGAACGTCACCCTGGACCTGGGCGACGGCCGCGGCCCGCGCCGGTACCGCCGCGAGACCAACACCATGCCCAACTGGGCCGGTTCCTGCTGGTACGAGCTGCGCTACCTGGATCCGCACAACTCCGAGAAGCTGGTCGACCCGGAGATCGAGCAGTACTGGATGGGCCCGCGCGAGGGCATGCCGCACGGCGGTGTCGACCTGTACGTCGGCGGCGCCGAGCACGCCGTGCTGCACCTGCTGTACGCCCGTTTCTGGTCCAAGGTGCTGTTCGACCTGGGGCACGTCTCCTCGGCGGAGCCGTTCCACAAGCTGTTCAACCAGGGCATGATCCAGGCCTACGTCTACCGCGACAGCCGGGGCATCGCCGTGCCGGCCGCCGAGGTGGAGGAGCGCGACGGCGGCTACTGGTACCAGGGCGAGCGGGTCTCCCGGCTGCTGGGCAAGATGGGCAAGTCCCTGAAGAACGCGGTCACTCCGGACGAGATCTGCGCCGAGTACGGCGCCGACACCCTGCGCCTGTACGAGATGGCCATGGGGCCGCTGGACGTGTCGCGGCCGTGGGACACCCGCGCGGTGGTCGGCCAGTTCCGGCTGCTCCAGCGGCTGTGGCGCAACATCGTCGACGAGTCGACCGGCGAGGTGACCGTCGCCGACACCGACGAGGTCGACGAGGACACCCTGCGCGCCCTGCACAAGGCGATCGACGGGGTGCGCGGCGACCTGGAGGGCATGCGCTTCAACACCGCCATCGCCAAGGTCACCGAGCTGAACAACCACCTGACCAAGCGGGGAGGTCCGCTGCCGCGCACGGTCGCGGAGTCCCTGGTGCTGCTGGTCGCCCCGCTGGCCCCGCACATCGCGGAGGAACTGTGGCGCAAGCTGGGCCACACCGACTCGGTGGTGCACCGGGACTTCCCGGTGGCCGACCCGGCGTACGTGGTCGACGAGACGGTGACCTGCGTCGTGCAGATCAAGGGCAAGGTCAAGGCGCGCCTGGAGGTGTCCCCGGACATCTCCGAGGACGAGCTGGAGAAGACCGCCCTGGCCGACGAGCGCGTCGTCGCGGCACTGGACGGCGCCGGCATCCGCAAGGTGATCGTGCGGGCGCCGAAGCTGGTGAACATCGTCCCGGCGTGAGGTGAGCGTGAGGTGATCGCGCGGGGCCGGGCGTCCGCCAACCCGGCTCCGGGTGGTCCCCTACGGGCAGGTTCGGGGTTCCGGCGGAACTCCTGACCTGCCCGTTGCGTTTACCGTTGAAGAGCGGCGCGCAGTGCGCCGGTACAGGCCGAAGGGCCCGGAGGAGGAGCCTCGTGGAAGCGGTGTTCGCAGTGGTCGCCCTGCTCTTCGTGCTCTGTGTGGTGCTCGGCGTCTACGCCACGGTGAAGGCCGTCGGCGCCGCCAAGCGCAGTGCCGACCGGCACATCACCCAGGCCCGCCGCACGGTCGAGGACCACACCCTGCGGGCCAAGGCCTTCGCCCAGAGCGGCCCGGCCGGGGAGATCGCCCAGCTCCGCCTCAAGCTGCGCACCTCCATGCGGGCCACGCAGGACGCGCTGGAGGCCGCCGCGGCCGAGGACGAGTCGGTCAAGGAGTCCCTCGGTCTCTTCCAGCGCCTCAGCGCCCACGGCCACGAACTGGACGGCGAGCTCAGGCGACTGGAGTCCGAACCGGACCGCACCACCCTCTCGGCGCGCCTGCCCGAGCTGCGCGAGCGCACCGAGCGCATCACGGGCTCCGCCGACTCCCTGCGCTGGGCGGTCCGCGACCGCGCCCACCGCTACTCCGGCGACGACCTGGACTCCCTGACCGGGCAGATCGACGTGGAGACCGGGGCCCTGCGCCACTGGACCACCACGGAACAGCCGGCCGCGCCCCCGCGCTGGCCCGAGGCCCCCGCCGCCGACGCCCCGGCGGCCGGCCAGTCCTGGCCGGGAACGCCGGAGACCGCCCCCGGGCCGCAGCCCGAGCAGGACACCGCGCGCCCCGCCCTCGACCCGCCCGCGCCGCGACCCACCTACCCCTGGCAGAAGAAGCCGCGCCCCGAGAGCACCACGTGAGGACCGCCCGGGCGTCGGACCGGGTCTGTCCGAGCGGGGACCGGGACCGTTCGAGCGGCGTGTGATCCGGCCACGGCCGGACACGGCCCGCCGGGCCGGGCTGCCGCACGGGCACTACGCCAGGTAACCTCCAGCTCATGTCCCGCCATGTCGCGATCGTCACCGATTCAACGGCCTACCTTCCGGCCCGGACGATGGAGCGGCACCGCATCACGGCGGTACCCCTGACCGTGGTGCTCGGCGACCGCGCCCTCGAAGAGGGCACCGAGATCTCCACCCGTTCCCTCGCCCAGGCTTTGCAGAAGCGGCGCCCGGTGACGACGTCCCGGCCCGGCCCCGCGGTCTTCGCCGAGACCTACCGCAGGGCCGCCGAGTCCGGCGCGACCGGAATCGTTTCGCTGCACCTCTCCGCCGAGCTCTCCGGCACCTACGACGCGGCCGTCGTCGCCGCCCGCGAGGCACCGGTGCCGGTCCGGGTGGTGGACACCGGCATGATCGCCATGGCGCTCGGGTTCTGCGCGCTGGCCGCGGCGGAGGCCGCGGAGGCGGGCGGCACCGTCGACGACGCGGTCACGTCCGCGGAGAAAAGGGCGGCTGCCACGTCGGCCTACTTCTACGTCGACACGCTCGACTATCTGCGCCGGGGCGGCCGGATCGGTGCCGCGCAGGCCCTGCTGGGCTCGGCGCTCGCGGTCAAGCCGCTGCTGCAACTGGCGGGCGGCCGCATCGAACCACTGGAGAAGGTGCGTACGGCGTCCAAGGCGATCGCCCGCCTGGAGGAGATCGCGGCCGACCGGGCGGGCGGCGCGGAGGTCGACGTCGCCGTCCACCACCTCGCCGCCCCCGACCGGGCCTCCGCCCTCGCGGAACGGCTGCGGACCCGGCTGCCGGGCCTGGCGGAGCTGCACGTCAGCGAAGTGGGCGCGGTGATCGGGGCGCACACGGGCCCCGGGCTGCTGGGGGTCGTGGTCTCGGCCCGGTGAGGCCGGTCCGCTCGTACGGGTGACGGAGTTGTCCACAAGCGGCCGGTGATCCACGGAATTACACCGGGATCTGCGCGGATGGGCCGGTGTGCCGGATCCTCCTCGCATGGCACTTCGATCACGTTCACGCACGGCGACCCCGACCGGCGGACCGGGCCGCGGCCCCGGATCCGACAGCCGCGCCCGCCACCGCCGCGACGACAGGCCCCGGTCCCGGGCACGACACGCACGGCACGCCTCGGCGGAGGAACTCCGGCGGCGGGCGGATGCCCTGTTCGGTGAGGACGGCGACGAAGAGGGTCCGGGTTCGACCGTTCCTACTGCTCCGGCCGCTCCTACCGTCCCGGCCGCCTCGGCCGGTGGCCGGACCGCCAGGCCGGTGCCGAGCTGGGCAGCGGACGGACCAGGGCACGGGGGGCGGGCCGGGGGACCGGCGGCTGATGCCGATAGGCCTCGCCCCGCCCGGACGTCGAAGGGTCCGGCAGGTGACCGTGGGGCTTCCGCTCCTCGACTCGCGCAGGGCGCCGGGGAAGCCCGGCCGGCGGAGGGCACCGGGGAAGCGCGGCTGCCGGAGGGCGCCCGCGGGATGCCGGTGGACCGTGAGGCCGCCGTGAACCGCGCCCGGGCGGACCGACGGGCAGCGGTGGCCCGCGCGTTCGCCCCGGGCCGCCCGGCGCCCGCGGCGGCGGGCGGGGGGAGGGACGCCCCGGCGCGGGACCGCCGTGCGGCCGTGGCGCCTCTTCCGGCCTCGGGGAGCTCCGGTGCTCCTCGACGCACGGCTGGTGCGCGGCGCGTGGTGATGGTGGACCCACGGGCGTTGGTGGCGGCTTCGCTCGGGCCGGGGCACGCGGCTGGCCGCCCAGGCGCTGCCAGTGGGGGTGGCATGGCGGACGGACGGGCGGCCGTGGCACCGCCTGGGCTCTCGGGCGGTTCCGGTGTCCGTCCACGTGCGACTGCCGGGGATCACGTGCCGGTGGACCGGCGGGCGGTCGTGGCACCCCTGTGGCCGGCGGAAGCTTCGAGTACTAACCCGCGCGGGGCTGTTGAGGGCGGCCCGGTGCGGGCGGACCCGTCAGCGGCCCCGGGGCGTCCGGGGAAAGCGGGCCGGACGGTCGCCCAGGAGCCTCCGCCGCACCGCCCCGATCGGGGCGCGGGTCGGACGAACGGCAGTCCTCCTCCTCCCGATCCGGGCACGGACCGGGTGAACGGCAATCCTCCTCCTCCCCATCCGGGCACGGACCGGGCGGGCGGCGGCTCGGACTCCGTCGACCGCGGGGCGCCCGGGGGAGTGCCCGAACCGGGGCCTCCCGCTCGCCGCGACCCGGACTGGCCCCCGGTCCGGCGACCGGACCGGGCCGTGCTCGCGTTGCGGGAGCGACTGCCGCTGTGGGTGCAGACGCGCTGCGGCCTGGAGCGGCGCAGCGTGCTCGCCCTGTCGGCGCTGCTCGTGCTGGTCCTCGGCTTCGCCGTGCAGCACTTCTGGTCGGGCCGCACCCAGCCGGTGCGGCCCCCGGAAGTGGTCCGGGCGGCCGACCCCGGCGAGGAGCGCACGGGAACGGCGGACGGACCGCCGCCGGCACGGGCAGCGGCCCCGGCGGGCTCCGGCGGCCCGGCGGCAGCCGAGATCGTGGTCGACGTCGGCGGCAAGGTGCGGGAGCCGGGAATCCACCGCCTGCCGGCCGGCTCCCGCGTCGAGGACGCACTCCGTGCGGCCGGCGGGGTCCGCCCCGGCACCAGGACGGACGCCCTCAACCGGGCCCGCTTCCTCGTCGACGGCGAACAACTGGTCGTCGGAGCCCCGGCACCGCCGGGCGCGGGGGCGGCCGCCCCCGGCAGCGCCCCCGGCGCGGCCACGGCAGCCGGCGGCCCCGTCGCCCCGGTGTCCCTCGGCACCGCCACCCTCGACCAGCTCGACAGCCTTCCCGGAGTCGGCCCCGTGCTGGCCCAGCACATCATCGACTACCGCACCCAAAACGGCGGTTTCCGCTCGGTGGACGAACTCCGCGAGGTCAACGGCATCGGCGAACGCCGCTTCGCGGACCTCCGGGACCTCGTCCGGCCATGACGGCACCCCGTACGGCCGCGGACACCGGGGCGACGAACCCGGCAACCCCGACCGCCGTCACCACCACTGCCGGCACTGTCGGCACTGCCGCTGCCGCCTCCACCCGCCCCACCGTCCACGCCGCCTCCGGCCGGCGGCTGGGTGCCGCGCATCCGCGGCAGGAGGGCCCGCCCGACCTCCGGCTGGTCCCGCCGGCCCTGGCCGCGTGGGCCACGGCGGCCCTGACGCTGCACGCGCCGCCCACCTCCGTGGTGACGGCCGTGGGCCTCTGCCTGCTGACGGCCGGCGCGCTCCTCGCGACCCGCAGCCGCCTCACGGAGCGAGCCCGCGCCACCGCCCACGCCACGGCCGCCGTGCTGCTCTGTGTGGCCGCCGCGGCGGGATCGGCGGGCCTGCACGGCGCGGACCTGCGGCGCGGCCCCGTCCCCGCGCTCGCGGGGGAGTACGCGCGGGTCACCGCGGAGGCCGTCGTCACCGCCGACCCCCGGCTCACCCGGCCCAGGGTCAGCGGGAACCGCATGGCCCCGGCGTCCGTACTGATCGAGGCCGACGTCCGGCGCGTGGAGCGGGCCGGAGAAGGGGCGCAGGAGACCCGCGCACCCGTCCTCCTGATCGTCGACACACCCCCGGGCGCACCCGCCACGCCCCACGACGACCGGAGCTCCTCCCCCTCTTCCTCTTCCTCCCCGTCCCCATGGCTCCGCCTGCTCCCCTCCACCCGACTGCGGGTCGAGGCCAGGCTCGCTCCGGCCCGGGCGGGCGGCGACCGGTTCGCGGCCGTCCTGCGGGTGAAGGGCCGCGACGGGCCCGAGACCGTGAGCGGGCCCTCCGGGCCGCAGCGGCTGGCGGGCCGGCTGCGGGCCGGGCTGCGGGAGGCCACCGACGGACTGCCGGCCGACGCCCGGGCGCTGCTGCCCGGGCTGGTCGTCGGCGACACCGCCAGAATCACCCCGGAGCTGGACGAGGCGTTCCGGGAGACCGACCTCACCCACACACTCGCCGTCTCCGGCGCCAACTTCACCATCCTCCTCGCCCTGCTCCTCGGCCCGCCCGGTCTGGCCCAGAACGCCGAACGCCGCGGACTCGCCCCCCGTCTCGGCGTCTCCCTGCGGGGCACGGCACTGCTGGGCGCCGCTCTCTCCCTCGGCTTCGTCGTCGTCTGCCGGCCCGACCCCAGCGTGCTGCGGGCCGCGGCCTGCGGATCCGTCGCCCTGCTCGCGCTCGCCACCGGCCGCCGCAGATCGCTCGTCCCCGCCCTGGCCACGGCCGTGCTGCTCCTGGTGCTCTACGACCCCTGGCTGGCCCGTGGTTACGGCTTCCTCCTCTCCGTACTGGCCACCGGAGCGCTGCTCACCCTCGCTCCCCGCTGGAGCACGGGACTGCGCCGCAGAGGCGTACCGCCCCGCCTGGCGGAGGCGCTGGCCGCCGCGGGCGCGGCCCAGGCGCTCTGCGCACCCGTGGTCGCCGTGCTCGCCGCGCGGGTGAGCCTGGTGGCGATCCCGTGCAACCTGCTGGCGGAGTTCGCGCTCGCCCCGGCCACGGTGCTGGGCTTCCTCGCCCTCGCCACGGCGCCCGTCGCGATGCCGGCGGCGCAGGCACTGGCCTGGTGCGCGAGCTGGCCCGCGGAGTGGATCGCCGAGGTCGCCAGAACCGGTGCCGCACTGCCAGGCGCGGGCGTGGACTGGCCCGGCGGATGGGCCGGAGCGGCAGCGCTCGGCGCCACCACCCTCGTGGCGCTGTCCGTGGGCCGCCGGCTCCTGGCACACCCCTGGTGGTGCGGTGCCTGCGCCCTCCTGCTGGTCCTGCTGGTGGTGCAGCCCCGCCCGCTCACCGAGGCGATCACGGGCTGGCCGCCCCCGGACTGGCGGATGGTGATGTGCGACGTGGGGCAGGGCGACGCGATGGTGCTGGCGGCGGGGGAGGGGGCCGCCGTGGTCGTCGACGCGGGCCCCGAACCCGCCCTCGTGGACCGCTGTCTGCGCTCCCTCGCCGTCACCAGCGTCCCGCTCGTCGTCCTGACCCACTTCCACGCCGACCACGTGGCGGGCCTGCCCGGTGTCCTGCGCGGACGCGAGGTGGGCGCCGTCGCGACCACGGCCCTGGAGGAGCCCGCCGGCCAGGCCGCGTTCGTACGGAGACTCGCCGCCGCCCGGCACATCCCCCTGACCCGCGCCGCCGCCGGTGAGGTCCGCCGCGCGGGCGGCCTGTCCTGGGAGGTGGTGTGGCCGCCGTCCGGCGGCCATCCGGCATCGGAGGGACCGAACGACGCCAGCGTGGCCATGCTGGTCCGCACGGCCGGTCTGCGCCTGCTGCTGCTCGGCGACCTCGAACCACCGGCCCAGCGGGCCCTGGCCGGATCGGCGGCGGCCCGGAGCCTGGCCGGCGTGGACGTCCTCAAGGTCGCCCACCACGGCTCCGCCCACCAGGACCCGGGCCTGCTGCGCCTGGCGGACCCGCGGCTGGCGCTGATCAGCACCGGCCGGGACAACACCTACGGACACCCGGCGCCCGGCACCGTCGCCGCGCTGCGCGCCCGGGGAGCGCGCGTGCTGCGGACCGACCGGGACGGGGCGCTGGCGGTGACCGGGGGTGGGGAAGACGGGAGCGGAGAACTCGCTGTGGCGCGACACTGAGGGCATGACTGACGGCATGACTGGTGGCATGAACACCGCGGCGATCGACGCCTATCTGCGCCGGCTGGGCGCCGGACAGCCCGCCTGGCCCACCGTGGACGCCCTGCGCGAGCTGCACCTGCGGCACCTGAGGACCGTGCCGTTCGAGAACCTGTCCATCCACCTCGGCGAGGAGATCGTGCTCGACGAGAAGCGGCTGCTGGACAAGGTCGTGGAGGCCGGGCGGGGCGGATTCTGCTACGAACTCAACGGCGCGTTCGCGGCGTTGCTCGCCGCGCTCGGTTACGACGTCACCCTGCTCGCCGCGCGGGTGTACGGGGAAGGGGGCCGGCTCGGCATCCCCTACGACCATCTCGCGCTGCGGGTACGGACGGTCGACGGCGGCGACCGGCTGGTCGACGTCGGCTTCGGGGCTCACTTCCACCTCCCGCTCGCCTTCGGGGAGCGGGGCGAGCAGCAGGATCCCGGCGGCACCTTCCGGATCGTCGAGGCCGGGGCCGACGCGGCCGGGGTGCGCGGCGGGCACCACACGGTGGAGGCCGCGGACCTGGACGTGATCCACGACGGCCGGCCGGTGTACCGCCTGGAGGTGAGGCCGAGGGTGCTCGACGACTTCACGGTCGGCTCCTGGTGGCACAGCAGCTCGCCGGCCTCGCACTTCTCGCGGTCCCTCGTGTGCTCGCGGATCACCGACGACGGAGGGCGGATCACGCTCAGCGGCCGCCGGTTCACGGTCACCTCGCCCGACGGGACCCGGCAGCAGCGGGAGGCCGGGACGGACGAGGAGGTGCTGGCGCTCTACCGGGACCGGTTCGGGATCACGCTGGACACCGTGCCGACGGTGCGGGACACCGGCGGGAGCGACTGATCCCGTACCGGACAATGGCCCGTGTGAGTGATGTGCGACATGTGCTGGTGCTGCCCGACCGCGACGCCGCGGAGGAGGTGGCCGAGGCGCTCGGGGAACGGTTCGGCGTGGTCGAGGAACCGCGGCTGGTGCGGGACGCGCTCGCCGGGGAGGACGACGCGGAGGACGCGCAGTGGCTCGTCGTCCTGCGGGACGAGGCGGAACGGCTCGACCCCGGTGAGCTGAACGAGTTCGTCGCCGCGTGGGAGGGCTGGCGGGAGGAGCCGTAGCGGGACCGCGGACGTCCGGGCGGCGTTGTCGGTGGTGCGTGGGATGCTTGTCGCGATGGCCAGGAAGACCGCATCCGACGACCTCCTCGCCCCGGTGACGCTCGCCGTGGGCCAGGAGGACCTGCTGCTCGACCGTGCCGTGCAGGAGGTGGTGGCCGCTGCGAGGGCCGCCGACGCCGACACGGACGTCCGCGACCTGACCCCGGACCAGCTCCAGCCCGGCACCCTCGCCGAGCTGACCAGCCCGTCGCTCTTCGCCGAGCGCAAGGTCGTCGTCGTGCGCAACGCGCAGGACCTGTCGGCGGACACCGTCAAGGACGTCAAGGCGTACCTCGGGGCGCCCGCCGAGGAGATCACCCTCGTGCTGCTGCACGCGGGCGGCGCCAAGGGCAAGGGACTGCTCGACGCGGCGCGCAGGACCGGGGCGCGCGAGGTGGCGTGCCCCAAGATGACCAAGCCGGCGGACCGGCTGGCGTTCGTGCGGGGCGAGTTCCGCACCACCGGGCGCTCGGCCACCCCGGAGGCCTGCCAGGCGCTGGTCGACGCGATCGGCAGCGACCTGCGGGAGCTCGCCTCGGCGGTGTCCCAACTGGTCGCGGACGTCGAAGGAACCATCGACGAGGAGGTCGTCGGCCGCTACTACACCGGCCGGGCCGAGGCGTCGAGCTTCACGGTCGCCGACCGGGCCGTCGAGGGCCGCGCGGCGGAGGCCCTGGAGGCGCTGCGCTGGTCCCTGTCGACCGGGGTGGCCCCGGTGCTGATCACCAGCGCGCTGGCCCAGGGCGTGCGGGCGATCGGCAAACTGTCGTCGGCGCGCGGCGGCAGGCCCGCCGACCTCGCCCGGGAACTGGGCATGCCGCCGTGGAAGATCGACCGGGTCCGGCAGCAGATGCGCGGTTGGACCCCGGACGGCGTGGCCGTGGCGCTGCGCGCGGTCGCCGAGGCCGATGCCGGGGTGAAGGGCGGCGGGGACGACCCGGAGTACGCCCTGGAGAAGGCGGTCGTCACCATCGCGCGGGCGGCGAGGTCGAGGGGACGGGCGTAGCGGCCCGCCGGATCGGCTGACCGAGTGGCCCTCCCGCCCCCCGGGGGAGGAGAATCGGACGTATCAGCTCAGGTCGCCGGACAGGGAAAGGCGGCGAGCGACATGGCTGAACACCCGAACGCACAGCTCGTCCGCAAGGGCTATGAGGCGTTCACGCGTGGGGACATGGACACCTTGCGCGGCCTGATGACGGCCGACGCCACGCATCACGTGCCCGGGACCGGGATCCTCTCGGGCGACCACAAGGGCCAGGACGCGATCCTCGACGTCTACCGGCGGCTCGGTGAGGAGACCGGCGGGACGTTCCGGGTCGAGCTGCGGCAGGTCCTGGTCGACGGCAGGGGCCACGCGGTCACGCTGCACCACTTCACCGCCGACCGGCGGGGAAAGCACATCGACGACGACGGAGGCATCGTCTTCCGGATCGTCGGGGACCGGATCACCGACCTCGACGAGTGCGTCGCGGACCTCGACGCGACGAACGCCTTCTGGTCGTAGCGCCGTAGCGCCGTAGCGCCGTAGCGCCGTAGCGCCGTAGCACCGTAGCGCCGCAGCGCCATGACGTCCGGACCCGGGCGTCACGCGCCCGGGTCCCGGACCGCCGAAGGCCCCGTCCGCCACCCTGGGGAAGGGTGAGGGACGGGGCCTTCGGATGAAGCTGCTGAGCCCGTACCCGCGTGGCGAACGCAGGCCGCGTACGAGCTCGGGGTGCCGGCCGGGGGCGGAGAGAGAGGGCCCGCCCGGAGTCCCGCCGGCGATCAGATCACAGGGTTGTTCAGCCCTTGACGGCCGCGACCTTCTGCGCCAGCGCCGACTTCTTGTTGGCGGCCTGGTTCTTGTGGATGACGCCCTTGGAGACGGCCTTGTCGAGCTGACGCGCGGCGGCGCGCTGGTACTCGGTGGCCTTCTCGGTGTCACCCGCGGCGGCGGCCTCGCGGGCCTTGCGGATCGCGGTCTTCAGAGAGGACTTGACGGCCTTGTTGCGCAGCCGCGCCTTCTCGTTGGTCTTGTTCCGCTTGATCTGGGACTTGATGTTCGCCACGAATGAGCCTCTACAGGTTCTGGCACGGGGCCGCACGGGAGCCGCACGGTCCGTACCGGGTGATTTTCCAGAAGACGTGCCTCGCACCGAGAGGGCATGAGACACAGCCCTCCACACTACCAGCGGCCCATTCGGTGGCCCAAACCCGTCCCCGGTCCCCGCGCGTGGGACGATGGAAGCTACGTATCGATCCGACCCGAGACCGCAGACGGACAAGCACACGTATGCGGACGCCTCAAGAATCAGGACCCTGCGTGCCCGCGATCCCCAGCCATGTGCCCGAGCCGAGCCGTACCGACCCGGCGCTGATCCGCAACTTCTGCATCATCGCCCATATCGACCACGGCAAGTCCACGCTCGCCGACCGGATGCTCCAGCTGACCGGAGTGGTCGAGCAGCGGCAGATGCGCGCTCAGTACCTCGACCGCATGGACATCGAGCGCGAGCGCGGCATCACGATCAAGTCCCAGGCCGTGCGCCTGCCGTGGGCGCCGACCCACGACAAGGGCAACACGCACATCCTCAACATGATCGACACCCCCGGGCACGTCGACTTCACCTACGAGGTGTCCCGGTCCCTCGCCGCCTGCGAGGGCACGATCCTCCTCGTGGACGCCGCCCAGGGCATCGAGGCGCAGACCCTCGCCAACCTCTACCTGGCGATGGAGAACGACCTCACGATCATCCCGGTGCTCAACAAGATCGACCTGCCGGCCGCGCAGCCGGAGAAGTTCGCCGAGGAGCTGGCGAACCTGGTCGGCTGCGACCCGGACGACGTGCTCAAGGTGTCCGCGAAGACCGGTATGGGCGTCGAGGCGCTGCTGGACCGCGTGGTCGCCGAGGTCCCCGCCCCGGTCGGCGTCAAGGACGCCCCCGCCCGCGCGATGATCTTCGATTCGGTCTACGACTCCTACCGCGGTGTCGTGACGTACGTCCGTGTCATCGACGGCCAGCTCAACAAGCGCGAGCGCATCCGGATGATGTCCACCGGCGCCACCCACGAGCTGCTGGAGATCGGCACCAACTCGCCGGAGATGCTGTCGGCCGACGGCCTCGGCGTCGGCGAGGTGGGCTACCTGATCACGGGTGTGAAGGACGTCCGCCAGTCCAAGGTCGGTGACACCGTCACCAGCCAGCACAAGGGCGCCGAGGAGGCGCTGGGCGGCTACAAGGACCCCAAGCCCATGGTGTTCTCCGGCCTCTACCCCCTCGACGGCTCCGACTACCCGGAGCTGCGCGAGGCCCTCGACAAGCTCCAGCTCAACGACGCGGCCCTGGTGTACGAACCGGAGACCTCCGCCGCCCTCGGCTTCGGCTTCCGCGTCGGTTTCCTCGGCCTGCTGCACCTCGACGTGATCCGCGAGCGCCTGGAGCGCGAGTTCGGCCTCGACCTGATCGCCACCGCGCCGAACGTGGTCTACCGGGTCCTCATGGAGGACGGCACCGAGCACACCGTCACCAACCCGAGCGAGTTCCCCGAGGGGAAGATCAGCGAGGTGTACGAGCCGGTCGTGCGGGCCACCATCCTGGCGCCCAGCGAGTTCATCGGCTCGATCATGGAGCTGTGCCAGACCCGGCGCGGCGTGCTGCTCGGCATGGACTACCTCTCCGAGGACCGGGTGGAGATCCGCTACACCCTGCCCCTCGCGGAGATCGTCTTCGACTTCTTCGACCAGCTGAAGTCCAAGACCCGCGGCTACGCCTCCCTGGACTACGAGCCCACCGGCGAGCAGACCTCCAGCCTGGTCAAGGTCGACATCCTGCTGCACGGCGACAAGGTGGACGCGTTCTCCGCGATCACCCACAAGGACGCGGCGTACGCGTACGGCGTGCGGCTCGTCGCCAAGCTGCGCGAGCTCATCCCGCGCCAGGCCTTCGAGGTGCCCATCCAGGCCGCCATCGGCTCGCGGGTCATCGCCCGCGAGACCATCCGCGCCATCCGCAAGGACGTCCTCGCCAAGTGCTACGGCGGTGACATCTCCCGCAAGCGGAAGCTGCTGGAGAAGCAGAAGGAGGGCAAGAAGCGGATGAAGATGGTGGGCTCCGTGGAGGTCCCGCAGGAGGCCTTCATCGCCGTGCTGTCGAGCGACGAGAGCGCGGGTTCGGGCAAGGCCAAGAAGTAGCCGGAGGTTACCGCGGGTCACTCCGCGAACCGGGCGGAACGGGGGTCCGTCGCACGTCGGTGCGGCGGGCCCCCGCGCGCATCGGGGGTGGTCCTCTGTATGAAGTAACAGGCCGTGGCCCCTTACGCCGAGGCCGGTCGGCCCTTACTCTGTCCGTGCTCGATAGTTACTCGCGAGTTAAACAACGACGCGCGAGGAAACCCCAGCCGCACTGAGCCAGCCGCACCGTCGCGGGCCCCGGAGGATGTCGTGAGCGACACACAGACACTGATCGAGAACCGACCGCCGACCCTGGCGGCCCTCTTCCTGGAGCGTGTGGCGGCCACACCGGACGCCGAGGCCTACCGCTACCCCGTCCCGCCGGCCTCCGGCGAGGGCCCGGACGACTGGAAGTCCCTCACCTGGGCGGGCACCGCCGAACGGGTGCACGCCATCGCGGCCGGCCTGATCGAGCTGGGCGTCCAGCCCGAGGAGCGGGTGGCCCTGGCCTCCGCCACCCGCGTCGAGTGGATCCTCGCCGACCTCGGCATCCTCTGCGCGGGCGCCGCCACCACCACGATCTACCCGCAGACCAACGCGGACGAGTCCGCCTACATCCTGTCCGACTCCCAGAGCCGGGTGCTCGTCGCGGAGGACGCCGAGCAGGCGGCCAAGGCGGTGGCCAAGCGCGCCGAGCTGCCCGACCTCGTCCGCGTCGTGGTCGTCGACCCGGCCGGTGTCGACACGGACGACTTCGTGATCACCCTCGCCGACCTGGAGCAGCTCGGCGCCGCCCGGCTGCAGAAGGAGCCGGAGGTGATCAAGGAGCGGGTCGCGGCGATCACCAAGGACCAGCTGGCCACCCTGATCTACACCTCCGGCACCACCGGCCGCCCCAAGGGAGTCCGCCTGCCCCACGACGCCTGGGCGTACATGGCCAAGGCGATCCCGGCGACCGGCATGGTCCACGGCGACGACGTGCAGTACCTGTGGCTGCCGCTCGCCCACGTCTTCGGCAAGGTGCTGATCTCCGGCCAGGTCGAGGCCGGTCACGTGACCGCCGTCGACGGCCGCGTCGACAAGATCATCGAGAACCTGCCGGTGGTCCGGCCGACCTACATGGCCGCCGTGCCCCGCATCTTCGAGAAGGTCTACAACGGCGTCGCCGCCAAGGCGAGGGCCGGCGGAGGCGCCAAGTACAAGATCTTCCAGTGGGCCGCCGGGGTCGCCCGCGAGTACGCCAAGGTCACCCAGGACAACTTCCGCCGCACCGGCACGGCCAGTGCCCCCGCGGGCCTGCGCGCCCGGCACGCCGTCGCCGACAAGCTCGTCTACGCCAAGATCCGCGAGGCCTTCGGCGGCAACCTGCGCGCCTGCATCTCCGGCTCGGCCGCCCTCGCCCCCGACATCGGCTACTTCTTCTCCGGCGCCGGCGTCCACATCCTGGAGGGCTACGGCCTCACCGAGTCCTCCGCCGCGTCCTTCGTCAACCCCGGCGAGGCCTACCGCACCGGCACCGTCGGCAAGCCGCTGCCCGGCACCGAGGTCCGCATCGCCGACGACGGCGAGGTCCTGCTGCGCGGCCCCGGCATCATGCAGGGCTACCACAACCTGCCCGACAAGACCGCCGAGGTGCTGGAGGAGGACGGCTGGTTCCACACCGGCGACATCGGCGAGCTGTCCGCCGACGGCTACCTGCGCATCACCGACCGCAAGAAGGACCTCATCAAGACCTCCGGCGGCAAGTACATCGCCCCCGCCGAGGTCGAGGGCCAGTTCAAGGCCGTCTGCCCGTACGTCTCCAACATCCTGGTGCACGGCGCGGACCGGAACTACTGCACCGCCCTGATCGCCCTCGACGAGGCCGCCATCACGGCCTGGGCGGCCGACAACGGCATGGAGGGCAAGGCGTACGCGGACATCGTCGCCGCGCCCGCCACGGTCGAGATGGTCGACGGCTACGTCAAGCAGCTCAACGAGGGTCTCCAGCGCTGGCAGACCATCAAGAAGTTCCGCCTGCTGCCCCGCGACCTCGACGTCGAGCACGGCGAGATCACCCCGAGCCTGAAGTTGAAGCGCCCGGTGGTGGAGCGCGAGTACAAGCACCTCATCGAGGAGATGTACGAGGGCTCCCGCGAGGCGTGACACCCACGGTGTGACCGAGCGGGGCGGGGTCCCGGGCCGACACGGCCCGGGACCCCGCCCCGCTTTTCCCGTTGTCCGGAAGGAGACGGCTTTCTGACCGTTCCTGACCACACGCGTACCACGGTTCGCATCCCTGGCGGCCCACTTCGGTAACTCGTTGCTTATGGGCGGGGTCTGTCTGTCACCCTGTGGGCAGTGATCGAGGTTGCATTCGTACGAACTGCCCGGGGAGCTGCCCATGCGGGCCATTCCGACCCAGCGGGAGACCGCCTCGCGCGCCTCCGACCCGCGGGGGTGCGCGCGGGTGGAAGCGACCCTGTCCGGAAGCCCCCTCGCGCCCGGTTCCGCGCGGGCACTGCTGCGCAAGACGCTCACCGAGTGGGCCGAACTGGCCCTGCCCGGCGCGGAGCACCTCACCGGCCCCGTAGGTGACGACGCCGCGCTCGTCGCCAGCGAACTGGTCACCAACGCCGTCGTGCACGCCGGCACCGAGGTCCGTCTGACGTACCGGCTGGAGCAGGAGACCGGCGCGTTCGTCGTCGAGGTCGCCGACCACCACCCCTCCCGCGCGCCGCGCGACGGCGAGAGCGCACCGCCCCCGGCACCGGACACCCCCGAGTACGGGCGCGGCCTGCGTCTGGTCGCCGCGCTCTGCGAGTCCTGGGGGATCACCTACCGCCCCGGCAGCAAGACCGTGTGGGCGCGGCTGCCCGCCGACCCGGAGCACGCCGCCGGCGAGCGGGGCGCCCCGTACGCGGGGGAGCACGCCCACGTCCACGACCTCAGGGTCGCGGAGAGCCTCGCCCGGGGCCCCCTGGACCCGCTCACCGTCCGGCCCGCCCCCGGTCACCGGGAGGGCCAGGGGGCGGGCGGCCGCGACACCTGGCTGGCGGGCTCCTACGGCGACGACTGGCTCGCCCGGCGCGACGGACGGGACGGCACCTGGCTGGGGCGCGGCGCCCTGTCCTTCCTCGCCGAGGCCTCCGACCTGCTCGCCGGCCAACTGGACGAGGACCTGGTCACCTCCCTCACCGGCCAGCTGATCGTGCCCCGGCTGGCCGACTGGTGCGCGGTGTGGCTGGAGGACGAAACCACCGGCCACGGAGGCTGGGACGACGGCGCCCGCGGGGCCGGCGGCCCCCGCCTCGCCCGGGTCTGGCACGCCAGCGAGAACCGCATCGAGGCCCTCAGCCACGCCCTGGAACAGCACCCGCCCGATCCGGGCGACCCGCTCCACCCCGGGCCCCGGCCCTACCCGTGGCCCGGCGGCGCGGCCCTGGACGACGGCCCGGGCGACGGTGCCCACGGAGCCGCCCTCGCCTACCGGCTCGTCGCCGGCGGGCGGCCGCTGGGGACGCTGGTGATCGGGCGGGGCGGCATCGACCGGTTCCCCGACGAGATCACCGGGCTGGTCGAGGACCTCGGCCGGCGGGTCGCGCTCGCCATCGGCGCCGCCCGGCAGTACTCCCGCCAGGCCACCATCAGCGCCGTGCTCCAGCGCGGACTGCTGCCCGGCGCCGTCGCCGAGATCCCCGGCGTCCGCAGCGCCCTCGTCCACGAACCCTGCGACAAGGGCGGACCGAGCGGCGACTTCTACGACCTCTTCCCGGCCGGCCGGGGCCGCTGGTGCTTCGCCGTCGGCGACGTCCAGGGCAAGGGGCCCGAGGCCGCCGTCGTCATCGGACTCGTCCGGCCCTGGCTGCGGCTGCTGGCCCGCGAGGGCTATCGCGTCGCCGACGTCCTCGACCGGCTCAACCAGCTCCTCCTCGACGACGCCACGGAGGCCGCCGACGCCGCCGCCCGCGCGCTGGTGGCCGCCGGGGCCCGCCCGACCGCGCCCGGCGACGGCCCCCAGACCCGCTTCCTCTCCCTGCTCTTCGGCGAACTCGTCCCCTTCGCGGGCGGCGTCCGCTGCACCCTCGCCTCCGCCGGACACCCGCTGCCCCTGCTGCTCGACCCCGAGGGCTCCGTCCGTACGGTCGCCCAGCCGCAGACCCTCCTCGGAGTCGTCGAGGACGTCATGTACACCAGCGAGACCTTCGAGATGTACTCCGGCGACACGCTCCTCTGCGTCACCGACGGAGTCACCGAGCGGCGCTCCGGCCCCCACCAGTTCGACGACGGGGACGGGCTCGCCACCGCCCTGTCCGGGTGCGCGGGGATGGACGCCGGGCCGATAGCGGAACGGATCACGCAGCTCGTGCACGAGTTCGGGGCCCGCCCGCCGGCCGACGACCTCGCCCTCCTGGTGCTCCAGGCCGAGTGAGCCGGCGGGTGCGGGACAATGGAGCACATGCCTTCCGCACTCCCCGACGGCGAGCCCGTCCCCGCCGACGGCGCGCTGCCCGCGTCCGCGCTCGCCGGGGCCACGGACCGTCCCCTCGGCTTCTACCTGCACGTCCCGTACTGCGCGACCCGCTGCGGTTACTGCGACTTCAACACCTACACCGCCACCGAGCTGCGCGGCAGCGGCGGGGTGCTGGCCTCCCGCGACAACTACGCCGGGACGCTCGTCGACGAGGTCCGGCTGGCGCGGAAGGTGCTCGGCGACGACCCGCGCGAGGTCCGCACGGTGTTCGTGGGCGGCGGCACGCCGACGCTGCTGGCCGCCGACGACCTCGTACGGATGCTGGGGGCGGTCCGCGAGGAGTTCGGCCTGGCGGCGGACGCCGAGGTGACCACGGAGGCGAACCCGGAGTCGGTCGACCCCGCCTACTTGGCGGCGCTGCGGGCCGGCGGCTTCAACCGCATCTCGTTCGGCATGCAGAGCGCCCGGCAGCACGTGCTGAGGGTCCTCGACCGCACGCACACCCCCGGCCGCCCCGAGCGGTGCGTCGCGGAGGCCCGCGCGGCCGGGTTCGAGCACGTCAACCTCGACCTGATCTACGGCACGCCGGGGGAATCCGACGACGACTGGCGGGCGTCCCTGGACGCGGCGATCGGCGCCGGCCCGGACCACGTCTCGGCGTACGCGCTGATCGTGGAGGAGGGCACGCAGCTGGCCCGCCGGATCCGGCGCGGCGAGGTGCCGATGACGGACGACGACGTCCACGCGGACCGGTACCTGATCGCCGAGGAGATGCTGTCGGCGGCCGGCTTCGACTGGTACGAGGTGTCCAACTGGGCGACCTCGGAGGCGGGGCGCTGCCTGCACAACGAGCTGTACTGGCGCGGCGCCGACTGGTGGGGTGCGGGCCCCGGCGCCCACTCGCACGTGGGCGGGGTGCGGTGGTGGAACGTCAAGCACCCGGGGGCGTACGCGGCGGCACTGGCGGAGGGGCGGTCGCCGGGGGCGGGGCGGGAGCTGCTGTCGGAGGAGGACCGGCGGGTGGAGCGGATCCTGCTGGAGCTGCGGCTGTCGGAGGGGGTGCCTCTTTCGCTGCTCCGTGCGGAGGGGCTTGCGGCTGCGGGCCGGGCCCTCGCCGACGGCCTGCTGGCCGAGGGCCCCTACGACGAGGGCCGCGCGGCCCTCACCCTGCGCGGGCGGCTGCTGGCGGACGCGGTGGTGCGGGACCTGGTGGACTGACTTTCCTCGCCCCCGCCGCCCCTTCCCGTCCCGACCTGGGGCTCCGCCCCAGACCCCGCTCCTCAAACGCCGGAGGGGCTACCTCAGCCCCTCCGGCGTTTGAGGAGCGGGGGTCCGGGGGCAGCGCCCCCGGGGACGGGACCGGGAAGGGGCGGCGGGGGCGAGAAGACCCGCCGCGACACCGCGCCCCTCAGGCCGGTGCCGTGACGAAGTCGATCAGTTCCTCCACGCGGCCCAGCAGCTGCGGCTCCAGGTCCTTGTACGAGTGCACGGAGTCGAGGATCCGCCGCCACGCCTCCCCCGTGTTCGCCACCCGCCATCCCAGCGCCGCGCACACCCCCGTCTTCCAGTCCTGCCCCCGCGGCACCCGCGGCCACGCCCCGATGCCGACCGACGCCGGCTTCACCGCCTCCCAGATGTCGATGTACGGGTGCCCCACCACCAGCGCGTGCTCGCTCGTCACCGCCTGCGCGATGCGCCACTCCTTCGACCCCGGGACCAGATGGTCGACCAGGATCCCGAGGCGCGCGTCGGGCCCCGGCGCGAAGTCCTCCACGATCGACGGCAGGTCGTCGACACCCTCCAGGTACTCGACGACCACCCCCTCGACGCGCAGGTCGTCGCCCCACACCTTCTCCACCAGCTCCGCGTCGTGCCGCCCCTCGACGTAGATGCGCCCCGCGCGGGCCACCCGCGCCCGCGCGCCGGGGACGGCCACCGAACCCGACGCCGTACGCGCGGGCCGCCGGGGACCGGAGGCCGGACGCACCAGCGTCACGACCCGCCCCTCCAGCAGGAACCCGCGCGGCTCCAGCGGGAACACCCGGTGCTTGCCGAAGCGGTCCTCCAGCGTGACCGTGCCCGCCTCGCAGCGGATCACCGCGCCGCAGAAGCCGGTCCCGGGCTCCTCCACCACCAGTCCTGGCTCGGCGGCGACCTCGGGGACGGGCTGCGGCTTCTTCCACGGAGGGGTCAGATCGGCGGAGTACTGGCGCATTCTGACGACGATACGAGGATCGCGGCCGCCGTGATCACTCCGACACGCCGAAACGTGCCGCCAGGGCGTCGCGCTGCGCCCGCACGAACGCCGCGTCCACCACCGCGCCGTGCCCGGGGACGTACAGCGCGTCCTCGCCGCCCAGCGCCAGCAGCCGGTCCAGCGCGGCCGGCCACCGGGAGGGGACGGCGTCGGGGCCCGCCTGCGGCTCGCCCGACTCCTCGACCAGGTCGCCGCAGAACACCACCTCCGGGTCGCCGGGGACGAGCACCGCGAGGTCGTGCGCGGTGTGCCCCGGGCCCACGTTCGCCAGCAGCACCTGCCGGCCGCCGTCCGGGCCCAGGTCGAGCGTCCACTCCCCGGACACCGCGTGCCGGGGCGGGACCAGCGCGTCCGCCGCCTCCGCGGCCGCCCGCGCGTCCAGCCCCCACCGCACCGCGTCCGCGCGCAGCTCCTCGCGCCCGCGCGCCGTCAGCACGGTCTCCATGCCCACCGCCCCGAACACCTCCGCCCCCGCGAACGCCGCCGCCCCGAGGACGTGGTCGAAGTGCGGGTGGGTGAGCGCGAGATGCGTCACACGGCGGCCGGTGAGCGCCCGCGCCCCGGTGCGCAACCGCGCGCCCTCGGCCAGACTCGAACCCGCGTCGACGAGCAGCACGCCGTCCGCGCCCACCACGATCCCCGCCGTGCAGTCCCACACCGGCAGCCGGCACCGCCCCACCCCGGGCGCCACTTGCTCCCATCCCGACTCTTCCCAAGTCACGGTCATGACGGGACGCTATCGGGGACGACGCCGCCCGGCGCGACGGCGCGGGACCGGCCTTGCCCGGGGTGTACCCCCCGGCCGTACACTGGGCCGGGGAAGTCTGGCACTCGCGTGCGAAGAGTGCCAGAGCCGTTACCGGGCGGAAGGCTACTGGAGGTGTGCGCGGTGCTCAGTGAACGCAGACTCCAGGTGCTGCGCGCCATCGTCCAGGACTACGTGGGCACCGAGGAGCCCGTCGGCTCCAAGGCGCTCACCGAGCGGCACAACCTCGGCGTCTCCCCGGCCACCGTGCGCAACGACATGGCGGCCCTGGAGGACGAGGGCTTCATCGCCCAGCCGCACACCAGCGCCGGGCGCATCCCCACCGACAAGGGCTACCGGCTGTTCGTCGACAAGCTCGCCGGTGTGAAGCCGATGACCGCGCCGGAGCGGCGCGCCATCCAGAACTTCCTCGAGGGCGCCGTCGACCTCGACGACGTGGTGGCCAGGACGGTGCGGCTGCTCGCGCAGCTCACCCGGCAGGTCGCCGTCGTGCAGTACCCGTCGCTGACCCGCTCGACGGTGCGGCACGTGGAGCTGCTGGCGCTGGCGCCCGCGCGGCTGATGCTGGTGCTGATCACCGACACCGGCCGGGTCGAGCAGCGGATGGTCGACTGCCCGGCGCCGTTCGGCGAGGCGTCCCTCGCGGACCTGCGGGCGCGGCTCAACAGCCGGGTCGCGGGCCGCCGCTTCACCGACGTGCCGAGTCTGGTGGAGGACCTGCCGGATGCCTTCGAGGCGGAGGACCGCGGTACGGTCTCGACGGTGCTCTCCACTCTCCTGGAGACGCTCGTCGAGGAGAACGAGGAGCGGCTGATGATCGGCGGCACCGCCAATCTCACCCGCTTCGGACATGACTTCCCCCTGGTGATCCGGCCCGTCCTGGAGGCGCTGGAGGAGCAGGTCGTGCTCCTCAAGCTGCTCGGCGAGGCGAAGGATCCGGGCGTGACCGTGCGTATCGGTCACGAGAACGCCCACGAAGGACTCAACTCCACGTCCGTCGTGTCGGTCGGCTACGGTTCGGGCGGCGAGACTGTCGCCAAGCTCGGTGTGGTCGGCCCGACCCGCATGGATTACCCCGGAACGATGGGAGCGGTACGCGCAGTGGCACGGTACGTCGGACAGATCCTGGCGGAGTCGTAGTGGCCACGGACTACTACGCCGTACTCGGCGTGCGCCGCGACGCGTCGCAGGAGGAGATCAAGAAGGCCTTCCGGCGGCTCGCCCGCGAGCTGCATCCGGACGTCAATCCGGATCCGAAGACCCAGGAGCGGTTCAAGGAGATCAACGCCGCCTACGAGGTGCTGTCGGACCCGCAGAAGAAGCAGGTCTACGACCTCGGCGGCGACCCGCTCTCGCAGGCCGGCGCCGGCGCCGCGGGCGGCTTCGGGGCCGGAGGCTTCGGCAACTTCTCCGACATCATGGACGCGTTCTTCGGCACGGCGTCGCAGCGCGGACCGCGTTCGCGCACCCGCCGCGGCCAGGACGCGATGATCCGCATCGAGGTCGAGCTGGACGAGGCCGCGTTCGGCACGACCAAGGACATCCAGGTCGACACGGCGGTCGTCTGCACCACCTGCAGCGGCGAGGGCGCGGCCCCGGGCACCACCGCGCAGACCTGTGACATGTGCCGCGGCCGCGGTGAGGTCTCGCAGGTCACGCGGTCCTTCCTGGGCCAGGTCATGACGTCCCGCCCCTGCCCCCAGTGCCAGGGCTTCGGCACCGTGGTCCCGACCCCGTGCCCGGAGTGCGCGGGCGACGGCCGGGTCCGCTCCCGGCGCACCCTCACGGTCAAGATCCCGGCCGGTGTCGACAACGGCACGCGGATCCAGCTGGCGGGCGAGGGCGAGGTCGGCCCCGGCGGCGGCCCCGCCGGCGACCTGTACGTCGAGATCCACGAGCTGCCGCACCCGACCTTCCAGCGGCGCGGCGACGACCTGCACTGCACGGTCACCATCCCGATGACCGCGGCGGCCCTCGGCACCAAGGTGCCGCTGGAGACGCTGGACGGCATGGAGGAGGTCGACATCCGGCCCGGCACCCAGTCCGGCCAGTCGATCCCGCTCCACGGCCGGGGCGTCACCCACCTGCGCGGCGGCGGCCGGGGCGACCTCATCGTGCACGTCGAGGTCCAGACCCCGACCAAGCTCGACCCCGAGCAGGAACGCCTGCTGCGGGAACTGGCCAAGCTGCGGGGCGAGGAGAGGCCGCAGGGCACGTTCCAGCCGGGTCAGCAGGGACTGTTCTCGCGCCTCAAGGACGCGTTCAACGGGCGCTGAGGAACGGCTCCCGCGGACGCCCGCACCCCGGTCCCCGGCACGGCGAAAAGTGGCCTGTGCCACGGGGAAGGTCGGATTCGGAGACGGCCGGGGGACGTGACACCATGCGGTCATGTCCTCCGTACCGACCGATCTCTTCCCGCACCCGATCGTGCAGGCGCCGATGGCGGGCGGTGTCGCCGTGCCGCAGCTCGCCGCCGCCGTGTCCGAGGCGGGCGGACTCGGTTTCCTGGCCGCCGGGTACAAGACCGCGGACGGGATGTACCAGGAGATCAAGCAGCTGCGGGGACTGACGTCCAGGCCGTTCGGCGTCAACCTCTTCCTGCCGCAGCCGGAGACCGCCGACCCCGCGGCCGTCGGTGTCTACGCCCACCAGCTGGCCGGTGAGGCCACCTGGTACGACACCGAGCTCGGCGACCCCGACAGCGGCCGCGACGACGGCTACGACGCCAAGCTCGCGGTCCTGCTGGACAACCCGGTACCGGTCGTGTCGTTCCACTTCGGTGTACCGGGCCGCGAGGTCCTGGACGCCCTGCGCCGGGCCGGCACCTACACCCTGGTCACCGCCACCACGGCGGAGGAGGCCAGGGCCGTGGAGCGGGCCGGCGCGGACGCCGTGATCGCACAGGGCGTCGAGGCCGGCGGCCACCAGGGCACCCACCACGACGTCCCGGAGACGGACGGCTCCGGCACCGGGCTGCTGTCCCTCGTGGCGCAGGTCCGCGAGTCCGTCGGCATCCCCGTCGTCGCCGCCGGGGGCATCATGCGCGGCGGCCAGATCGCCGCGGTCCTCGCGGCCGGTGCCGCCGCCGCCCAGCTCGGCACGGCCTTCCTCGCCGCCCACGAGTCCGGCGCGCACGCCCTGCACAAGCAGGCCCTCACCAGCCCCCTGTACGTCCGCACCGAGCTGACCCGGGCCTTCTCCGGCCGTCCCGCCCGCGCCCTGGTCAACCGCTTCCTGCGCGAGCACGGCCCGTACGCGCCCGCCGCCTACCCGGACGTCCACCATCTCACCGCACCGCTGCGCAAGGCCGCCGCGAAGGCCGGTGACGCGCAGGGCATGGCGCTGTGGGCGGGCCAGGGGCACCGGATGGCCCGGGAGCTGCCCGCCGGACAGCTGGTGGAGGTGCTGGCCGCCGAACTCGCCGCCGCCCGGACAGCGTTGTCGGCGGGAGGTGCCCGATGACCGCGCCGGTGTTCGTCGTCGACCGTCTCGACCCGGCCCCGGGTGGCCGTTACGTGCTCGACGGGCCCGAGGGACGGCACGCCGTCTCCGTGAGGCGGCTGCGGGCCGGTGAGGACGTCGTCCTCACCGACGGGGCCGGCCGCTGGGCCGAGGGCGAGGTGGAGGCCGCCGAGGGCAGGGACCGGCTGGTCGTACGGCTCGGTGACGTCGAGGAGGAGCCCGAGGAGTCGCCCCGGCTGACGGTGGTCCAGGCCCTGCCCAAGGGGGACCGGGGTGAACTGGCCGTGGAGACGATGACCGAGGTCGGCGTCGACGCCGTCGTGCCGTGGGCGGCGTCGCGTTGCATCACGCAGTGGAGGGGCGAGCGGGGGCTCAAGGCCCTCGGGAAGTGGCGGGCGACGGCACGGGAGGCGGGGAAGCAGTCCCGCCGGGTGCGTTTCCCCGAGGTCGCGGACGCGGCGACGAGCAAGCAGGTTGCCTCACTTCTGGCCGAGGCGGACTTCGCCGCCGTGCTGCACGAGAGCGGTACGGAGGCGCTGGCGACCGCCGAACTGCCCGCGTCCGGCGACATCGTGCTGGTCGTCGGACCCGAAGGCGGCGTGTCGCCCGAGGAGTTGGAGCTCTTCGCGCGGGCCGGCGCGAAACCCTACCGGCTGGGCCGCAGTGTCCTGCGTACCTCCACCGCGGGGACGGCCGCCGCGGCGCTGCTGCTCGGGCGCACCGGCCGCTGGTCCTGACCAGGAGTCCCTTCGCCCCGCCGCCCCTTCCCGCCCCGGGCCCCGCTCCCCGCTCCCCGGACGCCGGAGGGGCTGGAAGCCGGCCCTCCGGCGTACGGAGGGCCGAGGGCGCGAGGCGTACGTGGCCGTATGCGCTCTACCGCCCCACCCGTGACGGTGGCAGGCTGCCGTGCATGGGGGCGTTGAACAGGATTCCGCGCATCGCACTCGCCGTGGGCCTCGCCGTGGCCGCCGCCGGCGGGCTCACCGCCTGTGAGGGCGGCGGCCTCGGCTCCACGGCCGTCGCGTTCACCACCGACGAGGCCGTGACCGACGAACTCAACCGGAGGAAGGCCGACGTCCGTTGGCTCACCTGCACCGCGTCGTTCGGTGACCGGAAGGGCTCGGCGCCGTCGGCGCAGGAGAACACCGTCGCCGCCGTCGACTGCGAGGGCGAGACCCAGGACGGCAAGGAGATCGGCGTCACCGGCAAGATCACGCACGCCGTCAACGGCGCCTGCGTGCGCGGGAACATCACCGCGAAGGTGGGCGGGAAGCAGGTGTTCCGCGTCGACGGCCTCGGCGACTGCGAGGACAAGAGCCCGCCCCGGGTGGGCGAACCGACCGGCCGCGGACCGGATCCCACCGTCACGGTGACCGTCACGACGACCGTGTGGTGCGACCAGTACCCGTCCTGTCGCCCCGTCGAGGGCAAGTGATCGGAACCCCTGTCCGGACCGCCGCGCCCTGCATAGGGTGACCGGGTGACACAGCCCGCATCGGTCGCATCCGCCGCCTATCTCCGGTTCCCGCATCCGCACGGCGAGTTGGTCGCCTTCACCGCCGAGGACGACGTGTGGCTCGCCCCGCTGGACGGCGGCCGGGCCTGGCGGGTCAGTGCCGACAACGTGCCGGTGAACCATCCGCGCATCTCGCCCGACGGCACCACCGTCGCCTGGACCTCCACCCGCGACGGCGCCCCCGAGGTGCACGTCGCGCCCGTGGACGGAGGACGCGCCCGCCGGCTGACCCACTGGGGCAGCTCCAGGACCCAGGTGCGCGGCTGGACGCCCGACGGCCGGGTCCTCGCGCTCACCACCTACGGCGAGGCCAGTTCACGCCGTAGTCGGGCCCGTGCCGTGCCCCTCGACGGCGGCCCGGCGGACACCCTGCCGTACGGGCCCGTCGGCGACGTCGCCCACGGCCCGCACACCGTGCTGCTGTCCGCGCCGATGGGCCGCGAGGCCGCGTGGTGGAAGCGCTACCGGGGCGGCACCGCGGGCAAGCTGTGGATCGACTCGGGGGGCGACGGCGAGTTCGTCCGGCTGCACGAGGACCTCGACGGGAACATCGAGTACCCGCTGTGGGCCGGGACGGGGGTCCCCCCGCTCGAGCGCGGCCGGGAGTGGGGGAGGGTCGCGTTCCTCTCTGACCACGAGGGCACCGGCGCCCTGTACTCCTCCCTGGCCGACGGCTCGGACCTCAGGCGTCACACACCTCTCGACGGGTTCTACGCCCGGCACGCCGCCACCGACGGCACCCGGGTCGTCTACTCCAGCGCCGGTGAGCTGTGGATCCTGGACGACCTGGAGGGGGCCGAGCCGCGCCGGCTCGACGTGCGGCTCGGCGGACAGCGCGTGGACCTCCAGCCGTTCCCGGTGAACGCCGCCCGCTGGTTCGGCTCCGCCTCCCCCGACCACACCGCGCGCGGCAGCGCCGTCTGCGTGCGCGGCACCGTGCACTGGGTCACCCACCGCTCCGGACCCGCCCGCGCCCTCGCCGCCACACCGGGCGTACGGGCACGGCGCCCGCGCGCGTTCCGCGCGGACGGCGAGGAATGGGTGGTGTGGGTGACCGACGCCGAGGGCGACGACGCCCTGGAGTTCGCCCCCGCCACCGGTCCCGCCCCCGGTGCCACCCCGCGCCGCGTCGCCGCCGGACAGCTGGGCCGGGTCGTGGAGCTGACCATGGCGCCCGACGGCAGCCGTGCCGCGGTCGCCTCGCACGACGGGCGCCTGCTCCTCGTCGAGCGCGAGACCGGCGAGGTCCGCGAGGTCGACCGCAGCGAGGACGGCGACGTCTCCGGGCTGGTCTTCTCCCCCGACTCCGGCTGGCTCGCCTGGTCCCACCCCGGCCCGCGCCCGCTCAGCCAGCTCCGCCTCGCCCACACCACCGACCTGTCGGTCACCGAGGCCACCCCGCTGCGCTTCCAGGACTACGCGCCGGCCTTCACCCTCGACGGCAAGCACCTGGCGTTCCTGTCGAGCCGCTCCTTCGACCCGGTCTACGACGAGCACGTCTTCGACCTGGCCTTCGTGGAGGGCGTACGGCCGTACCTGATCACCCTCGCGGCGACCACCCCGTCGCCGTTCGGCCCGCAGCGGCACGGCCGGCCCTTCGAGACACCCGACCGGGACGAGACGCCCGACAGCGAGGGCACCCCCGCCACCCGGATCGACCTCGACGGTCTCGCCGACCGCATCGTGCCGTTCCCGGTCGAGGCCGCCCGCTACACCGACCTGCGCGCCGCCAAGGACGGGGTGCTGTGGCTGCGGCACCCGGTGCGGGGCGTGCTCGGCGCGTCCCGGGCCACGCCCGACGACCCGGACCCCAAGACCGACCTGGAGCGCTACGACCTCGCCCAGCAGCGCGTCGAGCACCTGGCCGTGGACGCCGACCACTTCGAGGTCAGCGGCGACGGCAAGCGGGTGCTGCTGTGGACCGACGGGCGGCTGAAGGTCGTCCCCAGCGACCGGCGCGCCTCCGGTGACGAGGACAGCGACACCAACATCACCGTCGACCTCGGGCGGGTCCGCCAGTTTGTCGATCCGGCCGTCGAGTGGCGGCAGATGTTCGACGAGAACGGCCGCATCATGCGGGACAACTTCTGGCGTCCCGACATGAGCGGCGTGGACTGGGACGGCGTGCTCGACCGGTACCGGCCGGTGCTCGACCGGCTGGCCACGCACGACGACCTGGTGGACCTGCTGTGGGAGGTGCACGGGGAGCTCGGCACCTCGCACGCGTACGTCATTCCGCGCGGCGGGTACGGCGGCGGGGCCCGGCAGGGGCTGCTCGGGGCGGACCTCTCCCGGCACGAGGACGGCAGCTGGCGGGTGGACCGCATCCTGCCCGCGGAGACGTCCGACCCGGACGCCCGCTCGCCGCTCGCCGCACCGGGCGTCGCCGTACGGGCCGGGGACGCGATCCTCGCCGTCGCCGGGCAGCCCGTCGACCCCGTGACCGGGCCCGCGCCGCTGCTGGTGGGGACGGCGGGGAAGCCCGTGGAGCTGACCGTGCTCCCCGCGGGCGGCGGGGAGCCGCGGCACGCGGTCGTCGTGCCGCTCGCCGACGAGGAGCCGCTGCGGTACCACGCCTGGGTCGCCGGCCGGCGGGCGTACGTGCTCGAGAAGTCCCGGGGACGGCTGGGGTACATCCACGTGCCGGACATGCAGGCGCCCGGATGGGCGCAGATCCACCGGGACCTGCGGGTGGAGGTGCTGCGCGAGGGGCTGGTCGTGGACGTGCGGGAGAACCGCGGCGGGCACACCTCGCAGCTGGTGGTGGAGAAGCTGGCCCGGCGGATCGTGGGCTGGGACCTGCCGCGCGGGATGCGGGCGGAGAGCTATCCCCGGGACGCGCCCCGGGGGCCGGTGGTGGCCGTCGCCAACGAGTTCTCCGGGTCCGACGGGGACATCGTGAACGCGGCGATCCGGGCCCTGGGCATCGGACCGGTGGTCGGTACGCGCACGTGGGGCGGCGTGATCGGCATCGACAGCCGGTACCGGCTGGTCGACGGGACGGCGGTGACACAGCCGAAGTACGCCTTCTGGCTGGAGGGGCACGGGTGGGGGGTGGAGAACCACGGGGTGGACCCGGACGTGGAGGTGGTGCAGCGGCCGCAGGACCACGCGGCGGGGCGGGACGTGCAGCTGGACGAGGCGGTGCGGCTGGCGCTGGAAGCGCTGGAATCGACACCGGCGAAGGTCCCGCCCGCGTTGCCGTGGGGCGGGAGCGGGCAGGAGTGACCACGGGGGCGCGGGCGCGGATACCATGCCCGGGTAGGTGATCGTCAGGCCGAGGAGGGCGTATGGCTGGGGAGCCCCAGGACGACTGTCTGTTCTGCAAGATCGTCGACGGGAGCATTCCCGCGACGATCGTGCGGGAGACGGAGACGACCGTCGCGTTCCGCGACATCAACCCGCAGGCGCCCACCCACGTCCTGGTGATCCCGAAGGCGCACCACAAGGACGCCGCCGCCCTCGCCGCCGAGGCGCCCGGGCTCGCCGCCGACGTGCTGCGCGAGACGCAGGCCGTCGCGGACGAGGAGCAGCTGGAGAGCTACCGCATCGTCTTCAACACCGGCGGCGGCGCCGGGCAGACCGTCTGGCACGCCCACGCCCACGTCCTGGGCGGCCGCGGCCTCGCCTGGCCCCCCGGATAGGCAGCCTTGTCCGTACGTGAACTGGTGGTGCTCGGCACCGCCAGCCAGGTCCCCACCCGGCACCGCAACCACAACGGCTACCTGCTGCGCTGGGACGGCGAGGGCATCCTCTTCGACCCCGGTGAGGGCACCCAGCGCCAGATGCTGCGCGCCGGGGTCGCCGCCCACGACCTCAACCGCCTCTGCGTCACCCACTTCCACGGCGACCACTCCCTCGGCCTCGCCGGGGTGATCCAGCGGGTCAACCTCGACAAGGTGCCGCACGAGGTGACCGCCCACTACCCGCGCTCCGGGCAGCGCTTCTTCGAGCGCCTGCGGTACGCGACCGCCTACCGCGAGACCGTCACCCTCACCGAGGCGCCCGTCGACACCGACGGCCCCCTCGCCCGCACCCCCGGGTACACGCTGGAGGCGCGCAGACTCTCCCACCCCGTCGAGGCGTACGGGTACCGGCTGGTCGAACCCGACGGCCGGCGCATGCTGCCCGGCCGGCTGGCCGCGCACGGCATCGAGGGCCCGGATGTCGGACGCCTCCGGCGCGAGGGCTCGCTGGACGGCGTCACGCTGGAGGAGGTCAGCGAGGTGCGGCGCGGACAGCGGTTCGCGTTCGTCATGGACACCCGGCTCTGCGACGGGGTGTACGCCCTCGCCGAGGGCTGCGACATGCTCGTCATCGAGTCGACGTTCCTCGACGAGGACGAGGCGCTCGCCGTCGAGTTCGGCCACCTGACCGCCGGGCAGGCGGCCCGGGTGGCGCGGGAGGCGGGTGTCCGGCACCTGGTCCTCACCCACTTCAGCCAGCGCTACACCGACCCGGAGGAGTTCGGGCGGCAGGCGCGGGCGGCCGGGTACGAGGGCGAGCTGACGGTGGCACGCGATCTTGACCGGGTGGCGCTTCCGAAGCGTCGGTGACACGGCCGTACGATTGTTTGATGCCCGTACCGAAAGCCGAACTTCACCTTCATATCGAAGGCACGCTGGAGCCCGAGCTCGCCTTCGCCCTCGCCGCGCGCAACGGCGTGGAGCTTCCTTACGCCGACACCGGAGCGCTCCGCGAGGCGTACCGCTTCCAGGACCTCCAGTCCTTCCTGAACCTGTACTACGAGCTGATGGCGGTGCTGCGCACCGAGCGGGACTTCGAGGACCTCGCCGACGCCTACCTCGCCCGCGCCGCCGCGCAGGGCGTGCGGCACGCGGAGATCTTCTTCGACCCGCAGGCGCACCTCGCGCGGGGCGTCGGCATGGAGACGGTGGTCGAGGGGCTGTGGCGGGCGCTGGGCAGGAGCCGGGAGACGCACGGCGTCTCCACCCGGCTGATCATGTGCTTCCTGCGGGACGAGTCCGCGGAGTCGGCCCTGGCCACGCTGGAGGCCGCGAAGCCGTACCTGGACCGGATCACCGGTGTCGGGCTCGACTCGGCCGAGGTCGGGCACCCGCCGGTGAAGTTCCGCGCGGTGTACGAGGCCGCCGCCGCGCTGGGGCTGCGGCGGGTGGCGCACGCCGGTGAGGAAGGCCCGCCGGAGTACATCACCGAGGCGCTGGACGTCCTCGGTGTGGAGCGGGTCGACCACGGACTGCGGTGCGTGGAGGACCCGGCGCTGGTGGAGCGGCTGGTGCGCGAGCGGGTCCCGCTGACGCTGTGCCCGCTGTCCAACGTCCGGCTGCGCACGGTCGACACCCTCGCCGACCACCCGCTGCCCGCGATGCTCGACGCCGGATTGATGTGCACGGTCAACTCCGACGACCCGGCGTACTTCGGCGGCTACGCGGGCGACACCTTCGACGCGGTGCGCGAGACGCTGGGACTGTCCCCGGAGCGCCTGCGCGAGCTGGCCCGCAACTCCTTCCTCGCCTCCTTCCTGGAGGACGACGAGGAGCTGCGGGCGCGCTACCTCGCCGAGGTGGAGGCGTACGACTTCGGCTGACGCCCCGGCGTCCGGGCGCCCGGGCACCGGGGGCGCGTCAGACGGTGCCCGGTCCCCGGGTGGCCGCCGCCGTGTCGTAGGCGCGCTGCGCCGGGGCGGGGGTGCCGTCCAGGGGAATCTCCACCACCGGCTGTTCCGGGGCGCCGACCTCCGGCACGGCGGGGGAGGGGGTGCCGGTCGCGGCGGCGACCAGGGCCGCGGGGTGCCCGCCGCGGCGGCGGACCGCGCCCGGCAGCAGCGGACGTCCGCCGGTGTGCAGGGCGACCGCCGTCATCGGCAGCGCGACCAGCAGCAGACCGATCGCCAGCACCGCCCCCATCACCGGGAAGCCGGCCTGCGCGGACAGCACGCTGCCGGTCAGCGGGCCCGCCGCCGTGCCGAGGGCGGACGCCGAGCCGACCAGGACGGCCCACCGCCCGCGCGGGTCCAGCGACGCGGCCAGCCCGATCAGGTACGACAGCACCACCGGGTAGATCGTGTTCCAGGCGATCTCGCCCGCGGCGAAGCCGGCCAGCCCGGTCGCCGAGGCGCTGAGCGCGATGCAGCCCGCGATGACGACGGTCCCGCCGCCGATGGGCAGCGCGCGGCCGAGCCGCGAGCCGAGCGCGCCCGCGCCGAGGACGCCCAGCAGGCCGGCGCCGAGCGCCACCGCGAAGACGACGCCCACCGTGGGCTCCGACAGGTGCGCCTGGCTGACCCCGATGCGTCCGCTCACACCCCACAGGGCGTTCTGCGCCATCGACCACAGCAGCATGGCGCCGGCCAGGACCATGCCCGAACGCCGGTGCGGCAGGCGGGCGGCGACCGGGTCGGTCGCGGTGGGCCGGGGGCCGGGGGTGCCGGCGGGCAGCCGGGCGGTCAGCGGCCACACGGCCACCGCGGTGAGGGCGATCGCGGCGAGGGTGAGTCCGTGGCCCGGCAGGCGGGGCACCGTCAGGTACACCAGGCCCGCGAGCGCGGAGACGCTGAGCAGGCCGAGCGTGGAGGCCCGGTGCGGATCCCGTTCGGCGGCGATCCGGGTGGCGGCGACCGTGGTGGCCGTGCCGGAGCCGAAGCCGCCGATCACCGCACCGGCGACGACGGCCGGTACCGCGTCGGTGAGGGCGGCCGCGCCGTAACCGACGACGGCGAGGACGAGACCCAGCCGGGCCAGGGCCCGCGCCCCCACGCGTTCCACGCGGGAGGCCAGCAGGAAACCGGCGGAGGCGGAGCTCAGCAGCAGCGCGCTGCCGACGGCCCCGGCCTGGGTGGCGGAGAGGTCGAGCCCGCGTTCCAGCCGGCCGACGGTGGTCGGCAGCAGATAGGGGGCGAGGTACCCGGCCGTGAAGAGGGCGACGAGGGGCCAGGGAGTGGTGCGAGGGGCGAACACGGGCGTTCCCAGGGCGTGCGAAAGGGACGGTGCGTAAAGCGGGGAAGAGGGGGGCGACGACCGTCGATCGACAGGAGCGCGCGGGCAATTTGTATCAAGCCGGGGGAGGGCAACGGGAGGGCGCCAGATGTGATCTACGTCACTTAAGGGTTTGGTACTCCGGAAGGTCGGGTAGCAGCGACCGCTCTCGCCGGTGACATACCCCGCCACCTGCGGCGATCGCGGCCCGGCCGACCCCTCGGCGGGGCCCGGGGGCACGCGTCCGGTCCCGCACGGGTCGGCGCCCGTGACGGCGCCCGCCGTCCCGCCCGTGACGGCGCCCGCACCAGTGTGCGACACCCGCGCCGCAGGGTGCCCCCCGGCTCCTGGAGGCGGACGGCCCATTGACGTCCCCGATTCGCGTATCTAACCTCCATTCCGGTATGTGAATGCCCGCTGGGCGGGGAGCACGCCGGAGCCCCGGACCCGACAACGGAGGAGCCGCCCCCGTGCACCGCGATCCGACCATCACGGACGTCCGCCTGACACCGGTCCTCGTCGCCGACCCGCCCCTGCTCAACACCCAGGGCGTGCACCAGCCGTACACCCCCCGGCTGATCGTGGAGGTGGTGACCGCCGACGGGACCACCGGACTCGGCGAGACCTACGGCGACACCAGGTACCTGGAGCTGGCCGGGCCGCTCGCGGACCGGCTGCGGGGCCGCCGCGCCGGCGACCTGAACCGGCTCTTCGCCGAGGCCGGCCAGGTCGCCGTCGACGCCTCCCGTCTCTCCGGCCGGGTCGACACGGGCGGACTGCGCGGGGCGCGCAGCGCCGACAAGCTGCGCCTGTCCGTGCTCTCCGCCTTCGAGGTCGCCTGCCTCGACGCCCTCGGCAAGAGCCTCGGCCTGCCCGTGCACGCCCTGCTCGGCGGCAAGCTGCGCGACACCGTGGAGTTCAGCGCGTACCTCTTCTACAAGTACGCCGCCCACCCGGACGGCGTGCCGGCGGAGAAGGACGACTGGGGCGCCGCCCTCGACCCGGCCGGAGTCGTCGAGCAGGCCCGCCGGTTCAAGGAGCGGTACGGCTTCACGTCCTTCAAGCTCAAGGGCGGCGTCTTCCCGCCCGACGAGGAGATCGCGGCCGTCCGCGCCCTCGCCGCCGCCTTCCCCGGCCACCCCCTGCGCCTCGACCCCAACGGCGCCTGGTCCGTGGAGACCTCGGTACGGGTCGCCGGGGAACTCGGGGGACTCCTGGAGTACCTGGAGGACCCCACCCTCGGCACCCCCGGCATGGCCGAGGTCGCCGCCCGCACCGGGGTGCCGCTCGCCACCAACATGTGCGTGACGACGTTCGCCGAGATCAGGGAGGCCTTCACCCGGAACGCCGTGCAGGTGGTCCTCTCCGACCACCACTACTGGGGGGGACTGCGCCACACCCGGCAGCTCGCCGCGATCTGCCGCGCCTTCGGGGTCGGCGTCTCCATGCACTCCAACACACACCTGGGGATCAGCCTCGCCGCGATGACCCACGTGGCGGCCACCGTGCCGGACCTGCACCACGCCTGCGACTCCCACTACCCCTGGCAGTCGGAGGACGTCCTCACCGAACGGCTCGGCTTCGACGGCGGCACCGTGCGGGTCTCCGACGCGCCCGGCCTGGGCGTGGAGCTCGACCGGGAGCGGCTCGCCTTCCTCCACCGGCGGTGGCTCGACGACGACGGCTCGCTGCGGGACCGCGACGACGCGGCGGCGATGCGGATCACCGACCCGGAGTGGGTCACCCCTCCGGTGCCGCGCTGGTGATCCGCTGATCCGCCCGGGGGCGCGCCCGGGGTGACGGCCGTCACCTTGTCGGTGGTGTGGTGCACACTGGCCTGATCCGCACCATGTCAGGGAGCGCACCGTGATGGCGTCCACCGGGAAGGCACGCGACGAGGGACCCGACCGCCCGTCCCCGCTCGATCCCCTCGCCGCCCTGCGCACCCCGCACGACCCGCCCTGGGACGTGTACCTCACCGGCACGGTCTTCCTCGACATCGTCTTCACCGGCCTCGACTCCGCCCCCGTGCGCGGGACCGAGTCCTGGGCGCGCGGGATGGGGTCGAGCCCCGGTGGCGTCGCCAACATGGCCACCGCCCTGGCCCGGCTCGGCCTGCGCACCTCCCTCGCGGCCGCCTTCGGCAGCGACCACTACGGCGAGTACTGCTGGGACACCCTGGAGCAGGGCGAAGGCATCGACCTCTCCCCGTCGCGCACCGTGCCCGGCTGGCACTCGCCGGTCACCGTCTCCATGGCGTACGAGGGCGAGCGCACCATGGTCTCCCACGGCCACGAACCGCCCCCGGAGGAACCGGCACCCGACTGCCCGCCGCGCGCGCGGGCCGCCGTCGCCTCCCTCACCCCCGGTCGCGTCGCGCCCTGGATCGCGCAGGCCGCCCGCAAGGGGGCGAGGATCTTCGGCGACGTCGGCTGGGACGACAGCGGGGCCTGGGACCTCGCCCGGCTGCCCGACCTGCGGCACTGCGAGGCGTTCCTGCCCAACGCGGACGAGGCCATGCGGTACACCGGCACCGACTGCCCGCGCGCGGCCGCGCACGCCCTCACCGAGCACGTACCGGTCGCGGTGGTCACCCTGGGCGCGGAGGGCGCCTACGCGGTCGACCGGCGCACGGGGGAGACGGCCTCGGTGCCCGCGATCGAGGTGGAGGCGCTCGACCCGACGGGCGCCGGCGACGTGTTCGTGGCCGGCTTCGTCACCGGGAGCCTGGCGGGGTGGCCGCTGGCCGACCGGCTCGCCTTCGCCGGACTCACGGCGGCGCTGTCCGTGCAGGAGTTCGGAGGATCGCTGTCGGCGCCGGGATGGGCGGAGATCGGCGCGTGGTGGCGCAGGGTGCAGTCGGTCGAGGGACAGGACCCCTCGGCGCTGCGGCGCTACGCCTTCCTGGCCGGCCTGGTGTCGGAGGAACTCGTGCGGCCCTGGCCGCTGCGGCGTGCGGTGCCGACGATCGGCTTCCGCCGGTCGGCCTGACGGCCGGCAGCCCACCGCCCCGCCCGCGACGCGGAGGCGAGCCGGTACGAAAAGCCCTACGGGCTTGTCAGTCCTCCGTCGTACCCTGGGAATCGCGAGGCCGCCCTCCGGTGCGCGGCCGTGACGAGGAGGATCCGCAGGCCTTCAGAGCCGGCCCATGACTCAGACACCGACAGATCGCACCCCCGCGCAGGGACAGGCGAAAGTGCAGTTCACCGTTCCCGCCCAGCACCCCATGGTGACCGTGCTGGGGTCCGGCGACTCCCTCCTGCGTGTGATCGAGAAGGCCTTCCCGGGGGCCGACATACATGTCCGGGGCAATGAGATCAGCGCGGTCGGCGACGCGACGGAGGTCGCCCTCATCGCGCGCGTGTTCGACGAGATGATGCTGGTGCTCCGCACCGGGCAGCCGATGACGGAGGACGCAGTGGAACGCTCGATCGCCATGCTCAAGGCGAGCGAGAACGGGGAGAGCGACGGCCAGGAGACCCCGGCCCAGGTGCTCACGCAGAACATCCTGTCCTCGCGCGGCCGTACGATCCGACCCAAGACGCTCAACCAGAAGCGCTACGTGGACGCGATCGACAAGCACACGATCGTCTTCGGGATCGGCCCCGCCGGCACCGGCAAGACGTACCTGGCCATGGCCAAGGCGGTGCAGGCCCTGCAGTCCAAGCAGGTCAACCGCATCATCCTGACCCGGCCGGCGGTCGAGGCGGGGGAGCGGCTCGGATTCCTCCCGGGCACGCTCTACGAGAAGATCGACCCGTACCTGCGCCCGCTCTACGACGCGCTGCACGACATGCTCGACCCCGACTCGATCCCCCGGCTGATGGCGGCCGGGACCATCGAGGTGGCGCCGCTGGCCTACATGCGCGGCCGCACGCTGAACGACGCCTTCATCATCCTGGACGAGGCCCAGAACACCAGCCCCGAGCAGATGAAGATGTTCCTCACCCGCCTCGGCTTCGACTCGAAGATCGTGATCACGGGTGACGTGACGCAGGTCGACCTGCCGGACGGCACCAAGTCCGGACTCCGGCAGGTGCAGGACATCCTGGAGGGCCTGGACGACGTCCACTTCTCCCGGCTGTCGTCCCAGGACGTCGTCCGGCACAAGCTGGTGGGCCGTATCGTCGACGCGTACGAGCAGTACGACAGCACGCACGGCACCCAGAACGGCACCCACGAGGGCGGCCGCGGCAGGTCCGGGCACAAGGGGAAGTAGACCGAGCACCAGATGTCGATCGACGTCAACAACGAGTCCGGCACCGAGGTCGACGAGCAGGCGATCCTCGACATCGCCCGCTACGCGCTCGCGCGCATGCGCATCCACCCGCTCTCCGAGCTCTCGGTGATCGTCGTGGACGCCGACGCCATGGAGCAGCTCCACATCCAGTGGATGGACCTGCCCGGGCCGACGGACGTCATGTCGTTCCCGATGGACGAGCTGCGGCCGCCGTCCAAGGACGACGACGAGCCCCCGCAGGGGCTGCTCGGCGACATCGTGCTCTGCCCCGAGGTCGCCGCCCGGCAGGGCCAGGACGCCCCGACGCGGCACACCATGGACGAGGAGCTGCAACTGCTCACCGTCCACGGTGTGCTGCACCTGCTGGGGTACGACCACGAGGAGGCGGACGAGAAGGCCGAGATGTTCGGTCTCCAGGCCGCCATCGTGGACGGCTGGCGCGCGGAGAAGGGCCTGACCGGCCCGTCCCCCGCCCCGACCGTCTCATGAGTCCGACACTCGTCCTCGGCGCGATCGGCCTCGTCGTCATCGCCTGGCTGGCCGCCTCCGCGGAGGCCGGCATCGCGCGCGTCTCCAGCTTCCGCGCCGAGGAAGCCGTACGGTCCGGCCGCCGGGGCAGCGCCCAGCTCGCCCGCATCGCCGCCGACCCCACCCGCTACCTCAACGTGGCGCTGCTGGTCCGCGTCGTCTGCGAGATGGCCGCCGCCTCCCTGATCACCTACGGCTGCCTGCGCGAGTTCGACGGGACGGCCGAGGCGCTGCTGATCGCCATCGCGGTCATGGTCCTCGTCTCCTACGTCGCCGTCGGCGTGTCCCCGCGCACCATCGGCCGCCAGCACCCGCTGAACACCGCCACGGCCGCCGCGTACGTCCTGGTGCCGCTCGCCAGGATCATGGGCCCGATCCCGTCGCTCCTCATCCTCATCGGCAACGCGCTCACCCCCGGCAAGGGCTTCCGGCGAGGCCCCTTCGCCTCCGAGGCGGAGCTGCGCGCGATGGTGGACCTCGCGGAGAAGGAGTCGCTGATCGAGGACGAGGAGCGCCGCATGGTGCACTCCGTCTTCGAGCTCGGCGACACGCTCGTGCGCGAGGTGATGGTGCCGCGCACCGACCTGGTGGTCATCGAGCGGTACAAGACCATCCGCCAGGCCCTCACCCTCGCCCTGCGCTCCGGGTTCTCCCGCATCCCGGTGACCGGCGAGAACGAGGACGACATCGTCGGGATCGTCTACCTCAAGGACCTCGCGCGCAAGACGCACATCAGCCGGGACGCCGAGAGCGAACTGGTGTCCACCGCGATGCGCCCGGCGTTCTTCGTACCCGACACGAAGAACGCCGGTGACCTGCTGCGCGAGATGCAGAAGCAGCGCAACCACGTGGCCGTCGCCGTCGACGAGTACGGCGGCACCGCGGGCATCGTCACCATCGAGGACATCCTGGAGGAGATCGTCGGCGAGATCACCGACGAGTACGACCGGGAGATCCCGCCGGTGGAGGAGCTGGGCGAGGACCGTCACCGGGTCACCGCCCGCCTCGACATCACCGACCTCGGCGAGCTGTACGGGCTGGAGGAGTACGACGACGAGGACGTGGAGACCGTCGGCGGCCTGCTCGCCAAGCATCTCGGCCGGGTGCCGATCGCGGGCGCGTCGTCCGTGGTCGAGCTGCCCGACGAGCGCCGGCTGCGGCTGACCGCGGAGGCGTCGGCCGGCCGCCGGAACAAGATCGTGACGGTGCTGGTGGAGCCGGTGGGGCCCGCGGACCCGCCGGGCGGGGAGGAGGACGGGCCGGAGTGACGCCGGGAGAGCTGCGTGCCCTGTGTCTGTCCTTCGGCGCCGCCGTGGAGGACTTCCCCTTCAACCCCGAAACCTCGGTGTTCAAGGTGTGCGGCAAGCTGTTCGCCCTCACGGCGCTGGACGCGCGGCCCCTCACGGTCAACCTCAAGTGCGACCCGGAGGACGCGGTCCGGCTCCGCGCCGAGCACCCGGACCTGATCGCCCCCGGCTACCACATGAACAAGCGCCACTGGAACACGGTGACGGTCGACGGAGCCCTCCCGGACCGCCTGGTCCGGGAACTGGTGGAGGACTCGTACGACCTGGTCGTGGCCGGTCTCCCGCGGGCCGAGCGCCTCCGCCTCGACCGTCCCTGAGCCCCCCTTATGCTCGGATCATGACCGACACCACCGCCCTCGACCCCGAGGACCGCAAGATCGTCACCCTGGCCCGCTCCGTGCGGGCCCGCAACGGGGTGCCCGAGGGGGCCGCCGTACGCGACGAGACCGGGCGGACCTACGCCGCCGGGACCGTGGCCCTGGACTCCCTGAAGCTGAGCGCCCTGCGGACGGCGGTGGCGATGGCCGTGGCGTCCGGCGCGACCTCCCTGGAGGCGGCGGCCGTGGTGACGGCGGCGGAGACGGTGCCGGCCGAGGACCGGGCGGCCGTACGGGACCTCGGCGGGCCCGGCACCGCGGTGCTGCTGGCCGGCCCGGACGGAACGGTGCGGGAGACGCTCACCGCGGGCTGACGCACCGGCCCGCTCCGCATGTGTCACCACCGGTCGATAGGCCGGATATCCACCTTGTCGCGCCCTCTCCCCCCGCGCATCAATGGAAACGCCGGTCCCGGCGAGATGTCGCGGGCGGCCGGCGTCACGCAGCGGGTCCGGACCCCATCTGCCGATCAGTTCCGCGAACAGTTCCCCCGACGGAGTTCCCCCCACACGGAACTCCCCCCACACGGAAAGGGAGCCGGAATCCCATGAGAGGCAAGCGATTCGGAACGGGTCTGTCCCTGGCGGCAGGCGCTCTCGCGGTCTGCGGACTCGCCTTCGCCCCCGCCGCGGCGGCCGTCGCCCCCGGGGCGGCGACCGTCAACGCCGACTGCGGGACCTGGGGCGGCGGCGCGGCCACCCTGACAGCGACCCAGAACGGCACGTCCGCCACCGTCACCCTCACCACCTCCGCGGTCACGGCGCCCGTCGCCCTCGCCAAGGACTCCCTCGTCTCGCAGCTGACGATGGTGAAGGCCGGCGGCGGCACCACCGTCCTCAAGGGCACCAGGAACCCGGCCATGGCGGCCGGCGACGCCCTCGAGGTCGGCCCGCTCACCGGCACCGTGGCCTCCGGCGACAGCCTGGAGGCGTTCGGCGGCACCCTGAAGGTGACCGCGTTCGGCTTCATCACCATCACCTGCGCGGCGACCGGACCCCAGGCGCCGGGCCCGTTCGTCTTCGACTGAGCCCACCGGGGGCCGGACCGGGCACCCACGGGCGCCCGGTCCGGCCCCGTTGCGGACGGTGGTGCGGCGCGGCTCCCGGCATCAGGGAGAATGGGCGGCATGAGCGTTCGTACCCAGTCATCCGAGCAGCCGGCCGAGGCCGTCCACAGGGCCGGTTTCGCCTGCTTCGTGGGCCGCCCCAACGCGGGCAAGTCCACCCTCACGAACGCTCTGGTCGGGCAGAAGGTGGCGATCACCTCCAACCGGCCGCAGACCACCCGGCACACCGTGCGCGGCATCGTGCACCGCCCGGACGCGCAGCTGATCCTGGTGGACACCCCCGGCCTGCACAAACCGCGCACCCTCCTCGGCGAGCGGCTGAACGACGTGGTGCGCACCACGTGGGCCGAGGTCGACGTGATCGGCTTCTGCCTCCCGGCGGACCAGAAGATCGGCCCCGGTGACCGCTTCATCGCCAAGGAACTCGCCGGGATCAAGAAGACCCCGAAGGTCGCCATCGTCACCAAGACCGACCTGGTGGACGGCAAGGCCCTGGCCGAACAGCTGATCGCCGTCGACCAGCTCGGCCGGGAACTGGGCATCACCTGGGCCGAGATCGTCCCGGTGTCGGCTACCGCCGGCCGGCAGGTCGACCTGCTCGCCGACCTCCTGATCCCGCTCATGCCGGAGGGCCCCGCCCTCTACCCCGAGGGCGACCTCACCGACGAGCCCGAGCAGGTCATGGTCGCGGAGCTGATCCGCGAGGCGGCCCTGGAAGGCGTCCGCGACGAACTGCCGCACTCCATCGCCGTGGTCGTCGAGGAGATGCTCCCGCGCGAGGACCGCCCCGCCGACAAGCCCCTCCTGGACATCCACGCCAACCTCTTCATCGAGCGCCCCAGCCAGAAGGGCATCGTCATCGGCCCCAAGGGCAAGCGCCTGAAGGACGTCGGCATCAAGTCCCGCCAGCAGATCGAGGCGCTGCTCGGAACCCCGGTGTTCCTGGACCTCCACGTGAAGGTGGCCAAGGACTGGCAGCGCGACCCGAAGCAGCTGCGCCGCCTGGGTTTCTGATCAGCCGCCGCGCTGCGCGCGCAGCACGTCCCTGAACCAGCCGTACGACGCCTTCGGGGTCCGCTCCAGCGTGCCGAAGTCGACGTGGACCAGCCCGAAGCGGCGGGCGTAGCCCTCCGCCCACTCGAAGTTGTCCAGCAGGGACCACACGAAGTAGCCGCGTACGTCCACGCCCGCCTCCAGCGCCCGGTGCAGGGCGCGCAGGTGGCCGTCGAGGTAGGCGATGCGGTCCCGGTCGTCCAGACCCTCGTAGGCGCAGCCGTTCTCCGTGACGACCACCGGGGGCAGCCGGTCGCCGTAGCGGGCACGGAAGGTGGTGAGGACCTCCGTCAGCGCCTCCGGGACCACCGGCCAGCCGAAGTCCGTCACCGGACGCCCTTCGATCTCCCGCACGGAGAAGGGCAGTTCGGCCGGCATCCGCACCCCGCCGAAATCGATCTCCGTGCCCTGCGGAGCGCCCACCCGCGTCGGCGCGTAGTAGTTGATCCCGTACCAGTCCAGCGGCGCCGCGATGACCTCCAGGTCCGCCTCGACGTCGCCCGGCATCAGCTCGCCGATGCCCTCCGGGTAGCGGCCGAGCAGCAGCGGGTCGGCGAACATCCGGTTCAGCAGGGCGTCGTAGAAGCCGGCCGCCGTCACGTCCGCCTCGTCCTCGGAGGCCGGCCAGGTCGGCGCGTGCGAGTTGGCGATCCCGATGTCGCCGGACCCCGCCGCCCGCAGGGCCCCCACCGCCAGCCCGTGCGCCAGCAACTGGTGATGGGCCACCGGCAGCGCGTCGAACAGCAGGTTCCTGCCCGGCGCGTGCACGCCCAGCGCGTGCCCCAGCAGGGTGTGCTCGGCGGGCTCGTTGAGCGTGATCCACGTGCGCACCCGGTCGCCCAGCCGCCCGGCGACCTCCGTCACGTACTCCGCGAACCGATCGGCCGTGTCCCGCTCCAGCCAGTCGAGACCGACCGGCAGGTCCCAGTGGAACAGCGTCGGCACCGGCCGCACGCCCGCCGCGCACAGGTCGTCGACCAGCCGGTCGTAGAAGTCCAGACCTCCCTTGGCCAGCACCCTCGGCCAGGAGACGGAGAAGCGGTACGCGTCCACGCCCAGGCCGGCCAGCAGCGCCACGTCCTCCGCGTGCCGGTGGACGTGGTCGCAGGCCACCGCCGCCGTCGAACCGTCCCGCACCCGCCCCGGCTCCGCCGAGAACACGTCCCACACGGACGGCTCCCGCTCGTCCACCGCCCCCTCGATCTGGTGTGCCGAGGTCGACACACCCCACAGGAAACCGTCCGGGAAGCGGGGCATCGCCTTCGTCGTCGCCATGGCCCGGATCATCCGCACAGCCGGTCGGCCACGTCAACGCCCCTGCGCCGGAAGACGGTTACGCGCCCTCCTTGAGCACTCTGCGGATCAGCGCGCGCTGCTCGTCCGACAGCCGGGGATCCGCGCAGTACACCGACCTGCCGTCCACCGTGATCCGGTAGGCGAAGCCGTCCGGCACCCCCGTCGGCGGCGTGCCCCGGCCGCCGGCCAGGACACGCTCGGCCAGGGCGTGCCACTCGTGGGCGTCGGCCCGCCCCGAGGTGTCCACCTCGGCCTGTCGCTCGATGCCCGCGAATCCGCCCGTGCGTCTCACCTGAATGCGCATGGGTCCGTGTCTAGTACGGAACTACAGCGTCCGCACCCCCACCCGCTCCCAGGCCTTGGTCACGGCCTGCAGTTCGTCGCCGTCGCCGTACCGGGCGCGCGCCGCCTTCACCGTCAGCGTGGCGAAGTCCGTGAACTTCGCGTCCTGCGTGAGGTCGCCGCCGGTCAGCACGTCGTACCAGACCTGCCCGGCCCGCTCCCAGGCGTGCCCGCCGAGGGTGGTGGCCGCCAGGTAGAAGGCGTGGTTCGGGATGCCGGAGTTGATGTGCACGCCGCCGTTGTCCCGTCCGGTGCGGACGTAGTCGTCCATCGTCGCCGGCTGCGGGTCCTTGCCGAGCACGTCGTCGTCGTACGCCGAGCCCGGCTCCTTCATGGAACGCAGCGCCTTGCCCGTGACCCGCGGGGCGAGCAGCCCGGCGCCGATCAGCCAGTCGGCCTGGTCGGCGGTCTGGCCGAGCGTGTACTGCTTGATGAGCGCGCCGATGACGTCCGACACCGACTCGTTGAGCGCGCCCGGCTGCCCGTAGTACGTCAGGTTCGCGGTGTACTGCGTGACGCCGTGGGCGAGTTCGTGGCCGATGACGTCGATGGCGTTGGTGAAGTCGAGGAAGATCTCCCCGTCCCCGTCGCCGAACACCATCTGCTCGCCGTTCCAGAAGGCGTTGTTGTAGTCCTCGTCGTAGTGCACGGTCGCGTCCAGCGGCAGCCCGTCGCCGTCGATGGAGTCACGCCCGTAGGCCTTCAGCAGCAGCTCGAACGTGGCGCCCAGACCGGCGTAGGCGCGGTTGACGGTGGCGTCCTTGCCGGGCGCGTCGCCCTCGCCGCGCACCTTCGTCCCCGGGAGGTCGGTACCGTGCCGGGCGTCGTACACGGTGCGGTACGGCTTTCCGGGCTCGGCGTCGGCGAGCAGGGCGACGGCCGGGGCGCCCACCACGCTGGTCAGATGACGCCGGGTGCGCTCGTAGGCGTCACGCTGGATGGTGCGGCGCGCGGGCCCGGAGAGCGCCGGGTCGTCGGCCTGCGCGAGCCGGTCGAGGACGTGCGGCGGGATGATCGTGCAGAAGACGGGCTCGAAGCCCCCGTTCCTGGTCATGTCCGGAACCATCGCACTGCGTCACCGCCCTGTCACCCCCCGCGACCATGATGGATGAAAACCCCCGGCACCCCGCCTCCCGTGGACGCGGAAAGTGGTATGCGGCACTCTTTGTCCCCTTCGTCCCCGCGGTCCCGCATACTGATACGAGACCTCGCACGGTGAGCGACTCGGTTAAGCTGCGGAGCATCATGCGTTTCGGGCTGCTTCTCCTTAGCTGCCGCGGTGAGGGCCTGCAGTAGAGGCCGACCCCCTCCCCGCGGAGTTTGGCGCTGCGCCGTCGGCCGTCCACCAGGACACCCCCGCGGACCTCCGAGGAGCCCACGCATCATGGCAAACCGCCAGCAGCCCAGTTCCATGCCGATCCAGAAGTACGGCCGCTACGAGCAGGTCGACCTCGCCGACCGCACCTGGCCGCAAGCGCGGATCACCACCGCTCCCCGCTGGCTCTCCACCGACCTGCGCGACGGCAACCAGGCCCTGATCGACCCCATGTCGCCCGCCCGCAAGCGCGCCATGTTCGACCTGCTGGTGAAGATGGGCTACAAGGAGATCGAGGTGGGCTTCCCCGCCTCCGGCCAGACCGACTTCGACTTCGTGCGCTCCATCATCGAGGACCCGGACGCCATCCCGGACGACGTCACCATCTCCGTACTGACCCAGGCCCGCGAGGACCTGATCGAGCGCACGGTGGAGTCCCTGAAGGGCGCCAGGCGCGCCACCGTCCACCTGTACAACGCCACCGCGCCCGTCTTCCGGCGCGTGGTCTTCCGCGGCTCGAAGGACGACATCAAGCAGATCGCCGTCGACGGCACCCGCCTGGTGATGGAGTACGCCGAGAAGCTGCTGGGCGACGAGACCGAGTTCGGCTACCAGTACAGCCCCGAGATCTTCACCGACACCGAGCTGGACTTCGCCCTGGAGGTCTGCGAGGCGGTGATGGACACCTACCGGCCCGGTCCCGGCCGCGAGATCATCCTCAACCTGCCCGCCACCGTCGAGCGCTCCACGCCCTCCACGCACGCCGACCGCTTCGAGTGGATGGGCCGCCACCTCTCCCGCCGCGAGCACGTCTGCCTGTCGGTCCACCCGCACAACGACCGCGGCACGGCCGTCGCCGCCGCCGAGCTGGCCCTGATGGCCGGCGCCGACCGGGTCGAGGGCTGCCTCTTCGGCCAGGGCGAGCGCACCGGCAACGTCGACCTGGTCACCCTGGGCATGAACCTGTTCTCCCAGGGCGTCGACCCGCAGATCGACTTCTCCGACATCGACGAGATCCGTCGCACGTGGGAGTACTGCAACCAGATGGAGGTCCACCCGCGCCACCCGTACGTGGGCGACCTGGTCTACACGTCCTTCTCCGGCTCCCACCAGGACGCCATCAAGAAGGGCTTCGACGCGATGGAGGCGGACGCGAAGGCCAGGGGCGTCACCGTCGACGACATCGAGTGGGCGGTCCCGTACCTGCCGATCGACCCCAAGGACGTCGGCCGCTCCTACGAGGCCGTCATCCGCGTCAACTCCCAGTCCGGCAAGGGCGGTATCGCCTACGTCCTGAAGAACGACCACAAGCTGGACCTGCCGCGCCGGATGCAGATCGAGTTCTCGAAGATCATCCAGGCGAAGACGGACGCCGAGGGCGGCGAGATCACCCCGACCGCCATCTGGGACGTCTTCCAGGACGAGTACCTGCCCAACCCGGACAACCCCTGGGGCCGCATCCAGGTCGCCAACGGCCAGTCCACCACCGACCGCGACGGCGTGGACACCCTGACCGTCGAGGCCACCGTCGACGGCGAGCGGACCACCCTGACCGGCTCCGGCAACGGGCCGATCTCGGCGTTCTTCGACGCGCTGGGCGCCGTGGGGGTCGACGTACGCCTGCTGGACTACCAGGAGCACACCATGAGCGAGGGCGCCTCCGCGCAGGCCGCCTCGTACATCGAGTGCGCGATCGGCGACAAGGTCCTGTGGGGGATCGGAATCGACGCGAACACCACGCGGGCCTCGCTGAAGGCGGTCGTCTCGGCCGTCAACCGCGCGGCGCGCTGAGCAGCCGTTTCGTGCGGTTTGAGGGGCTCCGCCCGCCGTTCACGGCGGGCGGAGCCCCGTCGTTTACCGGCCAAAGGCCGTGGAGGTCACGGAAAGGTCTCACCCGGGGTACTGACTCCGGCTCACGGATGTGGCTAACATCACGCAAGCGCGGCGATGCTGCCGTGGCGTTGACGGAGGTGCGACGTGCTGCCAGAACGGGGACCCCACGGTCATACGGCTGCTGCCGGACTGTCGCGCCTGCTGGGCACCCGCACGGCGTGGACCGCCGTCGGCGACGGGGAGTTCTTCTGCCCCGGCTGCGGCGGTGACCGCAACTACCAGCGGCTCACCGGGCGCCGCCGTTTCACTCTGCTCGGCGTGCCGGTGCTGCCGCGCGGCGAGTCCGCCCCGACCGTCGAATGCGCCGCCTGCGGGCGTCACTTCGGCACCGACGTGCTGGACCATCCCACCACCACCCGCTTCGCCGCGATGCTCCGCGACGCCGTCCACACGGTCGCCCTCGCGGTCCTCGCCGCCGGCGGCGTCTGCTCCCGCGCCTCCCTGGAGACGGCCGCCGCCGGTGTGCGCGCGGCCGGCTTCGACGACTGCACGGAGGAGCAGCTGGCCGCGCTGGTCGAGGCGCTGGAGGCGGACACCGGCCGCTTCACCGGCGAGCCCTGCGCGGCGGGCCTCGCCATCGAACTGCACGAGGCACTCGACCCCCTCGCCCCCCACCTCGCCGCCCCCGGCCGCGAGTCCATCCTCCTCCAGGGCGCCCGCATCGCCCTCGCCGACGGCCCCTACACCCCCGCCGAACGCGACGCCCTCGCCACGGTCGGCGCGGCCCTCACCATCTGCTCGACGGACGTCACCCGCCTCCTGGCGGCGGCCCGGACGCCGTCCTGAGACGCCCCCGGCGCACGGGGTCCACGCTGCCGGGGTCGGTGGTCGCTCAGTGGTCCGGGGACAGCCGCAGGTGCATGATCTGGCGGTCCTGACCGGGGCCGAAGTAGTCGGGCCGGATGCCGTCGTCGGGCGGCTCCGGGCGGAATCCCAGAGAGCGGTAGAGCAGGATCGCCGGGTGGTTGGCGGGCTCCACGGTCAGCCGGACCTGCTCGATCCCGTCCTGGCGCAGCCGGGCCAGGACCTCCGTCATCAGCTCCCGGCCCAGACCGTGCCGGCGGCGGCTCATGGTCACGCACAGGCCGAGGATCCAGCTGTCCCGGTTGAGTGCCGTGGTGGCGGCCAGCACGTATCCGCGCAGCCGCCCCTCGCCCTCGTCGAGGACCAGCAGGTGCTCCGCGTACATGTCGTAGAGCTGGCGCAGCAGGAAGGCCGGATAGGCGACCTCCTGGAAGACCTCCTCGTCGAGCCGGCGCAGTTCGGGCAGGTCGGACTCCCGGGCCGCCCGTAGGGACGGACTGCGGGACCCCTGGAACCCGGCGGGTTCCCCGAGGTGCCCGTCGTGGTCCAGCGTGCGCTCCAGCGGTTCGGCGGTCATGCAACCCCCAGTCGGGACGTGCGGACGTCAACACGACGCACCGACCGTTCACACCGGGGTGATTGAAGGCTTCCGGTGGCGGCCGGTGATGTCCACTGGCTAGAGTGAGCGTCCAATTCACCGCGTGCAAGGGCGAGTTCGGGTGTGCAGAGATCTGCTGACGTGCGCCTGGTGTGCGCCCGTTCACTGAGGACTGGCGTGTTCCTGGCTGTCTCCGCGTGCCACAGCGGCCTACCGTGCGAGAACCGGAGATGCTGTTTCGCCTGCCGACGTCCACCGGGACGCGCAGACAGGGCACACGGTCTTGTCCGACTTTGAATGGAACGCGGCAGGGTGATGATGGACCGAAACGCCGACGCCCCGTGGTCGAAGTTCGATCCAGAGGCCTATGTCGACCTGAACTACCGCACCCCGCTCGAGGTCGACCTGCTGATCGTGCGGCTGATGCGCGACCACTTCAGCGGCTGCTTCGCGGGCGGGGTCCCGGCCGCGGTACGGGGTGTCGACGTGGGCGCAGGAGCGAACCTCTACCCGGCGCTGTCCATGCTGCCCTGGTGCGAGAAGCTCCTTCTGCTCGAGTACGCCCGCCCCAATGTCGAGTACCTGGAGAAGCAGGCGTCCCCGGCCGGGTACGACACGGTGTGGGACCCCTTCTGGGACGTGCTCCGCGACCACCCCGCCTACGAACGGGTCGAGCCGAGGAGCCGGTTCGGGGACATCGTGCGCGTGGAGCGGGCGAACCTCCTCGACCTCGACGGCCGGCGCCGCTGGGACATCGGGACGATGTTCTTCGTGGCCGACTCGATCTCGGAGTGCCCCGAAGAGTTCCGCCGGGGGGTGGCCTGCTTCATGGGCGCGCTGAACGAGGGCGCCCCGTTCGCCGCCGCCTTCATGAAGGAGTCCGTCGGCTACCGGATCGGCGAACACCACTACCCGGCCTGCCGGGTCGACGAGCGCCGGGTCCGGGAGAGCCTCGAGGGCTACGCCGACGGCCTGGAGATCCACGATCTGCACCATGTGGTGCGGCCGGGACACGAGGGAATGATCCTCGCCCTGGGGCGGCGCAGCTCGGAGATTGCCACGACGTAGGAACGGGGACCATGACTGCACACGGGGGCAACCCGGATCTGTGTGAGGCGGGGTAGGGGATGCAGATCAAGCCACGGCAGCACTTGCTGGAGTTGTGGCGGGCCGCGGCCCGTCATTCGTTCGAGGACGGCAAGCTCGTCTGGGGGGACACCGACGGGCTGAGCAGTGTCGCGGACGCGGAGCGGCTGCTGTGTCTGCTGTATCCGGCCACCGAGATCCCGGCGTTCCGCCTGGACCAGCCGGACACCACCGAGCGGGACGTGCTGCGCGCGCTGGAGCAGGTCGGCAGCCGGCTGGAGATCCCGCCGAACCTGATCACCGCGCTGACCCAGTTCATGCGCACCTACACCGGGCCCGACGACAGTCCCACCTTCGCCGGCGGACCGTACTTCAAACCGGCCGACGCCAACGAGGAACTCAGCTACGAACAGGGCAAGCTGGGCGTCGTCGACTCCTACTCCATGTCCGTCACGCTCTGTCTCGCCACCCTCGGGTTCCTGAAGGTCTACGAGAGCAGCACCACCCGCCCCGAAGTGCGCAGGGCGCTCGGCGAACTGAGGGACGCCACCAACAGCCGGCTGACCTCCGCGATGATCAGCCTGCTGCGCTCCTTCACCGTCAACGTCTTCGACGCCGAGTCCGAACAGGGCCGGCGGCTGATCCAGGTCATCGGGCAGAACCGGCACTCCGACCGGGCGGTGCTCCAGCAGTTCTCCCGCCGCTTCCGCCCCCTGCGGGCCACCATCATCGAGAGCCTCAGCCGCGGCATCCAGGTGGACGAGAGCATCCGCGACGAGAGCCAGCTCTTCGAGTGCGGCTGGGCCTGGGGCATCGTCCAGGACGCGCCGCGGATCACCGACCTGGACGTCCAGGTGCCGGGCCAGCCCGACGGCATCGCCGACCGGCTGCCCTACGTGTACTTCACCGTGGTCGCCCTGGACGGTATCCAGGACCTCTTCTCGGAGCGCACCCTCACCCTGGGCCTGCTCAACGCCGACCAGCAGAAGCTCGCCGAGGCGCTCCGGCTGCGCTGGGAGCTGAGCCAGCAGTACTGGTCCACCGTCGCCCGCTTCGGCAGCGACCGCTGGCCCCTCGAGGACCTCCCCTGGCAGACCACCGGACTGCGCCTGGAATCGGAGTACTTCTCCCTGACCGTCGCGGCCATCCTGGTGCACGACCTGGTCCGCCGGAAGGCCACCGACGACGACCTCACCCGCACCGTCGCCATCATGGAACGCCTGGCCGACCGGGGCCGCGTCACCAGCAGGATGACCAGGAACGACCCCGTCGTCCGGCTGCACGACCCGGGCGTGCTGATGCCGCTCGCCGGGTCCGAACGCTCCGGGTCGCTCCTCCAGTGGCGGATGACCGACTTCTCCGCCCAGCTGCTCAAGCGGACCGTCCAGCTCGCCGAACTCTCCCGCAACATCGACGCCCAGGACCGGCTGCTGCGCCTCGCCGAGCAGACCTTCGAGCACCTGTGGAACCGCAGGATCGAGGAGGGCCCCGGCGCCGGCCTCTGGGACAACGTACGGGCGGTCTACCCGGACGCGCACGGCATCACCCGCCGCCTGTCCTGGAGCGTCACCGAGCGCGTCACCGAGTGCCTGGTCGCCGCCCGCAACCTGTACGAGCAGCAGCCCATCCGCAGCCCGGAACTCGCCGAGCTCGCCCGGGACCTGCTCAGCGAGGCCACCCACCTGTTCGGCAAGGAGCAGCTGGAGGCGTCCACCACCGCCGACGGGAGCCGCGGACGGGCCATGCGGAGCATCGAGAGCCGCCTGGACCACGCCCGCGGTCTCCTCGACGAACGGCCCGCCACCGCCTTTGCCCTCGCCCTGCCGGTGCTCCAGGAGCTCGACACCCTGGCCCAGGCCCGGGACGCCGCCGGGCAGGAGGGCTGAGCCGTGCTCGTCTTCGCCGCCTCCGACAAGGGAGGCACGGGCCGTTCGGTCACCAGCGCCAACCTGGCCTACCAGCGCGCCCTCACCGGCGACCACGTCGCCTACGTCGACTTCGACTTCGGGTCGCCGACCGCCGCCGCCGTCTTCGACGTCCCCAGCGCGATGCGCGGCACCGAGGAGCAGGGCCTGCACTCCTACCTGGAGGGCGAGGTCACCGAGCCGGTCGGCATCGACATCTGGCGGCAGACGGAACACCCCGTGCTGCGCGCCCGGCAGAACCAGTCCGGCCGCCTGGTCCTCTACCCCGGCGACGCCGGCGGCGGCGAGTTCGCCACCGGAGAGGACGCCCTGGAGCGGTGCATCGACCTCTTCCTGCGCCTCCACGGCGAGTTCGACCTCGTCGTCGTGGACCTGAGCGCCGGCCGCAGCTACGCCGTCGACCTGGTGCTGGCGGCGACGGCCCACCCCCGGATGCGCAACGTCCCCTACCGCTGGCTGGTCTTCCACCGCTGGACGCACCAGCACGTCATCGCCGCGGCCGGCCTCGTCCACAAGGAGAACGGCATCGTCCGCAGCGGCGTCGACCGCGGCCACGACGAGCAGACCCTGCAGGGCAACATCCGCTTCGTGCGCGCCGCCGTCCCCGATCCCGAGTCGCCCCTGTGGTCGCAGGTGTCGCACGCCCAGGAAGCCTGGATGCAGGCCTGCAACAAGGCGCTGCGTCGGCTCGCCGCGGACCAGCGCATCGGTGACAGCGTGGTCCTCGGCACCGTACCGCTGGAGCCCATCCTGCAGTGGCGCGAACAGCTGATCACCGAGGACGACGTGCTCTCCACCCAGATCGCCAACAAGGAGACGCTGGAGGCGCTCGAGGAGATCGCCCGGCGGCTGACCGACGACTCCCACTGGGGGCGGCCATGACGGAAGCCGTGTTCCGCGAGACCACCGCCGAACCACGGACCCAGTCGGTGCCGCTGGCCCATCTCTCCCTGGAGCTGGGCCACTTCTACATGGAGGACTTCGAAGCGGGGCCGGACCACCTGCGCCGGCACCTCGCCCGGGTGCGCCCCTGGGCGGAGGCGGCCCGTGCCGCCGCGGCCGACCGGGCGGGCAGCACCCGCCCCCGGATCAGCACCTGCTTCCTCATCGACGACTACTTCACCCGCTTCTCCAGCCCCGCCGAACTCGTCCCCCTGCTGCTGGCGGAGGCCGACCGCGCCGGACTGTCCGTCGACTACCTGGCCCGCGAGTCCGGCTGCGCGGTCACCGGCAAGGTGCCGGTCGCGGAGGCGGTGGCCGGCCGCATCGTCGAGGAACCACCGCCCGGCAGCTACGGCCACCGGCCCCCCGCCGCACAGACCGGCTGGCTGGCCAACGGAGTGCGCAGCCCCACCGCGCGCGCCCCGCAGGCCATGCGGAAGGCCGCCGCGTGGCAGCCGCCCACCGAGACCGCGGCCCGCCGCCACTCCGTCTTCCTCGACGTCGAACTGTGGAACGACACCCCCGACGGGCAGCGCGTGTGGTCCTGCCCCTTCCTGGCCGCCGTGTGGCAGCTCGCCCGTCTCGGACTGCTGCGCCACCAGGGCGACGCCGTCCTCGACCCGCACCCCCACACGGACGCCGCGTTCCCGGACGACTGGGACGAACTGCCCGCGCTGATACGGCTCAACCCGCGGGCGGCGCCCTTCGCCGCCTACCGGACCTGCTCCGTGCTGCCCAACCGCTTCCTGCCCGTCGAGCACGCGGTCCGGGTGATCCTCGACCAGACCGACGTGGACCCGGAGGCACTGCGCCAGGTCGCCGAACGGTCCGCCCGGGAGGGCGTGCCCGTACCCGCCTCGGTGGCCGACCGCATCTCCTACCTCTTCTACGAGGGGTCCTGAGGTGCGGCCGGAGGAGACCGTACCGCGTGCCGTGCTCGCCTGCGGCGAGGTCCGGACCTGCCTGCTGCCCGCCGGGCAGGCCCTCGACAGCCGTGCCGCCGCCCAGCTGCTGCGCCTGCGCGCCGACGAGCGGGTGCTGGTCTCCGAGCGCCCCAACCTCTACGGGCGTTCCCCCGACGTCCTCACCGGAGTCGACTGCCCGCTGCCGAGCTCCAACGGCGCGCGGGTCCGCGCGGTCGGCACGGTCGCCGCCCGGGCCGCGCTCACCGAGGGACGGGTCCTGCAGACCTCCGCGTACTTCCGGGTCCCGGCCACCGGCCCCGACCACCGCCGGCCCTGGGGGCACTACCTGGTACGGCCCGCGGTGGTCGAACCGTTCGGCAGGCTGCCCCGCGACGCGGTCGCCGAGGGGTTCCTCGGCGGCGGCCGGCACGGCGACCTCGACGTCGGGCTGATCGCCGCCGGACTGCAGACGCGGCTGCTGCGGCACCCGCTGCTCGACCAGCGGCCGCCCCTCAGGTCCCGGCCCACCCGGCTGCGCTGGGTGGCGGTGCCCGCGCCGGACGGCGAGGGCCCGTCCCTCGAACGGTTCACCCTCGCGGAGGCCGAGCTGCGCACCGTACGGCTGCGGGTCCCCGAGGGCACCGGCAGCGCCGAGGTGGCCGGGCTCTGTGACGACCTCGCCCTGCACGACTGGCTGCTGACGACCCTGGTCCGCATCCTCGACGGCATCCGCCTGGGGCCCGGGGAACCCGCGCCGCGGCGCCGGCCGGCCGCCGCGGACGACCTGCCCGTCGTCGTCGGGGCGCTGAGGCCCGCCGTCGACCACCTGCTGCACCTGTGGATGCCGCGGGCCCGCGTGTCCAGGGAACTCGCCCCGCTGTGGGACGTGCTCGAGGACGAGCCCGGGTTCACCCGGCAGTGGCTCGCCCTGGTGCAGCGCGTCCGCGACCAGCTGACCCTGCACGCGATCCCTCCGGCGCGCCGGGAGGTGGAGCCGACGCCCTGATCCGGCCCGGGACGCCCACCTGCCGTGAGCGGTCCCGACCGGGCCCCACGCACCTGTCCGCACCCCGAACCGACGCGTTTTCCCGACGGGGGGAGAAGCGAGATGAGCACGGCACAGTCACCGCAACCCGAAGAAACGGCCGGCCCGCAGGTCACCGTGGGCCCGTCCGACCGGCCGGACGGCCGCCGGCCACCGGGCGGGCCGGTGCCGCCCCGCACCGCGCACGGCCGGGACCGGCCACCGGCCGGCACCGCCACGGACGGCCCGGAGGGGGACACCGACGCCACCCTGTGGCCCCGCAGACTGCTGGTCGGCCTCGTCGCCGGGCTGCTCACCTGGGGCCTGGCCGCGTTATTGAGCCCGGAGGACGGTACGGGGCGGCACCTGGGCGCGGCCGCGCTCTGTGCCGCGGCGGCGCTCGCCGCCCAGCACCTCCTCCTCGGCCCGGACCGCACGGCGGAGGAGCGGGCCCGGCGGGCCGAGCACCTGCTGGCCGAGACCGCCGCCACCGTGCGGGACGGACTGCGGCGCTACGACGACGAGTTGCAGAGCGGGCTGACCCGGCACACCGAGGACATGAAGCAGCTCGTCGAGACCCGCCTCGTCGCCCCGGCGCGCGCCGCCGAGCCGCAGCCCGAACCGGCACCGGCGTGGGTGCGCATCGAGTCCGTGCCGGACCTGGCCACCAACTTCGCCGAGGTCCTGTCCCCGGGCCTGCCGATCCTCACCACCTTCGTCCGCCTGGAGATGCAGCGGGTGATCGGGCACATGTCCGATCTCTCCACCCTCACCGCGGAATGCCCCGGGGAGAACCACGACTGGATGCTCACCCTCACCCGGGCCGCGGAGCACTCCATCTGCGCCACCAGCACCTCCGTCGACCGCGAGTTCTGGAACAGCGAACCCGCCAGCCGCTATCTGCACGCCCAGCGGGAGGCGATCGAGCACGGGGTCCCGGTGCGGCGGCTGTTCCTGCTGGAGAGCGCGCGGGAGCTGGACGACCGGCTGCTGCGGCTCTGCGAGGAGCAGCAGGTCCTGCACATCGAGGTGCGGGTGGCCGTCCTGCCGGAGCTGCCGCCGCACCTGCTGCGGGGCACCACCAACGACTTCATCGTCTACGACGAGACGGTGTCCTTCGAGATCGACCAGGATCTGCGCGACGTCAACATCAGGACCCGGCTCATCGCGCGCCAGGATCACGTCCAGGACCGCATGAAGCGCTTCCGGGAGCTCTGGGACGCCGGCATGAGCCTGCGCGAGCTGGAGGTACGGGTCGACGACGAGGAGGACGGCACCTGGATGGTCGACCGGGGATGACGGCGGGGGCCCTCGGCCCTCTCGTGTCTCCGCCGGGCGGTCCTCACAGGGTGTGGTGCAGCCAGCGCTGGATGGTGGTGTTGATGCTGCCTGACAGGGCGCTCAGGCTCTCGATGGCCTCGCGGTCCTCGGGGCGGGGCGGGATGCCGGCGGCGGTCGCGCGGGTCGATCGTGGTGTCGATGCGGCGGGCCGGGTCCGGCGGGGCCAGCAGGTAGTCGCCGTCCGGCGATCCGGCGGGCGCGGGCCACCAGGGGGCGGCCGAGTCGTCCGCGACGGCGCCGGGGTGGGTGAAGGCGTGGTGCGGGCCGTACTCGAAAGCGGTCGCGGTCATGGCCGGTCTCCTCACCAGGGGGTGTCGGTTCTGCTGGACAGGAGCGCGGCTGGGGGAGCCCTGGTTGCGCGGGAGCGGAAACGTCACGCCAACGGCGTCATCAGCAGCTCATCGACTTGCAAAGAAGTGGTTGCATGAAATCCGTTGCACAGCTTCCTTTGCAAAGCTACCTTTGTATCCATGGACGAGCCCAATGACCCGCAGGATTTCAAGGTCCACAGCCTCGATGCCCGCTCACTGCGCGGCCTGGCGCATCCGCTGCGCATGGAGCTGCTGAGGGCGTTGCGGCGCAACGGCCCGGCCACCGCCTCCCAGCTGGCCGCCAAGCTCGGCGAGTCCAGCGGAGCCACCAGCTACCACCTGCGCCAGCTCGCCGCCCACGGGTTCGTGGAGGACGCACCCGAGCACGGCAAGGGGCGGGAGCGGTGGTGGAAGGCGGCCCACGAGGGGGTGCGGTTCGACGACGCCCTGGTCAGGGACGGCGATCCCGAAGTCCGTGGAGCGGCCGACCTGTTCCTCCACGAGGTCGCCAACCAGCACACCCGGGAGATCGCGACCTGGCTGGGCACCCAGGGTGACTGGCCCGAATCGTGGCGCACCTCGTGGGACCTGAGCGACTGGACCCTGCGCCTCACTCCCGAGCTCGCGGACGAGCTGAAGCAGAGGATGCACGAACTGCTGGAGAGCTACCGCGCCAAGGCCCCCGGCGAGGGTGCCCCGGACGCCGAGCAGGTGCGCGTCCACACCCACGTCTTTCCCACTCGTACGGACTGAGAGGCTGCCCGATGCACCCCGAGACCCATCTCGCCCTGCACCGCGTCCGTGCCCTCGACCTCCGCGCGGAAGCGGACGCGTACCGCCTCGCGGCCGCGGCCGGGCCCCACCGGCTCCTGCGCGCCCGCCTCGGCTGGACGCTGGTCGGCCTCGGCCTGCGCCTGGTCACCACCGCGCCGAGGACGCCGGCCCTCGTCCGCTGACGTCCCCTACGCGGGCCGCGGAGTCATGACGCCGGTGGAGAGGAACGCCGTCCAGGCGGCCGCCCCGATGACGATCACCGGTCCGCCGGCGTCCAGCTTGCTGTCCCGGACGGGGACGACACCGGGGACTCCGTCGGCGACTTCGAGGCAGTTGCCTCCGTTGCCGTCGCTGTAGGAACTCTTGCGCCAGCGAGCCTTGTTCAGGTCGAACTCGCGCATCTTCTGAAGCCTTCCGCCGCCGATTCGATGAGGGCCAGTGACGCCTCCCGTGGCAATGCGTCCGCCCTGAGCAGATCGTAAGCCCGCTGCGCTCGCTTCACCACGGCCGGATCGTCCAGCAGGCTCCCCGAATACACGGCCTCTGTATAGGCGGTCGGCGGTGCGTCGTCGAACTCCATGAGCCGCAGGTCTCCGGTCATCACGGCGTACCCTCCGGCCGAGTACGGCAGTACCTGCACCACCACCGTCCGTGCCCGCGTGAGCCGCACGATGTGCTCCAGCTGCTCCGCCATCACTGCCGGCCCACCGACCGGGACCCGGAGCACGTTCTCGTGCAGGATGACCCAGTAAAGCGGCCGCGTCACCTCCTTGAAGATGCGACCACGTTCCACGCGCCCCGCTACCTTCTCGTCGATGAACTCGTCGAGCGCGAACGGATTCATCGCCAAGGTGACCGCCCGCGCGTAGGCGGGAACTTGCAGCAGTCCCGGGACCAGGGCGGGAGCGAACTCACAGATACTCGTCGCCCGTGTCTCCAGCTCCGCAGCCCTGGCGAAGTATGCGGCGTACCGGTGGTCGTCAATCAGCTGTGTGCACAGCCGCTCGAAAATACCGTCGGTTTGCAGAGTCTCGTCGATCCGCTGGGCCACGTCCCCTTGCGGTTTCCGGATGGCCTGTTCGAACTGGCCGATGTAGCCGCCCGAGACGAACACCCTCGTCCCCAGCTCCACCTGCGTGAACCCCGCCTCCTCCCGGCGTCGCTTGAGCTCCGCGCCGAAGAACTCCCACGCCGCCTGACGCGAACCGTTGGCCATCGCTAACCCCTTTGTGCAGCGCCGCACTTGTAGGGCGTGAACCCCTTCCGAGTGTAGCCACGGAGCGTCACTCTTGGGATACGAAGAGTGAAGGACGGAGAGGAAGGGAATCAGCGTGACGGCACGACACGCGGCGCACTGCGTCGAGGAAGCGGAGGAAGTGGTGAAGGAATTGCGGGCGGCACTCGCAAAGGCCGGAATTTCCCTGCCGTCACTGGGTCTCGACCCGGTGAGTCTCGCGCGGGAGGCGCCCTGTCCGCTCATCGAACTGGGGCGGTGTTCGGTGGAGACCGCGCGGCGGATCGCGGCGGCGGTGCTGCGGTGAGGCCGCCCCTGGGTGCGCACGTGGTGGACACCGGGACCGAGCGGATCGGCGTCGTCATGGGCCATGAGGGGCCCTACGTCCAGCTGAGACCCTACGGTGGCGGCCGGGAGTGGGACGCCGATCCCGGCGTCCTGCGGAGCGCGACCCCGGCCGAGCGGCTGCGCGCGGCGACCGCCTACGTCAACGCGCGCAGCCGGGGTGAGCTTTCCTGACGCGGTGCACCGGGCCGCTCGTCCGGTCGGAGCGGCGTGCGCGTCAGCACCGTCACGACCGGCCCGGTGGACACCCCCGGTCTGACGGGACCCGCCCCCGACGCGGAACAGGCCGAGGGCCTCGAGCGGCACCGGCCCGTACCCGTGGGCACGGGCCGGTGCCCGCGTACGGGAGAATGGGTCCATGAGTCTGTTCCGCGACGACGGCATCGTGCTGCGCACCCAGAAGCTGGGCGAGGCGGACCGGATCATCACCCTGCTCACGCGCGGGCACGGCCGGGTACGCGCCGTGGCGAGGGGGGTGCGCCGGACCAAGTCGAAGTTCGGCGCCCGCCTCGAACCCTTCTCGCACGTGGACGTGCAGTTCTTCTCCAAGGGCAGCGAGCTGGTCGGGCGCGGCCTGCCGCTGTGCACGCAGAGCGAGACCATCGCGCCGTACGGCGGCGGGATCGTGACGGACTACGGCCGCTACACCGCCGGTACGGCCATGCTGGAGACGGCCGAGCGGTTCACCGACCACGAGGGGGAGCCGGCGGTGCAGCAGTACCTGCTGCTGGTCGGGGCCCTGCGGACCCTCGCCCGGGGCGAGCACGCGCCCCCTCTCGTCCTCGACGCGTTCCTGCTGCGCTCCCTCGCCGTCAACGGGTACGCACCGAGCTTCACCGACTGCGCGAAGTGCGGGATGCCCGGCCCGAACCGGTTCTTCTCGGTTGCGTCGGGCGGTTCCATCTGCCCGGACTGCCGGGTGCCCGGCAGCGTCGTACCCTCGCCGCAGGCCCTGGAACTCCTCGGAGCGCTGCTTACGGGAGACTGGGAGACGGCGGACGCGTGCGAGGCGCGCTACGTCCGGGAGGGGAGCGGGCTGGTGTCCGCCTACCTGCACTGGCACCTGGAGCGCGGGCTGCGCTCGCTCCGGTTCGTCGAGAAGTGACGCGCGCAGCGCACAGCCAGAGGAGACGAGAGGCACATGGTCGTACGCGGGTTCCTGGGGCGTCAGCGCCGGGAGTACAGGACGCCGGAACCGCACCCGTCGGGCGCGCGGCCGCCGAAGCTCCCCCGGGAGCTGGTCCCGAACCACGTGGCGATCGTCATGGACGGCAACGGGCGCTGGGCGAAGGAGCGCGGGCTGCCCCGCACCGAGGGGCACAAGGTCGGCGCCGAGCGGGTGCTGGACGTGCTCCAGGGCGGGGTCGAGATGGGGGTCGGGGCGATCTCGCTCTACGCCTTCTCCACCGAGAACTGGAAGCGCTCCCCGGACGAGGTGCGCTTCCTGATGAACTTCAACCGTGACTTCATCCGCAAGACCCGCGATCAGCTCGACGAGCTGGGGATCCGGGTGCGGTGGGTCGGGCGGATGCCCAAGCTGTGGAAGTCGGTGGCCAAGGAACTGCAGATCGCCCAGGAGCAGACGAAGGACAACGACCGGCTGACCCTGTACTTCTGCATGAACTACGGCGGCCGCGCCGAGATCGCCGATGCCGCGCAGGCGCTGGCGGAGGACGTGCGGGCCGGGCGGCTCGATCCGTCGAAGGTGACGGAGAAGACCTTCGAGAAGTACCTGTACTACCCGGACATGCCGGACGTGGACCTGTTCCTGCGGCCGAGCGGTGAGCAGCGCACGTCCAACTACCTGCTGTGGCAGAGCGCCTACGCCGAGATGGTCTTCCAGGACGTGCTGTGGCCGGACTTCGACCGGCGTGACCTGTGGCGGGCGTGTCTGGAATTCGCTTCCCGGGACCGGCGGTTCGGCGGGGCCATCCCCAACGAGGAACTGCTGGCCATGGAGGGGCGCCAGGAGTCCTGAGCGGGGCGCTGGTGGCGTGCGCCGGCCGCCGGGCGCGTGGGGCGGCCCGGGCGCCCGGCGGCACGCTTGCCCGCGGCCGGCGGCCGGGCGGGGGGTGTTACGCCGCCGCGCAGTCCGCGCAGGTGCCGAAGATCTCGACCGTGTGGGCGACGTTGACGTAGCCGTGTTCGGCCGCGATGGCCTCGGCCCACTTCTCCACGGCAGGGCCCTCGACCTCGACCGCCTTGCCGCAGCTGCGGCAGACCAGGTGGTGGTGATGGTCGCCGGTGGAGCAGCGGCGGTAGACGGACTCGCCGTCGGCGGTGCGCAGGACGTCGACCTCGCCCGCGTCGGCGAGCGACTGCAGGGTGCGGTACACCGTGGTCAGCCCGACCGAGTCGCCCTTGTGCTTGAGCATGTCGTGCAGTTCCTGCGCGCTGCGGAACTCGTCGACCTCCTGGAGGCAAGCCGCCACGGCGGCGCGCTGCCGGGTGGCGCGGCCCTTCACGGGCGGTCCTGCGGTCGTCACGGGATTGCCTCCTCACATCGGGCGTCTGCCCGGGCCATTGTGCCAGCCCGGGCGGAGGAGAGTCGGGCGCCGGCCGCTAGCCGGCCGTCCGGCTGGCCGGAATCGCGCACTCCGCGGGATCGCCGCCCGGTTGCCCGGCGGCGATCGCCCGGGCGCGGCGGCGGGCCAGCGGGGTGGCCAGCGCGGTCAGCGCGATGAACGCGCCGATGGTGAGCAGCACGATCGTCGCGCCGGGCGGCACGTCCTGGTGGTACGAGGTGACCGTGCCGCCGATGGTCACCGTCACGCCGATCGCGACGGCGACGGCGAACGTGGCGGCGAAGCTCCGGGTGAGCTGCTGGGCCGCCGCGACCGGCACCACCATGAGCGCGCTCACCAGCAGCAGGCCGACGACGCGCATCGCGACGGAGACCGTCACGGCCGCCGTGACCGCCGTCAGCAGGTTCAGGAACCGCACCGGCAGGCCCGTCACCCGCGCGAACTCCTCGTCCTGGCTGACCGCGAACAGCTGCTTGCGCAGACCGACGGTGACGAGCACCACGAAGGCGGCCAGCAGGCAGATCGCGGTGACGTCGGACTCCGACACCGTGGACAGGGAGCCGAAGAGGAAGGACGAGAGGTTGCCGGTGGAGCCGCCGGGGGCGAGGTTGATGAACATCACGCCGCCGGCCATGCCGCCGTAGAAGAGCATCGCGAGGGCGATGTCGCCGCGGGTCCTGGCGTACCAGCGGACCAGTTCCATGAAGACGGCGCCGAGGACGGAGACCAGCGTCGCCATCCACACCGGGGACCAGCTGAACAGGAAGCCGAGGCCGACGCCGGTCATGGCGACGTGCCCGATGCCGTCGCCCATGAGGGCCTGACGGCGCTGGACCAGGTAGATGCCGACGGCGGGGGCGGTGATGCCGACCAGGACGGCGGCGAGCAGCGCCCGCTGCATGAAGGCGTAGTCGAGGATCTCCATCAGCTGAGCAGTCCCGTACGGATCGGTTCGGCGCCCGCGGGGGCGTGCGGGTGGACGTGGTCGTGGCCGGGCAGCGCGTGCTGGCCGACGGCCTCCGGGGGCGGGCCGTCGTGCACCACGCAGCCGTCGCGCAGGACGACCGCCCGGTCGATCAGGGGCTCCAGCGGGCCCAGTTCGTGCAGGACGAGGAGGACGGTCGCGCCCCGGGCCACCTGAGCCCTCAGGGTCTCGGCCAGGACCTCCTGGCTGGCGAGGTCGACGCCCGCCATCGGCTCGTCCATGATCAGCAGTTCGGGGGCGGCGGCGAGCGCGCGGGCGATCAGGACCCGCTGGTGCTGGCCGCCGGAGAGGGCGTCGACGGAGTCCTTGGCACGGTCCGTCATGCCGACGAGGTCCAGGGCGTGCCGTACGGCCTCGCGGTCGGCCTTGCGGAAGAGGCCGAAGCGGGTGCGGGAGAGGCGCCCGGAGGAGACGACCTCGGTGACCGTGGCGGGCACGCCTCCGGCGGCGGTGGTGCGCTGCGGGACGTAGCCCACGCGCGCCCAGTCGCGGAACCGGTTGCGGGGGGTGCCGAACAGCTCGATCGCGCCGTCGGTGACGGGCACCTGGCCGATGACGGCGCGCACGGCCGTCGACTTGCCGGAGCCGTTGGCGCCGAGCAGGGCGACGACCTCGCCGCGCCGCACGGTGAGGTCGATGCCGCGCAGCACCGGGCGCGCCCCCAGCTCGGCGCGGACGCCGCGCAGGGAGATGACGGGTTCGGTCGTCGTCATGCCGTCCTCCGGTGGTGTGCCGCTCACTTCGCGCCCAGGGCCTTCTGCAGCGCCGCGAGGTTGGCCTCCATGACCTGGAAGTAGTCGTCGCCGCGGGAGTCGTCCGTGATGCCCTCGACGGGGTCGAGGACGTCGGTGCGGAGTCCGGCGTCGGCGGCGAGGGTCTTGGCGGTCCTGTCGCTGACGAGGGTCTCGTAGAAGACGGTGGTGACGCCGTCGGCCTTCGCGGTCTGCTGGAGTTCCTTCACGCGGGCGCCGCTGGGCTCCGACTCGGGGTCCAGGCCGCTGATGGCCTCCTCGGTCAGGCCGTAGCGCTCGGCGAGGTGCCCGAAGGCGGCGTGCGTGGTGATGAAGACGCCGGTCCTGCGGTCCGCGAGGCCGGTCTCGAACTTCTCGTCCAGGGCGTTCAGCTTGCCGACCAGGGCCGCGGTGTTCTTCTTGTAGTCGGCGGCGTGGTCGGGGTCGGCCTTCTCGAAGGCCTTGCCGACTCCCTCGGCGACCTCGGCGTACTTGACCGGGTCGAGCCAGACGTGCGGGTCCTGGCCCTCCTCGTGCTCGTGGTCGTGGCCGTGATCCTCGTCCTCGTGGCCGTGCTCGTCCTCGTGCGCGTGCTCGTCCTCGTGGCCGCCGGACTCGGAGGCGTGGGACTCCAGGGAGGTCAGGGTGGCCGCGTCGATCTTCGTCTTCACCTCGGACTGGCCGATGGCCTCGTCGACGGTGGGCTGGAGGCCCTTGAGGTAGAGGGCCGCGTCGGAGTCCTGGAGCTGCGCGGTCTGCTTGGCGCTGATCTCCAGGTCGTGCGGCTCCTGGCCGGGCTGGGTGAGACTGGTGACGTTCACGTGCTCGCCGCCGATCTGCTCGGCGAGGAAGGCCATCGGATAGAACGACGCGACGACGTCGAACTTGTCGGTGCTGCCCGCGGCGGAACTGTCGGAGGAGCAGGCGGTGAGGCCGCCGAGGCCGAGGGCGGTGACCGCGGCCAGGGCGGCCGCGGATATGTGGCGTCGTCGTACGTTCATGACACTCATTTTCAACAAATATGGAAACCGTTGTCAACAAAGCACGTGAGCGGCCTGTAGCGGACACCGAATTGGTCGCGGGGCAGGACCCGCCGGTAGCCTGAGTCCTTCGCTGGAAGCAATCTCGCTTCGTCGCCCGTCGTCGTAATGAAGAGAGCACCGTGGCCGCCGACAAGATCGACACCATCGTCAGCCTGAGCAAGCGCCGTGGCTTCGTATTCCCCAGTAGTGAGATCTACGGCGGTACGAAGGCCGCCTGGGACTACGGACCGCTGGGTGTCGAGCTCAAGGAAAACCTGAAGCGCCAGTGGTGGCGCTACATGGTCACTTCGCGCGAGGACGTGGTCGGCCTCGACTCGTCCGTGATCCTCGCCCCGGACGTGTGGGTCGCCTCCGGTCATGTCGCGACCTTCACGGACCCGCTGACCGAGTGCACCTCCTGCCACAAGCGGTTCCGCGCGGACCACCTGGAGGAGGCGTACGAGGAGAAGAAGGGCCGCGCCCCGGAGAACGGCCTCGCCGACCTCAGCTGCCCCAACTGCGGCAACAAGGGCACCTTCACCGAGCCCAAGCAGTTCTCGGGCCTGCTCTCCACCCACCTCGGCCCGACGCAGGACTCCGGCTCCATCGCCTACCTGCGTCCCGAGACCGCCCAGGGCATCTTCACCAACTTCGCCCAGGTGCAGACCGCTTCGCGCAAGAAGCCGCCGTTCGGCATCGCCCAGATGGGCAAGTCCTTCCGCAACGAGATCACGCCCGGCAACTTCATCTTCCGCACCCGCGAGTTCGAGCAGATGGAGATGGAGTTCTTCGTCAAGCCGGGCGAGGACGAGCAGTGGCAGGAGTACTGGATGGAGCAGCGCTGGAACTGGTACACCGGTCTCGGCCTGCGCGAGGAGAACATGCGGTGGTACGAGCACCCGAAGGAGAAGCTCTCCCACTACTCCAAGCGCACCGCTGACATCGAGTACCGCTTCCAGTTCGGCGGCAGCGAGTGGGGCGAGCTGGAGGGCGTCGCCAACCGCACCGACTACGACCTCGGCGCGCACTCCAAGGCCTCCGGCCAGGACCTGGCCTACTTCGACCAGGAGGCCGGCGAGCGCTGGACGCCGTACGTCATCGAGCCGGCGGCCGGTGTCGGCCGGGCCATGCTCGCCTTCCTGCTCGACGCCTACGTCGAGGACGAGGCGCCCAACGCCAAGGGCAAGATGGAGAAGCGGACCGTGCTGCGGCTCGACCACCGCCTCGCGCCGGTGAAGGCGGCCGTGCTCCCGCTGTCCCGCAACGCCGAGCTGTCGCCGAAGGCGAAGGGGCTCGCGCAGGCGCTGCGGCAGAACTGGAACATCGAGTTCGACGACGCCGGTGCGATCGGGCGCCGTTACCGCCGCCAGGACGAGATCGGCACGCCGTTCTGCGTCACGGTCGACTTCGACACGCTGGACGACAACGCGGTGACCGTCCGGGAGCGGGACACCATGAAGCAGGAGCGCGTCTCGCTGGACCAGATCGAGGGGTACCTCGCCTCCCGGCTGATCGGCGCCTAGCCTCCCGGCACCTCTCGTGAGCCCACCCACCACCCGGACCGGGCGGTGGGTGGGCTCATGTCACGGTCGGGTCCACCGTCGCCTGGTGCGCCTCCGTCAGGTGCTCCTGCGCCTTGAGCCACGGCAGGAACTGGGCGCCCTGGCGCCAGCCGCAGGTGTCGCATCTGATCGTGCGCTGCACACCGGTGCGCTGGACGTGCACGGTGTGCTCCCGTCCGTGCAGGTCCCAGCGGCTGACCTTGCTGGTGTCGATCTGCGGCATGGTGCCTCCGGCGGTTCGGCGGGGACGGTGTCGCCGTTCTTGTGCCCCGGTTCGGGGGTGACAAGGAGTGTGCCGCACAAGTCACCTCCGCGGGTGTGGGGTTGGGGGCGGGGCAGCGGGGGGTCGGGGTGCGGTGGGGCTACGGCGCCCTCCTCGCAGGCGGATTTCGATAGTGCGGTTAACTAATGACCGTTCACGATCACCGTGCCGGGGTACCCCGCGACATGCGGGACAATGGGGGAATGCCCACGCCCTCGCCGACCGTGAACACCGTCCTGCCCATCGGCCCGCACACGGTGCAGCCGCCCGTCGTGCTCGCTCCCATGGCCGGGATCACCAATGCCCCCTTCCGCACCCTGTGCAGGGAGTACAGCGGGGGCAAGGGGCTGTTCGTCAGCGAGATGATCACCACCCGGGCGCTGGTCGAGCGCAACGAGAAGACCATGCAGCTGATCCGGTTCGACGCGACCGAGAAGCCGCGCTCCATCCAGCTCTACGGCGTCGACCCGGTGACCGTCGGCAAGGCCGTCCGCATGATCGTGGAGGAGGACCTCGCCGACCACATCGACCTCAACTTCGGCTGCCCGGTCCCCAAGGTGACCCGCAAGGGCGGCGGCTCGGCCCTCCCGTACAAGCGGAACCTGCTGCGGTCCATCCTGCGCGAGGCGGTCGGCGGGGCGGGCGCCCTGCCGGTGACCATGAAGATGCGCAAGGGCATCGACGACGACCACCTGACCTACCTGGACGCCGGCCGGATCGCCGTCGAGGAGGGCGTGACCGCCATCGCGCTGCACGGCCGCACCGCCGCCCAGCACTACGGCGGCACCGCCGACTGGGACGCCATCGCACGGCTCAGGGAGCACGTGCCGGAGATCCCGGTGCTCGGCAACGGCGACATCTGGTCGGCCGAGGACGCGTTGCGGATGGTGCGCGAGACGGGCTGCGACGGGGTGGTCGTGGGCCGGGGCTGCCTCGGCCGGCCGTGGCTGTTCGCGGACCTGGTGGCCGCCTTCGAGGGGCGCCCCGACGCCTACGCACGGCCGGCCCTCCGGGAGGTCGCCGACGCCATGGTCCGGCACGCCACGCTGCTGGGCGAGTGGATCGGCGACGAGTCCCGCGGTGTGATCGACTTCCGCAAGCACGTCGCCTGGTACCTGAAGGGCTTCGCGGTCGGCTCCGAGATGCGCAAGCGGCTCGCGGTCACCTCCTCGCTGGAGGAACTGCGGGCCGGGCTCGACGAGCTGGACCTGGACCAGCCCTGGCCGGCCGGTGCCGACGGCCCCCGCGGCCGCACGTCCGGGAACAACCGGGTGGTGCTGCCGGACGGCTGGCTGAAGGACCCCTACGACTGTGCCGGGGTCGGCGAGGAAGCGGAACTCGACACCTCCGGCGGCTGAGCCGGCACCTCCGGCGGCCGACGGGCACCTCAGGCTGCCGACCCGGCGCCTCCGGCGGCACCGACCGGCACCTCCGGCGGCCGACCCGGCGCCCCGGGCGGCCGGTCAGTCCCGGGTGGGGTGCGGGACGGAGCCGTAGGCGGTGAGGAAGCGGTCGCGGAAGGCGTCCATCCGCCACACGGGCGCGTCCTTCGCCGGCCGCAGCCCCTCCGTCCAGTTCCAGCCGTCGATCTTCTCCAGCACCTCCGGGTCCTTGGCGACCACGGTCACCGGCACGTCCCGGCTCGCCCCGTCGCCGCTCACCTGGGCGATGGGCTGGTGGTCGCCGAGGAAGACGAGCACCGTGTCGTCGGTGCCGTAGCGCTCCAGCCACTCGGTGAGGCTGGTGACCGAGTACGCGATCGACCTGCCGTACTCCCGCCGGGACTCCGTGGAGTCGGCGATGACGTCGGCGGACTTCTTCCCCGCCTTCGCGACGGCGTCGAAGCGCGACCCGTCGCCGAGTCCGTCCCAGTCGACCATCTCGGGCAGCGGCGCCCACGGCTGGTGGCTGGAGGTGAGGATGATCTCCGACATCAGCGGCCTGGCGCGCTCCCTGCCGTGCTCCAGCCGCTCGTACGCCGCCAGGGCGTACTGGTCCGGCATCGGCGACCAGCTGAACTTCGGCCCCCGGTAGCCGAGGTCGAAGGCGTCGTAGACCTTGTCGAGGCCGTACCACTCGGCCTCCGGCCAGGCCTTCTGCACGCCGGGCATGACGCCGACGGTGTCCCAGGCGCCGGACTTCTGGAAGACCTTGGTGAGGGTGAGGTGGTCGCCGTTGGTGACCGTCCGATAGCGCTGCTGGTTGTCGATCCACAGGCCGGACAGGGCCGTGGAGTGGCCGAGCCAGCTGCTGCCGCCGAACGTCGCCGAGGTGAGCCAGCCGCTGCGCGCCCCGTAGCCGGCCCTGGTGAGCGCCGCGGTGCGGGCGTCGACGGTCCTGGTGACGCCGGGCGCGATGAGCGGGTCCTCCAGGGCGCTGCGGCCGTAGCTCTCGATGAAGGCGAAGACGACGTCCTTGCCGCGCAGGTCCGGGACGAGCTGGTCGGGGGGAGTGGCGCCGAAGGTGTCCTCCCGGGACTCCTTCGCGAACGCGGCCTCGTCGCGCAGGGTGTCCACCACGCGCCGGGTCTGCGCCTTCACCGCCTCCGAGGCCAGGTCGGAGGCGACCGGCACCCCGGCGACCTGCACACCGAGCGCGGTGCAGGTGATCCACACGGTGCCCGCGAGCAGCGCGCCCCGGGTGGCGCGGACGCGGTGCCGGGCCAGCAGGTTGCCCAGCCGGACGGTGGCCAGCGCCATGACGGTCACCAGGAGCAGGGTGAGCAGGACCGCGCCGACGGCCGCGGCGTCGGCCGCCGTGGCGCCCATCGAGTCCTTCAGGTACGACTGGGCGTCGTCGAGCAGCCCCCAGTCCAGCACGACGTTGAAGCCGCGGCCCAGGTACTCGGTGAAGCCGATGTCCAGCAGGTTGAGCACGGTCAGCACGCCGATCCCCGCCCCGTAGAGGGCGGCCACGACGATGCGCGGCCGGCGGGGCAGGGCGAGCAGCAGGACGGCCCCGACGATCGCCTCGGCGGGGATGCGGGTGAAGCGGTCGGCGCGCACCGCGGGGGCCGTGTTGGGCATCAGGAGCGCGCCGACCACCAGCACGGCGGCCAGGACGTGGACGGCCCACCGGACGGCGCGGGCGGCGGTGGGGTGCGCGTCGCGTGCGGCCCGCAGGCGGGCGAGGACGCGCGGGCGTGGCAGGGCGCGCAGGCGTGCGAGGACACGAGTGAAGGCGGGCAACCCGGAGGTTCCTTCCGTACCGAGGCCGGTGAGGAGGCGGACCCGGCGTGGGGGTCCGGGTCCGCCTCAGTTCCGTACGGGCGGACCGGCCGGTGCGTTCACCTGACCGGGGGATTTCCTGGTGAGGAGCGCGCGTCCGGGGCCGGGCGGCGGGGTGCGCCGGGCCGGTCCGCATGGTGGAATCCCACGCCGTGTGGCAGCGTGATTCTCGCCACCCTTGATAAGGGTTGCGCTCAGATGAGCGGATCTTGAGCGGTTGCACTTCTCAAAGGATGGCACTCAGTGCCACTCGGTGATCGTTCATCGAGCGAAATCAGACGTGGACATAGCCGCTCACATGAGCACTGGTGGGGCCGGTTGGCGAGGTGATGCGTTCAAGAAGTGAAAACACTCGGCGGTGAGCGCTTGCCAAGCTTTGACTTTCAATCCGCTGGCGCACGAGTGGTTACGGGCGCATGACGCACAAGTGGACGTACCCAGATGCCTTTGATCTGGGTACATTCCTCGCCGTCAGGGCAGCCACCGCGTCCTCGAGGGAGTCGAGACCCGTGTCGGAAAACAAAGATCCCCACGTACCGCAGCCGGGTGCGAGCGTTGAGGGCGTGAAGTTCGTCTACGACTTCACCGAGGGCAACAAGGACCTCAAGGACCTGCTCGGCGGCAAAGGCGCCAACCTCGCCGAGATGACCAACCTGGGCCTTCCCGTCCCGCCCGGCTTCACCATCACCACCGAGGCCTGCAAGACCTACCTCGACAGTGGCGAGGAGCCGGCGGCACTGCGTGACGAGGTGAGTGCGCACCTCGACGCCCTCGAAGCGAAGATGGGCAAGAAGCTCGGCCAGGCCGACGACCCCCTCCTCGTCTCGGTCCGCTCCGGCGCCAAGTTCTCCATGCCGGGCATGATGGACACCGTCCTGAACATCGGCCTGTCGGACAAGTCCGTGCAGGGCCTGGCCGCGCAGGCCGGCGACGACCGGTTCGCCTGGGACTCCTACCGGCGCCTCATCCAGATGTTCGGCAAGACCGTCCTCGGCGTCGACGGCGAACTCTTCGAGGACGCGCTGGACGCGGCGAAGGCGGCCAAGAAGGTCACCGTCGACACCGAGCTGGAGGCCGCCGACCTCAAGAAGCTCGTCACCAAGTTCAAGAAGATCGTCAAGACCGAGTGCGGCCGGGACTTCCCGCAGGACCCGCGCGAGCAGATGGACCTCGCCATCAAGGCCGTCTTCGACTCCTGGAACGGCGACCGCGCCAAGCTCTACCGCCGCCAGGAGCGCATCCCGCACGACCTCGGCACCGCCGTCAACGTCTGCTCCATGGTCTTCGGCAACCTCGGCCCCGACTCCGGCACCGGCGTCGCCTTCACCCGCGACCCCGCCTCCGGCCACCAGGGCGTCTACGGCGACTACCTGCAGAACGCGCAGGGCGAGGACGTGGTCGCGGGCATCCGCAACACCGTGCCGCTCGCGGATCTGGAGTCGATCGACAAGAAGTCGTACGACCAGCTCATGCAGATCATGGAGACCCTGGAGAACCACTACAAGGATCTCTGCGACATCGAGTTCACCATCGAGCGCGGCCAGCTGTGGATGCTCCAGACCCGCGTCGGCAAGCGCACCGCGGGCGCGGCCTTCCGCATCGCGACCCAGCTCGTCGACCAGGGCCTGATCGACGAGGCGGAGGCGCTCTGCCGGGTCAACGGCGCCCAGCTCGCCCAGCTGATGTTCCCCCGCTTCGACGAGGACGCGAAGGTCGAGCAGGTCGGACGCGGCATCGCCGCCTCCCCGGGCGCGGCGGTCGGCAAGGCGGTCTTCGACTCCTACACCGCCGTCAAGTGGTCCCGCTCCGGCGAGAAGGTCATCCTGATCCGCCGCGAGACCAACCCCGACGACCTGGACGGCATGATCGCGGCCGAGGGCATCCTCACCTCGCGCGGCGGCAAGACCTCCCACGCGGCCGTCGTCGCCCGCGGCATGGGCAAGACCTGCGTCTGCGGCGCCGAGGAACTCGAGGTCGACACCAAGCGCCGCCGGATGACCGTCCCGGGCGGGCACGTGGTGGAGGAGGGCGACGTCGTCTCCATCGACGGCTCCTCCGGCAAGGTGTACCTCGGTGAGGTCCCCGTCGTGCCCTCGCCGGTCGTCGAGTACTTCGAGGGCCGCATGCACCCGGGCGCCGACGACGCCGACGAGCTCGTCGAGGCCGTGCACCGGATGATGGCCTTCGCCGACCGCAAGCGCCGGCTGCGCGTGCGCGCCAACGCCGACAACGCCGAGGACGCGCTGCGCGCCCGCCGCTTCGGCGCCCAGGGCATCGGCCTGTGCCGCACCGAGCACATGTTCCTCGGCGACCGGCGCGAACTCGTCGAGCGGCTGATCCTGGCCGACACCGAGGCCGAGCGCGAGGAGTCGCTGAAGGCGCTGCTGCCGCTGCAGAAGCGGGACTTCGTCGAGCTGTTCGAGGCGATGGACGGGCTCCCCGTCACCGTCCGCCTGCTCGACCCGCCGCTGCACGAGTTCCTGCCCGACATCACCGAACTGTCGGTCCGCGTCGCCCTCGCCGAGTCCCGGCAGGAGCCGCACGAGAACGAACTGCGCCTGCTCCAGGCCGTGCACCGGCTGCACGAGCAGAACCCGATGCTGGGTCTGCGCGGTGTCCGCCTCGGCCTGGTCATCCCCGGCCTGTTCACCATGCAGGTACGGGCCATCGCGGAGGCCGCCGCCGAGCGCAGGACCGCCAAGGGCGACCCGCGCGCGGAGATCATGATCCCGCTGGTCGGCACGGTCCAGGAGCTGGAGATCGTCCGCGAGGAGGCCGACCAGGTCATCGCCGAGGTCGAGGAGGCCACCGGCACCTCGCTCAAGCTCTCCATCGGCACGATGATCGAGCTCCCGCGGGCCGCGCTGACCGCCGGTCAGATCGCGGAGGCGGCGGAGTTCTTCTCCTTCGGCACGAACGACCTCACCCAGACGGTGTGGGGCTTCTCCCGGGACGACGTGGAGGCCAGCTTCTTCACCGCGTACCTGGAGAAGGGCATCTTCGGGGTGTCGCCGTTCGAGACGATCGACAAGGACGGCGTCGGCTCCCTGGTGAAGCTGGCCGCCAAGGCCGGCCGCGAGACCCGCCCCGACCTCAAGCTCGGCGTCTGCGGCGAGCACGGCGGCGACCCGGAGTCCGTCCACTTCTTCCACGAGGTCGGCCTGGACTACGTCTCCTGCTCACCGTTCCGCATCCCGGTCGCCCGGCTGGAGGCCGGCCGCGCGGCGGTCACCTCCACGGGCAGCGACCACCGCTGAACCCCGGAGCCGTCGTCTGTCACCCGACCACCCTCACCGATCGGCGACGGCTCCGGATCACGAAAGGAGAGAGCGGCACCCGTGCGGGGGTGCCGCTCTCTCGTCTGTGTAGGGTCCGCCGGAGGGAGATCCACCGAGCCGCGCAGGCCACACCACGGGGGGACGCAGTGCCGATCCGCATGCGCAGGAGCACCATCAGACCGCTGAGCAGCATGGGCGGGTACGCCGTCGACCCGTGGCAGTCCGTGCGGCGCACCCTCGGTGTGGCGGCCTGCGGATGGCTGGCCGCGATGCTCACCGCCCTCGCGTCCTACCTGGCACTCCGCTGGACATGGGTGCCCATCTCGGTGGGCGTCGTGCTGTGCCTGGCGTTCGTCGTCGCGCTCATGCTGCTGCACCGGGCGGCGTGGATCGCGCTGCTGTCCGCGGTTCCGGGCCTGTTCATCCTGGTCGGGGCCGTCCAGTACGCCCCCGAACTGGCACTGGAGGTGCGCGGGGTGCGCGAGAGCGTGGTGATCGTCGCCGACGAGGCGGCTAGCACGGGCGGCGACAACCACCGGTACACGCTGCGCACGGCGGACGGTGCGGAGCTGACGGAGCGGCTGACCTACAACGGCTCCGCCTGGGCCCCGGAGGTGGGCGAACGGCTCGACGTCATCCGTGACCCGGAGGGCGTGGTCCCCATGGAGCAGGCGGACGAGGTGGACGCCACCGGACGGCTCGGCGGGCTGGGTGCCGGACTCGTGGCGTGGACGCTGATGGCGGTGCTGGCCGGCTGGCGCGGGCACGTGCGCCGCCGGAAGGGCAGGACCGACTCGCTGCTGCTGTCCCTGTGAGCCGCGGGGGGCCGGCCGGCGGGTCGGCTCCCCGCGCCCAGGAAGGTCAGCGGTTGTCGCGCCGCTTGCGGGCCGCGATCATCAGGCCGCCGCCCAGCAGGACCACGGCCCCGCCGCCCGCCGCGATGTAGGGGGTGGTGTCGCTGCCGCCGGTCTCGGCGAGGTCGGTGCCGCCGCCGCTCTGCTCCTTGCTGCCGGTGTCGCCGGTGCCGTCGGTGCTGTCGTCCCCGGAGTCCGTGCCGGTCTCCTCGTGGGGCACGAAGTCCGCGGGCGGCTGGTCGCAGCCGACGCCGTCGTTGTCGCGGTCGAGGTGCTTGCCGTAGTGGTCGTCGCCCTTGGCGATGTTCTTGTACCCGTTCTCGTACGCCTCGGTGCAGTTCTTGAACGGGTGGTCGCCGTCGTGCGCCACGGCGGTGGCCGGTACGGCGGCCACCGCGAGGGCGGCGAGGAGCGCGGCGGCGGAGGTACGGAACGGATTCATGGTGAGGAGCCCCCCAGATCGGGCGTATGCGTGTTCTCGGTACGAGGCTGCCGAAGCTACTGGGGTGCTCGTGGCGGCTGGGAGATATGAAGAACCTGTGATGTGAACGTTACGTCACGAGACCGTGGCTCTCCGCCACGGACTTCGCGTCAGGTCCGGAAGGGGCCCTTCACCTCGTACGTGATGCCGCCGGACGAACTTCCGCTCGTGCCGCGCTGGCTGGAGAAGTACAGGCGGGTGCCGTCCGGGGAGAAGGCCGGGCCGGTGATCTCGGAGGCCGACTGGCCGCTGACCCGGAGGAACGGGGCCACCACGTCGTCGGGCGTGATGACGCAGATCTCCATGGTGCCCCCGTCCTCGGCCACGAACAGGTCGCCCGAGGAGGAACCGGTGACGTTGTCCACCCCGGTCAGCGGAGCGGAGCCGCCCGTCACCAGGGAGTCGTCGTAGGCGAGTTCGATGGTCTGGGCGGACGCGTCGTACTGCCAGACCCGGTTGTCGCCCTTGGTGGTGAACCAGCAGGTGCCGTCCGCGTAGTGGCAGCCCTCGCCGCCGTTGAAGCGCTTGGCACCGGAGACCTGGTTGCGGGTGGCGGTGGCGCCGGAGGGGTCGGGGACCCGCGCCCAGCTCACCGGGCCGCTGGTGCCGCTGCCGCCGATCAGGACCTCCAGGGTGCCCGACGACAGATCGCCCCAGGTGCCGGGCCTGAAGCGGTAGAAGCAGCCGTCCGAGACGTCCTCGGTCAGGTAGATCACCCCGCGCACGGGGTCGGCGGCTGCCGCCTCGTGCTTGAAGCGGCCCATGGCGTCGCGGCGGACGGCCGCCTTCGCACCCCAGGGGTCGGTCTCGAAGACGTACCCCCGGTCCACTTCCTCGCAGGAGAGCCAGGTGTTCCACGGCGTCTTCCCGCCCGCGCAGTTCTGCCGCGTGCCGGACAGGATGCGGTAGGCGCCGGTGATCGCCCCGGTCGCGGAGAACTTCAGCGCGCTCGCGCCGCCCGAGGGGTTGATCTCCGAGTTGGACACGTAGATCCAGCCCGGTCCGTCGGCGTAACAGGCGCCGCCGTCAGGGGCGTTGTGCCAGGTGTACGAGGTGCCGGTGACCGTCCGCCCGGAACGGGCGACGACCCGGCTGGTGAAGCCCGCCGGCAGTGCGATGCCCTGGGCGTCCGCCGCGCCGAGCGGGCCGTAGGGGCCGGTGCCGGGCTGGGCGGGGGCGGCGTGCGCCGCACCCCGCCACAGGGTTCCGCCGAGCGCGGCGGCGGTACCGCCGACGGCGGTCGCACGAAGGAAGCTACGACGTTCCACTGTCGCTCCAAGGGGTGCCGTGACCGTCCCGCCGCCGGCCGGCGGCGGGGGCCGTGCGAGCAGCGAACCTAGGGGCACGGAGTGGACGCCCCGTGGACGGGGGTGTACCGGCAGATGACCGTCCCGCGAGCAGGCGCACACCAGGGAGACGGCGGCGCCCGCAGCGGTACCGCCACCGCCGTGAACGTCGTCCGGGGCTGCCGGCACGGCACGGACCTGACAGGAGGCCGACAGCGGCCGTTCCCTCAGGCCGCCTTCACCTCGTACGCCGTCACCCGCACCGCCTCGTCGTCCAGGCAGCGGCCCGACTCCAGGTCGAAGCGCTGCTTGAGCAGCGGGGAGGCGACGAACGGGCGGCCCCGGTGGGTGCCGGTCAGCCCCCGGGAGAGGACCGCCGCGCCGGTGAACGGGTCGCGGTTGTCGATGGCGTAGAGCCGGCCCGAACGGTCGGCGAACACGGCGGCCTGGCGGCCGTCGGGGAGGAGGGCCGCCACCCCGCGGCCCGGCAGCAGCGCGCTCAGGTCGCAGACGGTGAACCAGTCGTCCGTCAGGCGGATCCGGACCTTCAGATCGGTGGTCTCCAGTGTCAGGGTCATCGCGTGGCGGTTCCTTCCAGGACGTCGTCGGCGGGTCGCAGGCCGATGGACAGCAGCGGCAGGTCGGGCTTCATCTGGTCGCGCTCGGGAACGAAGGCGACCACCGGGTCGGGGGTGTCGGGCGCGTTGACGAAGGACACGAACCGGGCCAGCTTCCCGGGGTCGTTGATGGTCTCGGCCCACTCGTCGCGGTAGTGGGCGACATGGGCGGCCATCAGGGCCTCCAGCTCGTCGCAGATGCCGAGGGAGTCGTGCACCACGACGTCCCGGACGTGGTCCAGGCCGCCGGGGATCCGGTCCAGCCAGACGCTGGTGCGCTCCAGACGGTCGGCGGTGCGGATGTAGAACATCAGGAACCGGTCGATCAGGCGCACCAGTTCGGCGTCGGAGAGGTCCTGCGCGAGCAGGTCCGCGTGGCGCGGGGTGGCGCCCCCGTTGCCGCCGACGTAGAGGTTCCAGCCGTTCGCGGTGGCGATGACGCCGAAGTCCTTCGACTGGGCCTCCGCGCACTCGCGCTGGCAGCCGGAGACCGCCGACTTCAGCTTGTGCGGGGAGCGCAGTCCCCGGTAGCGCAGCTCCAGGTCGATCGCCATGCGCACGGAGTCCTGGACGCCGTAGCGGCACCAGGTCTGGCCCACACAGGACTTCACCGTGCGCAGCGACTTGCCGTAGGCGTGCCCGGACTCGAAGCCGGCGTCCACCAGCCGGGCCCAGATCAGCGGCAGCTGCTCCACGCGGGCGCCGAACATGTCGATCCGCTGGCCGCCGGTGATCTTCGTGTAGAGGCCGAAGTCGCGGGCGATCTCGCCGATCACGATCAGCTTCTCCGGGGCGATCTCCCCGCCGGGGATGCGGGGCACGACCGAGTACGAGCCGTTCTTCTGGAGGTTGGCGAGGAAGTGGTCGTTGGTGTCCTGCAGGGCCGCCTGCTCGCCGTCGAGGACGTGCGTGCTCGCGCCGATCGTCGGGGCGAGGGAGGCGATGATCGAGCCGACCGCCGGTTTGCAGACCTCGCAGCCGTCACCGCCCCGGGCGCCCTCCCGGCCGTGCCGGTCGAGCAGGTCCCGGAAGGAGGTGACGCGCAGCGCGAGGACGATCTCGTACAGCTCCTCCCGGGTCTGGGAGAAGCAGGCGCACAGTCCCTTGTCGACCTCGACGCCGCTCGCCTCCAGCTCGGCGTTGACGAGCTGGCCCAGCACCTTGACGCAACTGCCGCACGTCGTGCCGGCCTTGGTGCACTTCTTCACCTCGGGCACGGTGGTGCACCGGTGCTCGGTGACCGCCTCGCGGATGGTGCCCTTGCGGACGTTGTTGCAGGAGCAGATGATCGCGTCGTCCGGCAGGGCGGACGGCCCGAGCTGGACGGGCGCCCCGGCACCGGCCGGCAGCACCAGCGACTCGGGGGAGACCGGCGGCACCGAGCCGGTGAACGCCTTCAGCGTGCCGTACGCCTCCGCGTCGCCGACCAGGATGCCGCCGAGCAGCGTGCCGTCCCGGCCGATGACCAGCTTCTTGTACAGGCCCGCCCGGGAGTCGGAGTAGACGACGTCGAGGCAGTCCTCCGCGGTGCCGTGCGCGTCGCCGAAGGACGCCACGTCCACGCCGAGCAGCTTCAGCTTGGTGGACAGGTCCGCGCCGGTGAACGCCGACTCGTCCGCGGCGAGGGTCGCCGCCACCGTCTCCGCCTGCTCGTAGCCGGGCGCGACCAGCCCGTACACCCGCCCGTCGGCGGCCAGCGCGCACTCGCCGATCGCGAACACGCGCGGGTCGGTGACCGTGCGGCACTGCTCGTCGACCGTGATGCCGCCGCGCTCGCCGACGTCGAGTCCGCAGTCCCGGGCGAGCTGGTCGCGGGGGCGGACACCGGCGGAGAACACCACCAGGTCGGTGGCGAGTTCGGACCCGTCGGAGAGCCGCATGCCGGTGACCGCGCCGTCCTCACCGACCACGATCTCCTGCGTGCCGACGCCCGTGTGCACGGACAGACCCATCTCCTCGATGGTGCGCAGCAGGGCCGCGCCACCGCCCTCGTCGACCTGCACCGGCATCAGCCGCGGCGCGAACTCCACGATGTGGGAGGTCAGCCCGAGCCCCTTCAGCGCACCCGCCGCCTCCAGGCCGAGCAGTCCGCCGCCGACCACCGCGCCGGTCGTGGAGTTCTTCGCGTACTCCTCGATCGCCAGCAGGTCCTCGATCGTGCGGTAGACGAAGCAGCCCTCGGCGTCCTTGTTCGGCACCGGCGGCACGAACGGGTAGGAGCCGGTGGCCAGGACCAGCACGTCGTAGTCCACGACCAGACCCGAGCGGGCGGTCACCCGGCGCGCCTCGCGGTCGACGGCCAGCGCCGGGTCGCCGACGCGCAGGTCGATGCCGTGCGCCTCGATGAACGCCGGGTCCGTCAGGGACAGGTCCCCGGGCGTCCTCCCGGAGAAGTACGAGGTGAGCTGCACGCGGTCGTACGCCGGACGCGGCTCCTCGCACAGCACGACCACCCGGTGCGTGGCCGTGAGGCCGCGCTCGGCGAGCGCCTCCAGAAAACGCTGGCCGACCATGCCGTGGCCGATGAGCACGATGGTCGGTGTGTCCGTGGACATCAGGAGCCTCCGTCGTTGGTGAGCAGGTGGAGCAGGGGCCGGCCGGCGGTCGGGAGCGGCTCTGCTCCCTCCCAGGCGCGCGCGAGGGCGCCGACGGTGCCGAGTTCGCCGACCAGGACCCCGCCGACCAGGCGGTCGTCCCGGACGACGACCTTGCGGTAGGTGCCGCGGGTGGCGTCGGTGAGCTGCACGACGTCGTCGCCCGGCAGCGCCTCGGTCTCGCCGAACGCGGCGAGGTCGAAGGAGCCGGGACGGCCGGCGAGGGTGAGCCGGGTCAGGGAACGGGTGCCGGTGTACCGGGCGGTGGTGTCCCCGGCGAGCAGCGCGGCGAGCGCGTCGGCCTGTTCGAGGGCCGGGGCGGCGAGCCCGTACACCGTGCCGGCGTGCTGGGCGCAGTCGCCGATGGCGTGGACGTACGGGTCGGAGGTGCGCAGCTCGTCGTCGACGACGACCCCCTTGCCGACGGTGAGGCCCGCCGCCTGCGCGAGCCCGGTGCGCGGGTGCACCCCGCACGCCAGGACCACGAGGTCGGCGTCGAGGGCGTACCCGTCGGCCAGCTCCACCGAGCGGACCGCGCCGCCGGCGCAGCGCACGTCCCGCACCCGGCACTCGGTGTGCACCTCCACCCCGAGGCCGGTCAGATGGCGTCGCACGAGCGCGGACGCGGCCGGGTCGAGCTGGCGCTCCATGAGCCGCTCGGACTGCTGGGCGAGCACGACCTGCGCGCCGCGCACCGCGAGCGCGCGGGCCGCGGAGACGCCGAGCAGTCCGCCGCCGATCACCACCGCCCGCACCCCGGGCCGCACCGCCTTGTCCAGCCCCAGGCAGTCGTCCATGGTGCGGAAGGCGTGTACGCCCTCGGGCAGCTCGTGGTCGGCGGTGAACAGTCCGCGCAGCGGGGGGAGCACCGGGTTGGAGCCGGTGGCGAGGACCAGCCGGCCGTACCCGGTCACCGAACCGTCCGCGCAGGCGACGGTGCGGGCCGCGCGGTCGATGCCGGTGACCCGGGCCCGGATGAGCCGGGCGGGCGCCGGGAGGGCGATCACCTCGGGGCTGTAGCGCCCGGCCAGCACCTCGGCGAGCAGCACCCTGTTGTACGGCTGGTGCTCCTCCTCGCCGATCAGCGTCACGGGCGTGCCGAGCTCGCCGAGCCGCCGGGCGAGCCGTACGCCCGCGAGGCCGGAGCCGATCACCACCACACGCTCGTTCGAGGTCATGTCCCCGAGCGTGCGGTGCGGGTGTTACCCGTCGGCATCCCCCCTGTTTCCCGCGCGGAACGCTGCCCTCAGCGGGGGAGCGCGAGGGGTGTGAGGAAGCCGACCCGGGCGGCAACCTCAACAAACGCTCATCTTGATGGACGCAGCATCTACCCCGTCCCTAGGGTCATGACCATGCCCGACATCTCGCTGACCACGGTCGTCCTGCTCTGTCTGGCCGCCCTCGCCGCCGGCTGGATCGACGCCGTCGTCGGCGGAGGCGGGCTGCTGCTCCTGCCGGCCCTGCTGCTCGGCCTGCCCGCCGGCACCCCGGCCGCGCACGCCCTGGGCACCAACAAGGCGGTCGCGATCGTAGGCACGACCGGCGCCGCGGTGACCTACGCCCGCAAGGCACCGGTCGACGTGCGGACCGCCGTGCGCATCGGCCTGGCCGCCCTCGCCGGATCGTCGGCCGGGGCGTTCTTCGCGGCCGGGATGAGCACCGAGGTCCTCAAACCGGTGATCATGGTGGTGCTGCTCGCCGTGGCCGCCTTCGTGATCCTGCGCCCCGCCTTCGGCGCGGCCCCCGCCACCGGCCCCGCCACCCGCCGCCAGATCCTCGCCGCGATCGGCCTGGCCGGCCTCGGCATCGGCTTCTACGACGGCCTCATCGGCCCCGGCACCGGCACGTTCCTCGTCCTCGCGCTCACCGCCCTGCTCCACCTCGACCTGGTCACCGCCTCCGCCACCGCCAAGATCGTCAACTGCTGCACCAACGCCGGCGCCCTCGCGACCTTCGCCTGGCAGGGCGCCGTGCTGTGGCAGCTGGCGGCCCTCATGGCGGTGTTCAACCTGGCGGGCGGCACGCTCGGCGCCCACACGGCCCTGAAGAAGGGCAGCGGCTTCGTCCGCGTCGTCCTGCTCACGGTCGTCTTCGCCCTGGTGGCGAACCTGGCCTACGAACAGTGGCTGGCCTGAACCGCCCGCACGCGGGCCGGCGGGCGACGTCGTCCCCGCGGGCCGCTGGCGAGAACCGATCACGGGGGAGCCGGACCATGCACATCGCGTACGACCGGGAGAACGACACCGCCTACGTCTCCCTCCTCGCCCGGATCCCGGACGGCGCCGCCGTCCGGCAGGTCCCCGTCGAGGGGATCGCGGAGGACGCCGAGGTCGTCCTCGACCTGGACGAGGGCGGACAGCTGCTCGGGATCGAGGTGACCGGGGCACGTCGCGTCCTGCCGGCCGAGCTGCTGGGGGAAGCCCCGTGAGCCCCGTGAGCCCCGTCCGCGCGGTGACACGGCGCGGGAGCCGTCGCCGCACCGCGGCGGGAGCCTTCGCCGCTCCCGTCCGCCGGGTCAGCGGCTGCCGGTCAGGTGGGCGTAGACGACCACGTTGCCCCGGTAGCCGGTGGTGGGGGACCAGCCGCCGCCGCAGGTGATGACCCGCAGTTCCGGGCGGGCCGCCGCGCCGTACACCTTCCGGTCGGGGAAGGCCGCCGCGTCGTAGACCTCGACGGCGTCCACCGTGAACACGGCGACGCCGCCGTCCCGCCGGTCCACCTCGACGGTGCTGCCCTTGCGCAGGGCGCCCAGGGCGTAGAAGACGGCGGGGCCGTCGGCGTTGTCGACGTGGCCCGCCACGATCGCGGTGCCCCGCTCGCCGGGGGTGGTGCCGGCCTCGTACCAGCCGGCGAGGTTCTCGTCGTCGGCGGGCGGCACGTCGAGGCTGCCGGTGGACGTCAGACCGAGGCCGGTCAGGGGCGCGTCCACGTCGATCGCGGGGATGCGGACGCGCACCGGTGGGGAGGGCGGCAGCGCCGGGGCCGGGGACCCCACCGCGCTGCGGTCGCCGGCGCCGGTGTGCGCCTGGGCGGCGGAGGGCTGCGGCGGGGGGTGCGCGCCGGTCCCGTCGCTCAGCAGCCACGTCCCCGCACACAGGGCGGCCACCGTGACGGCGGCTGTCACTGCGTTGCCCGGGCCCCCGGCCCGGCGGAACCTGCGGCGCGTCACGGACCGACCTCTTCTCCGAACGGGCCCCGTGCCCCCCTCCGGGCCGCGAGGGGCGTCGGACCCGGAGGGGGAGGGGACTTGCGGTACCGGCGGGACGGGCAGCGGAGGGTGCCCGTCAGATCCCGTCGCCTCTCGCCCGGCGATGCAGGAGCCAGGTACCGCCCGCGGCGGCGACGGCGAGAGCCGTCACACCGGCCGCGGTCTGTACGGGGTCGGTGCCCAGCGCGCCACCGACCCCCGTCTTCACACTGCCCCGCGGATGCACCAGCTGCGCCTCCGGCGTCAGCGTCACCAGCAGGTCACCCGCCATCCGCCGGCCGCTCCCGGCGCAGGTCGCGACGATCTCGTACCTGCCCGGCTGTGCGCCCGGAGGCACCTGGAACTGCCCGATGGCGTCCCGCTCGTGGGTGCTCGGCGCGAGCGTGAACCGGCCGGCGCCCACGGCGGAGGCGTCGCCCGCGGCCGTGTCGTCGTCGCCGCACGCGTCGGTGTTCACCGTGACCTGCGAGCCCGGCGCGACCGACGACGGGTACACCTCCAGGCTCCCGGCCGACGGCCCGCGGGACTCCACGGCGTACGCGGGCGGCGCGGCGAGCAGCCCCGCGGTGGCCACGGCGAGCGCGGCGCCGGTCAGACCGGTCAGACCGGCGGTACCGGTCAGCAGCCGGGCGGTACGTCGCATCGATGCTCCCTCGAGCTCACGAAGGGGACCCGGCCCGCGGCCCCCATGTGCCGCCGTCGAACGCGTCCCTGCCTCTCCGAGGTAAGTGCCACCGCGTCGGTACCGCTCCCCGAGGAGCAGCCGGGGCGGCGGCCGAACGGGTGTCGGACACCGACGGACGCGCGCGGCCCGCACCGTGTTTCAGCAGGTCACCGCGTCCGTGCCGGACGGGCGGGCGAAAGTACCCGAAGGGCGGTCGGCGCGGCTGTGAACGGGTGACCGGGGCGGGCGCGACGGACGCGGTGGGCCCGGCCGCCTCACCGCCGCCGCGCCGCGCCCGGCCGCCTCACCGCCGCCCGCGCCACTGACCGCCCCCGACCGGCGTCCCCCGGGCCCGCAGCCGGGCGGCGACGGCGGGCGCGGCGACGTACACCCACGCCGGGACCGCCGCTCCGTCCGTGTCCCGGACGACCTCCCGCACCACCCGCTCGTACAGGTTGCGCGGATCGCCCGGTACGTACTCCTCCAGCCGGTCCAGCTCCACGAGCAGCGCCGGGTACGCGTCCGGCAGCGCGGTCACCAGTTCCCCGCGCACCGCACCGCCCGGCTCCTCGACGGCGTACGGGTGGCCCGGCCCCTCGTACAGCGTCGCGCCCCGCAGCCTGCCGGGTTCCTCGCCGAGGGTGCGGCCGCGCAGGAAGAGGTCGTGGTTGCGCTCGCCGGGGCGGAGCGTCCCGTAGACGAAGAAGGGAAGGATCACTGGTCTCACCTGCGTGGACGGTTGGCGGCACCCCGGCGTGGCGCCGGGGCCCGGCGGGCGGGACCGCCCCCCGTCCGCCTAGCGTGCCGCGCGGGCCGGCTCTCCGGCCCCCACGGCCTCCACGCGGACCGCGCACGCCTTGAACTCCGGCATGCGGGACGTCGGGTCGAGGGCGGGGTTGGTGAGGGTGTTGGCGCGGCCCTCACCGGCCCAGTGGAACGGCATGAACACCGTGTCGGGGCGGATCGCGGTGGTGATCCGCGCGGGCGCCACCGCCCGCCCCCGCCGGGACACCACCGCCACCGGCTCGCCCTCGGCGGCGCCGAGCCGCTCCGCGAGCCGGGGGTGCAGCTCCACGAAGGGCCCCGGGGCGGCGGCGTTCAGCTCGTCGACGCGCCGCGTCTGGGCGCCGGACTGGTACTGCGCCACCACCCGCCCGGTGGTCAGCAGCAGGGGGTACTCCTCGTCGGGCTCCTCGGCGACCGGCCGGTGCGAGACCGGGACGAACCTCGCCCGCCCGTCCCCGGTGGCGAACCGGTCGTGGAAGAGCCGGGGGGTGCCGGGATGGACGCCGCCTTCCGGGCCGCCGGACGCCGGGCAGGGCCAGAAGACGCCGTTCTCCTCGGCCAGCCGCCGGTAGGTGATGCCGGAGTAGTCGGCCGGGCCGCCCGCGCTCGCCCGGCGCAGTTCCTCGAAGACCTCCTCGGGGTCGGTCGGGAAGCCCTTCTCCAGGTTCCGTCCGCCCCCCAGCCGCGCGGCCAGCTCGTGCAGGACCTCCAGATCGCTGCGGACGCCCTCCGGCGGGGTGATCGCGCGCCGCCGCAGCAGCACCCGCCCCTCCAGGTTGGTCGTGGTGCCCGTCTCCTCCGCCCACTGCGTCACCGGCAGGACGACGTCGGCGAGCGCGGCCGTCTCCGACAGCACCACGTCGCACACCGCGAGGAAGTCCAGCGCGCGGATCCGCTCCTCCACGTGCGCCGCGCGGGGCGCCGAGACGACCGGGTTGGACCCCATCAGCAGCAGCGAGCGGATGTCCGTGCCGAGCGCGTCGAGGAGTTCGTACGCGCTGCGCCCCGGTCCGGGCAGCGAATCGGGGTCCACCCCCCACACCTCGGCGACGTGCGCCCGCGCCGCCGGGTCGGTCAGCTTGCGGTAGCCGGGCAACTGGTCGGCCTTCTGGCCGTGCTCGCGCCCGCCCTGCCCGTTGCCCTGCCCGGTGAGGCAGCCGTACCCGGACAGCGGGCGGCCCGCCCGCCCCGTCGCCAGGCACAGGTTGATCCAGGCGCCCACCGTGTCGGTGCCCTTGGCCTGCTGCTCGGGTCCCCGCGCGGTCAGCACCATCGCCGCCTCCGGCTCGCAGAACAGCCGCACGGCCTCCCGCAGCCGGGGCACGGGCACGCCGGTGATCCGCTCCACGTACTCCGGCCAGTGCGCCATCGCCGCCGCCCGGGTCTCCTCCCAGCCGGCGGTGCGCTCCCGCACGTACGCCTCGTCGGTGCGCCCCTCGGCGACGACCAGGTGCAGCAGGCCCAGCGCCAGCGCGAGATCGGTGCCGGGGCGGGGCGCCAGGTGCAGGTCGGCGTGCTCGGCGGTTTTCGTGCGGCGCGGGTCGACGACGATCAGCGTGCCGCCGTTCTCCCTCAGCTCGGTGAAGTAGCGCAGCGACGGCGGCATCGTCTCCGCCGGGTTGGAGCCGACGAGGATCACGCAGCCGGTCCTCGGGATGTCCTCCAGCGGGAACGGCAGCCCCCGGTCCAGTCCGAACGCCGCGTTGCCGGCCGCGGCCGCCGACGACATGCAGAACCGCCCGTTGTAGTCGATCTGGGAGGTGCCCAGCACCACCCGGGCGAACTTCCCCAGGCTGTACGCCTTCTCGTTGGTCAGCCCGCCCCCGCCGAACACCCCGACCGCGTCCGCCCCGAACTCCGACCGGGCCCGCCCCAGCCCCTCGGCGACCCGCCCCAGCGCCTCCTCCCACGAGGCGGGCACCAGCGCGCCCCCCGCGTCCCGCACCAGCGGCGAGGTCAGCCGCACACGCGAGGACAGCACCGCCGGGGCCGTGCGCCCCTTCCCGCACAGTGCCCCCCGGTTCACCGGGAAGTCCGCGCGCTCACCGACCTCGACGGAACTCCCGTCCGGGGTCCGCGTCAGGTTCATCCCGCACTGCAGCGCGCAGTAGGGGCAGTGCGTGGGCGTCACGGTGTTCTGCATGCCGCCACCCTGCGCCGCCGGTGTTACGCACCGCACCGGTCCCTGTTACACACCCGGAACGGCGACCTCCCCGCCGCCGTGGGCCCGCGGTGAGGCACCGGGCCCGGGCGGCCGTACGGCCGCCCGAGCCCGTGCCCGCTCCGCGCGGGCCGCCGCCAGCGCGCGCTCCACGCCCGGTTCCCGGGGGCCGAGGAAGCGCGGGTCCGGGCGGAACGCCGCGTCCGCCGCCGCCTTCCCCGCCGCCAGGACCTCCCGGACGGCCCCGTAATACCAGGTGGCGTCGTGCGGTTCGTCCACGCCGACGCCGTACGAGGAGACCCCCGCCGTCTCGCACAGGGCCACCGCCCGCCGGACGTGGAAGCCCTGGCTGATCAGCACCGCCCGGTCGACACCGAAGATCCTCTTCGCGCGGACGCAGGAGTCCCAGGTGTCGAAGCCCGCGTAGTCGCTCACGATCCGCGCGTCCGGCACGCCGTGCCGGGTCAGGTACGCGCGCATCGCGTCGGGCTCGTCGTACTCCTCGCGGCTGTTGTCCCCGGTGACCAGCACCACCTCGATCCGCCCCGCCCGGTACAGCTCCGCCGCCGCGTCCAGCCGGTGCGCGAGGTACGGCGACGGCTCCCCGTCCCAGAGGCCCGCGCCGAACACCACGGCGACCCCGGTGCGCGGCACGTCGGCCGTGGTGCGCAGCCGCCCGTCCGTCGTCAGGCGCAGCCAGGTGGCCGGCAGCAGCGCCAGCACGCACACCGCCACCACCGTCCGCACCAGCCGCCGCCACCCCGTACGGGTGCGGGGCAGGCGCGGACGGCGAACCTCGAAACGGCGCATCGGACGGGCCCCTCCCGGTCGCTCCCCGACCCTGGGAGACGCCCCCGCGCACCCCGCGGTTCACCCGGCACCCTGTGACCGGCTTCACGCCGCCGGGCGAACCCCGGGGCCGGACGCCCTCACACCCCTCGCGGTCCGCGGTGAACCGCCGGAAAACACCGGACACGCCCGCGCAACAGGAAGGCAACGTGCCGCCGCCACGATCGGTGCATGACGGCGTACACCACGAACCCTCCCGCTCTCGTCGTCGTGGCCCACGGCAGCCGCGACCCCCGTGCGCTGGGCACCGTACGGCAGCTCCTGGACGGGGTCCGCGCCCTGCGCCCCGGCCTGCCCGTGCACCTGGGCCACATCGAGCTCAACGCGCCCCTGCTCCCCGACACCCTCGCCGGGCTGGACGCCCGCGGCACCGGGGCCGCGGTGCTCGTGCCGCTGCTGCTCAGTCGCGGCTACCACGTCAAGCGGGACATCCCCGAGATGGCCGCCGGGGCGCGGCTGCACACGCGGGTGGCCGCCCCCCTCGGCCCGCACCCCCTGCTCGTGGACGCCCTGCACGCCCGCCTCACCGAGGCCGGCTGGCGCACCCCGGTGGACGGCACGGCCCGCCGCGCCACCGGCGTCGTCCTCGCCGCCGCCGGGTCCCGCGACCCGGAGTCGAGGGTCGACACCCACCGCACCGCGCGGCTGCTCGCCGAACGGCTCGGCGTCCCGGTGGTCCCCGCGTACGCCTCCGCCGCGGCCCCCACCGTCCCCGACGCCCTGCGCGCCCTGGCCGCCCGCGGCCGCACCCGCGTCGCCGTCGCCTCCTACTTCACCGCCCCCGGCCGCTTCGCCACGGAGTGCGCCGCGGCGGCCCCGTGGATCGCCTCCGCCCCCCTCGGCACCCACGAGGCCATGGCCCGCCTCCTCCTGCACCGCTACGACCGGGCCCTGCGCACCCCGTCCGCCGCGCCCCGGGAGCTCGCACCGGCCTCCTGACCGGCGCCGGGGCCGGGAAGGAGCCGGAGAACCGGGGCCCGGCGAACCGCACGACCCCACCCCGCCCCGGCTGTCACCCCTTCCCCGTACTGTCATGGCATGGAAGGCACCGCGCTCCCCCCGGCCTACGACCCCACGTCCGTCGCCCGCTGGGCCCCCGAACCCGACAAACGCCCCGGCCGCACCGCCTTCCAGCGCGACCGCGCCCGCGTCCTGCACTCCGCGGCCCTGCGCCGCCTCGCCGGGAAGACCCAGGTCGTCACCCCCGGCGCACACCACCCGCTGTGGGACGCCAGCCCCCGCACCCGCCTCACCCACTCCCTCGAATGCGCCCAGGTCGGCCGCGAGCTCGGCGCCGCCCTCGGCTGCGACCCCGACCTCGTCGAGGCCGCCTGCCTCTCCCACGACCTGGGCCACCCGCCCTTCGGCCACAACGGCGAACAGGCGCTGAACGAGTTCGCCGGTGACTGCGGCGGCTTCGAGGGCAACGCCCAGTCGCTGCGCCTGCTCACCCGCCTCGAACCGAAACGGTTCACCCCCGAGGGCTCCGTCGGCCTCAACCTCACCCGTGCCGCCCTCGACGCCGCCACCAAGTACCCCTGGCCCCGCGGCGCCCACCCCACCGACCCGGCCTCCCCGAAGTTCGGGGTGTACGACGACGACCGTCCCGTCTTCGACTGGGTCCGCGAGGACGCCCCCGCCGCCCGCGTCTGCTTCGAGGCCCAGGTCATGGACTGGGCCGACGACGTGGCCTACTCGGTGCACGACGTGGAGGACGGCCTGCACGCCGGCCACATCGACCCCAACTGCCTGCACGCCGACCCCGAGCGGGAGGCCGTCTTCGCGGTCGCGATCGGCCGCTACGTCCCCGCGGACACCGACCCCGCCGAACTGGCCGAGGCCCTCGACCGCCTCCTCGCCCAGGAGTGGTGGCCGCACGGCTACGACGGCACCGCCGTCGCCCAGGCCCGTCTGAAGGACGCCACCAGTCAGCTCATCGGCCGCTTCTGCCTCGCCGCCGAGGGCGCCACCCGGCAGGCCTTCGGTACCGGGCGCCTCACCCGGTACGGGGCCGAACTGGTCGTACCGCGCAGCACCCGCACGGAGTGCGCGGTCCTCAAGGCGGTCGCCGACCGCTACGTCATGCAGCGCGCCGAGCAGGAACAGCTCCGCGCCGACCAGCGCGTCGTCGTCCTCGAACTGGCCGAGGCGCTCACCGCCCGCGCCCCCGACGGCCTGGACCCGCAGTTCCGCGCCCTGTTCGACCTGGCTCCGGACGACCGCGCCCGCAAGCGGGTGGTCGTCGACCAGATCGCGTCCCTCACCGACATCTCGGCCCGTTCGCTTCACGCCCGCCTCACGAGGCAGTCGTGAGCGGTGCGGCCGTGACCCGCATGGCCTGATCGGCTCACTCCCCCTTACGGCATAGTTCTGCGTGCGGGAGGCTCACAGGTGGCGACACCCTTACGAGGAGGCATCACGTGGTCGACGCGGATCAGACTTTCGTCATCGTCGGAGGCGGACTGGCCGGCGCCAAGGCGGCCGAGACGCTGAGAGCGGAGGGCTTCACCGGCCGGGTGATACTGATCTGCGACGAACGCGACCACCCCTACGAGCGGCCGCCCCTGTCCAAGGGCTACCTCCTCGGCAAGGAGGAGCGCGACGGCGTCTTCGTGCACGAACCCGCCTGGTACGCGCGGCACGACATCGAACTCCACCTCGGCCAGACCGTCGACGCCGTCGACCGGGCCGCGCGGACGGTCCGCTTCGGCGACGACGGCACCACCGTCCGCTACGACAAGCTGCTGCTCGCCACCGGCGCCGAACCGCGCCGGCTGGACATCCCGGGCACGGACCTCGCCGGCGTGCACCACCTGCGGCGCCTCGCCCACTCCGAGCGCCTCAAGGGCGTGCTGGCCTCCCTCGGCCGGGACAACGGGCACCTGGTGATCGCCGGCGCCGGCTGGATCGGCCTGGAGATCGCGGCGGCGGCCCGCCAGTACGGCGCGGAGGTCACCGTCGTCCACCGGGGACCGACCCCGCTGCACTCCGTCCTCGGCCCCGAGCTCGGCCAGCTCTTCGCCGAGCTGCACCGCGAGCACGGCGTGCGCTTCCACTTCGGAGCCACGCTCACCGGGATCACCGGGCAGGACGGCATGGTCCTCGCCGCCCGCACCGACGACGGCGAGGAGCACCCCGCGCACGCCGTCCTCGCGGCGATCGGCGCGGCCCCGCGGGTCTCCCTCGCGGAGGCGGCGGGCCTGGAGCTCGCCGGCCCGGAGGCCGGCGGGGGAGTCCTGGTCGACGAGCGGCTGCGCACGTCCGACCCGGACATCTACGCGGCCGGTGACGTCGCGGCGTTCCCGCACGCCCTCTTCGACACCCGGCTGCGGGTGGAGCACTGGGCCAACGCGCTGAACGGCGGTCCGGCGGCCGCCCGCTCCATGCTGGGACGGGACGCCGCCTACGACCGCGTGCCCTACTTCTTCAGCGACCAGTACGACCTCGGGATGGAGTACTCCGGGTGGGCGCCGCCGGGCTCGTACGACCAGGTGGTCATCCGGGGCGACGCGGGCAAGCGCGAGTTCATCGCGTTCTGGGTGAAGGAGGGACGCGTGCTCGCGGGGATGAACGTGAACGTGTGGGACGTCACGGCCCCGATCCAGGAGCTGATCCGGTCGCGCGCGCGGGTCGACACGGAGGCGCTGGCGGATCCGCGCGTGCCGCTGGAGAGCGTCGCCGCCTAGGCGGCGGCCGGGAAGCGTCGCGCCGGGGTGCCGGAGCGCCGCGGGGGAAAGCGGGCCACCTGAGGTGTCACAGCGCACCCGTAGACTTCACCTGTGGCTGGGCGGATCAATGACGAGGACGTGAAGGCGGTTCGGGACGCGGTCCCGATCGACGCCGTCGTGTCCGAGTACCTCCAGCTGCGCAACGCGGGCGGCGGGAACCTCAAGGGCCTGTGCCCCTTCCACGACGAGAAGTCGCCGTCCTTCCAGGTCAGCCCGAGCAAGGGACTCTTCCACTGCTTCGGCTGCCAGGAGGGCGGCGACACCCTCACCTTCGTGATGAAGATCGACCACCTCTCCTTCTCCGAGGCGGTCGAGCGGCTCGCCGGTCAGGCCGGCATCACCCTGCGGTACGAGGAGGGCGGGTACAACCCCGCCCACCAGCGCGGTGAGCGCATCCGGCTGGTCGAGGCCCACAAGATCGCCGCCGAGTGGTACGCGGAACAGCTCGCGACCTCCCCCGAGGCCGACACCGGGCGGGTCTTCCTCGCCGAGCGCGGCTTCGACCAGAACGCCGCCCTGCACTTCGGTGTCGGCTACAGCCCCCAGGGCTGGGACCACCTCACCCGTTTCCTGCGCGGCAAGGGCTTCAGCGACAAGGAGCTGATCCTCTCCGGACTCGCCCAGGAGGGCCGCCGCGGCCCCATCGACCGCTTCCGCGGCCGGCTGATGTGGCCCATCCGCGACATCGGCGGCGACGTCGTCGGCTTCGGCGCCCGCAAGCTCTACGAGGCGGACAACGGCCCGAAGTACCTGAACACCCCCGAGACCGCGATCTACAAGAAGTCCCAGGTCCTCTACGGCATCGACCTGGCGAAGAAGGACATCGCGAAGGCCTCCCGCGCGGTCGTCGTCGAGGGCTACACCGACGTCATGGCCTGCCACCTCGCGGGCGTCACCACCGCCATCGCCACCTGCGGCACCGCCTTCGGCGGCGACCACATCAAGATCCTCCGCCGGCTGCTGATGGACAACGGCTCGGCCCGCGTGATCTTCACCTTCGACGGCGACGCGGCCGGCCAGAAGGCGGCCCTGCGCGCCTTCGAGGACGACCAGAAGTTCGCCGCCGAGACCTACATCGCCATCGCCCCCGACGGCATGGACCCCTGCGACCTGCGCCTCGCCAAGGGCGACGAGGCCGTCGCGGACCTGGTCGAACCGCGCACCCCGCTCTTCGAGTTCGCGCTCCGCCAGATCGTCCGCCGCTACGACCTGGACACCCCGGCCGGCCGCGCCGGCGCCCTCGACGAGGCCGCCCCGATCGTGGCCCGCATCAAGAACAGCGGCGCCCAGCACGAGGTGGCCGTCGAACTCGCCGGCATGCTCGGCATCCTCGACACCCAGTTCGTCGTCAAGCGGGTCGCCCAGCTGGCCCGCTGGGCCCGTGACCGCGGCGGCAAGGGCCCCGCCCCGGACCGTCGCCGGCCGGACGGCGGCGGCGCCCCGCAGCAGTACGGGGCCGCTCCCGCCGCCCCGCGGGGGCCCGCCCTGAACCTGCGCAACCCCGTCTTCGCCACCGAACGCGAACTGCTGAAGCTCGCCCTCCAGCGTCCGGAACTGGTCTCCCCGGCCTTCGACGCGTACGGCGTCGACGAGTTCACCGCTCCTCCCTATGCGGCCGTGCGGCAGGCGATCCTGGACGCGGGCGGCGCCGAGCACGGGGTGGGGGACCCGCAGGAGTACCTGATCCGGGTGCGCGACGCGGCCCCCGACGACACCGTGCGCGCCATGGTCACCGAACTCGCGGTCGAGGCGATCATGCTGCACCGGGGCGTCAAGGAGGTCGACGAGACCTACGCGGGCGCCCAGCTGGTCACCGTCCGCCGCCGCGCCGTCGAGCGCCGCATCCGCGACATCGCCGGCCGCCTCACCCGGCTCGGCGCCCACGGCGACCCGGCCGAACTGACGGCCGTGCAGAACGAGTTGTGGGTCCTCCAGCAGTACGACCAGGCGCTGCGGGAGCACGGCGCGGCCGCCCTGTAGGGCCGGCCGAGGGCGGCCAGGACCGGGCCCGCGTCAGCGCGCGGTGACGCGGCGGACGCAAAAAGTCACCGCACGCCCCTCGTGGGGACGATGTGTCGTACCCCACACTGGGAGCGGTGCCTGAGTCCCCGGCTCATCGAGTACGGGACGGACAGCGGCGAGGCCGTCGACTCCGCCCCGGAAGTACCGCTGCCCCACCCCCCGGCAGCGATCATCCTGGAGGTCGCCCCCGTGCAGACCCAGACCCAGACCCTCACCCAGCCCGGCGCGGACGTGCTCGTCGCCATGCCCGCGCGGAGCCGTGTCGCGCTCCCCGCCACGACACCGCCGGAACCGGCGCGGGCGGCCGAACCGCCCGCCCGGCCGCACGAGAACGCCGGGCCGCACGAGAACACCCGGCCGCACGAGAACGCCGGCCCGGACGAGAACACCGGCCCGGACGACGACGCCGAGCCGGCCGGACCCGCCGGTCCGGTCGGGGCCGCCGGAGCAGCCGGCCCCGGTGGGTCGCCCGCGCCCGTCCGGACCGAGACCGGGAGTCCCTCCTCCGACCTGTTCCGCCAGTACCTGCGCGAGATCGGCCGCATCCCGCTGCTCACCGCCGCCGAGGAGGTCGAGCTCGCCCGCCGGGTCGAGGCGGGACTCTTCGCCGAGGAGAAGCTGCGCCGCACCCCCGACCTGGACAGCGGACTCGCCCTCGACCTGGACCGGCTCGTCGTCATGGGCCGGGTGGCCAAACGGCGGCTGATCGAGGCGAACCTCCGGCTCGTCGTGTCGGTGGCCAAGCGGTACGTGGGCCGCGGCCTGACCATGCTGGACCTGGTGCAGGAGGGCAACCTCGGGCTGATCCGGGCGGTGGAGAAGTTCGACTACGCGCGCGGCTACAAGTTCTCCACGTACGCCACCTGGTGGATCCGCCAGGCCATGTCCCGGGCGCTCGCCGACCAGGCCCGCACGATCCGGGTGCCGGTGCACGTGGTCGAGCTGATCAACCGCGTGGTGCGGGTGCAGCGGCGGATGCTCCAGGAGCGCGGGTACGAGCCGACGCCGGTCGAGGTCGCGGCGCAGCTCGACCTGCCGCCCGAGCGGGTCGGCGAGGTGCTGCGGCTCGCCCAGGAACCGGTGTCGCTGCACGCGCCGGTGGGGGAGGAGGACGACGTGGCGCTCGGCGACCTCATCGAGGACGGCGACGCGGCGAGTCCCGTCGAGTCGGCGGCGTTCCTGTTGCTGCGGGAGCACCTGGAGGCGGTGCTGTCCACGCTGGGGGAGCGGGAGCGCAAGGTGGTGCAGCTCCGCTACGGGCTGGTGGACGGGCGTCCGCGGACGCTGGAGGAGATCGGCCGGATCTTCGGGGTGACGCGGGAGCGGATCCGGCAGATCGAGAGCAAGACGCTGAACAAGCTCCGCGACCACGCGTTCGCGGACCAGCTGCGCGGGTATCTCGACTGACCCCGCGCCCCGGACTCCCCCCGACGAGCCGCCTCCGCGGGGGGAGTCCGAGGTGCCGGACGGGGACGGCTCAGTCGACCTCCGCCACCGCCTCCGCGAACTGGGCTTTGTACAGGCGGGCGTACGCGCCGTCCGCCGCCAGCAGCTTCTCGTGCGCGCCCTGCTCGACGATCGCCCCGTTCTCCATGACCAGGATCGTGTCCGCGTCCCGGATCGTCGACAGCCGGTGCGCGATCACGAACGACGTCCGCCCGTGCGCCAGTTGCGCCATCGCCTTCTGGATCAGCACCTCCGTCCGGGTGTCCACGGAACTCGTCGCCTCGTCCAGCACCAGGATCACCGGGTCGGACAGGAACGCCCGGGCGATCGTGATCAGCTGCTTCTCACCGGCGCTGACCCCCGCCCCCTCGTCGTCGATCACGGTGTCGTACCCGTCGGGCAGCGTCCGCACGAACCGGTCGGCGTGCGCCGCGCGCGCCGCCTCCTCGATCTCCTCCCGGGTGACCTCCCGCGACGCCCCGTACGCGATGTTCTCCGCGATGGTGCCGCCGAACAGCCAGGTGTCCTGGAGGACCATGCCGATCCCGGCGCGCAGTTCGTCCCGGGACATCCGGGCGATGTCCACCCCGTCGAGCGTGATCCGCCCGCCGGACACCTCGTAGAACCGCATCAGCAGGTTCACCAGGGTCGTCTTGCCGGCGCCCGTCGGACCCACGATGGCGACCGTGTGGCCCGGTTCGACCGTCAGCGACAGGTCCTCGATCAGCGGCTTGTCGGGCTCGTAACGGAACGAGACGTGCTCCAGCGCCACCCGCCCGCGCGGCCGCGCCGGCTTCTCGGCCGGGACCGGGTCGGCCTCCTGCTCCTCGGCGTCCAGCAGTTCGAAGACCCGCTCGGCGGAGGCGACGCCCGACTGCACCAGGTTCGCCATCGACGCGACCTGCGTCAGCGGCATGGAGAACTGCCGCGAGTACTGGATGAACGCCTGCACGTCACCGATGGACAGCGTGCCCGACGCCACCCGCAGCCCGCCGACGACCGCCACCAGCACGTAGTTGAGGTTCGACACGAAGAACATCAGCGGCTGCATGATCCCGCTGTTGAACTGCGCCCGGAAACCGGCCTCGTACAGTTCCTCGTTCTCCTCGGCGAACCGCTTCGCCGACTCCTCCTGCCGGCCGAACACCTTCACCAGGGTGTGCCCGGTGTACATCTCCTCGATGTGCGCGTTGAGCCGGCCGGTGGTGCGCCACTGCGCCACGAAGTGCGGCTGCGACCGCTTGCCCACGCGTGTGGCGACGACGAACGACAGCGGCACCGTCACCAGCGCGACCAGCGCCAGGATCCACGAGACCCAGAACATCATCGCCAGCACACCGATGATCGTGAGCAGTGAGTTGATCAGCTGTCCCATCGACTGCTGGAGCGTCTGGCCGATGTTGTCGATGTCGTTGGTGGCGCGGCTGAGGACCTCACCGCGCTGCCGCTTGTCGAAGTACGACAGCGGCAGCCGCGACAGCTTCGTCTGCACGTCCTCGCGCATGCGGAACATGGTGTGGTTGACCGCCCGGTTCACCAGCCGGGTCGCCACCGCCATCAGCAGACCGGCGGCCGTGAAGACCACCAGCGCGAACAGCAGGACGTCGCCGACCGCGGTGAAGTCGATGCCCTCGCCGGGCGTGAAGTCGGTGCTGCGGAGCATGTCGGCGACGTCCCCGTCCCCCCGCTCCCGCATCGCGTCGAGCACCTGGTCCTTGGTGGAGCCCTCCGGCATCTCGCGTCCGACGATCCCGGCGAAGACCAGGTCGGTGGCCTCACCGAGGATCTTCGGCCCGATCACGCTGAGACCCACGCTGAACACGACACAGGCCAGCAGCCCGTAGATCGTCAGGCGTTCCGGGCGGAACCGGGCGATCAGCCGTTTGCCCGACCCCTTGAAGTCGAGAGAGCGCTGGTCGGGGCCGCCCCCGGCCATCATCCGTCCTGCCGGCCCGGCCATCAGGCGGCCTCCGCTTCCGTCAGCTGGGAGAGCACGATCTCCCGGTAGGTCCCGTTGTCCGCCATCAGTTCGTGGTGCCGGCCGGTGCCGACGACCCGGCCCTCGTCCAGGACCACGATCCGGTCGGCGTCCCGGATGGTCGCCACCCGCTGGGCGACGATCACCACGGTCGCCTCCGCCGTCTCCCGGGCCAGCGCCGCCCGCAGGGCCGCGTCGGTGGCGTAGTCGAGCGCGGAGAAGGAGTCGTCGAAGAGGTAGATCTCCGGCCGCTGCACCAGCGTCCGGGCGATCGCCAGACGCTGGCGCTGACCGCCGGAGACGTTCGTCCCGCCCTGGGCGACCGGCGCGTCGAGACCCCCCTCCAGCCGCTCCACGAAGTCCCTGCCCTGCGCCACCTCCAGCGCGTGCCACAACTCCTCGTCGGTGGCGTCCGGGTTGCCGTAGCGCAGGTTCGTCGCCACCGTGCCCGCGAAGAGGTACGGCTTCTGCGGCACCAGGCCGACGGTCCTCGCGAGCAGCGCGGGCTCGATGTCCGCCACCGGCACCCCGTCCACCAGGACGTCGCCGGCGGTCACGTCGAACAGCCGCGGCACCAGCCCCAGCAGGGTGGACTTGCCGCTGCCGGTCGAGCCGATCACGGCCGTGACCTCGCCGGGCCGTGCCTGGAGGGAGACCTCCCTGAGCACCGGTTCCTCGGCGCCCGGGTAGCGGAAGCCCGCACCCCGGATCTCCAGGTGCCCCCGACTGCGCAGTTCGGTCACGGGCGCCACGGGCGGGACGACACTGGAGGAGGTGTCCAGCACCTCGTGGATGCGCTCGGCGCACACCTCGGCGCGCGGCACCATCATGAACATGAAGGTGGCCATCATCACGGACATGACGATCTGCATCAGGTAGGCGAGGAACGCCGTCAGGTCACCGATCTGTATCCCGCCGCTGTCGATGCGGTGCGCACCGAACCACACCACCGCGATCGACGACAGGTTCACCACCGTCATGACCACCGGGAACATCAGCGCGAGCAGATTGCCCGTGCGCAGCGAGACGTCGGTCAGCTCGGTGTTGGACTCGCGGAACCGCCGCTGCTCGTAGGTGTCCCGCACGAACGCCCGGATCACCCGGTTGCCGGTGATCTGCTCGCGCAGCACCCGGTTCACCGTGTCCAGCCGCTCCTGCATGGTCCGGAACAGCGGGCGCAGCCTCCGTACGATCAGCGTCACGCAGATCGCCAGCACCGGGACGACCCCGACCAGCACCCCGGACAGCGGGACGTCGAGTCCGAGCGCCATCACGATGCCGCCCACGCACATGATCGGCGCCGAGACCATCAGGGTGAACGTCATCAGGGCCAGCATCTGCACCTGCTGGACGTCGTTCGTCGTGCGGGTGATCAGCGAGGGCGCGCCGAAGTGACCCACCTCCCGCGCGGAGAAGGACTGCACGCGGTCGAAGACGGCGGCGCGGACGTCCCGTCCCAGGGCCGCCGCCGTCCGGGCGCCGTAGTACACGGCCCCCACGTTGCAGACGACCTGCACCAGCGAGATGCCGATCATCAGGGCGCCGTAGCTCAGGATGTAGCCGGCGTCGCCCCTGACGACGCCGTCGTCGATGATGTCCGCGTTGAGCGTGGGCAGGTAGAGCGAGGCGCAGGTCTGCAGGAACTGCAGCAGCACCAGCAGGGTGATGGGTCTCTTGTAGGGCCGGAGATGGGTCCGCAGGAGTCGTATGAGCACGCTGAGTCTCTCGGGTGGTCGGCGAGGGCGCATGGTTGCCCGTGGCCCCTATCGTCGAACACTCCACCCGCGTTACCTCAACCGATTTAATCGGCGCGCCGCTACGGACGGAACGCCCCCGGGTGGGTCTGCTCGCGCACCGACACGTACTGCTGGCGCACCGCCTGGCCCACCGCCAGCTCCTCGCCGGGATCGAGCACCTGGGCCACCGGGCCCTGCCAGACGGGCGGATTGCGCGGATCGAGCGCGCCCTGCGACACGCCGAGCGCCCACGCCGCCTGCCGGGCCGCGCCGATCGCCGCGTAGTCCGCCGGCTGCGGCACCACCACCTGCGCCCCGAACAGCGAGGGTGCCGCCGCCTGCACGGCCGGCAGTTCCGCGGCCGGGCCGAGCAGGAAGACCCGCCGTACGTCCACGCCCCGGCCGCGCAGCACGTCCAGGGCGTCCGCCAGCCCGCACAGCATGCCCTCGAACGCGGCCCGCGCCAGGTGCTCCGGCTTCATCGACTCGCGCCGCAGACCCGCCAGCGTCCCGGCGGTGTGCGGCAGGTTCGGGGTGCGCTCACCCTCCAGATAGGGCAGCAGCACCAGGCCGTGCGAGCCGGGCGTCGACTTCATCGCCAGCTCGGACAGGCTCTCCAGGTCCGGCAGCCCCAGCAGTTCCGCGGTCCCGCGCAGGGCCCGGACGGCGTTCAGGGTGGTGACGACGGGCAGGTGCATGCCGGTCGCGTCGGCCAGGGACGTGATCATCCCGTGGTGGTCGACGAGCGGCTCGGGGTGCACCGCCATCACGGACCCGGACGCGCCGAGCGAGACCACCGCGTCGCCGAGCCCGATGCCCAGCCCGAACGCCGCCGCCATCGTCTCGCCCGTACCCGCGGAGATCAGCAGCCCCTCGGGTGTGGTCCCGGCCGCGTCCGCCGGGCCGATCACCTCGGGGAGCATGGCCTGGTGGCCGAGCGCCATCTCCACCAGGTCGGGCCGGTAACCGCCGGTCGCCGCCGCCCAGTAGCCGGTGCCGGACGCGCCGCCCCGGTCGGTGGTGCGCCGCACCGGGCGGCCCAGCAGCTGCCAGACCAGCCAGTCGTGCGCCTGGAGCAGCACGGCGGCGCGTGCCGCGTTCTCCGGTTCGCTGCGGGCCAGCCAGCGCAGCTTGGTCACCGGCTGCGCGGCCCCGGGCACACAGCCCACGGCCTGCGCCCAGGCCTCGCGCCCGCCGAGCGCGTCGATCAGGTCCGCCGCGGCGACCTGCGCGCGCTTGTCCCCGCCGGTCATCGCGGGGCGCACGGTGTTGCCCTGCGAGTCCAGCGGCACCAGTGCGTTCGCCTGCGCCGACACGCCGATGGCCTGGACGCCCTCCAACAGCCCGCCGCCCGCCGCCTCTCCCAGCGACAGCAGCCAGGCCTGCGGGTCCACGTCGGAGGGACGTCCGCCGCCGTCGGGGCCCTGTACCGGATGCGGGGCGTAGCCCTGCCTGACCACGGCCCCGGTGTCCGTGTCACAGACGACGATGCGAGTGAAATCGGGCGCACTGTCCAGCCCGGCGACTATCCCCATGCTGCAATTTTGCCGCACGCTCCCCACAAGGTGGGGGCGCGGGCGGTGTTGGAGTGACGGCCGGCGGAACCACTACGTGTTGCTGGTGCCCCAGTCGTCCTCCGCCGAGCCGTGGGCCGTGCGTTCACGCAGGGCCGACACGCGCTGGGCGACCGAGTCGGGCATGCGGTCGCCCATCTTGTGGCTCACCGCCTGGTAGGCCTTGTCCGCGAACTCGCGGCTCTGCCGGCCCGCGCTCTCCGCGGTGTTGCGCACCGCGGGGTTCTGTGTGAGCTGCTGCGCGGACCTCCTCAGCTGCTCGTAGCGTTCCCGCCCGGCTTTCGTGCCCAGCACGTAACCCAGGGCTGCTCCGGCGACGAACGTGAGCCGGTACCTCATGACGGCCACCCTTCCCGTTGTTCCAGTCTGCGAAGGTCTACGGCACGGCGACAGCGCCGGGGAGTACCGATTGGCGGAGCACCCCCCTGCTTGCGCTAATGTATGTGTCGCAGCGAGCGCGCGCCCCCTGGCGAATACCCAGGTGGGTGCGTTCGATGCACGAGGCATTCCTCCGTAGCTCAATTGGCAGAGCAGCCGGCTGTTAACCGGCAGGTTACTGGTTCGAGTCCAGTCGGGGGAGCTCGGTCCTCCGTAGCTCAATTGGCAGAGCAGCCGGCTGTTAACCGGCAGGTTACTGGTTCGAGTCCAGTCGGGGGAGCATGGTGAACGAGGACCCCGTAGGGGTCCTTTTTCATGTCCGGGGGAACCGTGCGGGGTTCGGTGAAGTCTCCGTGGTCGAGAACGCCGTGAGCAGCCGACCAGCCGAAGCAGGAGATCGTATGAGCGGCTATGCTGCGGCAGACGGCGCGCACACATGTACGCGACACGCCGCTATGGGGCGGTAGCTCAGCCGGTTAGAGCAGCGGACTCATAATCCGTCGGCCGTGGGTTCGAGTCCCACCCGCCCCACCACCTCGGCATCCTGCCGTACGGCCGGCCTCAGCCGCGCTCCGCGTTGTCGTGCGACGGATCGGTGGCGTCCGCCGGGTCGCGCTCGCCCTCCGCCTGGGACGGAGTGGTGTGCGGTACGTCGGGGGTGGTCCACTCGTCCTCGTCCCGGTCGCCCTCGGCCTGGGAGGGAGTGTGCTCGCTCATCGTGCCTCCTGAATCGCGGGGGTCGGTGCCCGCCGGGTACCCCGCGCGGGGCGGGCTCACCGGGACGAGTGGCGGGCCAGCGCCCGGGACAGCGCCGTGCGCACCTCCTCGGGCGGGGGAGCGCCCTCCGTCCCCGCGGAGGCGGTCAGGGACTCCGCGACGTCGCGCAGCTTGGTGTTGGAGAGCTGGGACGCCTCACGCAGGATGTGCCAGGCGTCGTCCGAGGTGCAGCCGTACGTCGCCATCAGGATGCCGCGCGCCTGGTCGATGACCGGGCGGGAGACGATCGCCCGCCGGAGCTGCTCGACCTCCTCCTGCAGCAGGTGCAGCCGCTCCTCCCGCTCCCGCACCACCGCGGAGACGACCGGCGACGGCGTGTGGTCCAGGACCGGCGAGGACAGCGGATCGGTGGTGTCGAGGCCGGCGAGCTCCAGGATGCGGCGCGGCTGACCGTTCCACCGGGTCGCCGTGACCGGCACCGACCGGCGCCGGCCGTGGTCGCGCAGCACCTCAAGGAAGTCCAGCCCGGTCGTGTCCATGAAGTGCACGCCGGACATGTCGAGATCGATCCGGGCCGTGCCGGCGGGCAGCTGCGCCAGCTTTTCGGTCAGGGCCCGGGCGGACCCGCGGACCAGCTCGCCGCGCGGGGTGAGCAGCGCCCGGTCCGCGTCCATGCGACCGCCGATGACCAAGGTTTCCTGCCTTCCCGCTGGGGGCGGTGACGCCGTGGAGGCCATGTCACCGCCTTGTCGGTGCTCGTGGTTCGTCGGGGCGTTCGGGGTGACCCGGGGCACCGCCGGCACCGGAGAGGTAGGCTGCGCACGGTCCCGGCTGCGCTTTGGGTGCGCCTGCCCGCCTTGCCGCGTGCTACACACCGTGCCGGGGAACGGCCGGAAACCGCCGCGTGCAGGGAGCCGGGAGCGTGGGGAGACGCGTGATGGGCAGTCGGCGTCGGACGCCGTACGGACCCGGGAATCCGGGGGCGTCCCTGACCGTGCACCCCCTGGAGGGGTGCCGGGGGATCCGTGCGGCCGGGGAGGTCGGCCTGGCCACGCACACGATCTGGGAAGGCGTACTGGAGCAGGCGGTACGCGAAGGTGAGGACGTGTACTACCTGGAACTGTCCGAGGTGACGTTCGTCGACGTCGCGGGCGCCGGCGCGCTCGCGGCGGCCGCCGGCCGGCTCGGCGCCGGACGGCGGCTCGTGGTGCGCCGGCCGCCGCCCGCCCTGCGCAGGACGCTGGAGGCGTTCTGGCCCGGCCTGCCTGCGATCGAGGTGACGATGTGAGGGGAACAGCCGCCGCGTCCCCGGACGTCACCCCCGACCCCTTCGTCCACCCCGCCCTCTTCTACCGCGACGAGCGGGAGTACCTGGACGGCATCGCCCCCTTCCTGCGTGAGGGGCTCGCCGCCGGGGAGCCCGTCGCGGCCGCCGTGCCCGGCGAGCGGCTGCGGCTGCTGCGCGACGCGCTCGGCGCCGACGCGCGGCACGTCCGGCTGCTGGACATGCGGGAGGCCGGGCGCAACCCCGGCCGGATCATCCCCGGCGTGCTGCGCGCCTTCGCCGACGCCCAGCCGGCCGGGCACCGGGTGCGGATCGTCGGCGAGCCGATCTGGGCCGGCCGCTCCCCGAGCGAGTACCCGGCCTGCGTCCAGCACGAGGCGCTGATCAACGCGGCCTTCCGGGGCCGTACGGTGACCATCCTGTGCCCCTACGACGCCGCACGGCTGCCCGGTCACGTCCTGGAGGACGCCCGCGCCACCCACCCCACCGTCATCCCCGGCGGCTCCGGCCCCGCACGGCCCAGCGGGGCCTACGCCCCGGACGTGGCCGTCGCCCGCTACAACGAGCCGCTGCCGCTCGCCGCGGACGCCATGACCTTCGCCTTCGTGGCGGACTCGCTGCCCGAGGCCCGGCACGCCGCGACCGACGCGGGGCGGCGGCTCGGCCTCACCGGCACCGCCCTGGAGGACCTGGCCCTCGCCACGGCCGAGCTGACCACGAACAGCGTGGTGCACGGCGGCGGTTCCGGGGTGCTGCGGGTCTGGGGCGAGGACGGCCGTGTGCTGTGCGAGGTGCGCGACGGCGGGCGGTTCACCGATCCGCTGGCCGGCCGCCGGCCCGCCTCCCGCGACCAGCGGGGCGGACGCGGGCTGCTGATGGTCAACCTGCTCGCCGACCTGGTCCGCGTGCACACCGGGGACGAGGGCACCACCATCCGCTGCTGGTTCTCCCGCTGACGGACGCCCGCCCGCGGGGCTCAGGCGCCCAGCGGGTCCAGCACCATCGGCGCGATCCTGCCCTCCAGCATCGCGCCCAGCCCCTCCACGGCGCACAGCTCCGGCCGCTCGGCGATGTGCACCGGCATGCCCGTCGCCTGACGCAGCATCTGGTCCAGGCCCGGCAGCAGGGCGCTCCCGCCGACCATCATGATCCCGCGGTCGGCGAGATCGGCGACCAGGTCGGGCGGGCACTCCCGCAGCACCTTGCCGATGCCGTCGAGCACGGCGGTGAGCGGTGTCTGGATGGCCCGCCGGACCGCGGCCGTGTCCACCGTCACCGAACGGGCCAGACCGGTGGCGACGTCCCGGCCGTGGATCTCCGTCGACTCCGGGCCCTGCGGGGTGAGCCCGTTCCCGGACAGCGCCAGTTGCAGCGGCCGTACGGACTGGCTCGGCAGCATCAGCTCGTGCTGGTGGCGCAGGTGCTGCACGATCGCGTTGTCCACCGCCTCACCGCCGACCGGGACGCGCTGGGCCTGCACGATCGCGCCCAGGGACAGCACGGCCACCTGGGTGGCCGCCGCACCGCACACCATGATCATGGTCGCCTCGGGCCGTTCCACCGGCAGGCCGCAGCCGACGGCGGCGGCGATCAGCGTGTCCACCAGTTCCACCCGGCGGGCGCCGAGGCCGACCAGTGTCTCGATCGCGGCACGCTGGGCGAGCGGATCGGCGTCGTGCGGGGTGCAGGCCGCCGCCCGCAGCCGGGGCCTGCGGCGCAGCGCGCGACGGGTCCGGTCGCCGATCAGCTGCCGCAGCATGCGCTGCGCCATCTCGATGTCGACGACCGTGCCCCCGGACACCGGCCGCACCACCCGGATGTAACCGGGGGTGCGGCCCGTCATCTTCTCCGCGAACTCACCGACCGCGATCAGCGCACCCGTACGGGTGTTCACGGCGGCGACCGACGGCTGGTCGACGACGAGCCCCGCCCCCTTGACGTACACCCTCGTGCGGGCCGCCCCCAGGTCGACGGCGAAGTGGCAGCGGCGCAGCTGCTCCAGACTTGCGGTCACGGCAGACCCTCCCGAGTGCGGCCCGACGGCCCGCCGGGCGGCGGACCTCTCAGGCATCGTGCGCGGCGGGCCCGTGCGCGCGCCTTTCCTGGGGGGCCGGGTGGGGGGCCGCCGAACGGGGGTCCCGCCCGTCACCGGGCCGCACGGCGGCCGTCCGCCGCTCCCGCGACGCCCCGGATCACGCCCAGCTCCGCCAGGTCCTGGGGGCGGACGCGGAGGTGGTCCGCCGTCGACCGCACCTCCTGCGGGGGGCGTTTGAGGATGGCCGCGGCGAGTTCCGGGGCGATCACCGAGAAGTAGCTGTCCGGGGTGGCCCAGGTGTTGCCGGGCGCCGCGAGGGCCAGCGCGCCGCCGGAGCCGCCCTCGCCGACGACCAGTGTGGTGACCGGCGTACGGGCGGCGGCCACGGCCCCGAACAGGTCGGCGACGGCGGGTCCCACACCCTGCCGTTCCGCCTCCGCGTCGTTGGCCGCGCCCGGCGTGTCCACCAGCGTCAGGACCGGGATGCCGAGCCGGCCGGCGAGGCGGACCAGCCGGGCGGCCGTGCGGTACCCGGCGGGACGGGTCGCCGCCCCGGTCTGTGCCGCGTAGGCGACGCTGCGGCCCTCGTGCTCGCCGAAGCCGCAGAGCATGCCGTCCGGGTCGGTGCCGCCGCAGCGGTCGCCCCCGAGGGCGACGCGGGAGGTGAAGTAGGCGTCCAGGTAGGCCGTGGCGCGGGGGCGTTCGGGGGAACGGGCGCGCAGTACCGCGTCCCAGCCGGTGGCCGGCAGGTGCGGCGCGCCGAGCGGGTGGGGCACGGGGGCCGGCGCCGTGGACGGGCGGGTCAGCAGCCGCAGCCAGCGGCCCAGGGTCTCCCGCAGCTCCTCCGGACGGACCAGCGCGTCCGCCGCGCCCGCCGCCACCTGCGCCTCGGCCGTGTACGCCGCCGGGTCCGCGTCGGCCGGCCGGACCCGGGAACCGGCGAAACCCACCTGGGCGCCGGGCAGCGCCAGGACGACGTCCGCCCCCGCGCCCAGGGTGGCCCAGCCTCCGCCGGTCGTCGGGTCCCGCACCACCGCGACCTGCGGCAGCCCGGCCTCCCGGGTGAGCGCCGACTCCCTCGCGATCCGCTGGAGCTGGGTGAGCGCGAGCATGCCCTCCTGCATCCGGCTGCCACCGGTGGCGACCAGCGGCACCACGGGCAGCCGGTGCGTCCGGGCATGCCGGTACGCCGCCTCCAGCCGGTCTCCGGTGCGGGTACCGAGGGAACCGCCGAGGAAGTCGAACTCGAACGCGACGACGACCGCCTCGGTGCCGCCGATCCGCGCCGTGCCGCAGATCACCGACTCGTGTTCGCCGGTGCGTATCGCGGCGCGGGCCCGGGCGGCGTCGTAGCCGGGCCAGCCGAGCGGACCGTCCGGGGCGGACTCCCGCCCGGGGTGCGGGAGCTCGGTGAAACCGTCGGCCACGGCGGCGACGGCCCCGCGGGCGGTCGGGCGCTCAGTCACGGGTCAGCGCCCGCTTCATGATCTTGCCCATGTCGTTGCGGGGGAGGGCGTCGAGATGACGGACGACGCGGGGCCGCTTGTGCGGGGCGAGGCGCCCGGCGACGTGGTCGGCCAACTCCCGGAGCGTGGGCGGGGACTGCGGGTCCGCCGGCACCACCCACGCCACGATCCGCTCCCCCAGGTCGGCGTCCGGTTCGCCGGTGACCGCGGCCTCGCGCACCTCCGGGTGTTCCAGCAGCGCGTTCTCGATCTCCCCCGCGCCGATCTTGTAGCCGCCGCTCTTGATCAGGTCGGTGGCCCTGCGGCCGACGATGCGGACCTGGCCGTCGGGGTCGCGCACCGCCATGTCCCCGGTGCGGAACCAGCCGTCGGCGGTGAACGCGGCGGCCGTGGCGTCCGGCCGGTTCAGGTACGCGGTGAACAGGTTCGGCCCGCGGACCTGGATCTCGCCGACCGTCTCCCCGTCATGAGCCGCCACCGGCGAGCCGTCGTCCTCCACCAGCCGCAGCTCCACACCCGGCAGCGGCACGCCCACCGTGCCGGGGCGGGCCTCGCCGTCCGCGCGGACGCTGGTGTTCATCAGCGTCTCCGTCATGCCGTACCGCTCGACGACCCGGCGTCCGGTCGCCGCGGCGATCCGCTCGTGGTCGTGCACGGGCAGCGCCGCGGACCCCGACACCAGCAGCCGCGCCCCGGCCAGCGCCTTCGCCAGCTCCGGCTCGGCGGGCAGCGCCTCCGCCACCCGGTGATACATCGTCGGCACGCCGAACAGCATGGTCGCGCCGTCGTTCAGCTCGCGCGCCACGCCCCGGGTGGTGAACCTGCCGAGGTGGCGCACGCACCCGCCGCGGCGCAGCGGGCCGAGCGTGCCGAGGACGAGCCCGTGCACGTGGAACAGCGGCAGTCCGTGCACCAGCACGTCGTCAGCGGTCCACTGCCAGGCGTCGGCGAGGGCGTCCAGCGTCGCGGCGACGGCACGGCGGGGGAGGACGGCTCCCTTGGGCGGGCCGGTGGTGCCGGAGGTGTAGACGACCAGGGCGGGGTGCTCCGCGTCCAGCGCCCCGTCGTCGGGCGGCGCGGCCCGGTCCGCGGTGTCCACCTCGACCCGGGGCAGGGCGTCCAGCGGGGCGGGGAGCAGGGTGCCGGGCGCGGTGAGCACCAGGTCCGGGGCGCTGTCGGCGAGGATGTGCCCGAGTTCCCGCCCGCCCGACTTCGGATTGAGCGGCACCACGGCCACCCCGGCGAGCAGCGCCCCGGTGACCGCGACGGCGGTCTCCGGCGCCGGCGTGGCCCACACGGCGACCCGGCGCGCCCCCCTCAGGGCCTCGCCCACCGCGCCGGCGGCCCCGGCGAGCTCTCCGTACGTCAGTGCGTGCTCGCCGAAGCGCAGGGCGGGCCGGCGGGCTGCCCGGGCGTCGGCCAGGGCGGGGAAGAGAGAGGACACGCGTCGTACTCCTTGACTCGCTGTCGGGACCGTCGGCCGCAGAGTGCCTTACCCCTACTCTGCGTCGTCGGCGACCGGTCCGGCACTCAGTCCGCGGAGCCGATGACCGGGTAGTGGTCGGAGAGGTTGTCGTACGTGTACTGCCTGCCCCAGCTCGACACCGTCCAGGGCGTGCTCGTCTCCTCGCGCACCTCGTTCGTCCACGACGCCGGCCGGGCGTGGCCCGCCCGGTGCAGCACGTGGTCCAGGTCCTCGCGCGGGTCGCCGGGGTAGCGGTCGCGGGCGATCGAGTTGTCACGGGTGTCGAAGGAGTACGGGTGACCGGTGCGCGCCCCGGCGTCGGCCAGCCCGGCGTCGGCGAGCATCGAGGAGTACTCGGGGCTGTGGAAGTCCACGTTGAGGTCGCCGGCGACCAGGACCTGCTCGCCGGCGGGGATCCTCTTGGCGTCCAGGAAGGCGTCGACCGCCTTGAACTGCCGGCTGCGCACCGAGGCGGCCTCGCCGGGCCCGCAGCCCGGATCGGTGGACTGCGCATGGGTCCCCACCACATGGACCCTGGTCCCGTTCACGTCCAGCACCACGTAGGCGAAGCCCTTACTGGACCACCAGTCGGCACCGCAGGCGTCCTGGTAGACGTACTGCTCCCGGCGGAGGACCGGCCACTTGCTGAGCACCATGACCCCTCCGTCCTCGGGCGTCAGCGGCGAGTAGGACCCGCCGGTCGCGTCCCACCCGTCACGGCCGCGGCCCACGACCGGCGTCCGGTGCGGGTACTCGGCGGCGGCCGACCTCGCCAGCGCCTCGGAGGAGGAGTTGTCGAAGGCCTCCTGGAGCACCACGACGTCGTTGCCCCGGAAGAACGGGGTGCGCGGGATCTCGGCGGCGCGGTGGTCCTGTCCCCAGTTGGGGTACAGGTTCTTGCTCATGAGGAAGACGTTGTACGTGAGCACCCGCAGGGGCGGTGCCGGTTCGGCCGCGGCGGCGGCCGGGGCCGAACCGAGCACGCCCGCGGCGGCGAGGGCGAGCGCGAGCAGGGCCGTGCCGGGGGTGCGGCGCGGTGCGGGGTGGGTCACGGGTTCTCCCTGTGGGTGAGGAAGGGCGTGGAGCGGCGCCGCACATCAAACCACCGGAGATTACCCCCGGGTAACCTCCGTGCGGGGAAAAGAAGTACACAACGGGTACACCACCGGAACCCCCGCCCGGCCGACCGGAGACCCCGACCGGGGACCCCGGCCCGGCCGCCGCTCAGGCCCCCGCTTCCCGGACGTCCGCCACCACACAGCTCACGTTGTCCGGACCACCGGCGGTGTTCGCCCCGGTGATCAGCGCGTGCACCGCCTCGTCCGGGGTGGGGGCCGTGGCCAGCAGCTGCCCGATCGTGTCGTCGGGGACCACGGCGGGGAGACCGTCGGAGCAGAGCAGATAGCGGTCACCGGGGCGGGCCTCGTGGAGGCGGAGGTCGGGGACGGAGGTGGTGGACTCCTCACCCGTGAGCGCCTTCAGCAGGAGGCTGCGCCGGGGGTGGGAGGCGGCCTCCTCCGGTGTCAGGCGGCCCTCGTCGAGCATCGACTGGACCACCGTGTGGTCGTGGGTGATGCGGAACAGTTCGCCGTCGCGGAGCAGGTACGCCCGGGAGTCCCCTATGTGGACCAGGGCGAGGCGGGAGCCCGTCCACAGGAGGGCGGTCAGCGTGGTCCCCGCCTCCTCCGTCCCCCCGGCCGCGTCCCGCACCGCCCGCGCGGCCCCCTGCACCGCGTCCTCCAGCAGGTTCAGGATGCCGCCCGCCGGTACCTCCGGTGTGTCCAGGGAGCGCAGCGCCTCCACCGCCGCGGCGCTCGCCGTGGCGCCCGCCGGACCGAAGCCGTCGGCCACGGCCAGCAGCCGGGCCCCCGCGTACGCCGTGTCCTGGTTGGCGGGGCGGACCCGGCCCCGGTCGGAGTGGGCGCGGTGACGCAGCTCCAGCATGGTCATGGTGGTGTCCCTTCTCGACTCTTCCGTCAGGTGATCGACCAGGAACGCGGCGAGGTCCCCGCGCACCGCCGTCTCCGCCTCCACCCGGGCCCAGTACGCCCGGATCTCGGCCGCGGCGGCACCGGGGCCGAGGGAGCACACGTGGCGGATGCCGGCCAGCGGCATGCCCACGCGGCGCAGCCACGCCACCAGACGGGCCTGTTCGAGCTGCTCCACCGCGTAGTGGCGGTAACCCGTGTCCGGGTCCACCCGGGCGGGGCGCAGCAGGTCCAGCTCGTCGTACAGGCGCAGCGCCTTCGGGGACAGCCGGCACGCCTTCGCGAAGGCGCCGATCGTCAGCACGTCCATCTCCCCCTCGCCGTTCTCGCGTTCCGCCACCGATGCTGGGGCTTCCCCGAAGGTGAAGGTCAAGCCGCCTCTCGTGGTTCCCGGGGACGGTTGTTAGCCTGCTCGCCGGTCGGTCGTTGCGGTCTTCGTGTCGTTCGTGTCGTTCGTGTGGGGAGTGGGTCGTCGTGTCCCGTGTCGCGCTGGTGACCTGCAGGCCCGGGCCCGAGGTGGCCGAGGACCGGGATCTGCCGGGGCTGGTGCGGGCTTTGGGGGAGGCCGGGGCGGAGGCGTCCGCCGAGGTGTGGGACGACGGTGACGTGGACTGGGCGGGGTTCGATCTCGTCGTGATCCGCTCGACCTGGGACTACAGCTGGCGGGCGGCGGAGTTCACCGCGTGGGCCGAGCGGTGCGGCGCGGTGACCCGGCTGGCCAACCCGGCGGACGTGGTGCGGTGGAACACCGACAAGCGCTACCTGGGGGACCTGGCCGCCGCCGGGGTGCCGGTGGTGGAGACCCGGTACCTGGCGCCCGGGGACGCCCTCGACCTCCCCGACGGCCACGAGTACGTGGTCAAGCCGGCGTCCGGGGCCGGTGCCCGGTTCGCCGCCCGTTACGCACCCGGCGAGCACGCCGCCGCCGCGGGGCACGTGCGGCGCCTGCACGCCGAGGGGTTCACCGCGATGGTGCAGCCCTACGTGCGCGGCATCGACACCACCGGCGAGCGGGCGCTGCAGTACGTCGGGGGGACCCTGCTGCACGCGAGCCGCAAGGGGCCGGTGCTCGCCCCCGGCACCCCCTACGACCGGCGCAAGGTGGCGCACCCCGGGCTGACCGACTGGACCCCGAGCCCCGCCGAGACCGCCGTCGCCCGGCAGGCGCTGGCCTGTGTGCCCGGCACGTCCGAGCCGCTGTACGCGCGCGTCGACCTCGTCGACGGGGAGGACGGCCTGCCCCGCGTGATGGAGCTGGAGCTCGTCGAGCCGAACCTGTTCCTGTGGCTGCACCCGGAGTCGGTGCCGCGGGTCGTGGAGGAGATCCTCAGGGCCGCGGCCCGCTGACCGCCGTCCGCTGGAGCAGCCCCCAGGTGAACTCGGCGACCACCTCGCGCGGTAGGCCGCCGGCGTCGGGGGCGGTGAAGGCGAGTCCCCACCGGGTGGGGGCCGAGCCCTCCAGAGGGCGGGCGGGTGCGAAAGCGCGGGCGGCCTCGTCCACCGTGCAGGACCAGGGTGTGAGGTCCTCCACCGTGCGCAGGACGGGCGCCGGGGCGCCCGGCGCGCGGACCAGCCACGCGTTCCACACCGCGCCGCCGGCCGCCGGGGCCAGCACCTCGAAGCGCAGGCCGGGCCAGAGCGGCAGCGGCCACCGCCATGCCTCGCAGTCCAGGTCGCCGATCCTGCGCGGGGACCGCGACTCGGGTTCGCCGAGCACCGACCGGTACCGCGACAGGGCCGGGCGGGGGTGCGGCGAGCGGACCATCGCCTGCCAGCGCCGGTTGGCCTCGCGCATGTCCGCGAGGGAGGCGCCCAGCGAGCGCCGGGCGTCCTCCACCGGGCCGGGACTGTGGTCGGCCATGCGGCGCAGCAGGACGAGCTGGAAGTCCAGCGGGGTGAACGGTCTACTGGGGCGTCTTCCGGTCGGCACGGGAACCATCGTCGCCCACCGGGGGCGCTCCGGGGCGGCGGCCGTCCGGGAGGAACAGCACGGAGTTGACGTAGCGCGGGCCCCGGAGCGCGTCGTGGGGCAGCACCCGGCGCAGCAGGCCGTGGTCGACGACGTACGCGGTGCGCTCCTGGTGGGCCTCCAGCGGGAAGTCCGACAGCGGGACCCAGGCGTCGGCGGGCAGCACCCAGCCCGCGTACCCCAGCTCGGCCAGCTGGGTCACCACGGGCCCGATCGGCTGGATGCGGGACTCCAGCTCCACGAACAGGGCCGGGCGGTCGCGGGTCAGGATTCCCGTGGCCCCGCGCAGGACCGCCGCCTCGTTGCCGTCCACGTCGATCTTCATGAAGCCGACGTCCGTCAGTTCGAGGTCGTCGAGCGCCAGGCAGGTGACGTCGACGCCGTGGCCGTGGATGTCCCGGCGGATCAGGGACGACACACCCCGGTCGCCGCCGTCGCCCGGGGGCAGCCACAGGCGGGCGGTGCCGGGCTCGTCGGAGGCCGCCGCGCGGATCACCCGCACGTTCGGCGGGGCGGTCGCGGTGAGCAGCCGGGCCAGGTGGGGGACCGGTTCGAGGGTGACCACCCGGCGGGCGCGCGACGCCAGCCGGTGGGTCCACGGGCCGTACCAGCCGCCGACGTCCACCGCCGTGCCGCAGTCCGCCGGGCACAGGTCGCCGAGGCGGGCCAGCTCGGGTTCGTAGCGGGGGTAGACCGCCCTGGCCGTGGCGGCCACCACGCGCGTGGGCAGGAAGGAGGCCACCCGGGCGGCGAGCGTGCGCCGTGTCGTCGTCATGGTCTCGTCCCCGGCGTTCCGGCCACCCGTGTCAGCAGTGTCTCGTGCTCCTCCTCCGGCACCTGCTCCCCGGACGACGGCAGGAGCTGGGGGATGCCGTCCACGATGGGGTAGCGGCGGCGCAGACGCGGGTTGTAGAGCGCCCCCTCGCCGTCGTCGTCCGGTGCGAGCAGGTGCAGCGGCCCCTTGTCGAGCGGGCAGGCCAGGATTCTCAGCAGCGGGTCGTCGGGTTTCACGAACGGGTCAACTCCTTCGCCGGAACAGCGGGTTGTGGTGCGGTGTCGTGCTTGGGCATGGCCAGCAGGACGGCGACCGCGAGCACGGTGCCGGTGACGCGCAGGGCCAGTCGCAGGGGATCGTCCGGGAGTTGCTCGCCGAACGACAGGGTGCCGAGCACCGCCGTGAACACGCAGCTCACGGTCGTGCACACCGGCACGATCAGCGAGGCCCGGCAGCGCTGCAGCGCCGCCTGCGACATCACCAGCCCGAACACGCCGGTGAACGCCAGCAGGTACGGGTACGGGGAGCCCAGCAGGCCGAGGACGGCGCCGCCGATCCCGTCGGACACCAGGTGACTGGAGACGCCCTTGACGGCGAGCGAGCTGACCCCGTAGAGCAGGCCGACGGCCACGCCGTACTCGACACCGGTGGTGGGCCGCCGGTGCCGGTGGCGGGCGTTGCGCTCGGCGGAGAGGTACAGCCACACCCCGGACGCCAGCGCCGGCACGCACACCAGCAGGATCAGCGGATAGGGCGCGTCCTGTCCCACGGCGTCGGCGCCGGTGCCGCTCTCCCGCAGCGACAGCACCACCATCAGCAGGGCCAGCAGGATGGCGCCGAGCGCGTACCGTTCCCGGCCGCTGGTCTCCTCGCCCAGCAGCCGCGCGGACAGCAGCACCAGCAGGACGAGCCCGGAGACGAAGATGCCCTGCGCGGCGGCGATCGGCAGCGTGCGGTACACGGCGAGCTGGGCGGCGAAGCCGGACGCGAGGGCCAGCGAGCCGGCGATCCACAGCGGGCTGCTCACCACCAGCCCCAGCAGCCGCACCGGCCGGCGGACCGACACCTCGGGCAGGTTCGCCAGCGCCCGCTTCTCCAGGACGAACCCGCCGCTGTACAGGACGTTCGCCAACAGGGCCGCGGCCACTCCCCACCACATGTTCCCCCGGCCCCCCTTACGTGCGCCGCGCGTGCAGCAGCAGGATCGAGGAGAGCGGTGGTCTGGCACACGCCAGCCGGTCCAGCGGCCGCAGCGCACGGGGCACGCCGTGGAAGGGGGCGCCCTCCAGCCGTACGACGGTGAAGCCGGACGCGGCGACGAACTCCCGCAGGGCGCGCGCCGTGTAGAGCCGGAGGTGTCCCACCACCTCCGAGCCGGGCCGGCCGTGGATGCCGCGCAGGCTGACCTCGGAGAACACCGGCTGCACCCCGGCCAGCAGGAGCAGGCGGTTGTACCAGGCGGCGAGGTTCGGCGTGGACAGCATCAGGTGGCCGCCGGGGCGCAGCACGCGCCGGAGCTCGTCCAGCGCCGCGTCCGGGTCGACGAGGTGCTCGATCACCTCGCTGAACAGCACCGCGTCCGCCGACTCCGCGGCGAACGGCAGTCCGCCGCCGCTGAGTTCACCGCGCACCGCGTGGGTCAGCCGGGTGCGGGCACGGGCGAGGGCGTCCTGCGACCAGTCGACGCCGACCAGCCGGTGACCGCGCAGGTACGGGGCGGCGGTCGCGGCCGCCGTACCGTCGCCGCAGCCGATGTCGAGGACCGTGCGCGGGCCGGCGGAGGCCGGGCCGAGCGCGCGGGCCAGCATGCGGGCCTGGCGGCGGCTGCGGGAGGGGCCCGAGGCGACCGGCACGGACGGGTTCTCGTAGAAGTCGCGCAGGTCGCGGGGAGGGGAAGCGGTGCTGGTCACTCGGTCGCCTCCGTGGAGTGCAGGTGGTGCGCGAACAGGTCGAGCAGACGGTCGCCGTCACCGCTGCCGAGCAGCGCCCGCGACCAGCGCAGCGCCAGGTGGAGCCGGCCCTCGGTCGACGCCGTGGTGAAGGTGAGGCCGCGGGGCATCTGGGCCGGCGCCGAGAACCACACCGCCCGGGCCCGGCCCGCCCCGTCCCCGAAGTCCAGCGCGTAGGGGATGCGGCCGATGTTGCTCAGCAGCGTCGTCGACGTCCAGGGCGCCGCCGCCCTGCGCAGGCCCCTGATGAACGCGGCCCGGCAGGTGACCGGCGCCCAGGGGGCGGTGAGCAGCCGGGCGCCGTGGCCGAGCTGCGGGCGCGGCAGCGCCTTCAGCGCGCGGGTGCGCAGGGCGGTGCGGCGCAGCAGCTCCCGCAGGTCGTCCCCGTCCAGCTCCTCGGGCGCGAACGGCACCTCCACCAGCCGGGTGCCGTTGCCGATGGGCATCGAGGCGTCCCGGGGACGGTCGTCGACCGGCATGGTGATGCGCAGGGGGCGGCGCGCCGCCCCCCGCTCCCGGTTCCAGTGGGCGATGGTCAGGGCGGTGGCGACCATCAGCTGGTCGTTGACCGTGTACGGGGAGCCCTTCGGCCGGTGCGGCAGCGCCAGCTCGGTCAGGAGCAGGCCGTTGCCCCGCGTCGCCTCCGGCGTGCCCCGCGCCACCCGGGCCGGCGGGGTCCAGTGGGAGGGCGTGTCCGGCGGACCCTGCGGCACGTCGGGGGGACGCACCGGCGGGGCGGCCGGGGCGTTGTCCCGGCCGCCGTACAGCTCCGCGGCCGTGGCCAGCACGCGCAGGCAGGCGGGGCCGTCCAGGGCGGTGTGGTTGACGGTGAGGACGAGAGCGGTGCCCTCCTCCCCGGCGACCACCTCCAGCCGGACCGGCGGGGACTGGGCGAGCGGGGGCGCCTGGGTGAGCGCCCGGGCCCGGGCGTCCCGCAGCGCGTCCTTCCCCGGCGGCGGGAAGCTCACCACCTCCACGTCCGGTTCGTCGGTCAGCTCCCACTCGTAGCGGCGCCGGTACCAGGGCCCCGGCGCCTCCCGCGCGAGACTGCGCGGGTGGCGCCGCAGCGCCTCGGTGAACGCCTTGCGCAGGCGCCCGGGGTCGAGGTCACCGGGGAGGTGCACCTCGATGAGCACCGTGTTCGGCTCCGCCTCCCGGTCGCAGTGCCGTGACACCTCGTCGACGACGGGGAAGGGGATGCGCAGGGGCGTGGTCATACGGCCCCGCCCCCTCCCGGGCCGCTCCCCCGCGGGGGCGGCGGCACGAACGGACGCGCGCGCGGCGCGGACGGCGGCGGGGGCCCCGGATGCGGTCCGGCGGCCGGCGCGGGCGCGGCGACCGGCGGCAGGACCGCCGTGGTACCCGTCTTGTCGTCCGGGTGTCCGTCGTCCCGGCGGACGCCGTCCGGGTCCCGCTCCCGCGAACCGCCGAGGCTCACCAGGGCGGCGAACAGGCCGATCAGGGCCAGCAGTTGGGCGACGTGGCCGTACGCTCCGTGGCCCGCGCCGACCGGCTCGCCCGCGCCGAGCGCCGCCGCGACGCCCGCTCCGGCGAGCCCGGTGAGCGCGATCGGCACCAGCAGCGCGGGCCGCCGCGAGGCGAGCACCGCCAGGGCCGGCACCAGCAGCGCCCACCAGCCCGCGATCACCACGCCCACCAGCGTCAGCGCGACCGCGCCGAGCCACAGCCCGGGCGCCGGGGGTGCCGGCTGCGGCGCGTCGGGGTTGCCGGCCTTGCGGCGCCACAGGGCCAGACCGATCAGCACCGCGATGCCGGCCGCACTGCCGATCAGCCCGGCGTCGTACGTGGTCGCCGGCTCGTAGGACAGCTTGACCGTGCCGCCCTCGCCCGCCGGGACCTGCCAGCCCTGCTGCCAGCCGTCCAGCCGCAGCGCGGTGAGCTCCTCACCGTTCAGCGTGGCCTTCCAGCCGTCGTTGTGGTTCTCGTACATCGTGAGGTACGAGGCCGCTCCCGCGCCGACGCGCACCTCGCGCCGGTCGCCGAGCCAGTCCTGGATCCTCAGCTCGCGCTCGGCGGCCGAGGCCTCCGGCACGGTCCCGCGGGTCAGGGTCACCTCGGTCAGGGCCAGCGGACCCGCGTCACCGCCCTCCACCCGGTGCGTTCCGGCCGGCAGCTCGAGCGCGGGGGCGTCGGAGCCCCTCTGGCACAGGGTCACCTGGACGGGCCGCCGCTCCACCAGGTCGCGCACGGTGCCCCGCACGCTCGTCTCGTGCAGCGTGCCGTCCACCGCGAGCACCGGGCCCTTGCCGCACTCCAGCGCGAACTCCCTGCCGGCGTCCGGCTGCGGGGTGCGGTAGGCGTCGAGGGCGGGGACGTACGCCTCGGTCAGGCCCACCGGCAGCTGCATGTCCGCGTCGACCGCCGGGTTGTGCACGGTGAGCGGGGCGGTCCGGGTGACCGTGATGTCGAGACGGTCGGTGGTGATCGCGGGGAAGCGGACCCAGCCGTTGTCGTCGACGGCGGCGATCGCCGCGCCGTCCGGGGAGCTGATGTGCACCTCGGCGGCCCGGGCGGACAGCCCGCCGGCCGGGGCCAGCACCAGTTCGTCGATCGCCTGCTTGCCGGTCCAGCTCAGCCGGACGGTCGGCTTCGCGCCCGCGATCCACGCGGTGGTCAGGTCCCCGTCGGTGAGGTTGCGCGCGGACAGGCCCGCGCCGAGCCGGGCCGTGGAGTCGGCGGTGGCGGTGATCCGGTCGCGCTGCTCGGGCGCCACCTCGTACAGCAGCCGGTCCAGTGCCTCGCCGGGCACCGCCACCGCGCTCGCCCGCACCTCGTAGGTGCCCGGCGTGCCGGTGTCGAACTGCCGGCGCAGCCCCGCCTCGCTGCCCGTGAGGGAGAGCCCGGTGGGGTCGGCGGCACGGTGCAGGGACACGACCTGCGCCGTGGCGGTGGACCGCTCCGCGTCGGTGGGCAGCCGCAGCAGCCGTGTCACCCGCACGTCGGGCAGGTCGACCTCGGAGAAGCCCGCGCCGGTGAGTCCGGGGCGCTCGGCCGTCGAGTCGACGATCGTCAGCTTCATCCAGTCCGTCGGCCCGGCGGGCGCCTTGACCCGCTGCTCGGTGCCGTTGGCCCGCAGGATCCCGGTCGTGGAGCCGTTCTCCGTCTCCACCCGTACCCGGGTCGCCGCCGCCCGCACGCCGTCCTGCGGCAGCGGGGTGAGGCCGAGGGAGTCCGGCATCTCGTAGGCGCCGTCGAAGGCGATCCGCAGCCACTGCCCGTCCGGGGAGCCGGCCGCGCCCTCGGCCCACGCGGTGTCGGGGTTGCCGTCGAAGGCGTTCACCGGGTCGTACTGCGGCAGGTGGAACAGCCAGTTGCCGTAGGAGGACGCCGTCACCGCCTCGGCGCCGCGCAGTTCGGCCACCGTCTGGTGCTCCAGGCCCTCGCTCGGCAGGATCTGGTGCGGGCGTTCACCCGCGTCCTGGGCGGCGTCCGGCGCGTTGCGCTCGTCCGCGGTGTACGTGTAGGACGTGTTGGCGTTGACAAGGCCGAACCGGGTGTCCGCCCGCCGCATCCCGTCGCCGACCACCTGCACCGGCGGCGTGCCGAGCCCCGGGTGCGCGTCCCCGGTCAGCACGGCCGGCCGGCCCCGCAGCCGGTCCGCGAGCGGCAGCAGCGCCTCGGGCCCGCCGGACACCACGGCGGTGTCGGCGACCGGCAGCAGCCGGGCCTGCCCCGGGCGCTGGACGTTCGTACCGGCCGGACGGTAGATCTCCACCGCCCGCTGCTGCGCGTACAGGCCCTCGACCTGGAGCGGCGTGCCGGGCGCGATCACCCCGCCGGTCATCACCGGTCCGAGCCCCTTGGCCCGCTGGTAGCCGGACTGCTCCAGGGTGCGCTTGACCGTCGCCGTCGGCACCTGGCCGATCTGGTCGGGGTCGAGGTCGTTGCGGACGACGACGTAGTGGATGCCCGCCCGGCTCAGGTAGTCGGCCAGACCCGGGACCGCGCTGCCGGTCAGCAGGGCCCGCTCCACGGCGTCCATGGCGCGCCGGTTGCCGGGGGTGCCGAAGGGCACGTAGTCGCGCTGCGCCCAGCGGGAGTCGGCGACCACGTCCAGCGGCTGGTCGATGGTCGACCCCCAGGTGTGGATGCCGTGCGCGGTCGCCGGGACGACCAGGGCACGCGAGTCGGGGGAGTTCTTCTCCAGCCAGTCGGCCGTCGCCTGCCAGTACTTGGGGATCTCCTGGAACGAACCCGGGGTGAGGATCGATCCGTTGAGGTACGGCCACAGCAGCCCCGGCAGGACGAGTACCGCCGCGACCAGCGGCGCGAACCGCCGTGCGCGCACGCGGTGGGTCCCGCGCGCCTGCGCCGTCACCCCGACCAGGTGTGCGAGCCCCAGGAAGAACGCCAGCGCCAGCCCGGTCTGGAACTTGTAGATGTTGCGGAACGGCGCGAGCCAGCCGTCCAGCCAGCCCTGCACCACCGAGTGGAACGGGGCACCGAACGCTCCTCCGTACCCGGCCAGCAGCACCAGGGCCGCGACCAGCACGGTCAGCACCAGCCAGCGCCGCTCGGGCATGTCCCGCCGGGCCAGGCCGGCGAGTCCGAGACCGGCCGCGAGCGCCGAGCAGACGATCACCAGCGCCGACGACGCGACCGTCCAGCCGGCCGGCAGCCACGCCTCACCGAAGTGCAGGTACGCCACCCAGTTGCCCGCGCCGCGCAGCGCCTCGGTCGCCGCCATGGTGTCCGTCGTCGTCCGCGACGTCTCGATGTAGGGGAGGAAGTTCTCGCCGTGCGCGCCGAGCAGCAGCAGCGGTATCCACCACCAGGCGGTCGCCACGATCACCGCCGGCGTCCACCAGGCGATCAGCTTGCGCTGCCGGGGACCCGGCGGGCGGGAGAGCAGGTACAGCCCGACCGGCAGCAGTGACGCCAGCGTCGAGGCGGCGTTGACCCCGCCCATGAACGGCACCAGCAGCGCCGAGCGCAGTGCGGCGACCCGGGCCGTGTAGCGCTCGTCCGTCAGCGGCAGCAGCACCCACGGCAGCAGCGCGCCCGGCAGCGCGGCGGCCGACGTGGAGCCGACGACCGTCGTGAACACCGGCCACAGCGCGTACGCGGCCGCCGCGAGCAGCCGGGACGCCCCGCTGCCCACCCGCAGCCGCTCCGCCAGCCGCAGCGCGCCCCAGAACGCCACCGACACGATCAGCGACATCCACAGCCGCTCCGCCAGCCACACGGGCAGCTGCGCCGCGTCGGCCAGCCAGTAGAACGGCAGCATCGGCCACACGTAGCCGATGTACTGGTCGGAGATCCCGCCGAACGAGCCCCGGTTGTGCCACAACTGGCCCAGGTCGGCGAGGAACTGGCCCGGGTCGACGGTGACGCCGAGCTTGGTGTCGAAGGTCTGCCGTCCCGGCTGTGCCACCAGGAACAGGATGAACACCACCGCCCAGAAGCCGAGCAGCCAGCGGCGCGACCGCGGGCCCTCGGGAGGGCCCGCGGTGGCTCTGCGTGAAGGAACGGCTGCCGGAGGGGGAGCCTGGACCGTGGTCGTCATTCGGGACACCGCCGGAGGATGAGGAGGAGGTTCCAGGTGGCGAACTCGCGCAGACCGGGCACCTTGACCACGGTCCGCGTGAGGAACGGCCAGTAACGGGAGCGCGCCGACACGATCCGCACGTCGTCGCGGGACCGCACCTGCCGCAGGGTGGTGCCGATGTGCACCGGGAAGAGGTTCTCGCCGAGCGTGTGCTTGGCGGGTCTGCCGGTCCGGCGCCGGTAGCGGGCGCGGGCCCGCTCGGCGCCGAAGTAGTGCCAGGGCGCCCACTCGTGACCGCCCCAGGGGGACAGCCAGTTGGTGAACGACACGTAGATCAGTCCGCCGGGCCTGGTCACCCGGGCCAGCTCGCTGAGGAAGGTCTGGGGATCGGCCACGTGCTCCAGCACGTTGGAGGAGAAGGTGACGTCCGCCGACCCGTCGGCCAGCGGCAGCAGATACCCGTCCGCCACCACGGTCCCCTCGGGGGGCTTGTCGCCCAGCTCGGCCGCATCGGGTTCGAAGAGGTAGGCGTGGGCCCCGCGCCGGCGGAACTCGTCGGTGAAGTACCCGCTGCCGCCGCCGACGTCCACGACGACCCGCCCGGCCACGGGCCCGCCGTACGCCTCGACCTGGTCGGCGGCGTCACGGGCCAGCAGCGAGTAACAGGCGTCGGGTTCCTCCTGTTCGCGCAGGAAGGCACGGAAGAGGGCGACGGACCGCCGGAGCGAGGGATCCTTCACCGCCGTGCCCCGCGACCGCGCGGCCCGCTCCCCGACGGGGCGACGACGCGTCACGGCGCGGAGCCCCGGACCGCCTCACGGGCGACCGCGCGGAACCGCTGCACCGTGTGCTCCCAGCGGTAGGCCGCCGCGTGCTCCCGGGCGGCCTTGCCCATGAGCTCCCGCCGGTCCTCGGCGAGCGTCAGCGACATCCAGGCGGCCGCGAACGAGGACTCGCCGTGCGCCAGCACGCCCGTCTCGCCGTCCCGCACGGAGTCCCGCAGCCCGGGCACGTCGAAGGCGACCGCCGGGGTCTCCCGCGCCGCCGCCTCGGTGACGACGAGCCCCCACCCCTCGACGGCGGAGGGATGCAGCAGCAGCCACGCCGCGCACAGCAGCCGGTGCTTCTCCGCCTCGGAGACGTGCCCGGTGAAGTGCACGCCGGGCCCGGCGAGCCGCTCCAGCCGCTCCCGTTCCGGGCCGTCGCCGACGATCACCAGCCGGCCGCCGGTGACCGGCCGCACCCGCTCCCACAGCCGCAGCAGCAGGTCGATCCGCTTGTACTCGACGAGCCGGCCCACGGCCACGAACAGCGGTTCCGGGGAGCGCTCGGTGAGCGGTCCCGGCTCGGCCACGCCGTTGTGCACGACGCGGATCCGCTCCCGGGGCACGCCGATGCCGCGCAGCGCGTGCGCCGTGGACGGCGACACCGCGACGACCAGCCCGTGCCGGCGGGAACCGGCGAGCGCCCAGTGCTCCAGCCGCCGGCCGATGCGCGCGGCCGGGGCCAGCGGGCCGCCGAACCGCATCTTCCACAGGTCGGTGTGCACGTGGTTGACCAGGCACAGGGTGGGCCCGTGGTGCCACAGCGGGGCCAGGTAGGGCATGCCGTTGCACACCTCGACCAGCAGGTCGCAGTCACCGACCTGACGGACGAAGGCGGAACGGGCCCGCAGGTAGTGGCCGTACGCCCCACCCGCCGACACCACCCGGTAGTCGCGGTAGGCCGCGGGCCCTCCGCACAGCAGGGTGACCTGGTGGCCCAGTCGGGTCAGGCCGTCGGCGAGGCGGTCCACCAGCAGCTCGGAGCCGCCTGCGGACGGATTGCCCAGGTCGCGGTGGGCGAGGAAGACGATCCGGCGCGGATGCGGGGGGAGCGCCGGGGCGTGCTGCGACGCGCCGGGGAGCGTGGTGGGGTGGACGTCCCCCTGCTCCAGCGAGGGCGGGAGCGGGGGACGGGACGGCACGTGCTGGGGCATCGGTGCTCCAACTCGTCTCGGGGAACTCGGCGTGGGGAACGCGAGGACGTGAGGAAGTGAGGAAGTGAGGACGTGAGGACGTGAGGAAGTGGGGTGGGAACGAGCCCCTCGCGGGGCTCGCCGGGTTCCTGGGTGAAGGGTGTGGACGGACCGTGGTTGGGTGGGGATTGGACAGTTTTCGCCCAGCCGTTCCCCACGGCTACTCACGCGCGTGACAATTTCCGGCTTTTCTTACTCGCCAGTCACTTCATCGGGTGAGGGTCGGGTGGGGCGAACCGGACGCATCGGAATCTTCGGTGATCTTCCGCCCGCGTATCACCAAAGCGCCACCGATCACCGCGAGTACGAATCCCGCCACCGCGGAACCGATCGGCAACGTCTCGCCGACCAGCTCGAGTTGACCGCTGTCACGCTTGGCCTGCCGCACGGCCTCCTTCTGCGTCTCCTCCGTGAACGCGACGCCCTTCTCGGCGTCCAGCAGCACCGCCGCGTCCTTCTGGCCACCCGGCGCCCGCAGGGTCTGCCGGGGGCTGGTCCGCGCGTAGACGACACGTCCGGTGCGCTGGTCGACCACCAGTTCCACCCCGTGGTTGGAGTACCACTCCTCGGCCAGCACCTGCGACCGCCCGGGCTGCCCGACGAGGCTGCCCGGCACCATCCGGGTGCCGGACCTGGTCGGCGGCACCGAGGCGGTGAACCGGTAGCCGGTGTAGCCCTGGACCTTCTCCGTGCCCCGGTAGCGCATGACGACCGTGTCGCGCAGGGTGTTGTCCCACCACTGGTAGGAGCGTTTCTGCACGTCGAAGGGGAACTTCAGGTACGCCTCGCCCTCGATGCGCGGCTTCGCGTCGCAGCACCGCACCGGCTTGGTGGTCCTGCGGTCCAGCACCCACCGGTGCGGGGTGAAGCTCAGGGCGTCGTGCGGGTCGGCGGCCGGCAGCGACTTGTCGGTGTCGACGGAGGTCGTGATGTCCCACACCGCGTTGCCGCTGCGTTCGCTCTCCGCGACGTTGCCGCGCACCCGCTGGGTGATGGTGATCCGCTGGTCGGGAACGGTCTCGACCTTCTCCAGGTCGAAGACGCTGCCCCGGCCGGTGTAGACGGCGGTGGTGTCGATGTCCACCGGGTTCACTGCCGCGCGTGGCTTCACGTACCAGGCGAACAGCGGCGCCAGGACCAGCAGAAACGTGCCGAGACCCAGCAGGACGAGGGAGAAGGGGGAAGCTGTACGGCGCATCCGGGTGCTCCATGGAATCGGGGCGGCTCGGCGCGTTCGGGCCGGAGCCGTTCGGGAAGGTGCGCGTGCGGGAGTCCCCACCCCCTACGGGCTGGGAACCGTATGCGCCCCTTGACGGAGTGTCAATGTCATGTCGACACTGTGGGCACGACACACGGGGGTGGCCGGTCACCGTGGGGGTGGGGAACCTCCCGACTGAGAGGCTGACCCGGAGATGTCCAGACTGTTCGCCGCCGCCCTGACGGTCGCGCTCGCCGCCGCCCTCGCCGTGGGCGCCGCGGTCGGTGTCGTGGCCCTGCTCGAAGCCACGCCCGACCAGCCGAACACCCCATTGATCACCTATGAGCAGGCCGGCCAGGGGAGTTGACCCGTGACGGCGCCCCGTACCCTCACGGCCCGCTCCGCCTGGCAGGACGTACCGCGGCACCAGGTGCGCCGCTTCGCCGAGATCGCCATGGCCGACGTGCCCGCGCTGGCCGAGGAGATCATGAGCGAGATCCAGCGCGAGTACCCGCACCTGCCGGTCGTCCTCGACGACTCGGGCGAACCCATGGCCCTGGTCGGCATCCGCCGTGCCATCGAGGCCTTCGTCCAGCACGTCGCGCACGACTACCCGGCGGGCCGGCCCACCGTGCCGCCGGGCGTCTTCCAGGACTTCGGGCGGGGCGAGGGACTCAACGGCAGGTCACTGGACTCGCTCCAGGCGACCTACCGCATGGGCGTCCGCCTCGCCTGGCGCCGCTTCGCCGAGATCGGCCAGCGCATCGACATCCCGGCGCCCGCCATGTACGAGCTCGTCGACGCCGGCTACGAGTACCTGGACGGTCTGGTCGACCAGTCGGTGCGCGGCTACGCCGAGGCCGCCGCCCGCCAGGCCGGGGAACGGCTGCGGCTGCAGCGCCGGCTGATGGAACTGCTGCTCGTGGAGCACCACCGGGGCGATCCCTCCGACGCGCTCGCCGAGCGGGCCGCCCGGATCGGCTGGCCGCTGCCCGCGAAGGTCGCGGTCGGCGTCCTGCTGCGCCCGGCGCGGGAGGCGATGGCGCCCGCGGTGGGGCAGGGGGTGCTGCTGGACATGGAGTACGAGCAGCCCCGCATGGTCGTGCCCGAACCGGACGCGGCCGGCCGCCCCGAACTGCTGCACCGCGCGCTCACCGGCTGGTCCGGGGCGATCGGACCGCCCGTACCGGTCGCCGACGCGGCGAAGTCGCTGCGCTGGGCGGAGGCGGCCGTGAAGCTGATGCGGCGCGGGCTGCTGCCCGCCGGTGAGGTGCTGTACTGCACCGAGCACACCGAGGCGCTGGTGCTGCTCCAGCCGGAGGAGCTGATCGAGGACCTCGCGGCGCGGTGCCTGGCCCCGCTGGCGCACTGCGGCTCCGCGCACGGGCGGCGCCTCGCGGAGACGCTGCTGGCGTGGCTGGAGACCCGGGGCGGGGCACCCGAGGTCGCGGCCCGGCTGGGTGTCCACCCGCAGACCGTCCGCTACCGCCTGCGGCAGATCCGCGAACTGTGGGGCGAGGCGATCGACGATCCGGACCGCCGTTTCGAACTGGAACTGGTGCTGCGCGCCCAGCGGTTGCGCGGCGCCCTCGGCGCCCCGAGCCCGTGAGACGGCCGGGGCGCGGAACACGGTCGTGTCCCGCGCCCCGGCCGGCGGGTCAGCCGCGGCGGGAGCGCGGCCGCAGACGCGGGGAGAACCGCACGGCCGCGAAGCCCACGGCGGCCAGGCCGAGGGCGGCCGTCACCAGCAGGCCGATGCCGCCGGCACCGGTGTCGGCCAGACCGCCCAGCAGGCCGGTCGAGGAGCCGCCGTCCCCGGAGCCGCCGCCGGCGGTGCCGTCACCCGTGCCGCCGGTGCCGCCCTGGTCACCGTCGCCGCCCGTGCCGCCCGTGCCGTCGGAGGCGCCGGGGGAGGGTGTGGCGGACGGTTCCGCCGTCTTGTCCACCACCTCGACGGTGAAGGTCGTTCCGGCGCCGCCCGGCACCTTCGCGGTGACGGTGTACGTGCCCGGGACGTCACCGGCGACGATGTCCCGCGGGGCGGTGGCCCGGCCCTCGGCGTCGGCGGTGGCCGCGACACCCGAGACGCCGCCCCTGAACACGGGAGCGCCGTCGAAGCGGCTCGCCTCGATGAGGAAGTCGACCCGGGCGCCGGGGGCGGGCTCGCCGTCGTCGGTCACCAGGACCTGGAGCCGCTCGGGGAACGGCTGCCCGGGCAGGGTCCGCTGGCCGTCGCCGCCGACCGCCTCGACCTCGTTGGCCTGGGTCTTCACCCGCAGCTCGAACACCTTCGTCAGACCCGCGGACGTGGCGCGCACGGTGAACGCGCCCTCGGTGCGGGCGGCTGAGATGTGCGGGGTCCCGGCGCGGCCCTGCGCGTCGGTCGCGACGACGACCTTCCTGCTCAGCCGGTCGTCCTCGAAGGTGACGCCGAGCTTGTCCGGGTCCTCGATCTCGAAGGTGACGGAGGCCCGTTCGACCGGCTTGCCGTCCTTGTCCCGCACCAGCGCGGCCAGGGGCTCGATCGTGTGGCCCGGGTCGACGACCTGGTTGTCACCGGAGACGGCGCTCAGCTCCGTGGGGACGGTGCCCTTCCACTGCAGCACCACCCGCCCGGGCCCGCCCGGGGCGTTCGGGCCGCCCTCGGCGACGCCGGAGTCGACCGGGTTGTCGGAGGGCTCCCAGAACGGGTCGTCCTCCGCGGGCGCCCTGCTGCCCTCGCCGGTCAGCAGGCGCACGTCGCTCATCCGCTCCGGGTGCGCGTAGCTGGAGCCGCCGCCACCGCCGGCGGTGCGCCGGTCGTCCTCGGCCGACCCGGCACCGCCGCCACCGCCCGCGTAACCGGCACCACCGCCGCCGCCCCCGTAACGGCTGGTCTTCTCGCCGGCGCCGCCGGCACCGCCCTCGGAGGCGTCCTTGCCCGCGGCACCGCCGCCGCCCCCGGCGCCGCCGGTCCCCTTGACGGCGCCCTTGCCGCCGCCTTCGGCCTCGGTGGCGTCCGTGCCGCTCTCGCCGCCGGCGTTGCCGCCCGTTCCGCCCGAGGAGACGTTGCTGCTGCCTCCGCCGCCGCCACCGGCGACGACGAGGGCCGCGCCGTCCGCGGTGCGGATGGCGCTGCTGTTGCCGCCCCGGCTCGCGTGGGAGCCGCCGGAGGCACCGCCGAACGCGTCACCCGTGCCGCGCCCGCCCACCGCGACGGTCAGCGACTCGCCGGGCGTGACCTTCAGCGTGCCCCGGACCAGACCGCCCGCGCCGCCCGTCGTACCGGGGCCGCCGGCTCCGCCCTCGCCCCAGACCCGTACGTCCAGCGCCTCGACGTTCGCCGGGACCGCGAAGGTGCCCTTGCCGTCGCCGGTGACGGGCGGTGTGAACAGCCGGCAGCCGACGAAACCCTCGGTGGGCGTGCACACCGTGCCGGTCGGCGCCGCACCGGCCGCGGTGGCCGGTACGGACATCCAGCCGCCCGACACGGTCAGCGCGACGACGGCGACGGCGGCCGCGCCGGCGCGGAGACGGACACGGCGCGACGCGGAGCAATCCTGCTTCATTCACCACTCCAGCTCGGGAAAGCTCCCCCCCAGGGAGCCTCATGATGATGATCAGACGGGCACACACTATCTCCACGTCCCGCGCCGTCGGCCGCTCACCCATTGCCCCTCCGAGCGGGCTGTGGCTAGCCTGTGTTCGTCATGCCGATCGCCTGTTGAAATCTCGAACGAGGGCAGGCGCCTGAGACACACAAGGGAGGGGGCCGGTCGTGGGACGCCTCGTACCAGCCGTGACCCGGGCTCTCGACATTCTCGAGCTCTTCCTCGACGGGGACGGGACGCTCTCCGCCCCGGACATCGTGCGCAGGCTCCAACTGCCGCGCACCACCGTCCACGAGCTGGTGACCACGCTCGCCGCCCGCAAGTACATCGTCCCGGTGGCCGGCCAGCCCGGACGCTACCGGCTCGGCGTACGCCCGTACCAGCTCGGCGCCCGCTACGCCGAACACCTCGACCTCGCCGCCGAGGGCCAGCAGGTCGCCCGCTCCGTCGCCGAGACCTGTGACGAGACGGTGCACGTGGCGATACTCGAGGACACCGACGTCATCTACATCGCCAAGGTCGACTCCACCCACGCGGTGCGGATGGTGTCGGCGGCCGGCCGCAGACTGCCCGCCCACTGCACCTCCGTCGGCAAGATGCTGCTGGCCTCCCTTCCCGAACAGGAGATCGCCGCGCGCCTGCCCGACGACGCCGAGCTGGCCGCGATGACCCCCAACAGCATCACCGACCCGGCCGCCCTGCGCGAGACCCTCGCCGGGATCCGTGCCCGGGGCGTCGCCGTGGAGAGCCGCGAGTCCAACCCGGACGTCTCCTGCGTCGCCGCGCCGGTGCGCGACCGCACGGGACAGGTGGTGGCCGCCCTGTCCATCTCCGTACCGATGATCCGCTGGAGCGACGAGCGGCTGGGCGAGCTGGAACGGCTCGCCGTCGAGGGCGCCGCCGAACTGTCCGAGCGGCTGGGCCACAGGAGCGCGGCATGACGAGCACCTTCGACGTGGCGGTCCGCGCGGAGGCGGCCCTCGGCGAGGGTCCCACCTGGGACCCGGCCGCGGAACGCCTGCTGTGGATCGACATCCTCGGCTCCCGCGTCCACACCTACGACCCCGCCACCGGCCGGCGCACGGTGCGCCGCACCGAGCAGCACGTGGGCGCGGTGAAGCCCCGAGCGGGCGGCGGCCTCGTCCTCAACCTGCGGGACGGCATCGGCCTGACCGAGCCCGACGGCACCTTCCGCTGGCTGCACCGCGAGCCCGTCCCCGGCCGCCGCGGCAACGACGCCGCGGTCGCCCCCGACGGCAGCCTCTTCGCGGGCACCATGCGCTACGACGAGGCCCCGTGCGGCGGCACCCTCTCCCGGGTCTCCGGCGACGGGACGGTCAAGGTGCTCCTGGACGACGTGGCGGTGAGCAACGGCACCGGCTGGAGCCCCGACGGGCGGCTGATGTACTACGTCGACTCACCGACCCGCCGCCTCGACGTCTTCGACGTGGGCGAGGCGGACGGCCGCATCGGCAACCGGCGTTCGGTCGTCGCCGTCGAGCACGGCGCGGGCTTCCCGGACGGGCTGTGCGTGGACGCGGACGGGTGTGTCTGGGTCGCGCTGTGGGACGGAAGCGCGGTCCGCCGCTACACCCCGTCCGGGGAGCTGGACCGGGAGATCCGGCTGCCCGTGCCGCGGGTGACGGCCTGTGCCTTCGGGGGGCCTTCGCTGACCGACCTCTACATCACCACGGCCCGGGTGGGGCTGACCGCCCCGCACCCGCTGGCGGGCTCCCTCCTGGTGGTCCCCGACGCGGGCCAGGGCTTCCCCCAGCCCCCCTTCGCCGGCTGAGGAGCGGGGGCGAGAACCCTCCGGCGGTCACATCCCCGTACGGTCCAGCGAGCGCAGCACCTCCCGCTCCGCGGCCGTCAGCGGCGGGGAGACGGACGGCGGCAGCGGCGACCCCGCGGCGGCGGCCAGCACGGCACCCGGCCGGAACATCCGTGTCGGCGGCGCCAGCAGGCTGGTGACGTCCCAGATCGCCGAGGCCGCCGGGTACGAGCCCGTGGCCGCCCGCATCATCCGGCGGGTGTAGCCCGTCAGCACCCGGCCCCCCGCGGACGGCCGGCCGCCCCGCACCTCCGGGTACAGCACGTCCTGGCTGACGGCCATCGACCACGCGGCGTCCGCCGCGCGCGCCGCGCCCCGCACCACCCGCCGCGCCAGACCGGGCGAGCCGAGGCCACCGCCGCGGCCCGGCTCACGGCCCAGCTCACGGCCGAGCACCCGCGCGCCGAACGCGGCCACCGACATCCCGTGCCCGTAGGCCGGGTTGAACGTGGCCAGGGCGTCCCCCAGTACCACGAACCCCTCCGGCCAGTGCGGCAGTTCCTCCAGGTACCGCCGTACGTTGCTGGTGGACCTGCTCAGGTGGACGTCCGTCAGCGGCTCCGCACCGGAGATCAGGCGCCCCACGATCGGGTCGGGCAGGGCGAGCGCGTACCGCAGGAAGCCCTCCGGGTCGGCCGGCGGTTCACCCCCGCGGGAGCCGCCGCAGCTCACCAGCCAGCGGCCCCCCTCGATGGGCATGACCATCGCGCTCCGGCCCGGGCGCCGCAGGTACGGATTGGGCTGCACGATCGTCAGCGGGAAACGTTCCGCCCCGTCCGGCACCCGGTACACGCGCGAGGCGTTGACCAGTCCCGAGTCCACGGCCTGCTCCCGCACACCGGTCAGCCCGAGCCCGTCCAGCCAGCTGACCACCCGCGTCCCGCGCCCGCTCGCGTCCACCACCAGGTCCGCGTCGAGGTCCGTGTCCCCGCCGGGCGCCGCGATCCGTACCCCGCGCACCCGCCCCGCGGAACCCGTCAGCCCCACCACGGCCCCCCGGCGTATCTCCACCGGGGTCTGCTCCCGGACCGTCTCCCGCAGCACCCAGTCCACCAGCGCCCGGCTGCACGTCAGCATGACGGGGCCCTCGCGCCGCCACCGCCGCAGCCAGCCCTCGGGCGTGAGGGCGAGCATCCCCGAGCTGAGCGATATCTCGTGCGCCCCGGCGGCGAGCAGCCGCTTGCGCAGGTGCGCGCCCGGCAGCAGTTCCTCCATGGCCTCCATGCCGCCCGGCATCAGCAGGTGCGCGTGCCGCCCCTGCGGCAGCCCCTTGCGGTGGTCCGGGCCCTCGGGCAGCTCGTCCCGGTCCAGCACGACCACCTCGTCCGCCCCCGCGGCGGACAGGACGGCCGCGGCCAGCATGCCGGCCAGACCGGCACCGATGACGACAGCTCTACGCGACATGGGGCTCCTCGGGTTCGGTCAGGGTTCCAGGAAGGGGAGACGGCACCGCGCCGTCGGGTGTGGCGTCCGGGGCGGACGACCGGTGCAGCGCCTGGGCCAGTTCGACCAGCCCGCCGGTGCCCAGGACCTCGGTGGCGTGCAGCCGGTAGGTGCCGGCGCTCTCGGGGGGTTCCTCGCCGGCGGCGGCCCGCCGCGCCGCGTCGGCGACCATGGCCGCCTCCGCGGTCAGCCGCGCCCCGTGCGGGGAGCGGCCGGCGCGCAGGGCGGCGTCCCGCGCCCGCTCGCGGACCGTGTGGTCGAAGTACGGCGCCAGCGCGAGCAGCGCGTCGTGGATCGACACCTCGCGCCACTGCAGCCGGGCCCGGGGCAGCTCCCACCACGCGGTGGGGGGTTTCGGAGCGGTGGACACCGACCGCACCAGGGACCACAGCGGGGCCAGTCGCCGGTGGTCGGTCCACGCCCGCCGCTGGGCGGCCACCGACGGCAGCAGGTACCCCGCCGAGCACAGCAGCGCGGCCAGCGAGGCCATCGGCGGGGCGAGCGTGGTGGACAGGAAGTCGAGGTCGTGCCCGTTCCAGCGGGCCACGATCGCCGTGTACTTGGCCACCTGGAAGCCCACCAGGTCCAGCAGCGCGCCCACCAGGATCAGCCGCAGCCCGGTGCGCAGCGGGCCGCCGACCTCGCGCCCCCACTTCACGCAGACCGCGCACATCACCAGCATCGCCGCGCTGTGCCCGAGCAGGTACAGCAGGATCATCTCCCGCATGAACGGTGTGTTGGCGTAGTAGGTGTCCAGGTCCCGCAGCCGCTCGGTGTCCGCCTCGGCGAGCAGGAACAGCACCACGATGGCGGTCATCAGCAGGCCGTAGGCGGTGACGGTGCGCAGCACCCGGCGCCGCACCAGCTCGCGGGACCCGCCGCGCCAGTTGATCAGCAGCACCAGCACCGCGCAGCTGTACGCGCACAGGACGCTGTAGGTCAGCGGGGCACCGAAGTTGGGGACGCCGGTCAGCTCGTTGACGGTGGCCAGGGTGGCCGGGGCGGCGCAGACGAAGACCAGCGCGCCGAGGACGATCGCCGCGCAGGTGGAGACGGTCAGCGGGTTGCGCAGGGCTCTGCGCGGGCGGCGGAACAGCAGCACGGGGGTCATCCCGAAGACGAAGGCCGCCAGGTACACGACGAGGCTCATGCCGGCCGGCTCCTCTCCGCCGGGTGCCGGTTCACGCCGTCCCCGCCGTCGTCGTACCGCTCGCGACGGCGGGGGCGGGCGGCACGGGGGTGGTCCCGGCCAGCACGTCGGCGATCCGGTCGAGCACGGCCGGGTCCGGCACCCGGCCGGGGAGCCGGGCGCCGCCGCCGGCGGGGAGGGGCTCCGCCGGGTCCGCCTCCCGCAGCGCCGCGGTGGTGATCACCGCGGCCCAGGCGGCGGCCTCCGCCCGCTCCGGGTCCCCGGTCGCCGCCAGCACACCGGCGAGGGTCCGGTCGTACACCTCCCGGTCGAACCAGGCGTCGAGGTGGCCGAGCGCGTTGTGGATGCTGGTGCGGCGCCACATCAGACGGGTGGTGGGAGAGGCGAGCCGGGGACGGGGCAGCCGCAGCGCCCGGCGGGTGAGCAGTTCGTCCAGTGCCCGCTCCAGCGGCGCGAGCCGCGCGTACGTCCGCCGGGCCCGCCGCCACTCGTCGGCCCGGGGCGCCACCAGCGGCACCAGCACCCCGACGACCGTCAGCAGGGCGCCCAGTCCCGCGGCGGCCGGGGAGACGGTCGTGCCGAGCGCCGACCAGTCCCGGCCGGACCAGTTGGCGCCCACCGCGATCAGCTTGGTCACGCTGTAACCGGCCCCGCACAGCGCGCCCGTGGCGAGCAGCACCAGCCCCGCCCGCAGCCCGCCCCGCACCCGGCGCGCCCAGCGCAGCGCGGACACCGTGGTGACGGTGACGGTGGTGAGGTGCGCCAGCAGGTACAGCAGGATCATCTGTGCGATGAACGGCGTCGTCGCGTAGTAGGTGTCCAGGTCGGTACGGCGCTCCACCGGCGCGTCCCCGAGGGCGAACGTCACCGCGATGCCGAGGACGACGAGGGCGTAGGCGAGCACCCAGCGGCGGGCGGTGCGGCGGACCCGGGGCCCTCCGCGCCAGTGCACGATCAGGACCTGGGAGGCGGCGCAGTACCCGGTGATCGCCGCGTAGGTGAGGGGGGCGGCCAGGTTCGGCACGCCGCCGAGCCGGTTGACGGCGCCGACCGTCGGCGGCGCCCCGAGGAAGAAGCACAGCCCCGCCAGGCCCAGCACCGCGCAGATCGCCCGCAGGTACGGGTCGCGCCGGTGCCGCAGCAGATCGGGTGCCTTCACCAGCAGCCCGAGCCACAGCACCCCGCAGCTGACGTAGTTGATCAGGCCGCTCATCTCTTGGTCCCGCGGTAGTTGAGCGCGGCCCCGATGCGTCCGGCGAGGTCCTCCGGGTCCCCGTCGCCGGCCCGGGGGGTCTCTCCCGGCCCGGTGGGGGTCTCCAGCCAGGTGCGCAGCCGCCGGCCCATCAGCATGCCGAAGCGGTCGGCCTCCTGCTCCTCCGCCAGGCTGAAGTCGGTGCGCGCGGCGACGGGCCCCGGATGCGCACCCGCCTCGCGGTCGGCCTCCCGGCGGTTCATGTGCCACACCTCGTGGCAGAAGATCACGATCTGGTGCCACACGGCGGCCCGCTCGTCCACCACCACGTCGTCGTGGCCCTCCCGCTCCAGCCACAGGCCGCTCGCGGTCCGGGGCGGGAACGCGGCCCGGTGGACGACGACTTCGCGTCCCCGCCAGGCGCTGACGGAGGCGACCAGCGCGTCGAACAGCACGTCGGGGTCGGCCGGCACCGCCACGTCGATGGGGTCGATGAGGGCGTCAGCGAGACGACGCATCTCCTTCCTGGTACGCACCGCTGTCTCCTCGTTCCGCCGGCCGTCGCTCGGTCACCTGTGCAATATGTCAAGACGGGTGCCGTCCCGGCCAGTTCCCCGTGCGGCACGGTCACTCGGTGACCGCCACGGTGTCCCCGGGTGCCAGGGCGCGGGCGCGGACCTCCCGGACGAGGTCGGGGTGGCGCAGGGCGCGGGAGACCGCCCCGATCTCGCGGAGCAGCTCGGTGGTGTCGGCCTCGTGGCCGCCCTCGTCCCGGCCGGCCCCGGCGTCCACCGCGTCGAGGATCACCACGGCCGCGGCGACCGCCCTGGCCCGCTCCGGCGTCAGGCCCAGGCCGAGGGCGGCCCGGTAGGAGCGCTCGCGCAGCCGTTCGTCGGTGCGCCGGGCGAGGGGCAGCAGCACGTCGCGGATGAACGTCTCCCGCCGGGTCAGCCGCAGTTCGGCTCCGGCGCGCAGCACGAGCGGCAGGCCGGAGCCGTGCGCGGTGCGCATCAGCAGGTACAGCGGCCGCAGCCGGCGGTGGGCCACCCGGATCCGCCAGCGCTCGTGCAGGTACTGGCCGGCGTGCGGCAGGATGAAGCCGACCGCGATCGACACGGCCGACAGGCAGGCCAGGGCCGGGGCCACGTGCAGGCTCAGCCAGTCCAGGTCGTTGCCGCTCCAGCGGGCCCCCACGGCGGTGAGTTTGGCGGCGTCGAAGGCGAGGTTCAGCGCGTAGCCGATGCCCAGGAACTTCAGTCCCCAGCGCAGCCAGGCGTCGAGTCCCTCGGTGCGGATCCAGTTCCAGATCAGCTTCGAGGTGATGAGGACGGCGGTGGTGTGCGCGAGGAGGTACAGCAGGATCTCCTCGCGCATGAACGGCGTGTTGGCGTAGTAGGTGTCCAGGTCGCGGGTCCGCTCCACCGGCACGTCGGCGAGGGCGAACAGCACCCACAGCGCGGCGATGACGCCCCCGTAGACGGAGACGACCCAGCGGGTGGCGCGGCGGGTGGAGGGGGAGTGCTCGGGCAGTCCGTCGCGCCAGGCGATGATCAGCAGCAGGCAGGACGCGCAGAAGGCGGTCAGCAGTGAGTAGACCAGGGGTGCGGAGATGTTCGGCACGCCGGTGACCCGGTTGACCCGGGCGATGGTCGACGGGGCGACGAACACGAACACGGCGCAGGCGAGCAGCAGCAGTCCGCCGACCGCGCGCAGCAGCGGGTCCGTCCACAGCCGGATGATCGTCGGCAGTTTGATCGCCAGGGCGGCGGCCAGCACGCCGGCCGGGATCCACCAGAAGGACGTGTAGAAGGCGCTGAGGGACGAGGCGGGGCCCATGGCCGCGTCCGCGAACCCCATCGTGTCCCCTCACTCTCATCTGCCGCCGCACACAGGGTCGTTCGAGCCTACGCGGCCGGGAGTGCCCGCGTCATGCGATGCGCGGGCGCGGGCCGTCCCGCCGCGGGTTCTTGCCGGAGTTCTTGTCCGAACCATTGACGCGTTGGCGCATCACACCTACGGTCCCGTTCGAAGTTACGAGCGCCATTCGAGATATCGAACGCCAAGGGTCGAGTGAATGGGTTGGCACGATCCATGAGCAGATGGGGCACGGCATGGGACGACCTGGCCTGAACCGCAGGCAACTCCTCGCCGGATTAGGCGGGTTGACGGTCGCCGGAAGCTTCGGCTTCGCGGCGCTCGGAACGGGGGCCGATGCGCTCGCCTCCGGCGCGGACACCCGCGTGCGCTACTGGAACCTCTTCAGCGGCGGTGACGGGTACAACATGATCGCGATGCTGGACTCCTTCCGCGCGGAGCACCCCGGCATCGAGGTGAAGGACTCCACCCTCCAGTGGGGCAGTCCCTTCTACACCAAGCTCGCCATGGCCGCCGCGGGCAACCGCGCACCCGACCTCGGTGTCATGCACCTGGGCCGTGTCACCGGCTTCTCGCCCGGCCGTCTCCTCGACCCCTGGGACATGGAGCTGCTCGCCAAGTACGGCGTGAGGGAAGCCGACTTCAACCCCGAGCTGTGGAAACGCGCCGTCATCGACGGCAAGCTCTACGCCCTCCCGCTCGATATCCACGTCCAGCTCTGCTACTACCGCAAGGACGTACTGAAGAAGGCCGGCCTGCTCGGCGCCGACGGCCGGATGGTCCGGGTGACGTCGGCCGACCAGTGGTTCGACGTACTGAAGGAGGCCAAGAAGGCCACCGGGAAGGGGCTGCAGACCATCGGCCTGTGGCTCAACGACCAGAACTTCCAGTGGTGGTTCTTCGTCGCCTTCTACACCCAGCTCGGCGGCACCTGGTTCGACGACGCCCACACCGAGGTCACCTTCGACACCGACAAGGCCACCCAGGTCCTGGAGTTCCTGCGCCGCCACATCACCGACGGGTACGCCAACCCGAACTTCGGCGGCGGCGCGGGCGCCGAACAGTTCGTCAATGGCGCCCCCTTCGCCTGGGAGGGCAACTGGTCGGTGCCGGTCTTCGACACCGCGAAGGTCGAGTACGGGGCGACCCCGCTGCCGCCCGTCTTCGGTGAGCAGGCCACCCACGCCGAGTCGCACGCCTTCGTGCTCCCGCACCAGTCCGGCCGCGGCGGCGCCACCGACGAGGCCGCCCACCAGCTCGCCGCCTACATCGTCCGGCACGCCCAGCAGTGGGCCGCCGGCGGACACATCCCCGCCTACACCCCCACCCTGACCACGGACGCGTACCGGAAGCTCCAGCCGCAGAGCGAGTACGTCTCCGCGATGGACCACCAGGCCACCGAACCCAAGGCGTGGTTCGCCGGCTCCACCGGCATCCTCGCCCAGCGTGTCGGCCCCATCGTCGTCTCCTCCACGATGGGCTCCGCCGAGCCCGACGCCGTAGCCCGCCGGATGAAGAGCGAACTCACCACGCTCCTCGCCTCGAAGAACCCCATGGACGGCAGGACCGCCGCGCAGGGAGGTGCCGTCGCATGACGACGACCAGCGCCGAGACCGTCATCCGCCCGGCACGCGCCAAGACCGCCGCCGGCAGTCCCGCCGTCCGCCGCGGGCAGGGCTTCCAGCACGGCGTCTGGTTCACCGCCCCGTTCCTCGTGCTGTTCGCGCTCTTCGTGATCTGGCCGCTGCTGCGCGGTCTCTACCTCAGCCTCACCGACGCCAACATCTCCGGCGACGGCACGAGCTTCATCGGCCTCGACAACTACACCGAGGCCCTCGACGACCCCCTGGTGTGGGAGTCCCTCGGCCACAGCGCATACTTCACGCTCCTGGTCGTGCCCTGCATCACCGTCCTCGCCTTCCTCCTCGCCATGCTCGCCCACCACATCGAGCGCGGGAAGTGGCTGTGGCGGCTCTGCTTCTTCATGCCGTTCCTGCTGCCGTCCACCGTCGCCGCCAACCTCTGGCAGTGGCTGTTCAACCCCGGCACCGGCATGATCAACCACGTCTTCGGTCTCGAGACGCCCTGGCTGACCGACAAGTCGTACGCCATGCCGGCCATCGTCATCACCACCCTGTGGTGGACCGTCGGCTTCAGCTTCCTGCTCTACCTCGCCGCCCTCCAGGGCATCCCCGCACACCTCTACGAGGCCGCCGAGCTCGACGGCGCGAACGCCTGGCACCGCGTGGTCCACATCACCCTGCCGATGCTGCGCCACGTCACGGGCCTGGTCGTCGCCCTGCAGATCCTCGCCTCGCTCCAGGTCTTCGACCAGGCCGTGGTGATCCAGGACTTCGGCCCCGGCCCGGAGGGCTCGACCCGCACCTTCGTGCAGTACACCCTCGAACAGGGCTTCACCAGCTACCGCGTGGGCTACGCCTCCGCCGTCTCCATCATCTTCTTCGTGATCATCGCGGCCGTCGCCCTCGCCCGGATGTGGCTGCTGCGCAACCGTGAGGAGGGCGTCCGATGACCACCGCCGCACAGCAGACACGGGTCAGGCCCCGCCGGAGCTGGACACCCAGCCAGATCGTCCTCACCCTCCTCGGCACCGCCGTCTCCGTCGTCTTCCTCGCCCCGCTCGCCTGGGCCCTGTTCACCTCGTGGAAGTCGGAGACCGAGGCCGTCGAGGTACCGACGCACTGGCTGCCGAAGGAGTGGACCGGCCAGGCGTGGACGGCCATCTTCGAAACCGGCAACATCACCAACTGGTTCGTGAACTCGCTGGTGGTGTCCGTGTGCGTGACGGCGATCGTGCTGGTGACCAGCGCCCTCGCCGGATACGGCTTCGCCCGCACCGAGTTCCGCGGCAAGAACGTCCTGCTGGGCGTGGTGATGGCCGGCCTCATGGTCTCCCCGGCCGTCCTCGGCGTCCCCCTGTTCACCACCGTCCAGCAGATGGGCATGGTCGACACCTACTGGGGCATGATCCTGCCCCAGTGCGCGCCCGCCGCGATGGTCTACATCCTCTACAAGTTCTTCCAGGGCGTCCCCCGCGAACTGGAGGAGGCCGCCTTCATCGACGGCGCCGGCCGCTGGCGTGTCTTCCTCACCATCATCGTGCCGCTCTCCCGCCCCTCCCTCGCGGCGGTCGGCATCTTCACCTTCATCAGCTCCTGGAACAACTTCCTGTGGCCCTACATGGTCACCAACAACCCCGACCTGATGACCATGCCGAACGGCATCGCGACCGTCATGAACTCCTACGGCATCCAGTGGGCCCAGCTCATGGCCGGCGGCCTCATGGCGGGACTCCCGCTGATCATCGTCTTCGTCTTCTTCCAGCGCCAGATCGTGGCGGGCGTCGCCCACACCGGTCTGGCGGGTCAGTGATCGCCGTGAGAGGCCCGATGTGAAGCGCCCCGCGATCGTCACCCCGCTGACCGCGGCCGTCGTGGCCGCGCTGCCGCCCCACGACCGCCCGCGCCGACGCCGCTCACCCCGGCCCCCAGCCCCTCACCGGGCAGCAGACCCTCCACGACCCCACACTCAACCGTCCGAGCTGGAAGAAGAACGGCCGGCCCGTCGTGCGTCAGCGGCGCGGCGCGCCCCGGCGCGGCCGTGGACGAAACCGAACACCCGAAAGGACGACCTTGCGCACTGCCCGTTTCACCCTGGACCCCGCCTTCACCGTGGGTGAAGTCAACCCCCGCCTCTTCGGCTCGTTCGTGGAGCACCTCGGCCGCTGCGTGTACACCGGCATCTTCGAACCCGGCCACCCCACCGCGGACGCGGACGGCCTCCGCCAGGACGTCCTGGACCTCGTCAGGGAACTCGGCGTCACCGCCGTCCGCTACCCCGGCGGCAACTTCGTCTCCGGCTACAGGTGGGAGGACTCGGTCGGCCCCGTCGAGGACCGCCCGCGCCGCCTCGACCTCGCCTGGCGCTCGACCGAGACCAACCGCTTCGGGCTCTCCGAGTACATCGCGTTCCTCAGGAGGATCGGCCCCCGGGCCGAGCCCATGATGGCCGTCAACCTCGGCACCCGGGGTGTCGCCGAGGCCCTGGAGCTCCAGGAGTACGCCAACCACCCCTCCGGCACCGCGCTGTCGGACCTGCGCGCCGAACACGGCGACAAGGACCCCTTCGGCATCCGGCTGTGGTGCCTGGGCAACGAGATGGACGGCCCCTGGCAGACCGGCCACAAGACCGCCGAGGAGTACGGCCGCCTCGCCGCCGAGACCGCCCGCGCCATGCGGCAGATCGACCCCGGCGTCGAACTCGTCGCCTGCGGTTCCTCCGGCCAGTCGATGGAGACCTTCGCCGAGTGGGAGGCGACGGTCCTGAAGGAGACGTACGACCTCGTCGACCACATCTCCCTGCACGCCTACTACGAGCCGCACGACGGCGACATCGACTCCTTCCTCGCCTCCGCCGTCGACATGGAGTCCTTCATCGAGAACGTGGTCGCCACCTGCGACCACGTCGGCGCCCTCCTCAAGTCGAAGAAGAGGATCAACCTCTCCTTCGACGAGTGGAACGTCTGGTACATGTCGCGGTCCCAGGCCGAGGTCGCCGCCCTCGACTGGCCCGAGGCGCCCCGCCTCCTGGAGGACAGCTACAGCGTCACCGACGCCGTCGTCTTCGGGTCGCTGCTCATCGCGCTGCTCCGGCACGCCGACCGCGTGACCGTGGCCTGCCTCGCCCAGCTCGTCAACGTGATCGCCCCGATCATGACCGAGCCCGGCGGACCGGCGTGGCGGCAGACCACGTTCTTCCCGTTCGCCCAGGCCTCGGCGTACGGCCGCGGCGAGGTGCTGGACGTGCGCGTGGACTCCCCGACGTACGAGACGAGGAAGTACGGCGAGGCCGACCTGCTGCACGCCACCGCCGTACGCGCCGGGGACGGCGGTGTCACCGTCTTCGCCGTCAACCGGGGCCGCACCGAGCCGCTGCCGCTGGAGGTGGCGCTCGGCGGTCTGGGCCTCACCTCGGTCGTCGAGCACAGCGTCCTGTCCGACGCCGACCCCGACGCCCGCAACACCCTCGCCGAGCCGGAGCGGGTCGCCCCGCACGCGGCCGGCGGCACGACCCTTCGGGACGGCCGCCTCTCGGCCGTGCTGGAGCCGCTGTCCTGGAACGTGATCCGGCTGGCGTGAGCCGCACCCGGCGGCTCAGGCGCGGTGGGCTCAGCTCCCGGCCGGGTCCACCGCGTCCCGCGTCTCCACCGGTTCCACCGGCACCCCGCCGCGGGCCGCGCCCAGCAGCTTCAGCCGCACCGTGCCCGGCCCGGCGGGGGTGGTGCCGTCGGACAGCACCGCGAGGGCCAGGGTGTTGGCCCCCCGTGTGCGCAGGATCCCGTTCGGCAGGACGAAGGTGCGGCCGGTGCCCGCGTCGTTGAGGTACTGGCCCATGTTCCAGCCGTTGAGGAAGACCTGGACGCGGTAGGCGCGTTCCGGGTCGTCCTCCAGGACGAGTCCGACGGAGGCGTCCAGCTCCGGGTCGACGTCGAGGCGGAAGCCGGTGCGGTACCAGGCCACGCCCTGGCGCCGTTCCCCGTGCGGAAGGTCCACCGGGCGCCAGTCCCGGTCGTCGTGTCCCGGCAGGTGCCAGCCCTCGCGCTCCCCGTGCAGCCCGCCGTTGTTGAGGGGCCCGCGCGCCCGGTCCGGCGCGGCGGCCCCCTGGATCCGCCACTCCACGTCCGGGGCGCCGCCCCCGAACGCGGCGGCGGTCAGCCCGCGCGCTGCCTTGTACGCGTCCCGGGTCCGCTCGTCCCCGTCGTGCTGCATCGGCCGGACGAGCACCGACAGCACGTGCCGTCCCGGCTCGCGCAGCTCCGCGGGCACGGTGAACGTGGCGGTGGCCGTCCAGGTGCCCCGGTCCGCGGTGTCCCCGTCCGGCGCCGGCATGCGGTGGGTGCCGAGCGGCCGTCCGTCCAGCCAGGCCATCAGCAGGCCGTGCGGCCCGGTGCTGTACGACAGCGACACCGAGGTGATGCCGCGGGTGTCCGTCAGCCGGCCCCGGTACCAGACGTCGCCGTAGTGGAAGCCGTAGTCGTCCGCGAAGAGGACGGGCCCGTCGCCGGGCACGGGCGTGCTGCTGCGGGACGCCGTGCGGTCGGCGACCGTCCACGCCGAGTCGTCGAAGTCGGGCCGGGACTCCGGGTTCCCGGACCGGCGCCGCCAGCCGCCCAGCTCCGGCAGCGGCACGTCCGGCGCGTCCGGCACCATCCCCTCCATCACCAGGCTCCCGGCCCGGCCGACGTAGGTGCGCACCGGGTGGCCGTTCCAGGTCACGTCGGTGATCCCGCGCGGGCCCCACACCTCCACCCCGGTCTCGCCGACGACGTCGCCGACGAGGTGGACGGTGGAGCCGCGCAGTGTCGCCGAGCGCAGCATCGCCGGCCCGTAGACCAGCAGGGACCCGGAGGGCGTCTCGTACGGCCACAGGCGCAGCGCGGTGGCGTCGTCGGCGAACAGCAGCACCAGGGGGACGTCGGAGTCGCCCTTGTCGACGAACACCCGGCCCAGTCCGCCCTCACCGAGCGGCGCGACGACGTTCAGCCTGCCCCGGTCGTAGGTCCACGCCGGTTCGACGTCCGCGCGGAAGACCTCCGGCTGGGTCTCGCAGTCCAGCACGACCTGTGCGGTCTCGCCGGCGCGTCCGACGAACACGGCGACGTCCTGGCGTCCGGCGGTCATGCTCAGCAGGGGCTGCGCCGTGGTGTACGCCAGCTTGCGCCGGCCCAGCGCCAGCCCGGTGAACAGCAGCTTGACGTCGTGCGGTGCCACCGTGACCGGCACCTCGACACCGGTGCCCGGCAGCATCGAGCGGACCCGCTCGCCGGAGTCGTTGCGCACGACGTACACCTGGGTGCCGGTGTCGGGGTTGGCCAGGTGCTCCACGGTCAGCCGTCGGTCCGCCGCCCGCACCCGGTCCGCCCGGTCCAGCCGGGCGAGGTCGGGCACCGTCCGCACCAGGTGCCCGAACTGCTGGAGCGGGGCCAGTTCCGGTGTGGGCCGGCGGGCCTCGTCGAGCGGTGCGGAGGAGCCCTGCGGGCCGGGGCCGCCCGTCCCGGGCAGCCACCCCCACGCGGTCCCGCCGAACACCGTGGGGACGTCGTGCGCGGTGATGCCGCGGGCGAGGTCGCTCAGATGACCGGTCCGGTCGTGCCCGGCGCCGAGGCGGACGCCGGGCGCCCGCGGGCCGCCCTCCCGGCCGTCGGACAGCACGCCCGCGCGGAGGACCGGTACGTCGATGCGGTCGGCGCGCGCCTTCGCGTACAGGTGGGCGAGGTGGGCGCGCCCCGCCGGATCGGTGGCGGGGGCCGTGCTCCCGTCCCCGATCCGGTACAGCAGCACCGTGCCGCCGCCCGCGGTGTACAGGTGCCGCACGGCGATGGCGTTGACGGCGCCCAGCCACTCGTCGGCGTGCCGCAGGTACTCCGGGTCGTCGGTCCGCGCGGTCCCGGCGACGGCGGTCAGCCATCCGGGCAGCCCCCCGGCGTCCACGTCGGGGCCGAGGTAGGGGCCGGGGCGCAGGACGACGTACAGCCCCTCCTCGGCGGCCGTGTCCAGGAACCGGTTCAGGTCCCGCACCCCGGTGAAGTCGTAGGTGCCCGGTGCGGGGGAGTGGTGGTTCCACGGCACGGGGACGCTCACCGCGTTGTGTCCGTGGGCGCGCAGCTTCTGCAGCACGTCCCGCCACAGGGACGGGCCGGGCAGCCGGTGGAAGGGCAGGCCGGCGGACCACAGCACCAGGCGCCGGCCGTCGACCAGCAGGGAGTACCGGTCGAAGCCGACCCGGTGGCGCCTGCCGTCGGCGCGCGGCACGGGGGGCGGCGGACCGGTCGGCACCACGCGCGGGCCGCCCGCGCCGGGCGCCGCCCCGCCGCTGCCGGCCAGGGCGAGACCGAGCGCGGCCGTGCCGGCCAGCGCGGTGAAGGTGCGCCTGCTGAGCTCCAAGGGAGCGCCTCCTGGTCCTGGTGTCACGAGCGGTGCCTGGTGGGTCATTGTCTACGAACGGCGACCCGCCGTTCACACGCCCGTCCCGGTACGCCGCTTCCGTCCGCTTCCGTGGTGGTGGAAGTGAATGGCCGGAGTTCGCCCTGTCCGGCCGTCGCGGGGCTCCATACGATGCGAGCGCTCCCGGCCTTCACGCCACCTTCACGCCTCCTCCACGAGGCCGGGAGCGCCGGCGCACATCCGGCGACATGTTTGGCATGTGCATGACGCTTCAACGACACCCCCCACCGAAGGACGGAGAACCATGGCTGGTGGCCTGCTCATGGGTGCGGCGGCGGCCGCGCTCCTCACCGCCGCGTTGCCCGCGCACAACCCGTCGACCGGGTTCGAGGACCCGCCGCCGGACAAGATCGTCATCAAGGTCGCCACGGTGAACGGCTCGGGATGCCCCCAGGGCACGGCGGCCGTCGCCGTCTCGGCCGACAACACCGCGTTCACCGTGACGTACAGCGACTACCTAGCCCAGGCCGGCGGGAACTCCGAACCCACGGCCTCCCGCAAGAACTGCCAGCTCAGTCTGCTGGTCCACGTCCCCCAGGGCTTCACCTACGCCATCGCCAGCGCGGACTACCGGGGCTTCGCCTCGCTCCAGCCCGGCGCGAGGGGGACGCAGCGGGCGTCGTACTACTTCCAGGGCTCCCCGAACACGGAGTACCGCACCCACCCCTTCGCGGGCCCCTACGACGACAACTGGCAGGCCACGGACGAGACCGACTGGGCACAGCTCGTCTACGCCCCCTGCGGGGTCCAGCGCAACTTCAACATCAACACGGAGCTGCGCGTGAGCGCCGGGACCTCCTCGGCCGACGAGGTCAGCTTCATGACGATGGACTCCACCGACGGGGACATCAGCACGGTCTACCACCTCGCGTGGAAGGAGTGCCCGGACGACTGACCGGCGGGCCGGGCGGGGGCGTGCGCTCCCGTCCGGCCGCCCGGCGGCGGGCGGGTGATCACCGCCCGTCGTGGTCGTTCCGCAGATGCAGGGAGCGCAGGGCCACCTCGATGGCGAAGCGGCGGTCGGGGTCGCTCAGACGGTCGCCCAGATAGGTGTCCAGGTTGCGCAGGCGGTAGCGCACGGTCTGGGCGTGCACGCCCAGCATCTCGCCCACCTGCTCCGCCGGGGCCCGGGTGGAGATGTGCACCCGTAGCGTCTCGACGAGCCGGTCGCGCCGGCTGGGCGGCAGCCCGCGCAGCGGTGCCAGCTCCCGGGAGGCGAGGTGACCGACGAGGGCGGGGTCGGCCAGCAGCCACAGCGTGGTCAGGTGGTCCTCGCACCGGATCAGCGGAGCGTCGGGCAGCACGCCGTCGTCGACGAACTGCAGCACGCGGCGCGCCCAGCGGACGGAATCGGCGGCCTGCGCGACCGGTACGGTCAGGCCCATGGCGGCACGCGTGCCGGCCAGCGCCGTGCCGAGCATCGAGAGGCGGTGCGGGGTGAGGTCCCCGGGGACGAGCAGGTGCGGCTGCGGGATGTCGAGATCGGCGAGGACGTCACCGTCGAGGGCGGCCTGGATGTGGTCCGGCACCGGGGGCCGGAGGGCGACGAGGGTGCACGTCGCGGGGAGTTCCCAGGCGGCGGCCTCGCACAGCTCCGAGACGGTCGAGCGGGGCAGCGGGGACGAGGCGAGGATGAGGTGGAGCAGCCGTCTTCGTAACGCGGTCATCTCCGACGTGGCCCGCTCCCGCACCTCGGTGTACCCCTCGCGGGTGACCGCCTCCAGTTCCTCGACGTAGGCGAAGAGGGCGTCGGCGAAGGCGAGGATGAGGGCGGGGGAGAGGTTGTACTGCCGGCCCACCGTCCTGGCCCGGCGCAGCGCGATGCGGGCGCCGAGCCGGTAGGCGCTCTGCAGGGTCTCCAGGTCACGGCCCTCGTAGGCCTCCACCCGGCCGAACCTGCGCAGCAGTTCGTCCCGCAGTTCCGAACTGCGGCCCGGGTCGGCCACCCGGTCCACGAACGCGACCAGCGCCTGTTCCACGCCCTGGCGGATCGCGTCCCCGTTCGGGCCGTTGAGCAGCCGGCCGTACACCGGATAGGCCCGGGTGACCTCGGTCCGTATCTCGTTCAGCAGCCCCGGCAGCTCCGGCCGGATGAAGGTCGCGAACCTCCTGGGTAACGGCTCGAGCGGTTCACCGGCCTCCGGGGACCGTGCGATCGTGGGCATCAGCCACCCCTTGCTCTCCGACGTGTCCGGCGGGCGGCCGGGCGGGGCCGTCCGCCGGGCGGACGGCCCCCGAACCCGCCGGGGCGCGCCGGTCTGGGACGCTGAAGCTAAATCAACTCCGTTGCTTTGTACACCGTTGTCATCGGAAAAAACTTCACCGGTGGACGACCCGGCCGCCGGGACGGCCGGGAACCGCCGCTGCGTGGCCGTTACCCGACGGCGGAGTGCCAGTTCTCGGCGAGCACCTTGCCCGCGTCGGGGGCGACCGTGCCGGGCGCGTTGAGGCCGCTGAGGTGGGTCCGGGTGTCGTTGAGGGTGAGGCTGTTGTTCCCGGAGGCGGAGGGCAGTCCGGTCTTGGCGTTGACCGCGGCGTTGATCAGTCCGACGTCCAGGCCGCATCCGGTGGCGGCGGGCACCGAGAAGACGCTGTCGTTCTGGGTGGCGCCGGTGAGGTTGATCCGGCTCATCTCCCCGGCCTCGTCGGGTGTGCCGTCGCCGGAGAAGAAACTCATCCCGAACTCCGGGTAGTTGCGGTTCTCCGGGCGCAGCAGGATGGGATTGGCGGCCGTGCCGATGTAGCACTTGCCGCCCAGGAGGGGGTTCTCCAGGTGGATCCGGACCGGCAGGGCGACGATGGGCAGGTCCGTCAGGATGCCCGCCGTCTGGTCGAAGGCGTAGGGCGCGCCGACCGACTCCACGGTCGCGGTGATCCGGTTGAGCGTGGAGTTGTCGAGCGACTTGCAGATCGCCGTGATCACCGGCACGTTGCTCGGACACATCAGGCCGAGCAGGCCGCCGGGCACGGTGGCGGAGTCGGCGATCAGGGCGCCGGAGGGCGGGGCGACGACGCTGCTGGTGCCGTCCGCGTTCTGCACGATGCCCATCTGCAGGTTCGTCCGCCCGGTGACCACGGTGGTCTTGCCGAGCTTGATGGAGCCGCTCGCGGAGGTCGAGACCACGCACTGCGGGGTCTTGGCCAGGCCGTCGGCGGCCAGCATCGCCGGGGCGTCCACGGGGCAGCGGGTGAAGGGGCCCCATTCGCCGTTCAGCCGGGGCTCGGCGGCGGTCGCGGTGCCCAGGGAGGCGAGGGCGCCCAGCGCGGTCAGGGCGGAGACGGTGGCGAGTCGGGTGCGGGTGCGCGGTGTCGACATGGGGTGGCCTTCCGTGAAGGGGGGAGGGGAGGTGGGGCTCAGCGCTCGGGGACGGGGATCTCCAGGGGCTGCAGGTCCTCGGTGCACTCGTCCGGGTTGAAGACCTGCACCGCGCACGTCTGGCCCTGTGTCTGCTTGACGTAGTTGCCGGGACCGGAGACGGAGGCGGTGAGGAGACGGTCGAGGTTCTCGCCGCCGCTGCCGCAGCCGGTGAAGGCCGGGATGGTCATCTCCCCGGTCAGCTGGCCGCCCGAGCTGAGCAGGTAGCCGACGGGCTGGTCGGGGGGCTGGTGGGTGCTGCTGCCGGTCAGCAGCAGGTGGTCACCGGGGAACCGCGCGGGCTCGGGCTCGGGGGAGCGCAGCGGCCCCTTCGTCCGGCAGCGGGCCCCGACCTCCAGGGGGACGCCGTTGACCTCGAGCGCGGTCACCCGCAGCACGAGCGGGATCCGTACCCGGGTCTCCAGCTCCGTGTACAGGGTGACGAACGAGGTCTCGCCGTGCGCGTCCATGGTCATGGGGCCGGTCTGTTCCAGCACCATGGTGGCCTTCGTGGGGGTGAAGCCGAAGGTCAGGAAGGTGGCCTCGAACGGAGGGGTCTGCGCACGGCCCCGGTGGCGGAGCGTGCCCTCCGAGTGCTGGGTCAGGTGGCCGCCGGTGAAGTCCGGGAAGAACTCGATGTCGGTGGGCCCCTGTTCGATCAGCACGCAGGAGAGGGGGAGGAGCGAGGCCCCCTTCAGCTTGGCCACGTTCGAGTAGCCGGTGACATAGGCGTTCAGGGAGGCCGACGTGGACGGGTGGGCGTCGTCGTACCGGCACGGCGGGGCCTCGCGGTCCGCGGCGGTGCCGCCGGGCGGGGCCTCGGCCACCTCCGGGGCGCGGTCTCCCTGCCGGTCCCCGGGCCCGTCCGGCCGCGCGGACGGCGAACCGGACGCCCCCGGGGAGGCGGACGTGCCGCCCGGCTCCGGCGTGCCGTCCGGCTCCGGCGTGCCCGCACCGACCGGCACGGTGGCCAGCGGCTCCTGCTCCCCCGCGGCGGCGGGGGAGCAGTCGACGGTCAGCGCGCCGGTGCCGGCGGCCGTACCGTCCGCGGTGGCGAGCGCCAGGTCGACGGCGAGGGACCCGGCGGAGAACGTCAGGTCGCCGCTGCCGTGTCCGGTCACCGAGGCCACGTCGCCCGTCGTGGTGAGGGCCAGCCGCCCGGAGCCGGGCAGGGGTACCGGCTCCGCGGAGCCCCGCCAGGTCGCCTCGGCCGTGGCCCCGTCCTGGGCCACGCCGACGGTGAGCCGGGTGGCGGGCCGGGCGGTGGCGGCCCCGAGCGCGGCGAGGTCCGCGACGGCTTCCGCCGGGAGTTCCACGGTGGTGGTGACACCGGCAGGCTCGACCGGTTCGCCGGTCCCGGCCCGCTCCGGGAACACCGCCGAGATCCTCACCTGTGCGGGCTGCTGCCCTGAGGGCAGCGCGCAGAGGTAGGGGAACGCGGCGTCGACCTCCTGGGTGCCCGCGGCGGTGGCGGTGGCCGGGACGAGGGCGGCGACGACGACGAACGCGCCGATGACGGCGCCCCTGGCGCGGGCGCGGGACGACAGCGGCGCGGCGGCACGGTGGCCTTCCATACAGCTCCACTCGACTCGTTCGGGACCGGCGTGCGAAGACGGACCGGGCAGGCCCGCGTCCGCCCGGCCGGAGTGCCGGCCGGGCGGACGCGAACGGGCGGTGCCCTACGGGTTGGTGCCGACGATCTTCGGGACGGTGCCGTTCGACGCCTTGATGGTGTAGTTGCCCTTGAAGGTGGGCTTGGTGGCGGTCGTGACCACCGAACCGCAGTTGACGGGGGCGGGGCTGGCGCTGACGGCCAGTTCGCCCGCGACGCTGCTGACCGACAGGACGCCGGTGGAGTTGGTGTAGGTGGCCGAGGCCTTGCCGGTCACCGTGAACTTGCAGGCGCCGGCGGTGACGTTGGCCTTGACGTTGCCGACGTAGCCCTTGGTGACACCGGTGGCGGCGGTGTAGTCCTGCGCGACGACCGTCCAGGGGGTGACCGCCACCGTGGTGACGTTGCCCAGGACGCTGGTGCAGGGGGAGCCGGCGGTGCCGAAGTTGATGGCGCTGATGGTGGCGACGGTGGCGGGGTTGCCGGTGGCGCTCGCCATGCTGCCCGAGGCGCCCGAGGTCGTGCAGGTCATCGGGATGGTGGCGGTGAGCACGATGTTGCTGCTGTTGGTCGCCGTGTAGCTGCCCGTGGGGGTGACGGTCCACACCGTGGAGGGCACCGCCGAAGCGGGTGCCATGGTGAGGCCGAAGGCGGCCGCGGCCGCACCCGCCACGACGACCGATCTTCTCGAGTTCTTCTTCATGGCTTCAGGACTCCTTCGGGGTTGGCCAGAGATGGGCCGTGGCCGGGTCGTTCGAGGGGAGGGCCGTGCGGCCCGCGGCTCGGTGGTCCCTGTCCGCGGTCCCTGACGTTACGGGCGGGTAACTCGGCCGGACAATGGCGCCGTTCATGATTCTTTGAAAAGCGCAACCATCTGTTCCCTGGGTGAGTGGACGGCCGTTCGACTTAGTCACCGGCTGTCAATGTGGAGGTGCGTTCCGGGAGGTGCCCGGGACGGCCGGTCCGTCGGCCCGCCCGGGGCCGCAGGGCTCACCGAGTGACAATTCCGCGGCCTTTTCTTGTCTGCCGGATGACACGTTCGGGAGGGCTGCGGAGGATCTCCCGGGAAACTCCCCTTCCCGTATTGCCCGCCGAGGTTACTCGGCCGTAACGTGCCGGTGCGGTGCACGGTTCCAGGTCGGCGCCCCCCTGCCGGCCCGTCGCCGCGACGGGTGGTCCGCCGCGGCGCCGTCCTCGTGGCCGGACCCCGTCGGCGGGGTTCCGGGGTCCCACCCCTCCCGGGGCCGCGGAACCCTGCCTGTCTCCGTGGAGACAAGCCCGGGGGCGGCATGTTGTCTGCGGGGTGACAAAGAGCGGAGGGGGTGCGGGAAGCCGGCGTCGTACCCGTTGTCACGGCGTCCCGCGCCGACTTGACTGCGCCCGCGGTCCGCATCCGACACGCGTCCGGTGGAGGTGATATGGGAATCGAAGTGGTGGTGGAAGGACTGACCAAGTCCTTCGGCAGGCAGAGCGTCTGGCGGGATGTGACCCTCACCCTTCCTGCCGGAGAAGTGAGTGTGATGCTCGGTCCGTCCGGCACCGGAAAGACCGTCTTTCTGAAATCCCTCATAGGGCTGCTCAAACCCGAGAAGGGCCGTGTCCTCATCAACGGGGTGGACATGGTGAACAGTCCCGAAAGGGAGATATACGAGACCCGGAAATTGTTCGGGCTCATGTTCCAGGACGGAGCCCTCTTCGGGTCCATGTCCCTGTTCGACAACATCGCCTTTCCGCTGCGCGAGCACACCCGCAAGAAGGAGTCCGAGATCCGCCGCATCGTCATGGAGCGGATCGAGGTCGTCGGGCTGCTGGGCGCGGAGGGCAAACTGCCGGGCGAGATCAGCGGCGGCATGCGGAAACGGGCCGGTCTGGCCCGCGCGCTCGTCCTGGACCCGCAGATCATCCTCTGCGACGAGCCGGACTCGGGGCTCGACCCGGTCCGCACCGCCTATCTCTCGCAGCTGCTGATCGACCTGAACGCGCAGATCGACGCGACGATGCTGATCGTCACCCACAACCTCGACATCGCCGCCACGGTGCCCGACAACATGGGGATGCTCTTCCGGCGCGAGCTGGTCACCTTCGGGCCGCGCGAGGTACTGCTCACCAGCGAGGAGCCCGTCGTCGCCCAGTTCCTCGACGGCCGGCGCGAGGGTCCCATCGGGATGTCCGAGGAGAAGGACGCGGCCACCCTCGCCGCCGAGGCGGGCGCCGGTGCCGCCCCGGCCCCGCCCCGCCGGATCGTGCCCCAGCTGGAACCGTCCCCCGGTCTGCCGCCGCGCGCGGCCGTCGCGCGACGACGCCGGCGTGTCATGGCGATGGTGGACCAGTTGCCGCCCGCCGCGCGCTCCGCCATCCGCGAGACCTACGCCGCGGACGCCGCCGCCCCCACCCTGACGGCGCCCTCCGCCGGGAGCGGCACATGATCATCGGCGCGCTCCGGCAGACCGGCCGGCTCTTCGCGCTCGCCGCCGAAGTCAGCCGTGCCGTCTTCCGCAGACCGTTCCAGTTCCGCGAGTTCGTCGAGCAGTTCTGGTTCGTCGCGAGCGTCACCATCCTCCCCGCCGCCCTCGTCTCGATCCCCTTCGGCGCCGTCATCGCGCTCCAGGTCGGCTCCCTCACCCAGCAGCTGGGCGCCCAGTCGTTCACCGGGGGCGCCAGCGTCCTCGCCGTCGTCCAGCAGGCCAGCCCGCTCATCGTCGCCCTGCTGATCGCCGGCGCCGCGGGCTCCGCCATCTGCGCCGACCTCGGCTCCCGCACCATCCGCGAAGAGCTCGACGCCATGGAGGTCATGGGCGTCTCGCCCGTGCAGCGCCTGGTCGTCCCCCGGGTCCTGGCCACCATGGCCGTGGCCGTCCTGCTCAACGGCCTGGTCTCCGTCGTCGGCACCCTCGGCGGCTACTTCTTCAACGTCATCCTGCAGGGCGGCACCCCCGGCGCCTACCTGTCCAGCTTCTCCGCCCTCGCCCAGCCGGCCGACCTCTACGTCAGCGAACTCAAGGCACTCGTCTTCGGCTTCATCGCGGGCATCGTCGCCGCCCACCGGGGACTCAACCCGCGCGGCGGCCCCAAGGGCGTCGGCGACGCCGTCAACCAGTCCGTCGTCATCACCTTCCTGCTGCTCTTCTTCGTGAACATGGTGATGACGGCCGTCTACCTCCAGATCGTCCCGCCGAAGGGAGGCTGAGGCCGATGGCCTCCCCGCTCGCCCTGCTCGACCGGTCCGGCGACCACCTGCTCTTCTACGCCCGGGCGCTGCTGTGGGTCCCGCGGACCCTGCACCGCTACCTCAGGGAGGTGCAACGCCTCCTCGCCGAGGTCGCGTTCGGCTCCGGCGGCCTCGGCGTCATCGGCGGCACCATCGGCGTGATGATCGCGATGACGCTCTTCACCGGCACCGTCGTCGGACTCCAGGGCTACGCGGCCCTCGACCAGATCGGCACGGCCGCGTTCACCGGATTCGTCTCCGCCTACTTCAACACCCGCGAGATCGCCCCGCTCGTCGCCGGGCTCGCCCTCTCGGCGACCGTCGGCGCCGGTTTCACCGCCCAGCTCGGCGCCATGCGCATCAACGAGGAGGTCGACGCCCTCGAAGGCATGGGCATCCGCTCCATGCCCTACCTGGTCACCACGCGCATCATCGCCGGGGTCGTCGCCATCGTCCCGCTGTACGCGATCGGGCTGCTCTCCTCCTACCTCGCGTCCCGCTCCGTGACCGTCCTGTTCAACGGCCAGTCCCGGGGCACCTACGACCACTACTTCAACCTCTTCCTCTCCCCGACGGACGTCCTGCTGTCGGTGCTGAAAGTGCTGATCTTCAGCGTCATGGTGATCCTCGCCCACTGCTACTACGGCTACCGCGCCACCGGAGGCCCCGCCGGCGTCGGCGTGGCCGTCGGCCGGTCGGTGCGCAACGCCATCGTGCTGATCAGTGTCACCGACTTCTTCCTGTCGCTCGCCCTGTGGGGCGCGACCACGACCGTGAAGGTGGCGGGGTGAGATGAGCGGAGCACGAGGCCGCACACTGCGCCTGCGGTCGAGCGGGGTGGTGTTCCTGCTGGTGCCGGTCCTGCTGATCTGGCTGGCCGTCGCCGTCTACGACAAGCGGTTCACCGCGTCCGACCCGGTGGTCGTCGAGACCGGCAGCGTCGGCAACGAGATGCACCCGGGCGCCGAGGTCAAACTGCGCGGGGTCGTCGTCGGGGAGGTCCGCGCCATCGACGCCACCGAGGGAGGCGCCCGGCTCACCCTCGCCATGGAACCCGGCGCCCTCGACCACGTCCCCTCCGACGTGCGGGCGCAGATGCTGCCCACCACCCTGTTCGGCGAACGGTTCGTGGCCCTGGTGCCGCCGGCGTCGCCCTCGGACCGGCCGCTGACCGCCGGGGCCGTCATCCCCCAGGACCGCTCCGAGAACGCCGTCGAACTCCAGCAGGTCCTCGACGACGTCCTGCCGATGCTCACCGCGGTCCAGCCGCAGAAGCTGTCCGCGACCCTGTCGGCCGTCTCGCAGGCCCTGGAGGGGCGCGGTGGCCGGCTCGGCGACACGCTCGTGCGACTGGACGCCCATCTCGAGGAGTTCAATCCCCACCTGCCCGCCCTCAACCGGGACCTCAGGCACCTGGTGGAGGTGGGACACGTCTACGCGGACGCCGCGCCCGACATCATCACGGCGCTCACCGACTTCACCACCACCAGCGGCACCCTCGCCGAACAGGAGGCGGCCTACGCCCGCACCCTCGGGGCCACCACCCGCACGGCCGAGGACGTGACGGCCTTCCTGCGCGAGAACAAGGACACCGTCATCCGGCTCAGCGCGGCCGGCAGGCCCACCCTGGAACTGCTCGCCGAGTACTCCCCGTCCTTCCCCTGCACCCTGCGCACCCTCGCCGGCTTCGTCCCCGCCATGGACAAGGTGCTCGGCAAGGGCACCGACCGGCCCGGCATCCACGTCGACGTCACCGCCGTCCCCCCGCGCGGTGCCTACCTGCCCGGCCGCGACACCCCCGTGTACGACTCCGGGGGCGGCCCCCGCTGTCCCTCCGTCCCCTACCTCGGCACGTTGGCCCGGCCCGCCGCACAGGCGTCCGCAGCCGTCGAGCAGGACCTCGGGCCCGCCAACTCGCCGCAGGAGAACGACCTGGTCAACGAACTGCTCGCACCCGCGGCGGGCCGGACGCCCGGTGATCTGCCCGACTGGAGCAGCCTGCTCGTCGGGCCGGCCTACCGCGGAACGGAGGTGACGCTCGGATGACCCGCGCGGACAACGCCCACACCCGCCGCCGCCCGCTCACCGGGCCGCTGCTCAAGTCCCTGGTCTTCCTCGTGGTCACGGGCATCGCCACGACCGTGCTCGGCATCGGCGTCGCCAGTACCGGAATCGACACCGCGACCCGCACCTACCGGGCCCTGTTCACCGACGTCACGGGACTCGTCGAGGGCGACAGCGTGCGTATCTCCGGGGTGAAGGTCGGTGAGGTGACCGACGTCCGCGTCGTGCAACGGCGCACCGCGCAGGTCACCTTCACCGTCCGCGACGACCGGCGGCTGCCCGGGTCCGCCACCGCCGCCGTGAAGTACCTCAACATGGTCGGCCAGCGCTACGTCGCCCTCGGCCGCGGCAGCGGCGACCTCACCGGCACGCTCGAACCGGGCGACACCATCCCGCTCGACCGCACCACACCGGCCCTCGACCTGACGCTGCTCTTCAACGGGTTCAAGCCCTTGTTCGAGGGACTGTCCCCGAAGGACGTCAACGAACTCGCCGGATCGATCGTGCAGGTGCTCCAGGGCGAGGGCGCCACGGTGGACAGCCTGATCCGCCACATCGGCTCGCTCAGCACGACCGTCGCCGCCAAGGACAAGGTGATCGGCCAGGTCGTCGACAACCTGAGCACCGTCCTGGACACCCTCAACGACCGCGAGGCCGGCTTCGACGACCTCGTCGTCACCCTCCAGGACCTCGTCACCGGCTTCGACGGCGACCGCAAGCCCCTCGGCAGGGCGGTCGCGGCCATGGGCGACCTGACCACGGTCACCGCAGGACTCCTCGAGGACGGGCGCGCGCCCCTGAAGCGGGACATCCGCGAACTGGGCCGGCTCTCCACCGGCCTCGGCGGTCACCTGCCGCAGATCGAGGACTTCCTCGAACGGAGCCCCGCCAAGATGACCGCCCTGGCCCGGCTGTCCTCCTACGGGTCGTGGTTCAACCTCTACCTCTGCGAGGCACGCGTGAGCGGAGTGACCACCTCCGACGGCTCCCGGCCGCCGACCGGCATCGCGATCACCGAATCGAGGTGCCGCGGATGAGGCGCTTCACCGGGCGCCCCCGCCTCCGGCCCGTCAAGGAGCGCGAGCCGGTCGCCGTCGCCGTCGTGGGACTGGTCGCCCTCGCCCTGCTCGCCACCCTCGTCCTCACCGTGGACCGGCTGCCGTTCACCGGCGGCACGCGCTACAGCGCGGACTTCTCCGAAGCCGCCGGCCTCGCCGAGGGGGACGAGGTGCGCATCGCCGGCGTCAAGGCGGGCGAGGTCACCGGGGTCGCCCTCGACGGCCCCAAGGTCAAGGTCACCTTCGAGGTCGAGGACGTGTGGATCGGCGACCGGACCACCGCCGCCATCGCCATCAAGACCCTCCTCGGCGACAAGTACCTGGCGCTCGACCCGCTCGGCACCGGCCGGCAGGACCCGGACAGCCGCATCCCGCTGTCCCGCACCACCTCCCCCTACGACGTGACGCAGGCCTTCCAGGACCTCGGCTCCACCGTCGGGGACATCGACACCCGGCGGCTCGCGGAGAGCTTCGCGGCCCTCTCCGACACCTTCGCCGACTCCCCGCCGCATGTGCGCAAGGCCGCGGACGGCCTGTCCGCGCTCTCCAGATCCGTCTCCTCACGCGACGCGAAGCTCGCCGAACTCCTCAAGGGCAGCGCGCGGTTCACCAAGACGCTGCAGAACAGGCAGTCCAGCTTCGAGACCCTCCTGGAGGACGGCGGCTCCCTGCTCGGCGAACTCCACGACCGCCGGGACGCCATCCGTGCCCTGCTCAAGGGCAGCAGGAAACTCGGCAAGGAGCTCGGCGGCCTCGTCGACGACAACGAGAAGCAGCTCGGCCCCACCCTCAAGGCGCTGAGCCGGGTCACCGGCGTACTGGAGAGGAACAACACCGAGCTCGGCAAGACCCTCGCGCTGGTCGGCCCGTACTACCGCCTCGTGGGCAACACCCTGGGCAACGGACGGTGGTTCGACAGCTACCTGTGCGGCGTCATCCCCCGCGACTACCTGCCCGAGACGTCCCTGCCCGAGTCCGGCTGCCTGCCCCCGAAGCAGGCGGCGGCCCGGGGGAAGGGGGAGCGATGACCCCGCGCAGCAGACTCCTCACCGGCGTGCTCGCCCTCGCGGTGCTCGTCGCCGGCGCCCTGGCCGCCGTCCGCGTCCTCGACTCCGGCGGCACCCGGCTGACCGCCTACTTCGACCGGGTCGTCGGCGTCCACCCCGGATCCGACCTGCGCATCCTCGGTGTGCGGGTCGGCGAGGTGGAGTCGGTCCGCCCGCAGGGCACCACGGTGCGCGTCGGACTGCGCCTGGACGAGGGGGTGAAGGTCCCCGCGGACGCCCGGGCCGTGGTCGTCGCGCCGAGCGTCGTCGCCGACCGCTACGTGCAGCTCACCCCCGCCTACAGCGCGGGACCCGCGCTGGCCGAGGGCGCCGTCCTGCCCGCCGCCCGCAACCGCACCCCCGTCGAGATCGACCAGCTCTACGACTCGGTCACCGAGCTCGGCGAGGCGCTCGGCCCGGACGGCGCCAACGCGGAGGGCGCCCTGTCCGACCTGCTGCGCACCGGCGCCGCCAACCTCGAAGGCAACGGCGAGGCGATCGGCGACGGCATCGAGGAGTTCGGCAAGGCGGCCAGGACGCTCGACGGCAGCAGCGGCGACCTGTTCGGCACGCTGCGCAGGCTCCAGACCTTCACCACCATGCTGAAGGAGAAGGACTCCGACGTGCGCACCGCGCAGGAACGCCTGGACGAGGTCGTCGGCTTCTTCGCCGACAACAAGGACGACCTCACCGGCGCGCTCGAGGAACTGGGGTCCGCCCTCGGCCGGGTCAAGACCTTCGTCGAGGACAACCGGGGCGAGCTGAAGGGCAACGTCGACCGGCTCCTGCCCCTCACCCGGACCCTCGTCCAGCAGCGTGCCTCGCTGGCCGAGGCGCTCGACACCGCACCGCTGGCCGCGGGCAACCTGGTCAACGCCTACAACCCCGACTCCCGCACCCTCGACGGCCGGGCCAACCTCAACGAGATCAGCATGGGCGGCCCCCTGCTGCCGCTGCCCGCCGCGGGCGGCTCCTCCGCGGGCGGCGGCACGGGCCCCGGGAAGGGGGAGCGATGAGGCGCGGCACACGGCGCTCCGGCCCGGGAACGGCGGTGAAGCGCGGCCTGCTGACCGCGGGCGGCGCCGCCGGTCTCACCGCGGGCGGCCTGATCGCCCTGGGGCTCGGCTTCACCCTGGCCCTGGGCGCGGTCACCGTCGACCTTCCGCGCTTCGGCGGTCTGGAGGACCTGCCGCTGCCCGGTGGCGCCGACCTCGGTGACCGCCCCTACACCGTCACCGCGGAACTCCAGGACGTACTCAGCCTGGTCCCGCACTCCGCGGTGAAGGTCAACGACGTCGCCGTCGGCCGGGTCACCGCCGTCGACCTGGGCCGGGACGACTGGACGGCCCGCGTCACCATGGAGATCAACGGTGAGGTGCGGCTGCCGGCCGACGCCGCCGCCCGGGTCGAACAGTCCAGCCTGCTGGGCGAGAAGTACGTCCAGCTCGTCGCCCCCGGGAAGGACACCGGGGCCGGGCGGCTGGAGGACGGCGGCGTCATCCCGGTCTCCCGCACCGGCCGCGACACCGAGGTGGAAGAGGTGTTCGGCGCGCTGTCCCTGCTCCTCAACGGCGGCGGCGTCAACCAGCTGAAGACCATCACCCGGGAACTCAACTCGGCGCTCGGCGGCCGCGAACCGGCGGTCCGCTCCATGCTGAAGCGGGTCGACGCCCTTGTGACCGACCTCGACGACCACCGGGGCGACATCACCGACGCCCTCGACGCCGTCAACCGGCTCTCCACGACCCTCGCCAGCCGCAAGGAGGACGTCGGCACCGTCCTCACCGACCTCTCGCCCGGACTGAAGACGCTGGAGAGGCAGCGCGGCTCCCTGCTGACCATGCTGCGCTCCCTCGACACCCTGTCCGGCGTCGCCGTCTCCACCGTCGACGCGAGCAAGGACGACATGATCGCCGACCTCAAGGCCCTCGCCCCGACCCTGAAGGCCCTCGCGGACGCGGGCGCGGACCTGCCCGACTCGCTCGAGGTGCTGCTGACCTACCCGTTCACCGACGAGGTGCTGCGGGGGGTGAAGGGCGACTACCTCAACGTGTACCTGGACATGGTCGCCGTGCCCGGGACCCGGCTGATCCCGCCGCTGGTGCCCCCGGACACACCCCCGCCCTCCGCCCCGGCGGGCGACGGGCCGGGGGCGTCCGGGAAGCAGCGGCGCGCGGAGAAGCCCGCGGGGAGGGACAGCGGGGCACCCGCCTCGTCCCCGGCCCCGTCACCGGGCCGGCCCTCCTCACCGCCGCCGTCCTCCCCCCTGCCCCTGCCGTCCGTCCCCGCCACCGGGACGGCGACGGACCCGCAGGCCGCACCGGGAGGTGAGGCGGGATGATCACCCTCGCCGTACGGCTGAAGAACCTCGCCTTCCTCCTCGTCGCCGTCCTCGCCCTCTCCTTCCTGGGCATCCGCTACGCCGACCTCGGACGGTACGTCGGCGTCGCCGACTACTACACGGTCGACGTGCGACTCCCGCACACCGGCGGACTGTTCACCCACTCCGACGTCACCTACCGGGGCGTCTCCGTCGGCCGTGTCGGACCGATCGGCCTGACCGCCGACGGCGTCGTGGCCGAACTGCGCATCAAGAAGTCCGCCCCGCGCATCCCCGCCGACACCCGTGCGGTGGTCGCCGGGCTCTCCGCCGTGGGCGAGCAGTACATCGACCTGCGGCCGGAGAGCGGCGGCGCCCCCTACCTGGCCGACGGCGCCCGGATCGAGCGGGCCGACACCCAGGTGCCCCGGCCCGTCACCGACGTCCTCGCGAGCGTGGACGACCTCGCCCGCTCCGTCCCCCTCGACGATCTGCGCACCGTGGTGGACGAACTCGGTGCGGCCTTCGAGGGGCACGGCGACGACCTCCAGGTCCTGCTCGACAGCGGCAGCGCCTTCGTGGAGGCCGCCGACCGCGCCCTGCCGTCCACCACCCGGCTCATCACCGACGGCGAGACCGTCCTGCGCACCCAGGCGGAGGAGAAGCGTGCCATCCGCGACTTCGCCGTCGGGGCGGAGGAACTGGCCCGCGCGCTCAAGGGCTCCGACGCCGACCTGCGCCGCCTGCTCGCCGTCACTCCCGATGCGGCCGCCCAGGTCAGCGGCGTCCTGCGGGACCTCGACCCGAGCCTCGGCGTCGTACTCGCCAATCTCCTCACCACGTCCGAGATCGCCGTCACCCGGCAGCGCGGCACGGAGGAACTCCTCGTGAAGTTCCCGGCGGCCGTCGCCGCCGGGGCCACCGCCGTCGACGGAGGGAAGCTGAACTTCGGCATGGCCGTCACCTTCTTCAAGCCCCTGCCCTGCACCGCCGGCTACGGTGCCACGCGGTACCGGAACGGGCTCGACCTCGGCACCACGCCCGCCCTCAACACCGGCGCCGCCTGCACGTCCTCCGCCGCCGACGGGTACAACGTGCGCGGCGCCGCGAACGCTCCAAGAGGAGGCCCGGTCCCCGAGCCGGCCCGCCCCGGCTCGCTGCCCTCCGGCAGCGGCGGAGCGCGGACGGGCGGACCGGCCGCGCTGCCCGGTGCCCTCGCCCTGCCGGGGCAGGCGGGGGAGGCCCCGGGGAACATGACGGACCTCCTCGCCCCCGGCGTACGGAGCGCCCGATGAGGGCGGCCCGGGTCCTGGGCGGCGTGGGGCTCGCCGTGGCCGTGGCCTTCTGCGGCACCGGCGCGTGGACGTACGCGCAGGCCCGCGCCGACGACGCCCTCGCCCACGGCCGGGAGCGCGACCGGGTGCTCGCCGACGGGCGGGAGCGCGTCGCCGTGCTCACCACCCTCGACGCGTCGACCCGGCAGCGGGCGGCGACCGGCATACGGGCCTGGCGGGACGCCTCCACCGGGCCGCTGCGCGAGGAACTGGACGGCACCGGGGCCGAGACGGGCGCGTCGGCGCGCGGCACGGTCACCGAGGCGGCGGTGACCGCACTCGACACGCGGGCCGGAACGGCCAAGCTGATCGTCACCGTCCGGGTGGAGGTCACCCCCGCCGGGACGAAGAGGGCGACCACCGACCGCAAACGCCTGGAGGCGGTCCTGGCCCGGACGGGCGAGGGGGAGTGGAAGGTGAAGGCCCTGAGCGCGGTGCCGCTCTCGGGCGGGCGGGAGGAGGGGGACCGATGACCTTGTCGCGTCTGCTGCGCGGCGGCGGCCCGCACGACCCCGAGCACGACACGCCCGCGGGTGCGGACGAGGACTCCGGCGCGGACGGGGCGCAGGCGACGGACCCCGCCCCGGGAACGGACCCCGTCCTGGGAGAGGACCCCGTCCCGGCGGCGGGCCCCGTCCCGGCGGCGGATCCCGTGCCGGGGGAGGATCCCGTGCCGGTGGCGGGCCCCGTGCCGGGGGAGGATCCCGTGCCGGTGGCGGGCCCCGTGCCGGGGGAGGATCCCGTGCCGGTGGCGGGCCCCGTCCAGGGAGAGGACCCCGCTCCGGCGACGGGCCCCCCGCTGGGACGGGACGCCGCTCCGGCGACGGATCCCGTCCTGGGGGAGGGGCCCGCTCCGGCGATGGGCCCCGTGCTGGGGGAGGACGCCGCCCCGGGCAAGGATCCCGCCCCGGGTAAGGACGCCGCGCGGGCCGGGGACGCGGAGCCCGGGGGCGATCCGTGTACGGCCGGGGCGTCCGCCGGGGACCCGGCCGGCACCGGGCGGTCCCGGGACGGCCGTCCGGCCGGGAAGCGCCCGGCGCACCGACTGCGGCGGGTCGCACTCGGCGGGCTCGCCGCCCTGCTCGTCCTCGGCGGCTGTGCGTTCCTCCACGGCGCCCACCGGCTCGAGTCGGCCGGGTCCGCCCGGAACCGGGCGCTCACGGACGCCGCGGCCACCGACCGGGTCGCGGGTGAGGTCGGCAACGCGCTCGCGCGCGTCTTCTCGTACACGCCGGACGGCACGGCGGCCGCCGAACGCTCCGCGCGCGCCGTGCTCGACGGCCGTGCCGCCCGTCAGTACCGGGACCTCTTCGACCAGGTACGGGACGACCTGGCCGAGCAGCGCGTCACCCTGAGCACCCGTGCCGTCCGGACCGGGGTGATCGAACTCGACGGCGACCGGGCGCGCCTGCTGGTCTTCCTCGACCAGACCTCCCGCCGCGGCGACGGCGGGGCCACCACCGCGGCCGCCCAGCTCACCGTCACCGCCCGGCTGGAGAACGACCGCTGGCGGATCGTCGACCTCAAGGCCCGCTGAAGCGTGCGGGAGACTGGAGCACCCCATGAAACGCGCGGTCCGCGCCCTCACCGCCCGCCGTCCCCGTGCGCTCTCCTCCCTGCTCGTCGCCCTCGGCCTCACCGCGGGCGGCCTCGCGGCCTGGGCGGGCCAGGACTGGTACGCCGCGGCCCACGACGGCACGGCCGCCTACGCCGAGCAGCGGGACAGGGCACTGGCCGCCGGGGAGCAGGCCGTACTGAACCTCAACACGCTCGACCACCGGGACGTCGACCAGGGCCTCGACCTGTGGGAGTCGTCGACCACCGGCGAGCTGCACGAGCAACTCTCCGCAGGGCGCGACGAGTTCGCCGACCAGGTGAGGGAGGCGAAGACGGTCACCACGGCACGGGTGCTGTCGGGCGCCGTCACCGAGCTCGACGACCGGGCGGGCCGGGCCCGGGTCCTGGTCGCCCTGCGCGTCACCGTCAAGGCGGCCGACGGCGCCGGCACGGACAAGGACAGCCGCATGCTCGGCGAACTCACCCGCACCGGGGGCCGCTGGAAGCTGAGCGCCCTGGGACAGGCGCCCGTGGGCGGCGCACCGACCGGCTGACCCGGTCCCGTACCGCCGAGCCGCCGCACCGAGAGGACAGCACGATGTCGACGACCCGTCACCTCATCAACCGCCAGCGGCGCCGCCAGGCCCGTGGGACGCGGCCCGCCACCGCGGGCCCGGAGAGCGCCGGCGGGCGGCTCCGCGCGGGCGCCGCGGCCGTCCCGGCTCCTCCCGATCCACCGGCCGGGAACGGGACGCGGGACCGGAAGCCGGCCGCTTCCCGCACCCTCCGCGAGCCGGCCGCCGCCCGCGGCGCCCGGACCCGCCGGCCGGTGGTCCTCGTGGCGCTCTGCGCACTGACCGTGTTCCTCGGCGGGTTCGCCGGCTGGGCGCACGCGGAGGCGGAGGCGCTCCGTGACGAGCCGGCGCGGCGCAACACCGCGCTGACCGACCTCGCCCGCACCAGCGAGATCAAGGGACGGACGGCCGAAGCCGTCGACCGGCTCTTCTCCTACGACCACACCGACCCCGGCGCCCTCGACAAGGCCGCGCGGGACCTCCTGACGGGCAAGGCCGTGGAACAGCACCGCACCCTGCTCGCCGACGTGCGGGAGCGGGCCGACGCACAGAAGGCGGTGATCACCACGGCGGTCACCGAGAGCGCCGTCGAGCGGATCGACGGGGCGCGCGCCCGCGTCCTCGTCTACGCCGACCAGAGCAGCGTGACCACCGCCGGGGCCAGGACCGCCGGGGGCAAGGCCGCCGGGCAGGACGCGGGCGTGTACGCGGGCGCCCTGCTCGCCGTCGACGTGGTGCACCGCGACGGACGGTGGCTCGTCTCCGGCATCGACACCTTCGGCCGCTGAGGCCCACGCCGCCGACACCCCACCCCCCACGGGCGCACCCATCCACGGGCACCCCCGCCGGGCACGGACCGGCCGGGGCGCCGCGCCCCCTCATCCGACAGGAGTGACAGCCATGCCCGTACGCCGCGCACGTGGTCCGCGCACCGGCCGGACCCGCCGAGGACTGAGGACGACCGCCGTCACCGTGGCGGCCATGGCGGCCCTCACCGCCTCGCAGGCGCCCGGCCTCCTCGGCGGGCCGGCGGTCGCCCGTGCCGTCCCTCCCGCCGACGACGCCCGCGGGACGGCACCGGACGGCCCGTACATCGAGCCCGCACCGCCGGGCGACGACTCCTTCCACGTCGAACTGCCGCCCCTGGACACCGCGGACAGCGCGTCGGCCGCCCCGCCGGTCGTCCGGGCCCTGCGCGCCCGGTCCGGCATCCCGGCCACCGTGCTGCGCGCCTACCGCGCGGCCGAGACCTCCGTCGCCCGGACGGACCCCGGCTGCCGGCTGCCCTGGCAACTGCTCGCGGCGATCGGCAAGGTGGAGTCCGGGCAGGCGCGCGGCGGCGCGGTCGACCGCGCCGGCACGACCCTGGGCCGCATCACCGGACCGCCGCTCGACGGCCGCGGGTTCGCCCTGATCCGGGACACCGACGGAGGCGCTCACGACGGCGACACGGTCTACGACCGCGCGGTGGGCCCCATGCAGTTCCTGCCGTCCACCTGGGCCCGCTGGGGAACGGACGGCAACGGCGACGGCCGCGCGGACCCGAACAACATCTTCGACGCGGCCCTGGCGGCCGGACACTACCTGTGCGCGGGCGACCGGAACCTGGCCCGTGCCGCGGACCTGGACCGGGCGGTCCTCAGCTACAACCGCTCAGGGGCCTACCTGCGGCTGGTCAGACAGTGGCTGGAGTTCTACCTGAGCGGGGTCCACGCCGTCGCTGACGGCAGGGGCATCGTCCCCAGGAGCCCCGGCGCGGGCGGCGACACACCGGCGACCGGCCCCGTCGGCTCAGGCGGGAGCGGCGGCAGGGGAGGAGGGGGCGGCGGCATTGTCATCGGACCGGAGCCGAGCGCCTCCGGCGCCCCTGCCCCGTCTCCGAAGCCCTCGCCGCCCGCCACGGAACCGGCTCCCTCCTCCCCGCCCGGCCCCAGCGCCCCCCCGACCCCGACCCCGACCCCGACTCCGACCGGCCAGGAGCCCTCCGAGTCCCCCACGGGGACGCCGTCGCCCTCACCCGACCCGACCGGTCCGAGCCCCTCGCCCACCTCCCCGGACGACTGCCCCACCGAGTCCGCTCCACCGACGTCCGCCCCCACCGCCTCCCCGGTCGCGTCACCCTGCCCGGACCCGGACCCGAACCCTTCGGGCTCGCTTTCCGGCTGAGCCGGGTCTACCGTGCGGCCGGCCGCTGGAGGGCCGGCCGCGCTGGGCGGACGCCGGCCGGGTCCGCGCGGACCATTGACGTGCACACGGTTCGATTCTACGGTCTTGTTCGAACTTGCGATCGCTGTTCGGTATCACGAACGTGCTGACCCCCACCGCAAGGAGAACTCCGTATGAGCCGCACCCTCCGCAAGCGCGCCGTGCTCCTCGCGCTCCCCACCGCCGCGCTGCTCGCCCTCGTGCCGACGACCGCCACGGCGTACCCCGGCCCGGGGCGGGTCACCGGGTCCGTCGTCACGCACGACCCGTCGATGATCCGCACCCCGTCCGGCCAGTACCTGCTCTACGCCACCGGCGGCGGTATCAGCAGCAAGGCCTCCGCCGACCGCACCGCCTTCTCCGCCGGCGCCGACGCGTTCCCGTCCCGGCCGGGCTGGTGGCGCACCTACTCCTCCGTGCCGGAGGCGTGGGCACCGGACATCTCGTACCACGGCGGCAAGTACCTGATGTACTACTCCGTCTCGAAGTTCGGGTCGAACACCTCCGCCATCGGGCTCGCCGTCTCCACCACCGGACAGCCGGGCAGCTGGACCGACTACGGCACGGTCCTCACGTCGAACTCCTCCAGCGACTTCAACGCCATCGACCCCAACCTCTTCGTCGACGGCGACGGCACGTGGTGGCTGTCCTTCGGCAGTTGGTGGACCGGCATCAAGATGATCCAGATCGACCCCGCCACCGGGAAGCGGCTCTCCTCCAACACCACCCGCTACTCGCTCGCCTCCCGCCCGTCCGGGACCAAGGCCGTCGAGGCGCCGTTCATCGTCAAGCGGGGCGGTTACTACTACCTCTTCGCCTCGTACGACACCTGCTGCGCCGGCACCTCCTCCACCTACAAGGTCAAGGTCGGCCGCGCCACCGGCGTCACCGGGCCCTACCGCGACAGGAACGGCGTCTCGCTGATGAACAACGGCGGCACGCCCGTCCTCGAGTCGCACGGCAGCGTCATCGGCCCCGGCGGCCAGTCGATCATGAGCGACGTCGACGGGGACCTGATCGTCTACCACTACTACGACGGCAACGACAACGGCACCCCCAAGCTCGGCATCAACCTCCTGAACTGGAGCAGCGGATGGCCCGTCGCCTACTGATCCTGCTGGCCGCGTTGCTGCTCGCCCTCTCCTTCGGGCAGTCGTCCGCGCAGGCGGCCTCGTTCAGCAATCCCGTCAAGGCCCAGAAGGGCGCCGACCCCTGGATCGTCCACCACGACGGCCACTACTACCTGGTCAGCACGTCCTGGACCGACGTCATCACCCTGCGCAAGTCGCCCACCCTGGCCGGTCTCGCCACCGCTCCCAGCGTGCAGGTGTGGCAGGGCGACGCGGCCTCCCGGTGCTGCAACATCTGGGCGCCGGAACTGCACTACCTCAACGGGCGCTGGTACCTGTACTACGTCGCCGGGCAGAACGTCGCCGACTACAACCCCACCCAGCGCAGTCACGTACTGGAGAGCACCGGGGCCGATCCCATGGGGCCCTACGGCTACAAGGGGCAGCTCAACTCCTCCTGGATGCTGGACCCGACGGTCGCGACCATCAACGGGCAGCTGTACCTCTTCGGCAGCACGCACAACGGGACGCAGAACGTCGTCGCCGCGCGCATGTCGAACCCCTACACGGTGAGTTCGTCCTTCTCCACCGTCTCCACGCCCACCTACGACTGGGAACGGCAGGGCGGCACCGTCAACGAGGGACCGGAGATCCTCCAGCGGGGCGGGCGTACCTTCCTCGTGTACTCCGCCAGCGGCTGCTGGACGCCCGACTACGCACTCGGGCAGCTCACCCTCTCCGGGCCGGACCCCACGTCCGCCTCGTCCTGGACCAAGAAGTCCACGCCCGTCTTCCGGCGCAGCGACGGCAACGGTGTCTACGGGCCTGGCCACAACGGGTTCTTCACCTCACCGGACGGGACGGAGAACTGGATCGTCTACCACGCCAACGACTCCGCCTCCGACGGCTGCGACAACGGGCGTACGGCGCGGGCGCAGAAGTTCACCTGGAACGCGGACGGCTCCCCGAACCTCGGCACGCCCGTCCGTCTCGGGGCGAGCCAGGCCGGGCCCTCCGGCGAGCCGTCCACCGCCTCCACCACCTACACCCTCACCAACCGCAACAGCGGCAAGTGCCTTGGTCTGGCAGGCGGTTCCACCGCGGACGGTGCCGATGTGCGGCAGTACGCCTGCGACGGCGGCGCCCACCAGCGCTGGCGGCTGGAGGACCTCGGCGACGACACCCACCGGCTGGTGAGCGCCGCCACCGGCAAGGTGCTGGACACCGAGAACTGCTCCGCCGCGGACGGCGCCGACCTGCGTCAGTGGTCGTGGCTGAACAACACCTGTCAGCGCTTCCGGTTCGTGGCCACCGACGGCGGTCACGTCCGGATCGTCAACCAGGCGACCGGCAAGGTCGCCGACGTCGCCGACTGCTCCGCCGCGGACGGCGCCGACGTACGCCAGTGGACCTGGCTGAACAACGGCTGCCAACAGTGGAGACTCAGCCCGGCGTAGCCCGAGAGGCTGCCCCGGTGGGGCTCAGAGTGCCTGGCCCATCCCGGCGGCGTTGGGCCAGGCGGTCTGGGGGCCCGGCCAGCCCGTCGCCGGGGCCATGGAGAGGCCGTCGGTGCCCCTGACCTGGGCGGCTGTCAGGCCGCCGCGGGCGGGGACGCCGGGCGGGGTCGGTGCCGGGTACGCCGCAGCGGGCATCGGTGCCGAGGCGGCCGGGGCGAGTGGCTGGGCGGGCGGGGCGAGCGGCTGGGCGGGCATCGGCACGGGCTGCGGAAGCGGCTCCGGGAACTGCTGGGGCGCGGGCTGCGGCACCACCTGCGGTACCGGCTGCGGTACGACCTGCGACGCCGGCTGCGGCACCGCCTGCGGTACCGGCCGGTCGACGGGCTGGGTCGCCGGCTGCGGAAGACCCGGCGCCCCCGCCGACGCCGCGGCCGGCACCGGCATCCCGCCGGCCGGGTCCGCCGTGACGGTGGACGCGGCGGCGGGGAGCGGCATGCCGGTGCCGGCGCCCGGAGCGGCGGCGAGCCCCGGAGCGGCGGCCTGCGCGGCGAGTCCCCGCATGCCGGCGCCGTTGGTCTCGCTCACCAGGCGGTCCACCGCCGCCGTACCCGAGCTGTAGCCGGTCCCGCCGGCCTGCTCGGGCACGGCGGCTCCCCTCCTGGACGTCCCGTAGAGCACCTGTTCCAGGCCGGACACCAGGCGGCGTACGTCCACCTGGGGGCGCACCACGAGACGCAGGAAGCGGCTGGACGAGCCGATCTTGTTGCCGCACTCGCGGACCAGGATCCGGTGCTCGGTGAGCATCCGGTCCCGGACCACGGTTCCCTCGGCGCCCACGGGCAGGCGCACGAAGAGGAAGTTGCCCTGGGACGGGTAGACCGTCAGCCCGGGCAGCGAGGAGAGCTGGCCGGACATGTCCATCCGGTCGCGGCGCACCTGGTGCAGGCTCTGCGCGTACTCGGCGCCGTGCTCCTTCAGCATGAACACCACGTGCTCGGCGAAGGAGTTGAGGTTCCACTTGGGGAGCATGGAGCGGATCCTGCCCGCGAGCGCCGGGTTGGCGACCAGGTAGCCGAAGCGGATGCCGTGCAGGCCGAAGTTCTTCCCCAGGCTGCGCAGCACGATGACGTTGGGCCGCAGCATCGCCTCCTGCACCACCGACGGTTCCACCTCGGCGTCGGCGAACTCCAGGAACGACTCGTCGATCACCACCAGGTCCAGGTCGGCCATCGCGTCCATGAACTGCACCACCGCGTGCTTGTGCAGGAAGCCGCCGTCGGGGTTGTTCGGGTTGCAGATCACCGCCACCCGGGTCCCCCGGGCCCGGATGAACTCCGCGTACTGCGCCAGGTCGAGGGCGAAGCCGCCGGACTCCTGGAGCGGGAACATGTCGACCCGCTTGCCCGTCTCCATGGGCTGGTCGGTCCAGCGGCCGAAGGTCGGGACGGGCACGGCGAGGGACTCCCGGACCAGGAGGTGGTCGATCCAGGTGATCAGCTCCGTCGAACCGTTGCCCATCGCCACGCACTGCGGCGGGAGCTGCAGCAGGCTGCACAGCTCGGCGGTGATGGTGTCGGCGCCGCTCGGGTAGTACGTGATGATGTCGCGCAGCCGCGCCGCCATGTCCTCGAACATGGCGGGGGTGGGGAAGTACGGATTGCAGGGGATGCAGAAGTCCACCGGCCCGGCCCCGTCGCTCTCCCGTGCCAGCGCCGCCATCGACGGACTGTGCGCCGCGGTGCTGCGGAACAACGAGGCGACGTTGTCGGCCATGGAACCTCCGTGTACGGCGGGCCCGCCGGGGACGTGTCGGGACCGTCATGCCTGGGTGGCCCGCGCGGGGGAGCACGGGCCACCCAGGAGTACGGAGCGGCGCGCGCCGCCGTTCAGCTCATGTGAGGAGAATGTGACGGCGGCGCGTGACGGGGGCTCACGCCCGGAACGAGTGGACCGTCGTCGTCCGGTAGGTCTCTCCCGGCCGCAGCACGGTCGACGGGAACGACGGCCGGTTCGGCGCGTCGGGGAAGTGCTGGGTCTCCAGGCACAGTCCGTCGCCCTGCCGGTACACCCGGCCGCCGCTGCCGACGAGGGTGCCGTCGAGGAAGTTGCCGGAGTAGAACTGGAGCCCCGGCTCGCCGGTGGCGATGCGCAGGGTGCGGCCGGAGGCCGGGTCGCGCAGGGTGGCGGCGTGCTCGGGACGCGTGGTGATGCCCTTGTCCAGCACCCAGTTGTGGTCGAAGCCCTGCCCGTACAGCACCTGCTGGTGCGCGGTGCGGATGTCCCGGCCGACCGGCTTGGCACGGCGGAAGTCGAAGGGGGTGCCCGCGACCCGCGCCAGTTCGCCGGTGGGGATCAGTCCGGAGTCGACCGGCGTGTAGCGGGAGGCGGCGATGGACAGCTCGTGGTCGTACACCGAGCCGCTGCCCTCACCGGCGAGGTTCCAGTAGACGTGGCTGGTGAGGTTGACGACGGTGGGCTTGTCGGTGGTGGCCTCGTAGTCGACACGCCAGTCGCCGCCGCGGGTGAGGGTGTAGGTGACCTTGGTGCGCAGGGTGCCCGGGTAGCCCATCTCCCCGTCGACGGCGGTGTAGTACAGGTGGAGGCCGACGTCCGAGCCGCGGGTGAAGGGCTCGACGTCCCAGACCCGCTTGTCGAAGCCCTGTGCGCCGCCGTGCAGGCTGTTCTCGCCGTCGTTGACGGAGAGCTGGTACTCCTTGCCGTCGAGGGTGAAGCGGCCCCGGCCGATGCGGTTGCCGTAGCGGCCGATCAGGGCGCCGAAGTACGGGCTGGAGGCGACGTACTCCTCGAGGGTGTCGAAGCCGAGGGAGACGTTGGCGTGCCGGCCGCGGCGGTCGGGGATCTCCAGGGACTGGACGATGCCGCCGTAGGAGAGGACCCGCATGCGGGTCCCGCCGTTCTCCAGTGACCAGCTGTGGACCTTGGTGCCGTCGGCGAGCCGGCCGAAGAGGCTGCGCGCCGGCTTCCCCCGGCCCGGTGAGGCGTGGGCCGTCCCGCCGAAGGCGGAGCCGGCGGCCACACCGGCCGCCGCCGCTCCGGCTCCCGCGATGACCGTGCGTCTGTTCAGTTCCATGTGCCGCTCCCGGAAGGGAAGGGGCCCCGCCGTCCGGCGGGGCCCGGGGCTGACTTACGAACCGACCTTGCGCTTGTTCCACACGTCGAAGCCGACCGCCGCCAGCAGGACCAGGCCCTTGATGACCTGCTGCCAGTCGGTGCCGATGCCGACGAGGTTCATACCGTTGTTCAGCACGCCCAGGACCAGGCCGCCGATGATCGCGCCGAGGACCGTGCCGACACCGCCGGCCATCGACGCGCCGCCGATGAAGGCGGCCGCGATGGCCTCCAGCTCGAAGTTGAGTCCGGCCTTGGGAGAGGCCGCGTTGAAGCGGGCGGCGAAGACCAGACCCGCCAGGGCCGCGAGCATGCCCATGTTCAGGAACACCAGGAAGGTGACCTTCTTGTCCCGCACGCCCGACAGCTTGGCCGCGGGCAGGTTGCCGCCGATGGCGTAGATGTGGCGGCCGATGACGGCGTTGCGCATCACGTAGCCGAAGCCGACGAGCAGCGCGCCGAGGATCAGCAGCACGATCGGGGCGCCCTTGTAGCTGGCCAGCAGCATCGTCACCACGAGAACGGCGGAGGCGAGCGCGACGAGCTTGAGCAGGAACAGCTTGGCCGGCAGGACGTCGAGGGCGAACTCCTTCTGGCGCCGGCGGTCGCGGACCTCCTGGAGGACGACGAGCCCGATCAGGGCGAGACCGAGGAGCAGGGTGAGGTTGTGGTAGTTCGTCTCGGGACCGACCTCGGGCATGAAGCCGTTGGCGACCTTCTGCAGGCCCTTGGGGAAGGGGCCGAGGGTCTGCCCCTCAAGGAAGATCTCGGTGAGACCGCGGAAGGTGAGCATGCCCGCGAGGGTCACGATGAACGACGGTATGCCGCCGTAGGCGATGAACCAGCCCTGGATCGCTCCCGCGATGGCGCCCACCAGCAGGCACAGCACCACCGCGAGCGGCCACGGTATGTCGTTCCTGACCATGAACACCGCGGCCATGGAGCCGACGAACGCGGTCAGCGAGCCGACCGACAGGTCGATGTGGCCCGCGATGATGACCAGCATCATGCCGATCGCGAGGATCAGGATGTAGCTGTTCTGGAGCACCAGGTTGGAGACGTTGCGCGGCAGCAGCAGGTCGCCGTCGGTCCACACCGCGAACAGCGCCACGATCAGGCCGAGCGCGATCAGCATGCCGTACTGCCGCATGTTGCGGCGCATACCGTCCAGCATCAGCTGGAGCAGGCCGTCACCCGATCCGTTCCGGCCCGGCGGCGCGGCGGCCGGGGTCTTGTCGGTGACTGTGCTCATCGGGATACCTCTTTGTCCTTCGTCATCTGACGCATCAGCGATTCCTGGGAGGCCTCGGCCCGCGAGAACTCACCGGTCAGCCGTCCTGCGGCCATCGTGTAGATGCGGTCGCACATGCCGAGCAGCTCGGGCAGCTCGGAGGAGATGAAGACGACCGCCTTGCCCTGGGCGGCCAACTGGTCGATGACCGTGTAGATCTCGTACTTGGCGCCGACGTCGATGCCGCGGGTCGGCTCGTCGAGGATCAGCACGTCGGGACCCGCGAAGATCCACTTGCTGAGCACGACCTTCTGCTGGTTGCCGCCGGACAGCTTGCCCACCGGCTCGAACACCGTCGGCGCCTTGATGTTCATCGACTTCCGGAAGCCCTCGGCGACCTGCCGCTCCTCGTGCTCGTCCACCACACCCCGGCGGGCGACCTTCCCGAGGGCGCTGAGCGAGATGTTGCGGTTGATGGTGTCGATGAGGTTCAGGCCGTAGTGCTTGCGGTCCTCGGTGACGTACGCGATGCCGTGCCCGACCGCGTCCGGGACGGTCCTCGTCCGGATCTCCCGGCCGTCCTTGAGGACCGTGCCGCCCGCGTACCGGCCGTAGGTGCGGCCGAAGATGCTCATGGCGAGCTCGGTGCGGCCGGCGCCCATCAGGCCGGCGATGCCGACGATCTCGCCGCGCCGGACCGTCAGCGACACGTCGTCGACGACCTTGCGCTGCTGGTCGATGGGGTGGTGCACGGTCCAGTTGCGGACCTCCAGGGCGGGGGCGGTGCCCTCCTCCGGGTGGTGCGGGGTCCGCTCCGGGAAGCGGTGCTCCAGGTCCCGGCCGACCATGCCGCTGATGATCCGGTCCTCGCTGGTGGCGGCGGCCTTCACGTCGAGCGTCTCGATGGTCCGCCCGTCGCGCAGGATCGTCACCGAGTCGGCGACCCGGCGGATCTCGTTCAGCTTGTGGGAGATGATGATGGAGGTGATGCCCTGTTCCTTCAGCTGGAGGATCAGGTCGAGGAGCTTGCCGCTGTCCTCGTCGTTGAGCGCCGCGGTCGGCTCGTCGAGGATGAGCAGTTTCACCTTCTTCGACAGCGCCTTGGCGATCTCCACCAGCTGCTGCTTGCCCACACCGATGTCGGCGACGCGGGTCTCGGGGTGCTCGTCGAGCCCCACCCGGCGCAGCAGTTCGGCCGCGTGCCTGAGGGTCTCGTTCCAGTTGATGAAACCGCGGGTGGCGTGCTCGTTGCCGAGGAAGATGTTCTCGGCGATGGACAGATAGGGCACCAGGGCCAGCTCCTGGTGGATGATCACGATGCCGTGCTGCTCGCTGGCCCGGATGTCCTTGAACCGGCAGACCTCCTCCTCGAAGAGGACCTCCCCCTCGTAGGTGCCGTGCGGGTGGACGCCGGAGAGGACCTTCATCAGGGTCGACTTGCCGGCGCCGTTCTCGCCGCAGATGGCGTGGACCTCGCCCTGCCGGACGGTCAGGGTGACGTCCGACAGCGCCTTGACGCCGGGAAAGGTCTTGACGATCGAGCGCATTTCCAGGACGGGTCCCGCCATGGTCGTGCCTTCCAGTCAGGGGTGGGCGGGGGTCAGTTGAGGTCGCTCTGCTTGATGTAGCCGGAGTCGACGACGACCTTCTGGTAGTTCTCCTTGTCGACCGCGACCGGCTCCAGGAGGAAGGCCGGGACGACCTTGGCACCGTTGTCGTAGGTCTCGGTGTCGTTGGTCTCGGGCTTCTTGTCGTTGAGCAGCGCGTCGACCATGTCGGAGGCGACCCGGGCGAGTTCGCGGGTGTCCTTGTAGACGGTCATCGACTGCTCGTCGGCGATGATGGACTTCACCGAGGCGACCTCGGCGTCCTGGCCGGTGACGACCGGCAGCGGCTTGCTCGCCGAGCCGTAGCCGTCCGACTTCAGGGACGACAGGATGCCGATGGAGATGCCGTCGTACGGCGAGAGCACCGCGTCCACCCGGTCGCTGCGGTAGGCCGAGGTCAGGATGTCGTCCATGCGCTTCTGGGCGGTGCCGCCGTCCCAGCGCAGGGTGGTGACCTGGTTCAGCTCGGTCTGCCGGGACTTCACGACGAGCTGCTTCTTGTCGATGTAGGGCTTCAGGACGTTCATGGCGCCCTGGAAGAAGTAGCGGGTGTTGTTGTCGTCGTTGGAGCCGGCGAACAGCTCGATGTTGAAGGGGCCCTTCTTGCTGCCGTCCTTCAGGCCGAGCTTCTCGACGATGTAGGTGCCCTGGAGCTCGCCGACCTTCTCGTTGTCGAAGGAGGCGTAGTAGCCCACGTTCTCCGTGCCGAGGATCAGGCGGTCGTAGGAGATCACCGGGATGTCGGCGTCCTTGGCCTGCTGCAGCACGTTGTTCATGGACTTGTTGTCGATGGCGGCGACGATCAGCGCGTCCACGCCCTGCGTGATCAGGTTCTCGATCTGCGAGACCTGCTGGTCGGGGTCGTCCTCGCCGTAGACCAGCTTGGTCTTGTAGCCCTTGGACTTGAGGTTCTCGACGACGTTGTTGCCGTCGGCGATCCAGCGCTCGGAGGACTTGGTCGGCATCGCGACGCCGATGGTGGCTCCCTCGGAGCCTCCCTTGTCGTCCTCGCTGCCGCCCTCGCTGTTCTGCCCGCAGGCGGTGAGGGTGAGGGCGAGGGAGGCGGCCGTGGCCGCGGCGGCGAGTGCGGCTCTGCGATTACGCATGATCATCATCCTTGATGTCTGTGGGCGGGGTCGGTCGAGGCGTCTGCGGGGGGAGGTGGAGCCGGAGGGCCGAGATCAGGTGTGTGGGATTGTGCGCGGCTGTGTCTGCTTCTGTGAAGTCGCTTTTCCGGAACGTTATGACGGAGTTTCGAAACGGTGCAGGTCGCCGGGGAGCCGGGAGCCGAGCGGTGCCATGTCGCCGTCCGCGCCGTGGCGGGCGAGCAGGTCCAGGGCCAGCCGGCCGCGCCGCACGCGCTCCTTCGCGGTCGCCAGGGTCAGCTCCCGCATGTGGTGCCCGTACGGATAGATCCCGGGCGCCTTCGCCAGGCCGAACTTCAGGTACAGCGGGGCTCCCCGCCGGATCAGCTCGGCGACCTCGTACATCCGCACGTAGCCGCCCAGGTCGTCCGGGGCCTCGATGTACATGTCCATCGGGGCGGCCGACACCCGCCGGATCTCGGTGAGATGGGCCAGCGTCAGGTCGCTGGGCACGTTGACGGAGTCCGCGCCGAGCCGCTCGTAGACCGCGTACGAGGCCGGGTTGACCGGTCCGACGAGCGCCGAGACCTTCAGCGTGGTGTCGGCGGGCAGCAGCCCGGCCGTCCGCGCCCGGTGCAGCGTCCACAGCACGCCCTCGTCCGCGACGAGCAGGCACTTCACGCCCAGCTCCGTGGCCCGCACCGCGTCCTCGACGCAGCCGGCGACCGCGTCGTGTCCCCGGGCGCGCAGCCCCGCGCCGTTCGAGTCGGTCCGGGTGGAGCCGCCGATGTCCCAGGTGCCGCGGGGGCCGGTGAACAGGCAGAGCTCGATGTCCCGCTCCGCGGTGGACTCCACCATCTCGGTGATCTCGGTGTCGGTCAGCATCCAGACGCCGCTGCCCTGGCTGATCCGGTGGATCGGCACGTCGAGGCGGGAGGCCTCCTTCAGCACCACCGCCAGCGCCTCGGGCCCCTCGCACGAGGGGATCTCGGTGCGCCAGCGGCCACCACCGGGGAAGGCGTGCGGTGAGGCGTCGGCGGGGTCGAGGGCGGGTGCGTCCAGGCCGAGCGCGGCGAGCGCCCGCTCGCCGGGCCGGCGGGGCGCCTTGGCGGAAGCGTCGGTCACGGGGTGTCCTTCGTGTTCGATATGTCGGACGAGGTTCGCGACCCGGGATACGGGCCGGGCGGGTCCGGGGCGAAGAGGGGAGCGGCGGAGGGGGTACGCCGGTACGGGGGCCGTCGGGTCGCCCTCGTACCGGCGTACGGTCAGGGGCGCAGCAGGACCTTGCCCACCTCCGGATCGCCCGAGCCCACCAGCTCGATGGCCTCGGGGAACCGGGCGAGCGGCAGTTCGTGGGTCACCAGCGGCAGCGGGTCGAGCAGCCCGGCGGCGAACACCCGCACGGTGTGCGCCCAGGCGTCCGGCGGCGCGCCGAAGACGGTGTGCACCTCCAGCTGCCGCACGACCAGGTCGGTCGGGTCGAGCCCGTCGGCGCCCGGCGCCGGGATGCCGGTCAGGACCAGCCGCCCGCCCCGGCGCAGCAGCGAGGCCGCGGTACGGGCCGCGTCCGCGGACCCGGCGGTCTCGATCACCACGTCGAAATCGCCCGGGAGGGGCCCGTCCTTGGTGCGGAAGCCGGTCGCCCCGAACCGCCGCGACAGCGCCTCGCGGTCGCCCCGGGTGCCGACCACCAGCAGTTCGGCGGGAGAGGCCGCCCGCAGGAACTGCACCGCGAACATGCCCAGGGTGCCGGTGCCGACCACCGCGACCCGCTCACCGGGCACGGCGTTCGCCTTCAGCGCGGCGGCCGCGACGCAGGCGGCCGGCTCCAGCAGCGCGGCGGCGCTCAGGTCGGCGTCGTCCGGGAGGACGTGCAGCAGCCGGGCCGGCAGGGTCAGCGTGGCGGCCATGGCGCCCGGCTGGGTGAACCCGGTCTCCTCGTAGCCGGCCGCGCACAGCGTCGTCTCACCGGCGTGGCAGCGGTCGCAGACCTGGCAGTTGCGGAAGCCCTCACCGACGACCCTGCGGCCGGTGAGCGACTGCGGCACCCCCGCGCCCACCCGCTCGACGGTGCCGGACCACTCGTGTCCCGGCGTCAGCGGGTAACGCACGTACCCCTCGGGCCGGTTGCCCTGGTAGACCTCCCGGTCGCTGCCGCAGATGCCGGCCGCGTGCACCCGGACGAGCGCCTCGCCGGGCGCGGGGTCGCGGGGCTCGTGCGGGACCAGGCGGTGCTCGCCCGGTGCCTCGACGACGACGGCGGTGCTCACTTCGTCCCCTTGGGCTTGCGCTGCTCCCAGCCCTCGGCCCACAGGTCGAACCGGGCCTGCTGCTGCGGGAACTCGGCCGCCGCGTCGACGTCCAGCTCCACGCCGAGCCCGGGGGCGTCGGAGAGGTGGAAGCAGCCGTCCTCCGGGTCCACCTGGGGGGCGCCCTTGACGACCTTCTTGATCTCCGCGTCCGCGAAGTCGTTGAAGTGCTCCAGGATCTTGAAGTTCGGGGAGGTGAAGCCGACCTGGAGGGACGCGGCGGTGAGCACCGGGCCGCCGACGTTGTGCGGGGCGACCAGCATGTAGTGGGTCTCGGCGGTCGCCGCGAGCTTGCGGGTCTCCCAGATGCCGCCGATGTGGCCGACGTCCGGCTGGAGGATGTCGACCGCCTGGCTCTCGAAGAGTTCGCGGAACTCGATGCGGTCGTGGATGCGCTCGCCGGTGGCGAGGGGCATGTCGACCTTCGCGGCCACCTTCTCCAGCGCCTTGAGGTTCTCCGGCGGCACCGGCTCCTCCAGCCAGGCCGGCTTGAACGGTGCCAGCTCGTGCGCGAGGCGGACGGCGGTGGCGGGGGAGAAGCGGCCGTGCATCTCCAGCATGAGTTCGGCGTCGGGGCCGATGGCGTCGCGCACCGCCTCGATCAGGGAGACCGCGTACAGGGTCTGCCGGTGGTCGAGTTCGAAGTGGCCGATGCCGAACGGGTCGATCTTCAACGCCCGGTAGCCGCGCTCCATCACCGCCCGCGCCGCCTTGTGGTACGCCTCCGGGGTGCGCTCGGTGGTGTACCAGCCGTTGGCGTACGCCTTGACCTTGTCGGTGACCTTGCCGCCGAGCAGCTGCCACACGGGCACGCCGAGGGCCTTGCCCTTGATGTCCCAGCAGGCCATCTCGACGACGGCGATGCCGGACATCACGATCTCGCCCGCGCGGCCGTAGTCGCCGTACTTCATCCGGCGGACAAGGTCCTCGACAGCGAACGGATCCGAGCCGAGAATGTGGTTGACCTCGGCTTCCTTCAGGTAACCCAGGAGGGCGTCGGTGTGCCCCAGCATCCTGGTCTCGCCGACTCCGGTGATTCCCTCGTCGGTGTGCACCTGGACGTACGTCAGGTTGCGCCACGGCGTCCCGACCACGTGTGTGCTGATTCCGGTGATGCGCACGGCAGTTCGCCCCTCGCTGCGGTTGTGGACCTGTCTTCGGTGCCTGCGGTTCGACGTGTTCGATATTTCGTCACACGTTCGAAATGCTGGCGTGACAGTAAGGACGGCGTGGTGGGGGTGTCAATGGGTCGCGCGCACAACGGTTTCGACAGTTTCGAAACCTATGGGCATTGGTCCGCACCAAACCTTCACAGCAAGGCCTAGGAACCGGACCGGACCGGAACCTAACCTTCCCGCGTCATGGACTTTTGCCACCCGTGCCGACGGCACCTCAACGGCGCCCTGGCCTGCCCCGGTTGCGGCACGCCCGTGGAGACGCTCCGCCTCCAGCAGCCACCGGAGCCCGCCGTGCCCCCGGGCTACGGGGAGGGCGGGGCCGGGACCGCCGGGGACACGGGAACGGCGCCGGCCGAGGAGCCCGTCGGAACGCCGCCCGAAGAACCCGTCGGGACGCGTGCCCAGGAGCCCGCCGGGGAACGCGCCGAAGCGTCCGGCGGGGAGTACGGCGACGGGACGCCGCCGGGGCGGCGGGCGGCCCGGCGGCAGGGGCGCGGGCGCGGATCCGCGGACGAGGACCCCTCGGAGGGGCAGAGCCGCCGGGACCGCAAGGCCGCCGCGCACCGCCGCAGGCGCAACCGCACGCTGCTGATCGCGGCGGGCTTCGTCCTGGCGGCCGGTGCGCTGAGCCTCGCCGAACTCGGCCTGGAGATACCCGGATCGAAGCCGGAGCCCGCGGTGGCCGGGGAGGAGTCGCCCGACGGCGGCTCCGCCGAGGTGGAGCCGGAGGAGTCGCCGAGTGGAGCCGTGGACGTGCGGGCGCCACAGGACTCGCCCGGCCCCTCGGCGTCCGGGTCACCCTCGGCCTCCGCGTCACCGCGGGACGAGGAGTCCGGGGAGGCGGAGGAGGAGGAACCCGAGGAGGAGGACACCTCGTCCGCGCCCGCGGAAGCGCCGCCGGCCGACCCGACGACGGCTCCGCCGGCGCAGCCGCCGTCCGGACCGGAGACGCCGGACCCGGCCCCGACCACCGAGGAGCCCGCACCGGAGCCCGAGCCGTCCGAGACCTGCGACCGCTTCCTGTGGTGGTGCACGTGAGCCGTCCGGCGCTCCCGGAGTGCTCCGGGCCCGCGTGAGCCGGGGGGCGTGCCGCCCCCGGCGTGCTCCGGGCCCGCGCGAGCCGGGAGGCCGCGCCGGCCCCCGGCGCCGCGCGCGGCGGTCAGCCCGGGCTCAGCATGCGGCGCAGGGCGTCCCGCAAGGCCACCCGCTCCGGCTCCGACAGCCCGGCGAGCGGTGCGCGGGCGAACCGCAGGGACTCCTGGAGGCCGCGCGCCACCCGCCGCCCCTCGTCGGTCGCCGCCGCCAGCTTCACCCGCCGGTCCGCCGGGTCCGGGCGGCGCTCCGCCAGACCCCGTGACTCCAGGCGGTCGACGATGCCGGTGACGTTCGACGGCTCGCACTTCAGCCGCTGCGCCAGCTTGCGCATGGGCAGCGGCTCCAGGGACAGCAGGCTCAGCAGCCGCGCCTGCGCGCCGGTCAGGGCGTGCCCGGCGGCGGCCTCCTCGTACTCCTCGTGGTAGCGGGCCACCACCGCGCCGATGAGTTCGACGACCTCCAGGGTGAGGGCGTCGGGGCGGCTGGGCGTGTCGCGGGGTGTGGCCATGCTCTCCAGGGTACCCACTTGCTTGACATCCTGAAATATTCAGCCGCATGGTTGTTTCAGGTAATGAAGCATTTCCAGGAAGGTGCCAGCCCATGTCCGACGCCCCCACGCCCCCCGCCACCGGCCGCGAGTGGCACCTGCTGAGCCGTCCCGTCGGCTGGCCGAAGCCCGAGGACTTCGCCCTCGTCGAGGCGGAGGTGCCCACCCCCGGTGAGGGGCAGGTACTGGTGCGGAACGAGTACCTCTCCGTCGACCCGTACATGCGCGGCCGGATGAGTGCCGCCAAGTCCTACGTCGCCCCGTACGAGCTCGGCAAGGCCATGCAGGGCGGTGCCGTCGGCGAGGTCGTCGCCTCGAACGCCGAGGGGATCGCCGTCGGCGACCACGTCCTGCACTTCTTCGGCTGGCGCGAGTACGCCGTCGTGGACGCGAAGAACGCCGTCACGGTGGACCCGGACGCCGCGCCGCTCTCGACGTACCTGGGCGTGCTGGGCATGACCGGGCTCACCGCCTACGCCGGCCTGCTGCGCACCGCCTCCTTCAAGGAGGGCGACTCCGTCTTCGTCTCCGGTGCCGCGGGCGCCGTCGGCAGCCAGGTCGGGCAGATCGCCAGGCTCAAGGGCGCCTCGCGGGTGATCGGCTCCGCCGGCTCCGACGAGAAGGTCAAGCTCCTCGTCGAGGAGTACGGCTTCGACGCCGCGTTCAACTACAAGAACGGCCCCGTGAGCGAGCAGCTGCGCGCCGCCGCCCCGGACGGGGTCGACGTGTACTTCGACAACGTGGGCGGCGACCACCTGGAGGCGGCCATCGGGTCGCTCAACCGGGACGGCCGCATCGCGGTCTGCGGAGCGATCTCCGTCTACAACAACACCGAGCCGGCGCCCGGCCCGAAGAACCTCGCCCGGCTGATCCAGACCCGGGGCCGCATCGAGGGCTTCCTCGTCGGCGACCACTACGACCTCCAGCCGCAGTTCGTCCAGGAGGTCGGGCCCTGGGTCCGCTCGGGCGAGCTGAAGTACCGCGAGACGGTCGTCGAGGGCATCGAGAACAACCTGGAGGCCTTCCTCGGGGTCCTGCGCGGAGACAACACCGGAAAGATGATCGTCAAGCTCTGACGGACGGCTGCCCGAACCACCCCGCCCACCCCTCGATACAGTGCTCCCATGCGCGATCTAGGGGTGGGTTTCCGGTACTTGCTGAAGGGCCAGAAGTGGGTGGCCCGGCACGGCAAACAGTACGGCTTCGGCCTGCTCCCTGGCCTGGTCACCCTGGTCCTCTACGCGGCGGCGCTGATCGCCCTCGCCCTCTGGGGCGCGGACTTCGTCACCTGGGCCACCCCCTTCGCCGACGACTGGCCGAGCCCCTGGGACGGCCTGTTCCGCGGCTTCCTCACCGCCGTGCTGTTCGCCCTCGGCCTCCTGCTGTCGGTGATCACCTTCACCGCGATGACCCTGCTCGTCGGCCAGCCGTTCTACGAGAGCCTCTCGGAGAAGGTCGACCGGGACGTCTCGCCCGACGGCACCGCCCCCGAGTCCGGCCTGCCCCTGCTGCGCGAACTGTGGATCTCGGGCCGGGACAGCCTCCGCATCGTCGCCCGCGCCCTCGTCTGGGCCGTGCTGCTGTTCGCCCTCGGGTTCGTCCCGGTGGCCGGCCAGACCGTCGTCCCGGTGATCGGCTTCTTCGTCACCGGGTTCTTCCTCACCGAGGAACTCACCGCCGTCGCACTCCAGCGCCGGCGGATCGAACTGCGCGAGCGGCTCGGGCTGCTGCGGTCCCGCAAGACCCTCGTCTGGGGCTTCGGCACGCCCCTGGCCGTCGCGTTCGTCGTCCCCTTCGTCGCCGTGTTCCTGATGCCGGGCGCCGTCGCCGGGGCCACCCTCATGGCGCGCGACCTGCTCGGTGAGGAGACGGCCGGCCCCGCCGCGCCGGCCGGGCCCGAGGAGCTGGGCGTCACCCCGTGACGGAAGTCCTCGCCGTGGCGGTCATCACCGTCCTCGCGGTCGTCGCCCCGGGCGCCGACTTCGCCATGGTGGTGCGCGGCAGCTACCTCCACGGCCGCCGCACCGGACTCCTCGCCGCCGCCGGCGTCGCCGCCGGCGTCCTGGTGCACGTCACCTACACCATGCTCGGCGTGGGGCTGCTGATCGCCTCCTCCGCCTTCCTGTTCACCGTCGTCAAGCTCGCGGGCGCCGCCTACCTCGTGTACATCGGTGTCCGCACCTTCCGCACCCGCACCGAGGTCACCGTCGACCTGGACGAGGGGAACGGACTGACGCCCCTCGCCGCCCTGCGCACCGGCTTCCTCACCAACGTGCTCAACCCGAAGACGACCCTCTTCGTCGTCTCCACCTTCGCCCAGGTCGTCAGCCCCGCCACCCCCGCCCTCCAGCAGGTGGGCTACGGCCTGTTCATGTCATTGACCCACCTGCTGTGGTTCGGCGTCGTCGCGGTGTTCTTCTCGCACGACCGGATGCGCACCCTGATGCTGCGCGGCCAGAAGGTCCTCAACAAGGTGATCGGGTCCGTCCTGGCCGGTCTCGGCGTCAGCCTCGCGTTCGCTCCGTCGCACTGACCGCCACCGTCACGATCGACCGCACCTGGGAGATGATGTCCAGCCGGTTCCGTACGAACTCGGGATCGGTGATCGCGGTGGTGTTCCCGGCCCCGAACTGCAGGACGGGCGTGTGCACGTGCCCGCCCGGCAGCTCCTCGCGCAGGCCCAGCCGGTCACGCAGCAGCGTCGCCCGGTAGGCGATCTCGTTGGACAGGTAGTCCCCGCCGCCCCCGGCGCGTGCGGTCGACCCGGGGGTGGGGCCCTGGGGCCGGACCACCGGCTCGGTGCCGCCCGCCGGGATCTCCGTCACGCTCGTGTTGTCGTACACGGGGAACCGTCCGGTGTCCGCGGCGACGATCTCCGCGTACGGCAGCGTGGTCGACGTCCACTGCGGCTGCGAGGCCGGGTCGGTCACCGGGACCGTCTCGGGGCGGCCGGTGTTCTCGTTGTCCCCGAAGCCGCCCCGCCAGGCCCCGTTGGTGCGCTCGATGTCGAACCGGCCCACCCGGCCCTGGCTCACCGTCGTGAACAGGTCGGCCTGCGGCAGCCGGTGCCGCAGCGCCCGCTCCACCGCCTGCGCGGTGAAGTCCCGCCAGCGCACCGGGAACACGGCCGTCTCGATCCGTGCCGGACCGTCCGGGGTGTGGATCACCGTGCCGTCCAGGGCGAGCGCGACGGCGCCCGACGGGTTGGAGATGCGGATGTCCCGGTCCAGGGTGAACGGGTCGAACCCGGTCACCAGCACCCGCTTCATCCCCTTGCCGCGCGGGAACCCGGTGTCGTCCTGCCCGCGCGAGCCGCGCTCCAGCTCGTCCAGCAGCCGCGCCCGCTGCTCCTCGTCCAGCCGGAAGCCCGGGTCCCAGGCGCGCAGGGCACGCGTCATGCCGAGCCGCGCCCAGTACAGCGGCCGGTCGTCGTCCCGGCTCAGGTCACCTGCCGCCGGGCCCCGCCCCTGCGCCCGGTCGACGGCCCGGCGCCAGAGCTCCGCCCCCGCGCGTGAGACCGTGCGCCGGGCCCGCTCGTAGGAGTGCGCGCGATCGAGAGCGCGGGCGAAGTCCGCCGCCACGGTGTCGAACCCGGAACGGCGGAGGATCTCCTGCGGGACGGCCCCGTCCAGCCGGAGCTCCTCGACGGTGGGACCCGGCGGCGCCTCGGCGGCGGTCGCGGTGGTCGTGGGCGAGGTGAGACCCGTCAACAGGGCCAGGCCGATGGCGCCGGTGCGAACACGGAGGGATATCAAGGGAGTCGGGGCCTTCCGTCGTCGTGGGGTACGGGTTGGATGCTGGAGGCCGCAGTATCACCCGCCCGGAGCGGACCACGCCATGGGGCGCGAGCGTGCCCGTTCCGGCCCGCCTCCGGGGACCGGGACGGAGGTCGTGGCCGGGTGGGGGCACCCAGGGAAAAGATGTGAAAGGTTCGTACGGGATTGAAGCGGGCAGTCTCTTCGAGGGCCGCCGGACCCCGGCAGGGATTACCGTCGGATCCGGGAAGTGCCCGCATGAGCAGCCCCGGCCCGGGACCCTGACCCCGGACCGGGGCTCATGCGTGCGGGGAGGCGGTCACCGCACCGAGAAGCCGTACACCGTCTCCGAGCGGTACACCTCGCCCGGCCGGAGTACCGTGCTCGGGAACTCCGGACGGTTCGGCGAGTCGGGGAAGTGCTGGGTCTCCAGCGCGACGCCGGCCCCGGGCAGGAACGGCTCCCCGATGTGGTCCGCGGTGTAGAGCTGCATCCCGGGCTCGGTGGTCGCCACCGTCAGCACCCGCCCGGACGCCGGGTCGTACAGCTCGGCCACCTCCACCGGGGTCCGGGTGACCCCCTTGTCGAGCACGAAGTTGTCGTCGTACCCCGTCCCGGTCCTGCGGGCCTCGCGGAAGTCGAAGCGGGTGCCGGAGACGTCGGCGAGCTCACCGGTGGGGATCAGGTCCGCGTCGGACGGGGTGTAGCGGGACGCCGCCAGCCGCAGCTCGTGCCCGGCCGCGCTGCCGGAGCCGGACAGGTTCCAGTACGTGTGGTTGGTCAGGTTGACGTGCGTCGGCGCGCCCGTCGCCGCCTCGTACGCGATCCGCAGCGCCCCCCGCTCGTCCAGCGCGTACGTCACCGCCACCTCCAGGCGGCCCGGGAAGCCCTCCTCGCCGTGTCCGGCGACCAGGGTGAGGCGCACACCGTGCTCGACCGGCTCCGCGTCCCACACCCGCTTGTCGAAGCCCCGGGCGCCCCCGTGCAGCGAGTTCGGCCCGTTGTTCGGTTCCAGCGCGTAGGTGCGCCCGTCCAGGGCGAAGCGCGCGCCCGCGATGCGGTTGGCGTACCGGCCGATCAGGGCGCCCAGGAAGGGCTCCGGGTGCCGGAGGTAGCCGTCCAGGCCGGAGAACCCCAGCACCACGTTGCCGGCACGCCCGTCCCGGTCCGGCACCTCGACGTCCTGCACGATCCCGCCGTACGTCAGGATCCGTACCCGCACGCCCGCCCGCCGCAGGGTCCAGCGGTGCACCGCCGCGCCGTCGGAAAGTGTGCCGATGAGTTCGTTCATGTGCGGAACGATAGGTCACGGCTCCTGGGCCGTGACCGTCCGGTGGGCGATCCCGGCCAGCTCGGACTGCCCGTCGATGCTGGGATGGAACCAGTCCCAGCGGCTCAACTGCCCGGTGCCGAAACGGTAGTCGTGCACCGCACCGCCGTCGGAGCGGCACCGGCGGTCCTCGGCGCAGACCTCCTCCAGCACCTCGTTGTACTCCCGCACCCGCTGGTGCACCGTCTCGCGCCGCTGCGTCGCCGCCGCGTCCATGGCGTCCGCGTCGGCCAGCATCGACGGGCAGATGCCCAGCTTCCACACCTGCTTGCCCAGCGCGTTGGTCCGGCCCTCGGACCACAGCCGCTTCAGGTCCGGCACGCTCGCCACGTACACCTGCGCCTTCGGCAGTGCCTCGCGCAGCGTGCGCATCGTCTCCCGGAAGTCGGCACGGAAGTCCGCCACCGGCGTCATCGCCGCGGTGGTCTCCCGACAGGCGTCGTTCGCCCCCGCCATCACCGTGACCAGCTCCGGCGAGCGCCGCACCGCCCGCGCCATCTGTCCCGGCAGATCCGCCATCCGGGCCCCGGTCACCGCGTAGTTCCAGCTCCGCGCGGCCGCCTGCGTCCGGCCCAGCAGCCGTACCGCGAGACTGTCGACCTGCTCACTGCCGCCCGTCGCCCACGACACCTCCGGACAGTCCGTCAGCACCGCGCAGGCGTCGAACCCCGTGGTGATCGAGTCGCCCACGGCCGCGACCGAGTCCGGGCCGGTGTCCCACACGGGCGTCGGCTTCGGGGACGGCCGCCCCTCCTTCGCCGCCGTGCCGGAGGGCGCGGGGGAGCCGCCCCCGACCGCGTCGCAGCCCGCCACGCCGAGCGTGGCGGCCGCCACCACGGCCGCCACGGCCCGCGCCCGGGCCACCCTCCGCGTCGCCTGCTCCATCCGTCGCCTCCCCGCGCCGTACCGTTCTCCGTCCCCAACCCTTAACAACGCACGGGAGTTCCCGCCCGTCCGCGGCGCCCGTGCGAAAGCAACGTCCCCCACCCGTACAGGCGTCCTGCCGGGTGAAAGGCGAGCGTTTCCCGGCACCGGGACGGACGGTACGTCACACTCCTTGCGCCGTCGCACGGTAGCCTCGCCATCAACGCGGCCCGCGCGGGCCGCGGCCGTTCCGCCCGATCGAAGACGACCCGCTCAGCCCGGAGGTTCCGGTGACGACTCGTGGAGTTCTGTACGTGCACTCCGCGCCCCGCGCGCTGTGCCCGCACGTCGAGTGGGCCGTCGCCGGGGTGCTCGGCACGCGCGTCAGCCTGGACTGGATCCGCCAGCCCGCGGCCCCCGGCACCTGGCGCTCGGAGTTCTCCTGGCAGGGCCAGCCCGCCATCGCCTCGAAACTCGCCTCCGCGCTGCGCGGCTGGCAGATGCTGCGCTTCGAGGTCACCGCCGAGCCCTTCGCCACCACCGAGGGCGAGCGCTACAGCTGCACGCCCGACCTCGGCATCTTCCACGCCGTCACCGGCGTCCACGGCGACATCCTCATCCCCGAGGACCGCCTGCGCGCCGCCCTGGTCCGCTCCCGGACCGGTGAGACCGACCTGGAGGTGGAGATCGCCAAGCTCCTCGGCAAGCCCTGGGACGACGAGCTGGAACCCTTCCGCCACGCAGGCGAGGGCGCCCCGGTCCGCTGGCTCCACCAGGTCGTCTGAACGCAACCCCCGTGGTTCCCCGCGCCCCGGAGGGCCGCGGGAAACCGCGCGCGCCACCACGACACACCCGCACCGCCCCCCACCCCGCAGCGCCCCCGCAGAACCCCCCGCAGCGCCCCGAACGGCAAAGGGCCCCCACCCCCGAAGAGGTGAAGGCCCTTCAGCCCGCCGACGCGCAGGTCACACGGACCGGAACGCCAGCACCACGTTGTGTCCACCGAACCCGAACGAGTCGTTCAGCGCGGCGATCCGCCCGTCCACGGGCAGCTTCCGCGCCTCGCCCCGCACCACGTCCGCGTTCGCCTCGGCCTCGGGGTCGAGGTTCTCGACGTTGATCGTCGGCGGGGCCACCCGGTGGTACAGCGCCAGCACGGTGGCCACCGACTCCACACCGCCCGCGCCACCGAGCAGATGCCCCGTCATCGACTTGGTCGCGGACACCGCCATGTGGTCCGCGTCGTCCCCGAACACCTTCCGCAGCGCCTTCAGCTCGGCGATGTCCCCCGCCGGCGTCGACGTGGCGTGCGCGTTGACGTGCACGATCTCCGCAGGATCCAGGTCCGTGCGCTCCAGCAGGTTCTGCAGGGCGTGCGAGATGCCCCGCCCCTCCGGCTCCGGCTGCACGATGTCGTGGGCGTCGGCCGAGATGCCCTGACCGACCGCCTCCGCGTACACGCGGGCGCCGCGCGCGGCGGCGTGCTCGGCGGACTCCAGCACGACGACACCCGCGCCCTCGCCCATGACGAAGCCGTCACGGCCGGTGTCGTAGGGGCGCGAGGCGCCCGCGGGGTCGTCGTTGTTCTTCGACATCGCCATCATGTTGCCGAACGCGGCGATCGGCAGCGGGTGGATCGCCGCCTCCGTACCGCCCGCGACGACCACGTCGGCGCGCCCGGTGCGGATCATCTCGATGGCGTAGCCGATGGCCTCGGCGCCCGACGCGCACGCGGAGACCGGGGTGTGCACACCCGCGCGGGCGCCCACCGCGAGACCCACGTTCGCGGACGGGCCGTTCGGCATCAGCATGGGGACGGTGTGCGGGGAGACCCGGCGTACGCCCTTCTCCTTCAGCACGTCGTACTGGTCCAGCAGCGTCGTCACACCGCCGATGCCGGAGGCGATGACCGCGCCGAGGCGGTCCGGGTCGACGCTCGGGTCCTCGCCGGCCTTCGCCTCGAAACCGGCGTCCGCCCAGGCCTCCTTGGCCGCGATCAGCGCGAACTGCGCCGAGCGGTCCAGCCGGCGGGCCTGCGGCCGGGGGATGACCTCGGTGGGCTCCACGGCCACCGGGGCCGCGATACGGACCGCCTGGTCGGCGGCCCACTCCTGCTCCAGGAGCTTGACGCCGGAACGTCCGGCGATCAGGCCCTCCCAGGTCGAGGCTGCGTCGCCACCCAGCGGTGTGGTTGCGCCGATACCGGTGACGACCACGGTGCGATTGGTCGGGCTCATCGGAATTCTCTCTCCAACGGATCTACGAGGATTCGTACGGCGCCACCGCCGGGTGGCGGGGCCGGGGCACCCGGCCCCCGGGCCTCCCGTACGGACGGAAGGCCCGGCAGGGCTCAGGCCTGGTGCTTGAGGATGTAGTCGGTCGCGTCGCCGACCGTCTTGAGGTTCTTGACGTCGTCGTCCGGGATCTTGACGTCGAAGCGCTCTTCGGCGGCGACGACGACCTCGACCATGGACAGCGAGTCGACGTCCAGGTCGTCGGTGAAGGACTTGTCCAGCTGGACGTCCTCAACCGGGATGCCGGCGATCTCGTTCACGATCTCCGCGAGACCGGCGACGATCTCTTCCTGAGTGGCGGCCATGATGGCGCTCCTTCGTTGTGATTCCAGGGATGTGACGGTGGTGCATCGCGTACCGGACCGATGATCCGGCACGGAGTGCCTAGGGGAGGGTAACGACCGTAGCGGCGTAGACGAGACCCGCCCCGAAGCCGATGACGAGCGCGGTGTCGCCGCTCTTCGCCTCGCCGGTCGCCAGGAGCCGCTCCATCGCGAGCGGGATCGAGGCGGCCGAGGTGTTGCCGGTGGTGCGGATGTCACGGGCGACCATGACGTGCTCCGGCAGTTTCAGGGTCTTCACCATCGAGTCGATGATCCGCACGTTGGCCTGGTGCGGGATGAAGACGTCCAGGTCGTCCGGGCTGATCCCGGCCGCGTCCAGCGCCTGCTGGGCGACCTTCGCCATCTCGAACACGGCCCAGCGGAACACCGCCTGGCCCTCCTGCGTGATCGCGGGGAACTTGACGTTGCCCTCGCTGTCGAGGGGCAGCTCGGAGACGTCACCGCTCCTGAAGCGGTCCCACGGGACCGTCTGCTTGATCGTCTCGGACTTGTCGCCCTCGGAGCCCCACACGGTCGGGCCGATCGCCGGCTCCTGGGACGGGCCGACCACGACCGCGCCCGCGCCGTCGCCGAAGAGGAACGCCGTGGCCCGGTCCTCCAGGTCGGTCAGGTCGGAGAGCCGCTCCACGCCGATGACGAGGACGTACTCCGCCGACCCCTCCACCACCATGCCCTTGGCCAGGGTCAGCCCGTAGCCGAAGCCCGCGCAGCCCGCCGAGATGTCGAAGGCCGCGGCCTTGTCCGTGCCCAGCTTGTCGGCGATCTCGGTGGCGACGGCCGGGGTCTGGCTGAAGTGCGACACCGTCGACACGACGACGGCGCCGATCTGCGAGGCGTCGATGCCGGCGTCCGCGATGGCCTTGCCGGAGGCCTCGATCGACATCGCCGCCACGGTCTCCTCGGGGGAGGCCCAGTGCCGGGTCTCGATGCCGGAGCGGGACCGGATCCACTCGTCGGACGAGTCGATCGTCTCCAGGATCACCTCGTTGGGCACGACCCTGGTGGGACGGTAGCCGCCCACGCCGAGGATGCGCGCGTACGGGGCGCCCTTGCTGGGCTTGATCTTCGCCATGCGGGTCGGCTCCTTAGGGCGGTCAGGCGGTGTGCTCGGCGACGAGCTCGCGGGCCGCGTCGAGGTCGGCGGGGGTCTTCAGGGCGAGCGTCCGCACGCCGGGCAGCGCGCGCTTGGCGAGACCGGTCAGGGTGCCGCCGGGGCAGACCTCCAGCAGGGCGGTGACACCGAGCTCCTTGAAGGTCTCCATGCACAGGTCCCAGCGGACCGGGTTGGCGACCTGGCCGACCAGCCGCTCCAGCACCTCGGCACCGGAGGCGACCGTCCCGCCGTCCCTGTTCGACACGTAGGTGAGCTGGGGGTCGCCCGGCGTCAGCGCCTCGGCCGCCCGCGCCAGGGTGTCCACCGCGGGGCCCATGTGGTGGGTGTGGAAGGCACCGGCGACCTGGAGCATCACGACCCGGCGCACGCCCTCGGGCTTGTCCCCCTCCAGTGCGGCGAGCTGCTCCTTGGTGCCGGCCGCGACGATCTGGCCCGCGCCGTTGATGTTCGCCGGGGTCAGGCCCAGCTTCTCCAGGTGCGCGACGGTCGCCTCGGGGTCGCCGCCGAGCAGCGCTGCCATGCCCGTCTCGGTGACCGCGGCGGCGTCGGCCATGGCCAGACCCCGCTTGCGGACCAGGGACAGCGCGGCGGTCTCGTCGAGCACGCCCGCGAGAGCGGCGGCCGTGATCTCACCGACGCTGTGACCGGCGACGGCACCCGGTGCCACCTCCCCGAGCGCGGAGGCGGACAGCAGCCCGGCCGCGACCAGCAGCGGCTGGGCGACGGCCGTGTCACGGATCTCGTCCGCGTCCGCCTTGGTGCCGTAGTGGACGAGGTCGAGTCCGATGGCGTCCGACCACGCGGCGACGCGGTCGGCGGCACCGGGGAGTTCGAGCCATTCAGTCAGGAAGCCGGGCGTCTGGGCGCCCTGGCCGGGAGCGACGAGTACGAGCACTCTCACACTCTCTCTTGGGGACGGCCACGGCCGCCCGTGAGGACAAGGACGAAGAACAGCAGGGGGTTTTGTGGAGCCCCCACAAAAGGCTAGGGCTGAAGATCGCCATCGACCAGGCGCCCCAGGATGAGCGCGATCCGCAGCGTGAACGCCGAGCGTACATCGGAGGGTGACCATCCGGTGACGTCTGTCACACGTCGGAGCCGGTAACGCACGGTGTTGGGGTGCACGAACAGCATGCGCGCCGCCCCTTCGAGGCTGCTGGCCTGTTCGAGATACACGCTGAGCGTCTCCAGGAGCGCGGCCCCGGCCTCCTCCAGCGGTCTGTAGATCTCCTCCACCAACTGCTCGCGCGCGGAAGGGTCTCCGGCGATCGCCCGCTCCGGGAGCAGGTCGTCGGCCAGTACCGGGCGGGGGGCGTCCTGCCAGGCGGAACAGGCCTTGAGGCCCGCCGCGGCGGCCTGCGCGGACCGGGTCGCGGCCAGCAGGTCCGGCACCACCGGGCCCGCGACCACCGGGCCGGCCGCGTACGGTCCGATCAGCGACTTCGCGACGGCCAGCGGGTTGTCGCTGCCGCCGGCGATCACCACGAGCCGGTCCCCGAGCACCCCGGTCAGCACCTGCAGCTTGGCGTGCCGGGCCGCCCGCCGGATGGCCTCCACGGTCAGTTCGGAGTCGCCGTCGGGCGCGGTGCCCAGCAGTACGCACACGTGGTCGGGCGAGTTCCAGCCCAGCGCGGCGGCCCGCGACACGGCGCCCTCGTCGGCCTCGCCGCTGAGCACGGCGTTCACCACCAGCGACTCCAGGCGCGCGTCCCAGGCACCGCGTGCCTCGGCGGCCTGCGCGTACACCTGGGCGGTGGCGAAGGCGATCTCCCGGGCGTACACCAGGAGCGCCTCGCGCAGCACGTTCTCGTCGCCGGGAGCCGCCACCTCGTCGATGGCGGACTCCATGACCTCGATGGTGGTGCGCACCATCTCCACGGTCTGGCGCAGCGTGATCGCCCGGGTCAGCTCGCGCGGCGCGGTGCCGAACACGTCGGTGGAGATGGCCTGGGGGGCGTCGGGACGCCGGAACCATTCGGTGAACGCGGCGATGCCCGCCTGTGCGACCAGACCGATCCAGGAACGGTTCTCCGGGGGCATGGCCCGGTACCAGGACAGCGTCTCGTCCATCCGCGCGATCGCCTGCGCGGCGAGACTCCCGGACGACTTCTCCAGCCGCTTCAGCGTCGCGGCATGCGGGTGGGCGGGACGTGCGGCGGGCCGGTGGGTACTGGTTTCGGGTTCGGGCACGGGGACAAGACTGCCTTATCGGGACGGCCGCGCGTGTCGCAGGGTCAGGCCCTGCCCGCCGGGTCACGCCGCAGACGCGGGGTCCGGCACGCGCATCCGCGGCGTTGTCGTCAGTTGTCGATGCTCCGCATCGACGCCTTCCTCCGCCTTGCGGCTGCACGCACCGGACCCCGCTCACCGGCGTCGATCCGTTGCTGTCGCCTCACTGCGGCCTGACCCGCCGGGCAGGGCCTACGGTGGACTCCGTGATGGACGTACGGCGCTCCGGCGAGCGCTATCGGGGCGGCGATCCGGCGGCCGGGATCGAGACCCGCCATGCCTTCTCCTTCGGGTCGCACTACGACCCGGACAACCTGCGCTTCGGCGCGGTGATCGCCTGCAACGAGGAGCGCCTCGCGCCCGGCGCCGGCTTCGGCGAGCATCCGCACAGCCACACCGAGATCGTGACCTGGGTGGTGGAGGGCGAGCTGACCCACCGCGACTCCACGGGCCGGGAGACGGTGGTCCGCCCCGGGGACGTCCAGCGCCTGAGCGCCGCGTCCGGCGTCCGCCACGTGGAGCGCAACGACGGCTCCGTCCCCCTCGTCTTCCTCCAGATGTGGCTGGCCCCCCTCGAACCGGGCGGCGAACCGTCCTACCAGGTCGTGCGGGGCATCGCCGACTCCACCCCGTACGCCCTCCCGGAGGCGGGTGCCATGCTGCACGTGCGCCGGCTGGCGGCGGGGGAGCGGACGGCGGTGCCGGACGCCGCGTACGTGTACGTCCACGTGGTGCGCGGCGTGGTGACCCTGGACGGCGAGGACCTGGGCCCGGGCGACGCGGCCCGCCTCACGGGCACCGAGGACGTCGCAGCGGTCGCCGCGGACGCGCCGGCGGAACTGCTGCTGTGGGAGATGCGGGGAGCGTGAGCCGCGCCCGGCGGCCGTCCGCCCCGGCGCGGTGGACCGTGCCGGGGCGGGGGCGTGCGGAGGGCGACCGGGGCGTCAGAAGGTCAGTCCCCAGCTGTTGATGTAGCCGGTGTCGCCGGCGTAGCCGTCGGTGACGCGGAGCTTCCACGTGCCGTTGGCCACCTCCGAGGAGGCGTTCACGGTGTAGGTGGTGTTGATGTTGTCCGCGGAGCCGCCGGTGCCGGACGCCTTGAGGGTGTAGAGCGAGCCGTCGGGGGCGACCAGCTGGACCGTCAGGTCACCTATGTAGGTGTGGACGATGTTCACCGGGACCTGGAGGGCCGACGGGGCGTTGCCGGAGACGCCGGTGACCGTGATGGGGGACTCGACGGTCGTCCGGTCGCTGATCGTGTGGTCCGTGGAGTTGGTGAAGGTCTTGCCGGGCGGCGGGGTGGTGCCGCCGTTGCCGCCGGTGTACAGCAGGCGGTTGGGGGAGCCGGTGCCCGGGCCGGTGACGGCGCCGGGGACGGAGCTGTTGATCAGCGCGGAGGCGACCTGGGCGGGGGTGGCCGACCGGTTGTCCGCCAGGTACAGCGCGGCGGCGCCCGCCACGTGCGGGGTGGCCATCGAGGTGCCGGAGATGGTGTTGGTGGCGCTGTCGCCGGTGTGCCAGGCGGAGGTGATGGACGAGCCCGGGGCGAAGATGTCCAGGTTCGAGCCGTAGTTCGAGTAACTGGCGCGGGCGTCGGTGCTGGTGGTGGCACCGACGGTGATCGCCTCGGACACGCGGGCCGGCGAACCGGTGGCCGTGGTGGACTCGTTGCCCGCGGCGACGGCGAAGGTGACGCCGGCGGCGATGGCGTTGCGCACCGCGGTGTCCAGGCTGGTGCTGGCGCCGCCGCCGAGCGACATGTTGGCTACGGCGGGGAGGACCGCGTTGTCGGCGACCCAGTCGACGCCCTCGATGACGCCGGCGGTGGTGCCTGAGCCGTTGTTGTCGAGGACGCGGACGCCGACGATGGACGCCTTCTTGGCGACGCCGTGGGCGCTGCCCGCCACCGTGCCGGCGACGTGGGTGCCGTGGCCGTTGCCGTCCTGGGAGACGTTGTCGCCGTCTACGGCGTCGTAGCCGTTGCGGGCGCGGCCGCCGAAGTCGCTGTGGGAGATGCGCACACCGGTGTCGATGATGTACGCGGTGACGCCCTGACCGGCCGTGTCGTCGTACGTGTACGAGCCGCTGAGCGGCAGCGCGGTCTGGTCGATGCGGTCCAGGCCCCAGGACGGCGGGTTGGTCTGCGTCGCCTGCGTGGTGAAGGTGCGGTTCTGCTCGACCAGGGCGACCGACGGGTCGGCGGCCAGCCGGGCGGCCTCGGCCTCGCTGGCCTCGACGGTGTAGCCGTTGAGGGCCTCGCGGAAGGTGTGCTCGACCTCGGCGCCGTGCTTCCTGGCGACGCCCTTGCCCTGGGTGGAGGCGGCGTCGGTGCCGGACTTCAGGGTGACGATGTAGCTGTCCTGGACCGCGTTCGGCGCGTCCGCGTGGGCGATCGCCCCGACCGCGGGCTCGGCGGCGTGCGCGGGCAGGGCGCTGAGCAGACCGCCGGTGAGAGCGGCCGCGGCGACGGAGCCGACGCCGACGATCGATCTGCGCTTGGCGTTTCGCTTCACTGCCATCTGAGGGTTCCTCCTCGACAGGTGGGGAGTGTGGGGGATGCGCGCCCTTGGGGAGGCGCACGGAGCGAACGCCCGTACCGGGTCACCGGCACAGGCGTTAGTCAGGTACATGCCAAACACGGACGCTGTGGCCGTGATCGCGTTTCCCTGTCGCCAGCCGAAAGATTGAACGGTCTACGCGGATTGCACAAGGGGTTCGGAGGGGCCGTAACGTCCGTGCCACACGGGCGAAATGACACAAGGTCATCAACCGGTACAGATACGCTGGGTAAACGAGATCACCGTCACAGTCGTCGCGGCGAACCGCGTCGGCGCACGTCACGTCCCCTTCGCACCGGTCCGTGGCGCGTGGCCCCATCTGCGGCACCGGCGACCGTCCCGTCACGCGGAGTGTCCGGTGCCGGGGTCCTCACCCCGGCACCGGACACCGCTTCAGTCCTCCTCGCGGAGCCGGTCCGCCAGGGCGGTCAGCGACTCCGCCTCCTCGGTGCGGCCGAGCCCGGTCAGACGGGTCACCGCCGCGTCGAGGCGGGTGAGCGCGGGGGCGGTGCGTTCCAGGTAGATGCCCTCCACCACGCCCGCGAGCCGTACGGACTCGGCCCACTCCCCGGCCAGGTCCGGGTCCGCGCCCGGGTCGCCGAGCAGACCGAGGGCCTTCTCCAGCGCGGCCAGCGCCTCCTCGTACGCCCCGCCGTACGCATTGACCCTGCCGTGCTCGTAGGCCAGGGCGGCGTCCAGCGGGCGGCCGTGCGCCTCGTACCCGGCGGTGCGGGCCTCGTCGGCGATCCGGCCGGCGTCGTCGAGGAAGGCGCGGGCCGCGGACAGGCCCTCGGGCCCCTGCTGCTGGGCCTGGAGACGGGCCAGTTCGCGCAGCGCGTTGCTCAGGTGCTCGAAGCGCGGATCGCGGGCGTGCGCGGCGAGGGCCTGGTCCACGGCCGCGCGGGCCCGGTCGAACTCACCGGACTCACCGAGCAGCACGGCCGTCTCGGCGGCGATCATGGCATGGCTGCCCGGGTCGTCGTCCCAGCCGGCCGACTCGGCCGCGAGGGCGATGAGCTCCGCCGTGGCGGCCTTCACGTCCTCCCCGGCACGCAGCGCGCGGGCGCGGGTCAGGCGGAGCTGGGCGACGAGCCGGTCGTCCACCTCCCCTGCGGTGACGTCCGGCTCGGCGAGCAGGGAGTCCAGCAGGGCGATGCAGTCCTCGACGCGGCCCAGGTCGAGGCTGAGCCGGGCGGCGCTGTCGTAGGTGCAGTACGCGTCGATCCGGTCGCCGTCGCGCAGTTGCAGCTCCGCCGCGCGCGTCAGGTGCCGCAGCGCCTCCTCGGGGCGGCCCAGGTGCATGCACGCCTCCGCCAGGTCGGAGTGCAGGCGGTCGGCGTCGAAGGGGTCGTCCGGCCACTCGGCGGCCACCCGCAGGCCCTCGCTCAGCTCCGCGTACGCCGCCTGGGCGTCCCCGAGACCGAGCTGGATCCGCCCGCGCAGGGCGAGGACGCGGGGCAGGTGCCAGGCCGGTCCGTGCGTCTTCAGCCGCTCCAGGAGCTCGCCGGTACCGGCGAGCGCGGCGGGCAGGTCGCCGGCCAGGGCGTGGGTGGTGGCCCGCAGCAGCCGGGCTCCGGCCGCCTGCCCGGCGACGCCGTGCCGGGTGGCGAAGGCGTCCAGCAGGTCCACCTCGGCGAAGACGGCGGCGACGTGTTCCTCGCTGCGCGACTCCTGCAGACGCAGCCCGAGCGCGGTCGCCCGCGCCCGCAGCAGGCGCGCCTCCTGGTACGGGGCGAGCCCGGACGTCTCCTCCTGCAACCGGACCAGGGCGGCGTGAGCGGCGGTCAGCGCCGCCACCCTCGCCCCGCCGTCCCGGCCGGCATCCGCCACGGGGCCGTCCTGCGCCCCGTCCCCGGGCGCCTCCCCGGGCAGCCCGGCGGCGGCCAGCAGGGCACCGGCGCGGGCCAGGGCCGCGTGGCCCGGGAGACCGGCGTCGTCGTACAGGCCCGCGGCCTCCTCGTGCAGGGACACGGCGTCGGCGTACTCCTCCCGCTCGCCCGCCCGGCTCGCCTCCTCCTCCAGCAGGTCCGCGCGCAGCCGTACGACCGGGCCCACGGCCGGGTCGTCGGGGTGGACGTAGCCGCGGGCGGCGACGAGCGTGCGCAGCCGCGCCCAGCAGGCCCGCGCACCCGGGTGGCCCTGCTCGTCCAGCTCCCGTGCGCGCGCGACGAGTTCGGGCAGCGACTCGGGCAGGACGGCGGTGGCCGCCGGCGCGGGCACGGAGCCCGCCGCGGCCGGGACCACGTCGTCCAGGCCGCGGGCGCGCAGGGTCAGCTCCAGGGCGTCCAGCAGCGGGGCACGGTCCAGGCGGGCTCGCCGGCGGCGGGCGTGCGCGGTGGTGCCGTTGCGGGCGTCGAAGCGGGCGGCGAGGTCGTCGGCGCGCTCCCGCACCTCGGCGCGCAGCGCGGCCACCGTCCAGGCGCGGCCCGAGAAGCCGGCGGCGGGCAGCTCACCGTGACCGAGCCCCTCCACCCGCCCCAGCAGGACCTCGGTACCGGTGAGGAAGTCCAGCAGTTCGCGCGGCGACTCGACCTCGTCGAACAGGGTCCGGTTCTCGGCGAGCAGTTCCAGACCGCGCGCCTCGTTGCCGGTCAGCGCGCAGAACTCCAGGTGCCGTCCGACCTCCCCGGCCATCGAGGGGTTGCGGCGGCACGCGCGGTACCCGGCGAGGTGCAGCGCCCGCGCCTCGTCGGTCCGCCCCGCCCGCAGTACCGGCAGCAGCGCGTACGAGATCGAGCGGGCCGGCTCCTCCTGGCAGGACTCCTTCCCCGCCAGCACCGGCTCCCAGGCGCGCAGCGCGCGTTCGTCGTCGCCCGCCGCCAGGTGGTACAGGGCACGCTCGCAGATCTCGCAGGCCTCGCAGTCGCTGAGCCGGGTGCGCGTGCGGCCCGCCCACAACTCGTAGGCCAGGGCGGTGTCCTCGCCCACGTGGGCGGCGAGCTGGTAGGCCTGCCCGTAGTAGGGCTGGAGTTCCAGGCCCGCCTTCTCGTACCGGTCGCGCATCTCCGTCAGCCACTGGTGCAGGCCGGCCAGCGGTATCTCGGGCAGCGCGCGCAGGGCGTTGGCGACCCACTTGAACCGCCAGAACAGCATGTGCCGCAGCCGTGCGTCGAAGGCGTCGGGCTGCTCGTCGAACAGGGTGAGCAGCCGGGCGAAGACGACCGGCGACTTCCGCGGTTCCGAGCCGTAGGTGTAGGCCTCCTGGAGTTCGAGGAGGGCGTGGATGAGCGGCACCGGCTCGCCGAACTGCTCAGCCGCTTCGACGAGTTCCTCGGCGGTGACGGTGCGGGTGCGGCCGTAGGGGCGCTCGTCGTTCGCCTGGAGTGCCTGGTACAGCTCGTCGGTCGTCTGGGGTGCGGTCGTCGGCATCGTCAGCTGTCCTTGCGGAGGGCGTGGGCGAGAAGGTCGAGGAAGGAGCGGTTGATCAGGCTCGACTCGGCGGGCCGGAGCGGACGCCGGGACAGCAGCGCGGCCTGCCCGTAGAGCGCCTCGGCGCTGGTGCGGGCCAGCTCGGGCTCGTCGATGGCGACGGCGGTGCGCACCAGCGGGTTGAGCTGGTTGAGGATGAGCTGGGCGCGCGGTGCCTCCTGGCGCAGGGCGCCCAGGATGTCGCCCCAGATGCCGCCCTCCTGTTCCCGGGCGAGCTGCGAGCGGGTGCGCTCGTGCCGGGCCTCCCGGCTGTCCACCAGGAGCGCGGGCGCGGAGGCGGGCTGGAAGGTGCGCAGCGCGACGTCGCAGTCGAACACGGCGAGGGCGTCGCGGGCCAGCGCGAGGTAGGCCGCGGCGGCCAGCTCCGTCTCCCGGTCGACGGGGTCGAGGTGGGCGGTGAGGGTCGCCGGGTCCAGGTCGGCGACGGCCACCTCGGGCCGGATCTCCGGCAGCCGGTGCACCAGCCGGTGGTCGTAGGTGTAGCCGCCGTTGACGACGCCGAGCCCGGCGGCCGAGGCGATCGCCGCGACCTGGCGGAACTCCTCCACACTCGAGGTGACCAGCACGGTGCGGTGGGTGCGCGCGAACTCGTCGAGGGTGCAGTGCCCGTCGGTGGTCTCGAACGGCAGCCACGGCAGCAGCATCCGCAGGATCTCGTCGTCGTGCACCGCGAGCGACTTCACGGCCAGGTGGTGGACCTGGAGGAAACGGCCGAGCAGCTCGGGGTCGCTGGCGGCGGCCCGGGCGATCCACGCGCGCAGCCGCTCGGCGAGCGCGTCACGGACGGCGGCGAGGGTGTCGTCCTCGTAGAGCGACTCGCGGGACGCCGTGGGCCGCAGGCTCTCCGCGTCGACCACGCAGCGCACGAAGAACGCCCACTCGGGCAGGATCTCCTCGGCCTGCTCGGACAGCAGCATGCCCTTGACGTGCACCCGGTGGCCGTGCCGCCGCCCGGCGGGCACCGCCTCGGGCAGCACGCACGCGATGCCCTTCAGGCCGACGGCCGGCAGGTCCAGCTCCACGGTGTCCAGCGGCGCGAACCCGAAGACCTCCTCGCCGTACGCGGCCAGCGCGCGGGAGCGGGCACCGGGCGTCGGGTACGTACGCTCCCAGGGCGCCGCCTCCGGGTTGACCGGGGTGTCCGCGCCGCCGCCGGTGCCGTCGGAGAAGGTCACCGGGTGGCGCAGCAGCGAACCGAAGTGCCGTGCCAGGGCCTGCACCCGCGCCGGCCGGGTCCACTCGCCCGCGTCGGCGCGCGGGGTCAGCGTGACGGTGGTGCCGGGCCGGGGGCGGGCCGAGGCGGGCAGGCTGCGGACGGTGTAGCTGCCGTCGCCGCGCCCCCGCCACTCCACGGCGGGCGCGTCGGGCGTGCGGGCGGAGCGGCTCAGCACGTGGATCTCGTCGGCGACGAGGAAGCAGGACAGCAGGCCGATGCCGAACTGGCCGATGAAGTCGCCGCGTTGTTCGGCGATCTTCTCGGCGCGCTTGCTGCTGCGGCCGATCGTGGCGAGGAAGGTGTGCACATCGGCCTCGGTGAGGCCGACACCGTCGTCCTCGACGCGGACGACGGTCCCGTCGGCGTACAGACGGATGCCGAACGACCCGGCGGGGGCGGCGGGTTCGAGGGTGTGCCGGGCGGTCAGCGCGTCCACCGCGTTCTGCAGGAGTTCACGCAGGTAGACGCGGGGGCTGGAGTAGAGGTGGTGGGAGAGGAGGTCGACGAGGCCGCGCAGATCCACCTGGAAGGTGCGGTCGGCGGTGTTCTCGGGCAGGGTCATCGGCGGTCCGGGTGTGAAGGCATGCGACGGGCGGGGGAAGAGGGGGGAGCCGGGGCTCAGAAGGCCTTGCGGAAGCGCGTGTACGCCTTCCGCGGCTCGGACATGAACGTCCACGGCCACTCGGTGTACACGCCCTCCAGTTCGCGGAACACGTTCGAGGCCGTACTGCTCCCGGCCAGGGAGAGGGCCATGGCGAACATGTTGTAGTCGCCCTGCCAGCCCAGGCGGCGCCCGTAGGCGGGGTGCAGGATGCTGCGCTCCGCCGCCTGCCTCAACTCCGTCCGGATCCCGGGCTGCTGAAGGCAGGCGCTGTCGTCGGACTCCACCCACTCCTCGACGTACGCCATGGCGACGACACAGCCGAGCCGGTGGCCGTCGGGTGCGGCGGCGAACGCCGCCCGGGCGAACTCCAGGGCTTCCCCCGCCTCACCGCCCCAGCGGGGCTGGAGCTGGGACAGCCATTCGAGGTGAACCTCCAGGTCGAGCGGGTCGCGCCGCAGCGCGGCGTCGCGCCGGGTCTCCGCGACCGGGCGGCCGAGCGACATGCCGCGCGCGGAGGTGAGCAGGTGGCGCCACGGCGTGATCCAGTCCGGGCGCAGCTCGGCGGCCTCGAACAACTGCTGCTCGGCGACGCGGAGCCGCTCGTGGAAGATCTGCCACTGCTCGCGGGTGACGTCCACGGCACGCGCGCTGGTCCGGGCCTCCCAGCCCCAGTTGATGTGCCGCGCCCCGGATATCAGCAGGGCCAGGGCCCGGTGCTCCTCGTCCTCCTCGACGGCGCGGCCGATCCACTCCTGCACCCCGTCCAGGACGGCCAGCTGACCGAGGACCTGATGGTCACGGCCCAGGTCGAAGGGGGCCAGGGCCGTCCTGACCGCTCCCCAGTCACCCGCGTCCGCGGCCTCCACGGCCGCCAGCACCCGCGTGTCCCCGAGCGCGCGCAGGGCGTACACCCCGCTTTTCCTGCGCGGCGCCGGGAGGGCGTACGGATCCGCCTCCGGTCTGTCCCCGGTCCTGCCGAACACCTTGCCGAACATGTCGCGCCCTCCCCTGGTCCCCGTGATCGTCCGGCGCATCATAGGGCGCCCCACCGACATCGAATCCACAGGGTTTTCACGGGGACTTCACGCCGGGCGGGCCGGCCGCGGGCCGTGGTCAGCCGCGCAGCTCCGCCAGCACCGCGTCGGTGAACGGCGGCCACGCCTCGGACGCCCACGGCCCGAAGGCCCGGTCGGCCAGCGCGACGCACGCCGCGCCCGCGTCCGGGTCGATCCACAGGAACGTGCCCGACTGGCCGAAGTGCCCGAAGGTGCGCGGTGACGAGGAGGCGCCCGTCCAGTGCGGCGACTTGCCGTCCCGGATCTCGAAGCCGAGCCCCCAGTCGTTGGGGTTCTGGTGGCCGTAGCCCGGCAGGACGCCCTTGGTCCCCGGGTACTGCACGGTCATCGCCGCCGCCACCGTGCGCGGGTCAAGCAGGCGTGGCGCCTGCACCTCGGCGGCGAACCGCAGCAGGTCGTCGACCGTGGAGACGCCGTCCTTCGCCGGGGACCCCTCCAGCGAGGTCGCCGTCATGCCCAGCGGCTCCAGCACCGCCTGCCGCAGGTACTCGGCGAACGGGATGTCCGTCGCCTTGGCGACGTGCTCTCCCAGCTGCTCGAACCCGGCGTTGGAGTACAGCCGCCGCTCACCGGGCGCCGAGGTCACCCGGTGCTCGTCGAAGGCCAGCCCGGAGGTGTGCGCGAGCAGGTGCCGCACGGTCGAGCCGTCCGGGCCCGCCGCCTCGTCCAGCTCGATCGCGCCCTCCTCGTACGCCACCAGCACGGCGTACGCGGCGAGCGGCTTGGTGACCGAGGCCAGCGGGAAGCGGTGGCCGGCCGGCCCGTGGGTGCCCGGGACGGTGCCGTCCGCCCGTACGACACCCGCCGCGGCGGTGGGAACCGGCCAGTTCTCGATCAGCGCGAGGCTCTTCAGCGACATGCCGTCGAGCCTAAGCGCTCGGCGCTCCCGCTCCGGCAAGGGGCCCCTCCGTCCGTTTCCGGCCCGTGCCGCTTGCCTGGAGTGCACTCCAGCGTTCTAGCGTGGGGGACATGACGGTGACGGGGACGGAGACGACAGGGGCGGGCGCCGACAGCTGCGCCGGACCGCCGCAGGGGGACCGCAGGCCGGACGGCGAGGACAGGTACACGATCAGCGAGGTCGTCGCCCTCACCGGGCTGACCGCGCACACCCTGCGCTGGTACGAGCGCATCGGACTCATGCCGCACATCGACCGCTCGCACACCGGTCAGCGGCGCTACAGCAACCGCGACCTCGACTGGCTCGCCCTCGTCGGCAAGCTCCGCCTGACCGGTATGCCGGTCGCGGACATGGTGCGGTACGCGGAACTGGTCCGCTCGGGCGACCACACCTACACCGAGCGCTTCGAGCTGCTGGAGCGGACCCGCGAGGACGTCCTGTCCCGGATCGCCGAGCTCCAGGGCACCCTCGCCGTACTCGACCGGAAGATCAGCTTCTACGCGGACGCGGGGCGGGCCCTGGCGTCGGAGAGGACACGATGACGGACAACCGGATCGCGACGGCGGCGCTGGGCGCCGGCGGCCCCGCGGTGGGGGTGCAGGGCCTCGGCTGCATGGGCATGAGCTTCGCCTACGGTCCGGCGGACGCGGACACCTCCCGGGCCACCCTCGAACGGGCCCTGGAGCTCGGCGTCACGCTGTACGACACCGCCGACGCGTACGGCGACGGCGACAACGAGCGCTTCCTCGCCCCGTTCCTCAGGGCGCACCGCGACGAGGTGGTCGTCGCCAGCAAGTTCGCCCTGTCGATCCCGCCGGACGAGCCGGACCGGCGGATCATCCGCAACGACGGGCCCTACATCCGGCAGGCCGTCGAGGCCAGCCTGAAGCGCCTGGACGTCGACGTGATCGACCTCTACTACATGCACCGGCGCGATGTGAACGTGCCGATCGAGGAGACCGTCGGCGTCATGGCCGAGCTGGTGCGCGAGGGCAAGGTCGGGCAGCTCGGCCTCAGCGAGGTCACCGCGGACGAGCTGCGCACCGCGCACACCGTCCACCCGATCGCGGCCGTCCAGTCCGAGTGGTCGCTGTTCAGCCGGGACATCGAGGCCGGGGTCGTACCGGCCGCGCGTGAGCTGGGTGTGACTCTGGTCCCCTACTCCCCGCTGGGCCGCGGCTTCCTCGCCGGCTCCTTCGCCGACGCCGACCAGGACCTCACCGCCGGTGACTTCCGCCGCCGGATGCCCCGCTTCACGGGCGCCAACGCGGCGGCCAACGCGGCCCTGCTGGAGCCGGTCCGCACGGTGGCCGGGGCCCACGGCGCCACCCCGGGCCAGATCGCCCTGGCCTGGGTGCACCGACGGGCCGCCGTCCACGGCCTCCCGGTCGTGCCGATCCCGGGCACCCGCAGGCCGGCCCGCGTGGAGGAGAACACCGCGGCGACCCGCATCACCCTCACCGAGGAGGACCTGGCCCTCCTGGACCCGATCGCCGCTCAGGTGGCCGGCACCCGCTACGCCGACATGACGTTCACGTCCGCCGGACGGGAGTGAACCCGACGGGCGGCCGTCCGACGGCCGGCCGCCCGGCGGCGGACGCTGGAGCTCCGCCGACGCTGGAGCCAGCTCCGGACCACGCTGGAGCTCCGACCACGCTAGAGCTCCGACAACAGCTCCGCCTTCTTGGCGGAGAACTCCTCGTCGGTCACCAGCCCGGCCTGGTGCAGTTCCCCCAGGTGGCGGATCCGCTCGGCGATGTCCGCCGGATCACGCCGCGCGGGCGCCGCAGGCACGGGCACCGGCGCGCACGCCCGGACCGCCGCCAGCACCGCTCCCGCGAACGGCAGCGACTCGTGTACCGGCCCGTACCCCAGCCCGAACACCACCGCCGCCGGATCCTGGTCGGCCTGTCCCGCCTGCCCGGTCCCCGCGTCCCGCCGCAGCAACCGCAGGTGCCCCTCGAAGACCTCCGGCGAGCGCCACTCCACCCCGCTCAGCTCATCGATCGGGAACCGCTGGTCCCCGGCCTTCCACTTGGCCGACGACGCGCCCGTCCAGAACCAGCGGAAGGACACCGCCTTACCGTCGAAGCTCGCCTTCCCGTCGTACGCCTTGAACCGCAGCGGCACCTCGGGCGCGGCCACCAGGTGGCGTTCGGCGGGTCCCGACTCGGTGAGCCGCGCGCGCAGTTCGTCGGCGTAGTACTCGGCCAGCGTCTCGCGCTCGGCGGGCAGCACCAGCCGGTAGGGGTCGCTGCTCTCCTTCAACTGCCCGGCGGCCGCCTCCAGGAGCGGGTCCGCCCCCGGCCGCAGCTCGGCACGGAGCACGACCGTGCCGCGCCTGCCGGGTATGAGGGTGACGCCCTCGATCGCCTCCAGCGGCACCCGCCGCTCCCCGAGTGCCTGGAACAGCTTCGGAGTCCGGATCCCCCGCTCGTAACGGATGAGCACGGAGTCGGACTCGAACTCCCAGGCGGCATGAAATCCAGCCAGTACGTCACCCATGCGGCTCATCGTATGCGGCACGAGCTTCTCCGTCCCCTCCCCACGCATACCGCAGTATCTCCGCTTCTACGCGCGTCCGATAGGTGTCGTACCGGACAAACCCGCGCGGCAGGCGTCGCCCCCGTGCGCACAGGACACCGCGCGGTATGCGCCAACACCGATCTCGGCGAAGTTCCGCACACTGTCCGTCCCCGGCACGAAGTACCCGGCGTGGCCCTTCGCCTCCCGGGCCGACAGCACCCGCGCCCCGAAACCGGCGGCGACCGGATCGGCCCCGTGCCCCAGGCCGCCGAGCTCCAGGTACGGCACGTCCTGGATCCAGTCGTCGGCGTCCCGCATCGCCCACACCCGGGCGCCGGTGCGCAGCTCGGAGGCCTTCTCCACCCGCATGCCGGGGCTGCCGGCCACCGCGATGTCCGCCACCCGCTCCGGCAGGGAGCGTGCGGCGATCCCGCACACCACGGAGCCGTAGCTGTGGCAGAACAGCGAGACCGGCGCCTTCCCGGGCAGTCCCCGCACCATCGCGTCCAGCCGCTGGGCGCCGTCCTCGGCGCGCATCGCCATGGCCGCGTCCATGCCGAGTCCGCTGGGGGCGGTGTAGTCGGCCCAGGCGATCACGGCGGTGCGGGCCTCGGGGTCGGCGGCGCGCTCCGCCGCGTACAGCGACTTCGCCATGCCGACCGGTGCCGAGTACCGGCGGTCGGTGCGCTGGAAGGTGAGCAGGTCGGTGTCGGCGCCGGGCACGACGACCGAGACCCGCTCGGCCCCGGGCAGGTCGCCGAACACCTCGGCGACCCGGCCGGAGCCCGACGGGTCGAAGGCGAGGACGCGCCGGCCGGGGTGCATCAGTGCCTCGAAGCGGTCCAGCCGGCGCGCGGCGTGCCGCTGGCCGGACGCCGTGAGACGGCTGTCGTGCACGCGGCCGAGCTCGACGTCGCGGGCCTCGCCGAGCGCGATGCGGTTGGCGCGGTAGCGCAGCTCGACCGGCGCGCCGTTCATGTTGCCGACCGCCAGCGGGTAGCGGTGGGCGAGGTACGTCCGCTGGTCTCCGGTGAGGGAGGCGAAGAACCGGGTCAGCCGCGCCGGTCCCGCGTCCGGGTCGGGCAGCCGGTGACCCGCGATGCGGCCCTTCTCCCACGCGGCGAGCGACGCCTGGAGCGGAGCGGGGTGGCGCTGGTGGCGCGACGCCGTCCAGCCGGTGGTCGCCAGCATCACGAAGACGACGGCGAGCGCGAGCAGCGCGCGCCAGACGTTCGATTGCGGGGAGGTGTCGAAGGAAGTCACTGAAAGGACACACTAGGAGAACGGGAGTGTCTCGCGTGAACCAAGTGACGGGTATCACGTTTCGTTGGCCCGGTTCGGGGATGGTCCCGTACGCCAGTTGCCCGCGAGTGCCGGACCCACCTGGTCCAGGCAGGTCGTCATCAGGTCCCGCATGGCCTCGGTGCTGTGGTCCTCCCCGGCGGACCAGCGCCGCTCGGCCACCCGGACCACTCCGCCGAACGCGGCCACCAGGATCCGCGGCCGGGGGTCGGCGTCCACGTCCAGCCCCTCGCGCTCGGCGACGACGCGCGCCAGCTCCTCCTCCAGCTCCGTCGCGCGCCGCAGATGGGCGGCGAGCAGGGCGGGTGTCGACTCGATGACCCGGTAGACGCGCATGTGCAGGTCCAGCGGGACCAGCCGTTCCACGGCCTCGTTGATGCCGTCCCAGCTGTCCAGCACGGCCCGGCGCAGCGCCTCCAGCGGCGTCTCGTGCGGCGGCCGTGCGCGTACCGCCTCCAGGACGCGCGACTCGGCGAGCCGGGTGACGAAGAACGCCACCTCCTCCTTGCCGGCGAAGTAGCGGAAGAAGGTGCGCTGCGAGACGTCGACGGCCGCGACGATGTCGTCGACGGTCGTCCGCTCGTACCCGCGCGTGGCGATCAGCTCCAGCGCCGCCCGGACCAGCGCGTCCCTGGTGCGCTGTTTCCTGCGCTCCCGCAGACCCGGCCGCGCCGGCGCACCCACGGCGGTCCCGGCCGTCTCCATGGCGCCTCCTCGAACTGTTCCTCCAGCTCAGGCTATGCGGAGATTTCGCGTCAGTGACCGTCCGATGAATTGGTTTGTCAACTGTCAGTCGCTGACATTAGCTTCCTCGTATGACTAGTCAGACCACCATCGACAAGGCGGGAGCGGGGGACGGGCCTCCGTCCGCCCCGTCGGGCGCGACCCCGGGCAAGGGGCTGCGCGGGCACCCCTGGTTCACCCTCGTGACCGTCGCCGTGGGGGTCATGATGGTGGCCCTGGACGGCACCATCGTGGCCATCGCGAACCCGGCCATCGCCGCGGACCTCGGAGCCAGCTGGTCCGATCTGCAGTGGATCACCAACGCCTACTTCCTCGCGCTCGCGGTCTCCCTGATCACCGCGGGCAAGCTGGGTGACCGGTTCGGCCACCGGCAGACCTTCCTCATTGGTGTGGCCGGCTTCGCCGCCTCCTCGGCTGCCATCGGGCTGTCCGAGGGCATCACGATGGTCATCACCTTCCGTGTCTTCCAGGGACTCTTCGGCGCGCTGCTGATGCCGGCCGCGCTCGGCCTGCTGCGGGCCACCTTCCCGGCCGAGAAGCTCAACATGGCCATCGGCATCTGGGGCATGGTCATCGGTGCCTCCACCGCGGGCGGCCCCATCCTTGGCGGCGTCCTCGTCGAGCACGTCAGCTGGGAGTCGGTCTTCTTCATCAACGTGCCGGTCGGCGTCCTCGCCGTCGCGCTCGGCGCGTGGATCCTGCTCGACCACCGTGCCGTGAACGCACCGCGCTCCTTCGACGTCCTCGGCATACTCCTGCTGTCCGCCGCGATGTTCTGCCTCGTCTGGGCCCTGATCAAGGCGCCCGAGTGGGGCTGGGGCGGCACCTGGACCTGGACGTTCATCTCCGTCGCCGTCGGTCTCTTCGTGGCCTTCGCGGTCTGGCAGTCGCAGGTGCGCGAGCCGCTGATCCCGCTGGCGCTGTTCCGTTCCGTCCCGCTGTCCGCGGGTGTGGTCCTGATGGTGCTGATGGCCATCGCCTTCATGGGCGGTCTGTTCTTCGTCACCTTCTACCTGCAGAACGTGCACGGGATGAGCCCCGTCGACGCGGGCCTGCACCTGCTGCCGCTCACCGGCTCGATGATCGTCGGTTCGCCGCTCGCCGGTGTGATGATCACCAAGGTCGGTCCGCGCATCCCGCTGGCCGGCGGCATGATCCTGACCGCGGTGTCCATGTACGGCATGTCGACGCTGGAGACGGACACCGGCAGCGGTGTGATGTCGCTCTGGTTCGCCCTGCTCGGCCTGGGCCTGGCCCCCGTCATGGTCGGTGCCACCGAGGTCATCGTGGGCAACGCCCCGCTGGAGCTGTCCGGTGTGGCCGGTGGTCTCCAGCAGGCCGCCATGCAGATCGGCGGCAGCCTCGGTACGGCCGTGCTGGGAGCCGTGATGGCCTCCAAGGTCGACAGCGACCTCCCCGGCAACTGGACGGAGGCCGGTCTTCCGCCGCTCGGCGGGGACCAGGTCGACGCGACCGCGGAGGCCGTCCAGTTCGGCATCGCACCGGTGTCCCCGGACATGCCGCCGGAGGTCGTCCAGAAGATCACCGAGGTCTCCCACGACACCTTCATGTCGGGCATGGCCCTGGCCTCCCTCACCGCCGCCGGTGTCGCCGTGGTGGCCGTCTTCGTCGCGTTCCTCACCAAGCGCGGTGAGAACGCGGAGGCCGGCGCGGGAGTCGGACACGTCTGACGGGCCGTTTCGTGACCCGGTTCGCTCGTCAGGGTGAACCGACGCGGTGATCCCTCCCGCCGGGAGGGCACCGCAGGTCACAGTGGGTCAAGTCCTCCGCAGGGCAGGGGAGGACGACGCCCTGGCGCGCTGCCGGAGGGGGGCAGCGCGCGGACGGCGGCCCGCCCGCCGCGCGGACGGGGTGAATTCACCGCGGATGCGGGGGTACCCGCCATGTCAACGAACCCATAAGGGAGTTGATGATGGCGAGCTTCGGACACGGTACGCGCAGGCACCCCCGCACACGTGGCCGGACGGGGTCACGGTCCGGGCCGGATCGCGCGACGCTCGGGATCATCGGACTCGTCTGCGCGGTCGCCGGATTCTTCGTGCTGGGGATCGTCCTCGGCCCGGCGGCGATCGTCTGCGGATGGCTGGCCATGGGCCGCAGCTGGGCGGGGTCCCGCTCGGTGCCGGCCCTGGTCGCCGTGGTCCTGGGTGCCATCGACACGCTGCTGGCCGTCATCTATCTGGCCGGTGTGACGGGTGGTTCGGGCTACGGCATGTTCTGACCCGGAACCGAACACGGCGAAGGGCTCCCGGCACCGTGCCGGGAGCCCTTCGTCCTGTGCGCCCCGCCGGGGCGCTACGCGTCGCCGCCCGCCACGCCCGGGTCCGCCGCGGCCACGTCCAGCAGCTGGTACCGGTCGATCGCCTGCTTGAGCACCGACCGGTCGAGGTGGCCCTCGCGGGCCAGTTCCGTCAGCACCGCCACCACGATCGACTGGGCGTCGATGTGGAAGAACCGCCGGGCCGCCCCGCGCGTGTCCGCGAAGCCGAAACCGTCCGCGCCCAGTGACTGGTACGTCCCCGGCACCCAGCGCGCGATCTGGTCCGGCACCGACCGCATCCAGTCGGACACCGCCACCACCGGCCCCGCCGCCGACGCCAGCTTGCGCGTCACGTAGGGGGTCCGCTGCTCCTCCTCCGGGTGGAGCAGGTTGTGCCGCTCGCAGTCCACCGCCTCGCGCCGCAGCTCGTTCCAGGAGGTCGCCGACCAGACGTCCGCCCTGACGTCCCACTCCTCGGCGAGGATCTTCTGCGCCTCGACCGCCCACGGCACCGCCACCCCGGACGCCAGGATCTGCACCGGCAGGGAACCCGACGTGCCCTCGCTGAAGCGGTACAGGCCCTTGACGATGCCCTCGGCGTCCACGTTCTCCGGTTCGGCCGGGTGCTGGATCGGCTCGTTGTAGACGGTCAGGTAGTAGAAGACGTCCTCGCCGTGCGGGTGCCGCTCGTCCGAGCCGTACATCCGGCGCAGGCCGTCCTGCACGATGTGCGCGATCTCGTAGCCGAACGCCGGGTCGTACGCGACGCACGCCGGGTTGGTGGACGCCAGCAGCTGCGAGTGGCCGTCCGCGTGCTGGAGCCCCTCACCGGTCAGCGTCGTGCGTCCCGCGGTCGCGCCCAGCACGAATCCGCGCGCCAGCTGGTCGGCCATCTGCCAGAACTGGTCGCCGGTGCGCTGGAAACCGAACATCGAGTAGAAGACGTACACCGGGATGAGCGGCTCGCCGTGCGTGGCGTACGCCGAGCCCGCGGCGATCAGCGAGGCCGTGCAGCCCGCCTCGGAGATGCCGTCGTGCAGCATCTGCCCGTTCGGCGCCTCCTTGTAGGCGAGCAGCAGCTCCCGGTCCACGGACTCGTACTGCTGGCCGAGCGGGTTGTAGATCTTCGCGCTCGGGAAGAAAGAGTCCATGCCGAACGTGCGGTACTCGTCCGGCGCGATCAGCACGAACCGCCTGCCGATCTCCTTGTCCCGCATCAGGTCCTTCAGCAACCGGACGAAGGCCATGGTCGTCGCGATGGACTGCTGACCGGACCCCTTCTTCACGGTTGCGTACGTCGTGTCCCCGGGCAGCGTGAGCGGCCTGGACCGCACCACGCGCGTCGGCACGTACCCGCCGAGCGCCTTGCGGCGGTCGTGCATGTACTGCATCTCCTCCGTGTCCGGCCCCGGGTGGTAGTAGGGCGGCAGACCGGACTCGAGGTCCTTGTCGGCGATCGGCAGGTGCAGCCGGTCCCGGAAGTGCTTGAGGTCGTCGACCGTCAGCTTCTTCATCTGGTGGGTGGCGTTGCGGCCCTCGAAGTTCGGGCCCAGGGTCCAGCCCTTGACCGTCTTCGCGAGGATCACCGTCGGCTGGCCCTTGTGCTCCTGGGCCGCCTTGTACGCGGCGTAGATCTTGCGGTGGTCGTGGCCGCCGCGGCCGAGGTGCAGGATCTGGTCGTCGGTCATGTGCTCGACCATCGCGCGCAGCCGGTGGTCGTCACCGAAGAAGTGGTCGCGGATGTACGCGCCCGATTCGGTGGCGTACGTCTGGTACTGGCCGTCCGGCGTGGTGTTCATCCGGTTGACCAGCACTCCGTCGCGGTCCTGGGCGAGCAGCGGGTCCCAGGTGCGGTCCCAGACCAGCTTGATCACGTTCCAGCCGGCGCCCCGGAAGACCGACTCCAGCTCCTGGATGATCTTGCCGTTGCCGCGCACCGGGCCGTCGAGCCGCTGGAGGTTGCAGTTGACGACGAAGGTGAGGTTGTCCAGCCCCTCGCGCGCGGCGATGGTCAGCTGGCCCAGCGACTCCGGCTCGTCCATCTCGCCGTCGCCGAGGAACGCCCACACGTGCGACTTCGAGGTGTCCGCGATCCCGCGCGCGTGCATGTAGCGGTTCATCCGCGCCTGGTAGATCGCGCCGATCGGGCCGAGCCCCATCGACACGGTCGGGAACTCCCAGAAGTCCGGCATCAGCCGCGGGTGCGGGTACGAGGACAGCGCGTACGGCGCCCTCGACTTCTCCTGCCGGAAGCCGTCCAGGTGCTGCTCGCTCAGCCGGTCCAGCAGGTACGCGCGGGCGTAGATGCCGGGCGAGGCGTGGCCCTGGAAGAAGACCTGGTCGCCGCCGTCCCCCTCGTCCTTGCCGCGGAAGAAGTGGTTGAACCCCACGTCGTACAGCGACGCGGAGGACGCGAAGGTGGCGATGTGGCCGCCGACCCCGATGCCCGGCCGCTGCGCGCGGGAGACCATCACGGCGGCGTTCCAGCGGGTCGCGTTGAGGATCTTGCGCTCGATCTCCTCGTTGCCCGGGAAGAACGGCTCGGCCCGGGTGGGGATCGTGTTGACGTAGTCCGTACTGCGCATCTCGGGGACGGCCACGCGCTTGGCGCGGGCGCGCTCGATCAGCCGCAGCATGAGGTAGCGGGCCCGCTCCCGGCCGCGCTCGTCGACGGCGGCGTCCAGGGAGTCGAGCCACTCCTGTGTTTCCTCGGGATCGAAGTCAGGAACCTGACTCGGAAGGCCGCCAATGATGATCGGGTTGCGATCGGATGCGGAAGCCACGCTGTTCCTTACCTGTCAGAGGGCCGTGAAAGGACCGCCGTGTCGCTGCTGCGGCCCGGTGTGCGCCGCTCCCATGGTCCACCTCGGGGCCGTCGGCGTCATCTCTACCGGGAGGTAATCCGCGGTCTCGGCCAGTACGGTGTGTAGGGGGCTCGTCCAATCGAGTCTTCGCACATAGAGACGGTTCCCAAAGGGCCAAACGGGGCACATGGGTGTGGTGCGCGTCACAGCGGGCCATGATGGTGTGCCTGAGGTTGCGGTGACCCGCCAGGATCGTCACCGTTTCGGCGGTCTGTACGGCCGGGTACTTGCGCGATCCGTCCCGCCCGTGTGGACTACGGCCAATGCTTCGCGCACGCGCGTGGCTGAGTTATTCCCAAGACATGATCAGGAGGCAACCCGTGAGCGCGACCGCGGACCACGCGGAGGAGCGGACGAACCCTGCCGCCAGGCTGGGGTTCCAGCCCGGGCAGGTGGTCCAGGAGATCGGCTACGACGACGACGTCGACCAGGAGCTCCGCGAGGCCATCGAGGGCGTCATCGAGAGCGACCTTGTCGATGAGGACTACGACGACGTGGCCGACGCCGTTGTGTTGTGGTTCCGCGACGACGACGGCGACCTGACGGATGCGCTGGTGGATGCCACCACGTACATCGAAGAGGGCGGCGCGATCCTGCTCCTCACGCCGAAGACCGGCCGTTCGGGCTACGTCGAGCCGAGCGACATCTCGGAGGCCGCCACCACGGCGGGCCTGACGGCGTCGAAGAGCGTCAGCGTCGGCAAGGACTGGAGCGGCAGCCGGCTGGCGACGCCGAAGGCCGCCAAGTCGAAGCGGTGAGACACCCCGGACGGGCCGCCCGCGTCACGCGGCGGCCCGTCCGTCGGCCTGTCGTACGTCCTGCGTAGGGTGGACGGAGCGAACCACCCCGAAGGGATGATCACGACGATGGCGATCCAGGTCGGCGACAAGGCCCCCGCATTCGAGCTCAGGGACAACCACGGGGCGACCGTGCGGCTGTCCGACTTCCGGGGGCGGAAGAACGTGGTGGTGCTCTTCTACCCGTTCGCCTTCACCGGCGTGTGCACCGGCGAGCTGTGCGAGGTCCGCGACAACCTGCCGCGCTTCGCCGACCGCGACACCCAGGTGCTCGCCGTCTCCAACGACTCCATCCACACCCTGCGCGTCTTCGGCGAGCAGGAGGGTCTGGAGTACCCGCTGCTCAGCGACTTCTGGCCGCACGGCGACGTCTCGCGCGCCTACGGCGTCTTCGACGAGGACAAGGGGTGCGCGGTGCGCGGGACCTTCATCATCGACAAGGAGGGCGTCGTGCGCTGGAGCGTCGTCAACGCCCTGCCGGACGCCCGCGACCTGAACGACTGCGTGAAGGCGCTCGACACCCTCTGACGGTTCGTTCCCGGGCCTGCGGACCCGGGGAACCCCTCACTAGGATCGACTCGTTGATCCGACATCCGACGCACGACGGGGCACCCCGCCCCTGGACACCAAGGGAGGACTCGTGGGAGTCAGCCTCAGCAAGGGCGGCAACGTATCGCTGAGCAAGGAGGCGCCGGGCCTGACCGCGGTCATCATCGGACTGGGGTGGGACGTCCGTACGACGACCGGCACCGACTTCGACCTGGACGCCAGCGCCCTGCTGCTGAACAACTCGGGCAAGGTCGGCAGCGACGCCAACTTCGTCTTCTTCAACAACCTCAAGAGCCCGGACGGCTCCGTCGAGCACACCGGTGACAACCTCACCGGTGAGGGCGAGGGCGACGACGAGCAGATCAAGGTCAACCTGGCCGGCGTCCCGGCGGAGATCGAGAAGATCGTCTTCCCGGTGTCGATCTACGACGCCGAGAACCGCCAGCAGTCCTTCGGCCAGGTCCGCAACGCCTTCATCCGCGTCGTCAACCAGGCCGGCGGCGCCGAGATCGCCCGGTACGACCTCTCGGAGGACGCCTCCACGGAGACCGCCATGGTCTTCGGCGAGCTGTACCGGCACGGCGCGGAGTGGAAGTTCCGCGCCATCGGCCAGGGCTACGCCTCGGGCCTGCGCGGCATCGCGCAGGACTTCGGTGTGAACGTCTGACACATCCGCGGGCGGTCACGCCCGGCCGCGGCCGCCCGCGCGGCCGCACCACCCGGCGCCGCACGGTTTACGTGCGGCGCCGGAGGTGCAGGACCACCGTGAGAAACACCAACCGGAGGGGGAGCATCATCATGGGCGTCACGCTTGCCAAGGGAGGGAACGTCTCCCTGTCCAAGGCCGCGCCGAACCTCACCCAGGTGATGATCGGACTGGGCTGGGACGCGCGTTCCACCACGGGAGCCGACTTCGACCTCGACGCCAGCGCGCTGATCTGCAGCGACGGCCGGGTCATGGGGGACGAGTGGTTCATCTTCTACAACCAGCTCACGAGCCCGGACGGCTCGGTGGAGCACACCGGTGACAACCTCACCGGTGAGGGCGACGGCGACGACGAGTCGCTGCTGGTCGACCTCTCCAGGGTGCCGGTCCGGTGCGACAAGATCGTCTTCCCCGTCTCCATCCACATGGCGGACGAGCGCGGTCAGACGTTCGGCCAGGTCAGCAACGCCTTCATCCGCGTGGTGAACCAGGCCGACGGACAGGAACTGGCCCGCTACGACCTGAGTGAGGACGCCTCCACCGAAACCGCGATGATCTTCGGTGAGCTCTACCGCTACCAGGGCGAGTGGAAGTTCCGTGCAGTGGGGCAGGGGTACGCGTCGGGACTTCGGGGCATCGCTCTAGACTTCGGAGTCAACGTTTCGTAAAGCCGGATACGGCAACGGGGGGACCCGTACACACACCTGGGGTAGCCAGTGGTTCTGAAAACCTTCGGCTGGTCGTTCGCGGTCACCGCGCTCGGCCTGGTCGCAGCGTTCCTCTTCGGGGGGTGGACCGCCTTCGGCATCGTGGCGATCCTCTCGATCCTCGAGATTTCGCTGTCCTTCGACAACGCGGTGGTCAACGCCGGGATCCTGAAGAAGATGAATGCCTTCTGGCAGAAGATCTTCCTCACCATCGGCATCCTGATCGCCGTCTTCGGTATGCGACTGGTCTTCCCCGTCGTCATCGTCGCCGTCAGCGCCCAGCTCGGTCCCATCGAGGCCGTCGACCTCGCGCTCAGCGACAAGGACCGTTACCAGGAGCTCGTCACCGACGCCCACCCGGCGATCGCCGCGTTCGGTGGCATGTTCCTGTTGATGATCTTCCTGGACTTCATCTTCGAGGACCGGGACATCAAGTGGCTCGGCTGGCTGGAGCGTCCGCTGGCCAAGCTCGGCAAGATCGACATGCTGTCGGTCTGCATCGCCCTGATCATCCTGCTGATCTCCGCCGTGACCTTCGCGACCCAGGCCCATCAGCACGGCGGCGCCCACGTCGACAAGGCCAGTACGGTCCTCCTCTCCGGTATCGCCGGTCTGATCACCTACATGATCGTGGGCGGTCTCTCCGGCTTCTTCGAGGACAAGCTCGAGGAAGAGGAGGAGCGCGAGCACGAGGAGGAGGAGAAGGCGGCCCGGGAGGGCAAGCCCCGCTCCGCCGTCGCCCTGGCCGGCAAGGCCGCGTTCTTCATGTTCCTCTACCTCGAGGTGCTGGACGCGTCCTTCTCCTTCGACGGCGTGATCGGCGCGTTCGCCATCACCAACGACATCGTCCTGATGGCGCTCGGCCTGGGCATCGGCGCCATGTACGTCCGTTCGCTCACGGTCTACCTGGTCCGCCAGGGCACCCTGGACGACTACGTCTACCTGGAGCACGGCGCGCACTACGCGATCGGCGCCCTCTCGCTGATCCTGCTCGTCACGATCCGGTTCGAGATCCACGAGATCATCACGGGCCTCATCGGGGTCCTGCTGATCGGTGCCTCCTTCTGGTCGTCGGTGCGCCGCAACAAGCGGATCGCGGCGGCCGAGGGAAAGGACGCCGTGAAGACTGAGGTCTCCTCCGGGGTGTGACAGCCTCCCGGGTGAGGAACGCTCTCGACGGGGCGGCCACCGAGGACCAGTCCTCGGGGCCGCCCCGTCGGCCGTCGGCACACGGGCGTGCCGGCGGGCCGCCGGCGGGGGTCGGACAAGGGGATGTGGGGCGGGAATGGGTTTCCTGGACGGACTGTGGCGCGGACGCGAGAGCGCCTTCGACTCGGGCAACGCGGCCACCAACGCCATCGAGCTGACCAAGCGGCACGGCCAGGTGTCGCTGACCAAGCAGGGCGCGGCCACCGGGCACCTGCGGATCAACCTGAGCTGGCGGATGCGCACCTCCGACTTCGGCGGCCCGCAGCGGGAGAGCCTGCTGCGCCACCCCTTCAAGGCGCTCAAGCCGCCCGAGGTCATCGGCCACAGCCAGTCCATGGTCAACGTCGACCTGGACCTGGGCTGTCTCTACGAGCTCCAGGACGGCACCAAGGGCGTCGTGCAGCCCCTCGGCGGCTTCCTCGGGGACGTCAACGGGCCGCCGTACGTCAAGCTCAGCGGCGACGACCGGTTCGGCTCCGCCTCCGGCGAGACCATCTACGTCAACCTGGACCAGCGCGAGCACATCAAGCGCCTGCTGGTCTTCGCCTACATCTACGACCAGACGCCCGCCTTCGACCGCACGCAGGCGGTCGTCACGCTGTACCCGAGCAACGGCCCGCGGATCGAGATCAACCTCGACGAACGCCACCCGCAGGCCCGGTCCTGCGCGGTGGTGATGATCGAGAACGTGAAGAACGAGCTGATCGTCCGCCGCGAGGTGAAGTTCGTCTACGGCTTCCAGGGCGAGCTGGACCGGCTCTACGGCTGGGGGCTCCAGTGGGGCAGGGGCTTCAAGACCAAGGCCGAGCGGTGACCCGGCCCGCCCGGCGGGTGCGGGCGGGCCACCGGCGGGCCGCTAGCGGCCGATGAACTGCGGTCCCTGCGGGGGCAGCCGGAAGTCCGGGTCGGGGGACGCGGGGGCCGGCGGCGGGAAGCCGTACCCGGCCTGCGCGCCGGCGGCTGCCGTGGCGGGCGCGGGCGGGTAGCCGTAGGCGGGCGGGCTCGCCGGCTGGGGGTAGCCGTAGGCGGGCTGGGTGGCAGCGGGCTGTTGCGGCGGATAGCCGTAGGCCGGCTGGGCGGGCACGCCCGCCGGCCGCTCGGGCGGCAGCGGCCGGGACACCTCGGGAGCCGGCGGCACGAGCGGCGCCTGCGGCCGGGTCAGCGCCTCGGGGGCGGTCCGGTCGGGCATCTGCGTGGTCGGAGGCGGCTGCTGGGCGACGGCGTCGGCGTCGGACTCGTCGGCGGGGTCCGGCTCCTCCACCGAGATGCCGAAGTCGGTCGCCAGGCCCTCCAGCCCGTTCGAGTAGCCCTCGCCGAGTGCCCGGAACTTCCAGCCGTCCCCGCGCCGGTACAGCTCGCCGCAGATCAGCGCGGTCTCCTGGCCGGTCTCCGGCTTGACGTCGAAGTACGCCAGCGCGTCGCCGTCGGTGGCCTGGGCGTCGTACAGCAGGATGCGCAGCGCCTGTACGCGGTCGAAGGTGACGCCGTCCGCAGAGGCGACGAGGAGAATCCGGCCGACGCCGGGCTCGACACCGGCGAGATCTGTCTGGATCGTGTCGGTCAGGCCCTCGGTGACGCGTTTCTTGCCGAGCCGCCAGACCTTGCCGGAAGGGTGCCGGGGCTGGTTGTAGAAGACGAAGTCCTCGTCGGAGCGCACACGGTCGTCGAGGCCGAGGAGCAGCGCGGAGGCGTCGACGTCCGGTACCCCCTGCCCGGGCGACCAGCGCAGCACGGCGCGTACGGTGGTGGCCTCGAGAGGGACGTTCGACCCCTTCAGCATCGCGTGCGTCATGTGGGTCATCCTGCCCTCTCCGTCCTGGTCACGACAACGTGGGGGGTTGGGTCCGACACAGTCGGGTTACCTGAAGTTCATGCCCGGTGGGAACCGGCGACATCGAGATCTACGTACTATTACCGGCCACCTTCCGACATTCCACTGATTCCACGGACACCACGGGGGAGTTAAATGCGTCATTTCGGGCACATCGCCCCTGCGGTGCGGAAACGTCTCTTCTACCGGGAGCCCGGTGACTTCACCCCGGACTCCCCGGCCCGGCTGCTCTCCGCCGCGCTCGGCGCCACGCTCTACAGCCCGGCGACCCGGCCGCGGCTCGCCGACGACATCGTCAGGCAGGGCGCCCAGGGCGTGGTCTCCATGGTGCTGTGCCTGGAGGACTCCATCGGCGACGCGGACGTGATCGCCGGCGAGGAGAACCTGGTACGCCAGCTCGCCGACCTGGCCGGACGGCCCGGGGCGGACCTGCCGCTGCTGTTCATCCGCGTCCGCACGCCCGAGCAGATCCCCGACCTCACCCGGCGCCTCAGCCCCGCCGTGGCGCTGCTGTCCGGGTTCGTCCTGCCGAAGTTCACCGCCGAACGCGGCCTGCCGTTCCTGGAGGCGCTGGCGCTCGCCGAGGCCGGGAGCGGCCGTCGGCTGTTCGCCATGCCGGTCCTGGAGTCCCCCGAGCTGCTCTACCGCGAGTCCCGCGTGGAGACCCTGGAGGGCATCTTCCGCGCGGTCGACAAGTACCGCGACCGCGTCCTCGCCCTGCGCCTCGGCGTCACCGACTTCTGCTCCTCCTACGGGCTGCGCCGGGGCCCCGACATGACGGCGTACGACATCCAGGTCGTGGCCTCCGTCATCTCCGACGTGGTGAACATGCTGGGCCGCGCCGACGGCACCGGCTTCACCGTGACCGGGCCGGTCTGGGAGTACTTCCGCGTCCAGGAGCGCATGTTCAAGCCGCTGCTGCGGCAGAGCCCCTTCCACGAGGTCCAGGCCGTCGCCCTGCGCCAGAAGCTCATCCAGCACGCCATGGACGGCCTGCTGCGCGAGATCTCCCTCGACCGGGCCAACGGACTGCTGGGCAAGACCTGCATCCACCCCTCGCACGTCCTGCCCGTCCACGCGCTGTCCGTCGTCAGCCACGAGGAGTACAGCGACGCCCAGGACATCCTGCGGCCGGAACGCGGCGGCGGGGGTGTACTCAGGTCGGCCTACACGAACAAGATGAACGAGGTGAAGCCGCACCGCGCCTGGGCCGAGCGGACACTGCTGCGCGCGGAGGCCTTCGGCGTGGCGAACGAGGACATCGGCTTCGTCGAACTGCTCGCGGCGGGCCTGGCGGACTGACGGGGATGGAGAAGGCTGTGAACGAGGGCACGCACCACCCGGTGCGGGACGGCGCCCCGGCCGGTGCGGACACCTGGTCCGGCGACTGGGTCACGCGGCGGCTCGGGGTCGAGCTGACCGGCGACGACGCGCTGCCCGGGCTGCTGGGGCTGGCCCTGCGCCGCAACCCGAGGCGGGCCCACCTGCTGGTGTCCAACGTCCTCGGCAAGCACGTGCCCCAGTCCCCGTCCGTCGTGCACGGCCACGGGGTCGAGCTCGGCCGCAGGGTGCGGGAGCTGCTGGGGGAGTCGGCGGAGAGCGCGGTGGTGCTCGGCTACGCGGAGACCGCGACCGGCCTCGGGCACAGTGTCGCCGACGGTCTGGGCGTCGCCCCCTACCTGCACTCCACGCGCCGCCCGGTCGCGGGGACGGCCACGGCGGGGGGCTTCGAGGAGTCCCACTCGCACGCGACGTCCCACCTGCTGCTCCCGGAGGACCCCGGGCTGCTCGCGGGCGAGGGCCCGCTGATCCTGGTCGACGACGAGTTCTCCACCGGCAACACGGTCCTGAACACGATCCGTGATCTGCACGCGCGGTATCCGCGGACGCGGTACGTCGTGGTCGCCCTCGTCGACATGCGGTCACCCGCCGACGCCGGACGGCTGGAGGAGTTCGGCCGCGGAATCGGGGCGCGGATCGACCTGGTGACGGTCGCCTCGGGCACGGTGCGGCTGCCCGACGGCGTCCTGGAGAAGGGGCAGGAACTGGTAGCCCGCTATGAGGCCGTCACGGAAGGTGACCTTTCGGGTGCGGGTGCGTCGGGGCAGGTCGCGCGGTTCCCCGCGCCCGTCGGGGGTGCTGGTGGTGCCGGCGGCCCCGAGGGCGAGGGCGCCGCGGGTGGTGGGTGTTCGGGCGCGCGACCGGACGACGACGCGCCGCGGCCGGACGTCCGGCTCACGCGGGTGGAGCTGGGCTGGCCCGCCGGGCTCCCCGACGGGGGACGTCACGGTTTCACCCCCGCGCACCGCGCCCGCCTGGAGGACGCCCTCCCCGGCATGGCCGGCCGCCTCGCCGACGCCCTCCCCGCCCACGCGCGCCGCGTCCTCGTCCTCGGCTTCGAGGAGCTGATGTACGCCCCGCTGCGCCTCGCCGGCGAGCTGGAGCGGACCACCCGCGCCGAGGTGCGCTTCTCCACCACCACCCGCTCACCCGTCCTCGCCGTCGACGACCCCGGCTACGCCATACGCACCCGCCTCGTCTTCCCCGCCCACGACGACCCCGCCGACGGACCCGGCGACCGCTACGCCTACAACGTCGCCGGCGCCGGTTTCGACGCCGTCGTCGCCGTGGTCGACTCGGCCGCCGACACCCCCGCGCTGCACGCGCCCGGCGGACTGCTCGCCCGGCTCGCCGCGCACACTCCGCACGTCCTCCTCGCGGTCGTACCGTCGTACGTGCCCGTCGCCCAGGACGCCCCCGAAAGGCCCGCCACCATGCTGCCCGACCCCCTCAGAGGTCCCGCCTTCTCCTCGTACGCGCCCGAGGAGGTCGGCTGGCTGCTCCAGGACCTCTCGGACGTGACGCTGGAGGCGCCGACCGAGGAGCGCGAGGAGGCCATCCAGAGCGGCGGCGCCCACTACGCCGAGTCGCTGCCCGTGGAGTACCAGCCGAGCGAGCAGTACCAGCGGCTGTTCCACGCGGCCCTCGACGAGTCGGCGGCCCGCCTCGCCCACGCCGTGGGCGTGGTCACCGAGACCGTCCTCGCCGAGCGGTCCCCCCGCCCGGTGCTGGTCTCCCTCGCCCGCGCCGGCACCCCCGTCGGCATCCTGATGCGGCGCTGGGCACGCCACCGTCACCAGCTCGACCTGCCGCACTACGCCGTCTCCATCGTGCGAGGCCGGGGCATCGACGCCAACGCGCTGCGCTGGCTGGCCGCCCACCACGACCCCCGGGACGTGGTGTTCGTCGACGGCTGGACCGGCAAGGGCGCCATCACCCGTGAACTCGCCCAGGCGGTAGTGGAGTTCGAGAAGGCCGAGGGGGTCACCGGCTTCGACCCGGAGATCGCCGTCCTCGCCGACCCCGGCTCCTGCGTCCGCACGTACGGCACGCGCGAGGACTACCTGATCCCCTCCGCCTGCCTCAACTCGACCGTCTCCGGCCTGATCTCCCGCACCGTGCTCCGGGCCGACCTGGTCGGTCCGGACGACTTCCACGGCGCCAAGTTCTACCGCGAACTCGCCGGCGCCGACCTGTCGGTGGCCTTCCTGGACGCCGTCTCCGCACACTTCCCCGAGGTCACGGACGCGGCGTGCGCCCAGGCCAAGGAACTGCTCGCCACCGACCGCACCCCCACCTGGGAGGGCTGGGCCGCGGTCGAGCGGATCAGCGAGGAGTACGGCATCCACGACGTGAACCTCGTCAAGCCCGGCGTCGGCGAGACCACCCGGGTGCTGCTGCGCCGGGTGCCCTGGAAGGTGCTGGCCCGTGCCGGAGCCGGCCGCGACCTCGACCACGTCCGCCTGCTCGCCGGGCAGCGGGGCGTGCCGGTCGAGGAGGTCGACCAACTGCCGTACACCTGCGTGGGGTTGATCCACCCCCGGTACACCCGGGGCGCGACCGGCGCCGACGGCAGGGCGGTGACCCGCTGATGTCCGTCGTCGTCGCCAGCGATCTCGACCGCACCCTCATCTACTCCGCCGCCGCCCTCGCCCTCACCATGCCCGACGCGCGGGCGCCGAGACTGCTGTGCGTGGAGGTCCACGAGAGCAGGCCGCTGTCCTTCATGACGGAGACCGCGGCCCAGCTGCTCACCGACCTGGGCGACGAGGCCGTCTTCGTCCCCACCACGACCCGCACCCGCAAGCAGTACCAGCGCATCAACCTGCCCGGCCCGCAGCCCACCTACGCGATCTGCACCAACGGCGGCCACATCCTCGTCGACGGTGAGCCGGACCGGGACTGGCACGCCCGGGTGCTCGCCCGGCTGGCCGACGAGTGCGCCCCGCTGGCGGAGGTGCAGGAGCACCTGCTGCGGACGGCCGACCCGGTGTGGGTGCGCAAGCACCGCGTCGCCGAGGACCTCTTCGCCTACCTGGTCGTGGAGCGTGAGCTGCTGAGCGAGGACTGGGTGAAGGAACTCGCGGTGTGGGCGGAGAACCGCGGCTGGACGGTGTCCCTCCAGGGCCGCAAGATCTACGCCGTGCCGAAGCCGCTCACCAAGAGCGCCGCCCTGCGCGAGGTGGCCCGCCGTACCGGCGCGGACCTCACCCTCGCCGCCGGTGACTCCCTCCTCGACGCCGACCTGCTCCTCGCCGCCGACCGGGGCTGGCGTCCCGGCCACGGAGAGCTCGCGGACGCCGACTGGACGGCCCCCGCGGTCAGGGCCCTGCCCGAGCGGGGCGTCCTCGCCGGGGAGCGCATCCTGCGCGAGCTGCTGCGGACGGTCCGCGCCCCGCGCTGACCGCGGAAGGACGGCCGGCGCCCCGCGCTGACCGCGGAAGCACGGCCGGCGCGCGTCACCCCGCCCGTGCGGTGGGGCGACGCGCGCCGGCCGGCCCGCGTGTGCGTGCGCGCCGTCAGCGGTCCTGCCTCCGGCCGGTGGGCTCGTACGGGTCCATGACGCGCAGCTGCCGGGTGGGGTGGTCCTCCGCGCGGGCGTCCGGCGCGGGTGCCTCCCCGGAGCTGTCCTGCCCGTCGCGCCGCCGGCGCCCGGCCCTGGGCCGGCGCAGCCGCATCACCACGAAGACCAGCACCGCCAGCGCGGCCGCCCCGAGGGCGACCTTGGAGTACGCCGAGGCGAAGGACGTGACCTGCTCCCAGTTGTCGCCCAGCAGATAGCCGGCGAGCACGAACGCGGTGTTCCAGATCGCGCTGCCGAGCGTGGTCAGGCCGAGGAACACCGGGAGCCGCATGCGCTCCACACCGGCCGGTACGGAGATGAGACTGCGGAAGATCGGGATCATCCGGCCGAAGAACACGGCCTTGGTCCCGTGCCGCAGGAACCACGCCTCCGTCTTCTCGATGTCGGAGACCTTCACCAGCGGCAGCCGGCCCGCGATGGCGACGGTGCGGTCCCTGCCCAGCAGCGCGCCCACCCCGTACAGGGCGAGCGCGCCGATCACGGAGCCGGCGGTGGTCCACAGCAGCACGGCGAGCAGCCCCATGCGGCCGGTGCTCGCGGTGAACCCGGCCATCGGCAGGATCACCTCGCTGGGCAGCGGCGGGAAGAGGTTCTCCAGCGCGATGGCGAGTCCGGCGCCGGGGGCACCCATCGTGTCCATCAGGTCGTGGACCCACTGGGGCCCCGGACCGCCTTGCGCCGCTGCCGCCAGGACCGCGTCCGGTGCCGTCGTGTGAGCTGTGAGTGCCGTCATGCCGTCCAGGCTAGGAATCCGTAGCTGAAGGGAGGCTGAGGAGAACCGCACCTCACGGGCACGGAACGCGACAGCCGTTCACCCCGTGTTTCCACGGAGGACGGGCTCACACCTGCCGGATGCCGCCGGGTGGACCGGAGAGGCGTCAGCCGCAGCAGCCGCCGCCGCAGCAGCCGCCACCGCCGCCTCCCGCGGGGGGAGCGGGGGCCGCCGCGGAGGCGGTGCCGCCCACCGCGACCGTGGAGAGGAGCTTGACCGTGTCGTCGTGGCCGGCGGGGCAGGCCGCGGGCGCGGAGGACTCCGCCATCGGACGGCTCAGTTCGAAGGTGTCGCCGCAGGTCCGGCAGCGGTACTCGTAGCGAGGCATGGGCACAGGTTAACCGGGGCCGGCGGGTGCGTCAGTGGGCGCCGCCGCCACGCTCCTCGCGGATGCGGGCCACCACCTCGCCCACCGCGGCCCTGACCGTCTCTGTCTCCGTCAGGAAGTGCCAGTAGTCGGGGTGACGCCCCTCCAGGTCGGCGACGGCCCGCTCCAGCCGGGCCACCGCGTCGTCCAGGGGACGGGCGTCGCGCGGGTCGGGGGTGTTGCGGCCGGCCATCGCCAGCCGCTGGGCGTCCCGGATGGCGAAGCGGGTGCGTTCGATCTCCTGCTCGGGGTCCTTCTGCACGGCGTTCAGCCGCCGGAGCCGGTCACCGGCGGCCGACACCGCCTCGTCGGTCGTGTTCAGCAGGGCCCGCGCGGTCGACAGCAGCGCCGTCGCGTCCGCCCAGCGCTGCTGCTCGCGGGCGGCCCTGGCCTCGGCGAGTCTGCTCTCCGCCTGCCCGACGTTCTCCGCGGCGATCTCGGGCACGTTCTGCAGGTCCTCCCAGCAGGCGACGGTGAAGCGGCGGCGCAGCTCGCTCAGGATCGGTTCGACCTGCCCGGAGCGGGTGGTGAGGGCCTGGGCGCGGGTGCGCAGGGAGACCAGCCGGCGGTCGATCTCGGCGGCCCGCTCCGGCAGCCGTTCGGCCTCGACGCGTACGGCCTCGGCCTCGCGGGTGACGCGTTCGGCCCGCTCCAGGGTCGCCGGCACGCCGTGCTGCCCGGCTCCCTGGTTCAGCCTGGTCAGCTCCGGGGAGAGCGTCGCGAGCCGGGCGGCGAGGTCGTCGGCGGAGAGTCCGGAGCCGCGCGCGGTGTCGAGGGCGTCGGACGCGGCGAGCAGCGCCTGCCGGGCCCGTTCGACGGAGGGGGCGAGCCGGGCGAGCTGGGTCTCGGCCGTGCCGAGGAGCGGGCCGAGCCCGTCGGCGAACCGGTCCAGTTCCCGCTTGACCCGCTCCAGTTCCTCCTTGGCGGCGGTGAGCCGGGCGCGGGCCTGGGAGGCCGCCGACGCCTCCAGGTCGTCGCGGTCCAGGTCGTGGGCGTCGACGGCGTCGATGTACCGGTGGCTGGCCTCGTCGATGCGCCGGCCGAGCGCCTCGAAGTCGGAGACGACGCGGCGGGCGGCGGGGGAGGAGTCGACGGCGGTGATCGTCTCGACGGAGATCCGCAGATCGCGCTGGGCGGTGTCGAGTTCGTAGAACGCGGCCGCCGCCGCGTCCTTCGCGGCCTGCGCCTCCGCGCGCTGGTTCTCGGCCCGCCCGCCGAACCAGCGCCGGGTCCCGCCGCCTGCGAACGCGGCGGGCAGCGTCAGGGCGGCCACCAGCGGCAGCCCCACCAGGGCGAGGGTGTCCCGCAGCGGCCCGGGAGCGCGGCGGGCGCGCGGTACCGGCGGGCGGGGCGAGGGGGCACGGCGTGTACGGGGCACACGCGGATCCGACGGCGAGTACGGCCGCGCTGGTGTCGCCGTCACATCCCTCTCCCGTACTGTCGTTCGCCCTGCCCGGTGCCATTGTCCCACCGGTGGAGGACGAACACACGGGCCCGTCAGTTCGCCGTGCGCACGGTGAGATTCCCGTCGCCGGTGCGGGCGGTCACCTCGTGGGGGCTCGAGTCGTCGCGCGCCACGGACACGTCCTCGCCGCCGTCACCGGTCCGTGTGTCCACCCGGTAGCCGGCCCGGGGCAGTTCGATGGTCGTCGAGCCGTCCCCGCTGCGGGACTCCACCAGGTCGGGCACGGCGCCGAGTTCGAGGTGGACCGAGCCGTCGCCGCTGTGCACGCGCACCGTGCGGGAGGAGACCGCCGCGCGCACGGACCCGTCGCCGGTGCGTAGCTCCAGGGGGCCGGTGGAGTCGGTGACGCGGACCGAGCCGTCCGTCGTCCGGATGCTCAGCGCGTCGCGGAAGCCCTCGGCACGCACGCTGCCGTCCTTGTCCTCGACCTCGACGGTGACCCCCCGGGGCACCTCGATGCGGTGCCGGGCGTCGCAGTCGGCGACGAGTCCCGAGCACTTCTGGCGCAGCACCAGCCGGTCGCCGTCCATGGACCAGGTGCTCTTCGCGTCGGAGCCGACGACGACCCTCCCCCGGAACCAGCGGGTGACCTCGATCCGGCCCGCGGGGTGGTCGTCCGCGGCGACGATCTCCAGGGCGGAGTCGTCGGAGTCGATGGTGAGCGTGCGGCCCGGCAGGCCGAAGGAGCGGCGTTCGGGGTCGTCGTCCTCGCCGGCCGACGCCCCGCAGGCGCCGAGACCGGCGACGAGCACCGCGGTGGCCCCGACGAGGGCGAGGGACCGCGTCCGTGCGGTACGGGTGGTGCGGGCTGTGGTGCGGGACGTGCGGGTCATGACGGTCTCCCCCTGGGCCGGTCGGCGGCGCCCGACAGCCGTGTTCGGGCGCTCTTCGACCGTACGGACGCGCGGCCCGGCCGGGGATCCGGGCCGCTCCCCGATCCGGGGTGGGGATATCCCCCGGGGAAACCCCGGAGGCCGCCGCGGGGGCCCGCGGGACCTCGCGATACGGGTTTGCCGGACCGCGCCCGGGGCCATGTAGGCTGTCGACTCGACCTGGGCACGCGGCCCGGGCCTCGGGTGCGTAGCTCAGGGGTAGAGCGCCTGCCTTACAAGCAGGATGTCGGCGGTTCGAAACCGTCCGCGCCCACCGTGACCGACGGCCTCCGGAGACTGTGTCCCGGAGGCCGTCGTCGTGTGTCTACGCGGAGCTCCCCGCGTCCCCTTCCGCGCCCTCGTCCCTCTCCTCGTGGACGTGCTTGAGCCGGCTGCGGGCAGTGACCCGGTCGGAGCCGCCGACGGCGTCCCAGTAGCGGTGGCCGCTGACGAAGACCGCGAGTTCGTGCTCGCGCCGGCGGAGCTTCTCCACCTCGGCCTGTTCGTCCTCGGTCCAGCCCGGGGAGGCGGGACGCTCGATCCTGCGCCAGCCGTTGTCGTCACTGAACCCGTCGAGGGGTTCGACCGACCAGGGGAGCCGCTTCAGCAGGGCCGACAACTCGGCCCTGACCTGATGCAGTTCCTCCTGACCGGCGAGGAGGTCACTCGGAAAGTCATAGGTCGCAGCCACAGTCCAATCATACGCATGTTCGATTTTGGGTGGCGAGTCGAGACGGGGTCCCCGGCGGTGATTCATCCGTTCGAGCGCACACCCGGGCCCCGCGCGTCAGACTGGGGGCATGTGCCGGAGTATCAAGACGCTGCGTCCGCCCGTCCTGCCCGAGGAGGCGACGGAGGAGGAGATCAGGGCCGCGGCCCTGCAGTACGTGAGGAAGGTGTCCGGCTTCCGCGCACCGGCGGCGCACAACCGCGAGGTGTTCGAACGGGCGGTGGACGCGATCGCCGAGGCGACCGCCGAACTGCTCGACGGACTGGAGGTTCGGGGAGCCACCGCGCGGCAGGCGGCGGGGTAGGCGCGCTCCTCGTACGCCGGAGGGGCCGGGGATCCCCGGCAATCGTTCGCCAGGTCCTCGGCCCCTTTGCGTGTCCGCCCGTTCCGCGTCAGGAGGCCGGCATCAGCACCGTGTCGATGATGTGGACGGTCGCGTTGGCCGTCCTCACGTTGCCGCAGACCACCTTGGCGGAGTCGCCGACGGTGTAGGACCCGGCCGAGCCGGACGTGGTGAGCTTCGACTTCTCCAGCGTCTCGAAGGAGCCGTTCTCCAGGTCCTGCGGCGTCAGCCGCTGACCCACGACGTGGTAGGTGAGGATCTTCGTCAGCTGCTCCTTGTCGTTCAGGACCTTGTCCAGCGTGGCCTTCGGGATCTTGGCGAAGGCGTCGTCGGTCGGCGCGAAGACGGTGATGTCCTGGGCGTTGTTCAGGGTGTCCACCAGGCCGGCCTTCTGCACGGCGGAGACCAGGGTGGACAGGGCGGGGTTGTGGGAGGCCGCGGTGGCCACCGGGTCCTTCGCCATGCCGTCGAAGGAGCCCGCGCCGTCCTCCGGCACCGTCGAGCAGGCCGGGCCGAACGGCTCGTCCGCGGCGGCGCCGCTGCCCGTGCCCCCGTCGGCGGCCGGTGCCGACGCGGAGGCCTTCGGCGAGTCGGCGGAACCGGCGGAGTCACTGCCGCTGTCGGAACAGGCGCTCAGCGACAGGGGCAGGACGACCGCGGCGGCCAGTGTGACGGCGGTGCGGCGGATGCGTGCATTCATGGTGGTTTCTCCTGGGGGTGAGGGCAGCAGGCTGCGTTCGACGGGGTGGGGGGAAGTGGCTTGGGGTGGCTCGGCGGGTCAGTCGACGGTCACGACCACGGAGTGCCGTCCGTCGGCGCCGTCGGGGACGGTGCGGGTGCGGCGGTCGGGCTGCACCCGGCCGGTGCGGTCGGTCGCGCGCACCGTCAGGGTGTGGCCGCCCCTGGTGGCCTGCCAGGGGAAGGACCACTGGCGCCAGGTGTCGCGGCTGTGCTCGGCCGCGAGGTCGGCCGGCCGCCAGGGGCCGTCGTCGACACGGACCTCGACCGTGTCGACGCCGCGGTGCTGCGCCCAGGCGACCCCGGCGACCATGACCGTGCCGGCGCGCGGACGGGCGAACGGCTCGGGGGTGTCGATGCGCGACTGGGTCTTCACCGGCGCCCGCCGCGCCCAGCCGCGCTCGGCCCAGTAGGGGTCGTAGGAGTCGAACGTGGTCAGCTCGATCTCCTCGATCCACTTGCAGGCCGACACGAACCCGTACAGGCCCGGCACGATCATGCGGACGGGGAAGCCGTGCGCGAAGGGCAGCGGTTCGCCGTTCATGCCGATCGCGAGCAGCGCGTCACGGCCGTCCATGACGTCCTCGACCGGAGTGCCGAGGGCCATCCCGTCCACCGCGCGGGCCACCAGCTGGTCCGCCGGGCCGCCCTTCGACGGTGCCGTGACCCCGCAGTCGGCCAGCAGGTCGGCCAGCCGTACGCCGAGCCAGCGGGCGTTGCCCGCGTAGGGCCCGCCGACCTCGTTCGACACGCACGTCAGTGTGATGTCCCGCTCGACGAGTTCGCGCCGGAGCAGGTCGTCGAAGGTGAGGGTGCGGGGGCGCCGGACGCCCGCGCCGTGGACGCGCAGCCGCCAGCCCGCGACGTCGACCCTCGGCACCGTCAGGGCGGTGTCGACGCGGTAGAAGGAACGGCTGGGGGTGAAGAAGGGGCTCACTCCCGGGACACGGAGCAGGGCGCCCCTCGGCACGGCGGGCGCGGGCGAGTCCGGCGCCGGCAGGACGAGCCGGTCGCGGGAGGCGGCCGCGTCCCGGCTCCTCGTGCCGTTCAGGGCACGGCCCAGCGCACCGGCCCCGGCGGACGCGACGACGGCGGAGGACGCCAGGATCACGAAACCCCGGCGGTCCGGGACCGGGCCGCTCGCCGAGCCGGCCCCGGGGCCGTCCGGCGCGCCGGACGCGGCGCCCGGCGGCACGAGCCGGCCCGTGAGGACGTACAGCAGGACCGCGCCCGTGCACGCGCCCACCACGGAGGGCAGGGCGTCGGCCGGGCCGGCAGCGTCGGGCCTGCCGAGGGCCGCCACCGCGCCGATCGCTCCGCACAGCAGGACGCCGGCGGCGCCGGTGCGCCGGGAGCGCAGCGCGACCGTTCCCAGGGCCAGGGCGCAGAGTGTCAGGACGGCGAGGATGCCCAGTTGCAGGACCAGTTTGTCCTGGGAGCCGAAGCTCCTGATCGCCCAGTCCTTCACCGCCGCGGGTGTCCGGTCGATCGCCGCGCCTCCCACCACGAGGACGGGGCTCGCCTGCGGACGGACCGCCGCCGCGACCGGCTCCGCCGCGGCGAGCGCGGCGGAGCCCGCCACCACGCCGCTGAGCGCGCCGGCCAACTGCCGTGTCGTGCCGCGGAGATGACGTGGTTCCTGGTGTTCTTCGGTCACGTGGGGAATCCGGTTCCGCGGCCGGGGCGGATTGGTCGGGAACCGGATCGGGTGACATTTCCTCCCGGACCCGTCCGCGGCACGCCCGGCAACGGATGTCACCGCCGCGACCGTCCCGTGCGGGCCCGGGGGCACCGGTTGCCCGGTGCCGGGGCCGCGGGTGGGTCAGGCAGGGAAGGCGAGTACCGCGACGGGTGCGGAGGTGGGCCGTGCGGAGCCCCCGGCCGGTTCGACCGTGACCCCCATGCCCGACGCCCCGTCCACGGCGCCGCGCAGCAGGACCGCCTGATCGGCCCTGCCGGGGTCCATCAGCCCGGCCGGCCGCATGCCGGTACCGCCGTCGTCGAACCACAGCTGATAGACCTTGCCGCCCGGCGGACGCGGCATCCCGGACGCCATGAACACGGCCTCGTCCCTGCTCCGGGACACCACGACCGTGCCGGTGGAGCCGTCACCGAGCACGACGGTCCGCGTCCTGGCGTCCGGCGCGGCCAGCACGGCGGCGATCCCGCCGCTTGTCCGCTCGGCCCGGCGCGCCTCACGGAGCGCGTCCTCGGCCCGCTCGTACTGCCAGACCGCCCCGCCCAGCGCGGCGGCCGCCGCGAGGCAGGCGGCGAGTGTCCAACGGGAGAGCGGGCGGGCGCGCGGACGGCCCCGGACCGGGCCGGGGTCCGCGCGACCGCCCGGTGACTGCTGCCGGACGGTGGTGATCCGGCGCAGTACCCGCTCGCGCAGGGCGGCGGGGGGCGTCACCACGGTGCCCAGGCCCAGACGGGCCGCGGTGGCGGAGAGTTCGGCGGCCTCCTCGGCACAGGCCTCGCAGCCCGAGAGGTGACGCTCGAACGCGTCGCGTTCGTCGTCGGGCAGCGCGTGCAGGGCGTAGGCACCGGTCAGCCGGTGCGGATCGGCGGTGGTCACGCGGTCACCCCCAGGCAGTCGCGCAGACGGATGAGGCCGTCCCGGAGCCGGGTCTTCACCGTGCCCAGCGGAAGGGCCAGCGCCTCGGCGACCTGGCGGTAGGTCAGCCCGCGGTAGTAGGCGAGCGCCACGGCCTGGCGCTGGATCTCGGTCAGCGTGCGCAGGCAGCGGCGCACCTGCTCCCGCTCCAGCCGTGCCTCGACCTGCTCCGTCACCTCGTCGAACTCCGGCGTCCGGTCCAGCAGGGCGGCCTTGTGGTCGCGGGCCGCCGCCGCCTCCACCGACCGCACCCGGTCCACCGCGCGACGGTGGGCCAGCGTGAGGATCCAGTTGATGGCCGTCCCGAAGTCCGGGCGGTAACGGGGCGCGGTGCGCCACACCTCCACCAGGACCTCCTGGGCGACCTCCTCCGAGTGCGCCTGATCGCGCAGGACGGCACGCGCGACACCCAGCACGGGACCCGCCACCGCGTCGTAGACGGCGGCGAACGCCCTCTCGTCGCCCAGGGCCACGCGCCCCACCAGCTCCTGCAGATCCGGTTCGGACGAGGGATTTCTGCCGATCTGTACGGCTTCTCTCACAGCGGGGCCTCCGTGGTCAGGACATCTCCGGACGTAATCCGGTCCGGGCGCGGACGCGGATTGGTCCCCGTGAGGCCGGACACGCGAGGCCGGGACCGCCCGGCCGTCGAGGTGCCCGGGAGGCGTCGCGACGACCGCCCGCGGGCGGCCCCTACGAGGCTTCGGAAGGCCGGGGGTGCGGCCTCCGTCGCATCAGGAACCCCGCTCCCGCGCCCGCCGCGAACAGCGCGCCGACCGACACCGCCGTCGCCAGCCACGTCGCGCCCAGCCAGTGGGCTCCGAAGTAGCCGAGGGCCACGCTGTAGCCGGCCCAGGACAGTCCCGCCAGCGCGGACCAGGGCAGGAAGTCGCGGGCGCGGTGCCGTGCGGCGCCGGCGCCGAGGGAGACCACCGAGCGGCCGGCCGGGGCGAACCGGGCGAGGACGACCAGCGCGCCGCCGCCCCGTGCCAGTGCCGCACCGAGACGTTCCTGCGCGCCGGTCAGCCGCCGGGAGCGGGCGATGGCCCGGTCCAGGCGGGCGCCGCCGCGCCAGGCGAGGCGGTAGGCCACCAGGTCGCCGAGGACGGACGCGGTGGCCGCGCAGAGGGTCAGCGCCAGGATGTCGGGCACGTCGGTCGCCGTGCCGGCCGCGGCGGCGGTGGCCGCCGTGATCACCAGGACTCCGCTGGGCAGGACCGGGAGGAACACGTCGAGCAGGACCGACAGGGCCACCACCGCATAGATCCACGGGCTGCCGACCAGCGACCCCAGACTCTCCACCCGAACTCCCCGTAGCGCCCCCGTGGGCCAGATCCGGCCGTGCTGTCGCGGGGGCGGCAGGAGTGGCAGAAGTGTGGCCGATGACAGCCATACAGCGTACGCCCGGTAAGTGACAGGAAGGTCACGGGGGGTTCGCACGCCAGGGGTCCGGAGTCCGCCTCCCGGCCGGTGCGCCCCGGCGGGGCGGGAGTGCGGACGGGGTGCGGGACGGTGGTGCGGGACGGTGGTGCGGGACCGGGGTGCTGGGCGCCCTCCCTGCGTGTTCCACCGGAGGGCGCCGCGCGGTGGGTCAGGCGGTCACCGGGGTCTGCTCGGCCGTCCGCCGGCCGTCGGGGGAGGAGGAGCGCCGGGTGAACAGGCGGTCCAGGCCGAAGGCGCCGGAGCCGGTGAACACCAGCAGGAGCATGGCCCAGCAGTACATGGCGGCGCTCTCGCCGTTGTTTTCGATGGGCCACAGCGCGTCGGGCTGGTGGACCTTGAAGTACGCGTACGCCATGGCGCCGGACGAGAGGAACGCCGCGGCGCGCGTACCGAGGCCGAGCAGCACCAGCCCGCCGCAGACGAGTTCGATCACGGCCGCGTACCAGCCCGGCCAGGCGCCGGTGTCGACGGTGCCGCCGTCGCCGTCCACGCCGCCGAGCAGACCCAGCAGGGAGACGGCGCCGTGGCAGGCGAAGAGCAGGCCGACGACTATGCGGAACAGGCCCAGCACATAGGGCTGGGCGCTGTTGAGCCGTTCGGTCATGTGGGTTCTCCTTCGGTCAGGCCGGTCCCGCGGACGGGGCCGGTCCGGGGGGCGGAACCGAGTCGGATTCCCACGCTAGGAGCGCCGGATTCTTACTTGCAAGTTCAACATTCGGCCAGGGGTGGGAGCCGTTTCCGCTGCTCGAAACGCCCGCCGTCGCACGTCAGTACGGTCCCCATCCGGTCTCCTGACGTCCGGGGACTGACCGGATCCACCCCTCGCCGCACAGGCGCCTCACAGCTGCCTGCCGCCTCACCGGCTCAGCCGGGTCTCCGCGACCGTCCTCAGGCGCACACCGGTGCCCTCCCGCTGGGCGTGCTCCAGCCGCAGCACCGCCGAGCGCCCGTGGGCCGTCAGCGTCATGAGCTGGTTCCCGAACCAGGGTCCGCCCGTCTTGCGCCAGCCCACGGCGGGCCGGCCCAGGCCGCCGTGCCACGCGAAGACCCGTCCGAGCCCCCGGGCGACCGCGCTCCAGCCGAAGCGGAAGCCGAGCCTCATCGACTGCGGGATGGAGTTGTGCACCGGAGAGCAGGTCAGCTGCACCACCCGGGCGTCCGGTGCCGTGCCTCCCGGCCAGCGCGGCTCCGCGACGTAGGCGTGGTGGACGTCCCCGGAGAGCACGCACACCGTCGCCGGCGCCTCCGCGCCCGATCCCGCCTCGGCGATCAGCCCCGCCAGCTCGTCGAACGACTCCGGGAAGGCCGACCAGTGCTCCAGGTCCGCCGCGCGCCGCAGCTTCTCCCCGAACCGCGCCCAGCCCGGCCCCTTGTCGCCCCGGCACAGCGCGGAGCACCACGCCTCCGCGTCGTGCACCAGGTGGGGCAGCAGCCAGGGCAGGGAGGTGCCGATCAGCAGGTGGTCGTACGTGTCGCGTCCGTCGAGGGCCTGCTCGCGCAGCCAGGCGGCCTCGTCCGGGTCGAGCATGGCGCGCCGGCCCTCCTCCAGGACCCGGGCCGCGCGGCTGTCCACCATCACCATGCGCACCCGGCCGAAGTCGCGCCGGTAGCTCCAGCGCACCGCGGTCGCGTCCGCCTCGGCCTCGGAGGCGAAGGCGCGCAGCGCGTCGGTGCCGTCGGGCCGCTCCCGTACGGCCGCGTAGAGCGGGTCGGCCTCCAGGTCGGCGGGGGAGAGGTTGCCCAGGTGCTGGTGGACCCAGTACGACATCAGACCGCTGAGCACCCGCTCCCGCCACCACGAGGTGGCGCGCATGTCCTCGACCCAGGAGGCGGAGGTGTTCCAGTCGTCGATCACGTCGTGGTCGTCGAAGATCATGCAGGTGGGCACGGTGGAGAGCAGCCAGCGCACCTGCGGGTCGAGCCAGGACTCGTAGTAGAGGTGGGTGTACTCCTCGTAGTCCGCCACCTGGATGCCGGGCGGTTCCTTCAGGTCGCGGCGGCCGGCCAGCCACTTCTGCGTGGCGTCGGAGGTCTCGTCGGCGTAGACCTGGTCGCCGAGGAGCAGCAGCACGTCGGGCCGTTCGCCGGACGGGTCGGCGGCGATGCGCTTGGCCAGGGCGTCGAGCGCGTCGGGCCCCACCGGGTCGGGCTCCCCGGTGGGCGGGGAGGCCCAGCGGCAGGAGCCGAAGGCGACGCGCGTCCGGTCGCCGGGGCCCGGCGTGGCGATCACGGAGGGCGGGAACGACGGGAAGGGGTCCTGGGGCAGCGGCCACACCCGGGTGCCGTCGAGGAAGACCTCGTAGGGGGTGGCCGTGCCCGGGGTGAGACCGGTGACCTGGACGAGCGCATAGTCGTGCCCGGCGATCCGGAAGGTGCCCGCCTTCCCGCCGGGCCCTCCCTCGCAGCGCACCTCCACGGTGCCCGGGTGCTCGCTCTCGACCCAGACGGTCGCGGACGAGCCGTCGACGTACCTCAGCAGTGGTCCGAGCCGCAGTCCGGCCATGGGTGAACCCCTTCCTCCGTCGCTCCGTACGGTACGCAGCGACGGAGGCCGGCGGCGAGATGTGCGCGCCCGGCGGTCCGCCGCGTGCCTCAGCAGTTGGCCAGGTACCCCTGCAGCGCGGATTTCTCCGCCGAGTCGACCGACAGGTCGTAGTGGTACTTCACCTGCACCCACGCGCGGACGTACGTGCAGCGGTAGGCGGTGCGCGACGGCATCCAGGTGGCGGGGTCCTGGTCGCCCTTGGACTGGTTGACGTTGTCGGTGACGGCGAGCAGCTGCGGGCGGGTGCGGTCGTTGGCGAAGGCCTGGCGCTGCGCGGTGGTCCAGGAGCCGGCGCCGGAGTCCCAGGCCTCGGCGAGCGGCACCAGGTGGTCGATGTCCACGTCGGAGGCGGCGGACCAGGTGGCGCCGTCGTACGGGGAGTACCAGCTGCCGCTGGTGGCGGCGCAGGAGGAGTCGGTGACGACGTTCGTGCCGTCCCGCTTGAGGATCGTCTCGCGGGTGTTGCAGGTGCCGCTGACGGTGATCCAGTGCGGGAACAGGTCGCGGTTGTAACCGGTGCGGTTCTCGGTGCGCACGTCCAGGGAGGACAGGTAGCCGCGGGCGGTGGCGGCGCTGACCGGGGTGGGGAGGGCGGCGGAGGCGGCCGGGGCGTGGAACAGGCCGACGGAGGCGATGACTCCGGTGAGCGCCGCGGCTATGCTGAGCCGTCGACGCGCGTAGAACTTCGACATGCGAACTCCCTTGTGAGGTGGGGCGGTCGGCGTGCGGGCAGGGGAATGCTCGCGGCGCCGTGTTGCCGGGAGGGGTGGACCGGGTAAGAAGCTAATGACGCGTTCATGACACGTCTATGGGTCGGGTGTGAAGTTTCCGCGTACGAGGCCGGGGCGGGCCTCGCGTACCATGGACGGCGCAGAAGGGGAGTAGCTCTTCGCCGGACCGTCGACACACTGCTCAGCACGCCTGAGCCGGCGCCCGGAGGCGGACCCGCGGCGCGGGCCCCGCCAGCGAGACCTTCGGCAAGCAGTGCACGCCCGTGCCCCCTCGGCGCGGGTGCCGTGTGCGCTGCCGTGCCGAGGTGTCCCGTGAAATCGCGCAGCACTCTCGGTGGGGCAGCCCCGACCGATTGAGGAACCGTTGATCAGCCTGACCGTGACGGCCGTCGTCTTCGGCGTCGTCTTCCTCGCCGAACTGCCGGACAAGACCGCCCTCGCCGGTCTCGTCCTCGGCACCCGCTACCGCGCCTCGTACGTCTTCGCCGGTGTCGCCGCCGCCTTCGCCGTGCACGTCGCCCTCGCCGTGGCGGCCGGCAGCGTCCTCACCCTGCTGCCGCAGCAGATCGTGCACGCCGTCACGGGCGCGCTGTTCCTGGGCGGCGCGGCGGTGCTGCTGCTCAAGAAGGACGACGACGAGGAGGAGATCCGCAAGCCGGAGGACCAGAGCTTCTGGAAGGTCTCCGGGGCGGGCTTCATGCTGATCCTCGTCGCCGAGTTCGGCGATCTGACGCAGATCATGACGGCCAACCTCGCCGCCCGCTACGACGACCCGCTCTCCGTGGGACTGGGCGCGGTGCTCGCGCTGTGGTCGGTGGCGGGACTCGGCATCGTCGGCGGGAAGGCGCTGATGAAGCGGGTCCCGCTGAAGCTGATCACGCGGATCGCGGCGCTGCTGATGCTGGGCCTCGGCGTGTGGAGCCTGTGGGAGGCGGTGACCGCCTGACGCCCGCCGCGGCCGCCCCGCGGGGCGGCCGCGGGCCGACGTGTCGGTGAACGCTCGGTGAACCCGCTGGCGGGATGCGGGGTGGATTTTGTACCGTGGATGAACAAAGTGGCTCCCGCCCGTTTTCCCTGACCGGCGGGCGGGGCCGCCTTGGTCCCCTCGACCGGACCCCTCGCGCTCTGGAGCTGCCGATGACGGCCACCGCCGTACTCACCGCCCGCGCCCTCCTGCTGGACATGGACGGCACCCTCGTCAACTCGGACGCCTCGGTCGAGCGCGTCTGGCGGCGCTGGGCCGACCGCAACGGGCTCGACGGCGACGAGGTCATGAAGGTCGTGCACGGGCGCCAGGGCTACGCCTCGATGGCCCTGCTGCTGCCCGACCGCCCCATGGAGCAGAACCACGCCGACAACGCCCGCATGCTGGCCGAGGAGACCGCCGACACCGAGGGCGTCGTCCAGGTGCCGGGCGCCCGCGACTTCCTCGCCTCCCTCCAGGGCCTGCCGCACGCCCTGGTGACCTCCGCCGACGTCGCCCTGTCGACGGCGCGGATGGCCGCCGCCGGGCTGACGCAGCCGGACGTCCGGGTGACGGCGGAGTCCGTCGGCGCGAGCAAGCCCCACCCCGAGGGCTTCCTGAAGGGCGCGGCCGAACTGGGCGTCGACCCGGCCGACTGCGTGGTCTTCGAGGACTCCGGCGCGGGCATCGCCGCCGGCCGCGCGGCCGGCATGCGCGTGGTGGGCATCGGCCCCCGCGCCGCCTTCCACGCCCCGGACGTGGTCGTCCGCGACCTGACCCGGGTACGGGTCGAGCCGAACCCGGACGGCACGATCAGCCTGCACGTCACGGCATAGCCGGCGTCTCGGCGCGGTGGGCCCGCCGTGCCCGCCGTGCCCGTGCCCGTGCCCGTGCCCGTCCCGGTGTCCGTCGTGGACGGTGGGGCGTCCGGGTGGCCGCCGGCTCCCCGCCGCGCCGGACCCGCGCGCCGTGCGGGCGCGGCCCGGTGTCGCGCCGTTCCCGTGCGGGGAGGTCCCCGGGCGTGGGCGCCCGGGCCGCCCGCGGGAACCGCGGCTCGCGGCTGCCGCGCCGGCGTGCGCGCCTCAGCGGTTCCCGGGCCCCGTGCTCACGGCTCGCGGGTCTCCGACTCCAGGCGGGAGCGGGTCTGGGGGCCGTAGACGCCCAGCTCCTCGCGGACGCCGCGGGACCACTGGTAGTTGCGCAGGGCCTCTTCGACGCGGCGGGTGAACTGGCCGTTGATGTCGTCGTTGTACAGGTACAGCTGGTTCAGGCGCCGCTGGAGTTCGGTGACCTCCGGGCCGCGGTCGCCGCGGCGCAGCACCGGGACGAAGCCGGCGTCGTCGTCCTCGCCGGACTCCTCGGAGGAGTCAGCGGACGGGGAGGCGCTCGTCGGGGTCGGGGACGGTTCGGCCGGTGCCGACGGGGTCGGCGAGGCGCTGGACGCCGAGGGCGACGGCGAGGCCGAGTCGCTCGCGCTCGCGGACGGGGAGTCCGACGGGGAGGCGGACGACGTCGGCGAGGCGGACGAGGCGGTGGCCGTCGGCTCCTCGGACGGCGCGCCGGACGACGGGTCCGGGACGCTCGCCCGCACCTCCTCCGGCGCCGCGCCGTCACGGGACGGCGTCTCGTACGTGAACATCCCGCTCGCCCACCCCGCGGCCCCGACCACGAGGACGACGGCGCCGGCGACCGCGAACATCGCCCCCCGCCGACGCCTGCGCGGCGGTGTCCCGTCCTCCTCCGGCGCGGCGTGCCCGGCCGGCACGGGCGCGATCGGCTGCGTGGCGTCGAACAGGTCCAGGTCCGTGGCGCTCGGCCGTGTCGTCGCCGGCCCGAGGGGCGTCGGCAGCGCCGACGTCGCGTCCGTCCCGCCGGGTGCCGCCGCCTCCGGCGGGACGGCGCGCAACGGCATCGTCTCGTCGGGCGCCCCCGCGGCGCCGGGCCCGGCCGGGCCGGCGCCCGCCGGCGGGGCCGCGCCCGGGTGCACGCGGGCCCCGTCCGGCGTACCGCGCCCGCTCTCGCCCTCCAGCTCGACATACGGCCGGATGCGCAGGGGATCGAAGTCCTCCGCCGCCGCGGCCTCGGCCGTGCGCGCGTCGCGGAGGGCGTCGGACGCACGCAGCGTGCAGGCACAGGAAGGCGTGCTGTCCCTGTTCCTGGGCGCACCGCACTCCGGGCACGGGTTCTTCCTCGGCTGTTCCACGTGTGGTCCCTCCCCTCGCGAACTCCAAGGATTATGCAGATCTTCTTCACAGGCCGGTCCGCGCGCCCCCGGAATGCGAGCTTCCGGCAGGACTCGACAGGCCATAACGGGTCACACCGATCACGATGGACGGGAAACGAGAAACCCGTGGAGGTCCGTATGGCCGGCGACGCGCACGGTACGGCGCCGAGGACGAGCGACAGGCAGCCCGCACACCGCGCCGGACCGCCGGCCGCCGGCGACGGCGACCGGGAGCACGTGTCCGGCAACGTCCTCGTCTCGATCGGCGCCCTGCTGCTCGGCCTGCTGCTCGCCGCCCTCGACCAGACCATCGTCTCCACCGCCCTGCCCACCATCGTCAGCGACCTCGGCGGCCTGGAGCACCTCTCCTGGGTGGTCACCGCCTATCTGCTGGCCTCCACCGCCGCGACCCCCCTGTGGGGCAAGCTCGGCGACCAGTACGGACGCAAACGCCTCTTCCAGCTCGCCATCGTGATCTTCCTGGTGGGTTCCGCGCTGTGCGGCGCCGCGCAGGACATGCCGCAGCTGATCGGGTTCCGCGCGCTCCAGGGGCTGGGCGGCGGCGGGCTGATCGTGCTGTCCATGGCGATCGTCGGCGACCTCGTGCCGCCCCGCGAACGCGGCCGCTACCAGGGCCTGTTCGGGGCCGTGTTCGGCGCGACCAGCGTGCTCGGACCGCTGCTCGGCGGAGTGCTCACCGAACACTGGAGCTGGCGCTGGGTGTTCTACATCAACGTCCCCGTCGGCATCGTCGCGCTCGCCGTGATCGCGGCGGTGCTGCACATCCCGCGCAGGTCCACCAAGCACGTCATCGACTACCTCGGCACCTTCCTCATCGCCTCCGTCGCCACCTGCCTGGTGCTGGTCGCCTCCCTCGGCGGCACCACCTGGGCCTGGGCCTCGCCCCAGATCATCGGGCTCGCGGTGCTCGGCGCCGTCCTCGCCGTCGCCTTCGTGGCCGTCGAGCGCCGGGCCGCCGAACCCGTACTGCCGCTGAAGCTGTTCCGCCTGCGCACCTTCACGCTCTCCGCCGTGATCAGCTTCATCGTCGGCTTCGCCATGTTCGGCGCGCTGACGTACCTGCCGACCTTCCTCCAGGTGGTCCACGGGATCACCCCCACCCTGTCCGGCGTGCACATGCTGCCGATGGTGGCGGGCATGCTGCTGTCCTCCACCGGCTCCGGGCAGATCGTCAGCCGCACCGGCCGCTGGAAGGTGTTCCCGATCGCGGGCACCGGCGTGACCGCCGTGGGCCTGCTGCTGCTCCACCAGCTCGACGCGCACAGCTCCACCGCGCTGATGAGCGTCTACTTCTTCGTGTTCGGCCTCGGGCTGGGCCTGGTGATGCAGGTCCTGGTGCTGATCGTGCAGAACGCCGTCTCCTACGAGGACCTCGGCGTCGCCACCTCCGGCGCGACGTTCTTCCGCTCCATCGGCGCCTCGTTCGGCGTCGCCGTCTTCGGCGCGCTCTTCGCGGGCCGCCTCGGCGACGAGCTCACGGCCGCCTTCCGCGACACGCCGCTCCCGCCCGGCGTCTCCACCGGGACGCTGGAGGCCGACCCGCGCGGCATCGCCGCCCTGCCGCCGTCCCTGCGGCCGCCGGCGCTCGACGCCTACTCCGTCGCCATCACCGACGTCTTCCTCTACGCCGTGCCCGTCGCCCTCCTCGGCTTCGCGCTGGCCTGGTTCCTCAAGGAGGACAAGCTGCGGGCCTCCGTGACCGCGCCCGACGTGACCGAGACGCTCGCCAGCAACCCCGTCGAGCGGTCCTCGTACGACGAGGTGTGCCGTGCGCTGTCGGTGCTCGGCACACGCGAGGGGCGGCGCGAGATCTACCAGAAGATCACCGACCGTGCGGGCTACGACCTGCTGCCCGCGGCGAGCTGGCTGCTGCTGCGGATGCGCCGGCACGGCTCGGTCGAACCGGCCCGGCTCGCCGAACGCAATCCCGTGCCGCTGAACGTCGTCCTGGAGGCCACCCGGCAGATCGAGATCCGGCACCTCGCCGTGCGCCGGGGTGTCGACATGGTGCTGACCGACGAGGGCCGCGAGGTGAGCGAACGCCTGGCTCGGGCCCGTGAGGAGTCCCTGGCCGAGCTGCTGGGCGACTGGTGGGGGCCGGACCGCCCGACCGACCTGGTGCAGCTGGTGCACGAGCTGAACGACGAGCTGTGCGGCTCACGCGGCGAACGCCCGCACGACGCGCGCGCGGCGGCCCCGCCCGGCTGAGCCCGTCAGCCGAGTCCCTTGGCGAACCAGTGCTCGGCGTACGGCTGGGCGTTGTGCGGCGGGGTCTCCGCGTACCCCAGCCGGGCGTACAGGGCCCGCGCCTCCACGAGGTCCCCGCGCGTGTCGAGGACCATCCGGGTCGCGCCCGCCGCACGGGCCGCGTCCTCGGCCGCCCGCACCAGCCGCGCCGCACCGCCCCGGCCCCGCATCCCCTCGTACAGGAAGACCCGGGTCAGCTCGGCCGTCACGCCGTCCAGCAGCCGGAAGCCCGCGCACCCGGCCGCCTCACCCGCGTACCGCCCGACCAGCAGTTCCCCGCGGGGCGGCACGAGACCGCCCTCGGCGCCGGCCGCGATCTCGCGCTCCAGCTCCGCCGGATCGGTCCGGCGCCCCTCGTGCAGGAGGTACCAGCGGTCGCTGACCTCCGTGTAGTACGCCCGCCACAGGGCGGCGGCGACGGGGGAGTCGTACGGTTCCGGGGCGACGGTCCAGGTCATGCGGCGCATTCTCGACGGCCCGGGTGGCGGTCGCGCAAGCGAATATGCCGGTGGGGGCCGTGCCGGGCCGGCCGCCCCGCTCCCCGCTCCGGCCGGGCGGCAACGGGCTTCTGTGCCGCGCAGTTTGTGCGTGGAGCATCGGGCAACACGAAGGGAACGAACCGGCTCGCGAGGAGTGCCGGTTGGGCCGAGAACCCGGAAGGCATCCATGTCCACTGGCCTGATCATTGCGTTGATCGTGATTGTCGCGGTCGTTGTCGCCGTCGCGGCCGTGTTGACCCTGCGTAACCGTGGCTCGCGGCACGGCACGGGCCTGAAGCGGCGCTTCGGGCCCGAGTACGACCGTGCCCTCGCGCGGCACGACGGGGACTCCAGGGCCGCCGAGCGGGAACTCGCCGAGCGCGTGGAGCGCCACGGCGACCTGCGCGTACGGCCGCTGGAGTCCGCCGAGCGCGAGCGTTTCGAGGCGCGCTGGACGGCCGCGCAGGAGCGGTTCGTCGAGTCCCCGCGCGACGCCGTCGCCGAGGCGGACCGGCTGATCGCCGAACTGGCGGGCGTCCGCGGCTTCCCCGCCGACGGGCACTACGAGGACCAGGTGTCCGCCCTGTCCGTGCACCACGCCCACCACGTCGAGGGCTACCGGCGCGTGCACCGCGTGGCCCAGGCGCGCGCCCACGGCGCGCAGGACGGCGGCGCGGGCACCGAGGAGATGCGCGAGGCGATGGTCGAGGCCCGCGCCCTGTTCGAGGAACTGGTACGCCCCTCCCGGCACGAGGACGGACGCCACGGCGGACGCCACACCGGCGAGAGCGACCGTGCCACCCCGGCCGCCCGGCGCGGCCACCACACGCCGTCCCTGCTCAACCGGCGCCAGGCGAAGGAGAGCTGAACGACATGACCGACGTGACCCGACGCCCCGGAGGCACGCCCCTCACCGGGGGCGCCCCCCTCGACGAGGGCACACCGCGCACCGCCCAGGACACCGGCCGCGGCGCCGACATCCCGCACACCGCTCCGCACCCGCGTTCCGGTGACACCCCGCCGACCGGCCCCGGCCGGGACCGGACGACCGCGACGGACGCCGGCAAGCCCGCGGCGGCGACCGGCACCGACACCGGCACCCACACCCTCGCCCATGCCCAGCACGGCGGCGCGAGCGGCTCCGGCTCCGCCCTCGGCTCCGGCACTCACGACCGTCTCCTCCCGCACGACGACACCGACCAGCTCGCCGCGCAGTTGCAGCACGCGGTGGCCGGGTTCGTCGACGCGCCGCGCGAGGCCGTGCAGGAGGCCGACGACGTCCTGCGGGAGCTGGCCGACCGCTTCGCGGAGGCCGTGGCCGAGCGGCGCCGCACCCTGCGCAGGTCCTGGGAGACCGCGGGCACCGCGGGACCCGGCGACGGGCAGGCCGCCGCGGCGACCGACACCGAGCAACTGCGTCTGGCCCTGCGGGACTACCGCGAACTGGCGGACCGGCTGCTACACGTCTGAGCCGGCGCCCGGCCCGCCCCGCGCCGCCCGGCGCTCCCGCCACTGCCGTACGACGTCCTCGACGTCGTACGGCTTCTTTCCCAGCGGGGGGCCGGGCGGCGGCTTGAACATCATCTCGCTGATCCGGGCGTTGATCTCCGTGAGAATCTTCCGGACGATCCGCTCCGAGGGAGCGGCGTAGGCCGCCTCCAGCGCGTCCTCGGCCTCCTTGCGCAGGGCCAGCGTCGGCGGCAGCACCGAGAAGCCCTCCCGGGCCATCTTCCGCTTCACCCACCACAGTTCGTCGTAGGTGCTCTCGACCTCGCGGGGCAGCGGCTTCCCCGCGCCCGCCAGCCGTTCGAACTCCCCGCGCGCGTCGGCGTCACGGATCTGCTTGTCGACCCAGCTCTCGAAGTCGACGCCGGGTGGCTTTCGCTCGGTCATGCGTCCATTGTGCCGGACACCGTCCTCCCGGGCGTTTTATCATTCGGCGGCGATGGGCGTCTCAGGGTCTCAGGAGGAGCAGGTGCTCGAACTCACCATGGCCGCGGTGTCCGCGGCGGAAGCGGGTGCCACGGCCGGGATGCTCATGGCCGACGCGCCCAGCGAGCCGGGCGCCCTGCTGCGGGTGGGCCGGGACAGGTCGCTGTGCCGGCTCTCGACGCCGGACGACTGGCTGTTCGTCTCGCGCGTCCACCTGGAGTTCTCCTGCGCGCAGGACGGCACCTGGCAGCTGACCTGGCTGCGCGGTTCGCTGCCGGAGCCGTCCTCCGAGGTGCGGCTGACCATCGGGGAGTACGTCCACCCGGTCGCCTACGGCGGTTCCGTCGCGCTGCCCCGCGGCGGCAGCGGCGAGGTCGTCATCCACGACCGCACCGCCCCGCGCAGCGTCAACGTGGGCTTCTACCACGAGGTCTGAGGCCTGCGCGGTGCTCAGGCCAGCACCCTCGCCAGGGCGAAACCGTCGTAGCCCTTGGTGCCGACCGTCTGGATCGCCGTCCCCGTGAGCCGGGGGTGGCTGCCGATCATGTCGAGGGCGGCGCGGGTGCCCACCACGTCCGGATCGGTGTTGTCCGGGTCGGCCACCCGGCCGCCCCGGACCACGTTGTCCAGCACGATGAGGGCGCCCGCGCCGGTCAGCCTGAGCGCCCACTCCACGTAGTGCGGGTTGTTGACCTTGTCGGCGTCGATGAAGACCAGGTCGAACGGGGGCATGTTCTCGTCGGCCAGCGCGGGCAGCGAGTCCAGTGCCGCTCCCACCCGCACCTCGACCTGCCGGGCGAGTCCCGCGCGGGCGATGTTGCGGACGGCGACCTCGGCGTGCCGGGCGTCGTACTCCAGGGAGATCAGCCGTCCGTCGGCGGGGAGGGCGCGGCCCAGCCAGATGGTGCTGTAGCCGCCGAGCGTGCCGATCTCCAGGATGCTGCGGGCGCCCCGCACCTGGGCGAGGAGCTGGAGCAGTTTGCCCGCCACGGGGGACACGGAGATCGGCGGGAGGCCGGCGGCGTCGCTGTCGCGCAGGGCGGCCGTCAGCGCCTCGTCGGGGGCCTCGGTCAGGAGACGGTCGGCGAAGTAGCCGTCCACCGCGTGCCAGAGCTGCGACTCGCCCATCCACCCGTGCCTTCCGTGCGGCCGATGAGTCGTTCCCACCGATCCCGTTCCCGAAGATACGCCGCCCGGCGACCCCCGGTCAGGCGTTCTCCCGGTGTTTCCCGGGTTCCACCGACGGCGGTGAGCCCGGCAGCGGGCGGCCCGCCGACTCGGTCATCCGCCACACCGCGAACCCGCCGATCACGGCCGCGGCCATCATGTAGTAGGCGGGCATCATCACGTCCCCGGTCGCGCCGATCAGGGCCGTGACCACCAGCGGGGTCGTGCCGCCGAACAGGGACACCGAGACGTTGAAGCCGATCGACAGCGAGCCGTAGCGCACCCGGGTGGGGAACAGCGCGGGCAGCGCGGACGGCATGGCCGCGGTGAAGCAGACCAGGAGCAGGCCGAGCGCGCCGAGCCCCCCGGCCACCGCGAGCAGGGAGCCGTCGCGGACCAGCAGCAGCGCCGGTACGGACAGCAGCAGGAACCCGGCGCAGCCGGCCGCGATCACCGGACGCCGGCCGATCCGGTCGGTCAGCAGGCCCACGAACGGCTGGGCCACCATCATCAGCACCATCACACCGAGCACGACGACCAGGCCGTGGGTCGCGTCGTAGCCCAGCTCGCCGGTGAGGAAGCTCGGCATGTACGACAGCAGCATGTAGTCGGTGACGTTGAAGACCAGCACCAGGCCCACGCAGAGCAGCAGCGCGCGCCACTGGCCGGTGACCATCTCCCGCAGCGGCACCTTCGGGCGCTCGTGCCCGGCCTTGGCGACCTCCGCCGCGAAGGCCGGGGTCTCCTCCAGGCGCATCCGCAGGTAGAGGCCGACGACGCCCATCGGACCGGCGATCAGGAACGGGACGCGCCAGCCCCACGACAGCAGGTCCGCCGGCGACAGCAGCGCGGTCATCAGCGTGACCAGGCCCGCGCCGGCGATGTACCCGGCGAGCGTGCCGAACTCCAGCCAGCTGCCGAGGAAGCCGCGCCGCCGGTCGGGGGCGTACTCGGCGATGAACGTGGAGGCGCCGGCGTACTCGCCGCCGGTGGAGAAGCCCTGCACCAGACGGGCCGCCAGCAGCAGGACCGGCGCGCCCACACCGATCGCGGCGTAGGAGGGGATCAGGCCGATGGCGAAGGTGCCCGCCGCCATCATGATCATCGTGAGGGCGAGGACCTTCTGCCGCCCCACCCGGTCACCGAGCGGACCGAACACCAGGCCGCCGAGCGGGCGGACCAGGAAGGCCGCCGCGAAGGCGCCGAACGTGGACAGCAGCTGGGCGGTGGGGTTGCCCGAGGGGAAGAACACCTTGCCGAGCGTGACGGCGAGGTAGCTGTAGACACCGAAGTCGAACCACTCCATCGCGTTGCCCAGGGCGGCCGCCTTCACGGCACGCCGGACGAGCGCGGGGTCGGTGACGGTGGGGGCGGGTGCCTGCGCGGAACCGGTCCGCTCCGGCGACGGAGAACCGGCGGGACCGGGGACGGCGCGGTGAGTGGCGACCTGGACAGTCGGCAAGACTTCGCTCGCCTGCCTTTCGACGGGGACGGGGACGGGTCCGCGCGGCGGCACTGGCGGGCGGGCCGAGCAAGCGACGATAGGCGCTGTCCGTCCCCCTACGGGCGGTATGCGAATAGCTGCATACTGCACACAAATGCCGCGTGTGCAGGGACGCGGCGCCGTCGGCGGTCGTCCCGGGCGCACACTCGTTGTGATGCTTCTCGCGCCACCCGCGGGCGACGCGACCCGCCGCGGACTATCGTCATGCGGACAAAAGTGAGCGGGACGTCAGGTGAAGCCGCGGTTTCCTGCGTCCCCCTCCAGGGGGGCCGCGGGCCGCACAGGACGCGCGGAGCGGATCCCCACGTACGGGACGCACGGGGCGAAACGGGGCGGGAGGCCGACGAGGCGTGGCGAACGCGGAGCACGGTGGACGACCGACGGAGGCACTCGGGGCGACGGCCGTCGACGGCACCCGGGCACGGCTGCGCGCGGCGCGCCTGGCCCTGTGGCTGCTCGCCGCGGTCCTCGCCGTACGGCAGGTCGCCGCCGTCCTCACCACCCCCAGCGGGGAACGCCTGACGACCCTGGAGACCTGGGTGGGCCCCGAGGGCGTCCTGCACGTCAGAGGGTCCCTCTACGACTCGACCCAGTTCACCGGCACCCCGTTGGCCGGGCTCGTGCTCAAACCCCTCACCCGCACCGCCGAACAGGCCCTCGGCTGGGGCTGGACCTTCGGCACGCTGCTGCTGGTCGTCGCCCTCGGCCTGGTCGCGGCCCGCGCGCTGCCCCAGCCGGTCGGCCGCCGCACCGCGATCCTCGCCGCGCCCGTCGCCATCAGCCTGCTGGTGCTGTCCCTGCCGGTGCGCAACACCCTCTGGCTCGGCCAGACCAGCATCATCCCGGTCCTGCTCGTCCTGCTGGGCTGCTTCGCCGCCCGCGGCCAGCGCGTCAGCGGCGCCCTCATCGGCGTCGCGGCGGCCCTCCAGCCGACCCTGCTCCTCTTCGCCCCGCTGCTGTGGTTCACCGGCCGCCGCCGGGCCGCCACGGCCACCGGCGTCACCTTCGCCGCCGTCACCGCTCTCGCCTGGGCGGCGATGCCCCACGACTCCTACACCTACTGGGTGCACCACCTGGCCGGCGTGGGCCTCGGCGGCCCCGCCGACTCCCTCGCCAACCAGTCCCTGCACGGCGCCCTGCTCCGCCTCGGCCTCGAAGGCCCCCTGGAGATCGCCGTCTTCCTGCTGCTCGGCGCCGCGGTCGTCGCCCTCGCCCTGCGCCGCGCCGTGCGCTACGCCCACGACGGCCAGCTGCTCCTCGCGGTCGCCGTCACCGGCTGCGCCGCCATCGCCGTCGCCCCGACCGCGTGGCAGCACCAGCTGCTGTGGGTGCTGCTCACCGCCGTCGGCCGGGCCGGCAAGCGGGCCCGCGACCGGATGGTGTGGCCCGTCGCCGTGGTCCTGGTGATGACGCTGCCGGCGAAGATGATGCTGCCGAACATGGAGTTCCTGTACCCGGTGCGGGACAACGTCGTGCTCCTCGCGGCCCTGGCCGCCGCCACCGCCGTCCCCTTCCTCTCCCGCGCCTCCCGCCACTTCCGCAGCCCCGTCCCCACCCCGTACGCCCCGCCCGTCCCGGCCCGCTTCGCGTTCGTCCCCCTGCTGCCGTTCCTGCGCCGGGTGCTCATCCGCCCGAACCTGCTCCTCGAACTGCTCCTCATCCGCGTCACCTACGCCGCGTACGCGAAGGTCCGGCTCGCCGCGACCGGCGGCAGCAACTCGGCGGGCCGCGCCCGCGCCGAGGAGCACGGGCAGCAGATCCTCGACCTCGAGCGTCTGCTCCACATGGACATCGAGCACGCCGTCAACCACGCGGTGGTGAAGATCGGCTGGCTGCGGAACTTCTTCGACTTCTACTACACGTCCTTCCACTTCGTCGTCCCGCTGACCGTGCTGGGCCTGCTGTACTGGCGCCGCCCCGTCGACTACCGCTGGGCCCGCTCGGCCCTCGGCTTCGCCACCCTGCTCGCCCTCGTCGGCTTCTGGCTCTACCCGCTCGCCCCGCCCCGCCTCATGCCGGACCTCGGCATCATCGACACGGTCCACGGCGTCCAGGACTTCTCCCAGCCCGACTACGGCACCCTCACCCACCTCACCAACCAGTACGCGGCGATGCCGTCGCTGCACTTCGGCTGGTCCCTGTGGTGCGGACTGGTCATCGCGATCATCGCGCCCCGGCTCTGGATGAAGGTCCTGGGCCTCCTGCACCCCCTCTTCACGGCCGCCGCGATCGTCGCCACCGGCAACCACTGGATCCTGGACGCGGCCGGCGGCGCGCTCGTCGTCGGCGCCGGCTTCGGGCTGACCTACCTCCTCCAGGGCCCCCGCGCGGCCACGACCGCGGTGGCCGCCACCGAGTTCAGCAGCGAACCGTCGGCGCCGGCGAAGGACCGTACTCCGAGCTGATCCGGTACTCGCCCGCCGCGGGCACGGTCAGCCGCGTGAACTCGCCCGCGCGGCTCAGGCATCCGCCGCCGTCGCTGCGCAGCCACGGCGAGTGGGCGACCCGTACCGTCACCGCCCCCGGCCGCGCCACCCGCAACACCAGATCGGCGCCGGACATCCGCACGACCGCTCCCGGCCCTGAGACGAGCGGGACGGCGTCCCGCACCCGGAAGACCTGCCAGTGGGCGTCGTGCCAGACCGGCAGCAGCCAGTCGGGCCGCCGGTGGCGCACCAGCGCCGCCTCCTCCTCGGCGTACCCGTCGGGCTTCCCGTTCGGCAGCACCACGAAGCCGACCGCCCACCGGTCCAGCCACGCCCGGTAGGACGCGGCGGAGAACGACCCGTCGTAGAACAGCCGCCCCCGCTCCATGTCCAGCTGCCGGTTCCAGCCGCGCGCCAGGTGGAAACGGGGCGCGAGGACGGTGGCCTCCCGGTGGTCGCGCGCGGGTACGGCCTCCACGCGGCCCGTGCCGGCACCGAGCCGCTCGAGGGCCTGGACGACCCCCTGGGTGTGCGCGGCCCAGGCGGGCACGGTCGTGGAGACCTGCAGGTCGTCGGCGGTCTTCCTGCCCGTCCACGCGACGGAGAGGACGAGGACGGCCACCAGCAGACCGCGCCGCAGGGCGCGCAGTCGTGGCTGGGCGAGGAGCGCGGTGAGGAGGGCGACGGGCGCGGCGTACTCGGCGAACCGCTCGACGTTCGTGCCGATGGGGGAGGGGACGAGGTACACCACCACGGTCCCGGCGGCGTAGACGACGCCGCTCCACCGGGCCACGCGCCAGGAGGCCGGGGAGAGCAGCGCGACGGCGACCCCGAGGAGCACGGGCGGCCCCGTGCGGGCCGCCGGCATGAGCTGCTCGCCGTGGAAGGGGAAGAGGAGCGTGGTCGCCCCGACGACGACGGCGGGCGGCAGCAGCAGGGCGGTGGCGGGCCGGGGCTGCCGGTCGAGCAGGTAGCCGCCGCCGACGACGGCGAGGAACAGCCCGGCGACCGGGGAGGCCATGGTGGCGAGGGCGGCGTACCCACCGGCGATGAGGAGACGTTTCTCCCGGCCCAGGAACAGGCAGGCGGCGAGCCCGAACGCGACCCCGAGCGCGAACGTGGTCCGCCCGGAGGCGACGTTGCACCAGAGCGCGAGGGCGGCGAGCAGGGCGGGCGCGAGGGGCCGGCGCGGCCGGACACGCCGCACCAGGACGGCGGCGATCCAGGTGGCGGCGACGCCGGACGCCACGGTGAGACCCCGCACCCCCAGGACCGCCATCAAGTACGGCGACAGCAGACTGTAGTTGGCGGTGTGCGTCCCGCCGTACCACGACAGGTTGTACGCCGAACTCCCGTGCCGCAGGACGAAGTCGGCCCAGGCGTCCTGAGCGGCGAGGTCTCCGCCCCCGGTGGCGAGAACGCCCCACCACAGGGCGTAGAGGGGGAGGGTGGCGAGCGTCGCGATCAGCGGGACGCGATGACGCCGGCGGAACGCCGGAGGCTTCCCCCGCTCGAGGGCCGTGTCCGCGTGCGGGATCAGGGAGAGTTCGGCAGGGGGCACGACCACGTAGACGTGGATCCGCGTGGGGACGTTGACTGCCGGGACGCACGGGGCTGCGGTGTCGGTCCGCCGTCGTATCCTTCCCGCCACCGCACACCGACCGTGAGGACCGAAGGAATTGACCGGCCTGCCTGCTTTCCCGCTGCCCTTCCACACCGCCCGCTCCATGCCGTTCGGGCAACCCCGGACGCTGCGGGAACTCGACATGATCCGGTGCAGCGCGCACATACGGGCGAAGCCCGGCTGGTTCGACAAGAGGAACGACGCGGACGTCGTCGCCCGGTGGACGCGGGAAGCGGTGGACCAGGGTCTCACCGAGGCGCAGGTGCGCTACGTGCTCGCCGAACTCGGGCACTACGCCGCTCTGCGGGACGGGCGGACCGGCATCGAGGTGTCCGCCGTCGACGGGGTGTGGCAGTCGGACACCCTGATCGACGACCGGCTCAGGACCCGGTTGCGCGAGGCGGTCCGGGTGCTGGAGGAGGTCCCCGAAGCGGAGCGGGACTGGCATCCCGGATCCGGCCGCCAGGTACTGGATCTGGTGCATCCCTCACTGTTCTGCCTGGTGAGAGACGTGAGCGGGGCTCCCGAGGAGGCGTGGGCCAACCCGGCGAGCCACTACGCGAAGTACGAGTTCTCGGAGCGGTTCCAGTGGCTGCCCACGGACGTCGACGTCAGCGACGACGGCACTGTCGCCTTCCGCTCGTACGTCAACAACGTCCACCCGGAGGCGCACCGCGACCTGGCCGCCGTCCTGCCGGAGCTGTTCGCGCGGTTCCGCCCGCTGCTGGAGAACGTGCTCACCGATCTGCGCCGTCCGCGGCCCCGGCGGATCGACCCCGATCCCTACGGGTGGTACGACGCGGAGCCGGAGTACCCGCACAGGTCCTCCTACGCCGACGAGGAGACCTACGCGGAAGCACGCCGGGTCTGGGAGGAGGCCTACGGCGTCTGGTGGGAGAACCGCCGCCCGGTCGTCCCGGACGCCCCGGTCTTCACCCCGCCCGAGCCGCCCGGCGAGTCCGGCCGGGTCGACCTGCGCGGCCGTCGTCTCCAGGTCGTCGTCAAGCTCGCCACCATCTGTCTCACCCCGGAACAGCCCGCGTACGAGGGGGGTTCCTGGCACGTCGAGGGGATGCTGAACGAGCGGATCGTCTCGACCGGCATCTACTACTGGGACAGCGAGAACATCACCGAGAGCCGGCTGGGGTTCCGGGCCGCCCTCGACGACCCGGACTACGAGCAGAACGACGACAACGGCCTGCGCGAGGTCTACGGCCTGGAGGACGAGGACGCGCTGAACCAGACGCTGGGCTCCGCGGCGACCCCGGCGGGACGCTGTCTGGCCTTCCCGAACGTGCTGCAGCACCGCGTCGGCCCGTTCCGCCTCCAGGACCCCACCCGTCCGGGACACCGCAAGATCCTGGCGTTCTTCCTGGTCGACCCGGACCGGAGGATCGTCTCGACCTCGGACGTGCCGCCGCAGCAGCCGTGGTCCGGCACCTCGACCATGACGCTGGAGCAGGCCAGGACCTACCGTGAGGAACTCATGCGGGAACGCAAGTTCTTCGTCGACGAGCACAACGAGCAGCTCTACGAGCGGGAGTTCTCCCTCTGCGAGCACTGAGGGACCGCGGGCCGTCCCCCCGGCGGTGGGCCCGGGGCGGACGGCGACGGCAGGACGAAGGCGGCGGCCCCGGGGATCGTGGGGCCGCCGCCTTCGGTACAGGGGGGATGTCCGGGTGGATCAGTACCAGTTGTTGGACTGCCAGAAGGACCAGGCGTCACAGGCGCTGCCGTAGCGGTCCTTCATGTAGTCCAGGCCCCACTTGATCTGGGTGGCCGGGTTGGTCTTCCAGTCGGAGCCGGCCGAGGCCATCTTGGAGGCGGGCAGGGCCTGGACCAGGCCGTAGGCGCCGCTGGAGGCGTTGGTGGCGGTGGGGTTCCAGCCGCTCTCGTGCTGGACGATCTTCGAGAAGCACTGGAACTCGGCCGAGTTGCCGATCATCTTCTGCGCCGTCGCCTGGGCCGAGGACGCGCTCGTGGTCGCGGCCTGGGCGGGCGCTGCGGCGATCAGGGTGCCGCAGGTGGCGGCGACCAGGGCGGCACCGGCGAGGGTCTTCTTCGGGGCGGAGACGGTGCGGAGGAAGGAAGCGGCGGACACAGGCGGCCTTTCGGTCGGAAGCGGGGACGTCGCGTTACGCCGTGCCGGATGCCGCGGTGTGCGGCGGGGGCGTGCGTCGGCGCCGCTACCCCGTGGGGTGTCGGCGCCCGGCGACTGCTCCACAGAAACAAATCCGGGCATTGCCCGCAAAGGTCGCTTTTACTACCCGGGGTCGGGGAACGGCGGGCCCGGCGGGTGGTGGGCCCCGGGGCATCGGGGAGGCCGCTACGGTGCCGGGTCGTATGTGACGCGGGTCATGTGGGCTGCTTCACCGCGCCGGGCACGGCGTGTGCCCGCGGGGCTACGGAGCGGTGTCCCCGAATGTGACCGGGGCCTCGAAGGCGGCCCTGCGGGTGGCCCGGCGCAGTGCCTTGAGGAGCGGGACGCCCACGGTGAGCGTCAGGACGACCGTGACCAGGGCGCGGCCCAGGTCCCAGCCGAGCGAGGTCGCCAGGCAGTAGGCCACGAAGCGGGCCAGATTGGTGGCGAGCGGCGCGTCGGGGGAGAAGGAGATGTTCGAGGCCAGCGCGGACATGAAGGGCCAGCCCGCCATGTTCATCACGGTGCCGTAGGCGAAGGCCGCGAGGAAGCCGTACCCGGCGAGCATCCAGACCTCCGCCCGGCCGCGCAGCCGGTCGGGGCCCGGGAGGAAGCCCGCGCCCATGGTGAACCAGCCCATCGCCAGCATCTGGAACGGCAGCCAGGGGCCCACCCCGCCGGTGAGCAGCGCGGACGCGAACATGGTCACCGAGCCGAGGACGAAGCCGAAGCCGGGGCCGAGGACCCGGCCGCTGAGGACCATGAGGAAGAACATGGGTTCCAGACCGGCCGTGCCCGCGCCGATGGGGCGCAGGGCGGCGCCCGTCGCCGCGAGGACACCGAGCATCGCCACCGCCTTGGGGCCCAGACCCGACTCCGAGATGGTCGCCGCCACGACCGCGACCAGGAGGACCAGCAGGCCCGCGAAGAGCCAGGGCGCGTCCTGGGCGTGGGCGTTCACGGCGGAGGCGGGCGGGGCGAGGAAGGGCCAGCCGAAGCCGGCCACGCCCACCGCGCTGACCAGGGCGAGGGACAGCCAGGACCGGGAACCCAGGCGGATGGCCCGGGCCTGGCGGTCCGGCCGGTGTGCCGTGGTGGCGGGCGGAGTCATCGGTCCAGCGCCTCCCGGACCTCGGAGACGGTGAGCCAGGCCTGCGGGGCGAGGATCTTCGCCACCTGCGGGGCGAAGGACGGGGACGCCACGACCACCTCGGCCGACGGCCCGTCCGCGATCACCTCGCCCTCGGCGAGCAGGACGACCCGGTGGGCGAGCTCCGCCGCCAGCTCCACGTCGTGCGTGGCCATGACGATGGCGTGGCCCTCGGCCGCCAGCTCCCGCAGGATCGTCACCAGCCGGGCCTTCGCCGCGTAGTCCAGGCCCCGGGTCGGCTCGTCGAGGAGCAGGAGGGGCGGGCGGGCGGTCAGGACCACCGCCAGGGCGAGGGTCAGGCGCTGGCCCTCGGACAGGTCGCGGGGGTGGACGTCGTCGGCCACGGAGGGGAGGAGCTTCGTGAGCAGGGCGCGGCAGGTGCCGGGGGCCGCCTCCGCGTCCCGGTCGGCGGCCGCGCACTCCGCCGCCACCGTGTCCGCGTAGAGGAGGTCGCGGGGTTCCTGGGGGACCAGTCCGACCCGGCGGACCAGGTCGCGCGGGCGGGTGCGGTGGGGGACCGCGCCGCCGGTGCGGACCGAGCCGGCGGAGGGGGCCACCAGACCCACGAGTGCGCCGAGCAGCGTCGACTTCCCGGCGCCGTTGCGGCCCATCAGGGCGATCGTCTCGCCGGCGGTGACCGTCAGATCGACCCCGCGCAGGGCCTGGACGCGGTCGCGGCGCACCGAGAGGGAGCGGACCTCGGCCACCGGGGCGGGCGCCGTGGTGTCGCCCGCCCTCGCGCGCGGGAAGCGGCGCTTCACGGGAGGGGCGGACGCGGGCGCGGGGCCGGCCCGGTGCGGTTCGTGGCCGGCCAGGCGGTCGCGCAGGCCACCCGCCCGGCGGCGGGCGTCGCGGACCGTCAGGGGGAGGGGGGACCAGCCGGCCAGCCGGCCCAGGGCGACCACCGGGGGGTGGACGGGGGAGACCGCCATCACCTCCGGCGGCGTGCCCAGCCGGGGGCGCTCACCGGGGCCCGGCAGCAGGGCCACCCGGTCGGCGTACTGGACGACGCGTTCCAGCCGGTGCTCGGCCATGAGGACCGTGGTGCCCAGGTCGTGCACCAGGCGCTGCAGGACGGCCAGCACCTCCTCGGCCGCCGCCGGGTCCAGCGCGGACGTCGGCTCGTCCAGGACCAGCACCCGGGGGTGGGGGGTGAGGACCGAGCCGATGGCGACGCGCTGCTGCTGACCGCCGGAGAGGGTGGCGAGGGGACGGTCGCGCAGGCCGGCCAGGCCCAGGAGGTCCAGGGTCTCCTCGACCCTGCGGCGCATCACGTCCGGGGCGAGACCCAGCGACTCCATGCCGTAGGCGAGTTCGTCCTCCACCGTGTCGGTCACGAAGTGGGAGAGCGGGTCCTGGCCCACCGTGCCCACCACGTCGGCGAGTTCGCGCGGTTTGTGGGTGCGGGTGTCGCGGCCGGCGACCGTGACCCTGCCGTGCAGGGTGCCGCCGGTGAAGTGCGGCACCAGCCCGCTGACCGCGCCCAGCACCGTCGACTTGCCGACCCCGGACGGGCCGACGAGGAGCACCAGTTCACCCTCGGGAACCTCGAAGTCGACTCCCTGGACGGCGGGTTCGGGTGATCCGTCGTAGGTCACCGACACGTTCTCGAAGCGGATCACGTCGTCGGCTCCTTGCGGGTGTGCGGCGTCTCGGGGGCGGGGGTGAGGAAGGCGGGGAGCAGGCCGATCAGGACCGCTGCCGCCGGCCACAGGGGGAGGGTGGGTGCGACGAGCGGCACCACGCCCGGGTTCAGGGCCGCCGGGTCACGGGAGGCGGCGAGGGTGAGGAGGGCGGCCACGGCGGCCCCGGACGCGGTGACCAGCCAGGCCCGGGCGTCCCAGGCGTCCGGGCGGTAGCGGGTGCGCAGGGTGCGGCGGCCGCCGAGCCACAGTCCGGCGAGGGCGGCGGCCACTCCGGCGAGGAGGACGGGCACGCCGTAGCTGCCGCCCTCGGCGGTGAGGAGTCCGTACGTCCCGGCGCAGACGCCGAGCAGACCGCCGAGGGTGAGGGCGGCGGTCGTGCGGCGCACGGCGGGCGGGACGGCGGCGGTCCGGCCGTAGCCGCGCGCGTCCATCGCCGCGGCGAGCGCGACCGAGCGCTCCAACGCCCCCTCCAGGACCGGGAGTCCCACCTGGAGGAGTCCCCGTACGCCCTTGTCGGGACGGCCGCGCAGACGGCGGGCGGCGCGCAGGCGCCGCACGTCCGCGATCAGGTGGGGGGCGAAGGTGAGGGCCACGACCACCGCCACCCCCATCTCGTACAGGGCGCCCGGGAGGGACTTGAGGAGGCGGGAGGGGTTGGCGAGCGCGTTCGCGGCGCCCACGCAGATGAGGAGGGCCGCCAGGCGGAGGGCGTCGTACAGGGCGAAGGTGAGCGCCTCCGCGGTGACCCGGCCGCCGAGGCGGATGCCCTGGGCCCAGTCGGGGAGGGGCACCTCGGGGAGGGTGAGCACGGTGTGGGCGCCGGGGATGGGGGAGCCGAGGACCACCGCGAAGGCGAGGCGGATCAGGATGACCGCGGCGGCGAGCTTGACGAAGGCGCCGTAGGAGCGGGACCAGGGAGTGTGGGGACGGCGGACCGCCACGACGTAGGCGGAGGTGGCGATGAGGAGGGTGAGGAGCAGGGGGTTGGTGGTGCGGGTCGCGGCGGTGCCGAGGGCCAGCGCCCACAGCCACCAGGCGCCGGGGTGCAGGGCCGCGGGGGGCCGCGGCGCGTGGACGGGGACGGCCGTGCCGTCCGGCGCCCGCAGGGCGCCTCCCCCGTTCCCGGAACGGGGGGACCCCCAGGACCCCCACCGCCCGCCCGCGCCGCCCCGGCGGCGCGGGCGGGCGCGGTCGCGCCCCTCAGGCACGGCGGCGGGCCTGCCAGATCGCCGCCGCCCCCAGCAGGACGACCACGGCGAGCCCCGCGACCAGGCCCACCGACGGGCCGGAGCCGTCCGACTCGGCCTCGCCGGGCTCGGCGGGCGCGGGGGCGGACCTCTCCGCCGCGACCTGCTCCCCGCAGCCCTTCTCCGGGTAGCCCGATATCGCGCACAGCAGGGCGTTGGAGTCGTAGCGCAGGGGCTTGGCGACCGCGGCGAGGGCCTCCGCCGTGCTGGCGTCCTCGGCCACCTGCGCACAGGCCGTGCGGCCGGCCGGCGGGGTCTCGCCGGACGGGGCGTCGGCGGGGGTGCCGAAGTCGATGACCAGGGCCACGCGCTTCGTGCCGTCCTTCGCCGGGGTCCCGGCGCAGATGGTGCCGAAGTCCGCGGTGCCCCGGGGCTTCGCCGCGTCGCCGGAGTCCTCGCTGACGGAGAAGCGGAAGCCGTGGACGTCGCCGTCCGAGGGGCGGGCGAGGGACGGGCCCTGGGTGGCATACGTCCACGCCGTGCCGTCCTGCTCCCAGAAGGACCAGTAGCGGTAGCCGACGGCCTGGGCCTGGCCCGCGCCCGCCAGGAGGGGCAGCAGCGCGGCCAGGAACAGCAGGGCGGCCCGGCGGATCACGGCTGCCGCTTCTTCGCGCGGCCGCTGAAGAGGAAGCCGATGCCGATGCCGGCGATCAGGCAGACGCCGACGAACCACCAGACACCGAAGCCCGGGCCGGAGTCGTCCTTCTTCTCCTCGTCGGCCTTCTCGGTGCCGGTGGTCTTCTCGGGGGCGGGCCCCGTCGCCGTCAGCCGCTCGACCAGGTCCGTGCCGCCGAAGGCGCGCGGGTCGGCGCCCGTCGCGTGCGCGGCGAGGATCAGCTGGGCGTAGGCGGCGGGACCGCTCTGCGCCGCCCAGCCGGCGGCGTTCTTCTCCAGCCAGGCCGCGGACCTGCGGGCCTGCTCGGTGGAGCCCTGTGCGGCGAGGGCGACGACCGCGTCGGCCGTGTTCCCGTAGTCGGGCTGGTCCTCGGCGCCCGGGAGGGCGGAGACGAGGTGGCCGCCCTCGGCGAGGGCGTCGGTGAGGTACGCGGCACCGTTGGCGGCGGCCTGCCCGGGGCTGTCCGCCTCGGCACAGGCGGCGTCCGCCTGCCCGCCCTTGCCGGGGCCGGCGGCCAGGCCCGCGCCGAGCGAGCCGAGCACGCCCGCCGCCGTCGCGTCCGCGTTGGCGGTCAGCTCGCCCTTCTTGCCCGGCTGGAAGGCGAACGCGCCCGCGCCGTCGCCCTCGCAGGGCAGCGTGAGCCCCAGCAGGGCGTCGTAGGGGGACCTGCCGTCCTTCTTCACCTCGGCGGGCTTCTCGCCGGCGGCCGCGAGGGCGCCGACGACGACCGAGGTGGAGTTGGTGTCACTGGCGCCGCCCGCGACGTAGCCCCAGCCTCCGTCCTTGTTCTGTACGGACTTCAGCCAGCCGACGGCCTTGTCGGTCACGGCGTCGTGGCCGCCGAGCGCGGCGAGCGCCTGGACGGCGGCGGCGGTCTGGTTGGTGTCGACCGTCGTCGTGGCGTCGCAGGCCTTCGCGGTGTCGGCGCGGTAGGGGGCGAAGGAGCCGTCGGCGCACTGCTGCCCGGTCAGCCAGTCGACGGCGGCCTTCGGCGGCGCGACGCCGGCCGTGTGCTGCGCGAGCAGGGCCAGGGACTGGCGCCAGACGCCGTCGTACTGGGGGTCGCCCTCGCCGTAGAGGGCGGAGGGCAGGGCCGGCCGGGACGGCGACGGGGACGGTGCGGCGGCGGCCGGTGCGGCGGCGCCGATCACGGCGACGGCGGCCAGAACCGCTGCGCTGCGGCGGACAATCATGATCGGCGGGTGCCTCTCCCTGAAGAGGGCCGGGCAGCGCGGGACACCCCGGCGGCTCGGCTCCGTATACCTCGACGGTGCCCGTGCCCCGGCGGGACTGCCGGGCACGTGAGCCGGTCACGAACCGTGTGGGGCAGTCCGGCTCACCGTCCCGGCCTCTCGGCGGACGGTTCACGGTTGCGGGTCAGCGCCGGAATTGCACCGGCTTCCCCCCGTACGGGTGTGATGACGACGCCGCCACTCTACCCGCCCGTAAGGAGGGGGTCAGGGGTGGCCGGGGGAGGGGGGAACGGGGGTGGGGGCATGAGGTGACGGAGGTCACGGGAGCGACGGGACGTGGCCCACACCCGCACTGCCCGGGCGGGGGACTGCGGGTGCGGGCCCGTGCGGGGCGGCGCGGTCCGGGTCAGGAGGCCGTGCAGACGCCGACCTGCGGCGGAGGCGTGTTGCCGCCGTTCACGGTGAAGCCGCAGCTGGCGGACGCCCCGGCCGCCGGGGATCCGTTCCGGCTGGAGCGGACGGTCATGACGGTGCCGCCGCCGTCCCGGGTGGGTGAGCCGTCGCACAGTGTCGAAGGCTTCGGCTCGGTCGCGCGGTCGTCTCAGCAGTCGCCGGAGGCGGCCCGCGGGGCCGTCAGGTCCACCAGGCGGCACGCCGTCTCGATGTCGGCCCCGACCTGCGCGATGGAGGCGCGGCCCGACAGCCAGGTGATCAGCGCCGAGTGCCAGGTGTGCTCGATGACGCGGACCGCCGAGAGCTGCTCCGGCGTCGGGTCGGTCAGCCCCATGGCGTCCAGGATGATCATCGTGGTCTGCCGGGAGACCTGGTCCACCTCCGCGCTCACGCTGCGGTCCGCGAAGGTCAGGGCGCGCACCATCGCGTCGGCGAGCTGCGGATCGCGCCGGAGGGCCCGGAAGGCCCGCATCAGGGTCTCCGCCACCCGCTCGGCGGCGGTGTCGCCGGCCGGGGGGTTCCTCCGGAGCGTTCCGTGCATGTGCTCCAGCTGGTCCTGCATCGTCGCGACCAGCAGGTGGATCTTGGACGGGAAGTACCGGTACAGCGTCCCCAGCGCGACCTGCGAGGACTCGGCGACCTCACGCATCTGCACCGCGTCGAAGCCGCCCCGGCCGGCCAGTTGGGCGCACGTCTGGAGGATGCGGCGCCGGCGCGCCTCCTGCCGCTCGGTGAGAGGGGAGGCCGGGTCGGGGCGCGGGGCGGCGCGGGGCGTGCGCGGGGGAGCGGGGGCGGTGCGCGTGGTGCCGGCCTCCGGTCGCGCCGGCCCGCCGGCCCCCGCCGCCTCGGTGCTGTTGCCTTCCGCGGGCATGGGTCCCGTCCGTGACAGTCGGTGAGGGTCGATGGTCGGACAGCATGGCACGCCGTCCGCCGTGGCGTGAATCACCTGATCCACTGCTCCCGGCATCCCTACCTGCCGGTAGATTCGGATCCTCCAGACGATCAACTCTGAAACTTGTTCTAGATCGGCGTCCCGGCGTAATCTCGCGGGACAGTGCAGGAGAAGGGGGCCCAGAGTGACCGCTGAGGCCAGTCAGGCCGGGCCTTCGGCGGGCCCCGCATCCGACGGCTTGCGACCGCTCCGGATCGCACTCCTCACCTACAAGGGCAACCCGTTCTGCGGCGGCCAGGGCGTCTACGTGCGCCACCTCTCCCGCGAACTCGCCCGCCTGGGACACCGCGTCGAGGTGATCGGCGCCCAGCCCTACGCCGTGCTCGACGAGGGCTACGACGGGCTGGGCCTCACCGAGCTGCCCAGCCTCGACCTCTACCGCCAGCCGGACCCCTTCCGCACGCCGAAGCGCGACGAGTACCGCGACTGGATCGACGCGCTCGAGGTCGGCACGATGTGGACCGGTGGCTTCCCCGAACCGCTGACGTTCTCCCTGCGCGCCCGCCGCCATCTGCGCGCCCGGCGCGGCGACTTCGACGTCGTCCACGACAACCAGACGCTCGGCTACGGCCTGCTCGGCGACGTCGGCGCGCCCCTGGTGACGACCATCCACCACCCCATCACCGTCGACCGGCGCCTCGAACTGGACGCCGCCGGGACGTGGCAGCGGCGCCTCTCGGTGCGCCGCTGGTACGCCTTCACCCGGATGCAGAAGCGGGTGGCGCGCCGGCTGCCGTCCGTGCTCACCGTCTCCGGCACCTCCCGCCAGGAGATCATCGAGGACCTCGGCGTGCGGCAGGACCGCATCCACGTCGTCCACATCGGCGCCGACACCGACCTGTTCTCGCCCGACCCGTCGGTGGCGGTCGTACCGGGCCGGATCGTGACCACCTCCAGCGCGGACGTGCCGCTGAAGGGACTGGTCTTCCTCGTCGAGGCGCTGGCAAAGGTGCGGGCCGAGCAGCCCGGCGCCCACCTCGTCGTGGTCGGCAAACGGCCCGCGGAGGGGCCGGTCGCCCAGGCGGTGGAGCGGTACGGCCTCGAAGGCGCCGTGGAGTTCGTCAAGGGCATCTCGGACGCCGAACTGGTCGACCTGGTGCGGTCGGCGCAGGTCGCCTGCGTGCCGTCGCTGTACGAGGGCTTCTCCCTGCCCGCCGCCGAGGCCATGGCCACCGGCACCCCCCTGGTCGCCACGACCGGCGGCGCGATCCCCGAGGTCGCCGGACGGGACGGCGAGACCTGCCTGGCCGTTCCGCCCGGTGACGCCGGGGCGCTGGCCGCCGCGCTGACCCGGCTGCTGGGCGACTCCGAGCTGCGGGCCCGCCTCGGGGCGGCCGGACGCGAGCGGGTACTGCGGCAGTTCACCTGGGCGCGCGCCGCCGAGGGCACGGTGGCCCGCTACCGCGAGGCCATGGCGACCGCGGCATCCGGCGCGGGCCGTGCCACCGGCGCCGTCCCCGCGGCCGAGCCCGCCGCGCACCGCCCGGCCCCGGCCGGCGCGGACGTCCTCCCCGACACCCTCCCGGACACGGGCGCCGTCCCCGTGCCCGCGGCCGACACCTCCGATCGCGAAAGCAGGGCCACGTGCTGACCGTCGACTTCTCCCGGTTCCCGCTCGCCCCGGGCGACCGTGTCCTGGACCTCGGGTGCGGGGCCGGCCGGCACGCCTTCGAGTGCTACCGGCGCGGTGCCCAGGTCGTGGCGCTGGACCAGAACGCCGACGAGATCCGCGAGGTCGCCAAGTGGTTCGCGGCGATGAAGGAGGCCGGGGAGGCGCCCGCCGGGGCCACCGCCACCGCGATGGAGGGCGACGCGCTGGCCCTGCCCTTCCCGGACGAGTCCTTCGACGTCGTCATCATCTCCGAGGTGATGGAGCACATCCCCGACGACAAGGGCGTGCTCGCCGAGATGGTGCGCGTGCTCAGGCCCGGCGGACGCATCGCCGTCACCGTGCCGCGCTACGGACCGGAGAAGGTCTGCTGGACCCTCTCCGACGCCTACCACGAGGTCGAGGGCGGCCACATCCGCATCTACAAGGCGGACGAACTGCTGGCGAAGATCCGCGAGGCGGGACTGCGCCCGTACGGCACCCACCACGCGCACGCGCTGCACTCGCCGTACTGGTGGCTGAAGTGCGCCTTCGGCGTGGACAACGACAAGGCGCTGCCGATCCGGGCCTACCACAAGCTGCTGGTCTGGGACATCATGAAGAAGCCGCTGGCCACCCGGGTCGCCGAGCGGGCGCTGAACCCGGTGATCGGCAAGAGCTTCGTCGCCTACGCCACCAAGCCGCACCTGCCGCGTGCCGCGGCCGAGGCGGACGCCACGTGACCACCCCCAGGACTCCCCGGACTCCTCGGACCGAACACCTCGTCCTACCCGGTGTGCTGACCGCCGACCAGGCCGCCGGGACCGTCGCCGGGATCCTCGCCGTGCAGCGCGAGGACGGTGCGATCCCGTGGTTCCGGGGGCACCACCTCGACCCGTGGGACCACGTCGAGGCCGCGATGGCCCTGGACACCGCCGGTGAGTACGAGGCCGCCGAGCGGGCCTACCTCTGGCTGGCCCGTCACCAGCTGGAGGACGGCTCCTGGTACGCGGCGTACGCCGACGGCGACCCGCTCGACATCACCGACCGGGGCCGGGAGACCAACTTCGTCGCCTACATCGCGGTCGGGGTGTGGCACCACTACCTCTCCACCGGCGACGACACCTTCCTGGACCGCATGTGGCCCACCGTGTGCGCGGCCGTGGAGTTCGTCCTGCGACTCCAGCAGCCCGGCGGGCAGATCGGCTGGCGGCGCGACGACGACGGCACGCCCACCGCGGACGCGCTGCTGACCGGCTCCTCGTCCGTCCATCACGCGCTGCGCTGCGCACTGGCCGTCGCCGAGCAGCGCGAGGAGCCGCAGCCCGACTGGGAGCTGGCGGCGGGCGCGCTGCGGCACGCGATCCGGCACCACCCGGAGCGGTTCCTGGACAAGGACCGCTACTCGATGGACTGGTACTACCCGGTCCTCGGCGGCGCGCTCACCGGCGCGGAGGCCAAGGCCCGCATCGAGGAGGGCTGGGAGCGCTTCGTCGTGCCCGGCCTCGGGGTGCGCTGCGTGGTGCCCAACCCGTGGGTGACCGGCGGCGAGTCGGCCGAACTCGCCCTGGCCCTGTGGGCGATGGGCGAGTCCGACCGTGCGCTGGAGGTGCTCCAGTCCATCCGGCACCTGCGCGACCCGGAGACCGGCCTGTACTGGACGGGGTACGTCTTCGACGACGACGCCATATGGCCGCGCGAGCTGACCACGTGGACGGCCGGCTCGCTGCTGCTGGCGGTCGCCGCCCTCGGCGGCCACGAGCCCACCTGCGCGGTCTTCGGCGGCGACCACCTGCCCAGGGGCCTGGACCCGGACTGCTGCCCCCTCACCTGAACCCGGGCCGCCCCCGCGGGCGGCCCGGTCGGGTGAAGCCTCGGGACACGACTCCGGGGTGCCGGGGCCCGGTTCAGTGGCGGCGCAGGCGGCCCGCGATGGCGTGGCCGATGAACAGGTAGACGACGGCGGCGAGTCCGTAGCCGAAGACGACCCGGGCCCATTCCTCGTCGAAGGTGAACAGGTCACGCGACCAGGCTGCCAGCCAGTTGGCCGCGTCATGGACGAACTGGACCAGGTCGTTGGCCCGGTTGGCCTCCAACAGGTACATCAGAATCCACAGTCCGAGGATGACGGCCATGACGTCCGCGATCACCGCGATGACCGTCCCCGCGGAGGTGGAACCAGAGCGATATCTAGGGGACATGCTTTCCGACTGGCCCCGAACGCCCGCTTGAAACCAGGACGTTCGGCCGGACCGGTCGGCAGGGACTTCCGCGCCGCGGCCCCGGCACGGCAACGGCCCCCCGCCCGCAGGGGCGAGGGGCCGTGACGAGGAAGGAGCCGCCGGAGATCAGCCGCGCTGAATGCCCGACGTGTCCTGCAGGACGCCGCGCCGGCCGTCCTGCGTCTGCGCGACGAGCGCCTGGCCGCGCTGCTCGACCGCCAGGTACCAGGTACCGGGGGCGAGTTCGGCGATCGGCGTCGACGAGCCGTCCTCCGGGAACAGCGGCCGGGGCACCGGCACGGCGAACCAGAACGGCGAGAAGTCACCGGCGGGCGCCGGGGCACTCGGCTGCCCCTGCTGCGGCTGTCCCGGGAAGGGCTGCTGGCCCGGGCCACCGGGCTGGCCCGGCTGCGGCTGACCACCGAAGGGGGGCTGCTGCCCGCCCGCGCCCGGGTAGCCGTAACCGCCGGGCGGTTGGGCGCCGTAGGGCTGCGGCGCGGCCGGACGGGCGGCCGGGAGGAGGGGGCCCTTGAGGGCGGGGACCAGGGGCGTGGCGACGGCGGCGCCGGCCATGAGGAGCGTGGCGACCAGCGCGAGGATCAGGCCCGTGCCGGCGCCGATGTCCGCGGAGAAGCCCCCGCTGCCGTCGAAACCGCCCACCGGGTCGAAGATGTTGCCGAGCGCGCACCAGGCGGCGAACACCGTGAAGGCCACGCCGAACTGGCCGAGGTCGAGACCGGCGACCTTGCGCGGCTGCGGCAGCCCCCGGGCCACGACGACCAGCGCCGCACCGATGATCCCCGCGAGCAGGACGCCGAGCACGACCGGCCCGCTGTCCCACAGGTTGGGGATGTCCGCGCTGTCCGGGGCGCCATCGATCGAGTACAGATCGAGGAACGACGCGATGAACAGCAATACCGCTGCTCCGATCACCACGCCGTCGCCTCGAGTGAGGGAGCGGATATTCACTTCAGGTCCTTCGTAGGTCGTCTCGTCGTCGGAAGAGGCGTCGCTGTCACCATGTCGCCCGAAGGTGCCGGTGCGAAGCGCGGGGGTGGCCCCTCATCGTACGGACGACACTATCGTCCGCAGGATCGGGCTGTCCGCCTGGATCACTGCGCTGATCCCTACCCGCGCAGGAAGCTCACGATTCCGTCGGAGATCCCTCGCGCCGCCTTCTGCCGCCAGGCACCGCTGGTCAGCAGTGCCGCGTCCTTGCTATCGCGCATGTTGCCGCACTCGATGAACACCTTCGGAACCGTTGACAGATTGAGACCGCCCAGGTCCTTACGCGTGACGAGTCCGGTACCGCCACCGGTGTAGTTGGAGGGCGCGCTGCCGGTGGCGCGGACGAAGTGGCCCGCGATGCGCTCGCCGAGGTCGCGCGAAGGCCCCACGATGGCGCGGGTGTCGGCGGCACCGGAGCGCACGGTGCCCGGCAGGATGACGTGGAAGCCGCGGTTGCCGGTGCCGGAACCGTCCGCGTGCAGGGAGACGACGGCGTCCGCCTGGGCGTCGTTGCCGATCCGGGCCCGCTCGTCGATACACGGCCCGAACGGCCGGTCGTCGTCCTGCGTCAGTTTCACCGTGGCGCCCCGAGCTTCGAGGAGCGTACGCATCCGGTGGGCGACGTCGAGGGTGAACTCGGCCTCGGCGTAACCGTCGTCGGTGGACGTGCCGGTGGTGTCGCACTCCTTGCGGTTCGTGCCGATGTCCACCTGACGGTTGATCTCGGAGGTGTGCCGGAAGTTGCCCGGGTTGTGCCCCGGGTCGATGACGACGACCTTGCCCTTGAGCGCGCCGGACGCGGCGGGGGCGGACGCCGACGGGGACGTGGCGCCGGGCCCGCCGTCCCCGGCCGACGGCGAGGTGCTCCCGCCGGAGGGCGACGGCGTACGGGTCGCGCCCGACGCGGGACCGGAAGCAGACACGGAGGCGCCCTCAGGGGTCCCGTCCTTCCCCGACCCGCCCACGGCCGCGTACACGCCCCACCCGAGCAGTCCGCCGGAGGCGAGCGCGGCGAGCGCCACGGTCAGGACGCGACGCCGGGGCCGTCGGGGCTGGGGAGGTTCGAAGCCGGGACCTGTGTACGACACGCAGCCACCCTAACGGTGTCAGGCACCCGGCCCCGTACGGCGCAGGACGCGCAGCGAGCCGGTGGCCGACACCTCGGTGAACGCGCCGGACGCGAGGGCGCGGAGGTGGACGCGGTAGGGGGCCTGCCCGGTGAACTCGTCGACGGGGTCGGGGAAGACGTCGTGGATGACGAGGAGTCCGCCCTCGGCGACGTGCGGGGCCCAGCCCTCGTAGTCGGCGGTGGCGTGCTCGTCGGTGTGGCCGCCGTCGATGAAGACGAGGGCGAGCGGGGACGCCCACAGCGCCGCGATCTGCGGGGACCGGCCGACCAGGGCGACCACGTGTTCCTCCAGGCCCGCCCGGTGCAGGGTGCGCCGGAAGGTGGGGAGGGTGTCCATCAGGCCCAGTTCGGGGTCGACGGTCTCCGGGTCGTGGTAGTCCCAGCCGGGCTGCTGCTCCTCGCTGCCGCGGTGGTGGTCCACGGTGAGCGCGGTGACACCGGCCGCGCGGGCCGCGTCGGCGAGCAGGACCGTGGAGCGCCCGCAGTAGGTGCCGACCTCCAGCAGGGGCAGGCCGAGGCGGGCGGCGCCGGCCGCCGCCTCGTACAGGGCCAGGCCCTCGTCCAGGGGCATGAAGCCCTTCGCCGCCTCGAACGCGGCCAGGATCCCGGGCCCGGGTGCCATCGACATGGGGCTTGCCTCTCCCGAGGTCGCGGATGTGTGCACGGCCCCATGCTGCCCCACACCCGGCGCACCCGGAGAACAGGGGGTACCGGCAGGTGACCGGGCCTGCCGGGAACCGTCGTTCAGGGGCCGGATCGCCCACGGGGGTCGGCGTGGGCGGTGGGGACGCCCGCCGTTCCGGCGGGCGCGCCCAGGACCGACTCCGCGCGGGCCGGGTTCGCGTCCTCCTCGCTGCTCGCCCGGAGCCGCGGACGCTGTTCCGGCCGGCCCGGCAGGAACAGGGCCAGCAGCAGGCCGACGGCCACGGCGGCGGTCGCGATCAGGAAGGAGATCCGGAAGCCGTGCGGCGTCGGGATCTCCACCCCGCCCACGGTGTCCGCCGTGTTCGCCAGCACCATGCCGATGACGGCGCTCGACACCGACGTACCGATGGACCGCATCAGCGTGTTCAGGCCGTTCGCCGCCCCCGTCTCGGAGGCCGGGACCGCGCCGATGATCAGCGCGGGCAGGGAGGAGTAGGCGAGGCCGATGCCCGCGCCGAGCACCACCGAGGTGACGACGGTCTGCCAGACGGCGTCCATCAGCCCGAGCCCGCCCCCGTACCCGGCCGCGATGATCAGCAGGCCGAGGATGAGGGTGCTCTTCGGGCCGTACCGGGTGGACAGCCGGGCGTAGAGGGGGGCGGTGAACATCATCGTCACGCCCAGCGGGGCCACGCACAGGCCCGCCACCACCATCGACTGGCCGAGCCCGTGCCCGGCGGGCAGCTGGAGCAGCTGGGGCAGGACCAGGGAGACGACGAAGAAGGACACGCCGACCATGATCGACGCGAGGTTGGTGAGCAGCACCTCGCGGCGGGCGGTGGTGCGCAGGTCCACCAGCGGCGCGGCCACGCGCAGTTCCATCAGGCCCCACAGGAACAGGACCACCACGGCGGCCCCGAACAGACCCAGCGTGGTGCCCGAGGTCCAGCCCCAGTCGGCACCCTTGGAGACGGGGAGCAGGAACAGCACGAGCCCGGCGGACAGGCCCAGGGCGCCCGGCAGGTCGAAGGTGCCCTCGGCGCGCACCGGCGACTCCGGTACGACGGCCAGGGTGAGGACGACGGCGAGGACGCCGAGGCCCGCGGCGCCGAGGTAGAGGGCGTGCCAGTCGGAGTGCTGGGCGACCAGCGCGGCGGCGGGCAGCGCGAGACCGCCGCCGACGCCTATGGAGGAACTCATCAGGGCCATCGCCGAGCCCAGCCGCTCCCGCGGCAGCATGTCGCGCATCAGGCCGATGCCGAGCGGGATCGCGCCCATCGCGACACCCTGGAGCGTACGGCCGGTGATCATCACGATCAGGTCGTTCGTGCTCGCGCTGACCAGCGCGCCGGCGACCATGACCGCGAGACTGGCGATCAGCATGCGCCGCTTGCCGTACAGGTCGCCGAGGCGGCCCATGATCGGGGTGGCGACGGCGCCGGACAGCAGGGTGGAGGTCAGCACCCAGGTGGCGTCGGAGGGGGAGGTGTCCAGCAGGCGCGGCAGGTCCTTGATGACCGGGACCAGCAGGGTCTGCATCACCGCGACGACGATGCCCGCGAAGGCGAGCACCGGGACCACGGCCCCGCCCGCTCTGCCGGAGGGACGGTCGGGCGTCGTCTGCGTCATGAAGGGTGCCTCCGGGGCCGGCCGTTCTCAGTGATACGTGCACACCGAACCCCGTACACCGAGGCAACTATTCCGATGCTTTGGCACCCTAACGAATACTTGACCGTTCCTTGAGGCTGTCAAGAGGCCCCCGGCCGCCGGCAGCGCTCACCGCTGTGCCACCTACGCCGGGCGACCGAGACCGCGTCGGCCTAAATGCCGATGCGGGTGCCGGGGACCGGTTGAGAGCATGGCCGCCATGCTGGAAGCCCCCGACACCGCCCGCCTGCCCGCACGCACCTCGTCCCCCCTGTGGCTGGTGGTGGCGCTGGCCTGCGCGGGGCAGTTCCTCGTCGTCCTGGACATCTCGGTGGTGAACGTCGCGCTGCCGTCGATGCGCAGTGCCCTGGCGCTCGACGAGCGGGGCCTGCAGTGGGTGGTCAACGCGTACACCATCGCCTTCGCCGGCTTCATGCTGCTCGGCGGCCGCGCCGGTGACCTCTACGGGCGCAAGCGCATGTTCCTCGTCGGCCTCGGCCTGTTCACGCTGGCCTCGCTCGCGGGTGGCCTCGCCCAGGAAGGCCGGGAGTTGCTGCTGGCGCGCGCGGCGCAGGGCCTGGGGGCCGCCGTGCTGGCGCCCTCCACCCTCACCCTGGTCACCTCGGCGGTGCCCGAGGGCGCGGCCCGTGCCCGCGCCATCGCCACCTGGACGGCCGTCGGGGCGGGCGGCGGCGCGGCCGGCGGGTTCGTCGGCGGGCTGCTGGTGGACACCCTGTCGTGGCGGTGGGTGCTGCTGATCAACGTGCCGATCGGCGCGGTGGTGCTGGCCGCGGGAGCCCGCTGGCTGCCGGGCGGCCGGGCCGGGGCCGGGCGCCGGCTCGACCTGCCGGGCGCGGTACTGGTGACGGCCGGTCTCGCCACGCTGGCGTTCGGCATCTCCCAGACCGAGGCCGAGGGCTGGGCGGCGGGCACCACCCTCGTGCCGCTCGGCGCGGGGCTCGCCCTGATCGCGCTGTTCCTCCTCGTCGAGGCGCGGGCCAAGGCCCCGCTGATGCCGCTCGGGCTGCTGCGGCTGCGGTCGGTGGCCTCGGCGAACGTGGCGACGTTCCTGAGCGGCTCGGCGATGTTCTGCATGTGGTTCTTCATGACCATGTACGCGCAGAACGTGCTCGGCTACTCCCCGCTGGAAGCCGGCCTGGCCCTGGTGCCGAGTTCGCTCGCGGTCGTCCTCGGCTCCAAGCTCGCACCCCGTCTGATGCGCACGGCGGGACCGCGCGCGGTCGCGGTGCTCGGCACGCTCACAGCCGTGGCCGGGTGCGCCTGGCAGTCGACGATGACCGTGGACGGGACGTACCTGACCGCGATCATGTTCCCCGGCGTCCTGATGATGCTCGGCGCGGGCCTCGCCGGAACCCCGCTCGCCGCACTGGCCATGTCGGGCGCGGCGCCGGGGGAGGCCGGTATGGTCTCCGGGCTGATCAACACCTCCCGCACGATGGGCGGCTCCCTCGGCCTCGCGGTCATGTCGACCATCGCGGCCGCCCGCACGGCGGGCGTGCCGACCCCGAAGGCCCTCACCGAGGGCTACGCGCTGGTGTTCGGCGTGGGGACGGGCGTCCTGGCGGCAGGGGCGCTCCTGATGTGGGTGTGGCTGCCGCGACGGTGGACGGGAGCGCACTGAGCCGAGGGGGGATACTCCCCCGAGGACCGGGCGAACAGGAGACCCATGCCCATCGACGCAGCCCGGGCGCTCGCCGCCCCGCCCCGCACCACCCGGATCTCCTGGACGGCGAAGGACGTCCTGCTCTACCACCTGGGCATCGGCGCGGGCCGCCCCGCCACCGACCCCGGCGAGCTGCGCTACACCCTGGAGTCGCGGCTGCATGTGCTGCCCGGCTTCGCCACCGTCGCCGGCGGCGGACCGCCCGGCGTGATCCGCGCCCTGTCCGTGCCCGGCGTCGACGTCGACCTCGCCCGCGTCCTGCACGCCGGACAGTCGCTCACCGTGCACCGAACCCTGCCGGCCGAGGGCAGCGCCACCACCACCGACAGGATCACCGCCGTGTACGACAAGGGCGGGGCGGCACTTCTCGTCCTGCGCACCGAGGCGGCCGACGGCGGGGGCCCGCTGTGGACCTGCGACGCACGCGTCCACGTCCGCGGCGAAGGCGGCTGGGGCGGCGACCGCGGCCCGTCCGCGCGGACCACGGCGGCGCCCACGGGCCCGCCGGACCGGACCCTCGACCTGCCCGTGCGGGAGGACCAGGCCCTGCTCTACCGCCTGACCGGCGACCGCAACCCCCTGCACGCCGACCCCGGGTTCGCGGCGGGCGCCGGGTTCGACCGGCCCGTCCTGCACGGACTGTGCACCTACGGCATGACCCTCAAGGCGGTGGTGGACACCCTGCTCGACGGCGACGTCACCCGGGTCCGCTCCTGCGCCGCCCGGTTCGCCGGGGTCGCCCACCCGGGGGAGACGCTGCGGATCCGGCTGTGGCGCGGCGACGGCGGGGTGACGGCGACCGTGACCGCGGCGGAGCGCGGGGAGGCGCCGGTGCTGGCGGACACCACCGTCATCCACTCCTGAACGGCGAACGGCCCCGCCCGTCGGTGTGCGACGGGCGGGGCCGTGCCGGGACGTGCTGCCCGGCGTGACGTCAGGCGGCCGATTCCGCGTGCTCGTGCTCCGGTGCCGGCCTGCGGTGACGGCCGCGCGGTGACGCGTCGGCCTCCCGCGTGGAGACCGGTCCCCGGTGCCTGCCGTGCCCGGCAGCGGCCTGCTCGTTCTCGGCGTTCTGCGCCTGGTTCGTGCGGATGTCGCTCATCGGAAGGAATTCACCCCGTAAACATGATCTTTCCTACAGCCGGGCGAGTCTAACCGGCACACCACATCCCGGATCCAGGCGGCCACGCCGACCGCCGCTAGTTCGTTACAAGCCGTGCCAGCGGCGCCTGTTGCAGCGGAACGGGACGGGGTACGGCGAGGGTCTCGGAGACGCCGTACGCCACCGGGGCGGCGCCGGCGGGCAGTTCACCGGACGCCCCGGACGACTCCCCCTGTCCCGACGGCCGTTCACCTGTACCGGCCGCGTCCGGGACGGCCGCCGGCGGACGGACCGCCAGCCCCTCGGGCCGGCGCTCCTGCCCCGGCACCCGCAGCACCGCCACCCCGCACGGCACCGACCGGGTGGCGTACGGCAGCCGCAGCGCACCGTCCGCCGTCCACAGCCCGGAACCCGTCAACCACCCCGCCGGGGCGGGGAAGTGGCGTACCTTGCGCTCCGCCGGCCGCCACACCCCGACCCAGCTGCCGGCCGCGCCGTCCACCCGCAGGGCCACCGCGCAGCTCTCCGGGGTCAGCATCTGGCCCGGCTGGATCGCGAACGGCGTCACCGTGCAGTCCGGCAACCGCAGGCACTCCGGGAAACGCACCGGCAGCGTGCTGCCCAGCACCCCCCAGCCCAGCCGGTCGCTACCCGGGGACGGCGCGTCCGAACGGATCAGCAGCAGCCCGCTGTCCGGGTCGGCGAGCAGCACCCGGTCGTCGCTCCCGTCGCTGATCTGCAGCAGCGGGGACACCTCCCCGCCGCGGGCCAGGTCCACCACGACCGCCTTGGTGCACCCGCCTGCCTCCCGGTCCAGGGCCAGCATCCGCCCCGCCCGGTCCAGCCACACCCCGCCCGAGCAGCGGCCGGGGACCTCCGCGACCCGCTCGGGTCCGCGCGCGCCGCCCGCCACCAGCCACACCGCCGTCGCACGCCGGCCCGCGGCGATCACGTACGCCCGCTCCCCGCCCGGCGCGGGCGGCAGCAGCCGCAGCCGGGTCTCCTCCTCCGGGCAGGCGACCGCGCCCAGGGGCAGTTCCCCGGTGCCGGCGCCCGCCGGGTACAGCAGGGAGAAGGAGTGCCGCCCGTCCGCCCGCCGGTGGATGAGGACCCGCCCGTCGCCGAGCGGCTGCACCTCGGTGCCGGGCTCCTCCGGCTGGTTGCCGGGCAGGGGCACCGCGTAGGGCTCCGGGCCGTCCAGGGTCCAGCGCTCCGGGAAGAAGGAGTCGCCGGCGAGGGCGAGGCGCGCGGCGTAGCCCCCGTCCGCGGTGATGGTGCAGCCCGCCCGCCCGGCTCCGTCCTCATGTCCCGCCACAGGTTCGATGGCACAGACCGTCATCGTTCGGTCACCTCCGGTGACGAACGGTAGTTTTCGCCCGCACCGACGGTGGCGGGTGACGGCCCGCTTCACACATACGGGTGCTCCAGGAACGATTGAGCTGAGGTGGGAGAGGAGTTGTGCTCCGCCGGGCGGCGACCGCCTCCGGGGGAACGGCGCCGGTTCGGGCGGGGAGGGCAGGCAGGTAGCCTTGCAGCGTGCCCCGTCTGTCAGAAGTCATCGCCGCGCTGGAGAACCTGTGGCCCGCCGAGCGGGCCGAGTCCTGGGACGCGGTCGGCACCGTCGTGGGCGAGCCCGGCCAGCAGGTCACGCGGGTCCTGTTCGCCGTCGACCCGGTCCAGGAGACCGTCGACGAGGCGGTGGCCCTCGGCGCCGATCTGCTCGTCACCCACCACCCGCTCTACCTGCGCGGCACGACCACGGTCGCGGCCTCCACCTTCAAGGGCCGCGTGGTGCACACCCTCATCAAGAACGACGTCGCGCTGCACGTCGCCCACACCAACGCCGACACCGCCGACCCGGGAGTCTCCGACGCCCTCGCCGGGGCCCTCGGCCTCCGGGTCGTACGGCCCCTGGTGCCGGACCCGTCCGACCCCGGGGGCCGCCGGGGCCTGGGCCGGGTGTGCGAGCTCGACCACCTGCTGACCGTGCGCGACCTCGCCGCCCGCGCCGCCGCCCGGCTGCCCGCCACCGCGCAGGGCATCCGCGTCGCCGGCGACCCCGAGGCGCTGGTGCGCACGGTCGCCGTCAGCGGCGGCTCCGGCGACAGCCTCTTCGACCACGTCCGGGCCGCCCAAGTGGACGCCTTCCTGACCGCGGACCTCCGCCACCACCCGGTGTCCGAGTTCGTAGCGGACCGCGCCCACAGCCCGCTCGCGCTGCTCGACGCGGCGCACTGGGCCACCGAGTGGCCCTGGTGCGAGCTGGCGGCCGCCCAGCTCGACGAGATCTCCGACCGTCACGGATGGGGCCTGCGCGTCCACGTCTCGAAGACGGTCACCGACCCGTGGACGGCCCACGCGGCATCCGCCGGCCCGTCGCCCGCCACCGCCCTCGCGGGGAGCGCCTCGCGCGCCCCTTCCGACACCGACACATCTGGAGCCCCCAACTGAACGCCGAGCCCGCCGACCAGATCCGACTCCTCGACGTCCAGGACCTCGACGTCCGTCTCCAGCAGCTCGCCCACCGGCGCCGGTCGCTTCCCGAGCACGCCGAGATCGAGTCGCTGAACCGGGACCTCACCCAGCTGCGCGACCTGCTCGTCGCCGCGCAGACCGAGGAGAGCGACTGCGCCCGCGAGCAGACCAAGGCCGAGCAGGACGTGGACCAGGTGCGCCAGCGTGCCGTCCGCGACCAGAAGCGCCTCGACTCCGGTGCCGTCTCCTCGCCCAAGGACCTGGAGAACCTCCAGCGCGAGATCACCTCCCTCGCCAAGCGGCAGGGCGACCTGGAGGACGTCGTCCTGGAGGTCATGGAGCGCCGCGAGTCCGCGCAGGAGCGGGTCGCCGAGCTGACCGAGCGGGTCGGTTCCGTCCAGGGCAGGATCGACGACGCGACCGCGCGCCGGGACGCGGCCGTCGAGGAGATCGACGGCGAGGTGGCCACGGTGACCAAGGAGCGCGAGGTCGTCTCCGGTTCCGTGCCCGCCCCGCTGCTGAGCCTGTACGACAAGCTGCGCGGGCAGCAGGGCGGTATCGGCGCGGCGAAGCTGTACGCCCGCACCTGCCAGGGCTGCCGCCAGGAGCTCGCCATCACCGAGCTGAACGAGATCCGCTCGGCCGCGCCCGACACGGTGGTGCGCTGCGAGAACTGCCGCCGCATCCTGGTGCGGACGGCGGAGTCGGGACTGTAGGGGATCGGGGCGGTCCGGCTGTGCGGGAGTTCATCGTCGAGGCGGACGGCGGGTCGCGGGGCAACCCGGGACCGGCCGGCTACGGGGCCGTGGTCAGCGACGCGGCGACGGGGGAGACCCTGGTCGAGGCGGCCGAGTACCTCGGTGTCGCCACCAACAACGTCGCCGAGTACCGGGGTCTGGTGGCCGGTCTGAACGCCGCCCGTGAACTGGACCCGGAGGCGCGGGTCCACGTCCGGATGGACTCCAAGCTCGTCATCGAGCAGATGACGGGCCGCTGGAAGATCAAGCACCCGGCGATGAAGCCGCTCGCGGCGGAGGCGGCACGCGCCTTCCCGCGGGAGCGGGTGACGTACGAGTGGATCCCCCGCGAACGGAACAAGCACGCCGACCGCCTCGCCAACGAGGCGATGGACGCCGGCAAGCGGGGCGAGACGTGGTCCCCCGCGGCGTCCCGGGCCGACCTGGACACCCCGCCCGCCGCCGCGGCCCCGCCGGCCGACGCGGCAGCGGGCGCGGCCCGCGTCCGCGCGGCCCTGGCCTCGGCGTCCGGTGCCTCCGACGCCGCCGGGGAACGGCCGGGGAGCGAGGCCGGTACGCGTTCCGCGCCGGACGGCGGGAGCACGCCGGCGAGCGCCGGGGTTCCCGGGGACGGCGGTGCCGACCGGGCGGAGCGTCCCGCCCGGGACGGTGCGGGCGCGGAGGCGGCCTCCGGTGCCGCCGGCGTGGTCACGGGCCGTGTGCGGGCGGGTGACGGTGTCCGGCGCGTACCGACGGCGGGCACCGGCGGTGCCGCGGAGACCGGTGCCGAGGGCCTCACCCGGGCCGGGGAAGCGGAGCCGGGTGTCGCGACCTCGGACGCCGGGGCGGCGACCGGGCGCGGGCCCGTTCCGGCGGCGGCCGGGGCGGACGCCGACCGGCGGGCCGCGCAGGCCGTCGCCACCCCGGGCGTCGGCTGGGCGCCCGCCGACATGGGAGCGCCGGCCACCTTCGTCCTGCTGCGGCACGGGGAGACCCCGCTGACGCCGCAGAAGCGTTTCTCGGGGAGCGGCGGCAGCGACCCCTCCCTCTCCGCCGCCGGCCGGGAGCAGGCGGAGAAGGCCGCCGAGTTCCTCGCCCGGCGGGGCACCGTCCAGGCGGTCGTCTCCTCACCCCTGGCCCGTACCCGGGAGACCGCCGGCATCGTCGCCGCCCGCCTCGGCCTCGACGTGGGCGTGGACGACGGGCTGCGCGAGACGGACTTCGGGGCCTGGGAGGGCCTCACCTTCGGTGAGGTCCGCGAGCGCCACCCCGACGACCTGAACGCCTGGCTGTCCTCCCCGGACGCCGAACCCACCGGCGGCGGCGAGAGCTTCGCGGCCACCGCCGCCCGGGTCGCCGCGGCCCGTGACAGGCTGATCGCCGCCCACACCGGCCGTACGGTCCTCCTCGTCACCCATGTGACACCGATCAAGACGTTCGTGCGGCTCGCCCTGGGCGCCCCGCCCGAGGCGCTGTTCCGGATGGAACTGTCGGCCGCCTCGCTGTCCGCCGTCGCGTACTACGCCGACGGCAACGCCAGCGTCCGCCTGTTCAACGACACCTCGCACCTGCGCTAGGGAGTCGGACACCCCCCAGGAGGCGTCCGACTCCCTAGGGCCGCAGCCCCGCCGCCTCCCGCGCCAGCTCCTCGACCCGCGCCCAGTCCCGGGCGGCCACGGCGTCCGCCGGGAGCATCCAGCTGCCGCCCACACAGCCGACGTTGGGCAGCGCGAGATAGTCCGGGGCGGTGTCGGGGCCGATCCCTCCCGTCGGGCAGAAGCGGGCCTGCGGGAGCGGCCCGGCGAGCGACCTGAGATATGCCGTGCCGCCCGCCGCCTCCGCCGGGAAGAACTTCATCTCCCGCACGCCGCGCTCGAGGAGTGCCACCACTTCCGAAGCGGTGGACACCCCCGGCAGGAACGGCACCCCGGACGCCCGCATGGCGTCCAGCAGCGTGTCCGTCCACCCCGGACTCACCAGGAACCGCGCCCCGGCCGCCACCACCTCGTCCACCTGCTCCGGCGTGATCAGCGTCCCGGCCCCGACCACCGCCTCCGGCACCTCACCGGCGATCGCCCGGATCGCATCGAGCGCGGCGGGCGTCCGCAACGTGACCTCGATCGCCGGCAAGCCCCCGGCCACCAGCGCACGCGCCAGCGGCACGGCGTCGGCGGCGTCGTCGATCACGACGACGGGCAGGACGGGCGCGAGGTCCAGCACGGAGGAGCAAGCGGGAGACGGAGGCAGGGGAGAGCTCATGCCCGTCATCCTGCCGCCGACGATGCATCCTTCGCAAAGCACGTTGCGTTATGTGCAACGCGATAAGGGGTGGACTCAGTGCACCTCGTTCACCAGCACGTCCAGCGCCCAGGCCGCGCCCGCCCTGGCCGGGGCCGTCGCCTCCACCTCGTAGCCGAGGTCCCGCAGCGCCTCCACCAGCCCGGCAGGGTTCTTCGGCGCCGCCCCGGCCGTCAGCAGGCTCCGCACGATCCGGCCCTTGGTCGCCTTGTTGAAGTGGCTGACCACCTTCCGGGTCGGCGCGTGCAGCACCCGTACCGTCGCCGTCCGCCCGGCCACCTCGCCCTTCGGCTTCCACGCCGTCGCGTACGCCGCCGACCGCAGGTCCAGGACGAGCCCGCTGCCCGCCGCCTCCGGCAGCACCTCCGCCATCGGCACGCGCCAGAACCCGCCCAGCGCCCCGAGGCCGGGCAGCCGCACGCCCATCGAGCAGCGGTAGGAGGGGATCCGGTCGGTGACCCGGACCGCGCCCCACAGCCCGGAGAAGACCAGCAGTGACGCCGCCGCCCGCCGCTTCGCCGCCGCGTCCAGGGTCGCCAGGTCCAGGGCGTCGTACAGCACCCCGGTGTAGATCTCCCCGGCCGGCCGGGCCCCCGCGGTGCGCAGCGCCGCGTTCTTCGCGACCTCGCCCCGCAGCCCCTCGCTCAGCCCCAGCACCTCGCGCGCCTTGTCCTCGTCGGCCGCGCACAGCTCCACCAGCTCGTCGAGCACCGTCTCCCGCGCGGCCGCCAGCCCGGGCAGGGACAGCGACTCGGGCTTCAGCGGGGCACCGCGGCCGGAAGCGGCCTTGCCCTCGGACGGCGGCAGCAGGACAAGCACACGTACTCCTTCGGTCGAACCCGTCAGCCAGGGTACGGCGTGTGCCGGAACGTCCGGTTCGGTGCCTCGGTGCCTCGGCGCAGGAGGGGCCGGTGCGGGAGGGGTCTCACAGCGGGGCCGGCCGCCCGGCGGCCAGAGCGCGCACCAGCCCGTCGGAGTCGTCCGCGTGCAGCCGCACCACGCGGACCTCGCGGCGGCCGCCGAAGAGGGTCACGTGCGTGACCGGCCCGGTCAGCTCGACCGTGACGTTGGTCTGCGCACCGACGGCCACGTCCAGCACGCCGTCCGACGGCTCGTGCGTGGTGCGCAGCTCACGCCGGACGGCGGCGATCCGCTCCACCGGTATCCGCAGGTCGACGTGCACGGCCCGCCGGACCCGCAGCGCGCCCCCGTCCACCACGTGGGGACGGACGACGGACGCGGCGTGCAGCGCGACGACGAAGACCACGGTGTAGACGTCCAGGAAGAGCACCACCGCGTGCACCGTCGGCCAGTCGCTCAGCAGCACGGACATCGCCACCGTCTCCACCACGCACACGAACGCGAACCCGAACATCACGGCCGTCTGCCCGCGCGCGTACCCGAACGCCGTACCGCCACCGCCGGTCCCGTGCGTGCGCCGCGCCAGCCACAGCGCCAGGCTCACCAGCAGCCGCGCCTCGTGCCGCACCAGCGCCCGCCCCACCCGGACCGCCGCCCTCACGGCCCGCCCTCCGCGGCGATCCGCAGCGCCCGCCGGATCGCCTCCGCCTGACCCGGTGCGAAGTCGGCGTAGAAGGCCCGCAGGAAACCGCCCTCCTCGTCGAAGTCCGCGCCCTCCGCCACCAGCTCCGGCGGCACGCATCCGGCGAGCTCCCGCGCGGCCTCCTCCACCCGCGGGTCGTCCGGCTCGACCCCGGCGAGCGCATCGAGCAGCCGGTACAGGCCCACGGCCCGCTCGGCACCGCCCGCGGCGCCCACCGCGCCGCCGATCAGCTCCATCATCCGCCGCCGCTCCTCCGGCGGCGCCGAGGTCTCGATGAGCGCGAGCAGCTCACGGTCCTTGGCCGCCATGGCCGAGCCGTCGACCGGCCCCACCTCCTTGAACAGCGCCGCCAGTTCCGGTGACACCGGCCCCTCCGCGCTCAGCCCGTCCGCCGACTCCAGCAGGCCCCGCAGCCGAGCCCGCCGCTCCCGGAGCGCCTCCTCCTGCCGCGCCAGGTCCTCGTCCAGCTCCGTCAGCACCTCGACGAGGTCCTTCCCCGCGTCGTCCGCGAGCACGTCCCGCACCTCGGCCAGCCCCAGCCCCAGCTCCGTCAGCCGCCTCACCCGCGCCAGCACGACCGCGTGCCGCAGCGTGTAGTCCCGATACCCGTTGCCGAGCCGCTCCGGCTCCGGCAGCAGCCCCAGCTGGTGGTAATGCCGCACCGCGCGCGTGGTGATCCCGACGACCGCGGCAAGCTCTCCGATCCGCATGCCACCAGTAGAAACGTTGACGCCGCGACAGGGTCAAGCGGTCGGCCGTGGCGCCTGACGGTGGTTGGGGTCGTGTGCCACGATCGAGGGAAGGTCCCCGATTCCACGGTCAGGTGATCAGCGGATGTCCCAGTCTGGCGAGCGACAGAAGGAGGGGCGTGACATGACTGCCATGACCCATGAGCCGCTCTCGCAGGCGGACGTCCTGCTGGAGGGCTTTCTCGCCCTGGAGACCCCGGAGGGCTTCCGGGCCGAGCTGATCGAGGGGGAGATCGTTGTGACGCCGCCGCCGGACGGGGATCACGAGGACTGCATCGGGCTGATCGTGACGCAGGTGATCAGGAAGTCCCGGACCGACATGCAGTTCTCCGGGAACAAGGGCCTGAGGCTGAAAAGCGGTGGAGCCTGCCCGAAGAACCACGCCATCCCGGACGGCACCTTCGCACCCACATCGTTGCGCCTCTACCGGGGAGCCGACTCCTGGATGCCCTGCGACGGCGTCGCCCTGGTCCTGGAGGTGACCTCCACGAAGCCGCAGGCGGACCGCAGCGCCAAGCGTCGCTGCTATGCCCTTGGAGGCATTCCCCTCTACCTCCTCGTCGACCGCGAAGCCTCCTCGATCACGCTGTTCAGCGACCCTGAGGGGGACGACTACCGGGAGCACCGCACCCGCCCCCTGGGCAAGCCGCTGTCCCTCCCCGAGCCCTTCGGTTTCGATCTGGACACCGCCGACTTCCTCTGATCCCCTGTGGGCGGGGGGTGAGCGGTGACGGACGCAAGGGAACAGGCCCGCTGGACCAGGGCACGGCTCGGCCGGTGCGGTCCTCCCCTCGACCTGCTCACCGCCCGCTTCAGCCGGCACGAGTACGCCCCCCACGCGCACGACGAGTTCACCGTCGGGGTCACCATCGGCGGGCTGGAGACCATCGCCTACCGGGGCGGACGCATCGTGTCCGGACCGGGCACCATCGTCGTCCTCGAACCCGGCGAGATGCACACCGGCGGCCCCGCGTCCCCCGACGGCTACTCCTACCGGGCCCTCTACGCCGCCCCCGCCCTCCTCACCGACGGCACCCCCGGCGACCGCGGCCTCCCGCACTTCCGGGAGCCCGTCCTCCACGACCCCGAACTGGCCGCCGCCCTGCGCCACGCCCACACCGACCTCAGCGCCCACCCCGACCCCCTGGAGGCCGAGTCCCGCCTCCCCTGGCTGCTCACCGCGCTCACCCGCCGCCACTCCACGTCCCGCGCGGGCGGCGACGCCGTGCCCGGCGCCGGCCCCCTCGCCCTCGCCGTCCGCGACCGCCTCGCCGACGACCTGCTCGCCCCGCCCTCCCTCGCCGCGCTCGCCGCCGACTTCGGCCTCTCCCGCTACCAGCTGCTCCGCGCGTTCCGCACGACGATGGGGGTGCCGCCGTACGCCTGGCTCGCCCAGTACCGGGTGATCCGGGCCCGCACGCTGCTGGACGCCGGGCTGCGCCCCGCCGAAGTGGCCGGCCTCGTCGGCTTCGCCGACCAGGCGCACCTGACCCGCTGGTTCCGCCGCGTCCTCGGGGTGACCCCGGCCGCGTACCGCAACAGCGTTCAAGACGCCGCACGCTGAACGGGCCGACACTCACCGCATGACTGCACGCGGCTGGTTCCTGTTCTCCCTGATGGGAGTGGTCTGGGGCATCCCCTACCTGCTCATCAAAGTGGCGGTGGACGAGATGTCCCCGTCGGCGGTGGTCTTCGCCCGCTGCGCCCTCGGCGCGCTGCTCCTGCTCCCGTTCGCCCTGCGGCAACGGGGCCTGGCCCGGAACGTACGGACCCACTGGAAGCCGATGCTGGCGTTCGCGGTCATCGAGATCGTCGGCCCCTGGTACACCCTGACGGACGCCGAGCGTCACCTCTCCAGCTCCACGGCCGGTCTGCTGATCGCGGGCGTGCCCATCGTCGGCGTCCTGCTGTCCGGCTTCTTCGGCGCCGCGGAGGCGCTGGGCGCCCGCCGTGTCACCGGCCTCGCCCTCGGCCTCGGCGGCGTCGGCGTCCTCACCGTCCCCCACCTGGCCGGCGGCGACGCCCTGTCCCTGGCGGAGGTCCTGGTCACGGTCGTCGGCTACGCCACCGCCCCGCTGATCGCCGACCGCTACCTCAAGGACGTCCCCACGCTGCACCTCATCACGCCCTGCCTCGCCCTGGCCGCCCTCGTATACGCCCCCGCGGCCGCCTTGACCCGTCCGGCGTCCCTGCCCCCGGCCGGGACGCTCGCCGCCCTGGCCGCTCTCGGCGTGGTCTGCACGGCGATCGCCTTCGTCGCCTTCCTCGAACTCATCAAGGAGGCCGGCCCGATCCGCGCCTCGGTGATCACGTACGTCAACCCGGCGATCGCCGTGGCCGCCGGAGCCCTCTTCCTGGACGAACCCCTGACCGGTCCCGTCCTGGCCGCCTTCGCGCTGATCCTCACCGGCTCGGTCCTGGCCACGGCCACCGCGCCGAAGCCCCGCTCACGCCCGGTATCATGGTCGACACGGCAGACGAGCCGGGCGGGCGGCCGCGTGGAGTCCCTCACGGGACTTCCCGAGGAACGTCCGGGCTCCACAGGGCAGGGTGGTGGCTAACGGCCACCCGGGGTGACCCGCGGGACAGTGCCACAGAAAGCAGACCGCCCGGCGCTTCGGCGCCGGGTAAGGGTGAAACGGTGGTGTAAGAGACCACCAGCGCCTGAGGTGACTCAGGCGGCTAGGTAAACCCCACCCGGAGCAAGGTCAAGAGGAGACGCCCCGGCGTCTCTGCGCGGACGTTCGAGGGCTGCCCGCCCGAGTCCGCGGGTAGACCGCACGAGGCCGGTGGCAACACCGGTCCTAGATGGATGGCCGTCGCCGGCGGGCCCGCGAGGACCCGCCGGAACAGAACCCGGCGTACAGCCCGACTCGTCTGCCGCTCTCCCGTGCCCCGACACCTCCGGGCGCGCCCGCCGCCCGCCTCCCGAATGACTCTCGGTGAAGTAACAGGGTGTAGTTGCGTGTGTGCAGGGTGGCGTCCTAGGCTGGGCGCAGAACCAAAACAAGGCTGCGCCCAGCGCAGCAACCCCTATGGCTGCCCCGCAAGGAATCCGGGGCGGCCATAGTTGTTTCCGCCGGAGGGGCGCTTGTACCTGTGCTACGTCGACGAGTCCGGAGACGGCCAGACGGTCCACCCCTCCACACCGGAAGCGCCGCCGGTCATGGTGATCGGCGGCATCGTCGTCGAAGAGTCCGCACTGCGCGCCCTCACCTGGGACTTCATCGCCCTGAAGAAGCAGTTCCGCCCCACGTTGCGGAACGCCGTCAAGCTGAGCGAGGTCATCCGTACCGAGATCAAGGGCTCGGACATCCGGGGCCACCTCCGCAACGGCAACCGCAACCAGGTCCGCCTGGCACATGGTCTGATCGACAAGCTGCTGACCATGCTGGAACGCCACGGCTGCCGGGTGCTGGCGAAGATCTGCGTCAAGCAGGACGGCGTCGTCAACGTGGAGGACGCGATGTACGGCTCCTCGGTCGCCTCCCTCTGTGCCCACTTCGAGCACTTCCTCGCGGAGCGCGAGGATCGCGGCGTGGTGATCCTCGACAGCCGCACGAAGAGCAAGAACGTCGACAACGTCCACTGCGTCACCACCCGGAAGTTCCGGGCGGGCGGCGACCTGATGCCGCACGTCGTGGAATCCCCCGTCTTCGGGCACAGCGACTCGCACATCGGGCTGCAGGTCGCCGACCTGCTCGTCTCCGCCGTGCTCTTCCCGGCGGCCTGCGCCACCTACGCCGAGGACCTGACCTGGAACACCCACTGCCATCCCGCCTACGCGGCCATAAGGGAACGGCACTGCTCCCGCGTGGGCGAGCTGCAGCACCGGTACCGGACCGCGACGGGCAAGTGGACGGGCGGGGTCGTGGTGTCGGACCGCCGCCGGGGGCGATCGGCCGCGGAGCTCTTCCGGGTCGCCGCGCCGGCCCCCGCCGCGACGGGCCTCATCCCCGCCCAGCAGCAGCCGGCCGCCCCCGCCGCGACCGATTCCTGACAGCACGATCCGGCCCGCCGGCCGGGGACGGTGAAGCGGCCGGGACGGCGGCGGTGTCCCCGGTGCCGTGCGGAAAACCGAGTGCGGTGATCGTGATCCCTGTGGGAGTGTTCCTGCTGTTCGAAGAGGGGGGAACGCGACATGGCGAAGCTGAACCAGATCATCGCGGTCGAGAAGGGTGTCAAGAGCAAGTCGCTCCAGGACATCAACGCCGCGCACGCCAAGGTGCAGAAGCCGGCGCTGCTGGCCGGGATCTCGCGCACGTACCAGCCGAAGGACGAGGAGGGCGAGCAGCTGCCGCCCGAGTCCACGCGGGTGCAGGTGCAGGGCGAGGACGTGCTGCGGGAGATGGCCGCCTCGCTGACCCGGCTGTTCGACGTGACCGCGACCAAGGACTGGGCGAACTGCGCGGCCCGCGCGGACGTCACCGTCGACGGGCGGACGATCGTCGCCGACGTGCCGGTCAGCTACCTGCTCTTCCTGGAGAAGCAGCTCACCGACCTGCACACCTTCGTCAAGAAGCTCCCCACCCTCGACGCCGCCGAGTCCTGGTCCCACGACCCGTCCACGGACTGGTGGAAGACGGACCCGGTGCGCACCATCCGCACGAAGAAGGTGCCGCGCAACCACGTCAAGGCGGAGGCGACCGAGAAGCACCCGGCGCAGGTCGAGGTGTACTACGAGGACGTGCCCATCGGGTACTGGACGACCGTGAAGTTCTCCGGGGCGCTCCCCGCGCGGCGGGTCAACGAGCTCGCCGAGCGGGTCGAGAAGCTCCAGCAGGCGGTGAAGTTCGCCCGTGAGGAGGCCAACGGGGCCGAGGTCACCGACCGGCGGGTCGGCGACGCGGTGTTCGGGTACCTGTTCGGCTGACGTGGCGGCACGTCACCATCATGATCGCCCCCGCGTGCGAGCGCGGGGGTGCGCTACGGGGCGCGGGCCGGATTGAGGACCGGTGCGCGCCAGGAGCGCAAGCTGACACTGAAGTTCAGCCTGAATGCGCGGTTCGCCGAGACGGCGGCCGCGGTCAATCTCAGACTCTCGCTCCAGTCTCAGCATCGCCGCCGATCGCCGGTTCGACCGGGGACGGACGAACGCCGTCGGATGCGAGTTCGACTCTCGCCTGCGCCTCTTGCACGGCGCGGTAGTTCAAAGGAAGAACACGACGGCATGATGACTGATCCGTCCTCTTAAACGCCGCCGGCGTGCGCACGTGGGTGGCAACCCCAGGGGCCCGGGAGCTGGATACGACTCCCGGGCTCCGCCACGTCATGCCCAGGCCGCGGCCAGCAGGATCGGGTAGAGCAGGCCCAGGCATCCCGTGGTCAATCCGACGCCGCAGCAGACCCGGTGGAGCCCCCGGCCGAGCCCGAGCAGTGCGAACGTGACGGCCAGGCTGCCGAGGAGCAGCGGGATCCCGATGCCGAGCAGCCCGGCGAACACGGCGGCGAGCAGCCCTGCCGTGCCGAAGACGAGGGAGACCGGCCCGTAGAGGGTCGCGGGGCTGTCCGCGGATACGGCGGACGCGGTGGACGCGGTGGCCATGTTGGCTCCTCGCTCGAGGTGGTCGGCTCGTCGGTGTGCGGGTGACGGACCCCTGTACCGCCATGGTGGCACGTCGGAGCGCGCATTTGAACACGTTCAAAAGCTGTGTAGGGTGAGGCCCGACGAAGGGCGGGGCTGATGAAGATCGTGATTCCCGGCGGCACCGGGCAGGTGGGAAGCGTCCTCAACCGCGCGCTGAGCGGCGCCGGGCACGAGGTCGTGGTGCTGACCAGGCGGCCGGCCGGGCCGGGTGAGGTGTACTGGGACGGAGCGACCGCGGGGGAGTGGGCCGGCGAGATCGACGGCAGCGACGTCGTCATCAACCTGGCGGGACGCAGCGTGAGTTGCCGGTACACGCCCGCCAACCTCCGCGCCATGATGGACTCGCGGGTGCTGTCCACCCGCGTCGTCGGTGACGCGATCGGTGCCGCGGTGCGCCCGCCGCGGGTCTGGCTCCAGATGAGCACCGCCACCGTCTACGCCCACCGCTTCGACGCGCCCCACGACGAGGCGACCGGCGTGATCGGCGGGACGGAGCCGGACGTGCCGGACTACTGGTCCTACAGCGTCGAGATCGCCAGGTGCTGGGAACGGGAGCAGGAAGAGGCCGACACCCCGCACACCCGCAAGGTGGCCCTGCGCTCCGCCATGGTGATGAGCCCCGACCGGGGTGGCGTCTTCGACGTCCTGTCGTGGCTGGCCCGGCTCGGTCTGGGCGGGCCCGTCGCGGGCGGCGGGCAGTACGTGTCGTGGATCCACGACCGCGACTTCGTCCGCGCCGTCGAGTTCCTGGTCGACCGCGAGGACCTCGCCGGGCCGGTGAACCTCGCGGCTCCCGGGCCGCTGCCGCAGCGTGCGTTCATGCGCGGCCTGCGCCGGGCGTGGCGCATGCCGGTGGGGCTGCCCGCGACGCGGTGGATGGCCGAGGCGGGTGCACTCGCGCTGCGTACGGACACCGAGCTGCTGTTCAAGAGCCGGCGGGTGGTCCCCGGGCGGCTGCTCGACGCCGGCTTCGGCTTCACCCACCCGGCCTGGCCGGAGGCTGCCCGGGACCTGGTGCGGCGTCGCCGCTCCGTACGGCCCGGCGCGGGCACCCCGCCCCGCGCCACCCGGACGCGATGATCGCGTGGCTCGAAGGTGGAATCCCTTATGAAGCAAGGGCGTTGAGCAGAGCATGAGTCAACGACCCGGCCCGCGCCTCCTGTCCGACGACGCCCTGTCCGACCTTCTCGGCACGCAGCAGTTCGGCACGCTCGCCACCGTCAAGCGCAGTGGCCATCCCCACATGACGACCATGGTGTACAGCTGGGACCCCGAGGCCCGCATCGTGCGGTTCTCGACCACGGCCGACCGGATCAAGGTGACCCACCTGCGCCGCGACCCGCGGGCCGCGCTGCACGTGCAGGGCGGTGACGTGTGGTCGTTCGCCGTCGCCGAGGGAGAGGCGGAGCTGACCGACGTCACGACGGTGCCCGGTGACGAGGTCGGGCGGGAGCTGCTCGGCATGGTCCCGGAGGCCGCCCGGCCGGAGGACGAGCAGGCGTTCCTCGAGGAGCTGGTCGCCGAACGCCGGCTGGTCGTCCGTCTCAAGGTGGACCGGCTGTACGGGACGGCCCTCGACGTCGAAGGCTAGGGCGGCGAACTCACCGAACAGGGCTTGTGTTCGCGTGCGCTCGAACTCATAACGTCCGGGGCCATGGAGACCACACGCACACTGGGGCGCAGCGGTATCGAGGTCAGTGCCGTCGGGTTCGGCTGCTGGGCCATCGGCGGGGAGTGGCAGGGCCCGGACGGGCAGCCGCTGGGGTGGGGGAAGGTCGACGACGAGGAGTCGGTGCGGGCCGTGCGGCGCGCACTCGACCTGGGCGTCACCTTCTTCGACACCGCCGACGTCTACGGCACGGGCCACAGCGAGCGGGTCCTCGGCCGGGCCCTCGGCCGGCGCCGGGACGAGGTCGTCGTCGCCACCAAGTGGGGCAACGTCTTCGATCCGGACACCCGCACCCTCACCGGCAGCGACGACTCGCCGGAACACCTCCGCCGCGCCCTGACCGCCTCACTGCGCCGGCTCGGCACCGACCGCGTCGACCTCTACCAACTGCACATCGCCGACGCCGACCCCGAGCGCGCGGCCCGGTTGCGCGACACCTGCGAGGACCTGGTCGCGGAAGGGCTGATCCGGGCGTACGCCTGGAGCACCGACGACCCGGAGCGTGCCGCCGTGTTCGCCGAGGGCCCGCACTGCACCGCCGTGCAGCACGCGCTCAACGTGCTCGACGACGCCCCCGCGATGCTCCGGCTGTGCGAGGAGGCGGACCTCGCCTCCGTGAACCGCAGTCCGCTCGCCATGGGCCTGCTCACCGGCAAGCACGCGGGCCGGGCGCCGCTCCAGGAGGGGGACATCCGCGCCAGGCCGCCGGTCTGGCTGCGGGGCTTCGGGGCGGGGACGGGCGCGGACCCGGAATGGCTCGCGCGCGTCGAGGCGCTGCGGGAGGTCCTCACCGCCGACGGGCGCACGCTCGCCCAGGGCGCCCTCGCCTGGCTCTGGGCGCGCAGCCCGCGCACCGTGCCGATCCCCGGTTTCCGGTCGGTCGCCCAGGCCGAGGAGAACGCGGGGGCGCTGGAGAAGGGGCCGCTCGACGCGGCACGGATGGCCGAGGTGGGGCGCGTGCTCGCCGGGGGGTAGCCGCCGGGGCGGACGTCTGGCGCGGCAGCCGTTCCACCCGCCGGTGCGTACCCGCGCTTCCGCGCGGGGTCCACCCCCTCCGGCGGTGTGGAACGGCTGCCGCCTCCCCCCTGGACATGGCCTGCGGAAGACGCCCACTCCATGTGTGAAGCTTTGGTGTAGGAGAGTTGAGCACAAGTCCGTTACCGGCCGCAATAGGGCGGATCGCGGAATTCCGTATGGGGAAGCTCTCCGTGCCGCGGGCCGGTCCCGGCCCCGGTGCCCCCGAAACTCATGTGACCGTCATCCGGATGCTGTGTACGCGTCCGTGCAAGGTCGTCCCGGCGCACTCCAATTCCCCTCGCAGCCACATGCCAGGGGAGGAACGCATGACGACACCCGAGCTCCGCCGGAACCAGCACCACCCCGAACTCCGCGCCGCCGCACGGCACATCGGCCGACGCCGGTTCCTGACCGTGACCGGCGCCGCCGCCGCGCTCGCCTTCGCGGTCGGCGTGCCCGGCACCGGCACCGCGGCCGCCGCCGAACTCGACACCGCCCGGATCACCGACGACCCCTTCACGCTCGGCGTCGCCTCGGGCGACCCGCACCCCGACTCCGTCCTGCTGTGGACCCGGCTGGCACCCGACCCCTACCAGGCCGACGGGGGACTCCCCGCGGGGCGCGTCACGGTCGACTGGGAGATCGCCCTCGACGAGCGGTTCCGCCGTGTCGTCAGACGGGGCAAGGCCACCGCCCACCCCGAGTTCCACCACACCGTGCACGTCGAGGCGGGTCCCCTCGCCCCCGGTCAGGTCTACCACTACCGCTTCCGGGCGGGCCGCTTCGTCAGCCCGGCCGGCCGCACCCGCACCGCCCCCGCCACCCGCTCCCGGGCCGCCGGGCTCACCTTCGGCGTGGTCTCCTGCCAGCGCTACGACCAGGGGTACTGGACCGCCTACCGGCACCTCGCCGAAGAGGACCTGGACGTCGTCCTGCACCTCGGCGACTACCTCTACGAGTACGCCGTCAACGACGTCGCCGGCGCCCGCGCCCAGCCGCCCGGCACCGTACCCGAGGTGTTCCGGCGCGAGACGGTGACGCTGGAGGACTACCGGCTGCGGTACGCCCTCTACAAGACGGACCCCGACCTGCGGGCCGCGCACGCCGCGCACCCCTTCGTCGTCACCTGGGACGACCACGAGACCGAGAACAACTACTCCGGCGACACCCCGGAGAACAGCGTCCCGCCGGAGGAGTTCCTGCTGCGCCGGGCCGCCGCCTACCGCGCCTACTGGGAGAACATGCCGCTCCGGCGGCCCCAGCTCCCCGACGGCCCCGACCTGAAGCTCTACCGCCGCCTGCACTGGGGCCGGCTGGCCCAGTTCGACGTGCTCGACACCCGCCAGTACCGCTCCGACCAGGCCTACGGCGACGGCTGGCAGTACCCGGGCCCCGACTCCGAGGACCCCACGCGCACCCTCACCGGAGACGCCCAGGAGCGCTGGCTGGTGGGCGGCTGGCGCCGCTCCGACGCCGTGTGGAACGTCGTGCCCCAACAGGTCACGTTCTCCCAGCGGTTCAACTCGACGACCGCGCCGTCCAAGGTCTCCATGGACTCCTGGGACGGCTACCCGGCCTCCCGCGAGCGGGTCCTGGCCGGCGCGCAGGCCGCCGGCGTCGAGAACCTCATGGTCCTCACCGGCGACGTGCACGTGCACTACGGCTTCGACATCAAACGCGACTTCTCCGACCCGGACTCCAGGACCGTGGGTACGGAGATCGTCACCACCTCCGTCTCCAGCGGCGGCGACGGCTCCGCGAAACCCGCCAACTGGGAGACCTACATGGCCGCCAACCCGCACCTGCGGTTCTACAGCGGGCTGCGCGGCTACACGACCGTCTCCCTCGGCCGTGAGCTGGCGCGCGCCGACTTCAAGACGGTCTCCCGCGTCACCACGCAGGGCGCGCCGCTCACGACCGCCGCCTCCTTCGTGACCGAGGCGGGGGAGCCGGGGCTCAAGCCGGCGTGACCTCCCCGGCCCCCGGGGCCCCGGGGCCCGCCTGCGCGGTCTCCTGCGGGTAGCGGACGCCGACGCGCTCCCGGATCGCGTCGAGCGTCCGCATCACGGCGAGGGTGCCGTCCAGCGGTACCAGCGGCGACTCGGTCTCCCCGGCCCGCAGCGCCCGCATCACCTCGGCCGCCTCGTGCTTGAGGCTGCCCCGGGGACCGTCGGCCGGGTCGGCCGCGAACTCCTCCGGGTCACGGCCGTCCCGGTGCAGCGTGAACCGCTCCGGGAAGAAGAAGCCGTACGGGATGTCGATGCGGCCCTTCGACCCGGTGATCGACGCGGAGGTCGCCGTACCGCCCACGATGGAACAGTGCACCGACGCGAGGGCGCCGCTCCCCCAGGAGAGCAGTGCCCCCGTCTGGAGGTCGACGCCCTCCTCCGAGAGCACCGCCCGCGCCGCGACGTCCGACGGCTCACCGAGCAGCAGCTGCGTGAACGACACCGGGTACACCCCCAGGTCCAGCAGCGCGCCCCCGCCCAGCGCCGGGTCCCGCAGCCGGTGCGAGGCCGGGAAGGGCCCCTCCAGGCCGAAGTCCGCCTGCACATGCCGCACTTCACCGATCGCCCCGTCGCCGACCAGTGCCTTCAGCCGCCGCACCATGGGGTGGCAGTACATCCACATGGCCTCCATCAGGAAGCGCCCGTTGCCGCGCGCCAGCGCGACCAGCTCCTCCGCCTCCCGCGCGTTCAGCGTGAACGGCTTCTCGCACAGCACGTTCCGCCCGTGCTCCAGCATCAGCCCCGCCGCCGCGCGGTGCGCCGAGTGCGGAGTGGCGACGTAGACGACGTCGAGCTCCTCGTCCCGCGCCAGCGACTCCCAGTCGCCGTACGCCCGCGGTATCCCGAACCGCTCCGCGAACGTCTTCGCCGACTCCGCCGACCGCGACGCCACCGCCACGACCTCCGCGCCCGGCGTGTCCACCAGGTCCGCCGTGAACGTCGCGGCCATGCCGCCGGTCGCCAGGATTCCCCAGCGCGTCTTCTGCTCGGTCATTCGTTCGTCCCACCCTGTTCGTGTTGCGTCGACGCATGGTCGCCGGACCGCCGTGGAAGCGCTCCCATGACATCGTCGCCGATGCCGAGCACTCCTCACGAGCTGAGAGCATAGGGAGCCGATGGCATGAAAAGGGAGGGGTCACATGCCCGAGGGTGGGGCGTCCATACCGAACACGGCGGCGAGTCCGGCGGGAGGCGGGGCACCGGACACGGCACCGGCGGCGGCCCCGGACACGGCACCGGCGGCGGCCGCGGGGGGCGGGAGGGCCGCCGGGCCGGAACCGCGGGGCACCACCGCGGCCCGCCGCACCAGCCTGCTGGTCACCCTGCTCCTCGGCGGCCTGACCGCCACACCGCCGCTGGCGATGGACATGTACCTCCCCGCCCTCCCGGAGGTCACCCGGTCCCTGCACGCGCCCGCCGCCACCGTCCAGCTCACCCTCACCGCCTGCCTGGCCGGCATGGCGTTCGGGCAGCTGGTCGTCGGCCCGATGAGCGACCGCTGGGGCCGCCGCCGCCCGCTGCTCATCGGCCTCGCCGTCTACGTCGTCGCCACCGCGCTGTGCGCGTTCGCGCCGACCGTCGAACTCCTGGTCGCCTGCCGGCTGGCCCAGGGCCTCGCGGGCGCGGCCGGCATCGTCATCGCGCGGGCGGTCGCCCGCGACCTGTACGACGGCGTGGCCATGGCCCGCTTCTTCTCCACCCTGATGCTGATCTCCGGGGTGGCGCCGATCGTCGCGCCGCTGATCGGCGGACAGGTCCTGCGGATCACCGACTGGCGGGGCGTGTTCGTCGTCCTCACCGTGCTCGGGCTGCTCCTGACGGTCGTCGTCTGGGCGAAGCTCCCGGAGACGCTGCCGCCCGCCGAGCGGCACGGCGGCGGTGTCGGCGAGGCCCTCGGCTCGATGCGCCGGCTGCTCGCCGACCGGGCCTTCAGCGGCTACATGCTCGTCGGCGGGTTCGCCTTCGCGTCGCTCTTCGCCTACGTCGCGGCCTCCCCGTTCGTCATGCAGGAGATCTACGGCGCCTCCCCGCAGACCTTCAGCCTGCTGTTCGGGCTCAACTCGATCGGCTTGATGATCATGGGGCAGGTCAACGGGCGGATCCTGGTCGGCCGGGTCCGGCTGGACAGGGTGCTCGGGGCCGGGCTCGCCGTGGTGGTCGTCGCCGCGGCGGCGCTGCTGGTGATGGCGCTGGGGGTGTTCGGCGAGGCCGGTCTGGTGCCGGTGGCCGCCACGCTGTTCGTGCTGATGTCCGCGATGGGCATCACCCTGCCCAACACCCAGACCCTCGCCCTGATGCGCACCCGGCACGCGGCCGGATCCGCGTCCGCCCTGCTCGGGACGACGTCCTTCCTCGTCGCCGCGATCGCCTCCCCGCTGGTGGGGATCGCGGGCGAGGACACGGCCGTTCCGATGGCGGTCGTCCAACTCACCGCCGCCCTGGTGGCACTGGGCTGCTACCTGGGTATGTGCCGTCCGTGGAAAGGGCGTACGGGCGTGAAGGGCGGGGGCGTCTGAGCGCGCCGCGCCTGCGCCCCGGCACACCGGAACGGGCCGGGCTCGACCCAGGGGAACTGCGCCGCCTGGTCCGGGCGGTCCACGCCCGCACCGGCGGCGAACGGCCCTGGGCGGCCGGGGCCGTCGTGGTCGTCGGGCGCGGCCCGGTGATCGCGGTGGAGGAGGCGGCGGGCTGGGCCGTGCGCTACGCGGCGTACGACGAGGAGACGGACACCCCGGTCGAACTGCCGCCGGAGCGGCGGGTCCCGATGACCGTGCACACACCGTTCGACCTGGCGTCCCTCACCAAGCTGTTCACCTCGGTGGCCGCCGTGCAGCAGATCGAGCGGGGCACGCTCGGCATCGACGCCCGCGTCGGCGCGTACCTGCCGGACTTCACGGCGGCCGCGCGGTACGGCGTCACCGTGCGCCAGCTGCTCACCCACACCTCCGGGCTGCGGCCCGAACTCCCCCTGTACGACTGCGCCGACGACGCGGAACGGCTGGCGATGCTCCGCGCGGAGCCGCCGGTCGGCGTGCCCGGCACGTACTGCTACTCCGACCTGAACATGCTGCTGCTCCAGCACCTCCTGGAGCGCCTCACCCGGCGCCCGCTCGACACCCTGGTCCGGGACGGCATCACCCGGCCGCTCGGCATGACCGCGACCGCCTTCGGACCGTGCCCGGCCGCCGCGGCGACCGAGGACCAGCGGCGGCCGTGGGCCAGGGCGGACCGCGGGATGCTCAGGGGCGAGGTGCACGACGAGAACGCCTGGGCGGTGGGCGGGGTCGCCGGCCACGCCGGCCTCTTCTCCACCGGCCGCGACCTGGCGGTCTTCTGCCGCACCCTGCTCGCGGGCGGCTCCTACGGTCCCGCCCGGATACTCGGCCCCGGCTTCGTGGACCTGCTCCTCACCCCGCCGGGCCTGGGCTTCGCTGTGGACCAGCCCTGGTTCATGGGCGAACTGTCCGGCCGGGGCGCCGCGGGCCACACCGGCTTCACCGGCACGTCCCTGACCCTCGACCGCGCCACCGACACCTACGTGGTCCTGCTCGCCAACACCGTCCACCCCCGCCGCCCACGCTCCCCGGACAGCCGACCGAGAGCGGAGGCGGCGACTCACGTGGCCCGGTCGGTACGGGCGATCTGAGCGCGGCCGTCCGGGGCGGCGGTGCCGTGCCGGGGGTCCCGGCGGCGGCCGTCGCCGCCTGTCGCTGCCGCGTAGAATCGCCGGGTGAACGCCCCCGCCCCCCCGCACACCGCCGAGACGCTCCGTTCCGCCCTCGCCGCGGCGCTCGACGGGCTTCCGGCGCGGCAGGCCGCGCAGGCCGTCGAGCGGCTGATCGCCAACTACCGCGGGGCCACCCCCACCGACGCCCCCATCCTGCGCGACCGCGCCGACGTCGCCGCGTACGCCGCCTACCGGATGCCCGCGACCTTCGAGGCCGTGCGCTGCGCGCTGGAGGCGTTCGCGGACGCCGTGCCCGGGTGGACGCCCGCCGACCACACGGACGTCGGCGGCGGCACCGGCGCGGCCGCCTGGGCGGTCAGCGCGACCTGGGCCGGAGACCGCCCCGTGACCGTCCTCGACTGGGCCGAACCCGCCCTCGCCCTCGGCCGGGAACTCGCCGCCGCGCACCCCGTCCTGCACCGCACGACCCGCTGGCACCGCACCCGCATCGGCGCGGCGCTCACCCTGGAGAGCACCGACCTCGTCACCGTCTCCTACGTCCTCAACGAGCTCACCGCCCCCGACCGCGCCGCCCTCGTCGACGCCGCCGCCGGTGCCGCGCGGTCCGTGGTGATCGTGGAGCCCGGCACGCCCGACGGCTACGCCCGCGTCATCGAGGCCCGTGACCGCCTGATCTCCGCCGGGTTCCACGTCGCCGCCCCCTGCCCGCACAGCGCCGCCTGCCCCATCGCCCCCGGCACGGACTGGTGCCACTTCTCCGCCCGGGTCAGCCGTTCCTCCCTGCACCGCCAGGTCAAGGGCGGCTCCCTCCCGTACGAGGACGAGAAGTTCAGCTACGTGGCCGCCACCCGCCTGCCCGTCGTGCCGGCCCCCGCCCGGGTCGTCCGCAAGCCGCAGATCCGCAAGGGCCAGGTCCTCCTCGACCTCTGCGAGACGGACCCGGCCCTGCGCCGCGCCACGGTCACCAAACGCCACGGTGACCTGTACCGGGCCGCCCGCGACACGGACTGGGGCGACCCCTGGCCGCCGGACGGCCACGCCTAGCCGGACGCCCGGCCCCGTCCCTCCGCCCGACCCCGTCCCTCCGCCCAGCCCCGTCCCTCCGCCTGGCGCTGTCCTTCCGCCCGCCGCTCCTCTTCCGCCCGCCGCTTCTCGCGCAGCCCGCGCAGCAGCTCCCGCTTCTGCGCCCGCGCGTCGGGCCCGCCCCCGATCCGCCCGCCGCGCCCGCCGCCGCGCAGCGCCTCGCGGCCCAGGTGCCGCCGGCTGCCGCCGACGCCCGGCAGGTGTCCCGCTCCGCCTCGGGTCATGGCCCGGTCACCTCTCCTCGCACACCGCGTTCAGTACGAGACGTATCGTCTCGTCGTCGACGTCTCCACTGTCCGGCGAGACGCACCGTCTTGTCAACCTGGTACATTCGGCCCATGGCCAGAAACCAGTCCGCCGGTCGCCCCGTCCCCGCCCCCGACGCCACCCGCCGCAGCGAGCGCTCCCGGCGGGCCATCTACGACGCCGCCCTCGCCCTCGTCGCCGAAGTGGGCTACCCGAAGACCACCATCGAGGGCATCGCCGCCCGCGCCGGCGTCGGCAAGCAGACGATCTACCGCTGGTGGTCGTCGAAGGCGGACGTCCTCCTGGAGGCGTTCCTCGACCTGAGCGAGCAGGCGGCGGAGACGGCCCGCCGGGCGCAGGCCGACGACCGGCCCGCGTACGGCATCCCCGACACCGGTGACCTGGCCGCCGACCTCAAGGCCGTCCTGCGCGCCACGGTCGACGAGCTGCGCGACCCCGCCTTCGAGGCCCCCTCCCGCGCCCTGGCCGCCGAGGGCGTGGTCAACGAGGAGCTCGGCCGCGCCTTCGTCGCCCGGCTGCTGGAACCCCAGCTCCAGCTCTACGCCGACCGCCTGCGCGCGGCCCAGGAGGCCGGCGACGTCCGCGCCGACGTCGACCCGCGCATCGCCCTGGAACTCTTCGTCTCCCCCCTCGCCCAGCGCTGGCTGCAGTACACCGCCCCGATCAGCCACGAGTACACCGACACCCTCGTCGACTACGCCCTGCACGGCATCACCCCCCGCTGACCCCGCGCTCCGCCCGCCGCCCTACCGCCCCGGCGCCGCGGTCACCGTCCCCGGCCCCCGCACCGGATGGCGGGCCAGGCGGCCCGGAGCGTCCGTGATGATCCCGTCGCAGCCCAGGGACAGGGCGCGGTCGCGCTGGGCCGGGGTGACGACCGTGTGGGCCCAGACCCGGGGGATGCCGGAGCGCACCGCGCGGGTCAGGTCGGCGTCGCGGGCCCCGATGTCCACGTCGAGCACATCGACGTAAGACCGCCAGAGCCCGGGGCGGTCGGTGCGCAGCTGACGGGCCGACCGCCACAGCTGGGACAGCAGGCCCAGGTCGTGGACCCGGCGGGCGACCTCCGGGTCGTTGGTGTTCACGAACACCGAGCGGGTCAGACCGCGGGCGCGGATCAGCGAGGCCAGCCGGTCCAGGCCGTGCGGGTCCTTCGCCTCCAGCATGAGCACGATCCGCCCGCCCAGCCGGTCCAGCACCTCGGCGACCGTCGGCGGCCGTTCCGCGCGCCAGCTCCCCGGCAGCCGGTCGCGCGGCCGCAGCCGTACGTTCCGCCACTCCCCGGCGTCCAGCCCGCGCACCTCGCCGCCGAGGAACGTCGTACGGTTCAGGGTCGCGTCGTGGAAGACCACCGGCGTACCGTCCCGCAGCACCCTGGTGTCGAAGTCCAGCACCTGCGCCGTACCGCGCCGGAACGCCGCCATCAGCCCCGACATGCTGTTCTCCGGCACCTCGCGCGCCCCGCCCCGGTGGGCGACGTACGGCACCCGGGGCAGCGAGTCCACCGTCAGCGGGCCCGCGCCCCACTCCAGCGGGGGACCGCCGGCGTGCCCGCCCGTGAGGGTCAGCGAGACCACGGACACCACGGCGGCCAGGCCCGTCGACGCGATCAGTGTGACCATGTGACCACGGTAGGGCCGCATATCACGCCGAACCATGCAATTACACCCGATACCGCCCCACGCTCCCCGCCGGCCGGGCGTCCCCTTCGTGCCGCCCGGCACCCTGCGTCCCCACGGGTCACCCTCGTCCCACCTGCACCGATTGTGGGCTCTGGCCCCCCGATGCGCACGATCGTGGGACCATAGGGCATGCTGAAGCGCAGGACGGCGAGGCGAGGAGATAGATGAGCGCGGAGTTCGGCGGCCGGAGCGGCCGACAGAGCAGACTCTCCCAGTGGCTGCGCGGACGCCGTCCGAAGCCGGCCGCCGACGAGGGCGGCCGCGAGGCCCTGCTGCTCGCCGCCGCCGACGCGGGACTGCCCCTCGCACCCGCCGCGCACCCCGCCCCCGGGTACCGCTGCTCCTGCGACCGGGTGGGCTGTCCCACCCCGGCCCGGCACCCGGTGTCCTTCGCCTGGCAGACCCAGTCCACCACCGAGCGCGCGCAGATCGAGCGCTGGGCCTGCCACCAGCCGCAGGCCAACTTCATCACCGCGACCGGCATGGTGCACGACGTCCTCGACGTCCCCCTCGACGCCGGCCGCGAGGCGCTCACCCGCCTGCTCGACGCGGGCGTGGAGGTCGGCCCGGTCGCCGAGAGCGACGACGGCCGCATGCTGTTCTTCACCCTCACCCGCGGCACCCCCGAGGACGAGGACGAGTGGTGGCCGTGCGAGCTGGACTGCCATCCGGAGACCATGGACGAGCATCCCGGCCTGCGCTGGCACTGCCGCGGCTCCTACGTCCTCGTGCCGCCCGCCCGCCTGCCCGGTGACGACGACCGGTCGGTGCACTGGGTACGCGGCCCCGAGCACCCGCTCCCCGACCCGCTGAGCCTGCTGGAGTACCTCACCGACTCCTGCGCCCGCCACATCGGCGAGCAGTCCGACCACCCCGGCACCGCCTGGCCGCTGCGCCGCTGAGCCCGGCGGAAGGCCGTACGCGGGTCTACTCGCCCTTCGCCGACGTCAGCCCCTGCACGCGTCCCAGGACCCGTACCTCTCCCTCGGCCGGGGTCAGCGCCACCTCGTTGGAGACGAACTCCATGGTGAAGGACTGCCTGATCTCCCCGGTGGTCAGCGCCAGCACGTCCTTGTTCGGCGTCGGCACCGACGCGCCCGCCGCGGCCGTCTGCTTCTCGAAGTGGCGCGTGGTGAAGAACACCAGCGCCCCGCCGTCCTCCGTGCGCAGCGCCAGCGGAGCGTAGTCGCCGTTCGTCAGCGGCTCGTCGATGTACTGCGTGGCCAGGCCCGGCCGCTGCGCCTTCTTCGCCCGCGCCGCCCGCCACACGCTGGTGTGCGTGCCGTCCGCGAAGACGTCCCCGCCGTCCTTGAGGAACGTCGCGTACTCCTCGCTCAACTCGCCCGGCGGCACCGCCACATCGGTCGCGTTCGCCGGCACGGCCTCCGCCCAGCCGTCCTTGTCCGTCCTGAACTCCGGTATGTCGTCCGGGGCGACCAGCGTCAGGTACGCCACCTCCCACGGCTCGTCCGTCCCGTCCCGGGTGAACACCAGCAGCCAGCGGCCCGCGCCGCCCTTGTTGCCGTCCGCGTCGGCGACGAACCAGCGCGGCCAGCCCGCCTTCGCGGGGATGGTGAACTTCGCGTCCGTCAGCTCCAGCGGCGAGTGCCGGGGGTTGCCCTGCGGGTTGCTGGCCCGTCCGGCCTTCAGCCGCGCGGTGTCGATGTCGGCGAGGGCACCGGTGGTGTGCCCGGCGTCCAGGGAACCGTCGTACGCCTTGTCGGCCGCGTTGTACGCGTCGGTGAACTCCGCGAGCGCTTCGGCGGCTTCGACGCGGGTGGTGGCCGGGAGCACCTCGCGCTCGCCGTGCACCACCACGCAGCCGCTCGCCGTCAGCGACAGAGCGGTCACGAGTACGCAGCTGCCGAGCATGCGGTGCCTGTGGAGCCTTCGAAGGCCGCGATCCCTGCTCATCCGGTTCCTTCACCTTCCCCTTCCCGGAGGCGAACCCTACCGGGGCGCCCGGCGGCGCGAGCGCCGGGACCGCGGACAGCGGCCACACCGTGACCTGCCGCCCAACCCGGGTCAGGCGGAGGGCCCGGCGGCCCGGTCCGGGAGGACCACGACCGTGCCCGTCCGGGGGTGCGGGAACACCTCGACCGGCTGCTCGTACACCCGTGACAGCAGCCCCCGCGTGAACACCTCCCGCGGTGGCCCGTCCGCCGCGACCCGGCCGGCCCGCAGCACCGCCACCCGGTGGGCGTGGGCCGCCGCGAGTCCGAGGTCGTGCAGGACGACGACCACCGCGTCACCGGCGAGCGCCCGCTCCCGGCACAGCCGCAGCACCAACTCCTGGTGCCGCAGGTCCAGGGCGGCCGTCGGCTCGTCGAGCAGGAGCAGGGGAGCACACTGGGCGAGTACCCGGGCCAGTGCCACCCGGGCCCGTTCGCCACCGCTCAGCGCGGAGAACGGGCGTGCGGCGAGACCGGTCACCTCGGTGGCGGCCATCGCGCCCGCCACCGCCGCCCCGTCGTCCTCCGGCCGGACCGAGGTCCAGGGCGCGCGGCCCATCCGGACCACCTCCCCGACCGTGAACGGGAAGGACAGGGACGCGGACTGCGGCAGGACGGCCCGGCGCAGCGCGAGTTCCGGCACGGACCAGTCCGACGCCGGGCGCCCGTGGATGCGCACGCACCCCGCGGTGGGCGGGAGATCGGCGGCGAGGACACTCAACAGGGTCGACTTCCCGGCCCCGTTGGGTCCGACCAGGGCCAGTACCTCACCCGCGCGGACCCGGACACCCACGTCGGCCAGGACCTCGCGGGCACCGAGCCGTACGGTCAGCCCCTCCGCCTCGGCGAGCACCTCACCCGGCACGGGAGCGGCCGGCGGGACGGGACGGCCGCGCGGACGGACCGCGCCCAGGGCCCGGGTGATGCGCAGGGGACGGGCCATGCCCGAAGGACGCTTCATGCCCAGCCTCCCTGCCTGCGCCGGGTGCGGCGCAGCAGCCAGAAGAAGAACGGACTGCCGAGCAGTGCCGTGAGGACGCCGAGGGGGAGTTCGGCGGGCTCGGCGACGGTGCGGGCGATCAGGTCGGCCGCCAGCAGCACCAGCGCGCCCAGCAGGGCACTGCCCGGCAGCAGGAAGCGGTGCCCGGGCCCGGCGGCCATCCGCAGCAGGTGCGGGACGACCAGCCCGACGAACCCGATGATCCCCGACACGCTCACCGCCGCCGCCGTCAGCAGCGCGATCACCAGGACGAGCACGATCCGCAGCCGCTCCACGTCCACCCCCAGGTGCCGGGCCGGGCGTTCACCGAGCGCCAGCAGGTCCAGACGGCGGGCGTACAGGGGCGCGACGGTCAGCCCGAGTGCCGCGCACGGCAGGACCGCCAGCACCTTCGGCCAGGTGGCCTGGGAGAGCGAGCCGAGCTGCCAGAAGGTGATCTGGTTGATGGCGGCGGTGTCCGCGAAGAACAGGAACAGCCCGATCAGGGCGCCCGCGAAGGCGTTCACCGCGATCCCGGTCAGGATCAGCGTCACCACCTCCGTGCGGCCGCCCGAGCGGGACATCCCGTACACGAGCAGCACGGTGGACAGCCCCGCCACGAACGCGAGCACCGGGACCGTCCAGTTCCCGGCGAAGTTCAGGCCCAGCGCGATGGCCGCCACCGCGCCCACCGCCGCGCCGGAGGAGACGCCGATGACGCCCGGCTCGGCGAGCGGGTTGCCGAACACGCCCTGCATCAGCGCGCCCGCGCACCCCAGCGAGGCCCCGACGAGCAGGGCGAGCGCGATGCGCGGGAACCGTACGTTCCACAGCACCGACTCGGCGATCCGGTCCAGTTCACCGCCGCCGAGCCCCGACCGGTGCAGCACGGAGGCGAACACGTCCCCGACCGGCACCGGATAGGCGCCGGTGCCGGCGGCCACCGGGACGAGGACGACCAGACCGGCGACGAGCCCGGCGGTCAACAGCCAGGCGGTGGTCCGCCGCCCACGGGGCGGAGCCGGCGCCACCGGTTCCCGCACGGTCTTCTCCAGGACGCTCACGCGCCACCGCCGTACAGCTGCTCCACGACCGAGGCGAGCACCTGGTCCGTGCGCGGCCCGTAGTTGAGCAGGACGCCGTCCTCGACGGACACGATCCGCCGGTCCATGCCGGCGGGTGTCTGCGCCACTCCGGGGATCTTCACCAGCCCGTCCACGCCCCCGACGGACTCCAGTCCCTTCGCCATCACCAGGACGGCGTCGGGCGCCGCCTTCACGAGCGCCTCGCTGGTGATGGCGGTGAAGTCCTTCTCCAGGCCGGACCCGGCGCCGGCGTCGACCGCGCCGGCGGCCTCGATCAGCGAGGTGGCGCCCGAGCCCCTGCCGCCGATCAGGTACACGGAGGCGGAGCCGCGCAGGTAGAGGAACGCGACGCGCGGCTTCGTCCCGTCCCGCGGCACCGACCTGGTGACGGCCGCGATCCGCTCCTCGGTGCGGCGGGTCAGCTCCTCGCCCGCGGACGGCACGCCGAGTGCCGCGGCGACGGCCCCGATGCGCGGGCCCACGTCGTCGAGCCCGGTCGCCGCTGCGACGACCAGGACCGGTATCCCGGCGGCGCGGATCTGGTCCATGGCCTCCGCCGGACCGGTGCCCGACTCGGCGATCACCAGGTCGGGGCGCAGCGACAGCACGCCCTCGGCCGAGACGTCGTGTCCCCGGGTGACGACGGGGAGCCGGGCGGCCTGTTCGAAGGTGGCGGTGACGTCGCGGGCGACGACCCGGCTGCCGAGGCCCAGGGTGAACACGATCTCGCTGAGACTGCCGGAGAGCGGTACGACCCGCTCGGCCCGCCGCACCGTCAGCGTCCGGCCGTCGGCGGAGCGGACGGTGGCCGGGAGCGCCGGCCGGGGGGTGCCCGCGAGGGGTTCGACGCGGTCGGGCGGCGCGGAGGCGGCGTCCGGCGGGGGAGCGGACGCCGCCTCCGGCGGTCCTCCGCATGCCGTCGCGGTGAGGGTGAGGGCGAGCGCGGACAGCAGTGCTCCCGCCAGTCGTGTGCGCAAGCGTCGCACGGTTCCGTCCGTTCCTTCAGGCCGTGGTGGGTGTTTCCCGAGAAGCAGCTTAGGTTAGCCTTACCTTACTTCGCTACCGGCCGCCGTCTCCGGAGGACCACCCATGCCCATCCGCCCACGTGCCCTGGTGACCGTGCTCTGCGCGGCCGTCCTGTGGGCGCTCCTCCCGGCCGCCACGGCACACGCCGAGAGCCGTACCGTCCAGGGCGGCCGGCTCGACTGGGGCATCAAGTCGTCCTTCCAGCGCTACGTCACCGGGCCCGTGGCGAGCGGGAGTTTCTCCCTGACCGGCGGCGCGGCCACGGTCGGCGGCAGCGGCTTCCGCTTCCACTCGGCGACGGGCGCCTACGACGGTGACACCGGCACCTTCCGCGCCGCCTTCTCGGGCGGGGTGCGCTTCACCGGCCACCGCACCGCGTCCGGGGCGTACCAGCTCGACCTCACCCTCAGCCGTCCCACCGTGCGCGTCACCGGCTCCACCGGCACGCTGTACGTGGACGTCACCAGCAAGGCGAAGGGCACCGGGGCGGTCACGACGTCCCGCCGCGTGCCCTTCGCCTCCCTCTCCCTGGGCGGGATCGACATGCGGGGCGGCGGCACGTCCGTCGTCCTGGACAACCTCCCCGCCACCCTCACCGCCCAGGGCGCCCGGTCCTTCGCCGGCTACTACCCGGCCGGCACCGCACTGGACCCGGTGAGCCTCTCCGCGGACGTACGGCCGGCCGTACAGCGGAAGCCGTCCGGAACGCCGGCGACCAGGACCCCCCGGCCGTCGGCGACTCCGGGCGGCGCGAAGGCCGGGAAGCTCACCGACGGAGCCGTCGACTGGGGCGTGCGCCGCACGTTCCGCGAGTACGTCACCGGTGACATCGCCCGCGGGACGTGGACCCTGTCCTCCGGCGCCCTCGACGGCGGCGCCCTCTTCCGCTTCCCGGACGGCCGGGGGACGTACGAGGACGGCGACCTGACCGCCTCCTTCCGGGGCGCGGTCCGTTTCACCGGTGAGCACGGTCTCGACCTGAGCCTCAGCGGCGTCCGCGTCACCGTCCGGGACGGCAGCGGCACCCTCTACGCCGAGGTGACCGCACCGGACCGCACCGGCCGGGAGATCCCCCTGGTGACCTTCGCCGCCGGGAATCTCCAGGCGAAGGACGGCCTCGTCACGGTCACCGAGGCCCCCGCGACACTCACGGCGCAGGGCGCGAAGGCCTTCGCCGGCATGTACCCCGAAGGCACCGGGATGGACCCCGTCTCCCTCGCCGTGGCCCTCACCGATAAGGCCGGACTGCCCGCGCTGCCGGACCTCGGCAGCACCCCGTCCGCGTCCCCGTCCCCCTCCGCGCCGGCGTCCGACGCCCCGCCCGAGCCGGTGGCGCGGGCCTCCCGGCAGGACACCGGCGGCGCGAGTGCCGTCCTCCCCCTCGCCATAGCGGCCGGCTCCCTGCCGGTGCTCGCCGCCGCGGCCGCGTTCACCGTCCGCAGGCGCCGCGCACGAGCGGCTGCCGCGGACGCCCCGCAGCACGACTGAATCCCTTTCACCTCAAGGAGAACCGACCATGTCCGCAAGACGACGCCGCACCCTCGCCCTCGCCGCCGCGGTGGCCACGGCGGCGGGCCTCGGCGCCACCGTCGCACCCTCCGCCGCGGCCGCCGAAGTGCCACTGACGGGCTACGAGCTGACCTGGGGCATCAAGCAGTCCTACCGCAGCTACGTCGCCACCTTCGCGAAGGGCACCTTCACCCCTGCGGGCGGTGCCTCCCAGGCGGCCGGCAACGGCGCGTTCACCTTCCCCGGAGGCACCGGCGGCTACGACTCCACCACCCACCGGATGTCGCTCGCCTTCCAGGGTGGGCTGACCATCGAGTCGAAGGCGCACGGGTTCGGGATCGGGCTCTCCGACGTGCGGTTCGACAGCGCGGACGCCCAGATCACCGCCGACGTGACGCGGGGCGGCACCACGCGGGACGACGTGCCGCTCGCCACCGTCACGGTCACCCGCCAGATGACGGACATGGCGACCACGCTGACCGAGGAGGCCGCTGAGGTCTTCGGCAGCGCGAGCTACGCGGGAGCGGCGGGCGACCCGCTGACGGTCCTGAAGAAGGCCGCGCCGGAGCCGGAGCCGACCCCGACGACCACGCCGCCCACCACCCCTCCGGTCACCCCGCCCGCGTCACCGTCCCCCACCCCCACGGCCACCGCACAGCCGACGACCGGGGCCCCCGCCCCGGCCCCCTCCGCCACGAAGCCGGCGACGACCGCTCCCGCCACCAAGGGCCGGATAGCCGACGGCACACTCGGCTGGGGCGTGAAGCAGTCCTTCCGCACCTACGTCACCGGCCCGGTCGCCAAGGGCACGGTCACCGCGTCGGCCGGCGCCACGCAGGCCGCCGGCAACGGCGCCTTCACCTTCACCGGCGCGAGCGGCACGTACGACACCGGGGCGGGCAGGCTGACGGCCGCCTTCAAGGGCGCGGTGAACTTCAAGGGCCACGAGGAGAACGGCACATACGGCCTCGACCTGACCCTGACGGACCTCAGGGCGACCCTCGCGAACGGCACCGGCACGCTGTCCGCAGACGTCACCAGCCTCGGTGCGGCCTCACCGGACGTCGTCCTGGCCGAACTGAAGGCCAAGTCACCGGCCCTGACCGCGAAGAACGACGTCATCACCGTGAACGGCGTGACGGCGACGCTCACCGCGGCGGGCGCGAAGGCCTTCGGCGGCTTCTACACGGCCGGCTCCGCGCTCGACCCGGTCGGCCTGTCCGTGGCCCTGACCGACGACGCGAAGCTGCCCGACGCCACGGGCGCCACGGGCGCCACGGGCGGCACGAACGGCACCGGTGGCGGCACCGGCACGCATTCCGGCACCACGGGCGGCGACGGCGGTACGGGCAGCACCGGTTCGACGACCGGCGGCCTCGGCTCCACGGTCGGCGGCGACCTGGGCGGCAGCCTCGCCAGCACCGGTTCCGACGTCCCGGTCGGCGCCCTCGGCGCGGCGGCCGGCGCGGCGGTGGCCGCCGGCGCGGGCGTGGTCCTCGCCCTGCGCCGCAGGCGCGCGACGGCCGAGTGAGCCCCGGGGACGGGTGGGACGTCCCCGAGCCGGTGTCGCCACGCACCGGAAGGGGGCGCCCTTTCCCCGGCGCCCCCTCCCACGGGCGAGGCCCGCTCTCAGCTCTCGAAGGCCGGCAGGGCGAAGCGCCGGACGAGCGGGAAGCCGTCCTCGCGGGCGCTCTTGGCGTTGACCGAGTAGACGACCGTGCGGGACAGGTCCCGGGTGGCCGCCAGCACGGTGTGGTAGCCGGGGCGGGAACCGGTCTTGCCCCAGATCTCCCGGCCACCGATCACGTACCGCTCGAGCGCCATCCCGTACGTGGCGCCTTCGATACGGGGGACGGTGAGCATCTGGTCCAGCAGCGGCCGGGGGACGACTTCGCCGCCGAACAGGCCGAAGACCAGGCGCTCCAGGTCGGCGGTGGTGGAGATCATGTCCCCGGCCGCCCAGCGGTCGGACATGTTCCACTCGGTGACGTCGGTGGTCCGGCCGCCGATGTCGGCGTAGGCGCGGTGGTGCGGGCCGTGGACGCGGGGGTCGGGCCCGTAGGGGAACCCGGTGTGCCGCATCCCCAGGGGCCGGAAGACGCGTACGGCGGCCTGGTGTGCGTAGCGGTCGCCGGTCACCTTCTCGATGAGCATGCCGAGCACGGTGTAGTGGATGTTCCCGTACTCCTGCCGCTCGCCGGGGTCGTGCGCCGGTCCCCGGGCGACGGACGCGGCCACCACCTGCTCCGGGGTGAGGGTCTCGAACCGGTGGGCGTACATCTCCTCGGTCGTCGACCCGAGGCTCGCGCCGGGACGCAGCCCACTGGTGTAGGTGAGCAGATGACGCACCGTCGGGGGCTTGGTGAACGACGGCGGGAGCAGGCCGGGCAGATAGCGGGTGACGGGGGCGTCGAGGTCGACACGCTTCTCCGCGACGAGCTGGAGCACGAGCGCCGCCGTGACCACCTTGGTGGTCGAGCCGGCCCGGAAGCGTGCGTGCGGCAGCGCGGGTGCCCCCGTGCGCAGGTCCCGGACGCCCGCGGTGCCCGCCCAGCTCCCCTTGCCGCCGACCCGTACCAGGGCGGCGGAGACGTCCCCGTCGGGAACCTCGGCGAGCGCCTTCTCCAGCGCGGTCGCGTCGAACGCGCCGGTCCGTGGCGCGCCGTGCGCGGCGGTGGCGGTCGCGGGGGCGGGCTGTGCGGCGGCCGTCCCCGCGAGCGGGACGAGCAGCAGGGACGAGGCGACAAGGGCGGAGGCGGCCGTGGCACGGGTGCGGGCGGTGGTGCGGAAGGTCATGGGAAGGGCTCCGATCGCGGCGGTGGGTGCTGCGGACGGGACCATCCTGGTGATCAAGGTCGGTGGCGGGATCGTACGCGGTGACGAGGGCCGCCCCTGAGCCGTCCCTCACCGGTCGGCCTTCACCGTAGGGGACTTCCCTGGGCGCCGACCCCGAGACGGGCCGTGGGAGGAGAGGAGAGATGTCCCCTTCTCCCACGGCCCGTCGGAGCGGTGCGTCAGATCAGGTCCTCGCCCTTGCGGCGGGCTTCCGCCCACTCGCGGAGGAAACCACGGCTGATCACGAACAGGACGACGGCCACGAGCACGGGCCACATCAGGACGTACGCGGTGAGCGCTGTGGTGGACACGGTGCCTCCTCGGCGGTCAGAGGTGGTTCCGGCAGGCTCGGGCTCCGCCTTCTACTGGGACAAGGTCACCGGAAAGGGCGTTCACCACCTCGGTGGTCGCGGCGCTCGCGGTGTTCCTGCCGTTCCACTTCGGGGGCGGCGCGACGGGCGGGTACCGCCTTGCCGCGCCTGCGGTGCTTGAATGCCCCCCGTGACCGACTACGACGTGCTGCGTGTCTTCTGCGGGCCCCATGGCGGGTACGGCAACGAGTTGGGTGTCGTGCGCAACGGGGCCGTCATGCCGGAGCGGGAGGAGCGGCAGGAGTTCGCCGCGAAGCTCGGGTTCAGTGAGACGGTGTTCGTCGACGACCCCGAGCGCGGGGTGATCGACATCTACACCCCCACCCTGCGCCTGCCCTTCGCCGGGCACCCCTGCGTCGGTACCGCCTGGCTGATCGACGTCCCCGAACTGGTCGTCCCCGCCGGGGTGATGGGCGCCCGGCAGGACGGGGAGTTCTGCTGGATCGAGGCACGGGCGGAGTGGGTGCCGCCGCGCACCCTGCGCCAGTACGCCACCGCCGCCGAGGTCGACGACCTGCCCGTGCCGCCGAAGGGGGAGTGGGTCTACGCCTGGGCCTGGCTGGACGAGGCGGCCGGCCGGGTCCGCGCCCGCGCCTTCCCGGGCCGGGACGACGGCATCGACGAGGACGAGGCGACGGGCGCGGCGGCCCTGCTGCTCACCGACCGGCTGGGCCGCGCCCTGAACATCACCCAGGGCACGGGCTCCCAGATCCTGACCGCGCCGCAGCCGGAGGGCTGGACGGAGATCGGCGGACGGGTGTACCTGGAGCGCTGACCGGCCCGAACGCGGCCCACGGCACCGTCACTCAGCGGCCCACGGCGCCGTCACCCAACGGGCTGCCGCCGACGGAAACCCGGATGATCCGAACGCGCCGTCCGGATAGGGTCGGGCGGTGCCCGAGCTGCAGCGGCTGTGCGCCGGCCATGCCCCGGCGGTCCTCGCCTTCGAGCTGGCGAACCGCGCCTACTTCGCCGCCTCGGTCCCCGACCGGGGCGACGACTTCTTCGACAGGTTCTCCGACCGGTACGGCGCACTGCTGGCCGAGCAGGAGGCCGGTGTCTGCGCCTTCTACGTGCTCGTCGCCGAGGACGGCCCGGTGCTGGGCCGGTTCAACCTGTACGACCTGGAGAACGGCACGGCGGAGCTCGGCTACCGGGTCGCCCGGCACGTGGCCGGCCGGGGCGTGGCGACCGCGACCGTCCGGGAGCTGTGCCGGCTTGCGGTGACGCGGCACGGGCTGCGCACCCTGCGGGCGGGCACCTCCCGCGAGAACGTCGCGTCCCGGCGGGTGCTGGCCAAGGCCGGGTTCGTCCCGGTCGCCCCGGCCGGTCCGGGCGGCGAGTCGGACGCCTGGTACCGGCGCGACCTGGTGCCGTAGGGGCAGGCCGTGCTTCCGCCGGCGGACCGCCTGCGGAACAGGGCGGTACGGCTCACGCCGACAGGGGGAACTCCTCGCCCAGTGCCCGGAAGAGGTCCGTGTTGAGGGCGAACGCGCGCTTGCACTCCGTCACGATCCGCTGCTTCTCCAGGTCGTCCACCGGCACCGCGTCCAGCAGCTCGCGGTAACCGCGCTTGAAGGCGGCCGGGTTGGGGATCTCCTCGAAGACGTAGAAGCGGACGCCGTCGCCCTTGCGTGCGAAACCCCAGGTCTTCTCCGCCTTGCCGCGGATGATCTGGCCGCCGGAGAGGTCGCCCAGGTAACGGGTGTAGTGGTGGGCGATGTAGCCGGCCGGCCAGGTGCGGGCGCACTCGGCGACCCGGGAGGCGTAGGCCTCGGTGGCGGGGAGGGCGGTCAGGGTCGAGCGCCAGCCGGGCCCGCGCAGGTGGGTCAGGTCCCGCTCCAGGGCGGCCAGCCGGAACAGCTCCGGCCGGACGAAGGGGCCCGCGACCGGGTCCGACGCCAGCGCCTGGGTGCCGGACTCCAGTGCCTCGTACACGAACCACAGCTGCTCGGTGTACCGCGCGTACGCGTCCACGCCCAGCCGGCCGCCGAGCAGATCGCTCATGAAGGTCGAGGTCTCCGCCTCCACGTGCTGCTCGTGGGAGGCGGTCCGGATGACGGTCGAGAAGGAGTCCATGGCCCGATCTTCTATGGTTAGGCTTACCTAAGTCAATGCTGTGCCGACAGCTTGTCGGGAACCTCTCCGGCGCCGGGCCGGGACGAACCCGGGACGAACAAGGGCCCGCCCTCGGCGGAAGAGGGCGGGCCGGGGAGCGGGAGCGGCGCTACGGCAGGGTCAGGATGTCCGCCCCCGTGTCCGTCACCACCAGCGTGTGCTCGAACTGCGCCGTCCGCTTGCGGTCCTTCGTCACGACCGTCCAGCCGTCGTCCCACATGTCGTACTCGTGGGTGCCCAGCGTCAGCATCGGCTCGATGGTGAAGGTCATCCCCGGCTGGATCACCGTCGTCGCGTGCGGGCTGTCGTAGTGCGGGATGATCAGGCCCGAGTGGAAGGACGAGTTGATGCCGTGACCGGTGAAGTCACGGACCACCCCGTAGCCGAACCGCTTCGCGTACGACTCGATCACCCGGCCGATGATGTTGATCTGCCGGCCGGGCTTCACCGCCTTGATCGCCCGGTGGAGGGACTCCCGGGTGCGCTCCACCAGCAGGCGGCTCTCCTCGTCCACCTCGCCGACCAGGTACGTTGCGTTGTTGTCGCCGTGCACCCCGCCGATGTACGCCGTCACGTCCAGGTTGACGATGTCCCCGTCGCGCAGCACCGTCGAGTCCGGGATGCCGTGACAGATGACCTCGTTGACCGACGCGCACAGCGACTTGGGGAAACCGCGGTAGCCGAGCGTGGACGGGTAGGCGCCGTGGTCGCACATGTACGCGTGCGCCACCCGGTCCAGCTCGTCCGTGGTGACACCGGGCGCGATGAGCTTCGCGGCCTCCTCCATCGCCCGCGCCGCGATCCGGCCGGCGGTCCGCATCGCCTCGATCGTCTCGGGCGTCTGCACCTCCGGACCGGTGTACGGCGTGGGAGCGGGCTTGCCGACGTACTCGGGACGACGGATGTTCCCGGGCACGGAACGGGTGGGGGACAGCTGTCCCGGTACGAGCAGAGACTGGCCAGACATGCCGGCGAGTCTAATTCAGCGGCGACGGGGGACCATCTTCAAGGCGAGGGCCGAGGAGAAGACCGAGGTCGAGGCGAGACGGTGAGAGGAGACGGTCGTGCCCCTGTTCAAGAAGCGGACGGTCGGCAAGCCGGGCGAGTGGTTCTACTGCCTGGAGCACAAGAAGGTCGAGGAGGGCCCCGACTGCCCCGGCAAGGACCGCTTCGGCCCGTACGCGAGCCGCGCCGAGGCCGAACACGCCATGGAGACGGCCCGCGAGCGCAACGTCCAGTGGGAGAACGACCCCAAGTGGCACGACGCCCCGGCGACCGGCGAACGCGACGAGGGCTGACCCCTCGGTGCCGTCACCAGCGGGTGGGGGGCGGGGCCGTCAGCAGGTCGGCCAGCCGCGACAGACGGTCCCGGAAGCGGTGCCGGCCCCTGCGGGCCGGCAGGGCGTTCTCCCCGGCCGCCGCGCTCACCAGGTGCTGCACGGTGTCCAGGTCCAGCTCGGACCCCTCGGGCACGGGCAGGACCTCGTGCGCCAGTGCCGGGAGTTCCCCCGTGCCGGGGCCCAGCGACAGCAGCGTCGCCCCGGCCCTGCGGGCGTCGGAGATCCGCTCGAGCAGCGGGGCGGGCGGCTCCCCGGGCGCCACCACCAGCAGCGTCTCGCCCCGCCGCGCCGCCTCCAGCCGCCCGGGACCCACCGCCAGGTGCGCGGGGTCCGAGGGCCGCGCGTCGTGCCGCACGAGCGTCGGTGTCAGCTCCGGGGTGCCCGACCAGGCGGCCTCGTCCGCCAGATGTGCCGCCAGGTGCCACGGCTCGTACTCCGGCGTGCCCACGAGCAGCAGACCGCCGCCGTGCGTCACCACCGACCCGCGCAGCGTCCCCGCGAAGTGCCGGGTGGCACCCAGCCACCCCGTCCCGGCGAGCACTTCCCGCAGCAGCGCGACCCGTACGGCATCCATGCGGCCGCATCCTGTCCCAACCGCCCGTCGCTGTCCCCGTGTTCGCCCCGCATTCCCCCGGCCGGGGGACGGGCGCCCGCCGCTGCGTGACGGCGCTCACCCGGACCGGTGGCGGCGCCGCCGCGGACGTAGAGTCGGCCCATGACCTCTACCGACAGCGCACAGCAGCCCTCGAAGGCCCCCGCCAAGGACCCCTGGGACCTGCCCGACGTGTCCGGGCTCGTCGTCGGCGTGCTCGGCGGCACCGGACCGCAGGGCAAGGGCCTGGCCCACCGGCTCGCCAAGGCCGGCCAGAAGGTGATCATCGGCTCCCGCGCGGCCGACCGTGCGCAGGCCGCCGCAGCGGAGCTCGGGTACGGCGTCGAGGGCGCCGACAACGCCGAGACCGCCCGGCGCAGCGACATCGTGATCGTCGCCGTGCCGTGGGACGGTCACGGCAAGACGCTGGAGTCCCTGCGCGAGGAACTGGCGGGCAAGCTCGTCGTCGACTGCGTCAACCCGCTCGGCTTCGACAAGCAGGGCGCCTACGCCCTCAAGCCCGAGGAGGGCAGCGCCGCCCAGCAGGCCGCCGCGCTGCTCCCGGACTCCCGGGTCACCGCCGCCTTCCACCACCTGTCGGCCGTCCTGCTCCAGGACCCGGAGATCGACGAGATCGACACCGACGTGATGGTGCTCGGCGAGGTCCGCGCCGACGTGGAGATCGTCCAGGCGCTGGCCGGGCGCATCCCCGGCATGCGGGGCATCTTCGCCGGGCGGCTGCGCAACGCCCACCAGGTGGAGTCCCTGGTCGCGAACCTGATCTCCGTCAACCGCCGCTACAAGGCACACGCCGGGCTCCGCGTCACGGACGTATGAGGCGATGGGGGACACTGGAGGGCGCAGCAGTACCTCAGCAGTGTCCCCCGACAGGAGCCGACCGCCATGCCCCGCCTCGCCCTCTACGCCCTCGTCGTGTGCCTCCTCGCCGTGGCCGCGGCCGTCGTCTCCTTCGTCCGGGGCAGCGTGTTCATCGGCGTCGTGTGGGTGCTGCTGGCGGGCCTGTCGTCCAACATGACCTGGTACTACGTGAAGCGGGGCCGGGCCGGGGCGGGCGACGACTCCGTCACGGGCTGACCGCGCAGACCCCGCCGGTGTCGCTCCAGAAGCGGAACAGCTCGTAACCGCAGTACGTCTCGAACTCGTGGATCCCCAGGGAACCCAGCAGCGCGTCGACGACACCGAAGAACGCGCCGTTCACCTCGGGCACCCACAGCAGGGCGAACACGAACAGCAGACCGAACGGCGCGAACGGCTCCACCTGCCGCCGGACCTTGTGCGACAGCCACGGCTCCAGGACCCCGTAGCCGTCCAGGCCGGGCACCGGCAGGAAGTTCAGGATCGCCGCGGTCACCTGGAGCAGCGCCAGGAACGCCAGCGCGAACCGGAAGTGCGCCGGCACGCCGTCCAGCGCGTCCAGCCAGAACGGTGCCGTGCACACGAGCGCGAACAGCACGTTCGTCAGCGGTCCCGCCGCCGAGATCAGGCTGTGCCGCCACCGCCCCCGGATCCGCCCGCGCTCGATGAACACGGCACCGCCCGGCAGACCGATCCCGCCCATGATCACGAAGACCACGGGCAGCACGATGCTCAGCAGGGCGTGGGTGTACTTCATCGGGTTCAGCGTGAGGTAGCCCTTGGCGCCGACCGAGATGTCGCCGCTGTGCAGGGCGGTGCGCGCGTGCGCGTACTCGTGCAGGCAGAGGGAGACGACCCAGGCGGACGTCACGAACAGGAACACCGCCAGGCCCGGCTGCTCGGCGAACCCGGTCCAGGTGGCCCACCCGGTGACCGCCGTCACGGCGAGGATGCCCAGGAAGACCGGGCTGATCCTCCGGTCGCTGTGACGGGCTGCGGCGGTGCTCATGGAACTCCCTGGACGGTCGGGCACACGGGGAACGGGGACACGGCGGGGGGACTGCCCGACGGTACCGGGCGCACCGGAAGAACGTCCCGCCCGGCCGACCGGTTCCGTGGGCGGCACCCGGGCCGGTCGCAGGCCGGGCCGCACCGGCCGGACCGGCCGGACCGTCCGGCGGTCCGGGCCCCGGCCACCGGTCCGTCCCGGCCGACCGGGTCCCGGCCGACCAGGTTCCGGCCCTCGGGTCCCGGCGGTCCGCTTTCCCGTGGTCCGGCCCCGTGATCCGGGTCCGGCCCGAAACCCCCGCCACCCCGGCCGACCCCTGTGACCCCCGCGACCGGTACCGGAGAGAATGACCCCGTGCGCTATCGCATCCTCGGTACCACCCAGGCACTCCGTCCCGACGGCACCGTCGTCCCCGTCGGCGGGGCGCGGCTGCGTGCGCTGCTGACCGTGCTCGCCCTGCGGCCCGGGCGTACGGTCCCCGTGGGGCTGCTGGTCGACGAGGTGTGGGACGGTGCCCCGCCGGCCGACGCGACCGGTGCGCTGCAGGCCCTGGTCGGCCGGTTGCGCCGGGCGCTCGGAGCGGACGCGATCACGTCCGCCGACGGCGGCTACCGGCTGACCGCCACGCCCGACGACATCGACCTGCACCGCTTCGAGCGGCTGGCCGGTGAGGGGCTGCGCGCCCTGGCCGACGGCGACCCGGCGAAGGCCGCCGCCGTACTGGACGACGCCCTCGCCCTGTGGCGCGGCGGCGCCGCCCTGGCCGGGCTGCCCGACCGCACCGCCGAGGCGGCCCGCGTCGAGACCCGGCACCTGGACGTGCTGCGCGCCCGGCACACCGCCGCCCTCGCCCTCGGCGGCGCCGAGCAGTCCCTGCCCGAGCTGACCGCCCTGTGCGACCGCCACCCCCTCGACGAACCCCTCCAGACCCTGCGGCTGCGCGCCCTGCGCGACACCGGCCGCAGCGCCGAGGCGCTCGCCGCCTACGAGGGCGTACGACGCCTGCTCGCCGACCGCCTCGGCTCCGACCCCGGCCCGGAACTGCGGTCGCTGCACGCGGAGTTGCTGGGACCGGGGCCGGAGCCGGCCGCCGCCCGGGCGCCGCGGGACGTGCCGCCGGGCAACCTGCGGGCCCGGCTGACCTCGTTCGTCGGCCGGGAGAGCGACATCGAGACCATCCGCGCCGACCTCGCCGCCGCCCGGCTCGTCACCCTCCTCGGACCCGGCGGGGCGGGCAAGACCCGGCTCTCCCAGGAGGCCGCCGAGACGGTGCGGCAGGCCACCCCGGACGGCGTGTGGCTGGTCGAACTCGCCCCCGTCGACGACCCGGGCGCCGTGCCCGAGGCCGTGCTCACCGCCGTCGGCGCCCGCGAGACCGTCCTGTACGGTGCCGGCGCCGAGAGCATGCGGGCCGTCACCGACCGGCACGCCGACCCGGTGGAACGTCTCGCCGAGCACTGCGGCCGGCGCCGCATGCTGCTGATCCTCGACAACTGCGAGCACGTCGTCGACGCCGCCGCCCACCTCGTCGAGACGCTGCTGGAGCGCTGCCCCGGCCTCACCGTGCTCGCCACCAGCCGCGAACCCCTGGGCGTGCGCGGGGAGTTGCTGCGCCCGGTGGAGCCGCTGCCCGAGCCGGTCGCGCTGCGGCTGCTCGCCGACCGCGGGGCCGCGGCCCGCCCGGGCTTCTCCACGGAGGACGACCCGGAGGCGTGCGCCGAGATCTGCCGCCGTCTCGACGGGCTGCCACTCGCCATCGAACTCGCCGCCGCGCGGCTGCGGATGCTCAGCCCGCGCCGGATCGCCGACCGGCTCGACGACCGCTTCCGGCTGCTCACCTCGGGAAGCCGCACCGCCCTGCCCAGGCAGCAGACCCTGCGGGCCGTCGTCGACTGGTCCTGGGACCTGCTCGACGAGGACGAACGCGACGTCCTGTGCCGCCTGTCGGTCTTCGCGGGCGGCTGCGACCTCGTCGCCGCCGAGGCCGTCTGCGGACCGGCCGCACTCGACGCGCTCGGCTCCCTCGTCGACAAGTCGCTGGTGGTGGCCGCCCTCTCCGGTGACGGCGAGATGCGCTACCGCCTCCTGGAGACCGTCGCCGAGTACGCCGGCGAGCGCCTCGACGAGTCCGGGCGCCGCCCGGAGGCCGAGCGGGCGCACCTGACGTACTACCGCGAACTCGCCCGCACCACCGAGCCGATGCTGCGCGGCCCGCGCCAGCCGGCCGCCATCGCGCTGCTGGAGCGGGAGTACGAGAACGTGCGTACGGCCCTGCGTCACGCCGTCGCCCTGCGCGACGAGCAGGAGGCCCTGTGCATCACCCTGTCGCTCACCTGGTACTGGCAGATGCGCGACCTGCGCATCGAGGCCCGCAACTGGTGCTCCGAGGTGATGGCCCTCGCCCCCGACCCGTTCACCGAGCCGGTACGGCCCGCCGCCCCGCTGTGGCAGCGCTGCACCGACGCCCCGCCGCCCATGACCGGGGAGGTCCTCGCCGAGGCCCGGCGCGGGGTGCACCTCGCCCACCTGGCCCACATGGACACCGAGCTGGACGACTGGCAGACCCCGCAGGCCCAGCACAAGCTGCGCCTCGTCGGCGCGACCTACGCACCCGGCTTGCCGCAGGTCTGCCGTCCGCCGGGCCTGCTCTGGGTGTTCGCCGTGATGCTGACCGGCGACATGGAGCGGCTGCGCCTCGTGGTCGACGCGGCGATCCGGACCTGCCGGGAGAACCCGGGGTTCGAGTGGGAGCTGGCCTGCAACCTCCAGCTGCGCGCCAACTTCCTCGCCAACCGCAGTGACTGGGCCGGTGACGCCCGCCGCGACGCCGACGAGGCGCTGGAGATCCACCGCGGGCTCGGTGACACCTGGGGCATCGCCGAGGCCCTCTCCGCCCGCGGAGAGGCCCGCGAACGGGCCGGCGCGTACGTGGAGGCCGCCGCGGACTTCGAAGCGGCGATCGAGTGCGCGGACCGCCTCGGCGCCCGCGCCCACCGGGCCGTGCTCACCGCACGGCTGGGCAGCGCGCTGCTGGAGGCCGGCGACCACGAGCGCGGTGAGCGGCTGCTGCGCGGGGTTATCGAGGACTCGCGGGGCCGGCACACCGAGGCCCTGCCCGCCGCCCGGCTCTTCCTCACCGGCTGGCTCTGCTCGACCGGGCGCACGGCGGAGGCGCGCGAGCACCTGCGGGCCCTGCGCGAGGAGTTCGTCATCGCGCACTACGTCGTCTTCGACGCGTTCATCCTGGGCGCCGAGGGCTGGCTGGAGATCGCCGAGGGCGACGACGAGCGGGGCCTGGCCGTCGTCCGTGAGGCGGTCCGGCAGGCGGGCGATCCGCTGGCCGCCGCCATGGCGCCGCACATGCGCGCCGCCTACCTCACCCTCGGTGCCGTCGCCCTCGCCGGACTCGACGCGGGGCGGCACGCCCGGGACGCGGCCCGCTGCGTCGGCGCCGCCGACTCCTGGCTGCCGCCCGGGCACCACGCCGGGCTGGTGGAACGCCAGGTGCGCGAACGCGCGGAGGCGCGCACCCGTGCGGTCCTCGGCGACGCGGCATACGAGGCCGCGTACGCCGAGGGCGCCGGCCTCTCCGAGGAGGAGGCCGCCGCCCTGCTCGAACCCGCGTGATCAGGTCTTCGTACGGAACTTGTGGATCGCGACCGGCGCCATCACGGCGGTGATCCCCACCGACCAGGCGAGCGTCATCCACAGGTCCTGCGCGACCGGACCGCCCACCATCAGCCCGCGCGCGGCGTCCGCGAGCGAGGACAGCGGGTTGTACTCGGTGAAGTTCTGCAGCCAGCCCGGCATCGACTGCGGCGGCGCGAAGATGGACGAGCCGAACTGCAGCGGCATCAGCACCAGGAAGCCCATCGCCTGCACCGACTGCGCGTTCTTCATCACCACGCCCAGGGTGAGGAAGACCCACATCAGCGCCGATCCGAACACCGCGGACAGTCCCACGGCGGCGAACAGCCCCGGCCAGTCGGTGATGTCGAATCCGACGAGCACCCCGACGACCATGAGGATCGCCGTGGCGATCAGCATCCGCATCATCTCGACCGAGATCTTCGCGAACAGCACCGAGCCGCGCCCGATGGGGAGCGACCGGAAGCGGTCCATGACGCCGGTGTTGAAGTCCTGGTTGAAGCCCGTACCCACCCCCTGGGCCATGTTCATGCCCATCATGGCCATCAGCCCGGGCACGATGTACTGCACGTAGGCCTCCTGCCCGCCGCCCAGCGACTGCCCGATGGAGCCGCCGAAGACGTACACGAACAGCAGGGTGAAGACGATCGGGAAGAGCACGGCGTCGAACATCGACTCCGGGTCCTGCCGGATCCACAGCAGGTTGCGGCGCACCAGTGCGCTCGTGTGCCGCACATGGGCGCGCAGCGGGATGCGCCCGTCGGCACGGAGGTCACCGGCGGCGGTGGCGGTGGCGGCGGTGGTCGCGGTGGTGGCGGTGGCGGCACTCATGCGGCGACGACCTCCTCGGGGGTCTCGGCGGGCGCGGCGTCCTGCGGGGCACTGGCGCGGTGGCCGGTGAGGGACAGGAACACCTCGTCCAGGCTGGGCAGTTCGGTGGTGAGGGAGCTGAGCGTGATCCCGTGCGCGGTGACCGCGCCGACCACGGCGGTCAGTTGCTCGTCACTGAGCACCGGTACGAGCACGGCGCCCCGTTCGGTGTCCACGGTGGTGGACGCCAGTCCGGTGATGCCGAGGGCGTCGAGCGCCTCGGCCAGCGGGCGCAGCCGCAGCGGGTCGGCCGGGCGGATCCGCAGCGTACGGCCGCCGACCCTCGCCTTCAGCTGCTCGATGCCGCCGCTCGCGATGACCTTGCCCCGGTCGACGACGGTCAGCTCGGAGGCGAGCTGTTCCGCCTCCTCCATGTACTGGGTGGTCAGCAGCACCGTCACCCCGTCCCCGACCAGGCGCTTGACCTCGTCCCACACCTCGTTGCGGGTACGGGGGTCGAGGCCGGTGGTCGGTTCGTCCAGGTACAGCACGGCCGGCCGGCCGATCATCGAGGCGGCCAGGTCGAGGCGCCGCCGCATCCCGCCGGAGTACGTGGCGGCCGGCCGCCGTGCCGCCTCGGTGAGCGAGAACCGTTCCAGCAGTTCGTCGGCACGGGCCCGTGCCTCCTTGCGGGGCAGGTCGAGCAGCCGCCCGATCAGGTACAGGTTCTCCCAGCCGGGGAGCTTCTCGTCCACGGAGGCGTACTGTCCGGTCAGCCCGATCACCCGGCGCAGCTGCCGGGGCTGGCGGACCACGTCGTACCCGGCGACGGTGGCGTGCCCGGCCGTCGGCGTGAGCAGCGTGGACAGGATCCGCACCAGCGTGGTCTTGCCGGCCCCGTTCGGCCCGAGCACCCCCATGACGGTGCCCTCGCGGACCTCCAGGTCGACCCCGTCCAGCGCCTTGGTCTCCCCGTAGTGCTTGACCAGCCCCCGTACGGAAACGGCGCTCCCCGATGTCTTGTCGTTTCGCGTCATGCCGACGACTGTCGCAACCCCCGCCGACAGACCCCCGACATCCCACCGACAGCTCCACCGACATCCCACCGACATCCACCGACAGCTCCGCCGACGGTGCCCCTGCGGTGCGGGCGCACCGAAGGGTCGGCCCCGCCGACGGGGGAAGATCGACGGGGCCGACAGGTGGTGCGGCAGTGGCTCGGTGACCCGAACGGGTCAGTGGCGGCGAAGCCGCCCGGGGCACGTCATCAGTGCACGGAGTGCGCTTCCTCCGGGAACGTCCCGCCGACCACGTCCTCGGCGAACGCCCGCGCCGCCCCGCTCATGACCTCGCGCAGGTCGGCGTACTGCTTGACGAACTTCGGCACCCGGCCCCCGGTGAGCCCGAGCATGTCGGTCCACACCAGCACCTGGGCGTCCGTCTGCGGGCCCGCGCCGATCCCGACGGTGGGGATCTGGAGCATCCGGGTGACCTCGGCCGCAAGCTCCGCCGGGACCAGCTCCAACACCACCGCGAAGGCGCCCGCGTCCTGCACGGCCTTCGCGTCCCGCAGCAGCTGCTGCGCGGCCTCCTCGCCGCGGCCCTGGACCCGGTACCCCATCGCGTTCACCGACTGCGGGGTCAGCCCGATGTGGGCCATCACCGGGATGCCGGACTCCACGAGCAGCTCGATCTGCCGGTGCGAGCGCTCGCCGCCCTCCAGCTTCACGGCGCCCACGCCCGCCTCCTTGATCAGCCGGGTGGCCGAGCGCAGCGCCTGCACCGGGCCCTCCTGGTAGGAGCCGAACGGCAGGTCGCCCACGATCAGGGCGCGCGAGGTGCCCCGTACGACCGCGGCGGACAGCATGGTCATCTCGTCCAGGGTGACGGGCACCGTGGTCTCGTACCCGAGGTGGCAATTGCCCGCGGAGTCGCCGACGAGCATGACCGGGATGCCGGCCTCGTCGAACACGGACGCGGTCATCGCGTCGTACGCGGTGAGCATGGGCCACTTCTCGCCGCGCTCCTTGGCGAGGGCGATGTCACGGACAGTGATGCGGCGCGAGCCCTTGCCTCCGTACAGCGTCTTGCCACCGGAGGGGGAACCGGGTGCCGTCCCGGTCCGGGCAGCCGAAAGCTGCGTCATGGAACCGTCTCCCAACACGTCATCTCGAGGCGCCCTGACGGCGTCCCCGGACCACGTCCATGGTGGCACCTCGACCGGGCGAGGGCCAGAGGCAGCCCCCGGCCACCGCGTCCGCGCGGGATGTCCTGGAAATAACCGGGCAAAACGCCCCCTGATACGAGACGGTGTCGTATCGAAAATGGCTACGCTGAGCCGCATGACCTCTCCTGCCGCCCCACCTGCCCGCAGGGTCCCGGAAGCCGTGCACCGGCGCCGCTGGGCGATCCTCGGCGTGCTGATGCTGAGCCTGCTGATCGTCGTCGTGGACAACTCGATCCTGAACGTCGCCATCAAGACGATCTCCACACCGGCCCCCGCCGGCCTGGGCGCCACGCAGAGCGAGCTGGAGTGGGCGATCAACTCCTACACGCTCGTCTTCGCCGGCCTGCTCTTCACCGCGGGACTCCTGGGGGACCGGCTCGGCCGCAAGAAGGTGCTGATCGGCGGTCTCGCCGCGTTCGGCATCGGGTCCGCGCTCGCCGCGTTCTCCGGTTCACCGGCCGAGCTGATCGGCTTCCGCGCCGTGATGGGAGTGGGCGCGGCGTTCGTCATGCCGGCCACCCTGGCCGTCCTGATGAACGTCTTCGAACGCGACGAGCAGCCGAAGGCCATCGGTGTCTGGGCGGGCGGCGTGGGCCTGGCCATCGCGATCGGCCCGATCACCGGCGGACTGCTCCTGGACCACTTCTGGTGGGGCTCGGTCTTCCTGGTCAACGTGCCCATCGTCGTCCTCGCCGTCGCGCTGATGCTGTGGCTGGTCCCCGACTCCCGCGACCCGCGTCCCGGCCGGATCGACCCCGTCGGCGTCGTGCTGTCCGTCACCGGCCTGGTGCTGCTGGTCTACGGCATCATCAAGGGCGGCCAGCTCGCCGACTTCACCGACGCCACCGTGCTCGCCACCACCGGCGCCGGACTCGCCGTCCTCGTCGCCTTCGTGGTGCACGAGAAGCGCAGCGAGCACCCGTCCGTCGACATGGCCTACTTCGGGAACAAGGTGTTCTCCGCGGCGATCGTCGCGGTCACGCTGGTGTTCTTCGCCCTGATGGGTGTGACGTTCTTCGCGGTGTTCTACATCCAGAGCGTGCGCGGCTACTCGCCGCTGGAGACGGGCCTGCTGATGCTGCCGCTGGCCGTCTCCCAGCTCGTCTTCGCCCCCCGGGCCCGCCTCGCGGTGGACCGCTTCGGCAACCGGGCCACCACGACCGCCGGCCTGCTCCTGCTCGCGGCGACGCTGGCCGCGTTCGTCCTGCTGGGCCGGGACACCCCGCTCTGGGTGATGGAGACCGTCTTCTTCCTCATGGGCGCCGCCATGGCGCACGTCATGACGCCGGTCAGCGTCGTCATCATGCAGGCCCTGCCGCGGGAGAAGGCGGGGTCCGCCTCCGCGCTCAGCAACACCTTCCGCCAGATCGGCGGCGCCCTGGGCATCGCCGTACTGGGCTCGGTGCTGTCCACCGCCTACCGCGGCGACATCGAGGACGAACTCGGCCTGCTGCCGTTCGGCGCCCGGCACGCCGCGGGCGAGTCCATCGAGGCCACCCTGGCCGTCGCGGACCGCCTGGGCGCCGGCGGCGAGGCCCTGACCCGCGCGGCCGACGAGGCGTTCCTGCACGCGATGCACATCACGGCCCTGTGGGGGGCGGGCATCGCGGCGCTCGGCGCGGTCGTCGTCGCCGTCTACCTGCCCGGCCGGCCGCCGAAGTCCGAAGAGGGCGACCGGGGGCCGGAATTGGTCTCGGCCGCGGACTGAGGGGAGACAATCGGCGCAGCCCACCGAAAGGAACCGACGACGTGACTCCGTCCGGCACCGCCCCCCGGCAGGAGGGACCCGCACGGGGCCGCCCCCGCAGCGAGGCGGTCGAACGCGCCGTCATCGAGTCGGTGATGGGGCTCCTGGAGGACGGCGTGCCCCTCGCGGAGCTCTCCATCGAGCGCATCGCCCGCACCGCGGGCGTCGGCAAGGCCACCATCTACCGCCGCTGGAGCGGCAAGGAGGACCTCTTCGTCGACGTGGTGCGCGCCGCCGGGCCGCCGGACCCCGAACTGCCCGGCACCTCCGTGCGCGACGACCTCGTCGTCCTGCTGGAGTCCCTGCGGCCGCGCGGCCCGGCGGGCAGGACCTCGGCGATCCTGCACAACGTGCACGCCCAGATGAAGAGCAGCCCGCACCTCTGGGCCGCCTATCACGACACCGTCGTCGTGCCGCGGCGCACGCTCGGTCTCGAGGTGCTGCGCCGGGGCCGGGAGAACGGCGAACTGCGCGCCGACGTCGACGTGGAACTCCTCCACGACATCGTCGTCGGCCCCGTCCTCGTCCGTACCGTCCTGTGTCCCGACGCCGACCTCCCGGACGACCTCGCCGCACGCGTCGTGGACACCCTCCTCCAGGGCCTACGCCCCGTCAGCGGCTAGTTCCCGGGTGCGGGTTCGGTCACAGACGGCGCTTTCACCGCCCCCGTCCGGAACTGTCCGGGCGCCCCCGTACGTCCTCGCCCCCGTACGGCCGCCGAGCGGCGGCGAGATCGGAGCCGAACATCCCCTAGGGTCTTCACCAACGGGGTGACGGTGTGCACGGCAGGTTGTGAGGCGACGGTATGGCGCAGCAGGCGTACATGACGGAGACGGACGGCGGCGGCTCGGGGCCCGAGCGCCCGGTCTCCCCGTTCCGGCGCCTGGTGGACCGCCTGGGCAGAGGGTGGCGCGGCGACCGCCGCGTCTGGCGCCGGGGCCTGGTCCTGGCGGCCTGCGCGGCCCTGCTGGCCCTGGTCATGCTGGGTCACTCCCACATCCCGAACCGGATCGGCAACCTCGGCAGCCTGACGGAGACGTTCCTGCCCTGGCTGGGCCTGTTCATCCCGCTGCTGCTCGTCCTCGCGCTGGTCCGCAGGTCGGCGACGGCGCTGATCGCGACGATCCTCCCGGCCGCCGTCTGGCTGAACCTCTTCGGCGGCCTGCTCAGCGACAAGAACGTGCCCGGCGGCGACCTGACGGTGGTCACCCACAACGTCAACGCCGACAACCCGGACCCGGCCCGCACGGCCCGCGACGTCGCCGCCGCGGGCGCGGACGTGCTGGCCCTGGAGGAGCTGAAGGCGTCGAAGGTCCCCGCCTACGAGTCGGCGCTGGCACCGGCGTACAAGCACCACGCGGTGGTGGGAACCGTCGGTCTGTGGAGCAAGTACCCGCTGACCGACGTGAAGGCGGTCGACATCCGCCTCGGCTGGAAGCGCGCGATGCGGGCCACCGTCTCGTCGCCCGCCGGTCAGGTCGCGGTCTACGTCGCCCATCTGCCCTCGGTGCGGGTGAAGATGGAGGCCGGCTTCACGGCCCGGCAGCGCGACAAGAGCGCCGACGCGCTGGGGGAGGCCATCGCCGGCGAGCCCCTGCCGAACGTCGTCCTGCTCGGCGACCTCAACGGCACGATGAACGACCGCGCCCTGAACGCGGTCACCTCCCAGATGCGCTCCACGCAGGGCGCGGTGGGCAGCGGGTTCGGCTTCAGCTGGCCGGCGTCGTTCCCGATGGCGCGGATCGACCAGATCCTGGTCAGGGGCGCCGAACCGGAGAGCTCCTGGACCCTCCCGGCCACGGCCAGCGACCACCTCCCGGTCGCGGCCCGTGTCACGCTCACGACTCCGTCGGACTAGAACGGGCCCCGGTGCCGCCCCGGTACCGGGGCGAGCCGGCACGGCTGCCCGCGGCGGGCGAAGCGCAGCCGCGCCGCGGGCACACGAGCGGCGGCCGTCAGCCGGCCGTCCCCGCCGCGCCCTCGCGCCACCCGTTGGTGATCGGCAGCCGGCGGTCCTTGCCGAAGCCCTTCGGGGAGATCTTCGTACCCGGCGGGTACTGCCGCCGCTTGTACTCCGCCCGGTCCACCATCCGCAGCGTCTTCGCCACCAGCTCCGCGTCGAACCCGGCCGCGACGATCTCGTCGGCCCCCTGGTCCCGGTCCACGTACAGCGCCAGGATCGCGTCGAGCACCGGATAGTCCGGCAGCGAGTCCGTGTCCACCTGCCCCGGCCGCAGCTCCGCACTCGGCGGCTTGGAGATCGAGTTCTCCGGGATCGGCGGCGTCTGCCCCCGCTCCACCGCCGCCCGGTTGCGCCACTCCGCCAGCCGGAACACCGACGTCTTGTACACGTCCTTGATCGGCCCGTACGCCCCGACCGAGTCCCCGTACAGCGTCGAGTACCCGACCGCCAGCTCCGACTTGTTCCCGGGGGCCAGCACGATGTGCCCCTCCTGGTTGGAGATCGCCATCAGCAGCGTCCCCCGCAGCCGCGACTGCAGGTTCTCCTCCGCGAGGCCCGTCAACCCCAGCGACCCCATGTACGCGTCGAACATCGGCTCGATCGCGACGGTCCGGTAGTTCAGCCCCGTCCGGCGCGCCAGCTCCGCCGCGTCGCCCTTCGAGTGCTCCGAGGAGTACTTCGACGGCATGGACACGCCGTAGACGTTCTCCGCGCCCACCGCGTCACAGGCGATCGCGGCGACCAGCGCCGAGTCGATCCCCCCGGACAGCCCGATCAGCACGGACCGGAAACCGTTCTTCGTGACGTACGCCCGCAGCCCCACGACCAGCGCGGAGTACACCTCCTCGTCGTCGTCAAGCCGCTCGGCGTACCCCCCGGCGGGCTCCGCCCGGTACGCGGGCACGGGCTCCTCCGACAGCACGAGCCGTTCGATCCGCAGCCCGTCGTCGACCACACCCACCGGCGCGTCGGCGACCGCCGCGGGCAGCTCCAGGTCGACCACGACGCACGCCTCGGCGAACTGCGGCGCCCGCGCCACGACCTCACCGGCACCGTCCACCACGATCGAGTCCCCGTCGAAGACGAGCTCGTCCTGGCCGCCCGTCGTCGCGAGGTACGCGGTCGTGCACCCGGCCTCCTGCGCCCGCTTGCGCACCAGCTCCAGCCGGGTGTCGTCCTTGTCCCGCTCGTACGGCGAGGCGTTGATCGACAGCAGCAGCCCGGCCCGTGCCGAGCGCGCCGCCGGCACCCGCCCCCCGTCCTGCCACAGGTCCTCGCAGATGGCGAGGGCGACGTCCACGCCCCGCACCCGCACCACCGGCATGGTGTCGCCGGGGACGAAGTACCGGAACTCGTCGAAGACGCCGTAGTTCGGCAGGTGGTGCTTGGCGTAGGTCAGCGCCACCTCACCCCCGTACAGCACGGCGCCCGCGTTCTGCGGCGCACCGGCCGGCTGCCCGTACCGGGGCTGGGCGGCGGCACTGCGGTCGAGATAGCCGACGATCACCGGGAGCTCCCCGAAGCCCTCCTCGGCGAGCCGCGCGGCGAGGGAGCGCAGCGCCGCCCGGGAGGCTTCGACGAAGGCCGACCGCAGGGCGAGGTCCTCGACGGGGTACCCGGTCAGCACCATCTCCGGGAACGCCACGAGGTGCGCTCCCTGTTCGGCGGAGTGCCGGGTCCAGCGGACAATCGTTTCGGCGTTGCCGGCGAGATCACCGACGCGCGAGTCGATCTGGTTCAGGGCGAGACGTAGTTGAGGCACGCGCCCCAGTGTAATCGTCAAACCGACGCGATGTCTCGGAGCCCCGGTGTCCGCACGGCCGGGACCCGCGCGGTCACGGCCGGGAGGCGGTCGCCCCCCGCTCCTTCAGCATCGCCGCCATCAGCGCGATCTCCGACTCCTGCGCCTCCACCATGCCCCGCGCGAGCCGCTTCCCGACCCCGACCTCGCAGGCGTTCACGCACCCCTGCGCCATGTGGACCCCACCCTTGTGGTGCTCCGTCATGAGCTGGAGGTAGAAGATCTCCGCCTGCTTCCCGTTCAGCGTCCCCAGCCGCTTCATCTCGGCGTTCGTCGCCATCCCCGGCATCAGCGCCCCGTCCTCGCCAAAGGCGCTCCCGTCCATCCCCATCCAGGTCATGGGCGGATCCGCGGACACCTTGGGCAGCTCCCACAGATCGAGCCAGCCGAGCATCATGCCCCGCTGGTTGGCCTGCGTCTGGGCGATGTCGTACGCGAGCCGCCGGACCTCCTCGTCGTCCGTCCGGTCCCGCACGACGTACGACATCTCCACGGCCTGCTGGTGGTGCACGGCCATGTCGCGGGCGAACCCGGCGTCCGCCGAGTCCGCGGCCGGTACGACGCCCGACGCCCCCTCGTCCCCGGCCACCGCGTAGGTGATCGCCCCGGTCGCGAGGAGCGCCGTCACCGCGGCCCCCACGATCAGCGGGAACTGCCTCACTTGCTCAGTCCGTTGGTGCACGCGGCCCCGGGCTCGGGCGTCTGCTCACCCTGGACGAACTTCTGGAGGAACGTGTCCACGGCCGGGTCGTCCGCCCCGGTCACCGTCCGCTGGTGCCCCCAGGCGGTCAGCAGCAGCGGCTCCTTCTGCCCGTCCACGGGGCTCATGAACGTGTACGGCGTCTTCTTCACCTTGGCGGCCAGCGCGTCCACGTCGGCCTTGCCGGCGTCCCCGTTGTACGTCACCCACACGGCTCCGTGCTCCAGCGAGTGCACCGCGTTGGTGTTGTTGATCTCGTCGGCGTAGACGTCCCCGTTGCAGTTCATCCACGCGGGGTTGTGGTCACCGCCCACCGGGGGAGTGACGGGGTAGTCCACGGCCTTGGTCACGTGGTTGCGGCCGAGGTCGCCCTCCCAGGCACGCACGCCGTCCTTGCCGGTGACGAACTTGCCGGCGTTCTTCGCGTCGCCCGCCGAGCTGCCGCCGCCGTCCGACTGCGACTGGACGAGCACCACCCCACCGACGGCGAGACCGGCGACGACCGCCACACTGGCCGTGATGACGAGGATCCGGTTGCGGCGCTCGCGGGCCTTCTCGGCGCGCCGCATCTCCTCTATGCGTGCCGTACGTGCCGCGCTGCTCTTCTTGGCGGAGCCCATGGGAGTGTCCTTCGGGGGAGGCGTGGGACGAACGGATCAGCTGATCGTAATAGGGAAGGCGGGGCGAGTCGTAGAGGCGGTGAGAATCGGAATCCGACCGGACCCGGCACCCGCCCGCCCCCGCCCGCCCGGAACCACACACAACCTCCACCTCCACTAATTTGAACCGCCGATTCGCATTACCTACCCTGCACGGTATGCGGCTCCTGCGCTCCACCGACCTGGCTCTCCGGGTCCTCATGCGCCTCGCCGTGACCGGCGACCCGAACCCCACCACCCGGGACGTGGCCACGGCCATGGACGTGCCGTACACCCACGCCGCCAAGGTCGTCGCCGAGCTCCAGCACATGGGCCTGCTCACGGCCCGGCGCGGCCGGGGCGGCGGCCTGGGGCTGACGGAGGAGGGCCGCACCGCCTCCGTGGGCGCCCTGGTCCGCGCCTTCGAGGGTGAGGGGGACGTGGTCGACTGCGAGGGCACGGTCGGTTCGGCCCCCTGCCCGCTGAGCTCCGCCTGCCGGCTGCGCGGCGCCCTGCGCCGGGCCCAGGAGGCGTTCTACGCCACACTCGACCCGGTCACGGTCGCGGACATCGTCGCCGATCCCACCGGCCCCCTGCTCCTGGGCATCTCGCCGAGACCGTGAGGCTCCGCGGGGCCGGCGCCACCGCCCGTGACGTACACGGCCCCGAACAGGCAAGATGGACACCGGAGCGGTACACCTGTCGTGTGCGGGGTGTTCGCCCCACCGCCGGTCGGCCGATCAAGGTCGGCAACGCGTATGAAACGCTGGTGTGGTGGGATGCCCGTGTGCCCGCTCGGACGCCCGCCCGCCTCCCGTGGCGCGGGCGCGGACAGGCGGCCTGACCGGCAAGGATGGGGAAGCGGAAGATGGACAAGCAGCAGGAGTTCGTGCTCCGGACGTTGGAGGAGCGCGACATCCGGTTCGTGCGCCTGTGGTTCACCGACGTGCTGGGCTTCCTCAAGTCCGTGGCCGTCGCCCCCGCCGAGCTGGAGCAGGCGTTCGACGAGGGGATCGGCTTCGACGGCTCCGCCATCGAGGGCTTCGCCCGGGTGTACGAGTCCGACATGATCGCCAAGCCGGACCCGTCGACGTTCCAGATCCTCCCCTGGCGCGCCGAGGCCCCCGGCACGGCCCGGATGTTCTGCGACATCCTGATGCCGGACGGCTCCCCGTCCTTCGCCGACCCGCGCTACGTCCTCAAGCGCGCCCTCAACCGCACCTCCGACCTGGGCTTCACGTTCTACACCCACCCGGAGATCGAGTTCTTCCTGCTGAAGGACAAGCCGCTGGACGGCAGCCGCCCGACCCCCGCGGACAACTCCGGCTACTTCGACCACACCCCGCAGAACGTCGGCATGGACTTCCGCCGCCAGGCGATCACCATGCTGGAGTCGATGGGCATCTCGGTGGAGTTCTCCCACCACGAGGGCGCTCCCGGCCAGCAGGAGATCGACCTGCGCTACGCGGACGCGCTCTCCACGGCGGACAACATCATGACGTTCCGCCTGGTCATGAAGCAGGTGGCGCTGGAACAGGGCGTCCAGGCGACCTTCATGCCCAAGCCCTTCTCCGAGTATCCGGGCTCCGGCATGCACACCCACCTCTCCCTCTTCGAGGGCGACCGCAACGCGTTCTACGAGTCCGGCGCCGAGTACCAGCTCTCCAAGGTCGGCCGCTCCTTCATCGCCGGCCTGCTGCGGCACGCGGCGGAGATCTCCGCGGTCACCAACCAGTGGGTCAACTCCTACAAGCGCATCTGGGGCGGCTCGGAGCGCACCGCCGGCGCCGGCGGCGAGGCCCCGTCCTACATCTGCTGGGGCCACAACAACCGCTCGGCCCTGGTCCGGGTGCCGATGTACAAGCCCGGCAAGACCGGCTCGGCGCGCGTGGAGGTCCGCTCCCTCGACTCCGGCGCCAACCCCTACCTGGCGTACGCCCTGCTCCTCGCGGCCGGCCTGAAGGGCATCGAGGAGGGCTACGAACTGCCCCCGGGCGCGGAGGACGACGTCTGGGCCCTCTCCGACGCGGAGCGCCGCGCGCTGGGCATCGAGCCCCTCCCGCAGAACCTGGGCGAGGCCCTGGCCCTGATGCAGCGCAGCGACCTGGCCGCCGAGACCCTCGGCGAGCACGTCTTCGACTTCTTCCTGCGCAACAAGAAGCAGGAGTGGGAGGAGTACCGCTCCGAGGTCACCGCCTTCGAGCTGCGGAAGAACCTGCCGGTGCTGTAGGCGCGGACCGGGTCCCGGCGGGTTCGCGCCGCGGGTTCCCGCTCCGACCGACCCGTGGGGCCGGTGGTCACCGACCACCGGCCCCCGCGCGTTCCCCGACGACAGTCACGTGTTCCACCGAAGCGGAAGCTTCTGATCCGTAACTGCGCGGAGCCTTGCCAGTCACTCGGGCGTGGCCCTACTGTCGCGACAGAGACAGAAAGAAAGCGCTTTCTCACCGATGGGTCCGGCCCACCCCGCCCTCCCTCATCGGCTGCACTGTCATGCCCATGACATCCGCGGTGTCCCCTCACCCCCTGACACGTAGAACGAAAGGCGAGGACGAGATGAGACGATCAGTCGCCGTGCGGCTCTCCGCTTTACTGGCCACGGGAGCCCTCGCGGCCGCGACCGGCCTGGCCGTGTCGACGTCCACGGCATCCGCCGCGACGGGCGGTGTCACCGGCTACGCGACGCAGAACGGCGGGACCACCGGCGGCGCGGGCGGCCAGACGGTCCGTGCCACCACCGGAACCGCCATTCACCAGGCCCTGTGCAGCCGGGCCAGCAGCTCGACCCCGATCGTCATCCAGGTCGAGGGCACCATCAACCACGGCAACACCGCCAAGGTGTCGGGCAGCAGCTGCAACACCGCGGCCGGCGTGATCGAGCTCAAGCAGATCAGCAACGTCACGATCGTCGGTGTCGGCAGCGGTGCCGTCTTCGACCAGCTGGGCATCCACATCCGGGAGTCCAGCAACATCATCATCCAGAACGTGACCGTGCGGAACGTCAAGAAGTCCGGCTCGCCCACCTCGAACGGCGGCGACGCCATCGGCATGGAAAGCGGTGTCCGCAACGTCTGGGTCGACCACGCCACGCTGGAGGCGTCCGGCGGTGAGTCCGAGGGCTACGACGGCCTGTTCGACATGAAGGACAACACCCAGTACGTCACGCTGTCCTACAGCATCCTGCGCAACTCCGGCCGCGGCGGCCTCATCGGCTCCAGCGAGAGCGACCGTTCCAACGGCTACGTCACGTTCCACCACAACCTGTACCAGAACATCGACTCCCGCGCGCCCCTGCTGCGCGGCGGTATCGCGCACGTCTACAACAACCACTACAAGAGCCTGAACGAGTCCGGGATCAACTCCCGGGCCGGCGCCCGCGCCAAGGTGGACAACAACTACTTCGAGGACTCCAAGGACGTCCTCGGCACCTTCTACACCAGCGAGGCCGGCTACTGGCAGGTCAGCGGGAACATCTTCGACAACGTGACCTGGTCCTCGCGCAGCGGCGACAACAACCCGGCCGGTCCGAACCCGACGTCGAACACCTCGGTGAGCATCCCGTACGCCTACACCCTCGACGCGGCCAACTGCGTGCCGGGCGTGGTGAGTCAGACGGCCGGCGCCAACAAGGGCCTGAAGGTCTCGGACGGCAGCTGCACCCCGCAGAACCCGGACCCGACCGACCCCGACCCGACGGACCCGGACCCGGACCCCACCGACCCGGACCCGACCGACCCGCCCACCGGCACCAACCTCAGCCTCGGCGCCGGCGCCGACGGTTCCTCCAAGGCCGACGGCACCAGCTACGGCAACGTCCGTGACGGCAACCTGAGCACCTACTGGTCGCCGTCCGGCTCGACCGGCTCGGTCTCGGTCAAGTGGGGTTCCGCCACCACGGTCTCCAAGGCCAACATCCGCCTGGGCTCCGGCTCGGGCACCATCGGCTCCTACCGTGTCCTCAACCACGACACGGGCGCCGTCCTGGCCTCCGGCAGCGGCTCGGGCGTCATCGGCTTCGCCCCGACGTCCCTGAAGAAGATCACCCTCGAGATCACCAGCGCCAACGGCACCCCGAGGATCGCCGAGTTCGAAACCTACGCGAGCTGACGCGTACCGGGGGCCGCTCTCGGGGCGGCCCCCGGGCCTCAGCCGGCGGTGCGCTCCACGAAGCTGCTCCACGCGGCGGACGTGAGCGTGAGCCGGGGCCCGTCCGGGACCTTGGAGTCCCGGACGTGCACGGTACCGGGGGCGGTCGCGACCTCGACGCAGTCGTTCGGGTTGCTGCTGTCGCTGTAGCTGCTCTTGAACCAGTTCAGTTCACTATGTCCGCCCGAGCCCTTGCGGTTCATGTTTCCCCCAGCACCTGTTCGATGAAGGCCAATGACTCCCGCGCGGTCAGCGCCTCGGCTCGGATGATGCCATAGCGCAGCTCAAGGATCCGCAGTTGGCGAGGATCGGTGACCGGGCGGCTTCCGAACTCGTCGTCGGCCCGGCCCACCGCTGAGCCGTCTGCGAACTTGAGCACCTGAATGCGTCCTCCGGTACCCGGATGGTCACCGCGGAGCGTCGGCATCACCTGTAGCTCGACGTGCCGCAGTTGCGCCAGTTCCAGGAGAGCTTCGAGCTGCCTGCGCAGGACCGACCTGCCTCCGACAGGGCGCCTGAGCGTCACCTCCTCCTGTACGAAGCTCAACTCGGGGGCGGGACGCCGCTCGAAGATCGCCTTCCGGGCCACCCGAGCGGCGACCGCCCGCTCCAGGTCGTCCTCCGCCAGAGCGGGACGCCGGGTACTCAGAAGGGCCCGGGCATACTCCTCGGTCTGCAACAGCCCGTGCAGGTTGTGACTGCCGTACGAAACGAGCTCCACGGCTTGGGATTCGAGCTTCGCGAGGTCCCGTACCTTCTTGGGATACCGGACCTTCGCCACGTCCTCCTTCATCGCGGCGAGCAACCCGCCCGCCCCCAGGACCTCGTCCGCCCTCTCCAGGTACTCGGGCCGGGGGATCCGCTTGCCGCTCTCGACCTTGTAGACGAGGTCCTCCCCGTACTTCACCGCCGCCGCGAAGTCCGCGGCCCGCATCCCCACGGCCTCCCGGCGCAGCTTCAACTGGCGCCCCACCGTGGCGACGACGGCCACGCCCCACTCGTCGTCGGGGTCGACCTCCCACCCCGGTTCGTCCGCCCGGTCCTCGTCGTCGAGGCGTACCGCCTCACCGTCCACCGTCACCCGTGCCCCTCCGCCGTACGCGCGTGTCGCGAGGTGCCTCACGGTAGGCAGCCCGCCGGGGTCATGGGGGCGTCACCGGCCCGAAGCACGCCATCGGGTGATCCCCGGGCGCGCGACGCCCGCCGGACACGCGGGGGGAGCCCCGCCGGGCCGCGGGCGACGGCCGGCGAGGCTCCGTGCGCGGATCCGGGTCCCTACGAGGGTCCGGAGCGGTTCCGCGCCTCGTCCTTGAGGGTGCGGCCGGAGTCGCGGGCCTGGTCGGTGACCTGGCCGGCCTGGCCGCGGGCCTCGTCCTGGGTGGTGCGGGCCGCCTGCTGGGCGGTGTCCTTCACCTCCGCGGCCGCGCTCTGCGTGGCCTCCTTCGCGCCTTCCTTCAGGTTCTGCGCGGACTCGGTGGCGGCCTGCTTCACCGGCTCCAGCGCCTCGGCGCCCCGCTCCATCAGCTCGGACGCCTTCTGCTGCTCCTTCTCGGAGGCGGGGATCATCGAGGCGGCCAGCAGGCCCACGCCGAAGGCGACCAGGCCGGCGGCGATCGGGTTGCCCTGCGTCTGACGGCGGGCCATCTCCGGTGTCTGCTGGACGGCCTGACCGGCCTGCCCCGCGGCCTCGCGCGCCGACTCGGCCGCCCGCCCGGTGCCCTCCTGCACCGACTCGGCCGCCGAGCCCGCCGCGGACTGCACCGACCCGGACGCCGAGCGCGCGGTGTCCGCCATGCCGTGCGCGGTGTGGGACGCGGTGCCCATGACGCGGTCGCGGACGCCCGACACCGTGCGGCGCATCCTCGCCTTGCGGCGGCGGGCCATGCGGCGCGGGCTCGCCCGGTCGGCGAGCCGGTCCACGTCCGCGGACAGCTGGTTGCGCGTGGCCGCGATCTCGGCCCTCATGTGGTCGGGTGACGTGCCCATTCCGCGTCCTCCTTCAGGGTCTGGACGGTCTGCTCGGGCTTGGGGGAGACGGTGCGCATCTTGGCCCGGCCCCTCTGGTAGAGCACGGCTCCGGCGATCCCCCACAGGGCGGCGACGATCAGGGCGGCCCAGCCCTCGTCCATCACACTGGCCAGCGCGAACACGGCCGCCAGCGACAGGAACAGCAGGACCATGTAGCCGGCGAAGCCGGCACCGCCCAACATGCCGGCCGCCTTGCCCGCCTTGGCGCCCTCCTCCTTGATCTCGGCCTTGGCCAGCTCCACCTCCTGGCGGAAGAGGACCTGGAGGTCCGAGGTCACGTCGGAGAGCAGCTCGCCCGTGGACCTCTCCCGGTCCGCGACCGCGGGCTCGGCGGAGCGGGCCCGGGACAGTGGCGACATCGTGGCCATCTCACGCCTCCGGGAACGGGCGGCCCGGTGCGCCGCCGGGCGGGGCGGAGATCGGGTTCGGCGGTACCGGCGGGGGAGCGACCGGCAGGGCCTGCGGCTCCGGGGCCGCGGTGCCCCGCGCCTGCCCGTTCCCGTCCGGCCGGGACGCCGACTGCGTCACCTTGGCCAGGCGCCCGACGGCCAGTCCGGCCAGCAGGGCGCCGCCGAGGAAAGCGCCCGGACGGCGGCGGGCGAAGTTCTGCAGGTCGGCGGCGAGCCCTTCGACTCCCTGCCGCTCCAGGTAGTCGGCCGCCCGCTGCCCCTTGTCGCCGGCCCGGGCCGCCAGGCTGCGGGCAGGCGAGTCGCCCTCGGCGTGCGCGGCCAGTCCGGAGAAGTCCTCCGCCCAGCTCCGCAGCGTGCCGGCCGCCCGCCTGGCCTGCCCGTCCGCCTCGTGGACCGCGCGGCCGCGCAGGTCCTCCATGACCGTGCCGGCCTGCTGCCGTGCCTCGCCCACGACGTTGCGGGCCTGCTCCGCCGCGGTCCCCGCGACCTGGCCGGCGGACTGCTTGGCCTGCCCGGCCGTCGCGGAGGTCTCCGCCCTGACCTTCTCTCCGGCGCCCCCGGCTCCGGTACCTACGGACTCACTCATCGGCGCTTTCCCCTCATCGGATGTCCGCGTACGGCCCCTGCCGGTGCCCCGGTGCGGGGCCGGGACGCGCGCTGTGGCACACGCAGGGCCGTCCGTCCCCGTCCGAGTGACCTTTTGGGGTGGTTTGACACGTGAGGGGATCAATTGCCGGAGGTGTCGGCCCCGGTGTCCTATCCGCCGGCCTGGTCCCCCAGCAGCTTGTGCAGCGGCTCCTCCGCCCGCTTGCGGTACTCCTGGACGGCCCAGCCGTTGCCGTCCGGGTCGGTGAAGTACATGAAGGTGGCGCCGTCGGACTCGGCGTACCGAACCGGTTCGGAGACGTCCAGGCCCCGTCCGACCAGTTCCGCGTGGGCCGCCTCGATGTCGGCGACGCAGAGCTGGAGCCCCTGGTAGGCGCCGGGCGCGGGGGTCTTGCCGGGCGTGTACTCCCACAGCGCCTCGCCGAGCGCGATCGAGCAGCCGGAGCCCGGCGGGGTCAGCTGGACGATGCGCATGCCCGGCATGACCTCCTGGTCGATGTCGACGTGGAAGCCGACCTTGTCCCGGTAGAAGTCCCTGGCCCGGTCGATGTCGCTCACCGGCAGCGGGATCACTTCGAGGGTCATGTCCACGAGATCAGGCTCCTTCGTCGGATACGGCGTCACCGGTGCCGGGGAACCGCCACCGGGTCTGGCTGAACGGCTCCCCCTTACCGAAGCCGAACACGGTCCGCGGCGCCACCGAAAACACCAGAGCGTGCCCGGGACCGTGGTGGAAGTGCCCGTCCCGCACCTCGAAGTGCCAGAAGCCGCCGTACTTCTCCTCCCACGCCGCCGCCAGCTCCCGCAGCCGCGCCTCGTCGGCGATGCGTACCGCCTCGCCCTCCACCACCACGTCGTAGCCCCGGTCCCACGTGTTGGTGCCGGTGGTCAGCACGACGTGCGGGTTCCCGGCCAGGTTGCGGGCCTTGCGCTCCTCGGGGCCGGTGCAGAAGTGCAGCGCGCCCTCCGACCAGACGGCCGGCAGCGGGGTGACATGGGGACGGCCGTCGGGACGGACCGTGGAGATCCAGAACAGTTCGGCCCCGGAGATCAGCCGCTCCACCTCCGACCAGGGCGGCGGACCCGCTTCCGGATCGCTGTAGCGCGCGTCGAGGCGGGCCTCGGGGGTGACGTTCACGGGGACTCCTCGCGGGTCGGCCTTTCGTGCCTTCCTCCTTCGGACCGCGCCCGCGCCCGGAACTCATCGCGGGACGCCCCGGGCGGCGGGCGCCAGGGCCGCGCGCCCGTACTCCGGCTAGGCTCAGGGCCGTACGACCCTGATCCGAGGCACGAGGGAGGCCGGGGATGACGTCGGCGCCGGGGCGCAGGAGCAGTATCTTCACGCGGCTGCTGCGGCACGGTTTCACCGATCCGTCCGCCGCCGAACGGCTGCTCGACAGCGACGGGCTGGCGGCCGTGCGCGACGACCCGGTGCTGCTGGACGCCCTCGGCCAGACCGCCGATCCCGATCTCGCGCTGCTCGGCCTGGTGCGGCTGCTCGAGGCGCAGGACGGGCCCACCGCCCACCAGGAACTGCTGGACACCCTGATAGCGGCCAAGCCGCTGCGGGACCGGCTGCTCGGGGTGCTCGGCGCGTCCGAGGCGCTCGCCGACCATCTGGCCCGCCACCCCAGCGACTGGCAGGCCCTGGTCACCTACGAGCCGCGCGACCTCCACCCCGGCGTCCAGGAGTTCGCACGCGGCCTCGCCGACGCCGGCGACCCCGTCGCGCTCCGCGTCGCCTACCGGCGCTGCCTGCTGTCCATCGCCGCCCGCGACGTCTGCGGCACCATCGAGGTCGCCGAGACCGCGGCCGAGCTCGCCGACCTGGCCACCGCCACCCTGCGCGCCGCCCTCGCCCTCGCACAGGCCGACGCGCCGGAGGACGCCGCCCTCTGCCGGCTCGCGGTGATCGCGATGGGCAAGTGCGGCGGACACGAGCTGAACTACGTTTCCGACGTCGACGTGATCTTCGTGGGGGAGGCGGCCGGCGGGGCCGACGAGGACAAGGCGCTGCGCGCCGCGACCCGGCTGGCCTCGCACCTGATGCGGATCTGCTCCGAGACCACCGTCGAGGGCTCCATCTGGCCCGTCGACGCCAATCTGCGCCCGGAGGGCCGCAACGGGCCGCTGGTGCGCACCCTCGCCTCCCACCTCGCCTACTACCAGCGCTGGGCGAAGACCTGGGAGTTCCAGGCGCTGCTCAAGGCCCGCCCGGTCGCCGGCGACCTCGCGCTCGGCGAGGAGTACGTGGCCGCGGTCCAGCCGCTGGTGTGGCAGGCCGCCGAGCGGGAGAACTTCGTCGCCGACGTGCAGAAGATGCGCCGCCGGGTGGTCGAGAACATCCCCGCCGCAGAGATAGACCGCCAGCTCAAGCTCGGCCCCGGCGGGCTGCGGGACGTCGAGTTCGCCGTGCAGCTGCTCCAGCTGGTGCACGGACGCGCCGACGCCTCCCTGCGCAGCGGCACCACCCTCGACGCGCTCAAGGCCCTCGCCGCCGGCGGCTACGTGGGGCGGGCCGACGCCGCCCAGCTCGACGACGCCTACCGCTTCCTGCGCTCCATGGAACACCGCATCCAGCTGCACCGGCTGCGCCGCACCCACCTCGTCCCCGAGGGCGAGACCGACCTGCGCCGGCTGGCCCGCTCCCTGGGCCTGCGCACCGAGCCGGTCACCACCCTCAGCCGGGAGTGGAAGCGGCACGCCTCCGTCGTACGGCGGCTGCACGAGAAGCTGTTCTACCGGCCGCTGCTCGACGCCGTCGCCGCGCTCGCCCCCGGTGAGGCCCGGCTCAGCGCCGAGGCGGCCCGGGAACGCATGGTGGCCCTCGGGTACGCCGACCCGGCCGCCGCGCTCCGCCACCTGGAGGCGCTGGCGTCCGGCGTCACCCGCAAGGCCGCCATCCAGCGCACCCTGCTGCCGGTGCTGCTCGGCTGGTTCGCCGACTCCGCCGACCCCGACGCCGGTCTGCTGAACTTCCGCAAGGTCTCCGACGCGCTCGGCAAGACCCCCTGGTACCTGCGGCTGCTGCGCGACGAGGGCGCCGCCGCCGAGAACCTCGCCCGGGTGCTCTCCGCCGGGCGGCTCGCCCCCGACCTGCTGATGCGCGCCCCCGAGGCGGTGGCGCTGCTCGGCGACGGCGACGGCGGGGGACTCACCCCCCGCTCCCGCGCCTCGCTGGAGCAGGAGGTCCTCGCCGCCGTCCGCCGCGCCGACAACGCCACCCAGGGCGTCACCGCCGCCCGCGGGGTGCGCCGCCGCGAGATGTTCCGCACGTCGGCCGCCGACATCGTCGGCTCCTACGGCACCGAGTCCCAGCCCGCCGAGGCCGACCAGGGCGCCCTGGTGGACCTGGTCGGCGGCGCGGTGTCGGACCTGACGGCCGCCACCCTCGCCGGCACGCTGCGCGCGGTGGTCCGGGAGGGCTGGGGGGACACCCTCCCCACCCGGTTCGCCATCATCGGCATGGGCCGCTTCGGCGGGCACGAACTGGGCTACGGCTCCGACGCCGACGTCCTGTTCGTCCACGAACCGCGCGACGGCGCCGACGAACGGGAAGCGGCCGAGGCCGCGAACAAGGTCGTCGCCGAGATGCGCAGGCTGCTCCAGGCCCCCAGCGCCGACCCGCCGCTGCTGATCGACGCCGACCTGCGCCCGGAGGGCAAGTCCGGCCCGCTGGTGCGCACCCTGAAGTCGTACGAGGCGTACTACCGGCGCTGGTCGCTGGTGTGGGAGCGGCACGCGCTGCTGCGCGCCGAACCCGTCGCCGGGGACGAGGAGCTGGGCCGCCGCTTCACCGAGCTGATCGACCCGCTGCGCTACCCGGCCGAGGGCCTCGACGAGGAAGCCGTCCGCGAGATCCGGCGGCTGAAGGCCCGCATGGAGTCCGAGCGGCTGCCGCGCGGCGCCGACCCCAAGCTGCACGCCAAACTCGGCCCGGGCGGGCTGTCCGACGTGGAGTGGACCGTGCAGCTGCTCCAGCTGCGGCACGCGGCGCGGGAACCGGGCCTGCGCACCACCCGCACGCGGGAGGCGCTGGCCGCCGCCCGCGCGGCCGGGCTGATCTCCGAGGAGGACGCCTGCATCCTCGACGAGGCGTGGGTGCTGGCCACCCGGGTGCGCAACGCCGTGATGCTGGTGCGGGGGCGCGCCGGGGACACCTTCCCGACCGCGCCGCGGGAACTGGGCGCCGTGGGCCGCTACCTGGGCTACGGCCCCGGGCACGCGGGCGACATGCTCGACGCGTACCGGCGCACGGCACGACGGGCGCGGGGCGTGGTGGAGGAGCTGTTCTACGGCGGGTCGTAGGGTCCGCGGGCGCTCGTCGCCGCTCCGGGACCCCCACTCACTCACCCCTGCTTCGGCACCCGGATCCGCTCGGCGGCGTCCACGGCCTCGGAGGCGTTCGAGGTGCCGGTGGAGGGCGCGGCGACCGGCGCGTCCGGGGCCCGTTCCTGCCGCGCGGGTCCCCTCAGCCGTGCCTTCCGCGCGGGTTCCTCCACCCGCCGGGGCAGGGCGTACGGCTGACGGCCGTACCAGGCCAGCGCGATGCCGTAGCCGACGGCCAGGCAGACCACCCCGCCCACCGCGTCCAGCCAGAAGTGGTTGGCGGTGGCGACGATGACGACCAGGGTGGCCACCGGGTACACCAGGCCGAGCACCCGCGCCCAGGGGACGGTCGCCAGCGCGAAGATCGTCAGACCGGCCCAGAGCGACCAGCCGATGTGCATCGACGGCATCGCCGCGTACTGGTTGGACATGTTCTTCAGGTCGCCGGAGGCCATCGACCCCCAGGTCTGGTGGACCAGCACGGTGTCGACGAAGTCCTGGCCGTTCATCAGCCGGGGCGGGGCGAGCGGATACAGGTAGTAGCCGACCAGCGCGAAGCCCGTCGTGGTGAACAGCACCAGTCTGGTCGCCGCGTACCGGCCGGGGTGACTACGGTAGAGCCACACCAGGACACCCAGCGTCACCACGAAGTGCAAGGTGGCGTAGTAGTAGTTCATGCCGACGATGAGCCAAGTCACCGCATTGACGGCCTGGTTGAAGGACTCCTCGAAGGCCAGGCCCAGTCGCCCCTCGAACTGCCAGATCCAGTCGGCGTTGCGCAGGGCCTCGGCCCGCTGCTCGGGCACCGCGTTGCGGATGAGTGAGTACGTCCAGTAACTCACCGCGATCAGGAGGATCTCGAACCACAGCCGCGGCCGGCGGGGGGCGCGCGGGCGGAGCAGCCCGCGCCGCCCCGCCGTCTCGTCCGCGACGGGGTGCGCTACGGCCTGTTCCTGGCCTTCGAGCGTGGTCACGGTCGGGTCACCCATGGGCACAGAGTCTGCCAGAAAAGACGTCCCCCTCTGATCATCCCTCGGTCGGGCAGGACCCGCACCTTCTCCGCCCTAAGGACGATTCCGGTCCCCAGGGGCCGAAGCGGTCGAACCGCGCACCACCAGTTCCGGCATGAACACGAACTCGCTGTGCGGTGCGGGCGTCCCGCCGATCTCCTCCAGCAGCGTGCGCACCGCGGCCTGGCCCATCGCCGGGACCGGCTTGCGGACCGTGGTCAGCGGCGGGTCGGTGAAGGCGATCAGCGGGGAGTCGTCGAAGCCGACCACCGAGATGTCCTTCGGCACGTCCAGACCGCGCTGCCGGGCGGCCCGTATCGCGCCCAGGGCCATCATGTCGCTCGCGCACACCACCGCGGTGCAGTTGCGGTCCATCAGCGCCGTGGCGGCGGCCTGGCCGCCCTCCAGCGTGTACAGCGAGTGCTGCACCAGCTCCGTCTCGACCGTCTCGGCCGTCAGGCCCAGTTGCTCCTGCACGGCGCGCACGAAGCCCTCGATCTTGCGCTGCACCGGCACGAACCGCTTCGGCCCGAGCGCCAGCCCGATCCGGGTGTGCCCGAGGGAGGCGAGGTGGGTGACGGCGAGCGCCATCGCGGCCCGGTCGTCGGGGGAGATGAACGGCGCCTGCACCTTCGGCGAGAAACCGTCCACGAGGACGAACGGCACGCCCTGTGCCCGCAGTCGCTCGTAGCGCTGCATGTCGGCGGTGGTGTCGGCGTGCAGCCCGGAGACGTAGATGATGCCGGCCACCCCGCGGTCCACGAGCATCTCGGTGAGCTCGTCCTCGGTCGACCCGCCCGGGGTCTGGGTGGCGAGCACCGGCGTGTAGCCCTGCCGGGTCAGCGCCTGCCCGATCACCTGGGCCAGCGCCGGGAAGATCGGATTCTCCAGCTCGGGCGTGATCAGCCCGACGAGGCCCTCGCTGCGCTGCCGCAGCCGCACCGGGCGCTCGTAGCCCAGGACGTCGAGGGCGGCGAGCACGGACTGGCGGGTGGTGGCGGCGACGCCCGGCTTCCCGTTCAGGACCCGGCTGACGGTCGCCTCGCTCACCCCCGCCTGAGCAGCGATATCAGCAAGCCGTGTGGTCACAGGACCGGACTGTAGCTGCCGGTTCTCACCTTGCCCACCGATCGGACGCCTGGTGCGCGCCGTGGGACGGCCCGTCGCGGGCTGCTGGGTCATCGCGATCCCTCAAGTCGTGGTCGGCGTCCGGTCCGCAAGGGATGATTCCCCCGGCGACAACGGATGGCAAGTGCTTGCAGAGTCTTGCACAACAGTCCGAACCCCCGCCGTACGGGCGGAAAGCCGGGTCGCGCCACGGTCGAGAACAGGTCACGGCGGCATAACTCTCGACCCCGCTTGCAAAACTTTTCTGCAAGGTCTTTCGGAAAAGTTCCAGCGCTGTTACGTTCACGTCGCCCGGCGGCTCCATCGGCGCAGTCGGCACGATTCGCAGGACGGCAGACGGGGCCGCACCTGCACTCACGGGCTTAACCCTCAAGGAGAACCTCATGCGGCGTGGCATAGCGGCCACCGCGCTGGTGGCGTCCCTCGCCCTCGCGGCGACGGCCTGCGGCGGCGACAGCGACAGCGGCGACAAGGCCGGCGGCCCGGTCACCATCACCTGGTGGGACACCTCCAACGCGACCAACGAGGCGCCGACCTACCAGGCCCTGGTCAAGGAGTTCGAGGCCGCCAACAAGAACATCAAGGTCAAGTTCGTCAACGTCCCCTTCGACCAGGCGCAGAACAAGTTCGACACCGCCGCCGGTTCCAAGGGCGCCCCCGACGTGCTGCGCTCCGAGGTCGGCTGGACCCCCGCGTTCGCCAAGAAGGGCTTCTTCCTGCCGCTGGACGGCACCGAGGCCCTCGCCGAGCAGGACAAGTTCAAGCCCAACCTGCTCGAGCAGGCCAAGTACGAGGGCAAGACCTACGGCGTCCCCTTCACCACGGACACCCTCGCCTTCGTCTACAACAAGGCGCTGTTCGCGAAGGCCGGCGTCGAGGCCCCCAAGACCTGGGACGACCTGAAGAAGGCCGCCGCCACCGTCAAGGACAAGACCGGCGTCGACGGCTACTGGGGCTCCACCCAGGGCTACTACGCCCAGTCCTTCCTGTACGGCGAGGGCACCGACATGGTCGACGCCGACGCCAAGAAGATCACCGTGAAGTCGCCCGAGGCCGAGAAGGCCTACGGCACCTGGCTGAGCCTCTTCGAGGGCAAGGGCCTGCACAAGGCCGACGTGACCGCCGACGCCTACGCCCACATCCAGGACGCGTTCGTCAACGGCAAGGTCGCCTCGATCATCCAGGGCCCGTGGGAGATCACCAACTTCTACAAGGGCTCGGCGTTCAAGGACAAGGACAACCTCGGCATCGCCACCGTCCCGGCCGGCTCCGCCGGCAAGGCGGGCGCCCCGACCGGCGGCCACAACCTCTCGGTCTACGCGGGCTCCACGAAGGAGAAGCAGGAGGCCGCGCTGAAGTTCGTGAACTTCATGACCTCGGCCAAGGCGCAGGAGACCATCGCGCTGAAGAACTCCACGCTGCCCACGCGTGACGACGCCTACACCGACCAGGTCAAGGCCGACCCGGGCATCGCCGGCTACCAGACGGTCCTCTCGGCCGCCCAGCCGCGCCCGGCCCTGCCCGAGTACAGCTCGCTGTGGGGTCCGATGGACACCGAGCTGCCGCAGATCGCCGGCGGCAAGAAGTCCCTGGACAAGGGCCTGAGCGACGCGGAGGCGGCGATCACCAAGCTGGTGCCGGACTTCAGCAAGTAACGCCCGTGTGGCCGCCGGACCCGCTTCCAGGAGGGGAGGGTCCGGCGGTCGCCGGCCTGTGTGCCGTCCCCCTTGATCATCCAGAAGGTGCCGAACCATGACAGTCGCCATCGACCGTGCGACCGGCAAGCGCCGCGGTGACCGCGCGCCCCGCCCCGGGCCGGTCAGCCGCCTGAAGCGCGGTTACCAGAAGTACTGGTACGCCTACGCCATGATCGCGCCGGTGGCGCTGGTGCTCGGCGTCATCGTGCTGTACCCCCTCGCGTACGGCTTCTACCTCACGCTCACCGACGCCGACAGCCTCAACTCGGCCCGCACCATCGGCGTCAACGAGATCGAGGCCACCTACAAGTTCATCGGCATCGACAACTACGCCGACATCCTGTGGGGCGAGACGGCCTACGACCGCTTCTGGTCCAAGTTCATCTGGACGATCGTGTGGACGGCCGCCTGTGTCGCCCTGCACTACGGCATCGGCCTGGGCCTGGCCCTGCTGCTCAACCAGAAGCTGCGCGGCCGCACCCTCTACCGGCTGATCCTGATCCTGCCGTGGGCCGTGCCGACCTTCGTCACCGTCTTCGGCTGGCGCTTCATGCTCGCCGACGCCGGCATCATCAACTCCGGCCTGGACTTCCTCGGCCTGCCGACACCGGCCTGGCTGGAGGACACCTTCTGGCAGCGGTTCTCCGCCATCATGGTCAACACCTGGTGCGGTGTGCCCTTCATGATGATCTCCCTGCTCGGCGGGCTGCAGTCCATCGACGCCACCCTGTACGAGGCGGCCGAGATGGACGGCGCGACCGCCTGGCAGCGATTCCGCCACGTCACCCTGCCCGGCCTGCGCTCGGTCAGCTCCACCGTGGTCCTGCTCGGCATCATCTGGACCTTCAACCAGTTCGCCGTGATCTTCCTGCTGTTCGGCAACACCGCGCCGGACGCGCAGATCCTCGTGACCTGGGCCTACTACCTCGGCTTCGGACAGCAGCCGCGCGAGTTCGCCGAGTCCGCGGCCTACGGCATGCTGCTGCTGGCCATCCTGGTCGTCTTCACCTCCTTCTACCGCCGCTGGCTGAACCGCAATGAGCAGCAGCTCGCGATCTGAGGCAGGAGTTCCCATGAGCACCTCTACCGTCACCCCCCCTGCTGCTCCGGCGGACCGGCCTGCCGACGACAAGACCCCGGCCCGCGGGACCCGCCGGCGCGGCGAGGTGAGCCCGCTCGCGAAGCTCACCTCGCACGGCGTCCTGACCGTGGCCGCCCTGATCGCGCTGTTCCCGGTCGCCTGGCTGGTCTTCCTGTCCCTCGGCCCCGACCCGGACGACTACCTGCGTCCCGGCGGCATCTGGGGCAAAATGACGCTGGACAACTACACACACGTCCTGCAGGACACGAACTTCTTCGACTGGCTGAAGAGCTCGCTGATCGTCTCGCTCGGGACCACGGTCATCGGCGTCTTCGTCGCCGCCACCACCGGCTACGCGGTCTCCCGGATGCGCTTCCCGGGGTACAAGAAGTTCATGTGGGTGCTTCTGCTCACCCAGATGTTCCCGGTGGCCGTCCTGATGGTGCCGATGTACCAGATCCTCTCGGACCTGCAGCTCATCGACACCTACTTCGGACTCATCCTCGTCTACTGCTCGACGGCGGTGCCGTACTGCGCCTGGCTGATGAAGGGCTACTTCGACACCATCCCGTTCGAGATCGACGAGGCGGGACGCGTCGACGGACTGACCCCCATCGGCACCTTCCTGCGGCTGATCCTCCCGCTGGCCCGGCCCGGTCTCGCGGTCGCCGCGTTCTACAGCTTCATCACCGCGTTCGGCGAGGTCGCCTTCGCCACGACGTTCATGCTCGACGACGAGAAGTACACCCTCGCCGTCGGTCTGCAGAGCTTCGTCAGCGAGCACGACGCACAGCGCAACCTCATGGCCGCCACCGCGGTCCTGATCGCGATCCCGGTCTCCGCGTTCTTCTACCTCGTGCAGAAGAACCTGGTCACCGGCCTCACGGCCGGCGGCACGAAGGGCTGATCCCCCTTCGGGCAACGACTCCCGCGCGCCTGACTCGCGCGGGTAGGCGGCCGCGGTGCCCATCCGACCCCGCTGTCACCGCGGCCGCCTCGTCTCCCGCCCGACCACCGCCGACCCCCACTCGCTTCCCCGACCGCACTCGTATCAAGGACGACATGAGCCAGCAGCACTCCGCCGCCCCGGCCCCGACCCCCACGACCGACGCGGCCGTCGCCACCGTCGCGCGGCGCCGCGACTGGTGGCGGGACGCGGTGATCTACCAGGTGTACCCGCGCAGCTTCGCCGACAGCAACGGCGACGGCATGGGCGACCTGGAGGGCATCCGCGCCCGTCTGCCGTACCTGCGCGACCTCGGCGTGGACGCCGTGTGGCTCAGCCCCTTCTACGCCTCCCCGCAGGCCGACGCCGGCTACGACGTCGCCGACTACCGCGCCGTCGACCCGATGTTCGGCACCCTGCTCGACGCGGACGCGCTGATCCGCGACGCCCACGGACTGGGCCTGCGAATCATCGTCGACCTGGTGCCCAACCACTCCTCCGACCAGCACGAGTGGTTCAAGCGCGCCCTCGCCGAGGGCCCCGGGTCGCCCTCGCGCGACCGCTACCACTTCCGCCCCGGCAAGGGGGAGAACGGCGAACTGCCGCCCAACGACTGGGAGTCGATCTTCGGCGGCCCGGCCTGGACCCGCGTCACCGAGCCCGACGGCACCCCGGGCGAGTGGTACCTGCACCTCTTCGCGCCCGAGCAGCCCGACTTCAACTGGGAGCACCCGGCCGTCGGCGACGAGTTCCGCTCCATCCTGCGGTTCTGGCTGGACATGGGCGTGGACGGCTTCCGCATCGACGTCGCCCACGGCATGGTGAAGGCCGAGGGCCTGCCGGACCTCGGAGACCACGAGCAGCTCAAGCTGCTGGGCAACGATGTCATGCCGTTCTTCGACCAGGACGGCGTGCACGACATCTACCGGCAGTGGCGCCTGATCCTCGACGAGTACTCGGGTGAGCGCATTTTCGTCGCCGAGGCGTGGACCCCGACGGTCGAGCGCACCGCCCACTACGTGCGCCCCGACGAGCTGCACCAGGCGTTCAACTTCCAGTACCTGGGCACCCACTGGGACGCCGAGGAGCTGCGCACCGTCATCGACCGCACGCTGGACGCCATGCGTCCGGTCGGCGCCCCCGCCACCTGGGTGCTGTCCAACCACGACGTCACCCGGCACGCCACCCGTTTCGCCAACCCGCCCGGCCTCGGCACGCAGATCCGGCTGGCCGGCGACCGCGAGCTGGGCCTGCGCCGGGCCCGCGCGGCGACCCTGCTGATGCTGGCCCTGCCCGGTTCGGCCTACGTCTACCAGGGCGAGGAGCTCGGCCTGCCCGACGTCGTGGACCTCCCCGACGAGGTGCGCCAGGACCCGGCGTACTTCCGGGGCGCCGGCCAGGACGGCTACCGCGACGGCTGCCGGGTGCCGATCCCGTGGACCCGCGAGGGCTCGTCGTACGGATTCGGCGACGGCGGCAGCTGGCTGCCGCAGCCGGAGGGCTGGGGCGAGCTGAGCGTCGAGGCGCAGACCGGCACGCCCGGCTCGACCCTGGAGCTGTACCGCAGCGCGCTCGCGGTGCGCCGGGACCAGGCCGACCTCGGCGCGGGGGACGCGGTGGAGTGGCTGCCGGCCCCGGAGGGCGTCCTGGCCTTCCGCCGCGGGGACTTCGTCTGCGTCGCGAACACCACGGGCGAGCCGGTGACCGTGCCCGCGTACGGCCGGGTGCTGATCGCCAACGCCGAGGTCGCCGAGACCGGCGGCGAGGCGAGGGTCCCGGCGGACACCACCGTGTGGTGGACCGCGGGCTGACGCCCCCCGTCCGGCAACTTTTTTCCTTGAAGTTGGTACGGCCCGCTGCCCTTTCGGGTGGCGGGCCTCTAACATCTGCGTTGCCGCAAGGTTGCTGAAGATTTCTGCAAGAAGCTTCAACCAACTCCGGCGGTATCCCCACACCCTTCGATGAAGAAGGAACCCCACATGGCACGCAGAACCCTCGCCCTCGCCACCGCGCTCGCGGCAGCCTCGGTTGTCATGACCCCGACCGGGGCGCAGGCCTCCCCGCCCGGCGCCAAGGACGTCACCGCCGTCCTCTTCGAGTGGAACTTCGCCTCGGTCGCCCGCGAGTGCACCAGCACCCTGGGCCCCGCCGGCTACGGATACGTCCAGGTCTCCCCGCCCGCCGAGCACATACAGGGCGCGCAGTGGTGGACGTCGTACCAGCCCGTCAGCTACAGGATCGCCGGGCGGCTCGGCGACCGGACCGCCTTCAAGAACATGGTCGACACGTGTCACGCGGCCGGCGTGAAGGTCGTCGCCGACACGGTCATCAACCACATGTCCGCCGGGAACGGCACCGGCACCGGCGGTTCGTCGTACACGAAGTACAACTACCCGGGCCTGTACTCCTCGTACGACTTCGACAACTGCACCTCGCAGATCACCAACTACGGCGACCGCGGGAACGTCCAGAACTGCGAACTGGTCGGCCTCGCCGACCTCGACACCGGCGAGGACTACGTCCGCGGAGCCATCGCCCGGTACATGAACGACCTGCTCTCCCTGGGGGTGGACGGCTTCCGCATCGACGCGGCCAAGCACATGCCGGCCGCCGACCTCGCCAACATCAAGTCCCGCCTGACCAACCCGGGCGCCTACTGGAAGCAGGAGGTCATCTTCGGCGCGGGCGAGGCCGTCCAGCCCACCGAGTACACGGGCAACGGCGACGTCCAGGAGTTCCGCTACGCCTACGACCTCAAGAGGGTCTTCAACAACGAGAACCTCGCCTACCTGAAGAACTACGGCGAGGGCTGGGGCTACATGAACAGCTCCGTCTCCGGCGTCTTCGTCGACAACCACGACACCGAGCGCAACGGCAGCACCCTGTCCTACAAGGACAACGCCACCTACACCCTGGCCAACGTCTTCATGCTGGCCTGGCCCTACGGCGCCCCGGACATCAACTCCGGCTACGAGTTCTCCGACCACGACGCCGGCCCGCCCAACGGCGGCCAGGTGAACGCCTGCTGGCAGAACGGCTGGAAGTGCCAGCACAACTGGCCGGAGATCAAGTCCATGGTGGGCTTCCGCAACGCCACCCGCGGCCAGGCGGTCACCAACTGGTGGGACAACGGGGGCGACGCCATCGCCTTCGGCCGCGGCAACAGGGGCTTCGTGGCCATCAACCACGAGTCCGGCTCCCTGACCCGCACCTACCAGACCTCCCTCCCGGCGGGCACGTACTGCAACGTGCAGAACAACACCCCCGTGACGGTCAACGGTTCGGGACAGCTGACCGCCACCCTGGGCGCCAACACGGCGCTCGCGGTGTACGCCGGCAAGTCCGGCTGCTGAACACGCGCCGGTCGCCCCGCCGTTCACGGGCGGCGGCGCGACCGGCGTCTCCGGTGCAATTCCTTACCGTTACTTTCAGAACCCTTGCTGTAAAGCTTTCAACGGCGATAACGTCACGCCGACGCTCCGGTGACGTGGCCGAAACAGGCCGTGCCGTGCCGTGGCGTGGGGTCGGACCCAATGAGCCGTAAGCACAAGGAGTTCACGCCTTGATACCCAGATGGCCCGCGCCCCCGGGGCGCCGCACCGCACGGGGACGGCGCATCGCCGCCGTGACCGTGGCCGCGCTCGCCGCGGCGCTCGTGCAGCCGCTCGCCGCCCGCGCAGCCACCCCGCCCGCGCCCCCCTCGGACGCGAAGCTCGCCTCGTCGCCGGCGCGACACGACCTGACCCGCGAGCAGTTCTACTTCGTCCTGCCGGACCGCTTCGCCAACGGCGACCCGAAGAACGACCGCGGCGGGCTGACCGGCTCACGCCTCACCCACGGGTACGACCCCACCGACAAGGGCTTCTACCAGGGCGGCGACCTCAAGGGCCTGACGAAGAACCTCGACTACATCAAGGGCCTCGGCACCACCGCCATCTGGATGGCGCCGATCTTCAAGAACCAGCCCGTGCAGGGCACCGGCAAGGACGCCTCCGCCGGCTACCACGGCTACTGGATCACCGACTTCACCCAGGTCGACCCGCACTTCGGCACCAACGAGGACCTCGAGACCCTCATCGACAAGGCCCACGCCAAGGGCATGAAGGTCTTCTTCGACGTCATCACCAACCACACCGCCGACGTCGTCGACTACGAGGAGAAGTCCTACGGCTACCTCTCCAAGGGCGCCTTCCCGTACCTGACGAAGGACGGCGAGCCCTTCGACGACACCGACTACGCCGACGGCACCCGGCCGTTCCCGCGGGTGGACGCCGGTTCCTTCCCGCGCACCCCCCGGGTGCCCGACGCGAAGAAGCGCGTCAAGGTCCCCGCCTGGCTCAACGACCCGACGATGTACCACAACCGCGGCGACTCCACCTTCGCCGGGGAGTCCAGCGAGTACGGCGACTTCTCCGGCCTCGACGACCTGTGGACCGAGCGTCCCGAGGTCGTCGACGGCATGGAGAAGATCTACCAGCGCTGGGTCAGGGACTTCGACATCGACGGCTTCCGGATCGACACCGTGAAGCACGTCAACATGGAGTTCTGGACCCAGTGGGCCACCGCCCTGGACGCCTACGCGGCCAAGCGGGGCCGGGACGACTTCTTCATGTTCGGCGAGGTCTACTCCGCCGACACCGACGTCACCGCCCCCTACGTCACCGAGGGCCGCCTCGACGCCACGCTCGACTTCCCGTTCCAGGAGGCGGCCCGCCAGTACGCCTCCCAGGGCGGCAGCGCCGGGAAGCTCGCCTCCGTCTTCGGCGCCGACCACAAGTACACGACCGACAGGGCCAACGCCTACGAGCAGGTCACCTTCCTCGGCAACCACGACATGGGCCGCATCGGGACGTTCCTGAAGCAGGACAACCCGGGGGCCTCCGACGCGGAACTGCTGAAGAAGGACATGCTCGCCAACGAGCTGATGTTCCTCAGCCGCGGCAACCCGGTCGTCTACTACGGCGACGAGCAGGGCTTCACCGGCGCCGGCGGCGACAAGGACGCCCGCCAGACCCTCTTCGCCTCCCGCACGGCCGACTACCTCGACGACGACCTGATCGGCTCCGATCGCACCCACGCCGAGGACACCTACGACACGCGCTCGCCGCTCTACCGGCAGATCAGCGCACTCGCGCAGCTGCGCAAGGCCCACCCGGCCCTGACCGACGGCATCCAGCAGGAGCGGTACGCCGCCGACGGCGCGGGCGTCTACGCCTTCTCCCGCACCGGCACGGGCAAGGACACCACCGAGTACGTCGTCGCCTTCAACAACGCCGGCGAGACGAAGCGGGCCACCTTCCCGACCGGCTCCGCCCGCATGGCCTTCAAGGGCCTGTACGGCACCGACGCCACCGTCACCAGCGACGCCGACAAGAAGATCACCGTCACCGTCCCGGCGGGCTCGGCGATCGTCCTCAAGGCCTCCGGCCCGCTCGGCAAGCCCGCCGCGAAGCCCACGGTCACCCTGAAGGCCCCCGAGGCCGGCGCCACCGGCACCGTCGAACTCACCGCCGACGTGCGGGGCGGGCAGCTCAACCGGGTCGTCTTCGCCGCCCAGACCGGAGACGGGAAGTGGCGGACGCTCGGCTCCTCCGACCACGCCCCCCACAAGGTCACCCACACCATCGGCGAGGACGTGCCCGCCGGCACCGCCCTGCGCTACAAGGCCGTCGTCATCGACTCGGCCGGCCGCACCGCGAGCGCCCTGGCCGCCTCCACCACCGGCACCCCGCCCGTCGCGGAGCCGCCCACCGCCGCCTCCCGCGACTACGCGGTCGTCCACTACAAGCGCACCGACGGCGACTACGAGGACTGGGGCCTGTACGCGTGGGGCGACCTCGCCGCCGGCGAGGCCACCGAATGGCCGGACAGCCACCCCTTCACCGGCCGCGACGCCTACGGCGCCTTCGCCCACGTCAAGCTCAAGCCCGGCGCGTCCGACCTCGGCTTCCTCGTCATCGACAAGGACGGCAACAAGGACGTCGCCACCGACCGCACGATCGACCTCACCAGGACCGGCGAGGTCTGGATCGAGCAGGGCGAGGAACCCGTCGTCACCGAACGGCCCGAGTACCCCGCCCAGGACACCACCAAGGCGGTCCTGCACTACCACCGCGCGGACGGCGACTACGACGGCTGGGGCCTGCACACCTGGACCGGTGCCGCGGAGCCCACCGACTGGTCGAACCCCCTGGAGCCGGTGAAGACCGACACCTATGGCGCTGTCTTCGAGGTGCCGCTCGCCGCGGGTGCCACCAGCCTCAGCTACATCCTCCACAAGGGCGACGAGAAGGACCTCCCGACCGACCAGTCCCTCGACCTCAAGGCCAAGGGCCACGAGGTGTGGCTGGTGAGCGGCCAGGAGAAGTACCTGCTGCCACAGCCCGCCGGCTCCGCGGCGGCCCTCGACCTGACCACCTCCAAGGCGGTCTGGATCGACCGCGACACCCTCGTCTGGGACGGCTCCGAGGCCGCCGCCTCCACCCAGCTCCTCGCCTCCCGCACCGGCTCCGTCACGGTCCGGGACGGGACGCTGAAGAGTGGCGACGCCCGCTGGCTGCGCCTGACCAGGGCGGCGCTCACCGACGCCCAGAAGGCGAAGTTCCCGCACCTCGCCCGGGGCACCGCCTGGTCCGTCGACCCGCGCGACCGGGACCGGGTACGCGAGGCCCTGCGCGGCCAGGTCGTCGCCGCCCAGCACGCCGCGAACGGCGCGGTCCTCGCGGCGACCGGCGTGCAGGCCGCCGGCGTCCTCGACGACCTCTACGCCGCCGGCGCCACGAAGGCGCGGCTCGGCCCGGTCTTCCGCGACGGCCGCCCGACCCTCTCGGTGTGGGCACCCACCGCGCGGAACGTGTCGCTGGAGATCGGCGACCGCACCGTCCGCATGCGCCGCGACGACACGACCGGCGTCTGGTCCGTCACCGGCCCGCCCTCCTGGAAGGGCAAGGAGTACCGGTACAAGGTCGAGGTGTGGGCGCCCAGCACCCGCGAGATCACCACCAACACGGTCACCGACCCCTACTCGGTCGCCCTGACCACCGACTCCGAGCGCAGCCTCGTCGTCGACCTCGCCGACCGGCGCCTCGCCCCCAAGGGCTGGTCGTCCCTCGCCAAGCCGAAGGCGGTGCCGCTGAAGGACGCCCAGATCCAGGAACTGCACGTCCGCGACTTCTCCGTGGAGGACCGCACGGCGAAGAACCCGGGCACCTACCTGGCCTTCACCGACAAGGACAGCGACGGCAGCCGGCACCTGCGGGAGCTGGCGGAGTCCGGCACCTCCTACGTGCACCTGCTGCCCGCGTTCGACATCGCCACCATCCCCGAGAAGAAGTCCGACCAGACGCGCGTCGACTGCGACCTCGCCTCCTACCCGGCCGACTCCGCCGAGCAGCAGAAGTGCGTGGCGAAGGCCGCCGCCAAGGACGCCTACAACTGGGGCTACGACCCGTACCACTACACGGTCCCCGAGGGCTCCTACGCCACCGACCCGGACGGCACCGCCCGCACGGTCGAGTTCCGCGAGATGGTCAAGGCGCTCAACGAGGAGGGCCTCGGGGTCGTCATGGACGTGGTCTACAACCACACCGCGTCCCACGGCCAGGCGAAGACCTCGGTCCTGGACCGGATCGTGCCCGGCTACTACCAGCGGCTCCTCGCCGACGGCTCCGTCGCCAACAGCACCTGCTGCTCCAACACGGCCCCCGAGAACGCCATGATGGGCAAGCTCGTCGTCGACTCGGTCGTCACCTGGGCCAGGGAGTACAAGGTCGACGGCTTCCGCTTCGACCTCATGGGGCACCACCCCAAGGCCAACATGCTCGCCGTCCGCGAGGCCCTGGACGCCCTCACCCCGGAGAAGGACGGCGTCGACGGCAAGAAGATCATCCTGTACGGCGAGGGCTGGAACTTCGGCGAGATCGCCGACGACGTCCGCTTCGAGCAGGCCACGCAGAAGAACATGGCCGGCACCGGCATCGCCACCTTCTCCGACCGGGCCCGTGACGCCGTGCGCGGTGGCGGCCCCTTCGACGAGGACCCCGGAGTGCAGGGCTTCGCCTCCGGTCTGTACACCGACCCCAACTCCTCGAAGGGCAACGGCACCGAGGCCGAGCAGAAGGCCCGTCTCCTGCACTACCAGGACCTGATCAAGGTCGGGCTCTCCGGCAACCTCGCCGGCTACACCTTCACCGACACCAGCGGCAAGGAGGTCAAGGGCTCGCAGGTCGACTACAACGGCGCACCCGCCGGATACGCGGCCGTACCCGGTGACGCCCTCGCCTACGCGGACGCGCACGACAACGAGTCGCTGTTCGACGCGCTCGCCTTCAAGCTGCCGGAGGACACCCCGGCCGGTGACCGGGCGCGCATGCAGGTCCTCGCGATGGCGACGGCCACCCTCTCCCAGGGCCCGGCGCTCTCCCAGGCGGGCACCGACCTGCTGCGTTCCAAGTCGCTGGACCGCAACTCCTACGACAGCGGCGACTGGTTCAACGCCATCCACTGGAACTGCGCGGCCGGCAACGGCTTCGGCCGGGGGCTGCCGCCGGCCGCCGACAACGAGGACAAGTGGTCCTATGCCAAGCCCCTGCTGGGCTCGGTGCGGGTCGGCTGCCCCCAGATCCTGGGCACCACGGCGGCGTACCAGGACCTGCTGCGGATCCGCACGACGGAGAAGGTCTTCTCCCTCGACACCGCGGCCCAGGTGCAGTCCCGGCTCTCCTTCCCGCTCTCCGGGAAGGACGAGACGCCCGGTGTGATCACCATGCGGCTCGGTGACCTGGTCGTCGTGTTCAACGCCACCCCGCAGCGGCAGGAGCAGCGCGTCGGCACGCTCGCCGGGACCGGCTACCGGCTGCACCCGGTGCAGGCGGCGGGCGGGGACGCGGTCGTGAAGACCTCGTCGTACGCGAAGGGGACCGGCACGTTCACCGTTCCGGCGCGCACGGTCGCGGTGTTCACCACCGCCGGCTGACCCCGTAGGACACTGCGGTTAGTGTGAGCCCTCCTGACCTTGAACAGGAGGGCTCATGCCGCAGATCACCGTCGACTACTCCGAGCGGCTCGCGGACGGCTTCGACCGGCCCGCGTTCGCGCGGGACCTGCACACCGCCGTGGTGGAGATCGCCGCCGCCAGGCCGCCGGCGTGCAAGACCCGGTTCCGGCGGACCGAGGACGTCGTGGTCGGTCCCGACACCGGCGGGCACGCCCTGGTGCACGTCCACATCGCCCTGCTGGCCGGCCGCAGCGACGAGACCAAGGCCCGGCTCACCGAGGCCGTGCTGGACCTGCTGCGGCAGTACGTCAAGCCGTCCGAGGGGCAGACGCTGCACGCCTCCGCCGAGGTGCGGGAGCTCGACGCGTCGTACCGGAAGTTCGAGGGCGAGTAGGTCCGCGCGGGCCGGCGCGGGGGTCACGACCACTCGACGACCGGGGCCGCCGTCCTCTCCGTGCTCACGGACCGGCCAGTGCGACGAGCCGCACCGCCAGCTCGGTGAACGGCCCGTCGCCCGGCTCGTTCTTCAGCACGGCGCGCAGCAGCGCGGCCAGCTCCTCGTCACGGGAGGCGGCGACGGCGGCGAGCGCGGCGAAGTCCTGCACCAGCTGGGCCTCCAGCTCCTCGCGCGGCACCCGCCGACCGTCCAGCCAGATCAGCGCCGTCGACTCGACGAGCGAGACCCAGGACCGCACCACCAGCTCCAGCCGGGCGGGCGCCGGGCCCACCACACCCATGTGCGACAGCATCTGCTCGTACGCGGCCTGCCGTACGGAGTCGACCAGGGCGTTGGTGGCCGACGACCCGACCGCGGGGCCGCCGCGCATCAGGGCGGCGAAACCGGGGCCGTGCTCCTCCACGAAGTCGAAGAACCGGGCCATCACACGCCGCAGCCGTGATCCCAGCGGGCCCTCGTGGGGCTCCACGAACCGGGACGCCAGGTCCTCCGAGGCCCGCCTCAACGCGGCCTCGTACAGGCTGAGTTTGCCGGGGAAGTAGTGATAGACCAGCGGGCGTGAGATGCCGGCCCGCGACGCTATCTCGTCGATGGAGACCTCGTCGGGAGAGCGTCGGCTGAACAGTTCGAGGGCCACGCCGATCAACTGCTGCCGCCGCTCCTCCACTCCCATCCTGCGGCGTACCCCGGTAGTCATGCGAACACCTTACCGATCAGATCCGGCCTCGAACGGTCCGGACCGGCCGGCGGTGTTCACGCCGTCAGCGCAGCCCGCCGACCGATCGCCCGTCCTCCAGTCTCCCCCGGAGGTCCGCCCGCGCACCCTTCTCGGCACGGACGGTCAGCAGGTGGCCCCGGGACGACCCCTCGATCCCGCCCGTCGCCCTGACCGACGCGGTGTCGCGGCTGCCGGCGGCCAGCAGGTACCAGCCGCCCGACCCCGACCTCCACAGCACCCCGGCGAGCACCCGCGGCTCCTTGACCCCGCACTCCGGCACGTCCTGCGCCGTCGCCGCCACCGCCCCGGACCGGGCGCCCGGCGGGTGGAACTGCGCCAGCACCCTGGTCCCGCCGCCCCGCCAGGTCTCGGCCCGTGTGCACACCCACTCGGCCGACCCGTCCGACCCGGGCAGCGGCTGCTCGGCGAACACCCAGGCGTTGACGCTCCGCACCCCCGCCGAGCGCACCGCGGCCAGCGAGCAGGCGTACGGCGCCCAGGTGCGCAGCGCCTTCGCACCCGAGGCGTCCCGCGGCGACCGGGGAGGTCCCGCGGTCAGCCGGGCCGGGACCAGCTCGCCCAGGTCGGTCAGCAGCCGGGTGCCCGTGCCGTTGCTCAGGCGCAGCACGTTCCAGGAGGTGCAGGGGCCCTCCCGCAGCGCGGGGCTCGCCAGGGGCGAGGTCACCCCGTCGGCGAGGGTCAGGGCCATCGCGCCGGAGCCCGGCGCGCGCAGGTCCCGCTCGGCCGCCGCACGCACCCAGGGGGCCGTCAGATAGCGGACGTTGCCGTCGGTCCGGCTCAGCACCACCGCGCCGGAACCGGCCCTGCCCGCACCGTCGGCGCGGGCGAGGTCCAGCACGACGCCCCCGGTGTCCTCCTCCGGTTCGGCGTACCGGACGACGCGCAGACCGTCGTGGAGGAGCACCACCCGCGCGGTGTCGACCGTGCCCGCGTACAGCAGCTGGGGCGGTCCCGCCGGCCCGCCGGCCGGGGTGCCCGGGGTCGCCGACACCCGCACGCCCTTCCCGGGCCGCGCCCAGACGGCCAGCGCACGGCGCAGCAGCGCCCGGTCGCCGGTGCGGTCGCCGCGCGCCGGCCACACGGAGAAGTCGGTGCGCGCGGACGTCCGCCACGCGGCGGGGGAGACCCGGGTCAGTTTCCCGGGGTCCAGCGCGGCCCGTGCGGCCGGGTTCCGCGCGTACGGGGGAGCGGCGGCACCGTCCGCGCCCCAGCCGTCGCCCGGCAGCGCGAGCAGCGTCCCGCACACCGTCAGCGCCGCCCCGCCGACCAGTGCGGCCTTCAGGTGCCGGCGGCGGCGCAGCAGATCCGTCGGCCTGGCCTGCAACGAGCAGGCGTCGAACTCGCCGGAGTCCAGCAGCCGGTACGGGTCGGGGATCCGGTCCGCCTCCACCAGCGCGCCCTCGGCGTCCGCGACGCCCGCGGCCAGGAGCACCTGGCGGACGTCACCGTCCGGGAGCCGCTCGAAGCCGCGCAGCGCGTGGGCGGCACGCGCCGGACCGGACAGGGCCGACAGCCGCTGGTCCAGGGCGAGCTCACCGGCGCCGCCGGGGCGCGGGAACAGCCTCAGCCCCCACACCCGCGGCAGCGCCGGCGACTGCGCCCACCGTCCGCCGCGGGCCCCGCGCCTCAGCGCCGTGCGCACCACCCGGAGCCGGACCAGCGCGTATCCCGGGTCGCCGGCCCGGCCGGCCTGCTGGGCCGGGATCAGCGGCGCGGGGGTGCGGCCGCGGGGCAGCGCCCGCTGCACCAGGCCGTGCGCGGTGAGGACCCGCCTGCGCCGGCCCATGGAGGCGGGCAGCACCAGGTACGCGAGCCGGACCAGCCGCGGGTAGTGCTCGACGAGAGCGGCCTCGGCCTGCTCGACGTCGACGACCGGACCGGCCGGTGAGGAGGGCGCGGCGGGCTGGGCGGCATCCTGTGACTGCACGCCCAGCAGAACGACCGAACGGGCGGATGGTCACCTGACCCGGCCCGGCATTTGAGCACGGCGGGCGCCGCGTCCGTATGGGAGGCCGAGGGCCCCGCGCCGGGGCTCCGTGCGGCGTGTCGCCGTCACGATGCCGCCGTCAAGGACCGGAGGAACACATGAGGGTGACCCGACCGATGCTCGCGCTGACCGGCGCGGTGGCGGCCCTGGCGTTGGCGGGCTGCGGAGCCGGGAGCTCGGACGAGGACCAGGTGCCGCCCACCGCGACGGGCAGCCTGGAGCACCTGGCCGCCGAGGCGAAGTGCGAACCGAACATGCAGACCGACGCCGACACCATCCGCCAGGCGCTGTGCAAGAAGGGCGGCGAGAAGTACGTCCTGGCCACCTTCGCCACCGATCGCGGCCAGCGCGAGTGGCTCAACACCGCCAAGGACTACGGCGGTTACTACCTCGTCGGCCGCAAGTGGGTGGCCGTGGGCGAGGAGCGGACCGTCACGGCCCTGCGGAGCACGCTCGGCGGGACCATGGAAGAGGGCTCGGAGCACATGAACCCCGGTGGCAGCCACAACCAGGGCGGCCACCACGGCTGACCGGTTCGCGGGCCGGACGGCGAAGAGGCCGGCGGTGGGATCTCCCACCGCCGGCCTCTTCCCGTCACCGGGCTGCCGGGCTACCGCACTACTGGCAGTCCTGGCCGCTGTTGATGCACTCGACCATCTCGTTCATCAGGTCCTCGTCGAAGAAGTTGATGAAGTCGTTGTGGTCGGTGATCGGCTTGTGCAGCTGCTCCGGGAAGGAGTCGACCGCGAACGGGTTCACGACCTGCCCGTTCTCGATCTGCGGGGCCGGGATGTCGTCGTACACCAGGCGGACCTGGAGCTGGGGGATGGCCTGGAAGCCGTTCGAGCAGGTGCCGTCCGCCTCGACGAAGTCGACGTGCGTGCGGTGGTTGGCGCTGTCGATGTTCTGGCCGTCCCAGCAGCTCTGGAAGGCGGACGTCCGCACCACGCTGCTGCCCTCGGGGCAGATCGGGTACTTGTCCGTCACCTGCCGGTCCTCGAAGCCGGTGCAGCTCCAGGCCGTGTTGGCGTTGTTCAGGCCGTTGGTGAAGGCCTTCGCGTCACCGGTGATGATGCGCAGCGCCTTCGGCATCGCGACGACGTCGCTCGTGCGGTTGCCGACGAACTTCAGCTCCGCCGCGGAGGGCGCGACGATCTTGCCGACGTTGCCGTCCTGGCCGCCGCCCGGCTGGCCCTGGTCGATGTCCTGCGTACCGTCCTGGATCCGCAGCACCGGCCAGAAGTACGACGACCGGTCGCCCTGGTTCTGGCAGGTGGTGTCGCCGTTCGCCAGGTCCTGGTCGCTCGCGAAGGCGGTGTTGGCCTGGTTGCCGACGTAGTCGTGCTGGTGCTGGGCGCCATTGCTGACGCCGGGAGCGACGATCACGTTGTCCGAGTTGCGCAGCGCGTTCTCGTTGGTGCCGCACTCGGTGGTGAAGGAGCCCGTCGAACCGCCGTCGCCGTTCGCGGCCAGCCCGTTGGGCAGGTTGCGGGAGTTCGGCTGGACGTCCTCGATCCTGATGAAGTCGTCCGCCACGGGGCCGTTCTGCGCCTGGCCGCCGTTGCCCTGCTCGCCGCCGTTGTTCTGGCCACCGCCGTTGTCCTGGCCGCCACCGTTGTCCTGGCCGCCGCCCTGGTCCTGGCCACCGCCGCCCTGGTCCTGGCCGCCCCCGTCGCCGGTGTCCGGCTGGTCGACGGGAACGCCCTGGCACCGGGCGAACCGGCCGAAGTCGCGCGGCGCCTTGCCGCCCGCCCGGTTGATGTTGATGCCGATGCGGTCCAGCGTGGCCGTCCGCTTGGACTTCAGCGGCCCGAGGATGGCGTTGTCGACGTAGTTCGCGTCACCGGCCTGGGCCTGGCGGGTCTCCGCCAGACGCGTGTACGCGTCGGTGATCTGCCGGTCGAGCGCCGCCAGTTCCTTCGCCACGCCCTTGCGGGCGCCGCGCGGCACCTTGGTCAGCTTCTGGCCGACGTCCGGACAGTTGATCGTCGCGATCTGCGCGTTCCGCGACTTCGTCCGGTTGTGGTGACCTCCGTCCTCGTGGGCCGAGGCATAGAAATTGGCCCAGACCAGCCCGCCCCCGCCGAGCGCCAGAGCCGCCGCCCCGGCGGTCACCTTGGTCGCCAGCGGCATACGACGTTTTCTTGTGTTGCGTCCCATGGAACTCCTCTTGACCTTCCTTACGGGGGCATCCCATTGCGGGGCATCGAGCGGCCCGACAGGAGTGAAGCGGCTCCCTTGAGTACGGAAGCCGCCCCACGGGTGTTCACCCGTCCCGCGAATCGGTGGAAAGTCAGTACGGCCACAGGGGTTTCAACAGGCCATATAACACCGGGAGTTGCTGATCGCACACCCGGGGTGAGGCGGTGCGTCCGGTTTCACCGGCCCCGGTCGAGATAGGCGAGAACCGCCAGCACGCGCCGGTTGTCGTCGTCCGAGACCTCCAGGCCCAGTTTGGCGAAGATGTTCGCTGTGTGCTTGGCGATCGCCCGTTCCGTCACCACCAGCCGGCCCGCGATCGCCGCGTTGGTCCGCCCCTGCGCCATCAGCTCCAGCACCTCCAGCTCCCGGGGCGTCAGCCGCGCCAGCGGCCGGTCGCCGCCCGACCGCCGTGCCAGCAGCTGCTGGATCACCTGCGGATCCATCGCCGTACCGCCCGCCGCCACCCGCCGTACGGCGTCCACGAACTGCTCGGCGTCGAACACCCGGTCCTTCAGCAGGTAGCCGACCCCGCCACTGCCGTCGGCGAGCAGCTCGCGCGCGTACAACTGCTCCACGTGCTGCGAGAGCACCAGCACCGGCAGTCCCGGACGCCGGCGGCGCGCCTCGAGCGCGCACTGGAGGCCCTCGTCGGTGTGCGTCGGAGGCAGACGGACGTCGACCACGGCGACGTCGGGTTCCCGCTCGGCGAGGGCCCGGGCCAGCTCGGGACCGGACTCCACGGCCGCCGCGATCTCGAAGTCGTGGGCCTCGAGCAGCCGGACGAGTCCGTCGCGCAGCAGGAACAGGTCTTCGGCTAGGACAACGCGCAAGGGATCTCCATGGTGACCATGGTGGGGCCGCCCGCGGGGCTGCTGACGGCCAGGACGCCGTCGAATGTACCCAGGCGCCGCTCCACCCCGGCCAGTCCCGAACCGGCCCCGGTCACCGCGCCGCCCCGGCCGTTGTCGGTGACGCTCACCCGCAGATGGTCCCCGGCGTGGTGCAGGTCGACCCAGATGCGGTCCGCGCCGGAGTGCTTCACCGCGTTCGTGAGGACCTCGCTCACCGCGAAGTACGCGGCCGACTCCACCGGCGCCTCGGCCCGCCCGGGCAGCTCCACGCTCACCTCGGTGGTCACCGGCAGCCGCAGCGCCAGCGCCCGCACCGCGTCACCGAGGCCGCGCTCGGCCAGTACCGGCGGATGGATGCCCCGCACCAGCTCCCGCAGCTCGGTCAGCGCCTCGGCGGAGGACTGCCGCGTCCGCGTCAGCAGCTCACGGGCCTGTGCCGGGTCCTTCTCGATCAGCGCCTCGACCGTCCCCAGGTCCATCCCCATCGCGACCAGCCGTGCCTGCGCCCCGTCGTGCAGGTCCCGCTCGATGCGCCGCAGTTCGGCGGCGGAGGTGTCCACGGCGTCCCGCCGGGTCTCGGTCAGCACCCGCACCCGCTCGCTCAGTTCACCGCGCCGCGCACCCAGGACGGCCCGGGTGAGCAGGAAGTGCCCGTGCAGCAGGCGCACGGCGAACAGGTGCGCGACGAGCAGCAGCCCGAGGGCGAGCACTCCCGCGCCGAGCGCGGACGCCTGCCCGTGCACCGGAACGAAGCCGTACCAGTACCCGTCGGGCATCACCCGCCACAGGCCGATCGCCAGCGCCAGCCCCTCCAGCGGGTAGACCACCAGCGCGAACGGCAGCAGCGCGGTGACGAACCCGGCGGTCATGTCGACGGGCAGCCACCGCAGGTCCCGCCAGGTCGCCGGGTCGCGCAGCATCCCGAACGTCCGGGCCCAGGGATTGGCGTCCGCGGGGAGCGGCCGGTACGACGGGGGGATCCGCACCCCGCCCCACTCGGCCGCCAGCACCCGCCGCCAGTTCGCGAACGTCCGCACGCCCCGCAGCACGTACGGCGTGGTGACGATGCCCACGCCGATCGGTATCAGCGCCACGGACACCAGGGTCAGGACGAAGCACAGCACCGATCCCGGCAGCGACACCAGCGTCAGCGCCAGTCCCCGTACCGCGGCGCGCGCCATGCCCCGTGCCCTGCTCCGCCCGTCGCCGTTCTTCCAGTCGATGGTCATGGGCATCAGTCTGGGCGAGCCGGAGCGCGGGCACACGGGGCCCGGCCCCCGGACCGGGGGTGGTGCTGCCTACACCCCCCGGTCCGTGCCCAGCACCTTCGCCTCCACCTCCGGGTCGAGCCCCTTGAGGGTGCGGTCGGGACGCTGCGGCGCGGTGCCGCCGATCTCCGTCAGCCAGCGCCAGGTGTCCGCCACGGTCTCGGCCACCGGGCGGCAGCGCAGCCCCGCGGCGACCGCCCGGGAGACGTCCGACGAGTGCAGCGCGTCGTGCAGGTCGCTGCCCGGCGGCACCCACACCGGCAGCTGCGTCCACGGCTCGATGCCCGCCTCCAGGACCACCTCGGGCGCGGTCCACCGCAGCTCGGCGGTGCCTCCGGTCGCCCGCACGCACGCCTCCAGCAGCTCGCCCGTCGTGGTGTGCCCCTGCGGGGAGACCAGGTTGTACGGCCCGCTCAGCCCCTGCTCCGCCGCCCCGAGGATCCACTCCGCGAGGTCGCGGACGTCGACGTACTGCAGCGGCAGTTCCCGCGGTCCCGGGGCGAGGACCGGGCCACCGCGCGCCGTCCGGTTCAGCCACCAGGGCAGCCGCCCCACGTTCTCGTACGGGCCGAGGATCAGCCCCGCCCGTACCAGCAGCGACCGGTCCGCGCCGAAGGCGTCCACGGCGGCCAGCTCGCCGCCCCGCTTGTCCCGCGCGTAGTCCGTGAGGTCCGCGTCGGGGGAGGCGCCGTCCACGACCGGAGCCTCCTCGGAGTACCCGGCGGGCGGGGCCCACGCGTACACCGAGCAGCTCGACACGTACACGAACCGGCCGGCGCGGTCCCGCAGCAGCCGTGCCGCGTCCCGCACCGCGCGCGGCGCGGCCGACCAGGTGTCCACGACGACGTCCCACTCCCCGGGGTCCTCGTCGAGCGCGGCCAGACCGTCCGGCGCGGTGCGGTCGCCCACCAGCGTCCGTACGCCCGCCGGGGCCTCGTGCCGGCCCCGGTGGAAGACGGTCACCTCCCAGCCCCGTCCCACGGCCGCCTCGGCGACGGCCCGGCCCGCGAACTCCGTACCACCCAGCAACAGAAGTCTCATACCGGCGACTCTGCCCGCCCGGGCGGCGGGAGGGAACAGGGATCTGCTGACGGCAGACCGGGCCGCGCGGCTCAGCGGCCCGCCGGCGGGACGTACTTGTAGCCGACCCGGCGCACCGTGCGGATCGTGTCGCGGTGCTCGGCACCCAGCTTGCGGCGCAGCCGGGCGATGTGGACGTCGACGGTGCGGCCGTCGCCGACGTGGCCGTAGCCCCACACCGTGCCGACCAGCTGGTCCCGGGTGTGCACCCGGCCCGGGTGCGCCACCAGGTGGGCGAGCAACTCGAACTCCAGGTAGGTGAGGTCGAGCGGGCGCCCGTCCACCTCGGCGGTGCGCTGCACGGCGTCGACGCGGACGAGGGGGTCGCCGACGGGACCGGCGGGCTCCGGTGCCGCCACCGTGAACGGCGGCTGCCGGTCCGCGGGGACCAGGACGAGATAGCCGACCATCGGGGGCCGCCCGGGCAGCACGGGCACCGCGTTCGGCGGCGCGGGCAGCCAGGTGGCGCCGGGCGGCAGCAGGTCGGCGACCGTCACCACCTCGTCCCGCTCCACGGCACGCAGCCGGGGCGGGGCGGGAACGGCGGGGGAGACGGAGGGGAGGGAGGACAGGGAACGGGTGGTCGCCATGAGACGTCAGCTCTTTCGCGCGAAGGGTTCGTCGAGGACGTACGCGGTGCGCGGCGGCCGAAGGCCGGAAGGGGATCCGGGCGTCAGAGGGCCGGCGCGTTCGTCGCGCGACAACACACCCGGTCGAAGTCGTGGTGCTGACGGGACGGCCAGAACGGCTCGAGGTCACTGCGCCTCGTCGCCTCGCACTTCCGGTAGCCGGCCATGTGCCTATTGAAGCAGACGACGCGAGGGGCGCCCACCGTGAACGGCGGACGCCCCTCGTGACGACTGCGGGTCCGGATCAGATCTGGCCGGCCTTCTCCAGCGCGGTGCAGCACGTGTCGACCATCAGACGGGTCACCACGTACGGGTCGACGTTGGCGTTCGGACGGCGGTCCTCGATGTAGCCCTTGCCGTCCTTCTCGACCTGCCACGGGATGCGCACCGAGGCGCCGCGGTCGGAGACGCCGTAGGAGTACTCGTTCCACGGGGCGGTCTCGTGCAGGCCGGTGAGGCGGTCGTCGATGCCGGCGCCGTAGTTCTTGACGTGGTCCAGGGGCTTGGAGCCCTCACCGAGCGACTCGCACGCGGTGATGATCGCGTCGTAGCCCTCGCGCATCGCCTTGGTGGAGAAGTTGGTGTGCGCCCCGGCGCCGTTCCAGTCGCCCTTGACCGGCTTGGGGTCCAGGGTGGCGGAGACGTCGAAGTCCTCGGCGGTGCGGTAGAGCAGCCAGCGGGCCACCCACAGCTGGTCGGAGACCTCCAGCGGGGCCAGCGGGCTGACCTGGAACTCCCACTGACCGGGCATGACCTCGGCGTTGATGCCGGAGATGCCCAGACCCGCCTTCAGGCAGTTCTCCAGGTGCGCCTCGACGACGTCCCGGCCGAAGATCTCGTCCGAGCCGACGCCGCAGTAGTAGCCGCCCTGCGCGGCCGGGAAGCCGCCCTCGGGGAAGCCGAGCGGGCGGGCGCCCTTGAAGAAGGTGTACTCCTGCTCGATACCGAAGACCGGCTCCTGGGCGGCGAACTTCTCGGCGACCTCGGCCAGCGCGGCACGGGTGTTGGACGTGTGCGGCGTCATGTCCGTGTTCAGGACCTCGCACAGCACCAGGACGTCCTCCCCGCCGCGGATGGGGTCCGGGCAGACGAAGACCGGCTTGAGGACGCGGTCGGAGGCGTGACCCTCGGCCTGGTTGGTGGAGGACCCGTCGAAGCCCCAGATCGGCAGGTCGGCGCCCTTGGCGTCGTCGCCCAGGATCTTCGTCTTGGAACGCAGCTTGGCGGTCGGCTCGGTGCCGTCGATCCAGATGTACTCGGCCTTGAAGCTCACGGTCCACATCCTTCGGGGGTGGGTCTGGCGCGCTTGTGCGGGTGCTGCGGCGCTGCGGCACTGGGGCGCCGCCGTCGATGTCACGCAGCTTGTCAACAGGCGATTTCCCGGCCATTGCCCGAATGTGAACCCCGTGTTACCTGGCGCCGGTGTGCCCCGCCCCGCTCAGTGAGGGGGAGCGGGGACGGGCGCGGTGTATGCGATGGACGCGCCGGGGCCCGCCGCTCCCGACCGTGAGCAGCGGGCCCCTGGGGTGGGAATCCGGGTTTCACCCCACCTTCTCGATCACCGCGCGGCGGATCAGGAACTTGCCGGGCTCGCGGACCTGCTCGAAGGCGGCGTTGTTGAGCAGCACGCAGCTGCCGGACACCGAGGTGACCTCCACCGTCGTGGACTTGTCGTTGTCCAGGTTGGTGACCTTCAGCTTCGTCCCGGCCGGGAACTGGTTGCTGGACGCGGCCGGGGCGCCGCCCTCCCCGGACAGGGTCACGGTCGAACCGTTGCAGACCTGCTCGCCGGAGGCCGCGGCACCCTCACCGCCGGCCTGGCCGCCGCCCTGGTCCTGGCCGCCCTGACCCTGGTCACCCTGGGCGGGCTGCGACGGGGCGGGGGGCTGCTCCGGCTGCGCGGTCTGGGAGCCCTGAGCCGACTCCCCAACCGTGCACCCGGACGCCTCCTGCTGGACCTTGATCTGCGCGATCACCGCCTCGCGGTTGGCGATCCGCGCCTGGGACTGGGCGTCCGGGGCGGCCCGCTGGCCCTCGATGAACCTCTCGTTGTTGCCGAGCGCGGTGGCCAGTCCCTGACACACCGTCGAGTTCGCCGCCGACTTGGTGGCGGCCGCCGGCGGGGTGGCGTTCGACGTGGTCGCCATGACGACGGCACCGCCTCCCGCCACCGTGGCGGCGCTCAGCAACAGCGCGAGCTTCTTCTTCGGACCGAGACTTCTCCTGCGCGACATGCGCGCCTCCTGAAGAGGTAGGGGGGCGTACGCCGCTATGTACGAGATACCGAACGGAGTTGCTCAGCCGTCCCGCCAAGTATCCCAAGTGGCCTGCGTCACAGACCGGTTCGGCGGGTGAGGGCGTCCCGGACCGCTTCCTCCGAGCGGGCCACGACCGCCGTCCCGTCGTCCGCCGTGATGATCGGGCGCTGGATCAGCCTCGGGTGGGCGGCCAGCGCCGCGATCCAGCGGTCCCGCGCGGAGGCGTCCCGCGGCCACTCCTTGACGCCCAGCTCCTTCGCCTCGGGCTCCTGGGTCCGTGTGATGTCCCAGGGCTCCAGTCCCAGCCGCTCCAGCACCGCGCGGATGTCGTCCTCGCCCGGTACCTCCTCCAGGTAGCGGCGGACGGTGTAGTCGGCCCCCTCGGCGTCGAGCAGGCCGATGGCGGAACGGCACTTCGAGCAGGCCGGATTGATCCAGATCTCCATGCCGCACACGGTACGCCGCCACCCTCGCTGTTCGAATTCGGAGACCGTGTGCGCGGGTCTGGCGGGACCGGTGGTGCGGGACGTGAAAACCTGCCCTTACCAGCGCATTTGACGGCTCGAAAGGGCCTGCTGATTGTCAGTGCCGGGCAGTAGAATGGAAGCAGTGTTCGAGGGAATCGCCGGGGTCGTCGTGGACTCCGGCCGAGCGCCCCGACCGCGACAGGAGGATGCCCGTGCCCGCTGCCGCCCTGAAGCCGAAGCCCCTGCCCACCCAGTCCACCGCGACGCGTCCCGTGCTGCTGGAGCTGCCCTGCGCCCCGGTGGAGAAGAGCCCCCTGCCGGCGGGCCGCCCGCGCGAGTGGTACGTCACGCACAACCGCCGGCTCAAGGCGATGCGGCTCGCCATCGCCCTGCTCGACTCCGGCGTCTACCTGCCCGCCCAGGCGCGTGACGAGAGGATCCGCAGCACGGCCGCCCTGATCGGCGTCCACCCGCCCTCGGACACCACGTGCCACATGGTGCGCGCCTTCATGCGCTACAACCGCTGACACCCGCCCCGGTGCCGGGCGCCCCCGCCGTGCGGGGCCGTCCGGCACCGCGTCGTCCCGGAGCGCGGGCCGCGGCGATCAGTACGGCCGGAAGTTGACGTACCCGAGCAGCAGGATCACCGCCACGACACAGCCGAGGACCACGGCCGTCGACACCCAGGGGGAGCGGCCGGAGGACGCTCTGTGCTCCGGGTCGGCGCGGAACGGGACCGGTCCGGGCGGGTTGTCCTTCCAGCGGGCGGCGAGCATGCGGGCCCGCGCCGACGGCTCCTTGTGCGCGGCGCCGTCCGCCCACGTGAGATCGAACTCCCGCTCTTCGTCGTCCCTTTCGGACATCCCCGTGACTTTCTCTCGAACAGCAGTGTCAGACCAAGGATCCCTCTCCGGCCGGGAAGAAGGAAGCTTTCCGGTCAGCCGACGGATCGGCGGACGCATCGGCGTACGGACGGCGGCGCCCCCGCTCCGGGACCGGAGCGGGGGCGCCGTACGCACACGTCACACGCGTGACGGGTGGATCACACGTCGAAGTACAGCTCGAACTCGTGCGGGTGCGGGCGGAGCTGGAGCGGGGCGATCTCGTTCTGGCGCTTGAAGTCGATCCACGTCTCGATCAGGTCCGGCGTGAAGACGTCGCCCTGGAGGAGGAACTCGTGGTCGGCCTCCAGGCGGTCCAGCACCGCGCCGAGGGAGGTGGGGACCTGCGCCACGTTGGCGTGCTCCTCGGGAGCCAGCTCGTAGAGGTCCTTGTCGATCGGCTCGGCCGGCTCGATCTTGTTCTTGATGCCGTCCAGGCCCGCGAGCAGCAGGGCGGAGAAGGCCAGGTACGGGTTGCCGGAGGCGTCGGGGGCGCGGAACTCCACGCGCTTGGCCTTCGGGTTGGAGCCGGTGATCGGGATGCGCATCGCGGCGGACCGGTTGCGCTGCGAGTACACCAGGTTCACCGGGGCCTCGAAGCCCGGCACCAGACGGTGGTAGGAGTTCACCGTCGGGTTGGTGAAGGCCAGCAGCGACGGGGCGTGCTTGAGGATGCCGCCGATGTAGTAGCGGGCGGTGTCCGACAGGCCGGCGTAGCCCTGCTCGTCGTAGAAGAGCGGGTCGCCGCCCGCCCACAGCGACTGGTGGACGTGCATGCCGGAGCCGTTGTCGCCGAAGATCGGCTTCGGCATGAAGGTCGCGGTCTTGCCGTTGCGCCAGGCGACGTTCTTGATGATGTACTTGAAGAGCTGGAGGTCGTCGGCGGCGGCGAGCAGCGTGTTGAACCGGTAGTTGATCTCCGCCTGGCCGGCGGTGCCCACCTCGTGGTGCTGGCGCTCGACCTTCAGGCCGGCCTTGGCCAGCTCCAGGGACATCTCGGCGCGCAGGTCGGCGAAGTGGTCGACCGGCGGGACCGGGAAGTAGCCGCCCTTGTAGCGGACCTTGTACCCGCGGTTGTCCTCCAGGGCGCCGGTGTTCCAGGCGCCCGCCTCGGAGTCGATGTGGTAGAAGGACTCGTTCTCCGACGTCTTGAAGCGCACGCTGTCGAAGACGTAGAACTCGGCCTCCGGGCCGAAGTAGGCGGTGTCGGCGATCCCGGTGGAGGCCAGGTACGCCTCGGCCTTCTTCGCCACGTTGCGCGGGTCGCGGGAGTACGCCTCGCCCGTGATCGGGTCGTGGATGAAGAAGTTGATGTTCAGCGTCTTGTCACGGCGGAACGGGTCGAGCCGTGCGGTCGACAGGTCCGCGCGCAGCGACATGTCCGACTCGTGGATCGCCTGGAACCCGCGGATCGACGACCCGTCGAACGCGAGCTCCTCGTCGGGGTCGAACGCCTCGGCGGGGATCGTGACGTGCTGCATCACACCCGGCAGGTCGCAGAACCGGACGTCGATGAACTTGACGTCCTCGTCCGCGAGGTACTTCTTGGCGTCGTCGGCGTTCTGGAACATCCAGCTCCTCCTACTCCCGACCGTCCCGCCGGGGTGGTAGATCGTCTGTGCTGCCGGGCGTGGGCGGCACTCGCTGCACTCGACCCTAGGGACGGGTCATTTCTCGTGCGTGACCCATTTGTTTCGCACAAGTTAACCAGCCCCTCTCCCACGGTAGCCCCGGCGCACCCCGCCGTCCTGTGGTCATGTCCGTGCGCAGTACCGTGGACGGGTGGACAACAGGCAAGCAATCGGATCATGGCTGTCCGGGCCCCGCGCGGCCCTGGAGGACGCCGGTGCCGACTTCGGTTACCGGGGCGAGCAGCTGGGGCTGCCGGAGGACGGACCGGGCTCGATCGCCCGCCCCGGCCGCAGGCTCGGCGCCCTCGCCGTGGACTGGGGTCTGTGCATGCTGATCGCATACGGTCTCATCACCGACGGCTACGACGGACAGACGACCGGCAACTGGGCGCTGCTGGTGTTCCTGGTGCTGAGCGCCCTGACCGTCGGCACGGTCGGGTTCACCCCGGGCAAGCGCCTGTTCGGGCTGCGGGTCGTCGCCCTGGACAGCGGCCGGGTCCAGCCGCTGCGCGGTCTGGTGCGCTCGGCCCTGCTGTGCCTCGCCGTCCCCGCCCTCGTCTGGGACCGCGACGGGCGCGGTCTGCACGACCGGCTGGCCCGCACGGTCGAGGTGCGGATCTGAGCTCCGCCTCCGTCAGGTGACGGAGACGCCGCTGGGGGCGCCGGAATCCATTCCGGCGCCCCCAGCGGCGTCTTCACGTCAGGGGTGGGGCTCAGCGGCCCCGCTGGCCGCCGCCGCCCTTCGGCAGCTTCATCCCCTTGGGCATCGGACCCTTGGGGAGCGGCATGTTGCTCATCAGGTCGCCCAGGGCCCGCAGCCGGTCGTTGGTCGCGGTGACCTGCGGGCCGGAGAGCACCCGGGGCAGCTTGAGCATCGTCGTGCGCAGCTTCTTCAGCTCCACCTGGCCCTCGCCCGTGCCCACGATCAGGTCGTGCACCGGGACGTCCGCGACGATGCGGTTCATCTTCTTCTTCTCGGCCGCCAGCAGGCTCTTCACCCGGTTCGGGTTGCCCTCGGCCACCAGCACGATGCCGGCCTTGCCGACCGCGCGGTGCACCACGTCCTGGCTGCGGTTCATCGCCACGGCCGGCGTCGTCGTCCAGCCCCGGCCGATGTTGTCGAGCACCGCCGCGGCGGCGCCCGGCTGTCCCTCCATCTGCCCGAAGGCCGCCCGCTCGGCCCGGCGCCCGAACACGATCGCCGTCGCGAGGAAGGCGAGCAGGAAGCCCAGGATGCCGAGATAGATGGGGTGCCCGATCAAGAAACCGATCGCGAGGAAGACACCGAAGGTGACGATTCCGACAGCCGCGAGTACAAGACCGATCTTCTTGTCGGCCCTGCGGGTCATCTTGTAGGTCAGGGCGATCTGCTTCAGTCGCCCGGGGTTCGCAGCGTCCGCTGCGGTTTCCTTCCTCGCCATGCCATGAAGTCTACGTGTCCCCCGGAGCGCCTTCGACGGCAGTGCCGGGGGTGACGGGCCTCAGGGGCGGGGGGCGACGGTCCGGTCGAGGACCCGCTGGGTCTCGACCCGGTCCTTGGCGCGCCGGCGGTCCTCGAGCACGGAGGTCCAGGCGTTGCGGCGGGCGGTGCGCTGACCACTGCTCATCAGCAGCGACTCGACGGCGCGCAGGGCGGTGGTGAAGGACGGGATGGCGGTGGCGCGGACGGGCGCGGCCTGCATGGCGGCGGTCTCCCTCGGAGCGGGCGGGTAGGGGTGTGCGCGGTGTACGTGCGGTGATTCCAGGCTCACTGACTGGTGTTACCAGGGCGTGACCAGCCGGTCAAACAGGCATGAAGCCCAGGTGCGCGGCCCCGGAACGCCGACGCGGTCCCGACCTGTGCCCTCATCTGCGAGGACGGTCGGGACCGCGTTCTCTCGGCCACTACTGACCGGTAGGGCCTTGTGCGTGACTTCACACGCTCTGTCCGGCGCCCCGGCCGGGGCCGCCGGGGCCGGTTCAGACGGCCTGGGAGGCCACGTAGGCGCCCCGCTTCTCCACCGCCATCTGGTAAAGCCGGCCGGCGCGGTACGAGGAGCGGACGAGCGGGCCGGACATCACACCGGAGAATCCGATCTGCTCGGCCTCCTCCTTCAGCTCCACGAACTCGTGCGGCTTCACCCAGCGCTCCACGGGGTGGTGGCGCACGGAGGGCCGCAGGTACTGCGTGATGGTGACCAGTTCGCAACCCGCGTCGTGCAGCTGCCGCAGCGCCTCGCTGACCTCCTCACGGGTCTCGCCCATGCCGAGGATCAGGTTGGACTTGGTGACCAGGCCGTAGTCACGGGCCTCGGTGATGACCTTCAGGGAGCGGTCGTAGCGGAAGCCGGGGCGGATCCGCTTGAAGATCCGGGGAACCGTCTCGACGTTGTGCGCGAAGACCTCCGGGCGGGAGGAGAAGACCTCGGCCAGCTGCTCGGGCACGGCGTTGAAGTCGGGGGCCAGCAGCTCGACCTTGGTGCGGCCGTCGGCGCGCTCCGCCGTCTGCGCGTGGATCTGGCGCACGGTCTCCGCGTACAGCCAGGCGCCGCCGTCCTCCAGGTCGTCGCGGGCGACGCCGGTGATGGTGGCGTAGTTCAGGTCCATGGTGACGACCGACTCGCCCACGCGGCGCGGCTCGTCACGGTCCAGCGCCTCGGGCTTGCCCGTGTCGATCTGGCAGAAGTCGCAGCGCCGGGTGCACTGGTCGCCGCCGATGAGGAAGGTCGCCTCCCGGTCCTCCCAGCACTCGTAGATGTTCGGGCAGCCGGCTTCCTGGCAGACGGTGTGCAGACCCTCGCTCTTGACCAGGTTCTGCATCTTGGAGTATTCGGGACCCATTTTCGCCCGGGTCTTGATCCACTCGGGCTTGCGCTCGATGGGGGTCTGGCTGTTGCGGACCTCCAGGCGCAGCATCTTGCGTCCGTCGGGTGCGACTGCGGACACGACCGGCTCCCTAGCGATTGATTCTTCGGCGTGCTCAAGCGTACGCCCGTGGATGTGAAGGCCCGGCGAGGGTGTGGCCCTGCCGAGGGCGGCCGCCCCCGGTCCTCGCCGCGACCTGGGCGCCCGGAGCGTTCAACGCCGGGCGGGCGGCGTTTATGCCGGTGTTCTCTCGATCTCCCGCGGCTTCAGCTCGGCGTTGAGGAGGATGTCCTGGAGGTGGCGTTCCACCACGGGGAGCACCTCGTCGATCGTGATGTCCCGGCCGAGTTCGTTCGCCAGGGAGGCGACGCCCGCGTCGCGGATCCCGCACGGGATGATCTTGTCGAACCACTTGTTGTCGGGGTTCACGTTGAGCGCGAAGCCGTGCATCGTGACGCCCTTGGCCACGCGGATGCCGATGGCGGCGATCTTGCGGTCCTCGCGGCGCTGGCCGGCGTTGGACGGCGCGTACTCCGGGCCGTTGAGACGCGGGTCGAACTCGTCGTCCTGCAGCCGGGGGTCGAAGTCGAGGGAGAGCCCGCCCGGCGCCGGACGCTGCTCGACCGGGTCGCCGAGGACCCAGACGCCGCTGCGGCCCTCGACCCGCGTGGTCTCCAGGCCGAAGTCGGCGCAGGTGCGGATCAGGGCCTCCTCCAGGCGCCGGACGTGCGCGACCACGTCCACCGGGCGGGGCAGCTTCTGGATCGGGTAGCCCACCAGCTGGCCGGGTCCGTGCCAGGTGATCTTGCCGCCGCGGTCCACGTCGATGACGGGCGTGCCGTCGAGGGGGCGCTCGCTCGCCTCGGTGCGCCGGCCGGCCGTGTAGACCGGGGGGTGCTCCAGGAGGATCACGGTGTCGGGCGCCTCGTCGGCGAACCGCGCCGCGTGCACCCGGCGCTGCTCGTCCCAGGCCAGCTGGTAGTCGACGGCCTCGGCCCCGAAGCCCATCCGGACGAACCGCAACTCACTCACGGCGACACGCCTCCCAAGAACGTCGTCGGGCGCGCGACGCGCCCACGCCACTGTACGTCCGCCGGCCGCCCGTCAGCTTTCGGGTCAATCCTCACACGATCGGATGAATGCCGGTTGTTGCCTGCGATCGGGTGCTCACTCTCCGCTACATTCGCGCCGTCCCATGACGCCGAACGGGCTGCTCACAGGCAATCCGGGCACCCCACAGCCGGAAGGCAGGAGACCGCACCGCAGATGACGGAACGACCCGCGCAGCGCACGCCCAACCGACAGCTCGCCGCGCTCATCGCAGAAGCGGGGTTCTCCAACGCGGGACTCGCCCGTCGCGTGGACCAGCTCGGTCTCGAACACGGGCTCGACCTGAGATACGACAAGACGTCCGTCACCCGCTGGCTGCGCGGGCAGCAGCCGCGCGGGACGACGCCGGCGCTGATCGCCGAGGTCTTCACCCGGCGGCTGGGTCGCCGGCTGACCGCCCAGGACCTGGGGCTCGACGCGTGCGCCCCGGTCTACGCGGGACTGGAGTTCGCGGCCGGCCCCGAGGAGGCCGTCGACATCGTCAGCGGGCTGTGGCGCAAGGACTCCGGCAGCCACGCCGAACTGCGCAAGATCGCGTTCACCTCGGCGGGGCTGGTCGTGCCGAGCCGGGACTGGCTCATCGGACGGGCCGACGAGAAGGTCGCCCGCGCCGAACCGCCGGCCCGGGTCCCCGCCCAGGGGCGCCCCGCCCCCCGCGCCCTGCTGCCGTCCGACCTCCTCGCCCGCAGGCGCGGCACCGCCGAGCGCGGGCCGGGGCAGCGGGTCACCGGCGGTGACATCGCCGCCCTGCGGTCGGTCGGCGAGCTGTTCCGCACCCTCGACGACGCGTACGGGGGAGGGCACGCCCGTCAGGCCCTGGTGCGGTACCTGGAGCACGAGTGCGAACCGATGCTGCGGGGGACGTACGGCGAGCAGACGGGCCGCCGGCTGTTCGCCGCCGCGGCGGACCTGACCCGGCTGGCCGGCTGGACCTCGTTCGACATCGCCGCGCACGGGCTCGCCCAGCGGTACTTCGTGCAGGCGCTGCGGCTCGCGCAGGCGGCGGGGGACCGGCCCTACGGCGCGTACGTCCTGGTCACCATGAGCCGGCAGGCCGTCTACCTCGGCCACGGGCGGGAGGCCGTACAGCTCGCGCGGGTCGCCCAGCAGGGGGCGGGGGGCTCCGCGCCGGCCGCCGTGCAGTCGCTGCTGCACGCCGCGGAGGCGCGGGGGCACGCGGTGCTCGGGGAGGTACGGGCCGCCACCGCGGCGCTGGTCCGCGCGGAACGCGCCCTGGAGAGCGCGCGGGCGGGGGACGAGGTGCCGTACTGGGCGCGCTTCTTCGACGAGGCTCAGCTCGCGGACGAGTTCGGTCACTGCCACCGGGACCTCCAGCAGTTCCGGGCCGCCGCCCAGCACGCGGAGCGCTCGCTGCAACTGCGCGCGCCGGGGTACGCCCGGAGCAGGCTGTTCTGCCGGATGGTGCTGGCCACGGCGCGGCTGGGGCTCGGCGAACTTGACCAGGCGTGCCAGCTGGCGGCGGAGGCCGCCGGGCAGGCGGCCGAGATGCGCTCCGTCCGGGCGCTGGAGTACGTCCGTGACTTCGAACGCAGACTGGACCCGTACCGGGACGCGGCCCCGGTCCGCACCTACCGCGACAGGGTCGCGGCCCACGGCTGACGACAACCCGCCGCCCGCGCGGGCGACCCGGAGGCCGCCCACCACCCACCGCCACCGCGGGCAGTCGTGCCTCCCCCAGTGCCCCGAGGGCCTGGGAGGCACCCCAGGGCGGCACGGGTGGACGTGACGGCACCCGCTGTCGCCGGGCCGCGCGAGCACCCCCGGCGCACACCCGCGCCGGGGGTGCTCACCGGCCCGGCGGCAGCGTCACGCCGCGTGCGCCGTGGCCACCGGATCCGCCGTGTGCAGCGAACCGTTCACTCCCAGGTCCGCGAGCAGCGCCGCCGCCGCCCGCCCGGCCGAGTGCAACGCCCCCTGCACGGACCCCGTGTCCCGGTGGTCCCCGCACACGTACAGTCCCGCCAGCAGCCGTACCGGCCGCCGCAGGTCGTGCGGCGGCCGCATCTGCGGTACGGCGTCCGCGGTGTGCCGCACCGCGAGCGTCTCCCACCGGGCCGTCGACACCCCGTACAACCGCGCCAGATGCATCCGCACCCCCGTGTCCACCCCCGCCGTCGCCGCCCCCAGGACGGTCGAGGTCACCAGCGTGCGCCCGGCGGGCGCGCGGGACGGGTCCACCGCGCTGACGACCGCCGTGTGCGCCACCGGCCCGCCCCGGTCGGCGTCCAGCAGCAGCGACGCACCGGTCGAGGGAACCTCGTCGGTCGTGTGGTGCACCACCGTCACCGGGTGGAAGGCCGGCACCCGCAGCCCCGGCAGCAGTTCCGCCGCCGCCCGCGCCCCCGTCGCGACCAGCACCGCCGCGCACCGGAACTCGCCGTGCTCCGCGGTGGTCACCGAGGTCGTCGACACGGACGTGACCCGCACCCCCGTGCGCACCGTGCCCGGTGGCAGCGTGCGCGCCAGCCGCTGCGGCAGCGCCTCAGCGCCGCCCTCCGGCAGACACAGCCGCCCGCTCGCGAAGGCGTGCAGTGCCAGGTCCGCGCACCGGCTGGAGGTCGTCAGGTCCGGGTCGCACAACAGCGCGGCGAGCAGCGGGCGCAGGAAGCCGTCGACGGTACGGGCGGGCAGGCCCCGGGTCACCAGCGCCTCGGCGGCGGGCAGTTCGGGCCGCGCCAGCAGCCGTTCCACGGGCGTGCCCGCCAGCCTGGTCAGCGCCGCCCCCAGCCGGGCCTGGTCCACCGCCGTGCCCAGCGGGGCGCCGCTGCGGTGGCGGGGCAGGGACACCTGCCGGCCCGGCACGGCCACCGGCCTCCGGGGACCGGTGCCCGGCCGGGGCGTGCTCGCCAGGGTGCGCACCGCGTGCAGTGCGCCCCTCGCGCTGCGCGCCCCCCGTGCGCCTGGTTGTGCGCCGGCGCGGTGGTGCCGTCCGTCGCTGTGCAGCAGGACGCCGGGTGCGAAGGGCCTCAGCATCAGCCCGTCGAGCGCCGCGGCCTCCCGCAGTTGGGGATGTCCCGTGGACAGCGGCTGCCCGACCCTGTCGAGCCGGAAGCCGTCGATCTTCTCGGTCGTCATGCGACCGCCCACCTCGGGGGCTGCCTCCAGGACGACGGTGGTGACTCCTGCGCTGGTCAGTCGTCGAGCCGCGGAGAGGCCGGCGATCCCGGCTCCGACGACGACGACGTCCGCCTGGTACGTGGGCTCAAGCACGTCCCCTCCTCGAGGTTGTGCGGGCGCTGGAGACGTCATGCCCTCAACAGGCCCCAGGGATACCCGAGTTCTGGTCGAGGTTAGGTTCGCGGCCGGTTACCGGGTCAGTCGCGCACGGCCAGTGCACGGGCGCACGACGGTCGCATACGCACGCCGAATGGGCACAGTGAGGTCGCAGGGGGCTCAGTTCCCTGCGTGCTTCGGTCGGATTCGGTCACAACCGGTCTTGGTGGTGCGTCGCGGGCCGCTCACAGCGCTGCCCGCACCGCCCCTTCGATCCGCGGGAACGCGAAGCGGAAGCCCGACTCCAGCAGCCGCGCCGGCAGGACCCGGGCACTGCCCAGCACGTCCCCGGCCATCTCGCCCAGCACCGTCCGCAGCACCGCCTCCGGCACCGGGAACAGCGCCGGCCGGCGCAGCACACGGGCCATCGTCGCGGTGACCTCCCGGTTGGTCACCGGATGGGGAGCCGTCAGGTTGAACGGGCCGGACAGCCCGTCGGTGTCGAGGAGGTGGCGCAGCGCCGCCACCTCGTCGTGCAGGGCGATGAACGACCAGTACTGGCGTCCGTCGCCCATCCGCCCGCCCAGACCGGCCCGGAAGAGCGGGAAGAGCCTGCCCCACGCCCCGCCCCCGCGCGCCACCACCAGACCGGTCCGCGCGAACACCGTCCGCACGCCCGCCTCCCGGGCGGGCGCCGCCGCGGACTCCCACTCCACGCACACCCCCGGCAGGAAACCCTCACCCGGAGGCGCGCCCTCGTCCACCGCCCGGTCACCGGTCTCGCCGTAGTAGCCGATCGCGCTGCCGTTCAGGAACACCCGGGGCCGTGCGTCCTCCGGCAGGCCGGCGACCGCCTCGGCGAGCGCGGTCGTGCCCCGTACCCGGCTGTCGCGGATCCGCGCCTTGTAGGCGTCCGTCCAGCGGCGGTCGCCGACACCCGCGCCCGCCAGGTTCACCACCGCGTCGCACCCGGCGAGCCCGGCCGCGTCCACGGAACCCCGCTCCGGATCCCACCGGACCTCGTCCGCCGCCCGGGGCGCGGCCCGCACCAGCCGGACCACCGTGTGCCCGTCCGCCGTCAGGGACCGCACCAGGGCACCCCCGATCAGCCCGGACGCCCCGGCCACCGCGATTCGCGCACGCTCCATGCCGTCCATCCTGCCCCTCGCGGCGCGGAAATCACGGCAGGCCGCCGCGTCACGGCCGTACAGTGACGCCATGACCGCGCCCCTCATACGTCCCGCCCGCCCCGAGGACGAGGGCGACCTCGCACGCCTCGACCGCGAGACGTGGTCCCACCTGTTCGCCGTCATGCCCCGGCCCGAGCCGGGCGAGCCGTTCTTCCGCGAGACCTGCGGACCGGACGCCCACCTCGTCGCCGAGCACGACGGCCGCCCCGTGGGCTACATCCGGCTCGGCCACCCCACCCCGCTCAAGTCCAACGAGCACGTCCAGCAGATCCGCGGCCTCGCCGTCGCCGAGGAGGCCCGCGGCAGGGGCGTCGGCCGGGCCCTGGTACGGGCCGCCGTCGCCGAGGCCCGGCGCCGGGGCGCCCGGCGGATCACGCTGCGCGTCCTGGGCCACAACACCCCCGCCCGGACGCTGTACGCCTCGGAGGGCTTCGTCGTGGAGGGCGTGCTGCCGGAGGAGTTCCACCTCGACGGCGCCTACGTCGACGACGTCCTGATGGGACGCCCGCTGGTGTGACCGGCGCCGACCGCGGCCAGGGGGTGTCCTACACCTCCTAGGAGGTCACGACCTCGCCGGTGTCCACCGGGGTGGTGGCGTCCGCCGCGCGCTCGGCGTCCTCCGCCACCTCGTCCGCCGTCAGCACGTAACCCGTCTCGGCGTCCGTGGTGGAGCGCGCGAAGACCACGCCGAACACCCGGCCGTCGGTGGTCAGCAGCGGCCCGCCGGAGTTGCCGGGGCGGACGGTGGAGCGGATGGAGTAGATCTCGCGGGTGACCGTCGCGTCGCTGTAGATGTTCTGCCCCCGGGCCTGGAGCCGGTTGGCCACCGTCGCCGCCTGGAGGTTCAGGTCGCCGTCCTGCGGATAGCCCGCGACCACAGCGGAGTCGCCGCGCCCCGCGTCGTCCACGAACCGCAGCACCGGAGCCCGCAGGTCCGGCACGTACAGCACGGCCACGTCCTTCTGCGGGTCGAAGAGCACCACCCGCGCCTCGTACGTCCGCCCGACCCCGCCCACGCGCACGGTCGGCTCGTCGATGCCCGCCACCACGTGCGCGTTGGTCATCACGTGCTCCCGCGCGTACACGAACCCGCTGCCCTCGCGGCCCTGCGTGCCCGCCACGCCCTCGACCTTCACCGTGCTGCGCTGCGCCGCACGGGTCGCGGCCGCCGTCACGCTGTCGCCGGACGGCTCGGCGACCTCGGCGGTCGACTCGTTCTCGAAGGGGTTGAACACCTGCGGGAACCCCGCCTCGGTCAGCGCCGAGGTGGCACGGGAGAACCAGCCCGGAGTGGTGTCCGGCATCACGTCCTGCACCGCGCCCAGCAGCCGCGAGTCCCTGATCGCCGACGTCACCAGCGGCGACGAGGACGCTCCCAGCACGCTCGCCGCCACCCACGCCACGATCAGCACGGCCACCGCGTTGGCCACCGCGCCGCCGAGCCCGTCCGCCACCCGCAGCGGGCCGGCGTCCAGCTCCCGCCGCAGCCGGAGCGCCAGCCGTCCCGCCAGCTCGTGACCCACCACGGCCGGCAGCAGCACCGTGAACACGGCCGTCACCGTCGCCCGCGTCGTCCCCGCCGTCACCAGGTCCATGACCCACGGCAGGATCCACACGCCCACGACCGCACCGCCCACGAAACCGGCGAGCGAGACGCAGCCGGCCAGCAGACCGCGCCGGTAACCGGACGCCGCGTAGGCCAGGACGACCAGCAACAGCAGGATGTCGAGCAGGTCCACGCACGCCGCCTTTCTCTCGGACCCCCCAATACGTGGGGGAGGGGCCCGGTGATCAGCCACGCGCGCGACGGCCGCCGGACAGCGGCCACGCGCGCGTGCACTGGGGGAAACGTCGCGGACCGGGGCGATGGTTCCACCGGATGGCACACCACGGATCGCGGACCCCGCCGACGCGGCCCACAGTGGGGCCATGCGTGTCCCGAGACGACCGCGCGGAGCGCGGAAGCGCCGGGCCTCCCGGATACCCGGCGGGCCCGGCACCCCCCGGCTGCCGACGGCCGCCGGGGTGGCGCTCGGCTGTCTGCCGGGCCTGGCGGCCGCCGTCGCCCTGGTGCTGTGCGCCTACGGCGTCGAGCGGGCCGCGGGGTCCGCCGGCACGGCCTCCGCCGCACGCGCCGAACCCGCCTTCCAGGCGCCCCGGCCGCCGATCGTGCCGCGCGCCGTCTGGCTGGGTGACGACGCCCGCGAGCAGCCGCCACCGCGCTACGACGACGAGGTCGTCGCGGTCTTCGTGCACCACACCGACTCACCGGGCACGTACGACTGCGCGGAGGCCCCCGGCATCATCAGGGGCCTGTACGAGGGCCAGACCGTGGGCCGGGACTGGGACGACCTCGGATACAACTTCGTCGTCGACCGCTGCGGCACCATCTACGAGGGCCGCGCGGGCGGCACCGACCGCCCCGTCACCGGCGCCCACACCCAGGGCTTCAACCACCGCACCACCGGCATCGCCGCCCTCGGCACCTTCACGGAGGGCGCCCACGTGCCGTCCGAGATGCTCGACGCGATCGCCGCGCTGGCCGCGTGGAAGCTCGGCACGTCCGGCACCGACCCGCGCGCCGAGGTGCGGCTGGTCTCCAGCAACGGCGGCAGCCGCTACGCGGCCGGCACCACGGCCACCCTGCACGCGGTCGCCGGCCACAGCGACGGGTTCATGACCAGCTGCCCGGGCGCCGCCCTCCAGGCGCGCCTCCCCGACATCAGGACCCTCGCGGCCCGCATCCAGGGCCGCGACACCGCGGAGCAGGCCCTGGGGAAGGACACCGGCCCACCCGTACGGAACACCGTGAAGCAGAACATCGCACAGAACGAAGAGCACACCCATGAGTGACACCCCCCGAAGTAGCACCTGGGCGGCCGTGCTGCGCCGCCCCTGGGCGGCGCTGTGCGCCGCCGCGGCCGTCGTCCTCGGACCGGCCGCCCACACCGCCTCCGCCCTCACCCAGGCCAACGCCGCGCCCCTGCGCCAGGCGCCGACTCCCCACCGGCGTCTGTGACCGGGCACGCGACCGCCACCGGGTCGTGGCCTCGCCGCCGATAAGGGGCCTAGTCCCGGAAGCGTTCCCAGAGCCGCGGGTAGCGCTCGGCGAGCAGCGCCTCGTTCTCGAAGTCGAGCGGTGTGCCCTCCGGTTCCACCGGGGCCGGGGGCAGCTCGAGGTCCGGAGCCACCGTCCCGGTGAGCTGCTCGTAGGCTTCGTCCGCCGCGTAGCCGAGGTCCTCGCCGTCGCCGTCGATCTCCTCGTCGAAGTCGTCGTCCAGCAGGTCGGCCAGCGCGTCCGGGTCGTGCAGCGCCCCTTCGAAGACCTCACGGCCCTGGCCGATCAGCCAGCACCGGAAGAAGTCGAAGGCGTCGTCGCTCGCGCCGTCGAGGAGCACCCACGCGGCGCCCCACAGGTCCCAGCGGTAGGCGCGGTGGTAGCGGGACTCGAAGTGACGGGCGAAGTCCAGGACCGCCTCCGGATCCAGCCGTACGAGCCGCTCCACGAGCAGATCGGCCTGTTCCTCGGGGTCGCCCTCGGCGTCCTCCCGGGCGGTGTCCACCAGCTCCCAGAACTCCGTCTCGTCCATCACGTGGTCCAGCATCGACCCTGCACCCCGCGGACGCACCCCGGACGCGCGTCAATCCGCCACGAGGGGCGCGGGGGCATCCGCCGTTCACCGCCCGTACAGTGCCGCCAGCCGCGCGGCCTCCGCCGCGAACCGCTCCCGCAGGGAGACCGGCTCCAGCACCTCCGCCTCCGCCCCCAGTGCCGTCAGCTGCGCGAAGGCGACCTCCTCCGACTCCACCGGCAGCGTCACCCGCACCCACCCGTCCCGGTCCGGCTCGCCGGCGTGCTCCAGCGCCTCCCGTGCGGACAGCGGGTCCAGGGCCTGCGGCAGCCGGCGCACGCCCCCGGGCGACAGCCGCACCACCACCTCGGCCCGCAGGATCGACCGCGCGAACTGCTCCGCCCGCTCCTCCCAGAACGCCGGCAGGTCGAAGTCCGCCGCGCGCCCGAAACGCTCGCCGCCCGCCTCCACCGCCGTGAACCGGTCGATCCGGTACACCCGGAAGGCGTCCTGCTCCGCCACCCGCGCGCACAGGTACCAGACGCCCGCCTTGAGCACGAGCCCGTACGGCTCCAGCCCCCGCTCCACCTCGGCCTCGCCGCGCCGGTAGCGGGCGGTGATCCGCCGGTCGTCCCAGACCGCGTCCGCGACGGCGGGCAGCAGCTCGGGCGTCGTCGGCTCGCGGAACCAGTTCGGGGCGTCCAGGTGGAAGCGCTGGGCCGCCGTGCGGGAGGCGTCCCGCAGGGACGGCAGCAGGGCGGCCGACACCTTCAGCCGGGCCGCCGAGGCCGCGTCCTCCAGCCCCATCTCGCGCAGCGCCCCCGGCACCCCGGACAGGAACAGCGCCTCCGCCTCACCGCGCGCCAGCCCGGTCAGCCGCGTCCGGTAGCCGCCGACCAGCCGGTAGCCGCCGATCCGCCCCCGGTCCGCGTACACCGGCACCCCGGCCTCCGACAGCGCCTGCGCGTCCCGGGTGACCGTACGCTCCGACACCTCCAGCTCCCGCGCCAGTTCGGCGGCGGTCATGGAGGGCCGGGACTGGAGCAGCAGCACCATCTTGATCAATCGGGCAGCGCGCATGCAGCACATCATGCAGGAGGCCCCCGGCGCTCACCGAGCGCCGGGGGCCTTCCGCACGGCCGGCCCCTACAGGCCGTACTTCTCGCGCGCTTCCTTCACGGCGGCGGCCTTCACCTCGCCGCGCCGGGCCAGCTGGGCCAGGGCCGCGACGACGATGGACTCGGCGTCGACACCGAAGTGGCGGCGGGCCGCCTCACGGGTGTCCGACAGGCCGAAGCCGTCGGCGCCCAGCGAGCTGTAGTCCTGCTCGACCCACTGCGCGATCTGGTCCGGCACCTGGCGCATGTAGTCCGACACGGCCAGCACCGGGCCCTCGGCGCCCTGGAGCGCCCGCTTGACGAACGGCACCCGCTCCTCGCCGCGCAGCAGCGCCTCGTCGGCCTCCAGCGCGTCGCGGCGCAGCTCGGTCCAGGAGGTGGCGGACCACACGTCGGCGGCCACACCCCACTCCTCCGCGAGCAGCCGCTGTGCCTTCAGCGCCCAGTGGATCGCCGTACCGGAGCCGAGCAGCTGGATGCGCGGGGCGTTGGCGGCGGGGGTCAGCCCGGCCGTCTCCGCCGTGTTGAAGCGGTACAGGCCCTTGACGATGCCCTCGTCGACACCGGCCGCCGACGGCTTCGCCGGCTGCGGCAGCGGCTCGTTGTAGACCGTCAGGTAGTAGAAGACGTCCTGGTCCTCGCCCGGCCGGCCCTCGCCGAACATCCGGCGCAGACCTTCCTTGACGATGACGCCGATCTCGTACGCGAACGCCGGGTCGTACGTCAGCGCCGCCGGGTTGGTCGCGGCGATGACCGGCGAGTGGCCGTCGGCGTGCTGGAGGCCCTCGCCCGTCAGCGTCGTGCGGCCGGCCGTGGCGCCGACCAGGAAGCCGCGGCCGAGCTGGTCGCCGAGCTGCCACATCTGGTCGCCGGTGCGCTGCCAGCCGAACATCGAGTAGTAGATGTAGAACGGGATCATCGTCTCGCCGTGCGTCGAGTACGACGTGGAGGCGGCGACGAACTCGGCCATGGCGCCGGCCTCGGTGATCCCCTCGTTGAAGATCTGGCCGTTCTTGGCTTCCTTGTAGTACATCAGCTGGTCGCGGTCGACCGGCTCGTACGTCTGCCCCATCGGCGAGTAGATGCCGAGGGACGGGAAGAGGCTCTCCATGCCGAAGGTGCGCGCCTCGTCGGGGACGATCGGCACCCAGCGCTTTCCGGTCTCCTTGTCGCGGACCAGGTCCTTGACCAGGCGGACGAACGCCATGGTGGTCGCCACGTTCTGCGAACCGGAGCCCTTGTCGAAGGCGGCGAACGCCTTGTCGGCGGGCTGCGGCAGCGGCGCGACCGGGTGCACGCGGCGGGCCGGGGCCGGACCGCCGAGGGCGGCGCGGCGCTCCTGGAGGTAGCGCACCTCGGGGGAGTCGGCGCCCGGGTGCACGTAGGGGACCTCGCCGTCGGCGAACCGGGAGTCCGGGATCGGCAGCTCCAGCCGGTCGCGCATCGCCTTGAACTCGTCCACCGACAGCTTCTTCATCTGGTGGTTGGCGTTCTTGGAGGCGAAGCCCTCACCGAGGGTGTGGCCCTTGACGGTCTGCGCCAGGATCACGGTCGGCGCGCCCTTGTGGGCCAGCGCGGCCCGGTACGCGGCGTAGACCTTGCGGGACTCGTGGCCGCCGCGCGAGAGGTGGAAGCACTCGAGGATCTTGTCGTCGCTCAGCAGCTTCGCCATCTCGACGAGCGCAGGGTCCTTGCCGAAGAAGTCCTCGCGGATGTAGGCGGCGTCGCGCGTCTGGTACGTCTGCACCTGCGCGTCCGGCACCTCACGGAGACGGCGTACGAGCGCGCCGGTGGTGTCGAGCCGGAACAGCTCGTCCCACGCGGTGCCCCACAGCGTCTTGATGACGTTCCAGCCGGCGCCGCGGAACTGGGCCTCCAGCTCCTGCACGATCTTGAAGTTGGCGCGGACCGGACCGTCGAGGCGCTGCAGGTTGCAGTTGACGACGAAGGTCAGGTTGTCCAGCTGCTCGCGGGAGGCGAGGGTGAGCGCCGTCGTCGACTCGGGCTCGTCCATCTCGCCGTCGCCGAGGAACGCCCACACGTGGGAGTCGGAGACGTCCTTGATGCCGCGGCTGGTCAGGTAGCGGTTGAAGCGCGCCTGGTAGATCGCGGAGATCGGCCCGAGGCCCATCGACACGGTGGGGAACTCCCACAGCCAGGGCAGCCGGCGCGGGTGCGGGTAGGACGGCAGTCCGTTGCCGCCCGCCTCCCGGCGGAAGTTGTCGAGCTGCTGCTCGCTGATCCGGCCGTCGAGGAACGCACGGGCGTAGATGCCGGGGGAGGCGTGGCCCTGGATGTAGAGCTGGTCGCCGGAGCCGTCACCCTCCTTGCCGCGGAAGAAGTGGTTGAAGCCGGTCTCGTACAGCCAGGCCGCGGAGGCGAAGGTGGCGATGTGGCCGCCCACGCCGTACTTGCTGCCCCGGGTCACCATGGCGGCCGCGTTCCAGCGGTTCCAGGCGGTGATGCGCTGCTCCATCGCCTCGTCGCCGTCCACGGCGGGCTCGGCGGAGGTGGGGATGGTGTTGACGTAGTCGGTCTCGAGGAGCTTCGGCAGCGCGATGCCGGCGCCCTCGGCGCGCTCCAGCGTGCGGCGCATCAGGTACGCGGCACGGTGCGGCCCGGCCGCCTTGGTGACGGCGTCCAGGGAGGCCTGCCACTCGGCGGTCTCCTCGGGGTCGCGGTCCGGGAGCTGGTCGAGCTCGCTCGGCTGGATGGCGTTGGGGTCGGTCATGTCGCCGCCTTCCTCAGTCGAAGGGGGTTCCCTCATCGGTAAGGGTTCGGGGGTGCCCTTGGTCTTTGGCAGGACAGGGCGGGGGACTTCGGTGGAAGTCCGCAGGCGACAATAACCCCCTGATCGATGATCGATCAAAGGGTTGAGGGGTAAAACCTCTCGATCCCGAGAAAGTCGGCACGGGGTGCCTCCGGCGGTGGCACCGGGTGACTGTCGATGGGGGTTGTTTGCGCAGGTGAGGGCGTATGGGCGCGGAAGAGCGCGGCGGTTCCGTCGTACGGCGACCGCCGGCCCGCCGTGGCTGATCGCGTAGTTCCCCGCGCCCCTTCAGGGGCGCGGGGAACTACGCAAACGGGTCGGGGCGGCGGGGGCGAAGACAACCACGGGGCCTACGCCCGCGGCGCGCACCCCAGCACGTGGGCCTTCACCAGCTCGGCGATCCGCGGATCACGCCGCCGGAACGCCGCGACCAGCTCCTCGTGCTCCTCCGCGTACGACTGCTGCACCGTCCCCAGCCACCGTATCGACAGAGCGGTGAACACCTCGATCCCCAGCCCCTCCCAGGTGTGCAGCAGCACCGAGTTGCCCGCCGCCCGCACCAGCTCCCGGTGGAACGCCACCGTGTGCCGTACCTGCCCCGTCCCGTCGGCCAGCCGGTCCGCCTCGTACAGCGCCGCGACGTGCGGCTCCAGCGCCGAGCAGTCCTCCGCCAGCCGCCCCGCCGCCAGCTCCGCCGCGATCGCCTCCAGGCCGGCCCGGACGGGGTAGCTCTCCTCCAGGTCGGCGGCCGTCAGGTTCCGCACGCGTACGCCCTTGTTCGGCGCCGACTCGATCAGCCGCAGCGACTCCAGCTCGCGCAGCGCCTCCCGCACGGGCGTCTGGCTGACCTCCAGCTCGGTCGCGATCCGCCGCTCCACGATCCGCTCGCCCGGCTTCCAGCGTCCGCTGATGATCCCTTCCAGGATGTGCTCGCGGATCTGTTCGCGCAGCGAGTGGACGACGGGCGCGGTCATGAGGGGCTCCTTAGCGGGGCCCGCGGGCCCCCGGGGGGCTTTGACGAATAGACAATACGGCCGTGAGCCCGCCCCGCAGGGGCGCACGGGGGCGCTTTCCCCCAGGTGAGACGAGACTTACACGCCCCATACGCCGGTGCCCCCGCCCGGGAAGCCCTCAAGGGCTACCGGACGGGGGCACCGTACGACCTGTCAGCGGCCGGAGACCACCGGTCGGGTCAGAGGCCGAGCTCGACCTCGAACTCGCCGGCCTCCAGGATCGCCTTGACCGCCGTCAGGTAACGGGCCGCGTCGGCGCCGTCCACCAGACGGTGGTCGTAGGAGAGGGTCAGGTAGGTCATGTCGCGGACGCCGATGACCGTGCCCTCCTCGGTCTCGATGACGGCCGGACGCTTGACCGTGGCACCGATGCCGAGGATCGCGACCTGGCCCGGGGGCACGATGATCGTGTCGAACAGCGCGCCGCGCGAACCGGTGTTGCTGATGGTGAAGGTCGCGCCGGACAGCTCGTCCGGGGTGATCTTGTTGCCGCGGACCTTGCCCGCCAGCTCCGCCGTGGCCTTGGCGATACCGGCGATGTTGAGGTCGCCGGCGTTCTTGATGACCGGGGTCATCAGGCCCTTCTCGGAGTCCACCGCGATACCGATGTTCTCGGTGTCGAAGTAGGTGATGGTCCCCTCGGCCTCGTTGATCTTGGCGTTGATCGGCGCGTGCGCCTTCAGCGCCTGGGCCGCCGCCTTGACGAAGAACGGCATCGGGGAGAGCTTGACGCCCTCGCGGGCCGCGAACGCGTCCTTGGCGCGGGCGCGCAGCTTCATCAGGCGGGTGACGTCGACCTCGACCACCGAGGACAGCTGCGCCTGCTCGTGCAGGGCCTTGACCATGTTGTCGCCGATGACCTTGCGGATCCGCGGCATCTTCACGGTCTGACCGCGCAGCGGGGAGGCCTCCAGGGCGGGGGCCTTCCTCGCGGCGGGCGCGGCGGCAGCGGCGGCCGGGGCCGGAGCCGGAGCCGCGGCCTTGGCGGCCTCGGCGGCGGCGATGACGTCCTGCTTGCGGATGCGGCCGCCGACGCCGGTGCCCTTGACGGTGGACAGGTCGACGCTGTTCTCGGCGGCGAGCTTGCGCACCAGCGGGGTCACGTAGGCACCCTCGTCCGTGGCCTGGGCGGCAGCCGGGGCCGGGGCGGCGGGCGCCTGCGGAGCCGGAGCCGGAGCGGCCGGAGCGGGCGCCGGAGCGGCCGGCTGCGGAGCCGGGGCGGCCTGCTGCGGAGCCGGAGCCGGAGCCGGAGCCGGGGCGGGAGCGGCCTCCTGGGCGGGTGCCGGAGCCGGAGCGGCCGGGGCGGGCTCGGGCTGGGCCGGGGCCTCGGGGGCGGCCGGGGCGGGGGCGGCGGCCGGAGCGGCACCAGCCTCACCGATGACGGCGAGCTTGGCGCCGACCTCGGCCGTCTCGTCCTCGCCGACCACGATCTCCAGCAGCGTGCCGGAGGCGGGCGCCGGGATCTCGGTGTCGACCTTGTCCGTCGACACCTCCAGCAGCGGCTCGTCGGCCTCGACGCTGTCACCGACCGACTTCAGCCAGCGGGTGACGGTGCCCTCGGTGACGGACTCGCCGAGCGCGGGCAGGACCACGTCCGTGCCCTCGGCGGAACCGCCGCCGGCCGAGGCCTCGGCGCTGGGCGCCGGAGCCGGGGCGGACTGCTCGGTGGACGGCTGCGCCTGGGGCTCCGGGGCGGGAGCCGGCGGGGCGGCCTGCTCGGCGGCGGGGGCCTGCTCGGCCGCCGGGGCGCCGGAGCCGTCGTCGATCAGGGCCAGTTCGGCGCCGACCTCGACGGTCTCGTCCTCGGCGACCTTGATGGAGGACAGCACGCCGGAGGCGGGGGCGGGAATCTCGGTGTCGACCTTGTCGGTGGAGACCTCGAGCAGCGGCTCGTCGGCCTCGACACGCTCGCCCTCGGCCTTCAGCCAGCGGGTGACGGTGCCCTCGGTGACGCTCTCACCGAGCGCCGGAAGGGTTACGGAAACCGGCATGGTTTCGGTTGCTCCTTTGGAAGTGCGGAAGTCTGTGTCGTCGCGCCCGGTGACCGAGAGCGTCAGTCGTGGGAGTGGAGGGGCTTGCCGGCCAGCGCCAGGTGGGCCTCGCCCATCGCCTCGTTCTGCGTCGGGTGGGCGTGGATGAGCTGCGCCACCTCGGCGGGCAGCGCCTCCCAGTTGTAGATCAGCTGGGCTTCGCCGACCTGCTCGCCCATACGGTCGCCGACCATGTGGACACCGACCACCGCACCGTCCTTGACCTGGACGAGCTTGATCTCGCCCGCGGTCTTCAGGATCTTGCTCTTGCCGTTGCCCGCCAGGTTGTACTTCAGGGCGACGACCTTGTCCGCGCCGTAGATCTCCTTGGCTTTGGCCTCGGTGATGCCGACGGAGGCGACCTCGGGGTGGCAGTACGTCACCCGCGGGACACCGTCGTAGTCGATCGGGACGGTCTTCAGACCGGCCAGGCGCTCCGCCACCAGGATGCCCTCGGCGAAACCGACGTGCGCGAGCTGGAGCGTCGGGACCAGGTCACCGACGGCCGAGATGGTGGGTACGTTGGTCCGCATGTACTCGTCGACCAGGACGTAGCCGCGGTCCATGGCGACCCCGGCCTCCTCGTAGCCCAGGCCCTGCGAGACCGGGCCGCGGCCGACGGCGACGAGCAGGACCTCGGCCTCGAACTCCTTGCCGTCGGCCAGGGTGACCTTCACGCCGTCCTGGGTGTACTCGGCCTTCTCGAAGAAGGTGCCCAGGTTGAACTTGATGCCGCGCTTGCGGAACGCGCGCTCCAGCAGCTTCGAGCTGTTCTCGTCCTCGACCGGGACGAGGTGCTTCAGGCCCTCGATGACGGTGACCTCGGCCCCGAAGGACTTCCACGCGGAGGCGAACTCGACGCCGATGACACCGCCGCCCAGGACGATCGCGGACTTCGGCACGCGGTCCAGGACCAGGGCGTGGTCGGAGGAGATGATGCGGTTGCCGTCGATCTCCAGGCCGGGCAGCGACTTCGGCACGGAGCCGGTCGCCAGCAGCACGTGGCGGCCCTGGACGCGCCGGCCGTTCACGTCGACGGAGGTGGGGGAGGACAGCCGGCCCTCACCCTCGATGTAGGTCACCTTGCGGGAGGCGACCAGACCCTGCAGGCCCTTGTACAGGCCGGCGATGACGTCGTCCTTGTACTTGTGCACACCCGCCATGTCGACGCCCTCGAAGGACGTCTTGATGCCGAACTGCTCGCTCTCGCGGGCCTGGTCGGCGATCTCGCCCGCGTGCAGCAGGGCCTTGGTGGGGATGCAGCCGTTGTGCAGGCAGGTGCCGCCGAGCTTGTTCTTCTCGATCAGGGCGACGTCCAGGCCCAGCTGTGCCCCGCGCAGGGCCGCGGCGTAACCACCGCTGCCACCGCCGAGGATCACTAGGTCGAAAACGGTGCTGGCGTCGTTCGCCACGTCACGTCCTCCATGCATGTGCGCCACGCCGGTCTCCAGTGACCGGTCGGCGGCTGGTGTCCGGCCGCTCAATGTTCTCGGCCCTTATGTGGGCCCTGTCCTGCCGAGCCCTATCCTCGCACTTGTCACGCCTGAACGAGACGCCGGGCCGATGTGTGACACGTCCCACGTTCACGCGCCCCGGACCGCGGTGCGGCCCACCGGCGGCGGGCCGCGACGGGTGTCCCGGCCCGCCCGCCCGGACACCGGCCGGTACGCTCCGCCCGCGTCCGGTCCCCGGCGGGCACACCCGCCCGGCGGACGGCCGGGGCCTCGCCCTACCCGCGTGCGAGGCCCCGGCCGTCCACCGCGGTTCAGCCCAGGTCGCCGGCGGCCGCCCGCTCCGCCAGCCGCACCAGGGTGCGCACCGCGGAGCCGGTGCCGCCCTTGGGCGTGTACCCGAACGGGCCGCCCTCATTGAAGGCCGGGCCGGCGATGTCGAGGTGGGCCCAGGTGATGCCCTCGCCGACGAACTCGCGCAGGAACAGACCGGCGACCAGGCCGCCGCCCATCCGCTCACCCATGTTGGCGATGTCGGCGGTGGCCGAATCCATGCCCTTGCGCAGGTGCTCGGGCAGCGGCATCGGCCAGGCCGGCTCGCCCGCCTCCTCGGCGGCCTCGTGCACCGCGGAGCGGAACGCGTCGTCGTTCGCCATGATGCCGAAGGTGCGGCTGCCCAGCGCCAGCATCATCGCGCCGGTCAGCGTCGCGACGTCCACGATGGCGTCCGGCTTCTCCTGCGAGGCCGCCCACAGGGCGTCGGCGAGGACGAGCCGGCCCTCGGCGTCGGTGTTGAGCACCTCCACCGTCTTGCCGCTGAACATGCGCAGCACGTCGCCGGGGCGGGTGGCCGAGCCGGACGGCATGTTCTCGGCCAGCGCCAGCCAGCCGGTGACGTTGACCTCCAGGCCGAGCCGGGCGGCGGCGACGACCGCGGCGAACACCGCGGCGGCACCGCTCATGTCGCACTTCATCGTCTCGTTGTGACCGGCCGGCTTCAGCGAGATGCCGCCCGAGTCGTAGGTGATGCCCTTGCCGACCAGGGCGAGGTGCTTCTTCGCCTTGGAGGAGGTGTACGACAGCTTGACCAGGCGCGGGCCGGACGCGGAGCCGGCGCCGACGCCGAGGATGCCGCCGTAGCCGCCCTTGGTCAGGGCCTTCTCGTCGAGCACCTGCACCTTGATGCCGTGCTCCTTGGCCGCCGCCTGGGCGACGGCCGCGAACGCCTCGGGGTTGAGGTCGTTGGGCGGGGTGTTGATCAGGTCGCGGGCGCGGTTGAGCTCCTCGGCGACGGCGGTGGCCCGCTCCACGGCGGCCTTGAACGCCTTGTCGCGGGGCTTGCCGCCGAGCAGCGCGGCCTCGGCGAGCGGGGCCTTGCCGTTCTTGCCGTTCCGGGCGGAGGCGCCGGTGTCCTTGTAGGCGTCGAAGGAGTAAGCGCCGAGCAGCACGCCCTCGGCGACCGCGCCGGCGTCGGCGGCGTCCGTCAGGGGCAGGGCGAAGGCGGCCTTCCGGGAGCCGGCGAGGGCACGGGCGGCCACACCGGCCGCCCTGCGCAGCGCCTCGGCGTCGTAGCCGGCGTCCTTGTCGGGCTGGGCGCCGAGGCCCACCGCCACCACGAGCGGTGCCTTGAAGCCGGACGGCGCGGGGAGCTTCGTCACCTCGCCCTCGGCACCGGACGCGCCGAGAGTCTCCAGGACGCCGGCGAGCCTGCCGTCGAACGCCTGGTCCACGGCCTCGGCGCCCGGTGCGACGACCGGGCCCGCGGTCTTTGCGGCAGAGCCCTTGGCGACACCGATCACGATCGCGTCGACCCGCAGGCCGGGGGCCGCGGCGGTGCTGAGAGTGAGAGCAGTCACGGTGGTGGAATCTCGCTTCCGATGTGAAGTTGCGGTGGCCGAAAGGTGTGGGTCGACCGGGCCCGGCAGCCGACCCTAGTTGCGCTGTCCGGGTGCGGCCTCGTCGGGGCCCTGCCCGGTACGGCGGACACTCGGGACGAGCCTACGCGCGTCCGTGCGTTCGCTCATTCATCCGGGTGTTCGCCCTGCGGTGACTCCGGGGCGCGGCTCCGGGTGCCGCCGCCACAACCGCCGGGCCGCCGGAGGCGTCCTCAAGGGTGTCCGCGTACCGCTCACGCCGCCTGGAGACCGCCCGGTGAGACGACCGATCCTGCTCGTGCTGCTGCTCGCCCTGCTGACGGCCGGCTGCTCCGGTGCCGCCGGGCCCGGGGCGCAGTCCCCGTCCGGCGACCGCTGGCGGCCCGGCCCCGGCACCGCCTGGCAGTGGCAGCTCAGCGGCCGGCTCGACACCTCCGTCGACGTGCCCGTGTACGACATCGACGGCTTCGACCACTCCCGGGCGACGGTCGCGGGACTGCACCGCGACGGCCGCAAGGTCATCTGCTACCTGTCCACCGGCGCCTGGGAGGACTTCCGGCCGGACGCGGACGACTTCCCGCCGTCGGTGATCGGCCGGGGCAACGGCTGGGAGGGGGAGCGCTGGCTCGACATCCGCCGGACCGACGTCCTGGAGCCGCTCATGGCCGAGCGGTTCGACATGTGCCGCGACAAGGGCTTCGACGCGGTGGAGCCGGACAACATGGACGGTTACCGCAACCGCACCGGCTTCCCGCTCACCGCCGCCGACCAGCTCCGCTACAACCGGCTGATCGCCCGGCTCGCCCACGAGCGCGGACTGGCCGTCGGCCTGAAGAACGACCTCGACCAGATCCCCGAGCTGGTCGGCGACTTCGACTTCGCGGTCAACGAACAGTGCGCCCAGTACGGCGAGTGCGACGCGCTCACCCCGTTCGTCGAGGCGGGCAAGGCCGTCTTCCACGTCGAGTACGAGCTGCCCACCTCCCGCTTCTGCGCCGACTCCCGGCGCCTGCGGCTGAGTTCCCTGCTCAAGACGTACGAACTGGACGCGTGGCGCCGGCCGTGCTGAGCCCGCTGCAGGTCACCGGGGTGCCCGCCACCCGGTCGGCCGGGGAACGGCGGGCGGGACCCGGCAGGCGTGCGGTCGCGCGGCGGCGGGAGACGGTCTCCGCCCGCTGACACGACCGGTGCGCGGGCCCGCCTCGCGCGCCGCGCGACCGCGCACACGTGCGAAGCGGGGCCGGTATCACCCGAATGCCGAGTGGAAAGCGCGCCACGGCGCCCGGATTCGGGCACGGCGGGTCCTCCTCCCGCCATGCTGCCCTGGGGACTGTCCCCGAGGCCGTAGGAGGACTGGCACAGTGGCGGACAAGAGCACAGTGGTCTCGCTCGACGAGGAGACGTACGAGGACGAGCTGCCGGTCCGGCGCAGTCGGCCGGGCAACGTGGTGATCAAGTGGCTGACGACCACCGACCACAAGACGATCGGCACGCTCTACCTCTGCACCTCCTTCGCGTTCTTCGTGTTCGGCGGCATCCTGGCGCTGGTGATGCGCGCCGAGCTGGCCCGCCCGGGCCTGCAGATCGTCTCGAACGAGCAGTTCAACCAGTCGTTCACGATGCACGGCACGATCATGCTGCTGATGTTCGCGACGCCGCTGTTCATCGGTTTCGCGAACTGGATCATGCCGCTGCAGATCGGGGCGCCCGACGTGGCGTTCCCGCGGCTGAACATGTTCTCCTACTGGCTCTTCCTGTTCGGCTCGCTGATCGCGGTGAGCGGCTTCCTCACCCCGGACGGGCCGGCGAGCTTCGGCTGGTTCGCCTACACCCCGCTGTCGGACTCGGTCCGCTCGCCGGGCCTGGGCGGTGACCTGTGGATCATGGGTCTGGCGCTGTCCGGCTTCGGCACGATCCTCGGCTCGGTCAACTTCATCACCACGATCATCTGCATGCGCGCCCCGGGCATGACGATGTTCCGCATGCCGATCTTCACCTGGAACGTGCTGCTGACCGGCCTGCTGGTCCTGCTGGCCTTCCCGGTGCTCGCCGCCGCACTCCTGGCGCTGGCGGCGGACCGCAAGTTCGGGGCCCACATCTACGACGCGGCCAACGGCGGGCCGCTGCTGTGGCAGCACATGTTCTGGTTCTTCGGCCATCCCGAGGTGTACATCATCGCGCTGCCGTTCTTCGGCATCGTCTCCGAGGTCATCCCGGTCTTCTCCCGCAAGCCGATCTTCGGCTACATGGGCCTGGTCGCCGCCACCATCGCGATCGCCGGGCTGTCGGCGACGGTGTGGGCGCACCACATGTACGCCACCGGCGGCGTGCTGCTGCCGTTCTTCTCCTTCATGACCTTCCTGATCGCCATTCCCACCGGTGTGAAGTTCTTCAACTGGACCGGCACCATGTGGAAGGGATCACTGAGCTTCGAGACACCGATGCTGTGGTCCGTCGGCTTCCTGATCACCTTCCTCTTCGGTGGTCTGACCGGCGTGATCCTGGCCTCGCCCCCGCTGGACTTCCACGTCACCGACTCGTACTTCGTGGTGGCGCACTTCCACTACGTGGTCTTCGGCACCGTCGTCTTCGCGATGTTCGCCGGATTCCACTTCTGGTGGCCGAAGTTCACCGGCAAGCTGCTCGACGAACGCCTGGGCAAGATCACCTTCTGGACGCTGTTCGCCGGCTTCCACGGCACCTTCCTCGTCCAGCACTGGCTGGGCGCCGAGGGCATGCCGCGCCGTTACCCCGACTACCTCGCCAACGACGGCTTCACCGGGCTCAACACGGTCTCCTCGATCTCCTCGTTCCTGCTCGGCATGTCGCTGCTGCCGTTCTTCTACAACATCTGGAGGACGGCGAAGTACGGCAAGCCGGTCGGCGTCGACGACCCGTGGGGTTACGGCCGCTCCCTGGAGTGGGCGACCTCCTGCCCGCCGCCGCGCCACAACTTCACCACGCTGCCGCGGATCCGCAGCGAATCCCCCGCCTTCGACCTGCACCACCCGGACGTCGCCGCGCTCGACGACCGGGAGAACCGTCCCGACACCTCCGCGACGGTGGCCCCCGGCGACAAGCAGCGATGAGCCCGGGGGCCCGACCATGGAGGAGCGCGTGAACCCCCGCCGGGACAGCGCCCGGGGTCTCAACCAGCTCGAGGGCCACCTCCTGTGGGCCGCCGAGGTCGACGAGGCACGGCGCCGGGCCGGCCGCTTCACCGCGGAACTCCCGTGGCTGACGACCGCTCAGCGCGAGGAGGTGGAGCGCGTGTACCGGGCCGACCGGATCGCCGCCTCCCGGGAGACGCTGGTGCGGATCCGTGACCGGGCGGCCGAACTGCGCACCGAGTACGAGGGCCGCTACCGGCAGCTCCGGGCGCGCTGTGTCGGCCTGACGGCCGTCGCGGTGGCGGGCGGCGCCGGCACGGCGATCACCGCGCTCCTCACCCGGCGGTGACGTCCCGGCGGACCCGCCGGACGGCTCTGCGCCCGGCGGGTCCGCCCGCGGTCAGCCCAGGGAGAACACGACGAGCGCGGCCGTCGCCGCCGTCTCGGCGACCCCGCCGAACACGTCGCCGGTGACGCCGCCGAAGCGGCGCACGCAGTGCCGCAGGAGGAGTTCGGCGACGGCGACGGCCAGCAGCACGGCGAGCACGGCGCGCAGGACGTCGGCACCCCCGAGGAACGAGCCCCCGGCCGCCGCGAGCCCGGTGACCGCGAGCGCGGTGCCCACCGCGCCCGGCAGCGGGACCACCCCCGCGACCGCCGCGCCCAGCCCCTCGGGCCGGGCGGGCGGCACCCCGTCGCGGGCGGCCAGGGTGAGCGAGAGCCGCGCCACGACCGCCGACACGACGGCGGCGAGGGCACCCCGTGCCCCGCCGTGGCCGTACGCCTGGGCCAGCGCGGTCACCTGCGCCAGCAGCACGAACACCAGCGTCAGGACACCGAACGGGCCGATGTCCGACTGCTTCATGATGCGCAGTGCGTCCCCGGCGGGCTTGCCGCTGCCGAGCCCGTCCGCGGTGTCGGCGAGCCCGTCGAGGTGCAGCCCCCGGGTCAGGACGGCCGGCACGGCGACGCTGGCGACGGCGGCGAGCAGGGCGCCCGTGCCGAGGAGCAGCAGGAGGAGACCCGTACCGGCGGCCAGGACACCGGCCACCAGGCCGACCACCGGGGCGCACAGCATGCCGGCACGCGCGGCCGGCCGGTCCCAGCGAGTCAGCGGGACCGGGAGCACGGTGAGCGTGCCGAAGGCGAAACGGAGGCCGTCGGCAAGGGAGGCGGGGGAAGGGGCGGGCACCGGCGCAGATTACCCGGCGGTCACCGCAACGCCCGCGCCGGCCCTGGATAAAGTGCGCATATGGGACTGTGGCTGGAGCGGAACATCATCGAGCCGGGCAAGCTCCCGCTGCTCCTCGCGCTGGCCGCCTTCGTCCTCACCTTCCTCATCACCCGGGCCATCACGCGGCTGATCCGGGCCGGCAAGGGGCCGTTCGGGAACGTCACGGCGGGATCGGTGCACATCCACCACGTGGTGCCCGGGGTCGTGCTCACCGTGATCGGCGGGTTCGGCGCGGTGGCGAGCGGCGGGGAGGGCTTCGGCGCGGCGCTCAGCGCGGTGATCTTCGGGATCGGCGCGGGGCTGGTGCTGGACGAGTTCGCGCTGATCCTGCACCTGGCCGACGTGTACTGGACGGAGGCGGGGCGCAAGAGCGTCGAGATGGTCGTCCTCACCGCCGCGCTGGTGGGGCTGCTGCTGGCGGGGTTCAGCCCGTTCGGCGTCAACGACCTCTCGGAGGACGAACTGCAGAACCGCGCGGGTGCCGCCGCGACCATCGGGGTGAACCTGTTCTTCGCGCTGGTCGCGCTGCTCAAGGGAAAGGCACGGCTCGCGGTGTTCGGCGCGGTCGTCCCGGTCGTGGCGCTCATCGGGGCGCTGCGGCTGGCCCGGCCGGAGTCCCTGTGGGCGCGGCGGTTCTACCGGCGGCGGCACCGGGCGCGGGCGAAGTCGATGCTCCGGGCGTACCGGCACGACCGCCGCTGGTCGGGACCGCGGCGGGCCGTGGAGGACTGGCTCGGCGGGCGGCCGGATCCACCCCGTCCGCCGGAGCGCGACCGGCGTTCCGGCGGGGGGTGAGGCCGGCGCCCGCGTGCCGGGGTCACTCGCGTTCCGGCAGCTCCGCCGACAGGGCCGCCGCCGCCTGGACGAGGGGGAGCGCCAGGAGGCCGCCGGTGCCCTCGCCGACCCGCACCCCGTGCGACAGCAGCGGTTCCAGCGCCATCCGGTCCAGGGCCTTCGCCTGCCCCGGCTCCCCGCTCGCGTGCGAGGCCAGCCACCAGTCCGGCGCCCGGAACGCCACCCGCTGCGCCACCAGCGCACACGCCGCCGTGACCACCCCGTCCAGCACCACCGGCATCTTCCGCACCGCCGACTGCAACAGGAACCCCGTCATCGCGGTCAGGTCGGCCCCGCCCACCGCCGCCAGCAGCCGCAACTGATCGCCCAGCACCGGCCGCGCCCGCCGCAGCGCGTCACGGATCGCCGCACACTTGCGCATCCACGCCAGGTCGTCGATCGCCAGCCCGCCGCGCCCGGTCACCACCGACGCGTCCGTCCCGCACAGCGCGGCCACCAGCACGCCCGCCGCCGTGGTGCCGCCCACGCTCACGTCGCCGAGCACCACCACGTCCGTACCGGAGTCGGCCTCCTCGTCGGCCACGGCCATCCCCGCGCGGAACGCCGCCTCGGCCTCCTCCTGGGTCAGCGCGTCCTCGATGTCGATCCGCCCGCTGCCCCGGCGCACCCGGTGCCGCACGACGTCCTCGGGCAGCTCCCCGGGGTCGCAGTCCAGGGCCATGTCGACCACCCGCACCGGCACCCCGAGCCGCCGCGCCAGCACGGACACCGGGCGGCCGCCGTCCAGCACCTCGCGCACCAGCTCCACGGCGCTGCCCGCGGCCCGCGCGGAGACGTCGAGCCCGGCGATGCCGTGATCGCCGGCGAACAGCACCACGCGCGGCCGTTCGACCGGCCGCACCGGCACCGCGGACTGTGCCGCCGCCAGCCACTCACCGAGGTCGTCGAACCGGCCCAGCGATCCGGGCGGCACGACCTGGCGCTCCCGGCGCGCCTCCGCGTCACGGCGCACCCCGCCGTCCGGACGCTCGATCAGATCGGTGAAGTCGTCGAGATTAAGCGAGCTCATTCGCCGAACAGTACCGGCCCCGGTCGAACAGCACGGCGCGCCGTCCGGCCCCGCGCGCGATCTCGCCGGCACCACGCCGCCCCGGCGCCGTTCCACCCCGGAACGCCTCCCCGTCCGTAACGTTTTGCCAGGTATCGCCGGACAAGGGCTGTCACGTGCTGTCCGCCCCGCCCGTCCGGTACGTCCCCCACCTCCGCGCCGTACGCCCGCACGCAGGGAGCCGCCCATGTCCGCGCCCACCCCAGATGCCGCGATCCCCGTTCCGCACGGCTCCGCGCGGGTGCACGAGCCGCGCCGCGGGGACTGCCCCTGGTGCGGCTCCGCGCGGCTGCGCAACCGGCTGAGAACCGGCGACCTGCGCCGGCACCGGCCCGGCCTGTTCACCGTCGACGAGTGCCGGGACTGCGGCCACACCTTCCAGAACCCCCGGCTCACCGCCGAGGGCCTCGCCTTCTACCGGCGGGCCGTGCGCGGCGCCCCCCGCGACCCCGCCACCGAACGCGTCCTGGCCCTGCACTCCGCGCGGCACCGTCGCCGTGCCGCCGCCCGCGCGATGCTCCCCTTCGGTGAACCGGAGAGCTGGCTGGACGTCGGCACCGGTCTCGCCCGCTTCCCGCAGAGCGCGCGGGAGTACTTCCCGTACACCGCCTTCGACGGCACCGACCTCACCGCGCGCGTGGAGCAGGCCCGCGCGCTCGGCCGGGTCGAGGAGGCCCACATCGGGTCGCTGACCGACCCCGCGGTCGGGGCCCGCCTGGCCGGCCGGTACGACGTCGTGAGCCTGCTGCACCACCTGGAACACACCACCGATCCCCGTGCGGAGCTCCACGCGGCCCTGGACGCCCTGCGCCCCGGCGGCCACCTCCTCATCGAGACCCTGGACCCGCGCTGCGTGTTCGCCGCGCTGTTCGGCCGCTGGTGGCTGCCCTACGACCAGCCCCGCCGGCTGCACCTGATGCCCCGGCGCAACCTCCGCGCGGCGCTGGAGGAGCGCGGCTGCACGCTCGTCACCGGCGGACACCGCGCCGCGCACGTCCCGCACGACCTCGCGGGCCTGGCCGCCCTCGCCCTCTCCCACGCGCTGCCCGCCCCGGACACCCCCTGGCGGGCCATCCCGCCGACCCCCCTCCAGCGGCGGCTGCGCGCCGTGCTGCTGTGCGCGGGCACCCCGCTGGTGGTCGCCGCCGCGGCAGCCGACCTGGCCCTCGCGCCCCTGCTGCGCCACACCCCGTTCGCCAACGCCTACCGCGTCATCGCCCGGAAACCGGGACCCTGAGCCGGGTCAGCCGCGCAGCACGACCGCCTGCCCCGCCACCACCAGCAGCACCTGTTCGCATTCCTGCGCGAACGCCGCGTTCAGCCGGCCCAGTTCGTCACGGTAACGGCGGCCGGACGGGGTGGCGGGCACGATGCCCGAGCCCACCTCGTTGGACACGGCGACCACCGTCCGGCGGGTCCCCCGCACCGCCTCCGTCAGCGCCCGCACCCGCTCCCGCAGCGCCCGCTCCCCGCCGTCCGCCCACTCCGCGTCGTCCCACGCCCCGACGGCGTCCATCGCGTCCGTCAGCCACAGCGACAGGCAGTCCACCAGCAGCGGAGGCCCGTCCTCCGTCAGCAGCGGCACCAGGTCGCAGGTCTCCACGGTCCGCCAGGACCCCGGCCGCCGCTCCTGGTGCGCCGACACCCGCACCGCCCACTCGGTGTCCCCGCCCCGCGACCCGCCGGTCGCCACGTACAGCACCTCGGGGAACGCCTCCAGCCGCCGCTCGGCCTCCACCGACTTGCCCGAACGCGCCCCGCCCAGCACCAGCGTCCGGCGCGGCACGTCGGGCACGTCCTCGTACGCGCCGACCTCCAGCGTGGTCCCGTCCGGTACGGCGCGGGCCCCGGCCGCCGCGAGCCGGCGCCGCACCTCGCCTCCCGGCGGCACGTCGTGGTCCAGGTGGACGGCGACGACGTCCGTGGTGGGGCCGACCGCGCCCACCTCCCGCAGCCGGGCCAGCGCGTCCGGCCGCCCCACCACGTCCAGCAGCACCATCGCGTACGCCGGGGCCGGCTCCTCAAGACCGGCCGGCGCCCCGCCCGGCGGCAGGTACAGCAGCCGCTGCCCGTCCGGGCCGGTCACCGCGTACCCGGTCCCGGGCGCGTCCAGCGCCACCGCCCGCACCCGATGGCCCGTCAGCAGTGCCAACTCCCGCCCGTCCGGGACCCGTCCCGGCTGCGGCAGTCCGGCCGGCACCTCCACCGGGGGGCCGTCGTGCGGATGCGACAGCAGCACCTGGCGCACGCCGCCCAGCGAACGGCCCGCGCGGGCGGCCGCGAACGCCGCGCCCGGCGTCAGGTCGAGCAGCAGTGCCCCGTCCACGAGCAGCGAGGTGGCCGCCCGCGCGTCCGCGCCGAGGGCCGAGGCGCACGCGGCGCAGGGACAGTCGGGGCGGGGCAGTCCCGCGGGGGCACCGGTGCCGAGCAGAGTCAGTTCCACGGACCCGATCTTCTCCTGTCCCCACGGCCGCTGCGCGTCCGACTAGGCTTCCGGGCAGGAGCCGGACCGGGATCCGGCTCCTGTCGTGACAGTGTGCTCAGCGTGCTCACACCCATGGGAGGCGTACATGGCGGCATGGACGTGGCGGTTCGAGAAGACCGACGGGACGCAGGTCGAGCCCGCGGTGCCGCCGGAGGAGTTCCCCACACAGGGGGACGCCGAGTCCTGGATCGGGGAGAACTGGAAGGCCCTCGCGGAGGGTGGCGCCGACCAGGTGCGGCTGCTGGAGGACACCACCGAGATCTACGGCCCGATGAGCCTCCACGCGGAAACGGAACCGGAAGCGGAGCCGGAGGAGGCCTGAGCCCCCAGGGTTCGCTCGCGTGGTTTCCCGCGCCCTTCGGGGGCGCGGGAAACGGCGCCAAGGGGGTCCGGGGGCCCGGCCCCCGGGGACGGGAGGGCGGCGGAAGAGACCCGGCGGCAGCCCCCGGGCTCAGCCCCGGACGCCGCACAGGTGCAGCAGAGAGGCGACCCCGCGATAGGGGTCCGTGCGCCCGGCCCGGTCCTCGACCGCGAGCAGCGCGTCCAGGCCGGCCGGCGGGCACGCGTCGTCCGCCACCGTGTCCGTGAAGACCCGCACCCCGTACCACGTGTGCAACGGCGCCCCGATCCCCGCGAGCGTCGACGTCAGCCACTTCAGCCCGTACGACGTCGCGCCGAAGGCGGTCAGTGCCCCGGTCCAGTCACCGGACAGTCCCGCCCGCATCGCCGGCGCGTCGCCGTTGCGCACCAGCAGCGACAGCAGCCCTCCGGGCGCCAGCATCCGGGCCACCCCCGCCAGCAGCGCGTCCGGCTCCTCCACGTACATGAGCACGCCATGACACAGCACCACGTCGAAGCTGCCCGGCAGGAAGTGCACCCCGGTGTCCCCGGCCCGCCCCTCCACGATCCGCATCCGCTCCCGGATGCCCTCGGGCTGCCCCGCGAGCGCCTCCCGCGCGGCGGAGATCATCGCCGCGTCGTGCTCCACCCCGGTCACGTGGTGACCGGCCCGGGCCAGCCGGAGCGCCTGCGCACCCCGGCCCATGCCCACGTCCAGCACCCTCAGCCGTCGTCCGACCGGGAAGCGCCCGACTATCTGCTCCTCCAGCTGACGGGCCACCAGCTCCTGCCGGACGACGTCCCGCAGACCGCCGGGCCCGCTCAACCGGCCGGGTGCGCCGGCGAACGGCGTGGTGCTCAGGGCCGCTCCCCGCGCTTGACCTGGGGCTTGGGCAGCCGCAGCCGGCGCATCTGGAGCGTGCGCATCAGGGCGTAGGCGACCGCGCCGCGCCTGCTGTCGTCCGGGAAGCGCTCGGCGAGCCGCTTCTTCAGCCGGAACCCGGTCACGATCGAGTCGAGCACGATCATCACGATGACCACGAGCCACAGCAGCAGGGCCGCGTTCTGCAGCTGGGGCACCTGGATCACGCTCATCACGAGGATGATCACGGCCATCGGCAGGAAGTACTCCGCGATGTTGAACCGGGAGTCCACGTAGTCGCGGGCGAACCGGCGCACCGGCCCCTTGTCGCGCACGGGCAGGTAGCGCTCGTCGCCGCTGGCCAGCGCCTGGCGCTGACGCTCCAGCGCGGCACGGCGCTCCTCGCGCTGCCGCTTGGCGGCATCCTTGCGCGTCATCGACGTGTTGGCCACGCTGCGGCGCTGCGACTGGGCCGCACTGCGCTTGGGTGTGGGGCGGCCCTTGGGGGCCTCCGGGTGACGGGTCTGCTTGGAGTCGGTCAACGTCGCCTTGTCGGCGACGGATGCCTTCTCTTCCTTGGCACGGCTACGGAACACAAAACCCAAGGGTACGGGGTCCCGGGGTTGGACCCCAGCCCGGTGGGGAACGATCCGGCAACACCGGACGTCTCCAAAAGGACAGGAGGGGACGTAGTGCGGCTCCCCGGGACGGCCCCAGCGGACCGTACCCCGGGAACCACCTACTCCCTACGCCGGACCGGGAGGATACGCAGTCGTCCTTGGGGATGAGCGCATCCGTCCCCGAACAGTGCGGTAATGGAGGCAGGGCCCGTACTGTGGGTTCTGTTGCAGTCGCTGGAGCTGGACGTCAGAAGGGGGCGCGCGAAGCCCATGAGCGGTGTCATGAAGCGTATGGGGATGATCTTCCGCGCGAAGGCGAACAAGGCCCTTGACCGGGCCGAGGACCCGCGCGAAACCCTCGATTACTCGTACCAGAAGCAGCTCGAGCTGCTCCAGAAGGTCCGCCGCGGCGTCGCCGACGTGGCGACCTCCCGCAAGCGGCTGGAGCTCCAGCTCAACCAGCTCCAGTCCCAGTCGGGCAAGCTGGAGGACCAGGGCCGCAAGGCGCTCGCGCTGGGCCGCGAGGACCTGGCGCGCGAGGCGCTCTCCCGCCGCGCCGCGCTCCAGCAGCAGGTGACGGACCTGGAGACGCAGCACGCCACGCTCCAGGGCGAGGAGGAGAAGCTCACCCTCGCCGCCCAGCGCCTCCAGGCCAAGGTGGACGCCTTCCGCACCAAGAAGGAGACCATCAAGGCCACCTACACCGCCGCCCAGGCACAGACCCGCATCGGCGAGGCCTTCTCCGGCATCTCCGAGGAGATGGGCGACGTCGGCCTGGCGATCCAGCGGGCCGAGGACAAGACCGCCCAGCTCCAGGCGAGGGCCGGCGCGATCGACGAACTGCTCGCCTCCGGCGCCCTCGACGACCAGTCCGGCATGCACAAGGACGACATCCAGGCCGAGCTGGACCGCCTCTCCGGCGGTACGGACGTGGAGCTGGAACTGCAGCGCATGAAGGCGGAACTGGCCGGCGGCAGCGGCGACCGGCAGGCCATCGAGGGCAGCCAGGGCCAGGGCCAGACGCAGTCCCAGCAGCAGCCGCAGGACACTCCGCGCTTCGACAAGCAGTAGCCCGCGCCGAGGAGGGCGACATGATCGTACGGATCATGGGAGAGGGGCAGGTGAGGCTGGCGGAGAGCCGGCTCGCCGAGCTGGACGCGCTGGACGAGGAACTGCTCGCCGAGATGGAGAACGGCGACGGTCCCGGCTTCCGCGCGACCCTGAAGGCCCTGCTGGCCAAGGTCCACGAACTCGGCGAGCCCCTGCCCGACGACGCACTGGAACCCTCCGACCTGATCCTGCCGTCGCCGGAGGCGACCCTGGAGGAGGTCAGGGAACTGCTCAGCGACGACGGCCTCATCCCGGGCCCCTGACGATCACGCGGCACCGCCGGGCCGCCCGGGCGCACGGATCCCGGGCGGCACCGCCCGGCTACCGTGGACAGCCGTGAGCACCCTGACACGCGCCCGGTGCCGAGCCAGGGCGCACCCCTTCGCCCTGGACGCGGCCCTGGCGGCCGGCGTCCTCGTCTGCATGGTCGCCGGCTCCTTCGTCGACCCGCACGACTCCGAGGGCGTCAACTGGGAACTGCGCACCCCCGACCCGTTCAGCCTGCTCCTCATGACGCTCGGCGCCGCCGCGCTCGTCTTCCGCCGGCGCGCCCCCCGCACGGTGCTCGCGCTCGCCGGCGGTGTCTCGGTCGCCGAGTCCGTCACCGGGGACCCCCGCGCCCCCGTCGTCATGTGCGCCGTCGTCGCCCTCTACACCGTCGCCTCCGCCACCGACCGCCCCACCACCTGGCGCGTCGGCCTGCTCACCATGACCGTCCTCACCGGCACCGCGATGGTGGCCGGCCCCCTGCCCTGGTACGCCCAGGAGAACCTGGCGATCTTCGCCTGGACCGGCATCGGCGCCACCGCGGGCGACGCCGTGCGCAGCCGCCGCGCCTTCGTCCAGGCGATCCGCGAACGCGCCGAACGCGCCGAACGCACCCGGGAGGAGGAGGCCCGCCGCCGGGTCGCCGAGGAGCGCCTGCGCATCGCCCGCGACCTGCACGACGTGGTCGCCCACCACATCGCCCTGGTCAACGTCCAGGCCGGAGTCGCCGCCCACGTCATGGACAAGCGCCCCGACCAGGCCAAGGAGGCCCTCGCCCACGTGCGCGAGGCCAGCCGTTCCGCACTGGGCGAGCTGCGCGCCACCGTGGGCCTGCTGCGCCAGTCCGGCGACCCCGAGGCGCCCACCGAGCCCGCGCCCGGCCTGGACCGCCTCGACGAGCTCGCCGGCACCTTCCGCAGCGCCGGACTGCGGGTGGAGGTCGCCCGCACCGACCAGGGCACCGAACTGCCCGCCGCCGTCGACCTGGCCGCCTACCGGATCGTCCAGGAGGCCCTGACCAACGTGCAGAAACACGCCGGTACCGGGGCGCGGGCCGAGGTCAGCGTCGTCCGCGTGGGACCCCACATCGAGATCACGGTCATCGACGACGGCAGCGACGGGGAGCGGCAGCAGAGCCCCGGCGGCGGGCACGGACTGCTCGGCATGCGCGAGCGGGTCACCGCCCTGCGCGGCACCCTCACCACCGGTCCCCGTTACGGCGGCGGTTTCCGCGTCCATGCGATCCTTCCCGTCAAGACCCGCACGTCCGCCGCCGAGGAGGGCCGTCCCTGACCGTCCCGGCGCCGCCGCCCGTGACCACCGTGCCGCTGGAGCCCGTATGACGATCCGCGTCCTGCTCGCCGACGACCAGACACTGCTGCGCAGCGCCTTCCGCGTGCTCGTCGACTCCGAGCCGGACATGGAGGTGGTGGGGGAGGCCTCCGACGGGGCGGAGGCGGTCCGGCTGGCCCGGGAGGAGCGCGCCGACGTCGTCCTGATGGACATCCGGATGCCCGGTACCGACGGGCTCGCCGCCACCCGCATGATCAGCGCCGACCCCGCGCTCGCCGGGGTGCGGGTGGTGATCCTGACGACCTTCGAGGTCGACGACTACGTGGTGCAGTCGCTGCGGGCCGGCGCCTCCGGCTTCCTCGGCAAGGGCTCCGAGCCCGAGGAGATGCTGAACGCCATCAGGATCGCCGCCGAGGGGGAGGCGCTGCTGTCCCCGGTGGCCACCAAGGGCCTGATCGCCCGGTTCCTCGCCCAGGAGGGCCCCGCCGACCCCGACCGCGACCAGGACCGCGCCGAGAAACTCCGGTCGCTCACCGGGCGCGAGCGCGAGGTGCTCGTCCAGGTGGCGGGCGGCCACTCCAACGACGAGATCGCCGAACGCCTCGAGGTCAGTCCGCTGACCGTGAAGACGCACGTCAACCGGGCCATGGCCAAGCTGGGGGCCCGCGACCGGGCCCAGCTGGTGGTCACCGCCTACGAGTCGGGCCTGGTCCGTCCAAGGGTGGAGTGAGGCCTTCGGGGCGTACTGCGACGGCAGTACGCGCCGCACGACGGGATGGGACCTCGGGTCTACGGATCGGCCCCCGGCGATGGCCCAGGGTGTAGAGCGGGCGCCCACTTGCGCGCGCGCCCGCCTTCCGGACTTCTGCCGCTCCACGGAAAGAGACCCTGCCCATGTCCTGGCTGTCCAGATTCAGCCTCGCGCAGCGGGCGCTGATCGGACTGGTGTCGATCATCGCGCTCGTCTTCGGGGCGATCGCGATACCCCAGCTCAAGCAGCAACTGCTGCCCACCATCGAACTGCCCATGGTGTCCGTGATCGCGCCGTACCAGGGCGCCTCCCCGGACGTGGTGGAGAAGCAGGTCGTCGAACCCGTCGAGGACGCCCTGGAGGCCGTCGACGGCATCTCCGGCGTCACCTCGACGGCGAGCGAGGGCAACGCCGTGATCATGGCGTCCTTCGACTACGGCAACAACACCCAGCAGCTCGTCGCCGACGTCCAGCAGGCCGTCAACCGGGCCGGTGCCTTCCTGCCGGACGGTGTCGACCCGCAGGTCGTCGCCGGTTCCACGGACGACATCCCGACCGTGGTGCTCGCCGTCACCTCCGACAAGGACCAGCAGGCGCTCGCCGACCAGCTGGAGCGGACCGTGGTGCCCACGCTGGAGGGCATCGACGGCGTCGGCCAGGTCCTGGTGGACGGCGTGCGCGACCTCCAGGTCACGGTCACCCCGGACACCGCCGGGCTGGCGAAGGCCGGCCTGACCGCGCAGTCGCTGGCCCAGGCCCTGACGGCGGGCGGCGCGACCGTGCCGGCCGGCTCCTTCGACGAGGGCGGCGCCAACCGCACCGTCCAGGTGGGCGGCGGTTTCACCTCGCTCCAGCAGATCGAGGACCTGCGGGTCACCGGGGAGCCCGGCAAGGGCAAGCCGGTCCGCCTCGCCGACGTCGCCCGGGTGACGCAGGAGGAGGCCAGGGCCGACTCCCTCACCCGCACCAACGGCAGGCCCAGTCTCGCCGTGATGGCCACCATGGACCACGACGGCAGCGCGGTCGCCATCTCCGAGGCCGTCCAGGACAAGCTCCCCGGGATGCGCGAGGACCTCGGGGACGGCGCCACTCTCACCGTCGTCAGCGACCAGGGCCCGGCGGTGTCCAAGGCCATCGACGGCCTGACCACCGAGGGCGCGCTCGGTCTGCTCTTCGCCGTCGTGGTGATCCTGGTCTTCCTGGCGTCGGTCCGCTCGACCCTGGTCACCGCGGTGTCCATCCCGCTGTCCGTGGTCCTCGCCCTGATCGTGCTGTGGACGCGCGACCTGTCGCTGAACATGCTGACGCTGGGCGCCCTGACCATCGCCATCGGCCGGGTCGTGGACGACTCCATCGTCGTCCTGGAGAACATCAAGCGGCACCTCGGCTACGGCGAGGAGCGCCACGAGGCGATCATGAAGGCGGTCCGCGAGGTGGCCGGCGCGGTCACCTCCGCGACCCTCACCACCGTCGCCGTCTTCCTGCCGATCGGCCTGGTCGGCGGCATGGTCGGCGAGCTGTTCGGTTCCTTCAGCCTCACCGTCACCGCCGCGCTGCTGGCCTCCCTGCTGGTGTCGCTGACGGTCGTCCCGGTGCTGTCGTACTGGTTCCTGCGCCCCCCGAAGGGCACGCCCGACGACGCCGAGGAGGCGCGCCGGCTCGCCGAGGAGAAGGAGGCCAGGAGCCGCCTCCAGCGCACGTACCTCTCCGTCCTGCGCTTCGCCACCCGGCGCAGGCTCGCCAGCCTGGCCATCGCGGTCGTCGTGCTGATCGGCACGTTCGCCATGGCGCCGCTGCTGAAGACCAACTTCTTCGACCCGGGCGAGCAGCAGGTCCTCACCGTCCGGCAGGAGCTGCGGCCCGGCACGAGCCTGGCCGCGACCGACGCCCAGGCGCGGAAGGTCGAGAAGCTGCTCGGCGACACCGAGGGTGTCGAGGACTTCCAGGTGACGGTCGGCTCGTCCGGCTTCATGGCGGCCTTCGGCGGCGGTACGGACACCAACCAGGCCACGTACCAGGTGATGCTGGAGGACGACGCGTCCTCCGCGGACGTGCGGGACAGCCTGGAGCAGGGCCTCGGGGAACTCGACGGCATCGGCACCACCACCGTCGCGGCCGGTGACGGCTTCGGCAGCCAGGACCTGAGCGTGGTGGTCAAGGCGGCCGACGCGCAGGTGCTGCGCGAGGCGGCGGAGCAGGTCCGCGAAGCGGTGGCCTCCCTGGACGGCGTCACGGACGTCACCAGCGACCTGGCGCAGAGCGTGCCCCGCATCTCGGTCAAGGCCAACGACAAGGCCGCGGCGGCCGGGTTCGACGACCAGACCCTCGGCGCGGTCGTCGCCCAGGCGGTGCGCGGCACCCCGGCCGCCAAGGCGGTGCTCGACGACACCGAGCGCGACATCGTGATCCGCTCGGAGCGGTCGGCCGGCACCGTGGCGGAGCTGAGGAACCTGCCGCTGGGGCCGCTGAAGCTGAGCGACGTCGCCACCGTCGAGGTGGTGGACGGGCCGGTCTCCATGACCCGGATCGACGGCCAGCGCTCGGCCACGGTCACCGCCAGGCCGGTCGGTGAGGACACCGGCGCCGTGGGCGTGGACCTCCAGGCGAAGATCGATGCGCTGACGCTGCCCGAGGGCGCGACCGCGGAGATCGGCGGTGTGACCGAGGACCAGGACGAGGCGTTCGCCAACCTGGGCCTGGCGATGCTGGCCGCGATCGCGATCGTGTTCATGCTGCTGGTCGGCACCTTCCGGTCGCTCGCCCAGCCGCTGATCCTGCTGGTGTCCATCCCGTTCGCGGCGACCGGCGCGCTCGGCCTGCTGCTGATCACCGGCACCCCGATGGGCGTCCCGGCGATGATCGGCATGCTGATGCTGATCGGCATCGTGGTCACCAACGCGATCGTGCTGATCGACCTGATCAACCAGTACCGCGAGCAGGGGCACGGCGTCGTCGAGGCCGTGCTGGAGGGCGGCCGCCACCGTCTGCGGCCGATCCTCATGACGGCCCTGGCGACCATCTTCGCCCTGCTGCCGATGGCGCTGGGCGTCACCGGCGAGGGCGGCTTCATCGCCCAGCCGCTGGCCGTGGTGGTGATCGGCGGTCTGATCACGTCGACGCTGCTGACCCTGCTCCTGGTGCCGACGCTCTACGTGATGCTGGAGCTGCGCAAGGAGCGGCGCGCGGCGAAGAAGGCGGCGAAGAAGGGCGGCGCCCCCGACCGGGCGGCGGCCGGCGAACCCGAGGCCGCGAAGGTCTGACGCCCCGTACGACGCGAGCAGGCCCTGCCCGACACATCCGGTGTCGGACAGGGCCTGCCGCGTGTGAGGCAGCGTCCGGGGGGGCTACGGCAGCGCCAGCATCCGCTCCAGCGCGAGCTTCGCGAACGCCTCCGTCTCCTTGTCCACCTCGATGCGGTTGACCAGCTTGCCCTCGGCGAGCGACTCCAGCGCCCACACCAGGTGCGGGAGGTCGATGCGGTTCATGGTGGAGCAGAAGCAGACCGTCTTGTCGAGGAAGACGATCTCCTTGCCCTCCGGCGCGAAACGGTTCGCCAGGCGCCGTACCAGGTTCAGCTCGGTGCCGATGGCCCACTTGGAGCCGGCCGGGGCCGCCTCCAGCGTCTTGATGATGTACTCGGTCGAGCCGACGTAGTCCGCCGCGGCCACGACCTCGTGCCGGCACTCGGGGTGCACCAGCACGTTCACCCCGGGGATGCGCTCGCGCACGTCGTCGACCGAGTCGAGGCTGAAGCGGCCGTGCACCGAGCAGTGGCCGCGCCACAGGATCATCTTCGCGCCGCGCAGCTCGTCCGCGGTCAGCCCGCCGTTCGGCTTGTGCGGGTTGTAGACGACGCAGTCCTCCAGGGACATGCCCATGTCCCGCACCGCGGTGTTGCGGCCCAGGTGCTGGTCGGGCAGGAACAGCACCTTCTCGCCCTGCTCGAAGGCCCAGTCCAGGGCGCGCCGGGCGTTGGAGGAGGTGCAGATGGTGCCGCCGTGCTTGCCGGTGAAGGCCTTGATGTCGGCGGAGGAGTTCATGTACGAGACGGGGACGACCTGCTCGGCCACCCCGGCCTCGGTCAGCACGTCCCAGCACTCGGCGACCTGCTCGGCGGTGGCCATGTCGGCCATGGAGCAGCCGGCGGCCAGATCGGGCAGGACCACCTTCTGCTCGTCCCCGGTGAGGATGTCCGCGGACTCGGCCATGAAGTGCACACCGCAGAAGACGATGTACTCCGCCTGCGGCCGCGCGGCGGCGTCCCGGGCCAGCTTGAACGAGTCGCCCGTGACGTCCGCGAACTGGATGACCTCGTCGCGCTGGTAGTGGTGGCCGAGCACGAAGACCTTGTCCCCGAGCTTCTCCTTGGCGGCGCGGGCGCGCTCCACCAGGTCCGGGTCGGACGGCGAGGGGAGGTCGCCGGGACACTCCACACCGCGCTCGCTCCTCGGGTCGGCCTCACGGCCGAGGAGCAGCAGGGCGAGGGGCGTCGGCTGTACGTCGAGCTCCTGGGTCTGGGCGGTGGTCACGACACGCACCCTTTCTGTTCTGGCGACTTCTCGTCGAAATGACGCTATCTATCATAACCGGTTCACGTCACTTTGACGACGGCCATAGCGTCCGTGTGACGTGAATCCCGGCGGGCGCCGATCCATTCCCACGGGGCCCCGCGGCAGCCGGTTTCCGCTCCGCATCGCGTGTGCGAGCATGAGGAGGGAGGCGAGGAAAAGACGCGCCCGGCCCGGAATGAATCCGCGGTCCCGCCGGTTGCAACCGTCGGCAAGCAGTCTCCGTACAACCCGGGAGAGATGTAGATGTCCGTATCGGACGAGACCACCACCGTCACCGACGGCATCGTCCTGACCGACGCCGCCGCGTCCAAGGTCAAGGCCCTGCTCGACCAGGAAGGCCGTGACGACCTCGCCCTGCGCGTCGCCGTCCAGCCCGGCGGCTGCTCCGGCCTGCGCTACCAGCTCTTCTTCGACGAGCGTTCGCTCGACGGCGACGTGCTGAAGGACTTCGGCGGTGTGAAGGTCGTCACCGACCGCATGAGCGCCCCGTACCTGGGCGGCGCCACCATCGACTTCGTCGACACCATCGAGAAGCAGGGCTTCACGATCGACAACCCGAACGCCACCGGTTCCTGCGCCTGCGGCGACTCCTTCAGCTGAGCCGGCTCCCGGCCTCTCGGCGACACGGACGAAGGCGGCGGACCCCTCCCGGGGCCGCCGCCTTCGCCGTGCGCCGGGGGGTCACCGGGTGGGCGGCGCGGGCAGCCGGGCCCCTTCCTTGTGCAGCGGCACCGGCTTCCCGTCGGTGTCCACCACCGCGCGGTCACCGAGCGGCGCGTCCAGCCGCACCGTCTCCTGGTACCGCTTGGCGATCATGATGCACACCTTGTCCGGCCAGGGCGTCTCGGTGACCCGCACCGTCACCCGGCCGCCGTCCGCGGTCGCCGTCACCTCGTAGTCGGCGCACACCCCGCCCGTGAAGACCACGGTCAGCTCCGAGCCCTCGGCCGTGTAGCCCTCGACGGGGGTCTCCCGGGCCGACGGCGCGGACGTCGGCCCGTCACCGGGCTCCGTGGGTGCCGGAGTGGGCTCACCGGACTGCTCCCGCGGGGCCAGGAACTCCGGGTCGACCGCAGGGTGGGTCACCGTGACCGCCTCCCGCGCGCCCTCCGGCCGCACCTCGAACAGCCACGACGGCACCAGCGCGGGCCGCCCCTCCACGGAGTGCGCGGCCAGTCCGAACACCGCGCCGTCGACGGTCAGGCTCTCCCCGGCGGGCTTCGCCCCCGGGTCGCACCGTTCCTGCTGCCGGTCCTCCTCCAGCGGTACGGACGTGGCGCAGCCGCCGATGCCCGTGCGCGGGCCGTCGCCCGGCGCCGCGTTCATCATGTCCAGCGCCTGCCCCGCGCTCACCGTGGGGTACGTGTCCCCCTTGACCGGCTCCGCGAGCCGGCCGTTGCCGCCGACCACCTCGCCCCGGGGGCCGACGATCACACCGGTCGTCCAGCCGTACGTCGGCAGTCCGCCCACCTCGGGGTCGGCGTTCACCACGCGGCTGCCGTCCATGACCTGGCTCGCGTCCAGCTTCGCGTCGTCCTGCCCCGCCGCCTTCAGCACCGGCGCGGCGGCCTTCCTGGCGGCGGCCTCGCTCACCGGGGAGGCGTCACCGGCGGACGGGGGCTTGCAGGTGGCCCCCTTGCAGTTGTCGGTGCGCGGGGTGTACGCGCTGTACGTCCACGAGCCGGGGGCCTCCCGCTCCACCCGCAGGGTCGGACCGGAGCCGTCCTGGCCGCCGATCCGCCAGCCGCCGGCCTCCGCGACCGGTTTCCCGTCGAGTCCGAGCGCCTTCGCCAGCGCGACCACCCGCTCCTCGGCGACCTGCCCGCCGGCGCGGTACACCGGTGCGGAGCCGGGACCCGCGGGAAGCGTGCCGTCGGCGCGGTAGGTGGTGCCGTAGGGGTCGGGCTCGCCGGGCGCGATGCCGTTCCCGGCGCCCTCGGAGTGGCCGTCGAGGGCGAGCGGCGGGGGAGTGGGGTCACCGTTCGCCCCCGGGGTCGTCCCGGCCCCGGAGTCGCCGGAGCCGCCCACGGCCCCGGTCGCCAGGTAGGCGCCACCGCCTCCGACCAGCAGTACGGCAGCGGCGACGGACGCGATCAGCACGGGCGAACGCCGTCGCGCCGGACCGCCGGCGCTCCCGTCCGCGGACCGCCGGCCGCCGGTCCGGTGCTCCCCGACGACCGTCTCGTCCGGGCCGGGCTCCGGCCCGCGCCCGGACGTCTCCGTCCCGGCGGCGGACGGCTCCTCCGCGGCGGCGTCCGGCGCCTCCCCGGGCTCCTCCGCCTTCGCGACGGCGAGACCGTCGGCCGGACGGCCGGTCTCGGGCTCGTCCTGCGGGGCCCGGGTTTCCGGGGCGGGGGGCTCGGACGGCTCGGGCTCGTCCTGCGGGGCCCGGGTGACCGGGGCGGCGGAGTCGGCCGGCTCCGGTTCGGTCCGCTCGCCTTCCGGCTCCCCGGCGGGGGCGTCGGCGGCCGGCGCCTCCGGGCCGGCCGGGCGGTCCCGCCGCTGCCCGGCGTCCGCCGCCCCGTCGCGGCCCGAAGCGCCCCCGGTGCCGCCCGTGCTGCCGGCGTCGGTGCGCGCCTCGGCGTCGTCGTTGTCGGGTCGCTCGGTGTTCACCGCATCGCTCCTTCGGCTGCGCAACTGTCCCAGTGGACCCTGCCCGGTCCTGCCGGGACCGCTGAGGGGTCGTATCCCGCATCCCCTTTACGGGGGACGGCGATGGGACGCAGCGGGGGAGCGCGCGGTTCCCGCGTCGGCTCAGTCGCCGTACTCGGACATCGCGTCCAGCAGCCGGGCGGACGCGGGCGGCACGCTCACACCGTGGATCAGGGACGGGGACACCGGCCGCGCGACGGCCCGGTCCGGCACCGCCCAGTGGGGCGCCATCCGGGCGCAGTCGCCGCGCAGCGACGCCAGGTCGCCCTCGAGGTCGACGGGCGTGGACGTGTGGACCTTGATGTTCGTCATGTTCGCACCGTATGCACGACCAAGGTCACGAAGAAAGCCCTACTATCGGGTAGTTTCCGACGCTTCTGCGGGTCGCTCCCACCCGGTAGCGTGAAGTGTCAACCCGCCTCCCCCAGGAGAATCGACGCCGTGCGCATCGCAGTCACCGGCTCCATCGCCACCGACCATCTCATGACCTTTCCCGGCCGCTTCGCCGACCAGTTCGTCGCGGACCAGCTGCACACGGTCTCGCTGTCCTTCCTGGTCGACAACCTCGACGTACGCCGGGGTGGCGTCGCCGCGAACATCGCCTTCGGAATGGGCCAGCTCGGCACCCGGCCGATCCTGGTCGGAGCGGCCGGGTTCGACTTCGACGAGTACCGGGCCTGGCTGGACCGGCACGGCGTCGACACCGACTCCGTCCGTATCTCCGACACCCTGCACACCGCCCGCTTCGTGTGCACCACGGACGCGGACCACAACCAGATCGGCTCCTTCTACACGGGCGCGATGAGCGAGGCCCGGCTGATCGAGCTGAAGACCGTCGCCGACCGCGTGGGCGGCCTCGACCTGGTCTCCATCGGCGCCGACGACCCGGAGGGCATGCTCCGGCACACCGAGGAGTGCCGCTCGCGGGGCATCCCGTTCGCCGCCGACTTCTCCCAGCAGATCGCCCGGATGAACGGCGAGGAGATCCGGATACTGCTGGAGGGGGCGACCTACCTCTTCTCCAACGAGTACGAGAAGGGGCTCATCGAGACGAAGACCGGCTGGAGCGACGCCGAGATCCTCGACCGGGTCGGCCACCGGGTCACCACCCTCGGCGCGCGCGGTGTCCGCATCGAGCGGGCCGGCGAGGAGACGATCGAGGTCGGGTGTCCGGACGAGGAGCGCAAGGCCGACCCGACGGGGGTCGGTGACGCGTTCCGGGCGGGCTTCCTGTCGGGGCTCGCGTGGGGCGTGTCGCTGGAGCGCGCGGCGCAGGTGGGCTGCATGCTCGCCACGCTGGTCATCGAGACGGTGGGCACGCAGGAGTACCAGCTGCGGCGCGGGCACTTCATGGAGCGGTTCACGAAGGCGTACGGGGACGAGGCGGCGGAGGAGGTCCGGGCACACCTGGGCTGAGTCACCCGGGGGCGTGGGGCCGGCCGTGCGTTCCCCCGCGCCCCCGAGGGGGTCAGGTGAGGCGGCGGATCGAGTAGGCGGTTCCCCCGGGGGCCGGTTCCTCGCCGAGGTACTGCTGGTTCCGCATGTCGCACCAGGCCGGGATGTCCAGACGGGCGGCCTCGTCGTCGGCCAGGACGCGGACCGTGCCGCCGAGCGGGACGTCCCCGATCACCTTCGCCAGCTCGATCACCGGGATCGGGCAGCGGCGGCCCAGCGCGTCCACGACCACGGTGTCCTCGCTCCGCCCTGCCGCGGTGTCCCCCGCGGACACCGGCGCGCCCAGCTTCTCCCGCACCCCCGCCACCACCTCCGGCAGCACCGTCAGGAAGCGCTCGACGTCCTCCTCCGGCGTCCCCGGCGGCAGCGAGACACGGATGTTCCCCTCGCTGAGCACCCCCATCGCCCTCAGCACATGGCTCGGCGTCAGCGTGCTGCTCGTGCACGAGGACCCGGACGACACGGAGAAACCGGCCCGGTCCAGCTCGTGCAGCACCGTCTCCCCGTCGACATAGAGACAGGAGAAGGTGACGATCCCCGGCAGCCGCCGTTCCGGGTCGCCGACCACCTCCACGTCCGGCACAAGACCCGGCACCCGCGCCCGGATGCGCTCCGTCAGTTCCCGCAGCCGCGCCTCCTCCCCGGCGGCCTCCGCCCGCACCGCCCGCAGGGACGCCGCCGCGGCCACGATCGCCGGCAGGTTCTCGAACCCGGGCGCCCGCCCCGACTCCCGCTCGTCCCGCGGACCCTGGGGAGCGAACCGCACCCCCTTGCGCACGACGAGCAGCCCCACGCCCGCCGGACCGCCCCACTTGTGCGCGCTCGCCGCGAGCAGCGACCAGTCGCCCTCCACCGGCCCCCAGCCCAGCGACTGGGCCGCGTCCACCAGCAGCGGCACCCCCGCCGCCCGGCACGCCCCGGCCACCTCGGCCACCGGCTGCACGGTCCCCACCTCGTGGTTGGCCGACTGGAGGCAGGCCAGCGCGGTGTCCGGCCGCAGCGCCCCGGCGTACGCCGACGGGCTCACGGCACCCGTGCGTTCCACCGCCACCTCGGTGACCGGCCCCCCGCCGGCGCGGTGAACCTCCGCCGCGTGGAGGACAGAAGAGTGTTCGACCGCCGACACGATCAGGTGATGCCCGGCGCGCCGTCGCCCCGCCAGCGCGCCCGCGACACCGGAGTGCACCGCCGAGGTCCCCGACGGGGTGAACACCAACTCGTCCGCCCTGCACCCCACCGCCTCCGCGGCGGCCTCGCGCGCCGCGTCCAGCAGCATCCGGGCCCGCCGCCCCTCCCGGTAGAGCCGCGCCGGGTCGGCCCACCCCTCGTCGAGGGAGGCCATCAGGGCCTGCCGGGCAACAGGATGGAGAGGAGCGGCGGAAGCGGCGTCGAAGTAGGCCATACGGCAACGGTAGAACTCCGGCGCGGCAGCCGTCCCCGGGGGCGCGGGGAACCGCGCGGCAGGCGCCCGCGCACCCGCAGCCGCCAATCCAGCGACCCGCGGACCGACTAGGCCCCCCTCCCCGCGACCCCCCGGAGGGCGTCGGCTAGGGTTTGGTCCGCATAAACATCCAAACCCCTGCCCGACGCAGGGCGGCGACCGACCAGCGAGAAGGCCAGGCCGCAGCCGTACAGCGCGGGCGAGACTCTCGGGAAGGCGCTACGTGAGTCCCAACGGCTCCGACCGCTCGCCGCGGCGCCCCATGCGGCGGAAGCTGCTGCAGGCACTGACCGCGGGCCTGGTCCTGGCGACCGCCACCGGTTGCACATGGGAGGACTTCCCCCGCCTCGGTATGCCCACCCCAACATCGGAAGAGGCTCCGCGGATCCTCTCCCTGTGGCAGGGATCCTGGGCTGCCGCGCTCGCCATCGGCGCGCTGGTGTGGGGCCTGATCCTGTGGAGTGTGTTCTTCCACCGGCGCAGCCGCACCAAGGTGGAGGTCCCTCCGCAGACCCGGTACAACATGCCCATCGAGGCGCTGTACACGGTCGTCCCCCTCATCATCGTCTCGGTGTTCTTCTTCTTCACCGCGCGCGATGAGTCCGAGCTGCTGAAGCTCGAGAAGAATCCCGACGTCACGGTCAACGTGGTCGGCTTCCAGTGGAGCTGGTGCTTCAACTACGTCGAGAACGTCGACGGTTCGACGGGCGACGCCAAGAAGTCCAAGGAACTGGACGCGATTCCGGACCGCTACAAGGACGCGTTCCCGGCCGACGCCGGCGGTGTCTACGACTGCGGTGTCCCCGGCACCCGCAACCCGCAGACCAACAACCCGGGCCCCACCCTGTGGCTGCCCGAGGGTAAGCGGGTCCGCTTCGTGCTGACCTCGCGTGATGTCATCCACTCCTTCTGGGTGGTGCCCTTCCTGATGAAGCAGGACGTCATCCCGGGGCACACCAACGCCTTCGAGGTGACCCCCAGCCGTGAGGGCACCTTCCTGGGCAAGTGCGCCGAGCTCTGCGGCGTCGACCACTCCCGGATGCTCTTCAACGTGAAGGTCGTCTCCCAGGAGCGGTACGAGCAGCACCTGAAGGACCTCGTGAAGAAGGGGCAGACCGGTTACGTGCCCGCCGGCATCGGACAGACGGGCCCTGAGAAGAACCGGGAGTCGAACATCCTGTGAGCATCCTCAACCAACCCCAGGGTGCCGAGGCAGCCGGGTCCCACTACGAGGACGAGCTGCCGGTGCGGCGCCAGAACCGTGGCAGCGTCGTGATCAAGTGGCTGACGACCACTGACCACAAGACGATCGGCACGCTCTACCTGGTGACGTCGTTCGCCTTCTTCGTCATCGGTGGCGTGATGGCGCTCGTCATGCGTGCCGAGCTGGCCCGCCCGGGCCTGCAGATCGTCTCCAACGAGCAGTTCAACCAGGCGTTCACGATGCACGGCACCGTGATGCTGCTGATGTTCGCGACGCCGCTCTTCGCCGGTTTCGCGAACTGGATCATGCCGCTGCAGATCGGCGCGCCCGACGTGGCGTTCCCGCGGCTGAACATGTTCGCCTACTGGCTGTTCCTGTTCGGCTCGCTGATCGCGCTGGGTGGCTTCCTCACCCCGGACGGCGCGGCCAACTTCGGCTGGTTCGCCTACTCGCCGCTGTCCGACGCGGTCCGCTCGCCGGGCATCGGCGCCGACATGTGGATCATGGGCCTGGCCTTCTCCGGCTTCGGCACGATCCTCGGTTCGGTCAACTTCATCACCACGATCATCTGCATGCGCGCTCCCGGCATGACGATGTTCCGCATGCCGATCTTCACCTGGAACGTCCTGCTGACCGGTGTGCTGGTCCTGCTGGCCTTCCCGGTGCTGGCCGCCGCGCTGTTCGCCCTCGAGGTGGACCGCAAGTTCGGGGCGCACATCTTCGACTCGGCCAACGGCGGAGCGCTGCTGTGGCAGCACCTCTTCTGGTTCTTCGGCCACCCCGAGGTGTACATCATCGCGCTGCCGTTCTTCGGCATCGTCTCCGAGATCATCCCGGTCTTCTCCCGCAAGCCGATCTTCGGTTACATGGGCCTGATCGCCGCGACGATCGCCATCGCCGGCCTGTCGGTGACAGTGTGGGCGCACCACATGTACGTCACGGGTGGCGTGCTGCTGCCGTTCTTCTCCTTCATGACCTTCCTGATCGCGGTGCCGACGGGCGTGAAGTTCTTCAACTGGATCGGCACCATGTGGAAGGGCAGCCTGTCCTTCGAGACGCCGATGCTGTGGTCGGTCGGCTTCCTGATCACCTTCCTCTTCGGTGGTCTGACCGGCGTGATCCTGGCGTCGCCGCCGCTGGACTTCCACGTCTCCGACAGCTACTTCGTGGTGGCGCACTTCCACTACGTGGTCTTCGGCACCGTGGTGTTCGCGATGTTCGCCGGCTTCCACTTCTGGTGGCCGAAGTTCACCGGCAAGATGCTCGACGAGCGTCTGGGCAAGATCACCTTCTGGACGCTGTTCATCGGCTTCCACGGCACCTTCCTCGTCCAGCACTGGCTGGGTGTCGAGGGCATGCCGCGCCGGTACTCGGACTACCTGGCGGCCGACGGCTTCACCGCGCTGAACACGGTCTCCACGATCGCCTCGTTCCTGCTCGGCCTGTCGATCCTGCCGTTCTTCTACAACATCTGGAAGACGGCGAAGTACGGCAAGCCGGTCGGCGTCGACGACCCGTGGGGTTACGGCCGCTCCCTGGAGTGGGCGACCTCCTGCCCGCCGCCGCGCCACAACTTCATCACCCTTCCGCGGATCCGCAGCGAATCCCCGGCGTTCGACCTGCACCACCCGGAGATCGCCGCGCTCGACGAGCTCGAGAACGCCGGTCACGGGGAGAAGGCGCTCGCTGGTGGCAAGGAGGCCGGCAAGTGAGAATCCAGGGCAACCTGTTCATGTGGCTGAGCCTCTTCTTCCTGATCGTCGCCGGTGTCTACGGCGTCTGGTCGAAGGAGCCGGTCGGCACCACGGCCCTCTTCCTGGCGTTCGGCCTGAGCATCATGATCGGCTTCTACCTGGGTTTCACCGCCCGGCGGGTCGACGTGGGCGCCCAGGACAACAAGGAGGCGGACGTCGCGGACGACTCCGGCGAGGTCGGGTTCTTCAGCCCGCACAGCTGGCAGCCGCTGGCGCTCGCCGCGGGTGGCGCCCTCGCCTTCCTGGGTGTCGCCGTCGGCTGGTGGCTGATGTACTTCTCGGCGCCGGTGCTGCTGCTCGGCATCTGGGGCTGGGTCTTCGAGTACTACCGCGGTGAGAACCGCACCCAGTAACACGCGCCACGGCACTTCGGGGCCCGGACACTCCGTCAGGAGCGTCCGGGCCCCCGCTTTTCCCCCCGGCCTCACCCGTTCGGGCCGTCCAGTGAGCCGACGCGGGCCCGGCTTCCTAGCGTGAGGTCATGAGACAGACAGAGTCCCCCCGTGGCGCGGGCGCCGGCCGGAGCCGCGTCGCCGGCTGCGCGCTGCTGGTGATCGCCCTCGGCGCGGGCGTCGCAGGCTGCTCCTCCGACGGCAGCCCGCTGTCCGCCGAGCCCTACGACGCGGCGGACCAGATCTCCTTCATCGGCATCGAGGAGGGCAAACCCGCCGACCCCGACAAGCCCCTGGAAGTGGTCGCCGAGGACTCCGACGGACGCATCACGGACGTCACCGCCGTGGACGCCTCAGGACGCCACGTGACGGGCGAACTGGCCGCCGACGGCAGCCGGTGGCACAGCACCTCCCCGCTGGCCGCCGACGCCCGGTACACGGTCCGGGTGAGCACCGAGGACGAGGACGGGGCGCCCGGCCGGAAGGTCCTCACCTTCACCACCGGCAGGCCCGCCGCCGCCAAGCGCCTGGACGTCGCCCTCGGACCCCGGGCGGGCACCTACGGCGTCGGCCAGCCCCTCACCGCCGAGCTGAACGAACCGGTCAGGGCACGGGCCGACCGGGCCGTCGTAGAACGCGCCCTGAAGGTCGACTCCACGCCCGCCGTGACCGGCTCCTGGCACTGGGTCGACGACAAGAAGCTGCACTACCGCCCGAAGGACTACTGGCCCGCCCACGCCACCGTCCGGGTCCGCAGCACCCTGGAGGGCATCAAGGTCGGCGACCGGCTCAGGGGCGGCGCCTCCGCCCCCCTCACCATCCGCACCGGTGACCGGGTGACGGCCCTCACCGACGCCGCCGCGCACACCCTGACGGTCTTCAAGAACGGCGAGGAGATCAAGCAGATCCCCGTCACCACCGGCAAGCCCGGCTTCGAGACCCGCAACGGCGTCAAGGTGGTCCTCGCCAAGGAACCCCTCGTACGGATGCGCAGCAGCACCGTGGGCATCGCCGAGGGCTCCTCGGAGTCCTACGACATGGACGTCCACTGGGCCACCCGGGTGACATGGAGCGGCGAGTACGTGCACGCCGCCCCCTGGTCCGTCGGCTCCCAGGGCTCCGCCAACGTCAGCCACGGCTGCGTGGGCATGAACACCGCCAACGCCGAGTGGTTCTTCGGCGCCGTGCGCGAGGGCGACATCGTGGAGGTCGTCAACTCGGCCGGCGACACGATGGAACCCTTCGGCAACGGCTACGGCGACTGGAACCTCGACTGGGAGAAGTGGCAGGCCGGCAGCGCCCTCACCACCCCCGTGTCCCCCCGCTCCGGCGACACGGCACGCCTCCGCCCGACGGCGGTGTGACCCCCTCAGGGGCGCGGGGAACCGCGCGGCCGGCCACGACGGACCCGCGGCCGCCGCATCACAGGACCGGCGGAGTGACTACGCGCTCTGCAGCCGCTTCCGCCGCAGCAGCCCGGCCAGCGCGGACGCGAACTCCACGGGCTCAACCGGCAGGGTCACCGCGGCCTCCGCCCGGCTCCAGGTCGCCAGCCAGGCGTCCTGCGGCCGGGCGATCAGCAACAGCACCGGCGGACAGTCGAACACCTCGTCCTTGATCTGCCGGCACAGGCCCATGCCCCCCATCGGCACGGCCTCGCCGTCGAACACGCACACGTCGATGCCGCCCCGGTCCAGCTCCGTGAGCACGGCCGCCTGGGTCGCGCACTCCACGAACTCCACTACGGGCACGTCCGGGGCCGGCCGCCGCCCGGTGGCGAGCCGCACCTGCTCCCGGGTGTTGGCGTCGTCGCTGTAGACCAGCACCGTGGCGGTCGCCTGCATTGTTCCTCCACGCGTAAGAGAGAGGGCACGGCTCTGTCGGGAACTTCGGGTACCGATGGCGCGGATGCTACCCCCTCGGACCCCCGGTCAACACTGGTTCGGACACGGCTTCGAACGGGTCCCGACGGGCCTCCGGGTGGGCCATCCGGGCAGTCCAGGAGGGGGGAACACACCGAACGGCACCCCCGGGAGTGAGGGCGGGATAAGCGACCGACATAATGTCGGCGTGGCGACAGCAACGACAGTAGACACCGGGCACGCGCACCCGTCGGTCAACCGACCGAACCTCACCAGCGTCGGAACCATCATCTGGCTGAGTTCCGAGCTGATGTTCTTCGCGGCCCTCTTCGCGATGTACTTCACCCTGCGATCGGTGACCGGACCCGACTTCTGGTCGGAGAAGGCCGACTCCCTGAACTTCCCGTTCTCGGCGGCGAACACCACGATCCTGGTGCTTTCCTCCCTCACCTGCCAGCTCGGCGTCTTCGCCGCCGAGCGCGGTGACGTGAAGAAGCTCCGGATGTGGTTCATCGTCACCTTCATCATGGGTGCGGTCTTCATCGGAGGACAGGTCCTCGAGTACACCGAGCTGGTCAAGCACTACGGCCTGTCTCTCTCCTCCGACGCGTACGGCTCGGCCTTCTACCTGACCACCGGCTTCCACGGCCTGCACGTGCTGGGCGGTCTCATCGCCTTCCTGCTGGTCCTGGGCCGGACCTACGCGGCACGGAGGTTCACACACGAACAGGCGACAGCGGCCATCGTCGTGTCCTATTACTGGCACTTCGTCGACGTCGTCTGGATCGGCCTCTTTGCCACGATCTACATGATCAAGTAGCAGGCCCCTCCGCCTCGCGCGCGAAGCAGCGCACCAACCAGAAGCATCGACGCAGAAGATCCTGACACCGGGGTAATCCGTGAAAAAGCTCTCCGCACGACGACGCCACCCGCTGGCGGCGCTCGTCGTCCTACTCCTCGCCCTGGCGTGCACCGGGGGGCTCTACGCCGTGTTCGCACCCGCGGACAAGGCGCAGGCCGACGAAACCGCCCAGTCCCTCACCATCGAGGAGGGCAAGAAGCTCTACGCGGTCGGCTGCGCCAGCTGCCACGGCACCGGCGGTCAGGGCACCTCCGACGGTCCGAGCCTGGTGGGCGTGGGCGCCGCCGCGGTCGACTTCCAGGTGAGCACCGGCCGCATGCCGGCCGCCACCTCGCAGGGCGCCCAGCTGCCCGACAAGCCGGCCGTCTACTCGCAGGCCGAGATCGACCAGCTGGCCGCGTACATCGCCTCCCTGGGTGCCGGTCCGGCGATCCCCACCGAGGAGCAGTACGGCCCCGAGGGTGCCGACATCGCCAAGGGCGGTGAACTGTTCCGCAACAACTGCGCGCAGTGCCACAACTTCACCGGCAAGGGCGGCGCGCTCACGCACGGCAAGTACGCCCCGAACCTCGAGGACGTCGCGCCCAAGCACATCTACGAGGCCATGCTCACCGGCCCGCAGAACATGCCCTCCTTCCCCGACAGCACGCTGTCGGAGCAGAACAAGAAGGACATCATCGCGTACCTGCACACGGTCAACAGCGACGAGTCGGAGAGCCCCGGTGGTCTCGCGCTCGGCGGACTTGGCCCGGTCTCCGAGGGTCTGTTCGCGTGGGTCTTCGGACTCGGCGCGCTGGTCGCGGTCGCCGTCTGGGTCGCCGCTCGGACCGCAAAGGCCAAGAAGTCATGAGTAGCCAAGACATTCCCGAAGAGAACCTGCCCGCAGCGCAGGACACCAGCCACGGCGCGGTGAAGGCGGCGGACGAGAAGAACCCGTTCGCCGACCCGGGGCTGCCGCCCCACGAGCCGAGGATCCAGGACCTCGACGAGCGGGCCGCCAAGCGGTCCGAGCGCACGGTCGCCCTGCTGTTCACGCTGTCGATGCTGGCCACCGTCGGCTTCATCGTCTCGTTCGTGACGATCCCGGTCGACCAGTCCGTCTACATCTTCATGCTCGGTCACGTCAGCGCGCTGAACTTCGCGCTCGGCATGACCCTCGGCGTCGCCCTGTTCGCCATCGGCGCCGGCGCGGTCCACTGGGCCCGCACGCTGATGTCCGACCACGAGATCGCCGACGAGCGTCACCCGATCGAGGCCTCCCCGGAGGTCAAGGCGAAGGTCATGGACGACTTCCGCCAGGGTGCCAAGGAGTCGGTGCTCGGCCGCCGGAAGCTGATCCGCAACACGATGTTCGGCGCGCTCGCCCTGTTCCCGCTCTCCGGAGTGGTGCTGCTGCGCGACCTCGGACCGCTGCCGGGGACCAAGCTGCGCGAGACCGCGTGGTCCAAGGGCAAGCTGCTGGTCAACATGAACACGAACGAGCCGCTGCGGCCGTCCGACATCATCGTGGGCTCGCTCACCTTCGCCCAGCCCGAGGGTCTCGACCCGCACGAGCACGGCTTCATGACCGAGATCGCCAAGGCAGCCCTGATGCTGGTCCGCATCCAGCCGGACGACATCAAGGACAAGCAGGCGCTGGAGTGGTCGCACGAGGGGATCCTCGCCTACTCGAAGATCTGCACCCACGTCGGTTGCCCGATCTCCCTGTACGAGCAGCAGACGCACCACGCGCTCTGCCCCTGTCACCAGTCCACCTTCGACCTTTCCGACGGTGCCAAGGTGATCTTCGGTCCCGCCGGTCACGCCCTGCCGCAGCTGCGCATCGGCGTGAACGACGAGGGCTACCTCGAAGCGCTCGGCGACTTCGACGAGCCCGTCGGTCCTGCCTTCTGGGAGCGCGGATGAGTACCACAACGACCCCCGAGTCCCGCTCGCGCGGGAAGGCGCCGGCCGGCGAACGCGTCGCCGACTGGGCCGACGGCCGGCTGGGGATCTACTCCCTGGCCAAGGCCAACATGCGCAAGATCTTCCCCGACCACTGGTCGTTCATGCTGGGTGAGATCTGCCTCTACAGCTTCCTCATCATCATCCTCACGGGTGTGTACCTGACGCTGTTCTTCCACCCGTCGATGAACGAGGTGGAGTACCACGGCAGTTACATCCCCATGCAGGGCCAGCTGATGAGTGAGGCCTACAAGTCGACGCTGGACATCAGCTTCGACGTCCGTGGCGGTCTGCTGATCCGGCAGATCCACCACTGGGCGGCGCTGGTCTTCCTGGCCGGCATGTTCGTCCACATGATGCGTGTGTTCTTCACCGGCGCGTTCCGCAAGCCGCGTGAGATCAACTGGCTGTTCGGCTTCCTGCTGTTCGTCCTCGGCATGTTCACCGGTTTCACCGGCTACTCACTCCCGGACGACCTGCTCTCCGGCACCGGTATCCGCTTCATGGAAGGCGCGGTCCTGTCCGTGCCGATCGTCGGCACGTACCTGTCGTTCTTCATCTTCGGCGGCGAGTTCCCGGGCGACGACTTCATCGCCAGGTTCTACTCGGTCCACATCCTGCTGCTGCCGGGCATCATGCTCGGCCTCGTGGTGGCGCACCTGATCCTGGTCTTCTACCACAAGCACACGCAGTTCGCGGGCCCCGGCAAGACGAACAAGAACGTCGTCGGCATGCCGCTGCTGCCGGTGTACATGGCCAAGGCCGGAGGCTTCTTCTTCCTGGTCTTCGGTGTGCTGGCGGCCGTCTCGGCGATCGCCACGATCAACCCGATCTGGAACATCGGCCCCTACCGGCCGGACATGGTCTCCACCGGCGCCCAGCCCGACTGGTACATGGGCTTCTCCGAGGGCCTGATCCGTGTCATGCCGGGCTGGGAGATCAACTTCTGGGGCCACACCCTCGTACTGGGCGTGTTCGTCCCGCTGCTGATCTTCCCGCTGGTCCTGGTGTCGATCGCGGTGTACCCGTTCATCGAGTCCTGGGTCACCGGCGACAAGCGCGAGCACCACATCCTGGACCGCCCGCGCAACGCCCCGACCCGTACCGCGTTCGGTGTCGCCTGGATCACGCTGTACTTCGTGCTCCTCGTCGGCGGCGGCAACGACCTGTGGGCCACGCACTTCAACCTGTCGATCAACGCGATCACCTGGTTCGTGCGCATCGCGTTCTTCGTCGCCCCGGTCGTGGCCTTCGTCGTCACCAAGCGGATCTGCCTCGGCCTCCAGCGCCGGGACAAGGAGAAGGTGCTGCACGGCCGGGAGACCGGCATCATCAAGCGCCTGCCGCACGGTGAGTTCATCGAGGTCCACGAGCCGCTCAGCCAGGAGCAGCTGCACACCCTCACCGCGCACGAGCAGTACAAGCCGCTCGAGCTCGGCCCGGAGGTCGACGAGAACGGCGTCCGGCGCAAGGTGAAGATGAGCGAGAAGCTGCGCGCCAAGCTCAGCAAGGGCTACTACGGCGGGGAGTCCCAGATTCCCAAGCCGACCGTCGAGGAGTACAAGGAGATCACGAGCGGCCACGGCCACCACTGATCCCCCGGAACACCTCACCCCCGTCGCCACACGACAGTGAAGGGCCCCCGTCCGCAGAACGGACGGGGGCCCTTCGCCGTGCCCGGAGCTGGATAGGGTGGAGCCCGGGACCCTGCCGGATCCCCGCACTCTTCCACGACCATCAGGAGCGGCCATGAGCGCTGTGACCCCCGCTGGAGGCGACACCGCGGCGGGCCGCTCCTGGCCCGCCGTACTGAACGGACTGCTGGACGGACGGGACCTGTCCGCCGACGACACCGCCTGGGCGATGGACCTGATCATGCGCGGCGAGGCGACCGACGCGCAGATCGCCGGCTTCGCGGTCTCGCTGCGGGCCAAGGGCGAGACCGTCGAGGAGATCACCGGCTGCGTACGCGCCATGTACGACCACGCCAACGTCATCGAGGTGCCGGGCGCCACCGTCGACATCGTCGGCACCGGCGGGGACGGCGCCCGCACGGTGAACATCTCCACGATGTCCTCGATCGTCGTGGCCGGCACCGGCGCGAAGGTCGTCAAGCACGGCAACCGGGCCGCCTCCTCCGCGTCCGGCGCCTCCGACGTCCTGGAGAAGCTCGGCGTCAACCTGGAACTGACCCCGCGACGGGTCGCCGAGGTCGCCGAAGAAGCGGGGATCACCTTCTGCTTCGCGGTGAAGTTCCACCCGGCGCTGCGTCACGTGGCCGCGGCGCGCGGCCAGCTCGGCATCCGCACCGTCTTCAACTTCCTCGGCCCGCTGTCCAACCCGGCACAGGTCAAGGCGCAGGCGGTGGGGGTCGCCGACGCCCGCATGGCGCCCATCATCGCCGGGGTCTTCGCCGGGCGCGGCCACTCCTCGCTGGTGTTCCGCGGCGACGACGGCCTGGACGAGCTGACCACCACCGCCACCTCCCGGGTGTGGGTGGTCCGTGACGGCGCGGTCGACGAGCAGACCTTCGACCCGCGCGACGTCGGCATCGACCTGGTGCCGGTGGAGGCCCTGCGCGGCGCCGACGCCTCCTACAACGCGGAGGTCGCCCGCCGGGTGCTGGACGGTGAGACCGGCCCCGTGCGGGACGCGGTGCTGCTGAACTCGGCGGCGGCGCTGGTCGCCCTGGAGCCGGGCCCCGGCACCCTGACGGAGCAGATCCGCGCGGGGATGGCGAAGGCGGCCGAGTCCATCGACTCCGGGGCCGCCAAGCGGGTCCTGGAGCGCTGGGTCGCCGTCAGCAACGCGTAGCGGCCCGACGGCCCCCGACGTCCCGCGATCCGGACACGGGTTGCGGGACGTCGCGCACGTCACGTAGTTTCCTCCCAGGTCATGAGTGACAGCCATCAGGCCCCGGCCGGCTGTCCGGCAACCCTCCGTCCGTGGCGGGGTGCCCCGGGTGAAGACCAGGCCGTGGGCAGCGAGGTCCACGGCAAGCGCGGACCCCTCGTACACCAGGGGTCCTGGTCGTCGAGGAGCCCCCTGTGAGCCAGCGAATGCGTTAGGGCCGCCGAGCCCCGCCTCCGCGCACCCCTTCTTCCTTCCCTTCCGCGCTCGAGCGCCGTCCGCTCGCGCGGGGGTTCCGCCTGCCTCACCGGGAGTTCCGCCATGTCCGTCTCCACCGCTGCCGTCGACCGGTCCGTCCGCACCCCGCTGCCCGTCCTGGGCCGGGACGTCACCGTCCCCCTCGTCACCGGCGGCGAGGTCACCTACGCCGCCCTCGACTACGCCGCCAGCGCCCCGGCCCTGCAGCGGGTGTGGGACGACGTGGCCGCCTACGCGCCGTACTACGGCAGCGTCCACCGGGGCGCCGGATACCTCTCCCAGCTCTCCACCGACCTGTTCGAGAACGCCCGCCGCACCGTCGCGGAGTTCCTGGACTGCCGCACCGGGGACCAGGTGGTCTTCACCCGGTCCACCACCGACTCCCTCAACCTGCTCGCCACCGCGCTCCCCGAGGACTGCGAGGTGTTCGTCTTCGAGACCGAGCACCACGCCTCCCTGCTGCCCTGGCGCGGCGCACGCGTCACCTGCCTCGACGCGCCCGACAGCCCCCGCGCCGCGGTGACGGCCCTGGAACGCGCCCTCGCCGACCGTGATCCTTACGGCACCGCCCTGGTCTGCGTCACCGGCGCCTCCAACGTCACCGGTGAGCTGTGGCCCGTGCGGGAGCTGGCGGCCGCCGCGCACGCGCACGGTGCGCGGATCGTGCTGGACGCCGCCCAGCTCGCCCCGCACCACCCGGTCAGCGTGCGCGACCTGGACGTCGACTGGGTCGTCTTCTCCGGGCACAAGCTGTACGCCCCCTTCGGCTCCGGTGTGCTGGCCGGCCGCGCCGACTGGCTGCGGGCGGCCGAGCCCTACCTCGCGGGCGGCGGCGCCAGCCGGAAGGTCACCCGGGGCGCGGACGGGGGAGTGGACGTGGAGTGGCACGAGGGCGCCGCCCGCCACGAGGCCGGCTCGCCCAACGTCATCGGCGCGTACGCCATCGCCTCCGCCTGCAAGGCGCTCACCGAGGCCGGCTTCGAGGCGCTGGCCGCGCGTGAGGAGGCGCTGGTCCGCGTGGTCCGGGACGGGCTCGCCGACGTGCCCGGGGTGCGGTTCCTGTCGCTGTTCGGGGACGAGGCGCCGCGGGTCGGCGTGCTGTCCTTCGTCGTCGAGGGCTGGAACAGCTCCCACTTCGCCGCCGCGCTCTCCGCCGAGTACGGCATCGGGGTGCGCGACGGGCTGTTCTGCGCGCACCCGCTGCTGCGCAGGCTGCTCGGGGGCGATGGGCGGGCGCAGGGCGAGTGCGGCGCTCCCGAGGCGGCGTCCGGTGAGAAGTCGCTCAACGCGATCCGGGTGAGCTTCGGTGCGGGTACGCCGGACGAGCACGTGGAGCGGTTCGTGCGGGCGGTACGCGAACTCGTCCGTGACGGTGCCCGCTGGACCTACCGCACGGTGGACGGCCGCTGCGTGCCGGACGTGTCCGCCTGAGGGTTCGCTCGCCCCGCCGCCCCTCCCCGTTCCCCCCCGGGGAGGGCGCTGCCCCCGGACCCCCGCTCCACAAACGCCGGAGGGGCCGAATCAGCCCGCGGAGCGGGGTCCGGGGCGGGGATCAGGCCCGGGCCACCGGCAGGCGGGCGCCGAGGACGATCATGCGCAGGGCGCGCTCCGTGGCGTCGGTCAGCAGCTCCGCGCCGCGGACCAGCGCCTCCGCCAGAGCCATCGGCGCGGGCAGGATGCCGTGGCAGGCGTCCACCCCCGGCACCTCCCCCGCCCCCTCACCCAGCGTCCCCGCCAGCGCCAGCACCGGCCGCCCGGAGAGCTTGGCCCGCCGCGCCACCTCCGCCGGCACCTTGCCGCGCGGTGTCTGGTGGTCCAGGGCCCCCTCCGCGGTGACGACCAGATCGGCGCGGGCCAGCCGCTCGTCGAGGTCGAGGTGGTCCAGCAGCACCGGGAAGCGGGGGACGAGGGACGCGCCCAGCGCGGCGAGTCCGGCCCCCAGGCCGCCGGAGGCGCCCGTGCCGCGGCCGAGCCGCAGGTCGGTGCCGGTGACGGCGAGGTCCCGGGTCAGCACCCGCGCCCAGTTCTCCAGCGCCGCCGACAACTCCTCCACCTGCCGCGGGGTCGCCCCCTTCTGCGGGCCGAACACCCGGGCCACGCCCCGCTCCCCGCACAGCACGTTGTACGGGTTGCAGGCGACGAGGAGTTCCACGTCCGCGAGGCGGGGATCGAGCCCGGACGGGTCGACGCGCCCCAGGCGTGCCAACTCGCTCCCTCCCGGGCCCAGTTCGAACCCGTCGGCGTCCAGCAGCCGTGCGCCGAGCGCCTGGAGGGCGCCCGCCCCGCCGTCGGAGGTGCCCGAGTCGCCGCAGCCGACCAGGATCCGCCGGACGCCCTGGTCGAGCGCGGCACGGATCAGCTCCCCGACCCCGTACGTGGTGGTGGCGCCCGGGTCGCGGCGGGCGCGGGGGACGAGGGAGAGGCCGGCGACGGCTGCCATCTCCACCACCGCCGTGTCCTGGGAGCCGAGCACCGCGAAGTGGGTGCCGACCGGTTCGCCGACCGGTCCCGTGGCGGCCAGCGCGACCAGCCGGCCGCCGGTGGCGGCGGCGAGCGCGGAGGCGGTTCCCTCACCCCCGTCCACCAGCGGGATGCGGTCGATCTCGGCGTCCGGCAGGACCCGGCGGACACCCGCCGCGATGGCGTCGGCGGCGGCCTGGGCGGAGAGCGACTCCTTGAAGCCGCTGGGTGCTACGACGACACGGTTGAGCATGACGGAACTCCTTAGCGGGTCACGGGCACGCCGAGCAGCGGCCACACCGCGACGGCGAACAGCAGGACCAGGGCGGCGGTGAGCGGGGCCAGCACGGCGGACAGCCGCAGCAGGTCGCGCGGGGTGTAGGTGGGGGTGCCGGGGATCTCCGCGAAGAGCGTGACCGGCTTCGCGGAGGCCGGGAGCGTGTGGCAGAAACCCGCGGCGGCGGTGGACGCGAGCGCGGCGGCGACCGGGTTCACCCCGGCGCCGACGGCCGCCGCGACCACCAGCGGGACCAGTACGGAGGAGCGGGCGGAGCGGGACTGCAGGACCAGGTGGGCGGCCGTGCTCACCGCGACGACGACCGCCAGGAACATCACCGGGGTGATGCCCGAGGGAAGTCCGCCGACCAGCCACACCGCCGCGCCCGACTCGGCCAGCGCCACGCCCATCGCCATCGTCGCGGCCATGAACAGCAGCAGCGACCACGGCACCGTCTTCAGCGCGTCCTTCAGCCGTACGGTGCCCAGTGCCGGGGAGGCGGCGACGACCGCGCCAATCAGCGCGACCACGGCCGGTGACACCCGGTGCAGCGGCTCGCTGCACCACAGGGCGACCACCGTGGCGAGCAGCAGGGCGCAGCGCTTCTCGGCCTGCGTCCACGGGCCGGTCACCGGGCGGTCGCTGTGCCGCTGGATCTCCTCGGCGGTGATGTGCACAGGACCCCGGCGGTCCGCTCGGCGGGTCGTGGTCGACAGCACCGCCTCGGCGGCGAGATGGGAGGAGGTCACGGCCAGCGGCAGCCCGAGCAGCAGCCATTCGGTGAAGCCCACCCGGTCCCCGGTGGCCTCCCACAGCACCGACACGGTGATCAGATGTGCTCCCGCACCGATCAGGGTCGCCACCGCGGACAGCAGGATCACGGTCGGGAACAGCAGGGCCAGCATCACGACCAGTCGCTTCCGGTCGGCGAGTGCCTTGGCGAGGGCGAGGAACACCGGCAGCGCGAGCGCCGCCCGGCCCGAGGTGGCCGGCACCGCGAACGCCGTGACGACCAGGGCGGCCGTCGTCAGGTGCGTCAACTGCCGCACCGTCCGGGCCCCGCCGACCAGGAAGGCTGCCGCCCGCCCCGCGAGCCCGGTCCGGGCTACCGCGGCCGCCAGCACGAACGCGCAGATCAGCAGCCACACCGTCGAGTCGCCCAGGGTGCCGAAGAGGGTGTCGCTGCTTATCACCCCGGTCACCGTCAGGGCGAGACCGGCGCCGAGCGCGATGTAGGTGTCGTCGATCGGCGTCCCGATCCACGCGCACGTCGCCAGCGCGAACACGGCGAGGGTGAGCCGGGCGTCCCCGCCGAGACCGGGGAAGGTGCCGGGGACCGCGAGCAGCGCGCAGAGCGACAGCGCCGCGCACAGGGCCACTGCCAGACGGAGGTTCAAGGTCACGTCATCGACGGTCCCCGGGGGCGGTGAGCCGTCGATGAGCCGAAGATGAAGGGAACTTCACCCGGCCGCGGGGTGCTCACGCGGGGAGCCGGTAGCCCATCCCGCGGACCGTCTCCACCCTCTCCGCGCCGAGTTTCTTGCGCAGCGCGCGGACGTACACGTCCACGATGTTGGAGCCCGGGTCGAAGTCGTAGCCCCACACGTGGGACAGGATCTGCTCGCGGGAGAGTACCTGCCCGGGGTGCCTCAGGAACAGTTCCAGCAGCACGAACTCACGGGCCGTCAGGTCGACGGTGCGCTCCCCGGCCCGGGCGCGGCGGGTGCGCAGGTCCAGGCTGAGCGAGCCCGACCTCAGCACCGTCACCTCCGGCGCGCGGGCCGCCGTGCGCAGGCGCAGCCTCACCCGGGCGAGGAGTTCCTCGAAGCGGAACGGCTTGGTCATCCAGTCGTCGGCGCCGCCCTCGAGCCCGGCCACCGTGTCCCGTACGGAGTCCCGCGCGGTCAGCACGATCACGGGGGTGGTCACCCGGGACTCGCGCAGTTCGCGCAGCACCGTGAAACCGTCCCGGCCGGGCAGCCCGATGTCCAGCACCACCAGGTCGAAACCGCCGGTCAGCGCGTACTCGTAGCCGGTCTCGCCGTCGGGGACGACGGTGGTGGTGAAGCCGTTGGCGCGCAGTCCCTTCTGCACGAAGGAGGCGATGCGGTCCTCGTCCTCGACGATCAGAATCCGGTTCACGTGCGTGCCTCTTCCAGGATGAGTACGAAGGTGGCGCCGCCGCCCTCGGTGTCGTGCAGGCGGACGCGGCCGCCGTGGCCCTCGGCGATCGCCCTGACGATCGACAGGCCGAGCCCGGCACCCGAACCGCGCGACCCGCGCCGTGAGGTGCCGCGCCGGAAGCGTTCGAAGATCAGCTCCCGGTCCTGCGGCCGGACGCCGGGCCCGGAGTCGGCGACGTACAGCTCGATCCGCGACCCCTGCGCGCGGGAGCCGATGCGGATGGTCTCCCCGGTCGTGGTGTGCTGCACCGCGTTCTGCGCGAGCTGCACCATCGCCTGGGTGATCCGCTGCGGGTCCAGCTCCGCCTCCCGGTCGGCCGTGCCGGTGAGCTGCCAGTCGCGTTCGCCCAGGGTGCGGGCCTTGACGTAGACGTCGGCGGTCAGTTCCGCGAGCTGCACCGGTTCCGGGGTGACGAAGTCGGGCCGCTCGGCCTTGGCGAGCAGCAGCAGGTCCTCCACGATGCGGCTCATCCGGTCCAGTTCGTCGGTGACCAGGCGTACGGTCTCCTCGCGTTCGGCCGGGTCGTCGCCCATCAGCTCCAGGTGGCCGCGCACGATGGTGATCGGGGTGCGCAGTTCGTGGCCGGCGTCGTCGACGAACTGGCGCTGGGTGGCGAAGGCCCGTTCCATCCGGTCCAGCATGGCGTTGAAGGTCTCGGCGAGGGCGGCGATGTCGTCGTGGCCGCGCACCGGGATGCGGCGGGTGAGGTCCTGCTCGGTGAGTTGCGCGGCGGCGGTCCGCACCAGCCGCACGGGCTGCAGGATCCGGCCGGCGACCGCCCAGCCGATGCCGGTGGTCAGCAGCAGGGCGACCCCGGAGATGGCGAGCAGCACCCGGAACACCTCGTCGACGCGGGCCACTTCGCGCTCCGGGTGGAAGGCGACGACGAACGCCGCCTCCGGGTCGCCGCCGCCGTGCCGGGCCACCGGCACCTTGGCCCAGCGGATCTCCCCCTCGGGCCGCCGGAGCACCCCGGAGGCGTCGGGCGAGGCGAAGATGCGGCGCCGGGCGTCGGCGTCCCGGTGCAGCGGCAGGGCGACGGGCAGGTCCCGCGGCTGGATGATCTGCGCCGGACCGCCGCCGCGCCGGGCCACCAGGCCGATCAGCTCCTCGTCCGGGTCGGCGTACTGCCGCTCCAGGAAGACCCGCAGCAGGCGGTCCGGGTCGGTGAAGGGCCGGCCCGTCTCCGGGTCGAAGCCCCGGTCCTCGAAGTTGGCGAACTCGCCCGCCTCCTGGGAGAGCAGCCCGCTGATCCGGTCGTCGACGTCCCGCAGCAGGAAGGAACGGGTGGTCATGGCGACGGAGGCGAACGCGACGGCCATGACGAACAGCAGCCACAGCAGGATGCGGACCCGGGCGGAGATCCGCCGGCGGACCCCGTCAGCCCTCGTCGTCGGGGCCGTCGTCGTCCGGTCCGTCGTCCGAGGAGTCCCGGCCCCGGTCGTCGTCATCGTCACCACCCGCGGGGCTGTCGGTCACCGGTGGCCGGGAGACCACCTCGTCGCTCGGCGTCGGCTCGGGCCGTGCCGAGGAGGCCGTGGGTGAGGGCGTGGGCGAGCCGCTGTCCAGTTCGACCTGCGGCGGCACCCTGGGCGTTTCGGGGCTGTCGGCGAGCGCGAAACTGGTCGCGGCGACGCCCAGCGGGATCAGCACGACGGCGGCGAGCGCCGCCATCCGGCGAGTGAAGACCATGCCCCGATCCTGCGCACCGCACCCGAGGCCCCGGATGAGTCCCGGATGAAGAGTTCTTCATCCGGCGCGCGGCCCCTCCGGCGCGCGGGGCGGGGCCGGGGGAGGGCCCGGGGTCAGCTGTCCAGACCGATGGCGAACGCCGCCTCCAGGTCGTGCTGCGAGTAGGTGCGGAACGCCACGTGCGTGTCGGTGCCCTCCACACCCGGGATCTTGCTGATCCGGCCGGGGATGACCTCCGCCAGGTCCTCGTGCCCGCGCACCCGGACCATGGCGATCAGGTCGTAGGTGCCGGTGACGGAGAAGACCTCGCTGACACTGTCCAGCGCGGCGATCTGTTCCGCGATCTCGGGGATCCGGTCCACGCTGGTCTTGATGAGGACGATCGCGGTGATCACGGCTGGTTCTCTCCCTCGGGGGCCGGAGCAGGGGCGGACCTCACTGTAGTCGCCCTGCCGAAACAGGCCCACGCGCAGCCGAAGCCCAGGGCGAAGCCCAGCAGGTGCGCCAGGTACGCCACCCCCGGCCCGTCGTCCGCCCGGCCCGCCGCCGCCCACTGCAGCGCCGCCCAGAACGGCAGCACCACCCACGCCGGCAGGCGCACCGGCAGGAAGAACAGGAACGGCAGCAGGCTGGTCACCCGGGCCCCGGGGAACAGGAAGAGGAACGCCCCGAGGACCGCCGAGATCGCCCCCGAGGCGCCGACCAGCGCCCGCTCGGAGTCCGCGTTGACGGCGGCGTATCCGAGCAGCGCCAGGTAGCCGCAGCCGACGTAGCAGACGGTGAACCGCAGCCGGCCCATCCGTGCCTCGGTCATCGCGCCGAACACGTGGAGGAACAGCATGTTGCCGAGCAGATGCACCCAGCCGCCGTGCACGAAGAGCGCCGTGGCGGGGGTCAGGAGGGCCCCGGGGGACCCGTCGAACAGGTCTGCGGGGATGACGCCCCAGCGCTGGAAGTAGGCCCGCTGCGCGGCCAGCAGTTCGTCCCCCGAGCCGTGCGCCGGGCCGAGGCCCGGGACGGGGCCGGTCAGGAAGACCAGGCAGCACAGCACGACGAGGGTGTGGGTCACCGGCGCGGACGTGCCCCGGATCGCCGCGGCGGCCGACGCGCCCCAGTTGCGGATCATGGACACAGAGCATGACGCAAGAGGACGGAACCCCGCATACCGCCTCGCCGCCGTGGACGGGCGGGCGGCGGGGACCCCCCAGGCCGTAGGGTTACGAGCCACACGCACCGGTCGGCCCGGTGCGTCACGGACACTGGAAGGAAGGCGAACAGCCACGATGACGGTTCCTCTGCCGACCGCCTCGACGCGGTGGCGCTGCACCCTCTGCGGCAACCTGACCCGCTTCGACGTGACCCGCTCGTCGAAGGTCGTCGAGTACGTCCACCTCGACCTGGCCGGAGAGCCCACGGTCGAGGAGCGCGAGGTGCTCGGTGAGACGATCGAGTCGGTGCGGTGCCGCTGGTGCAACGCCGTGGACCAGGTGGAACTCGTGGACAGGCCGGGCGCCGGCTCCTGAAGCGGAGGGGGACCCTCCCGCTCGAGCGAAGTCGAGAGCGGGGGAGGGCCCCGCGGACGGCGACCCCGCACACGGGGTCGCACAGGCATTGGGGTGTGACGGATGGTGGAGACCACGGGCGGAGGGCCGCAGGACGGCGCCACCGAGGTGCTCGACCGTCCGCTGCCCGAAGGCGTGCGCCGCCGCGTCGTCCAGATCGTCGCCGACGGTTTCGGCGGCCTCACGGTCGGTGAGCTGCCCGCCCAGCTCAGGCAGTACGCCAGATTCGCGCCGAACCGCCGCGCCAAGTTCGCCGGCAACGCCATGGCGGCGGCGCTGGAGACCGATCCGCTGTTCCGGCAGCGCATCGGGGAGAAGCTCAGAGAGGCCCAGCCGGAACTGACCGGTGCCCTCGACTCGGGCTCCCCGCCCCCGGCCGCGGACCCGCTGGACGTGGCGGCCGCGGCCTACGTGCTCCGCCCGGCCGGCTGGGTCAAGCTGGTGACCGCGGCCGGCGAAGAGGCCCAGCGCGCCGACGCCGAGCGCGCCGACGAGGAGACCCGGGCCGAGCTGGAACGGCTGCGCGCCGAACTCGACCGGGCCCGTGAGCACACCAGGTCCGAGACCGAGCGGCTGCGCGCCGAGCTGGAGGCGGCGAGGAAGGAGACCGACTCGCTCCACCGCAAGCTGCGCTCCGCCCTCAGCGACGTCAAGCGCGGCGAGGCCGCCCTGCGCAAGCTGCGGGCCGAGACGGAGTCCGTGCGCGCCGAGGGGCACGCCCAGCTGTCGGCCGCCGAGAGCGAGAGCCGGCGCCTCAAGGCCCGCCTGGGGGAGACCGAGGCCGCCCTGGAGGCCGCACGCCGGGCCGCCCGCGAGGGACGCAGCGTCGAGGACATGCGGGTGCGGCTGCTGCTGGACACCGTGCTCGACGCCGCCCAGGGGCTGCGGCGCGAACTGGCGCTGCCCCCCGTGTCCGTCCGGCCCGCCGAGACCGTGGACGCCGTGGAGCCGGGCCGCATGACCCCGAAGGACATCGCCGCCCGCGCGCTGTCCGAGAACGACCCGGCCATCGTCGACCAGCTGCTGGCGCTGCCGCAGGCCCATCTCGTCGTCGACGGCTACAACGTGACCAAGACCGGCTATCCCCAGATGCCCCTGGAGAAGCAGCGCCTGCGCCTGTTGGGCCAGCTCGCCCAGCTCGCCGCGCAGACCGGCGCCGAGGTCACCTGCGTCTTCGACGGCGCCGAGCTGGCCGCGCCGGTCCTGCTGGCGCCGCCGCGCGGCGTCCGCGTGCTGTTCTCCAAGCCGGGCGTCACCGCCGACGAGCTCATCCGCCAGCTGGTGCGCGCCGAGCCGCCGGGACGTCCCGTCATCGTCGCCTCCACCGACCGCGAGGTCGCCGACGGGGTCGCCCGCGCGGGCGCACGCCCCGTCGCGTCGGCGGTGCTCCTCAAAAGGCTTTCCTAGTACCTGATGCACTTCCGTCCCCCGTGCAACGTACAAGCTCGATTGCCCGAATTGACGGAACCGTCACGCAACGTAGCGTCAGACAGGCATCACTACAGGTGAGTTGAGACCCGATAAACCCGCTGTGACGGAGATTTTGTGTCCGGGGATTTGAACTGATCACAAGAGAATCACTAGGGTCTCCCTTCGAACCCTCGCTCGCGCGATCACTCTCGAGAAGGAGCTCGTCTCCGTGGCGTCCCACCGTCGTCCCAAGCAGCCGAGCCGCGCACGCGTCACCGTGCTCACCACCGCTGCCGCAGCTGCCGTCGTCATGAGCTCGCAGGCCGCCAACGCCGCCCCGAGCGAGAAGCCGAGCAAGGACGAGGTCAAGGCCAAGGTCGACAAGCTCTACGAGCAGGCCGAGCAGGCCACCGAGAAGTACAACGGCGCCAAGGAGAAGCAGGAGAAGCTCCAGAAGGAGATCTCCACGATCCAGGACAACGTCGCCAAGGGCCAGAAGGAGCTCAACGAGCTGCGCGACGGCCTCGGTTCGATGGCCAGCGCCCAGTACCGCAGCGGCGGCATAGACCCCTCGCTGCAGCTCTTCCTCTCCGCCGACCCGGACGACTACCTCGACAAGGCGTCCACCCTCGACCAGTTGAGCACCCAGCAGGTCGACGCGCTGAAGAAGATCCAGGAGAAGCAGCGCGAACTCTCCCAGCAGCGCTCCGAGGCGTCCGAGAAGCTCCAGGACCTCTCCTCCACGCGCACCGAACTGGGCAAGAAGAAGAAGGAAGTCCAGGGCAAGCTCGCCTCCGCGCAGAAGCTGCTCAACACCCTCACCGCCGAGCAGAAGGCCGAACTCGCCGAGGAGCAGAACCGCGCCACCCGCACCAGCGAGCGCGACGCCCTCTCCGTGAACGTCCCGGCCGGCTCCGGACGCGCCGCCGCCGCCTTCGCCGCCGCCCAGAGCAAGCTCGGCACCCCGTACGTCTACGGCGCCACCGGCCCGTCCTCCTTCGACTGCTCCGGCCTCACCTCCTGGGCGTACGCCCAGGCCGGCGTCGGTATCCCGCGCACCTCCGAGGCGCAGACCGGAGCCGGCACCAGGATCTACTCGGCCAGCCAGCTCAAGGTCGGCGACCTGGTGTTCTTCTTCAACGACCTGCACCACGTCGGTCTCTACGCGGGCAACGGCCAGATCATCCACGCCCCGCGCACCGGCACCGTCGTGCGCTACGAGTCGATGAACACCATCGGCGGTCCCTTCATGTTCGGCGTCCGCGTCTAGCACGTCACGACAGCTCCCGGTGCGCCCGTTAGAGGGAATCGCACCGGAGCCGCCCGGCCCCACGCCCCGCCTCCGACCCAGGTCAGAGGCGGGGCGTCACCGTGTGTGCGGCCCGGGCCCGCGGTCCGTGCGCCGCGCCGGCGCTACTGTCTGCCGCGTTTCCCTGTCCGCCAGCGGAAGGAGCGCGGCTTCCCGTGGGGTCCCATCGTCGTACCGCACCGTCCTCCGGGCCCGACCGGAGCGCCGTCGTCGCCCTCGGCCTGTTGTCAGCGGCGGCCACCGCCCTCGGCGCGGCACCGGCCGCGGCGGCTCCGCCCGACGACACCCGGGCGGCCGACGTGGACCGCCTGTACGAGGAGGCGGAGCGGGCGACCGAGGCGTACAACGCGGCCGACGAGCGGGCCGACGGACTGCGCCGGCAGATCTCCGCCGCGCAGGACGGGATCGCCCGCAAGCAGCAGCGCGTCAACGCCATGCGGGAGTCGCTGGGCTCGCTCGCCGGTGCCCAGTACCGCTCCGGCGGCCTGGAACCGGCCCTCGCCCTGCTGCTCTCCGACGACCCGGAGGACTACCTCGCGAAGGCCTCGGTCCTCGACCGGATCACCGTCCACCAGGTCGGTGAGCTGAGGAAGCTGCGCAGCGCCCTGCGCTCCCTCGCCCAGGACCGCGTGGAGGCGGCCGGGAAGTTCGGCGCGCTCGACCGGAGCCGCAAGGCCGCCGCCGCCCACAAGCGGACCGTCGAGAGCAAGCTCGCCGAGGCCCGCCGCCTGCTCGACTCCCTCCCGGCCGGTGAACGCGCCGCCTGGGACCGCGCCGGCCGCTCCGCCCGCACGGACCTGACCGGACCCGGCGCCGCGGCGGCCTCGGGCCGTGCCGCCGCGGCCGTCGCCGCCGCCCGCTCCGCCCTCGGCAAGCCCTACGTGTGGGGCGCCAACGGGCCCTCCGGCTTCGACTGCTCCGGCCTCACCCAGTGGTCCTACGCCCAGGCCGGGGTCGCGCTGCCGCGCACCTCGCAGGCCCAGCGGTACGCCGGCCGGCAGGTCCCGCTCTCCGAGGCGCGCCCCGGCGACCTGGTGCTCTACCGCTCCGACGCCAGCCACGTCGGTATGTACGCGGGCAACGGCCAGGTGATCCACGCGCCCTACCCCGGTGCCCCGGTGCGCTACGACCCGGTCGGGATGATGCCGGTCTCGTCGGTCACCAGGGTCTGACCGGGACGGCCCCGCGCCCGTACCCTCGGAAAGGTGGCTGATCGAAAGCGGGTGCCAGCGGCGTCGGTGGTGGCGCTGTGTCTGCTGCTCGTCTCCCTGGTGGCGTGCGGCGGTGGTCCGGCCGTCGACACCGCCCGCGTGGAGGTGCAGTCACTCCTCGACCGGCGCGCCGAGGCCGTCCTGGACCGGGACGCCGCCGCCTACGCCGGTACCGGCGACGGGGCCGGGTTCGACAACCTGCGCGGGGTCCCGCTGGCGGACTGGTCCTACCGGGTCACCGCCCTGAACCGCACCGGCGACTCGGCCACCGCCTCCGCCGACCTGCGCTACCGCGTCGAGGGACACGACCGGGCCCCGGTCGTCACCGCCCGCTCCCTGGCCCTGAGCCGGGACCGGGACGGCCGCTGGTCCGTCGACTCCGACCGCCCCGCCCGCAGGTCCGGCGAACAGCTGTGGGACCAGGGCGCGGCACGGGCCGTGCGGGGGGAGCGGAGCCTGGTGCTGGGCGTCGGGCAGCCCGCCGCGAAGCTGCGCGAGTACGCGACGCTGGCGGACCGCGCGGTGCCCGCCGTGTCCGACGCCTGGGGCCCGGAGTGGCCCCGGCGCGTCGTCGTGCTGGTCCCGCGGTCCCTGGACGACATGGCGGGCCTGCTGGGTTCGCCCGCCTCCGCCTACCGGGGGATCGCGGCGGTCACCACCGGCGCCACCGGCACGGACGGGCGCGGTCCCGCGGACCGGGTGATCGTCAACCCGGACGCCTTCGGGCTGCTGGGCGACCCGGGCCGGCAGGTCGTCCTCACCCACGAGACCACGCACGTCGCCACCCGCGCCCACACCTCGGCGGCGACGCCGCTGTGGCTGTCCGAGGGGTTCGCCGACTGGGTCGGCTACCGCGGCAGCGACCGCACCCCCGCCGAGGCCGCTCCGGAGCTCGCCTACGCGGTGAGCCGGGGGGACGTCCCCGACTCCCTCCCGGAGGACGAGGACTTCGGCTTCTCCGGCGACGCGGACGGCCTGGCCCGCGCCTACGAGGGCGGCTGGCTGGCCTGCCGCCTGATCGCCGACCACTGGGGCGAGGAACGCCTGCGCGCGTTCTACCGCACGGTGGGCGCCCACGAGACCCGCGAGGGCGCGGTCGAACACGCCCTCGACACGGTCCTGCACACCACCCCGGAAGCCTTCACGCTCCAGTGGCACGACTACATCCAGAAGGTCCTGCCCTGACCCGCCCCCGGTCCCGCCGCGTGCGCCTCAGGGCGCGACCGGCGTCTCCGCGGCCGGTGCCGGCCCGGGAACACCGGCGACCCCGCGCCACCCCGGAACGGTCGCGTGCCACAGCCTGCGACCCCCCAGTACGGCCGCCGCCACCAACAGCCCGTTCCGGACCACCAGCAGCGACACCCCCAGCGCGTCGCTCGCCACCACATGCGCGAACCACACCGGGAACTCCAGCACCGTCACCAGGCAGGCCCCCAGCACCAGCACCACCGGCGCCCCCATCCGGCTGTCCCGGAAGCACAGGCAGACCGCCGCCAGCCCCACCAGCCACACCATGTACTGCGGGCTGATCACCCGGCTCGTGGTGGTGAACAGCAGCACCCCCACGAACGCCGCGTCCGCGACGGTGTGCGGCTCGAGACGGCGCGCCAGCGCCCTCCACACCACCAGCCACACCAGCGCGGCCCCCGTCAGGAACAGCGCCCCCGTGCTCACCCAGTTCACGTACGGCCCGAGGAACTCCACCGACCCGTAGTTGAGGAGCACCTCGCCCTCCCACCCGTGGTGCCGGGCCACGTGGAAGACCAGCGCGCCCAGCGACTCCACCTCCGTCCCCCGGTCCTTCTGGAACGTCAGGAACGCGAAGGCCCCCGGCATCAGCACCGCGAACAGCACGGCCACGCCCGCACCGGTGACCACCGCCGACACCCACGCCCCCCGCCGCCGGACGCCGACGAGCAGCAGCGCGGGCCACACCTTCAGCAAGGCCCCGAACCCCACCAGCGCGCCCATCACCCGCGGGTGCCTGACCCCGGCCAGCAGCGCGGCCACCGCGACCGCCGTCACCATCACGTCGTAGCGCGCGTACACCGTCGGCCCGAGCAGCGGCACGCCCGCCACCCACACCCAGGCCCCGCGCCGCGCCCGCCCGGGACCGCGGCCCGCGTACAGCAGCAGCGCCAGCGTGACCAGGTCGGCGACGAGGGCCAGGACGAAGAACGCGGTGGCGTACCCGAGGAACGGCAGCAGACCGGGGGAGAGGATCGCCAGCGCCGCCGCGGGCGGGTACTGCCAGGTCACGTCGTCCTGCGGGAACGTTCCGGCGCTCAGGACGTCGTACCAGCCCCGGTAGATCACCGACACGTCGCTGGTGACGTCCGGCCCCGGGAAGACGATCACCTTCAGGACGCACAGCAGCAGTGCCGTCCTCGTCAGCGTCCAGAGGACCAGGAGCCCCGCGGGTGAGCCCGGTGCGGCCGTCGTCTTCACGTGGTTCCTGTCCGTCCGGTGTGCGGTCGTGAGGGGCCATGATGTCCCGGACACCGGTGTACGTGCCACAGAGCGCCGCCGCGACGGAGGGCCGGACCGCCGTTCGATAGGGTCTGCGACGATGCACAAGACCTTGATCGTGACCAACGACTTCCCGCCCCGGCCCGGCGGCATCCAGGCGTTCCTGCACAACATGGCGCTGCGGCTCGACCCCGAGCGGCTCGTTGTCTACGCCTCCACCTGGAAGCGCTCCCGGGAGGGTGTCGAGGCGACGGCCGCCTTCGACGCCGAGCAGCCCTTCACCGTCGTCCGCGACCGTACGACGATGCTGCTGCCCACCCCGGCCGTCACCCGGCGGGCCGTCGGACTGCTGCGCGAACACGGGTGCACCTCGGTGTGGTTCGGGGCGGCGGCCCCCCTCGGCCTGATGGCACCGGCGCTGCGCCGCGCCGGGGCCGAGCGGATCGTGGCCACCACCCACGGCCACGAGGCGGGCTGGGCCCAGCTGCCCGCCGCACGGCAGCTGCTGCGCCGGATCGGGGAGTCCACGGACACGATCACCTACCTGGGGGAGTACACGCGCTCCCGGATCGCCTCGGCGCTGACCCCGGAGGCCGCCGCGCGGATGGTGCAGCTGCCGCCGGGCGTCGACGAGAAGACCTTCCACCCCGGATCGGGCGGTGACGAGGTGCGGGCGCGCCTCGGTCTGACCGACCGGCCGGTGGTCGTGTGCGTCTCCCGGCTGGTGCCGCGCAAGGGCCAGGACACGCTGATCCGGGCGATGCCCGCGGTCCTCGCGGCCGAACCCGACGCCGTCCTGCTGATCGTCGGCGGCGGCCCCTACGAGCAGGACCTGCGCCGTCTCGCCCAGGACACCGGCGTCGCCGCGTCCGTCCGCTTCACCGGCTCGGTCCCCTGGTCCGAACTCCCCGCGCACTACGGCGCCGGCGACGTCTTCGCCATGCCCTGCCGCACCCGGCGCGGCGGCCTGGACGTCGAGGGGCTGGGCATCGTCTACCTGGAGGCGTCCGCGACCGGCCTGCCGGTCGTCGCCGGCGACTCGGGCGGGGCCCCCGACGCGGTGCTGGACGGCGAGACCGGCTGGGTCGTGCCGGGCGGCGATCCCGCCCCGACGGCCGACCGCCTCACCACCCTCCTCGCCGACGCGGAACTGCGCCGCAGCATGGGCGAGCGGGGCCGCGCCTGGGTCGAGGAGAAGTGGCGCTGGGACCTGCTGGCCGAGCACTTGAAGAGGCTGCTCTGACACGGCTGTCCGGCAGGGTGCCGTGCGGGGCGCCCAGGGGCGCGGGGAGCCGCGCGGCCGGCCACGGACGACCCGCACCCGCGGACGGTGCCCGGGCGGCACACCGGACCGCGCTGCGCCCTACTTGGCGTAAATCGCCTCGATCTCGTGCGCGTAGTCCTTGGCGACCACGTTCCGCTTGAGCTTCAGCGACGGAGTCAGGTGCCCCGACTCCTCGGTGAACTGCGCCGGCAGCACCCGGAACTTCCGCACCGACTCCGCCTTGGACACCGCGGAGTTCCCGTCGTCGATCGCCGTCTGGATCGCGGCCAGCAGATCCGCGTCCTCGCTCAGCGACGCCGCCGTCGAGCCGGCCGGCTTCCCGTGCTCGGCGCACCAACGGCCCAGGAACTCCTCGTCGATGGTGACCAGCGCGCCCACGAACGGCCGCCCGTCGCCCACCACCATGCACTCCGCGACCAGCGCGTGCGCGCGGATCCGGTCCTCGATGACCGCCGGGGCGACGTTCTTGCCGCCCGCCGTCACCAGGATCTCCTTCTTCCGGCCGGTGATCCGCAGGTAGCCGTCCTCGTCGAGGGTGCCGATGTCCCCGGTGTGGAACCAGCCGTCGGCCAGCGCCTCGGCGGTCGCGGCCGGGTTGTTCCAGTACTCCTTGAACAGGTGCTCGCCGTGCAGCAGCACCTCACCGTCGTCCGCTATCCGGACGACCGACCCGGGCAGCGGCTGCCCGACCGTGCCGATCTTCTGGCGGTCCCACGGGTTGAAGGCGGTGGCCGCGCAGGACTCGGTCAGCCCGTAACCCTCCAGCACGCTGAAGCCGATGCCGCGGAAGAAGTGGCCGAGCCGCTCGCCCAGCGGGGCGCCGCCGGAGATGGCGAACTCGCCGCGCCCGCCCAGCACCGCGCGCAGCTTGCCGTAGACCAGCCGGTCGAACACCCTGTGCTTGATCTTCAGGCCGAGCGAGGGGCCGGACGGCGTGTCCAGGGCGCGGCTGTAGGCGATGGCGGTGTCCGTGGCCTTGTCGAAGATCTTGCCCTTGCCGTCGGCCTGGGCCTTGGCCCGCGCCGAGTTGTAGACCTTCTCGAACACCCGCGGCACACCGAGGATCAGCGTCGGCCGGAACGAGGCCAGCTCGTCGGTGAGGTTCTTGATGTCCGGCACGAGGCCCAGCTTGATCGGCGCCACCATCGGCGCGATCTGTACCATCCGCCCGAAGACGTGCGCGAGCGGCAGGAACAGCAGCACCGAGCACTCGCCGGTGCGGAACAACGGCCGCAGCCGCTCCACGATGTTGCCGCACTCGGCGAAGAAGCTGCGGTGGGTCAGCACACAGCCCTTGGGGCGGCCGGTCGTGCCGGAGGTGTAGACGATGGTCGCCGGGTCGTCGGCCTTCGCGACCGAGCTCCGCTCCTCGACGGTCTCGTCGGTGACGCCCTGCCCGAGCCGGCTCAGCTCGTCCAGGCAGCCGGCCTCGATCTGCCACAGGTGCTCGAGCGCGGGCAGCCGGTCGCGCACCGACTCCACGGTCGCCGCGTGCTCGTCCAGCTCCACGACGCAGGCGGTGGCACCCGAGTCGCTGAGGATCCAGGCCACCTGCTCCGGCGAGCTGGTCTCGTACACCGGCACGGTGACCGCGCCGGCGCTCCAGATCGCGAAGTCCAGCAGCGTCCACTCGTAGCGGGTGCGGGACATCAGGGCGACCCGGTCACCGGGCTGCACACCGGCGGCGATCATGCCCTTGGCGGCCGCCCGCACCTCGGCGAGGAAGGTGGTGGACGTCACGTCCTGCCACGTGCCCCCGACCTTGCGGGCGATGACGGCGACGTCGGGATGCTGCGCGGCGTTTCGGCGGACGATGTCGGCCAGATTGCCGTCCGCGGGGACCTCGTACAAAGCCGGAAGGCTGAACTCGCGCAAGACTGCTGCTCCTCTTAGGGCGCCGGCGCCACGACGTTGTGCGATGCGACGGTGCGGTCCAAGGCTCGGGCGGGTGCTCGCGAATTCACAAGTTGAAATCCCGAGCACGACTGGACTGCCCGGACGTTACCCGTCGGTATGGCCCTTGGGACAGGGGGTCCCCGCCAGATGTTCGCTGCGTCACACAGGTTGGTGTTCCATTGCGCACAGTAGTCCACCCCCGGACCGACGAGCCAGTAACCGCAGGTAGGCCCGCCATTGTTCACGCCCGCCGCGCGCGTCTACGCTTGATCGCCATGGCATCCACACCAGGCGGGAACCGGCGCACACGCGTCCACGTGGTCAGCGACGTGCACGGCAACGCCCGTGACCTCGCCCGGGCCGGCGAGGGCGCCGACGCCCTGATCTGCCTGGGCGATCTGGTCCTCTTCCTCGACTACGCCGACCACTCGCGCGGCATCTTCCCCGACCTGTTCGGGGCAGCGAACGCCGACCGCATCGTGGAGCTGCGCACCGCCCGCCGCTTCGAGGAGGCGCGCGCGTTCCAGCGGCGGCTGTGGGCCGGCATCGGCGCGGACCGGGCCGCGGCGATCGAGAGGGCGGTGCGGGGGCAGTACGCCGAACTCTTCGCCGCCTTCCCCACGCCCACGTACGCCACGTACGGCAACGTCGACATGCCGCCTCTGTGGCCGGAGTACGCCGGCCCCGGCACCACCGTCCTGGACGGTCAGCGGGTCGAGATCGGCGGCTGGACCTTCGGCTTCGTCGGCGGCGGGCTGCGCACCCCCATGCGCACGCCCTACGAGATCGACGACGAGGAGTACGCGGCGAAGATCGAGGCCGTCGGCGAGGTCGACGTGCTGTGCACGCACATCCCGCCGGAGGTGCCGGAGCTGGTCTACGACACCGTCGCGCGGCGCTTCGAGCGCGGCAGCCGCGCCCTGCTGGACGCCATCCGCCGCACCCGTCCCCGTTACTCCCTCTTCGGGCACGTGCACCAGCCGCTGGTGCGGCGCATGCGGATCGGCGCGACCGAATGCGTCAACGTGGGCCACTTCGCGAGCACCGGACGGCCCTGGGCGCTCGAGTGGTGAGACCGGAAGGGCACGGATGTCCCAGGTCGGATGAGTTCCACCGGGCCGGTGCACGGTAGCCTTCCGCTGCACGCGCGTGCGCCGGGTGACCGGCGCACGGCACGACGACTACCGGCCCGCATCTGGAGGAGCCACGGCGATGGCGGAACACACCAGCTCGAGCATCACGATCGAGGCGGCACCGGCCGAGGTCATGGGGGTGATCGCCGACTTCGCCCGCTATCCCGACTGGACGGGTGAGGTGAAGGAGGCGGAGGTCCTCGAAACCGACGCGCAGGGCCGCGCCGAGCAGGTGCGTCTCGTCATGGACGCGGGCGCCATCAAGGACGACCAGACCCTGGCGTACACCTGGACCGGCGGCCACGAGGTCTCCTGGACCCTGGTGAAGTCCCAGATGCTCCGCTCCCTCGACGGCTCGTACGTCCTCACGCCGGCCGGCCCGGACACCACCGAGGTCACCTACCGGCTGACCGTCGACGTCAAGATCCCCATGCTCGGCATGATCAAGCGCAAGGCGGAGAAGGTCATCATCGACCGCGCCCTGGCGGGCCTGAAGCAGCGCGTGGAGTCCGGCCCGAAGTAGGCCGGGCCGCCCAGGGGCGGACATCCGCCGGGCGCCGGCGGGCGGAACCCGCCCCCGCCCCGCGTCGGTTAGCGTTCACCTCCATGCGCACCCTCCTGATCACGGGCCCCGGCGGCAGCGGCCGCACCACCACCGCTGCCGCCACCGCGCTCACCGCGGCCCGCGAGGGCACCCGCACCCTGCTGCTCGGCACCGACCGCACGGACACCCTCGGCGCGGTGCTCGGCACCCCCGTCGCGGCCGCGCCCACCGTGATCGCGCCCCGCCTCACGGCCCGCCGCGTCGATCCCGACACCGGCTTCCGCGAGGACCTCACCGCCCTCCAGGACCGCGCCGCCTCCGCCCTGGACCTCCTCGGCGCCTCCCGCCTGGAACCCGAGGAGACCGGCCCCCTCCCCGGCGCCGAGGAACTCGCCGTGCTGCGCGCCCTGCGCGACGCCGCGCTCTCCGAGGAGGCGTACGACCTGCTGGTCGTCGACCTCCCGCCCACCCCGCGCGCCCTCGCCCTCCTCGCCCTCCCCGAGGAACTCCGCCGCCACCTGCGCCGCCTCCTCCCGCCGGAGCGTCAGGCTGCCCGCGCGCTGCGCCCCGTGCTCGGCCGCCTCGCCGGCGTGCCGATGCCCGCGGAGTGGCTGTACGAGACGGCGGCCCGCCTGGACCTCCGGCTCGCCGCCGTCGAAGCCGTCCTCGCCGACCGCGACACGGCCGTACGGCTGGTCGCCGAACCGGGCCCCGCGGGCGCCGACGCCGTCCGCACCGCCGCCCTCGGCCTGGCCCTGCGCGGCCTGCGCACCGACGCGCTGATCGCCAACCGGGTCCTGCCGGAGGCCGACGCCGGCGGCTGGCTCGCCGGACCCGTCGCCCAGCAGCGCAAGGCCCTGGACGCGTGGCGCGAGACGCACGACGTCCACCGGGTCGCCCACCTGGGACGCGACCCGCGCGGCGGCGACGACCTCGCCGCGCTCGCCGTGCCCGGCCCTTCGGCGGGCCGCGGCGCCGCCGACTGGCCGGTCACCGACGGGCTCGCCGACGACGGCGTCCTCGTCTGGCACCTCCCCCTCCCGGGCGCCAACCGTGACGAACTCGACCTGATACGGCGCGGCGACGAACTGGTCGTCACCGCGGGACCGTTCCGCCGCACCGTCCCGCTGCCCTCCGCGCTGCGCCGCTGCACCGTGGACGGGGCCGCCCTGCGCGAGGACGAACTGCGCATCCGGTTCCGGCCGGATCCGGAGCTGTGGCCGCGCACCCGCTGAAGCGACGGCGGCCGTTCGGGTACCGTCAATAGGGCCACCCGCAGTCAAGGAGTCCGTCATGAGCGAACAGCTCCCCCCGTTCGACGACGCCGGGGACGAGAGCGCCGACAAGCCGGCGGACGACGTACGGGCGGCCCCCGCCGAGTCCCACGCCGACGCCTGGGCGACCGCGGCCGCCGAGGACCTCGAGGCGGAGAAGGCCCGCCGCCGCGCCCAGCACGGGCCGCCCCCCGGTTCGGCCGCCGAGGAACTGCGGAAGCTCGTCGACGCCGTCGCCGACAAGCTCTCCGGACTGCAGTCCCCGCTCCTCGGAGCGGTCGCGGGACCCGCGGCACAGCAGGTCGTCCGCCAGGTCGTCGAACAGGCGAAGGCCGCCGTCGAACCGGTCATCGAACGCAACCCGGACGTCTTCGACCACCTCGCCGCCGCGGGCAGCGAACTCCTCGCCGCCTACCGCTCCGCCGTCCAGGACCAGGAGCGCCGCTGGACGGCCCGCGACACCCGCCCCGGCGACACCGGGGAGCGCCGCGACCGGGGCGACGACCCGGGCACCGGCACCGGCGAGCACATCGACCTGGACTGACCCCACGGTCCCGGCGGACCACCCATGGTGCCCGCCGCGTCGCCCACCGTACGGACACCGGGACTTCTCGGGCAGAGCCTCGGGTACCGTTGGCGGTAGCGGGGCTCGACCGGAACTGAGGGATTCATGGGACTCACCATCGGCGTCGATATCGGCGGCACCAAGATCGCGGCGGGAGTGGTCGACGAGGAGGGCAACATCCTCTCGATCCACAAGGTGCCGACCCCGGGCACGCCCGAGGAGATCGTGGACGCCATCGCCTCCGCGGTGGAGGGAGCGCGCACCGGACACGACATCGTCGGCGTGGGCATCGGTGCGGCCGGATACGTCAACCGCCAGCGCTCCGAGGTCTACTTCGCCCCCAACATCCTCTGGCGCAACGAGCCGCTCAAGGAGAAGGTCGAGGCCCGTACGGACCTCCCGGTGGTCGTGGAGAACGACGCGAACGCCGCCGCCTGGGGCGAGTACAAGTTCGGAGCGGGCAAGGGCCACCGCAACGTCATCTGCATCACGCTCGGCACCGGCCTCGGCGGCGGCGTGATCATCGGCAACAAGCTGCGCCGCGGCCACTTCGGCGTGGCCGCCGAGTTCGGCCACATCCGCATGGTGCCGGACGGTCTGCTGTGCGGCTGCGGCTCGCAGGGCTGCTGGGAGCAGTACGCCTCCGGCCGCGCCCTCGTCCGCTACGCCAAGCAGCGCGCCAACGCCACCCCCGAGAACGCGGAGACGCTGCTCTCGCTGGGTGACGGCACCCCGGAGGGGATCGAGGGCAAGCACGTCTCCATGGCCGCCCGCCAGGGCGACCGGGTGGCCGTCGACTCCTACCGCGAGCTGGCCCGCTGGGTCGGCGCCGGCCTCGCCGACCTGGCCTCCCTCTTCGACCCCTCCGCCTTCATCGTCGGCGGCGGCCTCTCCGACGAGGGCGAACTGGTCCTCGGCCCGATCCGCAAGTCCTACAAGCGCTGGCTGGTGGGCGGCAACTGGCGCCCGGTCGCCGAGGTCCTCGGCGCCCAGCTCGGCAACAAGGCGGGCCTCGTCGGCGCGGCCGACCTGGCCCGCGAGCCCGACCCCATCATGTGACCTCAGGTCACACGCACGGCGGCGCCCGCCCGATCCCCTCCCGGGGACGGCGGGCGCAGCCGTTTCCCCGGCCGTACGGGCGCCGGTCCGCGGGGGCCGGACTATCTTGATCCCATGGCGACGACTCCGCTGCTGCCCGACTCCCGGACCGGGCCCGACGGTTCGGCCGTCGTCCGGGTGCTGAGCTACAACATCCGGTCGATGCGGGACGACGTCCAGGCGCTCGCCCGGGTGATCCGCGCCTGTGCGCCCGATCTGGTGCTGCTCCAGGAGGCGCCCCGGTTCTTCCGGTGGCGCAAGAAACTGGCCCGGCTGGCGTCGGAGTCCGGTCTGGTGACGCTCTCCGGGGGTGCCACCGCCGCCGGGCCCGCCCTGCTGTGCTCGCTGCGGGCCACCGTCGAGCGCACCGAGGACGTACTGCTGCCCCTCACCCCGGGACAGCACCGACGGGGGTTCGCCACCGCCGTCGTACGGTTCGGCGGGGCGCGGGTCGGGGTGCTGAGCTGTCATCTGTCCCTGGACCGGCGCGAGCGTTACGCGCAGGGGGGCATGCTGCTCGACCGGCTCGCCGGGATGGGGGTGGAGCACGTGGTGGCGGGCGGGGACCTCAACGAGGGGCCGGACGGGCGGACCTTCCGGCGGCTCGGGGAGTCCCTGACCGACTGCTGGGCCGCCGCGCCCCGGGGCGGCGAGCACACCTGGGTCCGGAACGAACCCCACCGGCGCATCGACGCCCTCTTCGCCGGCAAGGGCGTCGACGTGCTGGGGTGCGGGGTGCCGCACGGGCAGCCCGGGGTGAGCGAGCGGGACCTGGCCGCGGCCACCGACCACCTCCCGGTGCTGGCCGCACTCCGGGTCCCGGCCTCCTAGGGCCGGCCCGGCACGGTCCGCCGGACAGGCCCTGGGCGGAAGCGGACGGTCAGACCACCGCGCCGCGGCCCGGGTCGTCCTCGTCGTCCTCGTCCGTGCGCATGCGCATCACCAGCGTGGCGAAGCCGCCCAGGAAGCCGCCGATGCACAGGGTGGTCAGCCACCAGGTCATCTCCCAGCCGAGGAGCACCGCCGCCAGCAGGAGCAGCGGGCCGCCCAGCACACCGAGCCAGGCGAACCGCGAGGTCACGTCGGTCTCCGGCAGCGGCGGCGGCTCAGGCGGCACGAAGTGGCCCTCGTCGCTCTCGTCGAGGTCGTCCTCCGCGGGCTCGGCCACGCTGTAGTCACGCGGGCCCCCGCCGCCGACGCCCGGGGCGAAGGAGACGGAACCGCCCAGCGGCTTGGCCGGCTTGTCCTCGGCCTGCCGCGGCGGCGCCTTGGTCCCGGCGGTGCCGTCCTCGTCGTTGGTCTCCGCCTCCAGCAGCGCCAGGTCCTCGACGGACTTGAACGGCTTGGCGCCCGGCGGGTCCGGCGGCTCCTCGCCGTACCCGGCGACGATCGCCTCCCACGCGGCGGTCTCGTCGAAGGGGACGCCCTTCTCCTCCGGCTCGCGGCCCTCACGGTCCGAGTCGTGTTCAGCCACCTGTGGTCGTCCCTTCCTTGCCGAGGCCGGGCTCCTTGACGGCGCCGGGCGCCAGTCGGCCGATGAACGCGGCGCTCTCCCGGAAGATCCGCTCCGCGTCATGGTCCAACGTCGCCACGTGGTAGCTCTGTTCCAGCAGGATCTCCGTCACGTCCGCCGACGACACCCGGCCGAGGATCCGCGCCGAGTCCGCGGGCGGCACCACATGGTCCTGCGGGCTGCGCATCAGCAGCAGCGGCTGGGTGACCCCGGGCAGCTCGCCGTCGACGAGCCGGAAGAAGTTCCGCAGGGAGTGCGCCGCGTGCAGCGGCACCTTGTCGTAGCCGAGCTCCCTGGTCAGCGGCTTCGCGATGTCGCTCGCGATGCCCTTCGTCGCCGGGACGAGGTGGCGCAGCACCGGAAGGGCGTGCGCGGCCACCCCGTGCACCTTGTTCGCCGGGTTGACCACCATCACCCCGCTCACCGCGTCACCGTGCCGCGCCGCCAGCCGCAGCGCGAGCGCGCCGCCCATCGACAGCCCGGCCACGAACAGCCGCTCGGAGCGGTCCCGCAGCAGCCGCAGCTCCCGGTCCACCTGGGCGTACCAGTCCTGCCAGCCGGTGACCCCGAGATCCTGCCAGCGGGTGCCGTGCCCGGGCAGCAGCGGCAGCGAGACGGTGAGGCCCCGCTCGGCGAGGTACTCCGCCCAGGGGCGCAGCGACTGCGGCGAACCGGTGAAACCGTGGCAGAGGAGAACGGCGGTCTCCCCGCCCTCGTGGCGGAACGGCTCGGCGCCGGGCAGGAGCGACACCTGCGGCCTCCTGTTTCGATGGGTCGGTGGGAAGGACCGGCGCGTCACGACGGCCGGACACGGACGGCACACGGATTGCAGGACCTTCACCGTACGCGACCGCACTGACACCGACCAGGGCCGTCGGGTCCTTCGACGGCTCTCCGGGATATGGTCTGACCAACACGCACGGGAGGCACTCGGTTGTTGTACGGCACGATGAAGGTCGCCATCGGAGGGCCGCTGAAGCTCGCCTTCAGGCCCTGGGTGGAAGGCCTGGAGAACATCCCCGCCGAGGGCCCGGCCGTCCTGGCCAGCAACCACCTGTCCTTCTCGGACTCCTTCTTCCTCCCGGCGGTGCTGGACCGCAAGGTCACCTTCATCGCCAAGGCGGAGTACTTCACCACCCCGGGCGTGAAGGGCCGGATGACGGCCGCCTTCTTCAAGGGCGTGGGTCAGCTCCCGGTGGACCGCTCCGGGGCGCGCGGCGCCGGCGAGGCCGCGATCAGGAGCGGCATAGAGGTGCTGGAGCGCGGCGAGCTGTTCGGCATCTACCCCGAGGGCACCCGCTCGCCCGACGGCCGCCTTTACCGCGGCAAGCCGGGCGGCCTCGCCCGCGTGGCGCTGGCCACCGGGGCACCGGTGATCCCGGTCGCGATGATCGACACCGAGAAGATCCAGCCTCCCGGGCAGGTGATGCCCAAGCTGATGCGGCCCGGCATCCGGATCGGCAGGCCTCTGGACTTCAGCCGCTACCAGGGCATGGAGCACGACCGTTTCGTCCTGCGCGCCGTGACCGACGAGGTCATGTACGAGATCATGAAGCTCTCCGGCCAGGAGTACGTCGACATGTACGCCACCGCCATGAAGCGGCAGCTGGCGGAGGCGGCCAAGGCGGAGAAGGAAGCGGAGAAGGCCGCGAAGGCCGCCCTCGCCCGCGCGGAGAAGGAACAGGCCGAGAAGCTGAGGGCCGCGATGGAGCAGGCCGACCGGGACCGGACCGAGAGAGGGTCCGGCCCCTAGCAGGGCCGGACGGGGGCATGGGGGACATGGGGGACATGGCCAAGCGCGAAAGAGTCGTACGCATGTCGGTCGAGCAGCCGCTGTGGCGTGCCCTGACCGGCTACCGGGTCCTCGCCATGCTCTACGCGGTCGGGCTGTTCGCCACCGCCCACGAGGAGTTCACCCGCCCCTGGCTCGCCGTCGGCTTCTTCGCCGTCCTCGTGGTGTGGACCCTCGCCACCCTGCCGAAGGTCGCGAGCGCCGCCGCCTGCACCAACCGGTTCCTCGCCGCCGACCTGACCCTCGCGCTCACCGGCATCCTGCTCACCCCGGTCGCCGACGCGGCCGAGCGCGTCCACGCGGGTGGCCCGACCCTGCCCTCGATCTGGACCGCGGGAGCGGTGCTCGCCTTCGCCATCAAGGGCGGCTGGCGCTGGGCGGCCCTCGCCTCCACCCTCGTCGCCGTCGCCAACCTGATCGAACGCGGCGGTCCCGCCCGCGACACCGTGCACAACGTGATCCTGGTCTGGGTCGCCTCCATCGCCATCGGCTACGTCGTCGAGGTGGCCCGCGCCTCCGAGCGCACCCTCGCCCGCGCCCTGGAGATCGAGGCCGCGACCCGCGAGCGCGAGCGCCTCGCGCGGGACATCCACGACAGCGTGCTCCAGGTGCTGGCGATGGTGCAGCGCCGCGGCGCGGTGATCGGCGGCGAGGCCGCGGAGCTGGGCCGGATGGCGGGCGAGCAGGAGGTGGCCCTGCGCACCCTGGTCTCCGGCGGACTCGTCCCCGTCTCCCGCGCCTCGGAGGACACCGCCCGGGGCGCCCTCGTACGGGCCGTGGACCAGGACGGGGACGAGGCCGCCGACGACGGCCCGGTTGACCTGCGGTCCCTGCTCGCCCCCTACGCGGGAGCCCTGGTCGCGCTCGCCGAACCGGGAGCGCCGGTGCCGCTCGCGCCGGCCGCCGCCCGGGAGGTGGCCGCCGCGGTCGGAGCCGCCCTGGACAACGTGCGCCGGCACGCGGGGGAGGACGCCCGGGCGTGGATCCTGGTCGAGGACGAACCGGACGAGGTGATCGTCACCGTCCGCGACGACGGACCCGGCATCCCCGACGGACGGCTCGCCCAGGCCGAGGGGGAGGGACGGCTCGGCGTGGCCCTCTCCATCCGCGGCCGGCTGCGCGACCTCGGCGGCAGCGCGGAACTGATCTCGGTGCCGGGACAGGGCACGGAGGTCGAACTGAAGGTGCCCAAGGAGACGAAGAACGGGAACGACCCGCGGGGGAAGGCGGAGCAGCGATGACGGACACCACCGGCAAGCCGGCCGATCCGATCAGGGTCATGGTGGTCGACGACCACCCCATGTGGCGCGACGCCGTCGCCCGCGACCTGTCCGAGTCCGGCTTCGAGGTCGTCGCCACCGCCGGCGACGGCGACCAGGCGGTCCGCCGCGCCAAGGCGGCCGCACCCGACGTCCTCGTCCTGGACCTCAACCTGCCCGGCAGGCCCGGCGTCCAGGTCTGCAAGGAGGTCGTCGCCGCCGACCCCGCCGTCCGCGTCCTGGTGCTCTCGGCCAGCGGCGAACACGCCGACGTCCTGGAGGCGGTGAAGTCCGGCGCCACCGGCTACCTGCTGAAGTCGGCCTCCACCGGGGAACTCCAGGACGCCGTGCGCCGCACCGCCGCCGGCGACCCCGTGTTCACCCCCGGACTGGCCGGACTGGTCCTCGGCGAGTACCGGCGCCTCGCCTCCGAACCGGCGGGTGCCGCCCCCGCCGACGGCGGGAGCAAGGCCCCCCGGCTCACCGACCGCGAGACCGAGGTGCTGCGCCTGGTCGCCAAGGGCCTCAGCTACAAGCAGATCGCCGAGCGGCTCGTCATCTCCCACCGCACCGTGCAGAACCACGTCCAGAACACCCTCGGCAAGCTCCAGCTGCACAACCGCGTGGAGCTCGTCCGCTACGCCATCGAGCGCGGCCTCGACGACGAGTGACCGCCGCGCGCCCGCCCGTCCCCGCCCGGACGGGCGAGGCGCGCCCGTATATTCGCCGGTACGGCGGTGGGCAGCCGCCGGTACGGCAGAGGAACCCGCACACAACCCGGAGGGACCCCGTGGAGATCCTGGCGTTCGGTGTACAGGCGGACGAGAAGCCCCTGGTCGAGCAGGCCTTCGCGAGCCACCACCCGGTGCGCGGACTGGACGTCTTCCTCAACACGGACACCGCCCCCATCGCCGCCGGCCACGAGATCATCTCCACCAGCGTCAACTGCGACCTCGGTGCCGAGGTGCTCTCCGACCTCGCGGCCGGCGGCACCCGGATGGTCGCCCAGCGCTCCACCGGCTTCAACAACATCGACCTGGACGTCGCCGAACGGCTCGGCCTGACCGTCGCCCGGGTCTCCTTCTACTCGCCGTACTCGGTCGCCGAGTTCGCCTGGACGCTCGCCATGGCCGTCAACCGCCGGGTCGTCCGCGCCTCCACCCGCACCCGCGACTTCGACTTCCGGCTCGACGGGCTGATGGGCCGCGACATGCACGGCCGCACCGCCGGAGTCCTCGGCACCGGGAAGATCGGCGAGGCGTTCGCCCGCATCGCCCACGGCTTCGGTATGCGGCTGCTCGGCTGGGACGTCGCCGAGAACCCGGCCTGTCGGGAACTCGGCATGACCTACGTCCCCAAGGAGGACCTGCTCGCCCAGGCCGACCTGGTCAGCCTGCACGTCCCGCTGCTGCCCTCCACCCACCACCTCATCGACGCGGCCGCCCTCAAGGCGATGCGGGACGACGCGATCCTGGTGAACTCCAGCCGGGGCGGCCTCGTCGACACCGCGGCCCTCGTCGCCGAACTGCGCGCGGGCCGCTTCACGGGCGTCGGCCTGGACGTGTACGAGGCGGAGGCGGGACTCTTCTTCCTCGACAAGTCCCTCGAGGCCGTCGACGACGACACCCTCGCCCGCCTCGTCACCTTCCCCAACGTGCTGATGACCTCCCACCAGGCGTACTACACCGAGGACGCCGTCGGACAGATCGTCGAGACGACCGTGAACAACGTCCTCGACTACACCGCGGGCCGCCGCTCGGAGAACGTGCTGGTGCCCCGCAGCTGACCCATCAGCTCCCGCACCACCGCCGCGCCGTTCAGCGTCAGCACCGACTCGGGGTGGAACTGCACCCCGGCGAAGCCGGGCCCCCGCAGCGCGTGCACCTCACCGCCCGCCGTGCGGCTCACCTCGACGCCGTGCGCGGCCAGCTCCCGCGCGGTGTCGTCGTCGCAGTGCGCCACGAAGCTGTTGTAGAAGCCGACCGTCTCCGGCCGCCCGAACAGGTCGATCTCCGTCTGCGCCCCCTGGAACGGGACGTCCTTGCGCACGATCTCCAGGCCCAGCCCGGCCGCGATCAGCTCGTGGCCGAGACAGACGCCGAGGACGCCGTGGCGGCCGTCCCGGAGGACGTCGGCGGTGAGCGCGCGCAGGAAGCGCATCTTCGGGTCGGCCGTGTCGGACGGGTCGCCCGGGCCAGGACCCAGCACCAGCGGACCCGGGTGCGCCAGGACCGTCTCCCGCAGACCCGGCTCGTCGAACCGGCGCACGGTCACCTCCAGACCGGCGGCCCGCAGCACGTGGGCGAGCATCGCGGTGAAGGTGTCCTCCCCGTCGACGACCAGGGCGTGCCCGGTGAGCGCCGCCGACGGCTCCTGCATGCGCAGCCAGAACGGCGCCAGCCTGGACCGGCGTCCGTCCAGCGCCGCGCGCACCCGCGGATCGTCGGCCAGTCCCGGCCGTACGTCCTCACCGCGCGGGCGTCCCGGGCGCACCCCCAGCGCCGCCAGCACCCCGGCCGCCTTGGCGTGGGTCTCCGCCACCTCGCCCGCCGGGTTCGAGCCGCGCACCAGCGTGGCCCCGACCGGCACCCGCAGCCGCCCGGCCGCGTCGATGTCGGCGGTCCGGATGAGGATGGGGGAGTCCAGCGTCTGGCCACCGACGGCGCCCTCCGGCCCGTCGCCCCCCGGCTCCCGGCCGATCAGCGCGAGCGCGCCCGCGTAGTAGCGGCGCCCGCCGACCTCGTGCCGTTCGATCACCCGGCAGGCGTTCTGCACCGGCGACCCGGTGACGGTCGCCGCGAACATGGTCTCCCTCAGTACCTCGCGCACGTCCAGCGAGGACCGGCCGCGCAGCTCGTACTCGGTGTGCGCGAGGTGGGCCATCTCCTTCAGCCGGGGGCCGACCACCACGCCGCCCATGTCGCCGACGGTGCACATCATCTTGAGCTCCTCGTCGACGACCATCGACAGCTCCTCGATCTCCTTGCCGTCGGCGAGGAAGCCGAGCAGGTGCTCGGGGGTGGGCCCCTCGGCCGGGTAGCGGTAGGTGCCGCTGATCGGGTTCATCACGACCGTCCCGCCGGACGCCCTGACGTGCACCTCGGGGCTGGCCCCGACCAGCGTCCGGTCCCCGGTGTGGACGACGAACGTCCAGTACGCGCCCCGCTCGCCCTCCAGGAGGCGCCGGAACAGAGCCAGCGCGTCGGAACGCCCGAACCCGGGGATCCGCCCCTGGTACGTCCGGCGGATCACGAAGTTGGCGCCCTCCCCCCGTCCGATCTCCTCGTCGAGGACCCGGCCGACGATCCGCGCGTACTCCTCGTCGTCGACGTCGAAGCCGCCGCCCTCGACGCGGACGTCATGGGCGGGGAGCCGGTCGAGGGCGTCCGCGAGGGGGATCTCGTGGCGCTCCTCGGGGATCAGCACCAGCAGCGGGGTGCCGTCGTCGCGCACGTCGAAGCCGCGCTCGCGGATCTGCCGGAAGGGGACCAGCGCCAGCCCCTCGCCGGGCAGGTCGGCGAGGCGTTCACGGACGCCTACCGGGCCGATCAGCAGCTCGACCACGTCGTGGTCACGGCCCGGGGTGCGGCGGCGCAGCAGGGCGAAGGGACGGTCGTCGTGGGGGAGGCGTGCCAGGTCCATGGTGGGCGTTCCTCGTTTCGTCTCGGTCATGAGCACGGCGGTCATGAGCGTCGGAGGAACGACCCCGGAAACACCGAAGGCCGCCCCTCGGGCGGCCTTCGCGAAGTCTGTGCGTACGCGCAGTCAGTGGGCCGCCGGGAGAGCGGTCCACCACCAGTTACGGGTCGAGTGCGCGAACATGGCCCCGACCCTAGCGCATCCACCGGCCGTGCGGCCCTTGTCTCATTTGCTGGGCGTCGGGATGGACGACCGATCCGACCCCGTAGTGTGGATTCCGTGACCGTGAACGCTAAGACCAGCGCGAGCGCTGGCAACACCTGGCGAGACCTGCCCGCGGCGCAGCAGCCCGAGTACCCCGACACCGAGGCTCTGCGCGCAGTGATCGCGGACCTCGAGTCGTATCCGCCGCTCGTCTTCGCGGGCGAGTGCGACCAGCTGCGCGCCCGGATGGCGTCCGTCGCCAAGGGAGAGGCGTTCCTCCTCCAGGGCGGCGACTGTGCCGAGGCGTTCGACGCCGTGTCCGCCGATCACATCCGCAACAAGCTCAAGACGCTGCTGCAGATGGGCGCCGTGCTCACCTACGCCGCGTCGGTGCCCGTGGTGAAGGTCGGCCGGATCGCCGGCCAGTACTCCAAGCCGCGCTCCAAGCCGACCGAGACCCGCGACGGGGTGACGCTGCCCACCTACCGGGGCGACTCCGTCAACGGGTTCGACTTCACCGAAGAGGCCCGTATCCCGGACCCCGAGCGGCTGAAGCGCATGTACCACGCGTCGGCCTCCACGCTGAACCTGGTGCGCGCCTTCACCACCGGCGGTTACGCCGACCTGCGCCAGGTGCACGCCTGGAACCAGGACTTCGTGAAGTCGTCCCCGTCCGGCCAGCGCTACGAGCAGCTCGCCCGCGAGATCGACCAGGCGCTGAACTTCATGCAGGCGTGCGGCGCCGAGCCGGAGGAGTTCAAGACCGTCGAGTTCTTCTCCTCGCACGAGGCGCTGCTGCTCGACTACGAGTCCGCGCTGACCCGGGTGGACTCGCGCACCGGGCAGCTGTACGACGTCTCCGGGCACATGGTGTGGATCGGCGAGCGCACCCGGCAGCTCGACCACGCGCACATCGAGTTCGCCTCCCGGATCCGCAACCCGATCGGCATCAAGCTCGGCCCGAGCACGACGGCCGAGGAGGCGCTGCGCTACATCGACCGCCTCGACCCCGAGCGTGAGCCCGGCCGGCTGACCTTCATCGTGCGGATGGGCGCGGACAAGATCCGCGACAAGCTGCCCGAGCTGGTCGAGAAGGTCACCGCGTCCGGTGCCACCGTGGCCTGGGTGACCGACCCGATGCACGGCAACACCTTCGAGGCGGCCTCCGGCCACAAGACCCGCCGCTTCGACGACGTGCTCGACGAGGTGAAGGGCTTCTTCGAGGTCCACAAGGAGCTCGGCACGCACCCGGGCGGCATCCACGTGGAGCTGACGGGTGACGACGTCACCGAGTGCGTGGGCGGCGGCGACGAGATCTTCGTCGACGATCTGCACCAGCGCTACGAGACGGCCTGCGACCCCCGGCTCAACCGCAGCCAGTCCCTGGACCTGGCGTTCCTCGTCGCGGAGATGTACCGCGACCAGTAGCGGAACCCGCCGGTGACACGGTGGGACGGGGTGGGGCGCGTATCACAGCGGATCGCGCCCCACCCCACTTTTGTGCCCCCGGGGTGCCAGGTAAGGTTAGGTTAGCCTCACCGATCAGGGGTCGGTTCGGCTCGACCCAGTACTCCGTCGGGAGGTGACCCGCGTGTTCGTCTGCAGCTGCTTCGGCGTGACCGAGGAACAGGTGAGGGGCCACGCGGCGGCCGGAGCGTGCACGCCCCGGCAGATCGCCTCCGCCTGCAAGGCCGGCACCGACTGCGGCGGCTGTGTGCGGCGCATCCAGGCGCTGCTCGGCCGCGGCTCCTGCCCGCGCCGGCAGCTGGCCGACCAGGGCGGGCAGCCGCTCGCCGCGGAGCTCCCGGAAGCCGCCTAGACACCCGGACCCGGTCGCGCCCCGGCGGTCAGTGCGTCGAGAAGCCGCCCGTGCCCGGACCCGACGCGTCGGGCTGTGACTGCTCGATGACCGTGGACAGGTAGAGCGACTCGCCCAGCTTCTCGATGAGGTCGAGCTGGGTGTCCAGGTAGTCGATGTGGTGCTCCTCGTCGGCCAGGATCGCCTCGAAGATGTTGGCCGAGGTGATGTCGTTCTTGTTGCGCATGACCTCCACCCCGCGGCGCAGCCGGTCGATCGCCTCCAGCTCGATCTCCCGGTCGGCCTGGAACATCTCGGTGACGGTCTGCCCCACCCGGACGTGGAACAGCCGCTGGTAGTTGGGCAGGCCGTCGAGCAGCAGGATGCGGTCGGTGAGCACCTCCGCGTGCCGCATCTCGTCGAAGGACTCGGCACGCGTGTACTGGGCGAGCCTCGTCCAGCCCTTGTGGTCCTGCAGCTTCGAGTGCAGGAAGTACTGGTTGATCGCCGTGAGCTCGGCGGTCAGCTGCTCGTTCAGGAATTCGATGACCTCGGGGTCGCCCTGCATCGCATGGGCTCCTTCCGCGCGGGAACTGGCAGGTTGGGGCGCATGATTGCACCGGCGTGGAAAATCGTCCAGTAAGTGCGGACTTAGTAAGTACGTACATACTCAGTCCGTTCTGTACCTGATTGCCCGAATCTGCCGGGCCCGGTTCAGGGGCATCGTCCCCGGTCTGTCAGGATGGAGACATGGGTCAGCCGGCGGAACGCGAATCGGGGGAGCGCGCAGCGCAGGGGGCGGCACATCCCGAGCTCCCGCCGGGGCAGCGGCTGCAGAAGGGCTGGCCGGTCACCCACTACGGACCGGTCCCCAAGTTCCGGCCCGAGCGCTGGGAGTTCCGGGTCTTCGGCGCGACCGCCGACGGTGGGAAGCACTGCTGGAACCACGAGGAGTTCACCGCTCTGCCGTACGCCACCGTCGTGGCCGACCTGCACTGCGTCACCAAATTCAGCATGGTCGGCGCCGAGTGGGGCGGGATCCCGGCCCGCACCGTCGTGGACATCGCCCCGCCCGCGCCCGACGTCACCCATGTGATGGTGTGGGCGGAGTACGGATTCAGCTCCAACCTGCGGCTGGAGGACTTCACGTCCGCCCGCTCCCTCTTCGCCACCCACAAGGACGGCGAACTGCTGACCGCCGAGCACGGCTTCCCGCTGCGGCTGATCGTCCCCCACCTGTACGCCTGGAAGGGACCCAAATGGGTCCGCGGTGTGGAGTACATGACCGCCGACCGCCGGGGCTTCTGGGAGGAGCGCGGGTACCACAACGTCGGCGACCCGTGGCGGGAGCAGCGCTACTCCTACCAGGAGGAGCCCGGGGAGGGTCCCGAACTCTGACCGCCGCCCCGCTCAGGCGTCCCGGAGCTTCTTCAGCCGCTCCACGTCCGCGGCGTGCCCCTCCTTGCCGCCGGGCGTCTCGATGACCAGCGGCACCCCCTCGGTCGCCGGGTGCGTCATCAGCGCCCGGAACGGGTCCTCGCCGATGTGTCCCTCCCCGATGTTGGCGTGCCGGTCCTTGTGCGCGCCGGCCACGTCCATCGAGTCGTTGGCGTGGATCAGTTTCAGCCGGCCCGCGCCGACGGTGTCCACCAGCAGGTCCAGCGTCCGGTGCATGCCGTCCGGCCCGGTCAGGTCGTGTCCGGCCGCGAAGACGTGGCAGGTGTCCAGGCAGACGCCGAGCTTCGGGTGGGCGTCCAGCGCCTCGAAGTACGGTCCGAAGTCCCAGGTGCGCGAGCACAGGGACGCGCCCTGGCCGGCGGTGGACTCCAGCAGCAGGAACGGGTCGTCGTCATGGGTCAGCTCGTCGAGCAGCGGCAGCATGTGCTCCCGCACCTGCCGCAGCGCCACCGCCCGCTCCCGGCCGCCGGTCGCGCTGCCCGTGTGCACCACCACGCCCAGCGCGCCGATCGCCCGCGCCCGCCGCAGGGAGTGCCGCAGCGACTCCACCGACCGCTCCACGGTCGCCTCGGTGTGGGACCCGAAGTTGATCAGGTACGGGGCGTGCACGTACGCCGGGATCGACGCGTCGGCGCAGGCCGCGCGGAACGCCTCGTCCTGCCGGGGGTTCCCGGCCGGCGTGGCCCAGCCGCGCGGGTTGGCGACGAAGACCTGCACGGTCTCGGCGCGCAGCTCACGGGCGTAGGACAGGCCGACGGAATGCAGGCCGCCGGCCACGGGGACGTGGCCGCCGATCGGGTTGCGGGCAGGGCCGGACGGGTGACTCTTCACCCGTCAAGGGTGACACGGGCGGGGGCCCGTCCGTCCGGCCCCCTCCGTCAGCGGATCCCGAGGGTGATCGTCGACCCCTTGGGCGCGGTGTCGCCGCCGTCCACGGACTGGTCCTTGACGGTGTCGCCGAACAGACCGAGCAGCCCGCGGTCCTCCTTCACCCGGAAACCGGCGCCCTCCAGCCGCTCCCGTGCGTCGTCCACGCTGTCGCCGACCACGTCCGGCACCTCGATCATCTCGGGCCCCTTGGACAGCGTCAGCGTCACCGTGTCGCCCTCGGCGGCCTGCCGGCCGGGGGCCGGGCTCTGCCGGGCCACCTCGCCCGCGTCGTGCTCGGAGTTGACCCGCTCCGCGGCGACCTTCACCTTCAGGCCGGCCTCCTCCAGCTCGGCGCGCGCGTCCCGCAGCTCGTCACCCGCCACGTCGGGCACGTCCACCGGACTGCCCTTGCTCACCGTCAGCGCCACCGCGGAGTCCGTGCGGACCTCGGTGCCCTTGCCCGGCTCCGTGGAGATCACGGAGCCCGCGGCCACGGTCTCGCTGAACTCCCGGGTCGTCATACCCGGCTTCAGACCCTCGTCCTCCAGCAGCGAGCGCGCCTTGTCGAGCGGATAGCCGTCGAGATCGGGCACCCGCACGGTCTGCGGGCCCCTGGAGACGGTCAGCGACACCGAGTCGTTGCCCCGGATGCGGGCGCCGGCCTTCGGGTCGGTGGCGATCACCCTGCCCCGCTCCACCGTGTCGCTGTACGCCTCCTCCACCCGGCCGACGTCCAGCCCGGCGTCCGCCAGCCGGTCCCGGGCCTGCTGCTCGGTCTTCGTCAGCAGCGGCGGGACCTTGGTGAACTGGCCGGAGTTGATGTACCAGACGCCCGCACCGAGCCCGAGGACCAGCAGCACGGCCACCACGATCGTCATCGGGCCGCGCGGCAGCGCTCCCCGGCGCCGGGGAGGCAGCGGCGGCGGCGACCGGAACCGGGTGGTGTGCCGCACCGGGTCCGCGTCACCGTCCCCGTCGACGGGCAGCGGGCGGGGCATGACGGGCGCGCGCGGGATGACGCTCGTACGGTCGTCCGCGTTGTCGTGTTCCGAGGCCAGCGCCTGCGGCGGCACCGCGTCGAGCTGCGCGTCACCGAGCCGGCCGCGCGCCTCGCGGGCCCGCGCGAGCAGCGCCACCGCGTCGTGCGGGCGCAGCTCGGGGTTGCGCGCGGTCGCCGACGCGACCAGTTCGTCGAGCTCGTAGGCCATTCCGGCCACGGCGGACGACGGCGGCGGCACGTCGTCGTGCAGGTGCTTGTAGAGCACGATCGCGGGGGAGTCGCCGTCGTGCGGCTTCTCGCCGGTCAGCATCTCGTACAGCAGGATGCCGCAGGCGTAGACGTCCACCCGGGGGTCGGCGACGCCGTCCTCTATCTGCTCCGGAGCCAGGTAGGAGACGGTGCCCAGCACGGTGCCCGTGGTGTTCGTCACCGAGTCCACCGCGCGGACCAGCCCGAAGTCGGCGACCTTGACCCGGCCGTCGTCCCCTATCAGCACGTTCTCCGGCTTCATGTCCCGGTGCACGAAACCGGCCCGGTGCGCGGCACCGAGCGCGGCCAGCACCGGCTCCAGGATGTCCAGCGCCGCCCGCGGCTGGAGCGCCCCGCGCTCGCGCAGCACGTCGCGCAGCGTGCAGCCGGCGATGTACTCCATCGCCAGGTAGACGTACGCGCCCTCGGCGCCCTGGTCGAAGACCTGCACCACGTTCGGGTGGGCCAGCCGGGCGACGGACTTGGCCTCGCGGATGAACCGCTCGACGAAGGAGGCGTCGGCGGCGAGGGAGGGATGCATCACCTTGAGCGCGAGGATGCGGTCGAGGCGGGTGTCCACGGCCCGGTAGACCGTGGCCATCCCGCCGACCGCGATCCGCGCGTCGACGCGGTAGCGGCCGTCGAGCACCTGCCCGACCAGAGGGTCCTGAAGGGTCGTGTCCACGCAGCGAGTCTACGAGGCCCCGCCGACACCCCCGTCCGGTCCGTGCTCCGTTGCAGCGGACCTGTGACGTGCACCGCCCGCCCGGGCGGAGCCGCGAGCGGGCACGGCACCCGGCGGACCCGGCGGGCGGAACCCGCCCCGCCCCGTACCGGCCGGGCGGGGCTCTAGAAGGCCGGCCGCTCCGGATCCAGTGCGGCCATGCCCTCCGCGGGGGAGGACGCCGTGGCGAACCACCGCCGGGGAATCCGCCCGGCACGCCGGGCCAGCCGCCCCGCCTCCACCGCCGCCCGCATGGCACCGGCCATCAGCACGGGCTCCTGCGCCCGCGTCACCGCCGACGCCAGCATCACCCCCGCGCAGCCCAGCTCCATCGCCAGCGCGGCGTCGGACGCCGTCCCCGCCCCCGCGTCCAGGATCACCGGCACCCCCGCCCGCTCCACGATCAGCTCGAAGTTGTGGGGGTTGCGGATCCCCAGCCCCGACCCGATCGGCGACCCCAGCGGCATCACCGCCGCGCACCCGACGTCCTCCAGCTTCCGCGCCAGCACCGGATCGTCGTTGGTGTACGGCAGCACCGTGAACCCGTCGTCCACCAGCGTCTCCGCCGCGTCCAGCAGCTCCACCGGGTCCGGCAGCAGTGTCCGCTCGTCGGCGATGACCTCCAGTTTGACCAGGTCCGTGCCGAGCGCCTCCCGCGCGAGCCGCGCGGTCAGCACGGCCTCCCCGGCGGTGAAGCACCCCGCCGTGTTCGGCAGCACCCGGATGCCCAGCTTCTCCAGCACCGACAGCACGGACCCGTGCACCGAGGCGTCCACCCGCCGCATCGCGACGGTCGTCAGCTCGGTCCCGGACGCCACCAGCGCCCGTTCCAGCACGTCGAGGCTCGGCGCCCCTCCGGTACCCATGATCAGCCGGGACGTGAAGGACACACCGCCGAGGACGAACGGATCGTCGGCCATGGTCAGCCTCCTTGGACGGCGGTGAGGACCTCCACCCGGTCCCCCTCCGCGAGGGGGGTGGTGGGCCACTGCGCGCGCGGGACGACGGTTTCGTTGAGGGCGGCGGCGACCCCGGAGGGCGCCGCGGTGAGGGACTTCACGACCCGGTCGAGAGCCGTGCCGGGCGTGAACTGCCGGGGCTCCCCGTTGACGGAGATGTTCATGCGGTCTGCTCCGTGAGGACGGCGGCACCGAAGCGCCGGGGGGTGAACGGGCGGGCCTCAGGGGGCAGTTCACCGGTGGTCAGGGCGTCCGCCAGGGCGTCGCCGGTGACCGGTGTCAGCAGGACGCCGTTGCGGTAGTGGCCGGTGGCCAGCAGCAGCCCCTCGAGCCCGGTCGGACCGAGCAGCGGCGCGTTGTCGGGGGAGCCGGGGCGCAGCCCGGCCCGGGTCTCGGTCAGCGGCAGCTCGGTGATGCCGGGCACCAGTTCGTGGGCGTCGCGCAGCAGTTCGTACACGCCGCCCGCGGTCACGGTGGTGTCCCAGCCCATCTCCTCGCTGGTCGCCCCGATCACCAGCTCGCCGTTCGCGCGCGGCACCAGGTAGACGTGGCTGCCGCGCACCACGGCGCGCACGGTCCGGCTGAGGAAGGGACCCGGGTGCTCGGGCATCGTCAGCCGCACCACCTGCCCCTTCACGGGCCGCACCGGCGGCAGCACGTCCGCCGGGACACCCTCGAACCGCCCGCTGGAACTGCCCGCGGCGAGCACCACCTGGCCCCCGCCCAGCCCGGTGCCGCCGGCGGTGACCACCCCCGTCGCGCGGCCGCCCGTGACGACGAGCCGTTCGGCCCGGGTGCGGTGCACGGTCACGCCGGACCGCTCGCACGCGCTCACCAGGGCTGCCGCCAGCCGCCGCGGGTCGATCTGGTGGTCGCCGTCCACCCGCAGCCCGCCGCGCACCCCGGGCGCGAGCATCGGTTCCAGGCGCCGGCACTCCCGCCCGGACAGCCACTGCGCCTCCAGGCCCGACCGCTGTTGCAGGGCGTGCAGTTCGCGCAGGTGGGCGCGGTCGTCGGCGTCCAGGGCCACGGCGAGCGTGCCGCAGCGGCGGTAGCCGAGGTCGTGGCCGGTGAGCTCGGTGAGTTCGGCGGCGAAGTCGGGGTAGCGGCGCGCGGAGGCGAGGTTCAGACCGAGCAGGGTCTCCTCGCCGTAGTGCAGTTCGGTGACGGCGGCCAGCATCCCGGCGGCCACCTGGGCGGCGCCGCCGCCCGGCTCGGGGTCCACCACGGCCGTGGCGAGCCCGCGCTGCGCGGCCCGCCAGGCGGTGACCAGACCGATGATTCCGCCCCCGACGACGAGGACGTCGGGGGTACCCGTGGGCGACATGGGCGTCCTGCCCCTCCCTTCGCCGGCATGACCCGGATCAGGTTCGTACGGTCGGAGGCCGTCAGCCTCCCTCTCAGCCCGGTGCGCCCGGGCTCCCGCGAGTGTTCTACGTTGGCCACCCTAGCCCTCGGAACAGCGCGCTTGTAAGGGAGCCCCCAGGTGGCCCGATCTCTCGACGGACTCGTCCTCGCCCCCGTCGCCGACCAGGCCCCCGGCCAGGTCGGCACCCTCACCCGGTTCCACTACCACGAGCGGGACGGGGAGGTCTGGGCCGAGTACGCGGGTGGTGACGTGGTGCGCGGGCACCTGGTGGGCACCCGCGCGGGCGACCGGCTGGACTTCCGGTACGTGCAGCTCAAGCGGGACGGCACGACGTCCTCGGGACACTGCGTCTCGACGGTGGTGGAACTGCCCGACGGGCGGCTGCGCCTGGAGGAGGACTGGGAGTGGGAGTCGCAGTCCGGCAGCGGGACGAGCGTGGTGGAGCAGCTCGGCCGATCTGATGCCGCGCCAGGTGTCTAAGGTGATCGGGTGAGCGAGCAGACGCAGGAACCGGGACGGTCCGCACCGCGGCGGGTGGTGGTGGCGGGCGCGGGCATGGCCGGCGTGCAGACCGCGGCCGCCCTGCGCGAGCGGGGGTTCACCGGCACCGTGACACTGATCGGCGCGGAACCCCACCAGCCCTACGACCGGCCGCCGTTGTCCAAGGCGGTGCTGCTCGGCAAGGCCGAGGACTCCGCCTTCGACCTCGACTTCGAGGAACTCGGCATCGAGCTGCGGCTCGGCTGCGAGGTGCTCGGCCTGCGCCCCGCCGACCACGAACTGGACACCGCGGCCGGACCCGTCCCGTACGACGTGCTGGTGATCGCCACCGGAGCGGAACCGGTGCGGCTGCCCGGCGCCGAGGGCGTCCCGGGCGTACACCTGCTGCGCACCCTGGACGACGCGGAGCGGCTGCGGCCGGTGCTCGCACGGCAGCACGACATCGTGGTGGTCGGCGCCGGCTGGATCGGCGCGGAGTTCGCCACGGCGGCGCGGGAGGCGGGCTGCGCGGTCACCGTCGTCGAGGCCCGGGAGCGGCCGCTGGCCGAGGCGCTGCCCGCCGAGGTGACCGCCCCGATGGCCGCCTGGTACGCCGAGGCGGGCGTCGCGCTGCGCACCCGCACCCGGGTGGAGCGCGTCGAGGCGGACGCCGTGGTCCTCGACGACGGCACGCGGCTGCCCGCGGGCGCCGTGGTCGTCGGCATCGGGGCGCGCCCCGCCACGGCCTGGCTGGCGGGCTCCGGCGTCGCACTCGGGGAGCGGGGCGAGGTCGTCGCCGACAGCCGTCTGACGACCTCCGTGCCGGACGTGTACGCGGTCGGTGACTGCGCGTCCTTCCCGTCCGGGCGCTACGGCGAGCGTCTGCTGGTCCACCACTGGGACAACGCCCTCCAGGGGCCGCGCACCGTCGCCGCGAACATCGCCGGCGGGCCCGCCGGCCCGGAAGCGGCGGTGTACGACCCGGTGCCGTACTTCTGGTCCGAGCAGTTCGGGCGGTTCGTCCAGTACGCGGGACACCACGCGGACGCCGACCGCACGGTGTGGCGCGGGGACCCGGCCGGGGCGGCGTGGAGCGTCTGCTGGCTGCGGGAGTCCCGCCTGGTCGCGCTGCTCGCGGTGGGCCGGCCCCGGGACCTGGCGCAGGGGCGCCGGCTGATCGAGGCGGGTACGGCGATGGACGCGGAACTGCTGGCGGACCCGGCGCGTCCGCTGAAGTCCGCGGCGGCGTGACCCGTCCCGGCCCGGGGTCTCCGGACGACGCGTCCGCCCAGGTGGCGGGGGCCGACTTCCGACTGTCAGTGGCAGGTGGCAGGCTTGTCCCGTGACCGAGATTGACGCAAAGATCGATGCTCTCGTCCCCGCCTGGCTCACTCTCCCCGACATCGCCGAGCAGTTCGGCGTCGAGGTGACGCGCGTCCGGCAGCTGGTCAAGGAGGGCCAGCTCATCGCCGTGCGCCGGGGTGAGAACCGCGCGCTGCACGTGCCCGCCGCCTTCATCGACGGGGACAAGGTGGTCAAGGGACTGACCGGGACACTGACGCTCCTGCGGGACGACGGTTTCACGGTCGAGGAGATGCTGGAGTGGCTCTTCACCCCGGACCCGTCCCTGCCCGGCACCCCCGCGCAGGCGCTGAGCGAGAACCGCGGCACGGAGGTGAAGCGCCGGGCCCAGGCACTCGCGGTCTGACCCGCGCCGGACGGGGCCGGGCAGGCCCGGCAGCGACTCGTACGGCGGAGGGGGCGGCCGGTGCCTGCCGGCCGCCGGCCGCCACCGGCAGCGGACCCGCCGGGCGGGAGCTGCGCGCCCGCCCGGCCGCCGCCCGGTCCGGCCAAACGAGCCCGGCGGCGACCCGCCGGACCGGGCGGCCCGTTCCGCACGGCGTCCTGAGGGGCGCACGGGGGCCGGCGCCTGACGCCCGCCCCCGGCCCGACGCGGTGAGCCGCGTGGGATGGCGGCGCGCACGCACCGCCCGGGCGGCCCTCCGCCGTCAGGAACACCCACGCACGACCCACCGGGCGGGTACGCCCGCCCCGGCCCGCCGGGGCGGGAACACCCACGCACGACCCACACGGCGGGTATGCCACGCCCGTCCACGGCCCACCGGGCGGGAGCACCCGCCCACGGCCCACCGGGGGCCCGGCGGAGACCCGTCGGGCCCGTCCGGTGCGTACGCCCACGACACCCTGGGGGACACCCGTATGACCGACACCGACCGCGACCGGCTCGCCGCTGCCCGGGTCTACCTGTGCACCGACGCGCGCAAGCGGCAGGGGGACCTCCCCGAGTTCCTGGACGCGGTACTGGCCGGCGGGGTCGACATCGTGCAGCTGCGGGACAAGGGCATGGAGGCCGCCGAGGAACTGGAGCACCTCGCCGTCCTCGCCGACGCCTGCGCCCGGCACGGCAAGCTGCTCGCGGTCAACGACCGCGCGGACGTCGCCCACGCCGCCGGCGCCGACGTCCTCCACCTCGGCCAGGGCGACCTCCCCGTCCCCGCGGCCCGCGCCCTGCTGGGCGAGGACGTCCTGATCGGCCGCTCCACCCACTCCGGGGCCGAGGCCGCCGCGGCCGCCGTCCAGCCCGGCGTGGACTACTTCTGCACCGGCCCCTGCTGGCCCACCCCGACCAAGCCCGGACGTCATGCCCCCGGCCTGGACCTCGTCCGGTACACCGCCGCCCTGGGCACCGACCGGCCCTGGTTCGCGATCGGGGGCATCGACCTCGGCAACCTCGACGAGGTGCTGGACGCGGGCGCCCGGCGGGTCGTCGTGGTCCGCGCGATCACCGACGCCGACGACCCGGGAGCGGCCGCGGCCGAGTTCGCCGCACGGCTGCGGGAGGCGGCTCCGGACGCCGGATGACCCCCGTGCGTCTCAGATCTGTCCAAGGGGTGGACGACAAGTCGACAAAGAGGGCAAATCTCCCGCTTCTGGTTGGGGGACCGCGACGCCCTGGCTAACCTGCCGGTATGGCCCTCGGAACCGCATCCACCAGGACGGACCGCGCACGCACCGTGCGCGACATGCTCGCCGCAGGCAGGACGACGTACTCCTTCGAGTTCTCGGCGCCGAAAACCCCCAAGGGCGAGCGGAACCTGTGGAGCGCGCTGCGCAGGGTCGAGGCGGTCGCCCCCGACTTCGTCTCCGTGACCTACGGCGCGGGCGGCTCCACCCGCGCCGGAACGGTCAGGGAGACCGAGCAGATCGCCGCCGACACCACCCTCACCCCGGTCGCCCACCTCACCGCGGTCGACCACTCCGTCGCCGAACTGCGCAACATCATCGGCCAGTACGCCGACGCCGGGATCCGCAACATGCTCGCCGTGCGCGGCGACCCGCCCGGCGACCCCATGGGGGACTGGGTCCCGCACCCGCAGGGCCTCACCTACGCCGCCGACCTGGTCCGGCTCATCAAGGAGTCGGGTGACTTCTGCGTGGGCGTCGCCGCCTTCCCGGAGATGCACCCGCGTTCGGCCGACTGGGACACCGACGTCGCCCACTTCGTCGACAAGTGCCGGGCCGGCGCCGACTACGCGATCACCCAGATGTTCTTCCGGCCCGAGTCCTATCTGCGCCTGCGTGACCGAGTACACGCCGCGGGCTGCGAAACCCCCGTGATCCCCGAAGTCATGCCGGTGACCAGCGTGAAGATGCTGGAGAGGTTGCCAAAGCTCAGTAACGCCGAGTTCCCCGACGCCCTGAAAGAGCGGATCCTCACAGCGAAGGACGATCCGGCGGCGGTACGCTCCATCGGTATCGACTTCGCCACGGAGTTCTGTGCGCGGTTGCTGGCCGAGGGAGTGCCGGGACTGCACTTCATCACGCTGAACAACTCCACGGCGACGCTGGAAATCTACGAGAACCTGGGCCTGCACCACCCACCGCGGGCCTAGACCGGTCGCACGCACATACGACACACTGCGTAACGACCACTGGGAGAGGGGCGTACATGGGCTGGGCGGTCCTCTACATCGCGTTCGGCATCGTCGCGCTGTGGTTGCTCGGTGAGGTGCTGCTGCAGTACAAGGCACGGCTGCGCTGGCGGCTGCTCGCCTTCGGCGGCTTCCTCGGCGTCGTGCTCGGCGTGCTGATCCCGTCCGTGATCGTCATCGGACTGGGCGCCGCCGCCTTCGCGGTCGGCCAGACCTATGTCACGCTGTCGTTCCGCCGCGGTTTCGCGGCCGGCTGGGCGGTCAACGCGCCGGCGCTGGCCGCCGCCAAGGGCGGCCGCGGCAGCCGCGGCGGCCGCGGACGGCAGGAGCCGACCCTGGAGGTCTCCGACCTGGAGGCGCCCCGTGACGGCTACGGCGACGACGCCGACGACCGCCGCGACCGCACCGGCTACGGCGTGGACGACGACCACGACCGCGACGACGTGTTCACCCCCGCCGCCCGTCCCGAGCAGATGACGGCCGCGGAGACCACCTCCGTCTACGAACCGCAGCCCCTGCCCGACGACACCGGCTCCTACGGCGTCTACGGCGGCGACCCCGGGTACGCCGCCCCGTCCCAGGACCAGTACGCGGCGGCCACCCAGGGGGCCGACCAGAACAACTACGCCTACGACTACTCGGGTTACGGCCAGCAGCAGGGCTACGACACCACGGGCCAGCAGTACGCCGCCTACTCCGACCCGTACATCGGCAACGGGACGTACGGCGACACCACCTACGACACCGGCTACGCCGACCCGCAGCAGTACGGCCAGCAGCAGGGCTACGGGCAGGACCCGTACGCCGCGGGGTACGGCGGCGAGACCCCGGCCGGCGGACTCTGGGTCCCGCAGCAGCGCACCGCCGAGGACCCCTACGGCGGTGAACTCCCGCCGGAGCAGCAGCAGTACCCGTACCAGGGCGACGGCCGGACGCACGGCAACGGCGCCGGGTACGACGAGCAGTACCGTTTCTGACGCCTGATCACTGCGAGCCGCGGAAGTCCGGCCCCTCGACGATCAGTCCCGCGACCAGCGCCCCCGACATCCCGGCGTGCGGCAGTCCGCCGCCGGGGTGCGACCAGCCGCCGACGCGGTACAGCCCCGGCAGCGGGGTGACGTTCGCCGGCCGGAGGAACCGGCCTCCGCCCGCCGCGAGCGCCGGGGCGGGGATGCCCCCGGACACGGCACCGGTCTCCTCGTCACCGGCGTAGGGCGTACGGACCTCGCGCCACAGGACGCGCTCGCGCAGGCCGGGAACGGCCTCCCCGGCGGCCTCGACGACCCGGTCGGCGAACCGCTCCGCGACACCGTCCTCACCCCACCGGCCGCCCGGGGGAACCACGGCGGACACGACCACGGACTCGTGCTCCCCGTCGGGGCGCAGAGCGGGGTCGTCCGGCCGCAGCACCGTCACCGTGGGCCGTGCCGGGGGCTCGGCGCCGCCGGCGAGGAAGTCCAGCTCGCCGGAGCGGTCGGGGGTGTGCACGACCGTGCGGTGCGGCGCACCCGCCTCACGCCCCCCACGCAGGGCCAGCAGCACGGTGAACCGCCCCGGACGCGGCCCCTGTCCGGCTTCGCCGGGCCGCACGTCACCGTCCCCGTACAGCCGGTGCGCGGTCATCCGCTCCAGACGGTGGTGGTCCACGCCCGCGACCACCACGTCCGCCCCGGCCGACGTCCCGTCGCGGAACTCCACGCCCGCCGCCCGGCCGTCCGCCACCACGATCCGCGCGGTCTCCGCACCGAAGACGAACCCGACCCCGCGCGCCAGGCACCGCTCGTGCACCGCGCGCGCCAGCTCCCGCATCCCGCCGCGCACGTACCAGATGCCGAAGGCGTGCTCCATGTACGGCAGCACCGCGGCGCTCGCCGGGACCCGGCGGGGATCGAGACCGAACGCCAGGGCGTGGCTCTCCAGCAGGGCGGCCAGCCGGGGATCGCGCAGCTCCCAGGCACCGACCTCGGCGAGCGTGCCCGCCCTGCGGGTGCGCAGCAGCCTCTTGTGGGGGACCGCCGGATACGGCTCGCGTTCGGCCAGCACCCGCCAGTTGGGCCACAGCGGCTCCTCCAGCAGCGGCCGGCGCGAGCGGTCCCAGGCCTCCCGGGCCCGGACCAGGAAGTCGCCCCAGCGCCGGGCTGCGTCCTGGCCGAGCGTCTCCACCAGGGCGGAGACGACGCCCGCGCGGGAGGCGTTCGGCAGGGACACCCGGGTGCCGTCCGCGAACACGTGGTGCGACGACGGGTCGACCTGGACGAGGTCGACGCACTCCTCCAGCGGCTCCCTGCCGGTCTTCAGGAACAGGTCGCGGTAGACGGCGGGCAGGGGGAGCAGCCCCGGCCCGGTGTCGAAGGAGAACCCGTCCCGCTCCACCCGGCGCAGCGCGCCGCCGTACGTCTCCGTCCGCTCGTACACCGTCACCCGGTGGCCCGCGACGGCCAGCCGGGCGGCGGCAGCCATCGCGCCCATCCCGGCGCCGATCACCGCAATCCGTGCCATGCCCGCGACCTTATCCGCAGGCCACCGGCGGTCCCTCCCCGAGTACCCGGGCCCCCGCCCGCGTGACCAGACCCCGCCGTCCGGGCGTGGGGCCGGGCGCGCAGGGGTGAGTACCCGTACCTAGCCGCCGGGTTGAGTACGCACGCGGATGGGGGCGGACCCGCGAAAAGGGGAGAGTGGGGACCACGGAGAGGGGCACGGCTCCCGGAACCGGCGGCACGGGGCGCCGGAGCGGGGACCGGGCCCGCGATCCGCTCCTTCCGCCGGCGTCGTCGGCGGGAGCGAGGCACGGGGGAACCCGGGGGGACGACCGCAACGGGGGTTCACGGGGGAACGCACGGGGGAGCAGGAGGAGGCGCCGGTCCGACCGGTGGCCCGCGGGGGACGCGGCCACCGGGGGACCGGCGCCTTCACGCGTACGGCCGGCTCAGCGGCGCCCGCTGACCCGCCCCTGCAGCAGCCGGGACAGCGCCGCGTGCACATCGTCCAGGGAACGCCCGGGCTGGAACGACTTCCAGTCCAGCGCCGCCACCAGCACCATGCCCACCAGCGCCGCCGCCGTCAGCGGGACGTCGATCTCCTCGCTGAACTCGCCCTGCGCCACGCCCTCGTGCAGCACCCCCTCGACCACCGCCACGGCCTGCTGCCGCACCACCAGCAGCGTGGAGTTCCACGCCCGGTTGGTGCGCCACAGCTCGGCCACGTACAGCTGGGTGAAGGCCGGGTAGCGGTCGATGAAGACCAGCCCCGCGCGGATCATCGCGTCCAGCGCGTCGACCCGGCTGCCGCCCTCCGCGGCCGTCGTCTCCGCCGCCTGGCGCAGCGAGGCGGTCAGCAGACCGACCCCGTGCCGCAGCAGCTCCTCGAAGAGGACCGACTTGCTCGCGAAGTTGTAGTAGACGGTGCCCTTGGCGACCCCGGCCCGCTCGGCGATCTCGTCCACGGTGGTGGCCGAGAAGCCCTGTTCGGCGATGAGGGTGACGGCCGCCTCGTAGAGCTTCTGCCGGGTGGCCTCGCGGCGGGCACTGCCGCCCGGCGTGGTGCTGCTGCTTTCCATGGCCCCGATTGTCACAGGAGTACCGGTCCGCCCGTTCACAGGCTCAGCTCCGGGTGCAGCCGGTCCGGCGTCCACACCTGTCGGCGGCGGGCCGACAGCGCGGTCAGCGCGAGGGCGCCCGCGGTGAAGGCCGCCAGCACGGCGCAGGCCTGCCACACCGGCCCGAGGCCACCGCCCGTGATCAGCCGCCGCAGCGCCTCGACGACGTAGCTCATCGGCAGGAACGGGTGCAGCGCGTTGAAGAACGGCGGACTCGTCTGGACGGGGTACGTGCCGCCCGCCGACGTCAGCTGGAGCATCAGCAGGGCGAGGACGAGGATGCGGCCGGCCGCGCCGAAGCGCGCGTTCAGCCACTGCACGATCGCCGCGAAGCACGCCGTCACCAGGAACAGGAAGCCCACCGTTCCGGCCGCCCGCGCCATCTGCAGCCCGAGCGCCCAGTGCAGCACCGACATCAGGGCCACCGTCTGCAGCACCCCGATGGCCACCACGGGCAGCCAGCCCGCCAGCGCGATCCGCCAGGCCGGGGCGCCCGCCGCGAGGGCGCGCCGGTTCATCGGCGCGATCAGCATGTACGCCACCATCGCGCCCACCCACAGCGACAGCGGGATGAAGTACGGGGCGAAACCGGTGCCGTAGTTGGGCGCCCTGTGCGCGTCGCCGGAGACCAGCCGCACCGGGTCGGCCATCACCTCGGTGCGCCGGTCGCGGTCCCGCTCGTCGTAGTCGGGGATCTTCCCGGCGCCGTCGTGCAGGCCGCCGGCCAGCTCTCCGGAGCCGCCGACGAGCTTGTACAGACCATCCTTCAGGTCGTCCGCGCCGGTCTTCAGCTCGCCGACGCCCTTGTCCAGCTTCTCGGCGCCGGTCTCGGCGGTGCCGAGGCCCTGGTGGAGTTTCCTCGCTCCGGCCGCGACCTTGCCCGCCCCGGTGTTCAGCTTGTTGATCCGGCTGACGGCGTCCTTGAGGTCCTCGGAGAGGTGGGGGGCGCGCTCGGCGAGTTCGCCGGCCTGCTTCTCCAGGCGGGCGAGCTGCCCGTCGAGCTTCTTCCACTCCGCGCGGTGGCCGGTGACCAGCGCGCCGACGTCCTCCGCGACGGCCGCCGCCGTGGCCGCCGCGTCCCTGGCCTTCTTCAGGTCCGGGCAGCCGGGATCGGGCAGCGGGGCCTCCTCGCAGCGCGCCGTGTGGACGCCGTCCAGGGTGCCGGAGGCCGCGCGGGCGTCCTTCGCGGCGGCCGGCGCCCGCTCCTTCAGCGCGTCGAGGTCGTCGCGGAGCCGGCCGGCCGAGTCGGCGACGAACCGCGCGGTGGCGCCGATGGCCTTCTCGTCGTCCTTCAGCAGCGGGCCCACCCGGGCGTCGACCGCGTTCACCTTGTCGGCGAGCCTGCGCGTCCCGTCCGCGACCTTCCGGGAGCCGTCCTCCAGGTCGCCCGCGCCGTCGTGCAGGTCCTTCAGGCCCTTGGAGAGCTTGCCGCTGCCCTTCCGGGCGTCGGTGAGGCCGTCGGCCAGGTCCTCGGAGCCCTTCTCCGCCTTCCCGATGCCGCCGTTCAGCTCGTCGGCGCCCTTCGCCGCCTTCACGGTCTCGCCGTGGATGTCGGAGAACGACACGAAGATCTTGTCCAGGAACGAGCGGGAGGTCTTGGTGGACGCGGCCCGCCGCACCTCGCCGAAGACGGTCCGGGAGATCTGCCCGACGATGTAGTTGTTCGCGTCGTTGGTCCGCACCCGCAGGGCACCGGCCTCGGGGGAGTCGCCCGAACTGGAGGCGATGCGGCGGCTGAAGTCGGCCGGCACGGTCAGCGACAGGTAGTACGTGCCGTCCTCGACCCCGCGCCGGGCCTCCCGCGCGCTCACCTCCCGCCAGTCGAAGGTGTCGCTGTCGCGCAGGCCCTGGGCGATCTCGTCGCCCGCGGTGATCCGCCGCCCCTCGGCACCGGCCCCCTCGTCGTCGTTCACGAGTGCCACCGGGATCCGGTCCAGACGCCCGTACGGATCCCAGAACGACCACAGGTACAGGGCGCCGTACAGCAGCGGCAGCACCAGCAGGGCGACCAGCGCCGCGCGCGGCAGGGTGCCCCGGCCGAAGCGCCGGAGCTCAAGGGCGGCCAGTTTCGGCGAGCGCATCGGCCGCCACCTCCTTCGTCCCGTCGAGCGGGCCTGCCGCGGTGCGGACGACGACCGCGTCGTCCGGTGCCTCGCTGCACACGGCCAGCACGGTGGTGCCGGTGCCGGCGACGGACCTCAACAGGTTCCATATCTCCTCCCGTTCGGCGGAGGAGAGCTTCAGGTCCGTGTCGTCCACGCCGAGCAGCCGGGGACGCCCCAGCAGTGCCAGCGCGAGCGACAGCCGCAGTGCCTCCGTCCGCTCCAGGTCCCGTACGGCCGTCCGCGGGCCCTTGGGCAGGGCCCCGAGGTCCAGGCCGGCCGCGGCCAGGGCGGTGTCCATGCGATCCCTCTCCCATCGCGCGCGCCCACCGCGCGCACGGAGCGGGAACCCGGCGAACGGGCCGCCGAACCGGCGTTGCAGCAGCGCCTGTTCACGCAGGTGCTCCCCGGTGGTGAAGGCCGGGTCGAGATCGGTCACCCCGGCGACGTGCGCGAGGGCGCTGCGGCGGCGCACGGCGGCCATCCGCCTGGGCAGTTCCAGACCGCCGACGGCGGCCGCCCCCTCCGTGGGCCGCATCCGCCCGGTGAGCGCGAGCAGCAGGCAGGTGCGGCCCGAACCGGACGGCCCCTCCACCGCGATCAGCGATCCGGGCTCCGCCTCGGCCGAGATGCCGCGGAACACCCAGCCCTTCGAGCCCTTCAGGCCGAAGTCGTGGGCCGTGACGGCGAATCCGTCGTCCACAGTCCCCCCTCCGTCGAACCGACTAACTTGAACTGACTGGTCAGTGCAAAAACTAGCCCGAACGTCCGAGCGAGGCAAAAGCGCAGGTCAGAACGGATTGTCAGTGGCATACCTCACGATGTGCACATACGGCACCCCGTCTCGGGGCGCGCCGTCACGAAGACGACAGGAGGTTCGTCATGGCCAACTCGTCCGCAGCCGCCGCCCGTCGGCGCCGCACAGCCGGCCCTGCACCCTCACTGAACGGCCCCGCGAGCGACGTCCACCCGGTGCTGCGCCGCGCCGCCGCCCCGCCCGCCGCCCTCGACCTGCTCGCCCAGGCCCGCGCCGGCCTCGACGAGACCACCGCCCTCGAGACACCGAACGAGCGCTACGCGACGGCCCACCTGGCCGCCCTGCGCACCGCCGCCGCCGTGCTCGCCGCCCGCGGCCGGCCCGAGAGCTCCTCCAGGGCCCGGGCCAAGATCCGCAGCGCCTGGGACGTCCTCCCCGAGATAGCGCCCGAGCTCGCCGAATGGAGCGCGCTGTTCGCCGCCGGCGCCCGCCGCCGCGCCCTGGCCGAGGCGGGCGTCCAGGGCGCGGCGACCGCCCGCGACGCCGACGACCTGATACGCGACGTGACGATGTTCCTCCGTCTGGTCGAACGCATGCTGGTCCTCCAGCCGGTCCTGCCCCCGCCGCGGGCCGACGGCGGCAGCGAGCCTCCGGGTGACCGGCGCCCGCGCCGCAGGCCATAGGGTGGACGGCACAGCACCCCCAGCCCGACCGCCCCGCCGAAGACCCCGGCGGGGCCCCGCCGAGGAGTCACTACCGTGTCGGACCCGATGCGACCCCGCGCCGCTCTCCGTACCGCCGTGGTCTGGGAAGTCCTCCAGGACGCCCTGGAACGCCGGGTCAAGGCGACAGGACGACAGGCGCTCGACGTCCTCGACACCGGCGGCGGCAGCGGCAACTTCGCCGTGCCCCTCGCCCGCCTCGGCCACCGGGTGACCGTCGTCGACCCCAGCCCGAACGCCCTGTTCGCCCTGGAGCGCCGCGCGGCCGAGGACGGTGTCGCCGACCGGGTGCGGGGCGTCCAGGGCGACGCCCACGGCCTCTTCGACGTGGCCGAGCGCGGCGGCTACGACGTCGTGCTCTGCCACGGCGTCCTGGAGTACGTCGACGACCCGGCCGAAGGCGTGCGCAACGCGGTGGCCGCGCTGCGCCCCGAGGGCGTCCTCAGCCTCCTCGCCTCGGGACTCGGCGGCGCGGTCCTCGCCCGCGCCCTCGCCGGTCACTTCACGGAGGCCAGGCAGGCCCTCGACGACCCGAACGGCCGATGGGGCACCGGTGACCCCATGCCGCGCCGCTTCACCGCCGAACAGCTCACCGCCCTGGTGGAGGGCGCGGGCCTGCGGATCGGCGCCGTACACGGCGTACGGGTCTTCGCCGACCTCGTCCCCGGCGTGCTCGTGGACACCGAGCCGGGCGCCCTGGACGCTCTGCTGAAGCTGGAGGCCGCGGCGGCCGAGCTCGCGGCCTTCCACTCCGTGGCCACCCAGCTCCACGTGCTCGGTGAGACGGAAGGGGCCCGGGGGGCCTGAGACACGACCGGGGCGCGCCGCTGATCAGCGGCGCGTCCGGCGGCCCCGCCGTGCATGGAGTGCGCCACAGGCCCCCCGAATGGCGGCGGGGAGCCGTATGATCGAGGGAGACCGCCCGGCATGACGGGTCGGCCGTTGGGGAATGAGAAGCCTCAGTGGGCCGGGACGTGATGGTGGATACCGGTTGGCCAATTGGCGTAGAGGGGCGGGTTTCACGGGGGCGATTCCCTGCCTATCCTGAAGGGACCCCCCGGGTCGCCCCGGCGACTGCACGATGAGGAGGACTCCGTGCCGCTCTCGGAGCACGAGCAGCGCATGCTCGAGCAAATGGAGCGAGCGCTGTACGCCGAAGATCCCAAGTTCGCGACGGCGCTCGAGGGAAGCGGACTGCGTACGTACACCCGGCGACGGGTCTACCAGGCGGTCGCCGGCTTCCTCGTTGGTATTGCGCTCCTCATGGCCGGTATGGTCGCCCAGCAGGTCTGGCTCAGTGTCGTGGGATTCCTCGTCATGCTGGGCTGCGCGGTACTCGCGGTGACCGGCTGGCGCAAGGCCCCCAAGCCGGGCGAGCAGGTGGGCGCCGGCACCGGTGCCACCCCGCAGGCGGGGCGTCAGGGGAGACAGCGTCGCTCCATGATGAACCGCATCGAAGAGCGGTGGCAGCGGCGCCGGGACGAGCAGGGCGGGCGCTGACCGCCTTCCGGCACATCGGGACATGGTTCGGGGGGTGACCACCAGGTGGTGGTCACCCCCCGAACCATGTCCGCGTGCGTGCGACCTGCGCAGCCGGGCCTCCGGGCCACCTGACGTCGTCATCGCCGGCCCGGTGCGCACCCCGCGCCCGCGAGGGACCGCTCCCGTCGCCCTCCCCGTGGCACGACGACCCGCGTAAGGGCCCAGCGCGCAGGGGCACGGAGCGCAGGGGCACGGAGCGCAGCACGGAGCGGCGATCGACGCGGCCCCCGGGCCCGCGGAGACGTCCCGCCGGCCCGGGGGGAGGGGTCAGCCCTGCTGGCGGGACGGGCGGCGCCAGGTCGGGCGGAGGGCGAGCAGACGGGACCGGAGGTCCGCCCACCGGGCCGAGGCCGCCCACACCACCCGGACCACCGAGCGGGGCGCCAGGGTCGCGCGCAGCCGCTCCCGCCGGGAGGCCCCCTCACGCAGTCCCGCGGTCACCCGGCGCACCTCGTCCGCCAGACCCGCCACCGGCCTCGGTCGCGGCGCGTACAGGATCTGCTCCACCGCGTCGGCGACCCGGTGCACCGAAGCCGCCGCGCCCTGGTCGAGCCGCCCCAGCCGCACGATCCGGGCGGCCGCGCCGCGCGGGGTCAGCGACTCGTCCGGCGGGATCCCGTGATCCCACGCCGTGTCCGTCAGCTCGTCCCACAGGGCGAGCACGTAGGGCGCCGCGTCCGCCTCCGACCGGCCGTGCCCGCCGAGCCGCACCGCCCGGGTGCGCAGCCGCCACAGCACCGGCGACAGCGGCAGCGCCAGGAGGGCGAGACCGGCCAGCGCCCACAGCAGCAGCGCGTACCACTTCGGTCCGTCACCGCCCGAGTCCAGCGCCACCTGCGGCGACTCGCTGCCGCACCCGTCCAGCCTCCTGCGCTCCGGCGAGCAGCTCTCGCTCTGTGAGGGCGCCGCGGACGACTCCTCCGGAGCGGCCTGGGACGGCCGGGCCGGATCGGGCACCGAGCTGTCGGCCGCCTCCGGCACGGTGTACGGCGGTGCCGACCCCCGGGTCGGGGTCGGCTCGAAGCGGGTCCAGCCGATGCCCTCGAAGTACAGCTCCGGCCAGGCGTGCGCGTCCCGCAGCCCGACCGCGATCGTGCCGTCCGCCTGCGGGGTGCCGGGCGCGAAGCCCACCGCGACCCGCGCCGGTATGCCCAGCGAGCGGGCCATCGACGCCATGGCGAAGGAGTAGTGCACGCAGAAGCCCTGCTTGTCCCGCAGGAAGCGGGCGATCGCCTCCGAACCACTGCCGACGTCGACCTGGGTGTCGTACTCGAACCCGCCGTTCAGCGTGAAGTACTCCTGGAGCTTGACCGCCTGGTCGTAGGCGCTGTCCGCGCCCGCGGTCACGTCGCGGGCCGTCCGCCCCACCAGGGCCGGCAGGGAGTCCGGCAGCTCGGTGTACTCGCGCCTCATCGCGGGGGACGGCTCCGGCGCGGCGGCCAGCTGCTCCGCGGTGGGCCGCACGTCGAGACTGCGCACCTCGTACGAGAGACCGCGGGTGTCCTGACCGTGGTCGCCGACCAGGGTCATGCCGACGGGCTCGTAGCGCCACTTGCCGCGGATGCTGACCCCGCTCGGCGGGTACGGCATCGGCAGCCAGCTCTGGCCGTACCAGTCGGCGGTGGAGATCGTCGTCCCGACCTCGGTGCGCACGATGTCGGGGCCGAGGCCGGGCGGGGTCGGGAACCGGTTGTCGGGCACCGTGGTGATGGACCGCTTCGACGGCTTCCACGTGGTGCCGTCGAAGTCGTCCAGCGACACGATCCGCAGGTACAGGTCGGACACGTCCGCCATCTCGGAGCGCACCGACAGCACTTGGCGGTCCTCGTCCACGTTCAGCGAGTCGCGCAGCGACACCAGCGGGTTCACCGCGGAGATCGTGCCGCCCCCGCCGCCGCCCGAGCCGATGCCCGAACCGGCCGGGTCCAGCAGGCCGCCGTTCATCGCGGGCAGGCCCAGCGGCACCACCAGGGCGATGCCCACCGCCAGGACTCCGATCCGCCGCCCGGTACGCACCGGCGCGACGGCACCCGGCTGGTCCTGGCCCGGGCCGCGCGCCGTGCCGCTGAACACCCGCCCCCACTGGGAGAGCCGGTCCCGCCCCTCGGCGAGCAGCAGCATCAGGTAGCCGGACGCCGCCAGCAGGAACCACAACCAGTCGATGCCGTTGTCGGACAGACCCGCGGCCACCGAGTACAGGGCGAGCAGCGGCAGCCCGGCCGGGGCCGCGCTGCGGAAGGTCACCGCGAGGGTGTCCACCAGCAGGCCGATCACCAGGACCCCGCCGACCAGCATCAGCCGGATGCCGTCGGTCAGCGGCGCCGGGATCGCGAACCGGTTGACGTCGTCGCCGCCCTGCGCCAGCAGCTCGGCGAAGAAGCGGAACGCCTCCGGCCCGGGTATCAGCCCGGCGATGGCGTGCTCACGCGCGAAGAACAGCGTCAGCAGCATCAGCGTCACGAGGACCTGCGCCGCCACCGTCACCGGGCGCGGCAGCGGTATCCGCCGGGTCGCCGCGCCCACGCCCGACTGCACGCCCAGCAGCAGCGCCGACTGGACGATCCAGGTCGCCGAGTCGACCAGCGGCAGCAGGGCGCACGCCGCCATCAGTGTGGCCGCCCACGCACAGATGGCCAGCCTCGCCCGCCCGCTGATCACGGTCCCTCCCCACCGCTCGCCGCGGCCAGGCCCGACCGCTCGCGGTCCGCCTGCCGCCACAGCTCGTCCAGCGAGGCGCCCCTCGGCACCCCCAGGGCGGTCCAGCCCGCCTCGCGCAGCATCCGCAGCCGCTCCTCGTCCCCGTGCGACGGACCGGGCACACCGGCCGGCTCCCGCAGCCAGGTCTCACTGTCCAGGACGAACGCCAGGGCGCCACCGCTGCGGTGCCGCATCCGGGCCAGCACCGCAGCCTGCTCCTCGTCGAGGTCGCCGAGGAAGGCCACGAGCAGTCCCTCGCCGCCGCCGCGCAGCACGTCGTAGGCCCGCGAGAGCCCCTCCTCGTCGGAGTGGTCCACCACGGCGAGGGTGTCCATCATCATCCCGGCCGCGTCCGCCGACTCCTGGTTCGCCCCCGCGAAACCGTCGGACCCCTCACCCGGCACCGAACTGCCGGTGTCGGTCAGCAGCCGCACCGAGAAGCCCCGCTCCAGCATGTGCACCAGCACCGAGGCCGCCCCGGACACCGCCCATTCGAACGCCGAGTCCGGCCCCGCCCCCTCGTAGGCCACCGCCCGGGTGTCCAGCAGCACCGTGCACCGGGCGCGCTGCGGCTGCTCCTCGCGGCGCACCATCAGCTCGCCGTAGCGGGCGGTGGAGCGCCAGTGCACCCGGCGCAGATCGTCGCCGTAGCGGTAGCCGCGCGGGATCACGTCGTCCTCGCCGGCCAGGGCCAGCGAGCGCTGCCGCCCGTCGCCGTACCCCTTCGCCTCGCCGCTCAGCCGCACCGGCGGCAGCGGCTCCACCCGCGGGATCACCGTCAGCGTGTCGTACGTCGAGAAGGACCGGGTCAGCTCGCACATCCCGAACGGGTCGGACAGCCGCAGCTGCAGCGGGCCCAGCGGATAGCGGCCGCGCAGGTCGGAGCGGACCCGGTAGGACACCTCGCGGCGCCCGCCCGCCTCCACCCGGTCCAGCACGAACCGCGGGCGCGGACCGAGCACGTAGGGCACCCGGTCCTGGAGCATCAGCAGCCCTGTGGGCAGCCGCGAGACGTTGTCCATCCGCAGGTGCACCCGTGACTCGGAGCCGGCGGGCACCCGCCCCGGGGCGAGCCGGCGGCTGCCGGCGACCCGGTAGCGGGTGCGGTACAGCACGCCCGCGCACACCAGTGGAAGGACCGCCAGCAGCAGTCCGACCCGCAGCAGATCGCTCTGCCCGAGCACGTACGCGCAGATCGCGGCGGCCACGCCGGCGGCCAGGAAGGAGCGCCCGCGGGTGGTGAGCCCCGCCAGGGCGGTCCTGACACCGCTGCGGTCGCCCCTGTCGCCCTCGGCGTGGACCGCGCCGGGGTCGGTCATCACAGCCTCCGGGGCGGCTGCTGGCCGTAGCCCGGGCCGCCGCGGCCCAGACCGAACCCGTTCGGCCGGCCGGCCGCCGCGGGCACCGGCGTGCGCTGCACGATCTCCTGCACCACCTGCTCGGCGGTGCGGCGGTTGAGCTGGGCCTGCGCGGTGGGCAGCAGCCGGTGGGCGAGCACCGCGACCGCGAGCGCCTGCACGTCGTCCGGCAGCGCGTACTCCCGGCCGCTGAGAGCGGCCGACGCCTTCGCCGCGCGCAGCAGGTGCAGCGTCGCGCGCGGCGAGGCGCCGAGTCTGAGGTCGGGGTGCGAGCGCGTGGCGGCGACCAGGTCCACGGTGTACCGCCGGACCGGCTCGGACACGTGCACGCCGCGCACCGCCTCGACCAGCTTCACGATCTCGTGCGCGTGCGCCACCGGCTGGAGGTCCTCCAGCGGGGAGACACCGCCGTGCACGTCCAGCATCTGCAACTCGGCCTCCGCGCTCGGGTAACCGACCGACACGCGGGCCATGAAGCGGTCCCGCTGGGCCTCCGGCAGCGGGTAGGTGCCCTCCATCTCGACCGGGTTCTGCGTCGCCACCACCATGAACGGGCTGGGCAGCTCGTAGGTCTTGCCGTCGATGGTGACCTGGCGCTCCTCCATCGACTCCAGCAGCGCGGACTGCGTCTTCGGCGACGCGCGGTTGATCTCGTCGCCGATCACCACCTGCGCGAAGATGGCTCCCGGCTTGAACTCGAAGTCACGGCGCTGCTGGTCCCAGATGGACACACCCGTGATGTCCGAGGGCAGCAGGTCCGGCGTGAACTGGATCCGCCGGACCGAACAGTCGATCGACCGTGCCAGTGCCTTGGCCAGCATCGTCTTGCCGACTCCCGGGACATCCTCGATGAGCAGATGTCCCTCGGCGAGCAGTACGGTCAGCGAGAGCCGTACGACCTCGGGCTTTCCCTCGATCACGCCTTCCACCGAACTCCGCACGCGTTCCACCACGGCGGTCAGATCAGTGAGGCTCGCTCGATCGTCATAGGTCGTCACCCGGCCCTCCTCGGCCTTTCCCCACGCTCCGACGAGGAGCGGGGTCACCCCAAATGTTCCGGGCCGACGCCTTGCTGTGCGGACCGGCCCACCCCGAATCACGGACATCACGCGGGAAAAGTTCCGCGTGACACCACTCCCGCATTCTTGCCGCCGTTACCGATTCGTGTCACTCGCCTGTGGACAACTGACAGCGATATGTCAGGTCTTACGGCCGGAAGCGGCTCCGGAACTCAGCTCGGCTCCGGGGCGGGCGGCCAGGTCAGGCCGGGTCGACCTCGCGCAGCAGGCCCGACTTCACGTCGAAGACGAATCCGCGCACGTCGTCGGTGTGCAGCAGGAACGGGGAGGTGCGCACCCGCTGCATCGACTGGCGCACGTCCTGGTCGACGTCCCGGAAGGCCTCCACGGCCCAGGCGGGGCGCTGGCCCACCTCCATCTCCAGGTCGTGCCGGAACTCCTCGGTGAGGGACTCCAGACCGCAGTTGGTGTGGTGGATGAGGACGACGCTGCGGGTGCCGAGCGCCCGCTGGCTGATGGTCAGCGAGCGGATCACGTCGTCGGTGACGACGCCGCCCGCGTTGCGGATGGTGTGGCAGTCGCCGAGCGAGAGGCCCAGCGCGTCGTGGAGGTCCAGGCGTGCGTCCATGCAGGCGACCACGGCCACGTGCAGGACCGGGCGGGCGTCCATGCCGGGGTCGGTGAAGGCGGCCGCGTACCGCTCGTTGGCTTTGACCAGGCGGTCGGTGACCGTGCCGGGAGTGGCGTTCGCGGAGCCTGCGGGAACCGATGCGGAAGTCGTCATACCCATGACGTTAATGGTCAGGAGGGCGCCGGGCCCGTTGTGAGAGGGGACAAAGAACGTCAGTGATCCTTGTTGTGAGGTAATCCACAGGAGTGGTGTGACGCCCTTCCCAGGGGGGATGTGTCCGCTCCGTCCCCCGGCTCCGTCGCGCGGGCCGCGACGCGCAGGCCGGTTGATTGACCGGGCGGGGCCGTGGACTAAAGTGACGCCAGGCGGGAGGCGAGACTGCCCGCCGCACTGTTTTCCCGGAGACCGCGGCCACGAGCGGACGGTCTCCCCGCGTGCGCGGCGCGTACGTACGGCTCGGCCTCCTCCCGCCGCCGCTCGGCCCACGCCTCCCGGCGCCGGCCGCCCCGCACGTCAGGGGGAGGGCGGGGACCCGGCGGTGCGTGACGCCGCGCCGGATCTGAGAGGGCCCCTTGAGTCACAGTCGACACGTCCCGGTGATGCTCCAGCGGTGCCTGGACCTGTTGGCGCCCGCACTGGAGCGCCCCGGAGCGGTGGTGGTCGACTGCACCCTCGGCCTCGGCGGCCACAGCGAGGCCCTGCTCCGGCGCTTCCCCGAGGCCCGGCTCGTCGCCCTCGACCGCGACAAGGAAGCCCTGCGCCTGTCCGGAGAACGGCTGGCCCCCTTCGGTGAGCGGGCCACCCTGGTGCACGCCGTCTACGACGAGCTCCCCGACGTGCTCGACCGCCTCGGCGTCCCGCGCGTCCGGGGCGTCCTGTTCGACCTCGGCGTCTCCTCCATGCAGCTCGACGAGGCCGACCGGGGCTTCGCCTACGCCCAGGACGCCCCGCTCGACATGCGCATGGACCAGACGACCGGGATGAGCGCCGCCGAGGTCCTCAACACCTACCCGCCCGGCGAGCTCGTCCGCATCCTGCGGGCCTACGGCGAGGAGAAGCAGGCCAAGCGGATCGTGTCCGCCGTCGTGCGCGAGCGGGAGCGGGAGCCGTTCACGAACAGCGCGCGCCTGGTCGAGCTGATCCGCGACGCGCTGCCCCAGGCCGCCAAGCGCACCGGCGGCAACCCGGCCAAGCGGACCTTCCAGGCCCTGCGGATCGAGGTCAACGGCGAGCTGTCGGTGCTGGAGCGCGCGATCCCGGCGGCCGTGAAGGCCCTCGACGTCGGCGGGCGGATCGCCGTGCTGTCGTACCACTCGCTGGAGGACCGCCTCGTCAAGCAGGTCTTCGCCGCCGGTGCCGCCACCACCGCCCCGCCCGGACTCCCGGTCGTCCCCGAGCAGTACCAGCCCCGGCTCAAGCTGCTGACGCGCGGTGCCGAACTTCCCACCGAGGAGGAGATCGCCGGGAACCGCCGCGCGGCCCCCGCGCGGCTGCGCGGCGCCGAGCGGATCCGGGAGGACGTCGGCTGAGGCGCGGACGGGACGGACGGCCGGGCACGGACGGCGCGTGAGGCGGGCGACGGGCCGGGCACACGGTGGGACGAGCGAACCCAGGGGAGCGTGAGTGAGCAGGAAACCCGAACTGCGGGGACGGCCCGAGCTGAAGGGGCGGGCGGCCCGGCTCGCGCAGCTCCTGCCCACCGGACGCGCCCAGGCGGCCCGCACCCCCTTCGTCCTCCTCGTCGTCGTGCTCCTCGGCGGCGGTCTGATCGGCCTCCTCGTGCTGAACTCCGCGCTCAGCGAGGGCGCCTTCCAGCTCGACGACCTCCAGCGGGAGACCAAGAGCCTCACCGACGAGGAACAGGGCCTGCAGCGGGACATCGACGCCTACTCGGCCCCCGACGCCCTCCAGCGGCGCGCCCGCGAACTCGGCATGGTGCCCGGCGGCGACCCCGCCTTCCTGGACGCCGACGGCAAGGTCAAGGGCGTACCGAGCGCCGCCTCCGCGGTCCGCGCCCCCCTGGTCCTCGCCCCCGAGGCACTGGCCACCGCGACGGCCCCGCCGCCCACCGCCGTGCCGAGCCCGTCCGCGGCCGCCCCCACACCCTCCTCCGCATCGACCCCGACTCCCGGCAGGTGACGGAAGTGTCCGACAGGGAACCGCCCCGCCGCCGGGTGCCCGCACCCGCCCAGCCCGCCCGCCCGGGGGCCGTCCGGCGGCCCGGACCCGGCGCCCGCCCCTCCCGGGGACCCGCGGGCCCCCGGCCCGGGGCCCCCAAGGTCATCCGCCTGGGCAGCCCGCGCCCCCGGCTGCGCCTGATCGGCGTCGCCCTCACCCTGGTGCTGCTCGCCTTCGTCGTACGGCTGTTCCAGGTGCAGGCGGTCGACGCGAGCACCTACGCCGGCAAGGCCGAACAGAACCGCTACGTCGGCCAGGTGCTGGCCGCCGAACGCGGCGAGATCACCGACCGCAACGGCGTGGCCCTCGCCACCAGCGAGGACGCCTACGACATCACCGCCGACCCCACGATGTTCGCCCCGGACGAGCTGGACGTCACCGACGGCCCCGAGCAGGCCGCCGCCCTCCTCGCCCCGATCCTCGGCACCGACCAGGAGGCGCTGGTCAAGAAGCTCCGCCCGGAGAACGAGGCCCTGCGCTACGTCAAACTGGCCGGCCGCCAGACCCCGCAGGTCTGGAACCAGATCAAGGAACTCAAGGGCGCCCTCGCCAAGAAGGCGGAGCACGACGACTCCACCGTCAACGTCCTCGCCGGAGTCTTCTCCGTGCCCACCAGCAAGCGGGTGTACCCCAACAACGAGCTCGCCGCCGGGATACTGGGCTGGGTCAACGCCGAGGGAGAGGGCGGCGGCGGCATCGAGCTCCAGCTCGACAAGCGGCTGGCCGGCGAGGACGGCAAGATCCGCTACGCCCAGTCCGGCGGCCGTCTGGTGCCGACCGCGGGCGGCGCCACCGAGACCCCGGCCGTGCCCGGCAGCGACGTCGAACTGACCATCCACCGCGACATCCAGTGGGCCGCGCAGAACGCCATCAGCGAGCAGGTCGAGAAGTCCGCGGCCGACCGCGGCTACGTCATCGTCCAGGACACCCGCACCGGCGAGGTCCTCGCCATGGCCAACGCCCCCGGGTTCGACCCCAACGACCTCTCCGAGGCCGATCCCGGGGCGCTCGGCAACGCGGCCGTGCAGGACGCCTTCGAGCCCGGCTCCACGGCCAAGGTCCTCTCCATGGCCGCCGTCCTCGAGGAGAACGCCGCCACCCCCGGCACGCACGTCGTCGTGCCCAACCGGCTGCACCGCGGCGACCGGCTCTTCAAGGACGACGTCGACCACCCGACCTGGTACCTCACGCTCAACGGCGTGCTCGCCAAGTCCAGCAACATCGGCACCATCCTCGCCACCGGCCAGCTCGGCAAGAACCAGGCCGCGGCCAACAAGGTCCTCTACGACTACCTGCGCAGGTTCGGTCTCGGCAGCCACAGCGGGCTCGGCTTCCCCGGCGAGACCAGGGGCATCCTCGCCCCGCCGGACGCCTGGTCCACCTCGCAGCAGTACACGATTCCTTTCGGCCAGGGCGTGTCCGTCAACGCCATGCAGGCCGCCTCGGTCTACTCGACCATCGCCAATGGCGGCGTCCGGATCGAACCCACGCTCGTACGCGGCTCCAAGGGGCCCGACGGACGCTTCACCCCCGCTCCGAAGCCCAAGGAGACCCGGGTCGTCAGCGAGAAGACGGCGAAGACGCTCGCCCGCATGCTGGAGTCGGTCGTGGACGACGAGGAGGGAACCGGCACCAAGGCACGCATCCCGGGCTACCGGGTCGCGGGGAAGACGGGTACGGCGAACCGCGTGGATCCGGCCACCGGCAAGTACCACGGCTACACGTCGTCCTTCGCCGGATTCGCGCCCGCCGACAAGCCCAGGATCACCGTGTACTGCGTCATCCAGAACGCCACCGAGGGCAGTTACTTCGGCGGCCAGATCTGCGGACCCGTGTACAAGCAGGTCATGGAGTTCGCGCTGAAGACCCTCCAGGTACCCCCGACCGGCGCCGCGCCCACCGCCCTCCCGGTCACCTTCGAACCCTGACCCGCACCGAGCACCGAGCCACCAGGAACCACCTCGTGACAACGATCACCCCCGAGCCGGGCAACCGGCCCACCCCGCCCACCTCGCTTGGCCCCTCCGCCGCCGCGCCCGGTACGCTCACCGCCGTGCCACACGCTGATCAGTCCCCCAACGCCCAGAAGGGTCACCCCGTGACATATCCGGGGCCGCCCCGCCCGGACCGGGTCGCCGCCACACCCCTCGCGGAACTCGCCGGTCAGCTGGGCGCCGCCGCGCCGGAGCGGGCGGCCGAGGTCACGGGCATCACCCATGACTCGCGCGCCGTCCGCCCCGGCGACCTGTACGCCGCCCTCCCGGGCGCCCGCGCGCACGGCGCCGACTTCGTCACCCAGGCCGCCGGCCTCGGCGCCGTCGCCGTGCTGACCGACCCGTCCGGCGCCGAGCGCGTCGCCGCCGCGGGTCTGCCGGCCCTCGTGGTCGACGACCCGCGGGCCCGGATGGGCGAACTGGCCGCCACCATCTACGGCCACCCGGGACGCGACCTGCTCCAGCTGGGCATCACCGGCACCTCCGGCAAGACCACCACCGCCTACCTGGTCGAGGGCGGTCTGAGGACCGTCCGCAGCACCGGGCTCATCGGCACGGTGGAGATGCGCATCGGCGACGAGCGCATCAAGTCCGAGCGCACCACGCCCGAGGCCACCGACCTCCAGGCGCTGTTCGCCGTCATGCGCGAGCGCGGCACCGACGCGGTCGCCATGGAGGTGTCCAGCCACGCACTGGTCCTCGGCCGGGTCGACGGCTGCGTCTTCGACATCGCCGTCTTCACCAACCTCAGCCCGGAGCACATGGAGTTCCACTCCGGGATGGAGGACTACTTCCAGGCCAAGGCGCAGCTGTTCACGCCCGCCCGCAGTCGCCTCGGCGTGGTCAACGTGGACGACGAGTACGGCCGCCGCCTGGTCGGGGAGGCCGGCGTCCCGGTCGTCACCTACTCCGCCGAGGGCCACCCCGACGCGGACTGGCGCGCCGAGGACGTCGAGGTCGGCCCGCTGGACTCGACGTTCACCGTGGTCGGCCCGAAGGGCGAGCGGATCACCGCCCGCTCGCCGCTGCCGGGCCCCTTCAACGTGGCCAACACCCTGGCCGCGATCGTCGCCCTCGCCGCCGCCGGACTCGACCCGCAGGCCGCCGCGGACGGCGTCGCCGCCGTACCGGGCGTGCCGGGCCGGCTGGAGCGCGTGGACGCCGGACAGTCCTACCTCGCGGTGGTCGACTACGCCCACAAGACCGACGCCGTGGAGTCGGTGCTGCGCGCCCTGCGCAAGGTCACCGAGGGCCGGGTGCACGTCGTGCTCGGCTGCGGCGGCGACCGCGACGTCACCAAGCGGGAGCCGATGGGGGCCGCCGCCGCGCGGCTCGCCGACACCGCCGTACTGACCTCCGACAACCCCCGCTCCGAGGACCCCCTCGCGATTCTCGCCGCCATGCTCCGGGGCGCCGCCTCGGTGCCCGCCCACGAGCGCGGCGAGGTGCAGGTCTTCGAGGACCGGGCCGCCGCCGTCGCCGCCGCCGTCGCCCGGGCGCGGCCCGGTGACACCGTGCTGGTCGCCGGCAAGGGCCACGAGCAGGGTCAGGACATCGCCGGGGTGGTGCGTCCCTTCGACGACCGCCAGGTGCTTCGCGAAGCCATCAAGAAGACCCAGGGATGAACTTGTGATCGCCCTCTCCCTCGCCGAGATCGCAGAAGTCGTCGGCGGGCAGACGCACGACATACCGGACCCGTCCGTACAGGTCACCGGGCCGGTGGTCCGGGACTCGCGGGAGGCGGGACCGGGCAGCCTGTTCGTCGCCTTCGTCGGCGAGCGCGTGGACGGACACGACTACGCGGCCGCGGTCGTCGAGGCGGGCGCGGCCGCGGTGCTGGCCTCCCGGCCCGTCGGCGTGCCCGCGATCGTCGTCGAGGACGTCCAGGCGGCCCTCGGCGCCCTCGCCCGGCACGTCGTCGGCCGGCTCGGCGCCACCCTCGTCGCGCTCACCGGCTCGGCCGGCAAGACCAGCACCAAGGACCTCATCGCTCAGGTGCTCGGCAGCAAGGCGCCGACCGTCTTCACCCCCGGCTCCCTCAACAACGAGATCGGGCTGCCGCTGACCGCCCTCACCGCCACCGAGGAGACGAAGTTCCTCGTGCTGGAGATGGGAGCGCGCGGAATCGGCCACATCCGCTACCTCACCGGCCTGACACCGCCGAAGGTCGGCCTGGTCCTGAACGTCGGCTCCGCCCACATCGGCGAGTTCGGCGGCCGGGAGCAGATCGCCCAGGCCAAGGGCGAGTTGGTGGAGTCCCTGCCCGCGGCCGAGGACGGCGGCACCGCGATCCTCAACGCGGACGACCCCCTCGTCAAGGCCATGGCCTCCCGTACGAAGGCGAAGGTGATTCTCTTCGGGGAGTCCGGCGAAGCGGACGTTCGGGCCGAGAACGTGCGACTCACGGACAGCGGACAGCCCTCCTTCAGGCTTCACACACCCTCCGGTGCATCCGATGTGACCATGCGCCTGTACGGTGAGCATCACGTGTCGAACGCGCTCGCCGCGGCCGCCGTCGCCCACGAGTTGGGCATGTCCGCTGACGAGATCGCCCGCGCGCTCTCCGAGGCGGGCTCCCTCTCCCGCTGGCGGATGGAGGTCACCGAGCGCCCGGACGGCGTGACGGTCGTCAACGACGCCTACAACGCGAACCCCGAGTCCATGAAGGCAGCGCTGCGTGCGCTGGTCGCCATGGGCGGTGCCTCACGGGCTCAGGGGGGACGTACGTGGGCGGTGCTCGGCAAGATGGCCGAGCTCGGGGACGAGGCGCTCGCCGAGCACGACGCGGTCGGACGGCTCGCCGTCCGGCTCAACGTCAGCAAGCTCGTCGCGGTCGGGGGCAGGGAAGCCGCCTGGCTGCAACTGGGCGCATATAACGAGGGTTCGTGGGGTGAGGAGTCGGTGCACGTGTCCGACGCACAGGCGGCGGTCGACCTGTTGCGCAGCCAATTGCGCCCGGGGGATGTCGTACTCGTGAAGGCGTCCCGTTCGGTCGGGCTCGAGAGGGTGGCGCAGGCGCTGCTCGAGACCGGTGCCGAGGGTGAGGTCGCGGCCCGATGATGAATCAGATCCTGTTCGCAGGAGTCATTGGTCTCTTCCTCACCCTGATCGGCACTCCGCTGCTGATCAAGCTGCTCGCCCGCAAGGGGTACGGGCAGTACATCCGCGACGACGGCCCGCGCGAGCACGCCAGCAAGCGCGGTACGCCGACGATGGGCGGTATCGCCTTCATCCTGGCGACGCTCGCCGCCTACTTCCTGTCCAAGGTGATCACCGGCAAACCCCCGACCTTCTCCGGGCTGCTGGTGCTCGGCCTCATGGTCGGCATGGGCATGGTCGGCTTCCTGGACGACTACATCAAGATCGTCAAGCGGCGTTCGCTGGGTCTGCGGGCCAAGGCGAAGATGGCCGGCCAGCTGATCGTCGGCATCGCCTTCGCGGTGCTCTCGCTGCAGTTCGCGGACTCCCGCGGGCAGACCCCGGCCTCCACCAAGCTGTCGTTCATCACCGACTTCGGCTGGACCATCGGCCCGGTGCTGTTCGTGGTCTGGGCGCTGTTCATGATCCTCGCCATGTCCAACGGCGTGAACCTGACCGACGGTCTGGACGGTCTGGCGACCGGCGCCTCCGTCCTGGTCTTCGGCGCCTACACCTTCATCGGCGTCTGGCAGTTCCAGGAGTCCTGCGCCAACGGCGACACGCTCACCAACCCGGGTGCCTGCTACGAGGTGCGCGATCCGCTGGACCTCGCGGTCGTCGCCTCCGCCCTCATGGGTTCCTGCCTCGGCTTCCTGTGGTGGAACACCTCCCCGGCCAAGATCTTCATGGGCGACACCGGTTCGCTGGCGCTCGGCGGCGTGCTCGCGGGCCTCGCGATCTGCTCCCGCACCGAGCTGCTGCTGGCCATCCTCGGCGGCCTGTTCGTCCTCATCACCATGTCGGTGGTCATCCAGGTCGGCTCGTTCCGGCTCACCGGTAAGCGGGTCTTCCGGATGGCACCACTCCAGCATCACTTCGAACTCAAGGGCTGGTCCGAAGTCCTCGTGGTGGTCCGTTTCTGGATCATCCAGGGCATCTGTGTGATCGTCGGACTCGGCATCTTCTACGCGGGATGGGCAGCGGACAAGTGACCGACTGGCAGGGGAAGAACGTCACCGTCGCCGGCCTCGGCGTCTCCGGAGTACCGGCGGCCAGGGTGCTGCACGGGCTCGGCGCGAAGGTCACCGTCGTCAACGACGGGGACGACGCGCGCGCCCGGGAGCAGGCCGCAGGGCTGGAGGCGCTCGGCGTCACCGTGCGCCTCGGCGACGGCGACACCCTGCCCGAGGGCACCGAGCTGATCGTCACCGCTCCCGGCTGGAAGCCGGACAAGCCGCTCTTCGCGGCGGCGGACGAGGCCGGGGTGCCGGTGTGGGGCGACGTCGAACTCGCCTGGCGGCTCAGAAAGCCCGATGCGGCCCCCTGGCTCGCGGTCACCGGCACCAACGGCAAGACCACCACCGTCCAGATGCTCGCCTCCATCCTGACGGCGGCCGGCCTGCGCACCGCGGCCGTCGGCAACATCGGCGTCTCCCTCCTCGACGCGGTGCTCGGCGAGGAGCGCTACGACGTGCTCGCCGTGGAGCTGTCCAGCTACCAGCTCCACTGGGCACCCTCGCTGCGCGCCCACTCCGCGGCCGTCCTGAACCTGGCCCCGGACCACCTCGACTGGCACGGCTCCATGGAGGCGTACGCCAGGGACAAGGGCCGCGTCTACGAGGGCAACCGCGTCGCCTGCGTCTACAACGTCGCGGACAAGGCCACCGAGGACCTGGTCCGCGAGGCCGACGTCGAGGAGGGCTGCCGGGCGGTCGGCTTCACCCTCGGCACCCCGGGCCCCTCCCAACTCGGCGTCGTGGAGGGCATCCTGGTCGACCGCGCCTTCGTCGAGGACCGGCACAGGAACGCGCAGGAACTCGCCGAGGTCTCCGACGTCAGGCCCCCGGCCCCGCACAACATCGCCAACGCCCTCGCGGCCGCCGCCCTCGCGCGGGCCTACGGGGTGCCCGCGAGCGCCGTACGGGACGGCCTGCGCGCCTTCACCCCGGACGCCCACCGCATCGCGCACGTCGCGGACGTCGACGAGGTCGCCTACGTCGACGACTCCAAGGCCACCAACACCCACGCCGCGGAGGCCTCGTTGGCCGCCTACGAGTCGATCGTGTGGATCGCCGGCGGTCTCGCCAAGGGGGCCACCTTCGACGAGCTGGTCGCGGCCTCGGCGAAGCGGCTGCGGGGTGCCGTGCTGATCGGCAGGGACCGTGCCCTGATCCGGGAAGCCCTCGCGCGACACGCCCCGGAGGTACCCGTCGTCGACCTCGACCGGACCGACACTGGGGCGATGCTCCAGGCTGTCCAGGAGGCGCGACGGCTCGCACGGCCCGGCGACACGGTACTGCTGGCCCCCGCCTGCGCCTCGATGGACATGTTCGCCAACTACAACAAGCGCGGTGACGCGTTCGCACAGGCGGTGCGCGAGCTCGGCGCCTGACCCCGGCCCGCCTGGCGCCGGGCGACCTTGGGAGGGACGCGTGGGACCGTCCGAAGCCGGTTGTCCGGCGTACGGGGGAGGCCGTGATGCCCAGTAGCCGTACCGGCCGGCCGCCGGTACAGCGGGCCGCGCGCCGGCCCGTCGTGCCCGGGCCCCCGCGGGAGAACCCCCTGCGCACCCTGATCGTCCGTGCGCGCAGGGCCTGGGACCGCCCACTGACCGCCTACTACCTGATCCTGGGCGGAAGTCTGCTCATCACCGTGCTCGGCCTGGTGATGGTCTACTCGGCCTCCCAGATCACGGCGCTGCAGATGTCGCTGCCGGGTTCCTACTTCTTCCGCAAGCAGCTGCTGGCCGCCGGCATCGGCGCGGTCCTGCTGCTCGCCGCGTCCCGGATGCCGGTGAGACTGCACCGAGCGCTGGCCTACCCGATCCTCGCGGGCGCCGTCGTCCTGATGGCCCTGGTCCAGGTGCCGGGGATAGGAGTCGCGGTCAACGGCAACCAGAACTGGATCGCCCTGGGCGGCTCCTTCCAGCTCCAGCCCAGCGAGTTCGGCAAGCTCGCCCTGGTGCTGTGGGGCGCCGACCTGCTGGCCCGCAAGCAGGACAAGCGGCTGCTGACCCAGTGGAAGCACATGCTGGTGCCGCTGGTCCCGGCCGCGTTCATGCTGCTCGGGCTGATCATGCTCGGCGGCGACATGGGCACGGCCATCATCCTGACGGCGATCCTGTTCGGCCTGCTGTGGCTGGCGGGAGCGCCGACCCGGCTGTTCGTCGGCGTGCTGTCGGTCGCCGCGGTGCTCGGCGCGATCCTCATCCGCACCAGCCCCAACCGCATGGCCCGGCTGGCCTGCCTCGGCGCCACCGAGCCCCAGGCGGGCCCGGTCGACTGCTGGCAGGCCGTGCACGGCATCTACGCCCTCGCCTCCGGCGGCATCTTCGGCTCGGGACTCGGGGCGAGCGTGGAGAAATGGGGCCAACTGCCCGAAGCGCACACGGACTTCATCTTCGCCATCACCGGTGAGGAACTGGGCCTGGCGGGGACGCTGTCGGTGCTCGCCCTGTTCGCGGCTCTAGGCTATGCGGGTATCCGCGTGGCCGGACGCACGGAGGACCCCTTCGTGAGGTATGCCGCGGGAGGCGTGACCACCTGGATCACGGCCCAGGCCGTGATCAACATCGGTGCGGTGCTCGGCCTGCTGCCGATCGCCGGTGTCCCGCTCCCGCTGTTCTCCTACGGAGGGTCCGCCCTGCTGCCGACCATGTTCGCCATCGGGCTGCTGATCGCCTTCGCGCGTGAGGACCCCGCTGCGCGGATGGCGCTTGCGATGCGGCAACCCCGCTTTGGTAAAAAGCGGGTAAGGGGCTCTCAGGGGCCCCGCAGATGGAACACGATGCGACGGCGCGCCCCGGTGGCGCGTTCGTCCGGAGAGCGGTGAATTTCGGTGCATGTCGTACTCGCCGGCGGAGGAACCGCGGGCCATATCGAGCCCGCGCTCGCCCTCGCGGATGCCCTGCGCAGGCATGACCCGGCCGTGGGCATCACGGCCCTGGGCACGGAACGCGGCCTCGAGACCCGTCTCGTACCCGAGCGCGGGTACGAACTGGCGCTGATCCCCGCCGTACCGCTGCCACGCAAGCCCACCCCCGAGCTGATCACCGTCCCGGGCCGGCTGCGCGGCACCATCAAGGCGACCGAGCAGATCCTGGAGCGCACCCGGGCGGACGCGGTGGTCGGCTTCGGCGGCTACGTCGCCCTGCCCGGCTACCTCGCGGCCAAGCGGCTCGGTGTGCCGATCGTCGTCCACGAGGCCAACGCCCGTCCCGGCCTGGCCAACAAGATCGGCTCGCGCTACGCCGCCCAGGTCGCCGTCTCCACGCCGGACAGCAAGCTGCGCAACTCCCGCTACATCGGCATCCCGCTGCGCCGCTCCGTGGCCACCCTGGACCGCGCGGCGATGCGTCCGGAGGCGCGCGCCGCGTTCGGGCTCGACCCCAACCTGCCGACGCTGCTGGTCTCCGGCGGTTCGCAGGGCGCCCGCCGGCTCAACGAGGTGGTGCAGCAGGTCGCTCCGTGGCTCCAGCAGGCCGGGATCCAGATCCTGCACGCGGTCGGCCCGAAGAACGAACTGCCGCAGGTGCAGCAGATGCCGGGAATGCCGCCCTACATCCCGGTAAGTTACCTGGACCGGATGGACCTCGCGTACGCCGCCGCGGACATGATGCTCTGCCGTGCGGGCGCGATGACCGTCGCCGAACTCTCCGCCGTCGGACTCCCGGCCGCCTACGTCCCGCTGCCCATCGGCAACGGCGAACAGCGGCTCAACGCCCAGCCGGTGGTCAAGGCCGGCGGCGGACTGCTGGTCGACGACGCGGAACTGACGCCCGAGTGGGTCCAGCAGAACGTGCTGCCGGTGCTCGCCGACCCGCACCGGCTGTACGAGATGTCCCGCGCCGCCGCCGAGTTCGGCCGCCGGGACGCCGACGACCTGCTCGTCGGCATGGTGTACGAGGCGGTCGCCGCCCGTGCCCACCGCTAGAGGCGCATGACGGAAGGGCAGGGAGCGTGGCCGGATCGACCACCGCGGAGCGCGGTGAACGCAAGCGGGAGTCGTCCGGCCCGCCGCCCGTCCGGCGGTTCGGCCGGCGACGCCTTCGTCGGATCATCGCATCGGCGGTTGCCCTGGTCTTCCTCGGCAGTGGCGCGTTCTGGCTGCTGTACGGGTCGGACCTGGTACGTGTGGAGCGGGTATCGGTGTCGGGGACCGAGGTCCTGACGGCGGCCCAGGTGCGCGAGGCCGCCGACGTGCCGCTCGGGGAGCAGCTGGTCTCCGTCGACACCGGGGCGATCGAGGCCCGGATCGCGAAGGAATTGCCCCGAATCGACACGATTGACGCGGTCCGTTCCTGGCCGCACGAAATCACGCTGAAAGTGACGGAACGCACCCCGGTTCTTCTCGTCCACAAAGAAGGGAAGTTCATCGAAGTGGACGACGAAGGTGTCCGGTTCGCCACGGTTTCCAAGGCCGTCAAGGGTGTACCGGAGCTGAAATTGGAGACCCGGGGGAGCGGTTCGGCCTCGGCGAGTCTGCGCCGGTTCGGGGAGGACCGGCTGGTGCGGGCGGCGGTGCGGGTGGCCGGCACCCTTCCCGGCCCCGTGGCGCGGACGACCCGGAGCGTCAAGGTCCGTTCCTACGACGACATCTCGCTGGAGCTGGCGGACGGCCGCACGGTCGACTGGGGAAGCAGTGAGAAGGGCGCGGAGAAGGGCCGTACTCTCGGTGCGCTGATGAAAGCCGAGCCGGGTGCCCGGCACTTCGACGTCAGCGTTCCCACAGCCCCGGCGTCATCAGGGAGTTGACGGGTATCCGTGCAGGCCAGCACCCTGGTTGGGCAGCGCTACGGCTGATCACATAGGGTGAAAAGAAAAACGGGAGGTTCGGCGTGTTCGTTGAACGTGCGCCACTTGTCGACTTAGTGTCCTGTTCAGAAGACTCCAGGGAACAGACACACTGGTAACCCTAAACTTCAACGTTAGGGTTCGGGTCGGCGATACGGACCGTCCCATTCGGCATCAGTCGTCGGATCGCATCGCATCCGCGAGAAGACGACACGTAACTCGAGGCGAGAGGCCTTCGACGTGGCAGCACCGCAGAACTACCTCGCAGTCATCAAAGTCATCGGTGTCGGCGGCGGTGGTGTCAATGCCATCAACCGGATGATCGAGGTCGGTCTCAAGGGCGTCGAGTTCATCGCCATCAACACCGACGCGCAGGCGCTGTTGATGAGCGACGCCGACGTCAAGCTCGACGTCGGCCGCGAACTCACCCGCGGACTCGGCGCCGGAGCCAACCCGGCCGTCGGCCGCAAGGCCGCCGAGGACCACCGCGAGGAGATCGAGGAGGTCCTCAAGGGGGCCGACATGGTCTTCGTGACGGCCGGTGAGGGCGGCGGCACCGGCACCGGCGGCGCACCCGTGGTGGCCAACATCGCCCGCTCGCTCGGCGCCCTCACCATCGGTGTGGTCACGCGCCCGTTCACCTTCGAGGGACGGCGCCGCGCCAACCAGGCCGAGGACGGCATCGCGGAGCTCCGCGAAGAGGTCGACACCCTCATCGTGATCCCCAACGACCGGCTGCTGTCCATCTCCGACCGTCAGGTGTCGGTCCTCGACGCCTTCAAGTCGGCGGACCAGGTGCTGCTCTCCGGTGTGCAGGGCATCACCGACCTCATCACCACCCCCGGTCTGATCAACCTCGACTTCGCCGACGTCAAGTCGGTCATGTCCGAGGCCGGTTCGGCTCTCATGGGCATCGGTTCGGCCCGCGGCGACGACCGCGCGGTGGCCGCGGCCGAGATGGCCATCTCCTCGCCGCTGCTGGAAGCCTCCATCGACGGCGCCCGCGGCGTGCTGCTGTCCATCTCCGGCGGCAGCGACCTCGGCCTCTTCGAGATCAACGAGGCCGCCCAGCTGGTCAGCGAGGCGGCCCACCCCGAGGCCAACATCATCTTCGGTGCCGTGATCGACGACGCCCTCGGCGACGAGGTCCGGGTCACCGTGATCGCCGCCGGCTTCGACGGCGGCCAGCCGCCCTCCAAGCGGGACAACGTGCTCGGTTCGTCCTCGGCCAAGCGCGAGGAGCCGGCCCCGGCCCGCCAGCCGGAGAGCCGCCCGTCCTTCGGCTCGCTCGGCAGCGTCACGCCGAAGGAGGACCCGGAGCCGGTCGCGCCGGAGCCGGTGGCCGACCTCCCGCAGGTCCAGCCCCCGGTCCCGCCGTCGCGGACCTACGACAGCGCGGCCGAGGAACTGGACGTACCGGACTTCCTGAAGTGATAGGACGGCGCGAGAGCGTGAGCGGCGCGCACTTCGCCTTCACCGACCGGTGGGGCGGGGTGAGCGCCGCTCCGTATGAGGCACTCAACCTGGGCGGAGCCGTCGGCGACGACGCCGGCGCCGTGGGCGCCAACCGTGAACTGGCCGCCAAGTCGCTGGGCGTCGACCCGGCCCGCGTGGTCTGGATGAACCAGGTGCACGGGGCCGACGCCGCGGTCGTCGACGAACCGTGGGGCGACCGGCCGGTGCCGGAGACCGACGCGATCGTCACCGCGCGGCGCGGACTCGCCCTCGCGGTGCTCACCGCCGACTGCGTGCCGGTGCTGCTCGCCGACCCGGTCGCCGGGGTCGTCGCCGCGGCCCACGCGGGCCGGCCCGGCATGATCGCCGGGATCGTCCCCGCGGCCGTGCGGGCCATGACCGGACTCGGTGCCGACCCGGCGAGGATCGTCGCCCGAACCGGACCCTCCGTCTGCGGGCGGTGCTACGAGGTGCCCGAGGCGATGCGCGCCGAGGTCGCCGCAGCCGAACCGGCGGCGTACGCCACGACGAGCCGGGGCACCCCGGCGGTCGACGTGGCCGCGGGCGTGCGCGCCCAGCTCGAACGGCTCGGGGTGCGCGACCTGGAGCAGTCGCCGGTGTGCACGCTGGAGTCGGCGGATCACTTCTCGTACCGCCGCGACCGCACCACGGGGCGGCTCGCGGGTTATGTGTGGCTGGACTGATGGGACATGACGGACCGTAAGGGCGAACTCGCCACGAACCTGGCGAAAGTGGAGGAGCGGATCTCCGTCGCGTGCGCCGCCGCCGGACGCGCGCGCGAGGAGGTGACCCTCGTCGTGGTCACCAAGACGTACCCGGCCGACGACGTGCGGATGCTGGCGGAGCTCGGTGTGCGGCACGTCGCCGAGAACCGGGACCAGGACGCCGCCCCGAAGGCGGCCGCATGCGCGGACCTGCCGCTCACCTGGCACTTCGTCGGACAGCTTCAGACCAACAAGGTGCGCTCGGTGGTCGGTTATGCCGACTTCGTGCACTCCGTCGACCGTGCCCGGCTGGTGACGTCCCTCTCCAGGGAGGCGGTGCGGGCCGGGCGTGAGATCGGCTGCCTGATCCAGGTCGCCCTCGACGCCGGGGCGAGCGGGCGGGGGGAGCGCGGAGGCGTGGCGCCCGCCGGGATCGCGGAGTTGGCCGGGCTGGTGGCCGGGGCGGAAGGGCTGCGGCCGGCCGGGCTGATGACGGTCGCCCCGCTCACCGGGGAATACGCCGGACGTGAACAGGCGGCGTTCGAGCGGTTGATGGATTTGTCGACCGACCTGCGCAGGGACCATCCGGCTGCGAACATGGTCTCGGCAGGGATGAGCGCGGACCTCGAACAGGCCGTGGCCGCCGGAGCGACACATGTGCGCGTCGGCAGTGCGGTACTCGGAGTCCGCCCCGGGCTCGGGTAACGTCGCCAGGAAGTCGGACCACAGCAGAAAATATGGTCAGTTCCGCCGAACAGCGGACGTAAAGACCTTGTGGATCGCGGGCACTTGGCGGTCGTCAGCGGATCCACCACAGAGCGGAGGACTCGGAGCATGGCCGGCGCGATGCGCAAGATGGCGGTCTACCTCGGCCTCGTGGAGGACGATGGGTACGACGGCCGCGGATTCGACCCAGACGACGATTTCGAACCCGAACTCGACCCGGAGCCCGAGCGGGACCACCGGCGGCACGAGCCGCCGCACCAGTCACACGGCTCACATCAGCCCCAAAGGGACGAAGAGGTACGAGTCGTTCACCCTCCCGCGCCGCGCGAACCGGTCGCCCGTGCCGCCGCGCTGCCCGCGGAATCGCCACGCCCGGCGCGGATCGCGCCCGTGGCGTCCATCACACAAGAACGCGCAAGCCTGGAGAAGAACGCACCGGTGATCATGCCCAAGGTCGTGTCGGAACGAGAGCCTTACCGGATCACCACGCTCCACCCCCGGACGTACAACGAGGCCCGTACCATCGGGGAACACTTCCGTGAGGGCACGCCGGTGATCATGAATCTCACTGAGATGGATGACACAGATGCGAAGCGACTTGTCGACTTTGCGGCCGGTTTGGTGTTTGGTCTTCACGGCAGCATTGAGCGGGTGACGCAGAAGGTGTTCCTGTTGTCGCCTGCTAACGTCGATGTCACGGCGGAGGACAAGGCCCGCATCGCAGAGGGCGGGTTCTTCAACCAGAGCTGAGACGCAGGACCGATCGAGCAGTGCACAGGGGAGAGGGAAAAGCAGGCCATGAGCGTGTTCGCGCAGGTGATCTACATCGCGCTGATGGTGTTCCTCATCGTGCTCATCTTCCGTTTGGTCATGGACTACGTGTTCCAGTTCGCCCGCTCGTGGCAACCCGGCAAGGCGATGGTGGTCGTCCTGGAGGCCACCTACACTGTCACCGATCCACCGCTGAAGCTTCTGCGGCGGTTCATCCCGCCGCTGCGTCTCGGGGGCGTGGCGCTCGACCTGTCCTTCTTCGTACTGATGATCATCGTCTACATCCTGATCTCGATCGTGGGCAATCTCGCGAGGTGACTGTGGACGATACGGTCTTGCCGACTGCCGATGACTACGTTGAGGTGAAGAGATGCCGTTGACCCCCGAGGACGTGCGGAACAAGCAGTTCACGACCGTCCGCCTCCGAGAAGGCTATGACGAGGACGAGGTCGATGCCTTCCTCGATGAGGTCGAAGCCGAACTGACGCGCCTGCTCCGCGAGAACGAGGACCTGCGCGCCAAGCTGGCCGCGGCCACGCGTGCCGCTGCGCAGAACCAGCAGAACATGCGCAAGCCTCCCGAGCAGCAGGACCAGCAGCAACAGCAGGGTCCGCCTCCCGGCATGCCCCAGCAGGGCATGCGAGGTCCCGGCGCTCCGGTGCCCGCCGGCATATCGGGCCCGCCGCAGCAGCAGATGGGTGGCCCCATGGGTGGTCCGCCCCAGCTGCCGAGCGGTGCTCCTCAGCTGCCCGCCGGCCCCGGCGGACAGGGCGGCCCGCAGGGTCCCGGCCCCATGGGGCAGGGTCCCGGGCCGATGGGTCAGGGTCCCGGGCCGATGGGTCAGGGCGGCCCGATGGGTCAGGGCGGCCCGATGCAGGGGCAGATGGGCCACGGCGGCCCGATGGGCGGTCCTCCGATGGGCGGCCCCGGTCTTCCCGGTCAGGGCGGCCCCGGCGGCGACAGTGCCGCGCGTGTGCTGTCGCTGGCCCAGCAGACCGCCGACCAGGCGATCGCGGAGGCCCGTTCCGAGGCCAACAAGATCGTGGGCGAGGCGCGTTCGCGTGCCGAGGGCCTCGAGCGCGACGCCCGTGCCAAGGCCGACGCCCTGGAGCGGGACGCGCAGGAGAAGCACCGCGTCGCGATGGGCTCCCTGGAGTCCGCCCGCGCCACGCTGGAGCGCAAGGTCGAGGACCTGCGCGGCTTCGAGCGCGAGTACCGCACGCGGCTGAAGTCCTACCTGGAGTCGCAGCTGCGTCAGCTGGAGACCCAGGCGGACGACTCGCTCGCCCCGCCGCGCCAGCCCGCCGGTGCCGCTCCGTCGCTGCCGCCGTCCCCGGCGCCCTCGATGGCTCCGGCCGGTGCCGGTGCGCCGTCCTACGGCGCCAACCCCGGCATGGGCGGTGGCCCCGGTGGCCCGGGTCCGTCCTACGGCGGCCAGCAGCAGATGCAGCCGGCGATGACGCAGCCCATGGCGCCGGTCCGGCCGCAGGGCCCCGGTCCGATGGGTCAGGCACCCTCGCCGATGCGCGGCTTCCTGATCGACGAGGACGACAACTGACGGCCGCATGGCCATGAGTACGGCGTAGCAGTCGGCAGCGTTCAGGGCGGGGCCCCGGGTTCACCAACCCGGGGCCCCGCCCTTTCGCTACGCGTGTTCACGGAGTATGCGCCGTTTGTTCGGCCTTGGGTGCGGTGTCCTACGCACGCAATGCCGAAGGCCCGGGCCGGCCGGGATTCTTCCCGGCCGGCCCGGGCCTCTTCGGCAGGGGACGCGTCCCTACGCCTTGCGCAGGCGGAACGTCAGGGACAGGCCCTCGTCGGTGAACGGGGTGCCGTACGTGTCGTCGGCCTCCCCGCGGGCGAAGTCCGTCGCCAGCACCTCGTCGGCGATCAGACCCGCGTGCTCCGCCAGCGCGGCCTCCGTCGCCGGGTCCGCCGACGTCCAGCGCAGGGCGATCCGGTCGGCCACGTCGAGGCCGCTGTTCTTGCGGGCCTCCTGGATCAGCCGGATCGCGTCACGGGCCAGGCCTGCGCGGCGCAGTTCCTCGGTGATCTCCAGGTCGAGGGCGACCGTGGCGCCGGCGTCGGACGCCACCGACCAGCCCTCGCGCGGGGTCTCCGTGACGATGACCTCGTCGGGGGAGAGGGTGATCGTCTCACCGTCGACCTCCACCGAGGCCGTGCCCTCGCGCAGCGCCAGGGACAGCGCGGCGGCGTCCGCGTTCGCGACCGCCTTCGCGACGTCCTGGACGCGCTTGCCGAACCGCTTGCCCAGCACACGGAAGTTGGCCTTGGCCGTGGTGTCCACCAGCGAACCGCCCACCTCGGACAGCGACGCCAGCGACTCGACGTTCAGCTCCTCGGTGATCTGCGCGCGCAGTTCGGCGTCGAGGCGGTCGAAGCCGCCCGCGGCGATCAGTGCCCGCTTCAGCGGCTGGCGGGTCTTCACACCGGACTCCGCGCGGGTGGCGCGGCCCAGCTCCACGAGACGGCGCACCAGCACCATCTGCCGGGAGAGCTCCGGGTCGACCGCCGACAGGTCCGCCTCCGGCCAGGAGGACAGGTGCACCGACTCCGGCGCGTCCGGAGAGACCGGGACGACGAGGTCCTGCCAGACCCGCTCGGTGATGAACGGGGTCAGCGGGGCCATCAGCCGGGTGACCGTCTCCACGACCTCGTGCAGGGTGCGCAGCGCGGCCTTGTCGCCCTGCCAGAAGCGGCGGCGCGAGCGGCGCACGTACCAGTTGGACAGGTCGTCGACGAACGCGGACAGCAGCTTGCCGGCGCGCTGGGTGTCGTAGCCCTCCAGCGCCTGGGTGACCTGGTCGGTGAGCGCGTGCAGTTCGGACAGCAGCCAGCGGTCGAGCACGGTGCGCTCGGCGGGGGCCGGGTCGGCCGCGCTCGGCGCCCAGCCGGACGTGCGGGCGTACAGCGCCTGGAAGGCGACCGTGTTCCAGTACGTCAGCAGCGTCTTGCGGACGACCTCCTGGATGGTGCCGTGGCCCACCCTGCGGGCCGCCCAGGGGGAACCGCCGGCCGCCATGAACCAGCGGACGGCGTCCGCGCCGTGCTGGTCCATCAGCGGGATCGGCTGCAGGATGTTGCCCAGGTGCTTGGACATCTTGCGCCCGTCCTCGGCGAGGATGTGGCCGAGGCAGACGACGTTCTCGTAGGAGGACTTGCCGAAGACCAGCGTGCCGATGGCCATCAGCGTGTAGAACCAGCCGCGGGTCTGGTCGATGGCCTCGCTGATGAACTGCGCCGGGTAGCGGGACTCGAAGAGTTCCTTGTTCTTGTACGGGTAGCCCCACTGCGCGAACGGCATCGAGCCCGAGTCGTACCAGGCGTCGATGACCTCCGGCACGCGCGTGGCCGTCTTCCCGCACCCGTCCTGGGGGCAGGCGAAGGTGACCTCGTCGATGTACGGGCGGTGCGGGTCGAGGCCCGACTGGTCGGTGCCGGTCAGTTCGGTCAGCTCCGCGCGGGAACCGGCGACCGTGAGGTGGTCGTCCTCGCAGCGCCAGATCGGCAGCGGGGTGCCCCAGTAGCGGTTGCGGGAGAGCGCCCAGTCGATGTTGTTGTCCAGCCAGTCGCCGTAGCGGCCGTGCTTGACCGTGTCCGGGAACCAGTTGGTGTTCTCGTTCTCCCGCAGCAGCTCGTCCTTGACGGCCGTGGTGCGGATGTACCAGGACGGCTGCGCGTAGTAGAGCAGCGCGGTGTGGCAGCGCCAGCAGTGCGGGTAGCTGTGCTCGTACGGGACGTGCCGGAAGAGCAGGCCGCGCTCGTCGAGGTCGGCGGTGAGCTTCTCGTCGGCCTTCTTGAAGAAGACGCCGCCGACCAGGGGCACGTCCTCCTCGAAGGTGCCGTCGGGACGGACGGGGTTGACCACGGGCAGGCCGTAGGAGCGGCAGACCTTGAGGTCGTCCTCACCGAAGGCGGGGGACTGGTGGACCAGACCCGTACCGTCCTCGGTGGTGACGTACTCGGCGTTCACCACGTAGTGGGCCGGCTCCGGGAACTCCACCAGCTCGAAGGGGCGCCGGTACGTCCAGCGCTCCATCTCGGCGCCGGTGAAGGACTCGCCGGTGGCCTCCCAGCCCTCGCCGAGCGCCTTGGCGAGCAGCGGCTCGGCGACGACCAGCTTCTCCGTGCCCTCGGGGCCCTGGGTGGCGACGACGTAGGTCACCTCGGGGTGCGCGGCGACGGCGGTGTTGGACACCAGGGTCCAGGGCGTGGTCGTCCACACCAGGAGGGCCGCCTCGCCGGCCAGCGGGCCGGAGGTGAGCGGGAAGCGGACGAAGACGGAGGGGTCGACGACCGTCTCGTAGCCCTGCGCCAGCTCGTGGTCGGACAGGCCGGTGCCGCAGCGGGGGCACCAGGGGGCGACGCGGTGGTCCTGGACCAGCAGGCCCTTGCCGAAGATCTCCTTCAGCGACCACCAGACGGAATCGACGTACTCCGGGTCCATGGTCCGGTAGGCGTCGTCGAGGTCGACCCAGTAGCCCATGCGGGTGGTCAGCTCGGCGAAGGCGTCGGTGTGCCGGGTCACCGACTCGCGGCACCGGGCGTTGAACTCGGCGATGCCGTACGCCTCGATGTCCTGCTTGCCGGAGAAGCCGAGCTCCTTCTCCACCGCGAGCTCCACGGGCAGGCCGTGGCAGTCCCAGCCGGCCTTGCGGGCCACGTGGTAGCCCCGCATGGTGCGGAAGCGGGGGAAGACGTCCTTGAAGACGCGGGCCTCGATGTGGTGGGCGCCGGGCATGCCGTTGGCGGTGGGCGGACCCTCGTAGAACACCCATTCGGGGCGTCCCTCGGACTGCTCCAGGCTCTTGGCGAAGATCTTCTGCTCGCGCCAGAAGTCGAGCACCGCGTGCTCGAGGGCGGGCAGGTCGACCTGGGCGGGTACCTGGCGGTACGTCGGCGATGTCATCAGCGGGCTTCCTCCGGCGGACTTGCTGCCTTCCGTCCGGAGGGACGAGAGCTGTCGTGATCCTCTGCGCCGCTGTCGGCGCGCTCCCGCGGTACCACCCTCCTTGGCCCCCCGGTGCGCCGTGCGCTCCGGTGAGCCCCCTCATTGGGGTCGCGATGCCGGTTCTACTCGCCGCGGTCGCGGCTTTCCTCCGGCGGCTCCGGGGTGATCTTCACGTCGCGCTCACCCCCGGGCTCACACCGTCCCCGGGTCGCTCTGGGCTGCGTACGCCGCTACTCGTCCCCATCCACGCTTTTCGCTCCGCCCAGTGTACGGCGCGACGCGGACGGCGGCCGACCGGATTTCCGCCGGGCACATGAGGGGGTGTGCCCCGAATGGCGAGGTATGCGGGTCCGGATCCCGGGACGCCCTCCCGGGCGGCATACCCGGCGGGGAGCTGGGCACAACGCATGCAGGCTCCCCGCGCGGCGTGCGCGGGGCGGGGAACCGGGCGGTGTGCCCCGTTGCCGCGGGACCCGGGTCGATTTATCGTCCCAGCACGATGCGCGCGCAAGATCACCATATGTGAAGGGGTCGCGGCCATGGTGGCGAAGAAGACCGCGCGGGGTACGGCGCAGGCGGACCCGGCGGCGGAGCCGGCCCCGGAGAGGACCCCGGCGGCCGGGAGGACCACCGTCCGGAAGCGGCCGGCCGCCGCGGAACGGTCCGGCGAACGGCCGGCGACGGCACAGGAGCCGGCCCGGACGCCGTCCGCGAAGAAGAAGAAGACGGCGGGAAGGAAGGCGGCCGCCGCGCAGGGGAAGGCCGCCGCGGAGAACGCGGCCGCCGGAGCGGCGCCGCCCGCGAAGGCGGCCCGGAACGCGGCGCGGCGGACGCCCGCCCGGGAGGCTGCCGCGGGGGCGCCCGGCGGCGCGGAGAGGGAGCGGGCAGCGGGGGAAGGGACCGCCGCGGGGGCGGGGGAGCGCGAGGGCGCTGCCGGGACCAGCGGGTCCACTCAGGATGTGGCCGGGCACAGCGCGGCCGATGACGCGGGCGCGGCCGAGGCCGCGGCGCAGACGGGAGTGACGACAGTGGGTGCGAAGAAGACCCCTGGCCCGGCGGCCACGGCGGAGAAGACCGCCGTACCCAAGGCCCGGTTCGCGGCCGTGGAGCCGGGCGAGCTCGCGGTGCGTCCCGGGGAGGAGCCCTGGACGACGGAAGAGGTCGAGGAGGCCCGGGCCGAGCTGATGTCCGAGGTGCTGCGGCTGCGCGAGGAGATCACCAACTCCGAGCAGGCCCTGGCCGGCCTGATGCGCGACTCCGGCGACGGCGCGGGCGACGACGACGCCGACACCGGCACCAAGAACATCACCCGCGAGCACGAGCTCGCGCTCGCCGCCAACGCGCGCGAGATGCTCAGCCAGTTCGAGCGCGCCCTGCAGCGCCTCGACGCCGGTACCTACGGCCTGTGCGAGAACTGCGGCAACCCCATCGGGAAGGCCCGCATGCAGGCCTTCCCGCGGGCCACCCTGTGCGTGGAGTGCAAGCAGAAGCAGGAGCGCAGGTACTGATCGGCGGGCGTCCGGGCCGTGCCGTACCCTCGTCCTCAGTCAGGTACCTAGGCTGAGGGACTCACGTGGCAGAGGCGGAGCGCATCATCGGTACGCCGGACACCCCGGACGCGGACCGGGGCGAGCAGACCCGGGACGAGCAGACCCGGGACGGGCGGGAACGGGCCGGCACCGACGGGACGGCGGCGGACACCGAGCGGCCCCGCGGCAAGCGGCGGATCGCCGTGCTGTTCGCCGTCGCCGCCTTCGCCTACGCCCTCGATCTGATCAGCAAGATGATCGTGGTCGCCAAGCTGGAGCACCACGAGCCGATCGAGATCGTCGGCGACTGGCTGCGGTTCGAGGCGATCCGCAACGCGGGCGCGGCCTTCGGCTTCGGCGAGGCCTTCACCGTGATCTTCACAGTGATCGCGGCGGCCGTGATCGTCGTGATCATCCGCCTCGCCCGCAAGCTCTACAGCCTGCCCTGGGCGATCGCCCTCGGCCTGCTGCTCGGCGGCGCCCTCGGCAACCTCACCGACCGGATCTTCCGCTCGCCGGGCGTCTTCGAGGGCGCGGTCGTCGACTTCATCGCGCCCAAGCACTTCGCCGTGTTCAACCTGGCGGACTCGGCGATCGTCTGCGGCGGCATCCTGATCGTGCTGCTGTCGTTCCGGGGCCTCGACCCGGACGGCACCGTCCACAAGGACTGAGGCCGCCCGGGCCTCCCGTACGGGAGCGCCGCGGCCGTCCGGCATACTCGACGGGTGAGCACGATTCCCGAGATCCGTACCCTGCCCGTGCCCGACGGCCTGGAGGGCGAGCGCGTCGACGCCGCCATCTCCCGCATGTTCGGCTTCTCCCGCACCAAGGCGGCCGAGCTCGCCGCGGCGGGGAAGGTCACGGTCGACGGATCGGTGGTCGGCAAGTCCGAGCGGGTCAGCGGCGGCGCCTGGCTCGAGGTGGAGATGCCGGGTGCGCCCGCGCCGGTGCAGGTCGTCGCCGAGCCCGTCGAGGGCATGGAGATCGTGCACGACGACGACGACGTCGTGGTGATCGTCAAACCGGTCGGGGTCGCCGCGCACCCCTCGCCCGGCTGGACCGGCCCCACGGTGATCGGGGGCCTGGCCGCCGCCGGGTACCGCATCTCGACCTCCGGCGCCGCCGAGCGGCAGGGCATCGTGCACCGCCTCGACGTCGGCACCTCCGGCCTCATGGTCGTCGCCAAGTCCGAGTACGCGTACACGTCACTGAAGCGCCAGTTCAAGGAGCGCACGGTCGACAAGCGCTATCACGCGCTCGTCCAGGGGCACCCCGACCCCACCAGCGGCACCATCGACGCCCCCATCGGCCGCCACCCGCAGCACGACTACAAGTGGGCCGTCACCGCCGAGGGCAAGCCCTCCGTCACGCACTACGACCTCATCGAGGCCTTCCGCGCCGCGTCCCTGCTCGACGTCAAGCTGGAGACCGGGCGCACCCACCAGATCCGCGTCCACATGGCCGCCCACCGGCACCCCTGCGTCGGTGACCTGACGTACGGCGCCGATCCCACCCTCGCCAAGCGGCTGCGCCTGACCCGCCAGTGGCTGCACGCGGTGCGGCTCGGCTTCGAGCACCCCGGCGACGGACAGTGGGCGGAGTTCTCCTGCGACTACCCCGAGGACCTGCAGCAGGCCCTGGACCAGGTCCGTGAGGAGACCTACGCGTGAGCGCCGGCTACGTCGTCCGGGTGGCGCGGGGGCCCGCCGACCGCGAGGCGTGCTTCGCGGTCCGCAAGGAGGTCTTCGTCGCCGAGCAGGGCGTCCCCGAGGACATCGAGTACGACGCCCACGACGCCGGCGCGGTGCACGTGCTGGCGGTCGGTGAGGACGGCACGCCGCTCGGCACCGGACGGCTGCTGCACGGCGCCGCGGCCGCCGCGAAGAACGGCGGCGACCCGGCCGTCGGTTCCCTGGGCCGGCTCGCGGTGACGCGCCGGGCACGGGGTCTGGGCGTCGGCGCGGCGCTGGTGCGGGCCATTGAGGAGGCGGCCCGCGAGCAGGGCCTCACCGCCGTCGACCTGCACGCCCAGACCCACGCCCTGGGTTTTTACCAGCGCCTGGGGTACGAGGCCTACGGACCGGAGTTCCCGGACGCCGGCATGCCGCACCGGGCCATGCGGCGCGCACTGTAGCCCGGGTCGGCAAACGCCCTGGTGAGGACGGTCGGCGTGGCAGTCTGGACTCCGCCGGCCGATCGTCGATCCCCTGGGAGCGCTGACCGTGGACCAGTTGGCCCTGCTGTTCGCCCTGCTGGTCGGGGCCGTGGTGAGCGTCCCCGTCGGGGAGCGGCTGAGGCTGCCGGCGCCGGTGCTGATGACGGTCCTCGGCATCGTCCTGGCGCTGCTGGAGTTCGTCCCGAACGTCGACGTCCCGCCGGAGCTGATCCTCCCGCTGCTGCTGCCGCCCCTGCTCTACGCCGCGGTGCGCCGCACCTCCTGGCGCCAGTTCGCGGCGAACGTCCGGCCGATCCTGCTGCTGGCCGTGGCGCTGGTCTTCGTCACCACCCTGTGCGTGGCCGTCGTCGCGCACGCGATCGTGCCCGGGCTGCCGCTGGCCGCCGCCGTCGCCCTCGGCGCGCTGGTCGCCCCGCCCGACCCGGTCGCGGCGACCGCCGTCGCCGGGAAGCTGGGGCTGCCCCGCCGCCTGGTGTCGATCCTGGAGGGTGAGGGGCTCTTCAACGACGTCACGGCCATCGTGCTCTACCACGTGGCGATCGCCGCCGCGGTGAGCGGCACCTTCTCGCCCTGGCGGGCGGGTCTCGACCTGGTGCTGTCGGCCGTGGTGGCGATCGCGGTCGGGCTCGCGCTCGGCTGGGGCACCAACAAGGCGATGAGCGCGCTCGGCGACCCGACCCTCCAGGTGGCCCTGACCCTGCTGGTGCCGTTCGCGGCCTACGTCCTGGCCGAGGAACTGCACGGCTCGGGCGTCCTCGGGGTGCTCGTCACCGCGCTGTTCCTGGTGGAGTACGCCACCGACGCCGACGACGTCATGGCCCGGCTCGCCGGGCACACCTTCTGGGACATCGTGGACACCCTGGTCACCGGTGTCGCGTTCGGGCTGGTCGGCCTCGAACTGCACAACGCGGTCGAGACCGCGGCCGGCCACTGGGGCGAGCTGCTCACCTGGGCGGGGGCGGTCGTCGGCGTGGTCGTCCTCGTCCGGCTGGCGTGGCTGCTGCCGGCCACCTGGCTGACGAAGCGGCTGCACACCTCGCGGGACGTCGGCGAGGACATCCCGGTGAGCTGGCGCGAGACCGTGGTGATGTGGTGGTCGGGGATGCGCGGGGTCGCCTCCGTCGCGCTGGCCCTGGCCATTCCGCTGGAGACCGACGGCGGGGACGCCTTCCCCGCGCGGGGCGAGATCGTCTTCATCGCGTTCGGTGTGGTGCTGGCGACGCTGCTGGTGCAGGGGCTGAGCCTGACCTGGCTGGTGAACCGGCTGGGAGTGCGCGGCGACACCGAACGGGAGATGGACTTCGAGCGGCAACTGGCCCTGCGGGCGGCGAAGGCCGCCAAGCGCAGGCTGCGGGAGATCGAACAGGTCGAGGAGCTGCCGGAGGAACTCTCCGAGCAGATGCTGCGCCGGTCGTTCGACATCGGGGTGCGGATCAGCCCGGACATCGCGGAGGACGAACGGCGCGAGGCCCTCCGGCAGCGGGCGCTGCGGCTGAAGCGGGTGCGGCGGATCGAGGGGGAGATGCTCAGCGCCGCCCGGCACGAGGTGCTGACGGCGCGCAGCGAGGCGGGCGCCGACCCCGAGGTGGTGGACCGGGTGCTGCGCCATCTGGACGTGCGCAGTCTGCGGTGACCGCCGCCGGCGGCCGGTTCTCCGTAGGGTCGTGCCATGACGCGCAACGTTGTGATCAGTGGGGGCGGCACCGGCATCGGACTGGCCGCCGCACGGATGTTCGCCGCCGACGGGGACCAGGTGCTGCTGCTCGGCCGGCGCGGGGACGTCCTGGAGCGCGCGGGCGTACCGGGTGCCCTGACCCACGCCGCCGACCTGGCCGATCCCGAGTCCGTGCGGGGCGTCGCCGGCTTCGTGGGCCGGGAGCTCGGCGCCGTGGACGTACTCGTCCACAGCGCCGGCGGCAACGGGCTGCTGGAACCCCCGGTCGGCGGCGACGACCCGCTGGAGGCCGTCGCCCGCGAATGGACCGTCAACTTCCGGCTCAACGTGCTGACCGCCGTGCTCCTCACCGAGGCCCTCAGGGACCGGCTCGCCGAACCGGGCGGGCGGGTGCTGTTCCTCAGCTCCATCGCCGCCTACCGGGGCTCCGGCCGGGTGTCGTACGCGGCGGCCAAGGCGTCCCTGCACCCCTACGCCCACGACCTGGCCCGCCGGCTCGGCCCGCACGGCATCACCGTGAACGTGGTCGCGCCCGGCTACGTCGAGGACACCGGTTTCTTCGGTGACGGCATGGACGAGGAGCGGCGGGCCCTGCTGGTCGCCGAGACGTCGAACGGGCGCGCCGGGACGCCCGGGGACGTCGCGGCGACCCTGCACTGGCTCGCCTCCCCGGGCGCCGGGCACATCACCTCGCAGATCATCCAGGTCAACGGAGGTGCCGAACGCGGCCACTGAGGGCCGCTCAGTGCTCCCGCTGGTGCTGGTGCACCCTGCGGGCCCCCGGTATCCCCGGGCGGTGGCCGTTCAGGTGGGGCGGCAGCACCGCGTCGGCCGCGTTGACCCGCGGCAGCGCGTAGGGATGCTCGGCGGCCAGCCAGCGGATCATCTCCTCGCGGACCGTGACCCGTACCGTCCAGATGTCGTCGGCGTCCTTGGCCGTCGCCAGGGCGCGGACCTCCATGGTGCTCGGAGTGCTGTCCGTCACGGTCAGGTTGTAGGTGCGGCCGTCCCACGCCGGGCACTCCCGCAGGATGTCGCGGAGTTTGTCGCGCATCGCGTCCAGCGGGGCCGAGTGGTCGAGGTGCCACAGGACGATGCCCGTCATCTGCGGCGTCCCGCGCGACCAGTTCTCGAACGGCTTGGACGTGAAGTACGACACCGGCATGGTGATCCGGCGCTCGTCCCAGGTGCGCACGGTCAGGAAGGTCAGGGTGATCTCCTCGACCGTGCCCCACTCGCCGTCCACGGTCACCGTGTCGCCGATGCGCACCATGTCGCCGAAGGCGATCTGCAGTCCGGCGAACATGTTGCCCAGGGTCGACTGGGCGGCCACACCGGCGACGATGCCGAGGATTCCCGCCGAGGCCAGCAGGGAGGCACCGGCCGCGCGCATCGCCGGGAAGGTCAGCAGCATCGCCGCCACGGCCACCACTCCGACGACCGCCGTCACCACCCGCTGGATCAGCGTCACCTGGGTGCGCACCCGGCGCACCCGGGCGGGGTCCCGTTCCCGGTGGGTGCTGGCGTAGCGGGTGTACGAGGTCTCCACGACCGCGAGCGCGATCCGGACCGCCAGCCAGGCGGCCGACCCGATCAGCACCAGCGAAAGGAACCTGCCGACACCGACCTCGTGGTCCGGCAGCACCCGGGCCTCCTCGTAGGAGCCTCTGAGCAGTGCCGCACAGATCACCAGCTGGTACGCGACGCGGGCACGGCGCAGCAGCCCCCACAGCGGGGTCTCGTGGTGGCGTTCGTCGGCCTTGCGCAGCAGCAGGTCGGTGGCCCAGCCGATCAGCAGCGTGAGCACGACCGACCCGCCGACCACGATCAGGGGGCGGAGCACGTCATCCATGTCCCCGAACCTAACCGGCTCCGCGCGGGCATGAACATGTGACTTCCGCGCCATCGCGGGTACTGCCGTGATCCGCTCCCCTCACACCTGCTGGCACGATGGACGGCATGAACATCATGCTCTTTCACTCGGCGCACGGACCGGGGCCCGCGGTGGCCGAGGCCGCCGGCCGGCTGCGCGCGGCCGGTCACGAGGTGTGGACGCCCGACCTGTTCGAGGGCCGTACGTTCGACTCGGTCGAGGAGGGCGTGGCGTACCAGGAGGAGACCGGCAAGGACGAGCTGCTGAAGCGGGCCGTGCTGGCGGCGGCGCCCTACTCGGAGCGCGGGCTGGTGTACGCGGGGTTCTCCTTCGGCGCCGCCGTGGCGCAGACGCTGGCGCTCGGCGACGACAAGGCGCGCGGGCTGCTGCTCCTGCACGGCACGTCGGACATCGCGGAGAACACCGCGGTGGACGAACTGCCGGTGCAGCTGCACGTCGCCGAGCCCGATCCGTTCGAGACCGACGACTGGCTCACCGCCTGGTACCTGCGGATGGGCCGGGCCGGGGCGGATGTCGAGGTGTACCGGTACGCGGGCGCCGGCCACCTGTACACCGACCCCGGACTGCCGGACTACGACGAGGAGGCCGCCGAGGCCACCTGGCGGGTGGCTCTCGGCTTCCTCGCGTCGCTGGAGGACTGACCGGGCGGGCGCGCCGGTCAGACGGGGTCGTACACGCGCTCGGCCTGCTGCGTGCCGCTGCGGGTGCGGTAGGAACGCGCCCACGTGGCAGTGGCGTCCGCCCGCGTGCGGCTGGACAGCACGTAGTAGTCCATCTGCGCCCGCTCGGCGGTGACGTCCAGCACGCCGTATCCGTGACGGTCGGTGTCGACCCAGTGGACGTGCCGGTTGGCGGCCCGGATCAGCGGGGCGGCGAGCGCGGTGACGGTGCCCTCGGGGACCCTGACGATGTCGTCGAGGTTGTCGGAGGTGACGGAGGTCACGACGAACTCCGTGGCGGCCGAGGGCGACAGCGGATAGGTGCCGGCGTTCACGGGCACGTCGTTGGCCCATGCCATGTGGATGTCACCGGTGAGGAAGACCGTGTTGCGGACGGCGTGGGCCCGCAGGTGGGTGAGGAGTTCGCGGCGGTCGTCGGTGTAGCCGTCCCACTGGTCCGTGTTGACCGCGAGCCCCTCCTGCGGCAGGCCCAGCAGCTTCGCCAGGGGCTTCAGCACGCTCGCGGGCAGGGAACCCACCGCGAACGGCGAGATCATCACCGAGGTGCCGACCAGCCGCCAGGTGGTGTCGGACGCCGTCAGGCCGGACTTCAGCCAGTCCAGCTGGGCGCGTCCGGTGAGGGTGCGGTCCGGGTCGTCGACGTCCCCGTCGCCCGGGGAGACCTGCTGGGAGCGGAAGGAGCGCAGATCCAGCAGCGACAGGTCGGCGAGCCTGCCGAACCGCAGCCGGCGGTAGGTGGTGCCGGCCAGCGCGGGACGCACCGGCATCCACTCGAAGTAGGCCTGCTTGGCGGCGGCCTGGCGTGCCGCCCAGGTGCCCTCCGCGCCCTCCGTGTGGTTCTCGGCGCCGCCCGACCAGGTGTCGTTGGCGATCTCGTGGTCGTCCCAGATGGCGACGACCGGCGCCGCGGCGTGCAGGGCCTGCAGGTCCGGGTCGGTCTTGTACGTCCCGTGCCGCAGCCGGTAGTCGGCGAGGGTGAGGATCTCGTGGGCGGGCGCGTGCGGGCGGACGGCCCGGCCGCGGGTGCCGTACGCGCCGGTGGCGTACTCGTAGATGTAGTCGCCGAGGTGCAGCCAGGCGTCCAGGTCGCCGCGGGCCGCGAGGTGGCGGTACGCCGAGAAGTGGCCGGCCTCCCAGTTGGAGCAGGACACCACCCCGAAGCGCAGACCGGTCACCGCGGCGTCGGCGGCCGGGGCGGTACGGGTGCGGGCCGCGGGGGAGTCGGTGCCGCCGGCGGAGAAGCGGAACCAGTAGTCGGTGGCCGGGCGCAGGCCGCGGATGTCCGCCTTGACGGTGTGGTCGGAGGCGGCGGTGGCGGGGGCCGAGCCCCGCGCGACGACGTCGGTGAACGCCTTGTCCCGGGCCACGGTCCAGCTCACCTCGATGTCGGGGCCGAGCCCCGAACCGGGTGTCGCCTCCGGCACGGGCGTCACCCGCGTCCACAGCAGCACACCGTCCGGCAGCGGATCGCCGGAGGCGACACCGTGCAGGAAGGCGGGGGTCTGCCGGGCCGCCCGGGCGGGCAGGGCCGCGGCGAGCGGTCCGGCGAGCGCCGCGGTGGCGGCGGCCGCCTTGACGACCGTACGGCGGCGCGGAGAGGGAGGGTGGGCGTCCGCGGGGGCGGGGACGGCACTCCGGGAGGATCTGAGTCGACTGGTCACAGCCGACCAGGCTACTGACAGGTACACGTAAGAGCGGGCGAACCGACGGAAGTTCGCCCGCTCTTCAGTGCGCGGTCAGCCGGCCGGGGTCAGCCCTTGAGGGCCTTGTCGACGGCGGTGGTGAAGTCCTCGGGGGTCATCGGGGTGTTCTGGCCGTCCGAGCCGGTGAGCTTCTTGCCGTCCATCATCAGGCTCGGCGTGCCCTCGACCTCGCTGTCGTCGAAGGTGTCGGACATCTCCAGCGCCCACTTGTCGTAGGTGCCGTCCTTCACGGCCGCCTGGAACTCCTTGTTGCCCTTCAGGGCGTCCACCGAGTTCGCGACCTTGATCAGGTACGCGTCGTCCTTGAACGTGTCCTTCGACTCCTCGGGGTGGAACTCGGCCGAGTAGAGCGCGCTCTTGTACGCGAGGAACGCCTCGGGGCTGACGTTCAGCGCGGCGCCCAGGGCGCTCAGCGCGTTCTTGGAGCCCTCACCGGTCAGATTGCGGTCGAGGAACGAGGCACCGATGAAACGGATCTTGTACTTGCCGGCCTCGACGTCCTTCTCGATGGTCTCGCCGACCGACTGCTCGAACGTGGCGCAGATCGGGCAGCGCGGGTCCTCGTACAGCTCCAGCGTCTTCTTCGCCTCGGGCTTGCCGATGACGACGGTCGTGCCGTTCGCGCCACTGGAGTTGGCGGGCTTGACGAGCTTGTCGTCCGCCGCGGCCTCCCAGTAGTCGGGCTTGTTCGTCTGCACGACCGCGTAACCTATGCCGCCGGCCGCCGCCAGGACGCCCACGACCGAGAGGGCGACCACGACCTGCCGCTTGGCCTTCGCCTTCTTCGCCTGGCGCTCGCGCTCCTCGCGCAGGCGCTCCCGGGCCGCCGTCTTCGCTGCCTGGCTGTTCCGCTTGCTCATGGTGATGTCTCCACGGGGGACGCACACGGGGGTGTGCGGGATACGTATGGGGGACTGCTGGTGCTCGGTGGGGTCGCCTCAGGCGGAGGCGGCGGAGCACGGCGGTCCGCGGCGTCCCAGGGAGTGCGCGAGGAGCAGGGTCCGGGCGACGGCGGTGCGCAGCGCCGGGCGCGCCGGACGGCGGACCTCCGGGGCCCGGCGCACGGACACCGCCGACACCGCCAGCAGCAGCGGCCGGACCGCCGTCGACGCCGCCGCCGCGACCGCGCTCAGCAGGTGGGCCAGTGCCCGCTCGCCCCGGCGCAGCCAGGCGGCGGCAAACAGGCCGACCCCGACGTGCGCGCCGAGCAGCATCCAGGCGGTGGCCGGTTCGGCCTGGGAGAGCAGCGCCGCCAGCCGGTCGCCGCCCCCGGCGGCCGGCCCGGTGACCTGGGCGAGCGGCGCGCCCACGCTGGTGCCGTCGCCGCACAGCACGTCGAAGCCGACGGAGCGCAGCGGGCCGGCCACGGGGCCGCCCATCCGGCCGTAGCAGACGTGCTGGCCGGTGGTGAAGACCGTGTCCGCGGCCAGCTCCAGCGGGATCAGCAGGGCGGCGATCCGCCCGAAGGAACGCTCCCGCCCGGCCAGGGCGTACGCCAGGAGGAACACGGCGGCGCCGACGGCGGCCACCGTGTTCACCGGCAGCGGAGCCCCGGACAGCAGCACGTGCGACGCGGTGCTGAGCGTCACGACGACGGCCGTGAACAGCGCCGCGCGTACGGCTCTGAGCTGGGTTCCGGATATGTCCATGGCGGAACGAGTGTGCCATGTGCTCCGGTAAGGGGTCCCTAAAGGGTCCCTGTGGATGTGCGGAAGGTTACAGCCCCGGAATCCTGCCGTTGCGGAACAGGTCCAGGAAGGTCTGGTGGTCGGCGCGGGCGCGGGCGCCGTAGGTGTGGGCGAAGTCGACCAGGAGCGGCGCCAGGGACTCCTCGTCCGCGGCGATCGCGGCGTCGATGGCGCGCTCGGTGGAGAACGGCACCAGGGACTCGCCGGAGGTGTCGTCCGCCGCCGCGTGCATGGTCGCGGTGGCCCGGCCGAGGTCGGCGACGACCAGGGCGATCTCCTCCGGGTCGTCGATGTCGCCCCAGTCCAGGTCCACGGCGTACGGCGAGACCTCGGCGACCAGCTGCCCCGAGCCGTCCAGCTCGGTCCAGCCCAGCCACGGGTCGGCGTGCGCCTGGAGGGCACGCTGGGAGATCACCGTGCGGTGCCCCTCGTGCCGGAAGTAGTCGCGGACCGCCGGATCGGTGATGTGCCGGGAGACCGCCGGGGTCTGCGCCTGCTTGATGTAGATCACCACGTCGTTCTCCAGGGCGTCGCTGTGGCCCTCCAGCAGGATGTTGTACGACGGCAGCCCTGCCGAGCCGATGCCGATGCCGCGGCGGCCCACGACGTCCTTCACGCGGTAGGAGTCGGGCCGGGCCAGCGAGGCATCCGGCAGCGTCTCCAGATAGCCGTCGAAGGCGGCGAGCACCTTGTAGCGCGTGGCGGCGTCCAGCTCGACCGCGCCGCCGCCGGGCGCGAAGCGGCGCTCGAAGTCGCGGATCTCGGTCATCGAGTCCAGCAGCCCGAAGCGGGTCAGCGAGCGGGCGTCGCGCAGCGCGTCGAGCAGCGGTCCCTGGGCGGTGTCCAGGGTGAACGGCGGCACCTCGTCGCTCTTCGCGCCGGTGGCCAGCGCGTGGATCCGCTCCCGGTAGGCGGCCGCGTAGACGGTGACCAGCTCGCCGATCTGACCGTCGCTGAGCGCCTTGGCGTAGCCGATCAGCGCCACGGAGGCGGCGAAGCGCTTGAGGTCCCAGGTGAAGGGACCGACGTAGGCCTCGTCGAAGTCGTTGACGTTGAAGACCAGGCGGCCGTTGGAGTCCATGTACGTGCCGAAGTTCTCCGCGTGCAGATCGCCGTGGATCCACACCCGCGAGGTGCGCTCGTCCAGGTAGGGGCCGCCGTGCCGCTCCGCGTCCAGGTCGTGGTAGAAGAGGCTCGCCGTCCCGCGGTAGAAGGCGAACGCCGAGGCGGCCATCTTCCGGAACTTCACCCGGAACGCGGCCGGGTCGGCGGCCAGGAGCTCGCCGAACGCGGTGTCGAGGACGGCGAGGATCTCCTCGCCGCGGTGCTCGTCGTTGAGCTGCGGGACCGACATCGCTGTGTGCCTCCAGGTGCGGGATGTCTCGGGACGGCTGGTCCGTCCCCTGCCCAACGTGTGACGGACCACGGGAGTGCCCGCGACCCGCCCGGAGGTACGTCGCCGCGAGCCCGGGGTGTCGGCGCCGGGGCATAGACTTCGACGCTGTCCCCCGGACCGTCCGCCCGCCGTCGCCGTGACTTCTCCTTGGAGGCCGCACCGTGTCGAAGCCGCCGTTCACGCACCTGCACGTCCACACCCAGTACTCGCTGCTGGACGGTGCCGCGCGGCTGAAGGACATGTTCGACGCCTGCAACGAGATGGGCATGACGCACATCGCCATGTCCGACCACGGCAACCTGCACGGGGCGTACGACTTCTTCCACTCCGCGCAGAAGGCCGGGGTCACCCCGATCATCGGGATCGAGGCGTACGTCGCCCCCGAGTCCCGGCGCAACAAGCGCAAGATCCAGTGGGGGCAGCCGCACCAGAAGCGCGACGACGTCTCCGGCTCCGGCGGTTACACCCACAAGACGATGTGGGCGGTGAACAGCACCGGCCTGCACAACCTCTTCCGGCTGTCCTCCGACGCGTATGCCGAGGGCTGGCTGCAGAAGTGGCCCCGGATGGACAAGGAGACCATCTCCCAGTGGTCCGAGGGGATCGTGGCCTCCACCGGCTGCCCCTCGGGCGAGGTCCAGACCCGGCTGCGCCTCGGCCACTTCGACGAGGCGCTCAAGGCCGCCGCCGACTACCAGGACATCTTCGGCAAGGACCGGTACTTCCTGGAGCTGATGGACCACGGCATCGACATCGAGCACCGGGTCCGCGACGGACTGCTGGAGATCGGCAGGAAGCTCGGCATCCCCCCGCTGGTCACCAACGACTCGCACTACACGTACGCGCACGAGGCGACCGCCCACGACGCGCTGCTGTGCATCCAGACCGGCAAGAACCTCTCCGACCCCGACCGCTTCCGCTTCGACGGCACCGGCTACTACCTCAAGTCCACCGACGAGATGTACGCCATCGACTCCTCGGACGCCTGGCAGCAGGGGTGCGCCAACACCCGGCTGATCGCCGAGATGGTCGACACCACGGGCATGTTCGTCAAGCGGGACCTGATGCCGAAGTTCGACATCCCGGAGGGCTACACCGAGGTCACCTGGTTCCAGGAGGAGGTGCGCCGGGGCATGGAGCGCCGCTTCCCCGGCGGTGTCCCCGAGGACCGCCGCAAGCAGGCCGAGTACGAGATGGACGTCATCATCCAGATGGGGTTCCCGGGCTACTTCCTGGTGGTCGCCGACTTCATCATGTGGGCCAAGAACCAGGGCATCGCGGTCGGCCCCGGCCGAGGCTCCGCGGCCGGTTCGATCGTCGCGTACGCGATGGGCATCACCGACCTCGACCCGATCCCGCACGGCCTGATCTTCGAGCGGTTCCTCAACCCCGAGCGCGTCTCCATGCCCGACGTCGACATCGACTTCGACGAGCGCAGGCGCGTCGAGGTGATCCGGTACGTGACGGAGAAGTACGGCGCCGACAAGGTCGCCATGATCGGTACCTACGGCAAGATCAAGGCGAAGAACGCCATCAAGGACTCCGCGCGCGTCCTGGGCTACCCGTACGCGATGGGCGACCGGCTCACCAAGGCGATGCCCGCCGACGTCCTCGGCAAGGGCATCGACCTCGACGGCATCACCAACCCCTCGCACCCGCGGTACAACGAGGCGGGCGAGATCCGCGCGATGTACGAGAACGAGCCGGACGTGAAGAAGGTCATCGACACCGCCAAGGGCGTCGAGGGCCTGGTGCGGCAGATGGGCGTGCACGCGGCCGGCGTGATCATGTCCAGCGAACCCATCGTCGACCACGCCCCGATCTGGGTGCGGCACACCGACGGCGTGACCATCACGCAGTGGGACTACCCCCAGTGCGAGTCGCTGGGCCTGCTGAAGATGGACTTCCTGGGCCTGCGCAACCTCACGATCATGGACGACGCCATCAAGATGGTGAAGGCCAACAAGGGCATCGACCTGGAGATGCTCTCCCTCCCGCTGGACGACCCCAAGACCTTCGAACTGCTCTGCCGCGGCGACACCCTCGGCGTCTTCCAGTTCGACGGCGGCCCGATGCGCTCGCTGCTCCGCCAGATGCAGCCCGACAACTTCGAGGACATCTCCGCCGTCTCGGCCCTCTACCGGCCGGGCCCGATGGGCATGAACTCGCACATCAACTACGCGGAGCGCAAGAACGGCCGCCAGGAGATCACCCCGATCCACAAGGAACTGGAGGAGCCGCTCCAGGAGGTGCTGTCGGTCACCTACGGCCTGATCGTCTACCAGGAGCAGGTGCAGAAGGCCGCCCAGATCATCGCGGGCTACTCGCTCGGCGAGGCCGACATCCTCCGCCGCGTGATGGGCAAGAAGAAGCCCGACGAACTGGCGAAGAACTTCGTTCTCTTCCAGGAGGGCGCCCGCAAGAACGGCTACAGCGACGAGGCGATCCAGGCGCTGTGGGACGTGCTGGTCCCCTTCGCCGGCTACGCGTTCAACAAGGCCCACTCCGCCGCGTACGGACTGGTGTCGTACTGGACCGGGTACCTCAAGGCGAACTACCCGGCCGAGTACATGGCGGCGCTGCTCACGTCCGTCAAGGACGACAAGGACAAGTCGGCGGTCTACCTCAACGAGTGCCGCCGCATGGGCATCAAGGTGCTCCCGCCCAACGTCAACGAGTCCGAGGCGAACTTCGCCGCGCAGGGCGACGACGTGATCCTCTTCGGCCTGTCGGCGGTGCGCAACGTCGGCACCAACGTCGTCGAGTCGATCATCAGGTCCCGCAAGGCCAAGGGGAAGTACGCCTCCTTCCCCGACTATCTCGACAAGGTCGAGGCCGTGGTCTGCAACAAGCGCACCACAGAGTCGCTGATCAAGGCCGGCGCCTTCGACTCCATGGGCCACACCCGCAAGGGCCTCACCGCGCAGTACGAGCCGATGATCGACAACGTGGTCGCGGTCAAGCGCAAGGAGGCCGAGGGGCAGTTCGACCTCTTCGGCGGCATGGGCGAGGAGGAGAGCAGCGAGCCGGGCTTCGGTCTCGACGTCACCTTCACCGACGACGAGTGGGACAAGACGTACCTGCTCGCGCAGGAGCGGGAGATGCTCGGTCTCTACGTCTCCGACCACCCGCTGTTCGGCCTGGAGCACGTGCTGTCCGACAAGGCCGACGCGGGCATCTCCCAGCTCACCGGCGGCGACTTCGGGGACGGCGCCGTGGTCACCATCGGCGGGATCATCTCGGGCCTCCAGCGCAAGATGACCAAGCAGGGCAACGCCTGGGCGATCGCGACCGTGGAGGACCTCGCGGGCTCCCTGGAGTGCATGTTCTTCCCGGCGACTTACCAGCTCGTCTCGACCCAGCTCGTCGAGGACGCCGTGGTGTTCGTCAAGGGGCGGCTCGACAAGCGCGAGGACGTGCCGCGCCTGGTCGCGATGGAGCTGATGATCCCCGACCTGTCCAACGCGGGCGCCAACGCGCCCGTGGTGCTCACCATCCCGGCCACCCGCGTGACCCCGCCGATGGTCAGCAGGCTCGGTGAGATCCTCACGCACCACAAGGGCGACAGCGAGGTCCGGATCAAGCTCCAGGGGCCGACGAAGACGACGGTGCTGCGCCTGGACCGGCACCGGGTCAAGCCCGACCCGGCCCTGTTCGGCGACCTGAAGGTCCTCCTCGGCCCGTCCTGCCTCGCGGGCTAGTTCGCGGCCTCGCACGCTCGAGGGGCGCACCCTGTGGTGGGTGCGCCCCTCGTCATCTGCCCGGGCCACGACGGCCCGTCACACGGACGTCAGTTGTGGCCGAAGCGCTTCTGCCGGCCCTTGCCCGGGCCGACCTCGCCCGGCACGACCTGCGTGGTGCGCTGCTCGTCGGGCGTCTCCATCGCGGTCGGCTGCGACGCGCGCCGGGCGTGCTCGGCCTGGGGCTGCTTACGTTCACGGTTCTTGTTCTTGGCCATGGTGGTTGCCTCCTGTGGGGGACTAGGGGCCAGGGCCGCCCTCAGATTCACACACCCCGATGACCCACGCATGTCGGACAATTACCGTGCGTGACCTGCCTGGTCGGGGGAGGAAGTGTGGAAACGCCACGCCGAAGATCGAGTTCGGGCCGTTAACCCCGGTGCAGTCGGGCAGACTCGAAGCAAGCCCGAAGCAAACCTCCCGGAAAGAGGGTGGATCGCGTGGACCGCTGCATCGTCCTGGTGGACGCCGGGTATCTGCTGGGGGCCGCCGCCAGTCTCCTCGCCGGGGAGCCCTCCCGGTCCCGCATCACCGTGGACCACGCCGCCCTCATCCAGGGCCTGCGCGACCGCGCCGAGAATGACACGCGGCAGCCGCTGCTGCGCATCTACTGGTTCGACGGCGCCCCCGACCGCGTCCCGCAGCCCGAGCACCGCCGGCTGCGCGTGATGCCCCGGGTCACCGTCCGGCTCGGCGCGCTGACCCGCAGCGACGGCCGCTGGGCGCAGAAGGGCGTCGACGCGGCGATGCACGCCGAGCTGACCGAACTCGCCCGCAACCGCGCCTGCTCCGACATCGTCCTGGTCACCGGTGACGGCGACCTGCTGCCCGGCATGATGGCCGCCAAGGAGCACGGCGTCGCCGTCCACCTGTGGGCGGTGCAGGCCGCCGACGGCGACTACAACCAGTCCGAGGACCTGGTCGCCGAGGCCGACGAGCGCCGGGTGCTGGACCGGGCGTGGATCACCCAGGCCGTACGGCCCAAGGAACACACCGGGGTGTGCGCGCCGCCGCCCGTGCCGCGCCCCGAGATCGCCGCGATCCTCTCCGCCCCGCTGCCGGACTCCGCGCTCGCCGCGGCCGCCGAGCGCACCGCGCAGGAGCCGCAGCACCCGGCCTCCGCGCACAACGGCACCCCGGAGCGGACCTCCACGGCGCGGGGCGTCCCCACCCCGAAGGACCTGGCGGCCCTGCGCGGTCCCGGCGCGCAGCAGCCCCAGCAGCCGGCCTCCGCGACGCTCAGGTGGTCCTCCGACAAGGGCTGGGTCGACCGGCCCGCCGCCGAGCCGCCGGAGGCTGCCTCCATGCCGACGCTGGCCCAGCTGACCACGGCGGAGCAGCGCTGGGCCGACCGCGAGGAGGACATCACCACCGTCGGCGGTGACCCCTTCGAGGTGGGACAGGTCTTCGCCCGCCGCTGGGTGGAGCGGCTGGGCGACCAGAGCCACATTCAGAAACTGTCCGGCATGTACCCCCGCATCCCGCACCGCGTCGACGGCGAGCTGCTCCGCTACGCGGCCCGCTTCGGCCTCCTCGCCCACAAGGACGACCAGATCGACGAGCGCGACCGCTACGCCATCCGGGCGGGTTTCTGGCGCGAACTCGACCTCCGCACGGGCACGGAGCGGGCTCCCGCGGGGGAGTGAGCGGAGCCCGCCCCGGTCAGTCCTGCCCGCCCAGCTCGGTGAAGAGGGTCAGCTGGAGCGCGCCCGGTGCCTCCAGCCGCGCGTTCAGGGAGTTCCAGGGGGTGCGGGTCGGCTCGGCCAGCACCTCCGCCCCGGCGGCGGCCAGCCTGGCCGTGGTGGCGGCGGAGTCGTCGACCTGGAAGGCGACCCGGACGTGACCGGCCGTACGGCGCCCGACCTCGACCTCGTCGATGAAGGCGGCGTGGTGCGGGTCGGTCAGCTCCAGGGTGGCCCGGCCCGCCTCCAGGATGGTGACCCTGCCGTCGGGTGACGAGAACGCCGCGCGCTCGGGCAGTCCCAGGACGTCGCGGTAGAAGCGCAGCGCGGCGTCGTAGTCGTCGGCGGTGACCACCAGGCGCAGCTCGCGGACGGCGGGTCCGTCGCTCATGTCGTCGCTCATGTCGGCTCCTCGGAGATCGCTCGGCCGGGACGACCGGGGAACACGGTGTGCGACCGGATGATTCCCCGCGGTTCCCGCTCCGGGGCCGGCGTGTCCGGTGCGTCCGGTGCGTCCCCTCCCGGCGGGCGCGGCGCAAGGGCGACCCGAGGACGGACCGGGCTTCCCGACCCCGTAGGCTCGTCCCTTGTGAATACGCGCGCGGCACAGGGATTCCGGCACGGCGGTGACGTCGTGTGCGTGGTGCGCGGGCTGACCAAGACCTACCCGGCGGTGCGCGGCCGGCGCGGGGTTCCCGCGACGCCCGAGGTCCGGGCCACCGACGACGTGGAGCTCGACATCCGGCGCGGTGAGATCTTCGGCCTGCTCGGGCCGAACGGCGCCGGCAAGTCCACCCTGGTGCGCCAGCTGACCGGGCTGATGCGGCCCGACCGCGGCAGCGTCCGGATCCTGGGCCACGACATCGTGCGCCATCCCGAGCGGGCCTCCCGCATCCTCGCCTACCTGGGCCAGGAGTCCACCGCCCTGGACGACCTGACCGTGTCCCTCGCCGCCGAGACGACCGGCCGGCTGCGCGGCCTCGACGCCCGCCGGGCACGGGGCGAACGCGACGACGTCCTGGACGAACTGGGGCTCGCCCCGCTCGCCGGGCGCCCGCTGCGCAAGCTCTCCGGCGGCCAGCGCAGGCTCGCCTGCTTCGCCGCCGCGCTGGTGGGGCGGCGGCCGCTGCTGGTGCTCGACGAGCCCACCACCGGCATGGACCCGGTGGCCCGGCGCGCGGTGTGGTCCGCCGTCGACCGGCGCCGTGCCGAGCACGGCGCGACCGTCCTGCTGGTCACCCACAACGTCATCGAGGCGGAGACCGTCCTCGACCGTGTCGCGGTGCTCGACCGCGGCCGGGTCATCGCCTGCGACACCCCGTCCGGGCTGAAGGAGCAGGTCGCCGGCGAGGTCCGGGTCGATCTGGTGTGGCGCGAGGCCGCGCCGCTGCACGTGCCCGAGGTCGCCGCGCTGCGCGACCGCGTCGTCGAGTCCGGCCGCCGCTGGACCCTGCGGCTGGCCCCCGAGGAGGCCCGGACCGTCGTCGCCACCGTCACCGGCGGTGCCGCCTTCGCCGCCCTGGACGACTTCACGCTGGCCACGCCCAGCCTGGAGGACGTCTACCTCGCGCTCGGCGGTGCCGTACGACAAGGACTGGTGAAGGCGTGAGCACACGGGCCGTGTCATCCGTACGGAACGGGGCGGGTGCCGCCGCGCATCCGGGTGAGGCTCCGAGCGAAGGAGAGCAGCACGACGTGAGTGTCGTACCCGCCGATGTCCTGCCGGGCGGTGTCCCGGCCGTCGGGGCGGCCGAGCCGGAGACGGCCGAGCTCGGCCCCCGGGCGCGGCTGTGGCCGTCGCTGGCGGCCGTGTACCGGGCGCAGCTGTCCCGGGCCCGGGTGGCGCGCATCCCGCTGCTGTTCGTGGCGACGTTCCAGTCGGTCGGCATCATGATCCTGATGCGCGGTGTCGTGGACGGCGGCGGCGAGGCGCGCGCCGTGGTCGCCGGCTCGGCGGTACTGGTCGTCGCGTTCGTCGCCCTGAACCTCCTCGCCCAGTACTTCGGCCAGCTGCGGGCCGGCGGCGGACTCGACCACTACGCGACCCTGCCGGTGCCGCCGGCGGCGGTGGTGCTGGGCGCGGCGGGCGCGTACGCCTCGTTCACCGTGCCGGGCACCGTCGTGACCGCCGTCTTCGGCTGCGCGCTGTTCGGGCTGCCGCTGGCGCACCTGTGGGTCCTGATCGCGGTGATCCCCCTCGCGGGCGCCGCGCTCGCCGGGCTCGGAGCGGCGCTCGGCCTGCTCGCGCCCCGGCCGGAACTGGCCACGCTCCTCGGCCAGCTCGGCATGTCCGCGGCGCTGCTGCTGGGGGTGCTGCCGCCGGAGCGGATGCCGGAGGCGGTGCGCCTGGCCCGCGACCTGCTGCCGTCGACGTACGGCGTCGAGGCCTTCGCGCGGACCTTCGCCCCGCACCCCGACTGGGCCCTCGTCCTCGGTGACCTCGCCGTGTGCGGGGTGGTCGGGGTGCTCTCGCTGGCGGTGGCGACCTGGGCCTACCGCAGGGCCGCCGTCCGGTGACGCGCCGCACGGCCGGGCCTGGCACGATGGCAGGGTGAGCGCTCCCCTGACACCACCACCGCCCCCGCACGGGCATTCCGCCCGTGACCCGTGGCAGTCGCCGTCCGGCCCGGCCGCGGAGGATTCGGCCCGGCACGCCGGGAAGTCCGGGTATCCCCGGCGCGGCTGGTGGGACGACCAGGACGGTCCCGGGATGAAGCAGGAACTGCGCGAGGCCGCGGTGACCCTGGTGGCGGTGGCGCTCGGCGGGCTGCTGCTCGGCGCGCTGTGGTGGTGGCTGGCGCCGCGGGTGCCGCTGGTGGGCGAGGTGTCCGGCGGCAACTGGGCCGTCTACCTCAAGGACTCCGAGGGTGAGCAGGGCATCGGGGTGGACGGGACGTTCACCCTGCTCGCGCTGGCGTTCGGCGCGCTGAGCGCGCTGGTCGTGTTCCTGGTGCGGCGGCGGGGCGGCGTGCCGCTGGTGGTGGCGCTGGCCGCGGGCGGGCTGCTGGGGTCGGTCCTGGCCTGGCGGCTGGGGGTGTGGCTGGGGCCGCCCGAGGACGTGATGGCGCAGGCCCGGAGCGTGGGCCAGGGCGTCACCTTCGATGCCCCGCTGCAGCTGAGCGCGAAGGGCGCCCTGCTCGCGTGGCCGTTCGCGGCGCTGGTGGTGCACCTGGGGCTGACGAGCCTGTTCGGGCCGCGGGACCCCGAGGACTTTCCGCCGGACCCGCACGTGCCGGCCCCGGGGGCCTAGATCCCCGAGCCCCCGGGGGAGACCGGACCGGTCAGACGCGTCCGATCGGGGCCAGGACGGCGGAGGTCAGGCCGGTCAGGTCGGCCGGGGAGAGCTCGACCTCCAGGCCGCGGCGGCCCGCCGAGACGCAGATCGTCTCGTGCCGCGTCGCCGACTCGTCCAGGACCGTCGGCAGCCTCTTGCGCTGGCCCAGCGGGGAGATCCCGCCCCGCACGTACCCGGTGGTGCGTTCCGCGAGGGCCGGATCGGCCATCGCCGCCCGCTTGCCGCCGGCCGCCGACGCGAGGGCCTTCAGGTCCAGTTGCCCCGCCACCGGCACCACCGCCACCGTCAGCGCCCCGTCGACGTCCGCCACCAGCGTCTTGAACACCCGCTCCGGTGCGACGCCCATCGCCTCGGCCGCCTCCTCGCCGTACGAGGGATGGGACGGGTCGTGGTCGTAGGAGTGCACGGTGAACGGCACCCCGGCCGCCGTGAGCGCCACCGTCGCGGGCGTTCCCCCCGGCTGCTGCTTCCTGGACTTCTTCGCCATGTCGGCCGTCACCCCGGACAGTCGTACGTCAGTTGAGACTCATCGGGCCGCGCGTCAGCTCCGACGCGGGCAACGACGGCAGATTACGGATGATCGCCGTCTCGGTGCGAAGGAGTTTCAGCTCGTCCCGCAGCCGCGACGCGGTGTCCGGCGCCTGCAGCAGACGCTGCCGGGTGGGCGTGTCCAGCATCATCGCCGCGGCGACCAGGTAGGAGACCACGCCCGGCTCGTCCGGCAGGTCCGCGCCGGTCGCCAGCGACCGCTCCCGCGCCCCGGCCAGCCGCTTCTGGTACTGGCGGAACGCCCGCAGTACGACCTCCGCCGGCGGACCCGGATCGTCGCCCGGCTCCTCCTCCAGCGGTTCCAGTTCGGCCGTGAGGAACGGACCCGAGGCGTCGACCGACAGCAGCCGCACCCGGGTCGTCCCGGTCGCCAGCACCTCGAAGGTGCCGTCGGCCCGCTCCCGGACCGTCGCCGCGTCGGCCACGCAGCCCACCTTGTGGAAGGCGCGCAGCGGATCGCTGCCGAAGCCCGCCGCCGGGCCCCGTTCGGGCTCGGCCGTGGGATCGGGCATCCCGGGGGCGGTCCGCGCCACCTCGTGGCCGTCGCGGATCGCCACGACGGCGAACCGGCGTGGCTCGTCCTCCGGGGTCTTCAGCAGCTCGCGCATCATGGCGCGATAGCGCTCCTCGAAGACGTTGAGCGGGAGCACGAGCCCCGGGAACAGCACCGTGTTCAGGGGGAAGAGCGGGAGCCGGACGGTGGTCACGACGTAAAAGCCTAATGGGCGCCGGAGCGGAGTCGTCCGCCCTGCCCGCGTTCGGGGCGGTCCGGGACCGGGACGGAGCCCCTGGGATCGGGTCCGCGGGCACCGGCCGCGACCGCGGCGCCCACATCCCGGCGCACTTCGAGGAAGCGACCCAGCGGGTCCTCCGCGTCCCGGTCCCAGGGGAACGAGGTGGCGTACGGGCCCGTCAGCCGCAGCTGCTCCAGGGCGTCCTGCCAGCGTTCCAGCCGCACCAGGACGTACGTCAGCAGATTGCGCGGCTCGGCCGGCCAGGGCTGGCCCGCCGGCAGCCGCGCGGACAGGGCGACGGCGCGGTCGGCCGCGGCCTCCAGCCGTGCGCGCGGCACCTCGGGGCCGCAGCCGTCGGTCAGGTAGCCGAACGCCGCCCGCAGCGGCAGCGCCTGCGTGAGCGACGTCTCCGGCGCGTCCTGGGCGGCCCGGTCGGCGAAGTCGAGGCACTCCCGGTGCGAGCCGTGCCAGGAGGACGCCAGGTAGCGCAGGGCCGCCACATGGCAGCCGTAGTGGTGCGGGGCGCGCCGGACGGCCGCCTCCCACAGCTCCTCGACGTAGGTGTGGCCGGCCCGCGCGCCCCGGGCGTGGTCCAGCGCCAGCCGCCAGGGCACCGGGTCGCGGTTGTCCGCCCGGGCCGCGGCCGTGATCAGCGGGCTCACCTCGCGCAGCAGCTCGCCCCGCGCCGGGGAGTCCCAGGCGCGGTCCACCGCCCGCTGGGCGTCCACCACGGTGGCGTCCGGGTCGAGCGGGGCGAGAGCGCGCCAGGTGTCCAGCCACTCGGGCCGCGCGCGGGCGAACGCCGCCAGGCCCCGCACGTACCGGTCGCGGTGGTCCCAGGCACCCGTGCGCCGGGTGGCGGCGAGCAGCTCCGCGGCGGGCCGGTGGTCGCCGCCCGCCGCGCCGACCAGCGCCCGGCCCAGGACGTCGTCGGGCGCGTCGAGCAGCACCTCGTCGTCAGCGGGCAGCACGACGGGGACGGGGGAGGCGGCGCCCGTCGACTTTCCTCGCACCCGGGACGTGCGGGTGAACGCGTGCAGCAGAGCCATGGTGTCGACCATTGAAAGACCGCTGGTCACAGCGGCGCCAGAGCCGACACGGAAGTCACGGAAAGTTGTACGGGGGCCGGTCAAGGACCGGCAAAGAACGGACGGCCCTCAAAGCGCCCCCGGCGGAGCGGCGGACCCACCCGCCCCAGACCCCCTAGGTGCGCCGCAGTGTGCGGGTCGCGCCCGCCGCCACCGTCGTGGCCAGGATCCAGCCCAGCAGGACGAACGCGGCCGACAGCCACTGCCAGCCGCCGCGCAGCTGCCAGAAGCCCACCTGCCCCAGGTCGATCACCGGCAGCAGCAGGTCCAGCGCGAACAGCGCCGGGTTCCAGTCCGGGTGCTCACCGGCCTTCAGCGGCGGGTGGTCGGAGCGCGCGAAGGCCAGCGAACCGGCCGCCCACAGCACCGCCATCCACAGCGCCGCCCGGCCCGGACGGTACCCGTAGGCGACCGTCCAGTCCTGCGCGTACCCCCACAGCTTGGCCGCGAGCGGCAGGCTCTCGCGGCGCCGGCGCTGCTTGGCGAGCAGCACCTCCCGGGCGTGCTCGTCCTCCCCGCCCTCCCGCAGCACGGCGGCCAGCCGCTCGTACGGCTCCGGGTTGTACTCGGCGCTCGCCGCGTCCACCCAGCGCAGCCGCAGGGACAGCGGGAACGGGCCGCGCGGCACCAGGTTCTCGTAGGTGAAGCCGCCCATGTGCAGCCGGCCGGGGCCCGGCCAGCTGTCCGCCCGGTCCACCAGGTTCACCACCCGCGCCCCCGACAGCACCACCCGGCCGCGCGCCGGCCGCTCCCCGAGGAAGCGCAGCTCCGGCGTCTGCACCCGGCGCAGCGACAGCTCCTGCTCGTCGGTGAGGACGAACCGGGCCCCCTCGAAGTCGACCGCGTCCCCGAAGCGGCCGTCGTCCAGCCGCACCCCGCCCCGGCACTCGAACCGCTGGATCCGCGTGCCGCGCGCCGGGGTCATCCCGCTGCGCGCCTGGGCCCCGACCCCGGCCGGAGTCAGGTACAGCGAGCGCTCCACCGTCAGCTGCGGCGCGTTCAGCGCGAGCCGGGTCTGCGAGTTCCCCAGCCGTGCGCCGCGCAGGCTCAGCGAGACACCGATCGTCGCGCTGCGCAGGCTCAGCTCACCGTGCGACTCCAGCATCTCCGCCTGGAGGTCCTGCCCGACGCTCATCCCGTCCGCGGCGATCGAGCGGCCGCTGCGGTCGCGGTGCACGACCGCCTGGTTGAGCAGCAGATCCGTACCGATGCGCGCGTCGGTCAGCCGGATGCCGCCCAGGAACCGGCAGCGCGGCAGGTGCAGATCGCCCTCGGTGTGCAGCCGGGCCGCCTCCAGGCGGGGTATGGCGCAGTCGACCATCCGCACCGTCGTGAAGCGGCTCTCCGGCAGCAGCACGTCCCGCTCGAAGCGGCAGCCGCGCAGCTCCCAGTAGGGCACCACCGTGCCCCCGGCCAGGTCGAGCACGCCGCTGATCCGCACCCCGACCAGCTTCAGCGACGACACCCGGCCGGCCAGCGCGGGCGGACCGTCCAGCAGCAGCCAGCACACCACGCGCGCCCGTACGGTCCGCTCCGGACCCCAGGGGTGCCCGCCGTGCGGATCGTCGACGGCCGTGTCACCGCTGCTCAGGTCGTACACGCTGCCGTTGCGGAAGGCCTGCCACATGCCCGCCTCCGCGACGGTCAGATCCTCCGGCGGTTCCGCGCCGGGTGTCACCCCGTGGGTCACGGACCTCTCCTCCTCCCCATGTACTCGTCGGTTCGTTTCTTCGTACGATTCGTCTCTTCGTACAACCGGTGATGCCCAGTGCGGTGACCCGTTGAACACGGAAAGTGAAGAAGATCTCGCATATGTGAGCGGACCGTTACCGCGAGGGGTCCGTATCAGCCACTGGAACGGGCGGACGGCCCACAGTCCCGGTCTGAGAGAATTGAGCACGTGATCTCACGAATCGATCTGCGCGGCGACGCCCTCCCCGAGGGTGCCGCCCTGCGCGACCTGCTGCCCCGAGCCGACTTCGACGTCGCGGCCGCCCTGGACAAGGTGCGGCCCATCTGCGAGGACGTGCACCATCGGGGCGACGCGGCGCTGATCGACTACGCCGAGCGCTTCGACGGCGTGAAGCTGGACCGGGTGCGGGTCCCGGCCGACGCGCTCACCCGCGCCCTGGAGGAGCTCGACCCGGCCGTGCGCGCGGCCCTGGAGGAGTCCATCCGGCGCGCCCGGCTCGTCCACCGCGAGCAGCGCCGCTCCACCCACACCACCCAGGTCGTCCCCGGCGGCACGGTCACCGAGAAGTGGGTGCCGGTCGACCGCGTGGGGCTGTACGCGCCGGGCGGCCGGGCCGTCTACCCGTCGTCGGTGATCATGAACGTGGTGCCCGCCCAGGAGGCCGGCGTCCCCTCCCTCGCGCTCGCCTCCCCGGCCCAGGCCGACTTCGGCGGGCTTCCGCACCCGACCATCCTCGCCGCCTGCGCCCTGCTCGGCGTCGACGAGGTCTACGCGGCCGGCGGCGCCACCGCCGTCGCCATGTTCGCCCACGGCACCGAGTCCTGCCCGCCCGCGAACCTGGTCACCGGACCCGGCAACATCTGGGTCGCCGCCGCCAAGCGCTACTTCACCGGGAAGATCGGCATCGACGCCGAGGCCGGCCCCACCGAGATCGCGATCCTCGCGGACTCCACGGCCGACCCGGTACACGTGGCCTCCGACCTGATCAGCCAGGCCGAGCACGACCCGCTGGCCGCCGCCGTCCTGGTCACCGACTCCGCGGACCTCGCGGACGCCGTGGAGAAGGAACTGAGGCCGCAGGTCGAGGCCAGCAAGCACGTCGAGGAGCGGATCGCCCCGGCCCTGTCCGGCCGCCAGTCCGCCATCGTCCTGGTCGACGGCATCGAGGAGGGCCTGCGGGTCGTCGACGCCTACGGCGCCGAGCACCTGGAGATCCAGACCGCCGACGCCGCCGCGGTCGCCGACCGGGTGCGCAACGCGGGCGCCATCTTCGTCGGCCCCTGGGCCCCGGTCTCGCTCGGTGACTACGCCGCCGGCTCCAACCACGTGCTGCCCACCGGCGGCTGCGCCTGCCACTCCTCGGGCCTGTCCGTGCAGTCCTTCCTGCGCGGCATCCACATCGTCGACTACACCGAGGACGCGCTGGCCGAGGTCGCGCACCACGTGGTGACGCTGGCGGAGGCGGAGGACCTGCCCGCGCACGGCGCGGCGATCAAGGCGAGGTTCGGCTGGAAGGTACCGAAGAGCAAGTGACCGGCATCGACGATCTCCCCGTACGGGACGAGCTGCGCGGCAAGTCCCCCTACGGCGCGCCCCAACTGGACGTCCCCGTACGGCTGAACACCAACGAGAACCCCTACCCGCTGCCCGAGCCGCTGGTCGAGCGGATCGCCGAGCGGGTCCGCGAGGCCGCCCGGCACCTCAACCGCTACCCCGACCGGGACGCGGTCGAACTGCGCACCGGGCTGGCCGCCTACCTGACCAGGACCGCCGGCCACCCGGTGGGCGTGGAGAACGTCTGGGCGGCCAACGGCTCCAACGAGGTCATCCAGCAACTGCTGCAGACCTTCGGCGGGCCGGGCCGCACCGCGCTCGGCTTCGAGCCGTCGTACTCGATGCACGGCCTCATCGCGCGCGGCACCGGCACCGGCTGGATCTCCGGGCCGCGCAACGAGGACTTCACCGTCGACCTCGCCGCCGCCCAGCAGGCGATCGCCGAACACCGGCCCGACGTCGTCTTCGTCACCACCCCCAACAACCCCACCGGCAACGCGGTCCCCGCGTCGACCGTCGTCGCGCTGTACGAGGCCGCCCAGGCGGCCCGGCCGTCGATGGTGGTCGTGGACGAGGCGTACATCGAGTTCAGCCACGGCGGCTCGCTGCTCCCGCTGCTCGACGGCCGCCCCCACCTGGTGGTCTCCCGCACCATGTCGAAGGCGTTCGGCGCGGCCGGACTGCGCCTCGGCTACCTGGCCGCGCACCCGGCCGTCGTCGACGCCGTCCAGCTGGTGCGGCTGCCGTACCACCTGTCGGCGGTCACCCAGGCCACCGCGCTGGCCGCCCTGGAGCACACCGACACACTGCTGGGCTACGTCGAGCAGCTGAAGGCCGAGCGCGACCGGCTGGTCGCCGAACTGCGCGCGATCGGCTACGACGTCACCGAATCCGACGCCAACTTCGTGCAGTTCGGCAGGTTCGAGGACTCCCACGCCGCGTGGCGCGAGATCCTCGACCGGGGCGTCCTGGTCCGGGACAACGGCGTACCGGGATGGCTGCGGGTCACCGCGGGCACCCCGGCCGAGAACGACGCGTTCCTCGACGCGGTACGTGACATCAAGAAGGAGCAGAGCGCATGAGCCGCGTTGGACGCGTGGAACGCACCACCAAGGAAACGTCCGTCCTCGTCGAGATCGACCTCGACGGCACCGGCAGGACCGAGATCTCCACCGGGGTCGGCTTCTACGACCACATGCTCGACCAGATCGGCCGCCACGGCCTGTTCGACCTGACCGTGAAGACCGAGGGCGACCTGCACATCGACTCCCACCACACCATCGAGGACACCGCCCTCGCGCTCGGCGCCGCCTTCAAGCAGGCGCTCGGCGACAAGGTGGGCATCTACCGCTTCGGCAACTGCACGGTCCCGCTGGACGAGTCCCTCGCCCAGGTCACCGTCGACCTGTCCGGCCGCCCCTACCTCGTGCACACCGAGCCCGAGAAGATGGCGCCGATGATCGGCGAGTACGACACCACGATGACCCGGCACATCCTGGAGTCCTTCGTCGCCCAGGCGCAGGTCGCCCTGCACGTGCACGTGCCCTACGGCCGCAACGCGCACCACATCGTGGAGTGCCAGTTCAAGGCCCTCGCCCGCGCCCTGCGCTACGCGTCCGAGCGCGACCCGCGCGCGGCCGGCATCCTGCCCTCCACGAAGGGCGCGCTGTAGCCCATGAACGGTCTGTCCACCGTCCTGATCGTCGTCGGCCTGTTCTTCGTCGGCGGGATCATCTCCTTCGTCAAGCAGAAGATGCCCACGAGCCTCGTCGTGCTGCTCTCCATCGGCGCCGTGCTGTGCATCGGCACGGGCCTTCTGTACCTGGAGGTGTGAGCCCTTGAGCACCACCAAGAAGGTCGTGGTCTTCGACTACGGCTTCGGCAACATCCGTTCCGCCGAGCGGGCCCTCGCCCGCGCGGGAGCCGACGTCGAGATCACCCGTGACTTCGACACGGCCATGAACGCCGACGGCCTGCTGGTGCCCGGCGTCGGCGCCTTCGCCGCCTGCATGAAGGGCCTCAAGGAAGCGCGCGGCGACTGGATCGTCGACCGCCGGCTCTCCGGCGGCCGCCCGGTCATGGGCATCTGCGTCGGCATGCAGATCCTCTTCGCCCGGGGCATCGAGCACGGCGTGGAGAGCGAGGGCCTCGACGAGTGGCCCGGCTCGGTCGAGCCGCTCCAGGCCGAGGTCGTGCCCCACATGGGCTGGAACACCGTGGACGCCCCGGCCGGCTCCGAGCTGTTCGCCGGCCTCGACGCGGACGCCCGCTTCTACTTCGTGCACTCCTACGCCGTCCACGACTGGACCCTGGAGACGACGAACCCGGCGATGCGCCCCCCACTGGTCACCTGGTCCACCCACGGCAAGCCCTTCGTCGCCGCCGTCGAGAACGGCGCCCTGTGGGCGACGCAGTTCCACCCCGAGAAGTCCGGCGACGCCGGTGCCCAGCTCCTCACCAACTGGATCGGAACCCTGTAGAGACATGGCCAAGCTCGAACTCCTTCCCGCCGTCGACGTCCGCGACGGCCAGGCCGTCCGCCTCGTGCACGGCGAGTCCGGGACCGAAACGTCCTACGGCTCCCCCCTGGAGGCCGCGCTCGCCTGGCAGCGCTCCGGCGCCGAGTGGCTGCACCTGGTCGACCTCGACGCCGCGTTCGGCACCGGCGACAACCGCGCGCTGATCGCCGAGGTCGCCGGGGCGATGGACATCAAGGTGGAGCTGTCCGGCGGCATCCGCGACGACGACACCCTCGCCGCCGCCCTCGCCACCGGCTGCACCCGCGTCAACCTGGGCACCGCCGCCCTGGAGACCCCCGAGTGGGTCGCCAAGGTCATCGCCGAGCACGGCGACCGGATCGCCGTCGGCCTCGACGTGCGCGGCACCACCCTGCGCGGCCGCGGCTGGACCCGCGACGGCGGCGACCTCTACGAGACGCTGGACCGCCTCAACAAGGAGGGCTGCTCCCGCTACGTGGTCACCGACATCGCCAAGGACGGCACCCTCCAGGGCCCCAACCTGGAACTGCTGAAGAACGTCTGCGCCGCCACCGACCGCCCCGTCGTCGCCTCCGGCGGCGTCTCCTCCCTGGACGACCTGCGGGCCATCGCCGAGCTCGTCCCGCTGGGCGTCGAGGGCTCCATCGTCGGCAAGGCCCTGTACGCCAAGGCGTTCACCCTGGAAGAGGCCCTGGAGGCTGTGTCCCGATGACGTTCGATGCCGTACGGCGTGTGCAGAGCCAGAACCCCTGGGAGGAGACCCTCGGCTCCGCGCGCGCCGTGGCGGCGGGCGACCGCGTCCTGGTGGCGGGCACGACCGCGTTCCGGGGCGAGGTGCTGTACGGGGAGGGCGACCCGTACGAGCAGGCCAAGGTGGCCTTCACCAGCGCGCTGGAGGCGATCGGGGAGTTCGGGCTCGGCATCGGGTCCGTGATCCGCACCCGCATCCACCTCGCCCACGCGCGGGACGTCGACGCGGCCGGGCGCGCCCACAAGGAGCTGTTCGACGCCGTGCGCCCGGTCACCACCCTGCTGGTGGTCGAGGGCTTCGTCGACTCGCGCGTACTGGTCTCAGTGGAACTCGAAGCATTCAGAGGAGCCGTGGATTCATGACCCTGGCGGTCCGAGTCATCCCCTGCCTGGACGTGGACAACGGCCGGGTCGTCAAGGGTGTCAACTTCCAGAACCTGCGCGACGCGGGCGACCCCGTCGAGATGGCCAAGGTGTACGACGCCGAGGGCGCCGACGAGCTGACCTTCCTCGACATCACCGCCTCGTCCGGCAACCGCGAGACGACCTACGACGTGGTGCGCCGCACCGCCGAGCAGGTGTTCATCCCGCTCACGGTGGGCGGCGGCGTCCGCACCTCCGAGGACGTGGACAGGCTGCTGCGCGCGGGCGCCGACAAGGTCGGCGTCAACACCGCGGCCATCGCCCGGCCCGAACTCATCCGGGAGATCGCCGAGCGCTTCGGCCGGCAGGTCCTGGTGCTGTCCGTGGACGCCCGGCGCACGGAGTCCGGGTCCTTCGAGGTCACCACGCACGGCGGCCGCCGGGGCACCGGCATCGACGCCGTGGAATGGGCACACCGCGCCGCCGAACTCGGCGCGGGCGAGATCCTGCTGAACTCCATGGACGCCGACGGCACCAAGGACGGCTACGACCTGGAGATGATCGCCGCCGTCCGCAAGCACGTCACGGTGCCGGTGATCGCCTCCGGCGGCGCCGGCAGGCTCGCGGACTTCCCGCCCGCCGTCGCGGCCGGCGCGGACGCCGTCCTCGCCGCCTCCGTCTTCCACTTCGGCGATCTGCGCATCGGCCAGGTCAAGGACACCCTGCGGGACGCCGGTCACCCGGTGCGCTGAGGCTCAGCCCGCCGGCTGCGCCAGCTGGATCAGGTTGCCGACCGTGTCGTCCAGCACCGCGGCGAGCACCGGGCCCTGCCGCCGCGGGTCCTGGACGAAGTGGACGCCCTCCCCGCGCAGCCGTTCGAACTCCGCGCGGAGGTCGTCCACCGAGAACACGATCGCCGGCAGTCCCGCCTCCCGCACGGCCCGGCGGTACGGCCCGGCGATCGGGCCCCGGCCCGGCTCCAGCAGGAGCTCCAGGTCCCGCTGGGCCCCCTCACGGGCGCCCACGGTGACGAACAGCGTCCCGTCGCCGAGATCCATGCGGGTGCGCGTCTCGAAGCCGAGGACGTCGGTGTAGAAGGCGTGCGCCTTCGCCACGTCGTCGACGTACACACTGGTCATGGCCACTTTGATCACGGCTGCGCCTTTCGGGGCGGATCAGATGCCGAGCTGCTTGGTCTCCCGCAGCTTCGCGATCGCGTTCTCGTCGCCGTCCAGCTCCACCTTGGCCGCGCCCTGCCGCCCGTAGGCGAACAGCACCAGCTCGGAGGGCTCCCCGGTCACCGTCACCACCGGCGTGCCGCGATGGGCCACCGCCGTCTGGCCGTCCGGACGGCGCAGCACCAGACCCGTCGGAACCCCGCGCCCCATCAGACGTGCGGAGCGCTCCAGCCGCGACCACAGGGCGTCCTGGAACACGGGATCCAGCTCGCGCGGCGTCCAGTCGGGCTGGGCCCGGCGGACGTCCTCGGTGTGGACGTAGAACTCGACGATGTTGGACAGTTCGTCGACCTGCTTGAGCGAGAAGGGTGAGAAACGCGGGGGACCGGTCCGGATGAGCTGGATCAGCTCCTCGTACGGCTTGGCGGTGAACTCCGCCATCACCCGCTCCAGACGCGACGCCAGCTGCTTGACCAGCATGCCGCCCGCCGCGTCGGGGCGGCGCTCACGCACCACGACATGGGCGGCGAGGTCCCGGGTCGTCCAGCCCTCGCACAGGGTCGGGGCCTCGGGGCCCGCGGTCTCCAGCAGATCGGCCAGCAGGAGTCGTTCACGCTTCGCATGGGTCGACATGCCAGCCAGCCTACGGCCGCCCGCGACGTCCGCCCACCCGTCACCCGGCCGCCACCCCTCAAGGAGCCGCCGGCGCGGCACAGCGCAGTCCACCCGTCACCCGGCCACCACCCCTCAAGGAGCCGCCGGCGCGGCACAGCGCAGTCCACCCGTCACCCGGCCACCACCCCTCAAGGAGCCGCCGGCGCGGCACAGCGCAGTCCACCCGTCACCCGACCGCCACCCCTCAACGAGCCGCGTTCCCAATCGGTGGACGAGTGCGCGGGCTCACCCGTCCCGCGCGGCACAATGGTCGGCATGACCAGCACGCCCGCCCGTCGCCCGGCCACCACCCCGCACGAAGGCGCCGCGCGCCACGGTGCGTCGTCCAGCCGCCTCGACCCGGAGATCGCCGCGCGGCTCAAGCGCAGCCCCGACGGCCTCCTGCCCGCCATCGCCCAGCAGTACGACACCGGGGAGGTGCTGATGCTGGGCTGGATGGACGACGAGGCGCTGCACCGCACCCTGACCACCGGCCGCTGCACCTACTGGTCGCGCAGCCGCCGGGAGTACTGGGTCAAGGGCGACACCTCCGGCCACTTCCAGTGGGTCAAGTCGGTGGCCCTGGACTGCGACGCCGACACCGTGCTGGTCAAGGTCGACCAGGTCGGCGCTGCCTGCCACACCGGGGCGCGCACCTGCTTCGACGCCGACGTCCTGGTGGCGGACGCCCCCGCCGCGGATCAGTAGGGTCGGCCGCCATGGACCTCGAGACGTTCCGCAAGCTCGCCACCGACCGCCGGGTCGTCCCGGTCACCCGCAAGCTCCTCGCCGACGGCGACACCCCGGTCGCGCTCTACCGCAAGCTCGCCGGCGAGCGCCCCGGCACGTTCCTGCTGGAGTCGGCGGAGAACGGGCGGTCCTGGTCCCGGTACTCCTTCGTCGGCGTCCGCAGCGCCGCCACCCTCACCGAACGCGACGGACAGGCCCACTGGGAGGGCATCCCACCCGTCGGCGTCCCCACGTCCGGCGACCCGCTCGCCGCGCTGCGCGCCACCCTCCAGGCCCTGCACACCCCGCGCGACCTCGCCCACGACCTCGGCCTGCCGCCCTTCACCGGCGGCATGGTCGGCTACCTCGGCTACGACGTCGTGCGCCGCCTGGAGAAGATCGGCCCCGGCGAGCGGGACGACCTGCGCCTCCCCGAGCTGACCATGCTGCTCACCAGCGACCTCGCCGTCATGGACCACTGGGAGGGCTCCGTCTGGCTGATCGCCAACGCGATCAACCACAACGACCTGGAGACCGGCGTCGACGAGGCGTACGCCGACGCCGTGGCCCGCCTCGACGCCATGGAGGCCGACCTCACCCGCGCGGTGGCGCAGCCGCCGGCCGTCCTGCCCCCCTCCGAACTGCCCGAGTACACCGCGCTCTGGGGCGGCGCCGACTTCCGGGCGGCCGTGGAGGACGTCAAGGAGCGCATCCGCGCCGGGGAGGCCTTCCAGGTCGTCCCCTCCCAGCGCTTCGAGACGCCGTGCACGGCGAGCGCCCTCGACGTCTACCGGGTGCTGCGCGCCACCAACCCGTCCCCGTACATGTACCTGTTCCGCTTCGACGGCTTCGACGTGGTCGGCTCGTCCCCCGAGGCGCTGGTGAAGGTCGAGGACGGGCGGGCCATGGTCCACCCCATCGCCGGGACCCGGCACCGCGGCGGCACCCCGCAGGAGGACCAGGCCCTCGCCGACGAACTCCTCGCCGACCCCAAGGAGCGCGCCGAGCACCTGATGCTCGTCGACCTGGGCCGCAACGACCTCGGACGGGTGTGCGAGCCGGGCTCCGTCGAGGTCGTCGACTTCATGTCCGTCGAGCGCTACTCGCACGTCATGCACATCGTCTCGACGGTCACCGGCCGGGTCACCGGCGACCGCACCGCCTTCGACGTGCTCACCGCATGCTTCCCCGCGGGCACGCTCTCCGGCGCGCCCAAGCCCCGCGCGATGCAGATCATCGACGAACTCGAACCGTCCCGGCGCGGACTGTACGGCGGCTGCGTCGGCTACCTCGACTTCGCCGGGGACTCCGACACGGCCATCGCCATCCGCACCGCCCTGCTGCGGGACGGCACCGCGTACGTCCAGGCCGGGGCCGGCGTCGTCGCCGACTCCGACCCGGTCGCCGAGGACACCGAGTGCCGCAACAAGGCGGCGGCCGTACTGCGCGCGGTGCACACGGCGAACCGGCTGGGGCGGGCCCGAGACGTCCGGGACGAACCCCGGCTGTCGGTTCGCCCGGGGTTCAGGCGATAGTGGATGTCGTGACTGCCGTACCCACCCCCCCGCGTTCCGAGGCCGCCGGCTCCGCCAGGACCGGCCGCCTCAGCCTCGCCGTCGCCCTGCTGTCCGGCGCCCTGGGCGCGGCCGTGGCCCTGCTCGCCACCCGGCAGCAGTGGTCGGAGGGCACCGTCACGGTGGCCGGCGGCCCCTTCCCCCTGACCGCCCGCGGCAGTGACGTCACCGGCGTCCCGGCCGCCCTCGCGGTCGTGGGACTGGCCGCGCTCGTCGCCGTGTTCGCCGTCCGCCGGGCCGGCCGCCTCGCCGTCGCCGGGCTGCTCGCCCTCTCCGGAGCGGGCATCGTCGCCGCGGCGCTGCTCGGGGCGTCCGACCGCTCGGCGCTGAACGAGCAGGCGGCGAAGGCGTCGGGGGACACCTCGGCGACGGTCGAGGCCCTCAGCCACACGGCGTGGCCGTACGTCGCCGCGGCGGGCGGCGCGCTGCTGCTGCTGGCGGGGCTGCTGGCGCTGCGGTACGGATGGCTGTGGCCGGCGATGTCCGGCCGCTACGAACGGGGCGGGGCCGCCGCGCGGCCGCGCCGGAAGCAGGCGGCGCGGGTCGACCCCGACCGTCCCGAGGACCTCTGGAAGGCGCTCGACCGGGGCGAGGACCCGACGGGGGCCTGACGCGTTCCCGCGCACGGTCCCACCCGTCCGGCACCCCCGATCACCCGGGACGGCCGGGTGCGGGACAATGGGCGGGAGCGCCCTGCTCAGACACGTACACAGCAACGAGGAGCATGCAATGGCGGGCAGCAACCACGGTCACACCCCGGCCGCCTGGACCGGTGTCATCATCGCCTTCATCGGTTTCTGCGCCGCGGGCGCGTTCATGGTGATGGACCAGCCGGTGGGCTTCTGGGCGAGCATGGGCGTCGTGCTCCTCGGCGGTGTCGTCGGCGCCGTCATGCGCTCGATGGGCCTGGGCCAGCCGAAGAGCGCCCACCCCGTGCACCGCACCACCGGCGAAGGCGCCCCGGCCGGCGCCCGCGGCTGAGCACCACCCGTCACCCGGGACCGGGGGCGGCGCGGCCCGCACGGCGGAGCCCGCACCGCCCCCGACCCGTTTCCGGGGCACAATGCACCACGTGAACGCCCCCAGCCCCAGCGCGCCCCGCGGCACCGGCCGGGCGGCCCGGCCGGCCGTCCCCGTCGCGATCCTCGCCGCCGTCGCCGGGGCCTTCGCCTACGTGGGCGCCGTCGACCCCAATGAGCCCGGGCACTACCCCGTCTGCCCGCTGCTGCACCTCACCGGCCTGTACTGCCCCGGCTGCGGCGGACTGCGCAGCGCGCACGCCGTCGTCCACGGCGACCTGCCGGCCGCGCTGCAGGCCAACGCCCTCGCCGTGCTCGGCTACGTGTGCTTCGCCGTGCTGTGGACCGTCTGGGTGGTCCGCGCGGTGCGCGGCAGGCCGCCGGCGAGGATCGACCCGCCCCCGGTGCTCCTGTGGTCCCTGGGGGCGTTGCTGCTGGTGTTCACGGTCGTCCGGAACCTGCCGTTCGGCGGCTGGCTGCATCCCTGACCGGCCGGTGAACGTCCAGCTGGTGGACGGGGCGTCAACCGGATGCGAGGCATACGCCCTGCTCCGGATACCATCGCAGTGACCATCGAAGACCGACCGTCAGGAAGGGGGCCGCTCGCGTGAGTGTGCTCGACGAGATCATCGACGGAGTCCGTGCCGACCTCGCGGAGCGGCAGGCGCGCGTCAGCCTCGACGAGCTCAAGGAGCGCGCGGCGAAGGCCCCCGCGGCCAAGGACGGCGTGGCGGCCCTGCGCGGCGAGGGCGTCAAGGTGATCTGCGAGGTCAAGCGCTCCAGCCCCTCCAAGGGCGCGCTGGCCGCGATCGCCGACCCGGCGGGACTGGCCGCCGACTACGAGGCGGGCGGCGCCGCCGTCATCTCCGTCCTCACCGAGGAGCGCCGCTTCGGCGGCTCGCTGGCCGACCTGGAGGCCGTCCGGGCGCGCGTGGACATCCCCGTGCTCCGCAAGGACTTCATCGTCACCTCGTACCAGCTCTGGGAGGCCCGCGCGTACGGCGCCGACCTGGCGCTGCTGATCGTGGCGGCCCTCGACCAGGCGGCCCTGGAGTCGCTGATCGAGCGCGCCGAGTCCATCGGGCTCACCCCGCTCGTCGAGGTCCACGACGAGGACGAGGTCGAGCGCGCGGTCGACGCCGGCGCCAAGGTCATCGGCGTCAACGCGCGCAACCTCAAGACCCTCGAGGTCGACCGCGGCACCTTCGAGCGGGTCGCCCCCGAGATCCCCGCCCACCTCGTCCGGGTCGCCGAGTCCGGCGTCCGCGGCCCGCACGACCTCATCGCGTACGCCAACGCGGGCGCCGACGCCGTCCTGGTCGGCGAGTCGCTGGTCACCGGCAAGGACCCCAGGACGGCCGTCTCCGACCTGGTGGCGGCGGGCGAACACCCCGCACTCCGCCACGGCCGCGGCTGAACCGCCGATAGGCTGACCCCGATGACGCTCTCCCGCCTCGCCCGTGGCTGCCGCCCCCGCGGCTGCCGTGCCCCCGCCCGCAGGGTGCACGGCCGCAGGGTCCGCTACGTCATCGGCGACGAACCGGGACAGGTGAACGGACGGCGATGGCAGCGCGCCCCACAGGGGCGCGGGGCTGCACCGGAACATACGACTCCGTCGCATGAGCGCGACCGGCCGGGCACGGCCTGAGGCCGACCGGCAACCCCGCCCCCACGGCGAACAGTGCCCACCACACACACTCACCGTGAGGTTCACGCATGCCCAGCACCTTCTTCATCCCCGACCCGGAGGGCCGGGTGCCGAGCGCCGAGGGCTACTTCGGCGCCTTCGGCGGCAAGTTCATCCCCGAGGCCCTCGTCGCGGCGGTCGACGAGGTCGCCGTCGAGTACGACAAGGCCAAGTCCGACCCCGAGTTCGCCCGGGAACTCGACGACCTGCTGGCCCACTACACCGGCCGGCCCAGCGCGCTCACCGAGGTCCCCCGCTTCGCCGCGGAGGCGGGCGGCGCCCGGATCTTCCTGAAGCGCGAGGACCTGAACCACACCGGCTCGCACAAGATCAACAACGTGCTCGGCCAGGCCCTGCTCACCCGGCGGATGGGCAAGACCCGCGTCATCGCCGAGACCGGCGCCGGCCAGCACGGCGTGGCCACCGCCACCGCCTGCGCCCTCTTCGGCCTCGACTGCACGATCTACATGGGCGAGATCGACACGCAGCGCCAGGCCCTCAACGTGGCCCGGATGCGCATGCTCGGCGCCGAGGTCATCGCCGTGAAGTCCGGCAGCCGCACCCTGAAGGACGCCATCAACGAGGCGTTCCGCGACTGGGTCGCCAACGTCGACCGCACCCACTACCTGTTCGGCACCGTCGCGGGACCGCACCCCTTCCCGGCCATGGTCCGCGACTTCCACCGCGTCATCGGCGTGGAGGCACGCCGCCAGCTCCTGGAGCGCGCCGGACGGCTGCCCGACGCGGCCATCGCCTGCGTGGGCGGCGGCTCCAACGCGATCGGCCTGTTCCACGCCTTCATCCCCGACACGGACGTCCGCCTCATCGGCTGTGAGCCGGCCGGGCACGGCATCGGGACCGGCGAGCACGCGGCCACCCTCAGCGCCGGCGAGCCCGGCATCCTGCACGGCTCCCGCTCCTACGTCCTCCAGGACGACGAGGGCCAGATCACCGAGCCGTACTCCATCTCGGCCGGCCTCGACTACCCGGGCATCGGACCCGAGCACTCGTACCTGAAGGACAGCGGCCGCGGCGAGTACCGCGCGGTGACCGACGACGCCGCCATGCAGGCGCTGCGCCTGCTGTCGCGCACCGAGGGCATCATCCCGGCCATCGAGTCCGCCCACGCCCTCGCCGGAGCCCTGGAGGTCGGCAGGGAGCTGGGCGAGGACGGGCTGATCGTCGTCAACCTGTCCGGCCGCGGCGACAAGGACATGGACACCGCCGCCCGCTACTTCGGGCTGTACGACACCGACGCCGAGGTCGCCGCCGACGAGGCCGGCACCACCGAGATCGAGGGGGACGCCAAGTGAGCGGGAACGTGCGACTGCTGGACGACACCCTCGCCGCGGCGAAGGCCGAGGGCCGCTCCGCCCTCATCGCCTACCTCCCGGCCGGGTTCCCGACCGTGGACGGCGGCATCGAGGCGGTCAAGGCGGCCCTGGAGGGCGGCGCCGACGTCGTCGAGGTGGGTCTGCCGCACAGCGACCCCGTCCTGGACGGCCCGGTCATCCAGACCGCCGACGACATCGCGCTGCGCGGCGGCGTGCGGATCGCGGACGTGCTGCGCACGGTCCGCGAGGCGCACGCGGCCACCGGCAAGCCGATCCTCGTCATGACCTACTGGAACCCCGTCGACCGCTACGGCGTGGAGCGGTTCACCGCCGAGCTCGCCGAGGCGGGCGGCGCCGGCTGCATCCTGCCGGACCTGCCCGTGCAGGAGTCGGGGCTGTGGCGGGAGCACGCGGAGAAGCACGGGCTCGCCACGGTCTTCGTGGTGGCGCCCAGCAGCAGGGACGAGCGGCTCGCCGAGATCACCGCGGCCGGCAGCGGCTTCGTCTACGCCGCCTCCCTGATGGGCGTCACCGGGACCCGCGAGTCGGTCGGCGCGCAGGCCGAGGACCTGGTGCGGCGTACCCGCGCCACCACCGACCTCCCGGTCTGCGTGGGCCTGGGCGTCTGCAACCCCGCGCAGGCGGCCGAGGTCGCCCGCTTCGCCGACGGGGTGATCGTCGGCTCGGCCTTCGTCAAGCGGATGCTGGACGCCCCCGACGACGCCGCCGGCGTCGCGGCCGTCCACGCGCTCGCCGGCGAGCTCGCCCAGGGCGTACGCGGCGGGGCATGACCGGGCGCGGCCCGGACAGGTAGTCATACGGATACCTCGTACGGGTGGACCTGGGACCGGGGAGGCGCTGAGCGCCTCCCCGGTTCGTTCTGCGGGGTGTGAGCGAGAAGAACCGAGAGGGAAAGCGCACCGCCCGGGAGCGGCTGGCGGTCGAGCGCGAGAAGCAGAAGTCGGCGGAGAAGCGGCGTCGCGGCCTGATCGTGGGCGCGAGTGTGGTCTGTGTCCTGGGGCTCGCGGCGGTGATCGGTGTCGTCGCGGCCAACTCCGGAGGAGACGACGGCGAGAGCGAGTCGGCGGGCCCGGTCGTGGCGCCCTCGGGTGCCCTCGGCAAGGACGGCACCGTCATCCCGGTCGGCGACCAGGAGGCCAAGGCGACGCTCACGGTGTGGGAGGACTTCCGCTGCCCGGCCTGCAAGTCCTTCGAGCAGGTCTACAGCCCCACCATCCACGAACTGACCGACGCCGGGCAGCTGAAGGTGGAGTACCACCTGGTCACGCTGATCGACGGCGCCCTGGGCGGCACCGGCTCCCGCGACTCGGCCAACGCGGCGGCCTGCGCCCAGGACGCCGGGAAGTTCACCGCGTACCACGACGTGCTGTTCCGCAACCAGCCGCCGGAGCGCGACGACACCTTCGCCGACAAGGACGAGCTGATCGAGCTGGCCGGCAAGGTCGACGGCCTCGACACCCCCGCCTTCCGCACCTGCGTCGAGGACGGCACGCACAACAGCTGGGTCGCCAAGTCCAACGAGGCGTTCCAGAAAGGCGGCTTCAGCGGCACGCCGACCGTGCTCCTCGACGGGAAGAACATCTACCAGGACAGCTCGCTGACCCCTCAGAGGCTGAAGCAGATGGTGGAGGAGGCCAACAAGGGCTAGGGCCGGTCCCCAGGGGAAGGAGCGGGTCCCTGTTATGGAGCCGTTGCCGGGCCGCCCGCCGCGTGGCCGGTCCGGCACGGTAGCGTCGACCTTGCCATGGAACTTGCCTACATTCCCAGCCCGTCGAGCGGGGTGCTGTACCTCGGCCCCGTCCCGCTGCGCGGCTACGCGTTCTGCATCATCATCGGCGTCTTCGTTGCCGTCTGGCTCGGCAACAAGCGCTGGGTCGCCCGGGGCGGGCGGGCCGGCACGGTGGCCGACATCGCTGTCTGGGCCGTGCCCTTCGGCCTGATCGGCGGCCGGCTCTACCACGTGATCACGGACTACCAGCTGTACTTCAGCGAGGGCCGTGACTGGGTGGACGCCTTCAAGATCTGGGAGGGCGGCCTCGGCATCTGGGGCGCGATCGCCTTCGGTGCGCTGGGCGCCTGGATCGGCTGCCGCCGCCGGGGCATCCCGCTCCCCGCCTACGCCGACGCCGTGGCGCCGGGCATCGCCTTCGCGCAGGCGATCGGGCGCTGGGGCAACTGGTTCAACCAGGAGCTGTACGGGCGGGCCACGGACCTGCCGTGGGCGGTGGAGATCACCTCCTCCTCCGACGGCCGGGTGCCGGGTACGTACCACCCGACGTTCCTGTACGAGTCGCTGTGGTGCATCGGTGTGGCCGTGCTCGTGATCTGGGCCGACCGGCGCTTCAAGCTCGGGCACGGGCGGGCGTTCGCGCTGTACGTCGCCGCATACTGCGCGGGGCGGTTCTGGATCGAGTACATGCGGGTCGACGAGGCGCACGAGATTCTGGGGCTGCGGCTGAACAACTGGACGTCGGTCCTGATGTTCCTGCTGGCGGTGCTGTACATCGTGCTGTCGGCGCGGAAGCGGCCGGGGCGGGAGGACGTCGTCGAGCCGGGGGCGGTCACGTCCGACTCCGAGACCGAGTCCAAGTCCGAGTCCGACTCCGAGACCGAAACCGAGTCCAAGTCCGACTCCGACTCCGAGTCCGCGAAGGACTCCGAGTCCGCGAAGGGCTCCGAGGGCTCCGATGACTCGGGGGACTCCGAGGAGTCGAAGGACGGGGCGGCCGGGTCGCTGAAGAAGAGCTGACCGCTGGTTCGTACTGCGCCGAGGGCGCCCGGGGTTTCTCCGGGCGCCCTCGGTTCTTGCTGGGCCGGGGTGGGAGGTCAGGGAGGGTGGGCGAGGGTCAGGGTGCGGTGGGCTGCGGCGACCACGGCCGCGTCGATGAAGGTGCCGTCCGGGAGGGCCTGGGCGCCCCCGGTCATGGCCGCCGCCTTGAGCACGGTCTCGGCCCGGTCGATCTCCTCCGCCGTGGGCAGGTAGGCCCGCCTGATGACCGGGAGCTGACGGGGGTGGATGGCGGCGCGGCCCAGGAAGCCCAGGGCGCGGCCCCGGTGGCAGGAGGCCAGGAGGCCGTCCAGGTCGCGGATGTCCGGGTGGACGGACTGGGAGGGCGGGGGCAGGCCCGCCGCCCGCGCGGCGACGACCACCCGGGAGCGGGACCAGTCGAGGCCGGTGTCCTCGCGCACGCCCAGATCGGCCCGCAGGTCCGCCTCCCCGAGGGCGATGCCCCGCAGGGACGGGTGGGCGGTGGCCACCGCGTGGGCGCGCTCGATGCCCAGGGCCGTCTCCAGCAGGGCGTACAGCGGCGGCACGCCACCGCGCGCGGAGACCACCCGGCGAGCCACCCGTACGACGTCGGACGGGGACGACACCTTGGGCAGCCGCAGGCCGCCCAGACCGGGGGCGGGGGAGACGGCCGCGAGGTCGGCGCGGCCCCAGGGACCGGACGGGGCGTTGACGCGGACGTGCACCGGGACCGGCTGGGGATCGCGCAGCAGCTCGGCGGTGGCCGACCGGGCGTAGGCCTTGCGGTCGGGGGCGACCGCGTCCTCGAGGTCGATCACCACCACGTCGGCCCCCGAGGTGAGCGCCTTCGCCACCACGGAGGGACGGTCGCCGGGCGCGTACAGCCAGGTCAGCGGGAAGCCCGTCACAGGGCGCCCTCCGCGCGCAGCTCCGCGAGGTCGGCCGGGGTGAGGCCCAGCTCGGTGAGGACCGCCTCGGTGTCGGCCCCGTGCGGGCGGCCCGCCCAGCGGATCGCCCCGGGGGTGGCGGAGAGCCGGAAGAGGACGTTCTGCATGCGCAGCGGGCCCAGCTCGGGATCGTCGACCGTGGTGATGGTGTCCAGCGCCTGGTACTGGGGGTCGGTCATGACGTCCCGTACGTCCTGCACGGGGGCGACGGCCGCCTCCGCCTTCTCGAAGGCGGCCAGCACGTCGGTGCGGGTGTGCCGGGCGATCCAGCCGCCGACCGCCTCGTCGAGGACGTCCGCGTGCCGGGCCCGGTCCTCCCCGCTGGCGAACCACGGTTCGTCGATCAGGTCCGGGCGGCCGACCAGCACCATCACCCGCTCGGCGATCGACTGGGCCGAGGTGGAGACGGCGACCCAGGTGCCGTCGGCGGTGAGGTAGGTGCCGCGCGGGGCGTTGTTCTGGGAGCGGTTTCCGGTGCGCGGCTGGACGTGGCCGAGCTGGTCGTACCAGGTCGGCTGGGGGCCGAGCGCGGTGAGGATCGGCTCGATCAGCGCCATGTCGACGACCTGCCCCTCGCCCGTCCGGTCGCGGGCGGCGAGCGCGGTCATCACCGCGTACGCCGTGGTCAGGCCCGCGATGGAGTCGGCCAGGCCGAACGGGGGCAGGGTCGGCGGCGCGTCCGGTTCGCCGGTGATGGCGGCGAAGCCGCTCATCGCCTCGGCGAGGGTGCCGAAGCCCGGGCGGTGCGCGTACGGGCCGAACTGGCCGAAGCCGGTGACCCGGGCCAGCACCAGGCGCGGGTTGACGGCGGACAGCTCGGGCCAGCCCAGGTCCCACTTCTCCAGGGTGCCGGGGCGGAAGTTCTCGATCACGACGTCGGCGGTCCCCGCCAGGCGCAGCAGGGTGGCCCGGCCGCCCGGCTTGGACAGGTCGAGGGTGATGGTGCGCTTGTTGCGGCCGAGCATCTTCCACCACAGGCCGATGCCGTCCTTCGACGGTCCGTGGCCGCGTGAGGGGTCGGGTTTCCCCGGATGCTCGACCTTGACGACGTCCGCGCCGAAGTCGCCGAGCAGGGTCGCGGCGAGGGGGCCGGCGAAGAGGGTGGCGAGGTCCAGGACGCGCAGGCCGGTCAGTGGGGGGTCGGTGGGCGTCATGGGCGGGAGGCCTCCAGAAGGGTCAGTCGGGCCAGGGTGTCGAAGCCGGAGCCGTCGAAGTCGCCGACGGAGGTGGCCAGGCGGTTCTTCAGCGGGGCCGTCCAGCGTTCGGGGAGCGCGTCGGGTGTGCCGGCGAGGAGACCGGCGACGCTGCCGGCGGTCGCGCCGTTGGAGTCGGTGTCCCAGCCGCCCGACACCGCACGGCAGACGGAGCCGGTGAAGTCGCCGCCGGCGTGGGTGAGGGCGGCGGCGGTCAGGGCGGTGTTGGGGACGGCGTGCACCCAGTGGTAGGTGGCGGCGTGAGTGGCGTGCAGGGCGTCGACGACGGTGTCGAAGCCGGCGTCCGCGTGCTCGTGGGCCAGGCCGACGGCGTGCCGGACGGCGCGGGCGAGACGGGAACGGGACGGGACGACGGTGAGGCCGACGCGCAGACACGCGTGGACGTCGTGTTCCCCGGTGGCGGCGGTGGCGATGACGGCCGCCGTGAACATCGCGGCGTAGACGCCGTTGGCGGTGTGGGTGAGCGTCGCGTCGCGGTGGGCCCGCTCGGCGGCGGCGGCCGGGTCGCCGGGATTGGTCCAGCCGTGCACGTCCGCCCGGATGAGGGCGCCGATCCACTCGCGGAAGGGGTTGTGGTGACGGGCGGTCAGCGGCGGTTCCAGACCGCTGAGGAGGTTGCGGTAGGCGACGCGTTCGGCGGTGAAGGTCCGGCCGGCGGGGAGCTCGTCCAGCCAGACGCGGGCCACGTCGGAGGTGGTGAAGCCGCGGCCGTGGCGCTGAAGGACGAGCAGCGCGAGCAGGGGGTAGTTGAGGTCGTCGTCCTCGGGCATGCCGTCGATGTTCTCGGCGAGCGAGCAGGTCGCGGAGCGGCGGTTCCAGGGGTGGCGGGCGAGCAGGTCCGCGGGGACCCCGCGAGCGGTGAAGTAGGTGCTGAGGGGCCAGTTGCCGGCGGCGCGGGCGAGGGAGCGGATGGCGGGCAGGGGGAGCTTCTCCACCGGCTTGCCCAGCAGACAGCCGACGGCTCTGCCGAGCCAGGCGGCTTCCAGGCGGGAGACGGTCACGGAGGCGGGGGCGCGATCGCCCGTCGTGGCCGGCCAGTCGGGGCACCGGGAGACGATGCCGGCCAGGTCGGTCGGCTCGTGCTCCGCCAGCGTGCTGGGCAGGTCCGCCAGTTCGTCCAGGAGGTCGCCGGCCAGGAGGCGGAGGTAGGGGGAGCACGGGGTGGGGGAGGCGCCCGCGGTCAGGGGCGCTTCGGGGCCGGCCGCCGCGTGCCAGCGGGCGGCGACGGCCGAGGGTTCACGGCCGTCCTGCCGGGCCTGGCGCAGTTCGTGGCCGATCAGGTCCTCCGGCTGGACCCAGGTCAGTCGGAGCACCCCGGGCCTCCCAGTTCCGCGAAGGCCCGCTCGTGGGCGCGGCGGCGGTCCACGTCGCGCGCGAAGACCTCGCGGGCCACGCCGGTCAGGGTGACCGCCGGTTCCCACAGGTCGAGGCGGCTGGCCTCCGCGACCGTCTTGGCCCACTCCTCGGGGACGGGCGAGCCGAGGGCACCGGTCACCGCGCCGGCCATCGTGGCGATGGAGTCGCAGTCGCGGCCGTAGTTCACCGCGCCCAGCACCGCGTGCCGGAAGTCGCCCCCCGCCACCACCACCATGCCCAGCGCCACCGGGAGTTCCTCGACGGCGTGCAGCCGGGACGGCCGGCGGGCGCCCAGGGAGGGCGAGCGGTAGTCGGGGCCCACGGTGTCGTACGGGGAGACCGCCTCCCGCAGCGGACCGAGCGCCGACTCGAAGTCCGAGTACCGCGCGGCCACGTCGCAGACCTTCTCGATCGCCTCCCGCGTGCCGTCCTTCGCCAGGGCCAGACACGCGGCGACCACCGAGTCCGCCGTCGCGCCGGGGGCGCACGCCGCCGCCACGGCCGCCGCGAGGACACCGGCCGCCTCCCTGCCGTACGACGACTGGTGGGCACCCGCGACGTCCAGCGCCTCGGCGTACGCGGCGGCCGGGTGGGCCGCGTTGACCAGTCCGACCGGGGCCATGTACATCGCGGCCCCGCAGTTGACGATGTTCCCGGTGCCCGCCTCGCGCGGGTCGGCGTGACCGTAGTGGAGGCGGGCCACGAGCCACTTCTCGGCCAGGAAGATCCGGTGCAGGGGGATCGTCTCCGCCTCCAGCTCCGGGATCCAGCGCGGGTTCGTCATCAGGTCCGGGACCAGGTGGTCGGCGACGGCGTAGGCGTCCAGGTGGTCGCGGACCGTCGCGTACACCCGGACCAGTGCGTGGGTCATCAGGGTGTCGTCGGTGACGTGGCCGTCGCCCTTGTGGTACGGCGCGACGGGGCGGGCGGTGCGCCACGCGTCGCCGTTCCAGGGGCCCACCACTCCGTGGACGCGCCCGCCGTGGCGCTCGGTGATCTGCTCGGGGGAGTAGCCCTCGACCGGTCCGCCGAGGGCGTCGCCGACGGCCGCCCCGACCAGGGCGCCGGTGATGCGCTCGTCCAGGGGGAGGCCCCCGGGACGGGTGATGTGCGCTGATTCGCTCGTCATGCCGGAATCATCCCTCCGGCGGGGCGGGATACGCGGCTTCGAGGAGTCCGGCGAGTTCCACGAGGTCCGTTCCGGTGAGCCGGGGCAGTGCGCAGCCGGAGAGGATGCGGCAGCTGTCCCGCCACGACGCCGGGATCGCCGTGCCCCCGCCGAGCGCGCCGGTGAGGGCGCCGACGAGCGCCGGGGCGGAGTCCGCGACCCGGGACAGACAGGCGGCGGCCGGGACCGCCTCCGCGATCCCGCCGCGGGCGGCGGTGGCCAGGGCGAGGGCGACCGGGACGGTCTCGGCCGCGGCGATGCCGTAGCTGTAGACGTGGTCGACGATCTGGTGCTCCAGCGGCGGTACGAGGGCGAAGGCGCTGTCGGCGTCCGCCGCGAGCTTCAGGGCGTGCCGGGCGTTGCGGCCGATCTCCGTGTCCTCGGGCAGTTCGGCGCAGGCCGCGGCCGCGCAGGCGTCCGGAGAGGCGCCGCTCAGGGCGAGGGCGACGGCGGCGGCCATGGCGCGGGCGCCGTGCACGCCGTCGCCGTCCTGGGTGTAGCGGGCGTCGAACTCGGCGAGGTCGGCGGCGGCGCGGGGGTCGCCGGGGTGGGCGACGGCCAGGACGCACGCGCGTACGCAGGCCGCGTCGTCGAAGAAGTGGGGGTTGTCGTGGCCGGTGGCGGGCGGGCGCAGGCCGGTGGCGAGGTTGCCGAGGCCGGCCCGGACGGAGATGCGCGCGCGCAGCGGGAGGACGGCGGACTCCGTCTCGGGGGCGCGGTTCGCCGCGGCGGCGATCTCGGCGGCGACGGTGTTCCAGGTCAGGTCGATGGCGGCGCGGGTACGGCGTGCGCGGCTGAGGTCCCCGAAGGCGGAGTCGTCCCCGGCGCGCAGGACGGCCTCCGCCGCGAAGGCCGCCCATTCGGCGTCGTCGGACGGGCCGAGACGGAGGGGCTCGGAGGGCTGGTTGAGGGCGATGGGGACGGGGAGGGTGGTCGTCGCGTTCTGTTCGGCGAAGGTGTCGAGTTCACGGGTGAGGCGCCTGGTCCACTCCGGCATGCGGGCCGCGCGGTGGCGGGCGGCGGGCCAGCCGGCCGCGTCGCCCGCGGCGAGGCCGAGGAGGAGACCCTCGATGCGGGCTGCCTGCGGCGGCTGCGGGCGGGGTTCGGCGTAGGCCTGCTGCGAGTGTGTGGGAAGTCCGGCCTCGGCTGCGCCTTCGGCCAGGGTGTTCCCACCCGCACCACCCGTGCGGGTTCCGAGGCCGGGTGCGGGTGGCCCCTGTGGGGCCTGATCACCGTCGACGGGTGTGGGGGGTTGCGTGCGTGGGGGTGCGTTCTCGTCGCCGGGTGCGGCGGGTGCGGGTGCGGGTGGGGTCGCGGGGGTGGTGGTCTGTGTGGTCATGAGGGGGTCTCCGGGGTCAGGAGGTCCGCGATCGTCAGGACGTGGTGGCCCGCCATGGCGGGCAGGCAGGTCCCCCGGGCCGGGGCGATGGCGGCCGCCCAGCGGGCCGGGACGGCGTCGACGCCCTGGGTCGCGCCGGCCAGCGCCCCCGCCACCGCCGCCGTCGTGTCGGCGTCGCGGCCCATGTTGACGGCCGTCAGCACCGCCTGTGCGAAGTCCCCGTCGGCCGCCGCGTACGCGCCGAAGGCGAGGGCGACCGCCTCGGGGGCCAGGTCGGTCCACGGGTAACCGCCGATCACCACCGCCGCGCGGACCGCGCGTTCGCCGAGGTGGGCCGCGGTCACGGCGCGGCGCAGGGAGCGGGCGGTCCAGGAGTCCTCCGGCACCACCGCCAGCGCCGAGGCGACCACCGCGACCACCGGCGCCCCCGCCATCGCCGCCGCGACACCCGCCGCGACCGCCTGGCCGCCGTAGATGCCCTCGCCGTCGTGGCTGACCGAGCCGTCGACCGCCGCCAGCCGGGCCGCCTCGTCGGGGCGGCCCGCCGCGAACACCCCGTGCGGTGCCGCCCGCATCGCCAGCCCGTCGCTCCAGGCGTGCCGGTGCTGGGCGGAGATGGGCGCCGCCAGCCCCCGGCGCAGGTTCTCCAGCGTGCCGCGTTCGCTGAAGCCCGCCCCGCGGAAGGGGCCCTCGGCGCGGTCCGCGATCCACTCGTGCCAGGCCGCCTCGACGTGCGCCGGGGTGAGGGCGGAGCCGTGCCGGGCCAGCAGCAGGCCGGAGAAGATCGCGTACTCGGTGTCGTCCGTGCCCGCCGGGCGCTCGCTCACGTACCCCGTGATGCGGCCCCACTTCGCACGGATCTCGGAGGGCTTCATGTTCTCGGCCGGGGCGCCCAGCGCGTCTCCTACGGCCAGGCCGAGCAGGGCGCCGCGCGCCCGTTCGCGGCGCCCCGGGGTGGCCGCGGACGCCGGGAGCGAGGGGATGCGGGCGGTCGATGCCATACGCGGCTCTCCTCTCAGGCGCGCCCCGAGAAGGGCGCCGAGCCCTTTGCGGAACTGTCCCCGGTGCGGTGTCCGGCGCAGCCTCGGACGCCGCGGTGTCACCCGGTCGGCATCCGGGCGTCCCTCCCCGAGGACCGGCCGGACGTCCCTCCGCGGGGACCCGCCGGAGACACAAAACCGCAGGTTAGCGCAGCCTTTCCTTGCTGGCGGGCGGGAATACGGAGGCGTAGATTGGTAATTATCAAAGAATAGAACTTGTCCAAAGAAGATGCTCTGGGGGCACCGGCATGGCCATCATCGAGACCGAGGCGACGCTGCACGAGGCGCACCGCGACAACCACACCCACCGGGACGTGAACGGGGGCTGGCTGCGACCCGCGGTGTTCGGCGCGATGGACGGACTGGTCTCCAACCTCGCCCTGATGACCGGTGTCGCCGGCGGCTCCGTCAGCCAGCAGACCGTCGTCCTCACCGGCCTCGCCGGACTGGCCGCCGGCGCCTTCTCCATGGCGGCAGGCGAGTACACCTCCGTCGCCTCCCAGCGCGAGCTGGTCGAGGCCGAACTGGACGTCGAGCGGCGTGAGCTGCGCAAGCACCCGAAGGACGAGGAAGCCGAACTCGCCGCCCTCTACCAGGCCCGCGGCGTCGAGCCCGGACTGGCCCGCGAGGTCGCCCGCCAGCTGTCGAAGGACCCCGAGCAGGCCCTGGAGATCCACGCCCGCGAGGAGCTCGGCATCGACCCCGGCGACCTCCCCTCGCCCACCGTGGCCGCCGTCTCCAGCTTCGGCTCCTTCGCCCTGGGTGCCCTGCTGCCGGTCCTGCCGTACCTGCTCGGCGCGAGCAGCCTGTGGCCGGCCGTGCTGGTGGCGCTGCTCGGCCTCTTCCTGTGCGGTGCGGTGGTGGCCAAGGTGACGGCGCGCAGCTGGTGGTACAGCGGTCTGCGGCAGCTGGCGCTCGGTGGCGCGGCGGCCGGTGTGACGTACGCCCTGGGCGCGCTGTTCGGAACGGCCGTAGGATGACCCCCCTCACGCTTATGCGGAGAGCTGCATAAGTAGCCGTAACTAGCTGGTTTCGGTGGCATGACCACTGGGCATGAGCCGTAAGCGCTGTGGGCAATGAGGCCGACAACGTGCTCCGCGGGGCGGGCGAAGGAGCCCTTTCCCGCCACCGACCGACGGACACCGATCTGTCCTGCCCGGTCCTCACGGCTTTCACCGCCGGGCGCGGAACCCCCGCCGCGCCTCGACCGGTGTCCACATGGTGGAACGTAAAATCCCGGTTTCCGAGAGTCGCTCCATCATGTAACCTGCACCAGCTTTTGCTTCCCACGCAGAGGGCCAACGTCGTCCCTCGGCACTGCACATGCCACATGACGACGACGGGAGAGCCGATGCGTACGCCGCGCCAGCCGTCCCAGCATTCTCCGAACGACCGCCCGAACTGGTCGTTCATGGATGCTCGCCCTGCCGCGCAGGGCATGTACGACCCCCGCGACGAGCACGACGCCTGCGGCGTCGGTTTCGTCGCCACCCTCACCGGCGAGGCGTCCCACACCCTGGTGGAGCAGGCACTCACCGTTCTGCGCAACCTCGAGCACCGCGGCGCCACCGGCTCCGAGCCGGACTCCGGCGACGGCGCGGGGATCCTCTCCCAGGTGCCGGACGCCTTCTTCCGCGAGGTGGCCGGATTCGAACTGCCGGAGGCCGGCGGTTACGCCGTCGGTATCGCCTTCCTGCCGGAGGCCGGTACCGACGAGGCCGTCGCCCGGATCGACGCGATCGCCGCCGCCGAGGGCCTCACCGTCCTCGGCTGGCGCGAGGTGCCGGTCGCGCCCCAGCTGCTCGGCGCCACGGCCCGCTCCACCATGCCGGTCTTCCGGCAGATCTTCGTCAGCGCCGGCGACAGCCGCGGCATCGAGCTCGACCGCAAGGCGTTCGTGCTGCGCAAGCGGGCCGAGCGCGAGGCGGGCGTCTACTTCCCGTCGCTGTCGGCCCGGACGATCGTCTACAAGGGCATGCTGACCACCGGCCAGCTCGAGCCCTTCTTCCCGGACCTGTCCGACCGGCGCTTCGGCTCCGCGATCGCCCTGGTGCACTCCCGGTTCTCCACGAACACCTTCCCGTCGTGGCCGCTCGCGCACCCCTACCGGTTCGTCGCGCACAACGGTGAGATCAACACCGTCAAGGGCAACCGCAACTGGATGCGCGCCCGCGAGTCCCAGCTCGCCTCCGACCTCTTCGGCTCCGCCGGCGACGCGGGCGGCGGGGACGGCGGGGGCCTGGAGCGGATCTTCCCCGTCTGTACGCCCGACGCCTCCGACTCCGCCTCGTTCGACGAGGTGCTGGAGCTCCTGCACCTGGGCGGCAGGTCCCTGCCGCACTCGGTGCTGATGATGATCCCGGAGGCGTGGGAGAACCACGACTCCATGGACCCGGCCCGGCGCGCCTTCTACCAGTACCACTCCACGATGATGGAGCCCTGGGACGGCCCCGCCTGCGTCACCTTCACCGACGGCACCCAGGTCGGCGCCGTGCTCGACCGCAACGGCCTGCGCCCCGGCCGCTACTGGGTCACCGACGACGGTCTCGTCGTCCTCGGCTCCGAGGTCGGCGTGCTCGACATCGACCCGGCGAAGGTCGTCCGCAAGGGCCGCCTCCAGCCCGGCCGCATGTTCCTCGTCGACACCGCCGAGCACCGCATCATCGAGGACGACGAGATCAAGTCCGCCCTGGCCGCCGAGCACCCGTACGCGGAGTGGCTCGAGGCCGGCGAGATCGAGCTGTCCGACCTGCCCGAGCGCGAGCACATCGTGCACACCCACGCCTCGGTCACCCGCCGCCAGCAGACCTTCGGCTACACCGAGGAGGAGCTGCGCGTCCTCATCGCGCCGATGGCCAAGGCCGGTGCCGAGCCGATCGGCTCGATGGGCACCGACTCGCCGATCGCCGCCCTCAGCGAGCGCCCGCGGCTGCTCTTCGACTACTTCACCCAGCTGTTCGCGCAGGTCACCAACCCGCCGCTGGACGCCATCCGTGAGGAGCTGGTCACCTCCCTGCTCTCCTCGCTGGGCCCGCAGGGCAACCTGCTCGACCCGACCGCCGCCGCGTGCCGCAGCGTCACGCTGCCCTTCCCGGTGATCGACAACGACGAGCTGGCCAAGCTCATCCACATCAACGCCGACGGCGACATGCCCGGCTTCAAGGCCGCGACCCTCTCCGGCCTGTACCGGGTCTCCGGCGGCGGTGACGCCCTCGCGACACGCATCGAGGCGATCTGCGCCGAGGCCGACGCCGCCATCGAGAACGGCGCCCGCCTCATCGTCCTGTCGGACCGGCACTCCGACGCCGAGCACGCGCCGATCCCGTCGCTGCTGCTCACCGCGGCCGTCCACCACCACCTCATCCGCACCAAGCAGCGCACCCACGTGGGCCTGCTGGTCGAGGCCGGGGACGTCCGCGAGGTCCACCACGTGGCCCTGCTCATCGGGTACGGCGCCGCCGCCGTCAACCCGTACCTGGCGATGGAGTCCGTCGAGGACCTGGTCCGCGCGGGCACCTTCCTGCCCGGCACGGAGCCCGAGAAGGCCATCCGCAACCTGATCCACGCGCTCGGCAAGGGCGTCCTCAAGGTCATGTCCAAGATGGGCATCTCCACGGTCGCCTCCTACCGGGGCGCCCAGGTCTTCGAGGCGGTCGGCCTCGCCGAGGACTTCGTGGAGAAGTACTTCAACGGCACCGCCACCAAGATCGGCGGCGTCGGCATCGACGTGATCGCCAAGGAGGTCGCCGCCCGCCACGCCAAGGCCTACCCGGCCTCCGGCATCGCTCCCGCGCACCGCGCGCTGGAGATCGGCGGCGAGTACCAGTGGCGCCGCGAGGGCGAACCGCACCTGTTCGATCCGGAGACGGTCTTCCGTCTGCAGCACTCCACCCGCTCCGGCCGCTACGAGATCTTCAAGAAGTACACCGAGCGCGTGAACGAGCAGTCCGAGCGGCTGATGACGCTCCGCGGGCTCTTCGGCTTCAAGTCCGGCCGGGGCCCGATCCCGGTCGACGAGGTCGAGCCGGTCTCCGAGATCGTCAAGCGGTTCTCCACCGGCGCCATGTCGTACGGCTCCATCTCCCAGGAGGCGCACGAGACGCTCGCCATCGCGATGAACCAGCTGGGCGGCAAGTCGAACACCGGTGAGGGCGGCGAGGACCCCGAGCGCCTGTACGACCCGGCCCGCCGCTCCGCCATCAAGCAGGTCGCCTCCGGCCGCTTCGGCGTGACCTCCGAGTACCTGGTCAACGCCGACGACATCCAGATCAAGATGGCCCAGGGCGCCAAGCCCGGCGAGGGCGGCCAGCTGCCCGGCCACAAGGTCTACCCCTGGGTCGCCAAGACCCGCCACAGCACCCCCGGCGTGGGGCTCATCTCCCCGCCGCCGCACCACGACATCTACTCCATCGAGGACCTCGCCCAGCTGATCCACGACCTGAAGAACGCCAACCCACGGGCGCGCATTCACGTCAAGCTGGTCTCCGAGGTCGGCGTCGGCACCGTCGCCGCGGGTGTCTCCAAGGCCCACGCGGACGTCGTGCTGATCTCCGGCCACGACGGCGGCACCGGCGCCTCCCCGCTCACCTCGCTGAAGCACGCGGGCGGCCCCTGGGAGCTCGGTCTCGCCGAGACCCAGCAGACCCTGCTGCTCAACGGACTGCGCGACCGGATCGTCGTGCAGACCGACGGCCAGCTCAAGACCGGCCGTGACGTGGTCATCGCCGCCCTGCTGGGCGCCGAGGAGTTCGGCTTCGCCACCGCCCCGCTGGTCGTCTCCGGCTGCGTCATGATGCGCGTCTGCCACCTGGACACCTGCCCGGTCGGCATCGCCACTCAGAACCCGGTGCTGCGCGACCGCTTCTCCGGCAAGGCCGAGTACGTCGTGAACTTCTTCCGCTTCATCGCCGAAGAGGTCCGCGAGCTCCTGGCCGAGCTGGGCTTCCGCTCCATCGAGGAGGCCGTCGGCCACGCCGAGGTCCTCGACGTGACCCGCGCGGTGAACCACTGGAAGGCGCAGGGCCTGGAGCTGGAACCGCTGTTCCACGTGCCCGACCTGCCCGAGGGCGCCGTCCGCCACCAGGCCGTCACCCAGGACCACGGTCTGGAGAAGGCCCTCGACAACGAGCTGATCAAGCTCGCCGCCGACGCGTTGTCCGCCTCCGGCGCCGAGGACGCCCAGCCGGTGCGCGCCCGGATCGCCATCCGGAACATCAACCGCACGGTCGGCACCATGCTCGGCCACGAGGTGACCAAGAAGTTCGGCGGGGCGGGCCTGCCCGACGACACCATCGACATCACCTTCACCGGCTCCGCCGGCCAGTCCTTCGGCGCCTTCCTCCCGCGCGGCGTCACGCTGCGCCTGGAGGGCGACGCCAACGACTACGTCGGCAAGGGCCTGTCCGGCGGCCGGATCGTGGTCCGCCCGGACCGCGCGGCCGACCACCTCGCCGAGTACTCCACCATCGCGGGCAACACGATCGCCTACGGCGCGACCGGCGGCGAGCTGTTCCTGCGCGGCCGCACCGGCGAGCGGTTCTGCGTCCGCAACTCCGGCGCGCTGGTCGTCTCCGAGGGCGTGGGCGACCACGGCTGCGAGTACATGACCGGCGGCCACGCGGTCGTCCTCGGCGAGACCGGGCGCAACTTCGCGGCCGGCATGTCCGGCGGCATCGCGTACGTCATCGACCTGGACCGGGACAACGTCAACGCGGGCAACCTGGAGGCCGTCCAGCCGCTGGACGAGGCCGACGGGCAGTGGCTGCACGACGTGGTCCGCCGGCACCGGGAGGAGACGGGCTCCACCGTCGCCGAGAAGCTGCTCGCCGAGTGGGACACCGCCGTGCGGCGCTTCAGCAAGATCATCCCCACCACGTACAAGTCAGTGCTCGCCGCCAAGGACGCCGCCGAGCGAGCCGGTCTCTCCGAGACCGAGATCACCGAGAAGATGATGGAGGCGGCGACCCATGGCTGATCCGAAGGGCTTTCTGAACCACGGCCGCGAGGTCGCCAGGACCCGTCCGGTCGAGGAGCGCACCAAGGACTGGAACGAGGTCTACGTCCCCGGCTCCCTGCTGCCCATCATCAGCAAGCAGGCCAGCCGCTGCATGGACTGCGGCATCCCGTTCTGTCACAACGGCTGCCCGCTCGGGAACCTCATCCCCGAGTGGAACGACTACGCCTACCGCGAGGACTGGGGCGCCGCCTCCGAGCGGCTGCACGCCACCAACAACTTCCCGGAGTTCACCGGCCGGCTGTGCCCCGCTCCGTGCGAGTCGGCGTGCGTGCTGGGCATCAACCAGCCGCCGGTCACCATCAAGAACGTCGAGGTCTCGATCATCGACAAGGCGTGGGAGACCGGTGACGTCGCCCCGCAGATCCCCGAGCGCCTGTCCGGCAAGACCGTCGCGGTCGTCGGCTCGGGCCCCGCGGGCCTGGCCGCCGCCCAGCAGCTGACCCGGGCCGGCCACACGGTCGCCGTGTACGAGCGCGCCGACCGCATCGGCGGCCTGCTGCGCTACGGCATCCCCGAGTTCAAGATGGAGAAGCGGCACATCAACCGCCGCATCGAGCAGATGCGCGCGGAGGGCACCAAGTTCCGCACCGGCGTCGAGATCGGCCGCGACATGCCGGCCACCGCGCTGCGCAAGCGGTACGACGCCGTGGTCCTCGCCGTGGGCGCGACGACCGCGCGCGACCTGCCGGTGCCCGGCCGTGAGCTCAAGGGCATCCACCAGGCCATGGAGTACCTGCCGCTGGCCAACAAGGTGCAGGAGGGCGACTACGTCGCCCCGCCGATCTCCGCCGAGGGCAAGCACGTCGTCGTCATCGGCGGCGGTGACACCGGCGCCGACTGCGTGGGCACCGCCCACCGCCAGGGCGCGGCCTCCGTCACCCAGCTGGAGATCATGCCCCGCCCGGGCGAGGAGCGGAACCCGGTCTCCCAGCCCTGGCCGACCTTCCCCATGCTCTACAAGGTCACGTCGGCCCACGAGGAGGGCGGTGAGCGGGTCTACTCCGTCTCCACCACCCACTTCGAGGGCGACGAGGACGGCAACGTCCAGTGGCTGCACCTGACCGAGGTCGAGTTCGTCGACGGCCGGCCGACGCCGAAGCCGGGCAGCGAGCGGAAGATCCCCGCCCAGCTGGTCACCCTCGCCATGGGCTTCACCGGCACCGACCGGGACAACGGCATGGTCGAGCAGTTCGGCCTGGACCTCGACGAGCGGGGTAACATCGCCCGCGACGCCGACTTCCAGACCAACGTGCCCGGCGTGTTCGTCGCCGGTGACGCCGGCCGCGGCCAGTCGCTCATCGTGTGGGCGATCGCCGAGGGCCGCTCGGCCGCCCGCGGCTGCGACCGCTTCCTCACGGGGGCGAGCGAGCTGCCGGCCCCGATCCGTCCGACGGACCGCGCGCTGATGGTCTGACGGCACGTCAAGAACGTTACGTACAAAGGCGTACGGAACACTGGTGGCGCCTGCCCTCCCGTCCCCGACCGGACAACCGGGCAGGCGCCGCCGCATCTCCCGGGCTCACGCCACCTTGTAGGGCGTCCCGTACATCTCCCACTCCAGCGGGGTCTCCAGGTCCAGGTTCCCCTCGTCGAGGAAGCGGCGCTGGACGGTGACGCGGCTGGTGTCGTGGGCGGGGTGCAGCGCGTTCATGGCCTTGCGGCGGACGTCGAGGAACGCGGCGAGGTACTTCTCCTCGTCACCGCCCCCGGCCGGGGTGTCCGCCCGCTTCGCCGCGGCCGCGCGGATGCCGCCGAAGCTCGTGGCGCCGTCCCCGGGGCCGTGGTAGACCATCGCGTCGTAGTAGATGAACTGGCCCAGCGCCGACAGCCCGTCCCGCTCGGCCTGCCGCACCGCCGGGCCGAAGTACTCCGCGTCCCGCTTGGCGTCCTGCGCGGCACGGAACTCCGGCCGCTCCGCCTCCGCCTTCCACGCCGCCGTGAACCCCGGGTCCAGCCCCTCGTGCGAGTCCGTGCCGTCCACCGCGCGCAGCGCCGGCAGGTAGCGGGCCAGTCCGTTGCCCGGATGCTCCCCGGTGTACTCCTCGACCAGGGTCAGCAGGTCGTGCGTACCGGTGCAGAAACCGATGATGCCCGCGGTGTAGCCCTGGCCGTCGCCTATGTCCTCGATGTAGCCGTAGGCGCTGCGCCAGTCGAGCGTGCCGTTCTCGGCGGTGGCGACGATCTGCTGCGCGAGTTCCTTCTTGGCCGGACTGGTCAGACCCGCCGCCTCCTTCCCGCCGCCGGACGGTGCGGACGAGCAGGCCGTCGCCGCGAGCGTGACGACGGACAGGACCGTGAGCAGGGCGCGTTTCATGACCCAAGCGTACGGAAGGGGCGGGTCAGAACGTCCCGCTCCCCAGCGCCGCCGCCTTCGCCAGGGCCAGTACGGCCAGCAGCACCAGCAGCGCGGCGCAGGCCGCCGCCTGGACCAGCACCCGGTGCCTGCCCCGGGGCACGTGGGCGAAGACCAGCGCCACCGCGCCGCCGGCCAGCAGACCGCCCAGGTGCCCCTCCCAGGACGTGAACACCGCGGAGATCACCAGCCACACCAGCAGCCCGGCCAGGAAGCGGTTGACCGGGCCCATGTCGGCGCCCACGCGCCGCGCCATCACGTAGTACGCCGCCCCCACGCCGAAGACCGCGCCGGAGGCACCGACCACGGCGTCCCCGGGCGCGAGCAGCAGCACCAGCACCGAACCGCCCAGCGCGGACAGCAGGTACAGGGCGAGGTAGTGGACCCGGCCGAGCATCGGCTCGACGAGCCGGCCCAGGTTCCACAGCGCCACCATGTTCATCACGATGTGGAGGATGCCGAACGTGCCCCCGGTGGGCGGCAGATGGAGGAACGCGCCGGTCAGCAGCCGGTACCACTCACCGGCCGCGACCCCCTCCGGGGTGAAGCCGGCGGGGTGGGGGTCCATCCACAGGTAGTGCTCGCCGTCCGGCCCGAGCAGTCCCGCGCCCACCATCGCGAAGCGGTCCACGACCTCCGGCCGCAGCACCTCCGCCAGGTACGCGAGCAGGTTGACGGCGATCAGTACGTACGTCACCACCGGCACCGCCGAGACCCGGCCGCCCACCAGGGTGCGGGCCTGCCGCATCGACCGGGCGCCCTCCTTCACGCACTCGGGGCACTGGTGGCCCACGGCCGCCTCCCGCATGCAGTCCGGGCAGATGTACCGCTCGCAACGGGTGCAGCGGACGTGGCACTCCACCTTCGGATGGCGGTAGCAGGTGGTGACGGTGGACTCGGAATCCACGGGCCGGCTCCTCGGGAGGGACGGAAGGGGGAAAGAGCCGGTGATGACGGCGGCGAACAAAATAGCGAACGCCGGTGGGCGGAGTGATCGTCGGGGTGGGAGTACCGGCCGGCACCCCTAGGTGTCGCACTCCAGCACCGTCCGGCACAGTGCGCACCGCGCCCGCACGCGTCCCCGCACCGGGACCCTGATCCGCTGGTGGCAGGTGGGACAGGGGAAGGACACCCGCAACGGCCCGTGGCCGTCCGCCGTGAAGCGGTACGGCGCCGTCGCCCCGCCCGCGGCGGGACGGTGGTCCTGGGCGTACCGCCGGTCCCGCGCGTACCGCCTGCGCCCCGCCCACCCCGCGGAACGCAGCGGCGGCTGCTCCCCGTCCCGCCGCGCCAGCGCCATCCCCTTGCCGTACGCCGTGTACGCCTGCGCGCTGGTGAACCACACCGACGGGTCCTCCCCGAACGCCAGCGACCGCTTCGCCAGCACGTACCCGAACTCCTCCGGCGTGAGATACCCCAGCTTCTGCGACGAGGCCCCGTCCTCCCGGAACGCGTCCAGCAGCAGCCATCCCGCGCCCAGGTACGTCGCCGTCGTGTCCGTCAGGATCTCGTTGTCCCGCGTCCCCGGGAACGACAGTCCCAGCCGGTGCAGGTACACATGGGCCACCTCGTGCGCCAGCGCGGCTCCGATGTCCCGGCGGTGCGTGCGGAACCGGTCGTTCAGCTCGACGAAGTACTCCGGTCCCGCCGTCAGCTCCACGTTCGCCGCGTGCGTCATCTCACGGAAGCCGACGATCAGCCGCGCGTCCGGCAGCCGGTAGTGAGCCACCATCTCGCGGGCCACCCGCTGCGCCCCCAGGTGCAGGTCGTCCGTGTCGCAGAACGCCACGTCGGCGGGCGCCACACTCACCGGGAACGTCCGGACCGTGTCGTACGTCAGCCGTCTGTACAGCGCCGTGACGGCCTCCCGCACCGTTTCCAGGTGCGGGTAGCCGTGCTCCACCGGTCCGCCGTTCGCCACCTCGCACCCCCGCGAGCCCAGAACCCGCTTCCACTGTACGGTCCGCCCGGACGGCCGCGCCGGACACCGCCGACACCGCCGGCGCCCGCCCCGTAGGCTGACGCCCCATGACCACCAGCGACACCGCCAGGGGCGACGCCGACCCCGCCGTCCGCGAGGAACTGACCCGGCTGCGCGACAGCATCGACAACATCGACGCCGCCGTCGTCCACATGCTCGCCGAGCGCTTCAAGTGCACCCAGCAGGTGGGCCGCCTCAAGGCCGAGCACCGGCTGCCGCCCGCCGACCCCGGCCGCGAGGCCCGTCAGATCGCCCGGCTGCGCGCCCTCGCCGAGGACGCCAGACTCGACCCGGCCTTCGCCGAGAAGTTCCTCAACTTCATCATCGCGGAGGTGATCCGGCACCACGAGCGCATCGCCGACGACACCGCCGACGCCACGCCCTCGGCGAAACCGGTCACCACCTCCTCCGCCGGGGAGTGACAGGACGGCTCCCGCGGGGCATGCTGCGCTGTGCACTCCTTGTCGGCCGACGGTCACCCTCCGTCGGCCCCGGACAGTCATCCGGTCCCTTACGAGGAGGGACGTGCGCCATGCCGCCCAACGCCCGCATCCTCATCGTCGACGACCACGAGGACACCCTCTACGCGCTGGAGAGCGCCCTGGCCCCGCTGGGTCATCTGCTGGGCCGGGCCACCAGCGGCGACGAGGCCCTCAAACAACTCCTGCGGGGAAACGTCGGTCTGCTGCTCCTCGACGTCCACATGCCGGGCACCGGGGGCCTGGACGTCGTGCGGTACATGCGGCGCCTGGAACAGACCCAGCACATCCCCGTCGTCCTGCTCACCGGCTTCGCCCGCGACCGGCAGCTCGGGGCCGCCGCGTACGGCCTCGGCGTCGCCGACCTGGTCACCAAACCCGTCGACCCGTGGGCCCTGCGCACCAAGATCCGCCACCTCTACGACGCCCATCAGCGCCGGCTCGCCCTGGAGGCCGAGGTCCGCGCCCTGCGCGCCCGGCTGGAGGAACGCAACCCGGCCCCCGCGCACCCCGCCCTGCCCCACCCGCACGCGCACATGGCGCCCGGACGGCCCGCGGGGGCGCAGACCGGGGAGCTCGAACGGGACCGGACATAGGCCGCGTACCCGATCCGCCCCTGTGCCCGGGCCGCGCCATCAGGCAGCATGGCCCGCATGTCCGTACTGACGCGCGACGAAGCGCAGAACCGAGCACAGCTCCTCGACGTCCACCGCTACACGATCGACCTCGACCTGACCGCCGGGGCCGAGACGTTCGACTCCCGCACCCTGATCAGGTTCGGGGCCCGCGCGGACACGGACACGTTCGTCGAGATCAAGCCCGCCGAGCTGCGCTCCGTCACCCTCGACGGACAGCCCCTCGACCCCGACGCCCTGGACGGCAACCGGCTGCCGCTGAAGAACCTCACCGCGGGCGAACACGAACTGCGCGTCGAGGCGAGCATGCGCTACTCCCGCACCGGTGAGGGCATGCACCGCTTCACCGACCCCACCGACGGGGAGACGTACGTCTACACGCAGCTGTTCCTGGACGACGTGCAGCGGGTCTTCGCCGCCTTCGACCAGCCCGACCTGAAGGCCGTCTTCGACCTCACCGTCACCGCGCCCGAGGGCTGGAACGTCCTCGCCAACGGTGTCACCGAGCACACCGGCGACGGCGTGTGGCGGGCCGCCCCCACGCCGCTCATCCCCACCTACCTCGTCGCCGTCGCCGCCGGGCCCTGGCACTCGGTGCGCACCGAGCACCGCGGACTGCCCTTCGGCATCCACTGCCGCCGCTCGCTCGCCCCGTACCTGGACGCCGACGCGGACGAGCTCCTCGACATCACCCGTGCCTGCTTCGACCGCTACCACGAGAAGTTCGAGGAGCCCTACCCCTTCGACTCCTACGACCAGGCCTTCGTCCCGGAGTTCAACGCGGGCGCCATGGAGAACCCCGGACTGGTCACCTTCCGCGACGAGTTCGTCTTCCGCTCCGCCGTCACCGACACCGAGCGCCAGACCCGCGCCATGGTCGTCGCCCACGAGATGGCCCACATGTGGTTCGGCGACCTCGTCACCCTCAAGTGGTGGGACGACATCTGGCTGAACGAGTCCTTCGCCGAGTACATGGGCTACCAGACCCTCAACGAGGTCGCGCCCGGGGGGCCCGGGGGGCAGCCGCCCCGCTGGAGGGGCACCGACACCTGGACCGACTTCGGCGTCTCCCGCAAGGCCTGGGGCTACGACGCCGACCAGCGGCCCACCACCCACCCGGTCGCCCCCGGGAACGTCCCGGACACCGCCTCCGCCCTGCTCAACTTCGACGGCATCTCCTACGCCAAGGGCGCCTCCGCCCTGCGCCAGCTCGTCGCCTGGCTCGGCGAGAAGGACTTCCTCGCCGGCATCAACATCCACTTCCAGCGGCACCGGTTCGCCAACGCCACGCTGGCCGACTTCATCGACTCCCTCGCCGCCGCCACCGAACGCGACGTCCACGCCTGGGCCGACGCCTGGCTGCGCACCACCGGCGTCGACACCCTCACCGCCTCCGTCGACGCCCGCCCCGGCCAGTGGAGCCTCGCACTCGGCCGCGACGGCGACCGCCCCCACCGCGTCACCGTCGGCGTCTACGACCGCGACCTGCACGACGGCCGCAGCCTCCTGCTGCGGGAGCGCTACGAGACCGACGTGCCCCGGGACGGCGCCCCCGAGCCGCGCACCGGCACCCGGCCGGCCCTCGTCGTCCCCAACGACCTGGACCTCACCTACGCCAAGATCCGCCTCGACGAGACCTCCCTGGAGACCGTCCTGCGCGGACTGTCCGGCATCCCCGACGCGCTCACCCGCGCCGTGGTGTGGAACGCCCTGCGCGACATGGTCCGCGACGGCGAACTCGCCCCCGCCGACTACCTGGCGACCGCCGCCGCCCACCTGCCCGAGGAGACCGACCTCGCCCTCGTCCAGGGAGTCCTCGCCTTCGCCTGCGTGCACGTCGCCGACCGCTACGTCACCCCCGACCAGCGGCCCGCCGCCCTCGCCACCCTCACCGGCCTGTGCCGCGACCTCATCCGGCGCACCGAGGACGGCGACCACCCCGGGCTGCGGCTGATCGCCGTCCGGCACTTCATCGACGTCGCCGCGCGTCCCGAGCCGATCGCCGCCTGGCTCGCCGACGGCACCGTGCCCGGCGGCCCGGAACTCGACCCGGAGCTGCGCTGGCGGGTCATGGCCCGCCTCGCCGTGCTCGGCGCCGTCGACGAGGCCGCCGTCGCCGCCGAACTCGACCGGGACCCCAGCGCCACCGGCCAGGAGGGCGCCGCCCGCTGCCGGGCCGCCCTGCCCGACGCGGACGCCAAGGCCCGCGCCTGGGAAGCCCTCTTCGGCTCCGACGACCTGTCCAACTACCTGTTCACCGCCACCGCCCGCGGCTTCTGGCAGCCCGAACAGGCCGACCTCGTACGCCCCTACGTGGCCCGCTACTACAAGGAGGCCGTCGCCCTCGCCGCCCGCCGCGGACCCGCCATCGCCGAGGCCGCCGGACGCTGGGCCTTCCCCGCCCACGCCGTCGACGCCGAGACCCTGGAGCTCGGCGAGAAGTGCCTGCGCAAGGCCGACCCGACGCCCGCCCTGCGCCGCAAACTCGCCGACCAGCTCGACGACCTGGCCCGCGCCCTGCGCGTACGGCAGGCGTAGCACGGCACCGGTGGGGGGCGCCTCCGATCCGTCCGGAGGCGCCCCCCACGTTCCCCATCAACCGGGACGTACCCCCTTTTGGGTCTGATCCCCGGGCTTTCCGGGCGCGGCACCCCCTTCCCGTACAAGCTGGAGCCCTCCCGCGCACCGCCCCGGAGGACAGCCATGCGCACGCCGCCGCCCCTCGCCTCGGGCCCCCAAGGCCCCGACCACCTGAGGCCGTTGCTCGCCACCGTCCTCGCCGCCCTGCGGGAGGGCGGACAGGCGCGGGGAGGGCCGCTGCCCGCCGGCGGACCGGACGCGGTCACCGCCACCGTCCGGGACGCCGTCGGCGAGGTCCTGCCGGAGAAGGGCGACCCCGGCGCCCTGCACACCCTCGTGCGGGTCCTCGCCGAGGGCGCCGCCGACCCCGCGCACCCCTGGTGCGCCGCCCACCTGCACTGCCCGCCCCTCGCCGTCGCGGCAGCCGCCGACCTCGCCGCGAGCGTCCTCAACCCCTCCCTCGACTCCTGGGACCAGGCCCCGGCCGCCTCCGCCCTGGAGAGCCTCCTCACCCGCGCCCTCGCCCGCGAGACCGGCCACACCGACGGCCTCGTCACCACCGGAGGCACGGAGGCCAACCAGCTCGCCCTCCTCCTCGCCCGCGAGGCGCGGGGCGCCGCCGTACGGCTCGTGCACGCCGCCGGAGCCCACCACTCACTGCCCCGCGCCGCGTGGCTCCTCGGCCTGCCCGACCCCGTCGAGATCCCCGCCCCCGCCGGCACCCTCGACCCCGCCGCCCTCGACGACGCCCTCACCCACCTGCCGGGGCCCCACCTCGTCGCCGCCACCGCGGGCACCACCGACGCCGGACTCATCGACCCCCTGCCCGAGATCGCGGCCCGCTGCGCCGCCCACGGCGCCCGCCTCCACATCGACGCCGCCTACGGCGGGTGCCTGCTCTTCAGCGACCTCCACCGGCACCGGCTCGCGGGGCTCGAAGCCGCTCACACGGTCACCCTCGACCTGCACAAACTCGGCTGGCAGCCCGTCCCCGCCGGACTCCTCACCGTCCGTGACGCCGGGGACCTCACCGCCCTGCACCACCCCACCGACTACCTCAACGCCGACGACGACACCGCGGCCGGACTCCCCGACCTCCTCGGACGGTCCCTGCGCACCACCCGGCGCCCCGACGTCCTCAAGGCCGCCGTCACCCTCAAGACCCTCGGCCGCAGCGGACTCGGCGCCCTCGTCGACCGGGTCTGCGCCCTCGCCGGGGACTTCGCCCACCTCGTCGACGACGACCCCCGTTTCGACCTGCACGACCAGCCCGCCATCAGCACCGTCCTCTTCCGGCCCGCCCACGCCGACGACAGCGGCGTCGCGGACGTGCGCCGGCACCTCCTGGTCACCGGACGCGCCGTCCTCGGCCGCGCCCGCGCCGACGGCAGGCTCTGGCTCAAGGCCACCCTGCTCAACCCCACCACCAGCACCGACGACCTGGCGGACCTGCTCACCCTGGTCCACCGGGCGCACGCGGAAGGATCCCGATGACGACCTCCACCACCCCCCGCGACCTCCTCGGCATCGGCATCGGTCCCTGCAACCTCTCCCTCGCCGCCCTCGCCGACCCGATTCCCGCGCTGCGCACCGCCTTCTACGACGGCTGCCCCCGGTTCAGCTGGCACCCCGGACTGCTCCTCGACGACGTCACCGTCCAGGTCCCCTTCCTCGCCGACCTCGTCACCCTGGCCGACCCCACCAGCCCCTGGACCTTCCTCAACCACCTCAGAGCCAGAGAACGCCTCTACCCGTTCTACTTCGCCGAGCACTTCCACATCCGCCGCACCGAGTACGACGCCTACTGCCGCTGGGTCGCCGACCACCTCCCCTCGCTGCGGTTCGGCCACCACATCGACGCCGTCCGCTGGAACGCCCGACGGGCGCTGTTCGAGGCCGAGTTCACCCGGTTCGACGCCGACGGGCGCGCCGCCGCCACCGGCCGCGTCCTCGCCCGCAACATCGTCCTCGGCATCGGCACCGAACCCTTCACACCGGAACCCCTGCGCCCCCTCGCCGCCACACCCGGCGTCCCCGTCGTCCACGCCGACGACTACCTCACGCACCGCGACACCCTCCTCGCCGCGGACCACGTCACCGTCATCGGCACCGGACAGTCCGGCGCCGAGATCTACCTGGACCTGCTGCGCCGGCGGCCCGCCGGCCGCGAGCGGCTGCACTGGATCGGCCGCACCGGGGCCTTCGCGCCCATGGAGTACTCCAAACTCGGCCTGGAGCACTTCACCCCCGACCACACCCGCTACTTCCACGCCCTGCCCGAACCCGTCCGCGACCGGCTCGTCCCCGCCCAGTGGCAGCTCCACAAGGGCGTCGACGCCGCCACCCTCGCCGCCATCCACGACGAGCTCTACCGGCGCACCCTGCACGGCGGCTGGCCCGACACCGTCCTCACCCCCGCCGTCCATGTCCGCGCCGCCCACCGCACCGACCGCGCGCGGATCGAACTCCACCTCGAACACACCCATCAGCGGACCCGTGCCCGTCTGACCACCGACGCCGTCGTCCTCGCCACCGGCCACCGGCCACGCTCCCTGGACCGGCTCCTCGGCTCCCTCGAACCGCACCTGCGCCGGGACCGCGCCGGCCGGCCCCGCATCGACGCGCACTTCCGCCTCTGCCTCGACCGCGCCGTCACCGGCAGCGTCTACGTCCAGAACGCCGAACTCCACACCCACGGCGTGGGCGCCCCCGACCTGGGACTGGCCGCCTGGCGCAGCGCCACGATCCTCAACCACGTCACCGGGCGGCCCGTCTACCCGCTCCCCGCCCGCACCGCCTTCACCACCTTCGGTCTCCAGGCCCGCACGCGGCAGGTCCCGCCCGCCAGGCAAGCCGCGCGGCTCACCCCCCTGGCGGACGGGACCTGAGGCACCCGTGACGGCGGACGCCGGTCAGAACACCGGCGTGCCGTCCCGCGTCAGCCGCCAGTCCACCGACGCGAAGTCCGCCGGGTCCAGCACGCCCTTCTCCGTCACCCACTCCGCGATCCGGGTCCGGATCTCCGTCGACTCCGCCCACAGCTCCTTCGCCGACGCGACGTGCGGGAACGCGCCACCGCCGTTCGCCCGGTAGTTGTTCACCGCGAACACGAACTGCCGCGCGTCGTCGAGCGCGACACCGTCGTGCGTGAGGTTCCGGATCCGCGACCCGGCCGGGCGGGCTATGTCGATCTCGTACCGGAGCCCGGACACGTAGTCGTAGTTGTAGTCGGGACGGCCGCCCGCGTTCGTCAGCTTCGCGACGTCGACCGGCGTCCCGGCCTCCGTCCGGACGAAGTACTCCGCCGAGTACTCCAGGTAGTCCCGGATCTGGGCGCCCGTCATCAGCTTCGCCACCAGCGTGTTGTCGTACACGTACAGGCTGGACAGGTCCCGGATCGTCACCTCGCCCGCGGGGATCTCGGAGGTGCGGGAGAACGGCGACGCCTGCGAGAGCACCGGCAGCGACGCGTACGCGGTGCCCGCGAGGGCCGCCCGCACCACGTCCTCCTGCACCTTGCCGATCAGGTCGATGATCGGCGCGTCCCGGTAGCGCGCCTCCACCGTCGTCAGCGTCTCGGTCGCCGACCCCACCACCTGGTTGACGTACGCCACCACCTCGGCGTGCTCGTCACGCAGCAGCCGGGTGATCCTCGGGTCGTCCTCGACCGTGGCCGCGTCACGCAGCGACGCCCGCACCGACTCCACCCGCCAGCGGCCCCGCTCGAAGACCAGCTCGAAGTCGAACAGCGACAGCCGCTCCGCGTAGCACAGCGGCTCCGACAGCACGACCTCCCGGCCGGTCTCCTCGTTGGTGACCCGCAGTTCGGGTATCTCCACGTGCGCGTGCCCGACCAGGATCGCGTCGATCCCCGGCACCTGCCGCGCCACGTTCGCCGCCGCGTTCTCCACGTACGGCAGCTGGTCGCCGTAGGACGAGGTGCCCGAGGAGCCCGAGTGCGCCGACACCACGACCACGTCCGCGCCCATCGACCGCAGCTTCGGCACCCACACCGCGGCCTGCTCCTCCAGGCCCGGGAAGGTCAGCTTCCCCTGCACGTACGCCTTGTCCCAGATCGCGATGCCCGGGTTGGTCAGCCCGAGGACCGCGACCTTCACCGGGGGAGCGCCCTTCACCCGGAACGTCTTGACGAAGTACGGCGGGAAGGCCGGCTTCAGCGTCCTGGTGTCCAGCGCGTTGGCCCCCAGCAGCGGGAAGTCGCACTGCTCCTCGAACTTCCGCAGGGTCTCGATGCCGTAGTTGAACTCGTGGTTGCCGAGCGCCACCGCGTCGTACCCGATCGCGTTCATCGCCTGCGCCATCGGGTGCACCGGACCGCCCTCGGCGGTGATCGGGTCGACCTTCGCGTAGTAGTACGTCAGCGGGGTGCCCTGGATGGTGTCGCCCGCGTCGAGCAGCAGCGTGTTGTGCCGGCCCTTCTCCTCACGGACACGGTTCACCAGCGTCGACACCCGCGCGAGCCCCTGGGCGTTGCCGGCCGCGTCGGTGTACTCGGCGTCCTTGAAGTAGTCCCAGTTGAAGACGTGTCCGTGCAGGTCGGTGGTCCCCATCACGGTCAGCGCGTACCGCTTCACCGGCTTCCTCCCCCGTCCCGTGCCGGCCGCCGCGGCGGCGGGAGCCGCCGCACCCGCCAGCGTCACCCCCGCCCCCGTCGCGGCGGACCTCGTCAAGAACTTCCGGCGGTTCAACGGCATATCAGGTTCCTCTCGCACCACAACGAACAACGCGCGTAGACTCGCCCGATGATTCTGACCTGAACACGTCGACCGGAACAGCCCCCCGAGTCGCGAATCCGGTGTGGATCCGGTCGCGGGCGGGGCCGCCGCGGGACAGGCGGGGCAGGCCGGCCGTCCGCCCGCTCGGGGTGTACGCCGGGCAGCGCCCGGAGCCCGGGCGGAGGGGCCGGCGGACTCACCCGTTCGCCACATGCTCGCCGGAGCGCGCGGGCGCACAACTCCGCACTTGTCAACAACCTTTCACCGACAGGCCGTTGAGTCGTCACGCGCCGCCAAATCGCTACCCGTCGGTAAGCCCTAGGGTCGACTCATGCGCCGAGCGAAAATCGTCTGCACCCTGGGCCCTGCCACCGATTCGTACGATCAGATCAAAGCGCTGGTCGACGCCGGCATGGACGTGGCCCGCTTCAACCTCAGCCACGGCGAGCACGCCGAGCACGAGGACCGCTATCACCGGGTGCGAAAGGCCGCCGACGAGACCGGCCGCAGCGTCGGCCTCCTCGCCGACCTCCAGGGCCCGAAGATCCGGCTCGGCCGCTTCACCGAAGGCCCCGTACTCCTCGAGCGCGGCGACACCTTCACCGTCACCGTGGAGGAGGGCGCCGAGGGCGACCGCCACGGCTGCGGCACCACCTACGCGGGCCTCGCCGGCGACGTCACCCCCGGTGAGCGCATCCTCGTCGACGACGGCAAGGTCACCCTGGAGGTGACCGCCGTCGACGGCCCCCGCGTGCGCACCACCGTCGTCGAGGGCGGCATGGTCTCCGACCACAAGGGCCTCAACCTCCCCGGTGTCGCCGTCTCCGTCCCCGCCCTGTCCAAGAAGGACGAGGACGACCTCCGCTGGGCCCTGCGGACGGGCTTCGACGTCGTCGCCCTCTCCTTCGTCCGCAGCGGGCGCGACATCAGGGACGTCCACCGCATCATGGACGAGGAGGGCCGCCGGCTCCCCGTCATCGCCAAGGTCGAGAAGCCCCAGGCCGTCGAGAACATCGACGACATCGTGGCCGCCTTCGACGGCATCATGGTCGCCCGCGGGGACCTCGGGGTGGAGATGCCCCTGGAGCAGGTGCCCATCGTCCAGAAGCGCGCGATCAAGCTCGCCAAGCGCAACGCCAAGCCGGTCATCGTCGCCACCCAGATGCTCGACTCGATGATCGACAACGCCCGTCCCACCCGCGCCGAGGCCTCCGACGTCGCCAACGCCGTCATCGACGGCACCGACGCCGTCATGCTCTCCGGCGAGACCAGCGTCGGCAAGCACGCGATCGACACCGTCCGCACCATGGCGCGCATCGTGGAGGCGGCCGAGGAGGACATCCTCGCCAAGGGCCTGCCGCCCCTCACCGAACGCAACAAGCCCCGCACCCAGGGCGGCGCGGTCGCCCGCGCGGCGGCCGAGATGGGCGACTTCCTCGGCGCCAGGTTCCTGGTCGCCTTCACCCAGTCCGGCGACACCGCCCGCCGTCTCTCCCGCTACCGCTCCCCGATCCCGGTGCTCGCCTTCACCCCCGACCCGGCCACCCGCTCCCGACTGAGCCTCACCTGGGGCGTGGAGACCTTCCTCGGCCCGCATGTGGACACCACGGACGCGATGGTCGACCAGGTCGACGAACTGCTCATCGGCTACGGCCGGTGCGAGGTGGGTGACACGGTCGTCATCACGGCCGGTTCCCCGCCGGGGGTTCCGGGTTCCACGAACCTCGTCCGCGTGCACCGCATCGGCGAGGACGACACCTCCGCGTAGCCTTCCCGCACGACGCACGACAAAGGCGCACGACAAAGGCGGATGTTCACCCGAAAGGGGAACATCCGCCGTCAAATGGTGACCTTGAATATAGAGGAAAAGTACCCCGGGTCGGATTCGAACCGACGCTGGATGGTGTTTGAGACCATTGCCTCTACCGCTGGGCTACCGGGGCGCCCTACAAAACGAAGGTCGACGGTCACCCGCCGTGTCCCCACCTTATCGCAGCTGGGTACGCTCTTGTCAGCAGTACCGGTCTGCCCCGCACCAAGGAGCCCACGTGAGCGCCCCCGAGTCGCCCCAGCCTGTAGACGTGCCCGACGACGACAAGTCGCACGTGCCTCCGCTGACGACGCGCGTCGTCATCGCCGAGGACGAGGCCCTGATCCGGCTCGACCTCAAGGAGATGCTGGAGGAGGAGGGGTACACCGTCGTCGGTGAGGCCGGTGACGGTGAGCAGGCCGTGGAGCTGGCGCGGGAGCACCGGCCCGACCTGGTGATCCTCGACGTGAAGATGCCCAAGCTGGACGGCATCTCGGCGGCGGAGAAGATCGCCGAGGAGAGTATCGCCCCGGTGTTGATGCTGACCGCGTTCTCGCAGCGCGACCTGGTGGAGCGGGCGCGGGACGCCGGCGCGATGGCGTACCTGGTCAAGCCGTTCAGCAAGAGCGACGTGGTGCCGGCCATCGAGATGGCGGTGTCACGGTTCACCGAGCTGAAGGAGCTGGAGCGCGAGGTCGCGGACCTGAGTCTGCGGCTGGAGACGCGCAAGCTGGTGGACCGCGCCAAGTCCGTGCTCCAGACGCAGTACGGACTGAGCGAGCCGGCCGCGTTCCGCTGGATCCAGAAGACCTCCATGGACCGCCGGATGTCGATGCAGCAGGTGGCGCAGGCGGTCATCGACGACGCCGAGGAGAAGAAGGCGTCCAAGGGCTGACCCGGGAATCAGGACGGCGTACGGCTGAGGCCCGCGCACCCCGTGACGGGGTGCGCGGGCCTCAGCCGTGTGCGGGTGTCTCAGTCCTCGCCGAGGTAGGCCTTGCGGACCGAGTCGTCGTGGAGCAGGTCCTGTCCGCTGCCGGAGAGGACGATGTTGCCGACCTCCATGACGTGACCGTGGTCGGCCAGGGAGAGGGCCGCCTGGGCGTTCTGCTCGACGAGCAGGATGGTGGTGCCCTGGGACTTCAGCTCGGCGATGGTCGTCATGATCTTCTGCATCATGATCGGCGAAAGACCCATGGAGGGCTCGTCGAGCATGAGCAGCTGGGGCCGGGACATGAGGGCCCTGCCCATGGCGAGCATCTGCTGCTCACCGCCGGAGAGGGTTCCCGCGGCCTGCTTGCGGCGTTCCCCGAGGATGGGGAAGAGGTCGTAGGCGCGCTGGATGTCCTGCTCGATGCCCGCCTTGTCGCTGCGCAGGAAGGCACCGAGACGGAGGTTGTCCTCGATGGTCATGCGCGGGAAGATGTGCCGCCCCTCGGGGGAGTGGGCGAGCCCGAGGGAGACGATCTTGTGGGCGGGGATCTTCTTGAGCGACTTGCCGTTGAACTTGATCTGGCCGCCGACGGGCTTCAGCAGCCCGGAGAGCGTGCGCAGCGTGGTGGTCTTCCCGGCGCCGTTGGTGCCGATGAGGGTGACCACTTCGCCCGCCTCGACACTGAACGAGATGCCCTTGACGGCCTGGATCTTGCCGTAGGCGACTTTGAGGTCCTCGACTTCGAGGAGTGCGGTCATCGGTCGTTCTCCTTGCCGGGCGCGGCGTCCGGGGCGGTCTCTGCCTCGGCCGCGGATTCGGCCGCCGCTTCGGCGGCCTCGACTTCGGCGGCTTCGGCGGCGCCGGGGTCGTTCTCCATGGGCTCACCGATGTAGGCGGCGATGACGCGCTCGTCGCCCTGGACGGTGGCCGGGTCGCCCTCGATCAGCTTCTGGCCCTGCACGAGGACGGCGACGCGGTCGCAGAGGTTGAAGATGAACCGCATGTCGTGCTCGATCACGAGGACCGCGGTGCCCTGGTCGCGGATGGCGAAGATGAGCTCCTCGGCCGCCCGGGTCTCCTGGGGGTTCATGCCGGCGGTCGGCTCGTCGAGGAGCAGCAGGCCGGGGTCGCTGGCGAGGGCGCGGGCGATCTCCAGCTTGCGCTGCTCGCCGTAGGGCAGGTTGCGCGAGAGGTGGTCCGCCTTGTCGGCCAGGCCCACGAACTCCAGGAGCTCCATGGCACGGGTCCGGGAGGCCGCCTCGGCCCGGTGGAAGCCGGGCCCGCGCAGGACGGCCGACCAGAAGCCCTCCTTGGTGCGGGTGTGCCGGCCGACGAGGACGTTCTCCAGGACGGTCATGTTGGAGAACAGCCGGATGTTCTGGAACGTCCGGGCGATGCCGGCGGCCGTGACCTTGAACGGCTTGGGCGGCAGCACCTTGTCCTGGTAGCGGACCTCGCCCTCGGTCGGGATGTACAGACCGGTGAGGCAGTTGAAGAAGGTGGTCTTGCCGGCGCCGTTGGGGCCGATGAGGCCGACGATCTCGCCGCTGCGGACGGTCAGGTCGACGTCGCGGACGGCGGTCAGGCCGCCGAAGCGCATGGTGACGCCGCGTGCGTCGAGGACGGTGGCACCGGGGGCGGGCGCGCCCGGGGTGGTGTCCTTGGTGGTGGTGTCGGTGGTCATGGTGGTCAGGCCCCTGTCTTGCTCAGGACTGTGGGCGCGTCGGCCTCTTCGTGGAACTCCAGCTGGCGGCGCCGGTTGGGGATGAGCCCCTCGGGCCGGAAGCGCATCAGCAGGACGAGGGCGAGACCGAAGGCCAGGAGCTGGTAGTCGCCCAGGAACTGGAGCTTGTTGGGGATCAGGAAGAGCAGCGCCGCTCCGATGAGGGGTCCGGCGATGGTGCCCATGCCGCCGAGGACGACCGCGGCGAGCAGGAAGGCGGAGTTGGGCGGGGTGGTGCCGGCGAACAGGTACTGCTCGGGGGTCACGGTGTAGGTGACGTGCGCCTGGACGGTGCCGGCGAGACCGGCGAGGGTCGCGCCGACGGCGAAGGCGATGAGCTTGACCCGGAACCCGTTGATGCCCATGGCGAGGGCCGCGGTCTCGTCCTCGCGGATGGCGACCCAGGCGCGCCCGATGCGGGAGTCGCCGCTGCGCCGGAAGACGAGCACGACGACGGCCGTGATGAGCAGCATCAGGAAGAAGTAGTTGGCGAACCGGCCGATCGTGAAGCCGGCGATGTCGTGCTGGATCCCGAAGTCGAAGCCGAAGATGTTCAGGTCCGGGATCGAGGCGATGCCGTTGGAGCCGTTGGTGATGTCGGGTCCGGAGGTGCCGTCGGTGTTGTTGACGGCGATCCGGAAGATCTCACCGAAGCCGAGGGTGACGATGGCGAGGTAGTCGCCGCGCAGCCGCAGCGTCGGGGCACCGATGAGCACGCCGAAGATCAGCGAGGCGACGGCCCCGACGAGCACGGCGGCCCAGAAGGGGAAGTGGACGCCGAAGGGCGAGCTGGGGGAGCCGGAGACCAGGGCCGCCGCGTAGGCGCCGACGCCGAGGAAGGCGACGTAACCGAGGTCGAGCAGGCCGGCGAGTCCGACCACGATGTTCAGGCCGAGGGCGACGGTGGCGAAGATGAGGATGTAGACGCCGAGGGTCGCGTACTGGTCGTCGGTCTGGGTGAAGGGGAAGCAGGCCGCCGCGATGAAGGCACCGCAGACGGTGATGTTCGTGTGGCGTGCGGTGATCTGCGAGGCGTGGGCGATCAGACCCGAGCGGTTCAGGGCGCTGAAGCCGAAACCGGCGGTGATCAGGAAGCCGACGAAGAGTTCGTCGTACTCGGTGCCGATGCCGTACGTGAAGACGACCAGGGCGAGCGCCAGGATGCCGACGATGATCAGGATCTCGACGTAGGACGGCAGGGTGCGCACGGGGCGCGGGCTGTCGGAGGCGAAGGCCGCCCGGAAGGTGGCCCAGGCGTGGCCGGCGTCGTGCCGGAACCGCTCCCAGCCCGTCTCGTCGGGGTCGATGGGGTCGGGCTCGGGCCGTTCGAAGGGCAGCGCGAGGGCGCCGAGGAGGGCGGTGAGCGTCGCGGCGGCGACCAGGTAGCCGCCCGGTTCCAGGTTGACGATTCCGCCGAGCTGGAAGCTGATCGCCAGGACGGTGTACCAGGCGGTGACGAAGGTGCCGAGCACGGCGTACTTGACCGCCGCGTCGGCGCCGGCCGGGGTGAGCCAGCGCAGCCCCTTCACGCCGTAGGAGGCGAGCCCGAACAGCGTGGCGAGCAGGCCGCCCACGAGGACCAGGACCTGGAGTCCGCCCGGGTAGCCGTAGAAGGTCAGGTCGCCGGGGAACGCGGCGGTCCAGGTCCAGGCGAGGAAGGTGGAGACGACGGCGAGGGCGCTGCCGCCGGTGGCGAGGGCGCGGCCGATGTGCTGGGGGATGCCGATGAGGCCGGTGGGAGCGCTCTTGGTGGGAGCGGCCACGGTGGTCGAAGCGGTGGTGTCTGTGGTCATCGGTGTCACGCCCTGTCCGCAACGCGCTCGCCGAGCAGGCCCTGTGGCCGGAACAGCAGCACGAGGATGAGGAGGATGAAGGCCCAGACCTCGGCCCAGGACTGGCTGCCGAACTGGTCCAGGCCGGGGATGTCGGCGATGTAGGCGGTGGCGAGGGTCTCGACGACGCCTAGGACCAGGCCGCCGATCATGGCTCCGTAGATGTTGCCGATGCCGCCGAGGACTGCCGCGGTGAACGCCTTGAGGCCGAGGATGAAGCCCATCTTGAAGTCGATCTGGCCGTACTTGAGACCGCTGGCGACACCTCCGACGGCGGCGAAGACGGCGCCGAGGGCGAAGGCGATCACGATGATGCGGTCGGTGTTGACACCCATGAGCTTGGCGGTGTCCGGGTCCTGCGCGGTGGCCTGCATGCCGCGTCCGGTGCGGGTGCGCATCACGAAGTAGGCGAGGAAGGCCATGCTGATGGGCGCGGCGATGAGGAGGAAGATGTCGCCGGTCTGGATCGTGGCGCCGCCGATGGAGAAGGGGCCGCCCTCGATCTGCGGGAAGGCCAGCTTGGACTTCGCCTCGGGGTAGAAGGCCCAGACGGCCTGCTGGAGCGCGAGGGAGAGACCGATGGCCGTGATGAGCGGTGCCAGGCGGGGCGCGCCGCGCAGGGGACGGTAGGCGAACCGTTCCGCTCCGATGGCGACCAGGACCGAGACGATCACGGCGCCGAGCAGCATCAGGGGAAGCGCGACCCAGATGGAGGTGCCGTCGGGCAAGACGTACAGATGGACGGTGATGGCGCCGAAGGCGCCGACCATGAAGATCTCGCCGTGGGCGAAGTTGATGAGCTGGACGATGCCATAGACCATTGTGTAGCCGATGGCGACCAGGCCGTACATGGATCCCAGTAGCAGGCCGTTGACCAGCTGCTGCGGCAGTTCGTTCACCGCATGTCCTCCGAGACTTTCGGAATATTCGACGGATGGGGCCGGATGCGAGTCCGCGCGGGGCGCCAGTGGAACAGCGCCCCGCGCGGCTCGTGAAAGTGGTGCGGGCGGCGGTCAGCCGGTGAAGGTGCCGGACTTCACGGTGGCCCAGTTGCCGTCCTTGACGGAGTACACGGTGAGCTGCTTGTTGGTGGCGTCGCCGAACTCGTCGAAGGAGACCTTGCCGGTCACACCGTCGAAGGAGACGTTCTGCATGGCCTCGACGACCTTGGCGCGGGCGTCGTCGGGCAGCTTGCCGTCGTTGTCCTCGACGACCTTCTTGACGGCCTCGATGATCGCCCAGGCGGAGTCGTAGGAGTAGCCGCCGTAGGCCTCGAAGGCCTCCTTGTAACCGGCGGCCTTGTAGTTGGCGACGAACTCCTTGGCGGAGGGGAGCTCCTCGACCGGCGCGCCGACGGAGGTGGCCAGGTCGCCGGTGCCGGCGGCACCGGACAGCTTGATGAAGTCGGCGCTGTAGATGCCGTCACCGCCGACCAGCGGGATCTTGGCGCCGGCTTCCTTGATCTGCTTGCTCAGCGGGCCGGCCTGCGGGTACTCGCCGCCGTAGTAGACGACGTCGGCGCCGGAGTTCTTGACCTTGGTCGCGACGGCGTTGAAGTCCTTGCTCTCCGGGTTGATGTGCTCGGTGCCCACGACCTCGCCGCCGAGCTTCTTGAACTCCTCGGTGAAGGTGGCGGCCAGGCCGGCGCCGTAGGTCTTCTTGTCGTCGATGACGAAGACCTTCTTCTTCTTGGCGTCGTTGAAGACGTACTGCGCGGCGAACGGGCCCTGGATGGCGTCCGTGGTCGCGGTGCGGAAGTACGACTTGTACGGCCGGACCTTCTCGGTCTGCCACTTCACGCCCTGGGTCAGGGCGGGGTTGGTGTTGGCGGGCGACACCTCGACCAGCTTGGCGGTGTCGAAGACCTTCTGCATGGACTCGCCGACGGAGGAGTTCAGCGGCCCGACGACACCGAGGACGTCGTCGTTGGCGACGAGCTTGGTGGCGTTCTGCTGGCCGACGGAGGCCTGGCCCTGGTCGTCGAGGGCTTCGATCTTGAAGGTGACGCCCTCGACGTACTTGTCCTTGTTGGCGGTCTTGGCCGCGAGGTCCACGGAGTTCTTGATGCCGAGGCCCAGCGCGGACAGGTCGCCGGTCAGCGGCGCGTCGACGCCGATGACCACGGTGGTGCCACCGTTGCCGGAGTCCGAGCTGCCGCCGCCGTCGTCGTCGCGTGAGCCGCAGGCGGTGAGGGTGAGTGCACCCGCCGCCAGGGCGGCGGTGATGGCGATGAGCGAACGTTGACGCACGATCCAGTCCTTTCCCCTGACAGCCGCCTCCCGGTGGAAGCGGCCGAGTCGAGCGCTGGGCCGAAATGAGAATCGGGCGGCGCGGTGACTGGCCGTGACTCTAAGCGCGGGTGGGGAATGCGGAGGAGACTCTGGCCAAGGCTGTGACGCTCTTGTTATGACACGACGTATTGCAGAGCGGTACTGAGTGGGGGGAAGGGCAGAATTCTCGCCGTTTTGTTCTGTCCGGATGCTGAGAAACCGCAGGACCCGGAGGGGTTGGTTCAGGTGTATCGGCGGTTTTGGTGATTACCGCGAATCGTTGCTGCAGGCTACCTGTAGGGCCCGGGAGAGGTCCCGCGCGTACGAGGGCCCGAGGATGAAGCTGTGCGTCTCCATTGCGCGCGTATTACGCAGCGTTACATCCAGGAAAGGGAGTCCGGCATTCCGTGGCACTTTTCCGCATTCTGTCACCCGCAGGGTGAGGGTGATCTTGCGTGGTGATCCCGGTTTCGTCCGGAACGGGGTGCGCGGGCTGGAGGTCACGGACAGGCCCGCGTACGGCTGGGAAATCGCCACGACAGTGACCGGAGGGCCGAATTCCGCGGTCACCCCCACGGCGAAAGTGAAGCCCCGCGGGGCCGTGTTGACGTCCGCGGCCTGCGGATACAGGTACGCGACGGCGGTCACCTGACTCGGGTACGGAGGGGCGGGCGGCGGCTCGCTCCGGGGCCGGGTGAGGTAGAGGGAGCCGCCGCCCGCGAGTACGGCGACGGCGAGGAGCGCCCCGGTCACGGCCCTGCGGTGCCGTCCCAAGTACGGTGCCCGGGGCCCGCGTCGGGGCCGGGGCGCCGGCGGGGCGTCCCGGACGTGCGTGCCCTCGCCCGGCTCGACCGGCCCCACCCGGCTCATCGCCAGGGCTCCGTACCGGGCCCGCCGGAGCGGTACCACGCGGCGCAGCCCTCGCGCGCCTCACGGTCGATCAACTTGCTGACGTCCGCCGTCCCTTGGCGCCGGGCGGCCCGGGCGCTGTCGACCACCTCGCGCAGGATGTCGTACTGGCCGCCGGACAGCCCCATGGACTGGTAGTCGCCGTAGCCGCGGCCGTCGAGCAGCTCGCGCGACCAGTGGCCGACGATCCGGGTGCACAGGTCCTCGTCGGACGTCACCCGGGGTGACGGTGAGGCGGAGCGGCCCGCCGGCGGGTCCGCCTTCCGAGCGTGGCCGGAATCCGCCGCCCCGCACCCGGCCACCGCCCAGGCGGCCGCGAGGACCGAGGCGATCGCCCCCGCCCGCGCCCGTACTCCCCGCCGCATCCCCCGAACGTAGAGCGCCCACCCGCCGGAGGCAATGGCGTCGCACAGGGCGGGAGGCGCGACACGGTCCGCCCCTCCCGCACGGCGAGCCCGCCCGGCCCTGCGGTCGGCCCGCCCACCCGACGCCGCCCGTCCACCGGGGCAACGGCAGGGCGGGGGTGCGGAGTCGCGGTGCCGGTCGGTGCCCGCGCCTGTCGCACGCGACGTCAGTCGGCCCTCCGCTCCCGCACCGCGACGGCGGCGTTCCGCGCCGCCCTCGCGGCCGCTCCGCCGGTATCCGGCGGACGCCTCGGCGCCGCCGGCCCCCGCCCGCCGGGAGGCGATGCCGGTACGGGCGGACGGAGTCGCGGCGCGGGAGCGTGCCGTCGTACCGCGACGGCAGCGGCCCGCGCGGCGCGGCAGGCCGCGCGGGCCGCCGCCTCCTCGCGGTCGCAGGGGGCGGTCAGCCGGTCGCGGCTCCGGGGGCGGTCAGCCCGTCACCCGCTCCGCGTCCCCGGGGTTCACGTCGCGCAGCAGGCAGGTCAGCCGTGCGGTGCACACGCGCTTGTCCGCCTCGTCGGTGATGACGATCTCGTACGTCGCCGTCGACCGCCCCCGGTGCACGGGCGTGGCCACCCCGGTGACAAGGCCGGAACGGGCCCCCCGGTGGTGCGTGCAGTTGAGGTCGACCCCGACCGCGATCTTGGTGCTGCCACCGTGCAGCATCGAGCCCACCGATCCCAGCGTCTCGGCCAGCACCGCCGACGCGCCACCGTGCAGCAGTCCGTACGGCTGCGTGTTGCCCTCCACCGGCATCGTCCCGACCACCCGCTCCGCGGAGGCCTCCAGGATCTGCACGCCCATCCGCGTGCCCAGGTGGCCCGCCGAGAACAGCGCCGGGAGGTCCACACCGAGCGCGGCGTACTCGTCGATGACTTCCTGCGGGAACTTGACCTGCTGCTGCTCTCCCATGGGCCGGGCTCCATTCGTCTCGTCGTGCGCCGGTACGGCTCTGCTAAGCAAACGCTCAGTCGGTCGCCGATTGTTCCAGACGCACCACCACGGACTTGCTGGCCGGGGTGTTGCTGGTGTCCGCGGTGGCGTCCAGCGGCACCAGGACGTTCGTCTCCGGGTAGTACGCCGCCGCGCAGCCCCGCGCGGTCGGGTAGTGCACGACACGGAAACCGGGCGCCCTGCGCTCCACGCCGTCCTTCCACTCGCCGACCAGGTCGACGTAGGCGCCGTCCACCAGCCGCAGCTCCCGCGCGTCCTCCGGGTTCACCAGCACCACCCGGCGGCCGTTCCTGATGCCCCGGTAGCGGTCGTCGAGGCCGTAGATCGTGGTGTTGTACTGGTCGTGCGAGCGCAGCGTCTGCAACAGCAGCCGGCCCTCCGGCAGCTCCGGGTACTCCACCGGCGCGGCGGTGAAGTTGGCCTTGCCGGTGGCCGTGGGGAAACGCCGTTCGTCGCGCGGGGCGTGGGGGAGCGCGAAGCCCCCGGGCCGCGCCGCGCGCGCGTTGAAGTCCTCGAAGCCGGGGATCACCCGCGCGATGCGCTCCCGGACCGCCGCGTAGTCCCGCTCGAAGTCCTCCCACGGCACCGTGCTGCGCCCGCCGAGGACCCGGCGGGCCAGCCGGCACACGATGGCCGGCTCGGACAGCAGCCGGCCGCTCGCCGGTTCGAGGCGGCCGCGCGAGGCGTGCACCATGCCCATGGAGTCCTCGACCGTCACGAACTGCTCGCCCGAGGCCTGCACGTCGCGCTCGGTGCGGCCCAGCGTCGGCAGGATCAGCGCCCGCGCGCCCGTGACGGCGTGCGAGCGGTTCAGCTTGGTCGACACGTGCACCGTCAGCCGGGCCCGGCGCATCGCCGCCTCGGTGACCTCCGTGTCGGGGGAGGCGGAGACGAAGTTGCCGCCCATGGCGAAGAAGACCTTCGCCTCCCCGTCGCGCAGCGCGCGGATGGCCCGTACGACGTCGTAGCCGTGCTCGCGCGGCGGCGCGAAACCGAACTCCTTCTCCAGCGCGTCCAGGAACGCCGGCGCGGGCCGCTCGAAGATGCCCATGGTGCGGTCGCCCTGCACGTTGGAGTGCCCCCGCACCGGGCACACTCCCGCGCCCGGCCGGCCGATGTTGCCGCGCAGCAGCAGGAAGTTGACGACCTCCCGGATCATGGGCACGGAGTGCTTGTGCTGGGTGAGGCCCATCGCCCAGCACACGATGACCCGCTCGGACGCGAGCACCATCCGCAGGCACTCCTCTATGTCCCCGCGCGTCAGACCGGTCGCGGTGAGCGTGCCGTCCCAGTCGGCGGCCCGCGCGGCCGCGGCGAACTCCTCGTAGCCGTGCGTGTGTTCCCGCACGAACTCCTCGTCGACCGCGCCCGGAGTCTCCAGGATCAGCTTGTTGAGGAGGCGGAAGAGGGCCTGGTCGCCGCCGAGGCGGATCTGCAGGAACAGGTCGGTCAGGGCGGTGCCGGCGGCCAGCCCCCTGGCGGTCTGCGGGTTCTTGAACCGCTCCAGACCTGCCTCGGGCAGCGGGTTGACGCTGACGATCCGCGCGCCGTTCGCCTTGGCCCTCTCCAGGGCGGTCAGCATCCGCGGGTGGTTGGTGCCGGGGTTCTGCCCCGCGACGATGATCAGGTCGGCCCGGTACAGGTCCTCCAGCAGCACGCTGCCCTTGCCCACGCCGATCGTCTCCGACAGCGCCGCGCCCGACGACTCGTGGCACATGTTGGAGCAGTCCGGCAGGTTGTTGGTGCCGAGCTCACGGGCGAACAGCTGGTACAGGAACGCGGCCTCGTTGCTGGTGCGGCCGGAGGTGTAGAAGACGGCCTCGTCCGGGGAGGCGAGCGCGGTGATCTCCTCGGCGACGATGTCGAACGCCCGCTCCCAGGTCACCGGCTCGTAGTGCGTGCCGCCCTCGGGGAGGTACATGGGGTGCGTCAGCCGGCCCTGCTGCCCCAGCCAGTAGCCGCTGCGGCCGGCCAGGTCCGCGACCGGGTGCGCGGCGAAGAACTCGGGGGTGACCCGGCGCAGGGTGGCCTCCTCGGCCACGGCCTTCGCCCCGTTCTCGCAGAACTCCGCCCGGTGCCGGTGCTCCGGCTCCGGCCAGGCACAGCCCGGGCAGTCGAAGCCGTCCTTCTGGTTCACGCCGAGCAGCGTCAGCGCGGTGCGCCGCACGCCCATCTGCTGCTGGGCCATGCGCAGGGTGTGCCCGATCGCGGGAAGCCCGGCCGCCGCCCGCTGCGGCCCGGCGACCTGCGGCGCGTCCTGAACCGGATCACCCTTGGGCGGCTTCGTTGCCATCGCGCACTCCTGTCCACGCACACGTGTGAGGTACACCTCCGATCCTGCCACGCGGTACACGCCCGGAGACCGGGCCCCCGCAGGCCCGGGGCCCGCCCCCGCGGGGCCCGGGAAGGGCACGGCCCCCGCGGGGGACAGGGAGGGAGGGGGTGGGAGCAGCGCCTCCCCGGCCCCCCGCACGCGGCCGGGACCGAGTGTCAGTGACACATGGCAGGATCGGACCTGTGGCAGAGACAGCATCGAAGAAGAGCGACCAGACCCCCGGCGGCTCCCGTCCCCGCCTGATGCTCATGGACGGGCACTCACTCGCGTACCGCGCGTTCTTCGCGCTGCCCGCGGAGAACTTCACCACCGCGACGGGCCAGCCGACCAACGCGATCTACGGCTTCGCCTCGATGCTGGCCAACACGCTCCGTGACGAGGCTCCCACCCACTTCGCCGTCGCCTTCGACGTCTCCCGCAAGACATGGCGCTCGGAGGAGTTCACCGAGTACAAGGCGAACCGCTCCAAGACCCCCGACGAGTTCAGGGGCCAGGTCGAGCTGATCGGCGAACTGCTCGACGCGATGCACGCGCAGCGCTTCGCCGTCGAGGGCTTCGAGGCCGACGACGTCATCGCCACCCTCGCCACCCGGGCGGAGGCCGAGGGCTTCGAGGTGCTGATCGTCACCGGTGACCGCGACTCCTTCCAGCTGGTCTCCGAGCACACCACCGTGCTCTACCCCACCAAGGGCGTCTCCGAGCTGACCCGGTTCACCCCGGAGAAGGTCTTCGAGAAGTACGGCCTGACCCCCGCCCAGTACCCGGACTTCGCCGCGCTGCGCGGCGACCCGTCCGACAACCTGCCCGGCATTCCGGGCGTCGGCGAGAAGACCGCCGCGAAGTGGATCAACCAGTTCGGTTCCTTCGCCGAGCTGGTCGAGCGCGTCGACGAGGTCAAGGGCAAGGCCGGGCAGAACCTGCGCGACCACCTGGAGTCCGTCAAGCTCAACCGCAGGCTCACCGAGCTGGAGCGCGGCGTCGAGCTGCCCGGGACCGTGCTCGACCTGGAGCGGACCGCCTACGACCGCAAGGCCGTGGCGATGATCCTCGACACCCTGGAGATCAGGAACCCCTCGCTGCGCGAGCGGCTGTTCGCCGTCGACCCGGGCGCCGCCGAGGCCGAGACCACCCCCGTCGTCACCGAGGGCGTGGAGCTGGACGGCACCGTGCTCGGCACGGGCGAGCTGACCGGCTGGCTCGCGGAGCACGGCACCGGCGGTCCCCTCGGAGTCGCCACCGTCGGCACCTGGGCCCTCGGCACCGGCTCCGTCGCCGAGGTCGCCCTGGCCGCGGCCGACGGGCCGGCCGCCTGGTTCGACCCGTCCGAGCTGGACGAGGCCGACGAGCGGGCGTTCACCGCGTGGCTCGCCGACGCGGAGCGCCCCAAGGTGTTCCACAACGCCAAGGGCGCGATGCGCGTCTTCGCCGAGCACGGCTGGACCGTCGAGGGCGTCACCATGGACACCGCCCTCGCCGCGTACCTGGTCAAGCCGGGCCGCCGTTCCTTCGACCTGGACGCGCTGTCCCTGGAGTACCTGCACCGCGAGCTGGCGCCCGCCACCGCGCCCGACGGGCAGCTGGCCTTCGGCGCGGACGACGGCGCGGAGGCCGAGGCACTGATGGTGCAGGCCCGCGCCATCCTCGACCTCGGCGCGGCCTTCGAGGGGCGCCTGGAGGAGGTGGGCGCGGCGGACCTGCTCCGCGACATGGAGCTGCCCACGTCCGCGCTGCTCGCCCGCATGGAGCGGCACGGCATCGCGGCCGACCGGGACCACCTCCAGGCCATGGAGCAGATGTTCGCGGGCGCCGTGCAGCAGGCGGTGAAGGAGGCCCACGCGGCGGCGGGGCACGAGTTCAACCTGGGCTCGCCCAAGCAGCTCCAGGAGGTCCTCTTCGGTGAGCTGGCGCTGCCGAAGACGAAGAAGACGAAGACCGGCTACACCACCGACGCCGACGCGCTGGCCTGGCTGGCGGGCCAGACGGACAACGAACTGCCGGTGATCATGCTCCGCCACCGTGAGCAGGCGAAGCTGCGGGTCACGGTCGAGGGCCTGATCAAGACGATCGCCGCGGACGGCCGCATCCACACCACGTTCAACCAGACCGTCGCCGCGACGGGCCGGCTGTCCTCCACGGACCCCAACCTGCAGAACATCCCGGTCCGCACGGACGAGGGGCGCGCGATCCGCCGCGGGTTCGTGGTCGGCGAGGGCTTCGAGTCGCTCCTCACCGCCGACTACAGTCAGATCGAACTCCGCGTGATGGCCCACCTCTCCGAGGACGCCGGCCTGATCGAGGCGTTCACCTCGGGCGAGGACCTGCACACCACGGCCGCCGCGCAGGTGTTCTCCGTGGAGCAGTCCGCGGTGGACGCGGAGATGCGCCGCAAGATCAAGGCGATGTCGTACGGCCTGGCGTACGGACTGTCGGCGTTCGGCCTGTCCCAGCAGCTGAACATCGAGGCGGCGGAGGCCCGCGCCCTGATGGACGCGTACTTCGAGCGCTTCGGCGGCGTACGGGACTATCTGCGCCGGGTCGTCGACGAGGCGAGGGCCACGGGCTACACGGCGACGCTGTTCGGCCGCCGCCGCTACCTGCCCGACCTCAACAGCGACAACCGCCAGCGGCGCGAGGCGGCCGAGCGCATGGCGCTCAACGCGCCGATCCAGGGCACGGCGGCGGACATCGTCAAGATCGCCATGCTGAACGTGGACCGCGCCCTGCGCGAGGCGGACCTGCGCTCCCGCATGCTCCTCCAGGTCCACGACGAGATCGTGCTGGAACTCGCCCCCGGCGAGCGTGCCCCGGTCGAGGACCTGGTCCGCCGCGAAATGGCCTCCGCCGTCCAGCTCCGCGTCCCCCTGGGCGTCTCCGTGGGCGCGGGCCCCGACTGGGAATCCGCAGCCCACTGACCCGCCGCTACGGCGGCCGGCCCCCACGGTGTCCGGCCGCCGGACGGGGTTTCACTCGCGTGGACCCCGCGGGCACGCCCTCGGGCGGCCCGGCCGACAGGATGCGACGCATGGGTATACGCATGCTTCACCGCACAGCGGCACCCCCGCGGGCCGACGCCTACGGACCCGCCCTCGAGGCGTTTCCGCCGGTTCCGGTCTTCGCGGCCGCCGCAAGCACCGCCCGCATCCCCACCACCCTCGCGACCGCGCTCCGCGACGCCGCCGCGGTCCTCGGCCGCCGGAGAGGCGGCCGCACCACCACCGGCGAGCCGCCCGCCTGGCGGCTGTGGGCCGAACTGGCCCGCGCCCGTCTCGCCCTCGTGAGAAGCCTGCTGCCCGGGCCCCGCCCCGTCCGCACCGTCACCGTGTTCGTCGCGGCGAGCGAGACCCTCAGCGTGCGGCAGTACGGTCAGGCCGCCGCGTGCCGGGCCCTTCCGGCTCCGCCGTGGCCGGGGTGGCCGGACGCCACGCCCTGACGGCCAGCGCGTACAACGGGAGCGCGAGGACCAGCCCCGCGCCGGCGCCGAAGCACACCGTGGGGATCAGTTCCCAGGGCTTCGCGGTCGATCCCCAGTAGGCCCACCACCGCGAGGCCCGCTGCACCGCCCCCGCCACCGCACACCCGCCGAGCAGCGCCGCGGCCGCCCACCGGTCGGCACCGGAGAGCGCCGGCACCCCCACCGGCCCGGCCGCGACATCCGTCGCCTCCGCGGCCCCCGGCCCCGTCCGGCGCAGCGCCCGCGCCAGGAACAGCGCGATCACGACCGCGGCCACCGCCGAACCGCCGTACTGCAGGTACCAGTACAGCGGCGACCCCGCGAACTCCTCGCCCAGCACGGGGAACACCCGCATCCCCCACCGGTCGAGGTGCGTGAACGCGTCCCACACCACGTGCGTCGACGCGCCCAGCGCCGCCGAGACGTACCAGCGCGCCACCAGCGGGGGACGGACGCGCGCACGGGGCACCCCACAGCGCGCCAGGGCCGCCACGCGCGCCTGCCGAGCCCGCGGCAACAGCGCCACCAGCGGTTCGCGCACCAGCAGCCACAGCCCCACCAGTGCCCAGGCGATGAGCACATCGACCGTGAGGACACCCCAGGAAGCGTGCGTCACCTCGCCGAACTCCATCGCGTCCGGCAGGACACTCGCCGCGTAATAGGTCATGTCGGGAGCGAAGGTGCCCGCGACGAGCACCGAGGGCACCAGCCCGCCCCGGCCGCTCCCGTCGGTGCGCACGGCCGGCAGGACCGCCGCCGCATGGCTCAGCGTGAACGGCAACTCGGCTCCCAGCGGCAGGCGTTCGTCGGAAGGCCCCAGTATGCGGGACGTCCCGCTCCGGTCCGGTCGCAACAGAAACGTGGCCAACCGGTGAATATCGGTCATCAACGGGTGTCGGCGCAAAGGAAGTTGTCGTAGGGTCGCGAGGGTCGCCGCGCCGGACGACCGCGCAGGGCAACCGGCGGGCGGGGAAGAACGTCACGACAGGGCGGACACGACACACACGTCGACGGGCGCCACGGCGTCCACGGGAGGGGTTCACTCTATGGCGGCGCAATTCGGCAGGAGGCTGTGCAAGGGAGCCGCGACCACCGCCGTTGCCGCGGCAGCGGTGGCGGCCCTGTCAGCGTCCCAGGCTCCCGGCGTCACAGCCGACGGTCAGGGCCGGCAGACCGCCTCCGACGCCACCCCCTCGTCCGAGCAGGGCGCCGACGGCGGCAGCGCGACCGGCAACTCGCCGTACTACACGGACCTGCCGCCCCTCAACAGCCCCAACCCCTCGCCGAGCAGCGGCACCGGCACGATCGACCCGGCGGCGGCCGAGGCCGGCATACCCGCGACCGTCCTCGACGCCTACAAGCAGGCCGAGGCGGCACTGCGCGAGAAGAAGCCCGGCTGCAACCTGCCCTGGCAACTCCTCGCCGCCATCGGCAAGGTGGAGTCCGGTCAGGCCCGCGGCGGACGGGTCGACGCCGACGGCACCACCCTCTCGCCCATCCTCGGCCCCCAGCTCGACGGCAACGGCTTCGCCCTCATCAAGGACACCGACGACGGCGCCCACGACGGCAACAGCACCTACGACCAGGCCGTCGGGCCGATGCAGTTCATCCCCTCCACCTGGGCGTGGGCGGGCCGCGACGGCAACGCGGACGGCCGCAAGGACCCCAACAACATCTACGACGCCGCCCTCTCCGCCGGCCACTACCTGTGCCGCTTCGACTGGGACCTGTCCGACCGGGGCGATCTGCGGAAGGCGATCCTCAGCTACAACAACTCGACGGACTACCTCAACACCGTCCTGTCGTGGCTGGAGTACTACCGCAAGGGCACCCACGAGATCCCCGACGGCTCCGGCACGCTGCCCGGGGACCGCAGCGACAGCGGGACGGTGGTGCGTCCCTCCTCGCCGGCCCCGGCCGCTCCGCCCGTCTCGGCCACTCCGCCGGCGCCCAAGCCCACCCCCGAGCCCACGCCGGCGCCCGGCAAGCCGGGCGGACAGACCCCGAAGCCGACGGACCCGGGCAGCGGCAGCCCGACCACCCCGCCGCCGGCCACCACCCCGCCGACCCCCACCGACACGGTGCACCACCTGGAGGCCGCGGGCGGCACGATGCTCACCGCGACGGCGGGCGGCACCTTCGACGAGAGGATCGGCGCCCGCGCGGAGACGGACGCCGGCAAGGCGGTGGCCAGGGTGCGCATCCGCTTCACCATCCAGGGCGACACCGACACCACGTTCACCGGCGGCGAGAGCGTGGCCACCGTGGTCACCAACACCTCGGGCGTCGCCGTGGCGCCCGCGCTCCGGGCCGGTGAGAGGACCGGCGCGTTCGCCGTCCGCGCCGTCGTGGTGGGCCGCGACATCCCGGGCGTCGCCTACAAGGCGAACGTCACCGAACGCGCCGCCGACGCCCTAGTCCGCACCGGTGACGCGGCGCTCACGTGCACCCCGGGCGGCGCGTTCGCCGAGCAGGTCGAACTCAAGGCCACCTACGGCGGCGCCGCCGCCGGCAAGGTCGCCGCCACCGCCACGCTCGTCACCTCCGCCGACGACCCGTCCGAGAACGACAAGGGCCCCTACTTCAAGGACGCCGACGGCCAGGCGGTCCGCACGCTGAAGGGGCTCAGGACCGACGCGGACGGACTGCTGAAGCTGCCGCGGCTGTACGCGGACGACACCACCGGCACGTTCCTGCTCCGTGTCACCACCGCGGGCGGAGCGACCGTCACGGTCGAACTGACCGTGGCCGCCGCCGGGACGGGGGCCGAGACCGGAACCGGGACCGGGACCGAGGCACCCGCCCCGGCCCCGTCGACGGACCCCGCCGCCTGACGGCGCGCCGGCGCACGGCTCAGCGCCTGAGCCGTGCGCTCGTGTGCCGGGTCGGCTCGGCCGCGGCCGGGTCCTCGGGCCAGGGGTGCTTGGGGTAGCGGCCGCGCAGCTCGGCCCGCACGCCCCTGTAGCCGTCACGCCAGAAGGAGGCGAGGTCGGCGGTCACGGCGGCGGGACGCCCGGCCGGGGACAGCAGGTGCACCAGCAGCGGAACCCCGGCCACCCGGGGCGACTCCTGGAGCCCGAACATCTCCTGGAGCTTCACCGCGAGCACCGGCCGCTCCGGATCCGCGTAGTCGACCCGGACCGCGGACCCGCTGGGCACGGTGATCCGCTCCGGTGCGAGCTCGTCGAGCCGGGCGGCCTCACCGGACGCCCACGGCAGCAGCCGCCCCAGCGCCTGCCCGGCGTCGATCCGCGCGAGGTCGGCCCGCCGCCGCGCGCGGCCCAGCTCCGGCTCCAGCCACTCCTCCACGCGCGCGTGGAGCGCCTCGTCGGACACATCGGGCCACGGTGCGCCGAGCCGGCCGTGCAGGAAGGCCAGCCGCTGCCGCAGGACGACCGCCCCGGCCGGCCACCGCAACAGCCCGAACCCCTCCCGCCGCAGCCCGTCGAGCAGCGCCTCCCGCACGAGGGACGGTTCGGCGCCCGTGTGCGGCCGTACGGTCAGCTCCACCGCCCCGAGCCGCTCGACCTCCCGCGCGACGACGTCCCCGCCGGCCCAGCGGACCTCCGCGCGGCGCTCCAGCAGCGCGCCCGCCGCGTAGCGCGCGATCCCCTCGTCGACGACCGCCCCGAGACCGACGCGCGCGTGCCCGCGCCCCACCGGCCGGTCGGCCACGGCCACGGCGACCCACTCCGCACCCCGCAGTCCGGAGCCGGCCCCCGGCTCGGCCCGGGTCCCGCCCGCCATCAGGTACGAACCGCCGTCCGCCCGGGCGACCCGCTCGGGGAACGCGAGCGCCACCACCAGCCCGACCCGCCCGTCCTCCCCGCCGGCCCCCGCCGCGAGCGGATCACCGCCCGTGGGGCGCACCGGACCCGTCGGCCCCGGCGCGTCCCCGGCCGTACCGGGGCCACCGACGACACCGGCGTCCCGGGGCACGAGCCCCCGCAGGCGGCCGGCCTCCGTGCGCCACCGGGCGGCGTACGCGTCGCCGCCGCGGCGCGCGGTGCGCAGGGCGGCCGCCAGGTCGTCCCCGTACGCGCGCGGCGGCTCCTCGCCGACCAGGGCGACCACCTCGGCGGCGAGACCCGGACCCACCACCGGCGCCGCGTCCAGCAGGGCACGCCCCAGCCGGGGATGCAGCCCCAGCCGTGACAACCGGGCACCGCGCGCCGTCGCACGGCCCCGCGCGTCCACCGCGCCGATCGCCGTCAGCGTGGACCGGGCCGCCGCCATCGCACCCGCCGGCGGGGCGTCCAGCAGCGCCAGGCCGGAGGCGTCCGGATCGCCCCAGCAGGCCGCCTGGAGCGCGAACGCCGTCAGGTCGGCCACCTTGATCTCGGGGGAGGGGTACCGCGGCAGCCGCGCGTCCTCCGCCTCCGCCCAGCAGCGGTACACCACGCCCGGTGCCTCACGCCCGGCACGGCCCGCCCGCTGCCGCCCGGAGGCCCGCGAGGCCCGGACCGTCGTCAGCGCGCTCAGCCCCCGCGCGTGGTCGACCCGCGGCTCGCGCGCGAGGCCCGCGTCCACGACCACCCGCACCCCGGGCACCGTCAGCGACGACTCCGCCACCGCCGTCGCCAGCACCACACGGCGCCGGTCCCCGCCGGTCAGCACCGCGTCCTGCACGGCCGCCGGCGCCCGCCCGTGCACCTGGAGCACCTCGACCCCGTCCGGGCTGCCGAGCTGCCCGGCCACCCGGGCGATCTCGCCGACCCCCGGCAGGAACACCAGTACGTCCCCGTCCCGCTCGGCCAGCGCCCGCCGCACCACCGCCGCCACGTGCGTCAGCAGAGCCGGGTCGACCCGCATCCCGTGCGGCGGCCGCACCGCGCCCGCGGGCGGCGCCCACACGACCTCCACCGGGTACGCCGCACCGCGCGCCTCGACCACCGGCGCACCGCCCAGCAGCCTGGCCCAGCCCGCCGCGTCCGTCGTGGCCGACGCGGCCACCAGCCGCAGCTCCGGGCGGAGCGTCTCGCGCACGTCCCACAGGAACGCCGCCGCCGTGTCCGCGTCCAGGTGCCGCTCGTGGCACTCGTCGAGCACCACCGCGTCCACCCCGGACAGCTCCTGGTCGCGCTGGAGGCGCTGCAGGAGCACACCGGTCGTGACCACCTCCACGCGGGTGTCCGGCCCCACCACCCGCTCCCCGCGCACGGTGAAACCGACGGACCCGCCGACCCGCTCGCCCAGCAGCCACGCCATCCGCCGGGCCGCCGCCCGGGCCGCGATCCGCCGCGGCTCGGCGACCACCACCCGCCGCGCGGGACCCGCCCCGAGCAGCCCCGCCAGGACCGGCGGCACCAGCGTCGTCTTGCCGGTGCCGGGCGGCGCCACCAGCACCGCGGTCCCGTGCGTGTCGAGCGCGCCGGTCAGCGCGGGCAGGGCGTCGCGGACGGGCAGGGCGTCCAGGGCGTCATGACGGATCACGCACTCAGTCCCGTACGCACACGAAGATCGCCGTGCCCGGGATCAGTTTCCCGCGCAGCGGGGACCAGCCGCCCCACTCGGAGGTGTTCCAGGCCGGCCATTGCGGCTCCACCAGGTCCACCAGCCGGAACCCCGACGCGACGACGTCCCGCACCCGGTCCCCGATCGTCCTGTGGTGCTCGACGTACACGGCGCGGCCGTCCTCGTCCTGCTCCACGTAGGGCGTGCGGTCGAAGTACGACGCCGACACGCTCAGCCCCTCGGGACCCGGCTCGTCCGGGAACGCCCAGCGGATCGGGTGCGTCACCGAGAACACCAGCCGGCCGCCCGGCCGCAGCACCCGGCGCACCTCGCGCAGCACCAGCCGCGGGTCGGCGACGAAGGGCAGCGCCCCGTACGCCGAGCAGGCCAGGTCGAAGGAGCCGTCCGCGAAGGGCAGCGCGCCCGCGTCGGCGCACACCAGCGGGAACGGCGCGCCGATCCGCAGCGCGTGCTGCAACTGCCGGTGCGAGATGTCCAGCGCCACCGGGCGCGCCCCCTGCGCGGCCAGCCAGCGCGAACACTGCGCCGCGCCGGCGCCCAGCTCCAGGACGTCGCGCCCCTTCAGCTCCTCCGGCGGGCCGAGCAGCTCGGCCTCCACCTCGTCCAGACCCTCGGGACCCCACACGAAGCGGTCGTCGCCGAGAAACGTCCCGTGCTCGGTCTGGTACTCGTCCGCGTTCCGGTCCCACCAGCCACGATTGGCGTGTGAGCTCTCCGCGACACCGGCCTCCCGCCGGGTCGCCTCCGGTTCGGGCGCTACGGGCTCTTGGATGATCGGCTCCCTCGTCGTACTCTTCCGTCCAGCCGGACTCCGGTGTGTCGCGGAGGCGGGTTATCCGCCCCTGTGTGGCCTCGGAGGACGGGAATTGTGCCGGTTATGCGGCGATCCGCCCCGGGTGGGCGGCTTCGCGCATTGACCCTGCCCGGCTGCCCCCGTATGCTACAAGTTGCGCTGCGAGCCTGCGCGCCTCAGACGTAGCAGGCTGCGCTCGCATCTGTTGTATGTCCCCTCGGTTCTCGAGGCGTCGTCGCCAGTATCTGGTGGAGCGCTTCCATGGCTGTCCGGCTTCGGCAGAGCGAAACGGGCTCCGGCGTAGCAGTACCTACGACTTCAATGTCCGTACCGGAGCCCTTTCCCACATGACGAGCAGCACCGAGACCACCGCCACCACCCCGCAGGTAGCGGTCAACGACATCGGTAACGAGGAAGCATTCCTCGCCGCGATCGACGAGACGATCAAGTACTTCAACGACGGCGACATCGTCGACGGCGTCATCGTGAAGGTCGACCGGGACGAGGTCCTGCTCGACATCGGTTACAAGACCGAAGGTGTCATCCCGAGCCGCGAGCTCTCGATCAAGCACGACGTCGACCCCAACGAGGTCGTCGCCGTCGGTGACGAGATCGAGGCCCTTGTTCTCCAGAAGGAGGACAAGGAAGGCCGCCTGATCCTCTCGAAGAAGCGCGCCCAGTACGAGCGTGCCTGGGGCACCATCGAGAAGATCAAGGAAGAGGACGGCATCGTCACCGGTACCGTCATCGAGGTCGTCAAGGGTGGTCTCATCCTCGACATCGGCCTCCGCGGCTTCCTCCCGGCCTCCCTGGTCGAGATGCGCCGTGTCCGCGACCTCCAGCCCTACGTGGGCAAGGAGCTCGAGGCGAAGATCATCGAGCTGGACAAGAACCGCAACAACGTGGTCCTGTCCCGCCGTGCCTGGCTGGAGCAGACCCAGTCCGAGGTGCGCCAGACGTTCCTCACCACCCTCCAGAAGGGTCAGGTCCGTTCCGGCGTCGTCTCCTCGATCGTCAACTTCGGTGCCTTCGTGGACCTGGGTGGCGTCGACGGTCTGGTCCACGTCTCCGAGCTGTCCTGGAAGCACATCGACCACCCGTCCGAGGTTGTCGAGGTCGGCCAGGAAGTCACCGTCGAGGTCCTCGACGTCGACATGGACCGCGAGCGTGTCTCCCTGTCGCTGAAGGCGACCCAGGAAGACCCGTGGCAGCAGTTCGCCCGCACGCACCAGATCGGCCAGGTCGTGCCCGGCAAGGTCACGAAGCTGGTTCCGTTCGGTGCGTTCGTCCGCGTGGACGAGGGCATCGAGGGTCTGGTCCACATCTCCGAGCTGGCCGAGCGCCACGTGGAGATCCCGGAGCAGGTCGTCCAGGTCAACGACGAGATCTTCGTCAAGGTCATCGACATCGACCTCGAGCGCCGTCGCATCAGCCTCTCGCTGAAGCAGGCCAACGAGGCCTTCGGTGCCGACCCGTCGGCGGTCGAGTTCGACCCGACCCTGTACGGCATGGCCGCGTCCTACGACGACCAGGGCAACTACATCTACCCCGAGGGCTTCGACCCCGAGACCAACGACTGGCTCGAGGGCTACGAGACCCAGCGCGAGGCGTGGGAGACCCAGTACGCCGAGGCGCAGTCCCGCTTCGAGCAGCACCAGGCGCAGGTCATCAAGTCCCGCGAGGCGGACGAGAAGGCCGCTGCCGAGGGTGGCGAGGCCGCCGCTCCGGCCGCGTCCGGTGGCGGTTCGTACTCCTCCGAGGGTGGCGACCAGTCCGGCGCGCTCGCCTCGGACGAGGCGCTCGCCGCTCTGCGCGAGAAGCTGGCGGGCGGCCAGAGCTGAACGCTCCCCGCTGACGCCTAGCCGTTGACTGAGGGGCCGTACCCACCCGGGTACGGTCCCTCAGTGCTGCCCCCCCGAGGGGCGCGGGGGACTGCGCGACCCGCCCCACCGGCCCGCGGCCGGCCCGCCGACCCTCCAGGGGCGCGGGGAACAGTGCGGCCGACCCCCACCGGCCCGCGGTCACTCCACCGACCGCCGGAGGGGGAATGCCTGTGGCCCCGAGCACGTTGTCCCGTACGGACACGAGGAGGAGCGGTCACTGTGCTTGATCCGCAGGATTTGTACGCATGGGAGCCGAAGGGGCTCGGCGTCGTCGACATGGCGCTGGCCCAGGAGTCGGCCGGACTAGTCATGCTCTACCACTTCGACGGCTACATCGACGCGGGAGAGACCGGTGACCAGATCGTCGACCGGCTGCTCGACTCGCTGCCCCACCAGCTCGTCGCCCGCTTCGACCACGACCGGCTCATCGACTACCGAGCCCGGCGCCCCCTGCTGACCTTCACCCGCGACCGCTGGAGCGACTACGAGGTGCCCGCCATCGAGGTGCGCCTCGTGCAGGACGCCACCGGCGCGCCCTTCCTGCTGCTGTCCGGGCCCGAGCCGGACGTCGAGTGGGAGCGCTTCGCCGCGGCCGTCCAGCAGATCGTGGAACGCCTCGGCGTCCGCCTGTCGGTGAACTTCCACGGCATCCCCATGGGCGTCCCGCACACCCGCCCGGTCGGCATCACCCCGCACGGCAACCGGACCGACCTCGTCCCGGTGACCAGCAGCGTCTTCGACGAGGCGCAGGTGCCCGGCAGCGCCGAGGCCCTCGTCGAGTACCGGCTCATGCAGGCCGGCCACGACGTCCTGGGTGTCGCCACACACGTGCCGCACTACATCGCGCGGTCCGCCTACCCGGACGCGGCACTGACCGCCCTCGAGACGATCACGGCCGCGACCGGACTCGTCCTGCCCGGCGTCGCGCACGCGCTGCGCACCGACGCCCACCGCACCCAGACCGAGATCGACCGCCAGATCCGGGAGGGCGACGAGGAACTCACCGCCCTCGTCCAGGGCCTCGAGCACCAGTACGACGCGGCGGCCGGTGCGGAGACCCGGGGCAACATGCTCGCGGAGCCGGCGGAGATCCCGTCGGCGGACGAGATCGGGCGCGAGTTCGAGCGCTTCCTCGCGGAGCGGGAGGGCGACCTCTGACGAGCCGGGCCCGGCGCGACCCCGGGCCCGGCGTGCCCCGGCCCGGGCTCGAACACCTAGGCTGCTGTCCATGCTGACAGTGGGCCTGACCGGCGGTATCGGCGCCGGCAAGAGTGAGGTGTCCCGGCTGCTCGTCGAGTGCGGGGCCGTGCTCGTCGACGCGGACCGCATCGCGCGCGAGGTCGTCGAGCCCGGCACGCCCGGTCTCGCCGCCGTCGTCGACGCCTTCGGCGAGGACGTCCTGGCCGCCGACGGCAGCCTCGACCGGCCCCGGCTCGGCGCGATCGTCTTCGCCGACGCGGACAAGCTCGCCGTGCTCAACTCCATCGTCCACCCCCTGGTGGGTGCCCGCTCCCGCGAGCTGGAGGAGGCCGCCCCCGAGGACGCCGTCGTCGTGCACGACGTCCCCCTGCTCACGGAGAACGGTCTCGCGCCCCTCTACGACCTGGTGATCGTCGTCGACGCCGGCCCCGCCACCCAGCTGGAGCGGCTCGTGGGCCGGCGCGGCATGAGCGAGGAGGACGCACGGGCGCGGATGGCCGCCCAGGCGACCCGCGAACAGCGCCGGGCGATCGCCGACATCGTCATCGACAACGACGTCCCGCTCGACGAGCTCGTTCCCCGCGTCAAGGACGTCTGGGACGAGCTCGTCCGCCGGGAGCGTGCCTCCCGCCCGCGGCCGCCGCAGGCCCCGGAAACGCCGGAATAGGGGCCCCCGGGCGAGGCGTTGAAAGCGATCAGAGAGGGAAGGATGCCGCCGTGCCCGAGACCAGTGGTCCGACCGGACGTACGCCGGAGACACATGTCATCGACTTCCGTGCCGCCGAGCAGCTGCTCGCCTCACGGGATCCGCGGGGCGCGGTGAAGCTGCTGGACGGCGTGATCGACGTCCACCCCGAGAACACCGCCGCGCGCCTGCTGCGGGCCCGCGCCTTCTTCGCGGCGGCCCAGCTGCGCCCCGCCGAGCTGGAGTTCTCCCTCGTCCTGGAGCGCGAGCCGGACAACGCCTACGCCCACTTCGCGCTCGCCCGCACCTACCAGCGGCAGAACCGCCCCCACCCGGCGAAGCGGCACTTCCGGCTGGCGGCCGCCCTGGACCCCAACCCGGAGTACCTGAGGGCGGCCCGCTTCGAAGGGTGACGGCGGTATGCCCCCGCGCTACGGCCGCCGCCCGGCCGGCGGCTCGTACGGCGGGACGTCGCGCCCCGGCTGGTAGTGCGGTCCCTGACGGATGTGCCGGACGACGAGGACCAGGTCGACGGTGACGAGCAGCCACAGCGCCCCGCACGCCACCGCCCAGCCGGGGTACCCCGTGAGCGCGAAGGCCACCGTCCCGGCGACCGTCCACACCTCGCCCCACACGCTGAGCCAGAACCGCATCCGCAGCGCACTGCGCGCGGTCACCGGTTCACTGCCCGTACGCATCGTCCTCACCGCCACTCCCGCCCGACCACAGCCCGCGACCGTGAGTTCCCTGCCCTCCGGGTCCCCGGAACCCGCCGCCGCTCACACGTACGGGTGAATCCGCGGGGAACTGGAACGGACGTGCGGACGCGGGCCGTTGGACGGACATGGAGCTGAGAATGCGTGAGGGGTACGAGGGGACGGGGCCCGGGGCGATCACCCCGGACGGCTGCGCGGTGGAGCTGTACTCGCGGCTCCCCGTCGGGGACGAGCCGGACATCATCGCCGCCGCGGTGCCGCCGGGGGCGCGGATACTGGAGCTGGGCAGCGGCGTGGGGCGGATGACGCACGCGCTGCTGGAGCGGGGCTTCGACGTCACGGCGGTCGACGAGTCGGCGGAGATGCTGGAGCGCGTGCGCGGGGCGAGGACGCTGTGCGGCGCCATCGAGGACCTCGACGCCGGGGAGACCTTCGACGTGGTGCTGCTCGCGTCCTTCCTGGTGCACGCGGGGGACGTCGGCGTGCGGCGGGGCCTGCTGCGCACCTGTGTGCGGCACCTGGCGGAGGACGGGTGCGTGCTGATCCAGCGGGAGGGCGCCGACTACCACACGAACGTGCCGCGCGAGCGGGTCGATCCGGCGGGCTTCACCGTGCGGATCGTGTCGGCGGAACCGGTCGGTGACGGCGTCGACTCGGTGCGGGCGGAGTACGTGTTCCCGGACGCGGTCTGGACGCAGACGTTCCGCTCCCGTGCCCTGACCGCGCCCCGGTTCGAGGAGGCGCTGGGGGAGGAGGGCCTGCGGGTCGACCGGTATCTGACGGCCGACGGGATGTGGGTGCGGGCGGTGAGAACCACGCCCGCACAGCGATGAGTTCGGGTGCGGGAGGCGGTCTTCCCCTGTGACAGTACGGACCGCATCCCACAGGAGACCTCATGTCCGAGACCACCGCTGCCGCCCCGACCTCCGTCGCCGGGCCGGCGGCCGCCCGCGGACGGCGCGCCCGGGTCGCGTTGCGCGGAGTGCAGGTGCTGATCGCGCTGTTCTTCGCGACCGCGAGCGCGCTGCCCAAGCTGATCGCGCACTCCTCGGCGGCCGGACCTTTCGCGGAGATGGGCTGGGGCGACCCGGGGATGTACGCCATCGGCGTGCTCGAACTCGCGGGAGCCGTCGGCCTGTTGGTGCCCGTGCTCCAGTCGGCGGCGGCGACGGGTCTCGCCGCGCTGATGGTGGGCGCGTTCGTCACGCAGCTCACGGTGTTCGACGGTGAGAACGCGGCGACACCGATCGTCCTGCTCGTGCCGCTCGCCCTGATCGCCTGGACCCGCCGCCACCACAACGCGGACCTGCTGCGCCTGCTGCACCGCCGCAGCTGAGACGCGGACGGACGCCCCGTCTCCCGAGGGCGCCGGGTCAGTCGCGGCGGGGACTGCCGGGGCCTGCCCGGCGGGATGTGCGCCCGGACTTGGCGCCTCCGCCGCCGGCCGTGCGCCCTCCGGCGCCCCGCCCGCGGCCGCCGGGGTCGGCCGGTGCGGCGCCCGGGCCGTCGGGGCCGGCGAGTCCGGGCACCCCACCGGGCACGCCCGGTCCGCCCAGGCCACGCAGGCGCTCCATCTCCCGGCGGTCGCGCTTGGTCGGGCGGCCGGTGCCCCGGTCGCGGATGCCGGCCGGGGCGACGGCGTCGCGGGGCGGGGGCGGCGGGGAGTTGTCGAGGTAGCACTGGACGGCCACCGGCGCGCCCACCCGCTTGCGGATCAGCCGCTTGACGACGACGACCCGCTCCCGGGTCTCGGCCCGCAGCCGCACCTCGTCACCGACACGGACGGAGTGGGAGGGCTTGACCCGCTCGCCGTTCACCCGGACGTGCCCGCCCCGGCAGGCGGCGGCGCCGAGGGACCGCGTCTTGACCAGCCGCACCGACCAGATCCAGCTGTCGATCCGCACGGATTCCCCGTTCGGCGGACCGGCCGCCTCGGCGGCGGCCACCGCCGCGGCGACCCGGGGGTCGGCGGCCGCGGGCGCCGCCTCACCCGGGTCACGCGCGTCCGCACCGGCCGTCCTGTCGTTCTCCGCACCCTCGGTACCCATGGTCCCGACCTTAGCCCGACGGCCGCGCGGACCGTACGGGGATCACGGCGGGCGGCGCGACCTCCAGGACCGTCGCCGTCCCGCCCACCGGACGGCCCTCGTGCAGGGTGAGCACCGCGCCGGGCACGAGGTGACGCCAACGGCCGGGGCTGAGCGGGGCCAGCCGGACCGGGGCGCTCTCACCCGGCCCCAGCGTCGCCGCGCCCTCCACCCACACCACCGCGACGAACATCTCAGGCTCGCCCCCGGCCGTCCTGAGACCGATGTCCCACACGGGTCGCAGCCACCCGTCCCCCTGGAAAGCCGTCACACGCCGGCCCTCCCCGGCCGGCAACAGCGTCAGCTCGGCCCGGAAGACACCGTGCCGGGTCTCGCCCTCGCGCCAGGCGCACCACCGCGCGGTCCGCTCCAGCATCAGCTGGCGGGCGGCGGTCTCGAGCAGCGACCAGTAGGCCCCGGGGACGGGAGGCCCGTTCCCGAAATCCAGCAGCAGCTCCAGTACGAACTCCCACTCCTGCCGGCGTTCGAAGTCGCGCACCTCCTCGACGGTCGCGCCGATCCCCGACCGCGCGCCGCGGGGGAGCAGGCCGGTCGCCCGGCTCAGCAGCGTGAAGGCGTCGTCCATGCCGGGCATTGTCCAGGAGAGGGCCGCTCACCGCCGTCCCCCCACCCGGGACCTACCGTGGAGCCATGGAGCCGAGCCCCCTCTCCCGACTCGACCGGCGCATCGCCGGCTGCCGTGCCTGCCCCCGGCTGGTCGAATGGCGCGAGGAGGTCGCCCGTACCAAGCGGGCGGCGTTCGCGGACTGGACGTACTGGGGCAGGCCGGTGCCCGGGTTCGGGCCGCCGGACGCCCGGCTGCTGATCGTCGGCCTGGCCCCCGCGGCACACGGCGGCAACCGCACGGGCCGGATGTTCACCGGGGACCGTTCCGGGGACGTGCTGTACCGGGCGCTGTACGACGTGGGGCTCGCCTCCCGGCCGACGGCCACGCACGCCGACGACGGACTGGAGCTGTACGGGGTCCGCGTCACCTCGCCCGTGCACTGCGCCCCGCCCGCCAACAAGCCCACCCCCGAGGAGCGGGACGCGTGCCGGCCCTGGCTGGTGCGGGAACTGCACCTGCTGCGGCCCACCCTCCGGGCGGCGCTCGTCCTCGGCGCCTTCGGCTGGCAGGCGGCACTGCCCGCGTTCGCCGAGGCAGGCTGGACCGTGCCCCGGCCCCGGCCCGCCTTCGCGCACGGCGCCCGCACCACCCTGGACGCGGCCGAGGGACCCGGCCTGCACCTCTTCGGCTGTTTCCACGTCAGCCAGCGCAACACCTTCACCGGCCGGCTCACCCCCGGGATGCTCAGGGACGTCCTGCGCACGGCGGCCGGCGCGGCCGGACTGGACACCGCGTAAACGGGATGAGCGGCCCCCACCGGCACCGGTAGCCTGCCCGGATGCCCAGATACCCGGAGATCGAACCGTACGACCACGGCATGCTCGACGTCGGTGACGGCAACCGCGTCTACTGGGAGACCAGCGGAAACCCGCACGGCAAGCCCGCGCTCGTGCTGCACGGCGGTCCGGGCTCCTCGGCGGGCCCCAACCTCAGGCGCTACTTCGACCCGGCCGCCTACCGCATCGTCCTGCTCGACCAGCGCGGCGCCGGGCGGTCACTGCCCCCGGCGAGCGATCCCGCGACCGACATGAGCGTCAACACCACCGCCCACCTGATGGCGGACCTGGAGCGGCTCCGCGCCCACCTGGGCATCGAGCGGTGGCTGGTGTGGGGCGTGTCGTGGGGGTCGGCCCTCGGCCTGCGGTACGCGCAGACCCACCCCGGGGTCGTGTCCGAACTCGTCCTGACCGCAGTGACCACCGGTTCGGACGCCGAGGTGGCCCTGCTGACCAGGGGGCTCGGCTCGGTCTTCCCCGAGGCCCACGCGCGCTTCCTCGCCGGGCTGCCCGCCGGCGAACGCGACGGCGACCCGGCGGCCGCCTACAACCGGCTGCTGGAGTCGCCCGACCCGGAGGTCAGGGAGCGGGCCGCGCTCGCCTGGACCGACTGGGAGACGGCGATGATCCCCGCCCCGCCCGGCTCGGTCGAACGCTTCCGGGACCCGGTGTTCCGCCTGGGCTTCGCCCGTACCGTCACCCACTACTGGGGCAACGGCCACTTCCTCGGCGAGGGCGAGGGCGAGGGCGAGGGCGAGGGCGAGGGTGAGGGCGGGGGAGGGGGCGACGACCAGGGTGTCGTCCTGCGCGACGCCCACCTGCTGAAGGGCATCCCCGGCACCCTGGTCCAGGGCAGCCTCGACTTCGGCAACCTCCTCGGCATCGTCTGGCGGCTTCATCACGCCTGGCCCGACAGCGAGCTGGTGATCGTCGACGAGGGCGGCCACGACACCGGCGCGGCCGGGGACGACGCCCTGGTGGCGGCGACCGACCGCTACGCCCGCCGCGGCTGAGGTCTCACGGCCGCCACCGGTACCGCACGTCCGGCTCCCGCTCCTCGTTGCCGGAGCCGTCCGTGCGCTCCACGGCCGTGAAGCCGTGCCGTTCGTAGAAGCGGTGCGCGGGCGTGTTGACCTGGAACGTCCACAGGGACAGACCGGTGGGGCTGCGTTCCTTGGCCAGCGCCACGAACCGGTCGCCGAGCCCGCGCCCGCGCCACCCCGGCTCCAGGTAGAGCTGGTCCAGCTCCTCACCCTCCAGCACCAGCACGCCGACGACGCCCTCGCCCGCCGCCTCCGCCACCCACGTCTCGCGCAGCGGCACCAGGACGTGCCGGAAGTAGTCCCGCACCTCGTCGTCGGAGCGGGGCCGGACCACGTCCGGCAGCGCGGCGGTGAAGGAGCGCAGCCAGACACCGGCCGCGGCCCCGGCGTCGGCGGCGTGCGCCCGGCGCAGGACCACCGCGGGCCCGCCCGCCGTCACGCGGCGGCCGGACCGGGGCCGGGGACGACCGCCGTCGCCGTGATCTCGACGAGCTGCCCGGTGTATCCGAGGCAGGCCACGCCGATCAGGGTCGACGAGTGGGGTCCGGTGCTCAGCCCGGACGCCTTGACGACGTCCCACACGGCGGAGAGCACGGCGGGCTCCGCGCTCACGACGTGGACGTCCGTCGCGACGACGTGCTCCAGGTCGCTGCCCACCGCCCGCAGCTGCTCCCCGAGGTTGGCGACGACCTGCCGGGCCTGCCGCACCGGGTCCCCCTCGCCGACCAGTACGCCCTCCGCGTCCAGCGGTACGGAGCCGGCCAGGAACGCCAGCCGGGTGCCCGCCTCGACGACGGAGACGTGGGAGTAGACGGGCGGCGGGAACAGGGAGGGCACGGTGACGCGCTGGATCACGAAGGCTCCTGGCAGGGGAACGGGAACGGTGGACGGCCGACGCCGTCCACCGTTCCACCGCTCGGCCCGCCCGCGCATCCGAATTACTCCCGGGGCCCGCAGGTCGCCGCCGGCTACGGGTGCAGGATCACCTTCGTGTAGCCCTCGACGCGCTTGTCGAACTTGTCGTAGGCCGACGGCGCCTGGTCCAGGGGCAGTTCGTGGGAGACCACGAAGCTGGGCTTCGCCCGCCCCTCGATGATCATGTCGCGCAGCTGCCGGTTGTAGCGCTTCACGTTGCACTGCCCCGTGCCCAGCTTCAGGCCCTTCTCGAAGAGCTTGCCGACCGCGACGAGGAGCATGCCCTGCTTGGACTGCTCGTCGGGCGCACCGGGGTCGGACGGGACGTAGAGCCCGGGGATGCCGAGCATGCCGGTGGCGCGGACGGTGCGGACCAGCGAGTTCAGCACGATCGCCGGCTCCTCCCGGTCCGTGTCCCCGCCGCCCGCAGACGCCTGGTAGCCGACGGCGTCGACGCCCTTGTCGGTGCCCATGCCCTCGGTCTGCGCGTGGATCTGCTCGACCGGGTCGCCCTCGGCGAAGTTGACGGGCACCGCGCCGATCTCCTCGGCCTTCTGCAGCCGCTCGGGGACCCGGTCCACGACGAACACCTTCTTCGCGCCGCGCAGCAGCGCCGAGTAGGCGGCCATCAGGCCGACCGGACCCGCGCCGTACACCGTGACGCTCTCGCCGGGACGCACCTGGGCGAGTTCACAGCCGTGGTAACCCGTGGGGAAGATGTCGGCGAGCAGGATGAAGTCCTTCTCGTGTTCCTCTCCCTCCGGCAGCTTCAGGCAGTTGAAGTCGGCGTAGGGGACGCGCAGGTACTCCGCCTGGCCGCCCTTCCACGGCCCCATGGCGACATAGCCGTAGGCGCCGCCCGGGAAGCCGGGGTTGACGGTCAGACAGTAACCGGTGAACCCGTCCACGCAGTTGGTGCAGAACCCACAGGCGACGTTGAAGGGCATGACCACCCGGTCGCCCTCCTTGAGCGAGGTGACGCCCGGACCGACCTCCGCGATCGTGCCCATGTTCTCGTGACCGAAGGTGATGCCCGGCTCGGCCGCGGTACGGCCCTCGTACATGTGCAGATCGGAACCGCAGATCGCGGTCGAGGTGACCCGTACGATCACGTCGTTCGGATGCTGGATGGTGGGGTTGTCGACTTCTTCGACCGCAACCTCGAACGGTCCCTTGTACACGACGGCCTTCATGGCTGAGACCTCCACTCGGTGGCGTGCGTGTCCGGTGCCGCGCCTCCCCCGATGCTCCGCGTGACCCATTTCTCATGGTTCTCCGGTCTGTCCCGGGGGGCAAGCCGGTAATGTCCCCATACGTATCGTCCTACGAGAACGGAAAGGGGCCGACATGGCGGCACAACGGCTGGGAACCCTGCTCGTCCCCGTGCCGGGACTGTCCGGCACGACCTACCCGGTGGGCACGACGGTGACCGTCCGCGGTCGCGGGGCCACGGTCGACGGGTTCGTGAACGGCGACTGGCTGCCGCTGTCGTGGTGGGAGTTCTCCGACGGCCTCCGCGAGGACATCGCCGACCGCTGACCCGCACCGACCGCGCCCCCCGGCGCGGTCACCGTCATGCGTCAGTCGCCGTCGCCCACCCGCACCCAGTCCAGCGTGCGCTCCACCGCCCGCTTCCAGTCCTGGTAGCCCTCCTGGCGCCGCTCCTCCTCCCACTGCGGCTCCCAGCGCTTCGACTCCTGCCAGTGGGTGCGCAGCTCGTCCGTGTCCGACCAGTACCCCACCGCGAGTCCGGCGGCGTACGCGGCTCCCAGCGCGGTGGTCTCGGCGACCACGGGACGGCTCACCGGCACCCCCAGCACGTCGGCCTGGATCTGCATGCACAGGTCGTTGGCGGTGACGCCGCCGTCGACCTTGAGCACGTCCAGGTGCACACCGGAGTCCTTCTCCATGGCCTCGACCACGTCACGGCTCTGGTAGCAGATCGCCTCCAGGGTGGCCCGCGCGATGTGACCGCCGGTGTTGTACCGGGACAGTCCGACGATGGCGCCACGCGCGTCGGAGCGCCAGTAGGGGGCGAACAGGCCGGAGAACGCCGGGACGAAGTACATCCCGCCGTTGTCCTCCACCGAACGCGCCAGCTGTTCGCTGTCCGGCGCCGTGCCGATGATCTTGAGCTGGTCGCGCAGCCACTGCACGGCCGCGCCGGTGACGGCGATGGAGCCCTCCAGCGCGTAGACCGCGGGGCTGCCCGCGAACTGGTACGCCACCGTCGTCAGCAGCCCGCTGCGGGACCGCACCAGCTCCTCGCCGGTGTTCAGCACCAGGAAGTTGCCGGTGCCGTAGGTGTTCTTCGCCTCGCCGGGGGAGAAGCAGACCTGGCCGACGGTCGCCGCGTGCTGGTCGCCGAGGACACCGGTGATGGGGACGGCGGCGCTCAGCGGCCGCGAGGTGCGGGCCGCGCCGAACGCCTCGGGGTCGGACGAGGGGTGGATGGCCGGCAGCATCGAGCGGGGGATGCCGAAGATGCCGAGCAGTTCGTCGTCCCAGTCCAGGGTCTCGAGGTTCATCAGCATGGTGCGGCTGGCGTTGGTCACGTCCGTGGCGTGCACACCGCCGTTGGGCCCGCCGGTGAGGTTCCACAGCACCCAGGCGTCCGTGTTGCCGAACACGGCGTGGCCCGCCTCGGCGGCCTCGCGCAGCCCGTCCACGTTCTCCAGCAGCCACTTGATCTTGCCGCCGGAGAAGTAGGTGGCCGGCGGCAGACCGGCCTTGTGGCGGATGACGTCCCCGTGCCCGTCGCGCTCGAGGGCGGCGGCGATGCGGTCGGTGCGGGTGTCCTGCCAGACGATGGCGTTGTAGTACGGGCGGCCGCTGCGCGGGTCCCAGACCACGGTCGTCTCGCGCTGGTTGGTGATGCCGATGGCCCGCAGGTCGCTCGCCGACAGGCCGCCGTCCCGCAGGGCGTTCTGGATCACCGTGTTGGTGCGTTCCCAGATCTCCACCGGGTCGTGCTCGACCCAGCCGGAGCGCGGCAGGATCTGCTGGTGTTCGAGCTGGTGCTTGGCCACCTCGTTGCCGGAGTGGTCGAAGATCATGAAGCGGGTGCTGGTGGTCCCCTGGTCCACAGCGCCGACGAATTCGGGCATCGCTGCCACCTCTCCTGGTGTGACGACAGAGCCTGGGGATCTACGGTTCCTCGGTGGCGGGGCCTTCCTCCTGCGCCCCGGCCCGGGCGGTGAGCACCGGCTTGATGATCAGGTCGTAGACGAGGACACCGGCGACCCCGCCGATGAGCGGGCCGACGATGGGGATCCACCAGTAGCCGCTGAACCACCCGAAGGTCCCCGGCAGGGCGATGTCGCCCCAGCCCTCGAAGAAGGTGAACAACCGGGGGCCGAAATCGCGCGCCGGATTGATGGCGTAGCCGGCATTGGTGCCGAACGTGAGACCGATCGCGACGACCACCAGGCCGATGAGGAACGGGTGGAGATTCGACAGCGGCGCCACATTGCGCATGTCGATGAGCGCGCAGATCAGCAGGAGGAGAATTCCCGTACCCACGATCTGGTCGAGCAGCGGGCCCCACCACGAATTACCGAAGTATTCCGCGGGGAAGGTGGCGAAGATGGAATACGTCGCCAGTGACTCGTCCCGGGGGAGTTCCGCCTTGGTGTTGGCCGCGTCGATGGCCCACCGGTAGCAGGCGTAGACGAGCGCGGCGGCGACGAAGGCGCCCACGACCTGGGCCAGCCAGTACGGCAGGACCTTCCGCCACGGGAAGTCCCTGCGCACGGCGAAGGCCAGAGTCACGGCGGGGTTGAGGTGGGCTCCGCTGATGCCGCCGGCGACGTAGACGCCGAAGACGACGGCGAGGCCCCATCCCCAGGAGATGATGAGCCAGTTGGCCGGCCCGAATTCCACGAATTGCCGCCCCGACCCGGGCAGGCCCACGACGGCGACCGCCACCGACCCGATGCCCAGCAGGAGCAGGACGAAGGTTCCCAGGAATTCGGCGAGCATGTCGCCGGCAATTCCTTCTTTGTATCCACGGCGACGTGGCGCTGCTGCAATGCGTTCAGCCATCGGCTCTCCTCGGCAGGAATGGCGTGGGCCTTTCCTCCCCCTACCGGCAGAGTAGAGCGAACCCGGTGATCGGGCGCGCGGGGCGTCACATTTGATTCCAACGGCCCAATATGCCCCTCCAGCGGTGGCGGGCGGGCGACGGTGTACCCGGGCCCTCCCGGGCCCTCCCGGGCCCGCCGGGGTCGACGGGCCGATGGCGCGGCTGACGGCGGCGCCCGACACGCTCGTCCAGGGCGTCACCAGGGCGTCACCAGGGCGTCACCAGGGCGTCACCGAGGCGGAGAGCCTGCTCGCGCGGGCGGTCGCGGAGGCCAGGCGCGCCCGAGCGGCGGCCGCGGGCACCGGGCCGGGTTCCGGACCCGCGCACCCGATCCGGTCACGCGGGTCCGCAGCTCACCACGCGTCCGGTGAGCGTCACGCAGCGTCACCGATTGCTCCGTAGGGGCGAGAGCCCGCTCACACTTGGCGGTGAACGGGTGTCAACTACGTCTCAGTACCGTCACCGGGCGAGGCGTTCGCCCCATGGTTGGCGTTTAACTCTACGAGTACAGCGCAACATGGAGGTGGCAGGGTGAACGGGCGAACAGTGCTCGAACGCTTTCCCGCAGGTGGACCGCGCGGCTCATGGCCGGCGGAGGAGTTCGCGCACGCGCGGCGCCTGGAGGGTCTGCCCGCCGAGGTCGTCATGGACCTCGCGACCGACATGTTCCTCGTGATCATCCGCAGGGACGCCGGCGGCGGCGATGTGCTGGCGTGACGCCGTGAGCGGCCGCCCGGGCGTCGTGACGCCGCGTGACGCGGTGACCGTGACACGACCCGGCACGGTCCCCGCGACGCGGCTCCGCACGGTCCTCGTGGGCGGTCCTGCGCGGTGACCGGGCGGGCCAGGCGGGCGGGGTGCCCGTGAGGCGGCTCCGCACGGTCCCGGTGGGCGGTCGTCCTGCGCGGTCACCGTGAAGCGGCTCCGCACGGTCCCCGTCGGGGGACTTAGGCGGTGACCGGGCGGGACCAGGCGGGCGGGGTGCCCGTGAGGCGGCAGAGGGCCAGGTAGAGCGGGATCGGCGGGGTGTAGGGGAGCGTGCCGTCCGGTCGGTGGATCAGGCCGGGCAGGTCGGGGGCCTCCGCGTCGGGCAGGACCGCGCCGGTCGCGTAGTGCGCGGGCGCGGGCCACTCCAGGGCGTAGTCGGAGTCGGACGGGACCAGCCACCACCAGTGCGCCTCATCGGCGTAGACGCACCCGACCCGCGGCAGCCTGGGCAGCACCAGCGGCCCGAGCCGGGCGGGAACCGCCACGGCGTCGCAGCCCATCGGGGCCGTCATGCCGTCCGGGACCGGCAGCCGCCGGGCGGCGGCCCGGGGCTGCCGTCCGCGCTGGATGCGGACCAGTGAGTCCAGGGTCAGCAGCAGACCGGTGCCGGGAGCGCCCGTCACTCAGCTCCTCCGTTCCGGGGGAACACCGGCCGGAGCCGGGCCGTCCGCCCCGTGCCGCCGTCACCGTGGCCGTCCCGGTCGCCCTCGTGGTCCCGGTCGTGATCGTCGTCCGAGCCGCCGGCCGGGCCGGGCTTCGGGCGCGCGCCCCAGCCCAGGTCGTTGCGGGGCTCGGCCGGTTCGGGCGGGAGGTCCGCCCGGTGGGGCAGGTCCGCCCACACCAGCAGACCGGGCCCCTGCTCATGGGCGCCCCAGGAGTGACAGAGGGCGTCGACGAGGAGCAGCCCCCTGCCGTGCTCGTCCTCCGGCCGCTGCCGGGTGTTCGCCCGCGGTCTGTCCGGCGCGCAGCCCTCGTCCCGCACGGCTATGCGCACCAGATCGCCGCCGTCGTGCAGCTCGCAGACTATGTGGCTGCTCGCCGTGTGCACGATGGCGTTGGTGACGAGTTCGGAGACGACCAGTTCCGCCGTGTCGCAGGTGTCCTCGCACACCGACCAGCCGGTCAGTCGTGCCCTCGTCAGGCGTCTGGCCTGCGCCGGGGAACCCGGATGGGCGGCCAGCTCGAACCGGAACCGGCGCTCGGCGGCGGCCCCCGAAGGGGCGGGAGCCGAGGCGGCGCCGAGGCCGACGGACCCTGCGGCGGCGTCTGTTCCTAAGGGCGCGGACGGAATCACGCTTGCCACTATCGCCCCGCCGTGAACACTTGGCAAGTGTCACTCTGAAAAATGCAGAGTGCTGTGTGACGGTCTGGACGGCCGTGGCACACTGCTCGCAACAGCACCTCGCGCGGCGCCAGTTGGGATCGCCGGAGCTTCGTTCGAACGCACGTGCGATTGAGCGAAACTTCGAATGGATCTTCGAATGGCGCCGCCGGGCTGTCAGCATGTGTGCGAAGGAGGTGGAGTGTGAGTGAACCCCGGTCCGCGCCGACGGTGGGACAGGTCGTCCTCGGCCGGCGCCTGCTGGACCTGCGGGAACGCGCGGGACTGAAGCGCGAGGAGGCCGCCCGTGTACTCCGGGTCGCCCCCGCCACCGTGCGCCGCATGGAGACGGCCGAGGTCGCGCTCAAGATCCCGTACCTCCAGCTCCTGCTCAAGGCGTACGGCGTCTCCGACGACGAGGCCGACGCCTTCGTGCAACTGGCCGAGGACGCGAACCGTCCCGGCTGGTGGCAGCGGTTCCACGACATCCTTCCCGGCTGGTTCTCGATGTACGTCAGCCTGGAGGGCGCCGCCTCCCTCATTCGCAGTTACGAACCCCATTTCGTCCCCGGAGTGCTCCAGACCGAGGACTACGCGCGTGGCGTGCTGCGCTCCGGAGCCATAGGGCAGACCAGGCCCGAGGACATCGAACGCCACGTCGACCTGCGCATGCGACGGCAGGAACTGCTCACCCGTAAGGACGCGCCCCGGCTGTGGGTCGTGATGGACGAGACCGCGCTCCGCCGCCGGGTCGGCGGCCCGGAGGTGATGCGTGCGCAGATCGACAAGTTGCTCGAGGCCACGAAGCTGCCCAATGTGACACTGCAGGTCGCGACCTTCGCCGGCGGGCCGCACCCCGGTACGTACGGGCCGTTCGTGCTGTTCCGATTCGCCGTGCCCGAACTTCCGGACATGGTCTACAGCGAGTACCTGACCGGCGCGGTCTACCTGGACGCGCGCACCGAGGTGGCGACCCACCTCGAGGTCATGGACCGCATGGCGGCGCAGGCCGCTACGGCACATCGCACGAAGGAGATCCTCCGGGATCTCCGCAAGGAGCTGTGAATGGAACTCATGGAGTCCCGGACGTCCCTGCCCCAGCCGCTGGTCCGCACCGAGCGGATCTACAACGGCATGCCCGCGAGGGACCTGGGCAGCGAGGGCTGGCACAAGCCGTGGAGCGGCGGCAACGGAGGGAACTGCCTGGAGGCGATGAAGCTCGACGACGGCCGTATCGCCGTGCGCCAGTCCACCGACCCCGACGGTCCCGCGCTGATCTACACCTCCGCCGAGATGACGGCCTTCATCGAGGGGGCGAAGGCGGGAGAGGCGGACTTCCTGCTGTCCTGACCCGTTTGCTGTTCTTCCCTTCTGATTCCTTGGCACCGACTTGATCACTAACAGTTGCAGAGACTTACGGAGTCCGTCATGACCGGGCAGCACCCCGTGGAGATCGACACCAGCAGACCGCACCCCGCCCGCATGTACGACTGGTATCTGGGAGGCAAGGACAACTACCCCGTCGACGAGGCCATGGGCCGGCAGATGCTGGCGCTCGACCCCCGGGTGCCGGTGATGGCCCGCGTGAACCGCGCGTTCATGCAGCGGGCCACGCGCTGGCTGGCGGGGCGGGGTGTACGCCAGTTCCTGGACATCGGCACCGGCATCCCCACCGAACCCAACCTGCACCAGGTGGCCCAGCGGGTGATCCCGGACGCCCGCGTCGTGTACTGCGACAACGACCCCATCGTCCTGGCCCACGCGGCGGCACTGCTGCGGGGCACGGACGAGGGGACGACCGAGTACCTCCAGGCGGACGCCCGCGACCCGGACGCCATCCTGGCCGGCGCCCGGAAGGTACTCGACTTCGACCGGCCGATCGCCCTGTCGCTCGTCGCGCTGCTCCACTTCGTCCCCGACGAGGACGGCGCGCACGAGCTGGTCCGCCGTCTGCTGGCCCCGCTGCCCCCGGGGAGCCACCTGGTCCTCACCCACGCCACGGCCGACTTCACGCCCGAGGAGTCGGCGGCGGCCACGGCGAAGCTGAAGGCGGCGGGAGTGACCCTGGCCCTGCGCTCGCGTGCGGAGTTCGGCCGCTTCTTCGACGGCCTCGACCTCGTCCCGCCGGGCATCAGCATCCCCCACGAGTGGCACCCGGAGCTGGGCGAGCCCGTACCGGGGCAGTCCGACGGCGTCATCCCGGGCTACGGAGCGGTGGCCCGCAAGCCGTGACTCCGCGGGGAGCCGTGGGTGCTGCCCCGCCGTTCCCGCGGGCCGTCCTGCCTCCCCCGTACCGGAAGCGCCTGGAGGAGGAGCCCGCCGGGGCGGCGGGGGAGGGCGGCGCCGGTACCCGTCGGCGCCGGGCCACCCGCCGGGCCCGCCGGCGGCAGCGGCGCTCGGGCGGTCACGCCGTCATCGGACGGTCGTACGGGCCGATCGGTGCCGGCAGCCGCGAACCACCCCCGGTCAGGTAGCCGTCGACCGCCGCCGCCACGGCCCGCCCCTCCGCGATCGCCCATACGATCAGCGACTGCCCCCGAGCCGCGTCCCCGGCCGCGAAGACCCCCGGCGCCGCCGTGCCGAAGTCCGCGCCCCGGGAGAGCGTGCCCCGCGGCTCCAACGTCAGTCCGAGCCCCGCGACCAGCCCGTCCCCGCACTCCGGCCCGGAGAACCCCAGCGCCAGCAGCACGAAGTCCGCCCGCAACGACCGCTCCGTCCCCGCCAGGGCCCGCCGGCCGGCGTCCACCTCCACCACCTCCAGCGACGACACCCGTCCCTCCCCGTCCCCGACGAACCGCAACGTGGACGCCGCGAACACCCGGGCGTGCGCGTCGGCCTCCACCTCCGGCGCCCTCCGCAGCGCCCCGGCCTCCTCGTGCGACGCGGACACCCGGTACACCTTCGGATACGTGGGCCACGGCTCCGCGTCCTCGTCCCGCACCGCCCCCGGCCGCCCGTAGATGTCGAGCTGCGTCACCGTCGCCGCCCCCTGACGCACCGCCGTCCCCACACAGTCCGACCCCGTGTCACCACCCCCCACGACCACCACGTGCCGGCCCGCCGCGGACAGCGGCGACGACTCCAGGTCCCCCTCGCACACCCGGTTGGCCAGCGGCAGGTACTCCATCGCCTGATGGATCCCCGCCAGCTCGCGTCCCGGGACCGGGAGTTCACGCCACACGGTCGCCCCCGTGGCCACCACCACCGCGTCGTAGCGCGCCCGTAGCTCCGCCGCGTCCACATCCCGCCCGACCGCCGTGGACGTACGGAACTTCGTCCCCTCCTCCCGCATCTGCGCGAGGCGCCGCTCCAGGTGCCGCTTCTCCATCTTGAACGCGGGGATGCCGTACCGCATCAGTCCGCCCGGCCGGTCGTCCCGCTCGTAGACCGCCACCGTGTGCCCCGCCCGCGTCAGCTGCTGGGCCGCCGCGAGCCCGGTGGGTCCCGAACCGATGACGGCGACCGTCCGGCCCGAGAGCCGGTCCGGCGGGGCCGGTGGCACGAACCCCTCCTCCCACGCCCGGTCGGCGACCGCACACTCGACGTTCTTGATGGTGACCGCCGGCTGGTTGATGGCGAGCACACAGCCCGCCTCGCACGGGGCCGGACACAACCGTCCCGTGAACTCGGGGAAGTTGTTGGTGGCGTGCAGCCGCTCCGCCGCCGCCCGCCAGTCCTCCCGCGACACCAGCTCGTTCCACTCCGGGACGAGGTTGCCCAACGGGCAGGCGTCGTGGCAGAACGGGACCCCGCAGTCCATGCACCGGTCGGCCTGCGCGCCGATGATCGGCAGCAGCGCACCGGGGACGCACACCTCGTCCCAGTCGCGGACCCGCTCCGCCACCGGCCTGCGCGGCCACTCCTCACGGGGCGTGGTCAGGAAACCCTTGGGATCGGTCATGGCCCTGTCCCTCTGCGCGCGGATGACAGGCCGGGCGTCGCAGGACGGCGCTCTCCCGGCCACGATACGTCCGCCGGGGGCCGCCCGCAGCGACCCCGTCACCCGGTGACGGCCAGCACGTACGCCAGCGCCGCCCCGGCCGAGGCGACCGTGCGCACGTGGTTCCACCTCGTCCACCCGCGCACGTACACCGGCCAGTACGTGGCCGCCTCCGGGCTCCCCGGCTCCGGCCGGGCCAGCGCGTCGTTGCGCGGGACGTTCGCGAGCGCGGTCACGCCGAACGACCCGGCCAGGAACAGCGCCCCGCCCACCAGCAGCTCCACCGCCCCCTCCCGGGGCCACCGCACGAGCGTCACCACCGTGAGCACCGCGCACAGCAGCGTCGAGCCCAGGAACACCAGCATGAAGGGCGGCCGCACCGCCGCCGCGTTCACCGCCCGCATCGCCGCCGCGCCCTGTGCGGGCGGCAGCGCCGCGAGCCCTCTCATCACGAAAGCCGAGAAGGCGCAGAAGACCCCCGCCGTCAGCCCCGTCCCGAGCACACCCAGCACCGTCAGCACGTAGTACGGCTCGTCGATCATGTCCTCACCCCCGTTCACCGGGCCGGTACCCGTCCCGTCCGGCCCGTCTCCACCAGTGAAGGCCACCCGCGCCCCACGCCGCCATGGCCGAGCCGCGCCGACGCATGCGCGAGCGTCCAGCCCCGGTCCCCGGCCGGGCCCGGTCCCCGGCCGGCCCCGGCCCGTGTTCCGCGCCCGGGCGGGCGCATCATGGCCGTGTGCGACTCGAACCGATCACCTGGGAGCGGCTCGGCGACCTCCTCGCCGACCGGCTGCTGGAACTGAGGACGGCCGACGGCGGGCCCTGGCCCCGGGTCGCCCTCGACGGCGCCCCGGCCGCCCGCCCGGGCGACCTCGCCGAACGTCTCGCCGAGGCGCTGCGGATACGCGGCCGTCCGTCCCTGACCGTGGGCACCGACGGCTTCCTGCGCCCCGCCTCGGTCCGGCTCGAGTACGGCCACCAGGACCTGGAGTCGTACTACAGCGGCTGGTACGACACCGGGGCGCTGTGGCGCGAGGTGTTCGGCCCCCTCGAACCGGGCGGCAGCGGACGGGTCCTGCCCGACCTGTGGGACCCCCGCACCGACCGGGCCACCCGCAGCCCCTACACCGACCTCCCGCCCGGCGGTGTGCTGTTGCTGCACGGGCCGCTCCTGCTGCGTCACTGGTTCCCCTTCGACCTGAGCGTCCACGTCCTCCTCTCCCCGGGCGCCCTGCGCCGCCGCACGCCCGACGCCGACCACTGGACCCTCCCCGCCTTCGCCCGCTACGAGCAGGAGACCGACCCGGCCGGCACGGCCGACGTCCTGGTGCGGGCCGACGACTCCCGCCATCCCGCCTGGCGCGGCTGACACCGGCGGAGCGGACCGCCCGACACCGCGGGCATCCCGGCGGACACCGTCGGTCGAGCGGCCGACACAGGGTGGGGGCGCGGCGTGCACCGTCGGGCAGACCGCCGGACACCCGGCCCGCGCCGCTCCCGGGGCCGCTCCCGGAGGCCCGCTCCCCGGGTGCCGTCCACGGGCGGCGCGACGAGAATGAAGGGCGCCGGGACTCGCGGTGCGACCCGCGCCGCGCCGGCCGTCCGGCATTGGGAGGTACTCCATGACCACCGCCCAGGACATCATGCACCGCGGCGCCCAGTGGATCCCCGCGCACGAAACCCTCGACCGCGCGGCCCAGTTGATGCGCGAACTCAACGTCGGCGCCCTGCCCATCAGCGACGAGAACGAGCGGCTCTGCGGCATCCTCACCGACCGCGACATCGTCGTCGGCTGCGTCGCCATGGGCCACGACCCCGCCCGGGTCACCGCCGGGGAGATGGCCAAGGGCACGCCGCGCTGGATCGCCGCGGACGCCGACGTCGACGACGTCCTGAACGAGATGCAGACCCACCAGATCCGCCGGCTCCCCGTCATCGACGACAAGCGCCTCGTCGGCATGATCAGCGAGGCGGACCTCGCCCGGCACCTGACGGAGGAACAGATGGCCGGCTGGACCGGGAGCGTCTACGCCAGGTCCGCCACGGGCTGACCCGTTCCCCGGCCTCCCCGCGGTGTGCCGGGTCACGCCCGACGGTGTGGGTGATCGGCATGCGGCCCCCTTCCATGGTCTCCCCGTATGCCTGTCTTCTCGTCCGCACCGCCAGTCTGCCCCTCCCCGAGGAACCGTGTGCGGCCCTGTGGACAACCGCCGGCCCGCTGCTCCGCCGCCTGTGGACAACGGGTGTCGCCCCTGGTGGGACGCCCTTCAGGTGAGCGCGGGCGGGCGGCCCCCGGTCCGGCCGACCGCCAGCGCGCCCGCCACGCATCCCTCCCGTGCCGCCCGTTCCGGCTCCGCGCCCGCGAGCAGGGCCGCGAGGAACGCGCCGGTGAAGGCGTCACCCGCGCCGGTGGTGTCCAGGGGCGTCGCCGGCACGGCCGGAACCCGGGCGAACACCTCGCCGCACCGGGCGAGCACCGCCCCCCGCGCCCCCTGCTTGACCACCACCAGCGGCACCTGCCGGCTCAACCGCGCCGCCGCGCCCACCGCGTCCGGCACCCCCGTCAGCAGACACGCCTCGTCACGACTGGGCAGCAGCACGTCCACCCCCTCGACCAGCGCCAGGAACCGCTCGGCCCCCAGCGTGCCGAGGAAGCCGGCCGACGCCGGATCCAGGCTCACCGGCACTCCCCGCGCCCGCGCCGCCTTCAGCGCCACCGCGACGAACGCCCGGCCCGGCCCGGAGAACAGCAGGTAACCCGACAGGTGCAGCCGCGCCACGCCGTCCAGCAGCGCGTCCGACCAGTCACCCGGGTCGAGCCGCAGCGACGCCCCGCTGTCGGTGAGGAAGGTCCGCTCGGCCGCCGCGTCCTCGTCGACCAGGCAGATCACCGTCCCCGTCGGCACCCCTTCGTCCACCACCAGCAGCGGACGGACCCCACAGGCGGCCAGCTCCCGCTCGTGCCAGACCGCCGCGTCGGCGCCCACCCGCCCCAGCAGCCGCACCCGCGCACCGTCCCGGCGCGCCGCCCAGCAGGCCACATTGGCGCCCGCACCCCCCGGCACCCTGGCGATCACGGCCGCCGTGTCCGTCCCCGGCGCGAGCGGTCCCCGGTGCCGGGCCACCACATCCGTGATCACATCACCGGCGACCAGCAGCGCCCCGTCCCGCACGGCGGCCCTCACCCCGCCGTCACTCCCCGGCGGCCCACGCCGCCGCGACCCGCGACGCCAGCCGCACATTGCCCCGTACCGCCGCCAGATTCGCCGCCAGGGAGGCACCGCCGGTGCCACGCACCAGGTGGCCGAGCAGGAACGGGGTGACACCCTGCCCCGTGACCCCCTCCGCCGCGCACGCGCGCAGCGCCTCGTCGAGCACCCGCGCGTGCACCCCGGGGTCCAACTGCTCGTCCTCGGGGACCGGGTTGGCCACGATCAGCGCCGACCCCGGCCCGCCGAGCGCGTCCTGCGCCCGCATCGCCGCCGCCACCTGCCCCGGCGAGTCCAGCCGCCAGTCCACGGGATGCCCCGAGTCGGAGAGGTAGAAGCCGGGAAAGCGGTCCGTGCCGTATCCGGCGACCGCCACTCCCAGGGTCTCCAGCCGCTGCAGCGTCGCGGGTACGTCCAGGATCGACTTCACCCCCGCGCACACCACGGTGATCCGGGTACGCGCCAGCAGCCCCAGGTCGGCCGACTCGTCCTGCGTCACCGTCCATTCCCGGTGCACCCCGCCGAGCCCCCCGGTGGCGAACACCCGCAGGCCCGCCAGCTCCGCCAGCAGCGCCGTGGCCGACACCGTGGTCGCCCCGCTCGCCCCGGCCGCCACGGCCAGCGGCAGATCACGGTGGCCCAGCTTGCGGATGCCGTCCTCGTTCGCCACCCGCTCCAGCTGGTCCTTGTCCAGACCCACCCGCGGGCGCCCGTCCAATACGGCGATCGTCGCCGGGACCGCGCCCTCCTCCCGCACGGCCGCCTCCAGCTCCAGCGCCACCCGCAGATTGCGCGGCCTCGGCAACCCGTGCGCGATGATCGTCGACTCCAGCGCCACCACCGGCCGACGCCCGGCGACCGCCTCCCGCACCTCTTCGGACACCATCAGCACCACGTGCCTGCCTCCTGTCTGCCGCCTCCCCCTCATCCCTGGCGGGCCACGCCCCGCACGAAACCCCTTGCGCGCCGCGGCGCGGGTCCCGGAGGCTGGCAGACATGACGGAGCACACGACTCGACTCGACCACATCGTGCTGTGGGTGCGTGATCCCATCGCCGCCGCGGGCTTCTACGAGAAGGCCGTGGGCCTGGAGCCCGTCAGGCTCACCGACTACGCCGCGGGCGAGGTCCCGTTCCCCTCGGTGCGGGTCAACGACGAGACCATCCTCGACCTCATGCCGCTGACCATGGCCGCACGTATGACGATGCTCCCCGGCGCCGCCGAGAGCTCCGGTCACCCCGTCAACCACGTCTGCCTGTCCCTGCCGGCCGACGCCTTCGACACCCTCCGCGGCCGTCTGCTGGAGCAGTCCGTACCGGTGACGGACCTCTCGCACGACTCCTTCGGGGCGCGCGGCCCCGCACGGCGCAGCTTCTACTTCCGCGACCCGGACGGCAACGTCCTCGAGGCACGGCACTACGACTGACCGGCCGGCGGACCGGCCGGACCGCCGGCGCGCCCGAGCCGTCAGAACAGCGGCTCGGGCAGCACACCTTCCAGGGCGAGCAGCCGCCGCTTGGTCTCCAGTCCGCCCCCGAACCCGCCGATGCCGCCGTCCCGCTCCACGACCCGGTGGCAGGGCACCACCACCGGCAGCGGGTTGGCGCCCATGGCCGTCCCCACCGCCTGCGCGCCGCCCGGCTGACCCACCCGCCCGGCCAGGTCGCCGTACCCGACGACCGTGCCGAACGGCACCCCGGCCGCCAGCTCGCGCAGCACCTCGCGGTTGAAGCCCGATATCAGCGACCAGTCCAGCGGCAGCTCGAAGCTCCGACGCCCACCCGCGAGGTACTCCTCCACCTGCCGCACCGCCTCGGCCAGCACCGCGGCGGTGGGCTCCTCCGCCGTCGCGGAGCCCAGCTCGGCCGGTTCGCCGCCGAGCCGGGACGCCAGCCGCTCCAGCGCCCGGTCGCGCACCTCGTCGGTGGCGTGGAAGACGACGTTGACCAGGCCCTCGCGGGTGGCGGCCAGCAGCAGCGGGCCGATGCGACCGGCCACGACGGTCCACACCACCCGCCGCCCGTCCTGCCCATGGCTGTCCATGCGGCACAGCGTACGACCCGCCACCGACAGCCCGGTGCGGGCGACGGTGCCCGGGCCGCGGACGCTCAGCCGCCCACCGCGTCGCGCACCACGTCCGGCGTGTTGGTGATGATGCCGTCCACCCCGAATCCGGCGACCCGCCGGGCCGCTGCCGCGTCGTTCACGGTCCAGGTGAGCACCTCCATCCGCGCGCCGTGCGGCCCCCGCAGGCTCCGCACGGCGGCGACGTAGGGGGCGGAGAGCGAACCGTGCGAGGGATTGATCTGGTCGGCGAAGGCCGCGTACGCAGTCAGGTCCGCCACGGGCGGCGTCCCGAGGAGGCCGGTCCTCACCGCCGGCTTGAGCGTGTGGACCGTGCGCACGCTGTCCGCGCTGAAGCTCTGCACGACCAGCCGGCCGCCCACGTGCCCGGGGTCGAGCCACCCCTCGTTGCCGAGGACCTTGAGCGTCTCCCGCTCGATGCCCGGATAGAGCTGCGGGTTCTTCAGCTCCAGCAGCAGCTTCTGGTCGTGGCGCTCCATGCGCTCCAGGAACTGCTCCAGCGTGGGGACGCGGGTGCCCACGTACGCGGGGCCGAACCAGCTTCCCGCGTCGAGCCGGGCTATCTCCGCGGCCGTGAAGTCCTTCACCTTCCACGGGGACCGGTCGGGGAAGACCTCCTCGACGTCGGTGGTGCGCTGCAGGCTGTCGTCGTGCAGGACGACGAGTTCACCGTCCCTGGTCCGCTGGACGTCGTTCTCCACCCACTCGACGTCCAGGGCGGCGGCCTTGTCGACGGCCGCGAGCGTGTTCTCGGGCGCGTACGCGGAAGCGCCCCGGTGGGCGACGACCACGGGGTGCGGGCCGGTGTGCCCGGCGGCCCGCGCGGGCACGAGCGGGAGCAGCAGGGCGGCCGTTCCCAGGAGCGCGGTGGTCGATGCGGCGACAGCACGTGCGTGCATGCGTACTCCTCGCGTCGGGCGATCACGTTCGGCTCAACTCTGACAGCAGAGGGTCGAGCGGAGACGGGCACAGGATGACCACAAATTGAACGGAGTTGCCCGAAGTCCGCACACTGGTGCCACACACCTGGGGCAAGAGCGTGTTTCTTTGCCGGAAAGTCGTTCGACCATTCCGGTGGGGGTCATACTCTCTGCGTCGCCCGGGCCGCCCCCGCGGTCCTGGGAGGGGGGCCACATCGGGAACCGCGGGACGTACAGGGCGGGAAGGGCGGGCAGCCGCGCATGCAAGGCACGGTCGACGGATTCAGCTACGGCCTGGTCACACCGCTGGTGGCCTACCTCATGGCCTGCCTCGGCGGCGCCCTGGGCCTGCGCTGCACCACCAGGTCCATGACGGCGCCCCGGCCCTGGCGCCCCGCCTGGCTCGCCCTGGGATCCGTGGCCATCGGCTCCGGCATATGGACGATGCACTTCATAGGCATGATGGGCTTCGCGATAGAAGGCACCCCCATCCACTACGACCGGGCCCTGACCTTCGCCAGCCTCGCCGTCGGCATCGTCATGGTGGGCACCGGGATCTTCATCGTCGGCTACCGGGGACCCTCCGGAACGGCGCTGTTCACCGGCGGCACCGTCACCGGCCTCGGCATCGCCTCGATGCACTACCTGGGCATGGCCGGCATGAGCCTCGACGGGCGGCTCGAGTACGACACCGTCGTGGTGGCCGCCTCCGTGGCCATCGCCATGGCCGCCGCCAGCGCCGCCCTGTGGGCCGCCGGGCAGGTGCGGGGCTTCCTGTGGAGCGTGGGCGCGAGCCTCGTCATGGGTCTGGCCGTCACCGGGATGCACTACACCGGCATGGCCGCGCTGGACGTGCACGTACACGGCTCGGCCGTGCCCGCCGAGGGCGAGTCCGCCGCCGCCCTGCTCGGCCCGCTGATGATCGGCCCGATCGCCTTCCTCGTCCTCGCGGGCGTCGTCGTCGCCGTCGACCCGCTGATGATCACCGGCAGGCCCCCCGCATACCGCCCCGAGCACAGACCCGGCGTCCCCGCCCACTCCCCGGCCCGCCGCCCGTCGCGCTCGCGGCTGCGCCACCGCGGCCCCGTGGAACGGCGCTCCCGGACCCCTCAGCGCCGCTGATCCGGACCCGTTGTCAGTGGGGGGTCGTACGGTGGATGGCATGCGGCCCGTTTCCCAGATCGAACGCACGGTGGCGCCCTTCGAGGTCGTCAGCCCCTACCAGCCCAGCGGCGACCAGCCGACGGCCATCGCCGACCTCGCCCGGCGCATCGAAGCAGGCGAGCAGGACGTCGTGCTGCTCGGCGCCACCGGCACCGGCAAGTCCGCCACCACCGCGTGGATGATCGAGAAGCTCCAGCGGCCGACCCTGGTCATGGCGCCGAACAAGACCCTGGCCGCCCAGCTCGCCAACGAGTTCCGCGAGCTGCTGCCGAACAACGCGGTCGAGTACTTCGTCTCGTACTACGACTACTACCAGCCCGAGGCGTACGTCCCGCAGTCGGACACCTACATCGAGAAGGACTCCTCGATCAACGAGGAGGTCGAGCGGCTGCGCCACTCGGCGACCAACTCCCTGCTCACCCGCCGCGACGTCGTCGTGGTCGCCTCCGTCTCCTGCATCTACGGACTGGGCACGCCGCAGGAGTACGTGGACCGCATGGTCCCGCTCCGCGTCGGCGACGAGTTCGACCGCGACGAGCTGCTGCGCCGCTTCGTCGACATCCAGTACACGCGCAACGACATGGCCTTCACCCGCGGCACCTTCCGGGTGCGCGGCGACACCATCGAGATCTTCCCGGTCTACGAGGAGCTCGCCGTCCGCATCGAGATGTTCGGCGACGAGATCGAGGCCCTGTCCACGCTCCACCCGCTCACCGGCGAGATCATCAGCGACGACCAGCAGCTGTACGTCTTCCCCGCCTCCCACTACGTCGCCGGCCCCGAGCGGCTGGAGCGCGCGGTCAACGACATCGAGAAGGAACTCGGCGAGCGTCTGGGCGACCTGGAGAAGCAGGGCAGGCTCCTGGAGGCCCAGCGGCTGCGGATGCGCACCACCTACGACATCGAGATGCTCCGCCAGATCGGCTCCTGTTCCGGCGTGGAGAACTACTCGATGCACTTCGACGGCCGCGCTCCCGGCTCCCCGCCGAACACCCTGCTGGACTACTTCCCCGACGACTTCCTCCTCGTCATCGACGAGTCGCACGTCACCGTCCCGCAGATCGGCGCCATGTACGAGGGCGACGCCTCCCGCAAGCGCACCCTCGTCGACCACGGCTTCCGTCTCCCCTCCGCCCTGGACAACCGCCCGCTGAAGTGGGAGGAGTTCCAGGAGCGCGTCGGCCAGACCGTCTACCTGTCGGCCACCCCCGGACAGTACGAACTCTCCCGTTCCGACGGCTTCGTCGAGCAGATCATCCGCCCCACCGGCCTCGTCGACCCCGAGGTCGTCGTCAAGCCCACCGAGGGCCAGATCGACGACCTGGTGCACGAGATCCGCGCCCGGGTGGAGAAGGACGAGCGCGTCCTGGTCACCACCCTCACCAAGAAGATGGCCGAGGACCTCACGGACTACTTCCTGGAACTCGGCATCCAGGTGCGCTACCTGCACAGCGACGTCGACACCCTGCGCCGCGTGGAGCTGCTGCGCGAGCTGCGCTCCGGCGAGTACGACGTCCTGGTCGGCATCAACCTGCTGCGCGAGGGCCTCGACCTGCCCGAGGTGTCCCTGGTGGCGATCCTCGACGCCGACAAGGAGGGCTTCCTGCGCTCGGGCACCTCCCTGATCCAGACCATCGGCCGCGCGGCGCGCAACGTGTCCGGCCAGGTCCACATGTACGCCGACAAGATCACCCCGGCGATGGAGAAGGCCATCGACGAGACCAACCGCCGCCGGGAGAAGCAGATCGCCTACAACCAGGCGAAGGGCATCGACCCCCAGCCCCTGCGCAAGAAGATCAACGACATCGTCGCGCAGATCGCCCGCGAGGACATCGACACCGACCAACTGCTCGGCTCGGGCTACCGGCAGGCGAAGAAGGACGGCGGCGGCACCAAGGCGCCCGTCCCCTCCCTCGGCGGCAAGGCCGGGAAGAGCGCCAGGGGCGCCAGGGGCAAGGCCGCCGAGACGGCGCCGACCGACCGCCCCGCCACCGAACTCGCCCAGCAGATCGAGGAACTGACCACGCGGATGCGGGCCGCCGCGGCCGACCTCCAGTTCGAGATCGCCGCCCGGCTGCGCGACGAGGTGTCGGAGATGAAGAAGGAACTGCGGCAGATGCGTGAGGCCGGCCTGTCCTGACCCGCGTACGGGATGTGTTGCAAGAACGACACAAAGTGCGGACCTGGGTACGTCACTGTCAGTGCCCCTGCGTAGGGTTCTGACAACCGCGGTACCGCGGCAACAGGGGACAGTTCGAGAGGGGATCAGCGCGTGACCGTCAACATGACCAAGGGTCAGGCCATCAGTCTGCAGAAGAACGACGGAGGCAGCCTGACCGCGGTGCGCATGGGTCTCGGCTGGCAGGCGGCTCCCCGTCGCGGCCTGTTCGGCTCGCGCACCCGTGAGATCGACCTGGACGCCTCGGCCGTCCTGTTCGCCGACAAGCAGCCCGTCGACGTCGTGTTCTTCCGTCACCTGGTGAGCGACGACGGCTCCGTGCGCCACACCGGTGACAACCTCGTCGGCGGCGTCGGCCAGGGCGGCGACGACGAGGCGATCCTCGTCGACCTCTCGCGCGTCCCGGTCCACATCGACCAGATCGTCTTCACCGTGAACTCCTTCACGGGCCAGACGTTCCAGGAGGTGCAGAACGCGTTCTGCCGCCTCGTCGACGAGACCAACGGCCAGGAGCTCGCCCGCTACACGCTGGCCGGCGGCGGCGCCTACACCGCCCAGATCATGGCCAAGGTGCACCGCACCGGTGCCGGCTGGACGATGACGGCGCTCGGCAACCCGGCCAACGGCCGCACCTTCCAGGACCTGATGCCGGCGATCCTCCCGGTCCTCTAAGCACCCGAGGCGACCGGCCTGCCCCCGGGCGGGGACGGTGAGCGGCACACGACCCATCACACGCGACGCAGGGGGACGAAGGCGATGACGGCCGAGCTGGTGCGGGGGCAGAACCACCCGCTCTCCCAGTCCCGTCTGGAGATCCGGATCTCGGCCGGTACACCGGTCGTGGCCGCGGCCGCGCTCGGCGACGAGAGCGGCCGGATCCACGGGACCGACTGGGTGGCCCATCCGGGCGCCCCCACCCAGCCCGGTCTGGAGGTGTCGCGCCAGGCGGCCGCCGACCACCGCCTCGCGGTGGATCTGGACGCCGTGACGGACGCGGTGCACCGTGTCAGCATCCTGCTCGCGCTGCCCGCCGCGGGCGGCGGCCCGGGGCCCGCCCGGTTCGGCGCCGTGGCGGCCCCCTTCGTCGCCGTCACCGGCCTGGACGGCGAGGAGGTCGCCAGCTACACCATCACGGGCCTGGAGGCCGAGTCGGCCGTCGTCGCCCTGGAGCTCTACCGGCGCCAGGACGCGTGGAAGGTCCGCGCCGTCGGCCAGGGGTACGCCGGCGGTCTCGCCGAACTCCTCACCGACCAGGCCCTCCCCGAGGCCGTGCAGCTCGCCGGGACCATCGACGAGGCGGTCGCGCGGGGCCTCGCCCGCTCCGTACAGGCGCCCCCGCCACGCCCGTCCGACGGTGACCGCTCCCGGCAGGCGGCCACCCCCGCGGTCGGCCCCGACCAGGGCGGCACCGCACCCCAGGGCACCCCCGGCCCGCCGCCCTACGGCGGACAGCCGGCCGGCGGGCACGGCCAGGGCGGGGCGCAGCCGGCCTACGGCGCCGGCCCCGCGGACCCGTCCGCCACCACCGGCGGCCCGATCGACTACAGCCACCCCCGCCGGCAGACCTCCGCCCCGCCACCGCCGCCGCCCGCCGCGCCGCAGCCCCGGCCCGGGCAGCCCGCCCAGCCGGTCGCGGGGGACGCGACCGGCTGGTCCATGGAGGAGCGGCTCTACAACCAGGTCTGGGGCATGTTCGAGGACCTGGCCCGCACCACCGCCGCCTACCGCAGCGCGGTCGACTTCGCCGAGTCCCGCATGGACAAGGAGCTCGAGCAGGCCCTGTCCGACCCGCGCAGCCGCCTCGGTGGCCAGGGCGACGCCGCCCGCGAGGCCGCCCGGGCCCGGCACACCGAGCTCGTCGGCCAGGCGCGGGAATCCCTCGACCGGGACCTCGCCCACCTGGTCGCCGAGTCCGAGGTCGTCGAACCCGCCCTGCCCCCGGCGTTCGCCCGCTGGGACAACCCCGCCTGGCACGCCTACCGGGTGCCGATGGAGATACCCATGGCGGTCCGTCTGGGCGACCTCCGCCTCCCCGAGGCCGACCCGCTCCGCATCCCCATGCTGCTCCGGCTGCCGCTGGAGCGCGGGCTGTGGATCGACAGCGGCCGGGCCGACTCCCTGGACGGGTCCTTCACCGACTCCCACGACATGCGGCGCCTGGCCGTGGAGACGGCCGTGGCGCACGCCGCCCGGCTGCTCGCGGTCTACCCGGCCGGCGAGTTCACCGTCCATGTGATCGACCCGGCCGGCTCCGGCGCGCAGGCCCTGGCGCCCCTGACCCAGACCGGCGTGCTGGCGGCACCGCCCGCCCAGGGCGCCGCGGGCGTCGGGGAGGTGCTGGGCCGGCTCACCCAGCGGGTCGACCTGGTGCAGATGGCGCTGCGCGGAGGCGCCCCGGACGCGCTGCCGCCCGGCTTCGACACCTCCCAGCACCTGCTGATCGTCAACGACTTCCCGCACGGCTTCGACGACCGGGCCGTGAACCAGCTGCGCTACCTCGCCGACGAGGGCCCCTCCGTCGGCGTCCACCTGATGATGGTCGCGGACCGCGAGGAGTCCTCCGCCTACGGGCCGCTGCTCGACCCGCTGTGGCGCTCGCTGCTGCGCCTGACCGCCGTGCCCGACGATCACCTCGCCGATCCGTGGGTCGGGCACGCCTGGACGTACGAGCCGCCGGTGGTGCCGCCGGGCAGCCAGGTGCTCCACCAGGTGCTCACCCGGGTCGGGGCCGCCCGCCGCGCGTGGCGGCGGTGACCCCGCACCACCCTTCACCGCCCGTGCCAAGATCACGCAAAGGTCCCCGACCAGCGTCTTTGTAAGTTTCTTTACTTCTCCCTTTACCAACCCTTGGTGATTGGGTACTGTTGACCGCACGGAGGGGAGTACTCCCTGTCTGTGCGGCGACCCCGTCAATACGGATCAGGCCAGATCCCGGGGCGTCGGCCCGAAGGACCGTCCGGACGCGTTCCAGCGCCCGGTGGCCCGGGTGGAAGAGACCTCCGGCAGCGACGACGCTGACATTGCCTGTGACGCATCTGCCGGAGGCGCAGTGGAAGTTTCCTTGACCCTGTGGGTCTTGACTGTTGTGGGCCTGTGCGCCCTCATCGCCGTCGATTTCTTCATCGGCCGCAAACCGCACGACGTATCCATCAAAGAAGCCGGAATCTGGACCGTCGTCTGGATCGTGCTGGCCGCGCTCTTCGGCGTCGGCCTGCTGATCTGGGGCGGGGCACAGGCCGGCGGCGAGTTCTTCGCCGGCTACATCACCGAGAAGTCGCTGAGCGTCGACAACCTCTTCGTCTTCGTCCTGATCATGGCGAAGTTCGCGGTGCCGTCGCAGTACCAGCAGCGGGTGCTCCTGATCGGTGTGCTCATCGCCCTGGTGCTGCGCGCGATCTTCATCGCAGCCGGCGCCGCGATCCTCGCCAGCTTCTCGTGGGTGTTCTACCTCTTCGGCGCCTTCCTCATCTGGACCGCCTGGAAGCTCATCCAGGAGGCGCGGGCCGACGAGGAGGAAGAGGAGTTCGAGGAGAACAAGCTCCTCAAGGCCGCCGAGCGCCGCTTCGGCGTGGCCGACCGCTACCACGGCACCAAGCTGTGGATCGAGCAGAACGGCAAGCGGGTCATGACCCCGATGCTGGTCGTCATGCTCGCCATCGGCACCACGGACGTCCTGTTCGCGCTCGACTCGATCCCCGCGATCTTCGGCCTGACCCAGGACCCCTACATCGTGTTCACGGCGAACGCGTTCGCGCTGATGGGCCTCAGGCAGCTGTACTTCCTCATCGGCGGACTGCTGCGGAAGCTGGTCCACCTCTCCTACGGCCTGTCGATCATCCTCGGCTTCATCGGTGTGAAGCTGGTGCTGCACGCACTGCACGAGTCCGGGGTCCACGTCCCCGAGATCAGCATCCCCGTGTCGCTGGGCGTGATCTGCGGCGTCCTGGTCATCACCACGATCACCAGCCTGCGGGCCTCCCGCAAGATGGCGGAGGCCGCGTCGGCCGAGGGCAAGGACGAGAGCCCCGCGAAGAACAACATCGACGTCTGATCCCGTCGGACGTACACGGAGACACCGGCACCGGGAGCGGAGGGCTGCACATCGCCGGCCACCGCTCCCGGTGCCCCTCTGTCTCCACCCGCGCCGCCCGCCGGCGCCGACCGAACGCGACTCGCATCAGGAGGCCATGCGTGACCATGACGACCCCCAGACGACCAGGAGGGCGCGCCGGAGGGACACGCCGATCGGCGGTGACACCCCCCATCGCCTCCACGGCCCGCCGCCGTACGGCAGCCGCCGGCAAGGTGCGGCCCGCCTTCACGTCTGCGACGATCGCCCCGTGATCGCTCCGCTCAGGGCACTCGCGACGCGGTGGACGACCGCCGTACCGGTGGTCGCCGTACTGCTGCTGGTGCTGACCTGGGGACGCGATCTGCCCGGCGGCATCGTCGCGCTGGTGACCCTGGTCCTCGCGGCGTCCGTGCTGGCCGCGGTCCACCACGCCGAGGTGGTCGCGCACCGGGTCGGTGAGCCCTTCGGCTCCCTGGTGCTCGCGGTCGCCGTCACCGTCATCGAGGTGGCGCTGATCGTCACCCTGATGATCGACGGTGGCGACCAGAGCGCCACGCTCGCCCGGGACACCGTGTTCGCGGCCGTGATGATCACCGTCAACGGCATTCTCGGCATCAGCCTCCTGGTGGGCTCACTGCGCCACGGCACCGCCGTGTTCAATTCGGAGGGCACCGGAGCCGCCCTCGCCACCGTGGCCACACTGGCGACCCTCAGCCTCGTCCTGCCGACGTTCACCACCAGCAAGCCGGGCCCCGAGTTCTCCACCGTTCAGCTCACCTTCGCCGCGGTTTCCTCGCTCGTCCTCTACGGCCTGTTCGTCGCGACCCAGACCGTCCGGCACCGCGACTACTTCCTGCCGGTCGTCAGACAGGGGGAGACGGCCAAACCGGAGGAGCACGCCCCGGCGCCCTCCACCCGCACCGCCATGATCAGCCTCGGCCTGCTGGGCCTGGCCCTGATCGGCGTGGTCGGCCTGGCCAAAGGGGTCTCGCCCACCATCGAGTCGGGCGTGGAGGCCGCGGGACTGGGCCACTCCGTCGTCGGTGTGATCATCGCCCTGCTGGTTCTCCTTCCGGAGACCATCGCGGCGGTGCGCGCCGCGCGCCGCAACCAGGTGCAGACCAGCATGAACCTCGCGCTCGGTTCGGCGATGGCCAGCATCGGCCTGACCATCCCCGCCGTCGCGCTGGCCTCCCTCTGGCTCACCGGCCCGCTCGTCCTCGGACTCGGCAACACCCACATGGTGCTGCTCGCCCTGACCATGGTGGTGGGCGCGCTGACCGTGGTTCCCGGACGGGCCACGCCCCTCCAGGGAGGGGTGCACCTGGTGCTGCTCGCCGCCTACCTCGAACTGGCGATCAACCCGTAGGGCGCGGCCCGCCCGGCGTCAGTACGTGACGGTGACGCGCCGGGCGGGCCCGTCGACGCGCACGCCACCCCCGTAGGGGATCACCAGCTGCGGGTCGGTGTGCCCGAGGTCCACGTCGAGGACGATCACGGCGTCGGGCGCGTAGACCCGCATCGCCCGCAGTACGGCCTCACGCTGTTCGGCGGCGTAGGCCACCGCCTCCGCGGGGGTGTGCGGCCGCTCGAAGGACCAGGTCTTCGGGCGGCCCATCAGGAGCGCGGCGAAACGCCCGAGCAGCCCCCGCTCACCCATGCTCCGCAGGGTGCGGAAGACCTCCTCAGCGCCCGGCAGCTCCTCCGAGGTCTCCAGGAACAGCACGCCACCGTCGTACTCGGACAGGTTCGGTGCCACCCCGCGGCCGGCCATCAGCATCGAGCCGACGGTCTCCAGGCAGCCGCCCCAGGTGCGCCCCTCGACGACCCGCCCGGCGTTCACCCAGGTCCAGCCCGTCCCCGGCCGGGTCTCCGGCTCCGCGTCGAACGTCGCGGGGTCCGCCCAGTCGCGGTCCGAGTCCCGCCACCGCTCGGCGGGACGCAGCTCGTACGCGCCCGGGGTGAACAGGGCGGCCCGCAGGGAGGCCGCGGTCTGCGGGTGCATCGCCCCGGGGCGCCCGAGCTCGACCATCACGCTCGCGCCGTGGAATCCGACGATCCCGTTCTCCCGGAGGAAGGCGAGCAGGTGGGTGTTGTCGCTCATCCCGAAGAACGGCTTCGGGTGGGCGCGGATCAGCTCCCGGTCCAGCAGCGGCACCACGGTGATCTGGTCGTCGCCGCCGATCGACGCGAAGACCGCCTTGATCTCCGGGTCGGTGAAGGCGGCATGGAGGTCGTCGGCCCGCTCGCGCGGCGTCGCGCCCATCCTGCGCGTCGCCGGGTACTCGACCGGCTCCAGTCGGTACTCCTCGCGCAGCCGCCTCAGCCCCAGCTCGTACGGGAGCGGGAACAGCCCCGGCAGACCGGAGGAGGGGGAGAGCACGGCGACGCGGTCGCCGGGCGAGGGCTTGGGCGGGTACGAGGGGGTCGTCATGCCAGGAGGCTAGGGCGCGACGGGCCCGCGCCGCACCGTGATAGACCGGGGGCGAGCAGCGGTTCCGCCGAGAACCGCCGACCCCGACGGACCGGAGGAACCGTGCCCCGCACCCTGGCCAACGCCCCGATCATGATCCTCAACGGACCGAATCTGAACCTGCTCGGGCAGCGCCAGCCGGAGATCTACGGTTCCGACACGCTCGCCGACGTGGAGACGATGTGCGCCGAGGCGGCGGCCGCGCACCACGGCACGGTGGACCTGCGCCAGTCCAACCACGAGGGGCAACTGGTGGACTGGATCCACGAGGCCCGGCTGAACCACTGCGGGATCGTCATCAACCCCGGCGCCTACTCGCACACCTCCGTGGCGATCCTGGACGCCCTGAACGCCTGCGACGGACTGCCCGTCATCGAGGTCCACATCTCCAACATCCACCGGCGCGAGTCGTTCCGGCACCACTCCTACGTCTCGCTCCGCGCGGACGGGGTCATCGCCGGCTGCGGGGTGCAGGGGTACGTCTTCGCGGTGAACCGGATCGCGGTGCTGGCGGGCCCGGGGGCGACCCGGGCGTAGGTCCCGTCCGCCGGGAGGGCGCTCCCGGCGGCCCGGCTCACCAGCCCCGCGCGTGCCACTCCGGCAGGTGCGGGCGCTCCGCGCCCAGGGTGGTGTCGTCGCCGTGGCCGGGGTACACCCAGGTCTCGTCCGGCAGGACGTCGAAGATCCTGGTCTCCACGTCGTGGATCAGGCGGGCGAACGCCTCCGGATCCCTGTGGGTGTTGCCCACACCGCCCGGGAACAGGCAGTCCCCGGTGAACACGTGCGGGTGCCCGTGGGGGTCGTCGTAGACGAGGGCGATGGAGCCGGGGGTGTGGCCGACCAGGTGGCGGGCGGTGAGCTCGACCTGCCCCACCCGGACGGTGTCGCCGTCGTCGAGCAGCACGTCGGTGGGCACCGGGATGCCCTCCGCGTCGTCCCGGCCGGCGTGGGTGCGGGCGCCGGTGGCGGCCACGACCTCGGCGAGCGCCTGCCAGTGGTCCCCGTGCCGGTGGGTGGTGACGACGGACGCGATGCCGTCGTCACCGATGGTTCCCAGCAGGGTGTGGGCGTCGTCGGCCGCGTCGATCAGCAACTGCTCGTCGGTGGCCCGGCAACGCAGCAGATAGGCGTTGTTGTCCATGGGGCCGACCGCGACCTTGGTGATCATCAGGTCCTTGAGTTCGTGCACGTCGGCTGGCCCGCCGACCGTCACCCGACCGCTGTACGTCATGACGATCAGCCTATCCCCGCGCACGGCCCGGGACAGCCCCGCGACAGGCCTACAGGGGAGGGAGCGACGGGAGGGCGCCGCCCTTCACCGTCAGCGCGGAGCCGTCCCGGCGGCCGGCGAGCCAGCCCAGCAGGTCGGCTGCCGTCCCCGCCACGCCCACCGGGTCGCCGGCCGCGCCGCCGCCGGTCGTCCAGGTCCGGCCGTCCGCGGCGGACAGCTCGGTCGGCGGCACGTCGGGGTGACCGGCGAACCGGTCGGCGAGGAAGGCGATCTCCCGCTCCGTGAAGTCCGCCGGCAGGTCCTCAAGCTCGTAGCCGATCCCGAGGTCCACGTGGTGCAGCTCCACCTCGACCCACCGCCGGAACGGCACCCGCTCGGCGCGGTCGGTGACCCCGTTGCGCAGCTCGACGGTGCGCGACCAGTCCGCCGGGACCGCGCCCGCCGCGCGCAGGCGCTCCGCGCTCTCCCGCACGTCCGCGAGCTGCACGTCGAGGGGCCGCGGGGCGTCCCGCTCGATGTCGGCGTCCCTGGCCTCGCCGGAGACGTACATGGGGCGGCCCTCCAGGACGTTCACCAGAGCGTCCGCGTTGCGGGCGAGGTGGGCCAGCACATGGCCCCGGGTCCAGCCGGGCAGGCGTGACGACTGGGTCACAGCCGCGTCGTCCAGTGCGCCGACCGCGACGAGCAGCCGCTCGGTAGCGGCTCGTACAGACGCCAGGTCATCAGCGTGATCAATCATGGGGCCGACCCTAGCCGGACCACTCCTTCGAGTGAAGGTGGCGAAGCCCGGCCCGTAATCGAATGCACGTGCTATAAGCTCGGGGGCGGCGTCGGGCATTCTGGAGAGCCGGGGTTTGTTGACAACCGTGAATCCGACCGGCGTTGTCAGTGGCTCGCCCTAGTCTGGGAAAGACGGGGGCCCCGCCCCTGTCACTTCTCTCAAGAAAGGTGCGGACCGGCGTGGCCGACCGTCTCATCGTCCGTGGAGCGCGCGAGCACAACCTCAAGAACGTCTCGCTCGACCTCCCGCGCGACTCGCTCATCGTCTTCACGGGCCTGTCGGGGTCGGGCAAGTCCTCGCTGGCCTTCGACACGATCTTCGCCGAGGGCCAGCGGCGCTACGTGGAGTCGCTCTCCTCCTACGCCCGGCAGTTCCTCGGCCAGATGGACAAGCCGGACGTCGACTTCATCGAGGGCCTCTCCCCGGCGGTCTCCATCGACCAGAAGTCGACCTCCCGCAACCCGCGCTCCACGGTCGGCACCATCACCGAGGTCTACGACTACCTGCGGCTGCTCTTCGCGCGCATCGGCAAGCCGCACTGTCCCGAGTGCTCCCGGCCGATCTCCCGCCAGTCGCCCCAGGCCATCGTCGACCGGGTCCTCCAGCTGGCCGAGGGCAGCCGCTTCCAGGTGCTGTCCCCGCTGGTGCGCGAGCGCAAGGGCGAGTTCGCCGACCTCTTCTCCGACCTCCAGACCAAGGGCTACTCCCGCGCCCGCGTGGACGGCGAGACCGTCCAGCTCTCCAGCCCGCCCACGCTGAAGAAGCAGGAGAAGCACACCATCGAGGTGGTCGTGGACCGCCTCACGGTGAAGGAGGGCGCCAAGCGCCGCCTCACCGACTCCGTGGAGACCGCCCTCGGCCTGTCCGGCGGCATGGTCGTGCTCGACTTCGTCGACCTGCCCGAGGACGACCCCGAGCGCGAGCGGATGTTCTCGGAGCACCTGTACTGCCCGTACGACGACCTGTCCTTCGAGGAGCTCGAACCCCGCTCGTTCTCCTTCAACTCGCCCTTCGGCGCCTGCCCCGAGTGCACCGGCATCGGCACGCGCATGGAGGTCGACCCCGAGCTGATCGTCCCCGACCCGGACAAGAGCCTCGACGAGGGCGCCATCCACCCGTGGTCGCACGGCCACACCAGGGACTACTTCGACCGCCTGATCGGCGCGCTCGCCGACGCGCTGGGCTTCCGCACCGACATCCCCTTCGCGGGCCTGCCGCTGCGCGCGCGGAAGGCCCTGCTCAACGGCCACAAGACGCAGGTCGAGGTCCGCTACCGCAACCGCTACGGGCGGGAGCGCCGGTACACCACGGCGTTCGAGGGCGCCGTCCCCTTCGTCAAGCGCCGGCACAGCGAGGCCGAGAGCGACTCCAGCCGCGAGCGCTTCGAGGGCTACATGCGCGAGGTGCCCTGCCCGGCCTGCGAGGGCACCCGGCTCAAGCCGGTCGTCCTCGCCGTCACGGTCATGGGCAAGTCCATCGCCGAGGTCTCCTCGATGTCCATCAGCGACTGCGCGGACTTCCTCGGCGAGCTGAAGCTCACCGCCCGCGACAAGAAGATCGCCGAACGCGTGCTCAAGGAGGTCAACGAGCGGCTGCGCTTCCTGGTCGACGTCGGCCTGGACTACCTCTCGCTGAACCGCGCCGCGGGCACCCTCTCCGGCGGCGAGGCCCAGCGCATCCGCCTCGCCACCCAGATCGGCTCCGGACTCGTCGGCGTGCTCTACGTCCTCGACGAGCCGTCCATCGGCCTGCACCAGCGTGACAACCACCGGCTGATCGAGACCCTCGTCCGGCTGCGCGACATGGGCAACACGCTCATCGTCGTCGAGCACGACGAGGACACCATCAAGGTCGCCGACTGGATCGTCGACATCGGCCCCGGCGCGGGTGAGCACGGCGGCAAGGTCGTCCACAGCGGCTCGCTCAAGGAACTGCTGGCCAACGCCGAGTCGCAGACCGGCCAGTACCTCTCCGGCAAGAAGGCCATCCCGCTGCCCGAGATCCGCCGCCCGCACGACCCGTCGCGCCGGCTCACGGTGCACGGCGCCCGCGAGAACAACCTCCAGGACATCGACGTGTCCTTCCCGCTGGGTGTGTTCACCGCGGTCACCGGTGTCTCCGGATCCGGGAAGTCCACTCTGGTCAACGACATCCTGTACACGCACCTGGCCCGCGAGCTGAACGGCGCGCGCAGCGTGCCCGGCCGGCACACCCGGGTCGACGGCGACGACCTCGTCGACAAGGTCGTGCACGTCGACCAGTCGCCCATCGGCCGCACCCCGCGCTCCAACCCGGCGACGTACACCGGCGTCTTCGACCACGTCCGCAAGCTGTTCGCCGAGACGACGGAGGCGAAGGTCCGCGGATACATGCCCGGCCGCTTCTCCTTCAATGTCAAGGGCGGCCGCTGCGAGAACTGCGCGGGCGACGGCACCATCAAGATCGAGATGAACTTCCTCCCGGACGTGTACGTCCCGTGCGAGGTCTGCCACGGCGCCCGCTACAACCGGGAGACCCTGGAGGTCCACTACAAGGGCAAGTCCATCGCCGACGTCCTGAACATGCCGATCGAAGAGGCCATGCACTTCTTCGAGGCGGTTCCGGCGATCTCCCGTCACATGAAGACGCTCAACGACGTCGGCCTCGGCTACGTCCGGCTCGGTCAGGCCGCGACCACCCTGTCCGGTGGTGAGGCGCAGCGGGTGAAGCTCGCCAGCGAGCTGCAGAAGCGCTCCACCGGCCGCACGGTCTACGTCCTGGACGAGCCGACCACCGGCCTGCACTTCGAGGACATCAGCAAGCTGCTGACGGTCCTGTCCGGCCTGGTCGACAAGGGCAACACGGTCATCGTCATCGAGCACAACCTCGACGTGATCAAGACCGCCGACTGGGTCGTCGACATGGGTCCCGAGGGCGGCGCCGGCGGCGGTCTGGTCGTCGCCGAGGGCACGCCCGAGCAGGTCGCCGCCGTTCCGTCCAGCCACACGGGCAAGTTCCTGCGGGACGTCCTCGGGGCGGAACGGATCAGTGACGCCGCCCAGGTGCGTGCCCCGCGCAAGGCGGCGAAGAAGACGGCCGCCGCGCAGACGGGCGCCCGGAAGACCGCCACCAAGGCGGTCGCGAAGAAGACGACGCGGGCCGCCAAGGCCTGACCGGCACGGCCCGCACGGACACGCGCCGTGCCGCGGGGGCGTCAACCCCTCCGCGGCACGGCGCGTGTTCCGTGTCAGGCCCCCGCGGCCTCCAGCTCGTGCGCGTACGGCGGTTCCGCGCCCGCGCGTGAGCAGGTGACCGCCGCCGCGCGCGCCGCGAGACCGAGCAGGTCCCGCCAGCCCTCCGCGCCCAGCGCGGCGACCCCCTCGGCGCCGAGCGCGTCGCGGGCCGCCAGACCGTGCAGCAGCGCCGCGTTCACGGTGTCACCGGCGCCGATCGTGTCGACCACCTCGACCCGCTCACCGGGCACCGCGTACGCGTGGCCGTCCCGGGTGTACGCGGTCAGCCCGTCCCCGCCCCGGGTGACCACGACCGCCGCCGGGCCGGCCGCCGCCCACTCGCGCGGGGACCCGCCGAGCCAGTCGGCGTCCTCCTCGGACAGCTTCAGCAGCGTCACCGACGGCAGCCAGGACCGGAACCGCTCCCGGTAGGCGTCCGCGTCCGGGATCAGGCCCGCCCGGATGTTCGGGTCCAGCGCCGTGAACACACCCCGGGCGGACGCGGCGCGCAGCAGCTCCTCGTACGCGCTCGCACCGGGTTCCAGCACCAGTGAGCAGGTGCCGAAGGAGACCGCGCGGGTACCGGCGGGCAGCGCCGGGGGCGCCGTGAACAGCCGGTCCGCGGTTCCCTCCACGTAGAAGGAGTAGGCCGCCGATCCGCCCGCGTCGACCGTGGCCACGGCGAGCGTCGTCGGCTCCTCGCCGCGCTGCACCGCCGACACGTCCACGCCCGTCTCCCGCAGCCGGCCCAGCAGCGCCTCGCCGAAGGCGTCGCGGGACACCCGGGAGCAGAAGGCGGTGGGGGAGCCCAGGCGGCCCAGCGCCACCGCCGTGTTGAACGGCCCGCCGCCGAGCGCCGGCGTCAGCGCCGCGAGCGCGCCCGGGCCGCGCGGTACCAGGTCAATCAGTGCCTCACCGGCTACGACGATCACAGGGGATTCCCTTCTCCGGGACGGTCGGGGCAGCCGCAGGACGTGCGGTGCACGAAGGCGCAGGGGAGCTGTTCGGTCCGCGCGGGGAGGCCCGGCTCGGCGAGACGCTCCAGCAGCATGCTGACGGCCCGGGCGCCGATCTCCCTGCTGGGCTGGGCGACGGCCGTGAGACGGGGGGAGAACAGATCCGCCCAGGGGAAGTCGTCGAAGCAGCACAGGGCGATGTCCCCGGGCACGGACAGGTGGTGGTCGCGCAGCGCCCGCAGCGCGCCGATCGTCATGGCGTTGTTGGCCGTGACGAGCGCGGTGGGACGGGCACCGAGAGCCAGGAGGCCGGCGGTGGCCCGCTGCGCCCCCGCCGTCCGGGAGTCGCCCCGCACCAGGATCCGCTCGTCGTAGGGCAGACCGGCCGCCGTCAGGCCGCGGCGGTAGCCGGCGACGCGCTCGTCGGTCGTGCTGAGTCCGGGCAGGCCGGCGACCAGGGCGATGCGGCGGTGGCCGAGTCCGGCGAGGTGGGTCACCAGCCGGGCCGTCGGCTCCTCGGACTCGGCGCCGACCTGGTCGAAGCGGGGTCCGTCGCCGGTTCCGGGCGCCTCGACCAGCCGGTCCAGGAACACGGTGGGCACGCGGTGGCGCCCGAGGTAGGCCAGCAGCTCGCGGGGACGGGGGGAAGGGGCGACGATCATGCCGTCCACGCGGCGCTCGTGGAGGAGCTGGACGACCTCGCGCTCGTGTCGCGGGTCGTCGTGGGGGTCGGCGACGAGGAGGCCGTAGCCGTGGTCCAGGGCCGCGGCCTCGACGCCCTGGAGGATCTCCGTGAAGTACGGGTTGCCGACGGCGGAGACGGCCAGGCCGATCGACCGGGTGCGGGAGGTGACCAGGGAGCGGGCGAGGGTGTTGGGGGTGTAGCCGAGTTCCTCGACGGCGTCGAGGACGGCCCGGCGGGTGTGCGGGCGCACCGGGCGGGTGCCGTTGAGGACGTGCGAGACGGTGGCGACGGAGACGCCTGCGCGGCGGGCGACGTCCGTCATCGTCGCCATGGTCCTCCCTCGATTCCGTTCCCGGCCGCTGCGCGTACTCGGGGCGGGACGCTATCCCATGCGACGGGGGCGCGTAAACGCTTGCGCAAGCGTTCACGCGCGGGCGGAGGGGCGGGGTGAGAAGGCGGGGACGGGGTCGGTATGGTCGTCGGGAGTTGTCCTCGAGTCGTCTTCTACTTGTCCGAGCAGGGGAGATCCATGTCCGGCCGGCCCGTCGCGCGTCGTCGTACCGTTCTGCGGGGAGCGGCGCTCGCTCCCGTCGCCGGGCTGGGGCTCACCGCGTGCGGGGGCGCGGGTGACGACCGGGCGGCCCCGCTGAGCGAGCCCGTCGAACTCGGTCCCGAGAGCGAGGTCGCCGCGGGCGGCGCCAAGCTCTACCGGGACCACAACGTGGTGGTCAGCCGCGGCGCGGACGGCACCCTCACGGCGTACGACACCCTCTGCACGCACGCGGGCTGCCCCATCAACAAGCTGGACGGGACGCGGCTGATCTGCCCCTGCCACGGCAGCGAGTTCGACGTCACCACCGGCAAGGTGCTGCGCGAGCCGGCCGTGGCACCCCTGAAGCCGCTGACCGTAGAGGTGAAGAACGGCACGATGGTCGCCGCCCCGCAGGTCTGACCGGAGTCACTCCCAGTCCCAGGCGATGCCCAGGTAGCCCGGTCGCACGCGCGGTTCCACCAGGTGCACCGAGTGGTGCCGCCCCCGCAGCGGCAGCTCCTGACGCCCACCGCGCGGTGCCGCCGCCGAATGCTGGGTGAACCGGTGGCAGCGCACCGGGACCGCCCCGGAGTCGAAGCACACCTGGAGCGCGTACTGGCCGCCGGGGGAGCCCGCCGCGCGCACGTACTCGCGCGAGACCCCGGCCGTGCCGTCCTCGACGGCGTAGCGGAAGAGGAACGTGTCGCCGGCCCGAAGCCGGGTGTCGAAGAGCAGCTCGGCCGCGAGCACACCGGTGTCGTGGTGCCGGCGGACGCGCCCGGTGCGGCAGTTCTCCAGGGCGTGCACGGTCATCCGCTCCGGCGCGGAGCCGGGGTCGCCGCGGTGCACGGCCACGTAGCGGTCGACTCCGTCCCGGTGCGCGCGCACGATGTGGTGCGACTCGCACTCCGCCAGCTCCCGGCGCGCTCCGATCCGTACCCGCTCGTGATGGCCGAGGGTGTGCAGTCCGCCGTCGCGCGGGATACCGAAGTCGGCCAGCAGACGGTCCAGGGCGCCGGACGCCGCCACCAGGGAGCGGTGGGAACGGCCGGGGGCGCGGCGGTCCGCCACGTGTTCGTCCGACTCGGCGAGCAGCCGGATCAGCGACTCCTCGGGAAGCTGCAGGATCTCCTCCAGCGCGCGGACCGCCCGCAGCGACTCCGGGCGCTGCGGACGCCGGGCGCCCTGCTGCCAGTAACTGAGGCTGGTGACGCCCACCTTCACACCGCGGCGCGACAGGTGGTGCTGCACCCGTTGCAGCGGCAGTCCCCGCGCGGCTATCGCGGCGCGCAGGGCGACGTGGAACGGGCCGCCCCGCAGGGCCGAGTCCAGTTCCGCGGTGGCGACGTCCGCGTGCTGTGTGGCGTGCGGCATGCAGGGGCCTTTCTGTGTATGTCCACAACGGCTGGTCAGACCGTTCGCGCGGGGCACCCCGGGGCCGCCCCCGTCGGCGCGGCCGGTCCTTCACATCCGTACGCCGCCGTTCAGGCCCCGAGTTCCCCCGCATTGAAGCGTGTTGACCAGGTCCCGACAACACCTGACGCCCAACGGCGGCGCACACGTGCCGGGGGCCGTACCGGCCCGTGGCCGGTACGGCCCCCGGGGCACGTACCGTGATGCGCTTTTCGTCCGTTCTTCCCGCCGGCGGAGCCGCAGGAGCCGCTTGTGGACCCGGTTCAGGCCCCGCCGGCCCCGTCCTGGTCCCGCAGAGCCGACCGCAGGCGCTTGGCGCGCACGATGTCCGGATCGCGTGGGTCGAGGGACTCGGGCAGCGCGGACCTCTCCTCCGCGTACCGGCGGGACCGGGCCGGCCGTCGTGTTTTCTCGATCCGCGTCTGTCGCATCCGACCAGCCCTCCGACTCGTGACCACCTTCGTGGCCGCCCCCGTGACCGGCTGCCGATCTCCCGGGGCACGGACCCCCCACCTTCCCGCTTCCCACCCGCCGTAACCCCTCCGCGGCGCACCGGACCGCCGTCCGTCCACAGGCCCGCCGCGGTGTCGGTCCCCGCCAGTAGGGTGTGAGACATGGCCGACCCCTCCAGCTACCGCCCCAAACCGGGTGAGATCCCCGACTCACCGGGGGTCTACCGGTTCCGCGACGAGCACCGCCGGGTGATCTACGTCGGAAAGGCGAAGAGCCTGCGCCAGCGCCTGGCGAACTACTTCCAGGACCTCGCCGGGCTGCACCCCCGCACGCGTTCCATGGTGACCACGGCCGCGTCCGTGGAGTGGACGGTGGTGTCCACGGAGGTCGAGGCGCTTCAGCTGGAGTACTCCTGGATCAAGGAGTACGACCCCCGGTTCAACGTCAAGTACCGCGACGACAAGAGCTACCCGTACCTCGCGGTGACGATGAACGAGGAGTTCCCGCGCGTGCAGGTGATGCGCGGTCACAAGAAGAAGGGCGTCCGCTACTTCGGCCCGTACGCGCATGCCTGGGCGATCCGCGACACCGTCGACCTGATGCTGCGCGTCTTCCCGGTGCGCACCTGCTCGGCGGGTGTCTTCAAGAACGCCGCCCGCACCGGCCGTCCGTGTCTGCTCGGCTACATCGACAAGTGCTCGGCGCCGTGCGTCGACCGGGTGTCCGCCGAGGACCACCGTGAACTGGCCGAGGAGTTCTGCGACTTCATGGCCGGCCGCACCGGCACCTACCTCCGCCGCCTGGAGCGGCGCATGGCGGACGCGGCCGAGGAGATGGAGTACGAACGGGCCGCGCGTCTGCGCGACGACATAGGCGCCCTGAAGAAGGCCATGGAGAAGAACGCGGTCGTGCTGGCCGACGCGACCGACGCCGACCTGATCGCGGTCGCCGAGGACGAGCTGGAGGCGGCCGTCCAGATCTTCCACGTGCGCGGCGGACGCGTGCGCGGCCAGCGCGGCTGGGTCACCGACAAGGTCGAGGAGATCACCACCGGCGCCCTGGTCGAGCACGCCCTGCAGCAGCTCTACGGCGAGGAGACCGGCGACGCCGTCCCCCGGGAGGTGCTGGTCCCCGCCCTGCCGGACCCGGTGGAGCCGATCCAGCAGTGGCTGACCGAGCGGCGCGGCTCGGGCGTCTCGCTGCGCATCCCGCAGCGCGGGGACAAGAAGGCCCTCATGGAGACGGTGGCACGCAACGCCCAGCAGGGGCTCGTGCTGCACAAGACCAAGCGCGCCTCCGACCTCACCACGCGCTCGCGCGCGCTGGAGGAGATCACCGACGCGCTGGACCTGGACAGCGCCCCGCTGCGGATCGAGTGCTACGACATCTCCCACCTCCAGGGCGACGACGTGGTGGCCTCCATGGTCGTCTTCGAGGACGGGCTGGCCCGCAAGAGCGAGTACCGCCGCTTCCAGATCAAGGGCTTCGCGGGGCAGGACGACGTCCGCTCCATGCACGAGGTGATCACCCGCCGCTTCCGGCGCTACCTCGCGGAGAAGGAGCGGACGGGGGAGTGGACCGACGGCGAGGACCCGGGTGCCGGGACGCCCGCCGGAGGGCTCGCCGAACCGCCCGGGAACACGCTCACCGAGGACGACGGCCGCCCCCGGCGGTTCGCCTACCCGCCGCAGCTCGTGGTGGTCGACGGCGGCGCCCCGCAGGTCGCGGCGGCCCGGCGGGCGCTGGACGAACTGGGCATCGACGACATCGCCGTGTGCGGCCTCGCCAAGCGCCTCGAGGAGGTCTGGCTGCCGGGTGACGACGACCCGGTGGTGCTGCCCCGCAGCAGCGAGGGCCTCTACCTGCTCCAGCGGGTCCGTGACGAGGCGCACCGCTTCGCGATCACCTACCAGCGCGCCAAGCGCGCCAAGCGTTTCCGCGCCAGCCCCCTGGACGACGTACCCGGCCTCGGCGAGACCCGCAAACAGGCGCTGCTCAAGCACTTCGGCTCGTTGAAGAAGCTGCGATCGGCGACAATCGACCAGATCTGCGAGGTTCCGGGCATAGGCCGCAAGACGGCCGAGACGATCGCCGGGGCCCTCGCGCGGGCGGCGCCCGCCGCCCCCGCCGTGAACACGGCCACGGGCGAGATCATGGATGACACGGAAGAACCCGGGCAGGCGACGGGTTCTCCCGGGGAGCCCGTGTCCACGGGCGCCCCGGACGAACGACGGGGGCAGGAACGATGACCGAGCACGAGACGGGACGCGCGGCGGAGCAGGACGGGGCGCGGCAGCACACGGGCGGGACCGAGACCCGCCGGGGCGCCCGCCGGAACAACGGAGCACAGGTGGAAACGGGCAAGGACAAGGCCGGGGTGCCCGAGGCGGGCATCCCCGAGCTGGTGATCATCTCCGGCATGTCCGGGGCCGGCCGCTCGACGGCCGCGAAGTGTCTGGAGGACCTCGGCTGGTTCGTCGTGGACAACCTGCCGCCCGCGCTGATCACCACCATGGTGGAGCTCGGCGCGCGTTCCCAGGGGAACGTGGCGCGGATCGCGGTCGTCGTCGACGTCCGCGGCCGGCGCTTCTTCGACAACCTGCGCGAATCCCTCGCCGACCTCGACGGGCGGGGCGTGACCCGGCGGACGGTCTTCCTGGAGTCCTCCGACGAGGCGCTGGTGCGCCGCTTCGAGTCCGTGCGCCGTCCGCACCCGCTCCAGGGCGACGGCCGGATCGTCGACGGCATCGCCGCGGAGCGGGAGCTGCTGCGGGAGCTGCGCGGCGACGCCGACCTGGTGATCGACACCTCCAGCCTCAACGTGCACGAGCTGCGCGCCAAGATGGACGCCCAGTTCGCCGGTGAGGAGGAGCCCGAGCTGCGGGCCACCGTCATGTCCTTCGGCTTCAAGTACGGCCTCCCGGTCGACGCCGACCTGGTCGTGGACATGCGGTTCCTGCCCAACCCGCACTGGGTCCCCGAGCTGCGCCCGTACACCGGCCTCAACGAGGAGGTGGCGTCGTACGTCTTCAACCAGCCCGGCGCCAAGGAGTTCCTCGACCGGTACGCCGAGATGCTGCGGCTGATCGCCGCGGGCTACCGCCGCGAGGGCAAGCGCTACGTGACCATCGCCGTCGGCTGCACGGGCGGCAAGCACCGCTCGGTCGCCATGTCGGAGAAGCTCGCCGCCCGGCTCGTCGCCGAGGGTGTGGAGACGGTGGTCGTCCACCGGGACATGGGACGGGAATGACACGACGTACTCCGCGGCTGAGCCGGCTGCGCAGAGCGGTCCCCGAGGGCCGCGCCGGCCGCCCGGTCGAGACCCGTGGCGCCAGACCGCGCCGCAGGGGCACCCAGCCCAAGGTCGTCGCCCTCGGCGGCGGCATGGGCCTGTCCGCCTCACTCGCCGCGCTGCGCCGGATCACCGGTGACCTCACCGCCGTCGTCACCGTCGCCGACGACGGCGGCTCCAGCGGCCGCCTGCGCGACGAACTGGGCGTGCTGCCCCCCGGCGACCTGCGCAAGGCGCTGGCCGCGCTGTGCGGGGACGACGACTGGGGCCAGACCTGGGCGCGTGTCATCCAGCACCGCTTCCAGTCCCAGGGCGACCTGCACGAGCACGCGGTCGGCAATCTGCTGATCGTCGCCCTGTGGGAGCAGCTCGGCGACCACGTCCAGGCCCTGGACCTGGTCGGCCTGCTGCTCGGCGCGCACGGGCGGGTGCTGCCCATGTCCGCCGTACCGCTGGAGCTCCAGGCCCTGGTCAAGGGCCACGACCCGGAGCGGCCGGAGGAGACCGACACGGTCCGCGGGCAGGCCACCGTCGCCCTGACCCCCGGCGAGGTGCAGTCCGTGCACCTCGTGCCGAACGACCCGCCGGCCGTGCCCGAGGCGGTGGAGGCGGTGCTCGACGCGGACTGGGTGGTGCTCGGCCCCGGCTCCTGGTTCTCCTCGGTCATCCCGCACCTGCTCGTACCGGAACTGCTGGACGCCCTCGTCGAGACGAAGGCGCGCCGGGTACTCTCGCTGAACCTCGCGCCGCAGCCGGGAGAAACCGAGGGCTTCTCCCCGCAGCGTCATTTGGAGGTTTTGGGACGACACGCCCCTAAACTCGCCCTGGACGTGGTGCTGGCCGACGAGGCCGCCGTGCCCGACCGCGACCTGCTCACCGACGCCGCCAAGCGGTTCGGGGCCGCGGTCGAGCTGGCCCCCGTGGCCCGGCCCGACGGAAGCCCCCGGCACGACCCGGAGCTGTTGGCCGCCGCGTACGACCGTATTTTTCGGATGCATGGAAGGATCGGCCCATGGCGATGACGGCAGCGGTGAAGGACGAGATCAGCCGGCTCCCCGTCACCCGTACCTGCTGCAGAAAGGCGGAGGTATCCGCCATCCTGCGGTTCGCCGGCGGCCTCCATCTGGTGAGCGGGCGCATCGTGATCGAGGCGGAGCTGGACACCGCGATGGCGGCGCGCCGGCTCAAGCGGGACATCCTGGAGATCTTCGGCCACAGCTCCGAACTGATCGTGATGGCCCCGGGCGGCCTGCGCCGCGGCTCGCGCTACGTCGTCCGGGTGGTCGCGGGCGGGGACCAGCTGGCCCGCCAGACCGGTCTGGTGGACGGCCGGGGCCGCCCGATCCGCGGTCTGCCCCCGCAGGTGGTCTCGGGGGCTACCTGCGACGCCGAGGCGGCCTGGCGCGGTGCCTTCCTGGCCCACGGCTCCCTCACCGAACCCGGCCGTTCCTCCTCCCTCGAGGTGACCTGCCCCGGTCCCGAGGCCGCGCTCGCCCTCGTCGGCGCCGCCCGCCGGCTGCACATCGGTGCCAAGGCGCGCGAGGTGCGCGGGGTGGACCGGGTCGTGGTGCGCGACGGCGACGCGATCGGCGCGCTGCTCACCCGGCTGGGCGCGCACGAGTCGGTGCTGGCCTGGGAGGAGCGCCGGATGCGCCGCGAGGTGCGCGCCACGGCGAACCGGCTGGCCAACTTCGACGACGCCAACCTGCGCCGCTCCGCCCGCGCGGCCGTCGCCGCCGGCGCGCGGGTCCAGCGCGCCCTGGAGATCCTCGCCGACGACGTGCCCGAGCACCTCGCCGCGGCCGGCCGGCTGCGCATGGAGCACAAGCAGGCCTCCCTGGAGGAGCTGGGCGCGCTCGCCGACCCGCCGCTCACCAAGGACGCCGTGGCGGGCCGGATCCGCCGGCTGCTGGCCATGGCCGACAAGCGCGCCTCCGACCTCGGCATCCCGGGCACGGAGGCCAACATCGGCGAGGAACTGGAAGACAAGCTCGTCGTCTGACACCCCCTCAGCACACCGGCGCCGTCGCCCGGTCGGGTGGACGGCGCCGGTTCCCGTGTGTCGTGATGGCGCCCTTGACTCGATCATGTTGTGTCATGAGCCTGGCATCTGTTCGCCGCTGTGGCGGACCACTCCCAGGGGGGCTCATGAGACACAGAGCGAGATCGATCCTCGCTGTCGGCACGCTCCTGATCGGCGGAGCGGGCCTCGTACCCGCCGCCCAGGCACAGCCCGGTGACCCCGCGGCCTCCGACCCCGAGGAGGTCAAGGTCTTCCGCGCCGACGTCCGCAAGGAGCAGGTACCCCTGCTGCTCGCGGCCGGGCAGGACGGCCACGAACTCGGCGAGCGGGTGCCCGACAAGGGCACCGCCACCGTCGAGGTCTACCTCACCGACGGACAGGCCCGGAAGCTGGAGGAACGGGGCCTCGACCTCGAGGAGCACACCCTCTCCGCCCGCGCGGAGAACCGCGTCCAGGACGCCGCCGAGGGCGTGTTCCGCCCCTACAGCGGAAAGGGCGGCCTCAGGGAGGAGATCCTGCGCACCGCGCGGGAGCACCCCGACCTCACCAAGGTCGTCTCCATCGGGAAGACGGTGCAGGGCAAGGACATCCTCGCCCTGAAGCTCACCAGGAAGGCCAAGAAGAGCAAGGACGGCTCCCGGCCCGCCGTGCTCTACATGTCCAACCAGCACGCGCGCGAATGGATCACCCCGGAGATGACCCGGCGGCTGATGCACCACTACCTGGACTCCTACCGGTCGGACAAGCGGATCAAGAAGCTCGTCGACACGACCGAGCTGTGGTTCGTCCTCTCCGCCAACCCCGACGGCTACGACTACACGTTCGCCGACGACGCCAACCGCCTCTGGCGCAAGAACCTCCGCGACGTCAACGGCGACGGCGCCATCAGCACCGGCGACGGCGTCGACCTCAACCGCAACTTCCCCTACAAGTGGGGCTACGACGACGAGGGCTCGTCCCCCAACCCCACCAGCCAGACCTACCGCGGCGCTTCCCCGGGCTCCGAACCCGAGACCAAGGCCGTCGACGCCTTCCAGAAGCGCATCGGCTTCGCCTACGGCATCAACTACCACTCCGCCGCCGAACTCCTCCTCTACGGGGTCGGCTGGCAGGTGGCCACGCCCACCCCCGACGACGTCCTCTACGAGGCCCTCGCCGGTACCCCGGACAACTCCGCGATCCCCGGCTACCACCCGCAGCTCTCCTCCGAGCTGTACACCACCAACGGTGAGGCCGACGGCCACGCGGCCAACGTCAACGGCATGGCGATGTTCACCCCCGAGATGTCGACCTGCCAGACCGTGTCCGACGCCGACCCCGACGACGAGTGGAACGCGCGCGACTGCCGCTCGGGCTTCAACTTCCCCGACGACGAGAGGCTGATCCAGCAGGAGTTCGCCAAGAACATCCCGTTCGCGCTCTCGGTCGCCGAGTCCGCCGCCCACCCCGACCGGCCGTCCTCCGCGGTCGGCATCGAGGCCGCGGACTTCACCCCGGCCGCCTTCACGACGTCGTTCGCCCGGGGCGCCGACCAGGAGGTGTCCGTCGTCGCCCGCAAGTCGGTGCGCGACAAGGAGCTCAGGTACCGCGTCAACGGCGGCCGTACCCACGACGCCGACCTGAGGCGCTGGAAGGGCGGCGAACGCTACGGCGGTGAGGACAACCTCCACTTCGACGAGTACCGGGCGAAGGTCAGGCACGCCCGGCCCGGCGACACGGTCGAGGTGTGGTTCACCGGCGAGGCCCGCCGCGGCACGAAGGTGTCCAGCGAGCGCTTCACCTACACCGTGGCCGAACGCCCCCGCGCCGACGTCCTGGTCGTCTCCGAGGAGGGCGCGAAGGCCACGCAGACGCAGCTGTACGTCGACGCGCTCGAGGCGGGCGGCCACCGCGCGGCCGTCTGGGACGTCGCCGAGCGGGGCGCCCCGGACGCGCTCGGCGTGCTGAGCCACTTCCGCACGGTCGTCCACCACACCGGAGCGGCCGCCCCGGGCATCGCCACCCAGCTCCAGCTGCGGGCCCACCTCAACGAGGGCGGCCGGCTGATCGAGGCGGGCGAGCAGGCCGGCGGCAGCGTCGACCTCGGCGGCGGCACCCTCTCCAACGACTTCAGCCAGTACTACCTGGGCGCCTACAACCGCACCGCGACCGCGGGGGTCACCGGGTTCACCGGCGCCGGCGCGCTGGACGGCGTCACCGGGCCGCTCGGCGACACGCCCGGCAACCCGCTGGACCGGGCCGGCACCTACGCCGTCACCTCCGACGAACTCCCCGCCGACCGGTACCCGCTGTTCGCCAGCGCCGGAGCCGGACAGTACCCCGGCACGGTCAGCCCGTACGGGCCCTACGCAGGCTCGTACATGGCCGCCGCCGTGCACACCGACGACGGCTACAAGCGGCTCACCCGCACGGTCGACCTGACGGACGTCACGGCGGCCGAGCGGCCCGCCCTGCGCACCCGGCTGCTGTGGGACACCGAGCCCGGCTACGACCACGTCCTCGTCGAGGCCCACACGGCCGGCGCCGGCGACTGGACGACCCTGCCCGAGGCCGGCGGCGCCACCCGCGCCACCGTGCCCGCCGAGTGCGAGGCGGGGTTCTACATGACCGGGCACCCCTGGCTGGCGCACTACCTGACGCTGTCCGACGAGGGGTGCGCCGCGACCGGCACCACCGGTTCCTGGAACAGCCTCACCGGGTCCTCCGGCGGCTGGCGGCAGGTGGAGTTCGACCTGAGCGCCTACGCCGGGAAGACGGTCGAGGTGTCCCTCGCCTACGTCACCGACCCGGGCAGCGGCGGCCGGGGCGTCCTCGCCGACGAGGCCTCCCTGGTCGTCGGCGGCACGGCCACCCAGACCGAGGGTTTCGAGACATCCCTGGGCGTGTGGAAGGCGGCCGGACCGCCCGCCGGCAGCCCGGCCGTGCTGAAGGACTGGACCCGCACCGGAGCGCTGTTCCGCACGCACGCGGCGGTCACCACCGACGACACGGTGCTGCTGGGCTTCGGCCTGGAGCACCTCACCTCCGCGGCCGACCGGGCCGCGCTGCTCGGCAGGGCGCTGGACGCCCTCGGCGGGTGACACCACCCGTCGGCACGGACCGGTGATCCGCGGCGGGACGGGGTGAGAAACGGCCACCGGTAAGTGCGGTACCTGCCCTACTGGCGGGTAGGTACCGCACTGCCGGGTATGGGGCAACTCGATGTCACGACCGGGGCCCCGGAGAGGTAGGGTCGACAGTGGTCGGGGACATCCCAAATACAGCTCGCCGGCGTCAGAGCCGGCGTACCAACGAGGAGATCGGTTCGTGACGATCCGCGTAGGCATCAACGGGTTTGGCCGCATCGGTCGCAACTACTTCCGCGCGTTGCTGGAGCAGGGCGCCGACATCGAGATCGTGGCCGTCAACGACCTGGGTGACACGGCGACCACGGCTCACCTGCTGAAGTACGACACCATCCTGGGCCGCCTCAAGCAGGAGGTCTCGCACACCGAGGACACCATCACCGTCGGCGACAAGACGGTCAAGGTCCTCTCCGAGCGCAACCCCGCCGACATCCCGTGGGGCGAGCTGGGCGTCGACATCGTGATCGAGTCGACCGGCATCTTCACCAAGAAGGAAGACGCCGAGAAGCACATCACCGGCGGCGCCAAGAAGGTCATCATCTCCGCCCCGGCGAAGAACGAGGACATCACCCTCGTCATGGGCGTCAACCACGAGCAGTACGACGCGGCGAACCACCACGTCATCTCCAACGCCTCCTGCACCACCAACTGTGTGGCGCCGATGGCGAAGGTCCTGGACGAGAACTTCGGCATCGTCAAGGGCCTGATGACGACGGTGCACGCGTACACCAACGACCAGCGCATCCTGGACTTCCCGCACAAGGACCTGCGTCGCGCGCGTGCCGCCGCCGAGAACATCATCCCGACCACCACCGGTGCCGCGAAGGCCACCGCCCTGGTGCTGCCGCAGCTCAAGGGCAAGCTGGACGGCATGGCCATGCGCGTCCCGGTCCCCACCGGCTCCGTCACCGACCTGGTGGTCGAGCTCTCCCGCGAGGTCACCAAGGAAGAGGTCAACGCCGCCTTCCAGAAGGCCGCCGAGGGCGAGCTGAAGGGCTACCTCGAGTACACCGAGGACGCGATCGTCTCCTCCGACATCGTCAACGCCCCGGCGTCCTGCACCTTCGACTCGTCCCTGACCATGGTTCAGGACGGCAAGAACGTGAAGGTCATCGGCTGGTACGACAATGAGTGGGGCTACAGCAACCGTCTCGTCGACCTGACGGTCTTCGTGGGCAACCAGCTCTGATCGCGGAGCGGACGGCCTGATATGAGTGCAGGGCTCGGCCGGTGCGGCAACGCGCCGGTCGAGCCCTGACGCACGTATCGGAGCAGACGCCCTCTTCCGATCACGAGCGATCACGAGCGAACACCAGCTCTAGCCAGGGAGCCCCCATGAAGACGATCGACGAACTCCTCTCCGAAGGGGTCGCGGGCCGGCGGGTCTTCGTCCGCGCCGACCTCAACGTGCCGCTGGACGGCACCACCATCACCGACGACGGCCGGATCCGCGCCGTGGTGCCCACCGTCAGGGCGCTCGCCGAGGCGGGCGCCCGCGTGGTCGTCGCCTCGCACCTGGGCCGCCCCAAGGGCACCCCGGACCCCGCCTTCTCCCTCGCCCCTGCCGCCGCGCGCCTCGGCGAACTCCTCGGCGCCGACGTCGCCTTCGCCACCGACACCGTCGGCGAGTCCGCCACCGCCACCGTCGACGGCCTCGCCGACGGCCAGGTCGCGGTCATCGAGAACCTGCGCTTCAACGCCGGCGAGACCAGCAAGGACGACGCCGAGCGCGGCGCCTTCGCCGACCGGCTGGCCGCCCTCGCCGACGCGTACGTCGGCGACGGTTTCGGCGCGGTGCACCGCAAGCACGCCTCGGTCTTCGACCTCCCGGCGCGCCTGCCGCACTACGCCGGGTACCTCATCGCCACCGAGGTCGGCGTGCTGAGGAAGCTCACCGACGACGTCAAGCGGCCCTACGTGGTCGCCCTCGGCGGCGCCAAGGTCTCCGACAAGCTGGCCGTGATCGACCAGCTGCTCGGCAAGGCCGACCGCATCCTCATCGGCGGCGGCATGGCGTACACCTTCCTCAAGGCCCAGGGCCACGAGATCGGCACCTCGCTGGTGCAGGAGGACCAGGTCCCGGCCGTCCGGGAGTACCTGGAGCGCGCCGGGAAGAACGGCGTGGAACTGCTGGTGCCGGTCGACACGCTGGTCGCGGCCGAGTTCCCGGACATGAAGTCCAAGGCGCCGGCCGACCCCGCCACCGTCGCCGCGGACGCCATGCCCGCCGGTCGGATGGGCCTGGACATCGGTCCCGCGACCAGCGCGCTGTACGCCTCGAAGCTCGCCGACGCCGGCACCGTCTTCTGGAACGGCCCCATGGGCGTCTTCGAGCACCCCGACTACGCCGAGGGCACCAAGGCGGTCGCCCAGGCCCTCATCGACTCGCCGGGATTCACCGTGGTGGGCGGCGGGGACTCCGCCGCCGCGGTCCGTACCCTGGGCTTCGACGAGCAGGCATTCGGCCACATCTCGACCGGAGGCGGCGCCTCCCTCGAATACCTCGAGGGCAAGACGCTCCCCGGCCTCGCCGCACTGGAGGACTGACCCTCAATGACCACCCGTACGCCGCTGATGGCGGGCAACTGGAAGATGAACCTCAACCACCTCGAGGCCATCGCCCACGTCCAGAAGCTCGCCTTCGCCCTGGCCGACAAGGACTACGAGGCCGTCGAGGTCGCCGTCCTGCCGCCCTTCACCGACCTGCGCTCCGTGCAGACCCTCGTCGACGGCGACAAGCTGAAGATCAAGTACGGTGCCCAGGACATCTCCGCGCACGACGGCGGCGCCTACACCGGCGAGATCTCCGGCCCCATGCTGGCCAAGCTGAAGTGCACCTTCGTGGCCGTCGGCCACTCCGAGCGCCGCCAGTACCACGCCGAGACCGACGAGATCGTCAACACCAAGGTCAAGGCCGCCTACAAGCACGGCATCACCCCCATCCTCTGCGTCGGCGAGGAGCTGGAGGTCCGCGAGGCGGGCAACCACGTCGCCCACACCCTGGCCCAGGTCGAGGGCGGTCTGAAGGACCTCCCGGCCGAGCAGGCCGAGTCGGTCGTGATCGCCTACGAGCCGGTGTGGGCCATCGGCACCGGCAAGGTCTGCGGCGCCGAGGACGCCCAGGAGGTCTGCGCCGCCATCCGCGGCAAGATCGCCGAGCTGTACGGCCAGGAGCTGGCCGACGGGGTGCGCATCCAGTACGGCGGCTCCGTGAAGTCGGGCAACGTCGCCGAGATCATGGCGCAGGCCGACATCGACGGGGCCCTGGTCGGCGGCGCCTCGCTGGACGCGGACGAGTTCGTCAAGATCATCCGTTTCCGCGACCAGTGAGTAGGCCGTAGGGCCGATCCGTCGTACTCTTGCGGGGTCCAGTCCTGTGCTGGGCCCCGCGTCGTCCATCCGAATCCGAGGAAGTTGGTCCAGCCGTGGTTATGGGGTTCTCCATCGCCCTGATCGTCTTCAGCCTGCTGCTGATGCTGCTGGTGCTGATGCACAAGGGGAAGGGCGGCGGCCTCTCCGACATGTTCGGTGGTGGCATGCAGTCCTCCGTCGGCGGCTCCTCGGTCGCCGAGCGCAACCTCGACCGGATCACCGTCGTGGTCGGTCTGCTCTGGTTCGCGTGCATCGTGGTGCTCGGCATCACGATGAAGGTGAACAACTGACCCGAGGGCGCATTCCGCTCGCATTTCCACGTGAAGCCCCATGTCGGGTACGCGCCGCCGGGCGCGGCCTATCATGGGGCTTGCGTCTGGATGCGAGGAAAGGTAACTCCTATCACTGGACGCGCGTTGGGCCTTACGTAGACTGAGGCGCTCGCGGCGAAGCGGAAGGCCGACTCGTTTCGCGGCACCATCACGCAGGGAGTTACGACCGTGGCAAGTGGCAACGCGATCCGGGGAAGCCGGGTCGGGGCGGGGCCGATGGGCGAGGCCGAGCGCGGCGAGTCCGCGCCGCGGCTGCGCATCTCCTTCTGGTGCTCCAACGGGCACGAGACACAGCCGAGCTTCGCAAGCGACGCGCAGGTGCCCGATACCTGGGACTGCCCCCGCTGCGGCTTTCCGGCCGGGCAGGACCGCGACAATCCCCCGGACCCGCCCCGTACCGAGCCCTACAAGACGCACCTCGCCTACGTGCGGGAGCGGCGCAGCGACGCGGACGGCGAGGCGATCCTCGCCGAGGCGCTCGCCAAGCTGCGGGGCGAGATCTAGGGTTCCTCCCGGGCGGCCCCCGGACTCCGACGCCGGGACCGGTTCGCACTCCGGACTCCTTCGGCCTTCTTCACCGCTGATCAATTAGGTTGGGAACAGCCGGCACAGCGGGGGACACCCAAGGAAGAAGGCTGAAGTCCGAGATGAACGCAGACGGCCGTACGAGGCTCAACCAGACGCCCGAGTGGACCGCACTGGCCAAGCACCGCGAGGAGCTCGGCGAGGTGCGGCTGCGCGAGTTGTTCGCCGCCGACCCCTCCCGCGGCACCGGGTACACCCTCCGGGTCGGTGACTTGTACGTCGACTACTCCAAGCACCTGGTCACCGACGAAACGCTGCGGCTGCTGCGGGAGTTGGCCGCCGCCACCGACGTCTCCGGGCTGCGCGACGCCATGTTCCGCGGCGAGAAGATCAACACCACCGAGGACCGTGCGGTGCTGCACACCGCGCTCCGGGCCGCCCGTGACGCGGTGATCGAGGTCGACGGGGAGAACGTCGTCCCGGCCGTGCACGCCGTCCTCGACAGGATGGCCGACTTCGCCGGCCGGGTCCGCTCCGGCGAGTGGACCGGCCACACCGGCAAGCGCATCCGCAACGTCGTCAACGTCGGCATCGGCGGCTCCGACCTCGGCCCCGCCATGGCGTACGAGGTGCTGCGCGCCTTCACCGACCGCGACCTCACCGTCCGCTTCGTGTCCAACGTGGACGGCGCCGACCTGCACGAGGCGACCCGGGACCTGGACCCGGCCGAGACGCTGTTCGTCATCGCGTCCAAGACCTTCACCACCATCGAGACGGTCACCAACGCCACCTCGGCGCGGACCTGGCTGCTCGACGCGCTCGGAGCAGGCGACGAGGCGGTGGCCAAGCACTTCGTCGCCCTGTCCACCAACGCCGAGAAGGTCGCCGAGTTCGGCATCGACACGGCGAACATGTTCGAGTTCTGGGACTGGGTCGGCGGCCGCTACTCCTACGACTCCGCGATCGGCCTCTCGCTGATGATCGCCATCGGCCCGGACCGCTTCCGGGAGATGCTCGACGGGTTCCGCCTCGTCGACGAGCACTTCCGCACCGCCCCCGCCGAGTCCAACGTGCCGCTGCTCCTCGGCCTGCTGGGTGTCTGGTACGGCAACTTCCACGACGCGCAGTCGCACGCGGTCCTGCCGTACTCGCACTACCTGTCGAAGTTCACCGCCTACCTCCAGCAGCTCGACATGGAGTCCAACGGCAAGTACGTCGACCGGGACGGGCGCGAGGTGGAGTGGCAGACCGGCCCGGTCGTCTGGGGCACCCCGGGCACCAACGGGCAGCACGCCTACTACCAGTTGATCCACCAGGGGACGAAGCTCATCCCGGCCGACTTCATCGGGTTCGCCGAACCGGTCGCCGAGCTGAGCGACGAACTCAAGGCGCAGCACGACCTGTTGATGGCCAATTTCTTCGCCCAGACGCAGGCGCTCGCCTTCGGCAAGACCCCGGAGGAGGTCCGCGGCGAAGGGGTGCCGGAGGAGCTCGTCCCGCACAGGACGTTCAAGGGCGACCATCCCACCACCACGATCCTCGCGCGCGAGCTGACGCCGTCCGTGCTCGGCCAGCTCGTCGCGCTCTACGAGCACAAGGTGTTCGTCCAGGGCGCGATCTGGAACATCGACTCCTTCGACCAGTGGGGCGTCGAGCTCGGCAAGGTCCTCGCCAAGCGCGTCGAGCCCGCGCTGACCGAGGGCGCCGACGTCCCCGGACTGGACCCCTCCACCAAGGCGCTGGTCGCCACCTACCGGGAGCTGCGCGGGCGGCGGTGACCCGACGCGGTGAGCGGGCGGCCGCGCGCCGCCCGCTTCCCGTAGAATCCCCGGCGATCGTCACGACGAGCGTTCGGGGGAGCACAACGTGGCACGTACGTCCGGGAGTTGGACCGGCGGCACACTCAGGGCCGGGACCTTCCTGAGACCGCACCGCGTGGCGAGGGCGGTGTTCCATCCCGCGTGGATCCCGCAGTCGCCCGACCCGTCGATCGAGCGGCTCAAGCGCGTCCGCGTCATCGCCGGGGGAGTCGCGTCCATCGGCGTCTACACCGTCCTCGAGGGCGGCTTCGAGATCGCGGAGCTGGTGGAGAACGCGCTGATCGCCTCGGCGGTGCTGCTCTTCCTCACGCCGGCGACCGTCGGCGTGATGCTCCTCTTCTGGCGGCGCACCGGCACCGTGCGGCAGCTGAAGGTGCCCCTCCTCAACTCCCTCAAGCTGCTGCTGCTCTTCATCGGCTGCGTGGTCGCGCTGGTGATGCTGGTGCGGTCGGCGAACTCCGCCGCAGGCAACCCCCTGCTGCTCCTGGGGGTGGGCGCGGTCATGATGTGGATGCTCGTCCTCGTCGTGTCCGGGGCCGTGCGGGTCTCCGGCAACTTCTTCGGCACGGCCGCCGTGCACCGCTGCCTGCCCGCGCTGCTCGCCACGGTGACCACCTGGCTGATGGCGATCCCGGACCTGGTCACCGGCGATCTGCACGGGCTCGGACTCACCATGGGCGTCGTCTTCATCCTCGGTGCCCCGGTGACCGTCACGGCGATCGCCCTGCTGGAGACGGACCGGCTCAGGCGCCGCTACGGCATCCGGCTGCGCACCCACCCGGCGAGCCTGCCCCCGGTCCCCGTACCGGTGCCGCCGGTCCCGCCGGCGGGACTGCCCCACGTACCCCCGCAGGGGAACCCGTACGGTCACCCGCAGCCCGTGTACGCCCCCTGGGCGGGCGCCGCGCCCCACGGCCACCCGCAGCCCCCGTACGCGCCCGGCCCGGGCGGCAACCCGTACGGGCCCGGCCCCGGCGGCAACCCGTACGCCCCGCAGCCGCCGCACGGCCGCCCCTACGGGAGCTGACGCGCCGGCCGGACCGGGTCAGGCCACCGCGCCGAGCGTGTCCGCGAGACGGCGGCGGGCCGCCCGCGCGGCCGGGAGGGCGGCGAGGGCGGCGGCGCCCAGCACCGCGGCCGTGCCGAGCAGCAGCAGGAGCAGCGGGGACGGCCCCTGGGCGATCCCGGCGCCGATGCCGCTCGATCTCCCCTGCGCGTCGATCAGCCAGTGCGCCAGCGGCAGCCCCAGGACCACCGCGAGCAGCATCGCCACCAGGGCCGTCCCGGCGGTGGCCGTGACCGTGACGGCGGTGATCTGCCGGGGGGAGAGGCCGATGGCCTTGAGCGCGAGCAGATCGCGTTCGCCCTCGCGGACCGTGCCGCCGATCGCCGTGAGCAGTTCGATCAGCCCGATCAGCGCGAGGATCGCGATCAGTCCGAGCACGACCGCGCGCAGCGGGGACAGTCCGTCCGCCGGGTTGGCCACCGTGTGCACGTCCAGGTGCCCGCGGCCCGCCGAGGCCAGCCGGGCGGCCACCTCCTCCGGGTCGGCGCCGGGCTCCAGCCGGAGCTGGTAGCGGCTCGGCCGCAGGTCCGGGTCGCCCGCGCGGAGGGTGTCGAGCGAGGTGGAGATGACCCGTCCGGCGTTCTCCGGCTCGATGCTGCGGCCGACGATGTGCAGGATCTGCGGCCGCTCCCCGACGGTCATCCGCACCCAGTCGCCGACCCGGACGTGCAGCAGGTCGAGCAGTCCCTGCCCGGCCACCGCCTCGTGGGGCCCCCGCGCGGTGCGGCCCTCGGCCAGGGTGTACGGGTACGGCTCCGCACGGGTGCCGAGTCCGCGCAGGGCGATGGTGGCGGTCTGGCCGGGGACCAGCGCGGCCACCTCCACGCCCGGGTAGGCGGCGGCGACCTGCGGATCGCGCTCCAGCAGGGCGCGGGCCCGCGCGTCGTCCAGCGAGGCGTCCGCGCGGACACCGAGCGCGGTGGGCATCCCCATCCGTTCGGGACTGCTGTGGAAGCGGTCGATGGTGGTCCAGGCGCTCAGCGCCACCACGATCAGCAGCAGCGGCAGCGTCAGCCTGGCCACCGCGCCCAGCGAACGCGACCGGCGGCCGAACGCCTTGTGCCAGCCCAGCACCAGCGCGGGCGGCACCCGCGCCCCGAGCGCCCGCCGCGCCAGGCCCGTGAGCCGTCCGGCCGGGGGCGCCGCGGGCCGGGGGACCGGGACGGGCGGCACCCGTCCCGCGCGCCAGGCGGCCAGCCCGGTGGTCGCGCCGATGAACAGCACCGCCCCCGCCGGGACCGCGAACAGGGCCGCCGTGTGCCCGGGCAGCCCCTGCCACACGTCGACCGCGTCCCCGAGCCGTCCCGGCACCGCGCCGCCCAGCGCCTCGGTGAGCGCGGCGGCGGCCACCGCGCCGAGCAGGGCGTAGACCAGGTGCTGGACGAGGAAGACCCGGACGACCTGGCCGGGCGTGAAACCGATCGCCTTCAGGACGGACAGGTCCCGCAGATGCCCCCGGATCCGGGTGGCGATCGCCCCGTGCACGGCGAACCCGGCGGCGACCAGCGCGCCGAGCCCGAACAGGCCCAGTACCTGCCCCAGCAGCCGGTTGTCGCCCTGCGCCTCGGCGCGCGCCTGCTGCCAGGTGGCCACTTCGCCGATCGCCCCGGCGCCCAGCTCGGTCACCGCCCGCTGCACCGCGTAGCCGCTGTCGCCCGGGTCGGTCAGCCGCAGCCCGACGACCTGGCCGACCGGTTCGGGCACCGCCGCGGGCAGGGCCCACACCAGGCCCGGGCGTTCACCCGGCCGGTAGCGCGGTTCGGAGCTGTCGGCGATGCCCACCACGGTCAGTCTGCGCGCGCTGCCGGGCACGGTGAGCGTGTCACCGGGCGCGGTCAGCAGCGCACGGGCGAGCCGGCTCTCCAGGACCACCCCGCCCGGGGTGGCCGGGTCCAGCCAGTGCCCCGAGGTGATCAGCGGGCGGCCCACCTCCGGTTCGGCGGGGGTGGAGCGGAGCTCGACGGAGGCGCGGCCGCCCTTGGAGGCCAGGGTGAGGGAGGCCGTCGGGTAGGGGCCGGAGACGGACTCGACACCGTCCAGGCCGGCCAGCCTCCCGGCGTCGGCGGCGGCGGTGGTGTGCAGCGTGACGTGCGCGCCGTGCGCCTGGGTGAAGACGCGCTGCCAGGGGTTGGTGGCGTAGCCGAACAGGGCCGTGGCCAGCAGCAGGGACGCGACGATGCCCGCGGTGGCGAGCACCAGGAACAGCGCCTCGCCGCGGTGCCTGCGCAGATCGGAGTGCGCCCAGCGCAGAGTCGCCCGCACCGCGGGTCAGTCCTTCGGAGGGAGGTCGTGGCGGCGCATGTCAGTCCCTGAGCTCCAGCACACCTGAGGTGCCGGCCCGGCGGGTGGGTGCGCCGCCGTCCAGCTCCGCGTCGTCGGCGATCCGGCCGTCGAAGAAGCTGATCACCCGGTCCGCGGCGCTGGCCAGCCGCGCGTCGTGCGTGACCAGCAGGATGGTCTGCCCGCGACGGTGGAAGCGGGACAGCAGCCGCATCACCTCGCGGGTGCCCCTGCTGTCGAGACTGCCCGCGGGCTCGTCGGCCAGCAGCAGCGGCGGGTGGTTGACCAGCGCCCGCGCGAGGGCGACCCGCTGCTGCTCGCCGCCGGACAGCTCGCCCGGCATGCTGCGCTCCTTGCCCTGGAGGCCGAGTTCGGCGAGGAGTTCCTCCCGGCCGGCGCGGGCCTTCCTCGGAGGCACCCCGGCGAGCAGGGCGGGCAGCTCCACGTTGTCGGCGACCGACAGGTCGGAGACGAGGTTGAAGAACTGGAAGACGATCCCGATGCGCCTGCGGCGCTCCACCGCCCAGCGGGCCTCGCCGTAGCCGTCGGTGCACTCGCCGTCCAGCCAGATGCTGCCCGCGTCGGGCCGCTGGAGCCCGCCGAGCAGGTGCAGCAGCGTCGACTTGCCCGCACCGGACGGGCCGGTGATCGCCACGAACTCGCCGCGGGTCACCCGCAGGTCCACCCCGCGCACGGCACGGGCCGGGGCGCCCTCGCCGTGGTGCGTCTTGACCAGGCCCTCGGCGCGCAGCACTTCAGCGGTGCTCTCGCTCACTGAAGCTCCTCCAGCTCTTCCTGGCACCGCTCCAGCCAGTCGAGGTCGGCCTGCAGGTGCAGCATCGCGCCCTCGATCAGCAGGTGGGAGATGCGGTTGTCCCGGTCTTCGGCGGCGGCCAGCTTCGACAGCTGCCGCATGGTGTTCAGGTACTGGCGCCGCTGTCTGTTGATCAGGGCGATCTGGTCGGCGAGACCGGTCTGCGGGGCGAGGGCCAGTTTCATGAAGAACTCGTCCCGCACCCGCGGTTCGTCCGCCGTCTCCTCGTACCAGGCGCGCAGCGCCTCCCGCCCGGCGTCGGTGAGGTGGTAGACCTTCTTGTTGGGCCGGCTCGACTGCTCGACGTCCTCGCCCTCGATCAGTCCGGTCTTCTCCAGGCGGCCGAGGGTGACGTAGATCTGGCCGACGTTCGGCTGAGGGTACGCGGCGCCCAGCAGTTGCTCAAGGTCCTGCTTGAGCTCGTAGCCGTGGGCCGGGCCGCGGGCGAGCAGGGCCAGGAGGGCAAGCCGCACTCGTGCTCTCCTCCTCGGGTCCTGGGGGCAATGTGCCGCAGGCCCTAGTATCGCCCATACCTAACGGGTATACATGGCCTCTGACTCCCGGACGATGGTGCCCGGGTGCCGGTGTACAGGGAGGAACCTATGCGGTGGATCCATGCCGCGGGTAGGGGCCTCCTCGTCCTGATCGTGGTCCTGACCGGTTACGCCGCCTCGGGCGCGCGGGCCGGCGAGCCCGGCGGGAGCGGCCGCGGTCCGCTCACCCTGGCCACGGCCGGCGACCTCACCGGCTATCTCGGCACCGTCCTCGACGGCTGGAACCGCACCCATCCCGGCGAGAAGGTCACCCTCGTCGAGCTGCCCGACTCGGCCGACGAGACCCGCGCGCAGATGATCACCGACCTGCGCGGCGGGGACCGCGGCCGGTTCGACGTGCTCAACATCGACGTGAGCTGGACCTCGGAGTTCGCCGCCGCCGGGTGGATACGCCCGCTGCCCCGCGACCGCTTCCCGCTCGACACCTTCCTGCGCCCGGTCGTGGGCACCGCGACCTACGACGACCGGCTCTACGCCGTCCCGTACGTGACCAACGCCGGGCTGCTGCTGTACCGCAAGGATGTCCTCGACGCGGCGGGCGTCCCGCCGCCGCGCACCTGGGCCGAACTGGAACGGGCCGCGAAGACCCTCGCCCCTCAGCGCGGGCTCGGCGGCTACGCGGGCCAGTTCCTCCCCTACGAGGGGCTGACGGTGAACGCGGCCGAGGCCGTCTACTCGGCGGGCGGCACCATCCTCGGAGACGAGGGGGAACGCGTCACCGTGAACTCCCGTGCCGCCCGGGAGGGCATCGGTTTCCTGGCCCGCGGGATCCGTGAGGGCTGGATACCGCGGGAGGCGCTGGCGTACAAGGAGGAGGAGTCCCGGCAGGCCTTCCAGGACGGGCGGCTGCTCTTCCTGCGCAACTGGCCCTACGCCTACGTCGCGGCCTCCGCCCCGGGATCGAAGGTCGCGGGCAAGGTCGGCGCCGTGCCGCTGCCCGGTTCCGGGGGCCCGGGCACCAGCGTCCTCGGCGGCTCCAACCTGGCCGTCAGCAGCCACGCCCGGCATCCCGACTCCGCCGCACGCCTGATCGCGTACCTCACCAGCGAGCGCGTGCAGCGCCAGGTGCTCACGCGCGGCGCGCTGCCGCCCGTACGGGCCGGCCTGTACGACGACCCCGGGCTGATCCGGCGGTTCCCGTACCTGCCGACCCTGCGGGAGAGCGTACGGGCCGCCGCTCCGCGTCCGAAGAGCCCGCACTACGACCAGGTGAGCCTGGTGGTGCAGGCGGTGGTGCACGACGCGATGGCCGGGCGGCAGACGCCCGAGGCCGCGGTGCGCCGGCTGGCGGGCGAGCTCGCCGCCGTCTCCTCCCGGTAGAACGGACCCGGGGCACCGCTTTTCTAGTTACGCGTTAGGTAACGCGGACGTCTCGAATGCGTCCGATGCGCCTTTCTTTGTCCCGGTATGAACGGGCCAACTGTCCGGTAGCTTGCGCAGTTTCATTGACACCCTCACGACACCGCTACTTAACATGCATGCATAACAACTAGGCCTCCTCACAGACAGGTCAATGGGGTGAACAGGCACCAATGGTGGCGTGACGCGGTGATCTATCAGGTCTACGTCCGCAGCTTTCTGGACAGCACCGGGGACGGCATCGGCGATCTCGCCGGAGTCAGGGCGGGACTGCCCTACCTGCGGAAACTCGGCGTGGACGGCATCTGGCTGAGCCCCTTCTACCCGTCGCCGCAGCACGACCACGGCTACGACGTGGCCGACTACCGCGACGTCGACCCGGTCTTCGGCGACCTCGCCGAGTTCGACCTGCTGGTGTCCGCCGCCCGCCGGCTCGGCATCAAGGTCCTGCTGGACATCGTCCCCAACCACTGCTCCAGCGAGCACCCCTGGTTCCGCGAGGCGCTCGCCGCCGCCCCCGGCAGTCCCGAACGCGCCCGCTTCCACTTCGCCGACGGCCGCGGACCGGACGGCGCCGAGCCGCCCAACAACTGGCACGCCATGTTCGGCGGCCCCGCCTGGAGCCGGGTCACCGAGCCCGACGGCCGCCCCGGCCAGTGGTACCTGCACATGTTCACGCCCGAGCAGCCGGACTGGAACTGGCGCGAGCCCGAGGTCGCCGCCGACTTCGACCGCACCCTCCGCTTCTGGCTGGACCGGGGCGTCGACGGCTTCCGCATCGACGTCGCCGCCGGCCTGTTCAAGCACCCCGAACTGCCCGACTCCCCGGACCCCGAGGCCGACGCCCGCACCCGCGACTCGGTCAACCCGCTGGCCTGGAACCAGCCCGAGGTGCACGACGTGTGGCGGCACTGGCGCGCCGTGTGCGAGGAGTACACCGCTCGCGACGGCCGCGAACGGCTCCTGGTCGGCGAGGTGTCCGTGCCCACCGCCCGCGAACACGCCCGCTACGTCCGCGCCGACGAACTCCACCAGGCCTTCTTCTTCGACCTGCTGGGCGCCCCCTGGGACGCCGACGCCTTCCGCAAGGTCATCTCCGAGGCCATGGAGGACATCGCCGGCACCGGCTCCACCGTCACCTGGGTCCTCAACAACCACGACCAGGTCCGCACCGTCACCCGCTACGGAGAACCCGCCCCCGGGGGCAGCGGGCTCGGTGCCGCCCGCGCCCGCGCCGCCGCCCTGCTGATGCTGGCGCTGCCCGGGGCCGCGTACATCTACCAGGGCGAGGAACTGGGCCTGCCCGAGGTCGTCGACCTGCCCGACGAGGTGCTCACCGACCCGATCTTCCGCCGCACCGGCAGCCGCGCGCGGATACGGGACGGCTGCCGGGTGCCGCTGCCCTGGTCGGGACAGGCGAGCCCGTTCGGCTTCACCACCGGTGCCCTCGCCAAGCCCTGGCTGCCGCAGCCCGAGTACTTCGCCGAGTACGCCACCCACCGCGCGCTCGCCGACACCCGCTCCTCCTGGCACCTGTACCGCGACGGCCTCCACCTGCGGGCCGCACTCGACCAGCTGGGCGACGGCACGCTGCACTGGCTGGACACCCAGCCCGGCGTCCTCGCCTTCGCCCGCGGCGACGGCCTCGTCTGCGCCGTCAACTTCACCGCCGCCCCCGTACCCGCTCCGGTCGCCGGCACCCCGCTGCTCGCCAGCGGACCCTGCCCCACCGGAGTGCTTCCCGGCTCCACCGCCGCCTGGTGGATCGACGCCCCCTGAGAAGCAAGCCCCCTCACCTCCCGTTCCCCGACGTATCCCGAAGGACATCGATGATGATGCGACGACGTACCACCCTGCTCGCCGGATGCACCGCCCTCGTCCTCGCGCTCGGCGCGACCGCCTGCGGAGGCGGCGAGCCCGTCGCGGCCGGCGGCGGCGACAAGTCGCTCGACGGCCAGACCGTCACCGTCGCCGGAGTCTGGTCCGGCAGCGAGCAGAAGAACTTCCAGAAGGTGCTGGACGCCTTCACCGAGAAGACCGGCGCCACGACGCAGTTCGTCTCCACCGGCGACAACGTCTCCACCGTCGTCGGCAGCAAGATCGAGGGCGGCAACGCCCCCGACGTCGTCATGGTCCCGCAGGTCGGCGTGCTCAAGCAGTTCGCCGGGAACGGCTGGCTCAAGCCCCTCGACAAGAAGGTCGCCGCCACCGTGGGCGACCACTTCGCCGAGGTCTGGCAGAACTACGGCAGCGTCGACGGCACCCTCTACGCCCTTTACTTCAAGGCCGCCCACAAGTCGACCGTCTGGTACAGCCCCGAGGCCCTCGAACAGGCCGGCGTCACCCCGCCGAAGACCTTCGACGCCATGCTGAAGGACGGCCGGACCGTCTCCGACTCCGGACTCGCCGCCTTCTCCGTCGCCGGACAGGACGGCTGGACCCTCACCGACTGGTTCGAGAACGTCTACCTCTCCCAGGCCGGCCCCGAGAAGTACGACGCCCTCGCCGCGCACGAGATCAAGTGGACCGACCCGACGGTCGTCGAGGCGCTCACCACCCTCGGCACGCTCTTCAAGGACAAGCAGCTCATCGCCGGCGGCCAGAAGGGCGCCCTCAACACCGACTTCCCCGGCTCGGTCGAGAAGGTCTTCGGCCCCGAGGCCGAGGCCGCCATGGTCTACGAGGGCGACTTCGTCGCCGGCGTCGCCAAGGACCAGTTCGGCAGGAACATCGGCACCGACGCGAACTTCTTCCCCTTCCCGCCGGTCGGTGACGGCAAGGCCCCCGTGGTCAGCGGCGGCGACGCGGCCGTCGTCCTCAAGGACGGCAGGAACAGCGAGGCCGGCATGGCCCTCGTGGAGTACCTGGCGAGCCCAGAGGCGGCCGCCGTCTGGGCCGAGGCGGGCGGCTTCCTCTCGCCGAACAAGAAGCTCGACCTCTCCTCCTACGGCGACGACGTCACCCGCGCCACCGCCAAGTCCCTGATCGCCGCCGGTGACTCGGTCCGCTTCGACATGTCCGACCAGGCCCCCGCGGCCTTCGGCGGCACCAAGGGCGCCGGCGAGTGGAAGATCCTCCAGGACTTCCTGCGCGACCCGGCCGACCCGGCGAAGACCGCGGCGGAGCTCGAGAAGGCCGCGGCCAAGGCGTACGGGAACTGACGGCCATGACCGCCACCATGGTCAAAGAGGCGAGCCCCCCGGCACCCGCGCACCCCGGCGGCGCGGGCGGCCGACGCCGGCGCCGCCGGGGGCGGGTCGTCGCCCTGCTGTTCGTGTTCCCCGCGCTGCTCCTGCTCGGCGCGCTCGTGGTCTACCCGGTGCTGTTCTCCGTCGGCCGCAGCCTCTTCGACGCCTCCGGCGACGAGTTCGTCGGCGGCGGGAACTACGCGGAGATGTTCCGCGACCCGACCACCCTCACCGCCATCCGGAACACGGCGATCTGGGTCGTCGTCGCGCCGACCCTGCTGACCGGGCTCGGCCTGATCCTGGCCGTCCTGGTGGAGAAGGTCCGCTGGGCGACCGCCTTCAAGCTCCTGCTGTTCATGCCGATGGCGGTGTCCTTCCTGGCGGCCGGCATCATCTTCCGGCTCGCCTACGACGAGGACCCCGACAAGGGCGTCCTCAACGCCGCCGTCGTCTCCGTCCACGACGCCTTCCGGGGCAGCTCCTCCTACCCGGCCGCCCGCGCGCGGGACGGCGAGGGGCTGACCAAGGAGGCCGACGGCTCCTACGTCACCGGCGCGGACGTCACGCCCGGCGGGACGGCCGCCACGCTGGGCCTGGTCGGGGTCGCCCCCAAGGACCTGCCGGGCGACGCCGAACCCGCCTCGGGGGCGGCGTCCGGGAAGGCCGGCGCCGACGAGGTGCGCGGTGTGGTCCACCTCGACTTCACCCCCGGCGGGGGAGGGAAGCCGGGCGTGGTCGACCGGGAGGAGAGCGGACTGCCCGGCGTCACGGTCGAAGCGGTCCGCGCCGGCGACACCGTGGCGCGCACCACCACCGCGGCCGACGGCTCGTTCCGGTTCACCGGGCTGGACAGCGGCCCGTACACGCTGAGACTGCCGGCGTCGAACTTCGCCGCCCCCTACGACGGCATCTCCTGGCTTGGCCCGGCGCTGGTCACCCCCGCGATCATCGGGGCGTACCTGTGGATCTGGACCGGGTTCGCGATGGTGCTGATCGGCGCGGGGCTCGCCGCCCTGCCCCGGGACGCGCTGGAAGCGGCCCGCATGGACGGCGCCGACGAGTGGCAGATCTTCCGCCGGATCACCGTCCCGCTGCTGGCGCCCGTCCTCACCGTCGTCTTCGTGACCCTGGTCATCAACGTCATGAAGGTCTTCGACCTGGTGTACATCATCGCGCCGGGGCCCGTGCAGGAGGACGCGACCGTGCTCGCGACGCAGATGTGGCTGGTGTCGTTCGGCGGCGGCAACAACCAGGGCCTCGGCAGCGCGCTGGGCGTCCTGCTGCTGCTCCTGGTCGTTCCGGCCATGGTGTTCAACGTCCGCCGTTTCCGAAGGAGTGAGCGATGAACGCGGTGCGGCGGCTGCTCGGCAGAACGGTGGTGCAGGCGTTCCTGGTGGTCGTCGGGCTGGTGTGGATGACACCGCTGGCCGGCCTGTTCCTGTCCTCGCTGAGGTCGGCCGAGGACACCGCGAAGGGCGGCTGGTGGACCGTGTTCACCAGCCCCGGCCAACTGTCCTTCGACAACTACGCGGCGCTGCTGGAGAACTCGGGCATCACCCAGGCGTTCTGGAACACCGTGCTGATCTCGGTGCCGACGACCGTCCTGGTCGTGGTGGTGGCGGCGCTCGCCGGATACGCCTTCGCCTGGCTGGACTTCCCCGGCCGCGACGCCGTGTTCCTCGTCGTGGTCGCGCTGCTGGTCGTGCCCGTGCAGATCGGCCTGCTGCCGGTCGCCAAACTCTTCGGCCAGCTGGGGCTGTTCGGGACCATCCCGGGCGTCGTGCTGTTCCACGTGGCGTACGGGCTGCCGTTCGCCGTGTTCCTGCTGCGGAACTACTTCGCCGAGATGCCGAAGGAGATGCTGGAGGCGGCGCGGATGGACGGGGGGAGCGAGTGGCGGATCTTCACCCGGCTGGTGCTGCCGGTGGGGCGGCCGGCGATCGCCAGTCTCGCGATCTTCCAGTTCCTGTGGGTGTGGAACGACATGCTGGTGGCGCTGCTGTTCGCGGACAGTTCCTCGCAGCCGCTGACGGTGCAGCTCCAGTCGCAGATACGGCAGTTCGGGAGCAACATCGACGTGCTCGCGCCGGGGGCGTTCCTGTCGCTGATCGTGCCGGTCGTGGTGTTCTTCGCGTTCCAGCGGCACTTCGTGCAGGGGGTCATGGCGGGGTCGGTGAAGTAGGGGGACGGGGAAGGGACGGCGGGGGTCTCACCCCCGCCGCCCCTTTCCCCGTCCCGTCCCCCGGGGGCCGTGCCCCCGGGGGACCCTTCGGCCCCGAACGGGCCCCGTCCTCACACGCCGGACGGGCCGGGGAGTTTCGACGCCGCTGCCCGGTCCAGGAGCCACAGGGTGTGGGTCCGGCCCGTCGCCAGGGCCGCCGGGACCCGCGGTCCGTCCGTCCCCGACAGGGCGGTCGCCGCCGCCTCCGCCTTGTCCTCGCCCGCCGCCAGCAGCCAGACCTCCCGGGCCGCCCGGATCGCCGGGAGGGTCAGGGTGATCCGGGTGGGCGGGGGCTTGGGGGCGTCCTGGACGCCGACCACCGTGCGTTCCGTCTCGCGGACCGCGGGCAGCCCGGGGAAGAGGGAGGCCACATGGGTGTCCGGGCCCACGCCCAGCATCAGGACGTCGAAGGCGGGAACGGGGTCGCCCGCGGCGGCGAGCTCCTCCGCGTAGGCGGCCGCCGCCGCGTCCGCGTCCGGGCCGTGCGGGCCGTCCGACGCGGGCATGGCGTGCACGCGCTTCGGGTCCAGCGGCACCGCGTCGAGCAGCGCCTCGCGGGCCTGGGTGACATTGCGGTCCGGGTCGCCCTCCGGCAGGAAGCGCTCGTCCCCCCACCACAGGTCCAGCCGGGACCAGTCGACCGCGTCCCGGGCCGGGGCCGCGGCCAGCGCGGCCAGCAGGCCGTTGCCGTTGCGGCCACCGGTCAGGACCACGGACGCCTCGCCCCGCGTGGCCTGCGCGTCCACGATCCTGGTGATCAGCCGGGCCGCGGCGGCCTGCGCCATCAGCTCCTTGTCCCGGTGCACGACCACCCGCGGTGCCGTACTCACTTCGCCGCCGCCTTCTTCACCGGTGCCTCCGCCGTCGCCCGGGCCGCGGGCGCTTTCGCAGCCGACTCGACGGGAGCGGGGACGGCTTCCCGTTCTCCTTTGGCCGGCCCGCCGGCCCCGTCCTGCGACTTCAGACGCTCCACGCCGTAACGCAGCGCCGAGGCGTAGGTGTCGTCCGGGTCGAGGCGGCGCAGCTCCTCCGCGATCAGCTCCGCCGTGTCGCGGCGCTTGAGCGCCACCGCCCGCTTGGGCTGGCCCTGGATGGACAGCGTCGCCAGCGAGCCGTCCGCGCGGTCCAGCGCGATCGGGCCGCAGTCGGTGTCCATGCGGACCGCGGTGAGCCCGGGACCGGCGGACCGGGTGCGCTTGACGGGGACGTCCAGCCGGTCCGCGAGCCACATCGCCAGCAGCTCACAGCTCGGGTTGAACTCCTCGCCCTCCACCTCCACGCCCTGCACCTCGCAGGCGACCTGGTCCAGCGCGGCGGCCAGCATCGAACGCCAGGGCGTGATGCGGGTCCACGACAGGTCCGTGTCGCCGGGGGTGTAGGCGTCGGCCCGGGCGGCCAGCTCCTCCACCGGCTTCTCGCAGGCGTAGGTGTCGGTCACCCTGCGCTGGGCCAGCGCGCCCAGCGGGTCCTGCGCCGGGTCCAGCGGAGCGTTCACCGGCCACCACACCACCACCGGGGCGTCCGGCAGCAGCAGCGGCAGCACCACCGACTGGGCGTGGTCGACGACCTCGCCGTAGAGACGGAGGATGACCGTCTCGCCGGTACCGGCGTCCGCGCCGACCCGCACCTCGGCGTCCAGCCGGGACTGGGTGCGGTCGCGCAGCGAGCGGGAGACACGCTTGATGACGACGAGCGTGCGCGAGGGGTGCTCGTGCGAGGCGTCGCTCGCCGCCTTCAGCGCGTCGTAGGCGTTCTCCTCGTCCGTCACGATGACCAGCGTCAGCACCATGCCGACGGCCGGGGTGCCGATGGCACGGCGGCCCTTCACCAGCGCCTTGTTGATCTTGCTGGCAGTGGTGTCCGTGAGGTCTGTCTTCATGGCCGGCGCCAGCTCCGTCCGTCTCGCTCGAGCATTTCGTCCGCCTCGACGGGACCCCACGTACCGGCCGGGTACTGGGCCGGCCTGCCGTTGGCGTCCCAGTACTCCTCGATCGGGTCGAGGATCTTCCAGGACAGCTCGACCTCCTCCGTGCGCGGGAAGAGGTTGGAGTCGCCGAGCAGGACGTCGAGGATCAGCCGTTCGTACGCCTCCGGACTGGACTCGGTGAACGACTCGCCGTAGGCGAAGTCCATCGACACGTCCCGGATCTCCATCGACGTGCCCGGCACCTTCGAGCCGAAGCGCACGGTGACGCCCTCGTCGGGCTGCACGCGGATGACGATCGCGTTCGAGCCCAGCTCCTCGGTGGCCGTGGTGTCGAAGGGGGAGTGCGGGGCCCGCTGGAAGACGACGGCGATCTCCGTCACCCTGCGGCCCAGCCGCTTGCCGGTGCGCAGGTAGAAGGGGACGCCCGCCCAGCGGCGGTTGTCGATGCCGAGCCGGATCGCCGCGTAGGTGTCGGTCTTCGAGGAGGCGTCGATGCCGTCCTCCTCCAGATACCCGACCGCCTTCGCGCCGCCCTGCCAGCCCGCCGCGTACTGCCCGCGCACGGTGTCCCGGCCCAGGTCCTTCGGCAGCCGCACGGCACCGAGCACCTTGGTCTTCTCCGCGGCCAGCGCGTCCGCGTCGAAGGAGGCCGGCTCCTCCATGGCGGTGAGCGCGAGCAGCTGCAGGAGGTGGTTCTGGATGACGTCACGGGCGGCGCCGATGCCGTCGTAGTAGCCCGCGCGGCCGCCGATGCCGATGTCCTCGGCCATGGTGATCTGCACGTGGTCGACGAAGGACCGGTTCCAGATCGGCTCGAACATCGTGTTGGCGAAGCGCAGCGCCAGGATGTTCTGGACGGTCTCCTTGCCCAGGTAGTGGTCGATCCGGAACACCTGGTCCGGGGCGAACACCTCGTGGACGATCGCGTTCAGCTCCTCGGCCGACTTCAGGTCGTGGCCGAACGGCTTCTCGATCACCGCGCGCCGCCAGGACCCGTCGGTCTGGTCGGCCAGCCCGTGCTTCTTCAGCTGCTGGATGACCACCGGGAAGGAACGCGGCGGCACCGACAGGTAGAAGGCGAAGTTGCCGCCCGTGCCCTGTGCCTTGTCCAGCTCCTCGATGGTGGCGCGCAGCCGCTCGAAGGACTCGTCGTCGTCGAAGGTGCCCTGCACGAAGCGCATGCCCTGGATGAGCTGCTGCCAGACCTCCTCGCGGAAGGGGGTGCGGGCGTGCTCCTTGACGGCGTCGTGCACCTCCTGGGCGAAGTCCTCGTTCGCCCACTCCCGGCGGGCGAAGCCCACCAGCGAGAAGCCCGGCGGCAGTAGCCCCCGGTTGGCGAGGTCGTACACGGCCGGCATGAGCTTCTTGCGCGACAGGTCACCCGTGACGCCGAAGATGACCAGGCCCGACGGCCCCGCGATGCGCGGGAGCCGTCGGTCCGCCGGGTCACGCAGCGGATTGCTGCTCGACAAGGTCTCAGCCCTCCGAAGGGGCGAGGCGCTGGAGCTCCGCCTCGGTCGACTTCAGCAGGTCGTTCCAGGACGCCTCGAACTTGTCGACGCCCTCGTCCTCCAGAAGCCGCACCACCTCGTCGTACGAGATGCCGAGCGCCTCGACCGCGTCGAGGTCGGCGCGCGCCTGCTCGTAGGTGCCCGACACGGCGTCGCCCCGGATCTCGCCCTTCTCCTCGGTGGCGAACAGCGTCGCCTCCGGCATGGTGTTCACCGTGTTGGGCGCCACCAGCTCGTCCACGTACATCGTGGCCTTGTACGCCTTGTCCTTCACACCGGTCGACGCCCACAGCGGACGCTGCTTGTTGGCCCCCTCGCGCTCCAGCGCGGCCCAGCGGTCGGTGGAGAAGACCTCCTCGTACGCCTGGTAGGCCAGCCGGGCGTTGGCGATGGCGGCCTTGCCGCGCAGCGCCTTGGCCTCGTCGGTGCCGAGCGCGTCGATCCGCTTGTCGATCTCGGTGTCCACGCGGGACACGAAGAAGGACGCCACGGAGTGGATCTTCGACAGGTCCAGGCCGCGCTCCCTGGCCTTCTCCAGGCCGGTCAGGAACGCGTCCATGACCTTGCGGTAGCGCTCCAGGGAGAAGATCAGCGTCACGTTGACGCTGATGCCCAGACCGATGACCTCGGCGATCGCCGGGATGCCGGCCTCGGTCGCCGGGATCTTGATCAGCGTGTTCGGCCGGTCCACCAGCCAGGCCAGCTGCTTGGCCTCGGCGACCGTGGCGCGGGTGTGGTGCGCCAGGCGCGGGTCCACCTCGATCGAGACCCGGCCGTCCTGGCCGTCGGTGGCGTCGAAGACCGGGCGCAGGATGTCGGCGGCGTCGCGGACGTCCGCCGTCGTGATCATCCGGATGGCCTCCTCGACGGTGACCTTGCGGGCGGCGAGGTCGGTCAGCTGCGTGTCGTAGCCGTCCCCCTCGGAGATCGCCTTCTGGAAGATCGTCGGGTTGGTGGTGACGCCCACGACGTGCTGCTGGTCCATCAGCTCGGCGAGGTTGCCGGACGTGATCCGCTTGCGCGACAAGTCGTCCAGCCAGATCGCGACGCCCTCGTCGGAAAGGCGCTTCAGTGCGTCTGTCATGGAAATTCCATCTCCTACGTGTCGTGTGTGAGCGTCAGCGCCGGGCCGCGTCGATCGATTCCCGGGCGGCGGCGGCCACGTTCTCGCCGGTGAAACCGAACTCCTCGAACAGCACCTTGCCGTCGGCGGAGGCACCGAAGTGCTCCAGGGAGACGATGCGGCCGGCGTCTCCGACGTACTTGTGCCAGGTGAGGCCGATCCCCGCCTCGACGGCCACGCGCGCCTTCACGGAGGGCGGCAGGACGCTGTCCCGGTACCCCTGGTCCTGCTCCTCGAACCACTCCACGGACGGCATCGACACCACGCGCGTGGGCACACCGTCGGCCTGGAGCCGCTCCCGCGCCTCCACGGCGACGTGCACCTCGGAGCCGGTCGCGATCAGCAGCACCTCGGGCTCGCCGCCCTCGGCCTCGAACAGCACGTAGCCGCCGCGCGCCGCGTCCTCGTTCGGCTCGTACGTCGGCACGCCCTGACGGGTCAGCGCCAGGCCGTGCGGGGCGCCCTTGCCGAACTCCTTCGTCCAGCGGGTGAGGATCTCCCGCCAGGCGATCGCGGTCTCGTTGGCGTCCGCCGGGCGGACGACGTTCAGACCCGGGATGGCGCGCAGCGAGGCCAGGTGCTCGACCGGCTGGTGCGTCGGGCCGTCCTCGCCCAGACCGATGGAGTCGTGCGTCCACACGTACGTCACCGGCAGGTGCATCAGCGCCGACAGCCGCACCGCGTTGCGCATGTAGTCGGAGAACACCAGGAAGGTGCCGGCGTAGATGCGGGTGTTGCCGTGCAGCGCGATGCCGTTCATCTCCGCGGCCATGGCGTGCTCGCGGATGCCGAAGTGGATCGTGCGGCCGTACGGGTCCGCCTCCGGCAGCGGGTTGCCCGCCGGGAGGAACGACGACGTCTTGTCGATCGTGGTGTTGTTGGAGCCCGCCAGGTCGGCCGAACCGCCCCACAGCTCCGGCACCACCGCGCCGAGCGCCTGGAGCACCTTGCCGGACGCGGCACGGGTCGCGACGCCCTTGCCCGGCTCGAACACCGGGATGGACTCCTGCCAGCCCTTGGGCAGCTCGCCCGCGGCGATCCGGTCGTACTCGGCGGCGCGCTCGGGGTTGTTGTCCCGCCACTGCTGGAAGGACTTCTCCCACACGGCACGGGCCGCCCGGCCCCGCTCCAGCGCCTTGCGGGTGTGGCCGATGACCTCGTCGGTGACCTCGAAGGTCTGCTCCGGGTCGAAGCCGAGCACCCGCTTGGTGGCCGCCACCTCGTCGTCGCCCAGCGCCGAGCCGTGCGACGCCTCGGTGTTCTGCGCGTTCGGGGCGGGCCAGGCGATGATCGAGCGCATGGCGATGAAGGACGGCCGGTCGGTGACCTTCTTCGCCTCCTGGATCGCGTCGTAGATCGCGTTCGGGTCCAGGTCGCCGTCCGGCTTCGGGGCGACCCGCTGCACGTGCCAGCCGTACGCCTCGTACCGCTTGACCGTGTCCTCCGAGACGGCCGTCTCGGTGTCGCCCTCGATGGAGATGTGGTTGTCGTCCCACAGCAGCACCAGGTTGCCCAGCTTCTGGTGCCCGGCCATCGAGGACGCCTCGGCGGAGATGCCCTCCTGGAGGCAGCCGTCACCGGCGATGCAGTAGACGAAGTGGTCGAACGGGGACTCGCCCTCGGGGGTCTCCGGGTCGAACAGGCCGCGCTCGTAGCGGGCGGCCATCGCCATGCCCACGGCGTTGGCGACGCCCTGGCCCAGCGGGCCGGTCGTGGTCTCCACACCCGTGGTGTGGCCGTACTCCGGGTGGCCCGGCGTCTTCGACCCCCAGGTGCGGAACGCCTTCAGGTCGTCCAGCTCCAGGCCGAAGCCGGCCAGGTACAACTGGGTGTAGAGGGTCAGGGACGAGTGACCCGCGGACAGCACGAACCGGTCGCGCCCGACCCAGTCGGCGTCCGCCGGGTCGTGCCGCATCACCTTCTGGAAGAGGGTGTACGCGGCAGGCGCCAGGCTCATCGCCGTACCCGGATGGCCGTTACCGACCTTCTGTACGGCATCGGCGGCCAGGACGCGGGCGGTGTCGACGGCCCGCTGGTCCAACTCGGTCCACTCGAGGTCTGTGGTGGTCGGCTTTGTGCTCACCCTGAGTCAGGGCTCCTCTCCACATGCATTCGGACGGCCGGTGACTGCCCACCGGCGTGGTCGAGCCTACCCCCGTAGGACGTGCGAATTTCCGAGTCGTTCCAGAGTGCGGGCACTGCCGTGGATCCGCCTCCTGGCTGGGAAGTTCCCGCATTCGGCAGATGAATACGGACCCGCTCATCCGGGTGCTCAATCGAGCTTCCCGCCGCACCTCGGAGGGCGCGGCCCAACACGAGGCGACCCCCGCGAATGTCCGGGTCTGGGCAACGTCTAGAGTGGCGTGGTACGCGCGAGCCTTCACCGCCACTTCACCTGGGCAGGCTTGCTGGGATGTCTCTGTAGGGGTGTACGTGACGGCCGTTGAATCCCGTCCAGCGGGAGTGCTGGGTAGCAGTCAGAGCACCGCACATCGGCCGTTCAAGGCCCGTCTGATGGCCTTCGTGGCGCTCACCAAGCCGCGGATCATCGAACTGCTGCTCATCACCACCGTGCCGGTGATGTTCCTGGCGCAGCGGGGCGTGCCCGACCTGAAGCTGGTGCTGCTGACCTGCGTCGGCGGCTACCTCTCCGCGGGCGGCGCCAACGCGCTGAACATGTACATCGACCGGGACATCGACGCGCTGATGGACCGCACCTCGCAGCGGCCCCTGGTGACCGGCATGGTCAGTCCGCGCGAGTGCCTCGCCTTCGGCATCACCCTGGCCGTCGCGTCGACCCTGCTCTTCGGCCTCACCGTCAACTGGCTCTCGGCCTGGCTCTCCCTCGGCGCGCTCCTCTTCTACGTCGTCGTCTACACGATGATCCTCAAGCGGCGCACGTCGCAGAACATCGTCTGGGGCGGCATCGCCGGCTGCATGCCGGTACTGATCGGCTGGTCCGCGGTCACCAACTCGATGGCGTGGGCGCCGGTCATCCTCTTCCTCGTCATCTTCTTCTGGACGCCGCCGCACTACTGGCCGCTGTCCATGAAGGTGAAGGACGACTACGCGCGGGTCGGCGTGCCGATGCTGCCGGTCATCGCCGGCAACAAGGCGGTCGCCAAGCAGATCGTGCTCTACAGCTGGGTCATGGTCGGCGTGTCCCTGCTGCTCACCCCGCTCGGCTACACCGGCTGGTTCTACACGGCCGTCGCCCTCGCGGCGGGCGGCTGGTGGCTGTGGGAGGCCCACGCGCTGCTGAACCGCGCGAAGGCCGAGGTGACCGGCGGCAAGCTCAAGGAGATGCGCCTCTTCCACTGGTCCATCACCTACGTGTCGCTGCTCTTCGTCGCCGTCGCCGTGGACCCCTTCCTGCGGTGACCGCCGCCTGACCCACCGCACGGGCGGGGCACGTGGCCAAGGCCACGGACCCCGCCCGTCGCCGTTCGATCTACCCGTCGGTAGCATCCTGTTCATGGCAGACACGCAGCAGGTGGACCCCAAGGCCGAGAAGAAGGCGGCACGGCTCGCCCGGCGGATCGGCGGCTTCGCCGAGGAGCACGGCGGTGCCGAGGGACAGGTCGCGTACCTCGGACAGCGCGGCGCCCGGATCGTCCTCGTCGGCGAGGACGGCGCGTGGGGCGACGTCTTCGCCCCCTCGACGGACATCGCCCGCCTGGCCGTCGAGAAGGCCGGCATCACCGTCCACGAGGAGTTCGACGGCGAGTTCGCGGCGAAGGTGAGGACCGGCCCGTACGAGTGGAGCCGGATGGCCGGGATCCAGGTCGGCGGCCCCTCCAACGGCTGAACCCGCCCCGGGGCAACACCTATACGCCGGTTCACCCGTTAGGACCTGTAGGCCGTGACAGCGTCCACACGGGGAGAGCCCGGAGATGATCGACCCGCCGTCCCTCGTGGACCAGTACTGCCACGGCGTGCTGCGCACCGAGCTGGGCCTCGGCACCTTCGAGGCCCAGCTGACCCGCACCGAGGGACCGCCCGCCCCCGGCACCACCCTGTTCGACACCCAGACCGGGTTCGCGGTACGCCGCTGGTGCCCGCCCCTGCTCGGCCTGGAGCCGCACTGCCCGCCCGCCCGCTACCTCGCCCGGCGCCGCGAACTCGGCGGCGTCGAGGCCGGGCGCCGGCTGCTGCGGGGCAGCGGCATCTCCGTCTACCTCGTCGACACCGGCCTGCCCGGCGACCTCACCGGACCCACCGAGCTGGGCCGGGCGGGCGACGCGGACGCGCACGAGATCGTCCGCCTGGAACAGCTCGCCGAACAGGTCGCCGACACCTCCGGCACCGTCGGCTCCTTCCTCGCCAACCTGGCCGAGTCCGTGCACGGCGCCGCCGCCCACGCGGTCGCCTTCACCTCCGTCGCCGGACTCCGGCACGGGCTCGCGCTCACCCCGGAACCGCCGGGCGCCGGGGAGGTGCGCGGTGCGGCGGGACGCTGGCTGGCCGGACGCCGGGCCGGGGGCGAGCTGAACGACCCGGTGCTGCTGCGGCACCTGCTGTGGATCGCCGTCGCCTCGGGCCTGCCGCTCCAGCTGCACGCCGGGCTCGGCGCGCCGGGCGCCCGCGTCGACCGCACCGATCCGGTCCTGCTCACCGACTTCGTGCGGGCCACCGCGGGGCTGCGCACCGACCTCGTCCTGCTGCACGGCTACCCGTACCACCGGCACGCCGCCCACCTGGCCGGCGTCTTCCCGCACGTCTACGCCGACTGCGGGGCCGCGCTGGTGCGCACCGGCGCCCGTGCGGCGGGTGTCCTCGCGGAGGTGCTGGAGCTCGCCCCGTTCGGAAAGATCCTCTTCTCCAGCGGCGCCCGCGGTCTGCCCGAGCTGCACGTGGTGGCCGCCCGGCTGTTCCGCCAGGCGCTCGACCGGGTGCTCGGCACCTGGGTCACGGAGGGGGCGTGGTCGCTCGACGACGCCCGGCGGGTGGCCGGCCTGATCGCCTCGGGCAACGCGGAGCGGGTGTACGGGCTGGGGTGAGGCGGGAAGGCTCGGCGGATGACGACCGACGCCCTGCTCGACCGCCTCCTGACGGACATGGCACCGCTCGCTCCCGTCGCCCTGTGGGCGCACGGCTCACTGGCCGGGGGCGACTACGTGGAGGGCCGCAGCGACCTGGACCTGATCGCGGTCCTCGACCACCCGCTCCCCGCGCGCACGGTGTGGCGGATCGCCCTGCTGCACGCGCGGCTGCGCACCGAGCCGCTCGCGGGCCGGCTGCACTGCACCTACCTCACACCGCCGACCGCCGCGGACCCCGGGCGGCGCCATCTCACCTGGGCGCACCAGCAGCTGTTCCGGCGCCCGGTCACCCCGGTCACCCGCACCGAGCTGCACACCTTCGGCCGGGTCCTGCACGGGGCGCCGCCCGCGGACGTCCTGCCGCCGGTCCCCGACGGCGAGCTCGCCGACTTCGTGGTGCGCGACCAGCGGGACTTCTGGCGGCCCGCGGTGGACCGGGCCGCCCACTGGACGCGGGACGTGTGGGTCGACCTGGGCCTGCTGACCTTCGCCCGCGCCACCGTGACCCTGCGCGAGGGCCGCCTGATCACCAAGCGGGAGGCGCTGGACGTCCTGCCCGGCCTCGGCGCCCCCGGCGAGGTCGTCGAGGACGTCCGCAGGCGGCGCTACGACGCTCCCGCGCCGCCCGCCGAGGAGTGGACCCGGCGCCGGGCCCGGCTGACCCGGGACTACCTGGGGCCGGCGATCGACGCGCTGGTGGCCGGCTCCTGAGCGGCCGGGACGGCCACCTCCGGCGCCGCCGTCCCCGGGCGTTCGCGCAGGGACAGCAGGACCAGGAGCACCCAGATCCACATCACGCACGAGCCGAACATGTGCAGGCCCACCAGGACCTCGGGCAGGTCGGTGAAGTACTGCACGTAGCCGATGGCGCCCTGGGCGAGCAGGATCAGGAACAGCTCGCGGGTGCGGGCCAGGGGGCCTCCGGGGGCGTCGACGGCCTTGAGGACGAACCACAGGGCGAACGTCAGCGTCACCACGATCCACGCCAGCACGGCGTGCAGCTTGCTGACCGTCTCCCAGTCCACCGGCATCCGTGCGACCTCGCTGGAGTCGCCGGCGTGCGGACCGGCGCCGGTGACGACCGTGCCGACCGCGATCAGCAGCACGGAGGCGGCCACCATGAACCACACCAGCTGCCGCACCGCCTTGCCGACCAGCGGCCGGGGCGCGCCGTCACCCTCGCGGGTGCGCTGCCACATCACCGTCGCGACCGCGATCAGCGCCGAGGACAGCAGGAAGTGCGCCGCGACCGTGTACGGGTTCAGACCGACGAGGACCACGATGCCGCCGAGGATCGCGTTGCCCATGACGATCCAGAACTGCGCCCAGCCCAGCCGGGTCAGGCTGCGCCGGAACGGCTTCTGCGAGCGTGCGGCGACGATCGCCCAGCCGACGGCGGCGCACAGCACGTAGGTGAGCAGGCGGTTGCCGAACTCGATGGCGCCGTGCACGCCCATCTCACGGGTCGAGGTGATTGAGTCCTCGGTGCACTTGGGCCAGGTCGGGCAGCCGAGGCCGGAACCGGTGAGCCGGACGGCCCCGCCGGTGACCACGATGACCACCGCCATGACGAGTGCGGCGAGGGCCGCCCGGCGGACGGTCCGGGGATCCGGGGTCCAGCGGGCGGCGATGAAGGCGAGGGGGCTGCGCCGGCTCGTCGGGGCGTCGGCGCGGGTCACGTTTGGCACGCGTCCCATCGTAGGGCGCCGCTTGTGCACGCTTTCACGAGGGTCGGTTCCGGGCACGCGGCTACTCCCAGCGGAAGAACTTCCCGGCCGCCGCGAGCCCGGCGACCGCCCACACGGCGAGGATCCCGAGTTCGCCCCACGGCATCCCGGCGCCGTGCTGGAGCACGTCCCGCAGCCCCTCGGAGAGGGCCGAGATCGGCAGCAGGCCGAGCACGTCCTGCGCCGCGTCCGGGAACCGGTCGAGCGGGACGATCACCCCGCCGCCGACGAGCAGCAGCAGGAAGACCAGGTTGGCGGCGGCGAGCGTCGCCTCGGCCTTCAGGGTGCCGGCCATCAGCAGCCCGAGGCCCGAGAAGGCGGCCGTGCCGAGCACCAGCAGCAGCAGCACGGAGAGCGGGTTGCCCCGCGGGGACCAGCCGAGCGCCAGGGCGATCACCGTCACGAGGAGCACCTGGAGCACCTCGGTGACCAGCACCGAGATCGTCTTCGCGGTCATCAGTCCCCAGCGGGGCAGCGGCGAGGAGGCGAGCCGCTTCAGCACTCCGTAGCGGCGCTCGAAGCCGGTCGCGATGGCCTGGCCGGTGAACGCCGTCGACATCACCGCGAGCGCGAGGATGCCGGGGGCGAGGAAGTCCACCGCCTCGCCCTCACCGAGGTCCACCACGTCCACGGTGCCGAACAGCACCAGCAGCAGCGTCGGGATGATCACGGTCAGCAGCAGCTGTTCGCCGTTGCGCAGCAGCATCCTCGTCTCGAGCGCGGCCTGTGCCGCGATCATGCGGGTCAGGGGCGCCGCGCCCGGCTTCGGTGAATAGGTGCCGGTGGCGGTCACGCGCGCAGCTCCTTGCCGGTCAGTTCGAGGAAGACGTCTTCGAGGGTGTGCCGTTCCACCGAGATCCGGTCCGGCATCACGCCGTGCTGCGCGCACCAGGACGTCACCGTGGCGAGCAGCTGCGGCCCGACGTCACCGACGACCCGGTACGTGCCCGAGGTCACCTCGGCGGCGGTGCAGCCGGAGGGCAGGGCCTTCAGCAGGGAGGCCACGTCCAGCCCCGGCCGCCCGGAGAAGCGGAGGGTGTTCTCGGCGCCGCCCCGGCACAGCTCCTCGGGGGAGCCCTGGGCGACGACCCGGCCGGCGTCGATGACCGCCACGTCGTCGGCGAGCTGCTCGGCCTCGTCCATGTAGTGGGTGGTGAGGATCACCGAGACGCCGTCGGCGCGCAGGTCCCGGACCAGGTCCCAGGTGGCGCGGCGGGCCTGTGGGTCGAGGCCGGCGGTCGGCTCGTCCAGGAACACCAGCTCGGGGCGCCCGACCACGGCCATCGCCAGCGCCAGCCGCTGCTGCTGGCCGCCGGACAGCCGCCGGTAGGAGGTCCTGCCGCAGGAGCCGAGCCCCAGGCGCTCGATCAGCGCGTCCACGTCCAGCGGATGCGCGTGCAGCTTCGCCACGTGCCGGAGCATCTCGTCGGCCCGGGCGCCCGAGTAGACGCCGCCGGACTGGAGCATCACCCCGACCCGGGGCCGCAGCGCGGCCGACTCCCGCACCGGGTCCAGGCCCAGCACGCGGACGGTGCCGGAGTCAGGGCGCCGGTATCCCTCGCAGGTCTCGACCGTGGTCGTCTTGCCCGCCCCGTTCGGGCCGAGCACGGCGGTCACGCCCGCCCGGGCCACCAGGTCGAGGCCGTCCACCGCGGTCTTCGTGCCGTACCGCTTCACCAGGGCCTGCACTTGGACCACGGGCTCACTTCGCATGGGACACGAGTCTAGGGAGACCGCCCGGGCCTCAGACCGTGGGGTGCTGGAACTCCTCCTCCCGGGGACGGTGCGTGCCCAGCCAGCCCTCGGCGTAGGCCACCGCCTCCGCCAGCGGGAACAGGCGGGCGTCGGCCGCCCCCACCGTGCCGCGCACGACGGGCCGGTCGCGTTCGAAGTCGTGGCCCAGGGCGTCGAAGTCCTCGGAGGTGATCGACACCTCGGTCACCGTCTCCCAGCCGTCCGGGCCGGGGCGGCCGACCTCGACGCGCGGGGACGGCACGCGGTACTCGGCGAGGTGGAAGGCGGTGCAGGCGTCGTACCCGGCGCCGAGCAGCAGCACGCGTGCGCCGAGCCGCTCCAGCACGGCCAGCGGGCTGCGCTCGCCCAGCCGGCAGTCGGTCGCGTGTCCCGCGACGACCTCCGCCGCCCGGCGGCCGACCGCCGCGAACGACGTCTGGGGGTGCGCGGAGCGCAGCGCGCCCGGCCAGGTCCGCACGGCCTCCGGTATCACGCCGACCCCGCGCGCGGGCGTGGTCAGCGGGTCGTAGGCGGGCATGGTCGCCCGGATGGTCGCCCACCACGCGGGCGGCACGGGCGGGGCCTGCCACAGCGCCGGGTCGGAGAGGTCGCCGGTCTGCGTGGGCACCACCAGCGTGCCGTCCGGGCCGAGCGCGTCCAGCAGCGCCCGGACCACCGTGGCCGCGCCGCCGTTGACCCAGCCCAGGGCGCTGAGCGAGGAGTGCGCGAGGAGGATCTCGCCGGGCCGGACGCCGAGTGCGCGCAGCCGCGCGGAGAGGGTGTCGCGGGTGACGAGTGGGCCGGTCGGAGCGGGTGTGGGCATGGTCGGGGAGTGTGCAGGAAGCCGTCTCCGGACGCCACCGAATTGATCGATCAAAGATCGTTTCCGCAGGTCGGATTAGGTTTACCTAAGTGACGCAGCGCACCGTGGGGCCGATCGGGCGCGGCTTGCCGGTCCCGGACGAATTACGCAACAATGGCGTTGTGAAAAACGTCGGCGAGGCTTCCCACGAGGAACTGGCAACCGGTGAGCGGTCCACCCGCAACCGCGTCGCCCGCTCCATCCTGGACCACGGCCCGTCGACCGTCGCCGAGCTGGCCGAGCGACTCGGACTCACCCAGGCGGCCGTACGCCGGCACCTGGACACGCTGGCCGCCGACAACGTCGTGGAGGCGCGCGAGCGGCGCGTCTACGGCGCCCGCACGCGCGGGCGCCCGGCCAAGGTCTTCGCCCTCACCGACTGCGGACGGGACGCCTTCGACCAGTCGTACGACAAGCTGGCCGTGGACGCCCTGCGCTGGATCGGCGAGCGGGAGGGCGGCAGCGAGGCGATCGCCGCGTTCGCCCGCGCCAGGATCGCCGCCCAGGCCGAGACGTACCGCAGGGCGGTCGAGGGCGTGGCCCCCGAGGAGCGGACGGAAGCGCTGGCCAAGGCCCTGAGCGCGGACGGGTACGCTGCAACCGCGCGCAGCGCACCGGTCGGCGAACAGCTCTGCCAGCACCACTGCCCGGTCGCCCACGCCGCCGAACAGTTCCCGCAGCTGTGCGAGGCCGAGACGGAGTTCTTCGCCGAGCTGCTCGGTACGCACGTACAGCGGCTGGCGACGATCGCGCACGGCGACGGCGTCTGCACGACGTTCATCCCCAAGATTTCCCACCACGCATCTGAAAGCACGTCCGGGAGGAACCCCGCATGACTCTCCCCACGGAGACTGCCCACCCCGAGCTGGAGGGTCTGGGCACCTACGAATACGGCTGGGCCGACCGTGACGAGGCCGGTGCGTCGGCGCGCCGCGGCCTGAACGAGGACGTCGTCCGGGACATCTCCGCGAAGAAGGACGAGCCGGAGTGGATGACCAAGCTCCGCCTCAAGGGTCTGCGCCTGTTCGAGAAGAAGCCCATGCCGAACTGGGGCTCCGACCTCTCGGGCATCGACTTCGACAACATCAAGTACTTCGTGCGCTCCACGGAGAAGCAGGCGGAGTCCTGGGAGGACCTGCCCGAGGACATCAAGAACACCTACGACAAGCTGGGCATCCCGGAGGCCGAGAAGAAGCGCCTCGTCGCCGGTGTCGCCGCCCAGTACGAGTCGGAGGTCGTCTACCACCAGATCCGTGAGGACCTGGAGGAGCAGGGCGTCATCTTCCTGGACACCGACACCGCCCTGAAGGAGCACCCGGAGCTCTTCAAGGAGTACTTCGGCACGGTCATCCCGGTCGGCGACAACAAGTTCGCGTCGCTGAACTCCGCCGTGTGGTCGGGCGGCTCCTTCATCTACGTCCCGCCGGGCGTGCACGTCGAGATCCCGCTCCAGGCCTACTTCCGGATCAACACCGAGAACATGGGCCAGTTCGAGCGGACCCTGATCATCGTCGACGAGGGTGCCTACGTGCACTACGTCGAGGGCTGCACCGCCCCGATCTACAAGTCGGACTCGCTGCACTCCGCGGTCGTCGAGATCATCGTCAAGAAGAACGCCCGCTGCCGCTACACGACCATCCAGAACTGGTCGAACAACGTCTACAACCTGGTCACCAAGCGCGCCGTGGCCTACGAGGGCGCGACCATGGAGTGGGTCGACGGCAACATCGGCTCCAAGGTGACGATGAAGTACCCGGCCGTCTACCTCATGGGCGAGCACGCCAAGGGCGAGACGCTGTCCATCGCCTTCGCCGGCGAGGGCCAGCACCAGGACGCGGGCGCCAAGATGGTCCACATGGCCCCGAACACCTCGTCCAACATCGTCTCCAAGTCGGTGGCGCGCGGCGGCGGCCGTACCTCCTACCGCGGCCTGATCGAGATCGGCGAGGGCGCCCCGGGCGCCAAGTCCAACGTGCTGTGCGACGCGCTGCTCGTCGACACCATCTCCCGCTCGGACACCTACCCCTACGTGGACGTCCGCGAGGACGACGTGTCCATGGGCCACGAGGCGACCGTCTCCAAGGTCTCCGAGGACCAGCTCTTCTACCTGATGAGCCGCGGCCTGAGTGAGTTCGAGGCGATGGCGATGATCGTGCGCGGCTTCGTCGAGCCGATCGCCAAGGAACTGCCGATGGAGTACGCGCTGGAGCTCAACCGGCTGATCGAGCTGCAGATGGAAGGCGCGGTCGGCTGACACCGGCCCGGGGCGGCCACCGGCCGCCCCGCCGTTCCGTCAAGCCCCTTACGTAAGGAAAGCGAGCACTACGACAGCCATGGCTGAGGCTCAGAACTCCCCCACCTCCGGCTCCGCTCCGGCGGGGGGACCCCTACCCGTGGGTTCCACCACCGCGGGCTCGATCGCGGTGGCCGCCGAGTCGACCGTCGCCACCCGCATGAGCGCGCCCCCGTCCTTCGACGTGGCGGACTTCGCCGTCCCCCACGGCCGCGAGGAGGAGTGGCGGTTCACCCCGCTGGAGCGACTGCGCGGGCTGCACGACGGCACCGCCACCGCCACCGACGGGGGCGTCAAGGTCGCCGTCGAGGCGCCCGAGGGCGTCACCGTCGAGACCGTCGGCCGCGACGACGCGCGGCTCGGCCGCGCCGGCGTCCCCGTGGACCGCGTCGCCGCCCAGGCGTACTCCGCCTTCGAGCAGGCCTCGGTCGTGACCGTGCCGAAGGAGACCGTCCTCACCGAGCCGATCCGCATCGCGGTGCAGGGCGAGGGCGGCACCGCCTACGGCCACCAGCTGGTCGAGCTCGGCGCCTTCGCCGAGGCCCTCGTGGTCATCGACCACACCGGTGACGCGGTACTCGCCGCCAACGTCGACTTCGTCCTCGGTGACGGCGCCAAGCTGACCGTCGTCTCCGTCCAGGACTGGGACGACAAGGCGGTGCACGTCGCCCAGCACAACGCCCTCGTCGGCCGCGACGCCTCCTTCAAGTCGGTCGTCGTCACCTTCGGCGGCGACGTCGTCCGCCTCCACCCGCGCGTGGCCTACGCCGGCCCCGGCGGCGAGGCCGAGCTGTTCGGCCTGTACTTCACCGACGCCGGCCAGCACCAGGAGCACCGCCTCCTGGTCGACCACAACGTGCCGCACTGCAAGTCCAACGTCGTCTACAAGGGCGCCCTCCAGGGCGACGACGCGCACGCCGTGTGGATCGGTGACGTGCTCATCGAGGCGAAGGCCGAGGGCACCGACACCTACGAGATGAACCGCAACCTGGTGCTCACCGACGGCGCCCGCGTCGACTCCGTGCCCAACCTGGAGATCGAGACCGGCGAGATCGTCGGCGCCGGTCACGCCTCCGCCACCGGCCGCTTCGACGACGAGCAGCTCTTCTACCTGATGGCCCGCGGCATCGCCGAGAAGGACGCCCGCCGTCTGGTCGTGCGCGGCTTCTTCGCCGAGCTCGTCCAGCAGATCGGCGTCCCGGACATCGAGGAGCGGCTGATCGCCAAGATCGAGGAGGAGCTGGAGGCGGCGGTCGGATGACCTTCCAACGCGCCTGCGGGCTCAGCGAGCTGGAGGAGGACACCCCGAAGCGGGTGGAACTCGACGGCACGCCGGTCTCCCTCGTGCAGACCGGGGGCGAGGTGTTCGCGATCAACGACATCTGCTCGCACGCGAACGTCTCCCTCTCGGAGGGCGAGGTGGACGACTGCCACATCGAGTGCTGGCTGCACGGCTCGCGTTTCGACCTCCGTTCCGGCAAGCCCGACGCCCTTCCGGCGACGCGCCCCGTCCCCGTATACCCCGTAAAGATCGAAGGGGACGACGTGCTCGTCTCCCTCACCCAGGAGTCCTGAGGCACCCATGGCAACGCTTGAAATCCGAGACCTGCACGTCACCGTCGAGGCCGACAACGCCACGAAGGAGATCCTCAAGGGCGTCGACCTCACCGTGAAGCAGGGCGAGACGCACGCCATCATGGGCCCCAACGGCTCGGGCAAGTCGACCCTCGCCTACGCGCTCGCCGGTCACCCCAAGTACACGATCTCCAGCGGCACGGTCACCCTCGACGGCGAGGACGTCCTGGAGATGTCCGTCGACGAGCGCGCCCGCGCCGGCCTGTTCCTCGCCATGCAGTACCCGGTCGAGGTCCCCGGCGTCTCGGTCTCCAACTTCCTGCGCACCTCCGCCACCGCCGTGCGCGGCGAGGCCCCCAAGCTGCGCACCTGGGTGAAGGAGGTCAAGGAGGCCATGGAGCGCCTCAACATGGACCCCGCCTTCGCCGAGCGCAACGTCAACGAGGGCTTCTCCGGCGGTGAGAAGAAGCGCCACGAGATCCTCCAGCTCGAGCTGCTCAAGCCGAAGGTCGCGATCCTCGACGAGACCGACTCCGGCCTCGACGTCGACGCCCTGCGCATCGTCTCCGAGGGCGTCAACCGCGTCCGCGAGTCCGGCGAGGTCGGCACCCTGCTGATCACGCACTACACGCGCATCCTGCGCTACATCAAGCCCGACCACGTCCACGTGTTCGCGGGCGGCCGCATCGTCGAGTCCGGCGGTCCCGAGCTCGCGGACAAGCTGGAGAACGAGGGCTACGAGGCATACGTGAAGGGTGGCGCATCCGCGTGACACAGCTGCCGGGCCTCCTCGACACAGAGGCGATCCGCAAGGACTTCCCCATCCTGGACCGCCAGGTCCACGACGGCCGGAAGCTCGTGTACCTGGACAACGCGGCGACCTCGCAGAAGCCGCGCCAGGTGCTGGACGCTCTCGCCGAGTACTACGAGCGCTACAACGCCAACGTCCACCGCGGTGTGCATGTGCTCGCCGAGGAGGCCACGGCGCTGTACGAGGGTGCGCGCGACAAGGTCGCGGAGTTCGTCAACGCGCCCTCGCGCGACGAGGTGATCTTCACCAAGAACGCCTCGGAGTCGCTCAACCTCGTGGCCAACATGCTCGGCTGGGCCGACGAGCCCTACCGGGTGGACCACGAGACCGAGATCGTCATCACGGAGATGGAGCACCACTCCAACATCGTGCCCTGGCAGCTGCTCGCGCAGCGCACCGGCGCGAAGCTGAAGTGGTTCGGGCTGACCGACGACGGCCGGCTCGACCTGTCGAACATCGACGAGATCATCACCGAGAAGACGAAGATCGTCTCCTTCGTGCTGGTGTCCAACATTCTCGGCACGGTCAACCCGGTCGAGGCGATAGTGCGCCGCGCCCAGGAGGTCGGCGCCCTGGTGTGCGTCGACGCCTCCCAGGCCGCGCCGCACATGCCGCTGGACGTCCAGGCCCTCCAGGCCGACTTCGTGGCCTTCACCGGCCACAAGATGTGCGGCCCGACCGGCATCGGCGTCCTCTGGGGCCGCCAGGAGCTGCTGGAGGACCTGCCTCCGTTCCTCGGCGGCGGCGAGATGATCGAGACCGTGTCGATGAGCTCGTCGACCTACGCGCCGGCCCCGCACAAGTTCGAGGCGGGCACCCCGCCGATCGCCCAGGCGGTCGGCCTCGGCGCGGCGATCGACTACCTGTCGGCCATCGGCATGGACAAGGTCCTCGCCCACGAGCACGCCATCACCGAGTACGCGGTCAAGCGGCTCACCGAGGTTCCGGACCTGCGCATCATCGGCCCGGCCACGGCCGAGGACCGCGGCGCCGCGATCTCGTTCACGCTCGGCGACATCCACCCGCACGACGTGGGTCAGGTCCTCGACGAGCAGGGCATCGCCGTCCGGGTCGGCCACCACTGCGCGCGGCCCGTGTGCCTGCGGTACGGAATTCCCGCGACCACGCGAGCGTCGTTCTATCTGTACTCCACGCCGGCCGAGATCGACGCACTGGTCGACGGCCTGGAGCACGTACGGAACTTCTTCGGATGAGGGGCTGAGGCGTGAAGCTGGACTCGATGTACCAGGACGTCATCCTGGACCACTACAAGAACCCGCACGGGCGTGGTCTGAGGGACGGCGACGCCGAGGTGCACCACGTCAATCCGACGTGCGGTGACGAGATCACGCTGCGCGTGAAGTACGACGGCACGACGATCAGCGACGTGAGCTACGAGGGGCAGGGCTGCTCCATCAGCCAGGCCTCCGCCTCCGTGCTGAACGACCTGCTGGTCGGCAAGGACCTCGCCGAGGCGCAGCGGATCCAGGGGACCTTCCTGGAGCTGATGCAGTCCAAGGGGAGGATCGAGCCCGACGACGCGATGGAGGAGATCCTGGAGGACGCGGTCGCGTTCGCCGGGGTGTCCAAGTACCCGGCCCGGGTGAAGTGCGCCCTGCTGAGCTGGATGGCCTGGAAGGACGCTACGGCCCAGGTGCTGGGCGGAGCCGACGCCGAGAAGGAGACGACGGCATGAGCGAGACCGTTGAGATGAAGCCGGCCTCGGAGGAAGAGGTCCGTGAGGCGCTGTACGACGTCGTCGACCCCGAACTGGGCATCGACGTCGTCAACCTCGGCCTGATCTACGGCATCCACATCGACGACGCGAACATCGCGACGCTCGACATGACCCTGACCTCGGCGGCCTGTCCGCTGACGGACGTCATCGAGGACCAGGCGAAGTCCGCCACGGACGGCCTGGTCAGCGAACTGCGCATCAACTGGGTCTGGATGCCGCCGTGGGGACCCGACAAGATCACCGACGACGGCCGTGAGCAGCTCCGGGCACTGGGCTTCAACGTCTGACGCCCGCTCCGCACGCACGAACGGCGACGCCCCCCGGGGGGCGTCGCCGTTCGCCGTTCCCGTACGGGGACACCCCGCCGTTGTGTACGCTCGTACACATGGGATACCTGCTGCTCGCCGGCGCCATCGCCGCCGAGGTGTGCGCCACCACGGCCATGAAGTACAGCGACGGCTTCAGCAGGCTCTGGCCCTCCCTGCTCACCGTGCTCGGATACATCGTCTCCTTCGCCCTGCTCGCCCAGACGCTGCGCACCGTCGCCGTCGGCACGGCCTACGCCATCTGGGCCGGGGTGGGCACCGCCGCCATCGCCACCATCGGCGTGGCGTTCCTGGGGGAGGGCCTGACCGTCGCCAAGGCCGCCGGGATCGCGCTGATCATCGTCGGCGTCGTGGTGCTGAACCTGGGCGGCTCGCACTGATGGCCCGGCGCCACGACCCCGAGCGGCGCCGGCGGATCATCGACGCGGCGATCCGGGTCGTGGGCCGCAGCGGCATCGCCGGGCTCAGTCACCGCAGCGTCGCCGCCGAGGCCGACGTGCCGCTCGGCTCCACCACGTACCACTTCAAGACCCTCGACGAACTGATGGTCGCCGCCCTGCGGCAGGCCAACGAGGGCTTCGCCGCCGTGCTCGCCGCGCGCGGCGGGCCGCAGGACGCGCGCACCGACCTGGCGGCCGAGCTGGCGGCCCTGATGGGCGCATGGCTCGCCGGTGACCGCACGGGCGTGGAGCTGGAGTACGAGCTGTACCTGGCCGCCCTGCGCCGTCCCGCCCTGCGCCCCGTCGCCGCGGAGTGGGGCGACGCCGTCGTGGAGCAGCTGTCCGGCCGCACCGACCCGGTCACGGCGCGGGCCCTGGTCGCGCTGATGGACGGGATCCTCCTCCAGGCCCTGCTGACCGGCACGCCCTACGACGAGGCCTACGCGCGGGACGTCCTGGGGCGGGTGATCCCTGCGGGGTGAGGCGGGGGCGCCGTCCGGGCGCCGGCGGTGTCCCGTGGGCGCGGCCCGGCACCTGAGACGGGCGGGGGACCGGTTCGCGTCGGCGGGCGCGAGGCGGTTAGGTTGCCCTTATGACCGACACGACTGCTCAGAGCACCACCGGCGCAGTGGCCGCCGGCCTCGCCACCCTCGCCGCCGACGGCACCGTCCTCGACACCTGGTTCCCCGCCCCCGAACTCGTCGCCGAGCCCGGCCCCTCGGGCACCGAGCGGCTCTCCGCCGAGCGGGCCGCCGAGCTGCTGGGCGGTGGCGCCACCGCCGCGGTGGGGCCGGACGCCCGCCGGGGTGTCGAGGTCGTCGCGGTCCGCACGGTCATCTCCTCGCTGGACGAGAAGCCGGTCGACGCGCACGACGTCTACCTGCGCCTGCACCTGCTCTCGCACCGCCTGGTGCGGCCGCACGGCCAGAACCTGGACGGCATCTTCGCCCACCTCGCCAACGTCGCCTGGACCTCGCTCGGCCCGGTCGCCGTGGACGACCTCGAGAAGGTGCGCCTCAACGCCCGCGCCGAGGGCCTGCACCTCGCCGTGACGTCCGTCGACAAGTTCCCGCGCATGACGGACTACGTCGCCCCCAAGGGCGTCCGCATCGCCGACGCCGACCGGGTGCGGCTCGGTGCGCACCTCGCCGAGGGCACCACCGTGATGCACGAGGGCTTCGTCAACTTCAACGCCGGCACGCTCGGCACGTCGATGGTCGAGGGCCGCATCTCGGCCGGTGTCGTCATCGGTGACGGCTCCGACATCGGTGGCGGCGCCTCCACCATGGGCACCCTGTCCGGCGGCGGCAACGTGCGCATCTCCGTCGGCGAGCGGTGCCTGATCGGCGCCGAGGCGGGCGTCGGCATCGCCCTCGGCGACGAGTGCGTGGTCGAGGCCGGCCTGTACGTCACCGCCGGTACCCGGGTCACCATGCCCGACGGCGAGGTCGTCAAGGCCCGTGACCTGTCCGGCGCGTCCCACATCCTGTTCCGCCGCAACTCCGTCACCGGCGCCGTCGAGGCCCGTCCGAACAACGCGGTCTGGGGCGGCCTGAACGAGGTCCTGCACAGTCACAACTGACCCGTCCGTCACGCCCGTACGGGTTACTCCCCGTGACTTCAGGGTCGTTTTGGCAGATGAACGGGTGGACACAGGGTCCGATCGGATGCCGGGACGGCCGATGTACAGGAATGGGGACGGGCGATGACGAACAACTGGGTGCGGGATGTGCTCCGTTGCGCGGTCGGGGTGATGGGCGTCGCAGCGGTGCTGGTGCTCTTCGGGACACTGGCGGGCACCGCGCACGCGGACGAGACCTCCGTGGGCTCGCGCAACGGCCACCGGGTGGCCCTGCTCAACGCCGACGTCGGTCAGATCGACGACCCCGCGGAGGACGTGCTGGAACACTTCCTGCTGTTCGGGGACGGGTACGCCTGGAACTGAGGGTCGCTCCGGCGGGCCGGACCGCGGTGCGGTCCGGCCCGCTTTTCCGTGCCGTTCCCCGCCGGGCTCCGTGCCTAGCCGACCCCGGTCAGGTCCTCGTGCAGCGCCCTGAGCCCGTCGGTCGTCGCGCGGTCGGCGGGCATCAGTGGGGGGCGGAGGGGGCCCGCGGGCAGGCCCAGGGTGGTGAGGAGGGCCTTCGCGGTGACCGTGCCGGGCAGGCCGTTCGACATCACGGCCTCGATGAGGGGCGTCATCCGCTGCTGGAGGTGCGCCGCACGGGCCGTCTCGCCGGCGTCGAAGGCGTCCAGCACGGCACGGACGTGCTCGGGGACCACGTTGGCGACCGTGCTGACACACCCCGCGCCGCCGACCGCGTAGAGGGCGAGGTTGTGCTCGTCGCAGCCCGCGTAGTACGCGAGGTCGGTGCGGGACATCAGCTTCTGCGCCGCCAGGAAGTCGTACGAGCAGTCCTTGACCGCCACGATCCGGGGGTGCTCCGCGAGACGGAGCAGGGTGCCGGGTTCGATGCGGGTGCCGGTACGGGCGGGGATGTCGTACAGGGCGAGGGGCAGGCCCGTCGAGTCCGCGACGCGCAGGAAGTGGGCCTCGATCGCGTCCTGCGGGGGCCGGCTGTAGTACGGGGCGACCACCAGGAGGCCGTCGGCGCCGGCCCGCTCGGCCTCGCGCGCCAGCGTGACGGTGTGGGCCGTGTCGGGCGTGCCGACGCCGGCGACGATCGTGGCGCGGGTGCCGACCGCCTCCCGCACCGCCGTGATCAGGGCCGCCTTCTCGGCGTCCGTGGTGGTGGGGGACTCCCCCGTGGTGCCGGACAGGACCAGCCCGTCGCAGCCCCGGGTCACCAGGCGGTCGGCGAGCCGGCCGGCGCCCTCCAGGTCGAGCGCGCCGGCGGGGGTGAACGGGGTGATCATCGCGCACAGGGTGCGGCCGAAAGGCGTCATGGGGGTAGTGTCGGCCGCCCGGTCGTGAAGTTCCACTTACATGTCGTGACGGGTATACGTAAGCATTGCTTGAAGGATAGCGGGAGGTGCGCGGGGGTACTCGGGTTCTCCCGACCCGAGAGGAGGAGCATCGTGACCGGAACCATCGAGCGACGGCCGGTTCGCGACGAGCACAGTGTGGGTGAGCTCGTCGGGCAGGCCACCGAGCAGATCTCCCGTCTCGCACGGCAGGAAGTGGCGCTCGCCAAGGAAGAACTGGCGGAGAAGGGCCGCCGTGCCGGCAAGGGCGGCGGGATGCTGGGGGCGGCGGGCGCGTTCGGCTACGCCGGGCTGCTGGCGCTGGCCGGCACGGGTGTCGCTGCGCTGGACCTGGTGCTGCCCCTGTGGGCCGCGGCACTCATCGTCACGGGCGTGCTGTTCCTCATCGCGGGTGTGCTGGCCGTCGCCGGCCGCGGGCAGTTGCGGCGGGCCACGCCGCCCAAACCGGAGAAGACGCTCGGCAGCGTGAAGGCCGACGTCGAGGAGATCAAGGGAAGGGCGCATCGATGACGCACGAGGTGAGGCGCGCGGGATCCGCCGCCGGGGCCCATGTCGACGCGGCCGCGGAGGCCGCCGCGACGGGGCGGGGGGCCAAGGGCCCGGACGAACTGCGCCGGCAGATCGAGCAGACGCGGCACCAGCTCGGCGACACCGTCGAGGAGCTGGCCGGGAAGATGGACGTCAAGGGCCGGGCGAAGGCGCGGGCCGAGGATCTGCGGGACCGCGCCGGGGCGCTGACCGTGCAGTTGCGCAGCAGCGCCGCGCACGCCGGTGAGACCGGCAAGCAGCACCGCAAGCCGGTGCTGATCACCGGTGCCGTGGTCGCCGCGGCGGTGGGCGCGGTGATGGTGCGGCGTCACCGGTGCTGACCCGGCGCGCCGTACGCCTGGCGGTCGGCGGGGGGAGAGGGCGGACGGCCGCCCTCTCCCCCCGCCGCCGTGTGCGGCCGTCCGCTACGGGCGGAAGCGCAGGATCTGCGGGTCGTGGTCGCTGATCTGGTCGTGGAACTCCGCGTTGATGTGCACGCTGTCGTAGCTGAAGCGCCGGATCGAGGGGGTGATCAGGATCTGGTCCAGGACCTGGCTGTTGCCCTGGTAGACGTAGGAGTAACGCTCCGACTTCGGGAGGGACTTGATCGCCGACCAGAGGGTGCCGCGGCCCTGAAGGATGTCGGTGGTCCGGGAGAACTCGAAGTCGTTGATGTCGCCGAGGGCCACGACGTGGGCGTTCTTCTGCGCCTTGAGGACCTTGGCGGTGAAGTCGTGGACCGCCTGCGCCTGGAGGTGGCGCTGGGTCTCCGAACTGCGGGCCGGCGGCTGGTACTGGGACGTCAGGCCCTGGTCGCCGCCCTTCGAGGCGAAGTGGTTGGCGACGACGATGACCGTGCGGCCCCGGAAGGCGAACTCGCCGGCCAAGGGCTTGCGGCTGTCCGCGAACGCCTCCGAGGCGGGGTCGACGCGGCCCGGGGAGAGGGTCAGGGCGGCCTTGCCCCGGACCTTGACGACGTCGGTGGGCGTGGTGGCGTCCCCGCCGGGGCGGTCGGTGAAGGAGACCCGCTCGGGGTTGAAGAGGAACGCCTGGCGGATGTTGCCGCCCGGCTGGCCGCCGTCCGCCTTGTCGGCCGGGTCGACGGAGCGCCAGTCGTACCGCGGGCCGCCCGCCGCCTCGATGGCGTCGATCAGCAGGGCCAGGGTCCGGTCGGCGGCCACCGTGCCGTCGTCGGTGGCGCCGTTGTTGTCCTGGATCTCCTCCAGGGACACGATGTCGGGGGAGCGGAGGTTGTCCACGATCGCGGCGGCGTGCGCGGCGAAGGTGTCGTCGGACGGGTCGAGGTTCTCGACGTTGTAGGTCGCGATCGCCAGTTCGGAGCCGTGCTGCGCCCGGGTCGTCTCGCGCCGCAGGTCACCGGGGGCGAGGGTGCCCAGCTTGCCGGCCACCAGCGTGTACCCGCCGAACTGGTTGTAGTCCAGCGGTCCCTCGGTCGTGCCGGAGAGGGTGTCGCCGACGTTCGCGTCGGGGAAGTCGGCCGCCCTGCCCAGCGACTGGATCTGCAGACGCCCGGTGTTCTGGGAGTCGTAGGAGCCGTAGACCGTGCCGCCGCGCGCGTTGCGGTGCTCCCACGGCTTCACCGTGACCCACAGCTCCGTGTACGGGTCGGTCGCGCCCACCACCCTGGTGTCCGAGACCTGGACGTTCATGCCCTCCAGGGACTCGTACAGGTCCAGCGCGTAGCGGGCGGGCCGCAGGCGCAGGTCGTTGATGGAGCCCTCGGCGGTGGGCGCGTAGGCGGCCGGGACGGATCCCGCCGTGACCGGCGTCGCGGCCGGCACCGGGTTGCCACTGGAGAGGACCGTCACGGCCGGACGGCTGATCTGCGTCAGGGACTGGTTGCCGGACGAGGTGCCGCCCGGGACGTACTCCGTCACCGTGCCGGAGACGCTGACCGCGTCACCGACGGCGACGTCCTGCGGCGTGGACCCCGTGAAGACGAAGACGCCCTCACTGGTCGCCGGGTCGGAGTCCGGGGAGGCGTCCTGTATCCAGAAGCCGCGGGACGAGCCGTAGGTGCGGACGCCGGTGACGATCCCGGTGACCTCGCTGACCTGCCGGCCCGCGTACGGGGATATGCGGGTGTCGCCCTGGATGTCATGGATGCGCAGCGAGTCCGCGTGCGCGGGCGAGGTGAGGACGACGGTGGATGCCGCGGTGCACACGGCGGCGACGGTGAGCGCGGCGAGACGCGCGGACGACATGCTCGGCAACGGATTCCCTCCGGGGAACGTGATCTACGCCGGGATGTGAGGGTGGAGCGTGGGTCACTCCCTGTCTACGCGCGTCAATCTCCAGCCTGGCCAAGCCACTTGTCAAGGTTTCGGCCATGTACGGACCCTGAAGGGGAGATGAAGCGGGCGGCATGGGTGGAAATCCGTCTAGGCTGAGCGGCCGAGTCGTCAGAGGCCCTAGGAGAAACAAACCGATGTCAGACAGCTCCATCCTGCCGCCGGCGCGGCTGCGCACCGAAGCGGAGCTGGCGCGCGACGCCCTGTCCACCCCGGTCCTGTCCCGCGCCGCCGGGCTCGCCCGCTGGGCCGGGCCCGCGACCCGTGTGGACGCCGGCGGCGGACTCGTCGAGGAGCAACTGCCCGCGGCCGCCGCGGAACTCGGTCTGACCGGCGACGACGCCGCCGCCCGCGTGAGCGAGGCGTGGCGGGTCGCCGTCGACACCGGACTCGTCGGGATCGTCGACGAGGAGGAGGGGACCGTCGCCGCGGGCGCCGAACTGGCGCTGCTCACCGGCGGATCGCCGCGGGACGTGCTGGAGGTCTGGCTCGCCGCCCTGGAAACGGTGATCGGCGACGTGAGCGTCCCCGATCTGGGGGGACTCGTCGACGCCATCGCCGAGGGAGAGGGCTCCGGGGAGCTCGACCTGGAGAACCTCGACTGGGACCCCGAGGCCGAGGCCGACTTCCTGGACGGAGTGCTCGGCAACCTGTACCTCCTGACGGTCGGGGCGGAGGGTCCCGAAGGCGCCCCGGTACCGCTGCCCGCGCTGGCCGCGTCGGTCATCGTCCCCGACGACATGCCCGAACCCACCGACGACGTCCTGCAGCAGGTCTCCGACGCGATGATGCGGCTCGACGACCAGTTCCGCGAGCTCGAACCGGTGGGGCTCGTCGAGTACCACCCGGTCGACGAGGCGCTGATGGCCGACGCCGACGAGGAGCCCGCGGCACCGGTGGACGACACCGACGTCTCCCGCTACGGCATGGTGCGGCTCACCCCGCTCGGACTCTACGGGCTGCGCGCCCGGCTGCTGGAGGCCGGATTCCAGGCGCCGGCGGTCGGCGACCTCGCCGACAAGGGAGCCGACGCCCTGCTCGACGGAACGGCCGTCTTCCCGCCCGCCGCCGCGCACGCGGAGACCGAACAGTGGCTGGCCCGGCGCGAACCCCTGGCGTCCGCGCGCGAGTTGCTGGCGGCGGCCCGCGGCACCGACGAGGGCGCGCCGCTGCGCCGGCTGCGGTGCCAGCAGGCGCTGTCGCTGGTCGGCGCGTCCGCCGAGCCCGCCCTGCGGGAAGTCCTGGCCGACCCCGAACTGGGGGGACTGGCGCGGGTGTGGCTGGCCGAGCACGGGGCGGCCGACGTGCCGCCCCCGTCCGAGGCCCTGATCTTCTGGCTGACCATCGACACCGTCGCCGCCCAGCTCGCCGCGGAGGGCAACTCCGAGGAACTGCGCTCCCTGGTGGAGGGCCTGGCGCGGCAGCACAGCGGCTTCTTCGACACCGCCTGGCGGGTGGACCACCCGGCCACCGCGGACGTGCTGGAGGCCATGGGACGCCTGCACCCGGACAAGAAGATCGCCAAGGAGGCACGCAAGGCCGCCTTCAAGGCCCGGTCACAGCACGGCGGCTGAGCTCCACGGCCCGGAAGCGGGACGAGCGCCGCTGGTTAATTCGCTCGCCCGGCCGAGGACCGCCCTTCTAGAGTGATGCACGTCCAGGTGCGCAGGCAGGACCTACTTCCACTCATCATGGGGCGGTCGCGGGTTCGAATCCCGTCACCGGCACGACGCGCCGGTGTAGCTCAGAGGCCAGAGCACCATCGTCGGTTCCGCCGAACTGAACTCTGGACACCGAACACTTCACGCACCTCCCGGTGCGCGGGCCGCGGCTACTTCTTCTCCATGGATTCCCTGCCGCCGCCGACCTGATCTCGGGAGGCGCAGCAGGGGGCCGGGTGCCCGGTGCGCAGGCAGCGGATACTTCTCGGATCAGGTTTGTTGCGGGTTCGAATCCCGTCGTCGGCCCGGGGCCGACGTGGCGGAAAAGGAAGACGCGCCTGACGTGTCCCGTCGCCGACCTCGTTCTCGGGCACCCCCCTCCTCGCGCCTCCCTCCGAAGAACACAGGGATTCGGGGGAATTCCGCATGGCACGCTTCAACATCAAGAAGGCGAAGGCGCAGCCCACCTCGCGCGTGACGTCGACGGGCCGCGTCCTCACCACGCACCAGGGCGGCCGGGGCCGGGAGCGTGACGCCCGCTCCGAACTCTTCCTGCTCGCCGTCTCCCACTTCGTGACCCAGCAGACCTTCTACGAGAGCGGCGACCGCCGTGACGACCGGTTCGCGAGGCTCGTGCGGGACCTCGCCGTGACGGACCCGTCGTGGACGGCCGGCCTGCTCGGCTGGCTGCGCGGCGAGGGCAACCTGCGCACCGCCTCCCTGGTGGGCGCCGCCGAGTACGTCAGGGCCCGGCTGGAGGCCGGGGCGACCGCCGGCCCGTCGAACCGGCAGGTCGTGGACTCCGTGCTGCGGCGCCCCGACGAGCCCGGTGAGCTGCTCGCCTACTGGACGGCCACGTACGGCCGGAACATCCCCAAGCCCGTCAAGCGCGGTGTCGCCGACGCCGTGCGACGCCTCTACGGGGGCAGGGCGCTGCTCAAGTACGACACCGCCTCCCGGGGCTACCGCTTCGGCGACATCCTGAACCTGGTGCACGCGGCCCCCGACCCGGACAAGCCGTGGCAGGGCGAGCTGTTCCGCTACGCCCTGGACCGCCGGCACCACCCGGACACCGCGGTGCCGCCCGCCTCGGACCGTGTCCTCACCGCGCACCTCGAGCTGATGGCGCTGTCCGTCGAGGAGCGGCGCGCGGTCGTCACGGCACCCGGCGGCGCCGAGCGGCTGGCCGCCGCCGGCTTCACCTGGGAGGCGCTGGCGGGGTGGCTGCGGGGGCCGATGGACAAGGCGGCCTGGGAAGCGGTGATCCCGTCCATGGGGACGATGGCGCTGGTGCGCAACCTGCGCAACTTCGACGAGGCGGGAGTCTCGGACGAGGTCGCCGCGTCGGTCGCCGCCCGTATCGCCGACCCGGCGGAGGTCGCGCGGTCGCGGCAGTTCCCCTTCCGGTACCTCGCCGCGTACCGGCACGCGCCGTCGCTGCGCTGGTCGTACCCGCTGGAGCGGGCGCTCGGGCACGCGCTGGCCAACGTGCCGGAGCTGCCGGGCCGGACGCTGGTCCTCGTCGACCGCTCGGGTTCGATGTTCCACTCCCGCATGTCGGACCGCTCCGAACTCACCCGCGCGGACGCGGCGGCGGTCTTCGGCACGGCGCTCGCGCTGCGGGCGGCGAAGGCGGACCTCGTTGAGTTCGGCTCGACCAGCGGGCCGGTGCGCTTCCGCCGGGGCGAGTCGGTGCTGAGGATCCTCGACCGGTTCGGCGACCTCGGCGGCACCGACACCACCGGGGCGGTGCGCCGGCACTACGCGCGCCACGACCGGGTGCTGATCGTCACCGACGAGCAGTACGCCTTCAGCCACCACGGGGACCCGACGGAGCAGGTCCCGGCACACGTGCCGGTCTACACCTGGAACCTCGCCGGCCACCGGGCGGGCCACGGCCCGTCCGGCACGGCGAACCGGCACACCTTCGGCGGCCTCACGGACGCCGCGTTCCGGATGGTCCCGCTGCTCGAGGCCGGGCGGAACGCCGACTGGCCGTGGGCCGCGTGAGAAACGCCGGGTGCCCCCGTCCGACGGGGCACCCGGCGCTCCGAAGGCGTGACTACAGGGCCTGCGCGGCCGGCTTGACCATGCCGCGGACCGTGCGGGACTTCACGAAGTCCCCCATCGCGGTCATCTCCCACTCGCCCGAGTACTGGCGGATCAGCTTCGCCATCATCACGCCCGTCTGCGGCTCGGCGCTCGTGAGGTCGAAGCGGACCAGTTCCTCGCCGGTCGTGGTGTCCAGCAGACGGCAGTACGCCTTGGCGACCTCGGTGAACTTCTGCCCGGAGAAGGAGTTCACCGTGAAGACCAGGCCGCTGACCTCCATGGGGAGCCGGCCGAGGTCGACGGTGATGGTCTCGTCGTCCCCGCCGCCCTCGCCGGTGAGGTTGTCGCCGGAGTGGCGGATCGCGCCGCCCACGATCTGGAGCTTGCCGAAGTAGCAGCTGTCGATGTGGTTGCGCTGCGGGCCGTAGGCGATGACCGAGGCGTCCAGGTCGATGTCCTTGCCGCGGTAGGCGGGCTCCCAGCCCAGCCCCATCGTGACCTGGGAGAGCAGCGGGCGGCCGCCCTTCATCAGGGAGACGGTCTGGTTCTTCTGGAGGCTGACCCGGCCCTTGTCGAGGTTGATCTTCCCGGAGCCGGGAGCGGGGGCGGGCGGAGCCGGGGGAGCGGCGGGGGCGGCGGGGGCCGCGGGTGCGGCGGCCGGCACGGGGGGTGCCTGCGGGGCGGCGGCCGGCTGGGCCGGGGCGGCCGGGGCGGCCGGTTCCTCGACCGTGACGCCGAAGTCGGTGGCGATGCCGGCCAGGCCGTTGGCGTAGCCCTGGCCGACGGCGCGGGCCTTCCACGCGCCGTTGCGCAGGTAGATCTCGACGACCACCAGTGCCGTCTCCGAGCCGAGGCCGGGCGGTGTGAACGTCGCCAGGACGGCGCCGCCGTCCGCGTCGCGGAGGGTGGCCGTCGGCTCGACGCCCTGGAAGGTCTGGCCCGCGGCGTCGGGGCTCGCGGTCACGACGATCTTCTCGATGCCGGGGGGCACGGCGGTGGTGTCCACGGTGATGGCGTCGGGGGCGGTGCCGCCGCCGGAACGGTAGGTCACGCCGGGGCCGGCGGGCTGGTTGTAGAAGATGAAGTCGTCGTCGGAGCGCACCTTGCCGTCGGCGGTGAGCAGCAGGCCCGAAACGTCGAGCCGCACGGGCGCGGAGACGTCCACCGTCACGCGGGCGGTGGGGAGGGGGATGTTCGAGCCGGGGGTCATAGCTGTCATGCCGGGTGAACGAGCGAAGGCGTTTTACCGTTCCCTTACCGTGGGCCGTATGGCGCAGCCGGTCCCCGGCCCGGGCTCAGCGGCGGTTGCGGGGGTGGTTCCGGGCCGCTCGCTCGTTGCCGCGCTTGTAGTCGCCCGTCCAGCGGGCCATGACCAGCTGGGGGTCCGGGGCGGTGGTGACCTCCCCGAGGAAACGGTCGGCCCGGTCACCGTGGAGGGTGGTCGCGAGGCGGGTGTGGTGGGTGATGCGGACGGTGCGGCCGGAGTGAGCCTCGTAGGCGAAGCCGTGCGGTCGGGGCATGCCGGGGATCGTACGGGGCCGGGGGCGGGGCGGCCCAGGGGTTTTCCACCGGCCGCCCCGCCTCGGCTCCCGCTGCCGGTCCCGGCTGCGTGTCCCGCCCGGGGCTGCCCGGCGGGGTCGCCCGCCGGCGTGGCGGACGGGTCAGGGCACCACCACGATCTTCCGGCCCACGCCCGCCGCGAACTGGTCGAGGGCCTCCGGGTAGCGCTCCAGCGGGAGGCGGTCGCTGATGAAGACGTCCGGGTCCAGGACGCCGCCCGCGAACAGCTCCGCCGCGCGCTCGTAGCTGTGCAGCACGGCCATCGACCCGGTGATCGTGATCTCCTGGTTGTAGATCCGGTACGGATCGATCCGCACCCGCGTCGCGTAGTCGGCGACACCGAACTGCAGGAACGTGCCGGCCTTCGCCACCCGGTCCAGACCGTCCTGGATCGCCGCCGCGTTCCCCGTCGCGTCGATCACGAGGTCCCAGCCCTGCGGCCGGTCCAGCTCGTCCGGTGTCGCCGCCGACCCGGACACACCGAGCTGCCGGGCCGTCTCCAGCCGCGCCGCGTTGAGGTCGACCACGTCGACGCTCGCCGCGCCGGTCCGCTTCGCCAGCTCCAGCATCATCAGGCCCATGGTTCCGGAGCCGTAGATCAGGACGTGTGCGCCGAGCCGCGCCCGGAGCACGTCGTAGCCGCGCACCGCGCAGGACAGCGGCTCGATCAGCGCGGCGTCCTGCGTGCGGACGTGCTCGGGCAGCTTCACGCAGTTCGCCACCGGGGCGAGGGCGTACCGGGCCGCGCCGCCCCCCGTGGTGACGCCGATCGCCGCCCAGCGTTCGCAGAGGTTGCTGTGGCCGGTGCGGCAGTAGCGGCACTCGTGGCAGTAGAGGGACGGGTCCACCGCCACCCGGTCGCCGGACGCCACCTCGGTGACCCGTGTGCCGACGGCGACCACCTCGCCGGCGAACTCGTGGCCCGGCACGATCGGGAGCCTGGGGGCGAACTCGCCCTGGAGGATGTGCAGATCCGTGCCGCACAGTCCACAGGCCGCGACCTCGACGACGACGTCGCGGGGCCCCGGCGTCGGGTCCGGGACCTCGGTGACGACGGCCTTGCCCACGGACTCGATGACGGCGGCCTTCATTTCACGGCTCCCAACGACAGGCCCTGGACGAGTTTGTCCTGGGCGGCGAACCCCGCGGCGAGCACCGGCAGGGAGATGACGAGCGACGCGGCGCACACCTTGGCCAGGAAGAGGCCCTGGCTGGTGATGAAACCGGTCAGGAAGACGGGGGCGGTCTCGGCGACCACGCCCGTCAGCACCCGGGCGAACAGCAGTTCGTTCCAGCTGAAGATGAAGCAGATCAGCGCCGTCGCCGCGATGCCGGGCAGGGCGATCGGGGCGACCACGCGGGCCAGCACCGTCGGCAGCCGGGCGCCGTCGATCTGGGCGGCCTCGATGACCGCCACCGGGACCTCGGCGAGGAAGGACTGCATCATCCACACCGCGATCGGCAGGTTCATGGAGGTGTAGAGCAGGACCAGCAGCCAGATGTTGTCGAGCAGCCCGGCGTTCTTCGCGAACAGGTAGATCGGCAGCAGGCCGGCCACGACGGGCAGCATCTTGGTGGAGAGGAAGAAGAACAGCACGTCGGTCCACCGCTTCACCGGGCGGATGGACAGGGCGTAGGCCGCGGGCAGGGCCAGCAGCAGGACGAGGAGGGTGGAGGCGACGGACGCCACCGCGGAGTTGATCAGGGCGGGCCACGGGCTCGCGCCGCCGTCCGCGCCGAAGAACTCGCGGTAGCCGTCCAGGGTGAGCGCGGCGGCGAAGGACGGCGGGTTGGTCGCCGCGTCCGTCTCGGAGTGGAAGGACGTCAGGGCCATCCAGGCGATGGGCAGGAAGAACACGATGCCGGCCAGCCAGGCGACCAGGCCCAGGCCCGCTCCGCCGCGGAACCGGCCGCGGGTGCGTACGGCGTTGCTGCTCATGCGCGGGACACCTCCTCGCGGAACAGGGACGACACCACGCGCAGGGCGAAGGTCGCGATGACGATGGAGCCGATGACGACCAGGACGCCGGCGGCCGAGGCGAGGCCGTTCTCATGGGCCTGGTAGAAGGTCTGGTAGACGGTGTAGGGAAGGTTGGCGGTGCCGAGGCCGCCGGAGGTGAGGGTGAAGACGGCGTCGAAGTTCTGCACGATGTAGATCGAGCCGAGCAGGGCGCCCAGTTCGAGGTAGCGGCGCAGGTGGGGCAGGGTGATGTGGACGAAGATCTGCCAGTCGCTCGCCCCGTCGACGCGGGCGGCCTCGAGCTGCTGCTGGTCCCGGCTCTGCAGTCCGGCGAGCAGGATCAGCATCATGAACGGGGTCCACTGCCACACCAGCGCGGTCTGGACGGCCAGCAGCGGCGTGTTGGAGATCCAGTCGGGCTGGGGGCCGCCGACGTAGTGCAGCAGACCGTTGAGGAGCCCGTACTCGGGGTTGTAGAGGACGTGCTTCCACAGCAGGGCCGCCGCCACCGGGACCACCAGGAACGGGGCGATGAGCAGGGTGCGGACGATGCCCCGGCCGCGGAACCTGCGGTCCAGCAGCAGGGCGAGGAGCAGTCCGAGGACCAGGCTGGCCAGGACCACCCCGACGGTCAGCAGGACCGTCGTCCAGACGGACCGGCGCAGGTCCGCGTCGGTGAGGACCTCCTGGTAGTTCGCGAAGCCGGCGAAGCCGCGGGCGTCGGGGTAGAGGGAGTTCCAGTCGAGGAAGGAGATCACCAGGGTCGCCACGAAGGGCAGCTGGGTGACCACGATCATGAAGATCAGGGCGGGCAGCAGGGGGCCGCGGGCGGCCCAGGCGCGCAGCCGGTCGGAGGACCGGCGGGGGGCCGGGTGTGTCCCCGGCGCGGCCGCGGGGGCGGTGGTCGTGGCGGTCATCGTCCCTCGTACTCCTCGGAGATCTCTTCTGCGAGCTGCTGGGACTTCCTCAGGGCCGACTCGACGGACTGCCGTCCGGCGATGGCCGCGCTGATCTCCTGGGAGACCCGTGTGCCGAGATCGGTGAACTCGGGGATGCCGACGAACTGGATGCCGGGCGCGGGGCGGGGCTGCACCCCCGGGTCGTCGGGCCGGGCCCGTTCGATGGCCTCCTTGGTCATCTCCTGGAAGGCGGCGGCCTCCGCGCGGTAGTCGGGGTTGGCGTAGGTGGAGGCGCGCTTGCCGGCCGGGACGTTGGACCAGCCGATCTCGTCGCCGACCAGCTGCTCGTACTCCTTGCTGGAGGCCCAGGAGACGAACTTCCAGGCGTTGTCGGGGTTGCGGGAGGCGCCCTGGATGCCCCAGGCCCAGGTGTAGAGCCAGCCGGAGGACTCGGTCTTCTCCACGGGGGCGGGGGCGTAGCCCACCTTGCCCCTGACGGGGGAACCGTCGGCTTCGAGGGAGCCGGCGGCGGAGGTGGCGTCGTACCACATGGCGACCTTGCCCTGGGTCATGTTGTTGAGGCATTCGGCGAACCCGGCCTGGGGGGCGCCGGACTCGCCGTGCTCACGGACCAGGTCGACGTAGAACTTCGTCGCCTGCTGCCACTCGGGGGAGTCGAGTCCGGCGTTCCAGTCCTCGTCGAACCAGGTGCCGCCGAAGGTGTTGACCACGGTGGTCAGCGGGGCCATGACCTCGCCCCAGCCGGGGAGGCCGCGCAGGCAGATGCCCTTCATGCCCGGTTCGGCGCCGTCGAGTTCGGCGGCGAGGTCGGCCACCTGCCGCCAGGTGGGCCGGGCGGGCATGGTGAGGCCCTCCCGCTCGAAGACGTCCTTGCGGTACATCAGGAAGGACGACTCGCCGTAGAAGGGCTGGCCGTAGAGCTTCCCGTCGTCGCCGGTGAGGGACCGGCGCATCGGTTCGAGGACGTCCGGCTGGTCGTAGCCGGGGTCGTCGGCCACGTAGGAGTCCATCTCCTTCAGCCAGCCGTTGCGGGCGTAGATGGGGATCTCGTAGTTGGACAGGGTGGCCACGTCGTACTGGCCTGCCTGGTTGGCGAAGTCCTGGCTGATCTTGTCGCGGACGTCGTTCTCCGGGAGCACGGTGAAGTTGACCTTGATGCCGGTCTTCTCGGTGAAGTGCTCCGCGGTGAGCTTCTGCAGTTCGACCATCTGCGGGTTGTTGACCATCAGGACGTTGACGGAGTCGCCGCCGGAACCGGCCCCGCCCGCTCCGACCCAGCAGCCGGAGAGCAGCGGGGCGAGCAGCGTCCCTGCGGCGGCCGCGGCGAGTGCGGCTCGCGGTGGCCTCCAGCGGCTCTGGGTGTGCATGGATCACTCCTCGACGAAAGCGGCGTACGGGATGTTTCAGGACGGGTGGGGCGCGGGGTGGGCGTCGCCGGGCACGGCTCCGCCCCGAGGGGGCGTGGACGGGGTGTGTCGCTTCGGCGGTCCGGTCCGCCTCAGACCCGGATGACCTGGGGTCCGAGCAGGGAGTAGCGGTGGGCCTCGGCGGCCGGCAGCAGGGTGCTGGTGACGATCGCCTCCAGCGCGCCGATCTCGGCGAACCGGCAGAAGCTGACCGCGCCGAACTTGGTGTGGACACCGGCGAACACCACCCGGCGGGCGGCCCGGACGGCCTGCGCCTTGACCTCGCTGACGGCCGGGTCGGGCGTGGTCAGTCCGTGTTCGCGGGAGATCCCGTTGGCGCCGATGAACGCCAGGTCGATGACGAAGCCGGCGAGCATCTTCGTGGTCCAGTGGTCGACCGTGGCGAGGGTGCCGGAGCGGACCCGTCCGCCGAGCAGCAGGACGGACACGGTGCCGGTCTCCGCGAGGGCGCCCGCGACCGGCAGGGAGGCGGTGACCACGGTGAGCGGCCGGTCGGCGGGCAGGGCCTCGGCGATGAGCTGCGGGGTGAAGCCCTCGTCGACGAAGACGGTCTCGGCGTCCCCGAGGAGGCCCGCCGCGGCGGCCGCGACCCTGCGTTTCTCGGGGACGTGGCTGGTGGCGCGGAAGGCGAGTGTCGTCTCGAAGCCGGCGCTCTCCACGGGGTAGGCGCCGCCGTGGGTGCGGCGTACCAGCCCGTGGTCCTCCAGTGCGCGCAGGTCGCGGCGTACGGTCTCCCTGGCCACACCCAGGTCGGCGGCGAGGGCGGTCACGTCGACCGAGCCGGTGGTACGCGCCACCCGCACGATCTCCCGCTGGCGCTCTTCGGCCGTCCTGTTGCTCATGGCCGCACCCCTGCTTCCTGATTTCGCTGCCCGTTCGGGCCCGGTGCGGCCCATGCAGGAAGTTCTACAGCGGGTGCCCGCCGCTGACCAGGTCTGTTGCGAGTCCGTTCCTGCCCGCTTGTGCCCGTTCGGCGGGGGCGGTGCCCGGCGCGGACCTGGGAGGGTGCCCGGGGAGGGGTGGGAGCGGGCAGTGCGGATGCCCGTATGCCGCGGCGGGCGGGCCCGTTCGGTGCCCGCCCGCCGCCGTCGCCGATCGTTTCGCGCCGTCGTGGCGCGTGGGGTGCCGTCGTCAGTGCGGCCAGACGGGCGGGTCGGTGACGAAGTGGCCGCCCAGGCGGGCGTGGGCGGGGTCGTCCGGGTCCAGCTCGCCCTGTTCGGCGATCAGCTTCTCGGCGTACGGCTCGGAGTCATCGCGCGGTTCGTAGCCGAGCGCCCGCGCGGAGGTGAGGTCCCACCACAGGCGGGTGTTGGCGGAGGAGCCGTGGACGACGGTGTGGCCGACGTTCTCGGCGGTCAGGGCGGCGTGGAAGAGGCGGGCGCCGTCGGCGGGGCTCATCCACACCGAGAGCATGCGCACGCTGGTCGGCTCGGGGAAGCAGGAGCCGATGCGCACGGAGACGGTCTCCAGGCCGTGCTTGTCCCAGTAGAGCTGGGCGAGGTCCTCGCCGAAGCACTTGGACAGGCCGTAGAAGGTGTCCGGGCGGTGCGGGACGTCGACGGGGATGAGGGGGTCGTCGCCCCGCGGGCGCGGGGTGTAGCCGACGGCGTGGTTGGAGGAGGCGAAGACGATGCGCCGCACGCCCTCCTCGCGGGCCGCCTCGTACAGGTGGTGGGTGCCCTCGATGTTGGCCCGGAGGATCTTGTCGAAGGAGGCTTCGAGCGAGATGCCCGCGAGGTGGACGATCGCGTCGACGCCGCGCACCGCCTCGCGCACGGCGTCCTTGTCGGCGAGGTCCGCGACGATCGCGTCGGGTGCGCCGTCCACGGGGCGCAGGTCGAGCAGGCGCAGTGTGTAGCCGTACTCGGGGAGCAGCTCCCGCATCAGGGTGCCGAGGCCGCCGGCGGCGCCGGTGAGCAGAACGGTGCGGGGAGCGGGCATCCTCGGGTCTCCTTGCGGCGCCGGCCGGGTCGCGCGTGCACGTGGACGCACGCCATTCATATGCGTGGACACGCTAAGGAGGTCGGGCGCGGCTCGTCAAGTGTCCCCCGGTGATCGTTCGGCCTTCCGCGGAATGCGGGAATCGGCTGGTGTGCGGCGCGGCGCGGCGCTTGACCGGCGGTCCCGGGGCGCCTTAGCGTGGCAGTCGTTCAGAGATATGGACGCTAGTCACGCATATGGACCTGGGAGAGCATGTGACGTCAGCCGCCCCTCTCGCCGCCCGACTCGAAGTCCCCAGCGGGCCCCTGTTCTTCCCGGTCACCGCCTACGGACCGGACGGCGCCGTCAATCTCGACGCCTACCGGCTCCATGTGCGGCGCGGGGTGGAGGCCGGGGCCGCCGCGGTCTTCGCCTGCTGCGGCACCGGCGAGTTCCACGCGCTGACACCGGAGGAGTTCGCGAGCTGCGTCCGGGCCGCCGTCGAGGTCACCGGGGGCCGCGTGCCGGTGGTCGCGGCGGCCGGTTACGGCACGGCGCTCGCGGTCCGCAGCGCGCGGCTCGCCGAGGACGCCGGCGCGGACGGGCTGCTCGCCATGCCCCCGTACCTGGTCAGGGCCGGACAGGAAGGGCTGCTGCGGCACTACCGGGAGATCGCCGCGGCCACTTCCCTCCCCGTGATCGTCTACCAGCGCGACAACGCCCTCTTCAAGCCGGAGACGGTCGTCGGACTGGCCCGCACCGACGGGATCATCGGCCTCAAGGACGGCCACGGCGACCTCGACCTGATGCAGCGCACGGTCAGCGCCGTCCGCGCGGCGGCCGGGGAAGACTTCCTCTACTTCAACGGGCTGCCCACCGCCGAACTCACCCAGTCCGCCTACCGGGCCCTCGGCGTCACCCTGTACTCCTCCGCGGTGTTCTGCTTCGTGCCCGAGATCGCCCTCGCCTGCCACACCGCCCTCCGCACCGGCGACGGCGCCACCCTCGACCGGCTGATCGACGGCTTCTACCGGCCGTTCGCCGAACTGCGGGACCAGGGCCCCGGGTACGCCGTCTCCCTCGTCAAGGCCGGGGTGCGGATGCGCGGCCTGGAGGTGGGGGAGGTGCGGCCGCCCCTGCAGGAACCCGCGGGGGATCATGTCAAGCAGCTCGCTCACCTGATCGAGCGGGGACTCGCGCTGCTCGAGGAGGACATGTGAAGGCGTCGGCGTTCGTCTACCCCTGGGACGTCATCGGGGATCCGGAGGCACCCGCGCGGATCGCCGCGCTCGGCACGGCACAGGTGACGCTGGCCTCCGCCTACCACTCCACCCGCGCGCTGACGCCCCGTCACCCGCGTCACCGGATCGTCACCGCCGAGCACGCGGCCGTGCTCTACCCGATGGGGGAGGACCGCTGGGCCGGCCGGGCCCTGCGCCCCTACGCGGCCGGCGACTGGGCGCCCGGCGACGCCTTCGGCGAGGCCGGCGCCGCGCTCGCGGACGCCGGCCTGGAGGTGCACACCTGGGTGGTGCTCGCCCACAACTCCCGCCTCGGCGCGGACCATCCGGACACCTCCGTGGTCAACGCCTACGGCGACCGCTACCCCTGGGCGCCCTGCATCGCCCGGCCCGCCACCCGCGCCTACCTGACCGGCCTGGCCGCGGAGGCGGCGGTGCGCCCCGGGGCGCGCGGCACCGAACTGGAGTCCCTCGGCTGGTACGGGCTGGCCCATCTGCACGCCCACGACAAGACCGCCGGCGTCGGCCTCGGGGACGCCGGGCAGTACCTGATGTCCCTGTGCTTCTGCCCGGTCTGCCGCGACGGCTACGGGGACCGGGGCCTGGACGCCGACGCGCTCGCCGCCTCCGTGCGCACCGCGCTGGAACCGGTGTGGCGGGGGGCGCCCTCCGACGGGGGCTGGGCGGGCGTCGGCAAGCTTCTCGGCGAGGCGACGGCGGACGCCACGCGCGCGTGGCGCGAGGAGGTGGCCCGCACGCTCCAGGAGGCGGCGGTCGCCGCCGTACGGCAGGCGGCCCCCGAGGGCTTCCAGGTCCTCCTGCACGCCGATCCGGTGTCCTACCACTGCGGTGCCAACGCCGGCGTCGACCCGGCGCACATCCTCTCCGTCGCCGACGGGGTGGTCGTGCCCTGCACCTCGGGCGCCGCTCCGCTCACGCCGTTCGCCCGGGAGGGCCGTGAGGGCGCCGTCCTCGCCGCCAACCTCACGGTCGTCTCCGGCATGGGCGGCAGCCCCGCCACCCTCGCGGCGGACGCGACCGAGGCCCGCCGGCTGGGCGCCACGGAACTCCGGCTGTACCACGCGGGGCTGGCGTCGGACGCCGATCTGGAAGCGGTGCGCGCGGGGCTCGCCGCGCTCTGACCGGGGCGGGCCGGCCTCCGGACCGGCGCGTTGCCGGGGAGGTGCCGGGGCGCGGCGGCTGTGGGGGACGTGTCAGGGGGTGGCGGGGCCGGACGGACCTGCGGTGGCGGTGGGCCCGGGGCGGGCCGGGCGCCGGAGCAGCAGCGCCGCCGTCACCGCGAGCGCGGCCCCGGCCGCAGCCAGCAGCAGCCGGTGATCGAGGAGTTCGACCAGCGCCGCTCCCGCCGCGAGACCGAGGACGTTGGGGGAGAGGACCACGGTGTCGGCCGTGGCGGTGACCCGGCCCAGCAGCGGCGCCGGGGTCTCCCGCTGCACGGCGGTCAGCGTGGCGATCAGCACGGCGGGCAGCCCCACCCCGATCGCCGCGCTGCACACCCACGCCAGGGCGACGTCCGGCACCGCGCGCAGCGCCACCGCGACGGACAGCAGGGCGATGCCCCAGGCGGCGAAGCGCCGGGTCCCGAAACGGCGCAGCGCCGGCCCGGAGAGCAGGCCGACCGTCACCGAACCCGCTCCCTGCACGGCGTACAGCACACCGGCGTACGCGGGGGAGCGGCCCAGGTCCTCCACCACGGCGTAGACCAGCGCCCCGCTCACGCCCGCGCACAGCATCGTCGCGCCGCCCGCCAGGACGAGCGGGCGCAGCAGGGGGTGCGCCCGCAGGTGACGGGCGCCCTCGACGGCCCGGACGGTCCGCTCGCGCCGGCCGCCGGCCGGGGGCCGCGGCCTGTCCTCCCGCACCCGCAGCAGGGCGTACACCACCGCGGCCAGCAGGAAGGTGGCCGCGTCCAGACAGGCGACGGCCGCCCCGCCGTACGCCGTGTACAGGGCCGCGCCCGCGAGCGGGGCCAGCAGCTTCATGCCCTCGTTCGCGGTCGTCCGCAGCCCGTTGAAGTCACCGAGCAGGGAGCGGTCCACCGCGGTGGCGATCAGCGCCGACTCCGCCGCGTCGTGGACGACGCCCGCCGCCCCGTACACGAACAGCACCGCGTACAGCAGCCACAGCCGGTCCGGCGCGTCGACACCGCCCAGGGTGAGCAGCAGCCCCGCCACGAGCAGGCTCGTACCGATCAGCAGCGGCCTGCGGCGCGTCCGGTCCGCGAGCGTCCCCAGCAGCGGACCGGCCAGGGTCGGCGCCCACATCGCCAGCAGGCACAGGGCGGCGAGCCCGTCCGACCCGGTGAGGTCCTTGACCCACACCCCGGAGGCCAGCCACAGCGCGGAGGTGCCGAAGCCGGAGATCACCACCGCGGTGAGGTACAGGCCCGCGTTGCGGTCCCGCACCACGCGGACCGCCGTCCATGCCGTCGTCGTCATGCCTGTCCATGGTGGTGCCGGGGCGGGGCGACGGCATCGGGCAGATGCCCTAGACGCGGGGCGCGGGACGAAGAGCGCGCGCGGCGGCCGATGAGTTCCGCCACCGGGGCCGGTCATCCCTGTGGCACACCACCGTCTCCCGGGAGCAGGCCATGACCGACACCACGCTCGACCTCGGACCGCAGACCCTCGTCGTGGCGCGTCTCGCCGAGGCCGTCACCGACGCGCAGCTGGCGGACCCGACACCGTGTCCGCGCTACGCCGTGCGCCACCTGCTGGGCCACCTCCTCGGCCTGGCCGTCGCCTTCCGCGACGCCGGTCGCAAGGACCTCGGCGTCACCACCGACACCAGCCCGGACGCCGCCCTGCCGGACCTCGGTCCCGGCTGGCGGGAGGATTTGCCCAAGGTGCTCGACGAGCTCGCCGGGGCGTGGCGCGACCCCGCCGCCTGGACCGGCATGACCCGCGCGGGGGGAGTGGACCTGCCGGGCGGGGTCACCGGTGCGATCGCCGCCGACGAACTGGTCGTCCACGGCTGGGACCTGGCCCGCGCCACCGGACAGCCGTACACCCCCGATCCGGCCGCGCTGGAGGCCGCGCACGCCTTCCTCCTGGTCGCCGCCCAGGAGGGCGAGCGGGGCGACGGCATCTTCGGCCCCGTCGTCCCCGTCCCGTCCGGCGCCCCGCTCCTGGACCGGGCGGTCGGCCTCAGCGGCCGGGACCCGGGCTGGACCCGGCCCGCGTGACGAGGCGCCCGTGGACACGGGCCACGAGGAGGCCCGGAGCCGTCCGGGCCTCCGCCGCACGACCCCGGTGCGGGGATCCGGGGCGTTCACCGCATTGCGGCGGCACACGAGTGCCCGTACGGACCGGCACCGTCCGGGCCCGTCCGCGGAGGTCGAGCCCGGGGCTCCGCGCCGGCGCCTGAGCGATCCCCTGCCCGGCCCGGTGCGGGTGGCCCCCGAGCCGCCCGCACCCGGGCCCGCGCCGTCACCGCCCCAGCCCGCACCCGGGCCCGCGCCGTCACCGCCCGAGCCCGCGCCGGGCCCGCGCCGTCACCACCCGCGCCCGCGCCGGGCCCGCGCCGTCACCACCCGCGCCCGTCACCGCCCGGGCCCGCGCCGTCACCGCCCGAGCCCTCTTCCTCCGCGCGCCCGGCACCGGTTCCCGTCGCGACAGCGAACACGTCCACCTCGCGCCCGGGACCGCTGCCGCCGGGCCGTGACTCCGCCGGCGGGGCCGTGTCCCCCGCCCGGGAGGGCCGCGCCGGCACCGCGTGAGGCAACGACAAGTTCCTTTGTCAGAAGCATTGACGAAACTCTCGGCCCGCTCCTACGGTCATCCGCGTCGTACTTCGTACGTCATATATGAGACGCGATACGCGAGATCTGATCCCGCGAGATCCGAGAGGCGCGCATGACCTCTGTGCCCACGCCGATCCCCTCACGCACGCAGTTCGTGCTGGAGGAGATCAAACGCCGCATCCTCACCGGCCTGTTCACGCCGGGCCAGGCCCTGGTCGAGACCGACCTCGCCGCACAGTTCGGGGTGTCCAAGACCCCGGTGCGCGAGGCGCTCAAGACCCTGGCCGGCACGGGTCTGGTCGTGATGAGCCAGTACAAGGGCGTCACGGTGCGCATGGTCGACGCGGACATGGCGCGCGAGGTCTACGACGTGCGACTGCTCCTCGAACCCGAGGCGCTGAAGCGCGCGGTGCGCCGCGGGGCCTCCCTCGACGCCGCACGTGCCGCGCTGACCCGGGCCGACGAGGCCACGGACACCGCGGAACGCTCCCTGGCCAACCGCGAGTTCCACCGCGCCCTCTACGTGCCGTGCGGCAACCCGCTGCTCGGCCGGATGCTCGACGAGGTCCGTGACCAGGCCGCTCTGGTCTCCGCCGTCGCCTGGGCCGCCGACCCCTCCTGGGAGCGGGAGGCCAGCGAGCACCGGGAGATCCTGCGTCTCGCGCTCGGCGGGGACGCGGACGGCGCGGCACGCGCCCTGCACTCGCACATCGCGTCGTTCGTGCGACGGGCCTTCCCCGAAGCGGAGTTCGAGGCGGCCCCGGAAGCCCAGAAAGAGGACGGTCAGGCATGACAACGACGTTCGAGACCCAGCGGGCGGCCCTGGCCGACGTGGTGGCGATCCCGGTGACCCCGTTCGCCGAGGACGGCTCCGTCGACCCAGGCACCTACCGGGCCCTGCTGCGTCGTCTCCTCGACGGTGGCATCACCACCCTCACCCCCAACGGCAACACCGGAGAGTTCTACGCCCTCACCCCCGACGAGCGCCGCCTGGTCACCGAGCTGACCATCGAGGAGGCCGGCGGCCGCTCGGCGGTCCTGGTGGGAGTCGGCCACGACGTGCCCACCGCCATCGACTCCGCGCGGCACGCGCGGGACCTCGGCGCGCAGATGGTGATGGTGCACCAGCCCGTCCACCCCTACGTCTCCCAGAGCGGCTGGGTCGACTACCACCGTGCCATCGCCGAGGCGGTGCCCGGTCTGGGCGTCGTCCCCTACATCCGCAACGCCCAGCTCACCGGCGCCCGCCTCGCCGAACTCGCCGACACCTGCCCCAACGTCATCGGTGTGAAGTACGCCGTGCCGGACGCCGCGCGGTTCGCCGCGTTCGCCCGGGACGCGGGACTGGAACGGTTCGTGTGGGTGGCGGGGCTCGCCGAGCCGTACGCCCCCTCCTACTTCTCGGCCGGCGCCACCGGCTTCACCTCCGGCCTGGTCAACGTCGCCCCGTCCGTCTCGCTGAACATGATCGAGGCGCTGCGTTCCGGCGACTACCCGACCGCGATGAAGGTGTGGGAGCAAATCCGGCGCTTCGAGGAGCTGCGCGCCGCCAACGGCTCCGCCAACAACGTCACCGTCGTCAAGGAGGCCCTCGCCTCCCTCGGCCTGTGCCGCCGGGAGGTCCGCCCGCCGAGCAAGCCGCTGCCCGAGAACGAGCGCGCCGAAGTCGCCTCCATCGCCGCCGGATGGTCCATATGAAGTCCCCCGAACAGCTCCGCAGCCACCAGTGGTACGGCACCGACGGACTGCGCTCCTTCAGCCACCGCGCCCGCACCCGTCAGCTCGGCTACCTGCCCGAGGAGCACCTGGGCAAGCCCGTCATCGCGATCCTCAACACCTGGTCCGACATCAACCCCTGCCACGTCCACCTGCGCGACCGGGCGCAGGCCGTCAAGCGGGGCGTGTGGCAGGCCGGCGGCTTCCCTCTCGAATTCCCGGTCTCCACCCTCAGCGAGACCTTCCAGAAGCCGACCCCCATGCTCTACCGCAACCTCCTCTCCCTGGAGACCGAGGAACTGCTGCGGTCCTACCCGGTCGACGGGGCCGTGCTGATGGGCGGCTGCGACAAGTCCACCCCGGCGCTGCTGATGGGCGCCGCCAGCGCCGACCTGCCCACCGTGTTCGTGCCGGCCGGACCCATGCTGCCCGGGCACTGGCGCGGGGAGACGCTCGGTTCCGGCACCGACATGTGGAAGTACTGGGACGACAAGCGGGCCGGTGTCATCGGCGACTGCGAGATGCAGGAACTGGAGAGCGGCCTGGCCCGCTCGCCCGGCCACTGCATGACGATGGGCACGGCCTCCACCCTGACCGCCGCCGCCGAGGCACTCGGCGTCACCGTGCCGGGCGCCTCCAGCATCCCGGCCGTCGACTCCGGACACGACCGGATGGCCGCCAGGGCCGGCATGACCGTGGTCGACCTGGTCCACAAGGACCGGAAGCTGAGCGACATCCTCACCGCCGACGCCTTCGAGGACGCGGTCACCACCGTCCTCGGACTCGGCGGGTCCACCAACGCCGTGATCCATCTGATCGCCATGGCCGGACGCGCCGGGGTGAAGCTCACCCTGGACGACTTCGACCGCGTCGCCCGCACCGTCCCGGTCCTCGCCAACGTCCGCCCCGGCGGCGAGAAGTACCTGATGGAGGACTTCCACTTCGCGGGCGGCCTGCCCGGCTTCCTCTCCCGCATCCCCGACCTGCTCCACCTGGACCGGCCCACCGTCTGCCACGACACCCTGCGCGAGCAGATCGCCGGCGCGCAGGTGCACGACGACGACGTCATCCGCACCCGCGACAACCCGGTCGCCCCCGAGGGCGGAGTCGCCGTCCTGCGCGGCAACCTCTGCCCGGACGGCGCCGTCATCAAGCACATCGCCGCCGAACCGCACCTGCTCCGGCACACCGGCCGGGCCGTCGTCTTCGACGACTACCGGCAGATGCAGCGGACCATCAACGACCCCTCCCTGGACATCACCGCGGACAGCGTGCTGGTGCTGCGGGGCTCCGGCCCCAGAGGCGGCCCGGGCATGCCCGAGTACGGGATGCTGCCGCTCCCCGACCACCTGCTCAAGCAGGGCGTCCGGGACATGGTGCGGATCTCCGACGCCCGCATGAGCGGGACGAGTTACGGCGCGTGCGTGCTGCACATCGCCCCCGAGTCGCACGTCGGCGGGCCGCTGGCCCTGGTGCGCACCGGTGACTCGATCACCCTCGACGTCGACAACCGCGTGCTCCGGCTCGAGGTCGACGACGACGAGCTCCAGCGCCGCAGGGCGCAGTGGACGCCGCCGCCCGCCCGCCACGAGCGCGGCTACGGCGCCCTGTACGACGAGCAGATCACCCAGGCCGACACCGGCTGCGACTTCGAGTTCCTCGCCCGGCCGGGCACCGTCCAGGACCCCTACGCGGGCTGACCCGCCGCGCCCGCACGGCCCCCGCACACCTACGAAGAAAGCGCTTCCTCCCAGCTCATCGGCTCACGCACCGCACAGCACGTCCCGAGAAACGGAGAACAGTCATGGCCCAAGCCGCAGCCGTGGCGAAACCGCCCACGCCACCCCGGCGGCGCCGTGCCTCCGCCACGCCCCGCAGGCTCCCCTACCTGCTGATCGCGCCGGCCGCCCTGCTCATGCTGGGGTTCATCGCCTACCCGGTCCTCAGCGTCTTCTACTACAGCCTGCAGGACTACAACCCCACCAAGCCCTGGCGGAACGGCTTCGCGGGCTTCGAGAACTTCACCCGCATCTTCACCGAGGACCCGCTGTTCTGGGACACCCTCGTCTTCAGCACCAAGTGGGTGTTCGTCGAGGTCGGCCTGCAACTGCTGTTCGGCCTCGCCCTCGCCCTGATCGTCAACCAGACCTTCGCCGGGCGGGCCCTCGGCCGCGCCCTGGTCTTCTCACCGTGGGCCGTCTCCGGCGTGCTGACCTCCGCGATCTGGGTACTGCTCTACAACTCCCAGACCGGCATCACCCGTTACCTCGCGGACATGGGAATCGGCGACTACGGCGTGAGCTGGCTGTCCGACACCTCCACCGTCTTCCCCGCGGTGGTCGTCGCCGACCTGTGGCGCGGTGTCCCCTTCTTCGCGATCCTCATCCTCGCCGACCTCCAGTCCGTCTCCAAGGACCTGTACGAGGCCGCCGAGGTCGACGGGGCCAGCCGCTTCAAGCAGTTCATCCACATCACCCTGCCCCACCTGAAGGACGCCATCATCCTGTCCACGCTGCTGCGCGCGGTGTGGGAGTTCAACAACGTCGACCTGCTCTACACGCTGACCGGCGGCGGACCGGCGGGCGAGACCACCACCCTGCCGCTCTACATCGCCAACACGTCCGTCGACGCCCATGACTTCGGCTACGCGTCGGCCCTGACGACGGTGGCGTTCGTGATCCTGCTCTTCTGCTCGATGGTCTACCTGCGGCTGAGCAAGTTCGGAGGCGAGAAGTGATCACCAAGGAGGCCACCGTGGCCGCCCCCGCGCCCCTGCCGGCCGCCCCCGAACCGCCGCGTCCGGCGAGGAAGAGGCGCCGGGCCTGGGACGAGGCACCCCGCTGGCAGATCTACCTGCCCCTGGGCATCTACCTCGTCTTCACCCTCATCCCCTTCTACTGGATCCTGCTCTTCGCGCTCCGCCCGGCCGGCTCCACCTCGCTGGTGCCCTGGCCGATGACCACCGTGCACTTCGAGAAGGTCTGGACCGACCGCGGTTTCGGCACCTTCTTCTACAACAGCGTGCTGGTCGGCGTCGTCACCCTGCTGATGACGACCCTGGTCGCGCTGGCCGGCGGCTACGCGCTCGCCCGGTTCGACTTCAAGGTCAAGCGGGCGTTCATGCTGGCCCTGCTCTGCTCCCAGTTCGTGCCCGGCGCGCTGCTCCTGGTCCCGCTGTTCGAGATCTTCGCCGGCCTGCAGCTGATCAATTCCCTGGTCAGCGTCATCATCGCGGAGACGGTCTTCCAGCTGCCGCTGTCGATGATCCTGATCAGCAACTTCATCAAGAACGTGCCGTACTCCCTGGAGGAGGCCGCCTGGGTCGACGGCTGCAACCGCTTCAGGGCCTTCCGGGTGGTCGTCCTGCCCCTGCTGCGGCCCGGTCTCATCGCCGTCGGCTCCTTCGCCTTCGTCCACTCCTGGAACCACTTCCTGTTCGCCCTGATGTTCCTCAACAACCAGGAGAAGCAGACCATCCCGGTCGGCCTCAACACCCTGATGAGCGCGGACAGCGTCGACCTCGGCGCACTCGCCGCGGGCGGCATCATCGCGGCCGTCCCCGTGGTGATCGTGTTCGCCTTCATCCAGAAGTGGCTGATCACCGGGTTCAGCGCGGGGGCGGTGAAGGGATGACCGCGACCGGCCGGGGGCCGGCCTCCGGCCCGCCCCTCCCCGTCGTCCTCGCCGGCGCCCGCGGCCACGGCCGCTGGCACGTCGAGAACATCCGCCGGCTCCAGGAGAAGGGCGTCGTCACGCTCGCCGGCATCTGTGAGCTCACCCCGCTCACCGAGGACGAGTTCGGCGGGGAACTGCCGCAGCAGTCCGCCGACTTCGGCGCGCTGCTCGACTCCACCGGCGCCCGTGCCGCGGTGATCTGCACCCCGATCCCCACGCACACCGACCTCGCCCTCACGGCCGCCGCCCGGGGCGTGCACCTCCTGCTGGAGAAGCCGCCTGCCCCCTCGTACGCGGAGTTCCGGCGGATGGCCGACGGGGTCGCCGCGGCCGGTGTCGCCTGCCAGATCGGCTTCCAGTCGCTGGGTTCGCACGCCGTGCCCGCGATCCGCGAACTGGTCGCCGAGGGCGCCGTCGGCCGGGTGGTGGGCATCGGCGGGGCCGGCGCCTGGGTACGGCCCGAGGCGTACTTCCGCCGGGCCCCCTGGGCGGGCCGGCGCCGGCTGGACGGCGTCGACGTGGTCGACGGGGCCCTCACCAACCCCCTCGCCCACGCCGTCGCCACCGCCCTCGCGCTCGCCGGGAGCACCCGCGCCGAGGACGTCGCCGGCATCGAGACCGAGCTGCTGCGGGCCAACGACATCGAGTCCGACGACACCTCCTGCGTACGCGTCACCACCGCGCGGGGCGGTTCGGTCACCGTCGCCGCGACGCTGTGCGCGGAGCGGGCCGACGAGCCGTACGTCATGGTGCACGGCACCAGCGGCCGGATCACCTTCTGGTACAAGCAGGACCGCGTGCTGCTCCAGCGCGCCGGCCGCGGCCCCGAGGAGACCCGGTACGGCCGCACCGACCTGCTGGAGAACCTCGCCGCCCACCTCACCGACGGCACGCCCCTGCTGGTCACCCCGGACCGGACGGGCGCCTTCATGCAGGTCGTCGAGGCGATCCGCGAGGCCCCCGACCCGGCCCCGCTGCCCGACGGCGCCTGGCACCGCGTCCCCGGTGAGGAACGCCGGGTCGTGCCGGGCATCGACAGCCTGGTCGCGGCGGCCGCCGACACCCTGTCCCTCTACTCCGAGCTGGGCGCCCCCTGGGCGCTGCCCGCCCACCACCTGCCGAAAGAGGTGAGCACCCGATGAACGGCGACGACCTGGTGCTGCGCGTCGCGGGCCGGCCCGTCGGCCGGTACGTCACCCGGCCCGAACTGCCCGCCCGGCTCTCCCCGCGGCCCTACCTGCACCCCGTCACCACCCTGGCCGGCACGGCCGTCACCGAGCTCGGCCCGGCCGACCACGCACACCACCTCGGCGTCGGTGTCGCCGTTCCCGACGTCGAGGGGTTCAACTTCTGGGGCGGCCGCACCTACGTCCGCGACCAGGGGCCCACCGAGCTGGACAACCACGGCTCCCAGCGGCACACCGCCTACCAGCTCCGTGACCCCGACGGGTTCGTGGAGGAACTGCGCTGGGTCGCCGGGCCCGGCGAGCTGCTGCGCGAGCGCCGCACGGTCGCCGCCACCGCACTCACCGACACCGCCTGGGCGCTGGACCTCACCTTCTCCCTCACCAACACCACGCCGAACCCGCTGTCCATCGGCAGCCCCGCCACCAACGGCCGCCCCGGCGCCGCCTACGGAGGCTTCTTCTGGCGGGCCCGCAAGGAGGAGACGGCACCGGAGGTGTTCACCGCCCGGGCCGAGGGCGTGAGCGAGGTGCACGGCAGGACGGCCGACTGGATCGCCCTCGCCGGCTCCGGCTGGACCCTGGTCTTCGCCGGGGTCACCGAGGCGACCCGGCAGGACCCCTGGTTCGTCCGCACCGCCGAGTACCCCGGTGTCGGATCCTCGCTCGCCCACGACGCCCGGCTGCCCCTGCCGCCCGGTGAGACCGTGGTCCGCAGGATCGTCACCGTCGTCGCCGACGGCCGGCTCACCCCGGACGAGGCCGCGGCCCTGGTCCGCAGGGCGGTGACCGCGTGACCGCCGAACCGACGGAGACGACCTACCGCAACCCGGTCCTCGACGCCGACTGGTCCGACCCCGACGTGATCCGCGTCGGTGACGACTTCTACCTGACCGCCTCCAGCTTCGGCCGCGTCCCCGGACTGCCCCTGCTGCACTCCCGCGACCTGGTCAACTGGACCCTCGTCGGCCACGCCCTGCGACGCCTCGCACCCGAGGCCGAGTTCGCCCGGCCACGGCACGACTGCGGGGTCTGGGCGCCCGCCCTGCGCCACCACGACGACCGCTTCTGGATCTTCTGGGGCGACCCCGACCAGGGCATCTTCCAGGTCAACGCCCCCGGGATCCGCGGTCCGTGGACCGAACCGCTGCTGGTGAAGGCGGGCAAGGGCCTCATCGACCCCTGCCCCCTGTGGGACGACGAGACGGGTGAGGCCTACCTCGTGCACGCCTGGGCGAAGTCCCGCTCCGGCGTCAAGAACCGCCTCACCGGCCACCGGATGCACCCGGACGGCACCGGACTCCTCGACGAGGGCCGGGTGATCGTCGACGGCGACCGCATCCCCGGCTGGTTCACCCTGGAGGGGCCCAAGCTCTACCGGCACGACGGCTGGTTCTGGATCCTCGCCCCCGCCGGGGGAGTGGAGACCGGCTGGCAGGGCGCCTTCCGCTCCCGCGCGTTCTTCGGCCCGTACGAGGAGAAGGTCGTCCTCGAACAGAAGGACACCGACGTCAACGGCCCCCACCAGGGCGGCTGGGTGCGCACCCCGTCCGGCGAGGACTGGTTCCTGCACTTCCAGCAGCGGGGCGCGTACGGCCGGGTCGTGCACCTCCAGCCGATGCGCTGGGACGGCGAGTCAGGCTGGCCGGTGCTCGGCGACGACGGCGCCCCCGTCGCCGCGCACCGCCGCCCGGAGCTGCCCCCGCAGCCGCCCGCCGCGCCCGCCACCGACGACGACTTCCCCGGCGGACGTCACGGCCGGCAGTGGCAGTGGACCGCCAACCCCGGCGAGGGCTGGGCCACCCAGCACTCCGCCGACGGACTGCGGCTCACCTGCGTCCGCTCCGCCGACGCGCACGACCTGCGCGCCCTGCCCAACGTCCTCACCCAGCGGCTGCCCGGCACCCCGTGCACCGTCGAGGTGGAACTACGGCTCGACAGCGAGGAACCCGGCGCCCGCGCGGGGCTCACGGTCCTCGGGGACGCCTACCGCTGGATCGGACTCCAGCGGGACACGGACGGCACGGTGCACCTGGTGCACCGGTTCGCCGAGACGGTGGCCGAGAGGGAACGGGACGCCGACCGTCCGCGGCCCGCTCCGAGCGGCCGGGCACGGCTGCGCATCGACATCGACGACGGTGCGCGCTGCCGCTTCTCGTACGACACCGGGGAGGGTCCGCGCCCCTCCGGTCAGGTCTTCGCCGCCACGCCGTGGCGCTGGGTCGGTGCCCTGCTCGGACTGGTCGCCCTGGCGCCCACCGGCCAGGGACACGCCGGCACCGCCACGTTCACGCAGTTCAGGATCAGTATCCAGAAGAAGAGAGCCGACCAATGAAGATCAGCATTCTCGGAAACAGCACCGGCAGAGGCCGCCGCACGTCGGCTGCCGTCGCCCTCGGGGCCGCGCTCGCCCTGACCGCCACCGCCTGCGGTGACGACGGCGGCGGCGCGGGCGGCGGCGGCGCCGAGGGCAGCGGCAAGGGCAAGATCGTCTTCTGGGACAACAACGGCGGCGTCCGCACCGACATCTGGAAGCAGATCATCGCCGACTTCGAGAAGGCCAACCCGGACATCGACGTCCAGTACGTCGGCATCGCCTCCACCGAGTACCAGTCCAAGGTCGACACCGCCATCCAGGCCGACGGCCTGCCGGACGTCGGCGGCATCAGCGCCTCGATGCTCGCGGGCTTCGCCGCGCAGGGCGCGCTCGACCCGCTGGACGACCGGCTGGAGAAGTCGCCCCTGAACGGCAAGCTCAACAAGGACATGATCGAGTCGCTGCGGGCGGCCGGCGGCGGTGACGACAAGCTGTACTCCGTCCCGACCTCCGCCAACAACGGCGTCCTCTACTACCGCACCGACCTGTTCCGGAAGGCGGGCCTGGAGGAGCCGACCACCTGGGACCGGTTCTTCGAGGCGGCCGAGAAGCTGACCGACAAGGGCGGCAACAAGTTCGGGTACACCATCCGCGGGGGCGCCGGCTCCATCGCCCAGGCGCTGGACGCGATGTACGGACAGTCCGGCATCACCTCGTTCTGGGACTCCACCGGCAAGAAGACGACGGTCAACGACCCGAAGAACGTCGCGGCGCTGGAGAAGTACGCGGCCCTGTTCAAGAAGGTCACCCCCGCCGCCGACCTCAACAACGACTTCACCAAGATGGTCGCCCAGTGGGACTCCGGCGAGATCGGCATGCTCAACCACAACCTGGGCTCGTACCAGGACCACGTGAAGGCGCTCGGTGCCGACAAGTTCCGGGGCATACCGCAGCCCGTCGGGCCCGACGGCAAGCGCGTCCAGGTCTCCAACCCGGTCGACGGCGTCGGCCTGTTCAAGAGCTCCAAGAACAAGGAGGCCGCCTGGAAGTTCATCGAGTTCGCCACGTCGGCCCAGTCCAGCTCGAAGTTCAACGAGTCGGCGGGACAGGTGCCGGCGCACCTGGACGCGGCGAAGTCCGACTGGATCGCGAAGGCCGAGCCCACGAAGCTGGCGGCGGAGGCGCTGACCGACGGGTCGACGACCATCGTGCAGCTGCCGTACTACCTGCCGGACTGGAACACGCTGTCCAAGGCGGAGAGCGAGCCGAACTTCCAGAAGGTGCTGCTCGGGGACATGAGCGCGAAGGACTTCCTGGACGGGCTGGCGGAGAAGCTGAACGAGGCGCAGGCCGAGTGGGACGAGCAGATGGGCTGACCGGCCTCCCCGCCGTGGGGACGGCCCGTGGTTCCAGGGCCGCGGGCCGCCCCCGGCCGGCCGCGCAGCGGTACCGCCCCGCCGCCCGGGCGGGTCCGTCCCCCACCCAGCCGAAAGGGCCACCGGCATGTCGCTCAGCCGCAGACAGGTCGCTTCCGCCGCCGTCGCTTCCCTGCCCCTGGCGTTCGCCGCGACCGGCGCCGCCCACGCCGGTGGACGCCGGCACCGCACCCTCCACCTCGCCGGTGACTCCACCGCGGCCCAGAAGTACGCCGACGCCGCACCCGAGACCGGGTGGGGCACGGCGCTGCCGTTCCTGCTGCACCGGCGGCTCGATGTCGCCAACCACGCCGTGAACGGACGGAGTTCGAAGAGTTTCGTCGACGAGGGGCGGCTGGAGCCGATCCTCTCCTCGATCCGGCCCGGCGACCTGCTGCTCGTCCAGTTCGCGCACAACGACGAGAAGACCACCGACCCCAGCCGCTACACCGAGCCCTGGACGACGTACCAGGAGTACCTGCGGATGTACGTCGACGGGGCGCGGGCCCGGGGTGCCCGGCCCGTGCTGGCCACCGCCGTGGAGCGGCGGCGGTTCGACGCGGACGGACGGGCCGTGCCCAGCCACGGGGAGTACCCGGCGGCGATGCGGGAGCTGGCGCGCCGGGAGCGGGTTGCGCTGCTCGACGTCCAGGCGCTGTCACTGGCGCTGTGGCAGGAGCTCGGGGCCGAGGAGACCAAGAAGTACTTCAACTGGACGGCGTCCGAGCAGGACAACACGCACTTCAACCCGCCGGGCGCGATCGCCGTGGCGCGGCTGGTCGCCCGGGAACTGCTGCGCACCCGGGTGCTCGCGCCGCGCGACGTGCGGCGGCTGGACGCGGAGATCCCCGAGGAGTGGATCACCTGGCCGCGGGCCGTCGCGTAACACCCCCCGGACCATGAGAAGGAGAGCCGCACCATGAGCACACTTGGATGGCATGGGCATGCCACGTTGAGAGCCGCCTCGCTGGCCGGCTGCACCGCCCTCGTCCTGGCCCTGGCCGGCACGGGCGCCCAGGCGCACTCCCCGTCGCACCACCACCGTGACCCCGCCCGGCAGACGCTGGGCGCGGGCGACGGCTGGGCCTCCCACGGCACCGGCACCACCGGAGGCGCCGCCGCCGACCGCGAGCACGTGTACACCGTGCGCACCTGGGCGGAGTTCAAGAAGGCCCTGGCGGACGGCGGCGACGCGCCGAAGATCATCAAGGTGAAGGGGACCATCGACGCGGTCGCCGAGGGCTGCGAGGCGTTCGCCGCACCCGGCTACGACTTCGACGCCTACCTGGAGGCGTACGCACCGGAGACCTGGGGCCTGGAACAGGACCTGAGCGCCGAGCCGGACGACAGCCCGGAAGGGCTGCGCAGGGCATCCGCCGCCGCCCAGGACACCGCCATCAAGGCGAACGTCCCCTCCCACACCACGATCATCGGGGTCGGCCGGAACGCCGGCATCAAGGGCGCCAGCCTGCAGATCAAGGGCGTGGACAACGTCATCATCCGCAACCTCACCCTGGAGAGCCCCCTCGACTGCTTCCCGCAGTGGGACCCGACCGACGGCGACAAGGGCAACTGGAACTCCGAGTACGACACCGCCGTCGTGTACGGCTCCACCCACGTCTGGCTGGACCACAACACGTTCACCGACGGCGAGCACCCCGACAGCGAGGCACCCACCCACTTCGGCATGCTGTACCAGCAGCACGACGGGGAACTGGACATCGTCCGGGGCGCCGACCTCGTCACCGCCTCCTGGAACGTCTTCACGGAGCACGACAAGACCATCCTCATCGGCAACAGCGACAGCGAGTCCACCGCCGCCGGCGACCGGGGCAAGCTGAGGGCGACCTTCCACCACAACCTGTTCTCCGGCCTCGTCGAGCGCGCGCCGCGCGTCCGCTTCGGACAGGTCGACGTCTACAACAACCACTTCGTGGCCGAGGACGGCTACTCCTACAGCTTCGGCATCGGCAAGGAGTGCCAGCTCGTCGCCGAGCACAACGCCTTCACCCTGGCGAAGGGCATCGGCCCGGCCAAGATCCTCAAGCGGTGGAACGACGCACCCCTCACCGCCCGGCACAACCTCGTCAACGGCAGGCCCACCGACCTGATCGCCGCGCACAACGCGGAACTCCCCGGCACACCCCTGAGGTCCGGCGCCGGCTGGACGCCCACCCTGCGCACCGCGGTCCACCCGGCGTGGGCGGTCCCGGCCCTGGTCAAGCACGGCGCGGGGGCCGGCCGCATCGGCTGACCCCGCCCCCCTCAGCCGGCCGGTGCGGTCCGCCCCCACTGCGGACCGCACCGGCCCGCCACCCAAGGAGCACCCGCATGCCCCCGTCCCTGTCCCGCAGGAACCTGCTGCTCACCGGCGCCGCGGCCGGTACCGCGCTCGCCCTGTCCGCCGCGCCCGCACGGGCGGGCCACCGGCCCCGCGGCCCCTTCGGCCGCTACGGCTCACCGGCCGCCCGCCTCACCCCCGGCACCCTCTACGTCCACCCGCGCGGCGCCGGCGACTTCACCGGCGTCCAGGCCGCCGTCACCGCGGCGACCGGCACCGGACGCACCCTGGTCATCGCGCCCGGCGTCTACCGCGAGACCGTCTCCGTCGACGCCGACCGCACCGGCATGACCTGGATCGGCGCCTCGGAGGATCCGCGCGACGTGGTCATCGTCTACGACAACGCCGCCGGCACGCCCAGGCCCGACGGCTCCGGCACCCTCGGCACCTCCGGCTCGGCCACCACCACCCTGCGCCCCGACGGCTTCACCGCCCGCTGGATCACCTTCGCCAACGACTGGCTGCGCACCGACCTCCCCGGCACCGGCGGCACCCAGGCGGTCGCCCTCAAGGTGCAGGGCGACCGCAGCGCCTTCACCCACTGCCGGTTCCTCGGCCACCAGGACACCCTGTACGCCGACTCGATGTCGCTGGGCACCTTCGCCCGCCAGTACTTCGCCCACTGCTACGTCGAGGGCGACGTCGACTTCGTCTTCGGCCGTGCCACCGCCGTCTTCGCGCACTGCCACTTCCGCACCCTGGTCCGCCCCGACCTCACGGGTGCCCCGTACGGCTTCGTCTTCGCGCCCTCCACCGCCGGAGCCAACCCGTACGGCTACCTGGTGACCGGGAGCAGGATCAGCAGCGAGGCCCCCGACGGGTACTACAAACTGGCCCGCCCCTGGGTGCCCAGCTCGGATCCCACGGCCCGCCCGATGCTCACCGTCCGGGAGACCCGGCTGGGCGCCGGCATCGACGCGGTCGCCCCCTACACGAACATGTCCGGCGGGCACCCGTGGCAGGAGCAGCGGTTCGCCGAGTACCGCAACACCGGCCCCGGCGCGGTGATCACCGTGCCCGGCAACCGGCCGCAGCTGTCCCGCGCCGAGGCCGCCACCCGCACCCGGGAGACCCACCTCGGCGACTGGAGGCCGCGCGGGTGACCGCCGTCCCCGGCCCGCCCGGCCTGCACCGTGCGCTCAAGGACGACCTGACGTTCCCGCTCGCCTGGGGGACCTCGCCCCACCGCGACGTCGGGCAGTGGCGCCGGGCGGCCCGGGCCGTGGTCGAGCGGCACCTGATCGTGCCGGAGCAGGACGCGGTCCCGTACGCGCCCGAGTTCACGCCCGGACCCGAAGCGGACGGATACCGGCGGGAGCTGGTGACGCTCTCGCTGACCCGCCACACCCGGGTGCGGGGCGCCCTGCTCACCCCGCACGGCACCGGCCCCTTCCCGGCCGTGCTGCTGCTGCACGACCACGGCTCCCGTTTCGACATCGGCAAGGAGAAGTGCGTCCGCCCCTGGTACGACGACGCCCGGCTCGCCTCCGCCGGGGAGTGGGCCGGGCGGTACTACGGCGGACGCTTCACCGGCGACGAACTCGCCCGGCGCGGCCACGTCGTGCTCTGCGCGGACGGGCTCGGCTGGGGCGAGCGCGGGCCGCTCGCGTACGAGCAGCAGCAGGCGCTGGCGAGCGACCTCTACCACCTCGGCTCCTCCCTCGCCGGACTCCACGCCCGGGAGGACCAGCGGGCCGCGGCCTTCCTCGCGGGGCTCGACCGGGTGGACGCCCGCCGGATCGCCGCCGTCGGCTTCTCCATGGGCGGCTACCGCGCCTGGCAGGCCGCCGCGCTCAGCGACCACGTCGCGGCGGCGGCCTGCGTGTGCTGGATGACCGGGCTCAAGGAGATGATGGTGCCCGGCAACAACACCCTGCGCGGGCAGTCGGCGTTCCACATGCTCCACCCCGGGCTCGCCCGCCACCTCGACATCCCCGACGTGGCGGGCATCGCCGCACCGAAACCGATGCTGTTCCTGCACGGCGGCCGCGACCTCCTGTTCCCCGCCGACGGCGTACGGGTCGCGTACGACAGGCTGCGCGCCGTCTGGCGCGCCTGCGGCGCCGGGGAACGGCTGCGGCTGGAGACCTGGCCGGAGCACGGCCACGTCTTCGACGCCGGGATGCAGGACGAGGTGTACGCCTGGCTGGCCTCTGTCCTGTGAGGAGGCCGGATCCGGGAGCACGGGTGCGGGAACGCCCCCGCCGGTCGTCACCGGCGGGGGCGTCCTGCGGGCCGGCCGAGTGGGGGCTCGGTCACGGCCTCCGGTGCGCGTCCGAGGGGGGCTCGGACGACGCGAACCGGCCCGGGGGGCCGGGCCGGCCGATCACTTGTAGGTGACGTCCGAAGCCTTGAAGTCGCAGGCCTTGCCGTACGGGCCGACCGGCTTGAGCTTCTTGGGCTCCTTGCCGCTGTTGTTGCCCGTGTAGCGGGCGCAGGTCTCGATCTTCTTCTTGCTGTCGCCGTGGATGCGGACGTCGCGCAGGGTGGCCGTGTCGCCGTAGTTCTCGTTGACGCCGACGATCGACTTGCCCGGCGCGACCACATCGATGTCGTTCAGCACGATCGTACGCTTGTACTGCTTCTTGCAGTTGCCGCAGGAGCGCACCAGCTTGCCGAAGTCCTCGACCCGGAAACCGGACACGGTGAGCGTGCCGGCGCCGTTGAACTGCAGCACCTTGTCGTCGGCCTTCTTCGCCCCGCCGCCGATCACCTTGTACTGCGCCGACGACGACGTGCCCTTGAAGCTGGCCGCGTCCTCGCCGACGTCCAGCCACCACACGTTCTGCAGGGTGCAACTGCCCTTGCAGTGCACGCCGTCGGCGGCCGGCGTGCCGATGATGACGTTCTTCAGCGTCGCGCCGTCGGCCAGCTCGAAGATCGGGTCCTGGCCCTCGTCCTGGCTGTCGCCGCCCAGGGCACCGGTGCCGTAGTACTTCTTCATGCCGCCGTCGTGGACACCGGAGACCGGAACGGTCTTCGACACCGGCTTGCTGCCGGTGTCGGCCGGCCAGGACGAGGAGGCGGCGCCCGCCGTCGACAGCATCGACGTGGTGACGATCGCCGCGCCCGTGATGGCGAGCGCGGACATCCCGGCTGTCAGGGCCCGCCGCTTGGTGGTGCGGCGGCGGTGGGAGGCGCGCTGTTCGGCTCGTGCAGTCATGCCCGATTCCTTGCGTAAGGGAGTTGGTACGTCTCCTGGTCGCCACCACCGCCGGAAGGGTTGCCGCGTCCGGCGAAATTCTTTTCTACGAATTCCCGTCGTCCGCTTCGTCCTTGTCGTCCCGTGCCGCGAAGTCGCCGCCCACGGCGTGCTGTTCCGACCCGGTACGGGCGTGCGCCGTGTACCGGTCGCCTGCTGCGTCCCGGCCGCCGCGCTCGTGGTTGTACTGGCCCGCGAACACCCATTCGCCCGCCGGGACCGTACGCCCTTCCTTCAGCGTCCACCTGTAGACGAGGAAGCCGTCCCCCTCGTCCACCTCGAGGGCGAAGTCGGCCTCGGGCAGCGAACGCCAGGCGCCCGTGGACGACACCCCGCCGGTCTGCTCGATCCGCAGCTCCACCGTGAGCGCGGTCAGCGGGTCCTGCGTCTTGAGCGTCACGTTGCTCTGTGCCCAGAACTCGTTGCTGTGCGGGTCCACCGAACCGTCCGACCACAGCGGGCCGTCCTCGACCCCGGCGGGCGGCCGGGACGCCCCGGCGGACGCACTCGGCTTCCCCGGTGTCGCGGTGGCCGTGTCCCGGGGCGCGTCCGGAGCGTCCGGCGAGGGGTTCACCGGCGGCTCGGGCGGCCTGCTCGTCGCCTCGGGGGACGGTGTGGGCGTCGGCGAGACGGCCACCTGCTGCGGGGAGCCCTCCTCGCCCTTCACCGCCGACGCCACGGCGTAGCCGCCCACCGCAAGCACGCCGGCGACCGCGGCCGTGGCCCCGGCCACCCGCACCCAGCCGAACAGCGGCGGACGCCTGGCCCGGTGCTCCGGACGGGCCGGGCGGGCCATGCCGCGCTCGACCCGCGCCAGGATGCGCTCCCGGTCCGGCTCGTGCGACCCGGCCGCCTCCCGCAGCCGGGCGCGCAACTCCTCGTGCACGTCCCGCCGCATCATCGGTCCCCTCCCGCGGCCTCGTCGGCCCGCGCGGTCGTCGCCACCGCCGCCTGCACCCGTCGCGGCACCTCCTGCGTGCCCAGCAGCCGCTGCAGTTCGGTCATCCCCTTCGAGGTCTGGCTCTTCACCGTACCCACCGAGATGCCCAGAGCCAGCGCGGTGTCCTTCTCCGACAGGTCGAAGGCGTGTCGCAGCACCACGCACGCCCGCTTGCGGAACGGCAGCCGGCGCAGCGCCTCCTGCACGTCCACCACCCCGGGCACGTCGGGATTCTCGGTGCGCTCCTCGCGCGGCGACCAGAACAGCGCGACCCTCCGCCGTTCGCGCACCGCGCTGCGGATCCGGGTGCGGGCCAGGTTCGCCACCACCCCCCGGGCGTAGGCGACCGGATGGTCGGCCGCGCGCACCCGGTCCCAGCGGTGCCACAGCGCCAGCAGCGCGTCCGCGGCCAGATCGTCGGCGGTGTCCGCCTCACCCGTCAGCAGATGGGCCAGCCGGGACAGTTCGGCGTAGTGGCGTTCGAAGAACGCGTGGAACTCCACCGAGGCGGTGTCGTCGACGACGGCGCCCACGGGCGACCTCCCCTCGCACAGCGTGAAAACCGGAGCGTAGCAGCGCTCTTCGCCCATCTGTGCGGAGGGTCGAACAGTGTCCGGTCAGCCGGTATGTCAATCCGTCACACGAAGCACGGCATCGGCGCCGGGTTCGTCGCCTACGTGGTGATCAAGACGGTGCTGGGCCGGGCGAAGGAGGTCCACTGGCTGCTGTGGGGGACCTCGGCGCTGTTCGTGGTGTACTTCGCCATCGACCCGATCGAGCAACTGCTCGGCGTGAAGTAGCGCCTCGCACGAGTGGCGGGCCGCCCCCGGGGGGATGGGGGCGGCCCGTCCGTACAGACGTACCGGCGCCGGGAAAGGTTCAGTCCCGCAGGGCCGCTTCCATCGTGGCCCTGGCGACCGGGGCCGCCAGACCGTTCCCGCTGACCTCCGAGCGGGCCGCGTCGGACTGCTCCACCACCACCGCCACGGCGACCGCCCGGTCCGAGGAGCCGGACTCGGCGTACGAGGTGAACCAGGCGTACGGCGTGCTGCTGTTGTTCTCGCCGTGCTGCGCGGTGCCGGTCTTGCCGCCCACGGTGGCGCCGGGGATCCGCGCGTTCGAGCCCGTGCCCTCCTCGACGACCGTCTCCATCGCCGAGCGGAGCTGCCCGGCGGTCGAGGCACTCACGATCCGCTCGGTCGCCGCCGTTTCGTCGTGGTCCTCCAGCACGTCGCCGCCGCCGTCGGTGATCTGCCCGACCAGGTGCGGCGCGACCAGCTCGCCCCCGTTGGCCAGCGCGGCCGACACCATCGCCATCTGCAGCGGTGTCGCCGTCACGTCGAACTGGCCGATGCCGGTCAGCGCCGTCTGCGAGCGCTCCATGTCCGAGGGGTAGACGCTGGTGTGGGCGCGCACCGGCACGTCCTGCGTCGCGTCGTTGAAGCCGAACCGCTCCGCCGTCTCCCGGACCGTGTCCTCGCCGAGGTCGACGGCCATCTTGGCGAAGACGTTGTTGCAGGAGTACTGGAGCCCGACCCGGATCGAGGCGTTCTCGCAGGGCGCGTCCGGGTTCTCGTTGGTGAGGTTCCTGACCGTGCCCGGCAGCGGGTACGGGTCGGGGCTGTCGGTCCTCTCGTCCACCGACCGGTACAGCCCCTCCTCCAGCGCGGCCGCCGCGACGACCAGCTTGAACGTCGAGCCCGGGGGCAGCGGTTGCCGCAGCGCCCGGTTGGTGAGCGGCTTGTCCGGGTCGGCGGTGAGCTTCTCCCAGGCCGCGCCCGCGGTGTTGGCGTCGGTCAGCGACCCCGGGTCGTACGAGGGGGTCGACACCACCGCGAGGATGCGGCCGGTCCGCGGGTCGATCGCCACGGCCGCGCCCTTCTTGTCGCCCAGCGCCTCGTACGCCGCCTTCTGCACCGCCGGGTCGATGGTCGTCACCACGGTGCCGGGCTCCGCGCGCCGGCCGGTCACGGTGTCCGTCACGCTCTTCAGCCGGGGGTCCGTGCCGTTGAGCAGGTCGGCGTAGATGCCCTCCAGCTGGGTCGGCGCGTACGCCTGCGAGGCGTAGCCCGTCACGGCCGCGTACAGCGGGCCGTTGTCGTAGGTGCGCTTGTGGGCGAGGTCGCCCCCCTCCGTCCGTGCCGAACCGGTGATGGACTCACCGGCCACCACGATGTCGCCGAGTGGCTCCGCGTACGTCTCGATCGCGTTGCGCCGGTTGTCGTCGTCGTCCGCCAGTGCCCGGCCCTCGTAGAACTGCACCCAGGTCGCCCTGACCAGCAGGGCGAGCACCAGGAGCAGCGTGCAGACCGAGACACGCCTGATCGTCGTGTTCATCGCGTCCGGACAGACGAACGGGAACGGGGGAATCGTTCCCTTCCGGCCGTTTTCTCATCGGGTGTTCATACGCGTCGTTCCCGGAGGCGGTGACCACGACGATCCGGGACGGCGCGTCCTGCCCGGCGACGATCCGGCTCCGCCGCGCGGGGGAGGGCCGGGTCAGCCCTCCAGCGCGAGCACCAGTTCCTCGGTCTCCCCGCCCCGCCCCGGCGCGTACGCCGTGGCCCGTCCGGAGACCTGGAAGCCGCAGCGCCGCAGTACCCGCAGCGACCCCTCGTTGTCGGCGGCCACGCGCGCGTACAGCGGACGCTCGTCCACCTCGGCGAGCAGGGCGCGCAGCGCGGCCGTGGCGACGCCCCTACCCCAGTGGGCGCGATCGACCCAGTACGTCACCTCGCGCTCGCCCGCCTCCCCGTAGACGGCCGCGTTGCCGACCACGTCGCCGTCGGCGAGCACGGTGCGCGCCACGATCTGCGGCGAACTGCGGATGCGGGCCCAGTGGGTGTCGAAGCGGTCCCGGTCCGCCGGGTCCTCGGGGGTGAAGGCGGCCATGCGCAGCGCCTCCGGGTCGTTCAACTGGCGGTAGAAGACCGGCAGATCGCTGTCGTGCACCGGCCGCAGGACGACATTCACGGTTCAGAGCCTCCGGGTGGCCAGGGTCAGCCGGTCGCGGGCGTCGAACAGGGCGTCCCTGACCATCTGTTCGTGTGCGGGGGTGAGCCGGGCCACCGGCACCGAGCAGCTGATCGCGTCCCGCGCCGGGGTGCGGTACGGGATCGCCACGCCGAAGCAGCGCAGCCCCAGCGTGTTCTCCTCGCGGTCCACGGCGTAGCCCTGCTCCCGCACCTGGTGCAGCTCCTCGATGAGCTTCTCCCGGTCGGTGACGGTGTTCTCGGTCAGGGCGGGCAGCGTCTCCGGCAGCATCTTGCGCACCTGCTCGTCGGAGTACGTGCTCAGCAGCGCCTTGCCCAGTGACGTGGAGTGCGCGGGCAGCCGGCGGCCGACCCGGGTGAAGGGGCGCAGGTAGTGCTGCGACTGCCGGGTGGCGAGGTAGACGACGTTGGTGCCGTCGAGCCGGGCGAGGTGGATGGTCTCGGTGGTGTCGTCCGAGAGCCGGTCCAGCGTGGGCCGGGCGGCCGCGACGACCTCGTCGCCGTCGATGTACGACGTGCCCACCAGCAGGGCCCGCACGCCGATGCCGTACCGCGTGCCCGTCGCGTCCGTCTCGACCCAGCCGAGCTCCACGAGGGTGCGCAACAGCATGTAGAGGCTCGACTTGGGGTAGCCGACGGCCTCCTGGACCGCCGCCAGGGAGTGCATGCCGGGGCTCCCGGCGAAGTATTCGAGCAGTTCAACGGTCCGCACCGCGGACTTGACCTGCGCCCCGCCGCCTGTCTCGCCAGCCGACATCGCCCTTGACCCCTTCGTTCGCCGGGAAATAGTCTCCAAGCGCATTCATCTACAGAGACAGCGTTCAGTATATCGAACACCGCTGATGGATGGCGTACATCCTGCGGCATCCCAGGCGGCGATCAAGTGGAGGGACCCCCGGTGGCAGCAGCACCAGTCTGGAGTGTCGACCCCCGAACCGGGAAGCAGCGCGAACAGGTTGCGGTGGAGGCCACAGCCCAGGAGGTGGACGCCGCCGTCCGTGCCGCGCACGACGCGCGCGGCGCGCTGACGGACCGCGGCGTCCGCGCGGCCTTCCTGCGCACCGCCGCCGACGAGCTCGAGGCGGCCCGGGACCGGCTGGTCGAGGCCGCCGACGCGGAGACCGCGCTCGGCCCGGCCCGGCTCACCGGCGAACTCGCCCGCACCTGCTACCAGTTGCGTGCCTTCGCCGGCATCGTCGACGAGGGCGCCTTCCTCGACGTCGTCATCGACCACCCCGACGACACCGCCACCCCGCCCGTGCCGGACCTGCGCCGCTACAAGATCCCGCTGGGTGTCGTCGCCGTCTACTCGGCCTCCAACTTCCCCTTCGCCTTCTCCGTGGCCGGCGGCGACACCGCGAGCGCGCTCGCGGCCGGCTGCCCGGTCGTCGTCAAGGCCCACCCCGACCACCCCGCCCTGTCCGAGCTGGTCGCCGCGGTGCTGCGCCGGGCCGCCGCCCGGCACGACATCCCCGGCGGCGTACTCGGCCTGGTGCACGGCTTCGAGGCCGGCATCGGGCTGATCGAACACCCGCTGGTCGCGGCCGCCGGGTTCACCGGCTCCGTCCGCGGCGGCCGCGCCCTCTTCGACGCGGCGGCCGCCCGGCCCGTCCCGATCCCCTTCCACGGCGAACTGGGCTCCCTGAACCCGGTCGTCGTCACCGAGGCCGCCGCCGCCGAGCGCGGCGAGGCCATCGGCGCCGGGCTCGCCGGCTCGATGACGCTCGGCGTCGGCCAGTTCTGCGTCAAGCCGGGCCTGGTCCTCGCGCCCGCCGGCCCGTCCGGCGACGCGCTGCTCAAATCCCTGACGGAGGCGGTCAGCGACACCGAGGCGGGCGTCCTGCTCGACCACCGCATGCGCGACAACTTCGTCGCCGGCGTCGCCGAGCGCACCGGGCTGCCCGACGTGGAGTCCCCGGTGACCCCGGGCGCGGGCGGCGAGCACACCGTCAGCGCGGGCTTCCTCACCGTCCCCGCGAGCCGGCTGGCCGAGGAGGGCGCGCACGACCTGCTCCTGGAGGAGTGCTTCGGACCGGTCACCGTGGTGGCCCGCTACGCGGACGACAGCGAGGTGCGCGGTGTGCTGTCCCGGCTGCCGGGCAACCTCACGGCGACGGTCCAGCTGTCCGCCGCGGAGACGGCGGGCGAGGGCCGCGGGGCCGAACTGGTGCGGGACCTCACGCCCCTCGCGGGACGCGTCCTGGTGAACGGCTGGCCGACGGGCGTCGCGGTCGCCCCGGCCCAGCACCACGGCGGCCCGTACCCGGCGACCACCTCCACGTCCACGTCGGTGGGCGGCACGGCCATCGAACGCTGGCTGCGGCCGGTCGTCTACCAGGGCACCCCCGAGGCGCTGCTGCCCGCCGAGCTCAGGGACGACAACCCCCTCGGTCTGCCGCGGAGGTTCAACGGCAGCCTGGAGCACTGAGCACGCTCATCCCGCGGTCGGCTCCAGGCCCGCGTCCCGGGCCAGGAGCGCCGCCTGCACCCTGTTGTCGCAGTCGAGCTTGGTCAGGATGCGGCTGACGTACGTCTTCACCGTGGCCTCGCTCATGTGCAGCCGGGCGCCGGCGTCCGCGTTGGACAGGCCCTCGCCGAGCAGGGCCAGCACCTCGCGTTCGCGCCCGGTCAGGCCGGCCAGGCGCCGGCGCGCCTCCTCGCCGCGCACGGTCGCGGCGGGGGAGGCGAGGGTGTCGACCACGTGCCGGGTGGCGGCCGGCGACAGATAGGCGTTGCCGGCCGCCGCCGCGCGGACCGCGTGGATCAGTTCCTGCGGCGCGGAGTCCTTCAGCAGGAAACCCGCGCTGCCGTGGCCGAGCGCCCGCAGGACGTTCTCCCGCTCCCCGAACGTGGTCAGGATCAGCACCCGTACCGCCGGCGCGGCGCGGGCGATCTCGGCCAGCGCGGTCAGGCCGTCCATCCCGGGCATCTGGATGTCCAGCAGGGCCACGTCGACCGCGGTGCCGCGCGCGGTCTCCACCGCCTCCCGGCCGTCGCGGGCCTCGGCGACGACATCGATGTCCTCGGCGGAGGTCAGGATCATCCTGATGCCGGCCCTGATGAGCGGCTCGTCGTCGGCGACGAGAACCCGGATCACACGGCCTCCTGCGCGGGGTCGGTAGGACAAGATGACGGAGCCCGCCCATCATGCCCGATCCCGGCCCCGCGCGGCCGCGTGCGGCCGGACACCGCCGGCTCATATCTCGTGCGGGTAGGACTCCTTGGAGGACAGCTTCCCGTCGGTGAAGCAGAAGCGGTAGACGATGTCGTCCTCGTCGTCCACGAAGTGCTCGCAGGTCGCGCCCTGCGGCAGCGGCGGGCCGTCCTTCTCCACGCCCTCGGTGAGCAGCGAGTCACCCGTGGGGAACTTCTCGCGGAGCTCCGCCTCCGCGTCACCGACCCGGGCCGACTCGTAGACGCCTGCCGGGATGACGCCGGCCTGCACCTCGTCCATCAGTTTCGACACCCCCCACACCAGCAGGCCGACGATGCCGGTGACGATGACGACGGCGACGAGGGAACACCCCAGGGTGACGTTCTTCTTGCTGTTCATGAGGGCGGCGAACTCCTTCTGCGGATCCAAGCGGCGGTCGGTGCCGGCTCCACCCTCGCCCGCCCCGGCTCCACCGGTCTGCCCCCGGAAGTCGTCGTCCGCGACGACGGAGGTCGCACCCCGCGGACGGGGCGGCGCGCCGCCGTCGCCGTAGGGCAGCACACCGGCGAGCCGGAACCCCCCGTCGGGAGTCCTCCCGGTGTGCACCATGCCGCCGACCAGCCGGGCCCGTTCCTCGAGGCCCGCCAGCCCCTGGCCACCGCTGATCGCGGGCGGCCCCGCCGGAGCCCCGGCGGGGACCGGCCCGTTGGCCACCTCGACGACCAGGCTGTCCGGTTCGTAGCGCAGCGACACGGTGATCGGGGCGCCCGGGGCATGCTTGTGCGCGTTGGTCAGGCCCTCCTGGGCGATGCGGTACACCGCGTGGTCGGCCGCCGGCGCGAGGGGCCGTTCAGTGCCGGAGCGGCGCAGTTCCACCGTGGTGCCCGCGGCCCGTGACGACTCGACCAGCCGGTCGACGGAGGCCGCCACCCGGGCCGCCGAGGGCCGCTCGCCGTCCTCGGGGGCGGGTGCGGGCGCCGCCACGCCGTCCCGCAGGATGCCCACCGCCTCCCGCAGCTCCCGCATCGCCGCCCTGGAGGCCTCCCGCAGGATGCCCACCCCTTCCCGCTGCCGGTCGTTGAGCTGCGGATCCACCTCCAGCGCGCCGGTGTGCACGGCGATCAGGGCGAGCTGGTGACCGAGGCTGTCGTGCATGTCCTGGGCGATGCGCTGCCGCTCCAGCAGCCGGGCCTGGTGGGCCACCATCGTCTGCTCGCGCACCAGTTGGGCGTTGTGCCGCTGCAGCGCGTCCAGCAGATCGCGGCGCTGGGCACGGTACCGGGAGGCGAGCCCCGGCACGACCGCGAGGATCAGGAACGGGCTGCCGCCCAGCACGGCCGTCATCAGCAGGGAGAGGCCGAGTTCCTCGTCGGCCGTGCTGCCGAATCCGGTGGCGAAGAAGAACACCAGCCCGGCGGCGTACGCGGCCGACGCGCGCCCCGGGTGCTTGATGCGGCTGCCCGCCGACCAGCTCGCGCAGACCAGCAGGGGCACCGTGCCGACGACCGCCCCCGCCAGGGCGGACGAGATCATCAGCACCGTCGCGGGCAGCGCCCGGCGGGCCGCCGACAGGACGGCGACGGCCAGGGCGAGGCCCGCGGCCCGGACCGGGGAGCCGGACTCCGTCCACTGGAGGAGTCCCGCGATCCCGGAGAGCACCAGGGTCAGGGCGACCTCCCCGACGACCCGCCTGCGCGGCCAGGGGGAGGCGGCGGCGAGCCGGGAACGGAGCGGCAGGCCGGTGCGGGGTGTTTCGGCTACGTCCACGCGCAGACCATAGAGGGGCCCTCCCGGGCACCCGCATCCCCCCTTCGGCGCGCTCCCGCACGACGAAAGTGGACATCCGGCCACCGCCACCGCCCTTGTCCTCTTTGGTCGTCGGGGACGACGACTTATGGGGACTCCCGTCGGCCCGGGGTGCCGGACGACGATGGCCGGGCCGGACGCGAGCGGGAGGCGCCGGCAGGCACGGGCCGGAGGGAACCGGTCCGACGAGTCGAGGGAGCACGGCAGTGAACAGCACACCGGCACGGGCGGACGACCGTTTCACCGTGCGGCAGAAGACCACCCTCATGGTCAACCGGTACGTCGTCACGGAAACGCTGCCCGACGGTTCCGACGGCAGGGTCCTCGCCTTCGCCGAGCAGAAGCGGATGACGCTGAAGGAACAGATGACCTTCCACACCGACGAGTCCGGGCGTCAGGTGCTGTTCACCGCCACCGCGCGCCAGGTCGTCGACCTCGGCGCGGTCTACGACGTGCACGACGCGGACGGCCGGGCCGTCGGCGCCTTCCGCAAGAGGTTCGCCGCCTCCCTGCTGCGCTCGACGTGGGAACTCGACCAGCCGGGCGCGGTCGCCGCCGTCGGGCGCGAACGCAACCGGTTCGTGGCCGTGGTCCGCCGGCTGTGGGACCTGCTGCCGTTCGACTTCGTGCCGTTCCCATGGCCCTACCACTTCGACTTCGTCTCGGACGGCGGGCCGGTGATGAAGGTGGACAAGAAGTTCGGACTGCGCGACCGCTACGCCGTCGAGGTGTCCTCGCCCGCCCTCGACCTGCGCCTCGCCATCGCCCAGGCCGTGGCCCTGGACGCCCTCCAGTCCCGCTGACCCCGCACATCACCCCCCGGTCCGGGCCGCGGGCCGTGCCTGGGACACTTCCGCCATGGACCTGAAACTCGCCGAACTCCCCTTCCCCCTGCGCTCCTACGGCCCCGACGGCTCCTGGTCCTACGAGGACGGCGTCCTCACCGGATGGGCCGGACCCCGGCAGGACCGCTTCGTCCCGCCCACCGGAGAGGCCCTGGACCCCGCCGCCGACGCGCCGCGCCTGCTGGGCGCGCCCGAGGGCGACTTCCAGCTGATCGCGCGGGTCACGGTCGGCTTCGCCGGCTCCTTCGACGCCGGAGTGCTGTACGTCCACGTCGGCGAGCGGGCCTGGGCCAAGCTCTGCCTGGAGTACTCCCCGGACGTGCCCACCGTCTGCACCGTGGTCACCCGGGGCCACTCGGACGACGCCAACTCCTTCACCGTCGACGGCAGTTCCGTCTGGCTCCGGGTGAGCCGCACCGGCCGCGCCTTCGCCTTCCACGCGTCGCGCGACGGCAAGCTGTGGACCTTCGTCCGGCTCTTCACCCTTGGCGGGGAGAAGGAGACCGGCGCCGCCCTGGTCGGCTTCATGACGCAGTCGCCGATGGGGGAGGGCTGTGTGGTGACCTACGACCACCTGGAGTACCGGCCGCACTGGCCGCGTGATCTGCGGGACGGCAGCTGACGGGAATGGAACCGGCTGCTTGAAGGTTCATCCGGTTATGCGGGGAGCCTTCGCGCCCGCACGACCCGTACCCGTACGACCCCGGAGAGAGCCGACTCATGCGCGTCGAGATCTGGAGCGACATCGCCTGCCCCTGGTGCTATGTCGGAAAGGCCCGTTTCGAGAAGGCGCTGGCCTCCTTCCCGCACCGCGAGCAGGTCGAGGTGGTGCACCGCTCCTTCGAGCTCGACCCGGGCCGGGCCAAGGGCGACATCCAGCCGGTGATCACCATGCTGACCGGGAAGTACGGCATGAGCGAGGCGCAGGCCCAGGCCGGCGAGGACAACCTGGGCGCCCAGGCCGCCGCCGAGGGACTGCCCTACCGCACCCGGGGCCGGGACCACGGCAACACCTTCGACCTGCACCGCCTGCTGCACTTCGCCCGCGAGCGGGGACGCCAGGAGGAACTGCTCGACCGGTTCTACACGGCGAACTTCGCCGAGGAGCGGTCCGTCTTCGGCGACGACGAACGGCTCGTCGAACTCGCCGGCGCGGCCGGACTCGACACCGACGCCGTCCGCGAGGTCCTCGCCGACCCCGAGGCCTACGCCGACGCGGTCCGCGCCGACGAGCGCGAGGCGGCGGAGCTCGGCGCGAACGGTGTGCCGTTCTTCGTCCTCGACCGCACCTACGGCGTCTCCGGCGCCCAGCCCGCCGAGGTCTTCACCCAGGCCCTCACGCGGGCCTGGGGCGACCGGCCGGCGCTGCGGCCGGTCGACGGCGACACCGGGGCCGGGGCCTGCGGCCCGGACGGATGCGCGGTGCCGCAGCAGGGAAACACGCAGGTCGGAACGGACGCATAAGCGTTCCTTGGCGACAACGTGCAGAATCCGGCAATGGACGGGGAGATCGCGGGGCCGCACAGTGGACCCATGGAGACCTTCGAGAACCTCGTCCGTGCCGAGTTCGCCCCGGAGACGACCCACCTGAACACCGCGGCCAGCGCCCTGCTGCCGGCCCGCGCGGCTGCCGCGCTCCAGGACGCCGTGCGACTCCGCGTGGAGGGCCGCTCGCTGGACCCCCTGTACACCGACGTCGAGGCCGCCCGCGCCGCCTACGCCCGGCTGGCGGGCGTCCCCGTCGAGCGGGTCGCGGCCGGGGCCACCGCCGCCCTGCACACCTCGCTGGTGGCGGCCTCGCTGCCGCCGGGCGCCGAAGTCCTCACCGCCGAGGACGACTTCACCTCCGTGCTCAACCCGTTCCATACCCGGGGCGACCTCAAGGTGAGGGCCGTGCCGCTGGAGCGGCTCGCCGACTCGGTGCGGCCGGACACGGCGCTGGTCGCGGTCAGCGCCGTCCAGTCCGCCGACGGCCGGATCGCCGGCCTGACGGCACTGGCCGAGGCGGCCCGGGCGCACGGGGCGCGCACCTACGTCGACTTCTCCCAGGCGGCCGGCTGGCTGCCCATGGAGGCCGGCGCCTTCGACTACTCCGTCGCCATCACCTACAAGTGGCTGCTCGGACCGCACGGGGCGGCCTTCCTCGTCGTGCCCGAGGACCTCGGCGACCTTCCGCCGGTCCAGGCGAGCTGGGTCGCGGCGGAGCACCCCTGGGCCAGCTGCTACGGTCCCGTCGCCGAACTCGCCCACTCGGCCCGGCGGTTCGACTCCAGCCCGGCCCTGTTCAGCTACGCGGGCCTGCGGGCCTCCCTCGAACTCGTCGAGGAGATCGGCACGGACGCCGTCCGCGCCCACGACCTGAACCTCGCCGAGCGCTTCCGCGCCGGACTCGCGGACCTGGGTCGCACGCCCCTGCCCGCGCCCGGTTCCCCGATCGTGTCCGTGCCCGGACTCGGCCACCTCCAGCCGGAGCTGGCGGCCGCCGGCATCCAGGTGTCCGACCGCGCGGGCAACCTGCGGGCGTCCTTCCACCTGTACAACACGGCCGACGACGTGGACCGGCTGCTCGACGCCCTGTCCGGCTGACGCTCCCCGGACACACGGCAGCGGGCCGGTGCCTCCTTGTCCCACACGAGGAGGCACCGGCCCGCGGTCTTCGTGGCGCGGTCCGTCGCGCCGTCGCAGCGCCTGCTTCACCGGCGTGAAGTCCCGCGCCCCGACGCTGCGACATCCGGGGGTCAACCCCCGGGCCCCCGGCCGGGGATGTGTCACCGGACGGGCGTGAAGTCCCGCGCCCCGATGCTGCGAGATCCGGGGGTCAACCCCCGGGCCCCCGGCCGGGGATGTGTCACCGGACCGGCGTGAAGTCCCGCGCCCCGATGCTGCGAGATCCGGGGGTCAACCCCCGGGCCCCCGGCCGGGGATGTGTCACCGGACCGGCGTGAAGTCCCGCGCCCCGATGAACTCGGGGCGGCGGATCGGGGCCGCGAAGGGCTCGACCGCCGTGTTCTCGACGCTGTTGAACACGATGAACACGTTGCTGCGCGGGAACGGCGTGATGTTGTCGCCGGAGCCGTGCATGGCGTTGCAGTCGAACCAGGTCGCCGAGCCGGCCCTGCCGGTGAACAGCTTGATGCCGTACTCCGACGCCATCCGGGTCAGCGCCTCGTCGGACGGTGTCCCGGCGTCCTGCATCTGCAGCGACTTCTTGTAGTTGTCCTTCGGCGTCGCCCCCGCGCACCCGAGGAACGTCTTGTGCGACCCCGGCATGATCATGAGACCGCCGTTGGTGTCGTAGTTCTCGGTGAGCGCGATCGAGACCGAGATGGTGCGCATGTTCGGCAGGCCGTCCTCGGCGTGCCAGGTCTCGAAGTCCGAGTGCCAGTAGAAGCCGCTCGCCCCGAAGCCCGGCTTGACGTTGATCCGCGACTGGTGGACGTAGACGTCCGAGCCGAGGATCTGCCGGGCCCGGCCGACGACCCGCTCGTCGCGCACCAGGTTCGCGAACACCTCGCTGATCCTGTGCACCTCGAAGACGGACCGGATCTCCTTGGACTGCGGCTCCACGATCGAGCGCTCGTCCTCGCGGATGGCCGGGTCGGTGATGAGCCGCTCCAGTTCCCGCTGGTAGACGGTGACCTCGTCGGGGCCGATGAGCTGGTCGACGGCGAGGAAGCCGTCGCGGTCCAGCGCCTGGAGGTCAGCGGCCGACACGGGCCCGGGGGTGTCCGGGGAGCCCCAGACGACCGGGTCCTGCCGGGGCGTGGCCACCTCGGTGGCGCCGCGGGTGGGGTAGAGATCGGTGACGTTCGTGGTCGTCGTGGTCACGGTGACTCACACCTCCTCGGTGAGCAGCGGGTACACGCCGTTCTCGTCGTGGTCCTCCCGTCCCGTGACGGGCGGGTTGAAGACACAGATGCAGTGGAAGTCCTCCTTGACCTTGAGCGTGTGGCGCTCGTGGCCGTTGAGGAGGTACATGGTGCCGGGGGTGATGCGGTACGTCTCCCCGGTCTCGCGGTCGGTCAGCTCGGCGTCGCCCTTGGTGCAGACGACCGCCTCGATGTGGTTCGCGTACCACATCGACGTCTCCGTGCCCGCGTACAGGATCGTCTCGTGCAGGGAGAAGCCGACCTTCTCCTTGGCGAGGACGATGCGCTTGCTCTCCCACGTGCCGGACGCCGACTTCACGTGCCGGTCGGTGCCTTCGAGGTCCTTGAACGAACGGACGATCACGGTGTTGCGATGCCTCCTCGGCTCGGATGTGTCTTTCAGGCGGTTTCGCGGACGGCGCGGGCGAGGACGGTGAGGCCCTCGTCCAGCTCGTCCGCGGTGATGGTCAGGGACGGGAGCAGCTTGACGACCTCGCTCTCCGGGCCGGACGTCTCGATCAGCAGCCCGAGCTCGAAGGCGCGCGCGGCGATCCGGGAGGCGCGCTCCTTGTCGTGGAACTCCAGGCCCCACACCAGGCCGCGGCCGCGGTACTCCTTGACGTCGGCGAGGTTCTCCTCGGTGATGGCGATCAGCGCCCGCTCGACCTGCTCGCCGCGCGAACGGGTCTGCTTCTCCATCGCGGAGCCGTCGGCCCAGTACGCCTCCAGGGCCGCGGTCGCCGTGACGAAGGCGGGGTTGTTGCCGCGGAAGGTGCCGTTGTGCTCGCCCGGCTCCCAGACGTCCAGCTCGGGCTTGAACAGGGTGAGCGCCATCGGGAGCCCGTAGCCGCTGATCGACTTGGACACGGTGACGATGTCGGGCGTGATGCCGGCCTCCTCGAAGGAGAAGAAGGCACCGGTACGGCCGCAGCCCATCTGGATGTCGTCGACGATGAGCAGCATGTCCTGGCGTTCGCACAGCTCGGCCAGGGCGCGCAGCCACTCGGGCCGGGCGACGTTGATGCCGCCCTCGCCCTGCACCGTCTCGACGATCACGGCGGCGGGCTTGTTGAGTCCGGAGCCCTGGTCCTCCAGGAGCCGCTCGAACCACAGGAAGTCCTCGACCTTGCCGTCGAAGTAGTTGTCGAACGGCATCGGCGTGCCGTGCACCAGCGGGATGCCGGCGCCGGCCCGCTTGAAGGCGTTGCCGGTCACGGCGAGCGAGCCCAGCGACATGCCGTGGAAGGCGTTGGTGAAGGACACGATCGCCTCGCGCCCCTTCACCTTCCGCGCCAGCTTCAGCGCGGACTCCACGGCGTTGGTGCCCGTCGGGCCCGGGAACATGACCTTGTACGGCAGGTCACGCGGGCGGAGGATGTAGTTCTGGAAGGACTCCAGGAAGGCCCGCTTGGCGGTGGTCGACATGTCGAGGCCGTGCGTGACGCCGTCCCGCTCCAGGTAGTGGATCAGCGCCCGTTTCAGGACGGGGTTGTTGTGCCCGTAGTTGAGTGAGCCGGCTCCGGCGAAGAAGTCGAGGTACTCGTGGCCGTCCTCGTCGTACATGCGGCTGCCGTGCGCACGGTCGAAGACGGTGGGCCAGCCGCGGCAGTAGCTTCGTACCTCGGACTCGAGGGTCTCGAAGACGCTGAGGTCGGGCTGGGTGATGGTCACGACGAATCGCTCCTCGGTGGCGTGGGAAGTCAGAGGGAGTCGGAAGATCGGGGGGGGTCGGGCGGGCGGGCCGGTCAGAGGGCGAACGGCCCGATGCGGTACAGGACCTCGGGGTCGTGCGGTCCGTCGGGGAACTGGCCGGCGTCGAACAGCACCTCGCGCTCCAGCAGGGCGCCGTGACGCTCCGCGAACGCGGTGAACAGGCGCTCGGACGCGGTGTTGCCCGGCGTGATGGTGGTCTCCACGGTGTCCACCCCGTGCTCGGCCGCGGTCCGGGCGGCCAGGCCGTCCAGCAGGGCGGCGGCCAGGCCGCGGCCGCGGTGCGAGGCGTCGACCGCGACCTGCCAGACGAGCAGGGTGCGCGGGCTCTCCGGACGCAGGTATCCGCTGACGAAGCCGATCGGCTCGCCGCGCTCGTCACGAGCGACGGCCGACGTGGCGGCGAAGTCACGGCACCACAGCAGATAGCTGTACGACGAGTTCAGGTCGAGGACCTTCGAGTCCCTGGCTATCCGCCACAGCTCGGCTCCGTCCGCCACGGTGGGGCGGTCGATTTGCAGGTCTGCTTGTGCGGCAGTCATGCGAATTGAACTTACCCAGGTAAATTCAAAATTGCATCGTCTGCCGGGGTTACGTGGCGGCTCGATCTGTGTTATCGCGCGTACGGGCGGGGCCGCGCGAAACTACGGCGAAATACCCACTTTGTCCCGGTGCATACGCGACAAAAGGGATCGCTTGTGGAACCGGTCACAAGTGCGTAACTCCCGTGAGGGGCCCCGGAATGCTCGCGGAATCGTGGTGTTTAGGTCCGGAGGATCGGGGCAGAAGAAGACGGGAAGCCGCTCGCCGGATAACAGAAAAATAAGCGATGGAATGCGTCGGGGGAAGGCGCGCGAATGATTTCGGGAATACCTGGAATTCATCCCCCGGTGACCCGCCCGTTGTTTCCGGGCGAGGCCACCGGGCCCCGCGCCCGATCAGCGCCAGGCGGCGTCTGCGGCCCGCAGGGCACCGTCCGTGTCCACGTCCAGGCCCGTCTCACCGAGGGCAGCCCCCAGCGCGGCGAGGCTCGCCCGCACGGCGCCCGGCCGCGCCTGCGGCCCGTAGTGGTTGACCCGGATCATCTCGCCCGCCAGTGCCCCGCCGCCGGCGGCCAGCGGGAGGTCCGGGTCGGCGGACAGGGCGCGGGCCACGAGGTCGGACGCCACCGTGCCGGACGGCGCCCGCAGTGTCGTGGCGACCGGGGCGGCCTCCGCCGCGTCGCGCACGTACGGCTCCAGACCGCCGCCCAGTGCCACCGCGCCCGCCCGCGTCGCCGCCGCGGCCGACGCGTGCCGGCCCATCACCGCGTCGAGGCCGGCCGCATCGATGCGCTCCACGCACGCCTCCAGCGCCAGCATCTCCAACTGCGCCGGCGCGTGCAGCAGGGCCTTGCGGCCGCCGTCGATCCAGCGTTCCTTCCAGTCCAGCAGCGACAGGTACGAGCGGCGCGGCGCCCGCGGGTTCGCCGCCATCCGCGCCCACGCCCGCTCGCTCACCGACACCGCCGACACCCCGGCCGGGCCGCCCATCGCCTTCTGCGCCCCGATCACGCACAGGTCCACACCCCACGCGTCCGGCAGCACCGGCTCCGCCCCGACGGACGCCACCGCGTCCAGGTAGAACAGCGCCCCGTGCGCCCGCACCACCTCGCCGACCTCCGCGACCGGGTTGGTGTTCCCGGTGGCCGCCTCCGCGTGCACCAGGGAGACGAAGTCGATCTCCGGGTGCTCCGCGAAGGCGCTCCGGACCTGCTCGGCCGTCACCGCCGTGTGGAACGGCACCGTCAGGTCGATCACCGTGGCGCCGCAGTCCCGCAGCCAGTCGCCGAAGGTCTGCCCGTAGGGGCCGGTGACGACGTTCAGCGCGGTGGTGCCGGGGCCGGCGGTCGCGCGGATCGCGCCCTCCAGCGGCAGCAGCGCCTCACCCTGCATGAGGACGACGTCCTGCGTCGTGCTCAGCAGCCGCGCCACCCGGTCCTCGATCGAGGCGAAGTGCGCGGCGCTCATCGGGGGCAGGTCGAGGAGGAGGTGGGTCACGTCGGGGCTCTCTTTGCTTCGCGGCTGCGCGGGTACGTACGACGAGGTCGAGGGTAAACCTTCGCCCGTGGGGGAGCCCGACCGCAGGGTTCCCAGGCAGGCGGGCCCTCCAGCCATCGGTTTGGTTTGAGGACCTCAAATACATCCTTATAATCGGAACGTTCAGTTCCCTGACAGGAGGCTCCCCGTGAAGACGCTCCCCGGCCGCCGGACCCGCATGCTGGCCGCCACCACCGCGACGGCCGGGCTGGTGCTGCTGACCGCCTGCACCTCCAGCGACGACGGAGGAAGCGGCTCCAAGACCGCCGCCGGCGGCGTCGAACTCGTCAAGGCGGGTCAGCTCACCACCTGCACCCACCTTCCCTACCCGCCCTTCCAGTCGGAGATCGACGGCAAGGTGCAGGGCTTCGACGTCGCGCTCATCGACCTGGTCGCCGAGGACCTCGGCGTGCGGCAGGAGATCGTCGACACGCCCTTCGAGAACTTCAAGACCGGCGCCTTCCTCAACTCCGGCGAGTGCGACCTGGCCGCGGCCGGCATGACCATCACCGAGGAGCGGAAGAAGAACGTCGACTTCTCCGACCCGTACTTCAACGCCACCCAGGCCGTCCTCGTCACCAAGGGCAGCGGTGTCACCTCCCTGGCGGACGTCGAGTCCCGGAAGGTCGCGCTCGGCGCCCAGGCGCAGACCACGGGCGAGGACCACGTCAAGAAGGAGGGCCTCGACCCGGTCTCCTTCGAGTCCTCCGACGCCGTCCTCAACGGCCTGCGCACCGGCCAGGTCAAGGCCGTCGTCATCGACTACCCCGTCGTCCAGGGCTGGCTGAAGGACAAGGCCAACGCCGACGCCTTCGAGGTCGCCGAGCAGATCGACACCGGCGAGGAGTACGGCGTCACGGTGAAGAAGGGCAACACCGCGCTGCGCGAGGCGATCAACAAGGCGTTCGCCGACGCCAGGGCCGACGGCACGTACAAGAAGCTGTACGAGCAGTGGATCGGCCCCTACGACGAGTCCGCCGCCTCGCCGGCCGCCTCCTGATCCCGTGACCGACACGGAGAAGGTGCCGCTCCAGCCGAAGAAGAAGGGCCTGACCCGGCGGCAGAAGCGCACCCTGTCACGCGGCATCCAGTACGCCGTCTTCGTCGCGGCCGTGATCGCCTTCGCGGTCTCGGCCGACTGGGGGAGGCTGCAGAACCAGTTCGCGCAGGTCGACATCGCCGAGCGGATGTTCCCGGACGTCATCACGCTGGCGCTGAAGAACACCGTGCTGTTCACGGTGACCGGCTTCGCCGTCGGGCTCGCGCTCGGCATGGTGATCGCCCTGATGCGGCTGTCGTCCGTCGGGCCCTACCGCTGGCTGGCCGGCATCTACATCGAGATCTTCCGCGGCCTGCCCGCCCTGCTGATCTTCATCTTCATCGGTGTCGCCGTACCGCTCGCCTTCCCCGGCACGGAGATCATCGGCGGCACCTACGGCAAGGTCGCCCTCGCGCTCGGCCTGGTGGCTGCCGCGTACATGGCGGAGACGATCCGGGCCGGCATCCAGGCCGTGCCCAAGGGACAGATGGAGGCGGCCCGCTCGCTGGGCTTCTCGCCCGCCCGGGCCATGATCTCCATCATCATCCCGCAGGCGTTCCGGATCATCCTCCCGCCGCTCACCAACGAACTCGTCCTGCTCTTCAAGGACTCCTCGCTGGTGCTGTTCCTCGGCGTGACCCTGGAGGAGCGCGAGCTGTCCAAGTACGGCCGCGACCTGGCCAGCCAGACGGCCAACTCCACCCCCATCCTGGTGGCCGGCCTGTGCTACCTGCTGATCACGATCCCGCTCGGCTTCGTCGTGCGCCGTATGGAGGCCAAGGCCCAGGAGGCCGTGAAATGACCGCGAGCACGCCCGAGATCCGCGTCAGCGGCCTGCACAAGTCCTTCGGCGACAACCAGGTGCTGCGCGGCATCGACCTGGAGGTCGGCCAGGGCGAGGTGGTCTGCGTCATCGGCCCGTCCGGGTCCGGCAAGTCCACCCTGCTGCGGTGCGTCAACCTGCTGGAGGAGCCCACCGGCGGTCAGGTCTTCGTCGGCGGCACGGAACTCACCGACCCCGACGTCGACATCGACGCCGTACGCCGCCGCATCGGCATGGTCTTCCAGCAGTTCAACCTGTTCCCGCACCTCACCGTGACCGAGAACCTGACGCTGCCGCAGCGCCGGGTGCTGCGGCGGGGCAAGGCCGAGGCCGCGAGGACCGCCGCGGAGAACCTGCGGCGGGTGGGCCTCGCGGAGAAGGCGGACGCCTACCCGTCCTCCCTCTCCGGCGGCCAGCAGCAGCGGGTCGCCATCGCCCGGGCCCTGGCGATGGGACCCGAGGTGATGCTGTTCGACGAGCCGACCTCGGCCCTCGACCCGGAGCTGGTCGGCGACGTGCTCGCCGTGATGCGGATGCTGGCGGACGAGGGCATGACGATGATGGTCGTCACCCACGAGATGACCTTCGCCCGCGAGGTCGCCGACCGGGTGGTCTTCATGGACGGCGGCGTGATCGTCGAGGACGGCACGCCCGGACAGGTCATCGGCAGCCCCCGCCACGAACGCACCCGCCACTTCCTCTCCCGCCTCCTCGACCCCGCCATGGCGGACGTCGAGGAGGAGACCTCGGACCAGGTGGGCGGGTCGTCCTAGGGCCTGGCTAGGGTGCCGGGTATGACTGAGCGCGCGGTGCTGCACGTGAAGGGGCGGATCCTCGTCGGCCCGGACGAGGTCCGCGACGAGCTGTGGGTCGTCGGCGGGCGGATCTCCTACGACCGCCCCGCCGGCGCCCGCGACGTCCGTACCGTCGACGGCTGGGTGCTGCCCGGGCTGGTCGACGCCCACTGCCACGTGGGCCTGGACCGGCACGGCGCGGTGCCCGCGGAGGTCGCCGAGAAGCAGGCGCTCACCGACCGCGACGCCGGCGCCCTGCTGCTGCGCGACGCCGGCTCGCCCTCCGACACCCGCTGGACCGACGACCGCGACGACCTCCCGAAGATCGTCCGGGCCGGCCGGCACATCGCCCGCACCCGCCGCTACATCCGGAACTACGCCTGGGAGGTCGAGCCCGAGGACCTCACCGCGTACGTCGCCCGGGAGGCCCGGCGGGGCGACGGCTGGGTGAAACTGGTCGGCGACTGGATCGACCGCGACCTCGGCGACCTGTCGGCCTGCTGGCCGCGCGGCGCCGTCGAGGCGGCCATCGCCGAGGCGCACCGGCTGGGCGCCCGGGTCACCGCGCACTGCTTCGCCGAGGACTCCCTGCGGGACCTGGTCGAGGCCGGCATCGACTGCGTCGAGCACGCCACCGGCCTCACCGACGAGACCATCCCGCTGTTCGCCGAGCGGGGCGTGGCGATCGTCCCCACCCTCGTCAACATCGCCACCTTCCCCGCGCTCGCCGACGGCGGCGAGTCCAAGTTCCCCCGCTGGTCCGCCCACATGCGCCGGCTCCACGCACGGCGCTACGACACGGTCCGCTCCGCCTACGACGCCGGCGTCCCCGTCTTCGTCGGCACGGACGCCGGCGGGTCGCTCCCGCACGGTCTGGCCGCCGAGGAGGTCGCGGAGCTCACCAGGGCCGGCATCCCGCCCCTCGCAGCGCTGGCCGCCGGCACCTGGGCGGCCAGGAAGTGGCTCGGCCGCCCCGGCCTGGACGAGGGTGCCCCGGCCGACCTCGTGGTCTACGGCGCCGACCCGCGCGCGGACGTGACCGCGCTGACCGATCCGCGCCGGGTGGTGCTCAACGGGCGCGTGGTCGCCTAGGGGCGCGCCCCGTGGTGCGCAGGAGGGTGACGGCGGGGAACAGCCGTGCCCCGGGATTCGAACGGAACCACCGGGTCTCCCCGAAGGAGTGAAGAGCCGGCGGATCGCTGACGGTCGGCTGTTCGCGCGGACATCCTTTCCGGGTCCCAGTCGTGTCCCATGGGGGTCCCACCACCTTGTACTCCATCAACGTCCGTACACACGCACGCCGTTGGGCGGCCGTCGCCGCGGCCACCGCCCTCGCCGCCGGGCCCGCCGCGCTGACCGGCGCGGGCCCCGCGCACGCCACCGGGGGGAGCGGGAGTGCGAGCGCCGCCGTGCTGCGCACCGGGCTCGACGTGGCCCTGCTGAACAAGACCGTGCACGCCCCGCTCGCCGTCTCCCTCAACGAGGTCCGGGCGCCGGGGAGCGCGCGGAGGGCGGCCCTCACCGCACGCCTCGACGGCGTCGACGGCGGCAAGCCCTTCAGCGTGCTGCGGGCGGAGGCGGCCGACGCGAAGGCGACGGTGGACGGGGGGCGGGCCGAGGCCTCCAGCACCCTCGCCGAGGCCCGGCTGCACGTCCCGGGTCTGCCGCTGCTGTCGGTCGTCGAACTCGAGGCGGTGAGCTCCAGGGCGGTCTGCGAGGCCGGGCGCAGCCCGCACGCCTCGGTGACCCTGCCCGCCGCGGTGACGGTCCTCGGCAAGCGTGTGGCGCTGACCGCGGGCGGCCCCACCCGGGTCGCGGTACCCGGCGTCGGCGAGGTCCGGCTGGACCTGTCGAAGACCGAGACCACGTCGACGACGGCCGCCGCCACCGCCCTGCGGCTCGCGGTGTCCGTCGACCCGCTGAAGCTGAACGTGGCCGAGGTCGAGGGCACGCTCACCCTGGCCGAGGCCGCGTGCGAGACGCCGGAGGCTCCCGCCGCTCCCGCGGCCGACGGCGTCCGGCCGCAGGGGGCGCGCGCGGAGCGGGCCGCTCCCTCCGCGGAGGCCGGCCTCGCCGAGACGGGAGGCGACGCGGTCACCCCGTACGTCGCGGTCGGCGCGGCGGCCCTGCTCGCCGCGGGCGCCACGGCGGTGGCGGTGTCCCGCCGGGGCCGGAGGGGCTGACTTCGGCCCCTCCGGCGTCCGGGGACCGGGGTCCGGGGCGGAGCCCCACATCCGGGGCGGGGCGGCGCGGGCGACGTCAGACGGTGCGCAGCGCCTGGCCCAGGGCGTCCAGCAAGCCGTCCGTCGTCCCCCGGTCGCGGACGGCGACCCGCAGCCACTCCGCGCCCAGCCCCGGGAAGGTGTCCCCCCGCCGCACCGCGTACCCCGCGGCGCGCAGCCGCTCCCGTACCACCCCCGCGTCCGGCAGCCGCACCAGCACGAAGGGCCCCTCCGGCGGCTCCACGACCCGCACCCCGCGGCCGGCGAGGCCACGCAGTCCCGTGACCAGATGCGCCCGGTCCGCCGCGACACGCTCCGCCGCCTCCGCCGCCTCGGCGAGGGCCGCCGCACCCACGCACGCCTCCGCCGCCGCCAGCGCCGGTGCGGACACCGGCCACAGCGGCTGGGCCCGCTGCAGTTCCGCGACGGTGTCCTCGCCCGCCAGGACGTAGCCGATCCGCAGCCCCGCCAGCCCCCACGTCTTGGTGAGGCTGCGCAGCACCACCAGTCCCGGCACGTCCGTCCGCCCGGCCAGCGCCTCCCGCTCGCCCGGCACCGCGTCCATGAACGCCTCGTCCACCACCAGGGTCCGCCCGGGACGGGCGAGCCCGGCCACGACGGCGGCCGGATGGAGCACCGACGTCGGGTTGGTCGGATTGCCGATCACGACCAGGTCGGCCTCCTCGGGCACCGCCGCCGGGTCCAGCCGGAAGCCGTCCTCCTCCCGCAGCAGCACCCGGTCCACCGTGTGCCCGGCGTTGCGCAGCGCCGCCTCCGGCTCCGTGAACTGCGGATGCACCACCACCGGCCGGCTCACCTTCAGGGCCCGCGCCAGCAGCACGAACGCCTCCGCCGCTCCGGCCGTCAGCAGGACCCGCTCCACCGGCAGCCCGTGCCGCGCCGCCACCGCGGCCCGCGCGGCCCGGCCGTCCGGGTAGGCGGCGAGCCCGGACAGCGACGCGGCGATGTGCTCCCGCAGCCACGCCGGAGGCGTGTCCGTACGGACGTTCACCGCGAGGTCGACCAGCGCGGACCCGGCGTCGCGGACCTCGGCGTCCCCGTGGTGGCCGAGGTCGTGCCCGCCGGCCACCGGATCAGTGCGCATGCGAGTGGCTGTGCCCGTGTCCGTGCCCGTGGTGGTGGTGACCGTCGTCGTCCGGGTGGAAGTGCGGCTGCTGCGGCTGACCCACCTTGTCCTCGAAACCGGGCAGCGCGATCCGGTACACGCACGAGTCGCAGTTCATCCTGAGATCACCCTGCACGGCCTCCTGGTACCGCTCCATCACCAGGTCCAGCAGCTCCGGCTCCGGCCCGATCACGTCCGCCGACCGTACCTCGACCCCGCTCCCCGGACGGGCCGCGGCCCACTCGGCCGTCTGCCGCCGCACCCGGTCCGGCAGGATCCCGGTGAACAGGAAGTACGGCAGGACCACGACCCGGCGGGCGCCCAGGCGCGCGCACCGGTCCAGCCCGCCCGGCACGTCCGGTGCCGCCAGCGACACGAACGCCGTCTCCACGCCCGCGTAGCCGCGCCCCTCCCACAACAGCCGGGCCGCCTTGAACACCTCGGCGTTGGCGTCCGGGTCCGTCGAGCCGCGCCCCACGAGCAGCACCGTCACCTCGGACGGGTCCCAGGAGGGGTCCATGGCCTCCGCCAGCCGCCGCTCCAGCACCTTCAGCAGTGCGGGGTGCGGGCCCAGCGGACGGCCGTAGGTGTACGAGATGCCCGGGTGGCGCTCCTTCTCGCGGGTCAGCGCCGCCGGGATGTCCCCCTTGGCGTGCCCGGCGGACACCAGCATCAGCGGGACGGCCGCGAACCGTCGCACCCCCCGCTCCACCAGCTCGGCGACGGCCTCGCCCAGCGGCGGCGGGGACAGCTCGATGAAGCCGCCCGCGACGGGCAGTTCGGGGTGACGGCGGCCCAGCTCCCGCACGAAGTCGCGGAACGCGTCCGCTCCGGCGTCGTCCCGGGTGCCGTGTCCGGCGATGAGCAGGGCGGGCGGGGTGGTCACAGGTTCTCCTCGGACTCGAACTCGGGGGTGGGGATGGGTGTGTGCGGAGGGACGCGGCTCACCGCGGCTCCTCCTGCCACCGGTAACCGCGCGGGGTGACCATGCGCCCCGCGATCTCACGGGTCGCCGTGTTGCCGACGGTCACCACCGTCATCATGTCGACCGTCGCCGGGTCCAGCGCGGCCAGCGTGGTCAGCCGGCTCGACTCGTCCGCGCGGGAGGCGTTGCGCACGACTCCGACCGGTGTGGCCGGCTCCCGGTGCTCGGCGAGGATCGACAGCGCCTTCGGCAGCTGCCAGTCACGGCCCCGGCTGCGCGGGTTGTAGAACGTCACCACGATGTCCGCCTCGGCCGCCGCGCGCACCCGCCGCTCGATGACCTCCCACGGGGTGTGCAGGTCCGACAGGCTGATCGACACGTGGTCGTGCCCCAGCGGCGCCCCCAGGATCGCCCCGGCGGCCAGCGCCGCCGTCACCCCCGGCACGCCGACCACGTCGATGTCGTCCGACGCCTCGGCCAGAGCGGGGGAGGCCATGGCGTACACCCCCGCGTCGCCGCTGCCGATCAGGGCGACCGCCTGCCCGCGCCGGGCCTCCGCGACGGCGGTGCGGGCCCGCTCCTCCTCGGCGCCGAGCCCGGACTCCAGCACCCGCGTGCCGGGCCGCAGCAGATCGCGGATCTGGTCGACGTACTGGTCGAGGCCCACCAGCACGGAGGCGCGCCCGAGTTCGTCCCTGGCCCGCGGGGTGAGCAGGTCCCGGGCGCCCGGCCCGAGGCCGACCACCGCGAGCCTCCCGCGCCCCGGACGCCGTACGACGGCACAGGTCGCCATCGCGGGACGCGCCGCCGACTTCCGCTTGGGCACCAGCAGTTCACCCCCACCGGCCAGCGCGGCCGCCTCCGCGACCGACGGGGTGCCGACCGCGCTCAGGGGCGCGTCGGAGGGGTTGGGCACCTCGACCCGCGCCAACTCCTCGGCCGGGTACGTCATCAGGGGCACCCCGAGCCGCCGGGCGGCCGCGACGATGCCGGGCTCCTCCGCCTTGGCGTCCACGGTGGCGAGGGCGGCGAGCGACGCGCCCGACAGTCCCGCGTCGCGCAACGCACCCCCGATCAGGCCCAGTACCTCCTCGGCGGGGGCGTTCCTCGAGGCGCCCACGCCGACGACGAGGGTCGGCGGCCGCAGCACGACCTCCCGCTCGTCCGGCTCGACCAGCCGGTCCGTGACACGGATCGTGTACGCCCCCTCCCCGGCGACCGGCAGCGGCGGCAGCGGCCAGGCCACCTCGGCGCGCAACGCCACCGCCTCACCGTCCAGCAGGGCGCGCGACACGGCGGCGACGTTCCCCTCCACCGGCAGTCCGAGGGTGTCCAGACCCGGCAGGCGGACGGCGTCGGTCGCCGTCGTCACCACCGGCTCCGCGCCCAGCACCTCGCCGACCGCGCGGGCCAGCTCGTTCGCCCCGCCGCCGTGCCCGCCGACCAGCGAGACCGCGAAACGCCCCGCCTCGTCGACACAGACCACGCCCGGGTCGGACGTCTTGCCGTCCAGCAGCGGCGCCACCAGACGCACCACGGCCCCGGTGGCGAGGAAGCACACGAGCTGCCCGCACTCGGCGAACGCGGCCCGCACGGCGTCGGCCACCGGACCCTCGTACACGCGCGTACGGTCCGGCCACGCGGCGGCGAGCCGGTCCCGGGCCGCCGATCCGGCCGCCGTGGCGGAGATGAGGCCGATCACGTGTCGACTCCTTCGGTACGGCTGTGGGACCGGACGCCCCACAGCGGGGAAACGGGACGGGGGAGGACGACGGTGATCACGTGCTCGCGCCCTGGGAACGCAACGCCCGGCGCGCCTCCGGATCGGCCTTGCGGAAGCCGTGGAAGTGACCCGGGTGGTACAGGTGGGAACGCGTGCCGTGCGCGTCGAGCGCCGGACCGACCAGGAACAGCGTGTGCTTCCACAGCTTGTGCTCCTTCACGGTCTCCTCCAGCGTGCCGACCGTGCACCTCACGACCAGCTCCTCCGGCCAGGTCGCCTGGTACGCCACGACGACCGGCGTCGACGTCGGGTAGCCGCCCTCCAGCAGCTCCCGCACCAGCTGCCCGCTGCGGGCGGCCGACAGGAAGATCGCCATGGTGGTGCCGTGCCGCGCGAACTCGCGGACCTCCTCGCCGGGCGGCATCGGCGTCTTGCCGCCGCCGAGCCGGGTCAGCACGACCGACTGCGCCACCTCGGGAATGGTCAGCTCGCGTCCCGCGAGGGCCGCGACCGCGGAGAAGGACGACACGCCGGGCACGATCTCGGTGGCGATGCCGAGCTCCGCGCACCGGTCGACCTGTTCCTGCGTGCCGCCCCACAGCGCCGGGTCACCCGAGTGGATCCGCGCGACCTTCAGCCCGTCCGCGCGGGCCCGCTCGTAGACGGCCACGACGTCCTCCAGGGACATGGCCGCCGAGTCGAGGATCTCCGCGTCCGCCCGCGCGTGCCGCAGCACCTCCTCCTGCACCAGGCTGGCGGCCCAGATGACCACGTCGGCCTCGGCGATGGCCCGCGCGGCGCGGAACGTCAGCAGATCGGCGGCGCCGGGACCGGCCCCGACGAAGGTCACCTTGCCGGTGGGGGCACCGGTGGGGGCAGCGGTCATGGGAAGCGGTCCTCTCCTGCGGATGAATGATCGAAGTCGGTGGGCGGTGGGCGGGCTGTCACGCGTGCGCGACGGGCCGCCGATCCGATACGAAGGGCACATGGCGGTTCTCGTCGCGCTCGGCGCGTTCCTGATGACGCTGGCCGGCGGCTGGACGGCACACCGCGTGACCGACCGGCGCCACCTGGTGCTGGGCCTGGCCGGCGGGCTGATGCTGGGCGTCGTCGGCCTGGAGCTCCTGCCGGAGTCCCTGGAAGCGGCCGGCACCGAGATCCACGGCGTGCCGGCGGCCCTGCTCCACTTCGTCGCGGGCTTCCTCCTCGCCCACCTGGTGGAACGCCTGCTCGCCCACCGGCAGGCCGCCCACGGCGCAGAGGAGAGCGACGGCCGCACCCCCGAGGTGGGCCTGACGGCCGCCGCGGCGATGGTCGGCCACAGCGCCATGGACGGCGTGGCGATCGGAGCGGCCTTCCAGGTCGGCGGCGGCATGGGCGCCGCCGTCGCCGTCGCCGTCATCGCCCACGACTTCGCGGACGGCTTCAACACGTACACCCTCACGCGGGTGTACGGGAACGCCCGCCGCCGCGCGCTGGCGATGCTGTGCGCGGACGCGGCCGCACCGGTCGCCGGCGCCGCCTCCACGCTCTTCTTCACCATCCCGGAGCCCCTGCTCGGCGGCTATCTGGGCCTGTTCGGCGGTGCGCTGCTCTACCTGGCGGCGGCCGAGATCCTGCCCGAGGCCCACCACCAGCACCCGGCCCGCTCCACCCTGCTGTGCACGGTCACGGGCGTGCTGTTCATCTGGCTCGTGGTGGGCGCCGCGCACTGAAGGCGCCCCGCGGCGGCCCGGGCGGATCACAGTTTCCCGCCCCGCCCGCCGTCCCGCCGCGGCGGCGCGATCAGCGTGGACAGGTACGGCAGCGGCACCCCGTCCAGTTCGGCGGCCGGCCGCACCGACTCCTCCGGCAGCCCGAGCGCCGACCCCCACACCGCGTCACCGATCCGTCCGGTCTCCCGCAGCGCCTCGGCCACCTCGGCGGCCTGCCGCCCGAACTTGTAGGCGACGACGGTCCCGGGCCCGGCCAGGGCCTCCCTGAGCACGGCCGCCCCCGCGGTCACCGGGACCAGCGTGAGCGGCTCGGTGCCCTCGGTCAGCACCGCGCCCGAGCGCGCCGCCAGGTCCTGCATGGCGGTGATCCCCGGCACGGTCTCCACGACGGTCCCCGGCACCAGCGCGCCGACGGTCTGCGCCAGATAGGTGAACGTCGAGTAGACGTTGGGGTCCCCGATCGTCGCGAAGGCGACGGCCGCGTGCTCCCGCAGCAGCCCGGCGACCCGCTCACCGGCGGCGTCCCAGGCCGCCTCGCGCCGCGCCCGGTCGGTCCGCTCGTTCAACGCGAACACCACCCGGACGACCTTCCCGGCGGGGACGTGGTGCAGCACGGTCGCCTCGGCCCGCCCGCGCTCACCGGAGTCGAGGACCGGCACCACGACGACATCGGCGGCCCGCAGCGCGTTGACGCCCTTGACGGTCACCAGCTCCGGATCCCCCGGCCCGACCCCGACCCCGATCAGCCTGCTGCTCATGACGTACGGCACCTCTCCACGAACCGACGGGCGACACCGGGCTCGGACGCCCAGTGCGTGTGCAGATAACTCGCGTGCACACCACGCTGTACGAACCCCTCGACGCGCCGCCCGGGCGCCCGCACGCCCCAGGCGGGCTCCTCCCCGGCCCCCGGCTCGACGACGGTCCGGTGGAACTCGTGCCCCCGCATCCGGGTACCGGCGGCCGCCAGCACGCTGTCGGTCACGGCGACGGCGTCCCGGTAGCCCAGGGTCAGCCGCTCCGACATCGACGCGGAGGCGTCCAGCACCCCGCACATCGGCAGTCCGTCCAGCTCCCGGCACAGGTACAGCAGCCCGGCGCACTCGGCCGCCACGGGAGCCCCGCCTCGGGCGAGGCCGCCGACGGCCTCGCGCAGCGCCTCGTTGGCGGACAGCTCGGAGGCGTACACCTCGGGGAACCCCCCGCCGACGACCAGCCCGGCGGTCCCCTCGGGCAGCTCCTCGTCCCGCAACGGATCGAAGACGACGACCTCGGCCCCCGCCGCGGCCAGCAACTCGGCATGCTCGGCGTACGAGAACGTGAACGCGGCCCCACCGGCAACAGCCACAACCAGCCCGTCCGGCGTTCGAGGACGAGGCCCGAAGGGCCGATGGGGGTCTGGGGGCGCAGCCCCCGGGGACGGGACGGGAAGGGGCGGCGGGGGCGAGGAGACCAGAACCTCACCCGCGTCCCAAGCCGCACCCGCCAACGCCCCCGCACTCCGCGCCAGCGCGACCAGCGCCGACAGATCACACCCGGCGGCCACCTGCGCGGCCATCGCGGAAACAGCCTCGACGGCCAGAGCGCCCCGCTCGGCAACCGGCACCAGCCCCAGATGCCGAGACGGCGTCTCCACCCGAGCGGCCCGCCGCAGGACACCGAGCACCGGCACCCCGACCGACTCCAGCGCCTCCCGCAGCAACCCCTCGTGCCGGTCCGAGGCGACCTTGTTCAGGATCACGCCCCCGACCCGCACCTCCGGATCCCAGCTCACGAACCCGTGCACCAGCGCCGCCACCGACCGCGACTGCGACGACGCGTCGACGACGAGCACGACCGGCGCCCGCAGCAGCTTCGCCACCTGCGCGGTGGACGCCAGCTCGCCCTCGCCGGCCGCCCCGTCGTACAGCCCCATCACACCCTCGACGACGGCGATGTCGCACCCGTCCGCACCGTGCGCGAACAGCGGAGCGATCAGGTCCGGGCCGCACAGGTACGCGTCGAGGTTGCGCCCCACGCGCCCGGTGGCGAGCGCGTGGTACCCGGGGTCGATGTAGTCGGGCCCGACCTTGTGCGGGGACACCGCGAGCCCCCGCGCGGTGAGCGCGGCCATCAGCCCCGTGGCGACGGTGGTCTTGCCGCTGCCCGAAGAGGGCGCGGCCACCACCAGCCGGGGTACGGAGCTCACCACTCGATGCCCCTCTGCCCCTTCTGACCGGCGTCCATCGGGTGCTTGACCTTGGACATGTCGGTCACCAGGTCGGCGGCCCCGACCAGCTTCTCCGGCGCGTTGCGTCCCGTGATCACCACGTGCTGCGTCCCCGGCCGCTCCCGCAGCACGGACACCACCTCGTCGGTGTCGACCCACCCCCAGTGCATCGGGTAGGCGAACTCGTCGAGCACGTACAGCTTGTACGTCTCGGCGGCGAGATCCCGCTTGACCTGCTCCCAGCCCTCCCGGGCCTGCTCCTCGTTGTCCAGCTGCGCGTCGCGCTGGACCCAGGACCAGCCCTCGCCCATCTTGTGCCAGTCGACGGTCCCGCCCTCACCCGAGGCACCCAGCACCCGCAGCGCGTTCTCCTCGCCGACCTTCCACTTCGCCGACTTGACGAACTGGAACACCCCGATCGGCCACCCCTGGTTCCAGGCCCGCAGCGCCAGCCCGAAGGCGGCGGTGGACTTGCCCTTCCCCACGCCCGTGTGCACGACGACCAGCGGACGATTGCGCCGCTGACGGGTCGTCAGGCCGTCCTCCGGCACCACACTCGGCTGCCCCTTCGGCATTACGCGGCCCTCCTCGAAGAAGTCCCCTGCACATCCCTGACCAGCCCGGCGATCGAGTCGGCCCGCAGCTCGTCCAGCGTCACCGCGCTGCCCCCCAGCTCACCGGCCAGCCGCCCGGCGAGCCCCAGCCGCACCGGCCCCGACTCGCAGTCCACGACCACCGAGGCCACCCCCTCGGCCGCGAACAGCCGCGCCGCGCGCGAGGCCAGCGCGACCGGCTCGGTTCCACCGGTGGCCCGCCCGTCCGTCACCACCACGAGCAGCGGACGCCGCGCCGGGTCCCGCAGCCGCTCCACCCGCAGCACGTCGTGCGCCTTGAGCAGGCCCGCCGCCAGCGGGGTCCGCCCGCCGGTCGGCAGCGACTCCAGCCGGGCCGCCGCCGCGTCCACCGACGACGTGGGCGGCAGGGCCACCTCGGCCGCCGACCCCCGGAAGGTCACCAGACCCACCTTGTCCCGCCGCTGGTAGGCGTCGAGCAGCAGCGACACCACGGCGCCCTTCACGGCGCTCATCCGCTGCCGCGCGGCCATGGACCCGGAGGCGTCGACGACGAACAGCACGAGGTTGCCCTCGCGCCCCTCCCGCGTGGCCTGCCGCAGATCGTCCCGCCGCACCACCAGCCCCGGCCCGCTGCGTCCCCGCGCCCGCTGGTGCGGAGCCGCCGCCCGCACGGTCGCCCCCAGGTGCACCTTCGTCAGCGCCCCGTTCGGCCGCCGGGCGCCCGTCGTCCGCCCGTGCTCGGTCCGTGCCCGCGACCGCCGCCCGGCGGCGCCCTCGCCGATCCCGGGCACGCTCAGCACCTTCGTGCGGAAGGGCTCGCCGGCGCCCACCGGGGACCGCTCACCGGACCCGGCGCCCGCGGGCCGTCCCGCCTCGCCGGCGTCCTCCCCGGCCCCGGCCGGCGCCTCCGCGTCACCGTCGTCCCGCGGCCCCTCCGGGCCCCCGGAACCCTCCGGGGGCGGCTGCCCGCCGCCCCCGTCCGGCCCGTCCGGATCGGTGTCGGGATCGTCGTCGCCCCCGAACTCCTCCAGCGTCTCGTCGAGCCTGTCCTCGTCGAGGCCCGGCGCGTCGAACGGGTTCCGCCGCCGCCGGTGGGGGAGGGCCAGCAGGGCGGCCTGCCGCACGTCCTCGGCGAGCACGTCCGTCCGCCCCGCCCAGGCCGCCAGCGCGGTCGCCGTACGCGCCATCACGATGTCGGCCCGCATGCCGTCCACCTCGAACGCCGCGCAGGTCGCCGCGATCTGCCGCAGCGCCCCGTCCCCGAGCCGCACCGACGGCAGCAGCTCCCGCGCCGCCACGATCCGCGCCCGTACGGCGGCCTCCTCACCCGCCCAGCGGACGGCGAAGCCGGCCGGGTCGTCGTCGTAGGCCAGCCGGCGCCGGACCACCTCCACCCGCTGGCCGGGTTCGCGGGAGGCGGCCACCTCGACGGTCAGCCCGAACCGGTCGAGGAGCTGCGGACGCAGCTCGCCCTCTTCCGGGTTCATGGTCCCGACCAGCAGGAACCGCGCCGCGTGCCGTACGGAGACGCCCTCGCGCTCGACGTACGAGGCGCCCATCGCGGCGGCGTCCAGCAGCAGGTCGACCAGGTGGTCGTGGAGGAGGTTGACCTCGTCGACGTAGAGGATGCCCCGGTGCGCGTCGGCCAGCAGGCCCGGCTCGAAGGCCTTCACGCCCTCCGCCAGCGCCCGCTCGATGTCGAGCGCGCCGACCAGCCGGTCCTCGGAGGCGCCCACGGGCAGTTCGACCATGCGGGCGGGCCGCGCGGCACGCCCGCCGCCCTCGTGCGGACCGTCCGGGCAGCCGGGGTCCACGGCCGCCGGGTCGCAGGAGAAGCGGCAGCCGGGCACCACCGCGACCTCCGGCAGCAGCGCCGAGAGCGCACGCACCGCCGTCGACTTGGCCGTGCCCTTCTCGCCGCGCACCAGCACACCGCCGACCGCCGGGGAGACGGCGTTCAGCAGCAGCGCGAGCCGCAGGTCGTCCTGGCCGACGACGGCCGTGAACGGAAAGGGGGTGGTCACTGGTCGTCGCCCTCCAGGTCGCCTTCGAGTTCCAGGTAGGTGGCGCGCAGCCGCTCCAGCGTGTCCGCGTCCGGTTCGGCCCACAGCCCGCGCTCGGCGGCCTCCAGCAGCCGCTCGGTGATGCCGCGCAGCGCCCACGGGTTGGACTTCTTCATGAAGTCCCGGTTCTCCGGGTCGAAGACGTACTCGGCGCTGAGCTTCTCGTACATCCAGTCGTCCACGACCCCGGCCGTGGCGTCGTACCCGAAGAGGTAGTCCACGGTGGCCGCCATCTCGAAGGCGCCCTTGTAGCCGTGCCGCCGCATCGCCGCCATCCAGCGCGGGTTGACCACCCGGGCGCGGAAGACCCGGTGGGTCTCCTCGCCCAGGGTCCGCGTTCTCACCTGGTCCGGTGTCGCCGAGTCGCCGACGTACGCCTCCGGGCTCGCCCCCGTCAGGTGCCGCACCATGGCGACCATGCCGCCGTGGTACTGGAAGTAGTCGTCGGCGTCGACGAGGTCGTGCTCCCGCGTGTCGACGTTCTTCGCCGCCACCGCGATCCGCCGGAACGCCGTCTCCATGTCCCCGCGCGCCGCCCGCCCGTCGAGCCCGCGCCCGTAGGCGTAACCGCCCCAGACCGCGTAGACCTCGGCGAGGTCCGCGTCGGACCGCCAGTTCCGCGCGTCGATCAGCGGCAGCAGACCGGCCCCGTATGCCCCCGGCTTGGAGCCGAAGACGCGCGCCGTGGCCCGCCGCCGGTCGCCGTGCGCGGCGGTGTCCTCGTCGGCGTGCGCCCGTACGTAGTTGGACCCGGCGGGCTCGTCCAGCTCCGCCACCGCCCGCACCGCGTCGTCGATCAGCCCCACCACGTGCGGGAACGCGTCCCGGAAGAACCCGGAGATGCGGACCGTCACGTCGATGCGCGGCCGGCCCAGCTCCTCCAGGCCGACCACCTCGAACCCGGTCACCCGGCGTGAGGCGTCGTCCCACACCGGACGGCACCCGAGGAGCGCCAGGATCTCGGCGATGTCGTCGCCCTGGGTGCGCATCGCGGAGGTGCCCCACACGGTCAGGCCGACGGACTTCGGATACTCGCCCGTGTCCTGCAGGTACCGCTGCACCAGCGAGTCCGCGAGGGACTGCCCGACCTCCCAGCTCAGCCGGGAGGGGATGGCCTTGGGGTCGACGGAGTAGAAGTTCCGCCCGGTCGGCAGCACGTTGACCAGCCCCCGCGTCGGGGAGCCCGACGGCCCCGCCGGGACGTAACCGCCGTCCAGTGCCCGCAGGACGTTCCCGATCTCGTCCGTCGTCCGGGCCAGCCGGGGCACGACCTCCTCGCAGGCGAACCGCAGCACGGCCACCGCGTCGGGGAGTTCCGTGCCCAGCACCTCACGCACCAGCGGGGGAACCGAGCCGGCCGCCCAGCCGCGCTCCTCCATCCCCTCCGCGAACCGCCGGCACAGCTGCTCCAGCAGGTCGATCACGTCGGCGCCGGTCCGCGCCGGTCCGTCCACCCGGTCCGTCAGCTCCACCGGCGCCTTCACCGGCGCGCCCGGCTCGGCCAGCAGCTTCTTCTCCACCAGCCCGAAGTGCGCCGCCAGCGCGGCCCGCAGACCCGGCAGCGCGTTCGCCCGGCCGCCCCACACCTGCGAGGCACGCAGGACCGCCAGCACCAGGTTCACCCGCGGCTCGCCCACCGGGCCGCCGCCGAGGATGTGCAGACCGTCCCTGATCTGCACGTCCTTGATCTCGCACAGATAGCCGTCGATGTGCATGACGAACTCGTCGAAGTCGTCGTCGTCCGGCTGGTCGTCCACGTGCAGGTCGTGGTGGAGCTCGGCGGCCTTCACCAGCGTCCAGATCTGCGCGCGCACCGCCGGAGCCTTCGCCGGGTCCAGGTCGGAGACCAGCGCGTACTCGTCGAGCAGCTGCTCCAGCTTGGCCAGGTCGCCGTACGTGTCGGCCCGCGCCATCGGCGGCACCAGGTGGTCGACCACCGTCGCGTGCCCCCGCCGCTTGGCCTGGGTGCCCTCGCCGGGGTCGTTGACGATGAAGGGGTAGATCAGCGGCAGGTCGCCGAGCACCGCGTCCGGCGCGCACCCGGCGCCCAGCCCGAGGCCCTTGCCCGGCAGCCACTCCATCGTGCCGTGCTTGCCCATGTGCACGATCGCGTCGGCCCCGAAACTGTTCTCCAGCCAGCGGTAGGCGGCCATGTAGTGGTGCGAGGGCGGCATGTCGGGGTCGTGGTAGATCGCGATCGGGTTCTCCCCGAAGCCGCGCGGCGGCTGGATCATCACCACGACGTTCCCGAACCGCAGCGACGCCAGCACGATGTCGTCCCCGTCGACGTACAGCGAGCCCGGGGGCTCGCCCCACGCCTGGCGCATCCCGTCCCGCAGCCCGGGGTCCAGCGCCTCGAACCACGCCCGGTAGTCCGCCAGCGGTACCCGCGCGGGCGCGGCGGCCAGCTGATCCTCGGTCAGCCACTCGACGTCGTGCCCGCCGGCCTCGATCAGCCGGTGGATCAACTCGTCGCCGTTGTCGGGGTATTCGGTCAGGGCGTAGCCCGCCTCCCGCAGCGCGTCCAGCACCCGGACCGCCGAGGCGGGCGTGTCCAGTCCGACCGCGTTGCCGACGCGCGAGTGCTTCGTCGGGTAGGCGGTGAAGACCAGCGCGAGCTTCTTCTCCGCGTTCGGCTTGTGGCCCAGCCGGGCGTGCCGCACGGCGATCCCGGCCACCCGCGCGGCCCGCTCCGGGTCGGCGGCGTACACCGGGACGTCGTCCGGGCCCTGCTCCTTGAAGGAGAACGGGACGGTGATCAGCCGGCCGTCGAACTCGGGGATGGCGACCTGCATCGCCGCGTCCATGGGGGACAGGGCGGCGTCGGACTCCTCCCACGCGGCGCGCGAGGTGGTGAGGCAGAGCCCCTGCAGCACCGGCACGTCCAGGTCGGCGAGCGCCCCGATGTCCCAGGCCTCCTCGTCGCCGCCGGCCGACGCCTGCGAGGCGTGCGTGCCGCCGGCCGCGAGCACCGTGGCGACCAGCGCGTCGGCCCGCCCCAGCAGTTCGTACAGACCCGCCTCCGCGCCGCGCAGCGAACCGCAGTACACGGGCAGGGCGTTGGCGCCCCGCGCCTCGATCGCGTCGCACAGCGTGTCCACGAAGGCGGTGTTGCCGCTCAGTTCGTGGGCGCGGTAGAAGAGCACGCCGACCGTCGGGCGGCCCGCTTCCAGGGCGCGCTCGCCGTGGACGCCGTACTCCGGCATCTTCCGCGGCTCCTCGAAGCCCTCGCCGGTCAGCAGCACGGTGTCCGACAGGAACCGGGCCAGCTCGGTCAGGTTCTCCGGGCCGCCCTCGACGAGGTAGCGCAGCGCCTCCGCGACCACACCGGCCGGCACCGTCGACTCGGCCATGAGCTCCGCGTCCGGCACGCTCTCCCCGCCGAGCAGCACCGCCGGGACCCCGGACGCCTTCAGCGCCGCGAGCCCGTCCTCCCAGGCCCGCTTGCCGCCCAGCAGCCGGACGACGGCGAGGTCCGCCCCGTCCAGCAGCGCGGGCAGCTCCGCCGCCACGTCCACGCGGGTCGGGTTGCCGATCCGGTAGCGGGCGCCGGAGGCACGGGCCGCCAGCAGGTCCGTGTCGGCGGTCGACAACAACAACACAGTGCTCATGCGGGCGCTCCCGGTGGGATGAAGGGCAGTCCTTGCGGCGCGCCGGACTCGATGAGCCGCCACAGCGCGTCCGTGTCCGCGTGCTGTTCGATCAGGTCGCCGAGCCGGTCGAGCTGCTCCTCGCGCAGCGCGGCGAACGAGGTGTCGGGGGCCGGGACGAAGCGGCGCCCCGCGGCGGCGGCCACCTCGCGCAGGAAGGCGCGCCGGAATCCGTCCGACTCCAGCGAGCCGTGCCAGTGCGTCCCCCAGGTCTGTCCGACCCGGCAGCCGTCCAGGAAGGGTTCACCGCCCAGCACGTCGGCGACCCCGTGGTGGATCTCGTAGCCCTCGACGGGCTCCCCGAGGGCCCGGCCGGCGGGCCGGGTGAGTGTCTTCTCGCGGGCGAACCGCACCCGCACGGGCAGCACGCCGAGCCCGTCGACGTGCCCGGCCCGGCTCTCGACCTCGTCCTCGATGTGCTCGCCGAGGAGCTGGAAGCCGCCGCAGACACCGAGCACGGGCCGACCCTCGGCCGCCCTGCGCACCAGCGCCTCCGCCAGCCCGCGCTCGCGCAGCCAGCGCAGCGCCCGTACGGTGCCGCGTGTCCCCGGGACGACCACGAGGTCGGCGTCGGCCAGTTCCTCCGGCCGGTCCACGAACCGCACCACGACGCCCGGCTCGGCGGCCAGCGCGTCCACGTCCGTGAAGTTCGACATCAGCGGCACCGCGCACACCGCGACCCGCAGCACGTCCTCGCCGACCGGCGCGGCCACCACCGACTCCCGCACGGCTCCCCGCAGGGAGACGCGCAGGCCGTCCTCCTCGTCGATGCCGAGCCCGTGCCGGAAGGGCAGCACCCCGTACGTCCGCCGTCCGGTCAGGCCGTGCAGCATGTCGAGCCCCGGTTCCAGCAGCGACACGTCGCCGCGGAACTTGTTCACCAGGAACCCGGCGACCAGGGCCTGGTCCTCCGGGGACAGCAGGGCGACCGTGCCGAAGAAGGACGCGAAGACGCCGCCCCGGTCGATGTCGCCGACCACGAGGACCGGCAGCCCGGCGTTCCGGGCGATCCCCATGTTCACGATGTCGGTGCGCCGCAGGTTGATCTCGGCCGGGCTGCCGGCCCCCTCGCAGATCACCGCGTCGTAGGTGTCCCGCAGCTGCTCCAGACAGTCCAGCACCGTGCCGAGCAGCCGCTGCTGCCGCCCGCCGTGGTAGCCGCGCGCGCTCATCTCGCCGACCGGCCTGCCCATCAGGACGACCTGGCTGGACCGCTCGCCGCCCGGCTTGAGCAGCACCGGGTTCATCAGCGCCGTCGGCTCGACCCGGCAGGCCTGCGCCTGCATGGCCTGCGCCCGCCCGATCTCGGCGCCCTCCCGGGTCACGAACGAGTTCAGCGACATGTTCTGTGCCTTGAACGGCGCGACCTTCACGCCGCGTCGCACCAGCCACCGGCAGATCCCGGCGGTCACCACGCTCTTGCCGGCGTCCGAGGTGGTCCCGGCGACCAGCAGCCCTCCACCGCTCATGACCTGCGTCCCTTCCACACGTTCCGGGCGAGCGCCCCGGCGCCGAGCGCCAGCCAGCCCACGCGCCGGGACAGCCGTACCGCCCGGTCGATGTCGGGAACGGCGACGGCCCGTCCGCCGCCGTTGAGCACCGGCCGGTGCTCGACCCGGCCGCCGTAGGAGAGGGTCCCGCCGAGCCGCACCCCGAGCGCGCCGGCGAAGGACGCCTCGACGGGGCCGGCGTTGGGGCTCGGGTGCCGGTGCGCGTCGGCCCGCCACGCCCGCACCGCGCCGCGCGGGTCCGGTCCCGCGGCGGCCGCGAGCACGGCGGTCAGCCGCGCGCCCGGCCAGCCGGCGACGTCGTCGAGGCGGGCGGAGGCCCAGCCGTAGCGCCGGTGACGGGGGGACTTGTGGCCGACCATCGCGTCCAGGGTGTTGACGGCCCGGAAGCCGAGCAGTCCCGGCACCCCGGCGGCGGCGCCCCACACGAGCGCGCCCACCACGGCGTCGGAGGTGTTCTCGGCGACGGACTCGACCACCGCGCGGGCGATCCCGTCGGCGTCCAGCGCCTGCGGGTCCCGGCCGCACAGGTGCGGCAGCCGTGCCCGGGCCGCCTCGACGTCCCCCGCCTCCAGGGCCCGGCCGATGGCCCGGGCCTCCCGGGCCAGCGAGGTGCCGCCGACGACCGCCCAGGTGGCGACGCCGGTCAGGGCGACGGAGGCGGCGGGGGAGGAGCGTACGCAGCGGGCGGCCAGGCCGCCCAGGGCCACGGCGCCACCGACGCAGACGGCGGTGTGCACGGCGCCCCGGGCCCGGTCGTCCCGCCACAGGACTCGTTCCACGGCGGCCGCGGCCCGCCCGAAAGCGGCGACCGGGTGCCCGCGGCGGGGATCGCCGAGCAGCAGGTCGCCGAGGAGGCCGGCGGCGGCGCCGTACGCGAACACGCGATCGGCACCCATGGCGTCAGCCGGTGACGGATCCGGCGGGAACGGCCCCGTGGCGGGGTGGTGTGTCGCTGGTCGACCTCGGCAGGCTGCCGCGCATGGCGATATGTCCTCACTCAGGGTGTCCGCGCCCTGGTTCGACGAGACCGGCGGCGAGAGTTCCTGGCTCCCGGGTGTACACCCGGTGACAGTGGCGGGACCGCGCCGGAATCGCACCGGCTTCCTCTCCTGCCGCCGTATTGGCTGAGGCAGTCCACCACGGCCCCCGAAGGGCCGTCAACTTGCCGTTGACCTGCGAGGCTGAAGTGTGCTGAGACCCACAGAGGGGTTTCGGCGGGTGAACCGCGGGCGGGGTGCGCACAGGCCGGCGGGCGGTGCGGGAGGGGTCGCTCCCGCACCGCCCGCCGGACGGTGACGCTCGTGGATCAGGCTGTGACCCGGGCCGGGGTCAGGCCATGATCAGGTAGATCCCGTAGCCCACCGCCGCCGCGCACGCCGCGAAGCAGGCGTAGGCGCCGGTGACGGCCAGGACCGCCGACTCGCCCTGCGCGGCGGCCCGCTCGCGGCGGGACAGGCCGGTGATGCCGAGGGTGAACAGGGCCACCAGGGCCACGGTGACCACGAGGCTGACGCCGAAGACGGAGCCGAGGGCTGCCCAGTCGATCTGCATGGTGCTTCTCTTCCTTCGTACCGGTGCGCGGTCAGACGGTGGTCTTGGCCGGCGTCGCCGGGTCGTTGGGGGCCGGGATGGTGGCCGCGAGCTCCTCGTGCACGGTGCCCGCCGGGGGCGGGGTCACGGCGGCCATCGCCTGCGTCACCACGCCGGCCGGTTCCTCGCCCGGCACCTCGTGGTCGTTGACGTTGGTGTGGTCGACGATCTCGCGCCGGGAGATCTTCCAGATGGCGAAGCTGGAGGCGACCAGGAACACGGCCACGACCGCGGTGCCCCAGCTGCCGAAGCCGCAGATCCACTCGGCGACGGCCGCGACGAAGGCCGCCGCGGGCAGCGTCAGGCCCCAGGCGACGAACATGCGCGTGGCGGTCGACCAGCGGACGACACCGCCCTTGCGGCCCAGGCCCGCGCCCATCACGGCCCCGGAGACGGAGTGCGTGGTGGAGAGGGAGAAACCGAGGTGCGAGGAGGCCAGGATGACCGTCGCGGCGCTGGTCTGGGCGGCGAAGCCCTGCTGCGGCTGGAGGTCGGTCAGGCCCTTGCCCATGGTGCGGATGATGCGCCAGCCGCCGAGGTAGGTGCCGAGCGCGATGGCGACACCCGCGGAGACGATGACCCACAGGGGCGGGTCCGAGTCGGGGGCGAGGACGCCGCCGGCGACCAGGGCGAGCGTGATGATGCCCATCGTCTTCTGCGCGTCGTTGGTGCCGTGGGCCAGCGAGACCAGGCCGGCGGAGGCGATCTGGCCCGCGCGGTAGCCCTTCTCGGAGGCCTTGCCGTCGGCCTTCTTGCCCAGCCGGTAGGTCAGCCGGGTCGCGAACATCGCGGCGAGGCCGGCCACCAGCGGGGCGGCGATGGCGGGGATCAGCACCTTGGTGACGAGGACGTCGCCGTGCACCGCGCCGAAACCGGCGGAGGCGACGGTGGCGCCGATCAGACCGCCCATGAGGGCGTGCGAGGAGCTGGACGGCAGTCCGACCAGCCAGGTCAGCAGGTTCCAGAGGATCGCGCCGACCAGGGCGGCGAAGATGACCTCGGGACGGATGCCCGCCTCGTCGACGAGGCCCTTGGAGATCGTGTTGGCGACCTCCACCGAGAGGAATGCACCCACAAGGTTCAGCACGGCGGACATGGCCACCGCGACCTTGGGCCTCAGCGCACCGGTCGAAATGGTCGTTGCCATCGCGTTCGCGGTGTCGTGGAAACCGTTCGTGAAATCGAACGCGAGTGCGGTTACCACCACAATCGCGAGGATCAGCGAGAAGCTTTCCATTTACCCAGGCAATCGTTCGAAGTCATTGGCTGGTCGAACGTAGGTAACCAGGGTGAACGGAAGATGAACTGGAATGGGCATCGTGGTGACCGTAAGAGGGGGTCGGGGCTCCGCCGGACGGCGCAGTGGGCAGGCGGCCTGGCAGGATCGCCGCATGACGCGGCGGAGACGGGACGGGCGGGAAGCGGAGGACACCGGTGGTCCGGGGGAGGGCCGGCGGGCGAGCGCGCGGGAGGCGGACGCCTGGCGGGAACTCGTCGGCACCGCGCGCCGCACCGTCGCCGACGGGCTCGTCGTCGGCACCTCCGGCAACGTGTCGGTGCGGATCGGCGAGACGGTGCTGGTCACTCCGTCGGGAGTGCCCTACGACCGGCTCACGGCGGACGACGTCACGGGCGTCGACCTCACCGGCCGGCAGGTGCTCGGCACCCTGGTCCCGACCAGCGAGCTGCCCCTGCATCTCGCCGTGTACCGCACCACCGCCGCGCGGGCCGTCGTGCACACGCACGCCGTGCACGCCACGGCCGTCTCCACGCTCGTGGACGAGCTGCCACTGATCCACTACATGGCCGCCGCGCTCGGCGGCCCCGTCCGGGTCGCCGGCTACGCCACCTACGGCACCGCCGAACTGGCCGATAACATGCTCCGCGCCCTCGACGGCCGCAGCGGCTGCCTGCTGCGCAACCACGGCACCGTCACCCACGGCACGAGCCTCCTCCAGGCCTACGACCGCACGGCCCAGCTGGAGTGGATGTGCCGCCTCTGGCTGACCGCCTCCTCCGTCCCCGGCCTGACGCCCGCCCTCCTCACCCGCGACCAGCTCGCGGAGGCCGAACAGCACCTGAGGCACTACGGCCAGCCGAACTGAGTGGCACGGGGCTTCCGCCGCTCACCCGGCGGGCCGCCGGCCACCCCGCCCACTGGCCGGACAGGCCCCCCGCCCCGACACTGGAAGGCGTGCGCACTGTCAGAGCGACGGCCGCTGCCGTCACCGCCGTGATAGGCGCCGGCGCCGCCGCGGTGGCCGCCGGCCGCTTCGCCAGCGACTCCGCCCTCAGGATCCCCGCGGAAGGCCCCCTGCCGACCGAACCCCGCCTCACCGTCCACGCCACAGCCGCCGGCCAGGTCGCCCTCACCCGTGACCTCGCCGCGCTGCGCCCGGGCCGTCACGGCCTCACCGGGGACGGGTTCCACGCGGTCGTCGGGCCCGTGCTGTCCGGCACGTCGAAATCCGCCGACACCGTCGTGCGCCGGCTGGAACGCGTCACGTACGGCACCCCGCAACCCGGCGACCGCGCCTGGCTCACCCCGAACCTCCACGCCGGCGACCCCGGCACCGCCCTCGGCCTGGACCACACCGCCCTGGAGGTCCTCGGCGAACTCGGGCCCGTGCCGATGTGGTTCCTGCCGGGCGTCCGGGACACCTGGGTGATCGCCGTCCACGGGCTCGGCACCACCCGGGAACACGCCATGAACCTCATGGAGTTCCTGCACCGCCACCGCTTCCCGGTGCTCGCCCCCGCCTACCGGGGCGACCCCGGCGCCCCGCGCTCCCCGGACGGCCTCAACCACCTCGGCGAGACCGAGTGGCGCGATCTCGACGCCGTCCTGCACCACGCGGTGCGCTCCGGCGCCCGGCAGGTCGTCCTGCTCGGCTGGTCCATCGGCGCCACCATGGCCCTGCGCACCGCCGCCCGCTCGGAACAGCGCGCCCGTGTGGCCGGCCTCGTCCTCGACTCGCCCGTGCTCAGCTGGGAGGCGACCCTGCGCGCCCTCGCCGCGGCCCACCGCACCCCGGGCCCGCTGCTCCCGCTCGCCGTACGCGCCGCGCAGGGACGCACCGGTCTCTACGGCGAGCGCAGCCCCGGCGCCGTCCACCTGGACCGGATCGAGGTCCCCACCCACATCTTCCACGGCCCCGACGACCGGGTGGCCCCCTGGCGGTTCTCCCGCCGCCTCGCCGCCGCCCACCCGAACACCGTCACCCTGCACACCGTCAGGGGCGCGGCGCACGGCGCGATGTGGAACGCCGGCCCGGACGCCTACGAAGAGGCCCTGCGGCGTTTCCTCACCCCCCTGATGTGAAGCCGGTGCCGCGGATTCCGTTTGGCCCGGTGACATTGGCCTGATCCGGCCCCTCCGGCCCCTTCCCGGCCCGGGGCGCGGGGCGTCCCCGCGCCCCCGCCGTCATTCCGTTTGGGATTTCGGACCGTCACCCGCGAGACTGCATCCGTGACGTCCCGTATCCCGCGCGACTCCAGGCTTCGACTCGTCCGCCCGCGACCCCTGGCCGCCGCCCCCACAGCGATCAACCAGCGGCGCGCGCGCCGCCCCGCGCCCCGCCCCCCGGAGGGCACCCCCGCACCCGCGGAGCTGGCCAGAATGGCGCGCTCCGGCCTGGCCGCCGCGGCCCGCGTCGCCCGCTGGGCCGACGCCGCCCTCGGCCCCGGCGGGGACGGGGCCACCGCCGACGGCAAGGCCACCCTCTCCGACGCGACCGCGGAACGGGCGGCGCGGGCCCTCGGCCTGACCCCCGCTCAGGTGCGCGCCGACTGGGACACCGCCCGCCTGGCCGGTCTCGTCGAGGTGCACGGCGGCACCGCCCGCCCCGGCTGGCGGCTGCGCGCCTGGAACCGCGACGACAGCGCGGTGCTGCGCGGCTGGGTCGCCCTGTGCGACGCCTGGTCGCTCGCCTACCCCGAGCCCGAGGAGTACGAGCCCGCCGCCGTCGCCGAGGTCGTCACGGCCATGCCGCAGGTGCTCTCCTTCCTCCAGCTGTCCGCCGGTCCCGTCCCCGTGCCGCAGCTCCTCGACCTCCTCGAGCAGCGCGTCACCGAGCTGCGCACGGAACGCTGCGAGGTCGACTACGCGCCGCAGGCCGACGCGCCCCGCCCCGCGCTCGCCGATCCGGCCGCCGCCGACGCCCCGCTCGCACCGCTGCTCGACTGGGCGCTGCGCGCCCTCGCCTCCGTCGGCGCCCTCACCTACGGCGACGGACAGGCCACCCTCACCCCGCTGGGCAGCTGGGCGGTGTGGGTCAAGCTGGAGCAGATCTGCGTCGCCGCGCAGAGCCCCGCGGGCAACATCGAGCAGGGCGCCGAGGACATGCTGCGCGGCTGCGCCCAGCTGCGCCCCAACGCCGCCCGCGCCGAGTACCGGGCCTGGCTCGCCGCCCGGCCGGTCGGCAGCGCCGTCACCGAGCTCATCCGCGCCGCGCGCGGCGAGGACGCCCTGCTGCGCGGCCTCGCCTTCGAGGCGCTGCGCGTGGTGGGTGCCCCCGCCGAGCCCGCGGTCCGCACCGTCCTCGGCGAGCCGACGCTGCGGCCGTACGCCCTGCTGTGGCTCGCCGAACACGACGGCGCCGACCCGGAGGACGCCCACGAGGTGCTCACCCGCGAGGAGGCCACCTGGCTCTGGGTGGACACCGCCGCCGCCGTCGCCGACCACGGTGAGGCCCCGCTGCTGGTGCGCCACCTGGAGTCGGCGGTGCAGCCCACCGTCCCGGCGCTGCTCAACGAGGTCCGCGCGGTCGGCCACCCGCGCACCGTGCAGGTCCTGGTCGCCCTCGCCGCCGCCCACCCCGACCCGGCCCTGGCCAAGGCGGTCCGCAGGGCCGCCTTCCAGGTCCACACCGGCGGCTGACCCGCTCCGCCCTCCGGGCGTGAGGACCCTGGTCGCGGCTCCGGCCAGGGTCCCGCCCCCGCGCTCCGGCCCCGCCGGAACGCGCCCTCAGCCCCCGGTCTCCGGCGCGTACGTGCCGAAGCTCCAGACGTTGCCCTCGATGTCGCGGGCCATGTAGTCCCGCGAGCCGTAGTCCTGGTCCGTCGGCGGCATGAGGATCTCCGCGCCCTGCTCCACCGCGCGCCGGTGGTGGGCGTCGACGTCGTCCACCACCACGTACGCCGCCGACGGGCCCGCGCCCTTCATCGCCGTGTCGAACGCCCCGCCGCGGCCCCTGGACCCCAGCATCACCACCCCGTTGCCCTGCACCAGCTCGGCGTGCATCACCGTGCCGTCCTCGCCCTCGTACACCGACAGCTCCCGGAACCCGAACGCCTCCGTGAGCTGACGGATCGCCGCCTTCGCGTCCCCGTACAGCAACGTCGGCACGATGCTCGGACGCCCACCGCCCGTCCCTGCCATGGCGATCACTTCCCTGTGTCTCGCGTACACCGGAATGTCCATCCGCCGCCCAGTGTGGCACCGGCCACCGACGACGGCCCGGACGCACGCACCCGGAAAAGCGCTTGCACGGCCCCGTTAGAATGGCTCCCATGGCCATTCTCCTCGCGCATTAGACGGCGGGAACGTCCTCAGCCGCCCACCGCCACCCCACACCCGCCCTGGAGTCTGTCCGTGATCTCCGCCTCCGGCATCGAGCTGCGCGCCGGTGCCCGCGTGCTCATCGAAAGCGCCACCTTCCGCGTCGCCAAGGGCGACCGCATCGGCCTGGTCGGCCGCAACGGCGCAGGCAAGACCACCCTCACCAAGGTCCTCGCCGGCCAGGGCATCCCCGCCGGCGGCACCGTCACCCGCTCCGGCGAGGTCGGCTACCTGCCCCAGGACCCCCGCACCGGCGACCTCGACGTCCTCGCCCGCGACCGCATCCTCTCCGCCCGCGGCCTCGACGTGCTGATCCGCAAGATGCGCGACAACGAGCAGCGCATCGCGAACGGCCAGGGCGCCACCCGTGAGAAGGCGCTCCGCCAGTACGAGCGCCAGGAGACGGAGTTCCTCACCAAGGGCGGATACGCCGCCGAGGCCGAGGCCGCCACCATCGCCGCCGCGCTGAACCTGCCCGACCGCGTGCTGGGCCAGCCCCTGCACACCCTCTCCGGCGGTCAGCGCCGCCGCGTCGAGCTCGCCAGGATCCTGTTCTCCGACGCGGACACCCTGCTGCTCGACGAGCCGACCAACCACCTCGACGCCGACTCGATCGTCTGGCTGCGCGACTACCTCAAGACCTACCGCGGCGGCTTCATCGTCATCTCCCACGACGTGGACCTGGTCGAGACGGTCGTCAACAAGGTGTTCTACCTGGACGCCAACCGCGCCACCATCGACGTCTACAACATGGGCTGGAAGCTCTACCAGCAGCAGCGCGAGGCCGACGAGAAGCGCCGCCGGCGCGAGCGGCAGAACGCCGAGAAGAAGGCCGCCGCGCTCAACGCGCAGGCCGACAAGATGCGCGCCAAGGCCACCAAGACGGTCGCCGCGCAGAACATGGCCCGCCGCGCCGAGCGCCTGCTGTCCGGCCTGGAGGACGTCCGCCAGTCCGACAAGGTCGCCAAGCTGCGCTTCCCCGAGCCCTCGCCCTGCGGCAAGACCCCGCTGATGGCCGAGGGACTGTCGAAGTCGTACGGCTCCCTGGAGATCTTCACCGACGTCAGCCTGGCCATCGACAAGGGCTCCCGGGTCGTCATCCTCGGTCTCAACGGCGCGGGCAAGACCACCCTGCTGCGGCTGCTGGGCGGCGTCGAGCAGCCGGACACCGGCGCCGTCGTCCCCGGCCACGGCCTCAAGCTCGGCTACTACGCCCAGGAGCACGAGACCCTCGACCCCGACCGCACGGTCCTGGAGAACATGCGCTCCGCGGCGCCCGACCTGGACCTGGTCGAGGTCCGCAAGGTGCTCGGCTCGTTCCTGTTCTCCGGCGAGGACGTGGACAAGCCGGCCGGTGTCCTCTCCGGCGGCGAGAAGACCCGTCTCGCCCTCGCCACCCTCGTCGTGTCGTCGGCGAACGTGCTGCTGCTCGACGAGCCGACCAACAACCTGGACCCGGCCAGCCGCGAGGAGATCCTCGGTGCCCTGCGCACCTACAAGGGCGCGGTCGTCCTCGTCACCCACGACGAGGGCGCCGTCGAGGCGCTCCAGCCGGAGCGGATCATCCTGCTGCCGGACGGCGTCGAGGACCTGTGGGGCTCCGACTACGCGGACCTGGTCGCCCTCGCCTGAGGCGGCCCGCCCGTCAGCCGGGGTTGATCGAAGGTGTGATCCACGGCGTATGGATCATTCGGCCCACCGGTGATCCATCATTCGTGTGAGATCTCCTCATCCCGAGGTGTGTCCTACACCGATGTCGCGGCCGAGCTCCCGGTGAACCGGAGCTCGGCCGTCGCGCGCTTCTGACCTGGTGCTTCTCGGAAGAACCCGATTGGAGGTACCGGCGGCACCCGGACGGAACAGTCGATTCCGTTCGTGGGGACGCGCTCCCGTCGTCACAACCTTGTCCCATCGACCTTGCCGAATGGGTGGCCATGGAGGCCGGGAGGGGTGATCATGAGGAGACCAGAGCGCACTTCCCATGAGGAGGCACGGGTGGCCGAGACTCTGAAGAAGGGCAGCCGGGTGACCGGCGCCGCGCGCGACAAGCTCGCGGCAGACCTGAAGAAGAAGTACGACGCCGGTGCGAGCATCCGGGCGCTGGCCGAGGAGACCGGCCGCTCGTATGGCTTCGTGCACCGCATGCTCAGCGAGTCGGGCGTCACGCTGCGAGGGCGTGGCGGGGCGACACGGGGCAAGAAGGCCCCGTCGGCCTGATCCCGGCGCCACGAGAACCCGATGGTGGCCACCCGGCCGGCCGTCCGACCGGCCGGGTGGTTACTGTGCAGTCACTTAGACGACCGCACCCATCGGAGGCGCCCCATGGCTTCGTCCGCCCAGGACCTCGGTCCGGTACTCGACAAGGACGGCGTACGGCTCACCGTCGACGACGCGATCGCCACGGTGACGCTGACCAACCCGGCCAAGCGCAACGCCCAGAGCCCCGCTCTGTGGCGGGCGCTCGCCGAGGCGGGCCGGCTGCTGCCCGGCTCCGTGCGGGTCGTGGTGCTGCGCGGTGAGGGCAAGTCCTTCTCCGCCGGACTCGACCGGCAGATGCTCAGCCCCGAGGGGATCGCGGGCGAGCCGTCGTTCCTCGACCTCGCGCGCAGCGACGACGCCGCGCTCGACACGGCCATCGCCGGGTACCAGGAGGCGTTCACCTGGTGGCGGCGCAGCGACATCGTGTCCATCGCCGCCGTGCAGGGACACGCCATCGGAGCCGGTTTCCAGCTCGCCCTCGCCTGTGACCTGCGTGTCGTCGCGGACGACGTGCAGTTCGCCATGCGCGAGACCAGCCTCGGACTCGTCCCGGACCTCACCGGCACGCACCCGCTGGTCGGCCTCGTCGGGTACGCCCGCGCGCTGGAGATCTGCGCGACCGGCCGCTTCGTGACCGCCGAGGAGTCCGTGAACACCGGCCTGGCCAACCTCGCCGTGCCCGCGGCCGACCTGGACGCCACCGTCCAGGACCTCGCCGCGGCACTGCTGGCCGCCCCCCGGGACGCCGTCATCGAGACGAAGGCCCTGCTGAGCGGCGCCCGGGACCGCACCTACGACGAGCAGCGCGCCGCCGAACGGGCCGCCCAGGCCCGCCGCCTGCGCGACCTCGCCGGCATCGGCGAGTGACGAGGCGGCCCCGGCACGGGCGGCCGGGGCCGGCCGTGCCGGGGCCGTCCGACCCGGCAGCCGGTCAGTCCAGGTCGGTCACCAGGACCGCCACCGTCGGGTGATCCGGCAGCGCCGCCGCCGCGGCCACGCGGACCGCCCGGGCCACCTCCAGGGGGTGGTGCTCCGCCCGGACCGCGAGCTCCACGCGCGCGTGGCGGCGCGGCAGGGCGGCGCCCCCCGGATGCTCGGACAGGTGCACCGCGCCGCCCGGCGTGCCCGTCAGCCGGGCCACCCCCGGCACGGCGAGCGCGGCCGCCGCGATCCGTCCCCGCTCCGGGTCGCCGGCCTCGGGCGGCGCGGCCGGCCCGGGCTCGTCGCCCGGCGGAGCGCCACCGGACGCCACCGGCGCGTGCGCGTCCAGCAGCTCCGTCACCCGCAGGTCCACCTCCGTCACCGCCAGCCCGATCCGTTCCGCCGCGGCCTCGGCCAGCACCGCCCGCAGCAGGGACGCCGTCACCGGCAGCGGCTGCGCCGCCGTCGCCGCGAACTCCGCCGCCAGCCGCAACGGGCCCGGCGGCAGCGCGCTCGGCGGGGCCGGCACGACCGGCTCCTCCGTCTCCTCCGGCCGGGCCGGCCCGAGCCGCAGGCCGTCCAGGCGCACACCGGGCGCACCCCGTGCCACCGCACGCCGCAGCGGCACCGCCGCCGCCCGCTCCGTGATCCACGCGCCGTCACGCGCTCCGCCCAGGGCCACGATCCTGCCCAGCGCCACCTGTCGCCGCACCGCGTGCGTCCATCCGTCCACCGTCACTCCTCCAGCCTGCCGCATTCCTGGCGCGAGACCGGGCAACCGTGCTTACGGTGGTCGAAGAGGACGATCGAAGGGACGTACGGACATGACCGACATGACCGACGGAGGCTCGGTACGGGCCTCCGATCCCGAGAAGAACCCGATGGAGACCTCCTCCCGCAAAGGTCCCGGGACCCGTCGCGGCGGCGGTGACCCCGCCACCCGCGGCCGTACCACCATCTCCGACGGCGTGGTCGAGAAGATCGCCGGGCTCGCCGCCCGGGACGTGCTCGGCGTCCACGCCATGGGCAGCGGACTGTCGCGGACCTTCGGCGCCATGCGCGACCGGGTGCCCGGCGGCTCCAAAGCGGTGACGCGCGGGGTGAAGGCCGAGGTCGGCGAGGTGCAGACCGCGCTCGACCTGGAGATCGTCGTCGACTACGGCGTGTCCATCTCCGACGTCGCCCGGGCCGTGCGGGAGAACGTCGTCGCGGCGGTCGAGCGGATGACCGGCCTCGAGGTGGTCGAGGTGAACATCGCGGTGAGCGACGTGAAACTGCCCGAGGAGGAGGAAGAGGAGGAACAGGAGACCCGCCTCCAATGAAACCCCGTGAGCGGACGAGACCGGGTGAGCGGAGGAGCGCACCATGAACATGGCCGTGGTCGGCATGATCGCCGGGATGGCACTGGGCTTCGCCGGATACTTCGGTGGTTTCGGAGCCTTCCTGCTGGTGGCGGCCCTCGGCGCCGTCGGCTTCGTCGTCGGGCGGTTCCTCGAGGGGGACCTGGAGTTCGGCGACTTCTTCCGCCCTCGTGACGAACGGCGGCGGTGACGACGGTGAGCACGGGGGCCGTCGCAGCCGGCGGAGGACCGGCAGCCGTCGTGGCGGGCGAGCGCGGGGCGACCAGGATCGCCGACCGGGTGGTCGCGAAGATCGCCTCGCAGGCGGCCCGTGAGGCGATCGGCACCCTGCCGCCGGGCGCCTCGCCACCGCACGCGAGCGTGGTCGTGCGTCACGACGCCGCCCGGGTCCGCGTGCACGTCGAACTCGACTACCCCGGCGACATCGGCGGCCGCTGCCGGCAGGTGCGGCGCAGCGTGGTCGACCGGGTCCGCGAGTGCGCGGGCATGGCGGTCCCCGAGGTCGTCGTCCAGGTGGAGAGGCTGCATCCGGCCACCGCGTTCGCCCCCGAGCACGGGAGGACGCGATGAGCGAACCGCACGGCGCGGTCGTGGAGCAGGACCCGCCACCGTCACCCGGACGGGCGCACGGGACGCGGCGGGCCGACGACGGGCACAAGCGCTTCTGGTCGGCCCGCCGGGTTCCCGCCGGCGTGCTCGCGCTGCTGCTCCTGGTGGTCACCGGCGCGTTCCTGTACGACGTCGTCGCCGTGCGCGCCGGCCGGGACGGGATGAGCTGGCGCCGGGACCTGGCTCGGCAGCTGGCCGAGCGCCCCCTGGACGACGTCTGGGTGCTGACCGGCGCGGGCGTCGCCGCCGCGCTCGGGCTGTGGCTGCTCGTGCTCGCCGTGACGCCCGGCCTGCGCTCGCTGCTCCCGATGCGCCGCACCCACCCCGACGTGCGCGCGGCGCTGCACCGTGACGCCGCCGCGATGGTGCTGCGCGACCGGGCCATGGAGGTGGCGGGTGTGCAGTCGGTGCGGGTCAGGGTGAAGCGACGCCGCACCGACGTCCGCGCGGTGTCGCACTTCCGTGAACTGGACGACGTACGCGCCGACCTGACCGCGGTGCTCGACGCCACGGCCGAGGGTCTCGGCCTGGCCCGGCCCCCCGCGCTGTCGCTGCGCGTGCGGCGGCCCGGACGGAAGGGACGGTAACCGTGCTCAAGGGTGTCAACCGCGTGCTCCTCGCGATCGCCGGCCTGGTGCTGATCGCGCTCGGCGGTTCCGTGCTGGCGATCGGACTGGGCGCGCCCGCGCCGTCCTGGTGGCTGCACGACGGCCGGCACGACGTGCTCCTGGACGAGGCCGAGCGGACCCGGTGGCGGGACGAGGGCTGGTGGTGGCCGGTCGTCATCGCCGCGCTCGCCGTCCTGGTCCTGCTCTGCCTGTGGTGGCTGCTCGCGGTGCTGCGCCGGCGGCGGCCGGCCGAGGTGCTGGTCGACACCGGCGACGGCGAGGGCGCTTCGCTGCGCGGCCGGGCCCTGGAACACGCCCTGGAGGAGGAGGCGAACCGCCTGGACGGAGTGGCCCGCGCGCACGTCCGGCTCACCGGCCGGGCCACGGAGCCGCGGGCCCGGGCGCTCCTCACCCTGGAACCCCACGTCGAGCCGGGGGCGGCCCTGCACGGCCTCACCACGGGCGCCGTCGCCCACGCCCGCGACTCGACGGGCCTCGCCGCGCTCCCGACGGAGGCCCGGCTGCACGCACGGAAACACCGCCCGGAACGCGTCACCTGACGCCCCCGGCCCCGCGCCGGCGGGTCAGAACCCGTGCCGGAAGCCCCCGTCCACCGGCAGCATCACCCCGGACACGTAGGACGCCGCCGGCGACAGCAGGAACGCCGCCGCCCGTCCGAACTCCTGCGGCGTCCCGTACCGCCGCATCGGGATCCGCGACTCCGCCGCCTGGCGCGTGGCCTCCGGATCCGCGGACAGCGCGTCCAGCTCCCGCACCCGGTCGGTGTCGATGCGCCCCGGCAGCACCCCCACCACCCGGATCCCCCGCGGCCCCAGCTCGTCCGCCAGCGACTTGGCGAACCCGGCCAGCCCCGGCCGCAGGCCGTTCGAGATCGTCAGTCCGGGGATCGGCTCGTGCACCGACCCCGACAGCACGAACCCGATGACCCCTCCCTCGCCCAGCTCCGCCGCCGCCGCCCGGGCCATCCGCACCGCACCCAGGAACACCGACTCGAACGCCGACTGCCACTGCTCGTCGGTGGTGTCGGCGACGAACCCCGGGGGCGGTCCGCCCACGCTGACGAGGATGCCGTCGAAGCGCCCGAACCGCTCCCGCGCGGTGGCGATCAGCCGCTCCGGCGCCGCCGGGTCGGCGTTGTCGACGGCTACGCCGACCGCGTTCGGCCCCAGCGCCGCCGCCGCCTCCGCGGCCGACTGCTCCTCCCGGCCGGTGACGACCACCCTCGCACCGTCGGCGACGAGCTCCCGCGCGGAGGCGTTGCCCAGTCCCCGGGTCGCCCCGGTGACGACGTACACCCGGTCCTTCAGTCCAAGATCCATGGCCCTATCCTGCCTCTTCGTCGCCGAACAGGGCGAGAGCGGTGTTCACCAGCCCGATGTGGCTGAACGCCTGCGGGAAGTTCCCCAGCTGCCGCCCGCCCACCGGGTCGTACTCCTCCGCCAGCAGCCCCACGTCGTTGGCCAGCCCCAGCAGCCGTTCGAACAGCTCGCGGGCCTCCTTCGTCCGGCCGGTCATGTGCAGGGCGTCCGCCAGCCAGAACGAGCACACCAGGAACGTGCCCTCCTCACCGGGCAGTCCGTCGACGGGCGCGGCGTCCGGGGTGTAGCGGCGTACGAACCCGTCCTGTCCCAGCTCCGCCCGGACCGCCTCGATGGTGCCGAGCACCCGCGGGTCGTCGGGCGGCAGGAAACCCACCCGGGGGATCAGCAGCAGCGCCGCGTCGAGCTCGCGCGAGCCGTAGGACTGCGTGAACGTGTTCCGCTCCGGGTCGTACCCCTTCTCGCACACCTCCCGGTGCACCTCGTCGCGCAGCTCCCGCCAGCCCTCCAGGTCCCCTTCGAGGTCCGGGTCCTCCTCCATGGCGCGCACCGTGCGGTCGGCGGCCACCCACACCATCACCTTGGAGTGGACGAAGTGGCGGCGGCCGCCGCGCACCTCCCACAGGCCCTCGTCCGGCTGCCGCCAGGCCGTGCGCAGGAACGTCAGCAGCACCGACTGCAGCGCCCACACGTCCGGCTGCGCCGACAGGCCCGAACGCCGGGCCAGCTCCAGGGAGTCGACGACCTCCCCGTACACGTCCAGCTGGAGCTGGTTCACGGCGTCGTTCCCGATGCGCACCGGAGTGGCGCCGCCGAACCCGGGCAGCCACGGCAGCTCGAACTCCGGCAGCCGCCGCTCGCCCGCCAGCCCGTACATGATCTGCAGGTCCGCCGGGTCACCGGCGACCGCGCGGAGCAGCCAGTTGCGCCAGGCCTCCGCCTCCTCCTGGTAGCCGGCGGCCAGCAGCGCGTTCAGCGTCAGGGTGGAGTCGCGCAGCCAGCAGAAGCGGTAGTCCCAGTTGCGCACCCCGCCCGGTTCCTCCGGCAGCGAGGTGGTGGGCGCGGCGACGACACCGCCGGTGGGCCGGTAGGTGAGTGCCTTGAGCGTGATCAGCGACCGGACCACCGCGTCCCGGTGCGGGCCGTCGTACCGGCAGTGGGCCGCCCAGGACTGCCAGTCGTGCACGCTGTGCCGCAGCGAGGAGTACGGGTCGACCAGCGGGGGGCGCGGCTCGTGGGAGGGGTGCCAGGTCAGTACGAACGCGACCCGCTCGCCCTCCTTCACCGTGAACTCCGAGTGGGTGCCCTGGTCCTCGCCCCAGGTGGGCACCTCCGGCACGCTGCGCAGCCACGCCGAGTCGGGTCCCGCCACCGCCACCCGGTGGCCGTCCTCCTTGCGCACCCACGGCACGACCGAGCCGTAGTCGAAGCGCAGCCGGAGCGTGCTGCGCACGGTCACCTCACCCCGTACGCCCTGCACGATGCGCACCAGGTCGGGGGCGCGGTGGCGCTGCGGCATCAGGTCGGTGACCAGCACCGTCCCCTCGTCCGTCTCCCACTCGGTGTCCAGCACGAGGGTGTCCTTGCGGTAGGAGCGGCGGGTGCACCGGCCGGCGCCGGCCGGCGCGATCCTCCAGTGTCCGTTGTCCTCGTCCCCGAGCAGCCGGGCGAAGCAGGCCGCCGAGTCGAAGCGGGGCAGGCAGAGCCAGTCGACCGAGCCGTCCGCGCCCACCAGGGCAGCGGTCTGTTCGTCGCCGATGAGCGCGTAGTCCTCGATACGTTGCACGAGGTGCGGGTTCCCGGCCTCGGGGCGCCGCAATCAGCGTCGTTGCCGCGGGAGTGACGGGTCGTCGGCCGTCCCCGCGCCGGTGCCGGAGAAGATCACCCCGGGGTTCGACGGGGCCTGGTTGAGCACCCACAGGCCGATCAGTGTGGCGAGCGTGAAGACCACGGCGACGAGCACGGTGAGCACGAGCCGCCGGCGGCGTTCCCGGCGCAGCCACTCGCCGCGTGCCGTGCGGTAGGCGTCGGGGTCGGGCAACACCCCGCCCGCCAGGGCCCGCAGGGCGTCGCGCAGTTCCCGCTCGGTGCGCTCCGCCCCGGGCGGCGGGGGCGGTTCGCCCCGGCGGTGGTCCGTGCGGTCCGGGCCGGTGTCGTTCATCGCCGGGCCTCCATCGCCTGGGTCAGCGCGGCGATGCCGCGCCAGGTGTGCGTCTTGACGGAACCGCGGGAGATGCCCATCGCGGCGGCGATCTCGCTCTCCTTCAGCCCCAGCCAGTGCCGCAGCACCAGCGCCTCGCGCTGCCGGGCCGGGAGGCGCTGGAGGGCGTCGATGAGCACCCGCTGGTCGTCCTGGAGCAGTGCGGTGTTCTCCGCGGAGGCCACGGTCTCGTCGGCCGGGGCCGGCGGACGCTCCTCGTGGCGGCGGGCGTCCTGAAGGTGGCGGAGCCGCGCCCGGGTCAGGTGGCAGACCGTGGCGCGCAGCCGTGCCTCCGCCGCCGCCACGTCCTTCAGCCGCCGCCACTTGCGGTAGATCCGGTAGTAGGCCTCGGCCACCACGTTCTCCGGGTCGTCCGCGCCGAGCAGCACGGCGAGCCGCAGCATCGAGGAGTAGTGCAGCTCGAAGAGGCGGGCGACTCCGGCCTCGCGCTCCGGATCGCCCGCGTCCGGGGCGGCGCCCCCAAGCGGCACGGCCGGGGGCGCGGCGGGGGCCGGGGGCAGGGGCGCCCGGGTACGGGGAGGCTGTCCGCGTCTCACGTGCCGTGTGCTCCCGTCCGCGGGCGCCGCCCGGCCGGCAGGCGGGACGGCAGGTCGGTGGTGTCGGCGCCGCGCGGGACGCCGAGCCGGTCGAGCACGGGGGTGCCGGTGACCGCGACGGTCAGGTTGAGCAGCAGCGCCGCGACGCCCGCGTAGATCTCCAGCGGTCCGGTGCCGGCGCCGAGCGGCACGATCGAGGAGAACCCCTCGCGCACCACCAGGTACGTCCCGGCGGCCATGCCCACCGCCCAGCCGGCCAGCAGCGCCCGCGGATGCAGCCACCGCGTGTACAGACCGACCGCCACCGCCGGGAAGATCTGCAGGATCCACACCCCGCCGAGCAGCTGGAGGTTGATGGCGTCCTGGTCGCGCAGCCCGAACACGAACGCGACGGCGCCGGCCTTGGCGGTCAGCGACACCGCCCGGGCGACGCGCACCTGCCGTTTCGGCGTGGCCGTCGGATGGACGTACTCGACGTACACGTTCCGCACGAAGGAGGTCGCCGCGGCGATCGACATCACCGCCGCCGGCACCAGCGCCCCCACGACGATCGCGCCGAACACCAGCCCGGCCAGCGGTTCCGGCATCAGCCGCTCGACGAGCATCGGCACCGCCGCCTCGGCGCCGCCCTCGGGCGCCCGCACCCCGGCCGCCAGGGCCGCGATCCCGAGGAACCCGAACAGTGCCAGCAGCGCGGTCCAGGCGGGCAGCCCCGCCGACACCTTGCGCAGGGTGCGCGTCCCGTCGGCGGCGAAGCCCGCGGTGAGCACGTGCGGGTACATCAGCAGCGCCAGCGCGGAGCCGAGCGCCAGCGTGGCGTAGGCGGGCTGCTGTTCGGGCGTGAGCAGCAGCGGGGAGTGGGCGGCGTCCGTGCCGCCGAGGGCGCGCGCCGCCCCGTCGAACACCGGGCCGGGCCCGCCGAACCGTTCGAGGACCAGCCAGCAGACCGCCGCCAGGGACGCGAACACCGCCACCGCCTTCAGGGCGGAGATCACCGTGGGCGCGCGCAGCCCGTGCCGGTAGGTGGCCAGGGCGAGCCCCGCGAACACCGCCACCATCACCAGGTCGCCGGTGGCTCCGCGCGGGTACAGTCCGCCCGCCGTGAGCACCGCGCGGATGCCGAGCAGTTGCAGCGCCAGGTACGGCATCGTCGCCAGGATGCCGGTCAGCGCCACGGCCAGGGCCAGCGGGGGCGAGCCGTAGCGACCGCGCACGAAGTCGGCGGCGGTGATGTAGCCGTGCCTCCGGGCCACGCTCCACAACCGGCTGAGCAGGACGAACGCGAGCGGGCACACGATGACCGTGTACGGCACCGCGAAGAAGGCGGGCGCGCCGTTGCCGTACGCCAGGCCCGGTACGGCGGTGAAGGTGTACGCGGTGTAGACCGTCCCGCCGAGCAGCAGCCAGGTCCAGCCGGCACCGAGGCTGCGGTCGGCCAGCGCCCAGCCCTCCAGCGAGGGCAGCCGGTCGCCGGGCCGCAGCCGCCGCGCGGTGGCGGCGAGCAGCGACGCCCCGCCGATCACGGCGAGGAACGCCGCGGTCATGGGGCCGTCGGCCATGCGTCACCGTCCCCGTCCCAGAGCTTCCGTCCGCTACGCCGCGTCACTCTCGCACAGAAGCGCCCGGAACCGGGAGGGGAGCGCAGGTCACAGCACGCAAAGGTGAGGTGCGGCCACGGCGCGTGGTGCCTCAGACCGCGGCCGGTTCGGCCTCCTCGGCCTCCGGCTTCCGCGCCGCCGTCCGCTCCCGGACCTCGCGGCGGACCAGCACCACCCAGCCGACCGGCACGGCCGCCGCGAACAGCCACCACTGGATGGCGTACGCGTAGTTCAGCGCCGCGTTCTCGTTCCCGGGGTTGCCGAGCGCCTGTGGGGTGCCGTCCTTCGGCTCGGGCGCGGTCAGCGCCACGTAGCCGCCGAGCACCCGGGCGCCGAGCCGCTCGGCCTCCTGCTCACTGTTGATCAGCATGATCTGCCGGTCGGGGAGGCCCTCGAGGTCCTTGATGCCGCTGGCCTCGGTCGTCTCGTCGGGCATCAGCCGGCCCCTGATGGTGATCTCGCCGCGCGGCGGCGCGGGGACCTCGGGGAACGCGGTCTGGCTCGGGCCGTCCGCGGGGATCCAGCCCCGGTTGACCAGCAGCACCCCGCCGCTGTCCAGGACGAAGGGGGTGAGGACGTGGAAGCCGACCTCGTCGTCGGCGTTGGTGCGGCGGCGGACGACGACCTCGTCGTCCGTGTCGAAGCGCCCCTCGGCGGTCACGGTGCGGTACCGCTCGGCGCGCGTCACGGCGTGCCCGGGGGACGCCAGCCGCTCCACGGGGACCGGGTCGGCCGCCAGCGCGTCGGCGACCAGCTGGTTGCGGGCGGCGCGCTCGTCGTGGCGGTCCATCTGCCAGGTGCCCAGCCAGATCATCGTGGGGATGAGGAGCAGGCCGACCAGGGTGATGATCACCCATTGGCGGGACAACAGAAAGCGGTGCACCCCACGACCGTACAACTCGGTCGTGGGGTGCATTCAGGGGGGTACGTCCTTTCACACCCGGTCGACGATCCCCGCCTTCCCCTCCGCGCGGGCGCAGTGGGCGCCGCAGTACCAGTGACCTTCGGCCTCCACGCCCTGGCCGATGATCTGCACCCGGCAGTGCTCGCAGATCGGGGCCATGCGGTGGATCGCACAGGAGAAGCAGTCGAAGACGTGCACCGCGCCCTGCGCGTGCACCTCGAAGGTCATTCCGTAGCTGTTGCCGCAGACTTCGCATGTCGCCATGGGGCTCAGGGTGAGCCGTCGGCCCGGCGCGGGGCGAGCCGGTCGCGGGCGAGTCGTCCGCCAATCACCCGTCCGCAGGGCCGTCCGCGTACGCCGCTCAGCCCTCCGCGGCGGGTTCGACGTCCCCGAGCAGCTGCCCGAAGGCCGCCTCGTCGACCACCGGCGTGCCGTACTGCCGGGCCTTGACCACCTTGGACGTGCCCGAGTCCGGGTCGTTGGTGACCAGGAGGCTGGTCAGCCGGGACAGGCTGGTCGCGACGTGAAGTCCGGCCTCGGTCGCGCGGTCCTCCAGCAGATCCCGCTCGGTGGAGGTGTCCCCGGAGAACGCCACCCGCATGCCCTGCTTGAGCCGCTTGCCCGGTTCGTACCGGCCCGGGTTGGGGTGGGGGCACGCGGGCCGCTTGCGGGACGGGCGCCAGTGGGCCGGCTGCCGGTACCCGCCGGGGCCCGCCTGCTGTCCGATGCGGGGCCGGTCGGTCCACTCGGTCAGCGGCAGGCACTCGTGCAGCGGCAGCCGTACGCCGCCCGCCGCCGCGGCGCGCAGGCTGGGCCGGAACGCCTCCGCGAGCACCCGCGCGTCGTCCAGCGCGTGGTGCGCCCGCCGCTGGACGACACCGAAGTGCGCGGCGAGCGACTCGAGTTTGTGGTTGGGCAGCGGCAGTCGCAGCTCCTTGGAGAGCGCGATGGTGCACAACCGCTGCTTCACGGGTGCCTCGACGCGGGCGCGGGCGTACTCCCGGGCGATCATCTGCCAGTCGAAGACGGCGTTGTGCGCGACCAGCACCCGGCCCTCCAGCCGGGACGCGAACTCCGCCGCGATGTCCCGGAAGAGCGGCGCCCCCGCCAGTGCCTCGCTCGTCAGACCGTGGATCCACACCGGGCCGGGGTCCCGCTCCGGGTCGACCACCGTGTACCAGTGGTCCTCGACCTCACCGCGCGCGTCCAGCCGGTAGACGGCCGCGGAGATGATGCGGTCGTCCCGGGCCAGCCCCGTGGTCTCCACGTCGACGACCGCGTATCCCCGGGGGTACGAGGCCGGCCACACGGTGGGGGAGGGGGCTGCGGCGGTGAGGTCTTCGAGCATGGTTCACGAGGATACGGGCCTCCGCCGACACTGCGGTCCGTCAGGTGCCCTGTGCGGCCCGCCCGTTCGGATACCGGACATGTCCGGACGGTCCCCGGGAAACCGGATGGGCCGTCGGAGCCCCGGTCACCAGCGGATCGGTACCGGAAGCGCCGTCAGCAGTCCCGACACCGCGACCACCAGGGCGAGCGCGTACACCTCCGCCCGCGCGGGGGAACTCGCGCTGAGCGGGTCGGCCGCGCGGGCCAGCCGGATCCGCGCCCACAGCGCCAGGGCGGCGACACCGGTCATCAGGATCACCTTGGCGAGCAGCACCCGCCCGTACGCGGTGTCCGTGAGCTGCTCGAGGACGGTCTCCGGCGGCATCCGGCGCAGCGAACTGCCCACCCCGGTCGCGGTGAGGGCCGCGAGCAGCAGGGCCGCCCACCGGGCGTAGCGCCCCAGCAGTGCGGCGCCCGCCGCGTCCCGCTTCCACAGCTTCACGGTGCGCAGCGCGTACACCAGGCCGCCCACCCAGAGCGACGCGCAGGTCAGGTGCACCAGCGTCAGCCCGGAGCCGAGCAGCGGGCTGTACTCGGTCGTCGGATGCGCCCGCAGCGCCTCGGCGACGATGACCGCGGCCAGGGGCCACACCTGTGTGCCGGGCCGGGCGGAGGCGGCGCACAGGGCCGCCGCGAGGAAGCCGTTGACCTCCAGCAGGGCGAGCTTTCCGTCCCGGGTGTCGTACAGCCCGCCGACGTCGATGTCCGCCGGGCCGGCGGGGACCAGGTTGCCGGTGGCCACGACGGAGGCGAGACCGAGGGCGGCCGCGAGGCCCACCCAGTTCGCGGCGGCGGACCAGCCGCGGGGCAGCGCGGACGGAGCGCCGGGCAGGGAACGCGCCAGCCCCGCGATGAACAGCTCGCCCACCGGGACCGCCAGCGCGGCGAACAGCACCGTGCGCAGCAGCGCGATGCCGCCGGTGCCGGGAGCCTCGTCCTCGCCGGTGCCGTGCAGCGCCGGGGCCGGGCCGAGGAGCGGTATCAGCGCACCCAGCGTCACCAGCACGATGACGGCGGCGGCCGGCCCGGCACCGGGACGCCGCGCGCCCCGGTGTGCACCGGTCGTCCCGGGCCTGGGTTTCATCAAAGTCACCCCAGGATCTTCACAAGATCACAAGAACAGGGCAAGTGGCGGGCGATATGCGCCTATTGTCCTGCCGCTCCCCGGCCCCGGGCCCCGGGCGGTCGGGTCAGACCCAGCGCGCCGGGTCCGCGCCCCAACGGCCCGGCGGGCGGGCCCAGTCGCGCGGCCCGCCGGCGAACGTCACCGGTGGCAGGACGTAACGCAGTCCGCCCAGCGGACTGTCCGTCCCGGCCAGCCACGGGCCGGGCGGCACCTCGCCGGCCTCCGGCGCGTCCGCCCGTTCCGTTCCCCCCTCCAGCAGCCACGCCGCCGTCCGCGCCAGCGCCACCCGCACGAGCCTGCTCCCGCCCTCGTCCGCCTGGTCGGTGAGCGCCCGCAGCACCCCGGCCGCCAGCAGGTACCCCGAGCCGTGGTCGAGCGCCTGCGCCGGCAGCGCCCCCGGCCGCCCCTCCGTCCCCTCCACCGCCGCGATCCCCGTGGCCACCTGCACCAGGCTGTCGAAACCGCGCCGGCCGGCCCAGGGCCCGTACGCGCCCCACGCCGACAGCTGCGCCACCACCACCCCCGGCCGCCGCCGGGCCAGCGCCCGCGGGGTCAGGCCGAAGCGGTCCAGGGCGCCCGGACGGTACCCGGTGACCACCACGTCCGCCGTCGCGAGCAGCTCCTCGAACGTGTCCCGGTCCGCCTCCAGGTCCAGCCGCGCCGACCGTTTGCCGAAGCCGGTGTCGGCGTGCTGGTCGGGCAGCTCGGGCAGCCAGGGAGCGTCCACGCGCAGCACGTCCGCGCCGAGCAGCGCGAGCGTGCGGGTGGCGACCGGACCCGCGACGACCCGGGTGAGGTCCAGCACCCGCAGCCCGGCGGCGGGCAGCAGCGGGTCCCGCCCCACCCGCGTCAGCACCCGTGCGGGGGACGCGTCCAGCCGCTCCCGCTCCACCAGGGGACGGGAGCGCAGCGCAGCGGCCTGCTCGTGCGCCGCCCACTCCCCGGGCGTGCGCAGTGCCACGGCCAGACCTCCCGCCGCGTACACCGTCTCCTCGACCTCACGCGCGGAGCGCTCGGCGAGCACCGCCGCCGGCTCCCCGGGGCCCGGCTCCGGGTCCCGGGGCAGGCCGAGCGCGGCGAGCAGCCGGTCCCGGTGGTGGGGATAGTTGGCGTGCGTGCGCACCCACCCGTCGGCCGTACGCCAGAACCGCGACAGCGGAGCGAAGCTCTCCGCGGCGCGCCCGCCGACCAGCAGGTGCCGCTCGCTGACGAACGCCGTCGCCACCGCCCCGTCGTCCACCCGGACCTCCGGCACGCCGCCACCGCCCGCGCGCCGCGCCCCGAGCTCGGCGGCGGCCAGCGCGCACGCGCCCACACAGGCCCCCGCCGCCTCCCGTACCGGCAGACGCGCGCGCAGCACCCCGGGGCGTTCGACGGCCGTGACGCGGGAGAGGAGGGCGGGATCGCCGCCCAGGGCGGACCAGACGTACGCGGTGTCGATCATGGAGGCAGTGTGCAGCACCGGCCGCGGCGCGACGAGGGGGAGGACCGGCGGACGGCGGAGGGGCCGGGCGTGTCCGCCCGGCCCCCCGCTCTCACACCTCCCGCGGGACTACCGCGTCACCGCGTCCAGCGCGTCGGTCATGCCCCAGCCGTAGAAGCCGTTGCGGTTCTTCGGGCCCTCGCACACCGCGTCGACCTTGCCGTCGCCGTTGATGTCGTACGGGTCCGTGCACGCCGTGGCGTCGGCCTGCGCGTACAGCAGGGCCTTCACCATCGCCGGCGGGGCGTAGGGGTGCGTCGACTTGATCAGCGCGGCGACGCCCGCGACGTGCGGGGACGCCATCGACGTACCCGCCATGTAACCCCACTTGCCGCCGGGCAGCGTCCCCAGGATGAGGCCGCTGGTGGCGGGCGGGGCCGGCGTCTGATAGGCCGTCGAGTCGCCGCCGGGCGCGGCGATGTCGACGACCCCCCGGCCGTAGTTGGAGAACGACGACTTCAGGCCCTTGGCGCCGGTCGACGCCACCGTCACGACACCCGGCAGCTGCGTCGGGATGTCGAGGCACTCGGAGGGGTCGATGACCCGCTCCGAGGGGGTGCCGTCGTTCGGCGAGACGGGGTCGGTGATCTCGTCGGCCGCGAGGTCGTAGTTCTCGTTGCCGGCCGCCGCCACGTTGACCGCGCCCTTGCGCTCCGCGTACCGCGTGGCCCGGGTGACGGCCTCGAGGAGCGCCTTCTGGTCCGGGTCGTTCTTGCAGTTGAAGTACCAGGGGTCGGTGTAATAGCTGTTGTTGGTGACCTCGACCCCGTGCTCGGCCGCCCACATGAAGCCGCACACCACGGCCTCGGTGTAGAAGTAGCCGTCCGGGTTGGACACCTTGATGCCGGAGACCTTCACACCGGGCGCCACACCGGTCATGCCGACGCCGTTCTTGGCGGCGGCGATCTCACCGGCGACATGCGTGCCGTGCGGGCTCTCCTGCGCGCCCGGCCGCCAGGCCCCCTCGGTCGTGTCCGGCTTGCCCGTCACGCAGTTGACCGACGCGGCCCGGTCGAAGTTCGGCGCGATGTCCGGGTGGGTGTCGTCCACACCGGTGTCGATGACCGCGACCGTGACCTTCGGGCTGCCCAGCGACTTCTCGTGCGCCCGGTCCGCCTTGATGGCGGGCAGGTCCCACTGGAGCCCCTGGAGCGGGTCCTGGCCGGCCGCGGCCTCCGCCTGCGCCTCGGCCACCTCGGAGGCGCTGAGCACCTTCGGGGTGACCGTGTCGTGGGTGGCCGCCGACGGCAGCGGCGCGTTGCGGGTGGCACCGGCCGACTCCACGCCGCGCACCGACCGGATCGTCCGGGCGAAGTCGGCGTTCGAGGAGTGGACGACGATGACGCCGATCCGGTCGTACGACGCCACGATCGTGCCGCCGGCCTCGGCGATCGCCTTCTTCACGTGCGCCGGCGCGCCGTGTCCGCCCCGGATGTTGACCACGTAGCTGAGCGAGGCCGCCTCGTCGGCGGCGGCCGCGGCCGGCCGGTCCTGTGCCGGCGCGGCGGTGGCCGCCGTGCCGGGCAGGATCGCGAGCGCCGTCGCCATGGCCATTCCGGCCGGGACGACGAGCGCGCGGCGGTGGCGCGGGTGGGACGCTGTCATGAAGTCTCCACTTCGTTCACTGGTGCGGGCGGACGGGACGCGCGGGAGCGCGGGCTCACTTGACGGCGCGCAGCGCGTCGACGATGCCGAAGCCGTAGAAACCGTTGACCCGGTTTCCGCCCTCGCATGTCGCGTCCTGCGTTCCGTCACCGTCCTGGTCGTACGACTCCGGGCAACCCGGGTTGTTCGCCTGGGCCTTCAGCAGCGCCTGCAGCGCGGCCGGGGAGGCCCACGGGTGCTTGGACTTCAGCAGCGCGGCGACACCGGCCGCGTGCGGCGAGGCCATCGACGTGCCCTGGAGGAAGGCGTACTGCCCGTTGGGCATGGTGGACAGGATGCGGCCGTCCTTCGACGGCGTGTCCGGCAGCTGGTAACGGCGGTCGCCGCCCGGCGCGGCGACGTCCACGACACGGTGCCCGTACGTGGAGTAGTACGACTTGAGGTTCTGCACGCCCGTCGCGCTGACCGTGACCACGCCCGGCAGCTGCGTCGGCAGGTCGTAGCACTCGCTCGGGTCGATGGTGCGCTCGACCGGCGTGGTGTCGTTCGGGCTGGACGCGTCGTCGATGGCGTCCGCGGCCAGGTCGTGGTTGGAGTTGCCGGCCGAGGCCAGGTGCAGGGTGCCCTTCTTCTGCGCGTACAGCTGGGCCCGGTTCACCGCGTCGACGATCGCCCGCTGGTCCGGGTCGTCCATGCAGTTGTACAGCCACGGGTCCACGTAGTAGCTGTTGTTCGTGATCTCCACACCGTGGTCGGCGGCGAACACGAACGCGCAGACGACGTTCTCCGGGTAGAACAGGCCGTTGTCCGGGTCGCTGACCTTGATGCCGGCCACCTTCACGCCGGGCGCGACACCGGCGACGCCGATGCCGTTGCGGGCCGCGGCGATCTCACCGGCCACGTGGGTGCCGTGGTAGTCGTCGGCCGTGTACGGCCGCCAGGCGCCCTCGCTGGTGTCCGCCTTGCCGCCCACGCAGTTGGCCGACTGGGCGGCGGAGAAGTTCGGCGCCAGGTCCGGGTGGGTGTCGTCGACGCCGGTGTCGATCACGGCGACGGTCACCTTGCCGCTGCCCGGGTTGATCTTCGCGGCCTTGTCGGCGCCGATCGCCCGCAGGTCCCACTGGTCGGCCTCGAGCGGCTCGCTGCCGGGGACCTCGGCGGAGGCGGCGGTCGTCCGCGCGGCCTCGGCGGCGCTCACGTAGTCGGCGGCGCCGACGTCCGTCGTCCCGGCGGGGGCCAGCGGCGCGGTACGGGTCGCACCGGCCGACTGCACGCCGCGCGCCTTGCGGATCTCCTTGCCGAAGTCCGGGTTCGCCGAGTGCACGACGATCACACCGATCTTCTCGTACGTGACCACGACGGTCCCGTCGGCCGCGGCGATCGCCCGCTTCACCGAGGCGATCGTGTGGCGGTCCGCCTTGGTGTTGACGACGTACGCCAGGGCGGGCGCGTCCGTCGCCTGCTCGGCCGACACCGCCTGCGGGGCCGCCGAGGCCGCCGCCGGCAGGAAGCCGAGCGAGGCGGTCAGCGACAGCACGACGGGCACGGCGAGGGCGAGCCGGCGTCTGGAACGCAGATGAGCCATGGGATCTCCACAACATCCGGAAACGAAACCGGCCCGAGACACGGGTGGTGCTCGGGCAGGTACATGACGGGGTGGTGCAGGGTGAAGTTATCCCGCGCGCTCGCTGGCCAGCAATCATTTGCGGGAAACGGCTTCGCAAAACAGCCCCGGAAAAGAAGTGCCGACAGTTGAACCGGCCCTCGCGTGGCGCCGTGCCCTTGGGCAGGAAGCGCGAGGACACTCGGCTTCCGTCCCCGCCCGAACAACCGCACCGCGAGGAGACTCCGTGGCCGCCGAAGCACCGCCCCCCTCGACAGAACAACACAAACTCCCCAGCCCCGAGGAGTTCACCGAGGTGCAGGAGAGCGCTGAGTTCGGTGAACTGCGCCGCTCCTACCGCTCCTTCGCCTTCCCGCTGACCATCGCCTTCATCGTCTGGTACCTGCTCTACGTGCTGCTCTCCAACTACGCGGGCGGCTTCATGGGCAGCAAGCTGTTCGGCAACATCAACGTCGCCTTCGTCTTCGGCGTACTGCAGTTCGTCACCACCTTCCTCATCGCCTGGTGGTACTCCCGGCACGCCGCGGCCAAGCTCGACCCGAAGGCCGAGGCCATCAAGACCCGTATGGAGGGCGGCGCATGAGCCCCGCGATCACCCATGTCACCCTCGCCGCGAACGAGGCGAGCGAACACCGCGCGCTGATCATCACCCTGTTCGCGCTGTTCGTCGTGGCGACCCTCGGCATCACCGTCTGGGCGGGCCGGCAGACCAAGGACGCCGCCGACTTCTACGCGGGCGGACGCCAGTTCAGCGCCTTCCAGAACGGCCTCGCCGTCTCCGGCGACTACATGTCGGCCGCGTCCTTCCTCGGCATCGCGGGCGCGATCGCCCTCTTCGGCTACGACGGCTTCCTGTACTCCATCGGCTTCCTGGTCGCCTGGCTGGTCGCGCTCCTCCTGGTCGCCGAACCGCTGCGCAACTCCGGCCGCTACACGATGGGCGACGTCCTCGCCTACCGCATGCGCCAGCGCCCGGTGCGCACCGCCGCCGGCACCTCCACCATCGTCGTGTCGATCTTCTACCTGCTGGCCCAGATGGCCGGCGCGGGCGTCCTCGTCTCGCTGCTGCTCGGCATCACCTCCGACGCCGGCAAGGTCCTCATCGTCGCCCTCGTCGGCATCCTGATGATCGTGTACGTCTCCATCGGCGGCATGAAGGGCACCACCTGGGTGCAGATGATCAAGGCCGTGCTGCTCATCGGCGGCACGATCCTCATCACCTTCCTGGTGCTGCTGAAGTTCAACTTCAACATCTCCGACCTGCTGGGCAGCGCCGCCGAGAACAGCGGTAAGGGCGACGCCTTCCTCGAGCCCGGACTCCAGTACGGCGCCGACGGCACCACCAAGCTGGACTTCATCTCCCTCGGCATCGCCCTGGTGCTCGGCACCGCCGGCCTGCCGCACATCCTGATCCGCTTCTACACGGTGCCCAACGCCAAGGCCGCCCGTAAGTCCGTGAACTGGGCCATCGGCATCATCGGCGGCTTCTACCTGATGACCATCGCCCTCGGCTTCGGCGCGGCCGCACTGATCTCCCAGGACGAGATCATCGCGTCCAACCCGTCCGGCAACACCGCCGCGCCGCTGCTCGCCCTGCACCTGGGCGGCGTCGACTCGGCCTGGGGCGCGATCCTGCTCGCCACCATCTCCGCGGTCGCCTTCGCGACGATCCTCGCGGTGGTCGCCGGACTCACCCTCGCCTCGTCGTCTTCCTTCGCGCACGACATCTACGCCAACGTCATCCGCAAGGGGCAGGCCACCGAGAAGGAGGAGATGCGGGCGGCCCGCTGGGCGACCGTCCTGATCGGCATCGTCTCCATCGCGCTCGGCGCCCTCGCCCGCGACCTGAACGTGGCCGGCCTGGTCGCCCTGGCCTTCGCGGTCGCCGCGTCCGCCAACCTGCCGACCATCCTCTACAGCCTGTTCTGGAAGCGGTTCACCACCCAGGGCGCCCTGTGGTCGATCTACGGCGGCCTCATCGTCGCCGTCGGCCTGGTGCTGTTCTCGCCCGTGGTCTCCGGCGACCCCAAGGCGATGTTCCCCGACGTCGACTTCGCCTGGTTCCCGCTGAAGAACCCGGGCATCATCTCCATCCCGTTCGGCTTCCTGATGGGCTGGCTCGGCACGGTCCTGTCCAAGGAGGAGCCGGACGCCAAGAAGTACGCGGAGCTGGAGGTCCGGTCCCTCACCGGCACCGGCGCCCACTGATCCACCCCTCGCGCGGCGGCCGCGTCACAGGCGTTTCCAGGAGCCTGCGACGCGGCCGCCGCGCTTCCCGTGCCCCCCGGGTCGCTGTGGGTTGTCGGTGGTGTCACGTAGGCTCGCAGGTATCGGGACAGGAGTGATACGCGTCGAGGGAGGGGGCCCAACGTGCTCATCGACACCTACGGCCGGGTGGCCACCGACCTGAGGGTCTCGCTGACCGACCGGTGCAACCTGCGTTGCACCTACTGCATGCCCGAGGAGGGCCTGCAGTGGCTGGCCAAGCCCGACCTGCTGACCGACGACGAGATCGTCCGTCTGATCGACGTCGCCGTGACCGCCCTCGGTATCGAGGAGGTCCGCTTCACCGGCGGCGAGCCCCTGCTGCGGCCCGGACTCGTCGGCATCGTCGAGCGCGTCGCCGCCCTGGAGCCCCGCCCGCAGATGTCCCTCACCACCAACGGCATCGGCCTGCGGCGCACCGCGACCGCCCTGAAGACGGCGGGCCTGGACCGGGTCAACGTCTCGCTCGACACCCTCCGGCCCGACGTCTTCAGGACCCTCACCCGCCGCGACCGCCACAAGGACGTCCTCGACGGCCTGCACGCGGCCCACGAGGCCGGCCTGACCCCCGTGAAGGTCAACTCCGTCCTGATGCCGGGGCTCAACGACGACGAGGCCCCCGACCTCCTCGCCTGGGCCGTGGAACACGACTACGAGCTGCGCTTCATCGAGCAGATGCCCCTGGACGCCCAGCACGGCTGGAAGCGCGACGGCATGATCACCGCGGGGGACATCCTCACCTCGCTGCGCACCCGCTTCGATCTGACCCCGGAGGGCGAGGAGGCGCGCGGCTCCGCACCGGCCGAGCGCTGGCTGGTCGACGGCGGCCCGCACCGCGTCGGGGTCATCGCCTCCGTCACCCGGCCCTTCTGCGCCGCCTGTGACCGCACCCGCCTCACCGCCGACGGCCAGGTCCGCACCTGCCTGTTCGCGACCGAGGAGACCGACCTGCGGGCCGCGCTGCGCTCCGGCGCCGGTGACGAGGAGATCGCCCGCATCTGGAAACGCGCCATGTGGGGCAAGAAGGCCGGTGCGGGTCTGGACGACCCGTCCTTCGTCCAGCCGGACCGCCCGATGTCCGCGATCGGGGGCTGACCGCCCGCCGGGGGTCTGCCTCAGGCCCCCCGCGCCTCCCACTCCTCGAAGCGGACGACGTCCTTGAGGAACCCCCGGACGCCGAGGAACTCTGACAGGTGCTCCCGGTGGTCCTCACAGGCGAGCCAGGTCTTGCGCCGCTCGGGCGTGTGCACCTTGGGGTTGTTCCAGGCGAGCACCCACACGGCAGCCGCGCGGCAGGCCTTGGCGGAACAGATCGGCGTCTCGGGATCAGGGACCATCACACGGCGAGCCTAACCCGGAGGGAAAAGGCGACGCCGAGCAGCCACGGGGGGAGCTGCCCGGCGTCGGTCCGTCGCTCCGACGGGGGATGCGGAGCGCGTACGAAGTATGTCACGGGTCACCCCGCCCCCGGCACCGGAAGCACATGATTGATCTGAGGTTTTCTTGAGCTTGGCGTGGAAGTGTCTTCCGCTCGGCGCCCTCACCCGTCACGCCCCGATCTTCACGACCGCTCGGGCCGCTCCGTTCGTGCGCCCGGCCCCGCTCCCGGCGCCACGTCCTCCGCATCGGGTTCCGCCGCGCCGTCGTCCGTCCGCGGCGGCGCGATCATCGGCTTCATCGGCGTCGTCACGAAGGTCGACGGCAGCGACGGCGCGTTCTCGCGTCCCGCGTTGGCGATCACCACCGCCACGTACGGCAGGACCGCCCCGAGCACCAGCGCCACGATCGCGACATGCCGCTCCACGTTCCACAGCGTCGCCGCGAGGATGACCGAGATCGTGCGGACGCCCATCGAGATCACGTACCGGCGCTGGCGGGCGCGTACATCCTCCTGCAGGCCCGTCCGCGCGCCGGTGATCCGGAACACCTCGACGCCGCCGCCATGCCGCTTCCGCATCACATTCCACCATCCGCCCGCTGAGGACCAACCCCGCCCCGGCCGTCCCGTGCCCCGGTCGGGGAACGCAAGGCCCGGACAGGTCCACGTTACGCCGCCCCCGCCCCGGTCACGAGCCCGGGTCGGGGTGCCCGCCCCGGGCGGACCGCCTGCGCCGTAGCGCGTACGCGCCGCCCGACATGCGGCGTACCGCCTCTCGGCCGAGACTGGTCAGCAATGCTCGCGTCGAGCGTACAAGGAGGCATCCATGGGCTGGTTGTGGGCGATCATCGTCGGTTTCGTGCTCGGTCTGATCGCCAAGGCGGTGATTCCCGGCAAGCAGCACCTCCCGCTGTGGCTGGCCACCATCTGCGGCATGGTCGGCGCCGTCGCGGGCAACGCCCTGGCGCGGGGCTTCGGCGTGGAGGCCACGAGCGGCATCGACTGGAGCCGGCACATCTTCCAGCTGATCGCGGCGATCGTGATCGTCTTCTTCGTGGACATGCTGTACACCACGATGAAGCGCAACAAGGAGCGCAGCGAGCGGGCCTGAGCCGCCGCCGGGAGGACGACGAAGGGCGGCCCCGGCGCCCGCCGGAAGCCGCCCTCGCGAGCCGTGGGCTCAGCCGGCCGTGACCTCCACCGCCGCCAGGTTCTTCTTGCCGCGGCGCAGCACCAGCCAGCGCCCGTGCAGCAGGTCCTCCTTCGCGGGGACGGCGTCCTCGGCGGTCACCTTGACGTTGTTCACGTAGGCACCGCCCTCCTTCACCGTGCGCCGCGCGGCCGACTTGCTCGGCACCAGACCCACCTCGGCGAACAGGTCGACCACCGCGGACAGCTCGGCCACCGCGACGTGCGGCACCTCGGAGAGCGCCGCCGCCAGCGTGCGGTCGTCCAGCTCACCCAGCTCGCCCTGACCGAACAGGGCCTTCGACGCGGCGATCACGGCGGCCGTCTGGTCGGCGCCGTGCACCAGCGTCGTCAGCTCCTCCGCCAGCGCGCGCTGCGCGGCCCGCGCCTGCGGACGCTCCTGGGTCTGCCGCTCCAGCTCCTCCAGCTCCTCGCGGGACCGGAAGGACAGGATCCGCATGTACCCGGAGATGTCCCGGTCGTCCGCGTTCAGCCAGAACTGGTAGAACGCGTAGGGCGTCGTCATCTCCGGGTCGAGCCAGACGGCGCCGCCCTCGGTCTTGCCGAACTTGGTGCCGTCCGCCTTCGTCATCAGCGGCGTGGCGTAGGCGTGGGCCGTGGCGTCCGGCTCCAGCCGGTGCAGCAGGTCCAGGCCCGCCGTGAGGTTGCCCCACTGATCGCTGCCGCCCTGCTGCATCGTGCAGCCGTAGCGCCGGTACAGCTGGAGGAAGTCCATCGCCTGCAGCAGCTGGTAGCTGAACTCCGTGTAGCTGATGCCCTCGGAGGACTCCAGACGCCGGGCGACCGAGTCCTTCGTCAGCATCTTGTTGACACGGAAGTGCTTGCCGATGTCCCGCAGGAACTCGATCGCGGAGAGGTTCTGCGTCCAGTCGAGGTTGTTGACCATCATGGCCGCGTTCTCGCCCTCGAAGGTCAGGAAGGGCTCGATCTGGCCACGCAGCCGCTCGACCCAGCCCGCGACGGTCTCCGGCGGGTTCAGCGTCCGCTCGGCGGTCGGGCGCGGGTCACCGATCTGGCCGGTGGCCCCGCCGACCAGCGCCAGCGGCCGGTGACCGGCCTGCTGCAGCCGGCGCAGCGTGAGGACCTGCACCAGATGCCCCACGTGCAGCGACGGAGCGGTCGGGTCGAAGCCGCAATAGAACGTGACGGGACCGTCCGCGAGCGCCTTGCGCAAAGCGTCCTCGTCGGTGGACTGGGCGAACAGCCCGCGCCACTTCAGCTCGTCGACGATGTCCGTCACGGTTCTCGTGTCTCCTCGGTGGTCCACGGCCGGTCGGGTGACGGCCGCATGCGAATGCCTACGAGGTTATACGCCCTGGCTGACTGAGCTCATATTGAAATCGGGGATGCGCAGCGCCGGCATCGCGGCCCGGGTGAACCAGTCGCTCCACTCCCTGGGCAGCGTCTTCTCCGTACGGCCCGCCTCCGCCGCCCGGCCCAGCAGGTTCACCGGCGACTCGTTGAACCGGAAGTTGTTGACCTCGCCGGTGACCTCGCCGTTCTCGACGAGGTACACCCCGTCCCGGGTCAGGCCCGTGAGCAGCAGCGTCGCCGGATCGACCTCACGGATGTACCACAGGCAGGTCAGCAGCAGCCCGCGCCCGGTGGCCGCGACCATCTCCTCCAGGGAGCGGTCCTCGCCCCCGTCCAGGATCAGGTTGTCGATCGCGGGCGCGGCCGGCAGTCCGGTGAGACCCGCGCCGTGCCTGCTGGTCGTCAGCCGGTTCAGCTCGCCCTGCCGCACCCACTCCGTCGGCGCCAGCGGCAGCCCGTTGTCGAACACCGACTGGTCGCCGCCCGAGGAGTGCGCGATCACGAACGGCGCCGACTCGAGACCGGGCTCGTTCGGGTCGCTGCGCAGGGTCAGCGGCAGCTCGGTCAGCCGCTCACCGACCCGGGTGCCGCCGCCCGGCTTGGAGAACACCGTGCGCCCCTCGGCCGCGTCCCGCCCCGAGGCCGACCACAGCTGGTAGATCAGCAGGTCGGCCACCGCGGACGGCGGCAGCAGCGTCTCGTACCGGCCCGCGGGCAGTTCCAGCCGCCGCTCGGCCCAGCCCAGCCGCACCGCGAGCTCGGCGTCGAGCGCCGTCGGGTCGACGTCCTTGAAGTCCCGCGTGGAACGCCCCGCCCACGCCGACCGCGTACGGTCCGGCGACTTGGCGTTCACCTCCAGCGTGCCGTTGGGCTGGTCGTGCCGCAGCCGCAGCCCGGCCGAGGTGCCCACGTAACTGGAGACCAGCTCGTGGTTGGCGAAGCCGTACAGCTCCCGGCCGCCGGCCCGCGCACGGGCGAACGCCTCGCCCAGCGCCGGGGCGAAGTCGGCGAACACGGCGGAAGAGGTCTCCGCGGGCGCGTCGGTGAAGTCGGGGGAGGGGGCCACTCCCGTGACCAGCGGCTGCGCGTCCTCGGCCGGACCGGCGCCCCGCGCGGCGGCCTCGGCGGCCCGCACCAGGGGCTCCAGCTCGTCGACGGTGACCGCCGACCGGGACACCACCCCGGAGGCCGTGCCCTGCGCGCCGTCGACCGCGGCGATCACGGTGAGGGTGCGCCCGCGCGTCACACCGTTCGTGGTGAGCGCGTTGCCCGCCCAGCGCAGATTGGCGGTCGACTCCTCGTCGGCGATCACGACACAGCCGTCGGCCCGGGACAGTTCGAGCGCGCGTTCGACGATCTCGTGCGGCTTGTTGGTTCGCGCGCTCATCGTCCGGCCTCCTGCGTCGTGTTCAGAATGTTGACTCCCTTGAACAGGGCGGACGGGCAGCCGTGCGACACCGCCGCGACCTGCCCCGGCTGGGCCTTGCCGCAGTTGAAGGCACCGCCCAGGACGTACGTCTGCGGGCCGCCGACCGCGGCCATGGAGCCCCAGAAGTCCGTCGTCGTGGCCTGGTAGGCGACGTCCCGCAGCTGTCCCGCCAGCCGCCCGTTCTCGATCCGGTAGAAGCGCTGCCCGGTGAACTGGAAGTTGTACCGCTGCATGTCGATCGACCACGACCGGTCACCGACCACGTAGATGCCCCGGTCGACGCCCCCGATCAGGTCCTCCGTCGACATCCCCGCGGGATCCGGCCGCAGCGACACGTTGGCCATGCGCTGCACCGGCACATGGCCGGGCGAGTCGGCGAACGCGCACCCGTTGGACCGCTCGAAGCCGGTCAGCCTCGCGATCCGCCGGTCCAGCTGGTAGCCGACCAGCGTGCCGTCCTTCACCAGGTCCCAGGACTGCGCCTCGACCCCCTCGTCGTCGTAGCCGACGGTCGCCAGCCCGTGCTCGGCGGTGCGGTCACCGGTGACGTTCATCAGCTCGGAGCCGTACCTCAGCCGGCCCAGCTGGTCGAAGGTGGCGAACGAGGTGCCCGCGTAGGCCGCCTCGTAGCCGAGCGCGCGGTCCAGCTCGGTGGCGTGGCCGATGGACTCGTGGATCGTCAGCCACAGGTTGGAGGGGTCCACCACCAGGTCGTACAGCCCCGCCTCGACGCTCGGCGCCCGCATCTTCTCGGCGAGCAGTTCCGGGATCCGCGCCAGCTCGTCGTCCCAGTCCCAGCCGGTGCCCGTCAGGTACTCCCAGCCGCGGCCGGCGGGCGGCGCGATGGTGCGCATGGAGTCGAACTCGCCGCTGGAGTCGTCGACGGACACGGCCGTGAGGACCGGGTGCAGCCGCACCCGCTGCTGCGTCGTCACGGTCCCGGCGGTGTCCGCGTAGAACTTGTTCTCGTGCACGGTCAGCAGCGAGGCGTCGACGTGGTCCACCCCGCTCGCCGCCAGCAGCCGCCCGCTCCACTCGGCCAGCAGCCCGGACTTCTCCGCGTCGGGCACCGTGAACGGGTCGATCTCGTACGAGGACACCCACGTCTTCTCGGAGTGCACCGGCTCGTCGGCCAGCTGCACCCTCTCGTCCGACCCGGCCGCCCGGATCACCTGAGCGGACAGTTTCGCCATCGCCACGGCCTGCGAGGCGACCTTCGCGGCGGCGTCCAGGGTCAGGTCCACCCCGGACGCGAACCCCCACGTCCCGCCGTGCACCACGCGCACCGCGTACCCGAGGTCGGTGGTGTCGGACGACCCGGCGGGCTTGGCGTCCCTCAGCCGCCAGGAGGCGCTGCGCACCCGCTCCAGGCGGAAGTCCGCGTGCTCCGCCCCCAGCGCCCGCGCGCGGGCCAGCGCGGCGTCGGCGAGGGGGCGCAACGGCAGGGCGGTGAAGGCTTCGTCAATGCTATGAGGCACCTACGTCTCTTCCTGTCGGCTTTCGGTGTTCCGTCGTGTTCGGTGTACCGCCCCGTCGGTTTCCGGTCCTCCGCGTCCGGCCCTGCGCTCCGGCCTTCCGCCCGGGCCTCCGGCATCCGGACCGGGGTTTCCGGCTCCGCGAGACGGTCGCTGCGCATCATGTCGCGTCGGCCGGTGCCGGACCACATGTTTCCTTCGGCAGCCCGGTGGTTTCTGTAGGGATCCGACAGAGCCGTCCGTCGGCCACTGTCGGTGCCCCGATGTCCCGGGGCGGACCGGGACCGATAGGTTTTCGGGTAGGCCGCCCGTCATCGCCGCCCGTCGTCCGGGCGTGGGGGCGGGTATGGAACCGCTATCGAAAGGGTGATCCGTTGAGCCGCTCGGTTCTCGTCACCGGAGGCAACCGGGGCATCGGCCTCGCCATCGCCCGCGCGTTCGCCGACGCCGGCGACAAGGTCGCCATCACGTACCGCTCGGGCGAGCCGCCGGCCGCCCTGACGGACCTCGGTTGTCTGGCCGTCAAGTGCGACATCACCGACACCGAGCAGGTGGAGCAGGCCTACAAGGAGATCGAGGAGGCCCACGGCCCCGTCGAGGTCCTGGTCGCCAACGCCGGCATCACCAAGGACCAGCTGCTGATGCGGATGTCCGAGGAGGACTTCACCTCGGTCGTCGAGACCAACCTCACCGGCACCTTCCGGGTCGTCAAGCGGGCCAACCGCGGCATGCTGCGCGCCAAGAAGGGCCGCGTCGTGCTGATCTCCTCCGTGGTCGGACTGCTCGGCTCCGCGGGGCAGGCGAACTACGCCGCCTCCAAGGCGGGCCTGGTCGGCTTCGCCCGTTCCCTCGCCCGTGAGCTGGGTTCGCGGAACATCACCTTCAACGTCGTCGCCCCCGGATTCGTCGACACCGACATGACCCGGGAGCTCTCCGAGGAGCAGCAGACGAAGATCCTGGCGCAGGTGCCGCTCGCCCGGTACGCGCAGCCCGAGGAGATCGCCGCGGCGGTGCGGTTCCTCGCCTCGGACGACGCCTCGTACATCACTGGAGCCGTCATTCCCGTTGACGGCGGACTGGGAATGGGTCACTGAAACACCATGAGCGGAATTCTCGAGGGCAAGCGCGTCCTGATCACCGGTGTGCTGACGGAGGCGTCGATCGCCTTCCACACCGCCAAGCTGGCCCAGGAGCAGGGCGCCGAGGTCATCCTGACCGCGTTCCCGCGGCCCACCCTGACCGAGCGCATCGCCAAGAAGCTGCCGAAGCCGGCCAGGGTGATCGAGCTCGACGTCACCAACGAGGAGCACCTGGGACGGCTGGCCGACGTGGTCGGTGAGGAGCTCGGCGGACTGGACGGCGTCGTCCACTCCATCGGCTTCGCGCCGCAGGACGCACTCGGCGGCAACTTCCTCAACACGCCGTTCGAGTCGGTCGCCACGGCCATGCACGTCTCGGCCTTCTCCCTGAAGTCGCTGACCATGGCCTGCCTGCCGCTCATGCAGAACGGCGGCTCGGTCGTGGGTCTCACCTTCGACGCGCAGTTCGCCTGGCCGCAGTACGACTGGATGGGCCCGGCCAAGGCCGCCCTGGAGGCCACCAGCCGCTACATGGCGCGCGACCTGGGCAAGCAGAACGTCCGCTGCAACCTGATCTCCGCGGGCCCGCTGGGCTCCATGGCCGCCAAGTCCATCCCGGGCTTCAGCGAGCTGGCCTCCGTGTGGGACACCCGTGCGCCGCTGGAGTGGGACCTGAAGGACCCGGAGCCGGCCGGCCGCGGTGTCGTCGCCCTGCTGAGCGACTGGTTCCCGAAGACCACCGGCGAGATCGTCCACGTGGACGGCGGTCTGCACGCCATCGGCGCCTGACCCGCACGCCGCACCAGGGCCCGCGTCCCCTCAGGGGCGCGGGCCCTTCGGCATGGGCGCGCAGCCGCCCCGGGAGGGCGGGCAGTCGGGCGGTCAGTCCCCGGCGGGCGGAGCGATCCGCCCCGGACGGCACACGAACGGGTAGGCGGCGGCCTCCGCGGCCGCCGTCGCCGCGTCACCCGCGCGGATCGCCTCCACCAGCCGCCCGTGGTCCATGTGCGCCCCGGGGGACATGTCCCCGCCCATGTCGCCGCGCAGCCAGTCCCGCAGCACCTCGCTCAGATCCGCGTACAGGGCGGTCATCACGTCGTTGTGCGAGGCGGCCACGACCGCCAGGTGGAAGGTGGCGTCCGCCGCCACGAACGCCTCCGCGTCCCCCGACTCCCAGGCCTCCTCCCGGCGCAGCAGCAGGGTGTCGATCTGCCGGAGGTCCTTCTCGGTGCGCCGTTCGGCGGCCAGCCGCGCGGCGGAGGACTCCAGGGTGGAACGCAGTTCGCCGATGTGCCGGGGGTCGGCGTCGGCGAAACGGCGGTGCATCACGCCGGCCAGCTCGCTCGTGGCCACCACGTACGTGCCCGAACCCTGGCGGATGTCCAGCAGCCCGTTGTGCGCGAGCGCGCGGACGGCCTCGCGGACGGTGTTGCGGGCCACCCCCAGCTGCTCGACCAGCTCCGGCTCGGTGGGGATGCGGGTGCCGACCGGCCACTCGCCCGAGGTGATCTGCGCCCGCAGCGCGGCGATGACCTGCTCGGACAGCGCCGAACGGCGCGGATGACTCAAAGGCATGACACACCTTCGCACGCCCGGGGCGCCGTACGGCGCCCTTTCCACCATGGACAACCAATCATCCCATGATTCTATGATGGGCTTCATGGCTCGCGAGGAAACCGGGACACTCACGTCCACGACCGCACGTACGCCGGGCGCGTCCGCAGCCCGCAGGCCCTCTGAGGGCGCAACGGGACACGTCTGGCGGACGCGGCTGCTCGTCGCCGGCATCGTGCTGGCCGCGGTCAACCTGCGCCCCGCCATCACCAGCCTCGGCGCGCTGCTGGAGGAGGTCCGCGAGGGCCTCGGCATGAGCGGCACCGTGGCCGGACTGCTCACCTCCGTGCCCCCGCTCTGCTTCGCCGTCTTCGGCGTCACCGCGCCCCGCCTGGCCCGCCGCTTCGGCGCCGGAGCGGTGGTCTGCGCGGGCATGGCCGCCATCGGCACCGGCCTGCTGATCCGTCCGTACGTGGGCGGCACGGCGGCCTTCCTGGCCACCACCGCCCTCGCGCTGATGGGCATCGCCGTCAGCAACGTCCTGATGCCGGTCATCGTCAAGCGCTGGTTCCCCGACCGGGTCGGGTCCATGACCGGCCTGTACTCCATGGCCCTGGCCCTGGGGACCGCCACGGCGGCGGCGGTGACCGTGCCGGTGACCGACGCCCTGGGCGGGAACTGGCGGTCCGGCCTCGCCGTGTGGGCGGGTCTGGCGGTCGCCGCCGTGCTGCCTTGGCTCGCCTTCGCCCGGGAACGGGGCACGGCGCCGGCCGGGCACGCACCGGCACGGGACGGGGAGGGGCCTTCGCGCGAGCGGCGGGCCCCCGCCGAGGCGCCCGCCCTGCGCATCACCCGCAGCCGTACCGCGTGGGCGCTGGCGGTCTTCTTCGGCCTCCAGGCGACCGCCGCCTACATCACGATGGGCTGGATGGCGCAGATCTACCGGGACGCGGGTGTCCCCGCGGGAACGGCGGGCCTGCTCCTCGCGGTCACCATGGTCATGGGCGTGCCGCTGGCCTTCGTCATACCGCGTCTGGCCGCCCGGCTCCCCCACCAGGGGCCGATCGTGCTCGTGCTCGGGGCGAGCGGCCTCGCCGGGTACGCGGGCCTGTACTTCGCCCCGGCCGCCGGCGCCTGGGTCTGGGCCGTGCTGCTGGGCATCGCCAACTGCGCCTTTCCGCTGGCGCTCACCATGGTCGGCATGCGGGCCAGGACCAGCGGGGGAGTGGCCCAGCTGTCCGCGTTCGCGCAGAGCACCGGCTATCTGATCTCCATCCCCGGCCCGCTCCTGGTGGGCGTGCTCTACCAGCACAGCGGAGGCTGGGGGCTGCCGCTCGCCCTGATGGCCGGCCTGATGATCCCGCAGACGGTCGTCGGCGTCCTGGCCGGCCGCAACCGCACCGTGGAGGACGAGGCAACACCCGCGTGACCCACCCCCCAGGGGCGCGGGGAACTGCGCAAGGGGGGTCTGGGGGCGGCGGCGAGGCCCGGCCGCGCCCCCAGGGACGGGACGGGAAGGGCCGGCGGGGGAGAAAAGAGAGCACCACCGCCGGCCCGGCCTCAGCCCCGGCCCCCGCCGACCCACACCACCCGTCCCGGCCACACCGCCGCACGGAATCCGCCACGCCCCCCGAAGCAGATCCCGGGCGGCCGAGGTGCGAGACTGACCCACATGCCAGTCCTCGACCCGAATCCCCAGAACGGCCAGCGCAAGCTGCTGCTCGTCTTCGCCACGTTCTTCGCCATCTTCATCGTCATCGGCGTGATCGCGACCATCCTCGCGCCGTGACGGCCGCCCGCACCCCCGGCATCCCGTGTGCCCCCTGCGCCCCGCCCGAGGGCGCCGGCGACGGCCATGGTGGTGCTGGCACCCCCATCCCCTAGGGGGTCAGGCTCAGGGTCAAGTGGGTGGATCACCGGATGGGTTGAGGCGCGCACGATCCGTACCTTCGAGATGTGGCCGCGACGGCGGGCCACGGACACCCGAGGAGCGGAGGCCCCCATGTCGGCGCACACGCACACCCGGCCCCACCCGGCCCCCCGGGGCGGCGCCGACATCCGGCTGCCCTGGTGGGCCCTGGCCCTCCCCGCCCTCGCCTTCGTGGCACTGCTGACGCTGATCCTCAACCCCTCCGATGCCCACGCGGCCGCCGGTGACCCCACGATCGCCCGCCTCGTCGAGCGGGCGCAGCAGCTCATAGCCCGCTGAACACCTCCGAAGGCGCCGGTCAACTCCCTGCGCCCCGTGGCCTGTTTCGTGCGAAGCTGGGCTACATGAGCGTCGCAGAACCCCGCAGGATTGTCCTTTTCCGGCATGCGAAAGCCGACTGGCCCCCGGTGTCCGACCACGAGCGCCCCCTCGCCGAGCGGGGCCGCACGGATGCGGCAGTCGCCGGACGCAAGCTGGCCGACACCGGCATCGCCTTCGACCTGGCCCTGTGCTCGACCTCGGTCCGCACCCGCGAAACCTGGAAACTCGCGGTCCACGAGTTCCCGCAGCGGCCGAAAACCGTCTACGAGGAGCGGATCTACGAGGCCTCGCCCGGCGAGCTGATCGCCCTGCTCAACGAGACGCCCGACGACGCGCAGAACGTCCTCCTGATCGGCCATAACCCGGGCATCCAGGGACTCGCCGACATCCTGGCGGGCGAGTCCGAGGGAGACACCCGCGCGCGGATGAGCCGCCTCGGCTACCCTGCCGCCGCCTTCGCCGTCGTGTCCTTCACGGGCTCCTGGAAGTCCCTCGAACCGGGCGTCGGCACCCTGGCCGACTACTGGGCGCCGACCGAGTGACACCCGGCACGACAGGGCCCGGCGTCCGCCGGTGCCGGGCCCCTGCCCCGCACCTCAGTCCAGCTCGAGCGTGTCCGCGGCCTCGACCTCTTCCCGCGTGACGCCCAGCAGATAGAGCACCGTGTCCAGGAAGGGCACGTTCACCGCCGTGTGCGCCGCCTCGCGCACCACCGGCTTGGCGTTGAAGGCGACACCGAGCCCCGCCGCGTTCAGCATGTCCAGGTCGTTCGCCCCGTCACCGATCGCCACCGTCTGCGACAGCGGCACCCCCGCCTCCGCGGCGAAGCGGCGCAGCAGCCGCGCCTTGCCCGCCCGGTCCACGATCTCACCGGTCACCCGGCCGGTCAGCTTCCCGTCGACGATCTCCAGCGTGTTGGCCTGGGCGAAGTCCAGCCCCAGCCGCTCCTGCAGATCATCGGTGACCTGCGTGAACCCGCCGGACACCACGCCCACTTGATAGCCCAGACGCTTCAGCGTACGGATCAGGGTGCGGGCGCCCGGCGTCAGCCGCACCTCGCTGCGCACCTTGTCCACCACGGAGGCGTCCAGCCCCTCCAGCAGCGCCACGCGCGCGTGCAGTGACTGCTCGAAGTCCAGTTCCCCGCGCATCGCGGCCGCCGTCACCTCGGCGACCTCGTCCTCGCAGCCGGCGTGCGCGGCGAAGAGCTCGATCACCTCGTCCTGGATCAGCGTGGAGTCCACGTCCATGACGACGAGGCGCTGCGCCCGCCGGTACAGTCCCGCCCCGACCACCGCGACGTCGACGCCGAGCCGGGCGGCGTCGGTCACCAGCGCGGTGCGCAGGGGCTCCGTCTCCACGCCGGACACCGCGAACTCCACCGCCGTGACCGGGTACTTGGCCAGCCGGAAGATGCGGTCGATGTTGCCGCCGGCCTTCGTGATCCGTGCGGTGATCGCCGCCGTCGCCTCCGAGGTGAGGGGGTGGCCCAGCACCGTGACCAGGGACCGGCCGAGCCCGCGCGGACGGTTGTCACCCCTGCCGGAGATGATCTCCGCCTGCATCTTCATCGACTCCGCCCAGCTGTGGACGGTGGCCCGCAGATCGCCTTCCAGGCCTTCGGGCGGCGCGCTCACGAGGGCGCAGAGCACGATGCGGCCACGGGTGACGACCTGCTCGATGTCGACCACGTCGACCGAGTAGGCGGCGAGAGTGTCGAAGAGGCCGGCTGTGATGCCCGGCCTGTCCTTGCCGAAGATCTTGACCAGGAGGGTGGGGACGTCAGAGGTCTGCGATGCGCTCATGGTGCCTCCCACCGTATCCGGCACCCAGCGCCCCCCGCCTCCGAGGTCCGCCACCCGGACAGGCCCGCGGCTCGGCTCACCGCCCGCCGTCCGGATCACGCGGCGCGGGTGGGGGCGGTGGCGGTGGCGGCGGCACCCCGTCCGGCCACAGCGGCGTCCGCTCCCCGCCACTTCCGTCTCCCGCACCCCGACGGCCTCGCCGCGACTCCCGTCCGACGGGCCCGACGGCTCGGATCACGGTGGGCGCACCCGAGACATCGACGTCACCGCCACCAGCAGGCGGCCGCACCGGTGGCCGCAGCGCCCCGGGCGGCACCCGCAGGTACGGATTGGTTCCCGGGTCCGGCGGCCGGAACGGAACCCCCGGCGCGTACGGCCCCGCCCGCCCCGCCGCTCCCCGCCCCCCGGCATCCCTGTCCACCCCCGCGTCACCCCGTGCCGTCGCCGTCGCCCCGCTCGCCCGCGCCCCCGCCGCCCCGCTCGCCCGGGCCAGCAGCGCACCCACCGCCCCCGCGCCCGCGCCCCACACCGCCCCCAGCAGCAGGGCCGTGCCGAGCCGCCCGCGCAGCTCGATGCCCGCGTCGACGACGTCGAAGCCCAGCACGGACAGGGAGGCGTCCGCGGACACCCTCGTGAGCAGGGCCAGCAGCGGCAGCGTCACCGCCGTGGTGACCCCCAGACGCAGCGCGCACCGCCCCGCGAAACCCGCCGCCCCCACCGGCTCCGCCGCCACCGGCGTCCGCACCGCCGTCAGCACCCCGGCCAGCAGCATCATCAGCGCGGCGGCCACCCCGAGCAGCCACACCCGCCCGTCGAGCTCGGCCAGCCGCCCCAGCGTGACGGGCCGGTCCGGGCCCGCCCGCAGCAGGTCGTCCACGGGATGGGGCAGGACCCCGAGGAGGGGACCGCTCGCCCGGCCGTCCCACGGCACGAACAGACCGATCGGTATCCCGAGCCACACCCCGTTCGGCGCCGCCAGCAACGCCGCGCCCGCGATCCGCCGCGGATGGCCGTCACCGATCGCCGCGTACCCCGCCGCGGCGAACCCCGCCGCCACCGCCACCAGCAGCACCGTGACGACGGCGGACACCGCCGGCCGCGCCACCCGGTGCACGGCGTCCCAGCCGCGCGGCAGCGGCGTACGGCGGGAGGCCAGCAGCGCCACCAGCAGTACCCCGGCCGACCAGCCCAGACCACCCAGCAGCGTCGGCACCGTGTCGACGGTGAACCCGACCGCCGCGGAGGCGTCGACGAGATCACCGGCCCGGTCCGGCAGCAGCCCCCCGACGTCCCCCAGCCCCGGGATCTCAACCTCGCCCCCGCCCATGCCCGGCAGGTCGTCCAGCCCCAGCGAGCCCCCGTCGAGGGTGACGACGCCGTGACCGGCCCAGACCAGACCGCCCGTCATCGCCACGAACAGCGTCACCACCGCACCGGCGCGGGCGAGGAGTTCGGCGGGGGAGACGACAACTCCCGCCGCCCGCAGGGAGCGCAGGAAGAAGAACGACAGCAGCAGCGCCCCCACGAGGCTCACGCCCAGTGGCGTGAAGTCGACGGCCGTGCCGGCTTGCGCGCCCGACAGCCCGTAGGCGGACACGTCACCGGAGGGCGTGACCGCACCTCCCGCCCCCAGCGCCACCACGGCCGCGGTCATCGGCCCCAGCGAACCGGCCGCGTCGGCGTCCAGCAGACGCAGCCCGAGCGCCGCCGCCCCCGCCATCCCGATCAACGCCCAGCTCACCGCGGCGACCGCGGACACCAGCACGTCGACCCACGGCACACGCGGATTCGGGCCCGCGGCGCCGACGCCCGTGGCAGCACTCATGGCAGACCCCCCGATCCGCGGCGCGGCGCATGCGCCGCGCATGTCCCCCTCGCGTGGTTTACCACTTTCCGGGCCGATTTCAACCCCGTCGGCGCAAGCCCGTGGATGCGTTGGTGCGCGCTCGTGACAAGCCCGGCTTTCGGTCACCGGGACGAGCCTGAAATAGTTCCCCCCGATGTTCGACATCCCTAGACTCCCTGCGATGGGGGAAAATCGGGGGACAACTCAGTGGGGCATGGAGTGCCGGAACTCGTACTGGAATCAAACGGACGGACCTGGACGCTCGATCCGTCCAGGGCCTACACCCTCGGACGTGATCCGCAGGGGGACGTCGTGCTCGACGACGCCAGGGTCTCCTGGCGTCACGCCACGATCAGCTTCAACGGGCGCAGTTGGGTCATCGAGGACCACGGCAGCACCAACGGCACGTTCGTGCAGGGACAGCGGATCCACCACCTGGAGTTCGGCTCCGACACGGTGCTGAACCTGGGCAACGCGACCGACGGGCCGCGCGTGACCCTCACCGGCGCCGGGTCCGCCGCGCCGCAGGCCGAGCCGCAGCAGCCGTTCGCCGCCCAGGGCGCGAACGCCGGCTGGGCCCAGCAGACGCCGCAGCAGCAGACCCCGCACCAGCAGCAGGCCCCGCACCAGCAGCAGCCGCCGGCCCAGCCGTCCGGCTGGCAGCAGCCGCAGCAGCAGGCGGCACCGCAGCAGGCCGCGCCGCACATCCCGCAGCAGCAGGGCCCCGGTGGTGGCGCGGGGGCGCCGCCGGTCTACGGCGACCGCAGCCCCACCACGTTCCACCAGTTCTCCCTCGGGCGCGTGATGCGCATCGGCCGTGCGCTGGAGAACGACCTGGTCGTCTCCGACCTCCAGGTCTCCCGCAACCACGCCGAGTTCCACTCGACGCCCGACGGCCGCATGGAGATCCGCGACCTCGGCTCGCACAACGGCACCTACGTCAACGGTCTGCCGATCGCCAAGGGCGGCTCGCAGCTGCTCGGCCCCGCCGACATCGTGGGCGTCGGTCACTCGACGTTCCGCATCGTCGGCGACCGGCTCGAGGAGTTCGTCGACACCGGTGAGGTGTCCTTCTCCGCCCGCCACCTGACGGTCACGGTCGACGGCGGCAAGCAGATCCTCAAGGACGTCTCCTTCGGGGTGCCGGAGAAGTCGCTGATCGCGGTCATCGGCCCGTCCGGCTCCGGCAAGTCCACCCTGCTCAAGGCGCTGACCGGCTACCGGCCCGCCGACCGCGGCGAAGTCCTCTACGACAACCGCAACCTCTACAAGCAGTTCGCCGAGCTGCGCCAGCGCATCGGTCTGGTCCCGCAGGACGACATCCTGCACAAGGAGCTGACCGTCAAGAAGGCCCTGAAGTACGCGGCCAAGCTCCGCTTCCCCGCCGACACCACGGCCGCCGAGCGCGACGCCCGCATCGACGAGGTGCTGCGCGAGCTCAAGCTGGACATCCACAAGGACAAGAAGGTCACCTCCCTGTCCGGCGGCCAGCGCAAGCGCGTCTCCGTGGCGCTGGAGCTGCTCACCAAGCCGTCGCTGATCTTCCTGGACGAGCCGACCTCCGGTCTCGACCCGGGCATGGACCGCGACGTCATGCAGCTGCTGCGGGGCCTCGCCGACGACGGCCGCACCGTCCTGGTCGTGACCCACTCGGTGGCCGAGCTGGCGATCTGCGACAAGCTGCTGGTGATGGCGCCGGGCGGTTCCGTCGCCTACTTCGGCCCGCCCGAGGAGGCGCTGAACTTCTTCGGCTACGACACCTGGGCCGACGTCTTCTCCGCCTTCGAGAACTACCGCGACTACGACTGGGCGGGCCGCTGGAAGGGCTCGCAGCACTACCAGATGTACGCGGCGGACATCGACGCGGTGGCGCCGCAGTCCGTACAGGTCCCGGCGATGCAGGCGATGAAGCCGCCCAAGCCGCAGGGCTGGATGTCGCAGTTCGTCACCCTGGTGCGCCGCTACGTCTCGGTGATCGTCTCCGACAAGGGCTTCCTGGCCCTGATGGTGATCCTCCCGGCCGTCCTTGGCGCGGTCAGCCTGCTCATCGACGCGGACAAGGGCCTGCTGCCCAACCCGCCGAACCCGCAGAGCGGCCGGATCATCCCGAACGGCACGGCGACCACGGTCCTGCTGATACTCGCGGTGGGCGCCTGTTTCGCGGGCGCCGCGAACTCCGTGCGTGAACTGATCAAGGAACGGGTCATCTACGAGCGGGAGCGCGCCACCGGCCTGTCCCGCTCGGCGTACCTGATGTCGAAGGTGTTCGTGCTCGGCATGATCACCGTGCTGCAGGGCCTGCTCGTCGGTGTGATCGGCTTCTCCAGCCGGGAGATCCCGGAGGAGGGCCTGGTCTTCGGCGGTTTCACGCTGCTGGAGCTCTCCGTGCCGATCATGGCGCTCGGCTTCACCTCGATGATGTTCGGCCTGATCATCTCCTCGCTGGTGAAGACCGCCGAGAAGACCATGCCGCTGCTGGTGATGTTCGCGATCATCCAGGTCGTCTTCACCGGCTGCCTGTTCGCCCTGCACGGCTCGATCGGCGTCAACCAGTTCTCGTTCCTGATGCCGTCGCGCTGGGCGGTCGCCGCCGCGGGTGCCACGCTGGACTTCAACAAGATCAGCCCGCCGGAGACGGCCGGCGACACCGACCCGCTGTGGGAGCACACGGCCGGCGCCTGGGCGATGGACATGGGCGCGCTGATCGTCCTCGGCGTGATCTGCGGCTTCTTCGTGGCCCGCTTCCTGCGCCGCCACGAGCCCGAGGTCATGCGCAAGTAACCGCTCCGTACGGCCCCGAAGGGCGGCACCCCGTCAGGAGGGTGCCGCCCTTCGGCGTCCGTGTTCGCGTAGAGGTCCGCGCCGACCTCAGTACGCGCTGTCGACGTTGTCCATGGTGCCGTACTTGTCGGCCGCGTAGTTGCAGGCGGCGGTGATGTTGGCGACCGGGTCGTAGATGTTCTTCGAGGTCCCCGGGACGTGGTAGGCCTCGAACGTCGGCGGGATCACCTGCAGCAGGCCCTTGGAGGGGATGCCGTTCTGGGCGTTGATGTCCCAGAGGTTGATCGCCTTGGGGTTGCCGGAGGACTCCCGCATGATGTTGCGGTGGATGCCCTCGTAGGAGCCGGGGATGCCGTGCTTCTTCATGATGGACAGGGATTCGCGGATCCAGCCGTCCAGGGTGTTGCTGTAGGTCTGGGGAGCCGACTTCCAGACCTGGGCGCGCTCCGCGGAGCGGGAGGCGGCCTCCTTGGCCTGACGGGCCCGCTCGGCCTCGGCCTTCGCGGCAGCGGCGGCGGCCTTCTTCTGCGCGGCGGCCTCGGCCTTCCGTGCGGCGGCCTCGGCGGCGGCCTCCTTCTTCGCCGCGATCTGCTCGACCTTGAGGCTGGAGGAGGCGAGCCGGTCGGTGACGTCGGCCCTGACGTCCTGGATCGGCTCCGTGCTGTACGAGACCTTCGCCGCGGGGGCGGAGGCGGCCTCGCTCGAGGTGGTCGTGGACGCGTTGCTCGGAACGGCCGAGAACCCGATGGCGGCGGCACCGAGGGCGGCGACGCCCGCGACGGCCAGCTTGTGGTGACGGGTCAGCGCACGACTATGACCACGGGTGAGGATGTTCTTCGACATGCGGGACGGACCTCTTCGAATAGCGCGGAGGTCGCTCAACGTCCGGTGGGGACATGGTGCTTCCGGCACGAACGCCGCGGATCGGAACCCGCGGCGCTGAGCGACGCAGCCATTCTTAGCGGCCGCAAAATCGCCGGGCAAAGGTGTGACGTACGAAGCCGGGTAGTGGATCAGGGAGGGGCGAAACGGGGCAGAGGGGGCAGTACGCCCCGCTCAGGTGGAATGTATGTCTCTCCTATGCCGGTTCGTACGTGATGTGCGCCCTATGCCCGGCCTCACATCCGCTGCCCCCTTCTCTCACCCTGAGTTGCTGGAGCAATGCGCTGTGTGAGGTGGCCCCGGTCACCGCGGCAGGACCAGGTGCACATCCCCGAACTCGTGCCACAGGTAGCGCCCGCGCAGCGCCTCCCCGTACCCCCGGTCCACCGCCTCCCGCCCGGCGACCGCCTCCAGCATCAGCAGGTGCGAGGCGGCCGGTTCGTGCAGCCCGGTCAGCAGCCCGTCCACCACCCGCACCCCCCGCTCCGGGGTCACCACCAGATCGGTCCACCCCGCGCGGGCGCGCACCACCCCGTCCGCCCCGGCCGCCGACTCCACCGCCCGCACGGCCGTGGTCCCCACCCCGATCACCCGGCCGCCCCCCGCCCGCACCGCGCCGATCAGCCGCGCCGACGCCCCGGGGACCACGTACCGTTCCGGGTACGGCGGCTCGTGCGCCTCCGCCGACGCCACCCCCGTGTGCAGCGTCACCGGCGCGAACTGCACCCCCCGGCTCACCAGCTCCGCCACCAGCCGCGCGGTGAACGGACGTCCCGCGCTCGGCATCTCCGCACTCCCCGCCCCGTCGGCGGACGGCAGCGCGAACACCGTCTGGTACGCCGACAGCGGCTGGTCCCGCTCCGTGTACGCGTACCGGATCGCCCGCCCGCGCTCCCGCAGCACCCCGAGCACGTCCCGCGACACCCGCGCCCACCGCAGCCGCTCACCCCGCGCGCTCAGCGGCTCCTCCAGCACCAGCCGCGCACCCCCGGCCAGCCGTACCTCACTACCCGCGGGCGCGCCCGCGGGCACGCGCGCACGCGTGGTGCCGTGCCCGTCGGGCTCCCGCAGCTCCACCGCCCAGCGGCCGTCGTCACCCCGGGTGGAGAAGTGCACCACCACGTCCGCGTGCCCGAGCCGCCCGTCGACGGCCGCCGCCAGCGTCGGCGAGGTGTTCACCACCAGCAGGTCACCGGCCCGCAGCAGCCGCGGCAGCGCCACGAAGGCGTGGTGCGACACCCGCGTCCCCCGCGACACCAGCAGCCGCACCGAGTCCCGGTCCAGCCCCGGCCCCCGCTGCTCCACCGGCACCCGCGCCGACAGCTCCTCCGGCACCTCCACGACCACCGTCACCGCCGCTCCTCCAGCAGTGCCGGGGCGCCGTAGCGACCGCTGGCCGGCCGCTCGTCCAGCAGCCGCAGGAAGGCGGGCACCACGCCGGCCGGCTCGGGCCGCGGCGCGTCGTCGTCCGGCACGGCCGCCGCGTACAGCTCCGTCGCCATGTCACCGGGATCGACCGCCCACACTCGCAGCCCCGGCTCCTCCACCGCCAGCACCGCCGCCAGCTGGTCCAGGGCCGCCTTGGACGCCCCGTACCCGCCCCAGGCCGGATACGCCTCGGCGGCGGCGTCCGAGCTCACCACGAGCACCGCGCCCGCGGGCGCCGCCCGCAGCAGCGGCAGGGCCTCCTGCACCAGCCCCAGCGCCGCCACCAGGTTCACCTCCAGCGCCCGCCGCAACCCCTCCAGCGGCAGTTCCTCCAGTGGCACCAGCGGCTCGGCGCCCAGGGCGCTGGCGTTGTGCACCAGCAGGTCCACCCCGCCCAGCCGCCACGCGGCCGCCACCAGCTCCGCACGGTGCCCCGCGTCCGTGACGTCCCCCGGCAGCGCGGTCACCCGCGTGCCGTGCGCCGACACCAGCCCCGCCGTCTCCGCCAGCGGCACCGGCCCCCGCGCGTCCAGCACCAGATCCCAGCCGCGCTCCGCCAGCGCCCGCGCGAGCGCCGCCCCGAGTCCCTTCGAAGCGCCCGTGATGATCGCAACCGGCATGGCAACCGTCCCCTCGTCGTCGGCAACGCCCGATCGGCGTGCCCTCAACGTAGGGACCGGCCGGCCGCCGTCGCCTCGGCCCCGGGACGCAGGAACGCGGGTCCGTTCGCCCTACGCCGCCGTCCCCGGGCCCGCGGCCCTACGCCACCGGCCGTCCGGCCGGGGCCGCGGACCTAGGACCATCGCCCCGCCGACCGGCCGCCGCCCGTCCGATCCGCGCCGTCACCACCCACCGGTACGGTGAGGAACATGAGCCACGGCCCCCGGTCCGGCCTCGCCGCGGTGAGCGCCGCGTTGCTGGCCATGAGCAGGCACCTCGAGGTGCGCGACGTCCTCAAGACGATCGTCGCCTCGGCCCGCGAACTCCTCGACGCCCAGTACGCCGCCCTCGGCGTGCCCGACGACCACGGCGGCTTCGCCCAGTTCGTGGTCGACGGCGTCGGCGACGAACAGTGGAAGGCCATCGGCCCCCTCCCGCGCCAGCACGGCATCCTCGCCGCGATGATCGACGAGGCGACCCCGCAGCGCCTCGCCGACGTGCGCCGCGACCCCCGCTTCGGAGGCTGGCCCAGCGCCCACCCCGACCTCGTCGACTTCCTGGGCCTGCCCATCCGCGACGGCGACGAGGTCATCGGCGCCCTGTTCCTCGCCAACAAGAACTGCCCCAAGCCCGACGGCACCTGCGGCTTCACCGAGGACGACGAGGAACTGCTCGGCATCCTCGCCCAGCACGCGGCGATCGCCCTCACCAACGCCCGGCTCTACGAACGCAGCCGCGAGCTGACCATCGCCGAGGAACGCTCCCGGCTCGCCCACGAGCTCCACGACGCCGTCAGCCAGAAGCTCTTCTCCCTGCGGCTCACCGCCCAGGCCGCCGCCCGCCTCGTCGACCGCGACCCCTCGCGCGCCAAGGGCGAACTCCAGCAGGTGGCCGGCCTCGCCGCCGAGGCCGCCGAGGAACTGCGCGCGGCGGTCGTCGAACTGCGCCCCGCCGCCCTCGACGAGGACGGCCTGGTCGCCACGCTCCGCACCCAGGTCCAGGTCCTCGACCGCGCCCACAGCGCGCGCGTCACCTTCACCGGCCACGGGGTGCGCGCCCTGCCCGCGGCCCAGGAGGAGGCGGTGCTGCGCGTCGCCCAGGAGGCACTGCACAACGCTCTGCGGCACTCCGGCGGCGAGCACGTCGACGTCGTCCTGGAACGCAGGGGCGGCGGGGCGGTCCTGCGGGTCAGCGACGACGGCCGCGGTTTCGAGACGCGGGTCGTGCGCCGTGCGGGCCGCCACCTGGGCCTGGTCTCCATGCGCGACCGGGCGAGCGGGGTCGGCGGCCGGCTGACCGTGGAATCGGCGCCCGGCAAGGGCACCACGATCGAGATGGAGGTCCCCGGTGGCTGACGCAATCAAGGTGCTGCTGGTCGACGATCACCAGGTGGTGCGCCGGGGCCTGCGCACGTTCCTGGAGGTGCAGGACGACATCGAGGTCGTCGGTGAGGCCGCAGATGGCGCGGAGGGGGTCGCCCTCGCGGGGGAGCTGGGGCCCGACGTCATCCTCATGGACGTCAAGATGCCGGGCATGGACGGCGTGGACGCCCTGCGCAGGCTCCGCGAACTCGGGCATCCGGCGCGCGTGCTGATCGTCACCAGCTTCACCGAGCAGCGCACCGTGGTCCCCGCCCTGCGCGCGGGCGCCGCCGGTTACGTGTACAAGGACGTCGACCCCGACGCGCTCGCCGGCGCCATCCGCTCGGTGCACGCCGGGCACGTCCTGCTCCAGGCGGAGGTGGCCGGCGCGCTGCTGTCCCAGGAGGAGACCGGCTCGGGCCCGGGACGCGCGGGTTCCCTCACGGAGCGGGAGCGGGAGGTGCTCGGTCTCATAGCGGACGGGCGCGCCAACCGGGAGATCGCCCGCGCCCTGGTCCTCTCGGAGAAGACCGTGAAGACCCATGTGTCGAACATCCTGATGAAGCTCGACCTGGCGGACCGCACCCAGGCCGCCCTGTGGGCCGTCCGCCACGGCCTCAGCGGCTGACCCCGGACGTCTCCGGACCGACGGAAGGTTCCCCTCCGGTCCGAGATTCATACCGTAGTGGGAATGTCCCCCGGACGGCCGTATCCGGGGGCGGCGCCGGCCGTTGTCCAGTGCACGCCGCGGCGCCTGCCGCGGCCATCGCTAGGAGGGCTCGGAAAGTGAAGAACCTGAAGAAGGCAGCGGCCGTGACGATGGTGGCCGGTGGCCTGCTCGCCGCCGGCACGGGAATGGCCTCTGCCACCGACGGCAGCCACGCCGACGGCAGCGCCGTGGGCTCCCCGGGCGTCGTCTCCGGCAACGTCATCCAGGTCCCGGTCGACGTCCCGGTCAACGTCTCCGGCAACAGCGTCAACGTCATCGGCCTCCTGAACCCGGCCTTCGGCAACACCGCCGTCAACCACTGACGCCACCCACCCCCGGCCCCGGCCCCCGCCCCACAGAGGCGCCGGGGCTGCCCCATGCCCACCCGCCCCTCCCCGCTCTCCGCGGGCAGTCGTGCCGCTGGGGCGATGGGGGAGGGTGGGCGCGACGGCACCCCGCCCGCGCCGGGCTGCGCAACGCCCCCCGGCCCGCACCCACGCCGCAGCCACACGCCGGTCCCGCGCTCGTACGCCCCCGCTCGTACACCCCCTGCTCCTACACCCCCCGCCCCCGCTCCTCCACAACGGAGTTGTACGCCGCGACCCGCGCCCGCCGAGCCGTCCGCTCCACCGGCCGCAACGCCCCGGCCCGCCCCGCCATCTCCGACGCACTCACCGCACCCCCGTGCCCACTGCCCCCCGCCAGCGACACCAGCGCCCCCACCCGCTCCGCCAGCTCCAGCACCCGCACCGCCCGCGGCGGATACCCCGGCGCCAGCACGTCCCGCCCCCGCGAGGCCATCGCCCGCGCCCGGTACGCGTCGACCGCCGCCTCCGCCACCGGCCCCGACCCGGCCACGTCCAGCCGCGTCAGCGCCTCCGTCGCCTCCCGCAACGCCTCCGCCAGCTCCCGCTCCGCCTCCCCGAGCGACGGCACGTCCGCGGGCGGCGCCTCCCGCACCGGCAGACAGTGCCAGACCACCTCCACCCGCACGTCACCCGAGGGCCCGGCCTCGTGCACCTCCGGCACCAGCCCCAGCGCTGCCCCGACGCAGACCACCGCCTCCTCCGCCTCCAGCGCACGCGCGTTGAACTCCGCCGGCCCGCTCAGCCCCAGCGGATGCCCCGGCACCGGCAGAGCCACCCGCAGCCCCTGCACCCCGAGCGCCCGCAGCCGCCCCAGTGCCAGCGTGAGCCCCACCGGCGCGGCCTCGCCCGGCAACCCCACCACCCGGTGCACCGCGTCCTCCCCGACCACCGCGAGTACGGCGTCGTCCGGCGAGACAAGTCCGGCAAGCAGGGCGTTTCCCCAGGCGGCCAGACGTCCAGAGCGTGGTTCGGAAAGCATGCGTACACCCTAGACAGAGCCCAAGAGCCGGACCGGAGGAATGTCCGGGTCGGCCGGTGGCGTAGATTTCATGATGGGCTGCGCCCACGGGTGCGGCGGACCGACCCACCAGGCGTACGCGACAGCCGAGACCGGCCACACTGCAAGGGGAGACAACGCGCTCATGAGCGATGTTCTGGAGCTTCAGGACGTATCCGTGGTCCGTGAGGACCGGGCTCTGGTGGACCAGGTCTCCTGGTCGGTCAAGGAGGGCGAGCGCTGGGTCATCCTCGGCCCCAACGGCGCCGGCAAGACCACCCTCCTCAACCTCGCCTCCAGCTACCTCTACCCCAGCACGGGCACCGCCACCATCCTCGGCGAGACCCTCGGCAGGCCCGGCACCGACGTCTTCGAACTGCGCCCCCGCATCGGCATGGCCGGCATCGCCATGGCCGACAAGCTCCCCAAGAAGCAGACCGTCCTGCAGACCGTGCTCACCGCCGCCTACGGCATGACCGCCGGCTGGCAGGAGGAGTACGAGGACATCGACGAGCAGCGCGCCCGCGCCTTCCTCGACCGCCTCGGCATGTCCGACTACCTGGACCGCAAGTTCGGCACCCTCTCCGAAGGCGAGCGCAAGCGCACCCTCATCGCGCGCGCCCTGATGACCGACCCGGAGCTGCTTCTCCTCGACGAGCCCGCCGCCGGCCTCGACCTCGGTGGCCGCGAGGACCTCGTACGCCGCCTCGGCCGGCTCGCCCGCGACCCGATCGCCCCCTCCATGATCATGGTCACGCACCACGTGGAGGAGATCGCCCCCGGCTTCACCCACGTCCTGATGATCCGTCAGGGCAAGGTCCTCGCCGCCGGCCCGCTGGAGCTCGAACTCACCTCCCGCAACCTCTCCCTCTGCTTCGGCCTCCCGCTCGTCGTCGAACAGGTCGGCGACCGCTGGACCGCCCAGGGCCTCCCGATGGCCTGAACCGCGCACCCGGACCACAAGACCCGCGACCGCACGGCCCGTTGAAACTGATCGGCGCCCTGTCGGCGACCGGGTGCCCGGTCCTACCATGGCCGGGTGGACATCGACGCATGGCTGTGGTGGCTGATCGGCGCGACGGCGCTCGGCATCGGACTCGTGATCACCGCGATGCCCGAACTCGGCATGCTCGCGGTGGGCGCCGTCACCGCGGCACTGGTCTCCGGCGTCCTCGGCGGGGGCGCCGTCGCCCAGGTCGTGGTCTTCGCCGTCGTCTCGACGGCGCTCATCGCCGTCGTACGCCCCGTCGCCAGGAGACACCGCACCCAACGGCCCGAACACCTGACGGGCGTGGACGCCCTGAAGGGGAAACAGGCCGTCGTACTGGAACGCGTCGACGGATCCGGCGGCCGGATCAAGCTCGCCGGCGAGGTCTGGTCGGCACGCGCCCTCGACGCCGGCCGCGCCTACGACGCGGGCCAGGAAGTGGACGTCGTCGACATCGAGGGAGCCACGGCGATCGTCATGTGACCCCTCGCGACACAACTGCGGCGAACAATCCCCCAGTTGCACCGATGGTCTGACAGACTCGACCAGCAAGATCTTCGACAGCGAGATCTTTTAGGCACAACAGCTGCCCTAGGCGCCGAGGTCAAGAAGGGTTCGGGGAACCGACGATGGAACCGATCATCATCGTCCTGATCATCCTGGTGGTGTTGGTCTTCATCGCCCTGATCAAGACGATCCAAGTCATCCCACAGGCCAGCGCCGCCATCGTCGAGCGCTTCGGCCGCTACACGCGGACACTCAACGCGGGCCTGAACATCGTCGTCCCGTTCATCGACACCATCCGCAACCGCATCGACCTGCGCGAACAGGTCGTGCCGTTCCCGCCGCAGCCGGTCATCACGCAGGACAACCTGGTCGTCAACATCGACACCGTCATCTACTACCAGGTGACCGACGCCCGGGCCGCCACCTACGAGGTCGCCAGCTACATCCAGGCCATCGAGCAGCTCACCGTCACCACGCTGCGCAACATCATCGGCGGCATGGACCTGGAGCGGACCCTCACCTCCCGCGAGGAGATCAACGCGGCCCTGCGCGGCGTCCTCGACGAGGCCACCGGCAAGTGGGGCATCCGCGTCAACCGCGTCGAGCTCAAGGCCATCGAGCCGCCCACCTCCATCCAGGACTCGATGGAGAAGCAGATGCGCGCCGACCGTGACAAGCGCGCCGCCATCCTCCAGGCCGAGGGTGTCCGCCAGTCAGAGATCCTGCGCGCCGAGGGCGAGAAGCAGTCCCAGATTTTGCGCGCCGAGGGCGAGGCCAAGGCAGCCGCCCTCCGCGCCGAGGGCGAGGCCCAGGCCGTCCGTACGGTCTTCGAGGCCATCCACGCCGGCGACCCGGACCAGAAGCTGCTCTCCTACCAGTACCTCCAGATGCTCCCGAAGATCGCCGAGGGCGACGCCAACAAGCTCTGGATCGTCCCCAGCGAGATCGGCGACGCCCTCAAGGGCCTCTCCGGCGCGATGGGCAACTTCGGCGGCATGGGCGGCAACAGCGCCCCCACCCCCAACGTCCCCGCCCAGGAACGCCGCGAGAAGCCCTCCATCGACTAGGGAGACGCCTCAGGGGCGCGGGGAGCCGCACGACAAGCCACGACACACCCGCGGCCGGGCAGCGCGACCCACGCCCCTACGGCGATACCGTTCACGCCGCGTCCAGCGCCAGCCACTCCGGCAGCGCCTCGAACTCCTCGGCGCCCAGCGCCAGCAGCATCGCATCGGCCGGTGTCGGCTCGAACGGCTCCCGCAGCAACGGCATACCGGCCTGCTCGGGCGTCCGGTTCGCCTTCCGGTGATTGTCCTCCGCACACGACGCCACCGTGTTCAGCCACGTGTCCTGCCCACCGCGCGACCTCGGCACCACGTGGTCCACGGTCGTCGCCCGCCTGCCGCAGTACGCGCACCGGTGCCGGTCCCGTACCAACACACCCCGCCGCGACCACGGCGCTTGTCTTCGGAACGGCACCCTCACGTACTGGCAGAGCCGGATCACCCGGGGCGCCGGTATGTTGACCGCGGCTCCCCGCATGCGCAGTTCGGGGTGGGCCTGCTCGACGACGGCCTTGTCCTGAAGCACCAGAACGACGGCTCGGTTCAACGTCACCGTCGACAACGGCTCGAAGCTCGCGTTCAGCACCAGCGTGTCCCGCATACCAGCCCACCTCCCGTGTGCACCGGCCCACCCCTCGGCGGGCTGGGATCAACTCTGGCCGGGCACGCCGGGATGGACAACGCAATATCCGCTGCTCCCGCGGGAGGCGACCCCCCGCGACTCCCACCGACAAAAATGCCCGCCCCTGATCAATTCCAAGACCAGGGGCGGGCAAACGTTCCATGAACGCCCGGAGCGGCGCGGAAGGGTCAGGACTCCGCGGGCACCTCGTACTCACCGATCAGATGGGCGCGCGCGAGGGTGTGGAACCGCAGGTTAAAACCCACGGCGGCCGGAGAGGCGTCCGAGTCCGGCCCCAGCTTCTCCTGGTCCACGGCGTACACCGTGAACACGTACCGGTGCGGCCCGTCCCCGGGCGGCGGCGCGGCACCACCGAACTCCTTGCTGCCGTAGTCGTTGCGCACCTGCACGGCGCCCTCCGGCAGCCCTTCGAACGAACCACTGCCCGCACCCGCCGGCAATGCGGTCACCGAGGCCGGGATGTCGAACACCACCCAGTGCCAGAACCCGCTGCCCGTCGGGGCGTCCGGGTCGAAGCAGGTCACGGCGAAGCTCCGGGCCTCCGGAGGGAAGCCCTCCCAGCGCAGGTGCGGTGAGGTGTTGCCGGCCGCGTGGACCTGAGCGTCCTTGAGCGCCGCGCCTTCCGTCACGTCGTCACTGGTCACCGTGAACGACGGCACCGGCGGATGGAAGTCGTGGGGGAGCGGCCGCCGCTTGAGCTCGGTCACCTCGGTACCTCCTGATCTTGTGCGTTCGGTCGGAACCGAGCCTAGAACCAGTTGCGCCTGCTGCCGACCTCCGACAGCCACTGGTTGAGGTATGCCGCCCAGTCGGTGCCCTGGTAGTCGTTCAGCCCGACCTTGAAGGAGCGGAAGGTGTCACTGCCCTCGCTGAACAGACCCGGCTTCTTGTCCATCTCCAGGACGACGTCCATGGCCTGCTCGTCGGCCACGAAGCTCAGCTCTACCTGGTGCAGGCCCCGGTACTGCTGGGGCGGGAAGAACTCGATCTCCTGGTAGAACGGCAGCTTCTGCCGGGTGCCGCGGATGTGGCCGCGCTCCATGTCCGCGCTCTTGAAGCGGAAGCCCAGCTGGATGAACGCGTCCAGGATCGCCTTCTGGGCCGGCAGCGGGTGCACGTTGACCGGGTCGAGGTCACCGGAGTCCACGGCCCGCGCGATCGCCAGCTCCGTGGTCACCCCGATGTTCATTCCGCGCAGCGGCTGGCCGTCGATCATCGTGATCGGCGTCTCCCACGGGATCTCCAGGCCGAACTGCACCGCGTGCACCGCGCCCGCCTGGAGCTCGAAAGCCCCGCCCAGCTGCGACTTCGTGAACTCGATGTCCTGCTTGTACTCCTGGTCGCCGCTCTCCACCTCGACCTTGGCCTGCAGTCCGACCGAAAGCCCCTCGATCTGCTGGTTCACGGATCCGCCCTGGATCCGCACCTCACCCTGGACGACCCCGCCCGGGACGACGTTGACCTCGTGCAGCACCGTCTCGACCGAGGCCCCGCCGGCTCCCAGACTCGCCAGCAGCTTCTTGAACGCCATGTCTCTCCCTCTGTCGTCCTGCCATCGCTTGTGTGCAAGGACCGCTGATCCCTAACAACGCGATCCGGCCGTGGCCGGTTCCGTCGGTCCTCACCCTGGCAAGAGCGGCGCCCGGAGAACACCCTGCGGCAGCTGCCGTCTCCAGTACCCTCGGACGGCATGATCGCGACCCCCGACCGTACGCCCCTGCACAGGAACTTCTTCGACCGCCCCGTCCTCGAGGTCGCCCCCGACCTCCTCGGCCGGATCCTGGTCCGCAGCACCCCGGACGGTCCGATCGCCCTCCGCCTCACCGAGGTGGAGGCCTATGACGGACAGAACGACCCCGGTTCCCACGCCTACCGCGGACGCACGGCCCGCAACGAAGTGATGTTCGGTGCGCCCGGCCACGTGTACGTCTACTTCACCTACGGCATGTGGTTCTGCATGAACCTGGTCTGTGGCCCCGAGGGCAGAGCGAGCGCGGTGCTCCTGCGGGCCGGGGAGATCGTGGAGGGCGCCGAGCTGGCCCGCACCCGTCGCCTCTCGGCCCGCAACGACAAGGAACTGGCCAAAGGCCCCGCCCGGCTCGCCACGGCCCTCGGTGTCGACCGCGCCCTCAACGGCACGGACGCCTGCGCCACCGGCGACACCCCGCTCCGTATCCTCACCGGTACCCCCACCTCCTCCGACCAGGTGCGCAACGGCCCGCGCACCGGGGTCTCCGGGGAGGGTGCCGTGCACCCGTGGCGGTACTGGGTCGACAGCGACCCGACCGTGAGCCCGTACCGGGCCCATGTGCCGCGGCGCCGGCGAAGTTGACTCGTCCGTGGAAGATGCGTAATGTGGCCCGAGCCGCTTGACCCGGGTACGGCGTTCGCCTGCAGCCGGAAGCGGCCAACCCACTACCTACGATCACCCCTCGGCGGGGTCGAATTCGTCATGTCCGCATGTCTGAATTCGCTCACCGCGGAGCCCGATTATGAATCGGGCGGAGGAATCGGTTAACGTAGTGAATGTCGAAAGGCCGACAGGCGAAAGCCGCAGGCCCGACGGCAAAACCCACCGACTGGGAATCGGGCCCGAAAGGATCTGATAGAGTCGGAACCGCCGGAAAGGGAAACGCGAGAGCGAAAACCTGGAAAGCACCGAGGAAATCGGATCAGAAAGATCTGATAGAGTCGGAAACGCAAGACCGAAGGGAAGCGCCCGGAGGAAAGCCCGAG